>CAVUTW010000005.1:0-1519541 GCA_963744535.1 uncultured Solirubrobacterales bacterium | reverse complement strand
CAGCGGCGTAGGTGCCGCCCGCCACGGGGCGCCGGCCGCTTCGCGCTCGTACAGATACTGCCCTCCTTCGCTGCCGCTGACCACGAACGCTGCGCCGCCGTCTGGCAGCCCTGCTACGGCTCGCGGGACCGAGCCGGCCCCTGCGACTGTTTCCGCTTCCGCTTCGACCCGCCAGCCCGCGCCTTCGTTGACCAGCAGCCCGCCGACGAACGCGTTGACCTGTGGGTTGGGCTGCTTGCTGTAGGCGACGATCGCCTCCGAGCCGGCGAACGCGATCGAGTTGAAGGTCGCCCCCTGCACCTGGGGTGGGAGCGCTGCTTCTGGTTCTTCAGTCCAGGTCTTGCCGTAGCGCAGCAGCACCCCCCCCTGCCCGACCGCGTTGCGGCCTGACGGCGTAGCCGCGCGCAGGGTCGTCGGGGTCGAAGGCGATGCCGTAGAGATTCGCGCGAAAGTTGATCGGCGTGGCCGGATCGCGTTCCCAGAGGCCCGTTTCCGCCCGCCACAGCCACATTTCCCCTTCTTCCCCCACCGCATAGGCGCGATGAAGGCGTGGGCCAGGCGACGGCGCGCAGCCGCACTTTTGTTTCCATCTCGCCCGCCCGGCCCCAGCAGGCTTTCCGGCAGCCAGCCCTCGCCGGGCTTGTAGCGCGCGACCGCGCCGTTTTCACCGACCGCGAGCGCGCCGCTTGAGAGCGCGCCGACGGGCGCACCCGGTTCCGGCGCGACCGCCACCAGCGGGTGGCGGAACGACACCGGCCACGGCTGCAGGCGGCTGGGCTGCAGCTTCGGCGCCAGCGCGAGGTGGACCGGCATCGCCGAGTAGCCCAGCCACCCTTCGGTGGGCGAGGAGAAGGCGGCGCCATACAGCTCGCGCCGGGGCTGCTGCCTTCGCCGCCGCCGAGCGCCAGCACGCGCTTGAATGATTCCCCTTCCAGGCGCAGGCTCACCCCTTCGGGCAGGCCGGTGATCACCCGCTCGCCAAAGCCTGATCCGTTGGCCCAGGCGATGCTGCGGGCGGGGCCGAGCGGCAGCTGCTCGGGCAGTTCGTGCTCGCACAGTGGGGTGCCGGCGGGCGCTTCGGCGGGGAGCTCACACCAGCTCGACTCCACCGTGCCTCCACCGCTGCCTTCCGGCTTGAAGAACGCGTCGCCGTGACCGGGGCGCGCAGCGTGAGGTCCCCGCGCGCGCCGTCCACCCAGATCCCTTCGCTGGTGACGGTCAACAGCTGAGCTTCGATCGCCGGACGCACCTGACCCGGGCACGGTGAGCGGCTCGCTCTTCCGGGGGAGCCGCCCGCGTGGGCGAGATTCTGAACAGGGATCGTGAGCGGATGCGCTTCGCCATCCCCCGCACCGGCGCTTAGCGCGACGGGCTTCCAGCTCCAATGCCCCGGCGAGGCTTCGACGCGGCGGAAGAGCGCGACCGCGCCGCTCGGGTAGTTGGCGGAGAGCGCGGCGAGCAGCCAGGCGTTGGTGGGCGAACTCGCCCCGATCGCCAGCACGCGGAAGCTTTCCGAGCTGTTGGCGGGAACTTCGATCGGCTCGCTGCTCCAGTGGTGGCCATCCCAATGCAGCACCTCGTTCTCGACCAGCCCTTCTTCGCTGACGGGGGCCACCAGCGCCCCCGCTTCTCCGCCGGCTTCTTCCAGCGGCGCGAGCATCGGCGCGCGCTTGCTGCCGTATAGGTGCTGGCCCTTGGCGAGCAGCGGTTCGGCTTCGCCTTCGACTGGCACCGGGCCAGTCGCTTCGAAGGCGCCGCCGGGCTTGCGCACGAGCACGACCTGTTCGTTGTCGGCGGCCCCTGTCTCCGTGCCGATCAGCACACCGAATCCCTTGGGCGTCATCTGGCCGGCGAGCGGGCTCGCGGCGAGGTTGAACGCCTTGGGCAGTTCTTCGGGCAGCGCCGGCCCCAGCGTCCAGGTCCCTTCCTGCGCTTCCACCGACCCGGGATGCACGTAGTAGCGGACCAGCACGGTCGTCGCGCTGCTGCCCGAGCCCTCACGCCCGATGCCCCACGTCTCCTCGGCGCCGGGCGCCCCGGGTTCTTCGGGCGTCGCGCCGATCATCGTCACTTCGCCGGCCGGCAGCGATGCGTCGGTCTGGGGCATCGTTTCTTCGGGCGCACCCGGCAGCGCGGCGGCGAGCAAGCCGCGGTGCGAGCCGGGCAGGGCGAGTGATAACACCAGCGCGATCGCCGTGGCGAGGGCGCCCGCGAGCAGGCCCAGCCGCGCGCGCGCCACTCGGACGCGGGTATTCCTCCGGGCGCTCAAGGCAGCTGATCCGGTCTGCTGGTCAGAGAATCGCGTGGTGAGGCAACCAGAGCGCTTGTCCAGCCGCCGTGCGGCGACCCAACCGCTCCGCTCGTCAAAGCACCGTGTGGCAGCACGACCAGCCCGGTCGACACGGTCGTGACGTTGGCGCCTTCGCCCGTCACCGAGGAGACGAGCGGCAGCGGCGCGAGCGCGTGCGTCTGCAGGCTCAGCTTCGTCGGCCAGCTCCGCGGGTTGAGACCGAGGCTCAGCGTGCGACTGCCGGCCTTCAGGGTGAGCGTGCGCGTGGACGCGACCAGGCGGCCGTGACGCTTGGCGAGCAGGCGCACGCGTGCCTTGACCGCGAGGTGGAAGCTCAGCTGCAGCGTGGTGTGGTGGATCAGCTTGCTGTGCAGGCGCGAGAGCAGCGGCAGCTGCACCTTCGATTCGCTCGAAGGCTTCGATTTTTCGCCCTTCACGATTTTC
Source organism: uncultured Solirubrobacterales bacterium (assembly GCA_963744535.1). Classification (GTDB taxonomy): domain Bacteria; phylum Actinomycetota; class Thermoleophilia; order Solirubrobacterales; family Solirubrobacteraceae; genus Palsa-744. The sequence goes on along the minus strand of CAVUTW010000005.1, from coordinate 1,516,807 downwards.
GGCACGACGAAGCCTTCTTCGTCGAGGCCCGAGGTGTCGGGGGGCGGCGCGTCGGCCACCACCTGCGGCAGGCCCTGATCGAGGGGGCGGTAGGCGATCACATTGTGAAAGCCGCTTATTTCGTTGGGGCGCATCGTCCGTTCGCCTTCGGGCGCAAGGTGGAACAGCCATCCCTCGGTCGTCGCCATCCAGCAGTTTTCGAGCGCGGGACAGGAGATCCGCGCGGCGGCGCCCTTCGGACCGACGCCCGCTTCGGCTTCGGCCTTGGTGGGCAGCGTCTGCGCGCCGAGCACCTTCCCAACGGCTGAGATGTGCACGAGCACCGCGCTCACGCCTTCGCCGGCGCCGGTCGGCGCGCGCAGCGCCAGCCAGGCGTCTTCGCTGCCCGGTTCAGCGGCGATCCCGCTCACCGCCGCCGCCTTCGCTTCCCCGCCGAGCAGCCGCTGTTCTTCGGCTTCGCTTGCAAGCACGTGGCCGAGCGGGTGCGCGGGGATGCCGGAGGTGGGCGAGCCGGGCCCGAACGGCTGGCTCCACACGCCCTGGACGCGGCGCACGACGGTCACCTGGCCCGCTTCTTCGCCCGGCGCGGTCGCCTTGGGGCTTTTCCCCGCCGCGCCCCACAGCGCGCCTTCGGCCGAGGAGAGGTGCAGGAATTCGAGCCCGTCGGAGAGCTCGCCGAAGGAGCCGTACAGCGGCGGTTCGGCGGCTTCGGGAGCGATCGGGGGCGAGGCTTCCGGTTCGATCGTGTGCAGCACCGGGTAGCGGCTCTCTTCCTTGGCGACGGGATCTTCGGCGCGTACGCGGACGCTCTCGTACAGCACCCCTTCGAGCACGCTCATGCTCTCCACCGCGTGCCCTTCCCCGGGGTACGGTTCGGCCTCGAGGCCGCCGCCGTTCCAGTGCAGGTGGAAGGCCCCGAGCTGCGGTTCGGGGAGCGAGTCGCCACCGAACCAGCAGTCCTCGGAGTTGACGGCGGGGGGCAGCGGCGGGATGCAGGCCGCCGCGTGCATCGCCTGATAGGAGTCGGCTTCGCCGGCGGGGTGGGCGTAGGAGCCGACCACGCTGCCGCCGGCGAAGTGACACAAAGTGTTGTCTTCGAGCGGCACCTGCCGTTCGAACTGCGTGCCCGAGGATTCGCTCACCTGCCCCGGGCGCCCGTCGGAGACGGTCCAGAATTCATCGGGGCCGGCCCACGCGATGCTCCCTTCGGTAGCACCGCACACTTCGGCGATCTCGCGCCATTCGACGCCGTCGTACGCCCACACGCCGGGCGGGATCGCCTTGCCGTTGCCGTGCGTGATCAAGAGGCCGCGGTTGGGTTCCCAGAACTCGATGTCGCCGATCTGGCCGAGACCGATCGGCAGCGACAGTTCCGGCGTGCCGGGCGGCGCCTTCGGTGGGGAGGGCTGTTCAAGGCTCCACACGGCGCCCCCTTCGCCGCCTTCCGCCGCGACGGACACGGCGGGTGACCCGCACATGTACGCACACACCAAAACCGCCGGTAGGAGCAGCGTCCAGATGCGTGGGAGGACACGCCTCATCGCCGCTCCCCGCGGGTCGGCTCAGAGGCAGTGACGTCCCAATGAGCGTAAAACCGAGCGCTCATCGCCGCGCGCCCCTGTGGGGTCGCGAGCGCACGGCGGCGCCCTTGCTCGAGCGCCGCACCGTGGCGGTGCGCTGGAATGCGACCGCGATGCTCGCATGCAGGGTAGGCTCGCCGCGCGCGGTGAACGTGAGGCTGGCGTTCGCCGAGAGGCCGCCAGGTTGAGCGGCGAGCCCTGCATACGCCTTGCCCAGCTTCAGTACGAGCATGATCAATTCGCCCCCGGCGGCGTGCGCGTTCTGTCCGGCGATCGCGAGCGTGCGGATGGCGACGGCGAGCGGGCGCGCGCGCGAAGAATGATAGTGCACGGTCGCGCCCGCGGACACCGGCCGCCCGGAGGAGCATGGGAGCGGCCGGGCATGCCGGCTGGTGCACGAGACGCCCCGGCGCGTCGCGCCGCGCGCGGAGAGCCGCCCGACCCCGACGAGCAGCGACCCGCGCGCCCGCGCCGTGAGCGTCCCCGCGGCGGGGACCGCCACGTAGAGCACGACGGTACCGTTGGCGCGCGAGAGCGCGGTCACCCCCAGCCGCCACGCCGGTTCGGTGCCGATCGCCGGCGCGGGGCCGAACGACTGAGAGGTGGGCAGCGAGGGGAACGCCACCGGTTTGACCAGGAACACGTCGCTGCCGTCGGCGGGCACCGCCGACGGCGTGTCGCCGGGGGGAGTGTTGCCATCCCCATAGACGAGGTTGTCTGCCGTCGAGGTGAACACGAGCGTTTCCCCGTTGGCGGAGAAGGCGGGCGAGAGCGCGCCGAAGCCCTTGGGGGGCGCCCCGTACTGGTCTTCTTCCTGGAGGTTGGTTTTGTGGGGCTGTTCGCTCGGCCCACCCGCGTAGCCGTGCGTCACGCGCGTGAGCGTGCCGTCGCGCAGATCGATGTCGAACAGCTCCGGCAGCCCCGGTTCGGACGCGGGCGCGTCCACGTACTGGGGGTAGCCGAGCGGGAACTGCGTGCGCAGCGTCGCGAACGCGACCTGCTCGCCGTCGGCGGAGATTTCGAAGTCGGCGATCGCCCCGTCGTAGGTGTCCTTTTCGGGCCCGATCTCGGTGAGCGGGGTGAGCGCCTGATCGCGCGTGAGGCCGGGGTGCATGTCGGCCGTGAAGAGATCGCTCGGTTGCCCTGTGCCGCCCGGCCCGAAACCGAGGCTCTCGGCGAGCAGCTTCTCCTCGGAGAGGAACGCGACGGTGTAGCCGTCGGCGCTGAGCCGCGGGATGAAGTCGCCGACACCACGGCTCTCCCCCCACACCCCCGTGGTGGGGCGTCCGCCCCCCTGTTCGGTCACGAACGGCCCCTGGCAGGGATCCAGGGCGGAGGGCGTGGCCGGCAGCGCGCTCTCGCCCGATTCCACGCACAGGGGATTGCCCGGGTCCGATCCGCCGGTCACCCGCTCGGTGGCGGTTTCCGAGCCGGGAGCGATCCGCCGCCACAGCGGTTCGGTGTAGTTCGGGTCGAGGGTTTCAGAGGGAAGCGCCGCCGCCTGCTCGCCGATCTCCTCCCCCATCCACGCCACGGTGCTGCCGTCGGCGCTGATCGAGGCGCCCGACCATTCGCCCGTTTCCGGGATCGCGGGGAACTCCAGCTCTTCCCCCGGGTAGACGGCGCCGAGCTGGCCCTTGCCGACGACCGGTTCGGCGGCCCCAGCGGCGGCCGATTCCCCGCATTCGAAGTAGCAGCGGCTGACGAGCACCGTGCGGCCGCTTTCGATGTAGCGCACCGCGACCTGATCGGCGGGCGTGTGCGGCTGCGGTGTTTCTCCCCGATCTCGTTCTTCTTCTTCCAGTTTCGGATAGGAGACGAGGTTGGAGATCGCGGTTGTGACAAACGCCACCTCGTTGCCTTCGGCGTTGATCGCCGAGCGGCCGGCGGCGCTCGCCCCCATCGTCGTACTCGGGCTGTGGTAGTCGAGTGGTTCGGAGGAGCCGTTGGCCGCTGAGACGATCGTGAAGGCGCCCGCTTCCCCCGGCGCCAGCGCCATGTTGCGCACGTAGACGTTCACTGCTTCCTGCTTGGGCGCTTCGTCGGGCTCCCCGTCGGTGATCGCGGGGAGGCGCTTGCCTTCATTGGTGGTGAAGCTCAGGTATTGCCCGTTTTCACTGATCGAGGGCATCTCGGCGTCGCCGCCGGCCACCTGTTCGAGCGCGCCGGTGAGCAGGTCGCGCCGCCACACGCCGGTGACGCCCGCGATCGAGCCGTCGAGGGCGACGTACACGCCGTTGCCGGAGATCGCGGCGTCGTGGGCGTATTCCACCTGCTGCGGCTGGCCCCCGCCGAGCGCGCCCTCGGAGACGAGCGAGATCGGCCCGAACAGGTCGGCCTGCGCGGGGGACGGCGCCAGTGCGGTCAGCAGGCACATGAGCCCCGCGGCCAACAGCCACCTCATCGCACGCTCACCCACTGGCTCACGACGCCGGCGTTGCCGATCGCATCGCGCACGTGCACCACCACGCGGTAGACGCCCGCGTGGCGGTAGCGGTGGGAGAAGCTCGTGTGCCCATGAGCGGTCGCCCCGTCGCCGAAGCTGACGCTCACGGCATGTGCATCCACGCCCGCGTAGGCATCGCGCACCCGCACGCGCACCGCCGCGCCACCACCGGCGAGCGTGACCTTGACCGTCGGCGGCACACCCGCGATCAGCAGCGTCGAGGGCGCGGTCAGCGTGGACTCGCCGTCCCTGTCGGTGGCGAGCACCTGCAGGCGATGCCTGCCCGAGCTCAGGCCGCGGGGGTCAAGACGCGCGGAGAGGGCCGCTGCTTCGCTCACCGGAGTGGGCTGGATGTGACCGTCGAGCACGAGGTGATAGCTCAGCGGCCCGTCGGAGGTGGGAGCGGGCTGCCAGGAGACGAGCGCCTGGTCGGGTTTCACCCACGTTTTGGGCAGCGTCAGCACGAACAGGGAGGGCGGCGCGGTCGCCTGCGCCGCGACGATCGCGGCATCGCCCAGCTGCCCCTGGCGGAAGGCGATCAGGCCATCGCCGAGCCCCGAGCGGCCGACCGCGAGTTCCGCGACTTCGCCGCCGGCGCCACCGCTCACCAGCGCCGTCTGCACGGCCCCGCCCGGGAAGTCCTCGCGCACCGCCACGGCGGGGTGGCCCTGCGCTTCGGCACTCGGCCAGGCCGATACCCCCCCGCCTTCCGGGTTCATGACGCTGGCGACGCTCTGTTCGCCGCCGGCGAACGGGGGACCGAGCGAGAGCGCCCCCGTCAGCCCTTTGTCGTTGCCTTCGATCACGCGGGGCGTGCCGTTGTCGTCGTAGAGCACGCGCACGGAGCGCTTTTCGTCGATGTCGATCGCCGGCGGCCCGACGGTCGCGCTCTTGCCGCCGGAGACGTCCGAGTCGGCGATCGTCGCACCCTGGAACTCGCCCCCGCTGGCCGATTCGCCGTCTGGCAGGATGTTCAGGAAGATGCGCGGCCCGGGCAGCGGCGAGGATGGCCCGGCCGCCTGGCGGTAGGCGACCTCGGCCTGGCCGAGGCGCGAGAAGGCGACGCTGGGGGCGTCGGCGTCGTCGGTGATCGGCGCCCCGTTGTACGTTTCGGCGGAGACCGGCATCACATAGTTGAGCGCAGTGCCGAAGATCCGCCGCGCCCAGATCCGCGCGACGCCTTCGATGTCGGGCTCCTGCCACACGACCACCCCGTTGCCGGTCGGGCCGATCGCGACCTGTGGCGCGTTTTCCTGCGTCGGCGGGCGCATGCCAACCGCGGCGTCGCGGTTGATCGCGCCCAGGTTCGACCAGCGCCGGCCGTCGAAGTGCGCGACGCGGACGCTCTCGGGCACGTCGCCCGCTCGCAGCAGCGAGACGCCGACTTTGTTGGTGGCGATCACCCGGTAGACGACGTCGGCCTGGCCGGTCGAGCTGACCGCGAGGTCGGGGCTGGTGCCGGTCCCTTCTTCGATGTCGCGGTCGACGACGATCGCCTGGCCGAAGCGTTCGGCGCCGGGGCCGAGCTCGGCGCCGAGCAGCTCGTAGATCGGCTTGCCGGTGGTCGGGCTGGTCGCGAACGGTGTGGCCCACACGACGATCAGCTCACCGCCGACGGCCGCGCCGATGCGGGGCCAGCTGGCGGCGAACTGCTCTTCGGTATCCACCCGGACCGGCGCCAGCCAGTGCCCTTCGACGTCGCGCGAGACGAACACGTGGGCGACGCCTTCGACGGTCTTCAGGTAGACGACGCCGCCGCTGCCGTCTTCGGCCATCGCCGCGCCGCCGAAGCCGACGATGCTCTCGCTGGGGCCGTCGATCGTCGTGGCCGGCAGGATCACCGCCTGCGCGCAGGCCGGGAGGGCCGCAAGCGCCAGAACCGCGCAGAGAGCGGTGAGCGTCTTCCTCGGTGCGAAGCCCATCTCACGACGTCGATTTGTTGAGCGCCCCTGGCGACGGGGCGTAGGCGCAGCGGAAGTTCTGCGCTTCGTCGACCGGCTGCGAGCCGGCGAAGCCGCCCTTGGTGCCATTGGAGTAGACGGTCACGTACTGCAGCGATTCCGGCAGCGGATTGGCGGGCAGCGGGATCGGGTTGGGCTGGCCCTGACGGGGGTCGCCGGTGGCGCCTTCGCTGACACCCTCGAAGCCGGCCGCCGCGGAGCCCGCTTCGGTTGTGACCAGCGAGGAGCTCATCTCGCGTTCGTCTTTCAGACCGCGGGTCGGATCGAGGTTGATCGTGGCGGTCAGCGGCGAGTCGTGGATCGTCGACTCGAGCTTCACCCGCGCCGCGCCCCCGAGCAGTTCGGAGGCGGAGGGCAGCCAGCCGCCTTCTTCCTCGCACTTCTTGGAGGCCCAGATGTAGTTGTTCTTGCCGACGTCTTCCTTGGTGAGCGGGAAGGGCGTCGATTCCAGGCACCAGGTGCCGAGGTCGACGCTGTCGGGCGGGCACGTCGCCACGATCTGTTCGGCATCTTTGCCGTCGAACCGCTTCGCGTTCTCGGCGGTGCTCACGGTGGGAATCGCCGCAGCGGGGAACTTCCCGTTACGCCCCAGCGTCAGCAGCCCGCCGGGACGGGGCTTGGAGCTGATCGGATGCCCGGCGATCGCCGCGACCACGGCGTGGCGGGCGGCGTCGGCGAGCCCGGTGGTGGAGAAGACGAGCGCGATCAGCGCGATCACCATCGCGGGCGAGGGCAGCCGGCGCGAGGTGCGGGACCGGCGCGCCCTCACTTCGCCTGCTCGGGATCGCCGCGGGTGGTGAAGCGCGGGGGCGTAGCGGTGGAGGTGCGGCGCACGTCGCGCAGCTCCTCGAGCGTCACCTCCTGCACCGTGGAGAGCACCGCCTCCAGCGCCACGCCCGAGAGCGTCTCCTGCTCGAGCAGCGCGGTGGCGGTCTCTTCGACCGTGGACCAGTTGCGGTCGAGGATCACAGCGGCGCGCGCCTCGGCGTCGCCGACCAGCCGCTCGACCTCGTCGTCGATCACGTCCAGTGTGTGCGGCCCGACCGAGCCGAGGTCCTGCAGCGAGGCGCCGAGGAACACCTCGCCGCTCTTCTCGCCGATCGTCACGAGGCCCAGCGCGGGAGACATCCCGAACGAGGTGACCATCGAGCGCGCCAGCGCGGTGGCGGCGTGCAGGTCGTCGTTGACGGAGGTCGAGTGATTGCCGAACGCCATCCGCTCGCCCGCGAGGCCGGCGAGGATCGAAATCAGCTGGCGATGCAGGTCGGGCTCGCTCATGATCACCTGATCGCGGTCGGTGAGCATGTGCGCGGCGGTGCCGAGCTGGCGCCCGCGCGCAACGATCGAGAGCTTGCGCGTGGAGGTCGTCTGACCGAGCGCGTCGGTGACGACCGCGTGCGAGGACTCGTGGATCGAGATCAGCCAGCGCTCCTCGGCGCTCAGGATGTGGCGCTTGGCGGGGCCGGCGACGACGCGATCGATCGCCTCCTCGAGCGTGTGCTGGTCGATCTCCACGCGCCCGTCGCGGACGCTCAGCAGGGCAGCCTCGTTGATCACGTTGGCGAGCTCGGCGCCGCTGAAGCCGGGTGTCTGGCGCGCCACCTCTTCCAGCGACGCGTCGGGGGCGAGCGGGCGCTTGCCCCCATGCAGGCGCAGGATCTCCAGGCGCCCGTGCACGTCGGGGTTGTCGATCACGATCTGGCGGTCGAAGCGGCCGGGGCGCAGCAGCGCCGGGTCGAGGATGTCGGGCCGGTTGGTGGCGCCCATCACCACCAAGCCGCCGTCGCCGGCGAAGCCGTCCATCTCGACGAGGATCTGGTTGAGCGTCTGCTCGCGCTCGTCGTTGCCCTGCCCGATGCCCGCACCCCGCTTGCGCCCGGCGGCGTCGAGCTCGTCGATGAAGATGATCGCGGGCGCCGCCTTGCGCGCCTTGCGGAAGAGGTCGCGCACGCGCGCCGCGCCGACGCCGACCAGTGACTCGACGAAGTCGGAGCCCGACAGCGAGAAGAAGGCCGCGTCCGCTTCGCCGGCGACCGCCTTGGCGAGCAGCGTCTTGCCGGTGCCGGGGGGTCCCACCAGTAGCACGCCCTTGGGCGCGGCAGCGCCCACGCTCAGGTATTTCTGCGGTTCGGCGAGGAAGTCGCGGATCTCGCGCAGCTCGGCCACCGCTTCGCCGGCTCCGGCGACGTCGGAGAAGGTGATGCGGTCGGAGGTGCCCTTGCCCTTCTTCTTGCCTTTGCCGGCGAACTGCGAGAAGCCGGCGATGCCGCCCGCGGCGCCTTCGGTACCGAGCCGCATGAACAGCGAGAAGAGGCACACGAGCAGCAGGATCGGGATCAGGAACTGCACGATGATCGTCTTCGTGCCCTTGCCCGCCTGCTGATCGACGCCGACGATCGCGCCGCCGGTTTCCAGTTCGCGGATCAGCTGCTGGGTCTGCGCGCCGGAGGCGGGATAGGAGGCCCACAGGACCTTGGCGCCGCCGCTTTCGCCGCTCGTGCCGAGGATCGCGCCGTCGGGGGCGATTGGGGGAGCCTTGGCGCTTGTGACGAGCTCGACGCGGTTGTCATGGTCGAGCAGCAGCGCGGTCGCGATCTGATGGCGGCCGGCAAGCTTGTGCACGGTACTGAGCGGCACCTGCTGGCCGGCGCTGCTGGGTGCGATCGAGCCGAGCAGCGTGGCGAACGCGATCGCCAGACCGATCGAGGCGAGCAGCAGGAAGAGCGCGATCGGGTCGCGGAAGGCGATCCGCCGGGCACTCTGCAGACCCGCGCCCAGCGTCGCCAGCACCGGGCTGCGGCGCTTGGCCAAGCCCGAGCGCACGGTGGCGCGGCCCGGTGTCTCGGATGCTCGCCCACTCCCGCCGTTGGCGCGGGTGGGCGGCACTCCATTACTCGCCGCGGGCGGCGGCGCGGGCGGGAACTCGGGGTTGTCGGAGCTGGGCTCGTCGGTCATGAGCGAAGGACCTCCCTGCGGCGGTGGCCGCAGGCAGAGACGATCGAGGTGGCGACGAGGAGTCGGCGCCGGATCTGCTGGAGGTCTACATGAGCGGACGGGAAAAGCAAACCTCTTTCACAAAAACAAAACATTGGCGAGCGAGACCCACCCCTCCTTCACCAAATTTTCTCCAACTTGCCACCACCTGTTCACTTGGGCAGCCCGGCGAGCGGCAGAGACTGCCCGACGCCCTCGAAAGCAAAAAAGGAGTCCCTGTGCGCGCTCACCGCACCCTCGCCGTCTCGCTGACCCTCGCCCTGATGCTCGCCGTGCCCGCCGTGGCCATCGGAGCCCAACGCTTGATCCTGGGGGGCTCGACCTCCGTGCTCCCGCTCGCCCAGAAACTCGCGTCCGCCTACCACCACCAGTTTCCGCACACCCCCGAACCGAAGGTCGAGGGTGGGCAGTCCGACATCGGCATCGCGGGCGTGGCCAGCGGGCGCTTCGACATCGGCGACTCCTCGCGCGACCCGCTCAGCACCGACCCGCACGGGCTGGTATTCACGAAGATCGCACGCGACGGCATCTGCGTGATCACCAACGACAAGAACCCGGTCGCCAACTTCTCCCAGACGACGATCCAGGGCATCTTCAGCGGCTCGATCCGCGACTGGAGCGAAGTGGAAGGCTCCACCCAGACAGGTCCGATCGAACTGTTCGACCGCTCCAGCGCCTCCGGTACGCAGGACGCCTTCCAGGACATCTTCATGGGCGAAGACCTGAAAATCTCCCCCGCGGCCAGCGCCGAGGACTCCAACGGCGAAGAGCAGAACGCGGTTTCGGCCGCCCCCGGCGCGATCGGCTTCGTCTCCTTCGCCTACACCGCGGGCGTCCACCCGGCCGCCTACCAGGGCGTGGCGTGCAACCTGCGCAACGCCCGTTCGGGGCAGTACGGTGGCGTGCGTAACTTCTGGATGGTCACCAAGGGCGAACCCAAGGGCGAAGCAAAGAAGTTCATCGCTTGGGCGACGAGCGGCAGCAAGACCACCAAAAGCATCATCAACTCCAACTGGATCGCCGTCCATTAGCGGCAACGCCCACCTGAAGGATGCCGCGCGCGACCGGCGCGTGGAGCTCGCGCTCGGCACGCTGGCGGCCGGCACGCTGGCGCTGATCGCGGCGATGCTGGTGACGGTGCTGGTCAACGGCTGGCCGTCCTTCGAAGCGAACGGCTTCGGCTGGTTTGGCAGCGGCGGCGACCCCGTCCTGCAGTTCCGCGCGATGCAGACGGGCACCGCGCTGCCCGGCCACCCGTTGCTGTACTTCAGCGCCTGGCCGCTGATCTGGGGGACGCTGCTGAGCACCGCCGGGGCGGTGGCGATCGCGCTGGTGGTCTCGACGCTCGCGGCGATCTTCATCACCGAGTTCGCCCCGGTGCCGGTGCGGCGCGTGCTCGAACCGGTGGTACGGCTGCTGGCGGGCGTGCCGTCGGTGATCTACGGGCTGGTGGGCCTGCTGCTGATCGCGCCGTGGGTGGAGGGCCTGATCAGCACCCAGCGCAAGGAATCGGTGCAGTACGTGGTGCAGCTGAGCGGCGAGGGTCTGCTGACCGCCACGCTGGTGCTGACGGTGATGATCCTGCCGATCATGATCGCGCTCACCTCCGGCGCGCTCGCGGCGGTGCCTGCCGCCTGGCGCGAAGGCTCGATGGCGCTCGGCGTCAACCGCTGGCGCACGATCTGGCGCGTATCGGTGCGCGCCGCGCGACCGGCGATCGTCTCCGCCACGGTGCTCGGCACCGCGCGCGCGCTCGGCGAGGCGATCATGCTCGCGATGCTCGGCGGCGGACGCCCGTTCGCCCCCAACCCGCTCGATGGGCTGACGTTCCTGTTCGAGCCGATCCAGCCGCTGGCGGCGTCGATCGTCAAGGAATTCGGCGATAACCCCAACACCCCGATCGGGCACACCGTGTACGCGTTCGGCGCCCTGCTGCTGTTCAGCGCGGCGCTGCTGTCGCTCGCCGGGTGGGCGGTAAGGCAGCCACTCAAACGCTACGGGATCGGCATCTGATGGCGACCGCCGGGCCCGCACTGCAGCCGCCCGCCGCCGCGATCGTACGCCCGCGCCGCGAATCGACCTCGACGTGGCCGTTGGTGGACCGGCTGGCCTACTGGCTGTGTTGGGCCGTGGGGATCGGGCTGTGCGTGGTGGCGGTGGGGATCGTGCTGTTCATGTTCGTCAAGGGAATCTCGGCGCTGCGCCCGAGCCTGTTCGTCGAATCGCCCTCGACGGGGGTGCTGCAGGAAAAGCACTCCGGGGGCTTCCTCGACCCGCTGATCGGAACGTTCATCCTCACCGCGATCGGCATTGGGATCGCCGCCCCCGCGGGCGTGGGGATCGCGGTGTGGCTGGTCGAGTACGCGCGCCCGCGGTGGCTGGCACGCGCGGTGGAATCGGCGATCGAGACGATCGCCGGGATCCCCAGCATCGTGCTGGCGCTGTTTGGGCTGCTGATCTTCGCGCGTCCGCTGTTCGGGTTCCTCTCCGGGAGCGCCAGCAACGGCACGGTCAGCGGCCAGTCGTTCCTCAACGCCGGGATCATGATGTCGGTGCTCGCGCTGCCGCTGGTGGTGGGCGCCTCGCGGGAGGCGCTGCTGCAACTGCCGGCGCGCATGCGCGAGGCGTCATACGCGCTCGGCAAGACGCGCGCGACCACGATCCGGCGGGTGCTGCTGCCCTCCAGCCGCACGGGGATCGCCAGCGGCGCGGTGCTGGGGATGGGGAGGATCATCGGCGACACCGCGATCATCCTGATCCTGCTCAACACGCTGAAGCTCGAAGGGACCGGAGGAGCGCCGCTGCTCAGCACGCTGCGTGGCACGGGCTCGACACTGAGCTACTACATCTACTACTACGCGCCGACCGGCGACGGCAACTCTCCGCAGAAGGCGTACGCTGCCGGCTTCGTGCTGCTGATGCTCGTGCTCGGACTCAACGCGCTGGTGACGCGCCTGAGCAGAGGGCTCACGCCGAGCACCGCCATGGGGACCGTCAAACGATGAGCACGCTCCCCCCACCCGTGCGCCGCATCGCGGCCGACCGCCATCCGCGCGTGGTCACGCCCACGGCCCCCGCCGACGGCTCGAGCAACGGCGCGGGCGGCGTGGCAAGCGGGGCGGGCGGGTCATCGATCCTCGCCCGCCGCCGCGCCGCGCGAGCGGCGTCGGCGTACCCCCCGGAAGAGCGGATGCGGATCGAATCGGTGTCGCTCGCGTACGGCGAGCGGTGGGTGGTGCGCGACGTCAGCCTGCCGGTGCGCCGGGGCGAGGTGCTGGCGCTGATCGGCGCGAGCGGCTCGGGCAAGACGACGCTGCTGCGCTCGCTCAACCGCCTCACCGAGATCACCGCCGGGGCGGGCCGCGCCGGGCGGATCACGCTCGACGGCGAAGAGATCCACGAGATCGAGGTGAACGCGCTGCGACGGCGCGTGACGATGGTCTTCCAGCAGCCCAACCCGTTCCCGATGAGCATCTTCGAGAACGTCGCCTACGCGCTGCGCGAGAGAATCGATGCCCACCCAACCCGCCCCCTCCACCGGCGCCGGCGCGCCCGCCGCGCGACGCTGGAGCCGGCGGTGCGCGAGGCGCTGCGTCGCGCGGGACTGCACGAGGAGGTCGCCGAGGACCTCGACCGCCCCGCGCTGTCGCTGTCGGGCGGCCAGCAGCAGCGGCTGTGCATCGCGCGTGCGCTGGCCGCCGACCCGGAGGTGCTGCTGCTCGACGAGCCCTGCTCGGCGCTGGACCCGATCTCCACGGCGGTGATCGAGGACCTGATCGTCGAGCTGCGCGAGAGCGTGGCGATCGTGATCGTCACCCACAACCTCCAGCAGGCCCAGCGCGTGGCCGACCACGTCGCGTTCATGCACCTCGGCGAGCTCGTCGAGTACGGCACCGCCGAGCAGGTGTTCGACCAGCCCCGCCGGCAGCGCACACGCGACTACATCGGCGGGGCCTTCGGGTGAGCCGAAGAAAAAGGATATGAGGAGGAGGGGGGGGCGGGTGCTCGCACCGCGGTTCGGGGCCTCGCTGAGGCAGGCGATCGGAGGGCGTAGGGGCAGCGCCGGCGCAGTGCTCGTGCTGGCGCTCGCGCTCGGCGGATGCCAGAGCAGCGAGGAAAAGAGCGCGCAGCTGGAAAGACAGGCGAAGCTGGCAAGGGCCGCGCACCCCGTGCAGGCCGCCAAAGGCCTGTCGATCGCCCACGCCAGCAGCGCGGTGCGGGTGGTGGGCACGCAGGCGGTACACAGCTCCGAAGGCACGGCGGTGGTGGTGACGCTCCACAACGTCTCCACCCACCCGCTGCGCGACGTGCCGATCGCGATCACCGTGAAGGGCACGGGCGGGAGCACGCTCTACCAGAACAACATCGCTGGCCTGGAAGCAGCGCTCACGGCGGTGCCGCTGCTCCCCGCGGGAGCGCAGGTCGAGTGGATCGACGACCAGGTACAGGCCGCCGAAGCGCCGGCGAGCGTGAGCGCGCTCGTGGGCGAAGCCCCGCAGGCGCCCGCCTCCGTGCCGAGGATCGTACTCACCCGCGTGCACGCCAACGAAGAAGGCGGCAGCAGCGGCGTGGCGGGCACCGTCCACAACGCCTCCGCGGTGACCCAGCGCGAACTCGTCGTCTACGGGATCGCCCGCCGCGGCGCGCGGATCGTGGCGGCTGGGCGGGCAGTGCTCAGCAAAGTGGCGGCGCACGGCTCCACCCCCTTCCAGGTGCTGTTCATCGGCAGCGCCTCCGGCGCGCACGTCGAAGCGAGCGCGCCGCCGAGCACGTTCTGAGCCGTAAACCCGAGTTGATCGATCGGCTTTACTTCGTCAATCGACTTTGGTATAAAGGAGCGTTCGCCGGGCAGCTCCGGACACGCCCGCTCTCACTTATGCACGTGGACCCATACATAGTCCTGGGAGCCGCCATCGTGGGGCTGCTGGTCGGCATGACCGGCGCCGGCGGAGGCGCGTTGATGAGCCCGATGCTGATCCTGCTGTTCGGGATCACGCCCTCCACGGCGATCTCCAGCGACCTCGTCGCCGCCGTGTTGATGCGCCCCGTGGGCGCGGGGGTGCACATGCGCGCGCGCACCGTCAACTTCAAACTGGTGGGCTGGATGGTGCTCGGCTCGGTGCCGGCGGCGTTCCTCGGCGCCTACCTGCTGCATCTGATGGGCGGCTCGAAGATGGACCAGGAAAAAATCGAGATCGTGCTCGGCACCGCGCTGCTGATCGGCGCCAGCGCGATGGTGCTGCGGATGGCGCTCGACCGCCGCTCCGGCAACACGCGCACAGCCGTGGTGCACGAGGTGGTGCCCCGCCCGCTGCCGACCGTGGCGATTGGGATCGTGGGGGGACTGATCGTGGGCATGACGTCGGTCGGCTCGGGCTCGCTGATGATCGTGATGATGCTGTTCCTCTACCCCGCCCTGGGGGCCAGCCAGCTGGTCGGCACCGACCTCACTCAGGCCGTCCCGCTGACGGCGGCCGCCGCGCTCGGGGCGCTCGCCTTCGGCCACGTCGACTTCGGCGTCACCACCTCGCTCGTCATCGGCAGCGTCCCCGCGGTGTACGTCGGCTCGCGCTTCTCCTCCTCGATGCCCGACCGCTACGTCCGCCCCGTGATCGCGTTCGTGATCTTCGCCTCGGGTCTGAAGTACGTCGGCGTGGAAACGACCGCGCTCGGCTGGATCCTCTGCGCCACGCTGCTCGCCTGCGGCGGGCTGTGGCTCGCGCGCGCCCGCCCGGGGAGCGCTGCGCGCGAGACCGCCGAGTCGGCAGGCCTGGCGTCGGAGGACTCCACGCCCGTGGTGGACCCGGAGCCGGCGGGCGTGGAGTAGCGGCTCAGGCGAACAACTCGGCCGCCCCTACCGCCACCGCCCGCGCTGCTTGAGCACGATCCCCTCCAGCACGTGCGCCACCGTCTCGCAGGCGTCGACGGCGGCCTCGAGCGACTCGAAGATGTCCTTCCAGCGGATCACCACCATCGGGTCGATGCCGCCCGCGAACAGCGAGGCGACGGCGTCGCGCTGCAGGCGGTCGCCCTCGTTCTCCAGGCGATGGATCTCCACCAGGTGGGGGCCCAGCTCGGTGCCGGTGCGCAGACAGCGCAGGGCTCTGGCGATCTGCTCGCCGGCGCCGACCAGCACCTCGGCGAACTCGACCGCCTGCTCCATCGGGGCCTCTACGCCGTACAGCACCATCTGCGCGGCGGCGTGCTCGGTGTAGTCGACGATGTCATCGAGCGCGGTCGCCAGCGCGTAGCCGTCGCTGGCCGCGAACGGCGCCCGCACGCGGCGGCCGGCGGTGAGGCGGTGGATGATGTCGTGGGTGATGCGATCGCCCTCCTGCTCGCACACCTTCAGGTCGCGCGCCAGCGGGGCGTGCTCGGGGAAGTCCGCGAGCAGCTCGCGCATCAAGAGGCCCGAGCGCTGCACGTTGCGCCCCGCCTCCTCCACCAGCTCCATCAGGGCGCTGTCCATGCCTGGGCGCAGGAGGCTCATCGGGCGCAACGACGCTGAGCGTCGCGGTCAAAGTGGTTTGGCTGGCCGCGACGCGGGAAGCTCATCGGAGGAGGATATTCCCCAGCGAGCAGATGGTGGAGGCTGCCCACCCGTCAGCACCAATGTCTTTCACATTTTTTTTACGAATGAATCACGAGTTCGCAACTCGGGAGCGCTCGCCGACCTCGATCATGCTGGACTGTGGAAGAGGCTCTGGAGAACGGTGAGGGAGCCCACGGCGGCCAAGGCGGCACGATCTACGCGGGGGAGCTCGAGATCCATCCCGCCGAGGGGCTGGCGCTCGCCACTGGCCAGGCGCTGACGCTCTCGGTGCGCGAGTTCGAGCTGCTCGTGGCGATGGCGAAGCGGCTCGGGACGATAGTTACGCGCGAGGAGCTTTATCACGTCGTGTGGGGGGGCGAGCTGCGCGCCGGCGACCGCTCGGTCGACGTGTATGTCTCCAAGCTGCGCACCAAGCTCGAAGTGGCGATGCCCGACCGCCGCTTCATCCACACCCACCCCGGCTTCGGCTACCGCTTCCAACCCCAACCTTTTGCGGGAGCGGAGCCCACCCCCCTCCCGACCTCCCGGATGGGCGACCGCCAGCAACCTTCACGAAATTTTCACATGCCGGCGGCGGTGGACTAGGAGAGTACGGGTTGGCATCACCCCGGGTGGGGAGCGTCTTGCAGCTCATATGCCTCGCCCTGCTCCGATCCATTGACCCCAAAAGCCAATAGGGAGACGCAATAGTGATCAACTTGCAAAGGACAGCCGCAACGGCCCTGGGCGTCGCGGCGCTTTCGCTGCTCGTCGCCGCCTGCGGCAGCTCGAACTCGACGACCTCCGGCACCACGAACTCAGCGAGCGGCTCGTCGGCCACAATCTCCGGCGCCGGCTCCACCTTCGCCGCACCCGTCTACGAACAGTGGGGCGCCTCGGGCTCGAGCTCCGGTGTGACCGTCAACTACCAGGCGGTCGGCTCCGGCGCCGGCATCACCGCGCTGGAAAGCAAGACCGTCGACTTCGGCGCCTCCGACCCACCGCTCAAGTCCGAAGAAGAAACGGCTCTCGGCAAGGTCGGCGAACCGGTCCAGATCCCGATGTTCCTGGGCGCGATCACCGTCTCCTACAACCTCCCCGGCGTCAAATCCGGCCTCAAGCTCGACGGCGCCACGATCGCCGACATCTACCTCGGCAACATCAAAACCTGGAACGACCCCGCGATCGCGGCGCTCAACCCGGGCGTCACGCTGCCGAGCACCCCGATCACAGTGATCCACCGCTCGGACTCCTCGGGCACCTCCGCCGGCTTCACCGGCTTCCTCGCCGCCGTCGACCCCGAATGGCTGAAAAAGGTCGGCCCCGGCAGCAAGGAACCCGCATGGCCGACGGGCACCGGCGCCAAGGGCAACGCCGGCGTGGCCGGCGCGGTGGAGCAGACCACCGGCGCGATCGGCTACGTCGAGCAGGCATACGCACTGCAGCACAACTTCACCTACGCCAGCGTGAAGAACAAGGCGGGCAACTTCGTGGCGCCCACCCTGGCCTCCACCAGCGCGGCCGCGGAAGGCATCGAAGTGCCGGCCAACCTCGGCTTCGCGATCAAAAACCCCTCCTCGCCGCAGGCCTACCCGATCACCTCGCAGACCTTCGTGGTGGTCTACAAGGACATGTGCAAAGCCGGCGTGCCCGGCGGCAAGACGGCGGCGGAAGGTGTCGTGAAGTTCCTCAACTACGGCCTCGGCGCAGGGCAGAGCATCCTCTCCAAGGCCGACTATGCAGCACTGCCGGCAGCGATCCTCGCCAAGTCCAAGGAAGCCGTGGGCGGCCTTGAATGCGAAGGCTCACCGCTGAGCTAGTCTGAGACACAGTGTGGAGCGCATGTTGAGAATCGAGCTGATACCGCCCCCGCGCTTCGGTTTGACCCACCGGTCAGGCTGAGCATGGAGGCGGCATCGGTTCCCTCAGGCGGTGGGCGTTCGCTACTGGAACGCTCACCGCTTGCGCGCCTGCCCGACCGCGCCCTGAAGTACGGGCTCACCGCGCTCGCCGCGCTGATCCTCGTTCTGATCGTCTACTTCTTCGTGCGCCTGTTCGGCGAAGCGCGCCCCGCGTTCGCCGCCGCCGGCGTATTCAACTTCGTCTTCGACAACAACTGGGACCCCAGCGCCGGAGAGTTCGGCGCGCTGCCGCTGCTCGTCGGGACGCTGATCACCTCCGCGCTGGCGCTGGTGATGGGCGTGCCGATTGCCGTCGCCACCGCGGTCTACCTCACCGAGCTCTGCCCCAGACGCGTGCTCGCGCCGCTGACCGTCCTGGTGGAGCTGCTCGCCGCGGTGCCCTCTGTGGTGTACGGGCTGTGGGGCATCTTCTTCCTCGCCCCCAAGCTCCAGCCGGCGGAGCAGTGGGTTGCCGACCGCCTCTCCTTCATCCCCTTCATCGGCGGCGGCCTCGTCACGATCCCCAACTGCTTCGTCGCCGGGCTGATCCTCGCGATCATGATCCTCCCGATCGTCTCCGCGATCGCCCGCGAGGTGATGAGCACCGTGCCCTCCGACCACAAGGAGGCCGCGCTCGGACTCGGCGCGACCCGCTGGGAGATGATCCGGATCGCCATCATCCCCTACTGCCGCCCTGGGATCGTGGGGGGCGCGATGCTCGGGCTGGGCCGCGCGATCGGCGAGACGATCGCCGTCACGATCGTGATCGGCGACTCCCCCACGCTCGCCCACCATCTCTTCGGCCAGGGCTACACGCTCGCTGCGGTGCTCGCCAACGAATTCGGCGAGGCCACCGGCCTGCACCGCTCCGCCCTGTTTGCCTGCGCGCTCGTGCTGTTCGTGCTCACGCTGCTCGTCAACGCGATCGCGCGCCTGTTCGTGCTGCGTGCCGCACGCGGGCGCTCCCGCGGGGGAGCGAGCGGGGGGTCGGCCGACCTCGGCGCCGCCGCGGCGGTGGGCGCGTGAGCCCGTACCCTTATGGGAGCCGGCAGTGAGCGCTCACGGCGCAGCGCCCGACCGCCTCGCCCGCTTCGCGGTCAGCCCGCGGCGGCGACGCGCCGACCGGCTCGCGCGCGGGGCGCTGCTCGCCGCCACGCTGGTGGCACTGGTGCCGCTCGTGCTGATCGTCTACTACCTGCTCGTCAAGGGTCTGGGGGCGTGGAGCTGGAGCTTCTTCACGACCGATCCGACCGGCAGCACCTTCTTCGGGGGCTCCTCGATCGGCGGGATCAAGAGTGCGATCCTCGGCACCCTGGAGATGGTCGCGCTCGCCTCCGCGATCGCGATCCCGATCGGCGTCGGCGTCGCGCTGTGGCTGGTCGAGTACGGTCAGCCCGCGTGGTTTGCGCACACTGTGCGCTTCTTCGTCGACGTGCTCACCGGTGTTCCCTCGATCGTCTTCGGGCTGTTCATCTACATCGCGCTGATCATCGGCACCGGCTCCACCTACGCCGGCTACAAGGGCTCGCTGGCGCTCTCGCTGCTGATGCTTCCCGTCGTGATCCGCTCCGCCGAGGTGATCCTGCAACTGGTGCCCGGCGCGCTGCGCGAGTCCGCGCTCGCGCTCGGGGCACCACGCTGGAAGGTGATCTTCCGGGTGGTGCTGCCCACAGCGCTCACCGGGATGCTCACCGGCGTTCTGCTCGCGATCGCCCGCGCCGCCGGCGAGACCGCGCCGCTGCTGTTCACCGCCGGGCACACCAACCAGACCAGCCTCAACCTCGGGCAGTTCATGAACTCGCTTCCCTACCAGATCTACAGCGACGTTACATCTCCGACCACCGAAGTGGTAAACCGTGCGTGGGGCGCCGCATTGACGCTCGTCGCGATGATCCTCATACTCAACCTTGTGGCCCGCCTGATCGCCCGTAGGAGCCGCCTTGCATGAGCCCCGACGCACGTCCCTCACCGATCCAGCAGACTCCTGAGGACATGCTCCAGCCGCACGAACGCCCCTCCTCCGCCGGGGGCTCCCCGGCACAGTCCTCGACCGCCGAGGCCGCGCCAGGCGTGGCGGGCGCCCAATCCGTGGGCAAGGTCGCGCACGAGGTACGCCTGGAGGGTCTGCGCGCCTTCTACGGCTCCTCCGAGCAGGTGAAGGGGATCGACCTGAGCTTCCCCCCCAACCAGGTCACGGCGATCATCGGCCCCTCCGGCTGCGGCAAGTCGACGATGGTGCGCTGTATCAACCGCATGCACGAGGAGATCCCCGGCGCCAGGGCCGAGGGCCGCGTGCTGCTCGACGAGCTCGACGTCTACGACCCCGCCGTCGACGTGATCGCCGTGCGCCGCGCCGTCGGGATGGTCTTCCAGAAGCCCAACCCGTTCCCGACGATGTCGATCTTCGACAACGTCGCCGCTGGCCTGCGACTCACGATCGGTCGCTCCCGGCGTGGCGAGCTGCAGCACCGCGTCGAGTCCGCGCTGCGCGGCGCCGGCCTCTGGGATGAGGTCTCCGGTCGCCTCTCCTCCCCCGGCGTCGGGCTCTCCGGCGGCCAGCAGCAGCGCCTCTGCATCGCCCGCTCGCTCGCCGTCGACCCCGAGGTGCTGCTGATGGACGAGCCCTGCTCGGCGCTCGACCCGATCGCCACACTGAAGATCGAGGAGCTGATCGAGCAGCTCAAGCAGCGCATCACAATCGTGATCGTGACTCACAACATGCAACAGGCCGCCCGCGTCGCCGACCGCACCGCGTTCATGCTCGCCG
This sequence comes from uncultured Solirubrobacterales bacterium, assembly GCA_963744535.1. Taxonomy (GTDB): domain Bacteria; phylum Actinomycetota; class Thermoleophilia; order Solirubrobacterales; family Solirubrobacteraceae; genus Palsa-744. Next base: position 1,496,626 of record CAVUTW010000005.1, on the reverse strand, counting down.
GCGAGCTCGTCGAGGTCGGGCCGACCGATGAGATCTTCACCAAACCCTCCGACCCGCGCACCGAGGAATATGTCACCGGGAAGTTCGGCTGATTCCTCAGGGGGACGGGCGCCCGTCCCGCGCAGGGCAAGCTCGCGCGTGGTAGGCGCCAGCGCCGCGCTCGCGGGAGGCACGGGAGGGATCGCGGAGTCGAAAACCACCCCCCGCCAGCACTTCCAGGAGCAGCTGCGCGAGCTCGAGCGGCGCGCGCTCGGCGGGCTCGACATCATCGTCGAGCAGCTCGACCGGGTGCTCGAGGCGCTCGAGCACCAGGACGTGGAGCTCGCCCAGATGGTGATCGCCGACGACGATCGCGTCGACGGGCGCTACCTGGAGATCCACCAGGGGATCCTCTCGCTGCTCGCGCTCCAGGCCCCGGTCGCCGGCGACCTGCGGGTTGTGGCCGCGCTGCTGCACGTGATGAAGAACATCGAGCGGATGGGCGACCAGTGCGTCAACATCGCCAAGTTGATCCCACTCTCCGGCTATGAGCCACCGGTGCGCCGCCCGTTGCTCGAGGCGCTGCTGAAGATGGGCGGGCTCGCCCGCTCGGAGGTCACCCAGTCCAAGGCGGCCTTTGCCGGGCGCGACATTGGACTCGCCGAAGACCTCGTGCGCCAAGACACCTCGATCAACCGCCTCAACCGCGACATCTTCCGCATGGCGCTCGACATCGGCGACGACGCCGACACGCGCGAATGGGCGATGCACATGATTCTCGTCGCCAGAGCGTTGGAGCGGGTCGGCGACAACTCCGTGGACATCGGCGAGCAGGTCGCGTTCGTCGTTACCGGCCTGTTCCGCGAGTTCTCCGACTCCTCCCACCCGTTCGGGCAGGATTGAGCGCCTGGGCGCTCGCGGGGTATCGTGCAGCGGGCTGGAAATTGGGGGGCGGGGTGTTGTGTGTTTATGTTTTGGCCCCCAACCCTTCAAAAAATGAAGTGTAGGGCCCAAAAAACAAGCACACCTCTCACACGCGCCCCATAATCGACACAGGCGGATCGCGTGGCATTTGTCGCAATTAGCGGACTTCCGCTGTGAAGATCCTGTGACCATCGTCCGAGCCGGCAACACGGCGGGCGGAGATTTGCTTAGACTGGAGCCAGCGATGATGGAAACCATCCGCGCCGAGCAGGGGGGCCCAGCGGACGCACGCAACCCCTCCTCGACAGCCCCCCCACTGCGGGTCGCCGTCCTCGATCGGGACAGCGGCTTCATTCAGGTTCTCTCCAAGCGCCTCGACCGGCTCAGCTGGGAGCACCGCGTGCTCGGCAGCCCCGTGCCGCCCGAGGCGATCGGCGCGATGCGCCTGTCCGCGCTCGTCGTGGACCTCGCCGTGCTGGGGCCGCAGGCGTGGGAGTGGCTGGAGCGCCTCTGCGGCGCCCTCCCCGACCTGGGGATCGTCGTCTGCACCGGCCCCTCGACGGTGGCTCAGCGAGTGCGCGGGCTGCGCCTCGGCGCCGACGACTGGATCACCAAGCCCTGCCACCCGGAGGAGGTGATCGCGCGCATCCAGAGCGTCGTGCGCCGCCGCCGCCGGCCGGCCGGCCGCGCCGAGGTCAAGTCCCTCACCGCCGGCGAGGTGGAGATTCGCTCCGACCGCTTCCAGGCGTTCGTCGCCGGCCACAGCCTCGACCTCACCCGCCGCGAGTTCGAGCTGATCGAGCTGCTCGCCGCCGCCGACGGGCGGGTTTTAGAGCGCGAGGAAATCTACTCGCGGCTGTGGGGCTACGCGATGGTGCGCGGCGATCGCTCGGTCGACGTGTTCGTGCGCAAGCTCCGTCAGAAGCTCGAGAAGGCATCGCCCGAGTGGCGCTACATCCATACCCACTTCGGCATCGGCTACCGCTTCGCCGCCGAACCCGCGGACGGCTTGCCCCAAGATCCGATGGCATCCGAGCGGCACGAGGGGCCGACCCCCTCACCTGAGATTGAGCCGGATCGGCTCGAGGCGCTGGTCTGAGTTCAGCCGGCCACCTTCAACGCTTCCAAATCAGCCCGCACCATCCGCTCCACCAGCTGCTCGAAGCCGATGCTGGGGCGCCATCCAAGGTGCTCCCGCGCCCTGCTCGAGTCCCCGACCATCGGCGTGGCCTCCGGCGCGCGCACCAGCTCGCTGACCACGCGCACGTGATCCTCGGCCTCCCTGCTCACGCAGGCAAACGCCGCGCGCGCCCACTCCGCCACGGTGTGGGGCTCCCCGCTTGCGAGGATCAGGTCCTGAGGCTCGTCTTGCTGGAGCGTCAGCCACGCGCCGCGCATCACGTCCCTGGCGAACGACCAGTCGCGCACCGCGTCGAGGTCCCCCACCTCCACCTCGCTGGCCAGGCCCAGCTCCACCGCCGCCGCCGCGCGCGTGAGCTTGCGCGTGACGAACCGCTCGGGACGGCGCTCGGACTCGTGGTTGTAGAGGATCCCCGAGCACGCCCACATCCCGTCGTGAGCGCGCATCGCCCCCACGAGGTTGTGGGCGGCGAGCTTGGCGATCGCGTAGGGGCTCTCCGGCCGGCAGGGCGTCTCCTCGCGCTGGGGGCTCTCCCCCACGTCGCCGAAGATCGCGCCGGTGCCGGCCACCCACACGCGGATCGCGGGGTCCACCGCGCGCACCGCCTCCAGCAGTGCCGCAGTCGCCCCGACGATCGCCGCGCAGGTCTCCGCCGGGCGCTCCCACGAGGCCGGCACGAACGAGGGCGCCGCGAGGTGGTAGAGCTCGTGCGGGCGCACCTCCTCCATCGCCGCGCGCAGGCTGCCGGGGTCGAGCAGCTCGCCTGGCACCACATCCACCCGGCCGCGCAGGTGCTCGGCCGCGCCGAGCGAGGCGCGTCGTGGCCAGCCACGCACGACGCCCGTCACCGCATACCCCTTCGCCAGCAGCAGCTCCGCCAGGAACGAGCCGTCCTGGCCCGTCAGCCCGGTCACGAGCGCGCGGCGCACCGGCTCAGGCACTCACCAGCCTGCGATCCGCGCCGCTCAGCAGACGGTGGTCCGCGTCGACCATCAGCCTGATCAACTGCTCGAAGCTCGTTCGCGGCTCCCAGCCAAGGTCCTCGCGCGCCTTTCCAGGATCGCCGATCAGGTGATCCACCTCGGCGGGGCGCACCAGCGACTCGTCGATCTCGACCCGCTCGTCGATCTCGATCCCGGCCTGGTCGAAGGCGACCTCCAGGCATTCGCGCACCGAGTGCGCCGTGCCCGTCGCGATCACGTAGTCCTCGGGCTGCTCGCGCTGGAGCATCAGCCACATTGCCTCCACATACTCCTTCGCATACCCCCAGTCGCGTTCGGCGTCGAGGTTGCCGAGGTGCAGCTTCTCCACCAGACCCAGCTTGATCGCGGCCGCGTGCCAGGTGATCTTGCGGGTCACGAACTCCAGCGTCCGGCGTGGCGACTCGTGGTTGAAAAGTATCCCCGACGTGGCGTGCAGCCCGTAGGACTCGCGGTAGTTGACCGTGATGAAGTGCCCGTACGCCTTCGCCACGCCGTACGGCGAGCGGGGGTAGAAGGGGGTGTACTCGGTCTGAGGCACCTCGCGCACCTTGCCGAACATCTCGCTCGAGGAGGCCTGGTAGAAGCGTGCCTCGGGGCACACTTCGCGCATCGCCTCCAGCATCCGTGTCACCCCCACCCCCGTGAACTCGGCCGTCAGCGTCGGCTGGATCCACGACACCGCCACGAACGACATCGCCGCGAGGTTGTAGATCTCCTGCGGGCGCGCCGCGCGCAGCGCGTCCACCAGCGAGCGCTGGTCGAGCAGGTCGCCCTGGTGCAGGGTGATCCGCTCGCGCAGGTGCTCGATCCGCTCGAACTTCTCCGTCGAGGAGCGGCGCACCATGCCGTGCACGTCATAACCCTTCTCCAGCAGCAGCTCCGCGAGGTAGGAGCCGTCCTGGCCGGTGATTCCGGTGATGAATGCCGAGCGTCCGTTGGCCACGCGCGGGACCCTACCGCGCGAGTGGGATGTCGCGGTTACCGCGGGGTTAGCGCTCATGCCCGCGCGCAGGCACCCGGGGCCAATGGAGCCCGTGGTCGTGGGCCGGCGTGCGGGTCATGAAATACTTTTCAGACCCCAACCCTTTTCATTTTGTGAAGTGGTGGGGCTTGAAAGGCATCGCCACTCTCCGGCCTCATCAGGGAGCTGTGGCCGGGCCTTTCGCGATCAACGCCAGCTCACTGGGACGCAGCAGCACGAGCAGCTGCCCGCCCGGGCCGTCGATCCTGACGATCGCCAATCCACCCTTCTTCAGGTCGATGCGTGCTCCCGTAAGTTCCGCCACCACCGTCGATAGGTCGGGCTCGTGGCCCACGAACAGCACCCGAGCCGACGGGGCAGCCTCGCCTACGGGCGGCGAGCGGCTGGGCAGGGCGCTGATCGCCGCCAGCGCCTGCCGCGCGTCGAAGCCTTCGGCCAGCGGCGCATGAACCTCCACCTTTGCGCGCTGCTGCTCGCTCCATGCCTGCGCCGCCACCGTCGCCGTGCGCAGCGCGCGCTCCTTGGGGCTGCTCAGCAGCCCCTCGAACTCCACCCCCATCAGCGCGATCGCCTCGCCCGCCAGCCGCGCCTGGCGTTCGCCCCGCTCGGTGAGGCGCCGCTCAGAGTCCTCGCGGGTTCCATGCGGCTCGGCGTCCGCGTGACGTAGCAACCAGAGCTGGCGAGGCATTTCCCTCGCGCTTCACAGTAGCGATATGTTCAGGGTGTAGCGTTGAGGGTCGCATGAGCATCGATCAAACCCAAGCCGAGCGCGAGCCGGCGCCCGCCGTCGGGCGAGGCGCCGATGTCGAAGGCGGGGTGGGCGCGGTGGGCGGGGCAGGCGCAGCCGTGAACCCCGGCGAGCATGCGGAGGAGCGTGACAGGGCGCCAGAGCCCGAGGAGCGCCACCTCGGCGACCCCTCGCTCTACCTCAACCGTGAGGTCTCCTGGCTGGACTTCAACGAGCGCGTGCTGCAGCTGGCCGAGGACGAGGAGCTGCCGCTGCTGGAGCGCGTGAAGTTCTGCGCGATCTACACAACCAACCTCGACGAGTACTACATGGTGCGTGTCGCCGGCCTGCACGACCAGATCGAGGCCGGCGTGGAGAACCCCTCCCAGGACGGGGCCACCCCCTCCCAGACGATCGGGCTGATCCGCGAGCAGGTGCTGGAGCTGGGAGGGCGTCTGACCGCCTGCTTCGAGCAGCGACTGCGACCGGCCCTGGCCCGCCACGGCATCCACCTGGTGGGTTTCGAGGAGCTCGACGAGCACCAGCGCACCCATTTGGCGAAGCACTTCCAGCAGGTCATCTTCCCCACGCTCACCCCGCTCGCGGTTGCCCCGGGACGGCCGTTTCCATACATCTCCAACCTTTCGCTGAGCCTGGCGGTGCTGGTACGCGACCCGATCACCGACCAGACGGTGTTCGCGCGCGTCAAGGTCCCCACCGAGATCCTGCCCCGCTTCATCAAGGTTCCCACCGCCGGCGAGGGCGCCACTGCCGGGGGCCGTGAGGGCGCCACTGCCGGAAGCCGCGAGAGCGCCACCGCCGGGAACCGCGAGGGCGCCGCCGCGGAGGGGGTCACGCTGGTGGCGCTGGAGGAGGTGATCGCCCACCACCTGGGCGCGCTCTTCCCCGGGATGGAGATCGTCGACCACCACCTCTTCCGCGTCACCCGCGACGCCGACCTGGAGGTCTCCGACGACGCCGCCGACCTGCTGCAGGCCGTCGAGGACGAGCTGCGCCGCCGCCGCTTCGGCGAGATCGTACGTGTCGAGTTGGGCGCCCACTGCTCGGCGCCGCTGCGCAGCGAGCTGGTCGGCCTGTTGGGCGTCTCCGAGGAGGAAATCTACCCCGTCGACGGCCTGCTCGACATGGGCTCGCTGTGGCAGATCGTGCGCCTCCCCGGCATGCCCGAGCTGCGCGACCCGCCGATGAGCCCGATCACCCACCCGCGGCTGCTGCGCCACGAGGGCGAGCGGCCCGACGTGCTCGCCGCGATGCGCGAAGGCGACATCCTCCTGCACCACCCCTACGACTCCTTCTCCACCTCGGTGGAGCGCTTCGTGCAGCAGGCCGTCGCCGACCCGGACGTGCTCGCGATCAAGCTGACGGTGTACCGCACCAGCGACGACTCGCCGCTCGTCCCCGCGCTGATCGACGCCACCGAGAGCGGCAAGCAGGCGGTCGCCCTGGTGGAGCTCAAGGCGCGCTTCGACGAGCGCATGAACATCCACTGGGCCAAGGCGCTGGAGGAGGCGGGGGTGCACGTGGTGTACGGCCAGCCGACGCTGAAGACCCACGTCAAGTGTGTGCTGGTCGTGCGCCGCGAGGGCGAGGGGGTGCGCAACTACGTGCACATCGGCACCGGCAACTACCACTCGACCACCGCGCGCCTATACACCGACTTCGGGCTGTTCACCACCGACCCGCAGATCGGGGCGGACGTGACCGACATGTTCAACTATCTCACCGGCTATGGCCGCCCGCTGCACTACCGCAAGGTGCTGATCGCCCCCACGCAGCTGCGCGACGGGTTGATCGCCGAGATCGACCGCACGATCGCCTCGCACACCCCCGAGCGGCCCGCGCGGATCACGATGAAGATGAACGCGCTCGTCGACGGCCCCTGTATCCGCGCGCTCTACCGCGCTTCACAGGCGGGCGTGCGGGTCGATCTGAACGTTCGCGGGATCTGCTGCCTGCGACCCGGCGTGCCGGGGATCTCCGAGCACATCCGCGTCATCTCCGTGGTGGGGCGGCTGCTCGAGCACTCGCGCGTGTACGCCTTCCGGCGCGGAGGCGAGCAGCTCGTGTACATCGCCTCCGCCGACCTGATGCCGCGCAACCTCGACCACCGCGTCGAGCTCGCCGTGCCGATCGAGGTCCCCGAGCTGCGGGCCGAACTGCTCGACGTGCTCGACCGCGCCTTCCACGACAACCAGAACGCCTGGGAGCTCGGCTCCGACGGCGCCTGGCGGCGGCTGCATCCGGGGCCCGGCGAGGAGCCTCGCTCGATGCAGCTGGAGCTGATCGAGATCCACGCGCGGCGCACGGCGGAGTAGCGGGCCCGGGGGCGGCAAGGTCTCGATGAGCCACCGCACCCCATAAAACGGGGGCAGATCAAGGCCTCGGGCAACCGAGGCGGCTCACTCAACGACCACCCCAGAGCCTTTCTCAACGACCACCCCAGGGCCTTCCCGCTGAATAGGCTTCGCCAGCCGTTCGACCGCTTCGAGGATCGTCTTCAGGCCGCCCTCGGTTTCCGTGTTCAGCGCGTCGAGGATCGCCTGGGCATCCTTGAAGGTGTTTTCCGAGCGGGCGTCGGAGGCGATCGACTGCACGTCCTGGCCGACCATGATGATCGACAGGAGAACCAGCTGGATGAACGTCTGCGCGACCCACGCGACGATCAGGATCAGCCCCGGCTTCGTGAGGAACTTGGGCACGTCGCCGCTGGTGAGAACGCCAGCCTCGATGAGGATCGCCGGCAGGCTGGTGAGAGCGATCAGGCAGAAGATGTACGCCATCGCCATCGACCCGACGGCATGCGTGATGATCACCGCGAGCTTGGCGTTGAAGCCCTCCACCTCGGCCATCGCGTGCCTGATTTCAGCGGGGTTGAGGCGCACCGCCTTGGCGAGATGGTGCCTTGTTTTGACAGCGTGCGGCATCTTTGTTGCGAGCGGTCCCGCGGTCGCGGTGCCTGATGCGTGTTGCGGCGTCATCGGCGAGTCCTTTCGGGCAGTGGCCTTGAGCGTGTTCCGGTTCCGCGTCCGTGGGCGATGTCCTCGACACCTCGACCGAAGATGCCATCTGGCGCTCGATATCGATAGTCAGTATGCGCAAGGCCCCGGCGGAGATGCCTCATCGGGGATCGGCGGGGCGGCGCCTGAGAAGGTAGCCTGGTGATCTCGAGGACATCGGGCTGGTCGCACCGCGGCCGCCGCGAGGAGGGGACCCATGGATTTGACTTTCAGCGAGCAGGAGAGCGCGTTCCGCGACGAGCTGCGCGCTTGGTTTGAGGAGAATCACCCGGGCGCCGAGCCGGACGGTGACGACGATCGCAGGTACGCGTGGCGCCGCGACTTCCAGCGCCGGCTCGCCGACGGTGGCTGGGCCGCCGTGCACTGGCCGCGCGAGTACGGCGGCCGCGGGGCGTCGCTGACCGAATCGGCGATCTTCTTCGAGGAGCTCGGCCGCTCCGGCGCTCCGCTGCCCGCCAACGTGCTCGGCCTGCTGCTCGCCGGCCCGACGATCATGACGTGGGGCACCGAGCAGCAGAAGGAGCGCTACCTGTCGCCGATCCTGACCGCGGATGAGATCTGGTGCCAGGGCTTCTCCGAGCCCGACGCCGGCTCGGATCTGGCCAGCCTGAAGACGCGCGCCATACGGGATGGCGATCAGTGGGTGCTCACCGGCCAGAAGGTGTGGACGAGCGCCGCGCAGTACTCCAAGTGGTGCATGCTGGTCGCGCGCTCGGACCCCGACGCCCCCAAGCACAAGGGACTCACCTACTTCCTGCTGGACATGGAGCAGGAGGGCGTGCAGATCCGTCCGCTGCGCCAGATCACCGGCGAGCCCGAGTTCAACGAGCTGTTCCTCGACGGCGCCCGCGTCCCGAGCGAGAACGTGCTCGGGGGCATTGGCAACGGCTGGAAGGTGGCGCTCACGACGCTGATGAACGAGCGCGCCGGGCTGGGATTCTTCCTGCAGGTCCGCCTGCGCCAGCTACTCGACCAGGTAATCGAAGAGGCCGCCCGCGAAGGGCTGCTCGATGACCCCGTCACGGCCGACCGCCTCGGCGAGCTGCACCTGCGCACCGAGATCGTGCGGCTCACAGCCTACCGGGGGCTGACGGCGATCGAGAAGTACGGCCAGCCCGGTCCCGAGGGGTCGCTGACCAAGTGGATGTGGTCGGACACCAACCAGCGACTCACCCAGCTCGCCGCCGAGCTGCTCGGCCCCCGTGCGCTGCGGGCGGGCGATCCATGGGCCTATGAGTTGCTGCGCGCCCGCGGCAACTCGATCGAGGGGGGCACCACCGAGGTGCTCAAGAACATCGTCGCCGAGCGTGTGCTCGGCCTTCCCAAGTCGCGCTAGGAGAGAGCTGTGGATTTCGACCTCAGCAAGGATCAGCGAGAGATCAAGGATGTCGCGCGCGAGCTGCTCGCCGCGCGCTCGCCCTTCGCCAAGGTGCGTGAGGCCGCGCAGAACGCCGCGTACGACGCGGCGCTGTGGAGCGAGTTGGTGGGGCTCGGCTGGCCGGGGATCGCGGTCGCCGAGGAGCACGGCGGCCAGGGACTCGGCGCGGTCGAGCTGGCGGTGCTGGCCGAGGAGCTCGGGTACGTGTGCGCGGCCACGCCCTTCCTCTCCACGGCCACCGCCGCCGCGGTCATCCAGGCCACGGGCAGCGCCGAGCAGCGGGCCCGCTGGCTGCCGGGGCTCGCCTCGGGGGAGCTGAGCGCCGGGATCGGCACGCGCGAGCTGGCGGCCGACGCGGAGGGCGCGGCGGTGGTGCTGGTGATCGACGGCGACGAGGCTCAGCTGATCGCATCGCCCGAGACCGGCGAGTTCGTCTCGATCGACCCCACCCGGCGGTTCGCGACCGTCGCGGGGGATGGAGAGCCCCTTGGCCCCGGCGCCGCCGATCGGATCCGCGCGACGATCGCGGCCGAGGTCGTGGGCGTCTGCCAGCGCGCGCTCGACATGACGCTCGCGTACGTCAAGGAGCGCAAGCAGTTCGGCGTTCCCGTCGGCTCCTTTCAGGCCGTCGCGCATCGCTGCGCCGAGATGCTGCTCCACACCGAGAGCGTGCGCTCGAGCGCCTACTACGCGGCCTGGGCCGCCGACGCCGACCCGCAGCTGCTACCCGAGGCAGCGGCGCTCGCGGGGGCCGCGGCGGCCGAAGGCGGCAAGTCGGTCACCGCCGGCGCGATCCAGATGCACGGCGGGATCGGCTTCACGTGGGAGGCCGACGTGCACTGGCTGTTCAAGCGCGCGCAGCTCGACGCGGCGCTGCTGGGCGAGGCCAAGCGCCACCGTGCGGCGCTGGCTCGGCTGGCTTCTGCCAGGGTCCGGCAATTGACGTAGTAGCCGAAGCCCCTTCGATTGTCACTGCCGATCCAGGTCTGGATGACGTCCCCGGGCACTTCATCTAGACCCGTGCCACGCCGGGCCGTCACTCGGCCTCGCCAGACGCGATTCTGCGCTCACGCCGCAGACGGGCAATCCGTCCACCGAGGGCGCCCAGCAGCATGCCGGCGATCGCGGTGACCACCGCGAGCAACGGGGGAAAGCTGCCGAGCGAAACCTTCGCACGGGTGCCGACGGCGCCGTGCACCACCAGCAGCGCGGTCCCGTAGATCGCGCCGGCCACCAAGCCACGGTCGGCCCCACCCCAACCGTCCTGGTGCTCGAAGCCGGCCACAATCGCGCCGATCGCGGCGAGCGCGCCGAACGCCCAGTAGGCGCCGCTGGAGACTCCCACCAACACACCGGCCACCCCACCGGCAACCGCGGGCACGACACCGCCGAGCACGACTTGCGCGGGACGCGAACGATCGCGCAGCAAAATCGGTTCGTACACCAGACCTCCTCGGACTGTGACTCCAGGCTATCGCCCGCGCCACACTGTGCCCGATGACTCAGCTCGGCCACGCGGACAGCTCCGCGAGCACCCCGGGATGACGTGGCAGTAGGCCCATAATCCGCGGCGATCCCTGCTACCGAACGGTTTCTTGCATGCTTTGCCACCGTTTGGTGTCATGCTATCCTTGCTACCGATCGGTGGCAGAGAAGCTTGATATGAGAGCGCGCTCGATACGAGACTTCGCAGCCGCGGTGCGCGGCCGTCGTAGGGATCTTGGCATGAGCCAGGCGCAGCTTGCCGCGCATGCGGGCGTCTCGCGCAAGTGGATCTATGAGTTCGAGGCCGGCAAACCCAATGCCGAGCTCGGTTTGATCCTCCGTGTGATCGACGCGCTGGGCCTCCACCTCGATCTGGGCCTCGCCGAGCGGGCCGACACCGCCGCCACTCCCGGCCACCCGGTTGATCTCGACGCCTTGATCGACGAGACGCAGCGCGACGCGCCGGCCTCGCCGTGGCTCGCACCCGCGTCGCGCGCTTCGAGGATGAGAGCGCGATAGTCGTGGACCGCTACGACCGGCGCCTCGTCGAGGGAAGGCTTGTGCGGATCCACCAGGAGGACATCTGCCAAGCCCTTGGCGTGAATCCTGAGCGCAAGTATCAAAGCCAGGGCGGCCCAGGACCAGGCGATGTCGTGCGGCTGATGCGCGAAGTGATGCCTGCGCGCGCTGCAAGCAACGCGGTTTGGCGCTTCTTCGATGCGCTCGCATGGAATTGGCTGATCGTCGGGACGGACGCTCACGCCAAGAATTACTCACTACTGCTGGCGGTCGCGGAGGTGCGCCTCGCGCCCCTCTACGACATCGCCTCGGCGCTGCCCTACGGCACCCACGAGCGCAAGTTGCGCTTCACGATGAAGATCGGCGGCGACTATCGAGTCCTCCCCTACAAGAACACGTGGCCGGCGGCCGCGCGGGAGCTCGGCCTCGACCCCGACGCAGCTCGACAGCGGCTGCTCGAGCTTGCGCGCCGCACCCCCGACGCATTCGCCGAGTCCGCGGCCACCCCGGAAGTGAGAGCCCTCCAACGCCAACTGCCCAAGCGGCTCATTGACCTTGTCGCCGATCGGGCGAAGCGTTGCCTCGAGATTCTCGGCGAGCCCTAACCAAGGCCCGCTGAAACGAGGCACATCAGATGGAGGAGACGCGTCTGCGACGCTGGCGCATACGCAACGGTTGAGCGCGAAGGCTGCCTGCCCATGCCAGTGCGATCAGTGCCCCACTGATCACGAACACGATCCACGCGATCGCGTCGGAAGAGCCGAACGCGGCGGTGGGCGCCGGGATGCCGCGCGGGACGCTCAGCGGATGGCCGGCCGCGGCCGCCAGGTGCCGTATGGCCAGCAGCGCGGCGGTGCCGAGGCTCGCGCCCGCGACCGCCGATCGCATGCTGGCAAGCGCTGCCTGCTCGGGTCCGAGCGATCCGTTGAGGCGATACAGGCCAAAGCCGTCGGGCATGATCACGAGCAGCGTCCCCTTGTACACGAGTGAGAGCTCCTCGCCGAGGAACTCGGCATAGCTCTGGGGCTGGCGCCACAGTTCCGTCACCGAGCCGAGATCCGCCGCGGATGCGATCAGCGCCACGCGCAGTTGGTAGCCGTCGTGTTCGGCCTCTTTCAACAGTGCGGCGAGCTGGGCTTGTTGGTCGGCGGAGACGCCCGCATCCCAGGGCAGGAACAGGGTTTGCGTGACCAGTACATCGCTGGCCGGATCGCCGTCGGCACGCGCCGATCCGGGCACCAAGCTTGCTGCCAGAGCGACTGCGACGATGAACGTCGCCACGACCAACTTCAGGCGGTTTGCCACCATCGGCTTCCGGCGGGCGGAGGGGTGACGGGTGGAAATCTGCGCGGAGTCCGTCATTGTGTGGCCCGATGCCAAGATGGTCCGCAAAGTGTATGCACCTCGCCAGCAGGGGGTGCCAGCGTTGATCCGTAGGCATGTGTTAGCTCTCATCAATGGGCGTACACTGGAATTGATCCGCAGGCATGTGTCGTCTCTCATCAACGGGCGTGGACTGGTATCCATCTGTAGGCGTGGACCGGCGCTGAGCCCCAGACGCGGATGGGGGGCGCTGCTGGTATTGCTCGGCACGTTGGCCGTTGCATTCCCCGCCGCGGCCGAGGGGCACGGGCCGGTCGCCCCGTCCGCGACCAGCTACCTGGCGAGGGTCAGCCAGGCCCCGGCGGGAGTCGACGCGAAGGTGGTCGACGGCTACCTGCGGCTGTGGCTGCGCGCGCCGCCGTCCGAGACGCTCGTGGTGTTGGACTACCGCGGGGCCCCCTACCTGCGCTTCTCACGCTCGGGTGTGTACGTCAACGAAAACTCGGAGATGTATTACCTCAACCAGACCGTCCCCGCGATCCCTCCGCCGCACCTCAGCCGCGGCACCCCGGCGAAGTGGCAGCGGGTGAGCGAAGGGCACGAATACGAGTGGCACGACGGCAGGATCGGCTCGCTGGCCGCGACTGTCCTCGAGCCCGGAAGCTCCTACGTGGGCAGATGGAGCATCGCCGTGCTGCTCAACGGACACCTGAGCGCGATCGCCGGCGGCCTGTGGCACGCGCCCAACCCATCGCTGGTCTGGTTCTGGCTGATCGTGGCGCTGATCGCGTGCCTGCTGGCCGCCTGGCGGCTGCCACGGCCCGTGCTGCACGCGCGCCTCGCGCGCGTGCTGGCGGTGGTGGTGCTGATCGCGCTCGCCGTCGGCGGTGTCGGCCGGGAGCTTCACGGTCGACCGAGCGTCTCGATCGAACAGCTCGTTCTGACGGCGATCGTGCTCGCGTTTGCGGTGTGGGGCGTGGGCCGGGCGCTGCGCGATCGGGTCGGCTTCGTACTCGACCTGGTGATCGGGTTCGTCGTGCTGTGGATGGGCTTCGAACTTCTCTCGACGCTCGTGCACGGCTTCGCGCTCACGGCGGTGCCCGCGTTCGTGGCGCGGTCCGCGGCGGTGCTCTGCATCGGCGGCGGCCTCGGGCTGATCCTGCTGGGCGTGCGCATCGCCGTGGACGATTCCCGTGCGTCCGGTGGAACCTCCTCCTGACGGTGCGGCCCGTTTCCCCGACGGGGCTGCTCGCCGTGTTCTTCCTCCTCGCTGTCGCGCTGCCCGGGTGCGGAACGACCCATCGTCCCGGAGCCACAACGACACCCCTGGCAGCGACCCGCGGTCACTCCCCGTACGCGGCAGGGATCCCGAAGGCCCTGCTCGCGGAGGCCCGTCCGATTGGCGCCGGCCCGCGCTTTCATCCCGCTCCAACCGGCGCGGCGGTCGGTCGCTGTGCGCGCCGGCTGGGCTCGCGCAGCGCCGTCCACGTCGAGGTGTTCGCCGCCAACCGGGTCGTGATCGTGCCAGCGGGCATCGGCGTGCGGCCGCCGCTCACTCTTTCGGCTGGGCGGATCACCGGCGCCCGCTGCTACGGCGCGTTGGTGACGCTCGAACCAACCGGAGTGGTCCTGGTGCGCGCACACGAGCCCATCCCCCTCTCCTCCCTCTTCCGCTCCTGGGGCCAACCGCTGTCGCCCTCGCGACTGGGCTCGTTCGTGGCATCCCCTCGCACGCACGTGGCGACGTTCGTCGATGGGCGGCGCTGGCGGGGGGCGCCGGGGAGTGTGCCGCTGGAGTCACGCTCCGAGATCGTGCTCGAGGTCGGCCCGCACGTGCCGCCGCATCGGTCCTTCGCCTTTCCTCCGGGGGTTGTTGAATGAGCTTTTTGGGCCCCACTCATTTGTGAAGGGTCCAGAGTTTGAAGACGCTCAGGTCACCGCGCGCTCGCGTCCCGGCAGCAACGGGAACGAACGCTGCGACCGGGAGGGCAGGATGTAGTTGGCGCGTCTCAGGACCAGCATGAACGCGTTGATCCCGTTGTTGACCGTGTCGGTGATCGCCGGGTTTTGAAGCTGTGCCGAGCTTGCGTTCATCGCGTTGCGGGTGGTGACGAAGTCATCGATCGTGCGTTGCAGCGAGACGAAGTGCAGCCCCGCCTGGCCGCCGTCGACCGTGTCGAAGTCGCGCCGGATGATCAGCGGCTTGCCGCCCCGCCGTGCGCGCGCCGATGTCTGTGCGTGCCCGATCACGCCGTAGCGGTTGATCGCCTCCCGCAGCAGGGCGGGATCGCCGGGGGCGTCGGTGGTGAAGTGGCTGACCTGCTCGGGGGTCACCTGCGGCGCGTACATCAGCGCCACTCGCTCGCGCCGATCGAGCTGTTCATACCAGCTGTCCAGCCGCAGGCGCATGTAGCTGACCTGCATCGTCGTGCCGCCCGCGAACGGTCCATCGGCGATCGCGACGAACTGCTCGGTCGCCTGGTTGCGGCGCAGGCTGGACTTGAAGCCCATGAACAGCGGCGAGCCCTTCGGCACGGGGTTGCCCGGGGGGATCCCGCCGGTGTGCTGGTGCGCCGCCGGCAAACCGGCGCCCACGAACCCCGTCCGCGTTTCGCGCCAGCGCAAGGCGGCGCGCGAGAGGTCGAGCGGGCCGTCCGCACCCGGGAGCGAGACCCCGCCCCGCAGCGCCGCCTCGACGGCTGTCAGCCGCAGCGGGTCGTCGCACGCGAGGTGCAGGCAGAGACCGTAGTCGTCGATCGCCGGCAGCTCGAAGTCCGACAGGCCCTTCGCCCGCGGGATCGGCGAGGCAACGCCGAGTGAGCGCTCGAAATAGCTGGGCCCCCACCCGGCGGTGAACAGCAACCCGGCAGGACTCCACCGGTAGGTCCGCTCGAGCGTGCGCAGCGCCGCCTCCAGCATCCGTGCGGCGGCCGGTGTCGGACTGCCCTCGACGTCGAAGAACAGCAGCCGGTCATACCGAGGCGGGATCGGATTGTCGTAGGCGTCACGCGCCAGCGTCGCATCCCACGCGTACTGGCGCTCGGACAGGCCCGCGGGCTGGTCGCCGAGCGCCACCGGCGCCAGCGGCCTGGGGCCGCTGAGCGCGCGGTCCACACCCACGCCGACTGCCACCCCGCCGGCAGCCAGCGCGGCCGCGCCAAGCAGCAGACGCCTGCGCGTCAGCGTCGTGTCGCGCTCGGGCATGCGACCAAGCTCAGGTCGGCTTCCACGGGAACGTGAAGTTGACCCGGTGGGGCTGCAGCCACACGTTCTGGTATTCGATGTGCCGCGCGGACACCGGTGGACTGATCAGCAGGCTCAGCTTGTAGGTGCCGGCGCCGGGAAGGGTGACGTCGTTGCCGTAGTGCGGGCCCATGTAGCGGGAGATCATCGGCCACTGGCGCTCGTCGAAGACGACCTTGCCGTTCTTGGTGATCGTCGCCCACACCGTGGCATAGGGGATCGGCACGTTGGTGTCGGCGTCGTTGAGCATCACCATCAGGTGAAAGCTCGCCTTCCCAGGCTTCACCAGCTGCCGGCTCGTACCGTTGTAGACGACGAACGGCACCGGGGTCATCACCTGCGCCGTGATCTTCATGCCCTGCCAATCCGCCGTGCCTAGCACCTGGATCGGCACCGGCTTGATCCCGTTCGCCGTCACGCCACCGGAGGAGGAGCTCGCGCCCGCCTGCGCCGCGCCGACGCTCATGTTCATGGTCGCGCCCGCCGAGCCGCTCGTGGCGTGTGCGGCGTTCGCCGATCCGCCCGTGCTGCTCGCGGCGTTGGCCGAGCCGCCCGAGCCGCCCGAGCCCGTGCCGGTGCTGGTGCCCGGTGTGGTGATGGCTGTGGACATTGCCGGTGCCGACATCGACACCTGCTTGTCGGCTTTGGCACAGCCAGCGAGCAGCGCAATCGCCGCGAGTGCCCCCGCGGCGAGGCCCGCGCGCCGTACTGCCCCCTGGCTTGGCCGGGGTTCTCTGGCGGGGGTGAGCGGGTACAGCACGAGCGCCAGCAGCACGAACAGCAGCCCCGCGTTCGGGTCGGTCGCGCCCCCTTCGAAGATCCCGCCGAAACCCTGCCCAAGCATCCAATAGAGAAGATTGAGCACGATCGCGAGCACGAGAAACTGCCGCGGGCGCCAGTCGATCGCGACGGCGATCCCGATCGCGCCCGACACCGCAGCGAGCACGAGCGCGATCGCAAGGCCGTTACCCTGCGCGCCTTCGGCGGCCCAGTCCTGCACGGTGCTCAACCAGCTCATACCCGACGGAGCCGCATTGATCGCATCGTGCGTGGCGTTGGCGCTGCTGTTGGGAGCCAGCAGCCACAACCACGCCATCACCAACCACAGGGCGGCCCAGGTCAGCTTGGCGCCACGCACCCCGAGCAGCCCTCCGGGACGCGCGGCAGGCCACACCAGCAGGCCGACGATCGCGTACAACAGCACCGCCCCGGGCGCGCCCGTGAGCGGATTGGCCATGTTCATGAACAGCATCCCGAAGCCCTCGCCAAACCACCACACCACGAGCACCCACGCAAACGACCCACCGAGCGCAAGCTTGACGGTGGGTCGGTACAGCAGCCCGAACCCGATCGCGAGCTGGGCCAGCGCGAACAGCGTGTTCCACACAGTCAGGTTGTGCTGGGCAAGATGAGCGCCCCATTCGATGCTGCTCGCCAGCCACCCCGGCTGACCCGCCGCGTTGCCGAGCAGAAGCTGAACAAAGCCCCGCGAGTACATGAACGACTGGAGCTGCAGCCCCCCGTCTAGCAGCCAGATCACACCGAGTGCGGACTGGATCGCACGGCGATCCTCAGAAGCGAAATACGCGCGCGCGTGGGCGAGCACGCCTGCGCCGCGGGCCTGCCCGACACTCGCCTGCGCGATCCGCGCCTCTCCGATCGGTTCCGCCTCGACGCCGCCAGCACTCGCGCTCATACGCTCGGATTATGTCGCGCCGGCTTCTGGCACGAGCGCCGTCGTACTCGCGCAGCTCCGCCGCGGCGCCGTCATACTCGCGCAGCGCCGCCGCACGCGCGACGCCCAGACGCTCGATGAACGACACTTCCTGGTCCTGAGCGCCGATGGCAAGGCTTTCCGGCCTCTACCGACGGCTCTGTCCTTCGTCAGCTCGACATCGGCTGTACCGCGCCGAGCGCCTTGGACGCCGCGGCGATCTCGCCGCGGAGAGCCTTCAGCGCGGCGACGTAGATCTCCGAGAATGTCGGGAACGGTTGGATGGTGTCGGCCAGCAGCTCGAGTGGGATGTGGGCGCGGATCGCGAGCGTGGCCTGCTGCAGCCACTCGCCCGCCTCGGGCCCGAGCACGTAGGCGCCCGTCAGCCGCTCGCCGTCGCTGAGTAATGTCAGGAAGCCGTTGCTGTCGGCGTAGGCGCGCATGTAGGTGGCGGTCTTCGCCACCCCCGACAGCGGGACCATCGCGCTGAAACGGCCCGCCGAAGCGCCCACCGCGGCCGCTTGAGGGTCCGTGTAGACGACGCGCGGAACGGCCTCGTAGTTGGCCTTTCGCGGCTGGCCGAGGATGTTCGCGGCAACCACCTCACCCTGGTACTTGCCGACATGGGTCAGCGGCAAAAGACCGTTCACGTCACCGATCGCCCACAGACCCTCCGCGGCACGCAGGTGCGCGTCGACGGGGACTCCGTGCGGGT
This sequence comes from uncultured Solirubrobacterales bacterium, assembly GCA_963744535.1. Taxonomy (GTDB): domain Bacteria; phylum Actinomycetota; class Thermoleophilia; order Solirubrobacterales; family Solirubrobacteraceae; genus Palsa-744. The sequence continues at coordinate 1,478,475 of CAVUTW010000005.1, read as the reverse complement.
CCGGCTCGACGCCGACCGTCTCCAGGCCGATCCCGAGTACTCGCGGGCGCCTGCCGGTGGCAGCGAGCAACCGGTCGCCGCGCAGTTGGCGCCCGTCGTCGAGCTCGAGGACGTACTGCTCGCCCTCCTGGCGGGCAGCGGCCACGCTCGCGGACAGGACGAGCTCGATGCCTTCCCCGTGAAGAACCTCGCCGAGCGCCTCCCCCAGCGGCGCCGGCTCCCGCGCGAGCACGTGCTCGGCCATGTCGACCACCACCGCCTCGCCGCCGAGTCGACGAACTGCTTGGGCCATCTCCACCCCGACCGGCCCGCCGCCGAGGATCAGCAGACGGCGCGGAATGGCCTTCATCGACGTTGCCTCGCGGCTGCCCCAAACCCCGTCGAGCTCGCGCAAGCCCGCTACGGGCGGCACGAACGGGTCGGCGCCGTTCGCGAGCACAACGTGGTCGGCGGTGTGTGGCACTCCGTCGACTTCGACGACGCCCCGGCCGGAGAGCCGCCCGCGGCCCCGCAGCAGGTCGATGCCCCGATCGGCAAGCCAGCGCTCCTGCCCGGCATCGGAGTAGTCAGACACGACGAAGTCCCGCCAGGCGAGCGCTGCCTCAATGTTCACCTCAGCACTCGCGGCCGCCTCGCGCGCGCCGTGGACCGCCTCGCCCGGCCGCAGGAGCGTCTTCGAGGGGATGCAGGCCCAGTACGAACACTCGCCTCCCACGAGCTCGCGCTCGACGATCGCCACGCGCAGCCCGCCCTCTGCCAGCGCGCCCGCACAGTGCTCCCCCGGCGAGCCGCCGCCGAGCACGATCACGTCATAGTCGCTGCTCATCTCGACAGCTCCTCGCCGGCGCTCGCGCACCATGTAGAGCGCATACCAGTCTGGCCAGTTGGCGTCCGGGCACTCTACTCTCATCGGTGCGGAAGTCAAGTCCCTGCGACCAGCGCCTGGGAGGCGGAACCATGTTCGGTTTTTCGAGCTGCATAGCGTGATGAGCCTGCTGCCCGACTACTCCCGCCAAGCCGAGCGCTATGACCAGACGCGCGCCGCGAGCCCATCGGTTCTGCGGGCGCTGCGCGAGGCTCTCAAAGGCGCGCCCGGCCTCCGGCTTGCCGACATCGGCGGCGGGACGGGTAACTACGCCCTCGCCCTCGAGCGGGAGGGCTGGGAGCCCGTCGTGGTGGACCGCTCGGCCGAGATGCTGGCGTGGGCCACCGCCAAGGGGCTCGCGACCGTAGAGGCAGACGCACAGCGACTGCCGTTCGAGGACGAGACGTTCGACGCCGCCACGATGATCTCGATGCTGCACCACGTCGAGGACCGCGGCGCCGCACTGGCCGAGGCGCAGCGCGTCCTCAGGCCCCAAGGACGCCTGGTGCTCGTGGGCTACACGGGCGAGGATGCCGCCACCCTCTGGATTCTCGACTACTTTCCAAGCAGCCGGCGCTGGATGGAGGCGACGCACCCGCCGCGGGCGGCGATCCTCCAGGAGCTACCCGGCGCGCGGCTCTTCGCCTTCGAGCTCGAGGACATGCAGGACGCCTCGCTGGCCGCTCTCTCCGCCGACCCCGATCGTGTGCTGGAGGCCGCGGAAAGAGGCGAGACGAGCTACTTCGAGCGAATGCGGCGCGATCATCCCGAGGAGCTGCATGCGGGACTTGCGCGACTCCGAGAGGACATCGCGGACGGCCGGGCGCCAAGGCGTGCCGGGACGGCGTCAGTGTGCAGTTGGACCAAGCGCTAGCGACACTCGCGCTTCGCGCGGCGAGTTGGGATGGGATGGGCTCCAGCCGAGATGGAGACCTCAGTACGGTGCCGTTCGGTCTTCCCATCACAGATAGACGCGGGCAAGAAACAAAAGGCGTCATCTCAGCGACAGCCGCGAGATTGCCATCTCGCTTGGATACGCCATCTTCCCTCCGTGTCACACACGAAATATGTGGACGGTTTGACGCAGAGCGCCGGCAGTTGAGACTAGATGAGCGAAAGAACCCATATCTGGCCACGCATATGTAAGGAGATAGGACGGAGGGCTGATCGATGCACGAATACGGGTCGTTACCACGAGCACGTCAAGATGGTCTCCTCGAAAGAGAGACGGTCGGCGAGGAGCTCCTCCTCTACGATCAAGAGAGCCACACCGCTCATTGCTTGAGTTCGATCGCTGCCTGCGTGTGGTGAGCGCGGAACGTTACGAGGGTTACCGGCAGCGGGCGCGCAATTTCGCCATCGACGCGCTTACCGCCGAGGTCGCGAGCGCGTTCACCGGTGAGGGTATTGGCACGGTCGTGCTCAAGGGCCCGGTGCTCGCCAGGTGGCTCTATCCAGACGAGGTGCGGCCCTACCTTGACTCTGACCTGATGGTGGCGCCCAAGAATCGGGCACGCGCGGTGAGCGTGCTCGAGCGGCTGGGCTTCGTGGAGCATTGCCCATGGATGCCAACGCCGCTATCCCTAGAGCCGTGCGCACATTTCAACCGCGACGGCATCGTCGTGGACCTTCACTGTCGGCTGTCAGGGCTCGACGGCGACCCGAACACGATCTGGAGTCACCTCGCGGCGAGCGCTGAGCGGCAGGTGATCGGTGGGGTCGAGTTGCTCGTGCCCGAACGCGACGCAGTGCTGCTGCACGTGGTACTGCACGCCGCGCAGCACGCGAACACGGTGGGCGGCAAGCCACTGGAGGATCTGCGGCGAGCGCTCGCTCGTGTGGAGGAGTCGAGGTGGTCGAGCGCGTTGGAGCTCGCGCGCGCCTACCAGGGCGTCGCAGCATTCGCAGCGGGCCTGCGGCTCCTGCCCGAGGGCGAGGATCTGGCGCGCAGGCTCGATCTCGGTGAGGTGCGATCGCTCAAGTACACGCTCCTGCGCGAAGACGCGATCGCCGAGGAGCTTTACGCACTGCTCTCCTCGAGCGTGGGGATCAGGCGGATGTTGGCGATCGTTGCAAGCCGTGGCTTTCCACGACCCGACTACATGAGGTGGTGGTCACCGCTGGCCCGGCGCGGCAAGCGCGGGCTGGCCGGCGCCTACCTCTGGCGCGCGATCTGGATAATCGGCCGAGCGCTTCGCGCACTTCACACATTGCGGCGCATCCGACGCCGACAAAGGCGCTAGTCGGAAACATCCGACTGCGGTGACAACAGCGCGCCGGCGGCTTCATCGGCGTCTCCCCGGTCTCCCTCGAGGACCACGGCGTCGGTCGCGGCGCGGCGCACGGCTGCAAGCACCTGCTCCGGACGCGAGCGTGCGGCAATGGAATGCTCCAGCAGTTTGACGGTGCCCTCTCCGGCGGTGCAGGGGCGTGGCGCAAAGGCAACTCCTGGGCGATAGCTGGTGAACGCGATCACAGCGACGGGTAGAGGTCGATCGCCGGCCAGGCCACCGAGGCTCTCGACCGGCCGCTCCTCCGTCACGCGGGTGGCGTTGATGCGCACCGACAAAGGCTTGGGGTAGGGGTGAACGAGGCCGTCGGCATCGAGCACCGCATACTCATCGGACCAGTATTCCGCACCCGCCTGTACGAGCGCGGCCACGAGCGTCGTCTTCCCGGCGAAGCTCCTCCCCGGAATGACGATCGCGCGTTCCCCCACCCCAACAACTCCCGCGTGGACGAAGACATGGTCGGGAGCATGCAGCGCGATGTACATGCGCAGCTCGGCGTCGAGAATGCCGAGCGCCAGTCGCAGATCGAACGGGCCCGCGATCGGCTGTTCGTCACACACAACGTTTAGAAGTGCCTCATCTGTGTCCTTGACGAGCGCGAAGCGGCCACGCTCGGGCGGGTGCTTCGCTGGACGGGCACACGGAGGGAGGAAATCGCGGACGGCTACGAAATGCTGAGGATCGGCGGTGACCGCCACGGTCACACCGAACGCCTCGACTGCCACCGACTCCACCGCGCTTTCACCTGTCACACATAGGATAGTAGCTGTTGTACATTTACAAGATGAACGATGCGCTGGTGGTGGCTCGACTCGGTCTCGCCGCGGTGTTCTTCGTCGCGGGGGTTGCGAAGCTCGCCGATCGGCCGGGCACGCGGCAGGCACTGGCAGACTTCGACGTGCCGCCTCGCCTTGCCCGTCCGCTGCTGTTGCTCCTACCCGCTGGGGAGCTCGCGGCAGCTACGGCGCTTGTGTTTCCGACAACGGCGCGCTGGGGGGCGGCGGGGAGCCTGCTGCTCCTCGCGTTGTTCGTCGTGGGACTCACACGAGCTCTGCGACGCGGCGAGGCCCCCGATTGCCATTGCTTTGGCCAACTGCACTCCAAGCCGGCGAGCTGGGTGACGGTGGCCCGCAATCTCGTGCTGGCACTACCGGCCGCATACGTGGCGCTCGCGGGCCCCGGCCCTTCGCTTGCCTCATGGGTGACCGGCACCGACACGCGTGACCTCTGGCTGATCGCGACCGGCGCACTGGCAATCCTCACAACAACGACGTCCGCGCTTCTGTGGCGCGAGAACCGCCGGCTACGATCGGCCGACGGTCGAGCGGCCGACGGTCGAGCGGTCGCTGCGCCTCGGCAGATCGGAGCGCTGGCACCGCACTTCACATTGCCCTCCACCGCGGGACCTGTCGTCAGCCTCCAGGACCTCTTGGCCGACGGCCGGGCCTGCGTACTCACGTTCGTGAGCCCCGGCTGCGGGCCCTGCCAGCTGCTCCTCCCCGAACTCGCCCGCTGGCACGACGCGATAACCGAACGCCTGGCCCTAACCACGGTGGCCCCGGCGGAGGCCACGGAAGCCGAGAAGCTCGCGCGTGAGCACGCACTCACCGACGTGCTCATCGATGAGCAAGCAACCGTCATGCACGCATACGGAGTCTGGGGAACTCCCTCCGCAGTCCTCGTCGCGTCGGACGGCACGGTGCGCAGCGCGCCCGTCGCCGGCCGCGTCGCGATCGAGTCGCTCATACGTCTCGCGCTTCACGGCGAGACACGGTCGGCTCCCGCCCGGGCCGACCGCGACATGCCTTTTCGGGCGACCAGCATCACCGCCTGAGCGTCGGAGCGATGCGTTGTGCGGATGCGCGGAGCGCTGAGGCGCTCAAGCGGCCGGACTGGGCAGCGCCTCCAACGTCGCTTTGAGGTCGTCCACCGACTGGTAGTCCAACCCCAGCATGTGGTCGTGGCGGTGGCTCACCACCCCCTGCTCGTCGATCACGATCGCCGCGCGCTTGGTGCCCAGACGCGGCGAGAAGGCGCTGTAGGCCTTCGCCACCGACTTGTCCACGTCCGCGAGCAGCGGCACCGTGAGGCCGTGCTTCTCGATGAAGCCCTTGTGCGAGTCGAGGTCTTGCGATGAGATGCCCACCACCGTCGCGTCCAGCGCCGCGAAGTCATCCGCGCGGTCGCGGTAGGAGCAGAACTGTTTGGTGCAAACCATCGTGTTGTCGCCCGGGTAGAACAGCAGCACCACGCGCTCGCCCCGGTGCTCGGAGAGCTTGAACGAACCGTCAGTGCCCGGCAGCTCGAAATCCGGCGCCGGCTCTCCCACCTGTGGTGTCTTCGCCATGTTGCCCATCCTCACTCTCGACGAGAGGGTGGCGCGATCGGCCACAAGGCCGACGAGCCGAGCCCCTCTGCTTTCCACGATGCGCGATCAGCATAACCGGCGCCACGCGCCGCCGCCGGCCATTTGCACCAGGCGACGCAGCGTCGGCGGCCCGGCGCTGCGGGCCGCCGACGCTCACATGGCGCCGAGGCTGAGGGGGCCTCGGGCCGGCGTGAGATCCGGGAGGCAGCCGGCGGGAGAGAGAATTCGTGTACCGGCTGCTCGGAACGCACGTCGCTCCTATCCCCTCTGGGACAGCCTGGATGGTTGCACCGACGCGAGCGCCGGTTGTGACCGTGCCGTGATCACGGACACGTGGTGGAGCGACCCGCGGTGAGCCCACGAAGCTGCCGCCGGCGCTGCATCACGGCCGTGACCTTCACGCCCAGCGCCACCTCGACGCCCCGCCGATGGCAGATGTGAAGGGGGTGTGAATGTGGCGCGTATATGGGAACATTCCAACCTACGGTCTGATAGCCTCTTGCGTTGCGGCTCGACTTTCTCTCCACGCCAGTTGTAATTCCGCGCCGCGTTTCGCCGCGATCACGCGATCGATATGAGCAAGCACGCCAAAGGAGTTGCAATGACGGACACGGCACGAACCGACCCAGACTTCCAGTTCAAAGGCCATCCCGAGATCGAGGCTCCGGAGGCTGCGCAACCGCTCGAGCTGCTCCCCGACCCACTGGGGCCGTTGGCGCGGCTGGTTGGGGACGGAGAAGAAGCGACGTGGATCGGCGATGGCTTCAACACCATCTGGCGGCCGCACCCGCTCGCCGAAGGCGGCCAGGACCGCTTTCTCGAGTTGAATCTCACGACCGAGAAGCTCGTCTTCACCAGGATCAAAGGCGCGATCCCCAACCGGGGACTGCTGATGCCGGACATCAACATGTTCGGCATCACGTACATGCAGCAGATCGCTGAAAAGCACGACCCGACGGAAGGACTGCACATCGAGCCGGGGATCTGGGCCAACGTCCCGCACACGACCAATCCAGCTGAGCCTCCCACGGTGGTGCGGATGGGCTCCATCCCGCACGGCACCGCGATCCTTGCTCAGGGCACCGGGAAAACGATCCTGGGCGGGCCGCACATCGGCGCAAACAACATCATCCCTTTCGCGGTCGGCTCGCCGCCCCCGCCGAGCTCCGACTTCGCCTCCGCCGAGGCGGTGTTCACCGAGCTGAATCTCGCGACCGGGACGCCGTTTCGCCACATGTCCCCTGGCGTGACCGAGGATCTGGTGAGGAACCCGAACAGCTTCCTCCAGAAAGGCCTCGAGGGGAAGACAATCGTCAACACCACCGTGCTCGCGATCTCGACTCTGCACACTCCGGTCAAGGGCGGCGGGACGGCGAACACGGCGTTCCTCGAAGCGGCGAGCTTTCCGCCGGGCGGCAACGCCAAGGCCGTCGAGGTCAGTGCGATCTTCTGGATCGAGGCCGTCGAGGGCGAGGGGGGAGCGCCCAACACCCTGCAACTGCAGTACACGCAACTGGTCCAGCTCGACTTCAACGGCCTGCGCTGGCCCCACGTCACCGTCGCCACCCTACAAAAAGCATGAAGCGATAGAGGATGAGCAAGGTGCCTGGGATGACCCGAGCCGTGCACGGCAACACTGTTTGCATGCGCCCGCGCCACAGGGGTAGCCTGAGGGTATGGAGGAATCGCTCAGCGGGCAGCTGCTGCTCGCCGCGCCGTCGCTGATGGACCCCAACTTCCGGCGCAGCGTGGTGCTGGTGGGCGCTCATAGCGAAGCGGGGGCGATGGGCATCGTGCTCAACCGCCCCTCCACGGTGACGGTCGGCGAGGCGGTGCCGCAGCTCGAGCAGGCCGCCGGCGAGCTCGAACCGGTGTATGTGGGTGGGCCCGTGCAGCCCAACGCGATCGTGTTTCTCGCCGAGTTCCTCGACCCCTCGCCCGCGGGGCTGCTGGTGCTCGGACGCATCGGCTTCCCCGCGCCTGAGGCCGACATCGACGAGCTCTCCGATGCGATCGCGCGCCGGCGGGTGTTCGCCGGCTACGCCGGCTGGAGCGAGGGCCAGCTCGACGAGGAGCTCGACAACGGCGACTGGATCGCCCACCCCGCGGAGCCCGACGACGTCTTCACCGAGGACCCCGAGGAGCTGTGGGCGCAGGTGCTGGCCCGCAAGGGCGGCGCCTACGCGCTGATCGCGCGGATGCCGCTGGACCCGCGGATGAACTGACCGCAGCTGCCGCGCCGCCCGATCGCGGACCTTCTACTCTCTACGAAAGCTCCGCCCGCGCAGGGCCCACCCGCCCGCGCCTGTCCCACCGTTCCACCGCTACCCACCCCGAGGTCGCCGATGCTCAAGCTCGCCCGCTGGTCAACTACCCACCGCCGCCTCGTCGTAATCGGCTGGATCGCGATGATTGTCGCGGTGGGCGCCCTCGCCTCCTCGGCGGGGACGGAATACTCCAACAACTTCACGCTGCCCAACTCCGACGCGCAGCGCGCCTCGGACCTGCTGGAGCACAGCTTCCCGACGCAAGCGGGCGACCGCGACCAGATCGTCTTCCGCGTCGCCAACGGCAGCGTGCTCGACCCCGCGGTGCGCGCGCGCATGAAAGCGATGTTCGCCGAAGTCGAAAAGCTGCCGCACGTCTCCGCGGTGATCAGCCCCTACGCGGGGCCGTCGGCCGGCAAGGCGATCTCCGCGAACCGCCAGATCGCGTTCGCGACGGTTGTGTTCGACGAGAAAGCCAATCTGCTGCCTGTGAGCGCGGCCGAACGCGTCGTCAAAGTCGCCCAGGCCGCACGGCAGCCGGGTCTCGAGGTGGAGCTGGGCGGGCAGGCGATCGAGGCCACCCAGCAGGCCGGCTTCGGCCTCTCCACCGCCGTGGGGCTGATGGCGGCGATCGTGGTGCTGCTGATCACCTTCGGCTCGTTGATCGCGATGGGGCTGCCGATCGTCACCGCGCTGTTCGGACTCGGCACCGGCCTCAGCGTGATCGCGCTGTTCACGCACGTCGTCGACACCCCCAACTTCTCCTCCGAGCTCGCCGCGATGATCGGTCTCGGCGTGGGGATCGACTACTCGCTGTTCATCCTCACCCGCTTCCGCGAGTCCTATGCCGGGCCGGGCCCCACGCACGGGCAGGTACAGGAGTCGGTAGTTCATGCGATGGACACCGCCGGGCGCGCCGTGCTGTTCGCCGGCACGACCGTCGTGATTGCGCTGTTGGGGATGATGCTGCTGGGCGTCGACTTCCTCTACGGCGTGGCGATCTCAGCGTCGATCGGGGTGCTGCTGGTGATGCTCAGCTCGCTCACCCTGCTGCCCGCGCTGCTCACCTTCGCGGGCGCCCGTCTGGCAAGGCCGAGCCGGCGCATGCGCCGCCGGGAACGCAGGGAAGCCGGCAGCGGGGCCCCTGTCGCGGCCGGCGGCGGGGCGTGGTTGCGTTGGAGCAACTTCGTGGGACGCCACCCCCACCGGGTGGCGCTTCCCTCAGCGCTGATCATGCTCGTGATCGCCGCACCCGCGGTCGCGCTGCGACTGGGCTCCAGCGACGCCAGCAACGATCCCTCGAACACCACCACCTACAACGCCTACCGCCTGCTCGCGGAGGGCTTCGGCGAAGGCTTCAACGGCCCCCTGCAGGTCGTCGTGAGGCTGCCGCACCGCGACGACGCCGGCGCCCTGCGCCAGCTGCAGGGCGCGCTTGCCACGGCGAGCGGCGTCGTCTCGGTCACCCCGCCGCGCCTGAACCCGACGGGCGAAGTGGCGACCTTCTCGGTGTATCCCGACTCCTCGCCGCAGGCGTACGCCACGACCGTGCTCGTCAGGGATCTGCGCGAACACGTGATCCCGCCGGTGGCGGCGCGCACCGGCTTGGTCGCCTACGTCGGCGGCGTGACGGCCGGCGGCGTGGACTTCGCCAACGTGCTCGCACACAAGCTGCCGCTGTTCATCGGCGTGGTGGTGCTGCTCTCCGCGCTGCTGCTGATGGTGGTGTTCCGCTCGCTGGTGATCCCGCTGCAGGCGGCCGTGATGAACCTGCTCAGCATCGGCGCCTCGCTCGGCGTAATCGTGGTCATCTTCCAGTGGGGCTGGTTCCCGGGGCTGCTGGGGGTCAGCCCGGGCCCGATCGAGTCGTTCATCCCGGTGATGCTGTTCGCGATCGTGTTCGGTCTCTCGATGGACTACGAGGTGTTCCTCGTGTCGCGCATCCACGAGCAGTGGACCCGCACCCACGACAACCACCGCGCCGTCGGCGAGGGCCTCGCGCTGACCGGCCGCGTGATCACCGCCGCCGCGGCGATCATGGTGTGCGTGTTCCTCTCCTTCGTGCTGGGCGAAGACCGCGTCATCAAGGAGTTCGGCCTCAGCCTCGCGAGCGCGGTGTTCCTCGACGCGCTGATCGTCCGCTGCATGCTGCTGCCCGCCCTCCTGCACATCGTCGGCCCGCGCGCGTGGCGCTTCCCCGCGTGGCTGGACAGGCGGGTGCCGCGTCTGAACATCGAGGGCACCTCCGTGCACGCACTGCCGGCCGAGGAGGAGACGCTCGCGCTGAACGGCGCCGCCCGCAGACGCGAGAAGGTCGGCAGGTAGGGCTAGGAGGAGGAGCAGGAGTGGCAGGCGCCATGCAACACGATCTCGTGCTCGGAGACGGCCAGCGGCACGCGCTCGCTGAGCTCGTCGATCGCGCGCTCCAAGGCCTCGTCGGCGAACGGCATCACCACGCCACAGCTGTCGCACACGAGATGGTGGTGGTGGGCGCCCTCGGCGTCGTGCGCCCGCTCGTAGCGCACTACCCCCTGCCCGGTCTCCACGCGCGCCACCAGGCCGGCGCGCTCGAGCTCGTCGAGGATCCGGTAGACGCTCGCGCGACTCACCGGCCGGGCCGAGCGCGCGCGCAGCTCCTGTTCGATCTCGGTGGCGGTGAGCGCGCAGCTCTGCTCCCCGAGCAGCAGCAGCAGCGCGCGGCGGGCGCCGCCACTCCTGCGGCCCGCCGCGGCCAGCACCGCTTCGGCGCGGCTGACCCAGGCGTCGGTGTGAGAACCACTGCTCATGGAACGATCGTAGAGCGTAGTGAGACCGTTGTTCCCCGGCCGCGGCGCCACGCCGCCCAGAGGCGCCCGATCGTGTAGGAGACGGCGCTGCCGCCTCCGACGAAGAACCCCACCGGGTAGTTGGTTTCGTAGGAGGCGGCGATCGCGCTCCACACGATCAGCAGCGCGATCGCCACCGACAGAGCCATGGCCGGCAGCGGCCGGTCGGTGAATGAACGCGCGGCCGCCGGCGCGCCGATCATCAGGCTGAAGATCAGCAGCGTGCCGACGACGGGCACGGTCATCGTCGTGGCGAGGGCGAGGACGGCGAGGAACAGCATCTCCATCCGGAAACCGCTGACGCCGCGCGCCTCTCCCACCTCGGGGAGGACCGAGGAGAGCATCAGCGGCCGGTACAGGATGGCGACGGCGAGGACGCAGAGGGCGCCGAGGATCGCGGTCGGCTCGATCTCGTTGGGGCTGATTCCGAGCACCTCGCCGAACAGCAGCGAATAGACCTCTGGCGCGTACTCCACGCTGAAGCTCAAGAACAGCGCGCCAAGCGCGAGCATCGCCACGAGCGCGAGGGCGGTCGCGACGTCGTGGCGGCCCCGGCGGCCGAGCAGGCCGATCGTCAGAGCGCCGCCGAGCGAGAAGACGCCGAGGCCAAGCAGCGTGCTTACGCCGATCAGGCCGGCGCCGGCGGCGCCGGCAAAGGACCCGTTGGGGATTGCGTGGGCGGCGAACGCCGATCCGCGCAGGACCGTGAAGAACCCCACGACTCCCGCGACGATGGCGACGATGCTCGCGACCGTCCAGGCGTTGACCATGAAACCGGAGAACACGCAGTGCGCCGTTAACTCGGGATCGCCGGCGGCGCGAGGAGGGTGGACGGAGTCCGGCCCGCTCGCCGGCGGTGCCTGGCTTCGGGGAGCCCGGACAGCAGGTAGGTGATGAACACGAGGGTCACGACGAAAAAGCTCACGGGCCATCCCTGTCCTGCGGGCGGCCAGTGGAAGCTGTCGTAGGCGAGGACGATGCCGATCCACATCGCGCCGATGCCGATGCCCGCAGCACTCAGCAGCGCGGTGAGCGGGCGTCTGGTGAGTCGCAGCGCGCTCGCCGCCGGCCCGACGAGCAGCGCTGTCGAGAGGATCGTGCCGATCGTGATCGCCGCGAGCGCCGCCGCGAGCGCGAGGGCGAGCAGGTAGAGCATGCCGACGAGCCGCACCGGGATGCCGCGGGCCGATGCCATCTCGGCGTTGATGGAGCTGAGCAGCAGCGGACGGTAGATCGTGAGCGTGGTCGCCAGCACGATCGCGCTCAGCAGCAGGATCAGCGGGATCGTCGAGCTCGAGATCGCGAACACCGAGCCGAACAGGATCGCGACGGTCGCTCCGGTGGTGCTGTGTTCGTTGGTGTACAGGTAGAGGAACAGGGCGGCGAGCCCGATTCCGGCGCCGAGCACGATCCCGGTGGCGAGATCCCGCCCGCGCGAGCGTTGCACGCCGATCGCCTCCATCATGCCCGCCGCGATCACGTTGCCCAGCACGAAGCCCCAGAGCGTCCCGATGCCCACGAGATACGCGCCCGAGCCGCCGGTGGTTCCCAGATCGCCGAACGCCTCACCCGCGAAGGACTGGCCGCGTATGACCGTGAACACGCCGACCACGCCGGTGACGACCGCCACGAGCGCTCCGACGGCAAGGGCGATCCGCACGGCTTCGCTTTCGAAGAAGCCGGGGGCGAAGATCGGGGACAGGTCGACGGCCAAGTGCAGGCCGGCGCCAGGTGAGACGCTTGCGAAGAAGCCGGGCCCAAAAGTCGGGGACAGGAAGTAGTGGCTCACGATTGGATCCCAGCTCCGGGAAAGATGCCCTCGTGGCCGCTGAGGTCGTGGTCCTCGCCGGCTCCGGCGACGATCAGCACGCGGCCGTGGACGTTCAGGACGTCGACGTGGTGGCCGTAGAGCTGGCTGAGCACATCCGCGCGGACGACCTCCTCGGTGGTGCCGCTGACGGCGCGCCCGGCGGCGAGGTAGACGATGCGGTCCATGACGGGCAGCAGCGGGTTGATCTCGTGCGCGGAGATCAACACGGCGATCTCCTGCTCGCGGGCGATGCGCGCGAGCAGCGCCACGACCTCGTGGGCGCTGCCCAGGTCGAGGTTGGCGAGCGGCTCGTCGAGCAGCAGCAGCCGCGGCCGGGCGATCAACGCGTGCGCGATCAGGATGCGCTGCTGCTCGCCGCCGGAGAGCTTGCCGACACGCGTATCGGCGAAGCGGGTGGCGTCGACGGCGTGCAGCATCTCCTCGACGAGCGCCCGCCTGGTCCGGGAGGGCCGTGGCACCCCGAGACGGTGCGCGTCGATGCCGAGCCCCACGAGATCGCGCGCGCGCAGCGGAACATCGGGGTCGAGCAGAAACTTCTGCGGCACGTAGCCGATCAGACGATGCCGGCGTCCGTGCTCGCGGGGGTGGGTGGGCCCACCAAAAAGCACTGCTCCCGCGCTCGCCGCCTGCAGGCCGAGGATCACCCGGAACAGGGTCGTCTTGCCCGCCCCGTTGGATCCGATCAGGCCCGTGAACTCACCCGGCGCGATCTGGAAGTCGACCCGGTCGAGGATCGTGCGGCCCGATAGCCGCACGCTCACCCCCTGCACCGCGAGGATGGCCCTGCTCGCCGGTGCGCCGTCAGGGCTCACGATTGCCCTGCCCGCCGGTGCGCCGTCCGAGCTCCAGATTGCCTTGCCCACGGTATGCCGTCCGAGCTCCCGATTGCCCTGCTCGCCGGTGCGCCGTCCGAGCTCACAATTCTTCGGTGGAGATACCCCGCGCGACGGCCTTTTCCAGGGCCTTGACCTCGGCGAGCATCCACGACTGGTAGTTGTAGCCTGGCGTCGGCATCGTCTCGTACACCCCGACCACCGGAATCCCGGCACGCGTGGCGGCCTGTTTGAACGACGCGGTCAGCGAGTCGGTTACCTGCTGGTTGTAGACGAAGACCTTCACCTGATGCCCTGAGAACAGGCCATTCTGCAAGGTCACGTTCTGCGGCGCGGGGTCGGTGCCGTTCATGATCGCCGCCTGCAGCGTGAACGGCGTCATGTTGTTCGTCCCAGCGGCTTCGAGCATGTAGTTGCCGACCGGCTCGGTCGTCGCGACCGGCGTGTCGGGGTAGGCGGCCTTGAACTTCGCGATCGCCGCATACCACGGCTTCAGCGATGCTTCGAAGCGCATGGCGTTTTCCCGGAAGTACGTCGCGTGCGAGGGCTGCAGCGCCGACAGGTCGCTGACCAGGGCCTTGGCGACCACCGGCATCGTCTGCGGTTTGTACCAGAGGTGCGGATTCGGGGTGGAGTCCGGGAGGCCGAGGAGGTGCTGGACGTTGATGACCTTGCGTTGGGAATCGGATCCCGCCCCCCCGGCAGACTCGATCTTTTCCATGTACGTGTCGTAGCCGACCCCGTTTTCGATCAGCAGGCTTGCGGCGCTGACCGCCTCGGCGACGCTCGGGCTGGCCTCGAAGGTGTGGGGGTCGGTGTTGGGGTTGCTCTCGATCGCGGTGACCTTCACGTACCTGCCGCCGATCTGTTCGATCACATTCGCGTACTCGTTCTCAGCCCCCACGGCCACGATTACGCCGCTGGAGGCGCCGGCCGGGCTGGTGCCGCCACAGCCCGCGGCCACCACGGCCGCAAGCACGGCCACCAGTGCGAGCGTCGTGGCGAGGGCGATACGGGGACGGAGCACTGCGGCAAGGGCGATACGTCGACGGGTTGCGGAACGTGCATGGATCATCGCGCCGGCGCCCTCTCCAAAGGTCGGTTGTCGGTCACGCCACCACCCTACCATAATAAGATTGAGTCTTGTTCTTATTTGGTTAGGGCTCAAAAAGAAGACAACAGCACCACCCCCTCCTCCAGCCCCTCACCCGTCGGGCAGCTCCAGCTCCAGCAGTTCCCCGCCCCCCGCGTGCTCGACCTGCAGCGTGGTGTGCTCGACGCCGAAGCGCTCCACGAGCAGCTCCCGCAAGGCCCGCCCCGCCGCGTGGCAGTCGGCCTCGGGCGCGACCAGCACGTGGGCGGAGAGCGCGGGGAAACCCGCCGAGAGCTCCCAGACGTGCAGGTCGTGGACCTCGACGACGCCGGGGTGAGCGGCCAGCGCGTGCCCGATCTCCCGCGGGTCGAGACCCGGCGGGGCGGCCTCCAGGAAGATCCGCCCCGAGGCGCGCAGCAGGCCGAGGGCGGAGCGCAGCATCAGCGCGGCGATCGCCAGCGAGGCGATCGGATCGGCGCGCTGGAAGCCCGTCAGGAGAATCACGACCCCAGCGAGCGCCGTGCCGATGAACGCGAACAGATCGGTGAGGATGTGCTGGAAGGAGCCCTCGATGCTCATGTGCGACTCACGCCCCGCGCCGGCGAGCGCGGCGGTGGCGGCGCCGTTGACCACGATCCCCGCCAGCGCCACCCCGACCACCGTCCACGCCGAGACCGTTGGCGGGGAGATCAGCCGCACCACGGCCGAGTAGACGATCGCCGCGGCCAGCACCAGCAGCGTGATCCCGTTGGCCTGCGCCGCGAGCGCCTCGACGCGTAGGAAGCCGTAGGTCATCGCCCCCCGCGCGGGCCGCGCCGCGAGGCGCAGCGCCACCAGCGAGAGCCCGAGGGCGGCCGCGTCGGTGAGCATGTGCGCGGCGTCGGAGAGCAGCGCCAGCGAATGCGAGAGCACCCCCGCCACGACCTCGACCGCCATGAACCCCAGGATCAGCGCCAGCGCCGCCCCGACCCGTCGCGCGGAGGCGGGCGGGGCGCGGAATGGGCCATGCAAGTGGCCGTGTGTATGCCCCGCATGGGGCCCCACGTTCTCCCGCCTGCCGGTGTGTCCGCCTCCAGCTTGAAAGCGACTCACCTCCGAGCGATCCCCCTCAGCTCGAGCCGGCGGGCGGAGGCGCGGAGGCCGCCTCACCGCCGGGACCCTCCTCCTCCAGCGTGCGGCGACGGCCGATCAGCAGCACCACCAGCACAACGACGATCACCACGATCAGCACCCCGCCCGCGATGTAGCGCAGTTTGTGGTGGGTAGTGGTGGATTTGGGCTTCGCCGTGGCGATCGCAAAGGAGGAGCCGCCGGCGGTGGCGGCTGCGCGCAGCGGTGCTACCTCGGCCGGCGTATAGGTGACCGTGAAGTGCTGTCCGCCGCGCGTCGAGGCATGGGCCTTGGGTCCCGTCGGATGCAGCACGATCGCGACTATTTCGCGCCGGTGCAGCTGCGCCAGCAGTTCCGGGTAGCTCTCGGGCTGGAAGTGGGTGGCAAGCGCGGGCGTCGCGGCAAGTCCCAGGGCGGTTGCCGCGCATATCGCAGCCAGGGCAAGGCGTCTGATTGAGCGGGTCATGTGGAAAACCCTACACCCGCCCGGTGTCGTTCCGGTAGGCGCGACGCGCAACCCAGGCAAGGACCACCGTCCAGGCGGCGATCACGATCCACGCCTTGGTGGGCCAGGAGTGACCGCTCAGGACAACGTGCGAGGCCTGCACCAGCCAGTAGGAGGGAAGCAGCTGCCCGACATCGTGGAGGAAGCCATGCGCGGGGATCGGGAACCAGGTGCCCCCGAGGAACGCCAGCAGCGCCACGCCGCCGCCCATCGCCGGGCCGATCGAGTCGGGGGTCAGCATGTGGCCGATCGCGATCCCGAGAGCCGCGAACGGGACCAGGCAGATCAAGATCAGCACGGTCATGTGCAGCCACTCGCCGGCCGACAGCGAGACGCCGAGCGCCGCCCCGGAGATGTAGAGGACGGCGATCGTCAGCAGCGCCATCATGTAGGAGGTGAGCACCTTCGCACGCAGGTAGGAGCGCGTCGAGAGCGGGCTGATGCGCAACTGCCGATTCCAGCCGACCGCGCGCTCGGCGGCAATCCGCGCGCCGCTCGAGAGCATCCCGCTCATCGTCCCGAACGACACCATCCCAATCATGTAGTAGAGCGGCGCGAACAGGCCGGTGCCGGCGAGGTCGTGGTTGTGGCGCTGGGGACCCGCGATCAGGAAGTAGAGCACCAGGGGGAACCCCAGCGAGAGGACGAAGAAGCGACGGTTGCGCAGGGTGCGCAGCAGCTCGTAGCGGGTGTAGGCGAGCGCGTTCATTGCTCGCCGCCCCCAAACGCCGCCTCGGCGCCACCACCGGCGGTACCGCCGGTGGCGAGGGCACCGTCGGCCGGGGCGTTGCCACCAGGCGCGCCGACACGGCCGCCCGCAACGGCACCGCCGCCGGACCGGTTGATGTCGGCGTCCTCCGCGGTGAGCTGCAGGAACGCCTCCTCCAAGCCGGCGGCGGCGATCTCGATGTCGCGTGCATCCGGATAGGCGCCGAGCAGCGCGCGGATCGCCACGTCGGAGTCGGCGCAGCTCAGCACCACCGCTTCGCCGCGGCGATCGGCGCCGCTGACACCGGGCAGCCCCGCGAGCGCGCCGAGGTCGGCGCCGGGCAGGGTGGCGCGGATCGTGCGCGTGCCGACCATCGCCTTGATCTCGGTGGGCGGGCCGTCGGCGACCACCAGGCCATGCGCCATCAGGATCGCGCGATCGGCGTAGGCGTCGGCCTCCTCCAGGTAGTGGGTGGCGAACAGGATCGTCTTGCCGCGCGCGGCAAGCTCGCGCATCGTCGTCCAGAACGCACGGCGGCCCTCGACGTCCATCGCCACGGTGGGCTCGTCGAGCACCAGCAGCTTGGCATCGCTGACGAGCGCCACGGCGAAGCGCACACGCTGGGTCTGGCCGCCGGAGAGCTTCTGCGTGCGCTGCTCGGCGATCTCGCTGAGCCCCGTGAGCTCGAGCGCCTCGGCGAGATCGAGCGGGGCAGGGTAGAGCGAGGCGACCATCGACACCAACTCGCCGACGGTGAGGTCGCGGATCAGCGCGCCGGTCTGCAGCATCGCGCCAACGTTGCCGGCATCGACCGCGGCGGTGGGCATGCCGCCGAACACCGACACAGTGCCGCCGTCGGGCGTGGAGAGACCGAGGATCATGTCGATCGTGGTCGACTTGCCGGCCCCGTTGGGCCCCAGCAGCGCGACCGTCTCGCCGGCGTCGATCGCGATGTCGATGCCGCGCACGGCCTGCACCGAGCCGTAGCTCTTGCGCAGCCCCGCGACCTCGATTGCACTCATTTGCCGCGCCGCGCGTGCGTGCAGGCGCTCATTTCCCCCGCCGTATGCGCGCCGCCTTCATCCGCTCAGTCTTCCCCAGCTCGACCTTGCGCATGCGCACGGTCTTGGGCGTGACCTCGACGCACTCGTCCTCGCGCACGAACTCCAGAGCCTCGTCGAGCGTCAGTTTACGGTGGGCGTCGAGGCGCACGAGCACATCGGACGTGGAGGAGCGCATGTTCGTCAGATGCTTCTCCTTGACCGGATTGACGTCGAGATCGTCAGAGCGGGCGTTCTCGCCGATGATCATCCCCTCGTAGACCTCCTCGCCGGGGCCGACGAACAGCGACCCGCGCTCCTGCAGCGTGAACAGCGAGAAGGTCACGGTCTCGCCGCGGCGGTCGGCCACGAGCACGCCGCTCTGGCGTGTCAGGAGCTCCCCCGCCCACGGCTCCCAGCCCTCGAAGACGTGGTGCATGATGCCGGTGCCGCGCGTTTCCGTGAGGAATTCCGTGCGGAAGCCGATCAACCCGCGCGCGGGGACGAGGTAATCCATGCGCACCCAGCCGGTGCCGTGGTTGGTCATGTGCTCCATCCGCCCTTTGCGCGTGGCCAGCAGCTGCGTGACGGTGCCGACGTGCTCCTCGGGCACGTCCACCGACAGCCGCTCGATCGGCTCGTGGCGTTTGCCGTTGATCTCCCGCTCGACCACGTGCGGCTGACCCACGGTCAACTCGAAGCCCTCGCGCCGCATGATCTCCACCAGCACCGCCAGCTGCAGCTCGCCACGACCCTGCACCTCGAATGATTTGGACTCCCCACCCACCCCGTGCGTCTCGCGCACACGCAGTGAGACGTTGCCGACGAGCTCCTGGTTCAGGCGCGCCTCGATTTGACGAGCCGTCAGCTTGCTGCCGTCTTTACCCGCCAGCGGCGAGGTGTTGGCGCCGATCGTGATCGACATCGCCGGCTCATCGACCATGATCACCGGCAGCGGACGCGGATCATCCGGGTCGGCGAGCGTCTCGCCGATCGTGACCTCGGCGATCCCGGCCATGGCGATGATCTCCCCCGGCCCTGCCTGTGCCGCGTCGACGCGATCGAGCGCCTCGGTCACATACAGCTCGGCGACCTGCGCACGCGAGATCGTCCCGTCGGCGCGGCACCAGGCGATCTGCTGGCCCTTTTTGATCGTGCCGTGACGTACGCGGCAGATCGCCAGGCGCCCCACGTAGGGGGAGGCGTCGAGATTGGTCACGAGCGCCTGCAGCGGGTGGTCGGGCTCGTAGGTCGGCGCGGGGATGTGCTCGAGCAGCAGGTCGAGCAGCGGCGCGAGGCTACTCCCCTTGCCGACGGCTGGCCCTGCACCCGCCTCGGACCCGCCCCCATCTGCCCCGCTGCCACCGGCTACAGTCCGATTCCCGCTCGCAACCGCCGCGCGCGTCACCGACTCGTCGTACTCGAGCGACGCGACGCCCGCCTTGGCGTTGCAGTAGACGATCGGGAACTCGATCTGCGACTCGTCGGCGTCGAGGTCGAGGAACAGCTCATACACCTCGTCGATCACTTCGGCGACGCGCGCGTCGGGGCGATCGACCTTGTTGACGACGAGGATCACCGGCAGTCGCGCCTCGAGCGTCTTGCGCAGCACGAAGCGCGTCTGCGGCAGCGGCCCCTCGGAGGCATCAACCAGCAACAGCACCCCATCGACCATCGTCAGCCCCCGCTCAACCTCGCCCCCGAAGTCGGCGTGGCCAGGCGTGTCGACGATGTTGAGCTTGACCCCCCCGTAGTGCAGCGCGGTGTTCTTGGCAAGGATCGTGATGCCCTTCTCACGCTCGAGATCCATCGAGTCGAGCACCCGCTCGGCCACGTCCTGTCCGACGCGAAACGCGCCCGACTGCCACAGCATGGCGTCGACGAGCGTGGTCTTGCCGTGGTCGACGTGGGCGACGATCGCGACGTTGCGGATGTCTGAACGGGGTATGGGCACGGCTCGACAGGCTAGCGAGAGATTGGACGAGCGGCTGGATCGAGCCGATCTCGCACAGCGAGTGGGCCCCCGGAGGCCAACCTCCTCCGAGTCCGTTGATCGGAAACATTTCGATTTAGGCGATTTGGCTCTGACGCCCGCCACACACACCGCGACTCCTGCGCAGCCTTGACGCCCGCCGAGCAGGTGTGCATCGTTCAGGCCCAAAAAGGCATCTGGGATTCCTAAGTCAGAAGGAGATATAATGGCAAAAGCAGTAAAAACCGTTCAATTGAGCCTACTGCTGCTCGTGGTCATCGGCGCGGTCGCGGCGGTGCCCGCCTCGGCGGCCTCGCCCGAATGGTGGGTGGAAGGCAGCGAAATCGCCAAAGCGGAAACGGTCGCGGAAGCGGTGACGGTCAAACAGGCGCCAACGTTCAAGGTGGGCAGTATCGTCACGGTCACGTGCTCGAGCGTCAAAGTAGAGCATGGGATCATCAGGCCGGGCAATTCAAATAACGGCACATTTGCATTCGAAAACTGTTCGGTCGTCAGTCAGCCACACTGTGAAGTTCCCAACTTCAACTCAGAACCACTGGTGTTCCCGCTCGAAGGAACGGGCGCGAAACTGAAACTGAACTTCCAACCGGTGAGCGGTAGAACGCTGGCTGTGGTGGTTGTAAAAAGCAGCGGCGGCACGTGCGCGGTGGCGAACACGTACACCATCACGAGCGGCACAAGCAAAGGCATGGCGTGCAACTACCCGGGAGTGGAAACAGAAAAAACGGAACACGAGCTGTTGTTCAACTCGGAAACCGGCAGCGAAGCATTTTTCGGCTCGACCAAAGTCCTCTTCGAAGGAGACTTCTTCGTAAAGCTTTCCTCGGGAGACAAATGGTCGGCTAAATAGGTTCGCCCGTAACCGGGCACACCCTCTACCGGCGCATCGTCCGTGCCGTCTGACGGACGATGCGCACTCCCGCGATCCTCCTCGGCTCACTCACCGTGACCCAGCCATGTTTCGCGCCATGCGCAACCCAAAGCGCGTCAAGGCCGAAGGCATCCGTTCCGCCGCGGCCACCACCGTCTCCAGCGCGGCGGCGAAACGGCGGATCTCCGACTCCTCGATCACGAGCGGGGGCAGCGCCTTGATTACGTTCATGCGGTGGCCGGCTACCTGGCAGAAGATGCGGTGCTCGTGGAAGAGAGGGACGGTGATCAGCTGCGAGAAGAGGCCGGGTTGGGCTCGCTCCAGCGCGTTCCACGCTGCGCGCGCCGAGCGGCCTTCGGGGGGGCCCAGCTCGATCGCCCACATCAGGCCGAGGCCGCGCACGTCGCGCACGATCGCGTGACGCTCGACCAGCGGGCGCGTCAGCTCCAGCAGCAGCGCGCCGATCCGCTCGGCGCGCTCCACCAGGCGCTCCCGCTCGAGCACCCGCAGCGTGGCGAGGCCGGCGGCGGCGGCGAGGTCGTTGCCGCCGAAGGTGGAGCCGTGGCGCACGGCGCGCTCCATCCCGTCGAACACGCGCTCGAAGGCGGCGCGCGAGACGAGCACGGCGCCGATCGGGATGAGGCCGCCGGAGAGTGCCTTGGCGACGCACACGATGTCGGGCTGCAGGCCCCAGTGCTCCAGCGCGAAGAAGCGCCCGGTGCGCCCCAGCCCCGTCTGTACCTCGTCGCAGACGAACAGCGCGCCGGCCGCGCGGCAGCGCTCCTGGGCACCTGGCAGGTAGCCCTCGGGGGGGAGGTTGACGCCCTTGCCCTGCACCGGCTCGACGACGAACGCGGCGACGTCGCCGCGTGCGAGCTCGCGCTCCAGCGCGGGGAGATCGCCGAACGCCACCGGGTCGCAGCCCCCCAGTAGCGGTCCGAAGCCGTCGCGGAAGTGGGCGTCGCCGTTGAGCGACAGCGACCCGAGTGTGAGCCCGTGGAAGGCGTGTTCGGCGTAGAGGATGCGCCCGCGACCGGTAGCGGCGCGCGCGATCTTGACGGCCACCTCGACCGCCTCGGTACCGCTGTTGGCCGGCACCATCGCCGCCACGCTCGCCGGGGCGCGCGCGAGCAGCTGCTCGGCGAGCACGCCGCTGAGCAGCGTGACGCCCAGTTGTGGCAGGTTGCCGGTGCGCGCCGCCATGACCTCCTCGACGGCAGCGATCGCCTCCGGGTGGTTGCGCCCGATCGCGAACACGCCGTAGCCGCCGAACAGGTCCAGGTAGCGCTCCCCCGTAGAGTCGATCAGGTGCGCCCCCTCGCCCCCCACCCACACCTTGTCGAACCCCAGCGTGCGCAGTATCCGCCCCATCTGCGGGTTGAGGTGGCGGTCGTTGAGCGCCAGCTCCTCCCCGGTCCGGGACGCGATGATCTCGCGCACCGGAGGGATGGGAGCGGGGGCCATGGGGTTAAGGGTAAGGGCCCACCGGCCGGCGCCGCGAGGCAAGGAGGCCGAGCGCACACTGCGCGGGATCCTCACCGCGGCCCGCGCGGACGATCTCCAATCCCTGCCCCCGAACGCCTACGCCGCGGCGTAGCGCTTGCGCGCGCGGCGCTCCTCGGGGACGCTGACGACGTCCCACGCGAGGCCGGTGCGCTCCAGCCCGCGGATCACGAGCGCCGAGACGTCGGGCTGGCGCCAGCTGAGGCCGTGGCTGGCGGAGGTGGGGAAGGCGTGGTGGTTGTTGTGCCACGCCTCGCCGAAGGTCGGCAGCGCCAGCCACGCGAGGTTGCGGGAGCAGTCCCCGGTGGTGTAGTCGCGGCGGCCGAAGAAGTGGCAGAGCGAGTTGATCGAGTAGGTCATGTGGTGCAGCACCAGCATCCGCACCGCGCCGCCCCACAAGAGGCCGGTGAGCCCGGCCTGCCAGGTGCCGCCGATCGCGTAGCCGAGACCGAAGGCGACAGCGAGGCCGCCGATCGCCCACACGAAGAAGGTGCGGTCGACGAACTCGACCACGGGGTCGGCGATCAGATCGGGGGCGTAGCGCTCGCGCGAGCCGCGCTCGGTGTGGATGAACAGCCAGCCGACGTGCGCGTGGGCGAGGCCGCGCAGCGCGCCGCGCAGGCCGACGCCGTGGTCGACGTGGGGGCTGTGCGGGTCGCCGTCCTTGTCGGAGAAGGCGTGGTGCTTGCGGTGGTCGGCCACCCACGAGATGATCGGCCCCTCGATCGCCGCCGACCCCAGCACCGCGAGCACGCCGCGCACGGCGGGGTAGGTCTTGAAGGAGCGGTGGGTGAAGAGGCGGTGGAAGCCGACGGTCACGCCGAGGCCCGTGAGCAGGTACAGAATCGCGAACACGATCAGATCGCTGCGGTGCAGCAGCCCGTCCCACATCTGCCAGCCGGCGAAGCCGAGCGCGACCATCGGGCCGATCGTGATCAACGCGGTGAGCACGCGGTTGAGCGTCTCGTTGATGACCGGCTGGACGTCGCCCGGCCCGGGGCTGGCAAACTGGATGCCATCGCCGCCGAGAGGCAGTGGCTGGGAATCGCTTGGCCCGGGCAGATCCTCGTCCAGAGCGCCGGGAAGTTGGGTGTCGATCATGTCGGGTCCTGTAGGCAAGCTAGCAAGCATCGCTCTACTCTGTCGCAACGATGATGGCGCACGCGCCCGACAGAACATCGACACCCACGTGCGATGCCATTCGCCCGCACTGAGCCGCTGCGCCGCGAGCTCGCGGTGGCACTCCCCGAGCGCCCCTTTGCGTTGCGCTTCTGGGATGGCACGGAGCTCCCCGCGACCTCCCCTGAGGGCCCGGTCTTCACGGTGCGCTCGCCCACCGCCGTGGCGCATCTGCTGCGCGCCCCCGGACAGTTGGGCCTCGGCCGCGCGTACGCCGCGGGGGAGCTGGAGGCCGACGACCTCGACCGCGTGATCGGGCTGCTGGACAGCTTCAAAGCGCCCGCGATCGACGGCGCCGCGCGCCTGCGCCTGACGCTCGCCGCGGCGCGAGCGTGCGGCCTGACGCGCCCGCCGCGGATCCCCGCGAGCGAGCTGCGCCCCAAGGGCGCCCGCCACAGCCGCGCGCGCGACGCCCGCGCGGTGCGCCACCACTACGACGTCTCCAACGACTTCTTCAAGCTGTTCCTCGACTCCTCGATGACCTACTCCTGCGCGCTCTTCTCGCGCGGCGCCACCACGCTGGAGGAGGCGCAGTTGGCCAAGCGCGAGCTGGTGTGCACGAAGCTCGGGCTGCGCGAGGGCGAGCGCCTGCTCGACGTGGGCTGCGGGTGGGGCAGCTTCGTGCTGCACGCCGCCGCTCGCCACGGCGTCAGCGCCGTGGGGATCACGCTCTCCCCCAACCAGGCGGAGCTCGCGCGCCGGCGGGTGGCGAAGGCGGGCCTGGAGGATCGCGTGGAGATCCGCCTGTGCGACTACCGCGACCTCAGCCCAACCGAATCCGGCAGACACTCGCCCTCGGCGAGTGTCTCCGGTCGCGCCAGCAGAGGCTTCGACGCGATCGCCTCGATCGGCATGGTGGAGCACGTGGGCGCCAGCAAAATCGACGCCTACGCGGCGCAGCTCGCCGGTCTGCTGGGACCCGGCGGGCGGCTGCTCAACCACGGCATCGCGCGTCTGCGCCACGGCGACCCGGAGGCGGGCGCCTTCTCCGAGCGCTACGTCTTCCCCGACGCGGCCCCGCTGCACGTCTCGCGCGTCTTGCTGGCGCTGGAGCGCGCCGGGATCGAGCCCACGCACGTGGAGGGCCTGCGCCAGGACTATGTGGACACGCTGAGCGAGTGGATCGCGCGGCTGGACGCCAACCTCGAGGAGGCCGAGCGCCTCGCGGGCGGAGAGCGCGTGCGGGTGTGGCGCCTCTATTTGCGCGCGGCGCGCAACGGCTTCGCCACCGGCTTCACCTCGATCTTTCAGGTGCTCGGCCGGCGGTCTTGAGCGCCAGGCGTCAGGCGAGACTCGCCATCACGTGCTTGACGACGGTGTAATCCTCCAGCGAGTACACGCTGAGGTCCTTGCCGTAGCCGGACTCCTTGAACCCGCCGTGGGGCATCTCCGAGACGAGCGGGAGGTGGTCGTTGATCCACACGCAGCCGAAGCGCAGCGCGCGTGAGACGCGCAGGGCGCGGCCGACGTCGCGCGTCCACACCGAGGAGGCGAGGCCGTAGCGGGTGGCGTTGGCCCAGGCGACGGCCTGCTCCTCGTCGGTGAAGCGCTGCACGGTGATCACCGGTCCGAAGATCTCGCGCTGGATCAGCTCGTCGTCCTGTTGGGGGCCGGCGACGACGGTGGGCTCGAGGTAGAAGCCGGGACGCTCGGGCTGGCGGCCGCCGGTGACGATCTCGGTGTGCGCGGAGCGACGGGCGAGGAAGCCCTCCACCCGCTCGCGCTGGCGGGCGGAGTTGAGCGGGCCGAGGGTCGTGTCGGAGGCGAGCGTGTCGCCGATCACGAGACCCCTGGCCTGCTCGGCGAGGCCGGCGACGACGTCGTCATAGACGCGCTCAGCGGCCAGCACGCGCGTGGCGGCGGTGCAGTCCTGACCGGCGTTGTAGTAGCCGGTGCCCGCGATCGTCTCCATCGCGGACTCCATGGCGACGTCGTCGAAGACGAGCACCGGGGCCTTGCCGCCGAGCTCCAGGTGCACGCGCTTGAGCGTGTCGGCGGCGGTGCGCGCGAAGTGCTTGCCCGTGTCCACCGACCCGGTCAGCGCGAGCATGTCCACGTCGGGGTGCGCGATCAGCGCCTCGCCCGTCGGGCGGCCCGGGCCCGTGAGCACGTTCAGCACGCCCTTCGGCAGGATCTCGGCCGCGAGCTCCGCCAGGCGCACGGTGGTGATCGGGGTGGTCTCCGCGGGCTTCAACACGACTGTGTTGCCGGCCGCCAGCGCGGGAGCAAATTTCCAGATTGCCATCATCAGCGGGTAGTTCCATGGTGTGACCTGCCCGATCACGCCAACTGCCTCGCGGCGGGTGAAGGAGGTGTAACCCTCCATGTACTCACCGGCGGCGCGGCCCTCCAGGCAGCGGGCGGCGCCCGCGAAGAAGCGCAGGTTGTCGGCCATCACCGGAATCTCGTCGTTCGTGACGGCCGCGATCGGCTTGCCGGCGTTCAGCGCCTCCAGCCGCGCGATCTCCTCGGCGTGATCCTCGATCAGATCCGCAATCGCAAGCAGCGCCTGCGCGCGCTGGGCCGGCGGGCGTTGCGACCACCCGGCGAATGCCCGGCGCGCGGCCGCCACGGCGCGATCCACGTCCGCGGGGCTGGAGATCGGCGCTCGCGCCAGCTCCTCGCCGGTCGCGGGGTTGAGGATCGCTTCGGTGTCGCCGTCGGAGGGGGCGCGCTCACCGTCGATGAAGTTGGTCAGGGTCTCGATCTGGGTGGCCATCGGTCGCCTCCTCGGAGATGGAATTCACACGCTAGCGGGGCAGAGAAGGTTTTTTAATAGGGACCCCCACAAGGGGGGTCGGGGGGTTATATATAATTTTTTTTACCCGATAGCAATTGCGCACACCTTCTAGATTTTTATACATACCTCCCCCTCCCCCTCCCTCTCGCCCCCTTTCTCTCTCTCCCCCTCTTTTTTTCTTTGGGATCCCATATCTACTATCGCAATCTCTCCGTGACGGGGGATCGACTCAACTGCCCTGACCGACTGTGGCACCAAGCGCCTGCGCCACCGCGGGATGCGTGATCTGGCCGTCGCGCACGTTCAATCCGAGCCGCAGGCCGGGGTCGCGCTCGAGCGCCTCCTCCACCCCGTGGTCGGCGAGCGCGAGGACGTAGGGGAGCGTGGCGTTGGTCAGCGCGTACGTCGAGGTGATCGGCACCGCGCCCGGCATGTTGGCGACGCAGTAGTGGGTGATCCCATCCACCTCGAACGTCGGGTTGGAGTGGGTCGTGGGATGCGAGGTCTCAAAGCAGCCGCCCTGGTCGATCGAGACGTCCACCAGCACCGCGTGGCGGCGCATCAGGCCGAGCTGCTCGCGGCTGATCACGTGCGGGGCACGGCCGCCATGGATCAGCACGGCGCCGATCACGAGGTCGGCGGCGGGCAGCATCTGCTCGATCGCGAGCGTCGAGGAGTACACGGTCGAGGCGCGGCCGCCGAACGCGACTTCGAGCTCGCGCAGACGGTCGATCGAGCGGTCGAACACGAACACGTCGGCCTGCATCCCGATCGCGATGATCGCCGCGTTCATCCCGACCACGCCGCCGCCGATCACGAGCACGGTGGCGGCCGCCACGCCGGGGACGCCGCCGAGCAGGATGCCGCGGCCGCCGAGCGGCTTCTCCAGCATGAAGGCGCCGGCCTGCGTGGCGAGCTTGCCCGCGACCTCGCTCATCGGCGCCAGCAGGGGCAGATTGCCGCGCGCATCCTCGACCGTCTCGTAGGCGATGCAGGTCGCGCCCGAGGCCTGCAGACCGCGCGTCAGGCTCGGCTCGGCCGCCAGGTGCAGATAGGTGAACAGCGTCTGCCCCTCGCGCAGCAGCGACACCTCGCCCGGCTGGGGCTCCTTCACCTTCAGCACCAGCTCGGCCTCGGCGAACACCGCGCGCGCGTCGGGGAGAATGCGGGCGCCCTGCGTGACGAAGTCCTCATCCGCCAGCGCGCTGCCCTCGCCCGCGCCGGATTGCACCACCACCTCGTGGCCGCGCGCGTACAACTCGCGCACGCCCGCGGGAGTGAGCGCCACGCGGTACTCGTCCAGCTTGATCTCGCTGGGGACTCCGATCCTCATCGCCGTGACCTCCTGTCATCGTCGAAATCGCAATAAACAGCCCCTCCCCCGACCCCCCTTGTGGGGGTCCTCCTCCCAGAAAATCCGGTCATTACCGCGCGAGCTCCCGCCCCCGCAACGCCAGCCAGAACTCGATCCGATCGCGCGCCGTGGAGAAGTCGCGGCCCGTCAGCTGCTCCACGCGGCGGATGCGGTAGCGCAGCGTGTGGCGGTGGCAGTACAGCGCGTTCGCCGCCTTCTCCCAGTGGCCGTTGTGCTCGATGAACACGTCCAGCGAGCGCAGCAGCTCGTCGCCGTACTCCCCCTCCCCCGCCTCCACCGGCCCGAGCACCCCGCGACAGTAGGTGAGCAAGGCGTCGTCGTCCTGCAGCGAGAGCAGCAGCTGGAAGGCGCCGAGGTCGACATAGGAGGCGACCACCTCGCCGCCAGCGCCGTTCTGCAGGCGCACCGCCTCCAGCGCGCAGCGCGCCTCGTGGAAGCTGAGGCGCAGCGAGTGCGTCGGCGCCACGCGGCTGGCGCTCGCACGCACCTCGCCGCCGACGCGCGCGATCAGCTCGGCCCGGATCTTGCGGGCGAGCGCGATCGGGTCGACTTCGCCGGGTGGGTGCAGCTCGGAGGGACGGGCGCCGTTGGACGGTGGCGGCGGCCCACCGTCGATCACCGCGCACAGCAGACCAGCGCGGATCGCCACGAGACTGCCGAGGATGCGGGCGCCGGGGGTGCGGGCGCCGGGGCCGTTTTTCTGAGGCCCACCCACCTGCTCGCCGAGCAGGTCCTCGCGCGCGAGGATCCGCTCCACCAGCGGCGCCGCCACAGCCGGGTCGGGCGGGGCGAACGCCAGCACCGCCGCGCGCTCGCCGATCCCGAAGGGGCGCAGCCGCGCCTGCAGCTCCTCGGGGTACAGCCGTCCCGTCAGCGCCTCCGCCAGCACGTCGCCCGCCATGCTGCGCTGCAGCATTTCGTAGCGCTCGTCCAGCAGCTGCGCGAACACGCGCTCGGTGATCGCGATGAACGGCAGCTCGTACGGCACCTCGAACAGCGGGAAGTCGCGCTTGCGGGCCTCGTCGGCGAGCGCGGACGGCAGGCGTTTGTGCGCGAAGCCGGTGCCGAAGCCGAGGCCTCCGATCTCGTGCGAGGCGAGGCGCGCGATCAGCTCGCGCTGGACCTTCGCGCTCTGCAGCTGCAGGCCGGTCGTCAGCAGCAGCTCCCCCCCGCGCAGCCACGGGGTGGGGTCCGTCAGCTCGGTGCTGTGCACCCAGCGCACCTGCCCGTGCGCCGACTCCTCGCCACTGAGGAGCTTCAGGCCGAGCTCGGCGACGAGGCCCTCGACGGTCAGCATCGCGCTCGCCTCCGGCCAACCGACCCCGGGCGCGGCGGCGCGCCCGGCTCCGCGACGCTCAGCACTTGCCCTCCCATCCCCCTCGCATATCCATCCTCTGCTGTCCCCCTACCGATCCCTGATCCGCTCCCACGCCTCGCTCAGCACGGGGCGCAGGATCGCCTCGATCTCCTCGAACTGCTCGCGGTCGGCGATCAGCGGTGGCGAGAGCTGCACGATCGGCTCGCCGCGGTCGTCGGTGCGGCAGATCAGCCCGCGGCGGTACAGCTCGCCGGAGAGGAAGCCGCGCAGCAGATACTCGGACTCCTCGTCGTCGAACATCTGCTTGGTCTCCTTGTCCTTCACCAGCTCGATCGCGTGGAAGTAGCCGGCGCCGCGCACGTCGCCGACGATCGGCAGGTCGCGCAGGCTGTCGAGCATCGCCCGGAACTCCCCCTCGCGCTCCCGCACGTGCTCGCACAGTCCCTCGCGCTCGAGCACGTCGATGTTGGCCAGCGCCACCGCGCACGACATCGGGTGCCCGCCGAAGGTGAAGCCGTGGTTGAAGATCGCGTCTCCGTGCAGGAACGGCTCGATCAGCCGGTCGCTGGCGATCACCGCGCCGAGTGGCGCGTACGCCGAGGTGATGCCCTTCGCGGTCGTGATCATGTCGGGCTGGTAGCCGAAGCGCTCGCACCCAAACCAGTACCCGAGGCGCCCCCACGAGCAGATCACCTCGTCGGAGATCAGCAGCACCCCGTGGCGGTCGCAGATCTCGCGCACGCGCTGGAAGTAGCCCTCCTGCGGCACGAAGCAGCCGCCGCCGTTCTGCACCGGCTCGAGGATCACCGCCGCCACGGTGTGCGGGCCCTCGAACAGGATCGCCTCCTCGATCGCGTCCGCCGCCCACAGCGGATCGCGGTCTTCTTTCCAGCGGTAGGAGTTGGTGTTGACCACGTGGTGCCCCCCCGGCGTCAGCGGCTCGAACGGCTCGCGCAGGGGCGGCAGACCGGTGGCGGTGAGGGCGCCCATCGAGGTGCCGTGGTAGGCGAGGTTGCGCGAGACGAGCTTGTGCCTGCGGGGCTCCCCGCGGGCGGCGTGGTAGGCCTTCGCGAGCTTCCACGCGCTCTCCACCGCCTCCGAGCCGCCGGACGTGAAGAACACGCGGTTGAGGTCCCCGGGCGTCAGGCTCGCGATCCGCGCCGCCAGCTCGATCGAGCGCGGGTGCGCGTAGCTCCAGTTGGTATAGAAGCCCAGCTCCTTCGCCTGACGCGCCGCGGCCTCCCCCAGCTCGGCGCGGCCGTGGCCGATGTTCACGCAGTACAACGCCGAGAGCCCGTCGAGGTAGCGCTTGCCGTGCTGGTCGTACACGTAGCACCCCTCGCCGCGCACGATCACCGGCACCTCGTGCTCGGCGTAGGAGCCCATCCGCGTGAAGTGCATCCACAGGTGGCGCTTCGCCAGCTCCTGAAGGTCGCCGCCGCCAGTCGCGGCGTGCCCGTCGCCCGCGGCGGGGCCGGTCCCGGGAGTGGCAGGCGGCGAGATCGACGTGGTCGCCGTGGTCGGATCGCTCAGGTGTGTGGTTGCCATCTCCTGTCTCCTCTATCAAAACCGCAGACCATACGAATAGACACTTAGCACAACCGTACTCCGCGCTCAGGCATGTATCAATGCGCTACAAGTTCAAGAGCGCCTGCCCTCCTTGTACAGGATGTACAAGCCATGGCGGAAACTTTGGGGATCGCGCCCATTGTCCCTCGCCCGGAGCGGTCGTAGCGTTTGCCACGAGGCTTACCGCCCACCGTCTTTTTTGGTGGACCGTCCATCGTTCGAAGCAGAGGAGATGAGATGGCAACTGCAAGCGTCGCGGAATCCGGTGCACCCGATCCATCGGGGGTGATGGACAAGGGCCTGAAGAAAAACGCGATCGGCTACCTCTCCAACATCGTGATCGGCGTGGCCTCGACGGCGCCTGCCTACTCACTGGCGGCCACGCTGGGGTTCATCGTCGCGGTGAAGGGAGTGGGCGTGCACGCCCCCGCGGTGATGCTCGTGGCGTTCATCCCCATGCTGCTGGTCGCCTCGGCCTACAAATACTTCAACCGCGCCGACCCCGATGCGGGCACCACGTTCGCGTGGGTCACGCGCGCCTTCGGGCCGTCCACGGGCTGGCTGAACGGCTGGGCGATCTTCCTCTCCGACGTGATCGTGATGGCCTCGCTGGCGGACATCGCGGCGATCTACACCTTCAAGCTCTTCGGCTTCACCGAACTCGGCGAATCGAAAGCGGCGATCATCATCGGCGCGGTGCTGTGGATCGCGATCATGACCTGGATCTGCTACCGCGGCATCGAGCTCTCCGCGCGCATCCAGCAGTTCCTGCTCAGCGCCGAGATCTTCATCCTCGGGCTGTTCGCCGTCGTCACGTTCGTCAAGGTCTACGGCAGCCATCCCCCGGCCGGCTCGATCAAGCCGTCGCTCGATTGGATCAACCCCTTCGCGATGAGCTTCGGCGACCTGGTGGTGGCGCTGCTGCTCGCGGTGTTCATCTACTGGGGGTGGGACTCCGGCGTTGCGGTCAACGAGGAGTCCGAGGACCCCGCCGAGGGCCCAGGCAAGGCCGCGGTCATGTCCACGATCCTGCTCGTGCTGATCTACGTCGTCGTCTCGGCGGCCGCCCAGTCCTTCCACGGGACCGCCTTCCTCACCAACGAAGCCAACCAGGAAGACGTGCTCAGCGCGCTCGGGTCGGGGGTGCTGGGGAGCGGCCTGGACAAGCTGCTGATCATCGCGGTGCTCACCTCGGCGTCGGCCTCGACGCAGACGACGATCCTGCCGACCGCTCGCACGACGCTGTCGATGGCGCACTGGAAAGCGGTCACCTCCCTGCTCGCCCGCGTGCACAAACGCTACCTCACCCCTACCGTCTCGACGCTCGGCTTCGGCGTGCTCTCGATCGCCATCACAATCGCGCTGCTGCTGCTCTCCGAAAGCGTGCTGGTGGACTCGCTCACGGCGATCGGCTTCCCGATCTGCTTCTACTACGGCTTCACCGGGGTGGCCTGCGCCTGGTACTTCCGTCGCGAGCTGCGAGAGAGCACGCACAACCTGCTGCTGATGGGGGTCGGCCCGGTCCTGGGCGGGCTGATGCTGTTCGGGATCGGCATCAAGGCGGCGTTCTACTACTCAGAAACCAAGAACGTCGAATCCGCGCCGATTCTCGGCATCACGCTGCCGTTGTGGATGGGCATCGGCGGGATGCTGCTGGGCGCGGTGATCATGGTGATCTCGCGTCCGTACTTCAAAGAGTTCTTCTCGCGCCACACCGAAACGGCGCCGCCGGGGCTGCTCGAGCAGCCGCCGCCGACCGGGCCGGTGCCCGGGCGCGTGGAGTTCTGAGGCTTCTACCTTTTCCGTCGCCCGCTCTTGGCCTTCTTCGCCGGGCGTGCCTTCTTCGGGCAGCCGGTGACCGTGATCGGTGTGTCCTGGTGGATCTCGGCGCCGTTCTGGGCGACGAATTCGCTCGGCATCTGAAGCGTCGCCGGCTCGGTCTTTTTGACCTTGCGGGTGATCGTCTTCCTGCGCCCGTGGATCTTGACGGTTACCTTCTTCTTGACGGTGACTGTCTTGGTGGTGGTGCAGAGGTTGCCGAGGGCTGTGAGTGCGCTGTAGGGGCCCTCTGGGAGCGTCAGTTCGAAGCTGGTGACCGGCTGGTCGGGGACGGTCTTGAAGGTGCTTGAGGTGACGCCGCTTTTGCTGATGAACGTGGTGCCGACAAGGTCGATCGTGACGCCGTAGCCCTGGAGCACGACGACGAGGGCCGGCCATCCTTCGCCGCCGTGGGAGACGAAGTATGCGGGGCCTTCCAGCGGGACGGGGAGGATCGGGGTGATCGCCTTGGCGTGCCCGATGATCGAGGCGGGTGGGCAGCCCGCGGGGTTGGCTTCGAACTGCGCGGCGGCGCATGCTTTCTGCAGCGTCGGGAGCCGGGATGGGAGCTGCTCGGGGAGTTCGACTTTGACGCGGCTGATGTTCGCCTGGGTGCCGAGCGCGCCGGGGACGGTGAGCTTGGCAGTGAGGCTCGCGCCGTCCACCCGGCTGGTCTTCCCGCTGGTTGAGACGCTGAATTTGGGTTTGAATTGGAGGTTTTGACAGTTCGCGAGCTGGAACGAATCGTTGGTTGTGGCGGGGGTGTTGTCTTGGGGGTTGGCGGGGTCCGCGCCGCCGCCGATGACGGTTGCGGAGAAGGTTTGGGGGTTGCAGTTGGTGGGGTTGATCATGAAGCCCGGGCGTTCGATGTAGACGCGGATGTCGCGGACGTGGATGATGATCCCTTTGATGATGTGCGGGATCTGATTCGCGGCGCCGGAGGGGATGCTGACGGCCGCGGTCTGGGGGTTGATCAGTAGGGGTAGATGCACGACGACGGTCCCGAGGTCGAAGGGGCCGACCTTCGCTGAGGTGATCGCCGCGATCGAGAAGGGCGCCCCTTCGTAGGGGCCGGCGAGGTAGACCTTCCCCGGGGTATAGGCCAGGACCGATCCGACGCCCGCGCCGACGAGGGTATGCCCGATTTCGCTCGCGGCGGGACACGAGGGGTTGGTTTCCTCTTGCGCGCCGCTCTTGGTGCGCGCCAAGGCGATGTCCGCTCCGGAGCAGAACGGGATCCCTGAGAGGTTCGCGGTCAGGCCGGCGGGTAGTTGGGTGGCGAACCCTGTGATCTCTTGTTCGCCGTCCTGACGCGTGATGTGGATATCCATTGGGCTGTAGGAGCCCGCGTTGTTGTTCAGCGTGCCCGCAACCAGGCTGGGGTGGAACGGCGGGATGCCACCCGCGGGGCACGGGCCGCCGCCGATGCCCGTTTCGATCGCGAACGGCTGGCCGCTGACGAGCTGTGGCGTCAGCGGAGCAGACCAGGGCGTCAACTCAGCATCAGCGGTATAGGCCCCACACGCCGGGGGGCTCACCAGGGGGGAGGTCTGGTCCTGGTTGAGTTTCAGCGTGAACTTGCTGAACGGGACCTGCGGGTTTTCATCGAACGTCGTGACCAACTGCCCCGTGACCGGGTTCGGTTCGATCTGGCCCTGCAGTTTGACGATGATCCCCCGCGCGGGGTCCTTCACCACGATATATAGGGCAAGGAGGGAGTCGAACTTGTTATCGAACGGCGTCGCAATGTAGATGTTACCCGTGAGGTTTTCCGAAAGCACCGGCGTTTCGACGTTCACGACACCGATCTTCGATTCCGCCGGACACCCCGCACCCGGAGCACTGTCGGATGTTTCGGCTTCGAACTGCTGCGGGGTACATGTCCCCAAACCCGACGCCAGCGAGGGGTTCGCCGTGTAGCCGACGGGTAGCGCGACGGTTGAGTCCTTCAAGTTCGACGTCGCGATCCCGTAGGGGTTTTCCCATGTTTGCGGGACCTCGAGGCTGATGTTCAGCCCGCTCGAGGATTCCGCGGAGCGCGTCGTCGGTTCCACATCGATCGACGGAGCGAAGGGGACACGTTCGCATTCGGTGCTCGGCGTCGCTTCGACCTGCGCGACGGAGGGCGTCAGCGGTTCCTCCCACGAGTACGCTTCGATCGTCGCGATGTGTGGTTCGCAGCTCGTGGGGTTTGAGAGGAACGCCTTCACGGGGATGTTTGCCTGCTTCTTGCCTTCGTTGCATTCTTCGCTGAAGCCGGAGTAGCATTCCAGGCCGCGCTGCGCATCATGGATCGTTGACGCTGGCAGCCCCCATGTCGTGAGGCTGATGTTATGCGCTTCGGTTACCTTTTCGATATTCGGCGTCGTGACCGTGATCCCCGAATCACCCGGCCGCACCGTCACCGGCAGCGTCTGGATGACGTTCCCGGCGATGTTGAACCCGAGCTCCGCGGTCACACCGAAGCTCGTCACTTCCATGTTATAGACCGGCGTCAGGACCTTTTCGACGTGCGACCCCCCGGACGCACAGCCAACGCATTCCAGGCTGAGCGCGCCGACCTGGCTCGCCGGCGCACATTCCGGATCTTCCACGGACGCCCCCTCCCTCCGGCCGATAAGCTGCTCCACGTTGCACGTCGGGACCGCGGTGTTGTTCCCGATGAACCCCGGCGGCAAGTTCACGGTGATCGTACGAACATCGTTGAACGTCTTCCCCGCTTTTTCGTGGGCGAAATCAAACGCGACGGTGAGGTCGGCGTGCGCCGCGGCCTGGCTCGTCGAGGTGGTCACGTGAAACGAGCCCGGTACCAGCGCAAACGGTGTGCCGCTCGGCGCCGCCGCAGCGGAACCAGCGAACGCCAGACAGGCCAGCAGAGCAAGGCAGGCGGCGAGAGGGGTTTGGAGTGTGGATCGGTTGAACATGCTACTTCCTCCCCTTCGACGACTTCTTCGCTTTCCTGGCCGGCTTCTTGTGCTTCTTCCTATGAGACTTCTTTGGTTTCTTCTTCGCCACCGTCTTCTTCTTCACGACCGGCGCAGCTACCGCGGGAGCGGCATTCCCGGGGCCCTGGAAGGTCGAGCTCGAGGGCGTCACTTCGCCCGGGGGCGCAAACGGCGAGGAGCACGCATCGCCCGCGCATTCAACCGGACGGGCCGGTTCGGCAAACCCACCATCGATCCGCGCATCGTAAATATCCTCCACAGAATCGTCATCGGACGGCAGTAACGATTCTTTGGTCGCGAAAAACACATCACGACCTTCATCGGCCGAACCGATCAACACGTTCATGAAACCACCACCACCCGACGTGATCAACGCGATGCAGCCCTGCAAATGGGTACAACCATTTACACCATAACCACGCCACTCATACACATCGCTCGACACCGAAAAATTCGGGGAGTTGTGAATCCCATGCCCAGCTCCGTTGTTGTTGATTTCTGGTGTGATTTCACCGTCGACATCGGAAGGCACCAACGCCGCCGGCGTATCGAAGAAGACATAGTTGCCGTTAGCGCTCGCGACCGCGTCGCGCGGCATCCCCTGCGCGGTGAAATTCGCGCCTTCCGACCCAGCTTCGGGGGCGAACAGCGCATCCTCCCGCGGTTCGGGGTCAAATGATGAGGCACACGACACGCACTGCACCAGCGCCTGTTCGCGATCAAAACGATAGGCCTGCCTAGACTGCCCATTCTGACTCGCGTTCGGGGTCTCGAGCACCTGGCCACCACCAGGCAGACCCCTAACCCCACCCGCAGTGAAATATAGGTATCTACCATCTGGGCTGACCGAATTAAGATTGGGGGTATCGGCTTCCGCCGACTCTTTTTCTTTCCCGCTGAGGTTCCCGCGGAGGTGAGCAACGAGCGACAAAGACTTGCTCGGGATATTGTACTGGTAGAGATCCTGGTACGCACTGGCATTTTCGGGGAATTCGGGATTGCCCACCATGAAATAGATCGTGCTGAGGTCCTGAGAGATCGTGAACTGAGGGTATCCCAATCTACCGTTGGTCGGGGCGGCGAGTGCCGCGACGGGTCCGGTGGAGGGCAGGAACTCTGGGATGCCGGCTCCCTGCTGGTATAGGTACAGGCCGGGGTTCGCTCCGGTCTGCTGCAACAGCAGCACCGTCGTGCCCGCAGCGTTCGCCGCGACAAGGCGGTACGCGCCGAGATCGACGGTTTCCGGGTGCTCCCCGCCACCGTCGATGCGGACGTAGAGATGCTTTGGTTGGGAGCAGTCGCTTCCGGGGACGGCTTCGAAGAACACGCGTGAGCCATCGCCAGAGACGGCATGACGACTACCGTCCGGGAAGCTGCCGGATGCCTTTTCGCCGGCGATCCCTTCGGCGCCGCGCGCGATCGTCGCACCGCACGTACCGATCGCAGCGCCCGTACCGGTCACGTTCACATGGCGCAACCCGCCCACGGAGTATTCATAGAGATCGGGATCGCCCGACTGAGTGTGGGTGCTCGCGCCGAGCAACGTCGGGTCCTCGAGCTGCAGCACCATCTTCGAGAAGTCTTCGGAGGCCGCGACCCAGCCACCGCCTTCGGCAGCCTTGCGCGACACCGTCGCAACGGTCGCATACGGCCCACCGGGAGGACCCGCCCGAAACTCAACCTCGGGAGACCTGCTCGTCCCACTCGTCTGAAAGAGCGATTCGAACCCAAACTCCGTCAAATCCGGGTTGAACAGCTCCGGCTGATAGTTATCGATCCCCGCTTCGGGCTGAGGAGCCCCAGCCATCATCTGCCAGCCCGTTTCGCGCCGGGAGAAGAAATATGGCGACTGACCGGAACCGGCTGTGTCGCCGAACTTCACGAACGACGAGCCATACTCGAGATGATCGCCATCTTCACCGACCACGGCACCTTCCTCATTAACATGGGCACCATAATTATACAGTTCCTGGGTCGCGTCCTTTTCCACCGGCGTGACCTGCTCATAGGCACGACAATCCGGCAGCAACGCCGACGGACCCCTCCGCAACGCTTCATTAGGACACGCACCCGAAGCTTCCGGCGCCGACGCCACCGCCGGCGGAACGGTGAGCGTCTGAGCTTCGCCGTCCACGACCGGGTCACCCGGCGAGGTGTTCGTCGCGACGATCCGGAAACGATACGATTCCCCCGCCGTCAGGGGCGGCAGATCCGCGCCGACATAATCCGGGCTGCCGCCGGCGCCCACGTCGACTTCGGGGGTAACAGCCGCGTGCGTGAAACTTTCCGCTTCGAACCGCCTCTGCGGCACATATTGGAAATGGTAGTGCGTATCGCTGGCTTCGCCGCCCTTCGCTAGTACAGCGACCGCGACACTCCCAGAGCCACCAGGAGTCAACCCCGACCCATCGGACCCGAGCACCGGCTGTTCAACCCCAGCCAACGACCCTTCAAAAAATATTGTGT
Organism: uncultured Solirubrobacterales bacterium; assembly: GCA_963744535.1. GTDB lineage: Bacteria > Actinomycetota > Thermoleophilia > Solirubrobacterales > Solirubrobacteraceae > Palsa-744. The sequence goes on along the minus strand of CAVUTW010000005.1, from coordinate 1,440,961 downwards.
AAGGACCACCATCTCGCCCCGTCACATCAACGTCTTCAGCTTTACCTGGGATCGTCGAAAGCACGACAAGCGCCTGGCGGACGGTTTCCCTGGACGCGCCCAACGGGATCGGAGCGGTCGTCTGGCCGTCGAACGTCAGCGTGAAACTGCCCCCCGTCGCCGCCCCTTCGACGGTGACACGCTGTTCTGAGGACGTCGGCTTGCTGTTCGGGTTGACCGCACCAAGCAACCGCAACGCTTCACCATCCACGCCATGCACCGCAAGCGTTGCAGCGATCGGCGCGCCGCTGGTATGAAAACTTGCGACCGACCCAGCGGGCGCCGCGCCAGCTTCGTTTTTGGCCGACAGACGAACATAATATGTCGTATTCGGCTTCAGACCCGCCAGCGGACCTTCGATACCAAAGGACGCATCTGGGGCTTCTGCTTCGGCTTGGCTGACCGTCCCCGCAGCCGTCGGGACCGCCACCCACGGCCCACCAGGGGACTCAGCCGATTCGAACTGCCATTCCATTTCCTCACCACTAGGATCCATACTCCCGGTGAGATACGCAGATTCAGGAGTGACATTACGAACTACCGGCGCGCCCTGAACAATCGGCTTGGCTGTCAGTGTTTCGTACAGTCCTTCTTTGCTCTCCGCCGTGCGATGTTCGACCACGCTGCCGTGTTCGTTGTGAAGCTTCAGACGGACGTAGTACGCCGTTTCCGGAGCCAACCCCGCCAGCGTCGATTCGACCTCCGCAAAATCTTCCGCGGCACTCACAGTACCATTCCCGCCCGTCGTAAACGGCTTCCAAGCAGAGCTAACTTCACTCGGAACATGCCCACCTTCCCCCGGCGCGTATTCAAAAACATAGCTCGTCGACGCCCCATTCGACTCGACCTGCGCCCGAGCAACCGCACTGGTACGACTGAACCCTCCAAAATGAAACGTGGTCGCGCCGGTAAAACTGGCGATTTCTTCCTTCTCAGCAAGAGAATGTGCGACTTCGGGAGCGGCTGCGGGCAGCGTTATAAACGAAAACGTTCTGCAAGCCGTTTCCTTAGCCTTGTTTTCTACACAAAAACGAGCATAGTAGGAAGTGCTCGGCTGAAGATGATGCAATACCCCACCCACTTCGACCGCGGCGTCCCGCGCGCCGAGCCCGATGATTTCTTGCTGCGGGAAGACTCCCGTGGAGGGCACCCGTTCGGAGTGTCCGATGGCGGCGACGATGCCCTTGCCTTCGTTCAGCAAAGCTTCGCTGGTGGCATATTCACCGCGCCAGCTCATTTCCACATTCCCGCCCGCGTTCAATAGTGCTGCGATATACGCCCGCGTCGAACCGACGGCTTCGTAGTAAAGTTCTGCCCCGACGCTCGGCGGACTCGAAGCGAACGCAGGGACCAGCTGCGTCGCAAGACCAACCATCAACGCCAGCGCCACGACCACGACAGCCACACCACGGCGCGGCCGGCGGGAGCGGCCTGCACCAGCACCTTTCGCCCCGTCGGCGACACGACTCGTGAAAGCGTCGAGGATCCGGCCCGCACGAGACCCCGAGCGCTGCTTGGACTCCGATGAGGCTGGTTTTACTCGAGGTGTCACGTGATCATCTCCTGCGCGTCGTAAGTTGGCTCGTCTGAGGTGCACAAGTTCTGCTTGCTCTGAGAACCCGTGCTCCCCGGGTACAGGCGCCTCGCGCAGACCCGGGGAGCGCTGAGCGTTCAGCGATCGCTATTCCGCAGTGACTGCCCAACTGCCAAATGCAAGGCCTCCCGGTGACGGAGCCGGTGATTCACCGGGTTTATTTCCGATAATCGCTCCAAATGTACTACCAGTAACATTCATTTCTGTCGGTCCATCGATATTAAGAAGCGTATATATGCAGAGATTTCCCGGCGCGGCTTCTGGGCTTGCCTCGCTTCCGGGACATTCGGTAGTGGGTGTTGCCCCTGGGGCAAGAATATGTTCCTGCGGGCTCGTTGCGAGCGGAATCACGAAAGAGATAGCAGTTCGCGCCAAGATCAGTTTCGTGCTCGGGTCTTCGGAGGGAACCGTAAGAGACCAAGCTCCTACCTCTGTCTTACCAGACGGCAACACTCCACTGGCAGTCCAAGGGGAGCCTTCTTTGCCTTCCGCGCCTTTTTCGCCCGTCGCACCGGTTGCTCCCGTGGCGCCAGTGGCGCCGGTATTGCCGGCGGGTCCCTGGGATCCTTGCGGGCCTCCGGGACCGGTGGCGCCCGCGGGGCCGGTCGCACCCGTAGCGCCGGTCGCGCCCTTGGGGCCGGCGGGGCCGCGGGGGCCGGCCTTGCCCTTGGGCGCGGACTTGGCCTTGCTCTTCGCCACAACCCCAACCGGGGAGCTCACCCGCGCGGCCAAGGCCGTCGCTTTCGCGCCACGAACCCCACCGCCCCCACCGCCGTTGCCGCCCGCGGCATACGCGCCGCCCGTCACCGCAAAGACCAGCGCGACAAACGCCATAGCGGTCGCCGGGGTGATCTGCCTACGTAGTGCTGAGAACATCGGTCATCTCTCCTTTGCAGACGTGCCAACGCCCAGCGCCACGCACGCGAATTGAACAAACGAACTCCACACGACCAACCCGCTCCCGCGAGGTCGGGCCGGACCGATCACGAGGTCTCCTCCCCACTGAGAGCCGCTACGCTGAGCCGCCGCTCGACCTCATAGCCAAGCGCTGTGAGCTTCCACGCGTTCGGCTCGCCGCTCTGGTGGCCCCCGCCGGTGTTCACGATGAGACCAAGGCGCTCCAGGCGCCGCAAAAGCTTTGATATCTGCCCCGGGTCCGCAATCCCCGCGCTACCGGCGATCATGCGGTTGCTCGCCAGCGGACGCTCGGCGATGCACTGCAGCACCATCGCAGTGCGATACGTCAAACGCATCGGCAGATCCCCCAACGGGTCACGCTCCACCCGCGCGCCGTTCACACTGCCGCGCGCCCGCGGCACCCGAGAAGGCACAGGCGCCGGGCGCCCCTGCTCACGACGCGCCGCCCGCGCCCCCAAATACTGAAGCGCGATCATCCCCATCAACTCATCCAGCAAACCCGTCAACGGACGACGATCGCCACCGCGCAGCCGCGCATACACCACACCGAACGCGCCACCCACCAGGCCTTCCGCTGTCACCAGCGTGCACTCACCTCCGCGCTGACCCTCCCGGCGGCCCTCATCCAAAACCGCCGCCAACCGCGCGAGAATCCGCTCGCGACACTCCATCACCGTCGGGCCACCGTGCAACGCCTGCACCACACAGATCCGCGCCAACACCGGCTCGCCATCCAGGAACGAGAGGATCGCCCACAACCCCCCACGGACCCGCTCACGCCACCCCAAGCTCTCCAGTCCCGCCGCCTCAAGCTCCCGCTCGACCCGTCCTGCGGCCTCCTCCAACAGCGCCACCAAGCACGCCTCACGGTTGCCGAACAACTCATAAAACGTCCGCCGCGAAACCCGCGCACGCGTGGCGATCCCCTGCACCGAGGTCTGCTCATAGCCAACCTCATCGATCACCGCCGCAGCCGCCACCAGCAATCGCGAACGCTGAATCTCCTCCACCTGCACCCGCGGCGTACCCACCGCCACCCTCAAACGCGTCCGCCCGCGCCGCTCGACCGGCCGAGGACGCTCCCCCACATGCACGGAAGCGGGCATTCAGCACCCACGCCCCGCGGGGACGAAGCAAAGGCGGCGCAAATGCGCCCGATGAGGCGTCCTGGCGGTTAACCCCCTAGACGAAGAGAGAGAGAGAGAGAGAGAGATGCGACAGCGCCAAGCTGGCGCATCTAGCATCGGCCTTCCGGCCGACGGCGCACATCCCCATCATGAATCTCCCTCTAGAAACCACGCAGAACCAACTCCCTCATCGCTCCGATCCAGACCCTCTCCCACAACAACAAACCCTGTGAGCGCTTGACGTCAACCACAAAGCGGCATGACCCCAACCAGACCCTATGTACCCGGCTCCCAACAGTCGGAGAGCCGGACTCCTGACGCAGCGTAACGCACCGCAGCGCAACTGTCAAGCCCCAGGAGCTCACGGCATCATGTAGCCCGCCGTTGACCGGGGGGAAGGACGCATACACGCCAACTTTGGAAGCCGACGCCCCGTAAACACGGGCGATTGAGAAGCGGGCGGCACCGCACCCCAGAGCTTCATCCCAAGCCACGCGTACGGTAGGTCGCGTGAACCGGCCAAGCCCACAGCGATGAGCTACAGGGCGCCCACAGTGGGCGAGTTGCTTCCGCGCGCCGCGGAGGCGTTCGGCGTGCGATACAAGCTCGAGACGTACTCGCTGGACATCACGAATGAGGTCGGCGCTCCCAAGGCCCGAGGGTTTGAACTGATCCTCGGCATCACGCTCGACGCAATCGAGTACCTCGAAGCCCAGATCATGGCCCGCGTCCTCGACACGCCGGTGTGCGAAGTGCGAGCGAATCCACCGTGGGGCGTCAACTGTGTCGTCGACATGCCGATACCGGGGATCGGCGCAAAGGCCGGCCGTATCGGGACCGTCAGGACTGCCTGGATCATCAGCGCCTCAGGTGCCCCGCCGCGACTTGTATCCGCCTACATCGACGACTAGACTGGAGAAACCGTGGCCACCGCCCAGCAAGCCATCTACGAGAACGACGTCGTTGCGCTGACCCAAGCCGTCGACAAGGACGAGACACTGACTCAACCCGCCGACCGCGTCAGGGGGATCGGCCAGTGGCCGCCCGGCACCGTCGGCGCAGTCGTCAGCGACTTCGGAGACCACAAGCTGGTCGAGATCGCCAACGACCGGGGCGTAGCCCTGGACTTCCTTACGGTCCCGGTCGAGCAGCTCGAACTCGTCGCCAAGCACAGCTGAGCTACGAAGCGTGCGCCTGTCTCGTCCCAGCGCTGTTGGGGTCTGGCGCCGCGCCGTTACCGCTTCTTTCGCTCGCTCTTTGTCTTCTTTGCGGGGGGTGCCTTCTTTGGGCAGCCGGTGACGGCGATTGGCGTGGTCTGGTGGATTTCGGCGCCGTTCTGGGCGACGAATTCGGTCGGCATCTCAAGCGTCGCCGGCCCGGTCTGCTTGACCTTGCGGGTGATGGTCCGCTTGCGGCCGTGTACCTTGACGGTGACCTTCTTCTTGATCGTGACCGTCTTCGTGGTCGTGCAGAGGTTCCCGATCGCGGTCAGGGCGCTGTAGGGGCCCTCGGGAAGCGTCAGTTCGAAGCTCGTCACGGGCTGGTCGGGGACTGTCTCGAACGTGCTGCTCGTGACGCCGGCTTTGCTGATGAACGTCGTGCCGACCAGGTCGATCGTGACGCCGTAGCCCTGGAGGACCACGATCAGGCTCGGCCACCCTTCCCCGCCGTGGGAGACGAAGTACGCAGGGCCTTCCAGCGGTACGGGGAGGATCGGCGTAGTCGCTTTGGCGTGCCCGATGATCGACGCGGGCGGGCACCCTGCGGGGTTCCTGTCGAACTGTTCGGCGGTGCACGCTTTCTGCAGCGTCGGCAAGCGCGAGGGGAGCCGCTCGGGGAGTTCGACTTTGACGCGGCTGATGTTCGCCTGGGTACCCAACGCACCAGGCACCGTCAGCTTTGCGGTGAGACTCGCACCGTCCGCCCTGCTCGTCTTCCCGCTCGTCGAGACGCTGAACTTGGGTTCGAACTTGAGGTTCTGGCAGTTCGCGAGCTGGAAGGAGTCGTTCGTCGTCGCGGGCGTGTTGTCCGAAGGGTTCGTCGGGTCCGCGCCGCCGCCGACGACCGTAGATGAGAAGGTCATGGGGTTGCAGCTGGTGGGGTTGATCATGAAGTCCGAGCGTTCGATGTAGACCCGGATGTCACGGACGTGGATCACGATCCCGTCGATGATGTGCGGGATCTGGTTCGCCGCACCCGACGGGATGCTCACCGCCGCCGTTTCCGGGTTGATCAACAACGGCAGGTGCACCACAACCGTCCCCAGGTCGAACGGGCCGACCTTCGCGCTGGTGATCGCCGCGATCGAGAACGGCGCCCCTTCATAGGGGCCGGCGAGGTACACCTTGCCGGGGGTGTACGCCAGAACCGCACCGACGCCGGCGCCGACGAGGGTATGCCCGATTTCGCTCGCCGCCGGACACGCCGGTTCTGCTTCCTCCTGCGCCCCGGACAGGGTTCGTGCGCGAGCGATATCCGCTTCCGAGCAGAACGGGATCCCCGTAAGGTTCGCCGTCAACCCCGGAGGCAGCCGGGTGGCGAATCCCGTGATCTCTTGTTCGCCGTCGTTGCGGGTTATGTGGATGTCCATCGGGCTGTATGCCCCGGCGCTGTTGTTCAACGTGCCCGCGACCAACCCCGGATGGAAGGGCGGGGTGCCGCCAGCGGGGCAGGATCCGCCGCCGATGCCGTCTTCGATCGCGAAGGCTGGGCTGTCCACCAGTTGCGGAGAGAGTGGCGCAGACCACGGTGTGAGGTCCGCTTCGGCGGTGTAGCTTCCACAGGTGGGCGGACTTACCAGCGGCGAGGTCTGGTCCTGGTCGAGCTCGAGCGTGAACTTGCTGAACGGGACTTGAGGGTTTTCGTCGAACGTCGTTACCAACTGGCCCGTCACGGGGTTTGGTTCGATGTGGCCTTGGAGTTTGACGATGATGCCCTTGGTGGGATCCTTGACGACGATGTAGAGGCCGAGAAGGGAGTCGAACTTGTTGTCGAAGGGTGTCGCGACATAGATGTTGCCCGTCAGCTTTTCTGCGAGGATGGGCGTTTCGACATTGACGACCCCGATCTTCGATTCTGCGGGGCACCCCGCGCCCGGCGCCGAGGAGGATGTTTCGGATTCGAACTGCTGCGGGGTACACGTACCGAGACCAGACGCCAGCGAGGGGTTCGCGGTGTATCCGGCGGGCAGCGCAACGGTGGTCTCCTTCAGGTTCGCGGTCGCGATTCCGCTGGGGGATTCCCAGGTCTGGGGGACGAGCAGCGAGATGTCGAGGCCGCTCGGGGATTCCGCGGAGCGGGTCGTCGGCTGCACTTCGATCGAGGGGTCAAACGGCACGCGTTCGCATTCGGTGCTCGGTGTCGCTTCTGTTTCTTCCTTAGACCATTCTTCGGGGTGCTCCCACGAGTCCACTTCGATCGTCGCGATGTGCGGCCCGCAGCTCGTCGGGTTCGATAGGAATGGCTTCACGGGGATTCCCGCCGACGGCGCTTCCCCGAATTCGTGGCGGCAGATCACGGGCGCGGCTTCTTCGCCGTTACCACAAACAACGCCGCGCTGCGCATCGTGTTCGTGAGAGGCGGGGAGACCCCATACGGTGACGGAGACGTTACGGGGTTCGACCTTGACGACGGGCGTCGTGATCGTCAAGCCCGAGTCGCCCGGCCGCACACCGATCTGCAAGGTCTGCGTAATGATGGCCGTCTTGAAGCCAAGCTCCGCGGTGATACCAAAGCTCGTGACCTGCATGTTATACAACGGAACATTGAAATACGCTGGCGGGGACCCCTTCTGGATGCTGCCGACTTCGAAGCTGAGCACACCGACCTGGCTCGCGACCGGGCACTGCGACGCCTGATGAGCCCCGGTGGGATTCGTCCCCAGGAGCTGCGTGTCGGTGCACGTCGGGACGGCCGTATCGTTGCCGATGAAACCCGATGGGAGATTGACGACCACGGTCCGCAAATCGTTATACGTACGGCCCACACCACTCGGTTCGTGAGTCAAGTCGAAGCTCGTCGTGAGATCCTCATGCGCAGCCGCCTGCGACGTCGAAGAGCTCACATGAAACGAGCCGGGGACGAACTCGAACGGCTGTTCGCTAGGCGCAGCGACAGCCGACCCGGCGAACACCAGCCAGGCAAGGAGCGCTGTGAGAGTGGGAGTGGAGATCCTCATGCCTGTGCCCTCCGCCGATCGCTGGTCTTCTTCGCCCTGGCCTTCCTCGTCTTCTTTTTCTTCTTCGTGGGCTTCATCTTGGCTTTTTTCTTCTTTCCCGGTGCGGCCTTCTTCTTCGCAGCACGTGGTGCGGCTGCGGACACGAGGTCGCCGGCGCCCGTGAATGTGAAGCTCGAGGGAGTCACTTCGCCGGGAGGCGCAAACGGCGTCGAGCACGCATCCCCCGCACATTCGACGGACCGCGCCGGTTCGAGAAAGCCACCACCGATACGCACGTCATAAATATCGGCCGCGGTGTCGTTGTCCCGCGGGAGGAGCTGCGAATCCGTCGAGATGAAGACGTCACGGCCTTCATCAGCGCTACCGAGAAACAGGTTCAGATAACCACCACTGCCATCGGTGAGCAAAGCGAGACAGCCCTGTGGCGCCGAGCAGCCATCGATCCCCGCGGCGCGCCACTCATATACGTCACTGGAGACCGAATAGTTTTCGAAGGTGGGGTTTTCCGAGTTTGGATCCTCGTCTGGCGCCTGTTCGCCATCGGTATCGGACGGGATCAGTGCGGCAGGCGTATCGAAGAACACATAGTCGCCGTTGGCGGACGCGATCCGCCTCGGCGGCCCGGGAGAAGACCCGAAGGCACCGGTAGTCGGCACGTACCCCCCAGTCGTGGGTGCGCGGAGATCGGCCACCGGCAGCTTTGGTTCGGGATCCGTCGGCGACGCGCAGGAGATGCACTGCACGAGATCATCGCTGCTGTCATAGCGATACAGCTGACGCGCCCGACCTGCCTCGCTGCCTGCTTCCTGTGCGCCGCCGGGTACTCCGGAGACGATGCCGGCATCGAAGTAATAGTACCGTCCGGTCGTAGGGGCCTGGACAATCGGCGTGTCGGCTTGAACCAAGAAGGAGAGCTTTCCCGTCGCGAGATCGTAGCGATACAGATTCTTTGGATGGGCGCCAAGCGCGGACGACGCGGGCGGCGCTTCAGTGCCCGGAACCTGCGTGGAGGCTTCGAAATACACCGCGCTGAAGTCTTCAGAGACCGTAAACGCATTCTCTGCGCCTGGACTTTCGTCGACCGTCAACAGTGGACGCAGCGTCGCGCTTTCAGTCTGATAGAGAAAGACTTCGTGCGCTTCACCGCTGATCCTGAAAACCACGATTTCGGTGCCCGCGGAGTTCGCACCGAGAAAGCTGTATGCGCCAATATTTGTCGTGGTCCTACCAGCGATACGGATATAGAGATGAGGCTCCGCGGAGCAGTTGTTACCCGGGACCGCTTCGAAGAAGACTCGGGCACCATCGCTGGAAAGCGAATGCGCATTCGCCAGCTTCGCGCCGCAACTACCGAGCTTATCGCCTTCCGAATTGACATTCACCTGGCGAAGCTCGCCACTTTCATATTCATAGAGATCCAGGCCGCTGTGGGTCCCCGTGGGGTGCCCCGCGATCAGTTCGCGATCGCTAACGGCGAGGATCAGCTTTGTGAAACTCGGCGATGCGCCCACCCAGCCACCCTGTTCTTCCGTGCGCGGGACGGTCGCGACCGTCACATAAGGGCCGCCGGGAGGACCGGCCCGGTATTCGATCTGCGCGGATTCACTATCGATGCTGGTAAACGTGTCGGCTTCGAAGCCGAGTTGCGTGAGCTGGGGGCTGAAGATCTCAGGAACGATCCGCTTGACACCCGTTTCAGGCTGAGGCGCACCGGCAGTGGTACGCCAGCCCGAACTCGTACGAGAGAAAAAGTAAGGGCTCTGCCCAGCGCCGGGACCGGCACCCCAGCTGACGACAGGAGCACTCAACATGAGCTGTTCCCCATCTTCCCCAACAAGAACGCTGTTGTGGATTCCCCCACCATACCCAAAGATTTCCTGCGCGCCTTCCTTATCGGGCGGCGTCAGCTGCTCGTAGGCACGACAATCCGGCAGACCGGCGGAAAGACCCGTCCGCAATGCCTGATTTGAACACGCGCCCGCGGCCACCACAGGCGCCGACGGCGGGACGGTAAGAGACCGTTCACCACCATCGACCGCGCCCGACGTGTTAGCGGCAACGAGCCGATACAAGTACGTTTCACCAGCCTGCAACGTAGGGAGATCCGCACCGACAAAGACCTGGGACACACCAGAACCAGCATCCTGTTCAGGTGTCGAGGTCGCGCCCGCCGCTTTGAATGGCGCCGAACCTCCCTCGGCTTCGAACTGCTTCAGCGCGATGTATTCGAAGTGGTAATGCGTATCATCGGCGACGCCGCCCCGCTGCGTGGTGGACACCGCGATCGAGGTCGAGGGCGTAAGACCAGAGCCATCGCCTTCGATCTGAGGCTGATCCACCTGCGCAGTCCAAACAAGCGTGTAAGGCCCACCACGCGGACCATACACAGCGATGGTGTCACGGCTAAGGGCGGGCAGAGCCTCAAGGGCGCGTTCGACACTGGCTTCACCTTCCTCTTCAGATTGCGATGCGGCATCGAAGGCGATCGGCGCGGTTGCCTGACCATCGAACGTGAGCGTGAACGTCCCGCCGGTGGGAGCCCCTTCAACCGTAATCTGCTGTTCCTCTTTCGTCGGTTCGCTATGAGGGTCCACGGCGCCAAGGAGACGCAGCGCTTCTCCATGCAACGCATGTGTAGCAAACGTCGTGGCCGTCGGCGGACCCGACGTTTCGAACTGCGCCACCGGAACCGCCGCACCCGCGGGACCCTGCGCATCGCCGGCACCATTTTTCGCAGAGAGCCGTACATAGTATATCTGTGCGGACTGAAGACCCGCAAGCGACCCTTCAACATTCGCAGTATGGTCTTCCGGGAGAGTTTCGGCTTCGTCCTGCGAAACGGTGCCACCCCCCGGTACCAGACTCCAAGCAACGGGGTTCGCGGGTTCGGTGCTGTATTCGAATTGCCATTCGGTCTTTGCGTGATGCGGTTCGACCCCGCCCGCGAAGTGCACAGAACTCGCCGTCACGTTACGGAATTCCGGCAGATACACGATAGGCTTCGCAGTCGGGGTCGTGAAATGATCGAATTCCGGTCCTTCGCGAAACTTTGTGACCACCGTGCCGCCAACCGCGTTGCTCGCCTTCACACGTACGTAGTAGGTAGTTTCCGGCGTGAGGCCAGAAAGAACGGCTTCGTGTTCGGCGAAATCTTCGGCCGGAGTGATGCTGCCTTCCGCAGCAGACGTAAACGGTTTCCATGAAGCACTGCCCACGGCCGGCGCATGGCCTCCTTCGGGTGGGGAATATTCGAAATGATATGCAGTTTCGGCGCCATTAGACTCAATCAAGGCCTTGAATGCAGCCGAAGTAGGCGAGAATGGCCGGGTGCTTTCAAGTTGTTCTGCTTCAGCCCCGACAAGAGGATGTTCATCGGCGTCGGTACCTTTTACAACGACTTCGGGATGACTCACGGCCTTGGTGGTAAATTCAAAAACTTTGGATAGTGCGGTCTGATGTTCGGTCGTTTCCGCGTTAAAACGCGCATAGTAAGTCGTGGCCGGCTCGAGGTGATGCAATACCGCAGTATTTCGATCTACTCCTGGTTCCCCGCTCGTAAGATAGGCGTATGAAATGCCCGCTAAAGAGCCGGTTCCCGCGAGGGTCCACGAAGGACTGGTTGGGGTAGGTTCATGACCATTTTCGGCAGGGGCATATTCGGCGTGCCAAGTCCCTTCAGCCCCCGTCCCTTCGATTAGAACCGCGATATTTGCACGCGTAGCAAACAGGTGGGGGAAGCTCAGATGTGACTGGAACTGAGGCGCTTCTGCGGCAAACGCGACAGAGACAGAGCCGGTGAGCACGAGCGCCGCGCCCAGTCCGAAACCCAGGTCGTTAGCTTTGGGAATCGCTTTGCCGGATTCATGATCATGCCTTTCTCAGGAAACGCTGTACGCGGAAATGTGCTGTCGATCAACGGAACTGATCGTGGGAGGACTCGGGGACGCGCCAAGCGGAGTCATCTCAGCTCGGGCACCCAGACCACATGGTTATTCGGCGGTGACCGCCCAGGTACCCACGTAGGTTTCGTCGGTCTTACTGCTTAGCGTAGAAATTGACGCACCGGTGAGACCGCTGCCTCGCGGCCCTTCCAAATCGCCCGGATTATCAATGATACCAGTTACAAACGCGACGCGTTCAGCATTGTCTTCTCCTTCGACACTGCTTTCAAAGATGCAAAGATTGCCGGGAGAGGCCTTTGGTTCGGTCTGGCTGCCGCCACAGCCTTCGGGAAGCTTTTCTTCCGCGACCTCTTTGTTAGTCACGAGGTGAGCATTCGCAGCGGCTATTTCCGACGCCAGCGGAATCGCGAACGAAATCGAGAACGTCGAAAGGGCTCCTTCACCGCCGCTACCAGAAGTCGTACTCCAAGCACCTGTCTCGGTAGCCCCGGCCGGAAGCGTCTTCGTGAAACCCGATTTACCTTCAGGGCCGGTTGCGCCAGCGGGGCCGGCAGGACCAGCGGGCCCGGGCGCACCGACACCGGTCGCGCCAGCGGGGCCAGTCGCGCCGGCAGGGCCTGTGGCTCCAGCGGGGCCCGAGGCTCCCGTTGCTCCGGTAGCACCGGTTGCGCCCTTGGGGCCGGCCGGACCCCTGGGACCCACCTTGCCCTTAAGCGCAGGCTTCGCCTTCGCGGCGCTCGCGCGCGGGGTCACAGAGGTCGTCGCCTTCGCGCCCGTACCACCACCACCGCTCGCGGCGAACGCGCCGCCGGTCATTGCGAACACCAACGCCACGAACGCCACGACCGTCGCAGGATTCACGTGTTTACGTATAGCTGAGAACATCAATCATCTCTCCTTGACAGACGTACGGGCGCTCGGCGCTACGCACGCGAATTGACACAGACCAATCGTGCTGTCGAGCACCCAACACCCACATCGCCCAGGGAGCCATCACTGGGTCTCCTCCACGCGAAAGGCAGCGACACTGAGCCGCCGCTCGACCTCGTAGCCCAACGCTGTGAGCTTCCACGCGTTGGGCTCGCCGCTCTGATGGCCCCCGCCGGTGTTCACCGCGAGACCAAGGCGCTCCAAGCGCCGCAAAAGCTTCGAGATCTGCCCGGGGTCCGCAACCCCCGCGCTGTGTGCAATCGTGCGATTGCTCGCCAACGGACGCTCGGCGATGCACCGCAGCACCCGGGCAGTGCGGTAGGTCAGACGCATCGGGAGATCCCCCAGTGGGTCGCGCTCAAGCCGCACGCCATCCGCACTGCCACGCGCACGAGGCACCCGAGAGGGCCCGGGGGCCGGGCGCTGCTGCTCACGCCGCGCCGCCCGCGCACCCAGATACTGCAGCGCGATCATTCCCATCAACTCATCCAACAAACCCGTCAACGGACGACGATCCCTGCTGCGCAACCGCGCATACACCACACCAAACGCGCCACCCACCAAGCCTTCCGCGGTCACCAACGTGCACTCACCCCCACGCGAGCCCTCCCGGCGCCCCTCATCCAACACCGCCGCCAGCCGCGCGAGAATCCGCTCACGACACTCCATCACCACCGGGCCCCCGTGCAACGCCTGCACCACACAAATCCGTGCCAGCACCGGCTCACTGTCAAGGAACGAGAGAATCGCCCACAGCCCGCCACGCACCCGCTCACGCCACGTCAGGCCCTCCAGACCTGCCGCCTCCAGCTCCCGCTCGACCCGCCCCGCGGCCTCCTCCAACAACGCGACCAGACACGCCTCACGGTTACCGAACAACTCATAGAACGTCCGCCGCGACACCCGCGCACGAGTGGCGATCCCCTGCACCGAGGTCTGCTCATAGCCAACCTCGTCAATCACCGCCGCCGCAGCCGCCAGCAACCGCGAACGCTGAATCTCCTCCACCTGCACCCGCGGCGTACCCCTCGCCAACGCCAACCGCGTCGACCCACGCCGCGCACCCCGCCCCACCGGCCGCGCCCGCTCAACCGCGCGTAGACTCGCCGCCGCGCCCGTACCACCACGCGCCGACGCCGCCATCAGCACACACCCCACGCGTGCGCGTCTGAAGCCCCAACCCGAGACACGAAGCGCCCACCCCCCGCGCGGGGAGAGAAACCGTGGCGCCGAAGCGCCGAACGAGAGGGCCTACCGACTAGCGCACTAGCCGAGAGAGAGAGAGAGAGAGAGAGATGCGACAGCGCCAAGCTGGCGCATCTAGCATCAGCCCTACGGGCCGACGCGCACACCCCCATCATGAATCTCCCTCTAGAAACCACGCAGAACCAACTCCCTCATCGCTCCGATCCAGACCCTCTCCCACAACAACAAAAACCCTGCGAGCGCTATTTGACGTCAACCACAAAGCGGCATGACCCCAACCAGACCCTATGTACCCGGCTCCCAACAGTCGGAGAACCGGACTCCTGACGCAGCGTAACGCACCGCAGCGCAACTGTCAAGCCCCGAGGATCCGCCGTTACACGGCCGACCTAATCAATCGCGGCATGGCCCATCAAATTCGCAGCCCGAGCACGAGCGCCAGCGCCTCGTCCAAGGCTTCGAGCTCTTCGGGAGCGAGACGTCCCAAGCCGCCCTCCACGGTCTGCACGTCGAATACCCTCAGCTGGTCGGTCAGCACACGAGTGGGAACCCCGGAAACCTCGACCAGTGGACGGAATGTCGCCGGCGCCGCCCCGCGCGAGGTCGGCGCGACGAGCACCGTGCTGAGAGCGAGCAGCTCATCGGCCTGAACCACGACACCCGGCCTCGAGCCCTGTTGCCCATGACCACGCGCTCGACGTGGCGGTGGGATCCGAACTATCTCACCGCGATCCATCTCAGTCGGCAGGCCACTCCGGCATCAGCTCGTCCAACTCTCCACGCAGAGCCTCAAGCTCCGCACGGTCCACCGGGTCATTGGCGAGCCGGTGCGCCTCCTGACGCAACGCTATGCGCCGACGACGATGCGCGCGCGCCTCGGTCAGCGCTTGGCGAACCGCCTGCGAGTCGGTCATCCCCTCAGCCCGCATCACCCGGAGCGCAGCTTCGGAATCCTCATCGAGCCGGACATGAAGGGCACGAGCCACACTCACCAACGTACTACAAATCGTCCTACGAGTCTAACTTCGACCGTGAGGCCGAGGAGGGAGTCGAACATGTTGTCGAAGGATGTCGCGACATAGATGTTGCCCGTCAGTTTTCTGAGAGGACGCTGTCCGTAAGGCACCCACACGCCGCACGGCCACGGTGGTCAGGCTGCCCACAGCGCCCGCAGTGGGATTGCCCAGGCACGTTCGCCGAACGGCAGCGTGTGAGCTCCTGCGTAAAGGATCGCACCGCCCACCATGCGCTTGCCCACCCGTTTGCGCAGGTGGCGCAATCCCGCGAAGTCAGCCGTGCGAACGGTGGCGCTCGCCTTGACCTCCACGCCCACGATGTCCCCCGAGGGACGTTCGACGACCACATCGACCTCGCGATCGGCTTCTCGATAGTGCCAGAACGTCAGTGGCTGCCCGAACCACGACGCCTGGCGCTCGAGCTCCGTTGCGACGAACGTCTCGAACAGGGCGCCCGCGAAGCCGTCGTCATCGCGCACGCGCGAGACGTCCGCTCCCACGAGGGCTCCGAGCAGCCCGGTGTCGGACACGTACAGCTTCGGGGCCTTCACCTGCCTGCTTCCCAGGTTCACGTGCCACGGCCGGCGCACCCGGACGAGAAAGAGACGCTCCAGCACATCCACGTGACTCTTCACGGTCTTCCCATCGATCCCCAGGTCGCGGGCGAGCGCATCGTAGCGTGCAAGCCCACCGGAACGAGCCGCCAGCAGCCGCAACAACGTCCCCAGCGACGAGGGGTCGCGCACTCGCGAGACATCCCCAACGTCCCGCTCGACAATCGAGTCCACGTAGCTCGAGAAGAACATCGATCGCGCCGCCTCAGGACGCTCACGCGCCTCGGGAAAGCCCCCCGTCAGCATCATCTCCGCATACTCATGCCTGCCCACGGGAGCATCGGCCACAACGGGGGGCTCGCCCGCGAAGAGTCGCGTGAGAAACTGCTCCCCGTGCCCCGCCAGCTCACCCTGCGTGAGCGGCCACAGCGTGAGGTAGTCCACCCGCCCCGGCAGTGCGTCGCTCACGGTGGGAATGCGACGAAGGTTCGCCGACCCGGTGAGCAGGAACTGACCCGGGACGGTGTCCCGGTCCACCCGCGACTTGATCGCCAGCAGCAGCTCGGGCGCACGCTGAACCTCGTCGATCACCGTCCTACGCCCGCGCGCCGCGATGAACCCGGCAGGATCGCCGGCCGCGAGCGAGCGCACCGGCTCGTCGTCGAGCGAAAGATAGTCGGCCGCCAACCGCTCCTCGGCGAGCCTGCGCACCAGTGTGCTCTTCCCCGCCTGCCGCGGACCAAGCAGCGCCACCACGCGCGCGTAGCCCATCGCGTAGACGACGGTGCTGGCGATGCTTCGTTCGACGAACTCCACGATGCCCCCTGCTAACTCGGAGAAAGCGCGCTGCTAACTCGGAGTTTACAGTAGAGGCCCAGATGTCACAGGGGAGGCGGTCGTCATCGGTGCCGCGCCGTTATCGCTTCTTTCGCCTGCGTGCCGCGCCGTTACCGCTTCTTTCGCCTGCGCTTGGCCTTCTTCGCCAGGGGTGCCTTCTTCGGGCAGCCGGTGACGGTGATCGGGGTGGTCTGTTTGATTTCGGCGCCGTTCTGCGCAACGAATTCGGTCGGCATCTGCAGGGGATCCAGTGCCCGCCCACCCCGGGTCTGCTTGAACTCGCGGGTGATCGTCTTCCTGCGGCCGTGGACCTTTACCGTGACCTTCTTCTTCACGGTGACGGTCTTCGTGGCCGTGCAGAGGTTCCCGAGCGCGGTGAGGGCGCTGTAGGGGCCCTCGGGGAGCGTCAGTTCGAAGCTCGTGACGGGCTGGTCGGGGACGGTCTTGAACGTGCTGCTGGTGACGCCGGCTTTGCTGATGAACGTCGTGCCGACCAGGTCGATCGTTACGCCGTAGCCTTGGAGCACGACGATCAGGCTCGGCCATCCTTCGCCGCCGTGGGAGACGAAGTACGCGGGGCCTTCCAAGGGGACGGGGAGGATCGGCGTGGTCGCGCTGGCGTGTCCGATGATCGACGCGGGCGGGCACCCCGCGGGGTTCTTGTCGAACTGTTCGGCGGTGCACGCTTTCTGCAGCGTCGGCAGACGCGAGGGCAGCCGCTCGGGGAGTTCGACTTTGACCTTGCTGATGTTCGCCTGGGCACCGAGCGCCCCGGGTACGGTGAGCTTCGCGGTCAGGCTCGCGCCATCCGCCCTGCTGGTCCTCCCGCTGGTCGAGACGCTGAACTTGGGTTCGAACTTGAGGTTTTGGCAGTTGGCGAGCTGGAAGGAGTCGTTGGTCGTCGCGGGGGTGTTGTCCGCGGGGTTCGTCGGGTCCGCGCCGCCGCCGATGACTGTTGCTGAGAAGGTCATGGGGTTGCAGCTGGTGGGGTTGATCATGAAGTCCGGGCGTTCGATGTAGACCCGGATGTCACGGACGTGGATGATGATCCCGTCGATAATGTGCGGGATCTGGTTCGCCGCACCCGACGGGATGCTCACCGCCGCCGTTTCCGGGTTGATCAACAACGGCAGGTGCACCACAACCGTCCCCAGGTCGAACGGGCCGACCTTCGCGCTGGTGATCGCCGCGATCGAGAACGGCGCCCCTTCATAGGGGCCGGCGAGGTACACCTTGCCGGGGGTGTACGCCAGAACCGCACCGACGCCGGCGCCGACGAGGGTATGCCCGATTTCGCTCGCCGCCGGACACGCCGGTTCTGCTTCCTCCTGCGCCCCGGACAGGGTTCGTGCGCGGGCGATGTCCGCTTCCGAGCAGAACGGGATCCCCGAGAGGTTGGCCGTCAGGCCCGGGGGCAGCTGGGTGGCGAACCCGGTGATCTCTTGTTCGCCGTCGTGACGAGTGATCTGGATGTCCATCGGGCTGTAGGCGCCCGCGTTGTTGTTCAACGTCCCCGCGACCAGGGCAGGATGGAACGGCGGAACGCCGCCGGCGGGGCAGGCGCCGCCACCGATGCCCGTTTCGGTCTGGAACGGCTGGCTGTTGACGAGCTGTGGGGTCAGGGGCGCTGACCAGGGGGTTAGGCTGGCTTGGGCGGTGTAGGCGCCGCAGGCCGGTGGGCTGACGAGAGGGGATGTCTGGTCTTGGTCGAGTTCGAGGGTGAACTTGCTGAACGGGACCTGCGGGTTTTCATCAAACGTCGTCACGAGCTGCCCGGTGACAGGGTTCGGTTCGATCTGGCCTTGGAGTTTGACGATGATCCCGCGGGCGGGGTCCTTGACGACGATATAGAGGCCGAGCAGCGAGTCGAACTTGTTATCGAACGGCGTGGAGATGTAGATGTTGCCGGTGAGCTTTTCCGAGAGCACAGGTGTTTCGACGTTCACAACCCCGATTTTGGATTCCGGCGGACATCCCGCCCCCGGCGCGCTGGAGGACGTTTCCGCTTCAAACTGCTGCGGGGTGCACGTCCCCAAGCCTGATGCGAGGGAGGGGTTGGCTGTGTACCCGACGGGCAGCGCGACGGTCGTGTCCTTCAGATTTGCCGTCGCGATCCCGCTCGGGTTTTCCCAGCTTTGAGGGACGTCGAGGGAGATGTTCAGGCCGCTCGAGGATTCCGCGGAGCGCGTTGTGGGCGCGACTTCGATCGAGGGGTCAAAGGGTACGCGTTCGCATTCGCTGCTCGGTGTCGCTTCGGTTTCGGCGTGCGACCACGTTTCCGGGGCCTCCCAGGAGTCCGCCTCCATGCGCGCGATGTGGGGTTCGCAGCTCGTGGGGTTCGACAGGAACGGCTTGACGGGGATGTTCGCGCTCTCGTTGCCGCCTTCGCAGACGGGGCTGTGGTTTGAGTAGCATTCCTTGCCGCGCAGGGCGTCGTGTGCGTGGGACGCGGGTAGGCCCCAGGTCGTGACGGATACGTTGCGGAATTCGCTTTTTCGTTCGATGTTCGCGCTCGTGATCGTCAGCCCCGAGTCGCCCGGGCGGACACTTACGGTGAGGGCCTGAACCACAGTCCCTTGATAGTTGAAGCCAAGCTCGGCGGCGACACCGAAGCTCGTGACTTCCATGTTATACAAAGGTATCGCGACTTCTTCAGCGGAGCTACCGGCCGTAAACGCATCGAAGCTGATCACCCCGACCTGGCTCGCGGGCGAGCATTCAGGGTTCCCTGTCGCACCGATGGCGTTATCGCCGACGAGCTGCGCCAACGAACACGACGGCACCGCCGTGTTATTACCAATGAACCCCGAGGGGAGTTCCACGACCGTCGTACGACCATCATTAAACGTCGGCCCATTAGTCCCTTCGTGCGCGAAATCAAACGCGACCGTCAAATCCGCATGCGCCGCCGCCTGACCCGAAGACGTACTCACACGAAAGCTATCAGGAATGATTTCGAAAGGCTTCGGACTCGGCTTCGCGACCGCCGAGCCAGCGAACGCCAGGCAGGCGAGGAGGGCAAGGCAGGCCATGACAGGCGTGAGATATGGCCGCGCCGCCGGGACGGACTGGTATGTGGTTCGCGCGAACATGTTACTTCCTCCCCTTCGCCGACTTCTTTGCCTTCTTGCTTGACTTCTTGACCTTCTTTTTCTTGTGCGCCTTCTTCTTTGGCTTCTTTTTCGCCACCGTCTTCTTTTTCACGGCGGGCGCGGCTGCCGAGGGGGCGGGGTTGCCGGGACCCTGGAAGGTCGAGCTCGAGGGGGTCACTTCGCCCGGCGGCGCGAACGGAGTCGAGCAGGAGTCGCCCTTACATTCAACCGGTTTAGACGGTTCGGGGAAGCCGCCGTCGACGCGCGCATCATAAATATCCTCCGCCGAATCGTTATCCGCCGTCACCAACGATTCTTTCGTCGCGAAGAACACATCACCACCCGTACTCGTGGCGCCCAGCAGAGTGTTCAAGAAGCCACCGTGGCCGGAAGTGATCAACGCGAGACAACCCTGCGCATGGGAACAGCCGGCCACACCATCCTTACGCCACTCATACACATCGCTGGACAACGAATAGTTCATAGAAGAGTGTTCCCCACCCTCAGCCTTGACTCCTTCAGGCGCAATTTCGCCATCGACATCTGCCAGCAACAACGCCGCAGGAGTATCAAAGAACACATAATCGCCATCAGCAGACGCAGTCACCGCCTCACCTTGGGTGAACAGCGCGCTCAACCTCGGTTCGGTATCAAACGTCGACGCACACGACATGCACTGCAAGACCTCTTCGGTACTGTCATAGCGGTACACCTGCGATGTCTGCCGTTCCGCCTCGTGACCCTCTAGGTCGTAGTGTTCGATCCCGCCACCCGGCAAACCAGCAACCGATTCCGCAATGAAATACAAATAGCGACCATCCGGACTCGACGCATAAAACGTGCGGCCATCACCCGCACTAAGCTTCGACACGAACAACAAGCTCTTACCCGCAACATCATAACGATACAAGGTCGGGACCGTTATTTCACCCGCCCTGATATAGACGGTACTTAGATTTTCAGAGACAGTCAAATTACTTTCACTTGCGCCACTCGTGATCGCAACCCCGCTCGAAGGCAAGAATTCCGGCGACGAACCAGCCCTATATAGATACAGACCGGGATTTACACCGCTTCGCTTCTCGAGCAGGACACTCGACCCTTCGGCATTAGCGGCGACGAACGTGTACACGCCGAGATCGACCGTTTCCGCGCCATTCACCCGCACGTAGAGATGCTTCGCTTCCGAACAACCCTCCCCGGTCGGGACAGCTTCGAAGAAGACATGCAAGCCATCTTGGGATACAGCGTGGCTGCGGTCAGTATTCGCGCTCACCCCCGAGCGGAGCCCTGTCCCTCCATTCGCGATCGTCGCGCCGCAGGTCCCGATCGTAACGCCGGGCGCGGGACCCGTCACGTTCAGCTGCCGCAGCTGTCCCCCAGAGTATTCGTAGAGATCTTCACCTTCGCGGGTATGCGTGGAATGACCGAGCAGCGTGTGATCCGCTACTTGGAGCACGAGCTTTGAGAAGTCTCCCGACGCCGCGACCCAACCAGGTTCAGACTCCGCACTGGGAACCGACGCGACCGTCGTATACGGTCCACCGGGAGGGCCCGCCCTGAATTCCGTATGCGAGGACTGACTCAAGGGCGACGTCCCAAAGCTTGCTTGAAAAGCAAACCCGCTGAGATCGGAGCTGAAGACCTGCGGGATGTAGGTATCGACCCCCGCTTCGGGCTGCGTCGAGCCCGCCGTCATCTGCCAACCCGTTCCATTCCGGGAAAAGAAGTACGGGCTCTGGCCCGCTGTCGGCCCCGCACCATACTTCACCGTGGTCGAGGCATACTCCAAATGATCGCCGTCTTCGCCGAGGGCAACCCCTTCGGTTCCGAACGTGCCACCGTAGTTGAAGATTTCCTGGGCGCCTTCCTTATCCACCGGCGTCAGCTGCTCAAACGCACGACAATCCGGCAGCAACGCCGACAGACCTGTCCGCAACGATTCATTGGGACACCCACCCCCCGCTTCAGGAGCGACCGCCGGTGGGACCGGATCCGTCAAAGACTGTTCTTCACCACGCACAACCGGATCCCCCGGCGACGTATTCGTCGCAACCAGCCGAAAACGATAGGATTCACCCGGGATCAACGCAGGGAGAGCCGCACCGACATACTCCGTGCTATCACCAGAGCCGAGCTCCACATCCGGGGTACTGCTCGCTCTCGCGAAACCGCCTTCGCCGCCCGGCGCTTCGAACTGCTTCTGCGACACATAATCGAAGTGGTAGTGCGTGACATACCCTTCACCGCCCACCTCGACAATCGCGACCTTCACCGCAGCCGCCGGGGACGGCGTCAAACCCGACGCGTCAGCTTCGATCTGCGGTTGGGCCTTTTCAGCCAAAGGCCCCCCTTCATTGCCGAAATAGACCGTGTACGGGCCACCAGCCGGTCCCGTAACAATCACACTGGATTCGCCCCCGATCGTGGAGAGAGCAGCTAACGCCCGCCCCACCCCATTCGGCCCTTCTGCCGGCGCGTCAAACGCGATCGGCGTGGTCGTCTGACCCTTGAACGTCAACGTGAACGTCCCACCCGTCGGAGCGCCTTCGACCGTGATCGTCTGTTCGCCCGATGTGGGCACGCTGTTCGGGTTCACCGAGCCCATCACCCGCAACGCTTCCCCATCAAGACCATGCACCGCAAACGTCGTCGCTTCGCGCGGCGCACCAAACGTCTCAAAACTCGTAATTCCTTGCTTCTCAGCTAAAATCGGTTCTTCAGAGCCGTTGAGGCCTTCACCCGCCGCGCTTTTCGCGAACAGACGAAGGTAGTAGACCTTCGAAGGACTCAGGCCCGTAAGCGAACCTTCAACCTGGGTCGGGGTGCCTTCGGGAAGGGCTTCGGCCTGCATTAACGTCACGATCCCTTCAGCACCCGTTACAGGCGTCCAAGGGCCCCTCGCCGATAGGGCATATTCAAATCGCCACGTAGTTTCTAACCCATGCGGAAGGATCTCCCCGCTGAGATGCACCGAAACACCAGTCAAATTACGCAATTCCGGTGCAAAAGCCACAGGCTTTTCCGTCGGGGTCGTGAACGACCCATCACTGAATTTCGTAGTACGCTGGGTCACGGTGCCCTCTTCGTTGGTGGCTTTGACGCGGGCGTAATACTTCGTTTCGGGCGCGAGACCGGTGACTTTCACCGCGGCGACAGCGAAGTCTTCGGCGACGGTGACCGTCCCGGCGGGTTCGAACGGCACCCACGCCGAGCTTCCTTCGGCAGGAGACTGCCCATTCGGCCCTTCAGCGGGTGCGTATTCGAAGGCGTATTTGGTTTCGGCGCCGTTAGTCTCGATCTGCGCTTCCGCGGTCGCGGACGTCGGACTCGCTGCTTGGACACTGAAAGTGGTCGACGTCACATGGCCACTCTCAAAGATTTCTGCGATTTCGGGCTTAGTGACCGCAGTGGTGGTGAACGTGAAGGTCCGTTCGTCGGATCCGGCTGAGTTTTCGGCGATGAAGCGAGCATCGTAGGCAGTGCCGGGTTCAAGATGGTGAAGGACACCGCTCGCGCCCAAGGAGTGGAGAGGGAAATCCGCTCCAAGATAGATATCGTCGCTAGTTTGTTCGCTAGTTCCGCTAGCAGCAGCCATCCACTGTGCTGTTTCTTTTTTTTCTTCCGCTTCTTTGAGTTTCTGCGCCGTGATGTATTCGGCGTGCCATTTAAGGTTAAGTCCCTCTGTAACTACATCCACCACGAGATGGGCGCGGGTCGCATTCACCGTCTCTTCTGCAAGTTCTTTTTCGGCCTGCGGGGGGCCCGATGCAAATGCAAGGGAAGCAACGACGGCCAGCGCAACAGCAGTCGCGAGCACCACAAGAGCAGCGGCAAGCAGACGCCGCCTACGCGGCGCGCGTGAGGGCGCACCGGTCCCTTTGACGGGGAGGGAGGCGCGGAGCGTCGCGAAGAGACCGGTCTTCGGCGTGGAAACGGGGTTCGCGTCGTGCTCTGCTGGTCTCACTGGCGTGCCTTTCTCGTGGGGTGGTGCATCTCGGTCTCACTGCTGTCCTGTGATGGGGTGATCGGCGCCGTGGGCTCCCCGGGGACACCATCGTCCCCGGGGAACCTGGCGCAGGAGAGCTATTCGGCTGTCACCGCCCAGGTGCCATTCAGGAGTATCGTGCCAGCATTTTCACTAATTACAGAGACAAGCGCCCCAGCCGGATCGGCCGTCCCTGCCACTCCTGGGATGTTGTTCTCCAGACAGAGCACGATCGGCTTCGTCGATGCACAGATATTGGGCTTCGATTTATTGTTGCTTTCAAACCTCGCAAAGACACATAGATGACCCGCTTCAGCACCCGGTTCTTCAACATTCCCCGTGCAACCACCGGGCGGGCTTGGAAAGACATGGTGTTCTTCTTCTTCTGTCGTCGGAGCTCGCACATAGACCGGTTCCGGCGCGACAGCAAGCGGAATACCAAAACTGATCGTAGTAGCAGCAGCCCCTTCGAGAATGTTGGCGCCTGGCACGACCGCAGTGATCGTCCAATCACCCTTCAGGGTCTTACCTTTGGGGAGGGATGTGTTGAAGCTTCCTTCCGGACCAGCGGCGCCCGTCGCGCCCGTGGCACCTGTGGCTCCGGTTGCGCCAGGGGCCCCTTGCGCGCCACCCGGGCCCGTGGCACCAACGGGCCCCATCGCACCCGCGGGACCGGTCGCACCAGGGGCACCGGTCGCTCCTTTAGCTCCGGCGGGACCTCTTGGGCCCGCCTTGCCCTTGGGGGCCGGCTTGGCCTTGGCCACGACCGCAACCGCCGTAGTGTGCGCCGGCGCGGCCGAGGCCGTCGCTTTCGCACCACCACCCCCACCGCCGCTGTTGCTGCTCGCGGCGAACGCACCGCCGGTCATCGCGAAGACCAGGGCCATAAACGCCACGACGGTTGGGGGACTTATGTGTTTACGTATTGCTGAGAACATCGGTCATCTCTCCTTTGGGGAGTCGAACGTGCCGGCGCTCAGCGCTACGCACGTGAATTGAACAAGCGGCCTGGATACGGCAAGACCGGTATTGCGAGATCCGGCGGGACCGATCATGGGGTCTCATCCCCATGAAGAGCCGCGACACTCAGTCGCCGCTCGACCTCATGACCCAGCGCGGTGAGCTTCCACGCGTTCGGCTCACCGCTCTGATGGCCACCGCCGGTGTTCACCGCCAGACCCAGGCGCTCCAGACGCCGCAAAAGCTTCGAGATCTGCCCCGGGTCGGCGATCCCCGCGCTGCTCGCGACCGTGCGGTTGCTCGCCAGCGGACGCTCGGCGATACACCGCAGCACCAGCGCCGTGCGATACGTCAAACGCATCGGCAGTTCCCCCAACGGGTCGCGCTCCAGTTGCGCGCCGTTCACACACCCGCGCGCACGCGGCACCCGGGCAGGCTCGGGCGCCGGACGCTGCTGCTCACGTCGCGCCGCCCGCGCACCCAGATACTGAAGCGTGATCATCCCCATCAACTCATCCAGCAAACCCGTCAACGGACGACGGTCGCCGCTGCGCAACCGCGCATAGATGACCCCGAACGCGCCACCCACCAAGCCTTCCGCGGTGACCAACGTGCACTCACCCCCGCGCGAGCCCTCCCGGCGCCCCTCATCCAACACCGCCGCCAACCGCGCGAGAATCCGCTCACGACACTCCATCACCACCGGGCCACCGTGCAACGCCTGCACCACACAAATCCGCGCCAACACCGGCTCGCCATCCAGAAACGAGAGAATCGCCCAAAGCCCCCCACGCACCCGCTCACGCCACGCCAGGCCCTCCAGACCTGCCGCCTCCAGCTCCCGCTCGACCCGCCCCGCGGCCTCCTCCAACAACGCGACCAGACACGCCTCACGGTTACCGAACAACTCATAGAACGTCCGCCGCGACACCCGCGCACGAGTGGCGATCCCCTGCACCGAGGTCTGCTCATAGCCAACCTCGTCAATCACCGCCGCCGCAGCCGCCAGCAACCGCGAACGCTGAATCTCCTCCACCTGCACCCGCGGCGTACCCCTCGCCAACGCCAACCGCGTCGACCCACGCCGCGCACCCCGCCCCACCGGCCGCGCCCGCTCAACCGCGCGTAGACTCGCCGCCGCGCCCGTACCACCACGCGCCGACACCGCCATCAGCACACACCCCACGCGTGCGCGTCCGAAACCCCAACCCGAGACACGAAGCACCCACCCCCCGCGCGGGGAGAAGAACCGTGGCGCCGAAGCGCCGAACGAGAGGGCCTACCGACTAGCGCACTAGCCGAAGAGAGAGAGAGAGAGAGAGAGATGCGACAGCGCCAAGCTGGCGCATCTAGCATCAGCCCGCCGGGCCGACGCGCACATCCCCATCATGAATCTCCCACTAGAAACCACGCTCAAACAACTCCCTCATCGATCCGATCCAGACCCTCTCCCACAACAACAAAAACCCTGTGAGCGCTATTTGACGTCAACCACAAGACGGTATGACCCCAACCAGACCCTATGTACCCGGCTCCCAACAGTGGGGAACCGGACTCCTGACGCAGCGTAACGCACCGCAGCGCAACTGTCAAGCCCCAGGGGATCGCGGCGTCACACAGCTCGCCGTTGGCAGGCGAAGGACGCATACGCGCCAACTTCGAAAGCCGACTCCCCGTAAACACGGGCGATTGAGAAGCGGGCGGCACCGCACCCCAGAGCTTCACCCCAAGTGACACGTACGGTAGGTCGCGTGAACCGGCCCGGCCCACAGCGATGAGCTACAGGGCGCCCACAGTGGGCGAGTTGCTTCCGCGCGCCGCGGAGGCGTTCGGCGTGCGATACAAGCTCGAGACATACTCCCACCGTGGGGCGTCAACTGCGTCGTCGACATGCCGATACCGGGGATCGGCGCAAAGGCCGGCCGTATCGGGACCGTCAGGACTGCCTGGATCATCAGCGCCTCAGGTGCCCCGCCGCGACTTGTATCCGCCTACATCGACGACTAGACTGGAGAAACCGTGGCCACCGCCCAGCGAGCCATCTACGAGAACGACGTCGTTGCGCTGACCCAAGCCGTCGACAAGGACGAGACACTGACTCAACCCGCCGACCGCGTCAGGGGGATCGGCCAGTGGCCGCCCGGCACCGTCGGCGCAGTCGTCAGCGACTTCGGGGACCACAAGCTGGTCGAGATCGCCAACGACCGGGGCGTGGCATTGGACTTCGTCACGGTCCCGGTCGAGCAGCTCGAGCTCGTCGCCAAGCACAGCTGAGCTATGAAGTGCGTCTGTCGCATCCCGGCGGTCGCCGAGGCAACCAGATGATGCCTATGGCGCTGCATCCCGAGCTAACTGACATCTAACGTAACCGACAGTCGATGTCGGTTACGTCAGGTGTGTGTTCGCGCTCCTGCTGTGGGCTCCGTCATCGGTGCCGCGCCGTTACCGCTTCTTTCGCCCGCTCTTCGCCTTCTTCGCCAGGGGTGCCTTCTTCGGGCAGCCGGTGACGGCGATCGGTGTGGTCTGGTGGATTCGGCGCCGTTCTGCGCGACGAATTCGGTCGGCATCTGCAGGGGATCAGGCACCCGCCCACCCACGGTCTGCTTGACCTTGCGGGTGATCGTCTTCCTGCGGCCGTGAACCTTGGCGGTGACCTTCTTCTTGACCGTGACGGTCTTCTTGGCCGCGCAAAGGTTCCCGAGGGCAGTCAGTGCGCTGTACGGCCCCTCGGGGAGCGTCAGTTCGAAGCTCGTGACGGGCTGGTCTGGGACGATCTTGAACGTGCTGCTGATGACCCCGGCTTTGCTGATGAAGGTGGTGCCGACCAGGTCGATCGTGACCCCGTAGTCCTGCAGCACCACGATCAGGCTCAGCCACCCTTCCCCACCATGAGATACGAAGTACGCAGGGCCTTCCAACGGGACCAGGAGGATTGGGGTGCTCGCCTTGGGGCTGGCAACGGACCCATTCGCGCCAACTTGGGAACGCCGATGCCCGTAAACACGGGCGATCCATGGGCAACCCTGCCCTCGCCCGAGCGTTCCATCGCCGTCGGTGCGTACGGTGCTCGACATGCCCATCACAGCCGTCATCCGCATTCTCTGCGAGGCCAACCCCTCGCTGGGGACTGCCGTGGTCAACGGCCTGCTTGCGTGGGCGACCGTGCTGGGCGGCGCCACGGCCTTCTGCTCGGGACTGCCCGCAGCGCTGTTCGCACTGGATACCACCCCCGCCCGTGTGCGCGCTGATCTGATCAATCGCGGCCTTGGTTTCGGCTTTCGAATCGGCGTGCTCTTCGGGCCATTGATCTTCTTCCTGTTTGTCGCTAGGGTCGTCTCATGAACTGGTTCATGAACGACGACTTCGACCGCTACGACGTAGCCCTCTCGCTGCTGTTCGGTCTCGTCGCGGCTGGGATCCTGATCCTGGGCGCACCCCTGTGGGCGTTCGTGCTCATATGCGCCACCTGCTGCACCGTCGTGCTGTACCGCCACCTCCCACTCCCTCCACGCAAAAGGTAGATGGCCACCGTCGAGCGGGCAATGTCGGCGTAGGGACGCCTTACACCGCGTCGTCGCGCTGGCCGTGCGGCGAGCCGAACGCCGCGAGGCGCTCCAGGAACGGGCCGGGTGAAAACGCCTCGGGGCCGAGCACGCCGGCGCCGCGCCATGTGCCGTCGTCGAGCAGCTCGAGCGCGACGACGGGGTTGATCGCGGTCTGCCACACGACCGCCTGACTGCCGTACTCGCGCATCGTCCGCTCGTTGTCCACCACGTGGTAGAGGTAGGTAGAGCGGGGGTTGCCGTCGCGGCCGGTGCCCGTCACCCACGTGCCGGCGCAGGTGCGCCCGCTCATCCGCTCGCCGAGCGTCGCCGGGTCGGGCAGCGCGGCCGCGACCACGTCGCGCGGGGCGACCTGCACGCCGCGCACCGTCACCGGCTCGGTCGAGTCGAGGCCCAGTTTGTGCAGCGTGCGCAACACGTCGATGAACTCGTCCCCCAGCCCGTACTTGAACGTGACCCGCTCGCACGCCACCCAGCGGGGGATCAGCACGACCTCCTCGTGCTCCACGTTCACACACTCCACCTTGCCGATCCCCTCGGGGAACTCGAACACCTCCGGCTCGGAGAAGGGCGGCGTGGTGTAGAAGCCGCGCTCGCGCTCCCAGATCAGCGGCGGGTTCAGGCACTCCTCGATCGTCGTCCAGATCGAGAAGGTCGGCGCGAAGTCATACCCTTCCACCACCAGGTCGGCGCCGTCGCGCACCCCCACCTGCTCGACCCGCGAGAAGAGCTCGTCGGCGGCGTAGCGCGCGAAGATGTCCGACAGCCCCGGCTCGACGCCGATCCCCACCAGCGCCAAGAGGCCGGCCTGCTCCCACTGCTCGTGCTGAGCCAGCTGGTACTCGCCGAGCATCACCCCCGGCAGCTGGTACGGCCGCTGCGAATGGGGCTTCGAGAGTGTCATCGCCATGTCGAGGTACGTCACCCGCGCCTGGAAGCAGGCGCCGAAGATCGGCTCGTTGAAGCGCGGGTCGCAGGCGTTCAGCACCGCGTCGGGCCGCACCCTGCCGATCAGCGCCACCAATTGCTCGAGGCTTGACGCATCCACCTGCTCGGCGGTGAAGCGGTCGGCCTCGCCCAGCCGCGCGGCGGCATCCTTGGCGCGCTGCGGGGAGACGTCCGCCAAGGTCACGTGCTCGAACGCCGGCCTGCGCTGCGCGATCGCCGCGAACGCCGCGCCCACACCTCCGGCTCCTACCACCAGGACTCGCATTATCCTCAGCCGATCGTAGCGCGGAACACAAGCGGAAAGAGGCGACTTGCACTCGCGGCGGTGCTGCTGGTGGGGCTCTCCTACGCGACGGTGATCCAGAACTTCTCCTGGAACCAGACCTCGCACTTCGACCTGCTGCAGGCGCTCTACCACGAACAGACCACGATCGACCCCTACCAGAAGAACACGGGCGACAAGGTCCGCTACCACGGACACTTCTACTCGGCCCGCGCCCCCGGGCTGGCGCTGTTCGTGATGCCGTGGTACACCGTTCTGAACGGGGTGGACGCCGCGCGGTGGGCCGAAGAATCCCCGGCGCAGCCCGGCCCCGACGAGCTGGTGTACCTCGTCGGGCTGTGGGGCAACGTGCTGCCCGGCCTGCTGCTGCTGGCGCTCGTGTGGAGCGCCGCCGAGCGCCTGCAACCCGGCTTCGGGGCGGCAACCGCGGTCACGCTCGGCCTCGGCACGATCGCGCTGAGCCTCTCCACGCTGCTGTTCTCGCACATCTTCACCGCCTGCCTCGGCTTTGCCGCGTTCACGATGCTGATGCGCGAGCGCCGCGGCCCCCCGCGCGCGTGGCTGTGCGGGGCGGCCGGCCTCACGCTCGGCTACGCGATCTCCTCCGAGTACCCGCTCGCGCTGCTCGCCGGCGTGCTCGGGTGCTACCTGCTCTCGCGCCGCGACGCGCTCACGCCCGTCGGGGTGCTGCGCCGCGGCGGCGCCTTCGCGGTGGGGGCGCTCGTGGGCATGGTGCCGCTCGCGCTCTACAACCTCGCCGCCTTCCACTCGCTCACGCACGTCGCCTACGCCAACGTGCCCCAGCAGCACAAAGGCTTCTTCGGGATCACCGCCCCCTCCCTGCGCGTGGCCGCCACGCTGCTCGGGGACTCGCGCGGCCTGCTCACGCTCTCGCCGGTACTGGTGATGGGGGCGCTCGGCACGGTCGCGCTGTACCGCCGCGGCCGCCGGGCCGAGGCGCTCGTGATCGGCGGCACCTGCCTGCTGTATCTCACCTACAACTCCGGCTACTTCCTACCCTTCGGCGGCGGCTCCCCCGGCCCCCGCTTCCTCGCCACCATGCTGCCGTTCCTCGCGCTGGGGCTGGCGATCGCGTTCGAGCGCTGGCCCGGCCCCACGATTGCGCTCGCCGCCGTCTCGATCACCTGCTCGGTGCTCGCCGCGATCACGCACTCCCTGGTCGGCTACGAGACCGAGACCGTCAGCTGGATGCGCCACCTCTTCAACGGCTTCTTCCAGCCCACGATCGCCACCGCCTACGGCCTCGGCCGCGGCTGGGGGGAGATCTGGGTCTTCCTGGTCCCCGCCCTCGGCGCGATCGGGCTCGCCGCGTACGCCACCCCCCGCATGCGCCTCACCAACCGCTCGCTGCGCGCCGGCCTGCTCGCGCTCGGCGCTTGGGCGCTGTACGCGGCGCTCGGCCCCACGCTGCTCGGTATCGACCATCAGGGCCTGCTCGACATCCTCCACTCCGGCGACCCCAAGGCGCTCACCAAGGGCGCCTACTTCGGCCCCTACCCGCTGCGCGCGCTCGTCCCGCTGGCCTGCGGCTGCGCGCTGGTGGCGCTGATCGGAGCGCGGGTTTGGCGCAACGCGCCGGAGAACGGGGAGTCACCGACCGACGTGGCGAGGCATGGAGGCCTCGCCCCCACCACGCCGTTGCCCCACGCCGCCGCGCGGACGCTCCCCTCCTAAGACCGCAATCAGTTACTGACCGTCTTGACGTTGCAGTGCGCGGCGAGCAGCTGCCTGCACACCACCACGTAGCCCGGGCGGGGCTTGTAGTGGGCGTTCGTCAGACCCGCGTCGAAGCGCGTGGATGGCGTGCCGCCCACCCAGTTGTAGATGTACAGCCGCTTGATCCGCGGCACCGCGGCCGCCACGTTGAACATGTACTGCAGCACCTTCGCCGCGCGCCGGTCGCCCGCGCCGTTCTTGTTGGTGAAGGCGTTGGCGAATTTGACGACGCCCCCCGTCTCGGTGAGCCACACTTCGCCGCCGAGGTCCGCCGTGAGGTCGCGCGTGCGCCAGCTTTCGAAGTGGTTGAGGTCGGAGTAGTCGTGCAGCCCCCACACGTACGGCATCACCGTTTTCAGGCTGCCGATCTCGCGCTTGAATTCTTCGATGTACCGCACCGTCCCGCCGATTGCTTCGTTGTCGAGCACGTCGAGGCCGATCACCATGCACTGCACGCAGTCGCGCTTCAGCGCCTGGTAGTACTGCGCGTCCAGCGTCGCCGACGGGCTCACGAACGAGGCGCTGCCGTCGCTCACATAGCCGCGGTTGGCCTCGTCCCACGCCTGGTATTCGCGCACGTGCGGGAACAGCTTGATGAACTTCGCCACGTCGCGCTTGTACGTCGCGACGCTCGGCAGCTTCGTTTTCGTGTACTCGGAGTGGTAGAAGGCCACGAGGATTTTCTGGTGGTGCGCTTCGGCGTCGTGGATCCATTTGGTTGCCTGATGCAGGTCGTACGGGCGCACCGCCACGTCGTAGGGGGTCACCAGCCGTGAGATCTTCGTATGCAGCTGCTGCCACAGCGGGTTGCCGAACATCTCTTCGCGCGAGTCGCTGATGCCGCTCATGTACCGCTCGCCATGGCTGCTGGCCTGCCTGGCCGTGTGCCTGGCGGCGGCCGCACGCGCCGCGTCGGTGGCGGCATTGCCGGCGGGCGCGGCGAGGGCCCAGGCGAGCGCCAGCGCGCCGATCAGCGCCGCGCAGAGCAGCGCGGCTGAGGAGCGACCGGAGATCGGCCGACGGGGGAGGGATCGGGACATGTTCATGCCAACAGGCTAGGCGCCTCGGGGTTGCGGTGGCGCCGCTTCGCCAGGCTGCAACAAAGTCTGCGGGGCCGCGCTCGCGGGCCGCAGCACGATCACCTCGCCGGGGACGTTGGTCAGCAGCCACGCCACCGCCTCGGGCGTGAAGCCCTCGCCCGAGCTGTCCGCGCCGGCGGCGACCACGATCCGCTCGAAGTCCTCGTGCGCCGCCAGTTCGCGCAACGCGTGGCGCACCGTACGCCCGCGCTCGATGCGCGAATCGACCGGGACCTCCGCGCGGGCCGCCCGCCGCTCGATCGTCTCGAGCATCGGCAGCGCCACGTCGCACTCGCTGCGCAGCGGCACCTCCACCGACAGGCGCAGCGGCACCAACGCCAGGTACACCGGCATCAGCGTCGCGCCCTCGGCGCGCGCCAGCCGCAGCGCGGCCGCCAGCGCCGGCTCGGAGAGGCCCTCGCCCGTGAACGGGAACGCGATCCGTCGCACTCGCCCGCTGCCCCGCAGCGTCCGTTCGCGCCGCCAGCGCTCGAGCACCAGCGCGGCGCCGAAGCCCGCCGCCAGCGCCACCACGATCAACACCGCCGCGAGCGGGGTCATCGCGCCAGTCCTCCGGGGACGCGTGCGCGCGGGCCGGCCGTGGTGACTCGGCTGTCGGCGCAACCCCTCACAGCACCGCCCCCTCCTCCTCCACGACCTCTCCCGTGGGCAGCAGCGTGCGGTCGGCGACGATCCGCAGGTCCACCCCCGGCAGGCCTTTGAGCAGCTGGAACGGCAGCGCCGGCTGGCTCAGGCGCCGCCACGCGTTGCGGGGCTTGGGCGTCCCCATCAGCAGGTACGTCGTACCCCGCCCCCGCGCCACCCGGATCGCGGTCTCCGCCACCTCGTCGGCCTCCTCGATCAGCAGGTGCGCGCCCAGCACCGATGACAGCCGCCGCAGCGCCTCCAGCTGTTCGCGCTCCTCCCTGCTCGGCGTCGCGCCCGGCGGGCGTACCACCAGCAGGTCGAGCTCCGCCCCCAGCCGCTGTGCCGAGCGCCACGCGCGGCGGACCACCCGCTGCGAGCGCGGCGTCGGCGTCACCAGCGCCAGCAGCCGCTCGGAGATCACCTGCGGGGTGACGCTCGCCACCAGCCGGTCGTCGTGCCGGCGCACCACCGGCGCCTCGCGGCCGCGGCGCTCGAGCTCCACCCCCTCCGCCACCTGGCGCAGCGCCGTCTCGCGCAGCGCCGCGAGGTTCTCGATCTTGAAGAAGTTGCTGAGCGCCGCCTGCACCCGCTCCGGCGCGTACACCTTGCCGGCGCGCAGCCTGCTGATCAACGCCTCCGGCGTGATGTCCACCAGCACCGTCTCGTCCGCGGCCGACAGCACCGCGTCGGGGATCGTCTCGCGCACGCGCACCCCCGTCAGCTGCGTGACCTGGTCGTTGAGGCTCTCCAGGTGCTGCACGTTGACGGTCGAGAACACGTCGATGCCAGCCTCCAGCACGTCGCGCACGTCTTCGTAGCGCTTCTCGTGCTCCACCCCGGGCGCGTTGGTGTGCGCCAGCTCGTCGATCAGGCACAGCTCGGGGGCGCGTGCCAGCACCCCCGGCAGGTCCATCTCCTCGATCTCGGTGTCGCGGTAGCGCACCCTGCGGCGCGGCACCATCTCCACGCCCTCCGCCTGGGCCACCGTCTCCATGCGCCCGTGCGGCTCCAGGTAGCCGACCACGACGTCGCGGCCCGCCTCCGCCTCGGCCTGGCCCTCCTGCAGCATGCGGAACGTCTTGCCCACGCCCGCGGCCATGCCGATGAAAACCTTCAGGTGTCCGCGATCGCCGGGCATCGTTTCGGCATTGTCCTGTACGGGGCGGGGGATCGCCGCGCCGGGTGGGCCAGTTGCGAGTAGAGTGCCGCATGGAGAGCCGGGAAGCCTGGTCGGCGTGCCACTGCCGTGGAGGACGCGTGATCAGCAACCAGCCCGAGACCGCCCAGTCGCATTGCCCCTGCAGCCGTGTCTGATCTGCTGCTGGGCCTGATCTTCGCGGCCGGCGTCCTCGTCAGTCTTGGGGCCTCCTGGGCGCTGGTGGTGCGACTCGAGCGAGTTGGCGCGCGGCTTGGCCTCTCCGAGGCGCTGCTCGGGATGCTCGCCGCGCTGGCCGCCGACGCGCCCGAGATCACCGCCGCGGTGACAGCGCTCGCCCGGCACGACACGCACATCGGCGCGGGCGTCGTGATCGGCTCCAACGTCTTCAACCTGGCGGCGCTGCTCGGCCTGGCGGCCGTCGTCGCCGGTCGGATCTCGCTGCACCGGCGCGTGATCGAGCTTGGCGGAGCCGTGAGCCTGTGGATCGCCGGGGTCTGCGTGCTGGTGGTGGTCGGGGCGCTGACGCCGGCGGTGGGGCTGCTCGCGGCGCTGGCGTTGCTGGTGCCCTACCTGGCGATCCTCGGCATGGGTCGTGAGCGGCTCGCCCGGCTGACGCTTCCCGACGCGTGGGCGAGCTGGCTGGCGGAGGCTGTGAGGGAGGAGGAGCTGGAGCTCGAAGTGGCGATCCACCCCGATCGCGGGGGCGGGCGCGACGGCGCCTTGGCGGCGTTTGCGGTGCTCGTCGTGGTCGGCGCCTCGATCGCGATGGAGCGCACCGGCTCGGAGCTCGGCGCGCGCCACGCGATCCCCGGAATCGTGGTCGGCGGCCTGATCCTCGCCGCCGTCACCAGCCTCCCCAACGCGGTCGCCGCCGTCTACCTCGCCTCCCGCGGCCGGGGCGCGGCGACGCTCAGCACCGCGCTCAACAGCAACGCGCTCAACGTCGTCGCGGGGCTGCTGATCCCGGGAGCGATCGTCGGCCTCGGCACCCCGTCCGGGCCGACCACGTTCGTCGCGGTCAGCTACCTCGGGCTGACCGCCGCCGCGCTGGCGATCGCCTACCTCGATCGCGGCCTGCGCCGCCTCCCTGGCGCGCTGATCATCGCCGCCTACGTGGCGTTCGCGCTGGTGCTGGTGAGCGGGGCATAGCCGATTGGTTGGGGTCCCCGGCTGAATGCATTGTTTTTGGACCCAAACCCTTCATTTTGTGAAGTGGTTGGGGTTCGTTTTGGATGACATAACCACCGCGCCTGCCGGCAGACCCCGGGGCAGGGGCCGTTACTCTCCAGGTCGAGTCATTTGAGCGCCATCGCCACACAGCCGCCACCTCCGCTGGGGGCGCCGCCGCCCGGCCCGCTCCCTCCCGAGCCCCCGCGCCGTCCCTGGTGGATGGCCAAGCGCGTGCTGCTCGGAGGGATCGGCGTCGTGCTGCTCTCGGGCGCGGCGAGCGCCGTGCTGGCGCGCAACGAGGTCAGCAAGGTGGTGGCGGCGCTGCGCCAGAACAAGCCGGTGAAGGTCGCCGCGAGCATCCTGCCGCAGGCGGCCAGCGGCGCGCCGGAGACGCTGCTGCTGGTGGGCAACGACGAACGGCCGCCGCCCAAGAGCAACCCCGGCGGGGCCGTGCTGCCGCACTCCAACGAGATGCTGCTGGTGCGCATCGACCCGAGCAAGCCGACGATCTCGATGCTGTCGATCCCGCGCGAGCTGCGCGTGCCGTTCACGCGGCTGAACGGGCAGCTGGAAGAAAACCGCATCAACTCCGCCTACACCTTCGGCTACGAGGAAAGCGGCGAAACCACCTCCGGCGGCGTGAAGCTGATGGTGGAAACGCTCAAGCAAGTGATCGGCATCACCCCCAACCTCGTGTTCGTCACCAACTTCAAACGCTTCAAGCGCGCGGTGGACGAAATGGGCTGCGTGTACATGACCGTCGACAAGCCCTACCACCACGTCAACGAACCCGGTGGCGAACAGTACTTCGAAATCAACCTCCAGCCCGGCTATCAGCGGCTGTGCGGGCAGGAAGCACTCGAATTCGTCGCCAACCGCCACGAAAGCACCTCGCTGATCCGCGATGCCCGCGACCAGCGCTTCCTGCTCGACGTCAAGGCCCAGTACGGGCCCACGCTCTTTGAAAACCGTGAAAAGTTCGAGCGCATCGTCGGCAAGGCCGTCGAAACCGACCTGCGCAGTGAAGCGCAGGTGCTGCAGTTGCTCGAGCTGCTGGTCGAATCGGCCGGCAAGCCGGTGCGCCAGGTGCCCTTTCACGTCGAGCTGCACAGCACCTTCGACACCGCCACGCCGCAGCAGATCGAAGAAGCGGCGCACTCCTTCCTCAGCGGCACCGCCGCGATCAGCCAGCATCGGCTGCGCGGGTCCGGCGGCGGACGCGGCCGCTCGGCGCGGGGGCGCCGCGCGGCACCCCCGCCCGCGCCGGCGCTCTCGCTGTCGCCGACCCCGAGCGCCACGCTCGTGCAAGCGCGCGCGATCGCCCCGCGCCTGCCGTTTGCCGTGGAGGTGCCGCGTTACCAGGAAACCACCGCCGAATCCGAACCGGACGTGGTGCGCTGGTATGACATCCCAGGCCCCGGACGGCGGCTGTACCCCGCCTATGTGGTCGTCGTCGACAAGGGCGAACTGGGTCAGTACTACGACATCCAAGGGAGCACCTGGACCGACTCGCCGCTGCTCAGCAACCCCAACCAGGAAATCCAGGTCGGGTCGCGCACCTACAGCCTCTTCTACGACGGCGAACATCTCAAGACGATCGCGTGGCGCGAAGGGGAAGCCGCCTACTGGATCGAAAACACACTCACCAACGACCTCTCGCCACAACAGATGCTGGCAATCGCCGCGAGCGCCCACCCGGTGATCGGCACCGCCACCGCCGGTGCGCACGCGCCGGCCAGCCTTCGCAGCTTCAAACTGCCCCCGCCTGCGGCCCACCAGGCGAGCACGCTCGCCAAAGTCGGCGCGCTGCTCGGCTTCGTGGGACTCCTCATCGTGGGGCTGCTGGGGCTGTTGGTGATCTCCCGCCAGCGCGAGCTGCGGGCGCTGCGCGAGCAGGTCGCGCAGGCGATGGCGCTGGAAGCCCGTCAGCGCTCGCGGGCGCGGTGACTGAAAAAAGAGGGGCCCGACCGAAGCCGGGAGACACTCGCCTTCGGCGAGCGGGCGGGTGGGGTCCAAATCATCGGCCAGCCGGCCTTCGGCCGGCTGCGCCACCCTCTAATCAGGCACCAAGCAGATTGTGTACGACGAGGTCGATCAGCTTGATCCCGATGAACGGGGCGATCAGGCCGCCGAGGCCGTAGATCCAGAGGTTGCGGCGCAGCAGCGCGCTTGCGCCGATCGGGCGGTAGCGCACGCCGCGCAGCGACAGCGGGATCAGCAGCGGGATCACGATCGCGTTGAAAATGATCGCCGAGACGATCGCCGATTCCGGCGTGCCCAGGTTCATGATGTTGAGCACGTGCAGCGGGCCCTTGCCACCTGCGCTCGTGGCGTAGGTGCTGATGAACACGGCGGGCAGGATCGCGAAGTACTTGGCGACGTCGTTGGCGATCGAGAACGTGGTCAGCGCGCCGCGCGTGATCAGCAGCTGCTTGCCCACCTCGACGATCTCGATCAGCTTCGTCGGGTTGGAGTCGAGGTCGACCATGTTGCCCGCCTCGCGCGCCGCCTGCGTGCCGGTGTTCATCGCCACGCCCACGTCTGCCTGCGCGAGCGCCGGCGCGTCGTTGGTGCCGTCGCCGGTCATCGCCACCAGGCGCCCCTCCTGCTGCTGCTCGCGGATCAGCGCCAGCTTCGCCTCGGGCGTGGCTTCGGCGAGGAAGTCGTCGACGCCCGACTCCTCGGCGATCTTGGCCGCCGTCAGGCGGTTGTCGCCGGTCACCATCACGGTCTTGATGCCCATCGCGCGCAGGTGGTCGAAGCGGACCTTCATCCCCTCCTTGATCGTGTCCTTCAGGTAGATCACGCCCAGCACCTGGCTGTCGCGCGCGACCGCCAGCGGCGTGCCGCCTTCGCGGCCGATCCGCTCCAGCTGCGCCTGCAGCTCCGGCGGCGGCGAGCCGCCCTCCTGCTTGACGAACTCGACGATCGCGTCGCCCGCGCCCTTGCGCAGCTGCTGGCCGTCGAAGTCGACACCGCTCATCCTCGTCTGCGCGGTGAACGGCACGAACGTGGCGTTCAGCGTGCTCATGTCGTGCTCGCGCAGCCCGTACTGCTTGGCGAGCACCACGATCGAGCGGCCCTCGGGCGTCTCGTCGGCCAGCGAGGAGAGCTGCGCCGCCTCTGCGAGCTCGGACTCGGCCACGCCCGGCATCGGGATGAACTCCGATGCGAGACGGTTGCCGATCGTGATCGTGCCAGTCTTGTCGAGCAGCAGCACGTCCACGTCGCCCGAGGCCTCCACCGCGCGCCCGGACAGGGCAAGGACGTTGCGGCGCACGAGGCGATCCATCCCCGCGATCCCAATCGCCGAGAGCAGCGCGCCGATCGTCGTCGGGATCAGCGCGACCAGCAGCGCGATCAGCGTCGTCTCGGAGATCGCCGTGCCCGCGAACAGGCCGAAGGGGCGCAGCGTGGCGACCACGATCATGAAGATCAGCGTCAAAGCGGCCAGCAGGATGTTGAGCGCGATCTCGTTGGGCGTCTTGCGCCGCTCGGCCCCCTCGACTAGCGCGATCATGCGGTCGAGGAACGAGTGCCCCGGCTCCTGGGTGATTTCCACGACGATCCGGTCGGAGGTCACGCGCGTGCCGCCGGTGACGGCGCTGCGATCGCCGCCGGACTCGCGGATCACCGGCGCCGACTCGCCCGTGATGGCAGACTCGTCGACCGTCGCGATCCCCTCGATCACGGTGCCGTCGCCGGGGATCAGCTCACCCGCCTCGACCACCACCATGTCGCCGCGGGTCAGCTCCGAGGCGGCCTTGGTGGAGCCGTCACTCATCGTCGCGACGGTCTCCTTGCGCATCGAGCGCAGCGTGTCGGCCTGCGCGCGGCCGCGTCCCTCGGCGAACGCCTCCGCCATATTGGCGAAGATCACCGTCAGCCACAGCCAGAAGGCGATCGTGAACGTGTACCACGCCGGCTCGTGGCCGCCGCCGAGCGGCTTGCCGCCGAAGGCCTGAATCAGCCACGTCCCCGTCGTGATCACCGCGCCGATCTCAACGACGAACATCACGGGGTTGCGAATCTGCACGCCCGGGTCGAGCTTCTTGAGGCTGTCAATCAGCGCGTGCACGATGATCTCGCGCTGGAACAGCGACACCGCCTGGCGCTCGGTGGCTGCCGGGATCGTTGACATCAGCCCGTTCCTCCTTTCAGGCGGTCGAGGGCGAGGTTGAGTTGGAGCACATTCACTCCCGGTTCGCCGGAAAAGCCGAGGCCGCGGCCCGATGTGTACTTGGAGATCAGCCCGTTCACCGTGGCGAGCGAGAGACGGCGCACGGCCGCCACGCGGTGCGCCTGGATCCAGGCGTTGGCCTCTGAGATTTCGGGGTCAAGACCTGAGGCCGAGCTGTTGACAGCGTCGACGGGGATCTTTGCCACCGTCAGCCCGGCGTCATATTCGGCCTTGGTGACCGGGTTCTTGTTCAGTTCGAGGTAGGCCTTGATGTTTTCTTCGTTGGCTTCCTTGGTCTTCACGCTGTTGGGCCCGTGGTTGGAGAAGGTGCTGGCGGCGGCGTTGTCGGCCCCGCCTTCGGTAGCCGACGGCCGCGTCTGGAAGTAGCGCGGGTCCGGGGTGGTCACCTCCACGTGTTCCTTTTCTTCGGGCTTGCCGTTCTTACCGAGCACCGGTGTCGAGAAGCTCTGGCCGATGATTCGCGAGCCGACCAGCCTGCCGTCGACCTTGATCTGCTGACCATTGGCGTTGCCGGGGAAGGCGACCTGGCTGATGCCGGTGATCGCGAGCGGGTAGATGAGCCCGAGCAGGATCGTGAACACCACGATGCCGATTGCCGAAGTGACGATGTCGCGTTTCATTTCAATTGGGAGGGAGTTTGGAGGCCCGCCCTCCCGGGCCTGCCCTCCCCCATCTCAGGGTTGATGTTGCGTTTCATCTCAGTAAAGGTGTCCGGTCAGGCCCTGCACGATCGGTCCGAGCAGCAGAGCGGGGAAGAAGGTGAGCGCGCCGACGAGCACGATGATGCCGATCAGCAGCACCGCGAACGTGCCGTTGTCGGTGCGCATCGTGCCGAGGCCGGCAGGGGTGACGCGCTTGCCCGCCAGCGCGCCGGCGACGGCGAGCGCGAACAGGATCGGCGCGTAGCGCGCGAACATCATGTCGAAGCCGCCGAGCAGGTCGGCGAAGGTGATGCCGTGCGCGCCGAGATTGCCCGCGTTGGGCTGGATGTAGCCGGTGTAGCCGGCGAATGCCGAGCCGTTGTTGTTGGCCTGCGAGAGGTAGGCGTAGAAGCTCTCGGAGAAGGCTTGCGGCGTGTGGGTGCCGAGCTTGGCGGAGGTCGCCACCGCGGAGATCGACGCCCGCCCGGATTTGCTGGCGGTCGCCAGCGCCGTGGCGAACAGCGCAGCCAGCGGCGTAATCAAGATGGCAAGGCCGGCGAGCTTGATTTCGCGCGCCTCGAGCTTCTTGCCCAGCCACTCCGGCGTGCGCCCCACCATCAGTCCGCCGATGAACACCGCCAGCAGCACGTACAGCAGGATCGAGTACAGCCCGGTGCCGACGCCGCCGAAGATCACCTCGCTGGCTGACAGGTTGGCAAACGGCACGGCTCCGCCGATGCCGGTGAACGACTCGATCGCGCTGTTCACGGCGCCGCAAGATGTGACGGTGGTGACGACGTCGAACAGGGCAGAGCCGGCGATCCCGAAGCGCTGCTCCTTGCCTTCCATGTTGCCGCCGCCCGAGCCATTGATCACACCGGTGTGCAGACCGGCCGCGTGCTGCGCGGGCGAGCCGTGCGCCTCGGCGATGTAGGCGACGCACACGGCGCCGAGGAACATGAACATCATCACGCCGTAGATCGCAAACCCCTGGCGGCGGTTGCCGGTCATGCGCCCGTACATGAACACGAGCGCCGCGGGGATGAGCAGCACGCACAGCATCTCGAAGAAGTTGGTGAACTGTGTTGGGTTTTCGAAGGGGTGCGCCGAGTTGGTGTTGAAGAAGCCACCGCCGTTGGTGCCGAGCAGCATGATCGAGTGCTGCGAGGCGACCGGCCCCATCGCGATCGTCTGCTGCAGCCCGGTGATCGTGTGCACGACCAGGTAGTCGGAGAGGTTGGCGATCACCCCCTGGGAGGCCAGAACGAGCGCCACGAGCACGGAGAGCGGCACGAGCACGTACAGGATCGTGCGCACGATGTCCTGCCAGAAGTTGCCGAGGCTCTTGCCGGTGCGCCCGATCAGCCCGCGCACCAGCGCGACCGCGACGACGATCCCCACGCCGGCAGAAAGGAAGTTCTGCACCGTCAAGCCCGCCATCTGGCTGAGGTAGTTCATCGTCGTCTCGCCGCTGTAGTACTGCCAGTTGGTGTTCGTCATGAACGACGAAGCGATGTTGAACGTCACATTCCACGAGGGCGAGTGGTAGCCGAGCGGGTTGAGCGCGTGGGGCACCCAAAAGGCGTCCTGGGTGCGCAGGATCGCGTACAGCAGCAGCCACCCCGCGAGCGAGAAGACGATCAGGCTTTTCGCGTACGCCTTCCAGTCCTGCTCGAGCTTCGGATTGACCCGCAGGATCCGGTAGAGGATCCGCTCCGGCCACGCGAACAGCGGCGTCAGGAAGACCCGCTGGCCGGTGTACACCCTCGCCAGGTAGTTGCCCAGCGGCAGGGCGAGCACAGTGAGAATGATCGCGAACAGCGCGATCGTCAGCCAGCCGTAGAAGGTCATCGCTTTAGAGATTCTCTCCGCGGATAAGAGCGTAAAAGAGGTAAGCGATGATCAGCACAGTGACGACCAGGCCGAAGAAGTCGGCGCCGCTCATGTGCGCGATGAACGCGCCCAACGGAGGCGTACTCATATTCGGTCGATCCCCTCGATTATCGCGAGCAGGATCACGAACATCGCAATCCCGATCACCACCGCCACCACGTCCATACGTGCACTATTCTCGCTGCGCCATCACGGGGGTGTGACGATTTCGCTCGCGGGTATAACGATTTCGTTACGGAGCCGCCACCAGCGGAGCGGGACGGCCGTGCGACCGGTAGCCGGCGTTCAGCGCGGCGACAGCCCGCGCGTATGACTGCGCCGGGCGGTGGCCGCCGAACGTCACGGTGAGCGAGCCCGAGTCGCCGTGCAGCGCGATCGCCCCGCCGTGCACCGGCCCGCTCGCGGTGCGCGCGTCCCGCGCCCACGCCGGCAGCACCCAGCTCAGCGGCGTGCCGGCGGGCAGCGCCCCATGCCAGGTGAGCATCTCCTCGCGCGGCGTGGAGCGCAGGGTGAAGGAGATGACCCCGCGGTCGGTGGGCGCCCCCGTCACGGTGATGCGCTGCCCGGGCCCCAACCACGCGGGACTCGCGCCGGCGAGCAACCGCACACCGCCCGCGGGCGTGTCCGCCACCAGCATGTTGCGCAGCAGCGCCACGTATTCGGCCGCGAACGTGCCGTGCGGAGCGAGGTTGGTGGCCGAGGCGCGCCCCCCGAAGGGCGCGATGCCGGTCTCCCAGCCGCCCTCGGTGGCTGTGGTGTGCACGAGCTCCGCGTACAACCCCGCGACCGCGTCCGCGGTATCCCCGGCGGCGAGCTCTGTCTGGAAGATGCGAAAGCCGAGGTAGTCGTGCAGCTCGCTGCCCCCCAGGTAGGTGGACAGACCCTCGGCCATGCGCGCCCTCGCCCACCGCAGCGTCGCCGTGACGGCGGAGGAGCGGGCGCCGAGCACCTGCACGGGGAAGGCCGCCCAGTAGTTGCCCCAATCCTGGCCGCCTTTCGCGTCGAGCACCGGGGGAATGTGACCTTCGCGGGCCACCGCTGCGGCGATCGCGCGGTCGAGCGCGGCCTCGAAGCGTTGATCGACGGCGGTCCACGCGGCCGCGTCGGCATTCGCCTCGGCCGGTGTGGCTGCGGCGCCGGCATTCGCTTCCGCCGGTTCCGTGCCGGCACTCGCCTCGGCCGGGGTGGCCGCGGCGCCGGCGCCTTGGCCGGCCGGTGTGGCGGTCGCACTCTGCCCCGCCAGCGTGGCGGCGACGATCGCCGAGCGCAGCCCGGCCGCCGCCCACAGATCGTCGCCGGCGATGTGCCCGTACGCCAGCTCGTTGTCGTCGGGGTTGCTCGCGGGCAGCAGCCCCAGCGGGTCGGCCGCGCTGGCCGCCGTCAGCCAATCGATCGCAGCGCCAATCCGCCCGAGCTGCGCGGCGGCGTAAGCCGGTTCCCCGGAGAGCTCGGCGTGCTGGGCCAGCGCCCACAGCGCCTCACCCCACTCGTCGTACTGTCCGGCCTGGCTGATGAAGAGGCCGTCGGCCTGCTGGAAGGCGTCGACGAAACTCAGGTTTTGCGCCGCCGCGGCGTGTAGCCCCGCGAGGTCGAGCGCCTCCGACTCAATCGCCGCATCGCGGATCCAGAAGGCTCGGTACTGCAGACGGTTGGGGCACTGCTCCCAGCCGGTGGGGGTTTGGATGCGCGATTCGAGCATCTGCGCGATCGCCGCCCGATAGGTGGCGTCCACCTTCGCCTCAGGCACTTCGATGCCCGTCATCCCCGCCTCCTGAGTGGCCCACAGCGAGTGCAGTGCCACGCGCGCGCGGCCCAGCGACATTGCATCGAGCGCGTGGTCGGCGCCGGCGCTGACACCGGCGGGCGGCGGGTCGAGCGGGATCTGCCAGGTGAAGCTCACGCTGGCGTGGGGTGCCAGACGGGTGCTGAACATCCTCCCATCGTGAGGAGCCGTGGGCGTGTTCAGCGCCGGCGTCGTGAGCGCGCGGCCGAACATCCTCCCGTCGTGGGGGCCCGTGGGCGTGTTCGACGCCGGCGTCGTGAGCGTGCGGCTCGGGACGGCCGGGCCGCGCGCGAGCAGCAGGCCGGAACGGTCGAGGTCGCGCCCGGCGACGGTGTAGTCGAACGCGCTGGAGAACCGCTGGCCGGGCTGTTCGTAGGCACCCGCGGTGGTGCCGCTCACCGGGCGCTCGTAACGGAACGCGCCGGTCACCACGCCGTGCGGACCGCGGATCTGGCGGCCGCGTGTATATGCGAGCACCATCGCCACCCGTGCTTCGCGGGTCTTGCCGGAGCCGTTGGTGGCCGTCACCGTCTCGTACGCCACGGGAACCCCGGCGACCGGGATCGCGAACAGCGTCACCGTGTAGCGCACCTGCCCGTCGGCGAGCGCACTGGAGAGCAGCGGCAGACCCGGGGCGGGCAGCGTACGCGTCGGCTGATCCCACCACCGCAGCCGCCGGCCGAAGCGCAGCTCGTACTCGGCCCACCCGGTGTACACGTCGCCCTCGGGGGTGACCTCGGCGCCGGCCGCCATCCCCGGCACGGCGAGCTGTTCGGTGGGGGCGGAGAGGTAGCCCGTGGTGGGGGTGGCACCGACGCTGGCCGGGGCGATGCCCGCGGCGAGGGCCAGCGCACACAGCGCGGAGATGACGAACGCAAGCGGAAGACGCATAGCCAAAAAAAACGTATTGCGATGGTATGCACGAAGAGGGGGTTTGGTTGTTATAAAAAATTCATGACCCGATAGCAATTGCGCACGGCTTTTGAATTTTTTGTTCAACACCCCACCCTATTGCAATAGCTATACGGCCCTCTCTCCAATAGCCATACGGCCCTCTCTCTTCTACACCCAAACCGACCCACTGAACCGACCAAGTCCCAGCGCTCAAGAATGCTGACGCGGCTGACCACTCGCTCAGCCGGCGAACCCGTACCCATCAGCCAGCGAACCGGTCAGCCGACCAACCGGTACCCCATCATCCCGCGAACCCGTACCCATCAGCCAGCGAACCGGTCAGCCGACCAACCGGTACCCCATCAGCCCGCGAACCCGTACCCATCAGCCAGCGAACCGGTCAGCCGACCAACCGGTATCCCATCAGCCCAGCGAACCGGTCAGCCGGCGAACCGGTACCCCACGCCCGGGTCGGTGAGGACATAGCGGGGGCGCTCGCCGCGCGGCTCGATCTTCCCTCGCAGCCGCGCGATGTGCGTACGCAGCGCCTGCATGTCGTCCACGTACCCCGGCCCCCACACCTCCGCCAGCAGCGCCGTG
This sequence comes from uncultured Solirubrobacterales bacterium, assembly GCA_963744535.1. Lineage (GTDB taxonomy): Bacteria > Actinomycetota > Thermoleophilia > Solirubrobacterales > Solirubrobacteraceae > Palsa-744. The sequence continues at coordinate 1,396,022 of CAVUTW010000005.1, read as the reverse complement.
TGGGTCATCAGCCGGCCGCGGTTCTGCGCCAGCACGCGCAGCAGCTCGAACTCGATCGGGGTCAGGTGCACCGGCTCGCCGTCGCGGCGCACCGCGTGCGCGGCCAGGTCGATTTCCAGGCCGTCGGTCGCGATCGTCGGCTGCTCCTCACCCGCCCCCTCGCTGCGGCGCAGCGCGGCGCGCAGGCGCGCCACCAGCTCGCGCGTCCCGAACGGCTTGGTGATGTAGTCGTCCGCACCGGCCTCCAGGGCGCGCACCTTCTGCTCCTCCTCCCCCACCGCCGAGAGCACGAGGATCGGCATCTCGCTCCACTCGCGCAGGCTGCGGGTCACCTCGACGCCGTCGCCACCCGGCAGCACGAGGTCCACGATCGCCGCGCGAGGACCCTTCACCGCGGCAAGGTCCAGCGCCTCCGGGGCGCTCTGCGCAGCGATCACCTCGAAGCCCGCCTCGCGCAGCACTACACGCAGCGCTCTGAGGATCTGCAACTCGTCGTCGACGACCAGCACCCGCGGCTTCGCCGCCGATGCCTCAACCGCCATCCGCCTCCGACCCCCGTGCCGACGCCGCCGCTGTCGCTCCCGACCCACGTGCGGCCGCCCCCGTCGCTCCCGACCCACGTGCGGCCGCCGCCGTCTCCGATCCCCGTGTTATTACGCCAGTCGCTTCCGAAACACGTGCCGCGGCCGCCTCCGAGCCGCCCCGCTCCAGCGGCAGTTCGAACACGAACGTCGCCCCCTGCCCCGGCAGCGACTCCACGTGCAGCGAGCCCCCATTGGCTTCGAGGAAGCCGCGCGCGATCGCCAGCCCGAGGCCCGAGCCGCGACGCCCGCCGCGGGCCGTGCCGGCACTGTAAAACGGCTCGAACACCCGCTCCAGCTGCGCCGGCGGGATCCCCGGACCGCGATCGACCACGCGCACGATCAGGCGGTCGCCCTCCCCCGCCATCGTCCGCACCACGCGCGCCCGCACCGACACCGGGTGGCCCCCCGAGTGTCGCCGCGCGTTCTCCAGCACGTTCACGAACGCCCGCTCCAGCTGGGTGGAGTCGGCGCGCACCAGGGGCAGGTCACGGTCGATCGTGACGTGGAACTCCTCGGGTGGGGACTGATTGGATGAGGATGGGGGGGTCGCGTGGTTGGGTGGTGGGGGCGGCGCGAGGTCCTCCAGCGCAATCCCGAGAATCTCCTCCACCGACAGCCACTCCCGCCGGGGCTCCGCCGCGCCCGCCTCCAGCTTCGAGAGGTCCAACAGGTTGTCCACCAGGCGCGACAGCCTGCGCGTCTCCGCCAGGATCGCGCTCGCCAGCTCCTCGCGCTCGGGGGCGGAGACGCCCGGCAGCGCGATCGCCTCCGCCGCCGTCGAGATCGCCGTCAGTGGGCTGCGCAGATCGTGCGACACCGCCCGCAACAGCGCCGTCTTGACGACGTCCGCCTGGCGCAGCGCCGCCGTCTCGACCACGCCGCCCTGCAGCGTCTCGCGCTCCAACGCCGCACTCAACAGCGCCTCCAGGGCGGGCACCACGCGCTCCTGCAGGCGGTACAGGCTGCGCTCGGAGCTGTCGGCCCCCACCACCACGGTGCCGAGGCGACGGTCGCCCTCGCGCAGCGGGAACGCCACGCTGCGCGCATCCGGCTCCACCGCCTCCATGACGATCGCCGCCGACTGCAGTTCCAGTGCCTGCGCCATCCGCGCCGCGGCCGTCGGCAGTACCTGCGCGAGGCTCTCCCCCTTCAGCAGCAGCCTCGCCATCTCCAGCACGAGACTCGCCTCACGGCGACGCTCCAGCGCCTCCTGGCGCGAGCGCGAGTTGGGAACCGGGACGATGCCGAGCTTGCGCGACATTACGGGCTCAGCGTAGAGGGTGGCGCAGCCGGCCGCGGGCTGGCCTGGGCGCGGTCTTATCCGTCCGTCGAAGAGCGTGACCGCTCATAAATCGATCCGCTACCGTCGATGATGAGAGGTGGACCCGATCGAGGCGCAGCGCTCAGGGATGCTCAACACGCACAGCCACACAACCCACAGGCCGTGCGGCCGCATGCTGCGCAGAGCGCTCCCGGCGATGGGGATACTCGCACTCGGACTGCCCGCAACGACCAGCGCCGCAACGACCAGCGCCGCGCCGCCCCCCGCCTCGGAATATCAGGCCCGCCACGTCTGCTCCGCCCCTGCCCGCGGCGACGCGAGCTGCCTGGCACTGGTGCTGGCTCCGAAGACCGCGACCGCGCGCGCACGCACCCAACCTCGGAGCATGGCGCACAGCACCGCGATCGGGATGGCGACGAGCGCCGTGAAATGCGCGTCGGAGTTCCCCGCGTGTCTCACTCCCGCCGATCTGAACGACGCGTACTTCCCCGGCGAAAAGCCCGAAGCCCCGGCATCCCAGCCGCAGACGATTGCGCTCGTGGATGCCTACGACGACCCCCACGCCGAAAGCGATCTCAAGGTCTACGACGAAGAATTCAAGCTGCCCGCCTGCACAGAAGCCAACGGCTGCTTCAAGAAGCTCAACCAGAGTGGCGAAGCCGGCCATCCCCCAGTCGCCGTAGAAGCGGAAAAAGAAGAAGCTGAGGGCTGGGCGCTCGAGATCGCGACGGACATCGAGGTCGCTCACGCCGTATGTCAAAACTGCCGCATCGTGCTCGTCGAGGCCGACAACCCCTCGATCGAAGACCTCGTCGCCGCCGAGAAAACCGCGACAGGCGTGGCGGGCGCAAGCGAGGTGTCGAACTCGTGGGGCGGCTCAGAAGCGGAAGTGACCAACCGCGAGGTCGCCGCCTTCGATCGCCCCGGCACCGTGATCACCGCGTCCGCCGGCGACGACGGCTACCTCAGCTGGGACGAGTGGGAAGGCGAAGCGATCGACTTCGACGAACCCGACTTTCCCTCCTCCTCCCCGAACGTCGTCGCGGTGGGCGGCACCAAGTTGACGATGAGCGGCGACGGGTGGGGGAGCGAGCGCGTGTGGAACGAGGACCCCAACCCCGAAGGCCTCGACGAAGGCGCAACGGGGGGAGGCTGCAGCCTGCGTTTCCCCGCGCAGCCGTGGCAGCAAGCCGTCGCCGGCTGGGCGGCCGTGGGCTGCGAAGACCGGCGCGCCGTGGCGGACGTCTCCGCCGACGCGGACCCCGACAGCGGCGTCGCGGTTTACGACTCGGTCCCCTATCCCTACGAAGAATCGGGCAAAAAGAAAACCGAGGTGCTCGATTGGGTGCCGATCGGCGGCACCAGCGTCGCCTCGCCAATCATCGCTTCGATGTTCGCGCTCGCCGGTGGCGCGCACGAAGTCGCCTATCCGGCCGCAACGCTCTACTCGCATCTCGGCACCGGCCTGCTGCACGACATCACGGTGGGTGGCAGCGGCGATTGCGACGACGACTATGCAGCCTGCTCGGGCTCGATGAGGCCCCTCTCCCCGTTCGACTGCGGCGAAGGCGCGCTGATCTGCAACGCCGCCGTGGGCTACGACGGCCCCACTGGCGTCGGCACGCCCAACGGGATCGGCGCCTTCGAGCTCGGCAGCGAAGCAGCAATCAAGAAACAAAAAGCCGAAGAAGAAGCGGCCGCGGCGAGGAAGGCCAAAGAAAGCCAAGAAGCCAGAGAAGTCCGGGAAGCCAGTGAAGCCAAAGAAACGCAACAGGCCTTGGAACGGGCCGAAGCGGAAAGAAATGCCGCCAAGAAGATCGAAGAAGAAAAGGCCCACGGAGGAGAGCTCGGCGGAGAGCCGACAGGCAGCGCGAGCGGCCAGGAAGGTACAACGGGCAACGCCTCCCCGGGCGGCGCCACGGCAGGCCAACCCAGCGGCTCCTCTTCGGTGGCGGCGAGCGCCGGGGGGACAAATTCCGGCCACGGCACCGTCCTGCTCTCCAACCTCGCGCTCACCGCGCGGGCGAGCGCGGTGTTCGCGCGCGGCCTGCCCACCATCTCCCAGGTGGCCTTCGCCTTCACGCTCAGCGCCCCCGCTCGGGTGGTGGTCAAGCTCTCACGGCTGCGGCGCGTCGACGGGCGCCTGCGCTGGGCCTCAGCGCGGGGCGGGTTCACACTGACCGCCGGTCGCGGCCGCGGTCGGTCCCATCTGCGGGGCCACGGCACGCTTCCGGCGGGGCACTACCGGCTCACGCTGAGCCCCGCACACGGCGCCGCGCGGTCGCTGACGTTCCTGCTCGGGTAGGACGTGGCCGGCCAAAGAGCCGGTTGCGAGAAGATCGGCACGCCCGGCTGCCCCCTGGACGCACCACTTATTTCCAAGGTTCTAGTGCGGAATGGCAACGCCACCGGGGCGACGGCGCGGGGAGGCCTCGCCACGGCTCGGCGGGGCCTCGGCGCGGTGGGCAACCTGCTCGCCACGCCGCCGGGGGCGCCAGACGCGCATGTACTGCGCGGCGAAGTAGGAGCCCACCACCAACCCCACGGCGGCCGCCTGGGCGACGATCGTCTCGACGTTGGGGAAGATCGAGAACCACGTGCCCATCCAGCCGGGCAGGCTCACCCCGGGGATCGGGGTCGTCCCGATCCAGCCGGCGAGCTGCATCTCGTTGACCTCCTCGCCGACCATCACCCACAGCACCGCCAGCAGCATCCCACCGGTGATGATCAGCAGTTTCTTGTACGGCAGCCGCTGGTGCAGCCCGAAGGTCAGCACGCCCGTGGCGGCGGTGAACAGCAGGCCGAGCACCACGCCCTCCAACACGACGCTCGAGCCGAAGCGCTCGCGCAGGGCCTGCAGGAAGATCACGATCTCAAAGCCCTCGCGGTAAACCGAGGTGAAGCCGAGCAGGCCAAACCCCAGGATCGTGGCGCGTGTGGCGTTCTTGCCCGCCCCGCCCAGCAGGCCGCGGCGGCGCTTGTGGTGGTGGGAGATCCAGCCGGTCCAGTAGAGCTTGTGGAAGAACCAGTTCATCACCACCAGCAGCACGACGATCGCCGGGATGCCCGTCGCGGCCTGCACCGCGAGGCCGCTGCCGCCGAACATCCCGATGAGCCACACCGCCGCAAACCAGGTGCCCACCGCTGCCAGCAGCGCCAGCCCCCCGCCGACCGCGACCGGCTTGCGGTAGGCGCGGTTGGAGCCAAGGAAGCTGGCGGTGATCGCAGCCAGCACGAGGATCGTCTCCAGACCCTCGCGGAACACCAGCACGCCGCTGTCGACCACGGCGCTCGTGCGGCTCATGTGGTTGGAGGCATCCGTGGGGTCGGGCGTGCCGCCACGCGCATGCCAGCCGAGGATCACCGCGGTGACGCACACCGCGAGCACCACCGCGGTCCATACATACATGCTCGCCCGGGTGCTCGCCGGACGCCGGCGGGGCACTTGCTGCTCGGCAGGTTTCAAATCCCGACCTCGTCGCTAGGTTATGCTCTCAGCGGGAACCCTAGCACAGGTTAGGCTAGCCTAATTAGGGTGCCCTAACTACCGCCGTCCCGAGCGGGCGGGGATCGCGGACTCCGGGTGGGCGATCGTATGCTGGAGCTGCTCGCCACGGAGCGTGAGCTCCCATGCATTGGGGGCGCCGCGCAGCCCCCCGCCGCCGACATTCGCGATCAGGCCCTGGTCCTCGAGGCGACTGAGCAGCTTGGATATCTGGCCCTGGTCGACGACCTCGGCGCGGTTGGCCACTTCGCGATTGCTCGACCCCGGCCGCTCGGCGATCGCCGTCAGGACGCGCGCGGTGCGGTAGGTGAGCCTCGAACCCATCATGCCGTCCGTCACCGCGCGTCCTCCGCGCGGAGGCTGCGAACGTCCTACGGGCGACGAGCGGCTGGCGGGCCGGGCCAACTCGCGCCTCGCGGCGGCGCTGCCCAAATAGGGAAGCAGAATCAGACCCATCAGCTCGCCTCGCAGCGCGGTGGGCGGCTCGGGCTTGGACGCCAGCAGACGCGTCTGCAAGACCGCCAGCAGCGCGCCCACCACCCCCTCGGCAGTGATCTCGGGAGGCTCGGCGCGGACCCTCGATTCCAGCCGTCCGCGATCGACGTACTCGGCCAGCTTTGCGATCGCCGCGGCACGGCTGCGCAAAACGCGCGGGCCCGCACCAAGCGCGTAGACGATCCACAGCCGCGCCAAGTCGGGCTCCTGCTCAATCAGCTCGAGCCCGGCGGCTAACCCGGATCTGACCCCTTCCACCCAACTGTGCTCGCCGGCGAAGGCCTGAGCCATCGCGGCGCCGGCGCGCTCCGAGCACCACTCGAAGGCCGCGAGGAAGCACTCTTCAACGTCGGCGAACTGCCCGCGGAGCCGGCGCGGTGAGATCTCGGCGCGCGCGGCGACGCCAGCGAGCAGAACGGGACCCCCACCCGCCCCCCAGCCACTCCCACCCATGCCACCGCCCTGGGCATCGACGGCAGCGGCCATCCCCCTGAAGATGCGTCTGCGCTCGTCGTTCTCCAAACCCCCTGGCCCCTGCACCCTGACGTCTTCCTTCCTCAGCGGCAAGCTTGATCTTTGTCCTCGACATTATCTTCTCATTGTCCAGCCTATCTCACGTGCTGTAGGCGGGTGTTTCCAAGCTCTCAGCCGCGATTTGAGGCGCGACCGCCCCCCGCTGTTTCCCATTATTCGGGCCCGGCAACCCGACCGCGATGCTCCAAATTTAGCTTGTATGCAGGGAAAACATGCGAGCTCGCGATCGGGGGGCGAGCGGCGGACGGAGGCTTCTCGCAATTTACGTTGCGCGATTCCCACGCCGGGCTTACCCTCGATCGCAATGCCCACAACAGCCCATGCGCCCGTAGCTCAACTGGCTAACGGCCACGACAACAGTGGCGCCGAATCTCCAGGTGTAGTCACTCAACCGGCGACGAGCCGCGGGCCCCGTGCCCGTCAAGCTCGCCGGCCGGCGGCTATCTACCGCGTCGCGGTCGCTTGGTATGAGAAAGCCCTCGCGAGTCGCCGGTCTAAGAGCAGCGGCCTTCTAAGCCGCCGATGTGGGTTCGAGCCCCGCCGGGCGTACCTCTTGACTGAAAAACGAGGGGCCCAACCGAAGCCGGGGGACACTCGCCTGCGGCGAGCGGGCAGGTGGGGTCCAAATCATCGGCCAGCCGGCCTTCGGCCGACTGCGACACCCTCCAGCCACCACAACCCTTGAAGTGCTCGATCGCCTCTTACAGGCGCTGATCGCGCTTGCGCCGCAGACCACCTTCTCGGTGGTTCCCCTCCACAACCCCCACAAGGGGGCCGACGCGCGGATCTTCCGCGGCGGGGGCCCACCGGGCCGGAGGCCTTCCGCCAGGGGGGATGCGGCGGCGGGCCCGCCGATGCGCGGGTCGGCGAGCGGCTCGATGCGGGGCGCGGCGCAGAGCCCGGTCGAGCTGATCGCGGCGCGCGAGGCGCTTGCCGCGCTGCCTGACGTCGCGTCGGTGAGCGCTCGCGCCGGCTCGCTGACGGTGCGCTTTGCGGACACGGCGATCGCGCGGCTGGGCGAGCGCCTGGAGACCGGTGAGGAGGGCGTGCCGGACGCGCGCGATCTGCTGGGGGGAGCCGAGGTGCTGATCAACTTCTGCGACGCCAACCCCACCAAGGCACTGCACATCGGCCACCTGCGCAACATCGCGCTCGGTCAGGCGCTCGCGGGTGCGATGGCGGCGGCGGGCGCACGCGTGACGCGCCAGAGCCAGGTGAGCGACTACTGCCGCAGCATGGGCGAAGCGCTGGCGGGCCACATGGAGCTGCCCGAGCGCGTCACCCCGCGCAGCCTCGGGGTCAAGAGCGACCATTTCGTGGGCGAATGCTTCGGACGCTACGCAGCGCGACTGGTGGAGGGCGCCGACGGGCCCGCCGCCTGCGTCTCAGGGCCAACCGGCCGACCAAGCGCTGAAGACCACGCGGCTCGCGCTGGGCACACTGCCGCGCTGCCCCCAACCGCCGAGAGCATCGACGACCCGGCATTGAGCGCCGAGGCGGCCGTCCGCAACGACCTCGCAGACGAACTGCTGGAGCGTGTCGGCGCGGGCGATTCGGAGATCGTGGAGCGCTGGCGGCAGTTGCGCGGGTGGGCCCTGGAGGGCCAGCGCGAAACGCTCGCGGCGCTCGGTGTGCGCATCGACCGGTGGGTGTACGAGTCGGACTCGCGCCCCCTCACACGGTGGATCCTCGACCGCGGCGTGGCCGGCGCCGTGCTGACGCGAACCGAGAGCGGAGCAGTGGTGTACGAGACGCGGGAGGAGGAGTACCCGCGGCTGCTGCTGGCGCGCGCCGACGGCTTCCCCACCCAGCACCTGCGCACGATCGCGCTGTGGCGCTCACTGCACGAGACGCTCGGCGAGGTCCGCACGATCGAGTTGGTCGGCGAGGAGTGGCAGGCGTACGTGCGCTACCACGAGCGCCTCATGCAGGGAGAGGAGCCGTCGCAGCCCTCCCGCCGGGAACGTCACCCGAGCGACAATGTGATCTACGGAATGGTCACCGTCGAAGGCGGAGCGGTGAAGTCCAGCCACGGCAGGCCCCCGCTCGTGGATGGCCTGCTCGAACGGCTCTCGGCGGCACCGGCGCTGAAGGAGCTCGCCGCGCGCAGCGAGGGACGCTTCGAGCCGCGCGGCCTCGCCGCGCTCGTGACCCTCGGGTTCTATCTGGGCCGACCCACACGCAAGCCGGTGGATCTCACCCTCACGGAGATGCTCGAGCTCACCGGCGGCGTCGGGTGGGAGCTGGCGCGCGCCGCGGTGAGCGCGTGGGACCCCCGCCATGACGGCCCGCCCGACCCGGCGCCCGAGGATCCCGAGTACCGCCACACGGTGATGCAGTCCCAGGTTCACCGCCGGCTGCTGGCGCGCGCGGTGGAGCAGCTCGACGTGCATGAGCTCGCGCGCTTCTACGGGCATCTGAGCCGCCGCTACCTCGCAATCGACGCAGATCCGCGCACCGCGCGTGCGATGCGCTCCCTGCTCACGGCTGGTGGGAGTGCGTTGGGGCTGCCATGCACACCCGAGAGTGGCTCGTTGGGGCGGCCATGCACGCTCGCGGGAGGCTCATCGGGCTTGCCACGCATGTCCGCGGGAGGCTCATCGGGCTTGCCACGCATGTCCGCGGGAGGCTCATCGAGCCTTCCACGCACACCCGTGGGAGGCGCATTGGGCCTGCCACACACGCCCGCGGGAGGCGCATTGGGCCTGCCACACACGCCCGCGGGAGGCGCATTGGGCCTGCCACACACGCCCGCGGGAGGTGCCACTCGATGACGCCGGTGGCAACTCCCCGCACGAAGAGTCAGGTGGCGCAGCTGGACCGCAACGAGGCGCTGCGCGGGCCCCCGCCGGGCGCGGTCGAGCGCGTGCACGCGGCGATCGCCCGGGGGCACATCTATCCACACGCGGCGCTGACGCGCGCGACAGCCACCGCGGCGGCCCACCTGGGGGTCGAGCCGGAGCAGGCGATCCTCACCACCGGCGTGGACGAGGCGGCGGACCTGTGCATCCTCGAGCTGGGCGACCCTTACACCATCACCCCTGGCTTCGACGGGTATGGCGACCGCGCGGCGGCGCTCAACCACCGTTGCCGGGCGTTCGCGCTGACCGCCGAGCACACGCTCCCACGCGAGCTGCTCGGGGCGGTTACGGACGGCCGGCTGGTGATGCTGGCGAGCCCCAACAACCCAACCGCGAACGCGTTCGCGCCGCAGTCGCTGCGCGCGCTGCTGTGGCGCTCGGCGTACCTGCTGCTTGACGAGACCTATGCGGACTTCTGCGCGCACGCGCCGGGGATGGAATGGCTGGCGGAGCATCCGCGCCTACTGGTGTTCCGCTCCTTCTCGAAGGCGTATGGCTTGGCGGGCCTGCGGATCGGCTGCCTCGTCGGCGAGGAGCGCCTGGTCGGGCGACTGCGCGCACGGCAGGCCTACCTGACGACGAGTGGGCTGGCTGCGGAAGCGCTGATCGGCGCGCTGGAGAGCGACGCCGACTTCCCGCGCCGCCACGCACGCGAGGTGGGCACGCTGCGCGCCGAGCTGATCGCGCGCCTGCGCGGGGTGGAGTTGTTCGAGCGCGTACACGACAGCGAGACCAACTTCGTATACGTCACCTGCAACACGCCCGCCGAGGCGGCGTCGATCCGCGAGACGCTGGCGGCGCGGTGGAGCGTGATCGTCGCCTCGACCGCCCCGCTCGGAGCGCCGGCCGGGCTGCGGATCGGCGTGAGCCTGCGCGAGCACGCCGACCGTCTGATCGAGGGCTTGACGACGATCACCCGGCTGCACCCGCCCGTCTCCTATGAGGCTACGCGCGGATGAGATTCCTGGAGGCGGGGTGTGTATGTAACTTTTTAAAGGCCGTATAACAAATGCGCACACCCTTTAAATTTTTCAATACAACACCACCCCTCCCCTATACCTACTATCGCGATACGCAGGAGCAACCGACCATGGACGCCAGCCCCCAGGCCAGCCCCCACGACAGCCCCCAGGCCATTGCGGCGATCACGCTGGAGACAATGACATGAACGGCGCCAGCCACACCATCGACAGTGCCAGCCACACCATCGACAGTTCCAGCCAGACCATCGCTCAGACGACCCCCGAGGCAATCCACCGGGCGGCCTTCCGTCCAACGCTGCTGAGAGCGCTCGACTACCTCGCCGGGTGGGCCACGGCGGAGCTCCTGATGGCGATCCTCGAAGACGAGCAGCTGCTGAGCGCGCTCGAGCAGGGCGTAAGCGCCGAGGAGCTGGCCGAGCGGCTGGGCTCGCCCGCCAGCCCGACCACGGGCGCCTCCGGGAGCGAGCTGACCGGCGCGCTGCTGCAGGCGCTGCACTCCGAGGGCGCGCTGGTGAGGCAGGACGGAACGTACCGTCTCGCCGAAGACCTCGCCGAGCTGCGCGCGGCGCACGGTTGGTTGGAGCTGTTGATGGAGGGCTACCGCGACCTCTTCAAAGGCGTCGGCAGGCTGATGCGCGAGGGCGACGGGAGCATCGAGCGCAACCACCTGCGGGTGGCGAGCGGCAGCGCGCGGATCGCGATCTACGACGCGGTGCCGCTGACGCTGCGGCTGATCAAGCGCCTCGGCGCCTCCGCGGGGGTGGTGCTGGACTACGGCTGCGGCAGCGCGCTGTACCTGATCACGCTGTGCGCCCAGCACCCCGGGCTGCGCGCGATCGGCGTGGAGCTCGCGCAGGAGACGGTGGAGGCCGCCCGCGAGCACGTGCGCGAAGCTGGCATGGAGGACCGCATCACGATCGAGCACGCGTCGGCGCCCGACTACGTGCCGAGCGAGGAGGTGGACTTCGTCGTATCGGCGTTCGTGCTGCACGAGATCGTCGGCCAGCGCGGGGTCGAGGGAACCGTCGAGTTCCTGCGCTCGTTCGGCAAGCGCTTCCCCAACGCGAAGCTGCTGATCGTCGAGGTGTCAAACCCCTATGAGGAAGGCCGCGGCGAGCTGGTGGGAAGCGACCGCCAGGGGAGGGGCTACTACAACTACTACATCTGGCTGCACTCGGTCACCACCCAGCGCCTGCTCACGCACGCGCAGTGGCTGGAGCTGTTCGCGCAGGCCGGCTACCGGGTGCTGCACGAAGAGCGCGTTGACGACATTGTCGACTCCACGGGCCTCGAGATCGGTTACGCGCTGGAGCGGGTGCAGCCCAGACTCGCCCGGCGCCCCGTAGGGAACCAGGCACTCCGGCAGCACGACCGAGCCATCCTCGCGCTGGCCGTTCTCGAGCAAAGCGATGAGCGTGCGCCCAACCGCCACCGCGGTGCCGTTGAGCGTGTGGAGGATTTCCGTGCGCTTCTCTCGGCGCACGCGGATGTTCAGGCGCCGCGCCTGGTAGTCGGTGGTGCTGGAGCACGAAGTCAGCTCGCGGTAGCGGCCCTGGGCGGGCAGCCACGCCTCGCAGTCGTACTTCTTGGCGGCGGAGGCGCCGAGATCGTTGACGGCGATGTTGACCACCCGGTAGGGCAGCCCCAGCTCGCCGAGGATCTCCTCCTCGATGGCGAGGATCCGCTCGTGCTCCGCGCCGGAGGCGGAGGGCTCGACGAAGCTGAACATCTCGACCTTGTCGAATTGGTGCACGCGGAAGATCCCACGCGTATCTTTGCCGGCGGCGCCGGCCTCGCGCCGGAAGCACGGGGAGAAGCCGGCGTAGCGCAGAGGCAGGCGCTCGGCGTCGATGATCTCCTCGTCGTGCAGCGAGGCGAGCGCGACCTCGGAGGTGCCCACCAGGAAGAGCTCGTCCGCTGGGAGCGAGTAGATCTGCTGCTCGGTGTCGGGCAGGAAGCCGGTGCCGTACAGCGCCCGCTCGCGCACCAGCACCGGCGGGATCACCGGTTCGAAGCCGTGTGCACGCAGCTTCTCCAGGACCCAGCGCACCAGCGCCAACTCGAGCATCACAAGGTCGCCTTTGAGATAGGCGAAGCGCGCGCCCGACAGCTTGGCCGCGTGGTCCATGTCGATCAGCGAGCCCGCCAGCTCCAGGTGGTCGCGAGGGGGGAATTGAAGCCCCGTTTCCCCCACGACCCGCACCAGCTCGTCCTCCGGCCCGGGGGCGGCGGACGGGTCGGGCAGGTTGGGCAGCGGCAGGAGCGCCGCGTCGAGCTCGGCCTCCACCGCGGCGAGCTCGTGCGCCAGCGCCTTCTCCCCCGCGCCCAACTCGCGCTGCTCGGCGATCGCCGCGGCGGCGTCCTCGCCGGAGCGCTTGGCCAGGGCGATCGCGTCGGCGGCGGCGTTGCGGCGCGCGCGCAGCTCCTCCAGCCGGGGGATCAGCGCGCGGCGGCACTCGTCCAGCTCGATCACCCGGTCGAGCCCGGCCGCCGCGCCCCCCTCGCCCGCGCCGCGCCGCGCGAGCGCCGCGCGCACCTCCTCGGGCCGCTGACGGATCAGCTTGATGTCGAGCACGCGACCAAGCCTAGTGACCCTCCCGCACCAACGGGATTCGCCGGATGAACCACTGGCGCCGCTACTTGGCGGCGTGCTTGCCGCTCGATGCAGTGGATGCCGCGGCGGCGCCCGTGGAGGTGGAGGTGCTCACCGCGGGTGTGGCGCCCGTTGGGGTGGTGCTCGCGGCACCCCCGGTGGTCGTAGTGGAGCTTTCGGAAGATCCCGGGAGCGCGGTGTTTTCGATCGACGGCACCTTGGGCGCCTGCAGACCCGAATACTTGGCGAGGAACGTGGCGACCTGCTGGGCCTGGACGCCGAGGACGATGTTCTGCGGCATGATCGCGCCGGAGAAGCCGCCGTTGCGGATCGCGTAGAGAACCTGGTTGTATTCCTCTTTGCGGAAGTCGAAGTTGGGGCCGTTGGTGCGCAGGCGATCCTTGATGCTGGTGGCCGAGCCCTCGGCGCCGACGACGGACAGCGTGTGGCAGCCCGAGCAGCGCTGCAGGAACAGCGCGGCCCCCTTGTAGTTGGGGCTGGATTTGGAGAGCTGGATGCCCTGCGTACCGCAAGCGCCGACGCCCACGGCCGCGACGGCGGCCGCCGCCAGCGTGGCGGCAAGCTTCAACGGGGCGCTCGTGCGGCTCATACGGGGCTTCAGTGGAGCATTCATGCGGGGCTTCAATGGGGCGCTCATGCGACGCGGAATATATAGGCTCGCCGGATGCGACCACTGGCTCCGCTCCGGCCCCTCGCGGCGGCGCTGCTCGCGGCGCTCCTGCTCGCAGGTTGCGGGACCGGGCAGACAAGGCACTTGGCTGGCCATCGCCTGGCTCTCACGCTCGAGGAGTACCGCATCCTGCCGCAGACGGTGAGCGTGCCGGCGGGGCCGCTGCGGATCACGGCGTGCAACCGCGGCATTCTCACGCACAACGTGGCGCTGCAGCGGGGAACCCTCGACTCCGACGAACGCACGACGCTGACCGACATCCCCACGCTGCTGCCCGGCAAGTGCGGCTCGGTGCTCACCTCCCCGCTGGCGGCCGGCCACTACCTGCTGACGAGCACCGTCGGCAACCAGGCCGTGCTGGGGATGGCAGCCACGCTGATCGTGCGCTGAAGCCGCAGTCCCCGCAGCACGAGCCGCTACGGCTCGAGCAATGAGCAGCTGCGTAGTGCGGCGTTGGACGCCTGACCGGCTCATCAAACCCCATGCGCGGTGCCCGCCGCGCGCAGCAGCAGGAACACGACCACCAGCGCGGAGAGGGCCATGATCCCCTGCTCGCGGCGGACGATCGAGGCGACCACGGCCTGCTGCTCGGACTCGGGCAGCAGGCCGACCTCCTGGGCGCTCTCCAGGCCACGATGGTCGAGGATCGTCTGAGCGGAGGCGATGCGCAGCTGCTCGGCGACGAAGGCGACCGCCAGCGGCAGCAGGGCGTATAGGTAGAAGAGCCGTTCGCTCGAGGTGTGGCCGGCGGCGGCGAGCACCCCCACCGCGAACGCGAACACGACGGCGGCGCCCTGGCCGACGCGCAACAGCACCCAGAAGGGGCGGCTGGGGTGCCAGCGGTACCAGCTCCAGCCGCCCAGCAGCGCGGGGAGCGCGTTGACCGCGGCGGCCACGAGCGCGGCGACCGCCACCGATTCGTTCATCGCGAACGCATCGCCCGAGTCAGTGCGCTCAAACACCGCTGGCTCCTGCCAGACGGGACGCTTGCGTAGATCGTCACTATGTAACACTCTCGCACAAGCATCGGCGTGCGGTGGTATAACAGCCGCGGTGCTGCGTTCCTATCTTCCCGCGCTCGTGTTTCTGATCCTCGGCGGCGCCGTGGGGGGTGCGTTCACGCTCCTCAACGGGGTGCTGGGCCCGCGCCGGGCGATCAAACAGAAGCAGGATCCGTACGAGTGCGGCCTGCCCTCGGAGGTCAAACAGGGGCTGCGCTTCGGGATCAGCTTCTACCTGATCGCGATGCTGTTCATCCTGTTCGACATCGAGGTGATCTTCCTCTACCCGATCGCGGTGCAGCTGCGCGCGTTCGGGAGCTATGCGTTGAGCGAGACCGCCGTGTTCATCGTGCTGCTGGTGGTGGCGTTCGTGTACGTGTGGCGGAGGGGGGCGTTGGAGTGGAGGTGAGACGCACCCCGGTCTCCGGCCCCGGCGCCGGTGTCGGCTCCCACACCGGCGGCGCCGGCGTTGACAGCGGCGCGCAGGTCGACGCGAGTCGCCTGCAGGTCAACCGCCTGAACGCGCCGCAGCTGCTGCGCGGCGGTGAGATGGACGGCCTCAACCTGCCCGCCCATCTGGAGGGCGCGGAGCTCGAACGTCACGTCGAAGAGCGCGTGCTGACGACGACGCTCGACCGCGCCGTGGCGTGGGCGCGCTCCAACTCGTTCTTCCCGCTTGGCTTCGGGTTGGCGTGCTGCGCGATGGAGCAGTTCCAAACCGCCGGCCCGCGCATGGACATCGCGCGCTTCGGCTTCGAGGCGTTCCGCGCCTCCCCCCGCCAGGCCGACCTGATCATCCTCGCGGGGCGCGTGTCGATCAAGATGGCGCCGATCATCCGCCGCCTGTACGACCAGATGCTGGAGCCCAAGTGGGCGATCTCGATGGGCGCCTGCTGCAGCTCGATGGGCGTGTTCAACAACTACGCGCTGGTGCCGGCCGACAAGTTCATGCCGATCGACGTGCACGTCCCCGGCTGCCCGCCCCGCCCGGAGGCGCTGATGCACGGCATCCTCAAGTTGCGCAAGCTGGTGCAGGACGACCCGGACGCAGGCTGGCGCGAGCGCTACGAGGCCGTCGGCACGGAGGAGAACGTTCCGGGTGCCTGACGATGGATCCCCTGTTTCTGCGAGACGCCTTCGCGCCGCGTTCCGACGTTCAGCTCGTTTGAGGAGCCACCATGCAAGCGAGGCGAGAGGTGCCTGACGCCACGGGTATGGAGCTCATCGCACGCGGGCTGCGGGAGGAGCTCGGCGAGGAGACAGTTCGCAACACGGTGTTCTTCCGCGAACGCGCCACGATCGAGATCGACCCCGCGCGCGTGCGCGCCGTGCTCGTCCACCTGCGCGGGCAGGGCTACGCGTTCATGGCGAGCCTGCACGGCGTCGACTACTACCCGCACGAGCCGCGCCTCGGCGTGCACTACGAGCTGCTGGACATGAGCCGCGTCGATCGCGTCACGGTGCTGCTGCGGGTACCGATCGACGCGCCGCAGGTGGAGTCGGTGACGGAGGAATGGCCCACCGCCGACCACCAGGAGCGCGAGGTGTACGACATGTTCGGGGTCGTCTTCGAGGGCCACCCCGACCTGCGGCGAATCCTGATGCCCGAGGATTACGAGGGCCACCCCCAGCGGCGCGACTTCCCCGTCGGGGGCGAGCCGGTGCGCTTCACCTTCAACGACAACCCGACACTCGGGGCCCCGCGGTGAACGCACCCCAGCCAATCCACTGCCGTCGGCTCCAGGCACGGGGGGCCCGCTCAACGAGCACCGCCCCGCGTGCCCGGCGCCAGATGGAGGCCCCGCGATGAGCACCCACCTCTCCGACTACCGCCGCGGCGAGCAGAGCTTCACGCTCGACCAGTCGGGCGTGGGCGGCGCCGCCGGGGTCAGCGCCGACGCGATCGCCACCAGCGACGAGGCCACA
The DNA here is from genome assembly GCA_963744535.1 of uncultured Solirubrobacterales bacterium. Classification (GTDB taxonomy): domain Bacteria; phylum Actinomycetota; class Thermoleophilia; order Solirubrobacterales; family Solirubrobacteraceae; genus Palsa-744. The sequence goes on along the minus strand of CAVUTW010000005.1, from coordinate 1,379,567 downwards.
CACGAGCTGCTGACGCTCAACTTCGGTCCCCACCACCCCGCCACGCACGGCGTGCTGCGGCTGCTGGTGACGCTCCAGGGCGAGGTCGCGCGCGACCTCAAACCGATCATCGGCTACGTGCACACGGGGATCGAAAAGACCGCCGAGGACAAGGCCTACTGGAAGGTGATCCCCGTGATCGAGCGGATGGACTACCTCTCCTACTACTTCAACGCGATGGCCTACTGCGGCGCCGTGGAGCGCCTGCTGGAGGTGGAGGTGCCCAAGCGCGCGCAGTACCTGCGCGTGATCCACCTGGAGCTCAACCGCATCGCCTCGCACCTGATCTGGCTGGGCACCTCCGTGCTCGACCTCGGCGCCACCTCGATCTTCCTGTACTGCCTGCGCGAGCGCGAGCTGATCCTCGACCTGTTCGAGATGTCCTCCGGCGCGCGGATGCACACGCGCTACTTCCAGGTGGGCGGCGTGATCGAGGACATCCCCCGCGGCTTCGAGCAGAAGGTGCGCGAGTTCCTGAAGATCATGCCCAAGCGCGCCGACGAGTACGGCGCGATCCTCAACTCCAACGAGATCGTGCTGCAGCGGCTGCGCGGCGTATGCCCGCTCGACGCCGACACGCTGCTGGGGCTCGGCGTCACCGGTCCGCTGCTGCGCGCCGCCGGCAACCCGTGGGACCTGCGCAAGGCCGACCCCTACTCCTCCTACGAGGACTTCTCTTTCAAGATCCCGATCGGCACGGTGGGCGACAACTACGACCGCTACGCGGTGCGGATGGCGGAGATCTACGAGTCGGTGCACATCATCGAACAGGCGCTCGACGGGCTGCCCGAGGGGCCGTACATCACAGAGGACCGCAAGGTCGCGCTGCCGCCCCGGCACGAGCTGGCAACCTCGATGGAGGCGCTGATACACCACTTCAAGCTTGTCACCGAGGGCATGCGCGTGCCGCCCGGGGAGTTCTACAACCCGATCGAGTCTCCCCGCGGAGAGCTGGGCTGCTTCGTGCGCTCCGACGGCTCCTCCAAGCCCGCGCGGGTGCACATGCGCGACCCCTCGTTCGTCAACCTGCAGGCGCTCGCGCACATGACCCGCGACGCGTACATCGCCGACCTGATCGCCACCACCGCGATGCTCGACCCGATCCTGGGAGGGATAGACCGATGAGCGCGGTTCCCCGCTATGCCCACGGCTCGCGTGTGCCCGGCTGGGACATGGCCGCCGACCTCGACAAGGACCCGGCGCTGATCCCCGGGGTGGGCGGGTCCCCATCCCCGGAGGTGCCGGAGGGGCTGCGCGCGGACATCGAGGCGCACATGGCGCTCTACCCCGACCCCCGCTCCGCGATCCTGCCGGCGCTCGAGGCCGCGCAGCGGGTGCACGGCTGGTGCTCGCCCGAGGCGATCGATCAGGTCGCGTGCGTAATGCGGTTGACTCCCGCCGAGCTGGTCGCCGTCGCGACCTTCTACGACATGCTCGAGACCACACCCGTCGGGCGCCACTCCGTGTATGTGTGCACCAACATCTCCTGCTCGCTGTGCGGGGCCGACGAGCTCTACGAGGCGATCCGCGCGGCGGCGGGCGAGGATCCGGAATTCAACGTGCGCTCGTTCGAGTGCCTCGGCGCCTGCGACATCGCGCCGATGGCCTCCGTGGACGGCGCCTACGTGGGGCCGCTCGCGCTCACCGATGTGCCGCAGCTGCTGGAGGACATCCGCGCCGGGCGCGAGGTGCTCCCCGAGAAGCAGCTTTCGCGGCGACCCTGCGCCGACCCGGGGGCGGGCTCGTGACCGACAAGCTTCTATCGGGGGACGGCTCGTGAGCGACAAGCTCCTCTTCGACCGCATCGACGAGCCCGGGCTGCACACGCTGGATGTCTACCAGCGCCGCGGCGGCTACGAGGCGCTGCGCAAGGCGCTCGCGATGCCGCCCGAAGCCGTGCTGCACGAGCTCGAAGCCTCCGCGCTGCGCGGGCGCGGCGGGGCCGGCTTCCAGATGGGCAAGAAGGTCTCGTTCCTGCCCAAGGGCGGGATGGACAAGTACCTGGTGTGCAACGCCGACGAGTCCGAGCCCGGCACCTTCAAGGACCGCGAGCTGATGCAGAAGTCCCCGCACATGCTGCTGGAGGGGATCGTGATCGCCGCCCACGCCGCCGGCGCCACGCGCTCGTTCATCTACATTCGCGGCGAGTACGTGCTGCAGGCCGACATCCTCGACGCCGCGCTCGCCGAAGCGCGCGCGGCCGGGTTCGTGGGCGAGAAGATCCTCGGCTCCGACACCTCCCTCTCGCTAGTCGTCCACCGCGGCGCCGGCGCCTACATCTGCGGCGAGGAGACCGGACTGCTCGACTCGCTCGAGGGCAAGCGCGGCAACCCGCGCCTGAAGCCTCCGTTCCCGGCCAACCAGGGCCTCTACCAGGGGCCCACGTTGATCAACAACGTCGAGACGCTCTGCACCGTGCCGACGATTCTCCGCATGGGTGGCGACGAGTACGCCAAGCTCGGTGTCGACACGTCCACGGGCACGAAGCTCGTGTCGGTCTCCGGGCACGTACAGCGGCCCGGCAACTACGAGATCGAGCTCGGCATCCCTTCGCGCGAGATCATCTACGGCCTCGCGGGGGGTCCGGCCGAGGGGCGCAAGGTCAAGTGCTGGTTCCCCGGCGGCTCCTCCTCCCCCGTGCTCACCGGCGATGACCTCGACATCCCGTATGACTTCGACTCGATGGCCAAGGCCGGCTCGATGCTCGGCTCGGGGGCGATCATCGTCGTGGACGACTCCACCCCGATCCTCGACGTGGCGCTGAAGGTCGCCAAGTTCTACCGCCACGAGTCCTGCGGCAAGTGCACTCCCTGCCGCGAGGGCACCAACTGGACGGTGACGATGCTCGAGCGGATCGACGCCGGCGAGGCCACGCCGATGGACCTCGAGATCATGGCCTCCGTGCAGGAGCACATCATCGGCAACTGCCTGTGCGTGCTCGGCGACGCGATGGCGATGCCGATCGGCTCGATGATCGCCAAGTTCAAAGACGAGTTCGAAGCGCACATGGCGACCGCGCGCCTGCGCGGCGGCGTCGGCGGTATCGCGGCGGCCGAGGGCGTGCTCGCGGCCCAAGGAGCCCTCGTGGGCGCCGGCACGGGACCCCATGGAGAGGCCCACTGATGCCGCGGCCCGCCCCGGCGACCGTCCGCACGCCCGGCACCCACCGGGAGGCTCACTGATGCCGCGGCCGGAACCCCGCACGATCACCTTCACGATCGACGGCCTCGAGGTGCAGGCGCCCGAGAACTCGATGCTGGTCGACGCCGCCAAGCGCGGCGACATCGAGATCCCCGTCTTCTGCTACGAGCCCAAGCTCGGCAACCCCGTCGGCGCCTGCCGCATGTGCCTGGTGGAAATCGAGGGCATCCCCAAGCTGCAGACCGGCTGCTCCACACCCGTCAAGGACGGCATGGTCGTGCACACCCAGTCCGAGCGCGTCAAGACCGCCCAGAACTCGGTCGTCGAGTTCCTGCTGATCAACCACCCGCTCGACTGCCCCGTGTGCGACAAGGGCGGCGAGTGCCCGCTGCAGGACATCACCTTCGGCTGGGGCCGCGGGATCTCGCGCTTCATCGAGCCCAAGCGCCACTTCGTCAAGCCGCTTTCGCTCTCTCCCCTGATTGCGATCGACCGTGAGCGCTGCATCCTCTGCTACCGCTGCGTGCGCTTCTCCCAGGAGATCTCCGAAGACCACCAGCTCGTGCTGCAGGAGCGCGGCGCGCACTCCTACGTCTCCACGTTCGACGGCCACCCCTACGTCGCGCCCTTCTCCGGCAACATCGTCGAGCTGTGCCCCGTCGGCGCGCTCACCTCTCAGCCCTACCGCTTCCGCGCGCGCCCGTGGGACATCGAGGACGCCGGCTCGGTCTGCACGCTGTGCCCTTCGCAGTGCAATGTCACGCTCACCGTGCGCGACGAGCGCGTGCTGCGCGTGCTCTCCCGCCAGAACCCCGAGGTCGACGACGGCTGGCTGTGCGACCGTGGCCGCTTCGCCTATCCCGCACTCGGCGGTGACGCCCGCGTCACCGCGCCGCTGGTGCGCGACGGCGGCGAGCTGCGCCCCGTCTCCTGGGAGCGCGCGCTGGAGGAGGCCGCTTCCGGGCTGCGCCGCGCGGGGGAGCGCGTCGGCGCGCTCGCGGGCGGCGGCGCCACCAACGAGGAGGGCCTGCTGCTCGCGCGCCTCGTGCGCGATGTGCTGGGCTCGCCGCATCTGGACTCGCGCACCGCCGGCGCATTGCCGCTGGAGCTGCTGCGGGCGCTCGCCGAGCCCGGCCTGCAGGCGACGGTGAGCGACCTCGAGTTCGCCCACGCCGTGCTGCTGCTCGACTGCGAACCGATCGCCGACGCCGCGATCCTCGACCTGCGGCTGCGCAAGGGGGTGCGCCGCCACGGGCTGCGGCTGGTGCCCGCCGGGCGGGAGCAGCTGCTCGAGGAGTCCGCGCGCGCGGAGCTGCTCGACACGCTGCGCGGCGCCGGCGAGGAGGTCGTCGTGCTGTGGCACGAGCGCCTGGGCACCGGCGCCGACGGCGAGCCGGCCGTGCGGGCGCTGCTCGCCCTCGCCGCCACGCTGGGGCTCGCCGGGATCGACGGTGCCGGACTGCTCGAAATCCCCGCCCACGCCAACGGCCGCGGCCTGCGCGAAGCCGGCGTGCTCCCCAACGCCGGGCCGCAGCTCGCCGAGCTCGACGAGGATGGGCTCGACGCGCACGGGATCGCCACGGCGCTGGCCGCCGGCGAGCTCTCCGCCCTCTACCTGCTCGACGCCGACCCGCTCGCCGGCGCCTCGCCGCTGCCCTCCTCCGAGCACCTCCGCTCGCCGTGGACGGAGCCGGAGCTGTGGGAGCAGGCGCTGGAGCGGGCCTCCACCGTGATCGCCCACGCCACGTTCCTCACCGAGGGCGTCCGCGCGCACGCCAACGTCGTCTTCCCCGCGCTCGCCTACTCCGAGAAGGAGGGCACGATCGTGCACCCCGACGGCCGCGTCCAGCGGCTGCGGCCCGGGGTGGCGCGTCCGGGTGAGACGCAGGACGAGCGCAGGGTGCTGGACGAGCTGGCGGCGATGGTTGCACCAGTGGCGGTGGCCTCATGATCCTCGCCATGAACACGCATGGCAGCGCTGGATCGGCATCCTCGATCGCTCGCAGTTTGGAGGGACACGCATGAGCATCCTCGCCACCGTCGGCTTCTACGAAGAATGGTGGATCCAGATCATCAAGGCCGTCGTGATCTTCGCCGTCGGCCTGCAGCTCGTCCCCGTGGTGCTGCTCGCCGAGCGCAAGCTGCTCGGGCGCTTCCAGTCGCGCTACGGCCCCAACCGCGTGGGTCCCTACGGCGCGCTGCAGCCGCTGGCCGACATCCTCAAGCTGCTCACCAAGGAGCAGTTCCGCCCCACCACGTCGATCGGCTTTCTGTTCGCGTTCGCGCCCGTCATCTCGATCCTCACGGCCGTCGCCGCCTTTGCGCTGATCCCGTTCGGCAACGTCCAGCACATCTTCGGCAAGCCCGTCGGGCTGTACGGGGTGGACGTCTCGATCGGGCCGCTCTACCTGTTCGCGTTCGGCGCGATCGCCTTCTACGGCGTGATGCTCGGCGGCTGGGCCTCGGGCTCGAAGTACTCGTTCCTCGGCGCGATGCGCGGCGCCGCCCAGCTGATCTCCTACGAGGTCTCGCAGGGGCTCGCGCTGGTCGGCGTGATCATGACCGCGCAGACGCTCTCTTTGACGGGCATCGTGGAAGCACAGAAAGGGATGTGGTTCCTGATACCCCAATTCGTCGGCTTCCTGATCTTCCTCACCGCGTCCTTCGCCGAGATCAACCGCGCCCCGTTCGACTTGACGGAGGCCGACGCCGAGCTGGTCGGCGGCTACAACACCGAGTTCGGCGGCGGGCGCTTCGCCTCCTACTACTTCGCCGAGTACCTCAACGTGCTGGTCGTCTCCGGGATCGTCACCACCGTGTTCCTCGGCGGCTGGCTGCTGCCGTTCGGCATCCACCCGCCGGGGTGGGTGGATCCGTTCGTGGTGCTGTTCAAGATGGGCCTCTTCACCTTCTTCTTCATCTGGGTCCGCGCCACGCTGCCGCGCCTGCGCTACGACCAGCTGATGTCCTTCGGTTGGAAGGTGCTGTTGCCCCTGGCCACGCTCAATGCTTTGGTGACGGCCGTGCTCGTGGTGGTGACGCACTGATGTCCACACCACCCACGCCCCCCACGCCGCCGCAGCCGACGCCACAGACCCCGGCTCCCTCCACTCCCGCCACCGCCAGCCTCAACGTCACGGCGTGGAGCCCGGGCGAGGATGTGATCGTGGTCAAGCGCACCCCGGCCCCCGGTCCCGCGCGCAGCACCTGGCGCACGTTCGGCGAGACCGTGCGCGGCCTGCTCACGACCTTCGGCCGCATGCGCGAACCAGTCGTCACGGTGCAGTACCCCGAGGAGAAGACCCCCGTGTACCCGCGCTTCCGCGGCCGCCACAAGCTGCACAAGTTCGAGGACACCGGCCTGGAGAAGTGCGTCGGCTGCTCGCTCTGCGCCGCCGCCTGCCCCGCCGACTGCATCCGCGTCGTGGCGGCCGAGAACACGCCCGAGAATCGCGTCTCCGCCGGCGAGCGCTACGCGGCGGTGTACGAGATCAACATGTCGCGCTGCATCTTCTGCGGCTACTGCGAGGTCGCCTGTCCGTTCGACGCGATCACGATGGGCCACGACTACGAGCTCTCCGACTACTCGCGCTCGGACCTGATCTTCACCAAGGAGATGCTGCTCGCCGAGCCGCTGGAACGCACGCCGCTGCGAAACGAGGGCGAGTGATGGTCGAACGCCGCGCGATCGCAATCTCGCACCACTGCGCCCGTCGCGTGCGCGGAGCATCGATGCCCGGGGGGAGCCGCGGGTGAGCACGATCTTCTTCTTCCTCGCCGCCTTCGGGGCGATCGCCGGCGCGGTCGGGGTGATCGCGCTGCGCGACCCCTTCTTCTCCGTGCTCGCGCTCGTCGCCCACCTGCTCTCGCTGGCGCTCCTCTTCCTGCTGCTGCGCGCCGAATTCGTCGCCGCCGCGCAGGTCGTCGTGTACGCCGGCGCGGTGATGGTGCTGTACGTGTTCGTCGTCGCCTACATCGGCGACGGCGACGAAGCCATCGGCGCCCGCCTGCGGCGATCGGGTTCCCACCCGCCCGGCGCCAGCATGCGCCTCGGCGCCGCGGTGCTCGGCGGCGCGGTGCTGGTGGAGCTGCTGATCGCGCTGCTCGGCTCCGGCCTGAAGGCGATCGAAGGACACGGCGCCGGCTACACGCCGGGGCCACGCACCTACGGCACCCCCGCCTACATCGGCAACCTGCTGCTCACCCGCTTCCTGCTCGCCTTCGAGATAGCGTCCTTCCTACTGCTGATCGCCGCCGTCGGCGGTGTCGTACTCGCGCGGCGCCGCGGCGGTCTGGAGGAGGAGCCCGCGGAGGGAGCGCGTGAGCTTGCTCCGCTCAATCTCCTGCGCCCCCAGGGCACCGGCACGATGGCCGAGGGGGTCACCGGGCTCGCGTTCGCCGCCGCGCACTCGGGCAGCGCCGAAGAGGAAGCAAAAGGAGTCACCAAGAGCCGTCGCACGCCCGTCGCCGTCGGCGCTCCCGAACAGGGTGACGAGCATGACTCCGAAGGTGAGAGCGGCTGATGAGCATCGCCTGGTACCTCGCCGTCTCGGCGATCGTCTTCGCGCTGGGCGCCGTCGGCGTGATCGTGCGGCGCAACCCGCTCGTGGTGCTGCTCTGCCTGGAGCTGATGCTCAACGGCGCCAACCTCTCGCTGATCGCGTTCGCGCGCATGTGGGGCAACGGCGATGGGCAGATCCTCGCGCTGATCGTGATGACGGTCGCCGCCTGCGAGGTCTGCATCGGCCTCGGCATGATCGTCGCGATCTACCGCCGGCGACTGCCCATAGACGTCGATGAGATGCGAGAGCTTCAGGGATGATCCTGAACACGCATGGCGGCGCTGGGCGGCGTCCTCGGTCGCTCGTGTGCAGAGCACACTTCGCTCCCTGCGTCCTTGCCCAGCTTGCCCTGCGTGCCCAGGATGCGCGTATGACAGGAGAGAACGAATGAGCGCGACGACGTTTGGGTGGCTGGTGCTGCTGTTCCCACTGCTCGGGACGCTGATCATCGGCTTCGGCTACCGCGTGCTGCCAGGCCGCGTCGCGGGGTGGATCGGCACTGCCGCTATCGGCCTCGCGTTCCTCGCCGCGCTGGGCGCCCTGATCAAGCTGCAGGGCCACGCCCCCTCCGGTCGCGAGCTCAATTCCTCGCTGTGGAGCTACGCGGTGACGGTCGGGATCGACGCGCACGTCTCGATCCTCGTCGACCCGCTGTCGGTCTACATGATTCTGGTCGTCACCGGGATCTCGACGATGATCCACCTCTACTCGGTCTCATATATGGAGGAAGATCGCGGCTTCGCGCGCTACTTCTCCTACCTCAACTTCTTCGTCTTCTCGATGCTGCTGCTGGTGCTCGCCGGCAACTTCCTGCTGCTGATCGTCGGCTGGGCGTTCGTCGGCGCCGCCTCCTACCTGTTGATCTCCTTCTGGTACCGGCGCACCACCGCCACGCGCGCGGGGATCAAGGCGTTCGTGATCAACGTGGTCGGCGACGTCGGGCTGGTGCTCGGCACCTACTTCATCTTCAAGCACACCGGCACCTTGGAATTCACGAAGGTGTTCGCCGCCGCGCCCCACGTGTTCCACTCCGGCGAAGCCGACATCACCGCCGGCTGCCTGTTGCTGCTCGTCGGCGCCGCCGCCAAGTCCGCCCAGATCCCGCTGCACACGTGGCTGCCCGACGCGATGGAGGGCCCCACGCCCGTCTCCGCGCTGATCCACGCCGCGACGATGGTCACCGCCGGCGTGTACCTGATCGCGCGTATGCACACCCTGTTCGAACTCGCCCCCGCCGCGCAGGACACGGGCGCCATCATCGGCGCGCTGACGCTGCTGATCGCCGGGACGATCGCGCTCGTGCAGACGGATATCAAGCGCGTGATCGCCTACTCCACGATGTCGCAGATCGGCTACATGATCATGGGCGTCTCCGTCGGCGCCTACGCCGCCGGGCTGTTCCATCTGATGACCCACGCCTTCTTCAAGGCGCTTTTGTTCATGGGCGCCGGCTCGATCATCGGCGCGATGTCCGGCGAGCAGTCGCTGGAGAAGATGGGCGGCTTTCGCAAGGCGCTGCCGTTCACGTTCGCCTGCTTCGTGATCGGCGGCCTCGCGCTCTCCGGCATCCCCCCGTTCTCCGGCTTCTTCTCCAAGGACGAGATCCTGCTCGTCACGGCCGAGCGCGGCGGCTGGCACTGGGTGCTGTACGCGATGGGCTACCTCGGCGCGTTCCTCACCGCGATCTACACCTTCCGCATGATCTTCCGCGCCTTCTACGGCGACCCCGTCGCCGAGGCGCGCGAGCTCGAAGGCGGCCACCTCCACCACGCCGAGGTGCCCACCAATCCGGCCAACGGCGAAGTCGAGGACACCGACGTGGGCTTCCCCGGCCCCCACCACACGATCGCCGAGCGCGCGCTGCCGATGCGCGTCGCGATGTCCGTGCTCGCCGTCGGGGCGATCGGGGCCGGGCTCGTGCAGGTCCCGGGCGTCGACGACGTGATCGTCGACTTCCTACGGCCCACGTTCGCCACCTCGCCGCTGTACGAACCCCACACCCGTGACGGCCTGTTGATCTTCGGGCTGTGCCTCGGCACGGTGCTCGGCCTCACCGGGATCGCGATCGCCTACCGCATCTGGGTCAAGGATCCTGCCATCGCCGTCCGTGCGCGGGCGCGCTTCGGCGCGGTGTACGAGCTGCTGTGGCACAAGTGGTACTTCGACGAGGCGATCGACCTGCTGATCGTGCGCCCCGCCGCCGCCACCGGAAGCTGGGCGCGCGGCACCTTCGAGCGCGTGTTCGTCGACGGCACGCTGATCGGCGGCACCACGGGCGTCGTGCGCGCCGGCTCAGCCGCGGTGCGCGCCGTGCAGAGCGGCTTCCTGCGCTACTACGCCGCACTGCTGCTGCTCGGCGTCGGGGCGGTCGGCCTCTACTTCCTGCTCCAATCCTGATGCCAGCGCTCTCGATCCTTCTCTGGCTCCCCCTCGCCTGCGGCGTGGTGGGAGCGCTGCTCTCCGGAGCCAACGAGCGCGCGCCGGCCCGTGTCGCGCTGCTCGGCTCGCTCGCCGCGCTCGGCCTCTCGATCGGCTACATCGCCGACTACCACTCGGGCGCCGGCCTGCAGCACGTCACCGACGTGGTGTGGATCGCCGCGCTCGGCATCCACTACAAGCTCGGTGTCAGCGGCCTCAACGTGTTCCTCGTGGGACTGACCACGCTGCTGTTCGCGGCAGCCATTCTCTCGCTGAACGTGCGCAAGGGCGCCCTGAAACCGGAGCGCCCGGCGCTCTTCTTCTTCCTCTTCGCGCTCGCCGAGTCCGCCGTGCTGGGGGCGTTCCTCGCGCAGGACCTCGCGCTGTTCGTCGCCTTCTTCGACCTGATGCTGATCCCCTTCTACTTCCTGATCGGGATCGACTGGCAGCCCTCGACGGCGGCCACAGGCCGGTCGGATGGGAGCCGAGCGGGCGAGGACCAGTCGGGTCGAAGCCGGGCCGACGTGAGCCACGCGGGCGAGCGGCCCGATCGCGTGAAAGCGACGATCAAGCTGGTGATCTACACGCTCGTCGGCTCGCTGCTGATGCTGGCCGCGGCGATCGCCGCCGGCGTGCTCACCTCCGAACAGCACGGCACCCCGCTGACGTTTGTGCTCTCCTCGATGCACGCACTGCCGCTCAGCACCGGCTCGCAGGAGTGGATCTTCCTCTGCTTCGCCGCCGCCTTCCTCGTGAAGATGCCGGCCTTCCCGCTGCACGGCTGGATGCCCGACGGCTACCGCGCGATGCCGATCGAGGTGCTGATGGTCTTCTCCGGGGTGCTCTCCAAGGTCGGAGCCTACGGCTTCCTGGCGATCGCGCTGCCGCTGTTCCCGCGCGCCGCCGTGCACTGGCAGACGCTGATGCTGCTGATCGCGCTCGCCTCGATCCTGTACGGCTCGGTGATGGCCTTCACGCAGACCGATGTGCGGCTGATCGCCGGCTTCTCCTCGGTGGCGCAGCTCGGCTTCATCACGCTCGGGATCTTCGCGCTGAACCCCCAGGGCGCGCAGGGGGCGCTGCTGCAGATGGTCAACCACGGCCTCGTGGTGGCGCCGCTGTTCTTCATCATCGCCCTGCTCGCCCAGCGCGCCGGGGGCTCGGAGGACGTGCGCGACCTCGGCGGCCTCGCCTTCCGCGCCCCAGTGCTCGCCACGCTCTTCCTGATCGTCGCCTTCGCCACGCTGGCGATGCCCGGCTCGGCCAACTTCGTCGGCGAGTTCCTGATCCTGCTGGGCGTCTTCAAAGCGAAGCTGGTCATCGCGATCATCGCCTTCAGCGGCGTCGTGATGGCAAGCGTGTACGCGCTGCGCCTGTTCATCCGCGCGATGCACAACCGCGTCCGCGACGGCGTCGACTCCCGTGAGATCGCGCTGCTCGACTCCGCCGTGCTGGTGCCGCTCGTCGCGGTGATCATCTTCTTCGCGGTCTACCCGCAGCTGGCGCTGCAGCGCAGCGAAGGGTCCGTGAAGGCCTCCGTAGCCTCGGCGCAGGCCGCACAACGCTCGAGCTCACCGGCCATCGCGAGCACTACGCCATGACCCTGCTCGCCACCGCCCATCTCAAAGGCCCACCCGTCAACTTCGCCGGGCTCTCGCCGCTGATCGCGCTGCTCGGCGGCGCCGCGGTGGTGCTGCTCGTCGGCCTGCTGCGCTCGCGGCGCGTGCGCGAGCAGTTGGTGCCCGCGCTCGCGCTCGTCTCACTCGGCGCGGCGGCGGGCTTCACGATCTGGCAGTGGAGTAACGAAGGGAAGTCGATCCTCTCCGGCGCGCTGCGGATCGACGATCTCGCGCTGATGCTCAACCTGATCCTGATCGCCGGCGGCGCCGCCACCGTGCTGCTGGCGTGGCGCTCGCTCGCCTCCAAAGAAGCCGGCCACGGTGAGTTTCACGCGCTGCTGCTCACCTCGATCGCGGGCATGTCGCTGCTGGCGGCGGCGCAGAACACGGTCGCGCTGTTCATCGGCCTGGAGCTGCTGTCGATCCCGCTGTACGTGCTGTGCGCCACGGAAATGAAACGCGAGCACTCGCTGGAGTCGGGGCTGAAGTACCTGATCATCGGCTCGGTCGGCTCGGCGACGCTGCTGTACGGGATCGCCCTGATCTACGGCGCCACCGGCGCCACCGACTTCGGCGCCATCGCGGCGGCGATCACCAGCAATGGGCTAAGCACCAACGTGCTGCTGCTGACCGGCATCGCGCTGTCGATCGCCGGCCTCGCCTTCAAGGCCTCCGTGGCTCCTTTCCACCAATGGACCCCCGACGTCTACGAGGGCGCGCCGACGCCCATCACCGCCTTCATGGCGGTCGCCACGAAGGTCGCCGCGCTCGGCGTCTTCCTGCGCTTCTTCGACGTGGCGCTGATCGAAGCCCAGAGCAGCTGGGGCCCGGCGGTCGCTGCGCTCGCGGCGATCACGATCGTCGTCGGCAACGTCGGCGCGCTCGGGCAGTCCTCACTGAAGCGGATGCTCGCCTACTCCTCCGTCGCGCAGGCCGGCTACATGCTCGCCGGCGTCGTCGTCGCCTCCCAATTGGGGGTGCGCGCCACCGTCTTCTACCTCGCCGTCTACCTGTTCATGAACATGGCCGCGTTCGCGGTGATCGTCGCGCGCGAGCGCACCACCGACCTCGGTGACAGCACCCGTGCGATGGCGGGGCTGGGGCGCGAGCAGCCGTGGTTGGCGTGGCCGATGACGCTCGCGATGTTCGGCCTCGCCGGAATCCCCGCCACCGCGGGCTTCATGGGGAAGTTCTACTTGATCGACGCAGCGGTCTCGGGCGGCTACACCTGGCTCGGCATCGTGATCGTGATCGGCTCGATGATCTCGCTCGGCTACTACCTGCCGGTGATCGCCGCGATATGGATGCGCGAGGCGCCCGGCGAGGAGAGGGCGGCCGGCGGACCACCACGGTCCGCCGGAGATACCCCGGCCGCGGGCTCCCCGCCGCTGCCCGCGATCGCCGGTGGCTCCGCGGAGCTCGACCCGCCCGCCGCGCCAACCGGGGCCGTACCCTCGCGGCCCGCCGCCCAGCCTGAGGTCCTGCTCGTCGCGCTCTTCGCCGGCGCAGCAACGCTCTTCTTCGGGGTCGTCCCGCAGCCGCTGTTCGACCTGGTGCGCCACGTCGGCAGCGGGCTCGGGCTGCTCTGACGTCTACCCCTCGCCGGCGACGTGTTCGTCCAGCGGCACCGCCTCGTGGATCGCCGCGATCGCGGCGTCACGGTCCTCCTCGGGATGCAGCTGGCGATCGAAGCCGGTCAGCTCGAGCACGCGCCACGCGCCCGAGCCCGGCGCACAGATCACGCGCAGCACCTGACCGCGCCTGTTCAATCTGCGGCGGAGTCCGAACAGGACGCCAATCGTGGCGCTGTCGATGTACGTCGCGCGGCTCAGGTCCACCACCACGCCCAGCGCCTCGTTGGAGAGCCCGCGCGCCGCGTCCTCGAGGGCGCCGACATTCGACACATCGACCTCCCCGACAACCGCGACGACACGCACGCCCTCCTGCTCGATACGCTCGATCGCCGCCAGCGCGGCGGTCTGCGCAACTCCCGGAGTGGGCTGCTCAGCGCTGCTCATCGCCGCCGGGTGCCTTGCTCATGCGCACGGTGGTGCCAGAGGATGCCCGCTCGACATCCACCGCATCCATCAGCTGCTCGATCAGCCCCAGCCCCCGCCCCCGCCGCGATCCGCGCGGCTGGCGCCAGCGCCCGGAGTCCGCCACCTCGATCACCACCTCGCCCGCGGTGCGCTCGGCGTGCACGCGGAAGGTGTGGCCGGGCTCGGGGCCATAGGCGTGCTCAACCGCATTGGCGCACACCTCGCTCACCGCCAGCTTGATCGCGAAGACGTCCTCGTCACACCCACCGCCGCCCGTCTCCGCCAGCCAGCGCTCCACGCGATGGCGCGCCAACGGCACCGACGCCGGCTCGGCGGGGAGATCGAGCTCGAGCGCTCCCGTCGCATCCACTCCCGCCAGCCTCACCGCCAGCAGCGCGATGTCGTCCCGTGCGTCCCCTCCCCCGATCGCGCGGTCGAGCACGTGCGAGCAGAGCCGCTCGAGATCGGCCGGCCCCGTGCCCAGCGTCTCGCGCAGGCGCTCCATGCCCACGTCGATCGCCTCGCCGCGTCGCTCCACCAGCCCGTCGGTGTACAGCAGCAGGGTGCTGCCCATGTCCAGCTCACCCTCCCACTCGCTGAAGTCGATCCGCTCCTCGGCGCCCAGCGGGGGATCGTGACGATGCTCGAGGAAGCGCGTCTCGCCGTCGGCGCCCATCAGCAGGGGCGGCAGGTGGCCGGCGCTCGCGAAGCGCATGTGGGAGCCGTCCTCGGACACCACCACGTACAGCAGGGTCGCCACCATCTGGGCCCTGTGCGTGCTGGTGACGAGCGCGTTCAACGACCCCACCACGGCGGCGGGGGAGCTCGGCTGGGCCACCGCATACGCGCGCAGCGCGGCGCGCAGCTCCCCCATCAGCGTCGCCGCCTGCACCCCATGTCCGACGACGTCGCCGATCACCAGACCGATGCCGCCGTCCGGCAGCTCGATCGCGTCATACCAGTCTCCACCAACCTGCGCGAGACGCTCGCTCGGTCGGTAGCGCGCGGCCATCGCCAGCGCCGGCACCTCGGGCAGCCGATCGGGCAGCAGATGGCGCTGCAGCGTGCCGGCGATCGCCTCGGCTTGTGCGCGAGCGAGTGCCTCGCGCACGCGCTCGCCGCGCTCCCGCTGCAACGCCACGAACACCGCCACCTTGCTGCGCAGCACATCCGGATCGCACGGCTTGACGACATAGTCCACCGCACCGGCGGCGTACGCCCTGAAGACCTGCTCGACGTCCTCGGCGTGGGCGGTGAGGAAGATGATCGGGATATGCCGGGTGCGCGCCCGCGCCTTGATGTAGGAGGCGGTCTGCAGTCCGTCCAAGCCCGGCATCCACACGTCGAGCAGGATCACCGCGAACTCTTCGCGCAGCAGCGCTCGCAAAGCCTGCTCGCCGCTGCTGGCGCTCACCATCCGCTGCCCAAGCGGCTCCAGCACGGCGCGCAGCGCGCGCAGGCCGCCCTCGTCGTCGTCCACCAGCAGGATGCTCGTCGCCGCGGGTGCCGGCTCGGCCGGCTGGGGCAGGGCCCGCGCCGCCACCGACCGCTGTCGGGTACCGGCGCCCGCCTCCGCCGATGTCACGGCCCCAGCCACGTGCCGATCAGCGCCATCAGCCGCTCGGGCTCGACCGGCTTGGTGATGTAATCGGAGGCACCCGCCGAGAGGCTGCGCTTGCGGTCACCCTCCATCGCCTTCGCCGTGACGGCGATGATCGGCAGCTCACGCAAACCGCGCGTCTGGCGGATCGCGGCGATCGTCTCGTTCCCGTCCATGTCCGGCATCATGATGTCCATCAGGACGATGTCCACGTCGGGGTGGCGCTCCAGCGTCGCGAGCGCCTCCTTGCCGGTCTCGCCGAAGACGACCTCCATGCCGCGGTCCTCCAACAGGCTCGCGAGGGCGAACAGGTTGCGTACGTCGTCGTCCACGATCAGCACCTTCCTGCCGGTGTGCTCGCCGGCCGAAACGGGGATGGCCAACGCGGTGGGTGCCGGAGCAAGCCCTGTGGGAGCCGCCGAGGACGGCGAGGTGGGCGAGCGGCCCTCCTCCTCCCCCGGGCGCAGATCGAACGTGTGCGCCGCCGGCCGCGGGTAGCTGAGCGGCAGCACCAGAGTGAAGATCGTGCCCTCCCCGACGGTGCTCGACACTTCGATCTCGCCACCGAGGGCGCGCGCCAGCTCGCGGCTGATCGACAGGCCGAGGCCGGTGCCGCCGTACTTGCGACTGGTCGTGCCGTCGGCCTGCTGGAAGGCCTCGAAGATCACCTGCAGCTTGTCCGGGGGAATGCCCACGCCGGTGTCGGCCACCGCGAACGCGATCCGCCCACCTGCCCGGCGCTCGACGCTCAGCGTGACCCCACCCTCCTCGGTGAACTTGAAGGCGTTGGAGAGCAGGTTCCTGAGCACCTGCTCCAGGCGCTGCTCATCGCTGACGATCGTCGCCGGCAGCGCGGGGTCGGCGTCGATCGTGAAGCGCAGTCCTTTGTCGGCGGCGATCGGGTCGAACGTGCTCGTGACGTACGCCTGCACATTGGCGACACTGACCAGGTCGGGAAGGATTTCCATCTTGCCGGCTTCGATCTTCGACAGGTCGAGGATGTCGCTGATCAGCTGCAGCAGGTCGGCGCCGGCAGTGTAGATCGTGCGCGCGAACTCCAGCTGCTTCGCGCTGAGGTTGCCGTGCTCGTTCTCCAGCAGCAGCTTGGAGAGGATCAGCAGGCTGTTCAGCGGGGTGCGCAGCTCGTGCGACATGTTGGCGAGGAACTCCGACTTGTACTTCGAGGAGAGCGCCAGCTGCGCGGCCTTCTCCTCCAGGCCGAGGCGCGCGAGCTCGATCTCGCGGTTCTTGGTCTCGATGTCGAGGTTGCGATCCTCCAACAATGCCGCCTTCTCCTGCAGCTCATCGTTGGCGCCCTGCAGCTTGTCCTGCTGGGACTGCAGCAGCTCCTCGGATGCCTTCAGCGATTGCGCCTGCTGCTCGAGCTCAGCGTTGGATCGTTTGAGCTCCTCCTGGCGGCGCTGCAGCTCCTCGGACTGTGTCTGCAGCTCCTGGGTGAGCGACTGCGACTGCTGCAGCAGCTGCTCGGTGCGCATGTTGGCCATGATCGTGTTGAGCACCACGCCGAGCGTCTCCATCAGCTGCTCGAGGAACGTGCGGTGGACCTCGTTGTAGGTCTGCAGCGAGGCCAGCTCGATCACGCCCAGCACCTGTTCCTCGAACAGGATCGGCATCACGATGATGCTCGCGGGCGGCGCCGAGCCCAGACCTGAGGTGATCGAGATGTAGTCGGCGGGCGCTTCGGTGATCAGGATGCTCTTGCGCTCGACCGCTGCCTGCCCGACCAGCCCCTCACCCAACTCGAAGGTGTTGGAGATGCTCTTGCGCTGCTGATACCCGTAGCTTGCGATCAGGCGCAAGCGCGTCTTTGCGCCCTCGCCGTCGGGCAGCTCCGCCAGGAAGAAGGCGCCGTGTTGCGCGGAGACCGTGGGGGTCAGCTCGGACATGATCAGCTGCGTGACGGTGCCCAGCTCGCGCTGGCCCTGCATCAGACCGGAGATGCGCGCGAGGTTGGTCTTCAGCCAGTCCTGCTCCTCGTTACGCTTGGTCGTGTCCCTGAGGTTGGCGATCATCTGGTTGATGTTGTCCTTCAGCTCCGCCACCTCGCCCTGCGCCTCGACCGCGATCGTGCGGGTCAGGTCGCCCTGTGTCACCGCCGTGGAGACCTCGGCGATCGCGCGCACCTGCGTGGTGAGGTTGCCCGCCAGCTGGTTGACGTTCTCGGTCAGCCCGCGCCAGGTGCCCGACACGCCTTGCACCTCGGCCTGGCCGCCGAGCTTGCCCTCGGTGCCGACCTCGCGCGCCACGCGCGTCACCTCATCCGCGAACGAGGAGAGCTGATCGACCATCGTGTTGATCGTGTTCTTCAACTCCAGGATCTCGCCCTTCACATCGACGGTGATCTTCTGCGATAGGTCGCCCTGCGCGACCGCCGTCGTCACCTGCGCCACGTTGCGCACCTGATCGGTCAGGTTGGAGGCCATGAAGTTCACGCTCTCGGTCAGCCCGCGCCAGGTGCCTGAGACGCCCTGCACCTCGGCCTGGCCGCCGAGCTTGCCCTCGGTGCCGACCTCGCGCGCCACGCGCGTCACCTCATCCGCGAACGAGGAGAGCTGATCGACCATCGTGTTGATCGTGTTCTTCAACTCCAGGATCTCGCCCTTCACATCGACCGTGATCTGCTGGGAGAGGTCGCCCTGCGCGACCGCCGTCGTCACCTGCGCGATGTTGCGCACCTGATCGGTCAGGTTGGAGGCCATCCGGTTGACGGAGTCGGTCAGGTCCTTCCACGTGCCCGACACGCCCTTGACCTTCGCCTGGCCGCCGAGCTTGCCCTCGGTGCCGACCTCGCGCGCCACGCGCGTCACCTCGGCCGCGAACGAGGAGAGCTGATCGACCATCGTGTTGACGGTGGTGCCGATCCGCAGGAACTCGCCCTTCACCGGCTGCCCCTCGATCTTCAGCGCAATCTTCTGCGAGAGGTCGCCCTCGGCGACGGCCATGATCACGCGCGCGACCTCGGTGGTGGGCCGCACCAGATCGTCGATCAGCGCGTTGACCGAGTCGATGCTCGTCGCCCACGCCCCGCTGGCGTCGGCGAGCGCCGCCCGCTCGGTCATGCGCCCCTCGCGACCGATGATGCGCCCGACGCGCACCAACTCCTTGGCCATGCGCTGGTTGGTGGCCGCCAGTTCGTTGAACTCCGCCGCGATCTCCCCCAGCAGCCCCCGGCGGCGGGTGCTCAGGCGCGCCGAGAAGTCCCCTTCGCGCACCGCCTGCAGCGCCGCGAGCAGGTCTTCCAGCAGCGCATCCTCCGACTCGCGCGCCCGTCGCGGGGCGGTCGGCTCGGCGTCCACGCTCGCGCCGCCCGAAACGAGCGCCGCATCGTCGTTGGCACCCCCGACGCCTGGTCCCCCGACGTCTGGTCCCTCGCCCTCTCTCGCCCTCCCACGCGCCTGTCGCCGGGCGGTTGGTGCCGCAGCCATCTCACTCCCTTATGTGCTCGCGCCTGCCTCGTCCCTGGACTTCGACGCCCGCGTCCAGCGCTGATGCCGAGCCCGATTCAGCTGCTGTCTACCCGCTGCGATACGTGCCCAAACAGACACCGTCGAGTTGACGGGACGGGTCGATCTTCAGGAGTAGTCCACCAGCCAGGCAAACAGGCTGGTGGTGCCCGCCATCGTGCGGAACATCCCGGGCAGCGTCTGCGAATCCCTGATCGGACCACCCCACCAGCTGCCTAGCCACAGGCCGTCCCCGATCGTGGCGTGCTGGGCCGCCGCGGAGGCGTTGACCTGCGCCACTTCCAGCCAGTGGTTGTCGCCGACGGCCTTGCCGTAGGCCATCATCCACTCCATGAAGATCGAGTCGTACAGCGGCGCGAAGTTGTACTTGACGCCGTAGATTTCGGTCATCGAGCGCGCCTGCGTGGCGGAGTGGGCGCAGTAGTCCTGATCGCCGGTCGCCCCGCAGAGCAGGTACTGAGCGTAGATCAGCGGCCCCTCCACGTAGTCGATCACGGTGCTGCCCGGGCCGCCGCTCAGGTAGAGGCCGTGGAAGCCGATGTCGTGCGCGTTGCCCCAGTCGATGAACATCCGCACCTCATCGAGCTGGTAGGTCTGGTGGTCGATCCCGTACAGCAGCATCCCCAGCAGGCTGTTGGATGCCAGCGCCTCGCCCGCGTGGTAGGGGTGATCGGTGTTCCACCACATGCCGCCTCCGCCCGCCGCGTCCCAGCCCTGCGCGGCAGCGAAGTTGAAGGCGCGCTGCGCGTCGCGCAGATAGCGGTGCTCGCCGGTCGCTTTGTACGCATCCACGAACGCCACGCCCAGCCAGCCGTTGTCGTCGAACCACGCCTCCGCGCCACGGTAGTGGTCACCGGGATAGGGGGCATACCCGTTCAGGTACGGGTTCCAGTAGCGCTCGGAGGCGTGCCCGAAGCGGTCCACCTGCGCGTGGTGCGCCGGGGAGGGCGCCGCGAGCTCGAGCGCATCCATCGATTCGAACATCCGCACATCGCCCCAGATCGTCAGCAGCGGGTATTCGCCTGTGCAGTGCAGGTACTCGCAGTACCAGCCCCCCGAGCGCCACGCGTCACTCTGGTGCTCCCCCTGTTCGGCCAGCGCCATGTAGTTCAGCGGCTGCACCGGTTGCGCGGCGGCGGGGGGCAGCGCCATGGCAGCACCAGCAGCCAGCGGCCGAGCGATCGCAGCGCCGGCAGCCAGGGGCAGCACGATGGCAGCGCCGGCGGCAAGCGTCAACGTGACGGCGAAGGCGATGAGCGCGCGGACGATCACGCGACCTGATCGACGGGTTGGCCCGGTGCGATTAGGTTCAGCCGTCAAGGCGGCCATCTTGGCAGGCGATCACGGCAGTGCCGCCCGGGCGGCAGCTTCGGCCAGCTCCAGCTGGCGCTCCACGAGGTCGAGGCCCGCGTCCCAGAAGCCCGGGTCGGTGAGATCCACCTCGACGATCCGCCCCAGCTCCTCGGGGCTGCGCGAGCCGCCCGCCGCCAGCAGCTCCAGGTAGCGCGGCACGAAGTCAGGGCCCTGCTGCTCGTAGCGCTCATACACCGACAGCGCCAGCAGCTGGCCGTACGCGTACGCGTACACATACCCGGGGGTGTTGATGAAGTGGGGGATGTACGACCACCAGCTGCGATACCCGTCGGTGATCTCGACCGAGTCGCCCAGCAGCTCCGTCTGACTCTGCGCCCACAGCTCGCCGATGCGCTCCACCGAGAGCTCGCCCTGCTCGCGGCGGCCAGTGTGGGCGAGCTCCTCGAAGCGATTCATCGCCACCTGGCGGAACACCGTGGCGATGATGTCCTCCAGGTGCTCCGCCAACAGCGCCAGGCGCGATTGCGGCGTGGTGTCCTCTGCCAGCAGACGCCCGAACACGACCGTCTCGCCGAACACCGAGGCGGTCTCCGCCAGCGTCAGCGGCGTGCCCTGGTGGAAGACACCCTGGCGCGCCGCCAGCGCGAAGTGCACCCCGTGGCCAAGCTCGTGCGCGAGCGTCAGCACGTCGCGCCGGCGTGCGGTGTAGTTGAGCAATACGTACGGGTGCGCCGAGGGCACAGCCGAGGCGCAGAAGGCGCCGCCACGCTTGGCCGGGCGCACGGGCGCATCGATCCAGCGCTCGGCGAAGAAGCGTCCGGCGAGCTGCCCGAGCTCGGGCGAGAAGGATGAGTAGCAGTCGAGCACCAGCTCGCGCGCCTGCGCGTAGGTGAAGCTCACCTCGTCCTGCGTCACCGCCGCCATGCGGTCGTAGTCCGCGAGGCGGTCGATCCCCAGAAGCCCCGCCTTCAGCCGGTACCAGCGGCGAGCCAGCTCGTAACGGCCGCGCACCGCCTCGATCAGCGCTGCCACCGACTCGTCGCTGGCCTCGTTGGCGAGGTTGCGCGCCGCCAGCCAGTTGGGGTAGCGGCGCAGGCGGTCGTCAACCGACTTGTCCGCCAGCAGCGTGTTGAGCACATACCCGCGCGTGCGCAGCCCCGGCGCGAGCGCCGCGGTCACCGCCTCGGCCGCAGTGCGCCGCACCTCACGGTCGGGCAGCGCCAGGCGGCTGAGCGCCACGTCGAGGGCGACGCGCTGGGTTTTACCGGCTCCGTCGCCGCCACTGGGGCTTGCTCCTGCGCCGACGCTCGCTCCCCCGCCGGGGTGCGCCGCTTCGACCGTCCCGGCATCCTGCCCCGGGCCGTCGGGGTCGGCCGGCCGGCCGACGGCGCTCGGCAGCTGCACCTCGATCGCCGAGGTCAGCTCCTCGAACAGCCGCGCCCACGCGCTCGCGCCGGTGAGCGACTTCTCGGCGAGGATCTTCTCCTCGGGTTCGGTGAGCAGGTGCTCGCGGTAGCGGCGCACGTTGCGCAGGTGGTGGCGACAGAAGTCGAGCTCCGCGCCGGCGAGCAGCTCCTCGGCACGCTCCTGCGGCAGCGCCGCCCACTCCAGCTCGAAGAACAGCAGCGTCGTCTCGATCGCCGTCTCGCGCTCCTGCACAAGCTGCAGCAGCGCCCCGTTGGCCGGATTCGCCGTGTCGGTCGAGAAGCGCAGCCCCGCGTAGGTCCCCGCGCGCCCCACCAGCTCGTAGATCTCCGCCAGCTCGTGCATCGCCTGCGCAAGGCCCGCGCCGTTCAGCTCGCCGAGCTTGCCCGCATAGCGCTCAGCGAAGCCCTGCGCGCCGGCGAGCGCGTCCTGCATCCTGCGCTCGACGCCTGCCTCGCCCTCGCCGTCCAGCAGCGGCTCGAGGTCCCAGGCGGCCTGCTCCAGCTCGGGGTCGGTGGGCTCGGTGGCGGCTGTGGACATGGCCCGGCAGGATATCCATCGTCCGGGCGAAGCCCTAGCATCGCTCGCCCGATGCACGAGACGACCCCCACCGTTTTTCTGATCGCCCGCCCGTCGATCGACTTCGAGGGGATGCGCGCGTACCTGGAGGATGTGGGCGGGGAGTCGTGGCTCGAGCGGCGCCTCGGCGAGGACGCCGCGCCCGAGGGCGAGGGCGATGCACCCGAGGGCGAGGGCCATGGTTCCGAGCTGCAGGCGGGAATCAACGCGGGCGAACTGCTCCTGGAGTTCGGGGGCCGCGCCTGCTACCGCAGCTGGGAGCCGGGCCTGAACCCCAACGTCTCCAAGATCCGCACCGACCGGCGGGAGTACTTCGCCAACATCCTGCGCTCCGGCCACGGGAGCGTGCTGGAGCACGCCAGCTACTCGTTCGCGCTGCGCAACGTCTCACGCGTCTTCACTCACGAGCTCGTCCGCCATCGCGCCGGCTCGGCCTTCAGCCAGGAGAGCCTGCGCTACGTGCGCCTCACCGACATCGGCTTCCGCGTGCCGCCGGCGCTGGAGCCGGTGCGCGAGCAGGTGATCTCGATCGTGGAGCAGCTGGAGGAGTTTCAGGTGAGCGCCGCCGCCGAGCTCGGGATCGATCAGCAGGGGGTGCCGTTCCACGTCAAGAAGGAGGTCACCTCGGCGCTGCGCCGCCTCGCGCCGATCGGCCTCTCCACCGACATCGTGTGGAGCGCCAACGCCCGCACCCTGCGCCACGTGATCGAGATGCGCACGGCCGAGGGCGCCGAGGAGGAGCTGCGCCTCGTGTTCGACAAAATCGCCCGCATCATGCTCGCTGAGGCCCCCAATCTCTTCCAGGACTTCGTGCGCCACGACGATGGCTCGTGGGTGCCGGAGAACCGGAAGGTCTGAGTCCGGCGTCCAGGAGCCAAACCGCAGCACGTGTAGCATGATTGCGCTGCCTCTTTCCCAAATGAACCGCCCCCTTCATGCTCGGCTGCACGCCAGATCCTCCACGGCTCTCATCGCCGAGGCGCAGCATCCCGCAGACGACGATGCCGATCGAGCCGAAATGCTTGCTATCCGTGAACAGATGGCGGAACTCGCCCTACGCGATGCCGAGATTCTGGCCCGCACCGGTCCGGATCCTGAGCTTGCCGGGCTGGCCGAGCACGCGGTCGGCGCTCCTTCCGAGCTTGATCTCGACTGACCAGATCCGTCAAGCGTCCATCGTGCGCGTGCGCCACGCCCCGAGCCCGAGGAACACCACCAGCCACCCGACGAGCACGAGGAAGGCGACGCCGCCCGACATCGCGACCGTCGCGCCGTGGCCGCCTTCGGGAAGACGGATCGGGCTGTAGTGCGACACCGCCTGGCTGAGGAGGCCCCTGCGGGCACTGCCCAGCGATTCGATGTTGGCCAGTACCGGACTGGCGACGATCTGCCACGCGATCAAGGCGATGATCGCCCCCGGCTTGGAGGTGGTCAGTGCCGCGAAGCCCACCGACACCGCACACAACATCCCGGTGCTCAGCAGCATGAAGCCGAGGCCGTCGAGGATCAGCGACCCTTCGGGCGTGGGCAGGCCGCCGGCGAACACGAAGGTGCCGAGCAGCAGCAGCGCGTAGGCGACGCCCATGATGGAGAAGCACATCGCCAGTGCCGCGGGGACGCGCGAGGCGAACAGCGCCACCCGCGAGCGACCGGTCACGACGAGGTCCCGGAAGACGCCGGCGGAGGCATCCCCCGTGCCCGCCTCCACGCCGATCAGCAGGGCCGCCAGCGGCCCGAACAGGAGCGCGATCACACGCAGGCCGTCGTGGAAGTTGGACACACCGCCAGCCGGTCCGTACTTCTGCGGGTTGGAGGCATGCTGAATGGCCGTCACCACGAAGAAGATCAGCACCGGGCCGACCGCCAGCACGAGCGACCAGATCAACGTGCCGCGCTTCTTGCGCAGCTTGAGGAAGTCGGCGCCGAACATCTGCGCCGCGAGCGCGACCGGGGAGCCGCCGTCGCTCGAGCGACCGGCCGGTGCAGGCGCCGTCGGCGCGACGGCACTCATGCCCTCACCTCCTCGTGCGCTCGTGTGGCAGGGTCCGGTGCCGGGCCGTCGAGTCGCGAGGTGACCTCCAGGAAGCGCTGCTCGAGGCTGTGGCGCACTGGCTCCAGACGCATCACGGCCACGCCGGCGCGCACGAGGCTCGCGTTCACCTGCGCCGCACTCTGGGGATCGCCGCTCAGCACCACACGCAGGCCCTCGTCGGAGCGGCGGGCCTCGCGCACGAGCTCGCTGCCTTCGAGCGTGCCGAGCGCCAGCTCGACGTCGTCGACTCCGACGATCAGCTCGTTGCGGGCGCCGTCCCCGCCGCGGGTCAGCTCCGCGATCGAGCCCTGCGCGATCACTTTGCCGCGATCCACGATCGCCGCGTGGTCGCAGATCTTTTCGACCTCGTCGAGCAGGTGCGATGAGAGGAAGATGGTGCGGTTCTCGTGCTCGACCATCGCGCGGATCATCTCGCGAAACTCCTGGATGCCGCCGGGGTCGAGGCCGTTGGTCGGCTCGTCGAGGATCAACAGCAGCGGATCAGCCAGCAGGCAGCGGGCAACGCCGAGGCGCTGGCGCATCCCGAGCGAATACTTCTTCACCTTCTCATCGGCGCGCTCGCTGAGTCCGACGCGGGCGAGCGCCGGGGCGATCCGCGCCTGCACCTCGGGGCCGCGCACGGCGGCGACGATGCGCAGGTTCTCGCGGCCGGAGAGGTTGGGGTGAAAGCGCGGCTCCTCGACGATCGCGCCGACCCGTCGCAGTGCCTGTCCGCGCTCGGCCGGCACGGGGCGCCCCAGCACGTGCATGCTGCCCGCGCTGGCGTGCGTGAGGCCCAGCAGCATGCGAATCATCGTCGTCTTGCCCGCGCCGTTGGGCCCGAGGAAGCCGAAGGCGCTGCCGCGGGGGACGAACAGGTCGACGCCGTCGATCGCCGCGCGCGCGCCGAAGCGCTTGGTCACGCCCTGAGTCTCGATCGCCGCGCCGTCCACGGCGATCAGACTATCCAAAACGTCAGTCCTCCTGCGCCTGCAGCTCGCGCACCCGCTCCTCCAGCTGCGAGGTGACCCCCGGATCGCGCAGCGTGGTGACGTCGCCCAGCGCGCGACCCTCGGCGATGTCGCGCAGCAGGCGGCGCATGATCTTGCCCGAGCGCGTCTTGGGCAGGTCGTCGGCCCAGATGATCCGCTTGGGACGGGCGAACTTGCCGATCCGCTCGGCCACCGTGGCGCGGATGCTCTCGACCTCGCGCTCGTCGCCCTCCAGCTCGCCCTGCAGGGTCACGAACGCCACGATCGCCTGGCCGGTGTCCTCGTCGTGCTGGCCGATCACCGCGGCCTCGGCGACGTCGGGGTGGGCCACGATCGCGGACTCGACCTCCGCGGTGGAGAGGCGGTGCCCGGAGACGTTGACCACGTCGTCGATGCGCCCGATCACCCACAGGTAGCCGTCGGCGTCGCGGCGGGAGGCGTCGCCCACCAGGTAGGTCTCCTTGCCGAAGCGCTCGAAGTAGGTTTTGATGTAGCGCTCATCCTCCTTGTAGAGGGTGCGCAGCATCGACGGCCACGGGCGGGTGAGCACCAAAAGGCCCTGGCCGTGCTCGATCGGGTAGCCGCCGGACTCGTCGTACACCTCGGCCTCGACGCCGGGGAAGGGGTGCGTGCAGGAGCCCGGCTTGGTGGCGGTGATGCCGGGCAGCGGCGTGATCATGATCGCCCCGGTCTCCGTCTGCCACCAGGTGTCGACGATCGGACAGCGCCCACCGCCGATCACTTTGTGGTACCAGAGCCATGCCTTCGGGTTGATCGGCTCGCCGACCGTCCCCAGCAGCCGCAGCGTCGAGAGGTCGCGCTCGTTGGGCCACTGCGCCCCCCACTTGATACAGGCGCGGATCGCCGTCGGAGCGCAGTAGAGAATGGTGACGCCGTAGCGCTCGATCAGCTCCCACCAGATGCCCCTGTTGGGATAGTCCGGGGCACCCTCCCACATCACCGAGGTGGCGCCGTTGCACAGCGGCCCGTAGACGATGTAGGAGTGGCCGGTGACCCAGCCGACGTCGGCGGCGCACCAATACACGTCGGACTCCGGCTTGAGGTCGAACACGTAGCGGTGGGTGGCCGACACGCCGGTGAGGTAACCGCCCGTGGTGTGCAGGATGCCCTTCGGCTTGGCGGTGGACCCGGAGGTGTAGAGGATGTACAGCGGGTGCTCAGCGTCCAGCGCCTCGGCCGGGCACTCCGCCGCGGCGGCGGCGAGGATCTCGTCGTAGAAGACGTCGCGGCCCTCACGCATCTGACAGGGCGTGCCCTTGCTCCTCACCACCACGATCTTCTCGAGCGTGTCGAGGTCGCCCATCACCTCGTCCACCCGGTCCTTCACCGGCGCCGTCTTGCCCTTGCGCGCGGCGCCGTCGACGGTTATCAGCACCTTTGCCTCGGAGA
This sequence comes from uncultured Solirubrobacterales bacterium, assembly GCA_963744535.1. Classification (GTDB taxonomy): domain Bacteria; phylum Actinomycetota; class Thermoleophilia; order Solirubrobacterales; family Solirubrobacteraceae; genus Palsa-744. Next base: position 1,352,912 of record CAVUTW010000005.1, on the reverse strand, counting down.
ACTCCATCCGCTCGCGCACCGCCTCCGCGGAGAAGCCGCCGAACACCACGTTGTGGGGCGCGCCGATGCGCGCGCAGGCGAGCATCGCGACCACGACCTCGGGGATCATCGGCAGGTAGATCCCGACCACGTCGCCACGGCGCACGCCGAGATCCTTCAGAGCGCTTGCAAAGCGCTGCACCTCCGCGAGCAGCTGGACGTAGGTGATGTCGCGCTCCTGCCCGTCCTCGCCGCGCCAATGGTATGCCACGCGCTCGCCCCGTCCCGCCAGCACGTGGCGGTCGAGGCAGTTGTAGGAGGCGTTCAGGCGACCGCCAGTGAACCACTTGTAGAAGGGCGGGTTGGAGTCGTCGAGCACCGTCTCCCACGGCTCGAACCAGTGCAGCTGCTTTGCCTGTCCCGCCCACCACGCCTGCGGGTCGCGCGCTGCCTCCTCGTATACCGCGGGGTCGGACAGCAGCGCCTGCTGGCGAAACTCGGGGGCGGGCGCAAATGTCTGCACGTCCAGCAGTTCGGCCAGCTCCCGGTCGAGCGCCTCACCTGAGACCGACGTTGGTTCAGTCGCCATCTCCGCCCTCTTCTTTCTTTCCTCAGTCGCGTTTGCCTCAAGGCACCATCGCAAACCGTCGGGCATGCGTCAGCGGCATGCCCAACGGCACCATCGCCACCAGAGTACGCCTCACTCGCGTTTGCCCAAAGGCACCACCGGCATCATCGTGCGTCCGAACGTCGAGTTGACCACTACCGCGAACGACGCATACCAAGCAGCCGCCGCGGTCGCGAGGCCAAGGTAGCCACCCCAGTGGGTGACGGTCGCGTGCGGGCCCACCGCGCCGATCGCCAGCAGGATGAAGGTGATCGTCAGCAGCACGAACACCGTCAGCACCGCCAGGTTGACGCGCAGCGCCGCCACCGTCATGTACGCGGTGAAGATCGCCCACGCCCACAGGTACACGCCGATCGCGTGCCCGGCGTTGCCGCCGATCGACTTGGCGTAGAAGACGTTCAGCGCCCAGAACGAGATCCAGAAGGCGCCGAACGAGCAGAAGGCCACGGCGCCAAAGGTGTTGCCGGTACGGAACTCCCACATGCCGGCGAGCAGCTGCACGATCCCGCCGTAGGCGAGCGCCAAGCCGAGCACGACCGGGAAGCCCTTTTCATCGACGAGATTCGAATTGAACATCGAGAGCACGAACGTCGTCATCGCGAAGCCCGCCAGGCCCAGTGGCCCCGGATCGGCCGGTTTCCACATGGCCCCCTGCATCACCTCGCCCGGGGGCGGGTCGCGACGCGGGATCGACTGAACCGAGTCGGGACGTTGAATAGATGCTGCCTCCATGGGACCCTCCCTCCAGCCAGCCCTCAGGGGCGGCTCAGGACGCTTTACGGATCGTTGGAGAACGGGGAAGGGGGAATGCGACGATTCCCACGTTCTTAGAACAAGTGTTCCCGCCCGCGGGGAAACTCAATCGTCTATCCGCGGGCGCCCCGCTTGCGGCGCCGCCTGGAGCTACCACTGCGAGCCGGCCGCATCGGCTCGGGCGCCACGTCGCCACCCACTCCGTTGGCGCTCCTCTCGACACTTGGCTGCGTGCTGGACTGCGCCCGCCCACGGCGACCGCCTGCCCCGCCCTGATCGCGCTGAGCGCGGACTTCGGCCGACGAGGGCCACGGACGCGCCGCGCCGGCGGCCCACGCTTCGGGATCGCCGCCCGGCCAGCGCCCCATCAGCAGGATGCCGGTGGTCACCATCCAGAAGGCCGGGATCAGCTGCTGCACCTCCCCCAGCGCCAGCCCAAAGGGGGTGAAGGCGAGCAGCGCAGCGAAGATCCCGAGGTACATCGCCCAGCGGGCCATCAGGCCGGTGCGCGTGGCACCCAGCGTCACGACGACCATGCCCGCCGCCAGCGCCAGTCCACCCAGCAGCCCCAGGTACTCGCTGGCTTCCAGCACCGCGCTCTGAGTCAGAGCGTGGTTGACCGCTTCGGCGGTGAAGTCGTGGCCGGTGACGAAGTTGCGCGCATTCAGCACCTGCGCGACCGGATGGACGATCGACACGAGCACCATCACCGCCCCCCCGCCGAGCACGAGCGGCCGCGCGATCGCGCTCGTCTGCGGTCGGCGGAAGCGGACCGCGCCAAGCAGGAAGAGCAGGACCAGGACGAGAAAGAAGATCGCCACCGCCTGCAGCAGGTTGCCCGCGATCAGGCCGAACGCGTGGTGGTCGATGAACCTCACCTCGGCCGCGCCCGGGCTCACCGCGGGGTTGGCTTCCCCGCGCAGCGCCGGTGTCAGGCCCTGGATCGCGCCGACCGTCGGCAGCTGGCGCAGGGTGGTGGTGACGATCACGCCACCCAGCAGGAAGAGCACGCCCCCCGCGATCGAGGGTACCCCGAGGCGGTTGCGGCGCTCGCTCTCGTGGTCGATCCGCGCGCCGATCGCCGCCTTGTCGGGCTTCGGCGCCGTTGCGGCGAGCTCCTCGCTGTTGCGGTTGCGGGGCATGGGGCAGGCCAGTCTACGGGGAACTGGGGAAGAGGGGCACGGCTCGCCGTCCCGTGGACCGGCCGTGCCACCCTCGTCCGAATAAGGAGGGGGCCGGCCGCGCCACCCCCTTGACCGCTAGGATGAGCTTCATGGAGAGCGGCGGTCTGGGAGACCTGTTCGGTGACCCCGATGATCTGCAGCGGCGTCTGGTGGACTTTGCGATGCAGATGCAGGGCCAGCAGCGCCTCGCGTGGGCCGACAACGCGATCAAGCTCGCGGTCGATATGACCGTAGCGGCCGTCAACCGCGTCAACGTTCAGGGCAGCCCCGAGGCGCAGGCGGAGCAGATCCGCGCGGTGATGGCGACCGTGTTCCCCGAGGCCGTCGCGCTCGTGCGCGAGGCGCGCGAGGGGCTTCAGTAGCGAGACGGGTCACGCTAGTGCGCGAGGCGCACGCGGGGCTTCGGTAGCAAGACGGTCACGCTCGTGCGCGAGGCGCACGCGGGGCTTCGGCCGGCGGCTCGTCCTCCAGCAGCAGCACTCCTGCCCGCTCGGCGCGGCGCTCGGCATCACGAGAGGCGCGCCCCGCGGCGATCACCTCGCGGAAGGAGCGGAAGCGGAAGATGAACACGACCGCGCCCAGCCCCACCAGCGCGGTGAAGACGGCGATCGCGATCTGCTGGCCCACCGAGTACGCGGCCACCGCCGCCGTGCCGGCGGCGCTCGCGGCGAACACCTTCACCAGCAGCGCCTGCTGCACGCCGGCGCCGCCGGGAGTGAACGGCACCGCGCCCGCGACCTGGTTGACGCCGAACACCAGCAGCACGTTCTCCACCGAGCCGCCGACGCGGAAGGCGTCGAGCAGGAACCAGAAGGCGGCGAAGCGGCAGACCCACCCCGCCGCCTGCAGGGCCGCCACTTCGCGCAGGTAGCGGGGACGGTCGGAGAGGATCGTGACGCCCTGGCGGACGCGCTCCCAGAAGGCCTGCACGCGCACCGACAGCAGCGCGAAGGCCACCAGCCCGAGGATCGCCAGGGCGGTGATCAAGAAGAGCGTGAAGCGGAAGTGCGCGGCCAGGTAGGAGATGTCGAAGGAGCCCAGCTGCGAGAAGTCGGGCGGCTTGGGGAAGACGCCCCGGGTGAAGGCGAAGATCAACACCAGCACCCCCACGCTCGCGTCGAAGATCGACTCCACGAAGAAGGCCGAGGCGACCGTCGGGTAGGTCGAGCCCGGGATCGAGCTGCGCGTGAGGAACAGCTTGATGATGTCGCCCCCGCGCGCGGGCACCACGTTGTTGAAGCCCACGGCTGCCCAGTAGGCGCCCCAGATGCGCCGCCACTGGAAGCTCACCGCCGGGTAGGCCGCGCGCAGGCTGTTGAAGAACGCCCGCGAGCGCAGCGTCAGGTTGAGGCTGAAGAACGCCAGACCGAGGACCAGCGCCCCCCAGTGGACGGCGGCCAGATCCGAGAAGAACTGGCCGGCCGCTTCCAGGAAGGCGCTGACGCTGTGGCCGATTGAGGTCGAGGCGAGGGGCACGCCTCAAGCGTACGGGCCGCGGCGGGGCATCCGCTTCAAATCTCGTCCTCGTCCCCATCCTCCTCGATCGGGTCGTCGTACTCGTCGAGGTCCAACTCCCCCCCGTCGGTACCGAACTCCTCATCGTCCTCCCAATCCTCGTCGTCGAACTCATGCTCGGGGGCCTCGAGAATGGTGCCCAGCGACATGCCGCTCTCCTTTCAGGGCTCGCTCGCGATTGCGCGTCTTGTGCTTGATACCCGGTTCCCGGGGTAGCGGGGCATCATAGTGTTGCGTCCCCGGCGGTGGAGGAGGGGCGACGGGGATCGCTTCGACTCGGTCTGGGGGCCCCAGCCTCAAGCCGCGAGCTGCTCAAGCGCCACCGCGAAGCTGCTCAAGCGTCACCAGTACCCGCGCGTCGTGCTCGGCGGGCTTGACCTCGCGTAGTACCTCGGCCACCTTTCTTGGAGTGCTTCGCCTTCTTCGCTGGCACGGCTTTGGGGCAGCCGGTGACGGTGATTGGGGTGTCCTGGTGGATTTCGGCGCCGTTTTGGGCGACGAATTCGGTCGGCATCCGCAGCGTCGTGGGCTCGGTCTTTTTGACCTCGCGAGTGACGGTCTTCCTGCGCCCGTGGACCCTGACGGCGACCTTCTTCTTGACGGTGACCGTCGTGGTGGCCGAGCAGAGGTTGTCTTCGGTCGTCAGCGCGCTGTAGGGGCCCTCGGGAAGGGTCAGTTCGAAGCTCGTGACGGGTTGGTCGGGGACCGTCTTGAAGGTGCTTGACGTGACCCCGGCTTTGCTGATGAGTGTTTCGCCGTGCAGGTCGATCGTGACGCCGTCGCCCTGCAGCACGATGATCAGTTCGGGCCATTTCGCGCCGCCGTTTGAGACGAAGTACGCTGGGCCTGCAAGCGGCACCGGCAGGATCGGTGTCACCGCGGTGGCGGAGCCGATCCTCGATGCCGCCGGACACCCCGCGGGGTTCGCGGTGAACTGCGCCTCGGTGCACGCCTTTTGCAGCGTCGGCAGCCGCGAGGGCAGCTGCTTGGGGAGGTCCACCCTGACCTCTTTGATGTTCGCGTCTTGACCGAGCGAGCCCGCCGGGTAGGTGAGGCTCACGTGCAGGCTCGCACCGTCCAAGCGACTGGTCTTGCCGCTGGTCGAGACGGCGAATTTGGGCGCGAACTTCAAGCTCGCGCAGTCCGCGGCCTGGAACGGGTCCGCGACCGTCACCGGATCCTCGTCCACGGGGTTGGTGGGGTCCGCGCCTGCGCCGTTGACGGTCGCCGCGAACGTCAGGTGTTCGCAGCTGGTCGGGTTGAGCGTAAAGTCCTGCTTGTCGATGTAGACGCGGATGTCGCGGACGTGGACGACGATCCCACGGATGATGTGCGGGATCTGGTCGGCCGCGCCCGCGGGGATGCTCACCGCCGCCGTTTCCGGGTTGATGTACAGCGGCAGGTGCACGACGACCGTCCCGAGGTCGAACGGGCCGACGTCCGCGGAGGTGATCGCCGCGATCGAGAACGGGGCACCTTCGAACGGGCCCGCCATGTACACCTTCCCGGGGGCGTATGCCAGAACCGAGCCGACTCCTGCGCCGACGAGGGTATGCCCGATTTCGCTGGCCGCGGGGCACGCCGGGGCGGCTTCCTCTTCGTGACCGGTCTTTTCTCTGGCGAGCTGGATGTCCGCTTCAGAGCAGAACGGGACACCGGTCAGGTTCGCGGTCAATCCGGGGGGCAGTTGTGAGGAGAAGCCTGTGATCTCCTGTTGGCCGTCGTTGCGCGTGATGCGCAGATCCAAAGGACTGTAGGAGCCGGCGTCCTCGTCGAGCGTGCCCGCCGAGATGCCGGGTTTGAACGGCGGGACGCCACCGGCGGGGCAGGGGCTGCCTTCTTCGAAGCCCTGCGTGATCGACCACGCCGGAGCGAGCTCGCTGAGCACGCTTTCCGGCTCGGAATAAGGCGTGAGCGCAGTGCCCACCTGGTAGCTGCCGCACGCCGGCGGGCTCACCAGCGGCGAGGTGGGACCCTGGATGAATTTGAACTGGAACGAGCTGAACGGGACCGGCGGCAGACCCAACAGATACGGCCCGTGGAGCGTGGGAACGCCTTCGAACGTCGTGACGAGCCGTCCCGTCACCGGGTTCGGCGCGACTTCCCCGGCGAGCTTCGCGATCACGCCGCGTTCGGGGAAGCGGATCACGATATACAGCGCGATCAACGACCCGAACGGGTGTGCAAAGGAATGAAACGGGTTGGCATACGGTTGCGCGAGAAACACCGAACCAGTGCCCTTTTCCCTCAACGCCGGCGTTTCGACCGTCACCGACCCAAGCGTCGAGTCATTAGGACAACCCCTTGTCGCGGAGACTTCGAGTTCTTCTTCTTCGTACTCGGCCTGCGTGCATGCGCCCAGCCCCGTTCCCGCGGAAGGATTGACCGTCATCCCTTCGGGCAACGTCACCACAGCCTTCTTCAACGCAGACGTCGCGAGCCCGTACGCGTTGTCATAGGTCTGCTGCACGCCCAGGTTAACGTCGAGGCCGGTCGGCGCTTCGGAGTTGACCGTCGAGGGCACCGCCGAGAACGTCGTGGGTAGGCTCAAACGGTCGCAGCCGGTGATCGGCCCGAACAGCATTTCCGTGGGCGGCGGGCTTTCGCTTTCGTTCGGATGCTGCCACGACGTGATCCTGAACAGCGTTTTCAAGCGCGTGCCTTCGCCTTCACACGATGTCGGATTGATGAAATACGGGACGGGAGCCGTTTCCGCGGGATGGCCGAAGCTTCCTCCGCTGAATCCCGGTTCGAACCGCCACGGGTCGTGGATCGGGTTGCCCGGCACGCCCCACACCGTCAACGTCACGAAGTCAAGCTCGGTGAGACCCTCGAACGTGTTGTGAAAGGAGACGGTCAGACCATAGTCTCCGGGACGGACCCGAACGTTGCCCTCGATGTAGTCCACTTCGTCGACGACGAACCCAAACTTTGCGACTTCCCCTGGGTTAGGTGAGAGGTTGTAGAGAGGCTGGGAAAACGTGTCCTGGGGATGGACGTTGTTGGGACCGTTGGTGAGGACCACGGTGGTGATCCCGATCTGTGAGTCGATCGGACATTTCCTTTCACCGAACTGGGCGGGCGTGCATGTAGGCGTATCGACGAGATCGCCGGCGAAACCGGGGGGCTCTTCGGTGACCAGGTCCTTCGTATCCTCCGCCAACGAGCCCGTGGAGTCCACCGAGTTGAATGCAATCGACGTCGTGATGTCCGACGCCGCGCCCGCCTGTGTGGTCGACAGCGCGGTTGTGGCACCACCTTCTGAGATGCCGAAACTCGCGGGCGCTTCGGCAATCGTCGTGCGGATGCTCAGGGATGCGTCCGGAGCGCCGCCGCCGGAGACGCGTGCGACGTTCGTAACACAGCTTGTCGCTTCGACCGCCACTTCGCATGATGGAGGAGGGCTCATCGCCACGTTTACCGGAATCGTCAAGATCAACGTATCGTCGGGAACCACGGTGCCGGTATAGGTGCACGCGAGGAACTGGCACTTGAACTTGGAGCTTCCTTCTCCTTCGCCTTTGTAGAAGGCGAGCACGTCTCTGGCGGAAATGCCGGATGACGCGAGCGTCAAGCCGTCGGGGAGTTCGTCGGTGATCGTGACCGGTTCGCCGTTGCTATTGGCACCGCCGGTGTTCTGAACCGTCACCCTGTAGAGGTCTTCGCCCAGGCTGCCCGGCTTGAAGTTCGTCGCAGCCGACACCGCGGTCACCGTCCACTGCGGCACGGATTCTACGGCCAGCGCCGGCGATGCCGCGAATGTCAATAGCCCCGCGAGGCTCACCATGAGGGTGGCGGCTATACCAGCGCGCGCAGTCGGACGGGTGGGGATGATTCTGAGAAAGGACAGGTGAGTAGCCCGAGGGGATTTCACCCTCGGGCTCTCGCAGAACCGTGCATGACAGTCTCCCATCACACGGCTCCCATCATCCGGTTGTTGGCTTGCGCAGTCGGTTGCCAGTGGGCGAAGAGGTTTGGCTCGCGTGTTTCCACGCCTTCCAAGAACTTCCTCGTCTTTCTGTGGCGTTTGCGCAGTCGCTTGTACTTCTGCATGGCCCAGCGCACCAGATACTCGTCGATGCGTTTGAGAAACCTGACCAAGACGGACGGGTAGAAGCGCCCGTAGTAGTTGATCCAGCCTTGCACGCGCTTGTTTGTTGCCCGTGCGAGGGCCGTTAGGGTCTTCCCGCTCCATAAGTGCAGCCTCCATCGCTTGATCGTTTTACTCATCGCCTTCATGGCGTCGTCGCTGACAGCCGGGAGAAAATTGACGGACAACTTGCCGTTCTTCCTCCGCGAACGTCGAGGACGAAATGTGTACCCAAGGAAGTCAAACCGCTCGTGCTCATAAGAGCCTTGGCGATCGTCGTCTTTGCAATACACGATGCGGGTCTTACGTGGGTTTATCTCCACGCCGCAACCCGCCATCCGCTCGGCGACTCTGCTACGCACGAATCGCGCTTGGCGCTCACTCTTACAGTGCAGGACCACATCATCTACATACCGCTCAAACGGGATGGTCGGGAACTCCCGCGCCATCCACATATCGAACGAGTAATGGAGATAGATGTTTGCTAGTACAGGCGAGATCGCCGACCCTTGCGGGGTTCCGCGATCCCGCGCTACCAAGGTGCCGTCTCCGTGATCGAGCGGCGCAGTCAGCCACCGCTCGACATAGAGAAGAATCCACCGCTGATCGGTATGGGCAGCCACCGACCTCAGAACGAGCGAGTGATCAACGGAGTCGAAAAACGATTGGAGATCAAGATCGATCAGCCAGTCGTATTTCCAACACCGTTCCCGGCATACCCCCAGCGCGTCATGGGCCGAGCGACCCGGTCGATAGCCATAGGAGTCGGGGTGAAAATGAGGCTCTACCCCTGACTCCAAAGATAGCCTTACGGCCGTTTGCGCGATCCGGTCAGCGACAGTGGGAATACCGAGCATTCTGACTCCCTGCCCGTCCTTCTTCGGGATCTGCACCGCCCTTACCGGAGGCGGCATATAACTCCCCGAGGACAGCCTATTCCACAGAACGTACAGGTTATTCCTCAGATCCCGTTCGAACTCCGCAATCGACTCCCCGTCAACACCAGCAGCACCGTCGTTAGCCCTGACACGCTCCCAGGCATCCCAGACGACCTGCTTCGAAATACAGAACGACTTTACCTCTGACTTCGACTTACCCATTGGTTCCTCCCACGACAACTGCATCGCGGTTGCCCAACAGCCAAGCCTGGATGACCCGTCCGCTTCGCTCCAGCCCTATTACAGGACCTTCAACACTACTACCAGACGGTCCGCCCCTGCGCCCCGCATCGGTACTCTTATCCTCACGGGTGCAACCGCTTGGAATTCTCCCGTATCCAGCCAACCGCAGGCCAAAAGCCACTAGCTGACCACCTCGCGAGACAACAGGTTCCCGCCTTCCGCGTAGAAGCCCAACCCAAGCTCGCGCCACCTTCATGCCGGACACCACCTGACCAATAAGCAGGCTCCCGTCAGGCTCATCACGGGCCAAGTAAACAGCCCCGCTTTTGATGTCATCTAAAGGGTTTCGACAAGTCATCAGTGGTTTACTCACGTTCGCCTTCTTGGGTCACACCTGACGCACTCAAAGCACGCCTTCTCCCGCAACGCTCACCACCACGGCTCTTGACCGCAGCAGCTTGCGGGTGGTTTGTGATCTCCCCTGCAGGGCGACCACGGAGGTACAAAACCCTCCATCATCTACGCAGCACCGCCTCATCGCAGCACCGACCTTCTACATCCCATGCTTTGATTTGGCGTTAAACGGCACACTTTACTTACCCCCCCGGCTCGATTTCTTGGAATTTTTGGACTTGGGGTACTTCTTGTGCGCCCGCTTTTCGCATGCCGCTCGCTTCCTCTTGGGCTTCTCGCGACACGCCTTCAAAGCGCTCGAGAGCTTCTGGGCGGTAGTGGGCGTCGCCTTCCGCGGGGCAATAGTCCGTTTGGCTTCACTGGGGGTGCTCCCCGCCCCGGAGAAGGTCAACGAGCCCGGGGTCGCGTCGATCGGGGCCGGCGCGGGGTTCTCGCAGGCGTTGCCTTCGCAAGGACCCTTGCCACCTCGTACTGGGAAGCCACCGCCGATACGTGCGTCATAGAGGTCTCCCGCTTCGTCGGTGTCCTGCGCTACGAGCTTGGCGTGCGTTCCGAAGAATACGTTGCCGGCTTCCACCGTTTCGCCGTTCGGCGCCACATATGAGCTCATGCCAAGAAAATATGAAGCTGTCGGGTTATCCCCGTGGCTGATCAAGTGCAGGCATCCTTCCGTCTGCGCGCACCCACCGGTTCCCTGCGCCTCCCACTCGAACACGTCCTGCGTTTCGTTGTCGGCTTGCGTCACAAGCGGATCGGCGGAATCGAAGAACACGTAAGCACCGTCGTTGGAGATGGCGCGCACGGGAGGAGCGGTGTCGGCGTCTCCGCCGACCGCTGTCGCGAAGGTGGCGTTGGACACCGGCGCTGCGCCGCTCGGGTCGCAGGACACGCACATCGGGTTGTTCGCGACACCGGGTTTGCCCTCTGAGACGGGCAGTTCGGCATCGTAGCGGTATACCTCCTGACAATGGCCGAATGGCGAAGCGGTCTCGTCCTCGCCACAGTCATAGTCGGGGTTCGACGGATGTTCAGCGTTGAGCGGCTCAGCGGTGCGGTAGGGAGTGACTTCACTCGTGCTTGCAAACAGCAGGTACCGTCCGTCGGACGTCGTGTACCAGTTAGCACTAGGGTAAAGCGCCTTTTCCGAGGTATTGCCCGCTTCACCCGTTTCCCCTACATTAACGGCCCCACGGCCAGTAAAGGGATTGTAGTAGTCGCGAGTGTCGACCGTCGCGACGTAGACAGTGACGCCCGTCTCCGTGTCGTAACGATACAGGTTGATCGGCCCAGGGCTCGCCGGTGTGAGTTCGTTAGCCCCCTCAGCCAATGCCCCAAACGCGGTGAAATACACCGACGAACCATCGGCGGAGATCGCCGGTACGGTGTCGACGTGCCCATCCGCTTTGTGTGATTCGCCGGAGGAGATACGCAGCAGCCTTGCTCCTTCTGGGGCTTCCGTGTCGTACTCGTACAGCTCCAGATCGTGGATGTGAGCGTCGTCCCTGGTCAGCTCGGTCGCGGTCACGAAGAACACCTTCGCGCCGTTTTCGCTCGCGCCGACGTATTGCGAGGGTGTCACCGGTCCTTCCGGTGTCCATCCAGCTTCTGGCGCCGATACCTCGGTCGTGTTATCTTCCGCTCGCATATAGAGCTGTGGAGGATTGATCTGGGGAGTCGCATGCTCATTCCAGCAGCCACGTTCGCCCGTGTCCGCGACTTCCGGCGCGGGCTCCGGCGCCGCGAAGAACACCTTCGAGCCGTTAGCGGAAACAGCGTTGTGGGTGCCTCCGGGCTCCTTCTGGACTTGACCAAGTGTCACGCCACATTGAAAGGGTTCGTCTTTGGGGTTTAGGCTCACGAGTTTGAATTCGCCGCCAAAGTATTCATAAAGCGCGTCGCTGTTTGCCGGACCCTTGACTTCTTCTTCGGGTACGAGGGTGTGGTCGGGGCTGGCGAGGAACAGACGGCTGAGATCGTGCGACGCGCCGACGATTTCTGTCTCCGGTTTCTCTACGAGCTCCGAGACTGCTTCTGAGTGAAGCTGCGTGTAGGGACCACCAGGCGGTCCAAGCAGGTTGAGGCTGTGCACGCCGCCGACGCTACCGCCAGATCCAACGTTGTCCTCGAGTGCCACCTGCGAAAAGTCTTCCGGATCGAACACCGGTTCATATACGGTCTGCACCCCCAACTGAGGCGAGGCCAGGGAGACGTTCTGCCAACCTTCCGCCGTACGCTGGAACGTATATATGTTGCTGCCCGATGCGGCGAACGGTCCAAATGCCGAGAGATAGGCTTCCAGCATGAACTCTTCACCAGATTCGGATGGGTAGCCTACATCGTTGTTGTCGAAATGATTGTGTTCAGACGGAGCGAGCGAGAAAAGATCTGAGGCGCTGCCCTTGTTCGATGGAGTCAGCATCTCGTAGGAGCGGTCGTCCGGCAGGGCTTCGGGGGTGCTCAGCAGCGTCTTGAACGTGAATTCGGGACCAACCGTCGATTCGATGCGCCCTTCGACTTGGTTGCTCGCGACGGCCCGAAACGTATAGGAGGTGTTGGGCTGCAACGGGCCGATGTGTTGAAGGACGCTCACGACCATGCCACCGCTCGGGCCGCCCGAGCCGATCTGTGCATCCGGGACAGGCGTGTCGATCCAGTCGGAGCCGTTGGAGCTGTATTCGAAATGGTAGGAAGTCGCGGCGCCAAGTGGATTTATATGAGCGTCCAGATCCGCAAAGCGCGAGGAGATGTTGGTGGCTTCGCTAGATTCGATCCGCGGGGCGTGCAGCGCGGTAAACGCCAACGATTCGCTTTCAGAGCCGCCACCGGAAACCCCGGAGGTCGCCGCTACCAGCCGAAAGCGGTACGTAGTGCCCGGTTGCAGAGCACTGATATGCGCTTCGACCGGGTGAAACGATCTGTCTTGCGCAATCGTGCCCGCTGCCGGCACGCACGCGTGATTCTTCTCTTCGGTGGTCACATCCAGGAAACCACTGGCTTCGAATTGCGACTGTGGCACGACCTCGAAATAGCATTCGCTGGGAAGTTGACCTTCCGGATCGAACGAGCCCGACAGCAGGGCGCTCGTCGGCTCACGTTCAGATGCTTCGTCGAGCTTTACGTTCGGCAGCGCTTTCCCAGGACCCCAAGCGTCGATCACATCGTCGTAGTAGACCGTCTGTTCGATCTTTCCGCCGATCCCCCCGCTTTCCTCCAACTGCGGGACTCTTTCGACCGCGTAGAGGTCGCCGTTGGAGTCGACGGTCATCTCACCCAAAGAGGGACTGCCTGAGTCGACGGGCTTTGCGTCCAGCAAGCGTTTGCCGTCCGACGTTTCGGTTACCTCGCCGGCGAACCGGCCGGAGGACTCTTCGAATTCGAAGATCGCGCCCGCAGAAACACCACTTTGTTCGCCATCGACGGACACGAGAACATGCCTGCTGACGGGATCCACCGCTATTCCCTGCATCGTCACCCCACCGTCATCGCCGCCGAAGCCCTGATCTTCCCCAACTGCCGGTGTTTCGCCACCCGTGAACGCGCGCACAAAGGCCCCGCTCGGACCGTACTCGAGTACCGCGCCAAAGTGTTCCTGTGATTCATCTTTTTCGTTTACTTCGTCATAGTGGTTTTCCAGGATGTAGATTTTTCCTTCGCTGTCGACCGTGATCTGGAACGGTTTTGGGCTAGCGAACTTATGACTCGTCCTCGAGCCTTCTTTGCCCGGATAGCCATAGATGCTGTTGCCCTCGATGTATTTGCAGCCTTCTTTTTCGCATTTCGCGGCTTCGCCAAACGGCACCGGTTCGCCGGTGACGGCGTTGAACTTCTCGATCATCGGTTCCTGCTTGTCGGCGATTACGTAAACAGAGCCGGCCGACGGGTCCAACGGATCGGTCGAGTTGTCAACCGCCACCGTGGCCGCGTAACCTTCCGACCCGACGGCGTCGGTCAAGGCCGTCGATGCGAGCAGTGTACCCGTACCGTCAAACACTTCCACGAGCGGAGGGGTCGTAGATTCGCTCCCGCGGTAGTCCGACTGGCCTGTGACATAGAAATCCCCCGTCGAGTCGTCGATCGACACGCTGTCGGGAGCGGTGAATCCGGGAGGTATCGAATGTTGCAGTTGCAGGGGCTCGGGGCTGTGTTCGGGAGCCGGACCAGATGCGGGACCCAGGAACACGCCAGTGGAGCTGAACTCGTCGAGTAGATCCGACAGTTGTCCGTTGTTTGGTGTGACGGGTTCGCCGACCCACAGGTCACCCGACCCGTCGACGGCGAGCCCACCGTTGTCGGCGAAAGGAACCAGCGAACCACCCGCACTGGTCGGAGTGCCGCCGAGCTGGCGCAGAAACGGACGCGTGAACGCCGCCGGCGCCGAGGACGGGGCCAGCAACGCAAGGACGAAGGACGCGGTGAGGGCGACGAGGGCCGGGCGGCGCGGCCGGGCGCGGCGATGCGAGGGCGCACCACTACCCTTGGTGCGGGTGAAGAAGGCACGGAGCGTCGCGAAGAGACCGGTCGCGCCGCGCGGCGTCTTCGATGAGCACTCTGGATGAGTCATGTTCGCGCCTTTCTCGTGGGAGTGGTACATGTGTCTGTGTTCTGTCGTGGTGTGAGTGATCTGGTCGGGACCGATTGATGGTGGTTATGAGGCGGTGCGGCGCGTCCTTACGATTCTTCGGGTGCGGTCACGGCCCAGGTTCCAAAGGCGATGGCCTCGCCGTAGATCACTTCGCCAGAACCGGAGCGTTCTCGCTGAGTGAGGTTTACATAGGCCCCGCTCGTTCCTGTACCGAGAGCATTTCCAGCAGTATTTACTATGAATGCTTCGGCCAATGTTGATGAGACTACAAAGTTGACCCCGCCTGCTTCTCGCTGGTAGACACAGAAGTTGCCGGGTTCGGCTTCGGGTTTTTCGAAATTTCCAGGACATGTGCTCCCATTCCCGCCCTCTTCGACATAGTGCACTGCATCTTCGCCGAGCGCCTTTGCCAGCGGTACTGGGAACGAGATCGCAGTTGTGATGTTGCCTTGGAATTCACGCGATTCGGGGGCCGTCGCCTCCCACGCGCCCGTCTCGGTCTTGCCTGGCGGCAGCGTAGAGGTGAAGCCGGTCGTGCCGTTCTTACCGTTGCAGACGGCGTTGCTACCGCTCGCCGAGGTATACGTGACACCACCTTCTTTGCATTCTTTAGTGGAGGCCGGGGCGCCGGTGACGCTGGTGCCGTTCGTGCCGGCAGCGCCGGCGTTACCGGCGGGTCCCTGCGGCCCGGCGCCACCAACCGGCCCGGTAGGTCCTGCGGGGCCTGTAGCTCCTGTTGCGCCGGTCGCGCCGGTCGCGCCCTTGGGGCCGGCCGGGCCCCTGGCGCCGCCCGTGGACTTGGATTTCTTCTTGGCCACGACGGCGGTGAAGCTCGCCGCCCGCCCGGACGCAGCCGTCGCTTTGGCAGGCGAGTTGCCGCCCCTGCCGCCGGTCGCCGCGAATGCGCCACCGGTGATCGCGAAGACCAGCGCCATGAGGGCCAGGATCGTCGCGGGGGTTATCTGTTTACGTAGTGCTGAGAACATCGGCTTTTCTCCTCCTAAGGAGTACGGAGGGGACAGACGACGCCCCTCGGTTGTCGTGTGCTACGCGCCGAGGGGCGCGGGAAGATGGTTAGGCAGGTGCGATGCATTTACGCGGCCGCTTTCCGATCGCGGGTGAGGACGCTGAGCCGTTGCGCGACCTGGTGTCCCAGCGGCGTGAGCTTCCACGCATTCGGCGCACCGGAGAGATGACCCCCACCGGTGTTCACCGCGAGATCGAGCCCCTCCAGGCGCCGCAGCAGCTTCGAGATCTGCCCTGGGTCTGTGATGCCCGCGCTATCCGCGACTGCCCGGTTGCTGGCACCTGGCCGCTCGGCGATACATCCGAGCACCCGCGCGGTGCGATAGGTGAGACGCATCTCCACCTCATCCAACGGATCGCGCTCCGCGCCCACGGAGGACCGCCCGCCCTCCGGCGCCGGACGCGGCTCGGGTGCCGCACGCCGCTGTTCGTGACGCGCCGCCCGCGGGCCGAGATACTGCAGCGCGATCATCCCCATCAACTCATCCAAAAGCCCCGTCAACGGCCGCCGATCGCGGCAGCGCAACCGCGCGTACACCACGCCCAACGCGCCACCCACCAAGCCTTCAGCAGTCACCAACGTGCACTCCGCCCCACGCGGGCTTTCCCGGCGACCCTCATCCAGGATTGCCGCCAGACGCGCCAAGAGTTGCTCGCGACGCTCCAGCGCCTCGAGGCCACCATGCAGCGACTGCACCACGCAGATCCGCGCCAGCACCGGCTCCGCGTCCAGAAGCGAGAGAATCACCCACAGACCGCCACGCACCCGCTCACGCCACGCAAGACCCTCGAGGCAAGCCGCCTCCAACTCCCCCTCTACCCGCTCGGCAACCTCGTCCAGCAGCCCGACCAGGCACTCCTCGCGGTTGACGAACAGCTCGTAGAACGTTCGCCGCGAGACCCGCGCACGGTCGGTAATCCGCTGCACCGAGGTTTGTTCGTACCCCAGTTCGTCGATCGTGACCGCCGCCGCGGCCAGCAGCCGTGAGCGCTGGATCTCCTCAACCTGGACCCGCGGCGTATCCCTCGGCAACGCCAGCCGCTTCGCCCAACGCTGGCGCCGCTCCACCGGCAACCCACGCTCGCCCGCACGCAAACGCCTCGCCGTCCCCGCACCGCCGCGCTCCGGCGCCGCCATCAACGACCACCCCCCACACGCGCGGGCGAAACCACGGCCCCGCTCAGAGCCGGCCAAAGCCCAACCCCAAAGGGGACGAAGCAAAAGCGGCGCGAACGCGCCCGACGAGGAGACCTACTGGCTAGCTGCCTAGCCGAAGAGAGAGAGAGAGAGAGAGAGATGCGACAGCGCCAAGCTGGCGCATCTAGCATCCGCCCCCTGGCGGGACGCGCACATCCCCATCATGAATCTCCCTCTAGAAACCACGCTCAAACAACTCCCTCATCGCTCTGATCCAGACCCTCTCCCATAACTGCAAAAACCCTGCGAGCGCTTTGACGTCAACCACAAGGCGGTATGACCCCAACCAGACCCTATGTAACCGACCCCCAACAGCGGGAGTACCGGCTTGTCAACGCACAGTAACGCCTCGCGATGCAGATGTCAAGCCCTAGCTCTATATGTACAACGAGTACCTGACTATCCTGGGCGAGGGCACCGAGCCGCTCTCTAGATGAGCGGCGGACTCAACTTCCCCAGCGCCGCCAGCACGCGCGTGTCGTGCTCGGCCGGCTTGACCTTACGCAGCACCTCGGCCACCTTGCCGTCGGGCCCGACGATGAAGGTCGTGCGCTCGTTGCCCCAGTAGGTCCGCCCGTACATGGCTTTATCGGCAGGGGTAGTAAATAAACGCGCCCGCCTGCAGCTCGACCGACCAGCGTGCCCGTGGCCTCCCAGACCATGTCCAGCAGACACCGCTGGTCAGGGGTCGGATCGGCCGAGAGTGCGTTGGCGCGGCCGCCGCGGGCTCCTCCTCAGTCCCGTTGAGGGTCGGCGCACCCATGCCCGAGAGCTACACGACGACCGGCCTGCGGCCACCCTAGGGGAGCCATGTCGGCTAATCAACGATCCCTACCTCCCAGGGCGCTAAGCAAACGATATGCCCTTATCGTTTAGTAAGCTTAGGTGGTGGTAAGCGAACGCAAAGATCCCCCGACTCCCGCATCGAGCTCCCGAACAGGCGAGTATCGGCTCGTCGACAGCGGCCCCAACGGATACTGGGCCTTCCACCCCAACCCGCTCCCACCCAAACCACCCCTACGCATCGACGCAGCAATGCAATCCCTGCTGGACCGCACCAACCAGGCCCTCGGACGCCTCGACGGGATCACGCTACTGCTCCCCGACCCCGACCAGTTCATCTACACGTTCGTCCGCAAGGAGGCCGTCCTCTCCTCCCAGATCGAGGGCACCCAGTCCTCCCTTTCAGACCTACTGCTGTTCGAGCACGACGCCGCACCCGGCGCGCTACGCGAAGACGCCCAAGAAACCGCGAACTACATCGCCGCCCTCGACCACGGCCTCGACCAGATCGCGAAACCTGGAGCGCCGCCGCTCTCCGCGCGACTACTACGTGAGGTCCACCGACGACTGCTACAGACCGGACGGGGAGAGGACAAGAACCCCGGGGAGTTCCGCCGCGACCAAAACTGGCTCGGCGGGCCCCGCCCCTCAGACGCACGGTTCGTGCCGCCACCGTGGCAGGAGGTCACTGCGGCGATGGGTGCCCTCGAGAAGTTCATCCACGACGATCCAAACCCAACCCCCGTGCTCGTGAAGGCCGCGCTCGCGCACGCCCAGTTCGAGACGATCCACCCGTTCCTCGACGGCAACGGGAGAGTCGGGCGGCTCCTCATCACTCTGCTGCTGTGCTCCGAGGGCGTACTCAGCCGGCCGCTGCTTTATTTGAGCCTGCACTTCAAGCGCAACCGCGACATCTACTACGAGCACCTACAGCGCGTCCGCACCGACGGCGCCTGGGAGGACTGGCTGCGGTTCTTCCTCGAAGGAGTCATCGAGGTCGCCGAGTCCACGACACTCACCACCCAGCGGGTCGTCGCAATGGTCGAGAACGACCGCCAGAAAATCCACGCCTTCGGACGTGGCGCCGCCACCGCGCACCGTGTCCACGACCTCGCGACCCGCTCCGTCGTTATCGGAGCCAGCAGCTCGGCCGAGCGCCTCGGCCTGACCGGGCCCCCCGTGTACGCCGCCATCCAACGGCTCGAGAAAGCCGGGATCCTGCGTGAGGCAACCGGCCGGCAGAGAGGGAAGCTCTACATATACAACGAGTACCTGACGATCCTCAACGAGGGCACCGAACCGCTCTAGATAACCGGCGGTCTCAACTCCTCAAGCGCTGCCAGCACGCGCGCGTCGTGCTCGGCCGGCTTGACCTTACGCAGCACCTCGGCCACCTTGCCGTCGGGCCCGACGATGAAGGTCGTGCGCTCGTTGCCCCAGTAGGTCCGCCCGTACATCGACTTCTCAACCCACACCCCGTACGCCTCGGCGACCGCGTGATCCTCGTCGGCGAGCAGCGTGAAGTCCAAGGCCTGCTTGTCGTGGAACTTCTTGACCTTCTTCACCGGGTCGGGCGAGACCCCCAGTACCCTCGCACCCGCCTTCGCGTAGTCGGCGCGGTGGTCGCGCACGCCGCACGCCTGAGTCGTACACCCCGGCGTGTCGGCCTTGGGGTAGAAGTAGACGACGACCGGCCGGTCGCGCAGGTCCGAGAGCTTGACGGGGTTGCCGTCCTCGTCGGGCAGCTCGAAGTCGGGGGCGTTCTGTCCTGGATCGATCATCCCCCCGAATCCTAGCCAGCGTCGAATCCCAGGCAGCACGAGCGACCAAGTCGCCCACCCACACGGGGCTGGGCGAGGTACCCAGATCTCTCGAAACCCGGCACCCAGGGTGGCGAAAATCGGTCATTGAGGACTGTCGAAATGTGGCAGTGGCAGTTGCGAGCTCCCCACCTGCCCGTGCTTGAACTCCCCAATTGTCCGCCCTCTAACTCCCCATCTGCCCGTTGTTCTCACAAGCAAAACACGGGTGGCAGGTGGTATAGTGCTGTGGAGGATGAAGAAGACCAGCATCTACTTGGATCCTGCGGTCGATCGGGCGCTCGGCCGCCGCGCCACCGCCGAGGGCACCACGAAGGCCGCGCTGATCCGCGCCGCTCTCGAGGCCGCGACCGCTCCGGCGAAGATGGTCAAGCCGCGAGGATGCGGGGTGTTCAACGGACCCGGCGATCTTGCGCAGAATGTCGACCGATATCTGTCGAGCACCAGCTTCGGTGAGCGCTGAGCGGGTGATCGTTCTCGACACCTCGGTAGCCCTCGCTTTCATGGACCGCCGCGACGCCGACCACGAGCGCGTCCGCGACTGGATGCGGAGCAGCGAAGAGGAGCTGAGCAGCACCCCGCTGATCGTGGCCGAGCTCGACCATCTCGCCTTTCGCCAGGGAGGAGCCGCTGCCGCGCGCGCCCTGCGAGACGACCTGGACCGCGGCGCCTATCTGATCGAATGGTGGCCCACCGCGATCCACGAAACGATCGCCGTCGCCAAGCGTCACGAATCGATGGAGCTCGGCCTCGCCGACGCCTCGCTTGTCGTCCTCGCGGCGCGCATGCAAACCATCGATATCGCGACCCTCGACGAACGCCACTTCCGCGCGCTGAAACCGCTCTCCGGCGGCAAGGCATTCAGACTACTGCCGGCCGATACGACCTGATCCTAACTATGGGCGGACGCGATCCTACCGGCGGCCCCGAAGTGCGTCTCGCCTATGCCTACTCGAGTAGTAGAGCCACCATCGGCGCCGGCAAGGCCCGCGTAGGGTGCGACCAATCGAAGACCGTCCGTGTGGCCATCACGTCGTCCCTCATATAGTTAGCCTACCAAAACCCCACCCGTTTTGGTAAGAGAGACACTCTAGAGTTCCCCGGGTTTTATAATCAGCGCATTGCTGCTTATCCATGCAGCGCCTGGATCTCGGCGGGATCGGCGACCGCCGTCCCTACAACGTCGCCGCCGGGCGCACGCCGGGCTATTTGACCGTCCTTTTGTCCTGGCATCGATGGACGAAACCTAATCCTCTGGATCCGGCGCGTCAAGGCCGCCCTCGCCATCAGCGACCACCCCCACACGCGGGTGTGAAGCCCGGCCCCACTCAGAGCCAGCCGAAGCACCCTCGGGCTCTCTTTCCCTCAATAGCCCGGGAGCCAAATGGGTGCAAGATGGGTGTGACGCATGAGATCTGGTAGTCTCAGGCAATGAAGACGATTCAGGTTCGCAACGTACCCGACGATGTCCATCGGACGCTGCGCACGCGCGCGACGGCCGCCGGCGTCTCGCTGTCGGACTTCGCCTTGGAGGAGCTCGAGCGCGTCGCATGCCGACCACCTGTCGCCGACCTGCTGGCGCGGGCACGTGCGCGGTCGGGCGGTGCCGACAGCAGGGCGATCCTCGCCGCGATCCGCACGGGCCGCGACCGCGACTGAGCGCGTGCTGGTCCTCGACACCTCTGCGATCCTCGAGGCGCTCGCTGCCCGCGACCCGGCTCCTGGACTGGTGGAGCGCCTCGCCGACGACGGCGACCTCCACGCACCGCACCTCATCGACGTCGAGATCCTTCACGCCCTGCGGGGCATGGTGATGCGCGAGGAGATCAGCGAGGAGCGCGCCGCCGACGCACGTAGCGATTTCGCCGACACGGCGATCGTTCGCTACCCCCACGCGCCGCTCAGCGATCGTATGTGGGAGTTGCGTCACAACCTGAGCGCCTACGACGCGGCGTTCGTAGCGCTCGCCGAATTGCTCGCCGTCCCGCTCGTCACGTGTGACGGGCGCGCAGCCTCAGCCTCCGGCCACGACGTGCACGTCGAGCTTTTCGATGTCCAAGCGCGTTGAGGCAGACTGCAGGGAGACCCCTACTTCAACAGCCGCGACAGCCGCCGGTCCTTCAGCACCCGGCCCTCCGTTTGACACGTGGGGCAGTAGGCGATCACGTAGTCCTCGAAGTGCACCGAGCGCAGCACGGTGGCGCAGCGGGGGCAGGGCTCACCCTCGTGGCGGTGGATGCGCAGCGGCATCGGCAGCTTGTCGGGGATCGGCAGCGCGATCGCGCGCTCGTAGTGGTCGATCGCCGCGCCGAGGATCGCAACGGTCGCCTCGCGCAACCGCACGGCCTCCTCCTCGGTGAGGTCGGCGCCGCGCTTGTAGGGGGAGAGCTGGGCCTCCCATAGGATCTCGTCGACCCACGAGCGGCCGATGCCCGCGATCGTGCGTTGGTCGCGCAGCATCGTGTGCAGCGGGCGGGGGGCGTCCAGCAGCTCGCGCAGCGACGGCGGGTCGGGCCACGCTTCGGGGCCGAGCGTCGCAAGCGCCTCCTCGTGGTCGAGCTCCTCCGCGTGCAGCAGCTTCACCCACGCCGCCTGCTTGGAGCCGAACTCGCGCAGGCGCAGCTCCGCCTCGGCGCCTCCCTCGCCCGCCAACCGCACCCGCACGAGCAGCCGCGAGGTGCGATCGCGTGGCCCGGCATGCTTGTCGTAGAGCTGCAGCCGGCCGGCGGACATCAGGTGGATCAGCAGCGCCAGCTCGGCTCCGGCGTCCTTACCATCGGCACCCTCCACGCCGTCGACCTCCACGATCAGGTGCTTCCCGCGCCGGCGCACCCCCGCGATCGTGCGGCCCGCCAGCGCGGTGAGCGGCGGGTCGAAGCTCCGCAGCGCGTTGATGCCCGGCGCCAACGCCGACTCGATCGCTGCCCCGCGCAGGGCGCCATCGAGCCGGCGCGCTGTGATCTCAACCTCTGGCAGCTCCGGCATTGCCCCCAACTTTAGGAGGGCGATGCCGTGCCTACTTCACGGAGCTGGGGTGGCTCCAATCGCCGGCCCTTCGTACTTCACGCCCGTGGGGCTGGTCCAGCGCACCTTCCACGCCACGCCGGCCGTGCTCGAGGTGAAGCTCCAGTAGCCGAGCGATTCGGTGGTGGCGGTCTTCAACGTGCGGTACTTCTTCGCGCCGCGCGCCTTCACGAGGATCGTCACCTTGGTCGAGCCCGTGGCGGGGCGCACCAGGCCCCATAGCGAGACGCCGTGGCCGTCTTTGGAGACGACCAGCGGGATCGGCCACGCCGAGTAGAGCGGCTTGGGGCTGCCGTTGACGTACTCCAGGCCCGTCTGGAAGCCCACGGTGCCGCCGTGGACACCTGACCCGGGGGGCCCGCCGGTGGGGTCGTCGTGCAGCAGGTACTGCGAGAAGGCCGCCACGCGCGGGTTCTTCCAGGCGATGAATTCGGCGAGCGCGTCGTATTCGGCCTGCTTGGTGGGGGACACGCCCTCGTAGCGGTTGGGCGTGCTCTGCACCCCGAACTCGGTGAGGTAGATCGGGATGCCTGCCCTGATCGCGCCCGCGCGGGCGGCGAGGTTGAGCGCGTTTTCCAGGCGGGAGAGCGTTCCGATCGTGACGTCGTCGTGCTCCGGGGGCACCCACAGGGGGCCCTGCTTCTGGGTGTAGGCGTGGGTGGAGTAGCCGTACGCCGACACCGATCCGCACCCGCCCGCTTTCCTGTAGTGGGAGTTGAGGCACAGCGCGCCGCGCATGAAGGCCAGCGGCGCGACGTCGTGGAGCAGGCCATATTTGCGGACTTCCGAGCGGCTGAGGCTGTCGGCGCCAACCGGCGCAGTTTCGCCCATCAACACCTTGGGGTGTGCGAGGCCCGCGGCCTGCAACCCCGCGTAGCCGGCCTGGTAGAGGCTGCGATAGGCGCGCGGCGAGACGGGCTGGCCGGAGGCGTTGAACTGCGGCTGCAGCGAGGCGATGTCGTTGGGCTCGTTCCAGATCGCGAACAGCGACACCTCCGAGCCGTAGTGCTTGCCCACGGCGATCATGAATTCTTCGAAGGCCTTGGCGTTGGGGCTGCCGAGCGTGGTGTGGTTGGCGCTCGCCCACTTCGGCACCGGCGAGGTGACGGTGAGCAGCACCGGCCATTTCAGTTCCTTCGCCTTGTTCAACACCCAGTCGTACAGCGACCAGTTGTACGCGCTGGGGTTGGTGGCTTCGAACTTCGGGCGCTTGCTGGCACCCGAGGCGGGGGCCACGTAGGACCAGTAGAGCTCCACCCGCAGCGCGTGTACGCCCAGATGCTCCATCTGCTGGAAGGCGTGTTCGCGCTTGTGCGGTTCGATCAGCACTTTGCCGGCCTCGAAGAAGACGGTTTGGCTGCGCGAGGCCAGCGCCGCGGGCGCCCCGAACGCCGCGCTGGCGAGAGCGGAGCAGACAAGCAGCGTCAGGATCAGGGGAACGCGTGTGAGGACGCGGAAGCTGGAGAGGGAGGCTCTGGTTTTGGGCATGGAGGCTATGACACGGCGACGGGGGGGATGTTGCGGTGGGTTGGAGGAGCGGGATCGATCAAATCGGCAAGTGACACAAGCCACGATCACCGGTGGGGACAGCAGGGAACGTCGAGAACGGGAAGGCGCGCGCTGGTATAGCGTGCGAGCCATGAGTTCAGCAGTCGCGCCGGATGACATCGTCCATACGCACGCGCAAGCGCGCGAGAACGCCCGCCCGCCGCTGCTGGTGCTCGACCCGCTGCGCGAGTTCCTCGACGCCCACGGCCTCGGCACGGGGGCCCTCGAGGCGAGCCCGATCGGCGAGGGCCACTCCAACGTCACCTACCTGATCCGCCGCGCCGACGGCAGCGAGCTGGTGCTGCGTCGCCCCCCGCGCCCGCCGCTGCCGCCCTCCGCCCACGACGTGCTGCGCGAGGCGCGACTGCTGCGCGCGCTGCAGGGCACCGCCGCGCGCGTGCCCACCGTGCTCGCGGTGGAGGACGACCCCGCCACGATCGGGTGCCCGTTCTACGTGATGGAGCGCGTGGAGGGCGAGGCGATCGTGTTCACGCTGCCGCCCGCGCTTGACACGCCGGGCGAGCGGCGGCGGATCGCCGAGGAGCTGATCGACGCGCTGGTGGAGGTCCACGCGGTCGATTGGCGCGCGGCGGGCCTCGAGGACTTCGGCAAGCCGACCGGCTACCTGGAGCGCCAGCTGCGACGCTTCGGGGGGCTGTGGGAGATCAACAAGACGCGCGAGATCCCCGCCGTCGAACGCGTGGCGCAGTGGCTGGCCGAGCACCTGCCCGAGTCCGCCAGCGCCACGATCGTGCACGGCGACTACCGCCTCGGCAACACGATGTTCGCGACCGACGCCCCGGCACGGCTGACCGCGGTGCTCGATTGGGAGATGGCGACGATCGGCGACCCGCTGGCGGACCTCGGCTACATGTGCATGGTGTGGGGCCAGGCCGACGACCCGCCGGGCGGGATCAGGGATTCGCTGGGCGCGGTGACGAAGGCCGAGGGCTTCCCGACCCGCACGGAGCTGATCGCCCGCTACGAAGCGCAGAGCGGGCGCTCGATGAGCGACCTGCGCTGGTACGTGACGCTGGCGGTGTGGAAGATGACGGTGTTCATGGAGGGCAACTACAAGCGCGCTTTGGCAGGCGCCACCGACGACCCCTACCTGAAGCACTTCGGCGAGGGCGTGCTGCAGTTGGCCGCCCACGCGGAGGAGGTGACGCGCGGTGAGTGAGCCGGCCGACGCGCACGACGGCGAGGGCGTCGGCGACGACGCGGATGCGCTCAGCAGCGGGCGCGCGCTTGACGGCGGGGACGGCGCTACCCGCTCCGCGCTGCTGATCGATTGGGGCGGGGTGCTCACGACCAATCTGTTCGCGTCTTTCCACGCCTTCTGCGTGGCCGCGGAGATCGACCCGCAGAAGCTGATGGGCCGCTTCAAAAGCGACCCCGAGGCGCGCGAGCTGCTGGTTGCCCTGGAGAAGGGAAAGCTCGACGAGCGCGAGTTCGAGCAGAAATTCGCCGCGCTGCTGGAGGTCGAGCCGGACGGGCTGGTGGATGGTCTGTTCGCGGGTGTGGGACCGGACGAGGCGATGGTGAACGCGGTGCGCCTGGCGCATGCCGCCGGGTTGCGCACGGCGCTGGTGTCCAACTCGTGGGGAGTGCACCGCTACCCCCACGACCTCTTCGACGAGCTGTTCGACGGCGTGGTGATCTCCGCCGAGGAGGGCATCCGCAAGCCCTCGCGCCGGATGTACGAGCTGGGGGCAGAGCGCGCCGGCGTGGCGCCCGAGGCGTGCGTGTACGTCGACGACCTGCCCTTCAACCTCGCGCCCGCCGAGGAGCTGGGCATGGCCACCGTTCACCACACGAGCGCCGAGACCACGATTCCCGAGCTCGAACGGCTGCTGGGGATCGCGCTGGCCTGAGCCCGATCGCTATTGCAATCACCCCGTGCGTTGTAATCAAAAATTAAAAGGGTGTGCGCCATTGCTATCGGCCTTTAAAAAGAGCAACACAACACACACCCCCCAACCGGAACGCAGAAAGCGAGTCGCCGGCAGCACCCAGCCACGGCCGAGCAACGGATAACCCGTCGCGGCCATACCAGTTGCGACCGGCGCGCAGAGAGCGAGCTGCTAGTCCCGCTTGCCCCGCCCGTACAGCAGCCGCAACGCTTTGCCCAGCCGTTTGGTGCCGCGACGCGTGTACGGGAAGAAGTGCGGTTCGCGCTTCAACGCCAGCTTCGGAGTGACGAGGAGGGCCTGCTGGTTGCAGTACTTGCGGATCCCGCCCGCGCCGTGGCGGGAGCCGAGGCCGGAGGCCTTGACGCCGCCCATCGGCAGCTCGATCGCGGCGAAGTTGATGATCGCGTCGTTGACGCACACCGCGCCCGCTTCCACACGCCGCGCGAGCTTCTCGCCCTTGTCGGTGTCCTTGGAGAAGACCGAGCCGGCGAGGCCGTATTCGGAGTCGTTGGCGAGGCGCAAAGCCTCCTCGGCGTCGCGCACCTTCATGATCGGCAGCGTCGGGCCGAACGTCTCCTCGGTCATGATCTTCATCGAGTGGTCGACGTCGACGAGCACCGTGGGCTCGAAGTAGTGCCCGCCATGCTGCTCGCCGCGGTGGCCGCCGGTGAGCGCCCGCGCGCCCTTCGCGACCGCGTCGTTGACGTGGTCCTCGACGA
The DNA here is from genome assembly GCA_963744535.1 of uncultured Solirubrobacterales bacterium. GTDB lineage: Bacteria > Actinomycetota > Thermoleophilia > Solirubrobacterales > Solirubrobacteraceae > Palsa-744. The sequence continues at coordinate 1,326,615 of CAVUTW010000005.1, read as the reverse complement.
GGTCCACCTGCGGGGGGAAGGTCATCGAGCCGACCTCGACCGTGCCCGGCCCACCGCCGGGGCGGCCCTGGCGCAAAGCGCGCACCTTGTCGGTGACTTTCGAAACGAACTCGTCGTACACAGGCGCCTCCACGTAGGCGCGCTCGATCGAGATGCAGGTCTGGCCGGAGTTCTGCATCGAGTAGTAGGTGGCCACGTTGGCAGCGCGCTCGAGGTCGGCGTCGGCGAGCACGATCATCGGGTCCTTGCCGCCCAGCTCCAGCGAGCAGGGGATCAAACGCTCGGCGGCCGCCTGCGCGACCTTGCGCCCGGTGCGGGTGGAGCCGGTGAACATGATCATGTCGACATCGTCGATCAGCGCCCGGCCGGTGTCGCCGCGACCGGTCGCCACCTGAAAGACGTCGGCGGGCACGCCGCACTCGGCGAAGCCCTCGGCGAGCAGCATCGAGGTGAGCGGGGTGACCTCGGAGGGCTTGAGGATCACCGCGTTGCCGGCGGCGAGCGCGGGGATGCAGTCACCGAAGGAGTTGACCAAAGGGTAGTTCCACGGACCGATCACACCGATCAGCCCAAGCGGGCGGTAGCGCAGGATCAGCTTCTTGCCCTTCACGAACAGCGAGCTGGTGTGCACGCGCTCGTCGGCGAGGTACTTCTCGGCGTTCTTCGCCCAGAAGCCGAACGCGGCGCCGCCGTAGGAGATCTCCGCCAGCTGCGCGTCCTCGTAGGTCTTGCCGGTCTCCGAGACGATCGTGTCGATGATCCGCTCGGAGTTGTCCATCACCCACTTCTGCATCCGCGACAGCACACGCCCGCGACCCTCGAAGCCGTACGCCTCCCAGGTGGGCTGCGCGAGACGCCCGCGCTTGGCCAGCTCCGCGACGGCCGCCGCGTCGAGGTCGGGGACGGTCGTGACGATCTCCCCCGTGGCCGGGTTTTCGACGGGGATCTCGCCCGCGGCCGCGGCCGGGGCGCCGTTCGCCGCGCCGTTGTGGATCTCGATTGCGTGCTCCTCGACAGTCGCCATTGCGGGACCTCCCATGCTGGTTTGCGCTCGACTAAGAGGCTACACCTCGCGCGGGGTCGTGTCTGGCTCCGGAGCCAATTTCTTTGTGCGGATGGCGCTTGCTGTTCCAGTTGGCGCATGCGCCAACTGGCCACCGGCGCATGCGCCGGTGGCCGGCCGGTGCATGCACCGGCCGGAGCCGCCGCACATGTGCGGCGGCTGACACAAGCTAGACGACGCTAGACGCGCTAGACGACGCTAGACGCGCTAGACAGCGCTAGACTGAGGTGGTGGCCCGAGCAGAAAACCCCTATCGCCCCGGCTTCAACGAGCCCCCCAAGGAGCTGGCGGGACGCGAAGCGGTATTGGAAGACCTGCGCGACGCGATCGAAGTCGCCGCGCTCGATGCTCGCACCCCTCGACCGACCCTGCTCGTTGGGCCACGGGGGGTCGGCAAGACGGTCCTACTGGCCGAGGCCGCCGTAATCGCCGGCGGGCTGTACGGGTGGCCGCGCGCACATGTGGAGATCAGGCCCGAAACGCCCTTCACCCACGATCTCATCGACGCGATCGGCCGCACGCGAGCACTGCTCGAGCAGCCGCCCGCCAAGCGCGGGCTGCGCGCGGAGTCGGTGACGCTCCGCGCCGGCGTGCCGGGCGTCGGCGGCGAGGTCCGCTTCGCCCGTTCCGCGGAGACTCCGGCGGACTCCGCACCCGCGCTGCGGGAGGCGTTCACCGGGCTCGTCGGGCTCGCGCTCGCACGCGGCAGCGGCGTCGTGCTCACGCTCGACGAGGCGCATCTCGCCACTCGCCGAGAGCTCGCCGCACTCGCCGCGCTGCTGCAGGAGGGCACGGGAGAGCGCTGGCCGGTCGTCGTGGTGATCGCGGGTCTGCCGTTGATGCGAGCGCCGGAGCACTCGGTCACCTACCTCGAGCGCGGAGCCTGGCACGAGCTGGGCCTGCTCTCGCCGCAAGAGACGGTGCGGGCACTGCGACTTCCCGCCGAGGCCGCCGGCAGGCCAATGGACGAGGATGCGGCCGCACAGCTGGCACAGGCGTCGGGCGGGTACCCCTATGCGGTTCAGCTTTACGGCCATCATGCCTGGCGCGCCTCCGCCGAGCGCGATCGCATCGACCGCCGAGCGGTGGATGCGGCTATCCCACGCGCCCAGCGAGAGCTCGAGCGCGGCCTCTACGCCGCTCGCTGGACCGCGGCCAGCCCCGCGCAGCGGCGCTACCTGGCCGCACTCGCCGCGCTCGGCGATGCCGCCTGCCCCACCACGGCCCGCGCTGTGGCCGACACACTAGGGCGCACACCCAAGCAGCTCTCGAGCGTGCGCGATGATCTCATCAAATCGGGAACGCTCACCGCCGAAGGGAACGAGCTGCGTTTCACGATCCCCGGCATGGGTGCCTACGTGCGCACCCTCTGAGCCCGCCTCAAATCGCCAACGGCGCATCACACATCCCTATACCCGCCGATCTCCGCGGCCGGCATACCGAGTCGCGGGGTACCGGCGGCCCTACTCCGACAGCTCGATCGAGGCGATGCCCACGGGCTCGACCGGGCGGTCGGAGCCATCGGTGGCGACGCCCTCGAGGCGATCCACCACGTCCATGCCGTCGGTGACCTCGCCGAACACGGTGTGCTTGCCGTCCAGCCACGACGCCTTCTTCGTGGTCACGATGAAGAACTGCGAGCCGTTGGTGTTGGGCCCGGCGTTGGCCATCGCCAGCGCGCCGCGCACGATCTTGTGGGGGTTGATCTCATCCTCGAACGTGTACCCGGGGCCACCGGTGCCGGTGCCCTGCGGGCAGCCGCCCTGGATCATGAAGTCCTTGATGATCCGGTGGAAGTTGAGGCCGTCGTAGAAGCCCTCGGAGGCCAGCTTGCGGAAGTTCTCGACGGTTTTGGGGGCGTCCTCGTCGAACAGCTCGAAGACGATCGTGCCCTCGGTGGTTTGCATCGTTGCGGTGGACATGCGGTCTCTCCTCTTTGCGTTCGCGGGGTGAAGCCGCGCACGATAGCGAGACGGTCCCCGATCCGCGCGGCGCGGCGGGGCTCCTACCCGACCCGTTCCAGGCGCACGGGGTGGCCCCGAACGCGGCGCTCGCGCAGCGCCTCCACTACGCGGTCGGCCTCCGCGGCGGGCACCGTCAGGAACGAGAAGCGGTCGAGCACCAGCACGTCGCGCACCGCCTCGCCGTCGAGGCCCGTGGCGGAGGTGACGGCGCCGACGATGTCCGCCACCTGCACCCCGCCGGCGCGGCCGCCCGCCAGCAGCAGCTTCGCGTGCGGCTCGCTGCCGTCGCGCGTGATCTGCGGCTTGGAGTGGCGGCGCGGGCGCTCCTTCACCGGCGTAGGCGGCGCCTTGGCGTGTGGCTCCCATGGGGCGATCGAGGTGCCGATGTGCTTCTCGATCGCCTCCAGCTCGCGCATCTGGCGAGACTCGACGAACGTGATCGCCCGGCCCGAGCGGCCCACCCGGCCGGTGCGCCCGATGCGGTGCACGTAGGTGTCGGGGGAGGTGGGCACGTCGTAGTTGATCACGTGTGTCACAGTCGAGATGTCGAGGCCCCGCGCCGCCACGTCGGTCGCCACGAGGATCGGCACGCGGCCCCCCTTGAACGCCAGCATCACCCCGTCGCGCGAGCCCTGCGTCATGTCGCCGTGCAGCGCCCTCACGTTCATGCCGCCGTCGCGCAGCGTGCGATACAGCTGGTCGCAGCGCACCTTCGTGCGCACGAACACGATCGCCTGGTCGGGCCGCTCGGCCTTCAGCACCTCCACCAGCTTCTCCGGCTTCTGCTTGGCGTCCACCGGGAGCTGGAACTGCGCCACCGTGTCGATCGTCAGCGTCGCCGCCTCCACCTTCACCAGCACCGGGTCATACAGGTACCCGTCCGCCAGTTTGCGGATCGGCGGGGGCATCGTCGCGCTGAACAGCGCCGTCTGGCGGCCGCTGGGGGTCATCGAGAGGATCCGCTCCACGTCCTCCAGGAAGCCGAGGTCGAGCATCTCGTCGGCCTCGTCGAGCACCACGAAGCGGCAGTCGTGCAGCACCAGCGAGTGGCGGCTGATCAGGTCCAGCACCCGTCCCACCGTCCCCACCACCACGTGCCCCCCGGAGCGCAGCTGCGCCTGCTGGGTGCGGATCGGGGCGCCGCCGAACACGGCCACCACGTCGACCCCCGCGTGGGCCCCGTACGCGCGCAGCGCCTGCGTCACCTGGATGCACAGCTCGCGCGTGGGGGTCATCACCAGCGCCTGCACCTCGCTGAGCTCCGGATCGATGTACTCCATGATCGGCAGCCCGAACGCCGCCGTCTTGCCGGTGCCCGTCTGCGCCTGGCCGATCACGTCGCGCCCTTCCAGCAGCGAGGGGATCGCCTGCTCCTGGATCGGGCTGGGCGACTCGTAGCCGACCGCGCGCAACGCCCCGAGCGTGCGCTCGGTCAGCCCGAGCTCTGCGAATGACTTGGCCATGACGCTGGGGAGCTTACGGGTTGTGGGGCGCTCAAGCGCTTGGGTCGAGCAGCAGCTTGCCCGTAGTGCGCCGCTCGCGCAGGTCGATGTGGGCCTGTGGCGCCTGCTCCAGGGGGTAAGTGTGTCCGACCACCACCTCCAGCCGCGGGCCCTCGGCGTTCGGCGCCACGCGCGCGAACAGGTCCTCCAGCGCCCGCTCGAACATGCCGGGGCGCTCCAGGCAGTGGAAGATGTAGAAGCCCACCACCGCGCGCGAGTGGCGCAGCAGCGACCCGCTGCGCACCTCGTTGGGCTGCTGTGAGGCAATCCCGCACACGATGAGCCGCCCGAACGGAGCCAGCGCCGCGTAGGAGGCGTCGAACACCGCGCCGCCGGCCATGTCGAACACGACGTCCACCGGTCGGCCCTCGTTGGCCTCGCACAGCCGCTCGGTCAGACCCTCGGGCGCCGGGTCAATCGCCGCGTCGGCGCCCAGCCGCAGGGCCAGCGCGCGCTTCTCCTCGCTGGACGCGGTCGCGATCACGCGGCTTGCGCCTAGCGGGTGGCCGAGCTGCACGGCCAGCGAGCCCACGCCGCCGGCGGCGGCGTGCACCACGACGGTCTCGCCACTGCCCTTCCGCGTTGTTTCGCCGCTGCCCTCCGGCGTTGTTTGGCCGCTGCCCTCCGGCGCTGTTTCGCCGCTGCTCTTCCGCGTTGCATCTCTTTTCTCGCCCCCACCATCTCCGAGGGTCGACGCCCCCACGTGCGCCGCGGTGCGGTACATGTGCCACGCGGTGGTGCCCTGCAGGAGCAGCGCCAGCGCGGTGCCGTCGTCGACGCCCTCGGGGATCGCGAACACGTGCGCGGCGGGCGCGGTGGCGTACTCGGCGTACCCGCCGCTGCCGGTCAGGGCCACCACGCGCTCGCCGGTGTCCTCGCGCACGCCCGCCACCTCTGCCCCGGGCACGAGCGGCAGCGTGGCCTTGCGCACGTACGAGTTGGTGCGCGTGTGCGTGTCGGCGAAGTTGATGCCCGCCCTGGTGACGCGGATCAGCACCTCTCCGGGGGCGGGCTCGGGCCTTGGCAACTCAACCGGCTTCAGCACCTCCGGCCCGCCGAACTCGCTGATCTGGATCGCGCGCATCGGCGGGGAGGGTAACGCGTTCAGCGGCTCATCGCCACAGGCCTATTCGGCCGTCACCGCCCAGCTGCCGGAGGCGTGCGGACTGCTGGCGTTCAGCACGAATGGTATTCGCGCTCCGAATTCATGCCCTTCTTCCAGGAGTGATTCTTCCATTATGGCAATGCCTTCGTTCATGTAGACACAGAGGTAGCCGCCGACCGCGGTTGGTTTTGCAAACGTCCCGCCACACGGTGTAGTCCACGCTGTTCCCGAGAGGATCGCATATGCTTTGTTTTCGACCAAGTATGCCAGTGGAATCCCCGGTTCAAATTGAACCGCCACCCTGGGCTGTTTTGCGAGGGGGATTGGAAATGAGATCGCGACATTCGAAACCGGTTTTGATCCTTCCTGCACCTCGCCAATGTTTGTCACTACCGTAACTTTTTCCTTGACGCCATTTACTTCGGTTTCGATTTCCTTGGTGGTGGGCGTCACGGTAACACTCTTGTCCACTTCGCCCTGCGAGCCGGTGGCCCACATACCGGTCAGGGTATCGCCGGAGGCCAGCGTCTTCGGTAGGTGTCCACCGCCGGAGCCGCCCGCGCCGTTACAGGCGAATGCGGTGCCGGTTTTGTTCGCGAATTCAGCCCCGCCTTCTTCGCATTTACCGCTCCCGTTATCGGCTGCGAGCGCCTTGACCGTCACGTTTTCACCAGGAGCGCCGGGGGCTCCGGCTTTGCCTTCGGCGCCGTTGCACGCGAAGAGCTTGGTGCCGGTGCCTTCGGCTTCGAAGCTCGCGCCACCCAGTAGTTTGCACGCGGTTTCACCGGGTTTGACTTCGGCGAGAACGACGCTCTTGCCGTTCGTCCCGTTGGTGCCGGCCTTTCCTGCGGGGCCTTCCTTACCAGCCGTTCCCGCGGGGCCCGTCGCACCGGCCGGCCCGGTCTTGCCCTGCAACTGCTTGAGCACCTTCGGGTTGATCTGCTTGGTCGAGGCGATGACGTAGTGCTTGGCGGCGTATGCTCCACCGCTCATCGCGAACACTAGCGCGAACGTCATCGCGACGTTTGCGTACGTGACACGCTTTCTGATGAACGACAACATGTTCCTCCCCGTATTCCTTGTATAGAGTTTCATTTCCCGCGCCCGCTGCCCTGCCGGGGTTTGGGCCCATATCGTTTATGCGCTTCGCGTTCGCAGCCCTGGCGCCGCGCGTGCTTGTGCTTGCGCTTACACACGCTCAACGCGGCCTTCAGCTGCTGCGCTCGCGTGAGCGTCTTCGGTGTCACCTTCGCTTCCTTGGGGAACGCGATGCTCGGGACCGGCAGGGACGCGAGCGTCACCGGGATCGGCAGCACTTCGGGCAGGCCCTGGGTCGTGAAGATCACCGGTTCGCCATAGCTCGTGCCGTACGTGCTTTCGATCTTGATCCTGTACGCATACGAGGTCCCGGGCTGCAAACCCGAGAGCTGCAGCTCCTCGCCCACCCCGCTCGTTCCTTCACCGGCTGAGCCCGATTCCACGATCCCGTACTGTGTCCCCGCGGAGTTGAAGACCCCGAGTTCGAACGCGTAGTTCGCGGGCTTGCCGTCCGGGTTCACTTCGCCCGCGATGACCGCGCCCGTCGCGCTCACGGCGCTGTAGGACCCCGTCATGGCGTGCGGCACGATCACGGGTGTCGTGAACGCGACGCCTTCCTGGCCGGTTGTCTCGCCGCCTTCTTGCTTGGTTTCGTATTCGAGCGCATTGTCGGCCACCAGCCGGTAGCTGTAGGTGCTGCCCGGACTCAGGTCGCGGGCTTCCTGGACGACCCCGACCGCACGCGCCACCGAGGATTCCTGATCGGGGGTGCTCTGGATCACAGGGCACCCTTCGAGTTTTTCGCATGGCCCGTATTCGAAGTGGTAGCGGGTGGGCGCGTGCTGCGGGTTCACCGTCGCCGTGAACACGACCGACTGTCCCGTCACGAACGACGCGACCGGCATACCGGGCACTTCGGGCGCGGGCGTGGAGGTGTGGAACTGGACTTCCGGGCCGTACCCCACTTCGCGGCCACCGCCGACCTGCGCTTCGACAGCCATCGCATACCAGTACCGCTGGTTCGGTATGAGCCCCGACAGACTTGTCGAGACCGGCTGGAGCGCGTTCTGTTCTCCTTCAAAGAGCTTACCCGTGCGGTCCGTCAGCTTGCCTTCTTCGGTGCCGTACGCGAAGAAACCGGTTGCCAGCAAGCCGTTTGGGTCGATTTCACCGCCCAGCGCCGCGCCGGTAGCGCTCACCCCACTGGCTGGGAGCGTCCTGGCTTCCGGGAACGACGCCGGCGCGTACTCCACGATTTCCTGCGGAGGATGTTCCTCCCCGACCGCGCCCAGATACATCCTGTCGCTGAGCGGTTCAGCCGGTTCGCTGACATTGAACGCGAGCTCTTCGGGCGGCGTATTCCCAGCGAGCGGGCCGAATTCGCTGCCCGGGAGCTTCGTCCCGCATTCACCGCCACCAATCTTATAGACGGCGCCCTGAGGCGTTTCCCCGGCGATGCGGTCGCCTTTAAGCAACCCCAAGCGACCGTATGCATCGATCGCGATCGCAAAGATGCTCGCGCTCGAAGGATCGATCACGCACGACTGCCACGCACCCGCCTTGTACTCGTGCACTCCCGCAAACCGCGGGCCGGATGCTTCCGCTTCCACGACGAACGCCTCGCCGCTCTTATCGACCGCCAAGGCGCTCACCCACGCGCCAGCGGTACGCGTCGGGAATTCACCGACCCACTCACCCGATGCTTCGAACTCCTGCACCCGGTTGTGATCTCCCACATACAGCAGGTGGTCGGTCGGGCCGACAGCAAGCAAATCACCATCGGCTTGCAGCGGTTCGAACTCGCCCTGTCCCGCCCCGGGACGACCGCCTTGGCATTCGCTTTCTTCGACCTCCGTGCAGAGGTTCGCGTGGTTCTTGTTGACTTCCCTTCCAATCATCAACACGAAGCTACCGGTCGAGGTGAACTCCTCCACACGATCCTTCCCAACACCACCCTCGAGCACGTACACGTTCCCGCTCGCCTGATCGACAGCGATCGACTCCGCTCCGCCCAACTGTCCCGCTAGGCCCGTGCCGGCCTGGCCGGCTTCGCATTCTTGTTCTTCGGCCTTCGTGCAGAGGTCCCCGCCTTTCTTGTTGACTTTGAAACCGAACATCAACACGAATTCCCCACTCGCGGTGAACTCCTGCACACGCCTGTTGGCGCCCCCTTCAGCGACATACACATCCCCGTCCGGCGCCACCGCAACGCTGGCGGGGAAAAAGAAGCCTCCGGCTTCATGACCGAGTGCCCCCGGCTGGCAGACGTCCCCGGAGAGGACGGTGCAGATGTTCCTTTCGGCCTGGGGTGCGCTGGCTTGGACCTTCGTCATGTCGACGTTGCTGCCCCAGTGGCTTGCCAGCGACCACCGCGACGGTTCGACAGCACCCGCGCCGACCGGGGCAAGGGCCGCCACGCCAAACGCCGCGGCGAGCACGACGAACCCGATTTTCATGCGCCCGCTCATCGCTATCGCCTCCCTTTCTGTGCATTGCTGTGCGTTGAGGCTCGTGCGTCGTGTGCTCGTTTGCGGTGCTGTGCGTGGTGCTGTGCGCTTCTCGCCTTGCTTGTGGCGCATCCCGTGACGGCGATCGGCGTGTTCTGGGTGAGCTTGGTGCCGTCCTGCGCGACGAATTCCGTCGGCATCTTCAGCTTGCCCTGCTGCTTGCACAGGTTTCCGAGCGCCGCGAGCGCCGAATACTTGCCTTGCGGGAGGTACAGCTCGAATGTGTTGACCGGCACGTCGGGGACTGTCTTGAACGTGCTGCTCGTGATCCCGGCTTTGCTTATGAATGTGCTTCCGGTCAGGTCGACGCGTACGCCGTCGCCCTGCAGCACGACGATCAGGTTCGGGAACGCTTCCCCGCCGTTGCTCACGAAATACACCGGGCCCGACAGCTCATCCGCCAGCAACGGGGTGGAGGTGCGTGCGATACCGATGATCGACGCCGCCGGGCACCCCGCGGGGTTGGAGTTGAATACCGCGGCGGTGCACGCCTTCTGCAGGGTCGTCAAACGCGCGGGTAACTGCTTGGGCAGCAGGACTTTGACATACGCGATGTTCGCATCCTTACCCATCGCACCCGGCGGATAGGACAGCTTCACATCCAGGCTCGCGCCATCCTCCCTGCTGGTATGGCCACCGGTCGAGACCGCGAAACGCGGTTCGAACGCCAGACTCGCGCAGTTCCCCACCGCGAACGGGCTGGTAACACCGGCGACCGCTTGCTGTGAGCCCGAGATGTTCGCCCTCACCTGCTGCGCCTTGCAGCTCGTGGGGTTGAACATGAAGTTTGGACGATCGACATCGACCGTGATCCGCTGCAGCCGCAGCGGGACACCGAAGATGATCTGCGGGAGCTTGTACGGCCCCGTTTCATCGGTCGTGATGATCGCCGTGGAATCGTTCGGGTCGATATCGATCCGCGCGCGAACCACCACCAACCCCAGGTTGAACGGGCCCGCCACAGCGGGCGTGACGATACTCAAACCGAACGGGGCACCATCGTGCGGGCCGGTCAAGTACATCGTCCCCGTGATTTCAAACGGGTGCGAGCCCGCACCCGAAGCGACCCTCGTGGTACCGATCTTCGACGCTTCGGGACACGTACCCTGATCGGCCTGCGGTTCCGCACACAACGGGACGCTCGCCAACACCGCCAACAACCCCGGAGGAGTATGCACCTGCACACCCTTGATGTACTGTTCGCGATCCTGCCGGCTGATGTTCACCGTGAACGCACTGAACTTCCCCGCGTTCGGCGTGACCGTCCCCGCCACGAACCCCGGAGCCAACCCCGGCGGACTCGCGCAACCCTCAACGTCATAGAACGACGACGGCGTCACATCCGCCAACCCGGGCATGAACACACCTTCCGGCGTGCTCCCGGGAGCAGCCCAAGTCGAGAAATCGGCGCTGGTCGTAGCTGGCCCGCACGTCGCGGGATTATCGATCGGCGCGCGCGGCCCACCATTCAAATGGACTTTTAGTTCGCTGAACGGCAACTGCGCGATTTCTTCCGCGACACTCGTCAACTGGCCGGTAGCCGGGTTCGCCTCCGTCTTTAGACGAACCTTGATATTCACCCCGGTATTCGCGAGCGGACCCTGACCACCGAGTTCTAGATACAGCTGGTAAAGGTTCCCGTCGAGCGCGTCCTGTTCGGTGCACGGAGCCTGCCCCAGCGCCGCGTTACCGCACCCCGGGCGCGCCAGGAACACGCTCCCCTTGATCGGTTCTGAGAGCAGCGGCGTGACCGCTTCCGCGGTCCCGACCTTCGAAGCATCCGGACAATGACCGGGCGCCAACCGCAACGCACCATTCAAACCAACTTCTTCGGATTCATCCGGACCCGACGGCGGCGCTTCCATATTGATCCCTTCCGGACCGAATTCGTTGCACGCCTGAATACCATCCACCACGCCCGGGCTGATCGACAAGCCCGGCGGCAGCGAAATCACCGCCTTACGCAACTCCGGCGCCCCCAACCGTTCCGGTTCCTCAAACTGCGGGACCGTCAAGTTCACATCCAACCCCACAGGCGCATCCGCCAACAACGTATCCGGTTCAACACCAATACCGGGAGCAAACGACAACAAATTACAACCAGTCGCCGACGGCACACCCACTTCAGCACTCGCATACGAACCCGACACCTGCCGGCCACCTTCATAACGAACCGGTTCCTCCCACGAATCCGATTCCGCCAACGCCCGCTCACCACCGGACGAGCAATCCGACTGCCACGTCAAAAACGGTATTTCAGGCGCGCCGCTCGGCACGTTGCCCGGTTCTCCACCAAAATGCCCACAGTCCCAACTCTCATAGATCTCGACCCGTTGACATGACAGTCCCCGCTCGGCCTTGTGTGTTTCGGATGCCGGCTCGCCCCAGAACGTCGTTTCGACCTTGTATAGTCCGCCGTTTAGAATCCCGTTGCTGGCGACCTGCAGACTGTATTCCTTGCGTTTGGTCACCGGGTTCGATACGCGTACGACGTGTGCTGTCAACGTGTAGTTCGCTTTCTGATCGTTTGCCAAAAGGAACTCGGCTGACTGGCCGGCTTCGGGGGTGATGTTGTAGATCGGACCGACCAGGGCCTCGCCATTGAGGATATATACCGTCACGATCCCGACCTGCGTCGAAGCGGGACACGTGATTTCTTTATGTGTATAGGGCAGTGCCTGGGTGATCGGGCAGCGCGGTATGGAGGTCGGATTGCCCAACAGGCCTTGCGGCAACGTCACATACACATCCTTTGGATTACCGACGGGCGTCGGCGTGAACCCGCCCGGCGTCAAGTAGTCTTCGGTCGCCCATTCCACCGTGGAGGTCAGCGCGTCGGGATGACCACCGGCCTGCGTAAACGGCACCGGCCGGTTCACAAACGCCCAATGCGCACGATCGACCTCTGTGGGAATGGCTTCCGTCGTCTGAAACGACAACTTGGTGATCCCGAACGATGGGTGCGAGCTGACGGTGCTCTCAGATTCACCGCTGGCCTGCGCGACAGCGCCGCCACCGCCGGCCGTCCCGATGTTGGCGATCTGCCCTTCGGGAGCAGAGGAAGATACGACCACACTGCTCACCAAACTCAAGCGCTGGCCCGGTTCGATCCTACCCGAACCACCATACTCATTAGCCAAGCTCGTCAAACGCGATTCCGTGAGCGTGCACACCACTTCCTGCCTTCCGCCCGTAATCGGCGCCGAGCACACACCCGGAATAGCGGCCAGATCGACACCTTCGCCTTCGCTACCGCACAGCTTCCCCGGCACCCCCAGACCACACCAGTAAAGCTCGATCGGCGCCATGAGTTTCTGCTGCTGCACGTGGGGCGGCAGCTGTGACATTTCTACAATGTTCGCGCCAACCGGTAGCCTGTCCGTGATCGTCACACCATTCGCCGAGCCGCTACCGGTGTTCGTCGCGACTACTTCCAGCGCACCGCCCCTACCTGGCGGGAAGTACGACGGGCCGCTCGATTCCACACCCCAAACAGGCGCCAGCGCAGCGATCGCCGAGCCGCCGCCAAGACAGAGGAGCGACACAACGCACACACACATGCCCACCGACAGCCTGATCGAGCACACCCTCCGCGACGCAAAGCCGATCCTCATCGCCGATCCCTCCCCATACTCGCCCTCCTATCCGCAAGGCGCACGTGACGCCCAGCCTTCCGCCCCTGCTTCGCCTTCCTCGACTTGACCTTCTTCTTGGTCTTCCTGGGCTTGCTCTTGACGGCCGCCTTCACGGGCGCCGGGACGTTTTCGCCCGGCGCCTGCGAGACGCTGCCGGGCACGAGCAACGGCGCGGGATTCATCAACGGGCCCTGACACGCGTCCCCTTCGCACTGCCGGCGCGGCGCCGGCCCGGGCGGGAACCCTTCGCCCAACCGCGCGTCATAGACATCGCCCACCCCATCGGTGTCCTGCGGCACCAGGCCCTGCGCGGACACGAAGAAGATATTGAGACCCGACGGCGTGATCACCACGCCGCCGGTTCCATTGACCTGTACTCCCTCCGCTTCCGGTGACACGCCGCTCGAGATCAACGACACGTGACCTTCATGCCATTCATACACGTTCGAGAGACCGTTTGCCGCTTGCGGCGAGAGCGGCTCTGCCGTCGCGAACACGATCCGCGACCCGTCTTCACTGATCACAGGCAGACAACTCGATACCGCCTTGGGACACTCAATCGGCAGTTCGACGTTATAGAGATCGTTGTTGCCGTTCGTGTCGAAGCCGTTTTCGCCGACCGAGACGCGCACAAGCGTTTGGGTCGCCGCATCGTAACGATAGATATCCTTCGCAGTATCCACATCGCCCGGAGCGAGCTGGCCGTAACTGGAGAAGACCAGGAATTCTCCGTCCCGAGTGGTCTGGGCCCCGTGTTCTCCCAGAAGAGATCTTATGTCAGACCCACCGGGACAGGACTGGTCCACGACCTGCCCCGACACCCCGTTACCAGAGCACAGGTCAGCGATAAAAAGATTTCGTTTTTCTGCCACATCGTAGACGTACAGATTTTCAGCCCCCTTGATTGGAGTGTTACCTTCGCGATTAGCGCCATTCGTCAGGACACCATGGGCGACGAAATACACACGTTCACCGTTGGCGGCGACCGCCAAGGCCGCAGGAGAGCTGCCTCTGGCTTCTTCCTGAACTTCGGCTGTTTCCCCCGGTATTTCAGAGCCCGAAACCTGCGTCAGTGAAGTGACTTCTCGTTCAGCGGCCGCACACGTCTCCCCACCACCGGGACATCCAAGCGTCGCCATGTAGAGATCGTTGCCGAACCTTTCCCACTTACCGTCTGCTGTCTGTTGACCTGTCCCGCTTTCACAACCCGCACGGGATTCGAATGCCCCCAGGCCTTCGCTAGCGCCCTCCACAAGCCCCGCGGTTTCTTTACACGTGAATTCTTCATCGCCACTCACCAACGGCTGGATCGTCGTGAAGAAGACGCGGGTGCCAGCTTCATCGGCGCCGGAGAACTTCGCGCGCTGCTGTTTGGCCGAAGAACACAGCGCCGATTCCGCACAATCCGCCGCGATCGGCCTATCGATCTCAATCGTGCGTTGACCGTTCAACCGCGCGAACAAGACCGCCGGATCTTGCGGAATATAGTTCGTACCTCCGTGAACGCTGGACAGGTCGCATTCCGGTTTGGTTAGGTTCGTGCTCGCCTCGAAGAAGATCTCCTGCCCGTCGGCGGCCACCGGGTTCCACTGATTCTGGATCTCGCCCAACATCGCGTAGCAGTAAGGATCGATCGGCTTCGGTTCCCCGTGCGGTCCGTCTTCGTTGCCGACCGCCACCAGTCGCAGCGCCGGCGCTTCCGCCCCGCAGCCGGCCACACTGCTGCCGGCTGAGAGCTCATAAATATTCGACAACGTCCCCCGCGCTTCTTCGAGCAGTGGCGGATGCGACCCGTTTTGTTCGATCGCCGCGTGGCAGAGGTCGGGACTCCACACCTGCGGTTGCAAGCCCGATACCTTGCTCCCATCGACCGCCGCCAGGGATTTGCCGAGGTCCAGCTCGGGAGGCGCATCTAGCGACCCGAGCGATTGCAACATGGACTCCTCCGTATACGGACCCTCTTCTGTGCCTGTCGCGGCTTCTCGCTGATAGCTGCTCGGCACAATCGGGAACAACACCGATTCAAGCGAGGGAGAATAGGCTTCCCCGCCTGGTTCATTTCCGTGCGGCGTGCTCGGCGTGGAGGGCAACATCAACGGTGCTGTCACCCAGCCCGTCGCGGACCTTCTCGCCAGATATGTGGCAAAAAGCGGACCGTTCGTCGCCCCAGCGAACGAGCCCTGCGAGGTGAACACCACCCTTTCCCCTTCCGATGGGCCGGAAACCGCCACGTCGTTAACTTCGATCGCGCCGTAACCGCCCTTGTACGGAGGGCTGACCATCTCGTAGTGGCGCTCAGGGTTGGTGAGAGCCTGGGCGGAAATGGGCGCCAGGGCGAGGCAGAGCAGCAACGCAAGCGCACCACCTCCTTGGGCTTGGAGGAGGCCACGGAGCGTCGCGAAGCGCCCGATCTTCGGCGTGATGGCTGGCTTCGCGGTGTGCGCTGTGGGTTTCACCTTGTTCTCCTTGGCTGGTGTTGTGAAGTCGTTGCGGCGGGGCAGGCTCCGTCCCCGCGCCGCGTGCGCGAGGAGCACCCGTGCCCTCGATGAGCTGGATGAGCGCGACCGTGGCATCACGCGGCCTCACATTGCTCGGGTGCGTGCATCCGGATGCTGTGCGTGACCCGCTCGCCCTTCGGGGTCAGCACCCAAGCGTTCGGCTCGCCCTTGGCGTGCCCCGCCCCTGTATTGACAAGCAGCCCGAGGCGCTCCAGCCGACGCAGAAGCTTCGAGATCTGCCCGGGGTCGGTGACACCGGCGAAGTTCGCGACCTCGCGGTTGCTGGGATCCGAGCCGCGCCCGCTCAGCTCCGCGATGCCCTCCAGCACCCTCGCGGTCCGGTGCGTCAGGCGCAGATTCACATCAGCCAGCGGGTCACGCGCGCCCCGCGGCGCCGGGTTTGGCGCGCTCGCCGCCGCGGGCATGACGGGCACGGGACGGGCCCGTTCGCGCCTGGCCGCCGTCGGGCCGAGATAGGGCAGCACGACCATCGCCATCAACTCACCCAACAGGCCCGTCAACGGCTCACCGTCCCGCCGCGAGAGCCGCGCGTAGACGATCGCGAACGCGGCGCCCACCAGCCCCTCCGCAGTCACCTGAGTCAAACCGTCGCCGCGCGCACCCCCGGTACGGCCCTCGTCAACCACCGCCGCCAGCCGCGCGAGCACCGCCTCGCGGCGCGCCAGCACCAGCGGGCCCGCGCGCAGCGCCTGCACCACGCACACCCGCGCCAGCGCCGGCTCACGATCGAAGAACACGAGAATTGCCCACATGCCCGCGCGGACCCGCTCACGCCACGGCAACCCCTCCAGACCCGCCGCCGAAAGCTCCTCGGCGATCATGGCGACCAGCTCCTCCAGCACCGCCGTGAAACACTCATCGCGGTTGGCGAACATCTGGTAGAACGTCCGCCGCGAGAGCCGCGCACGCGCGGTGATCTGCCCCACCGTCGCCTGCGGATACCCGAGCTCGTCGAGCGTGGCGACCGCGCCCGCCAGCAGCCGCGAGCGCTGGATCTCACCCACCCGCGTACGTGGCAACATCACATCGCTCAACCGCGCACGCGCCAACGCCGACTCAGATGCCCGGGCCGTGCGAGCAGATACCCGGGCCGTGCGAGCGCGCCCGGCACGCCCGGGCTCCTCCGCCACACCGCCGCCACGCGCACCGCCGCCGAGCACACCGGCGTCACGTGCGGAACTCACGACAACCCCCCGGAGCACAGGCTGTGCCCTCCCCGCGCGGGGAACGACGCGAGGCCCGTTAGGACCCGAAGATGAGGAGCCCCAGCCCTTGGTGGGCTAGGACAAGAGAGAGAGAGAGAGAGAGAGATGCGACAGCGCCAAGCTGGCGCATCTAGCATCAGCCCTCAGACGGGACGCGCACATCCCCACTACGTATCTCCCACTCGAAACCACGCTAAACCCAACCCCTCATCCGTTGCGATCCGATCCCTCTACCCAACCAACACCCTGCTAGCGCTTGAAGTCAACCACGGGAACGCGGCGACCCAACCGGACCCTATGTTCGCCAGCCACCCCAAGGGGATGACCATGACAAAGGAGACCGTACACCACACCCCCACGGTTGTCAATACCCCTACACCCCAGCTCCACCACACAGCCCCCCAAGCCGGCACGACGGCGGGCGGGCGACTTCGCCGGCGTCCAGGTCGTCGGACCCCCGACCGCGGGCACGACGACCGTCCTGTACGGCAATGCCGTACACCGATGTACGGTGAGCCCGTTCAACTATCAGGGGCCGGCCATCCCGGATCGAGGGGCTATGCTATTCCGGATTGGTGGGCCATGCTGTTCCGGATTGGTAGGCTATACTAATCCGACATGGTCGGAGATCTAGGTAGCCGGACCCCATGGAGCTGATGGGCTGATACTTCCGTGGAGCTGATCCCCAGGGGCATCGAAGCGGAGCTGCGCGACATTCTCAGTGTGAGCCGCGCGGCGGCGATCATCGGTCCGCGGCAGGCGGGGAAGAGCACGCTCGCCAAGCAGCTGCAGGCAGCGGGCGTGGTCCCCAACTACTACACACTCGACGATCGGGGGCTGCGCGCGGCAGCGCGCGCGGATCCAGACGGGTTCGCGCTGTCTCTCCCCCGTCCAGCGGTGATCGACGAGATCCAAAGGGCACCCGAGCTGATGCTCGCCATCAAGCAGATCCTCGATCGCGACCAGACACCGGGCCAGTTCCTGCTCACGGGCTCTGCCGACCTCCTCACCGCCGGGGTCATCGCCGACGCGCTTCCCGGCCGGGTCGAATACGTCAACCTGTGGCCGCTGTCGGCCGCTGAGATCGCCGGCCGGGGTACCTCTGTCATCGACGCGCTACTCGACGGAGCGCCTCCCCGCATCAGCGGCGCGCCCAAGGGTCGCACGGCGAGCGCCGAGCTCGTCCTCGCGGGCGGCTTCCCCGAGGCCCGAGCCCGCACCCCCCACCAGCGCGCACGCTACTTCCGATCCTACGTACAGACGGTTCTCGGCCGCGACCTGCCCGAGATCGGGGAGGTCCGGGTCGACTCCTCCAAGCTCGAGCAGCTGCTGCGACTGCTCGCGGCACGCACGAGCGCGATGGCGAACTACGCCGCGCTCGGACGCAAGCTCGAACTCGACGACAAGACCGTCAAGGCCCACGTGGAGCTACTGAGACAGCTGTTCCTGGTGGATCGGCTGCGCCCCTTCTCGACGAACCTCGGGGCCCGGCAGGTCAAGACACCCAAGCTGCTGCTCACCGACACCGGCATGGCCGCGGCCCTGCTCGGCGTCGACGCATCCCGCTACCGTGCACCCTACCAGGGCGCGATCGCGGGAATGCTGTTCGAGACCTTCGTGGTGATGGAGCTCGTCAAGCAGGCGACCTGGAGCAGGACCCCGGTCCAGCTGTTCTTCTACCGCGACACCGACAAGCGCGAGGTCGATCTCGTGATCGAGTCCCCATCCGGCGAGGTCGTCGGAATCGAGGCCAAGTCCGCGGCAACCGCGAGCGCATCCGACGCACGCGGACTGCACCTGCTGCGCGACAAGCTCGGCGCACGCTTCAAGACCGGCATCGTCATCTACTCAGGAGAACACACCCTGCCCCTCGGCGAGCGCACCTGGGCAATGCCCATCTCAGGCCTCTGGACGTAAGACGGTTCGGGAGCCCAGTACCTGAGCGCAAGGACATCTTCGCTCGAGCCGCGTCGGCGCTCACTTCTTGCGCTTGTGCTTGGTCTTGTGCTTGTGCTTGGCCTTGTGCTTCTTCTTCTTGTGGGTGGTCTTCTTGGCCTTCGGGCAGCCGGTGACCGCGATCTTGGTGGTCTGCTTGAGCTCGGCGCCGTTCTGCGCGAGGAATTCGGTGGGCATCGTGAGGTTCTTCGCGGTGCAGAGGTTCCCGGGGGCTGTCAGAGCGGAGTAGGGGCCCTCGGGGAGCGTCAGTTCGAAGCTCGAGAACGGCTGGTCGGGGACCGTCTTGAACGTCGTCGAGGTCACCCCGTTCTTGATGTCGGTGGTACCGACGAGGTCGATCGTGATCCCATACCCCTGCAGTACGAGCGTCAGCGAGGGGAACGCTTCGCCGCCGTGGGAGACGAAGATCGCCGGGCCCTGCAATGGGACTGGGATCAGCGGGGTGTGCACGGTCGCGTAGCCGATCTTCGACGCCGTGGGGCACGCGGCAGGGTTCGCTTCGAACTGTGCGGCGGTGCACGCCTTCTGCAAGGTAGTCAGGCGTGAGGGTAGCTGTTTGGGGAGTTCGACTTTGACCTTCGCGATGTCCGCGTCGGTGCCCTGCGGCGCGCTGGGGTAGGCCAGCTTCGCGGTCAGGCTCGCCCCGCTCGTCCGGCTCGTCTTGGCGGATGTCGAGACGCTGAATTTGGGTTCGAACTTCAGCGCGGCGCAGTTGGTGACCTGAAACGGAGTTGAGATCGTGCTGGTGCCGCCTTCGTTGAGCTGCACGGTGCCGGTGAGGGACATTTTTGAGCAGTTGGTTGGGTTGAACTGGAAGTTCCCCCGGGTGGTGGTGGCGTTGACGTGCTGGATTTCCAAGGGGATCCCTTCGATGCTCGTCGGGATCGAGTCCGGTGTGCCGGGCGGGTTGGAGATGATCGTGATCGCCGCGGTCTGCGGGTCAAGTTCGATCTTGCCCCTGACCACCACGCAGTCGCACGGGGGATGGTTGTTCTTCGTGTTCGCGAGGTCGAACGGGCCGGCCTTCGCGGGCACCTCGAACGTCAACCCGAACGGCGCGCAGCCCGCTTCGCCGACCGTGCAGCTACCGTGCCCGTTGTAAGGGCCGGTGAGATAGAACTTCCCGCCCGTGACCGTGAACGGCTGATTGCCGACACCAACGCCGATCGTCGCTTCGCCGACCTTGCTGGCTTCCCCGCACAATCCTTCGTTGGCCTGCGGTTCCGGGCACTGTTCGACACCCGTCAACACACCGGACAGGCCCGGGGGTAGTTTCGCTTCCAGCGACTTCAGGTTCTGTTCGCCGTCTTGACGGTTCACCGTCACCGTCAGCGGCGAGAACGCGCCCGCCTGGATGTTCGTCGCGCCCGCGTTCACGGTCGGGCTGAACGGCAGGGTCGCACCGGGACACGGGTCCCCATGGGGACCGTGTTCGATGTTGAACGAGGATTCCGCGGTCACCGGACCGTTGCCGTCCCACGGCGTGAACACAGCGGTCGTGGTGTAAGTCCCGCAACGCGACGGTGTCGCCAGCGGTGCGCGTTCGCCGCCAAAGAAGTGCAGTTCGAGGTTTTCAAACGGCACGTCCGGTGTGTTCTTGAACGTCGTGACGATCTGCCCCGTATCCGGGTTGATCGACACTTCACCGGCGAGCTTGACCAAGCTTCCCGAATAGGGGTCTTCCGCAACTATGTACATCGCGACGAGACTCCCAAATGGGTTGGCTTCCTGAGCCGCCAAGTACACGGCGCCTTCCAGTTCGTGTTCCAGCAGCGGCGTCTTGATCTTGACCGTACCGATCTTCGAGCCGTTTGGGCAGAAGTTCACACCCGGCTGAAGCAGGCTCGGCATTTCCGGGGTGAAGGTGTTCCAGTTCACGCCCGGTTCGTATTCGTTCAGTTCTTCCTGACCCTTGTAACCGATCTGATCGCCGGCGCTACCGAGCACGTCTTCCGGCAACGCGCCGGCGTTGGACGTGCACGCTTCAAGGCCATCGCCACCCGACGGGTTGATCGCAACCCCTTCCGGCAGCGTCACGGTTGCGTCCCTGAGCGAGGACTCCGCCAGGCCGTTGGGGTTGAGCGCGGCGGTCTGCGGGACGTGGACGTTGACCGTCAGCCCCGAGGACGTGCTGGCGTTGCTGCCGTCCGGCGCGACGCTGATTTCCGCCGGGAACTTGAGCTTCGAGCAACCCGTCAACGACACGGGGGTGCCCGCGGCGTTGTGCGTGACAGTGCTCTTCTTCACCCAGTTGCCCGGTTCTTCCCACGACTCGGCTTCGATCGTCGAGCGCAGGGGGCCGTGGCAGCCGGTCGGCATCGTCAGGAAGGCTTTGCTGCTGCCCGGTCCCCTTTCGAAGTCCCCAACGCCACCGGTGCCTCTCTGCTCGCACCCGCGTTCGTACTGACCGGTATCGAACGCCACCTCCACGCAGGGGATGAGAATACCGAAGAGCGACGCCCTGCTGCTGATGACGGGCGCCGACGTCGGTGCTTCCGTCACCGTCACCTGCACGGGGTAGTTGCCGCCCGCGAGAACCCCGTTGTTGATATACAGCAGAGGCAAGACGAAATTAGTACCGAGCGGCAAAGCTACGCCGCGCACGGGCGCCATCGCGACGAGGTTGTCCGTGAGCTGCGCCTGACGCTCCTGGTTTTCTGACCAACGCAGGTTCAACTCGCCCACGAGGGATTCTACTGGACATGCAGTTTCAAAAAAATTAAGCTCAAGTAGCTGTCCGGTGCACTTCTTGGGTGCATTGGGGTCGCCGACGAAGCCGGGCGGCAGATCGAGCTTGACATTCCGTAGGACGCCCTCGGGCAGGCGCAGGTATGGTGAGTCGGCGTTCGATTCTTGGCGCTTGAAGTGCGAGTTCAGTGTAAAGGTGTCGACGAACTTGTACGGGTGTGAGCCCGCCTGCGTGTCGGGTGTGCCGTCTTCGTTGAGGAAGCTGATTTCATAGCTCTTGATGCCGAAGCCGACCCCCCGCGTCGCGAGCAGACCGCTGGCCTCCCCCACGCCGTTAGCGCTGGTCGCAACAAGGCGGAAGTGGTATAGTTCGCCGGGCTGGAAGCCTTCGAGCTGCGCAGAGACTGCCATCGGACTGCTTCCCGCTCCGATCTCGGCTAATGTCTGCGTGCATGGCACGTTGTGGTTGTAGGGGCCGTCGCCGAATTCGTTGGTGAGGCCGTATTCGAACTCACATTCGCTGACGGCGATGCCACGCGGATCGACGGTGCCGCTCAGGCTCGCGCCTTGCGTGGTCACGTTCGTCGACTGGCTGGCTGTTACGGTCGGGGCGTCGCTGCCGAACACGTAGACCCTACCGTTTGCTGGGTTGGAGACGTACACGTCCCCTGTCGCGCCGTCCACGGCGATCCCGCCCTGGCTCGAAGTCCCCGAAAGCTCGGGCGAGCCGAAGCGCGCTACGAGCGTGCCGGCGCTTTTTACTTCCGGGCTGTTGCGATTCATCGCGCCCGTGTCCCATTCGGCCACGGAGGACTGATCGTCTGCGTAGAGGTGGCCGTTCGCGGGGTCAACGGCCACCGCGACGTCGCCCGCTCCTCTACCGTCCACGCTACCGAGCGGGGAGAGCTTCTGCCCGACCTTGGCTGTACACGAGCACGACGATTCGTACATCGGGTAGTCATCGCCGGTGGCGGAGACGGCGAAGCCGTGTGCCTTTGGTTCGTTGGGGGGGATGCCCCAATCGCCAGTAACCTGGTTCTCGCTATACAGCACCTGGCTGGCGATAAGGTGATTCGCGGCCGCGCCGTCGAATTCGTCGATCGCCAGCACCTGGCCGCCCGTCAGGTCGACGTGCACGGTGCCGCTCCCGTCGACGCCCAGCCCCAGCAGTTCACCCGCAAAGCCGCGCATCTGGCTCAGATATCTGCCTGCGGGGCTGAACTTGTCGATCGCGCCGTTGCCGGCGTCCATCACGTACAGGTCGCCGGCCGAGGGGTCGAATTCTTCACAGGCCTTGCCGGTGAGCGCCGGGGTGTGCTGTACGCAAGCGTTATCGACGGCGACTGCCCCGGGGCTGCCGTACTGGGAGGGGAACGAGAACGATCCGGCCGGCGTTCCGCCGCCTGTCAGTTCGTTGCCGCCGAGCGCCGTGAAGTCCACCGGTTTGCCGCTCCCGTCGAACTTGTACACCGTGTCGGTGTCAATGTCGGCGACGTACACGTCGCTGCTCGCTTCGTCGACCGCGATCCCGTTGGGATTGGAGAAGGAGCCGAATTCCCCCACCAGCGGATGCGCTTCGCCGGCCGCAAGCGCGGTGTTCGCGCTCGATGACGCCCACACGCCCACTGCCAGGATCAGCGCGACTCCCAGGCGCGAGGCCCTGCGTCCCCCTGTCCCCTTCAAGAGATCCATTCCAATCATCAGCGACCCCTCCTATGGGACTTGACTTTACGTTGACCGTGCTTGTTCTTCTTGGCTTTGACCCCACACGCCTTGCGCTTGCCGCGCGCCTTTTGACAGGTCTTCTTCTTGAGCTTGGCCTTGTTCTTCTTCGACTTGGCTTCGGGCGGGGCGAGGTTCCCGGCACCGGAGAATGTCTGGCTCGCAGGCTGCCCATAGATCGAGGGTTGCGACGCGGCCGCCGCACGGCAGGCGTCAGCGGTCGTGCACGGCGGCGGGGAAAGCGGTTCGGCGAAGCCACCCGCGACGCGCGCGTCGTAGGTGACGAGCTGTCCTTCCTGGTCGTCCTGCGGCACGAGCTGCTGGTTGGACCTGAAGAACACGTCATCGCCGCTTTCGCTCACGTCCTCCAGGTTCGATTCGAAGGAGCTCGTGCCGCTCGAGATCAGATGCGCGCCGCCACCCTCGTACTCGTAGACGTCGCGCCCGCCATCCGTATCGGAGGGCACGAGCGCTTCATTCGTTTCGAAGAACACCTGGCCCGCGTCCGTGAGCACGTTCCGGGTCGGGAAGACTCCGGCTCCTTCTCCATAGGCATCTCCACGCTGCGCCACACCGCCGTCTGCGGTCGCAGGTTCGCCCGTGGGGTTGCACGAGGCGCAGGCGAGCGTGGGTGGGTGGGAACCTGATCCGGCGCTGTACAGGAAGAGCTCTTCCCTGACCGCGCTTATGCTCGTCGGCGCGACGTTGTCATAACCGGTCAAGCTATTTCTCGATTCGAACGCGAGCCACTTGCCGTCGGGCGAGGCCTGCTCGATGCCGAACCGGCTGTATTCCGCGCCGGTCGCGATGAACGTTGTCTTTTCGCCGTTCCACAGATACAGGTTCTGCTGCCCGGCTTGCGCGCCTTCAACGACGGCCTTGCCTTCGCCGTTGGTGAATTCCCTGGTGTTGGACGCCAGCACGCCCTCGGCGACGAAGTAGACGTAGGAGTTGTCATGGCCGCCGAGCGGCGTGACGCGCAGCACATCGGCGTGCTCGCCCGCCGCGGCGACCGTGAGGTCGCTCAATTCGCATCTGCTCGCGCCCGCAGGCAGCACGCACTCGTACAGGTCAGGTTCGCCCGCTGCCGCGGTCGAGTCGGCCGTGAGCCTACTTTCATCAAGGAAGAACACCTTCGCACCGTCGGAGGTGGCGGTCTCGAGGGAGCCCCCACCGCTGGGGCCTGACCCACCCTGCCGTTCGTCGACCTGGACGGTGCGCTGCCCGTCGATGCGGTCATACAAGGCGCCGCCGTAGGTGAAGAGGACGTGCGAGCCATCGCTGGAGACCACACCTTTGACGGGCGTGTACTGCCCAGACATTACTTTTTCTTCCGGAAGTGATCCGGGGACCGCCGTGCCGTTCGGCAGCACGCTCACCAGCCG
The DNA here is from genome assembly GCA_963744535.1 of uncultured Solirubrobacterales bacterium. GTDB lineage: Bacteria > Actinomycetota > Thermoleophilia > Solirubrobacterales > Solirubrobacteraceae > Palsa-744. The sequence continues at coordinate 1,302,326 of CAVUTW010000005.1, read as the reverse complement.
CAGCGCGCCTTCGTCCCATTCGTAGAGGTTTTCGACGCCGTAGCGCGCGCCTTCGGCCAAGGGCGATGTCTCTGTGAAGATCACATGGCTCAAATCTGCGGAGGCAGCCTGGAAGTGCGTGTCAGCCGGCGTCACGCCCGGCGGCGTGACGTTCACAAGCTGGTAAGCGCCGGTCGCGTTGTCGCGCACCAGCAGGTTTTCGTAGCCCACCGGTTCGCCACTCACCACCTGGCGCCCTTCGGGGTTGCACGATTCCGGGTCTTCGTTGGCGGCTCCGAACGCGGAAGCGCGTGACCCTCCGCCGGCCTGTATCACGTCCTTGGTGACCTGTTCCGCGTAGGCGTACACGAATTGATAGCTCGCGCAGCCCACCCCGTCATAGGATTCGGTCGGCATGATGTCTTCCGCGATCCAGCCGTTCGCGCCACGCCTCGCTACGTATTTTTCGCCGGCGGTGGGCGCGCCCGGACGCGGTTCCCGGGTTGTTAGCGTGAGCGCTTCGCCATTTGCAGCGGCCTCGCTTGAGTACACCATGCTCAGCTCACCGTCGAACTGAGACGAGCTCTTGACCGGCGGCGTCACGAGCTCATACGCGCGGCAGTCGGGCAACCTCGCGGAGAAGCCGCCGCGGAATTCTTCGTTCGGGCACGCCGCCTGTGCCGCGGTCAGCGTGGCGAAGGTTTGGTCGGGGCCGTAGACCGTTCCCAGTTCGTTGCTCGCAACCACGCGGTAGTGGTAGGTGCTCCCGGGCGCAAGGCTGCTCGCGGACGCCCACACCGCGTGCGATTCCACTCCTTCACCGACGCTTCCTTCGGGGAAGGGCGTCGAGCTGCCGTAGGCGCTGGTAGCGCCGTATTCGAAGCGGTAGCTTGTCTGGATGCCACCGGGGTTCACAAGCGCGCCGAGCTTGGCTTCAGAGGTTCCGACTTCGTCGGCGAGCTCCCGATCGACCACAGGCGCGATGGGAGACCCGAACACCCAGACAGTGTCTTGGAGACCGGCGACCACGTATACACGGCCGCTTGCTTGATCCACCGCAACACCGCTGTAGAAGCGTTCCGTTTCGCCACCAGACTCGCCGAAATTGCCGGCTCCCACGTCCGCGAGCTGCCTGCCCTCCGTGCTGTACTCGACGAGATGCAGGCAGGGCGATTCCTTTTCGCCGCACGGGTCCGAGCTGTTGTCGACGAGCGCCAAGACGTCCCCATTTCCGCCGAGCGCCACAGACCCGACGCCTTCGCTTTCGATTTCCACGGGCTTGCCGTTCACTTCCACAGACGCACCGCTGGCATCGAGCTCCACGATCCTGCCGTTGCCGGAGTCGGCCACCCAGAGGTCACCGGAGGAGTCGATCGCGACTCCGGTCGGTCCCTCGAGCGCGCCAGGACCAGCGCCCGTGAACCTCTTCAGCAGCGTGCTGCTCGGGCTGTACTCGAGTACCTCGTTTTCCGGAGGATCCGGCACGTACACGTTGCCGGCCGAGTCGGCCGCGATCTGTACATCTGTGAGGAAGCCGCCGAAATTGCGCGGCGCTGCCACTTCAAACGGCGTTCCCACCAACGCGCCCGTGTTGGGGTCGTAGACGAAGATTGCGGCAGGCGTGAACAAGCCTTCTTCACCGAGCGCATATACATCGCCGTTCGTCGGGTTCACCGCAAGACCCGAGTAGTGTGCAGACCCGAACGGGGACGGCGGCGAGAGCAACTTGCCTGAACGATCGAGCTTGACCACTGTCGAGGGGTCAAGCCCTTCCGTCAGGAGACTCGACACGAACAGGTCTCCAGAGCCTTCCACAGCCACACCAACCGCATTTTCCTGGTGCGCACTGAACGATCCATAGGAGATCAACTTGGGAGGTTCGGCTTGGGCGACGCCGGTACCGACGCAGAGCGCCAGTAGAACGCATAGCACGGCGAGCGGCGCGGCGACCAGGCCGCGGGCGGGCGTACCACTCCCTTGGGCTTGGAGAAGGCCACGGAGCGTCGCGAAGCGACCGGTCTTCGACGTGGAAGCGGTGCTCGCGGTGTGCTCAGTGGATATCACCTTGTTCTCCTTAGTCGAGGTTGTGAAGCGGTAAGTCAGTCGGATGTAGCGCGTCATGCGGCCTGCTCCCGGTCGCAGGTGAGAACGCTGAGGCGCCGCGCGACCTTCGCGCCCAGCGACGTGAGCTGCCACGCGTTCGGAGCGCCACTCTGATGCCCCCCGCCGGTGTTGACCGTGAGCCCCAGACGCTGCAGGCGCCGCAACAGCTTTGAAATCTGCCCCAGGTCCGTGACTCCGGCGCGCTCCGCGACGGCGCGGTTGCTGGGACCAGAGCCCCGTTCACCCAGCTCGGCGATGCATCCCAACACCCGTGCAGTGCGATAGGTGAGACGCATATCCACCTCGTCCAACGGGTCCTTCTCCATGCCCGTGGAGGCCGGCCCCGGCGACATCGCGCGCGGCGCGGGCGCCGGACGCCGCTGTTCGCGCCGCGCCGCTCTTGCCCCCAGATACTGCAAGGCGATCATCCCCATCAGCTCGTCCAAAAGGTCCGTCAGCGGCCGAGGATCGCCACCACGCAAACGCGCATACACCACGCCAAACGCCCCGCCCACCAAGCCTTCCGCCGTCACCAAAGTGCACTCCTCGCCGCGCGGCCCCTCCCGGCGCCCCTCATCGAGCACGGCCGCCAGGCGCGCCAAGAGCTGCTCGCGACGCTCCAGCGCCCGCGACCCGCCATGCAACGCGTGCACCACGCAGATCCGCGCCAGCACCGGTTCGGCGTCGAGGAACGAGAGGATCGTCCACAGCCCCCCACGCACCCGCTCACGCCACACGAGGCCCTCAAGGGCCGCCGCCGCGAGCTCCCGCTCGACCCGACCGGCGACCTCCTCCAACAGAGCGACCAGGCACTCCTCGCGGTTACCGAACAACTCGTAGAACGTCCGACGCGACACCCGCCCCCGCGCAGCGATCCGCGCCACCGAAGCCTGCTCATAACCAAGCTCATCGATCACCACGGCGGCCGCGCTCAACAGCCGCGAACGCTGAATCTCCTCGACCTGCACCCGCGGCGTACCCTGCGCGACCACCACGCTCCCCGACCGGCGCCGACGCTCGACCGCACGAGGACGCTCCCCCCCACACACACGCACAGACGCGGGCACTCAGCACCCACCCCCCACCGGGACCAAACAAAAACGGCGCGAACGCGCCCGATGAGGCGTCTCGGCGGTTAGACCGCTAGACGAAGAGAGAGAGAGAGAGAGAGAGAGATGCGACAGCGCCAAGCTGGCGCATCTAGCATCAGCCCCACGGGCCGACGCGCACATACCCCTCATGAATCTCCCTCTAGAAACCACGCTCAAACAACTCCCTCATCGCTCCGATCCAGCCCCTCTCCCATAACTGCAAAAACCCTTGCGAGCGCTTGACGTCAACCACAAGACGGCATGACCCCAACCAAACCCTATGTATCCAGGCTCCCGACAGCGAGAGACCGGCTTGTAAACAGACCGTAACGCTTCGCGGCGCAGATGTCAAGCCCACAGGTGAGCCTACGTACGGCAGTGGCTAATACCCTCAAGCGCAGTGGGTCGCCCACGAGGCCTCACACCCACAGTGCCTCAACAGGCACCGCCCAGATGCCGCGCGCGAGCGGCATGCCAATCCGGACGATGCGATCCGGGCAACCGTGTAAATCCCAAGCTATGGTTTATAATTGCACGGATGATCGCGAGACGCATGGCACCAGAGGTTGCCGCGCTGCTGGACCAGACACCGGCCGTTGCACTGCTCGGCCCGCGACAGGCCGGCAAGACCACGCTCGCCTTGGAGATCTCCGAAGGACGACCATCGGTCTACCTGGACCTCGAGTCCGCCGCGGACCGAGCCCGCCTCGCCGAGCCCGAGCTGTACTTCGCCGACCACGCCGATGAGCTGATCGTCCTCGACGAGATCCAGCGAGCGCCCGGCCTGTTCGAAGTGCTGCGCGGCGTGATCGACCGGGCCAGGCGTGCAGGCAGGGGAACCGGCCGATTCCTGTTGCTGGGCTCCGCCTCGATCGACCTGCTGGCCCAGTCGGGCGAGAGCCTGGCTGGCAGGATCGCATTCCTCGAGCTCGCCCCGTTCGATCTCACCGAGGTCGGCGCTGGAGAGCTTGACCGGCTGTGGGTGCGAGGCGGCTTCCCCAACAGCTTCCTCGCAGTCAACGACGCGGTCAGCCTGCGCTGGCGCCAAGACTTCATCCGCACCTACCTCGAGCGCGACATCCCGCAGCTGGGCCCACGCATCCCAGCCGAGACGCTCAGGCGGCTGTGGACGATGTTTGCGCACCACCAGGGCGGCCTGCTCAACGCCGCGCAGCTCGCGCGCGGACTCGGGGTCAGCGCAACGACCATCACCCACTACCTCGACCTGATGGTCGACCTGCTGCTGGTGCGGCGCCTGACGCCCCGGCTTCCGAATGCCGGCAAGCGTCTGGTGCGCTCCCCCAAGGTTTACATCCGCGACAGCGGCCTCGTGCACGCCCTGCTCGGCCTGGTCGACAAGGAGACGCTGCTCGGACACCCCGTCGCCGGCCCGAGCTGGGAGGGCATGGCAATCGAGAACCTACTCGCAGCCGCCGGGTCGGGGGGACATCGGGCACAGGGAAGCTTCTACCGCACCAGCCACGGCGCGGAGATCGACCTCGTCCTCAACTGGCCCGACGGCGAAGAGTGGGCCGTTGAGATCAAGCGCAGCCTCACCCCGACCCCGGAGCGCGGCTTCTACTCTGCGCTCACCGATCTCGCGCCGCAGCGCGCACTGATCGTCTACCCCGGGACCGAGAGCTACCCCCTGACACCGCCGGTACAGGCGATCGGCCTGGGCGAGCTCTGCAAGCAGGCCCAGGCGCGCAGCGGCGCAGGTCCGTAAGCGCATCTCAGCGCTTGGTCCTTCGTCGACCCTTCCGCTTGCGCGGATGGTGTGCCTTCTTCCTGTGGGTGGTCTTCTTGTGCTTGGGGCAGCCGGTGACGGCGATCTTGGTGGTCTGCTTGAGCTCGGCGCCGTTCTGCGCGAGGAATTCGGTGGGCATCGTGAGGTTCTTCGCGGTGCAGAGGTTCCCGGCGGTCGTCAGCGCGGAGTATGGGCCCTCGGGGAGCGTCAGTTCGAAGCTCGAGAACGGCTGGTCGGGGACCGTCTTGAACGTCGTCGAGGTCACCCCCTTCTTGATATCGGTCGTACCGACGAGATCGATCGTGATGCCGTAGCCCTGCAGCACCAGCGTCAGCGAGGGGAACGCTTCGCCGCCGTGGCTGACGAAGATCGCGGGGCCCTGCAGCGGGACTGGGATCAACGGGGTGTGCACGGTCGCGTAGCCGATCTTCGACGCCGCGGGGCAGGCCGCTGGGTTTGCTTCGAACTGCGCGGCGGTGCACGCCTTCTGCAAGGTGGTCAGGCGGCTGGGGAGCTGCTTGGGGAGTTCGACTTTGACCTTCGCGATGTCCGCGTCGGTGCCCTGCGGCACGTTCGGGTAGGTCACCTTCGCGGTCAAGCTCGCCCCCTCTGTCCGGCTCGTTTTAGCGGACGTCGAGACCGTGAATTTTGGTTCGAACTTCAGCGCAGCGCAGTTGGTGACCTGGAACGGCGTTGAGATCGTGCTCGAGCCACCTTCGTTCAGCTGCACCGTGCCGGCTAGGGACATTTTTGAGCAGTTCGTCGGGTTGAACTGGAAGTTCCCGCGTGTGGTGGTGGCGTTGACGTGCTGGATTTCCAGGGGGATGCCTTCGATGCTCGTCGGGATCGAGTCCGGTGACCCGGGTGGGTTGGAGGTGATCGTGATCGCGGAAGTGATCGGGTTCAGTTCGATCTTGCCGCGGACGACCACGCAGTCGCACGCGGGATGGTTGTTCTGCGTGTTCGCGAGGTCGAACGGCCCAGCCTTCGCGGGCACCTCGAACGTGATCCCAAACGGTGCGCACCCCGCTTCACCGACCGTGCAGCTACCGCTGCCGTTGTAGGGGCCGGTGAGATAGAACCTCCCGCCAGTGACCGTGAACGGGTCATTGCCGACACCAACACCGATCGTCGCTTCGCCGATCTTGCTGTTTTCCCCGCACAACCCTTCGTTGGCCTGCGGTTCGGTGCACAGTTCGACACCCGTCAACACACCTGACAAGCCCGGCGGAAGTTTCGCTTCGACCGACTTCAGGTTCTGTTCGCCGTCTCTGCGGTTCAACGTCACCGTCAACGGCGAGAACGCACCCGCCTGAATGTTGGTCGCGCCCGCGTTCACAGACGGGTTGAACGGCAGGGTCGCACCGGGACACGGGCTTCCGTTGGGACCGTGTTCGATGTTGAACGAGGATTCCGCGGTCACGGGACCGTTGCCGTCCCACGGCGTGAACACCGCGGTCGTGGTGTAGGTCCCGCACCGCGACGGGGTCGCCAACGGCGCGCGTTCCCCACCGAAGAAATGCAGTTCGAGGTTTTCAAACGGAAGGTCGGGCGTGTTCTTGAACGTCGTCACGATCTGCCCCGTCTTCGGGTTCAGCGACACTTCGCCCACGAGCTTGATCACGCTACCCGAAGCGGGGTCTTCAGCGACTATGTACATCGCGACGAGACTCCCAAAGGGGTTGGCTTCTTGGGCCGCCAAGTACACGGTGCCTTCCAGTTCGTGTTCGAGCAGCGGCGTCTTTATTTTCACGGTCCCGACCTTCGAGCCGTTCGGACAGAAGTTGGACCCCGGCGCAAGCGGGCTCGCGACTTCCGGCGTGAAGGTGTTCCACTTCACGCCCGGTTCGTCTTCGGCGTTCAGTTCTTCCTGGCCCTTGTAGCCAATCTGATCGCCGGAGCTACCGAGCGCGCCCGCTGCGAGCGCACCCGGATCCGAGGTGCACGCTTCGAGGCCATCACCACCCGACGGGTTGATCGCGACGCCCTGGGGCAGCGCCACCGTCGTGTCCCTGAGCGCCGACTCCGCCAAGCCGTCGGGGTTGAGCGCCGCAGTCTGCGGGATATGGACGTTCACCGTCAGCCCCGAGGACGTGCTCGCGTCGCCGCTGTCTGGCCTGACGCTGATTTCCGCCGGGAACTTGAGCTTCGAGCAGCCCGTCAGCGACACTGGCGTACCCACGGCGTTGTGCGTGACCGTGCTCGCCGTCGCCCACTTGCCCGGTTCCCCCCACGAGTCCGCCGCTATCGTCGAACGCAAGGGGCCATGGCAGCCAGTCGGCAGCGTCAGGAAGGCTCTGCCGCTGCCCGGTTCCCTTTCGTATTCGCCTCCGCCTACGCGGGCGCCAGCGGCTTCTGTGCACAGGGCTTCTGCGTACTTACCGCTCCCCGGCGCCACCTTCACGCAGTGGGCAAGAACACCGAAGCTCACCAGCCTGCTCTTGATGACGGGCGCCGCCGGCGGCGCTTCCGTCACCGTCGCCTGCACGGGGTAGTCTCCGCCGGCGAGCACACTGTTGTTGATATACAGCAGGGGGACGAAGAAATTGGTGCCGAGCTGCAAAGCCACGCCGCGTGGTGGCACCATGGAGTAGAGGTAGTCCGTGAGGCTGGTTACACGAGTCTGGTTTTCTGACCAGTTCAGGTACAGTTCGCCCACGATTGATTCGGCTGGACAGGCGCTGGGTTCGAGGAACGCTCGACGCAGCTCTTCTCCGGTGCACTTCCTGCCGCTCGCATTGGGGTCGCCGACGAAGCCGGGGGGCAGATCGACCGTGACATCCCGCAAGACGCCGTCGGGCAGGCGAATGTACGGTGAGTCAGCGTTCGATTCCATGCGCTTGAAGTGCGAGTTCAGTTCGAAGCTGTTGACGAACTGGTACGGGTGCGAGCCCGCCTGCGTGTCGGGTGTGCCGTCTTCGTTTAGGAAGCTGACTTCAAAGTTCTTGATGCCAAAGCCGACGCCCTGCGTCGCGAGCATGCCGCTACCCTGCCCCGCGCCGTTGGCGTTGGTCGCGACGAGGCGGAAGTGGTAGAGTTCGCCGGGCTTGAGACCTTCGAGCTGCGCGGAGACTGCCACAGGACTGCTTCCCGCTCCTATCTCGGCCGGTGCCTGCTTGCAGGGCACGCTGTGGTCGTAGCGGCCGTTGCCGAATTCGTCGGTGGCGCCGTATTCGAACTCACACGAGCTGACGGCGGCGCTGCGCGGATCGACCATGCCGCTCAGGCTCGCGTCTTGCATGGTCACGCCGCTCGCCGCGCTCGCGGTGACCGCGGGCGCATCGCTCGCGAAGACATAGACCTTGCCGTTGGCAGGGTTTGAGACGTAGATCTCCCCGCTCGCGCCGTTCGCGGCGATCCCGCCCTGGCCCGCGGAGCTCGAGAGCTGCGAGCCGAAGCGCGTGACGAGCGTGCCAGAAGCGGCTCCCCCTAAGCTGTTGCGATTCATCGCGCCCGTGTCCCACTCGGCCACGGAGGACTGATCGTCTGCGTAGAGGTGGCCGGTCGCGGGGTCGACAGCCACCGCGACATCGCCCGCTTCGCCGCTGTCCACGCGGCCAAGCGGAGAGAGCTGCTGCCCGAACTTAAGCGTACACGAGCACGACGGTTCGTACATCGGGTAGTCATCGCCCGTGGCGGAGACGGCGAAGCCGTGGGCCTTGGGTTCGCTCGGTTCGCCCGTTTGACCGTTGTAGTTATTCTTCTTCCATTGCTGACGAGCGATGTTCATACCCGCGCCGTCGAATTCGTCGATCAGCAGTTCGGAGGGCAGTCCTGTGCTCAGGTCGACGTGCACGGTGCCGCTCCCGTCGACGCCCAGCCCCAGCAGTTTGCCTTCGAAGAAGCCGGTGGATGGCGTGAAGCCACCGATCTGGCTGAGGTAGGAGCCTTCGGGGCTGAACTTGTCGATCACCCCATTACCGGCGTCCATCACGTAAAGGTCTCCGGCGGAAGGGTCCGACGGGCTGCTCGAGTTATCGACCGCGATCGCCGCGGGGTTGCCATACACCGACGGGAACGAGAACGATTTGGCTTCCGTGGCGATGCCGGTCAGCGCGTTGGAGCCCAAGCTGGCGAAGTTGACCGGGCTGCCACTCGCGTCGAACTTGTACACCGTGTCGGTGCCGATGTCGGTGACGTAGACGTCACCAGTGGATTCTTCCACCGCAATGCCGTTCGGATTCGAAAAGGCTTCCGTCGCATTGTGGCCGAATTCATGCAGGACCGGGTGCGCTTCGCCGGCGAGCGCCGGGGACGCGCTCGCTCCCAGCGCCACGATCGCAGCGACCGCGAGCGAGAGTGCTGCTGGGATTCTCCTGGAGCACGTCATCACTTACCCCTCCTGTTGGCGTGGGCGGACTTCTTGGCCTTCTTCGCCGTCTTTTTCACACACTTGCCTTTCTTCTTGACAAAGTCCTTCTTGCACTTCACGGGCTTCGCCTTGGGCTTAGCCTTCGGCTTGGCTTCGGGCGGTGCGAGGTTCCCGAGGCCGGAGAACGTCTGGCTCGCCGGCGCCCCGTAGATCGAGGGCTGTGGCGAGACCGGCGTGCGGCAGGCGTCGGCCGTGGTACACGCGGGCAGCGAGGCCACGGCCGGGAAGCCGCCGACGACGCGCGCATCGTAGATGACGATCATTCCTTCCTGGGAGTCCTGCGGCACGAGCTGCTGGTCCGACCTGAAGAACACGTCGTTTCCGCTTTCGCTCGCGCCCTCCAGGTTCGATTCGAAGGAGCTCGTGCCGCTCGAGATCAGCTGCACGCGGCCGCCCTCGTACTCGTAGACATCGAGCTTGCCGTTCGTATCGGCGGGCACCAGCGCTTCGTACGTTTCGAAGAACACCTTGCCGGCGTCCGTGAGCAGGTGCCGACTCGAGAAGACTCCGAAGGTTTCTTCAAAGATGTCCCCAAGCGGGAAGTGCGCCACACCGCCTCCGCCTCCTGCGATCGGAGGTTCGTCCGTGGGGTTGCACGAGGCGCAAACGAGCTGCCCTGTGGCGGCGCTGTACAGGAAGAGCTCATTGACGAATTCGCCGTTCGGCGCGGCGTTGCCATAACCGGTCAGGCTCTTTTCCGATTCGAACGCGAGCCACTTGCCGTCGGGCGAGGTCTGCTCGTCGCTGAGCCGCCCGCCGGGGGAGACGCCGGCGGCGATGAACGTCGTCTTTTCGCCGTTCCACAGATACAGGTTGCAGGCCTCCTCTTCGTCGCGGTTTTTGCAGACCCCCGGCACGGCGACTTCGCCGCGCGCGTTGGGCGTGGTCGTCAGCACGCCCCCAGCGACGAAGTAGACATAGGAACTGTCGTGGCGACCGAGCGGCGTGACGCGCAGTACGTCGGCGTGAACGCCTGCCGGAGCGACCGTGAGGTCGGTCAATTCGCATTTGCTCACGCCTACTCCCAGCGCACACTCGTACAGGTCAGGTTCGCCCGCGGCCGCGGTGGAACCGGCCGTGAGCTTGCTTTCGTCGAGGAAGAAGACCTTCGAGCCGTCGGAGGTGGCGCCCTGGAAGGTGCCACCACCGCTGGGGCCCGACCCCCCTGCTGTTCGTCGATCTGGACGGTGCGCTGCCCGCCGATGCGGTCGTAGAGAGCGCCACCGTAGGTGAAGAGGACGTGCGAGCCGTCGCTGGAGACCACACCTTCCGCGGAACTGATGCGTGACGCTTTTGCCGCTGGCGATCCGGGGACCGCCGTGCCGTCCGGCAGCACGCTCACCAGCCGCAGCGCGCCTTCGTCCCATTCATACAGGTTTTCCACGCCGTACCGCGCGCCTCCGGCCAGGGGCGAGGTCTCGGTGAAGATCACGTGGCTGGAGTCGGTGGAGGCGGCTTGGAAATGGGCGTCGGCCGGCGTCACGCCCGGCGGCGTGACGTTGACAAGTTGGTAGGTCCTGGTCGCGTTGTCGCGCACCAGCAGGTTTTCGTAGCCCACCGGTTCGCCGCTCACGACCCGACCGCCTTCGGGATTGCACGATTCCGGGTTTTCGTGTCCGCGTTCGCTCGAACCGCGTGACCCTCCGCCAGCTTTCATCACCTCCTTGGTGAGCTGATCCGAGTAGACGTACACGGGTTGGTATAGCTGGCAGGTCACCCCGTCATAGGATTCGAGCGGCATAATGTCTTCCAGGGTCCAGCCGCCTGCGCCACGCGTCGCCACGTATTCTCCGCCGCCGGTGGGCGCGCCCGGCTGCGGCTCCGTGGTGCGGAGCGTGACCGCTTCGCCATCCGCGGCGACCGTGCTCGAGTACGCCATATCCGACCGAGCATCGAACTGGGATGAGTTCTTGGGCGGTGGCGTCACGAGCTCGTAGGCGCGGCAGTCGGGCAACCTCTCGGAGAAGCCGCCGCGCAACTGTTCATTGGGACACGCCGCCTGTTCGGCGGTCAGCGTAGTAAAGGTTTGGTCGGGGCCGTAAACCGTTCCCAGTGCGTTGCTCGCCACGACACGGTAGTGGTAGGTGCTCCCGGGCGCGAGGCCGCTTGCGGACGCCCAGACGGCGCGCGCGGCGATGCCTTCCCCAACGCTGCCTTCAGGGAATGGCGTCGAACTGCCGTAGGCGCTGGTAGGGCCGTATTCGAAGCGGTAGATAGCCTGGATGCCGCCGGGGTTGACGAGCGCGCCGAGCTTCGCTTCGGAGACGCCGACTTCGGCGGTGAGCTCCCTGACGACCACAGGCGCGGCGGGGGGCCCGAACACCCAGACGGTCTCGCTCTCGCCGTCGGCCACGTATACACGCCCGCTCGCTTGATTCGTCGCGACCATGCTGTAAATGAGTTCCCCTCCGCCACCACGTGCGCCGAAATGGCCGGCCCCCACGTCCGCTAGCTGCCTGCCTTCCGAGCTGTACTCGACGAGATGGAGGCAGGGCGACGCCTTTTCGCCGCACGGGTCCGCGCTGTTGTCAACGAGCGCGAATACGTCCCTATGTCCGTCGAGTGCCACGGACCCCACCCCTTCGCTTTCGATTTCAACGGGCTTGCCGTTCACTTCTACAGGCGCACCGCTGGAATCGAGCTCCACGATCCTGTTGTTGCCGGAGTCGGCCACCCAGAGGTTGCCGGAGGAGTCGACCGCCACCCCGGTCGGTTCCTTGAGCGCGCCAGCGCCGGAACCCGTGAAGGTCTTCAGCAGCGTGCCGCTCGGGCTGTACTCGAGCACCTCGTTTTCGGGCACGACGGGCACGTACACGTCACCGGCCGAGTCGGCTGCAATATGCACGTCTGTGTAGAAACCGTCCCCATTGAGTGACGCCGGCACTTCAAACGACGACAGCAACGCGCCCGTGTCGGGGTCGTAGACGAAGATCATCGTCGTAGGCGTGAAGACGCCTTCTTGGCCGAGCACGTACACATCGCCGTTCGTCGGGTTCACCGCAACACCGGAGTAGTCCGCGGATCCAAACGGGGACGGCGGTGAGAGCAAATTGCCTGAAGGATCGAGCTTGACCACCGTCCCAGGGAGATAGAACAGTTCCCCTCTGAGACTCGACACGAACAGGTCTCCAGAGGCGTCCACAGCGAGGCCAGCCGCATATTTCTCGTGCTCGCTGAACGATTCGTAAGGGATGAGCTTGGGAGGTTCGGCTTGGGCGGCAGCAGTGGAGAGCCCAAGGGCGCTGGTAAGCGCGAGCATCGAGCCGAACGCCATCAGCACCAGCCTGCGAACCCCAAAGCGTGAAGTGATCATCTGTGCCTTCCCCTTCGTGTCCATTACCGACCTCTCTCTCTGCAAAAAACGGCGGACCTGTGAGACCGCCCTCGTGTTGGATGACCCACTCATGCGGCCTCGCTCTCCCGGCCGCGATGGACTTGGATGCTCCGCGCGACCTGCTGCCCCTGCGGTGTCAACTCCCACGCGTTGGGCTCACCCTTGGCGCGCCCCTCCTCGGTATTGACGAGCAACCCCAGGCCCTGCAGGCGCCGCAACAGCTTCGAGATCTGCCCCGGGTCGTGAATCTCGGCATAGTCGGCGACCATCCGGTTACTCGCCCCCGGGTGCTCTGAGACCCCGTCCAGCACCCGCGCAGTGCGATACGTCAAACGCATCTGCACACCCTCCAACGGGTCGTACACACTACGCGCCTCACGCGCAGAGCTCCGGCGCGCTACCGGCGGCGGCGCCGGCACAGCCCGCAACTGCTCACGCCGCGCCGCCCCCGGACCGAGATAGGGCAGCACGATCATCCCCATCAGCTCACCCAGCAAACCCGTGAGCTGCTCCTCGCCGCGGAGCAGCCGCGCGTACACGATCGAAAACGCCGCGCCGACGAGGCCCTCGGCGGTCAGCGGCCCACACTCCGCCGCGCGGGCGCTCTCACCGCGACCCCCGTCCACCGCGTCAGTCAGCCGGGAGAGGATCTCTTCGCGGCGCCCCTGCACCGCCAGGCCGGCGCGCATCGCCTCCACCACACACACCCGCGCCAACGCAGGCTCACGGTCAAAAAACGACAGAATCGTCCACAGCCCCGCACGAACCCGCTCCCGCCACCCCAAGCGCTCGAGACCAGCCGCGGCGAGCTCGGCCTCGACGGTCGCGACGACGTCCTCGAGCACCGCCCCAAGGCACTCTTCGCGGTTGGCGAACAGCTGGTAGAACGTGCGCCGCGATACCCGCGCACGCCCAGCGATCTCCCCCACCGTGGCACCCGCGTAGCCGACCTCCTCGATCGCCTCCACTGCACCCGCGATCAGCCGCGAGCGCTGGATCTCCTCCACCCGCCCCCGCGGCGTGCCCTGCGGCGCCACCAGACTCCCCGACCCGCGCTGCGCGCGCCGCTGCGCCGGCAGCGCCCGCTTGCCCGCCCGTAGACGCGCCGCCGGTTTCACCCCATCGCGCGCCGGCGCCGCCATCAGCGACCACCCCCCACGCACACAGGCGAAGCCGCTATCCCGCTCAGAGCCGGCCGGATCCCAACCTCCGTGGGGACACAGCAAAAGCGGCGCGAACGCCCCACCACTTCCCTTCCCCCCTCCGGGGGTTTCCGGGCAGCCCGCGAAAGCGGGCCGCAGGGGCGCTCCGAAGCTAGAGCGCTAGGCGAAGAGAGAGAGAGAGAGAGAGAGATGCGACAGCGCCAAGCTGGCGCATCTAGCATCACTCCGCCCGACGGCGGCGCACATCCCCGCTACGTATCTCCCTCTAGAAACCACGCTGAAACAACTCCCTCATCGCTCTGATCCAGCCCCTCTCCCACAACTGCCAAAACCCTGCGAGCGCTTGGACGTCAACCACAAAGCGGCATGACCCCAACCAGACCCTATGTACCCAGGCTCCCAACGGCGAGAGACCGGCTTGAAAACAGACCGTAACGCTTCGCGGCGCAAATGTCAAGCCCGGCGGCTCCCCATCAGAAAGCCTTCGGTAAAGCCTCTACCGGCACCACCGACAGGTGCCAGCGAGATGCTCGCGCCAGCCCCCGTACCCTCCAGCTCCCGTGGAGACGCTAAAATAACGATATGGACAGCACTACTTCTGCCGCGGCGCTTGCGCGAGAACTCGGCACCAGCCTGCCGCGCGTGGTACGCGCAATCGAGCGGCTGGGGCTCGACACGCGCCAGGACAATGGGCGCATGGCCCTCCGCGCCCCGGACATCGCACGTCTGCGCGAGGAGCTGGGGACCTCCCCCCCTCGCCTCCCGGGGCTGAGGCCCACAGAGGTCGAGATCTTGGCGGCGCTTGCCCGGGCGCCGCTCGGCCTGACCTCCGCGCGAGCGGTCGCCGAGCGCGCGGGCGTCTCCCCCACCACAGCGAGTCGCGCGATCAAGTCATTTCACTCGCAGGGGCTGGTGACGATCGCGCGACACACGCTGCCCGCCGGGCGCGCACGCACGGTCGATCTGATCCGCATCGACTACGGCTCACCGCGCTGGCAGCAACTCGCGGGCGCGATCGCCGGCGCGCAGCCTCGTCCCCGCCCCCGCGGGATCTCCGCCCGGAATGTTCCACCCAGGCTCAGCCACCTCTTCTGGAACACCGCCCCCTCGCAGCTCGACACCGCTCGGGCCGGCGGCTACATCGCCCGGCGGCTGCTGACCGTGGGCGACCCCGAGGGCCTCGCGTGGGGCGCCGCGAACATCTCCGCCAAGGACTGGCGGCACGCCGCCCGCACACGCGGCATCTCGCCTCGACGCCGCGCTCTCGCGCTGAACTACGCCGCCGCCCGCAGCCGCGATGACGCTCCCCGCTGAGCTCACCGACATCCTGCCGGACGAGACCGCCCGGGCGTGGGAACACATCGCCCCGATCCTCCCCCCCAGCTGCCGGCTCGCCGGCGGAACCGCGCTCGCCGTGCACCTACGTCACCGCCAGAGCCGCGACCTCGACTTCTTCTACAACGACCCCGATCTGGACCTCACCACGCTCGAGCAGCGCCTTTCCAGGCTCGGCTCGTTCGCCGTGAGCAGTCGCGCACCCGGAACCCTCGACGGGATCCTGCATGGCGCCAAGCTGCAGTTCCTGGCTGCCCACGACGTTGACGACGACCACATGCTCCCCGAGAGACACGCCACGATCGCGGCCTACTGGAAACGCCGCCAACCCGAGGTCAGCCGCAGCCTGGCTCGCTTCCCAAGCGCGTAGGAAGCGTGACGCCGAACGACCTCACCGGGCGCAGCTGGCGCCGGTGGTGAAGCGCTGCGGGCATACGCGGAGGGGTAAAGCAGCGACCTACCGTTTCTTGCGCTGTCCGCGCTTCCCATGCTTGGGCTTGGTGCGCTTGCGCGCCTTCTGCTTGTGCTTCTTCTTGTGGGTGGTCTTCTTGTGCTTCGGGCAGCCGGTGACCGCGATCTTGGTGGTCTGCTTGAGCTCGGCGCCGTTCTGCGCGAGGAATTCGGTGGGCATCGTGAGGTTCTTCGCCGTGCAGAGGTTCCCGGGGGCTGTGAGCGCGGAGTAGGGGCCCTCGGGGAGCGTCAGTTCGAAGCTCGAGAACGGCTGGTCGGGGACCGTCTTGAACGTCGTTGAGGTTATGCCGGCTTTGTCGATGAACGTGGTGCCGACGAGGTCGATCGTGATCCCGTAGCCCTGCAGCACGAGCGTCAGCGACGGGAACGCTTCGCCACCGTGCGATACGAAGATCGCGGGGCCCTGCAGCGGGACTGGGATCAACGGGGTGTGCACCGTCGCGTAGCCGATCTTCGACGCCGCGGGGCACGCGGCAGGGTTCGCTTCGAACTGCGCGGCGGTGCACGCCTTCTGCAGCGTCGTCAGGCGTGAGGGGAGCTGTTTGGGGAGTTCGACTTTGACCCTGGCGATGTCCGCGTCGGTGCCCTGCGGCACGTTCGGGTAGGCCAGCTTCGCGCTCAGGCTCGCCCCACTCGTCCGGCTCGTCTTGGCGGACGTCGAGACGCTGAATTTGGGTTCGAACTTCAGCGCGGCGCAGTTCGTGACCTGGAACGGCGTGGAGATCGTGCTTGAGCCGCCTTCGTTCAACTGCACAGTGCCGGTCAGCGCCATCTTCGAGCAGTTGGTCGGGTTGAACTGGAAGTTCCCGCGTGTGGTGGTGGCGTTGACGTGCTGGATTTCCAGGGGGATCCCTTCGATGCTCGTCGGGATCGAGTCCGGGGAGCCGGGCGGGTTGGAGGTGATCGTGATCGCCGCAGTCTGCCGGTTCAGTTCGATCTTACCCCTGACGACCACGCAATCGCACGGAGGATGGTTGTTCTTGGTGTTCGCGAGATCGAACGGACCAGCCTTCGCGGGCACCTCGAACGTCAGCCCGAACGGCGCGCAGCCCGCTTCGCCGACCGTGCAGCTGCCGTGGCCGTTGTAGGGGCCGGTGAGGTAGAACTTCCCGCCGGTGACCGTGAACGGGTCGTTGCCGACACCGACACCGATCGTCGCTTCGCCGACCTTGCTGTTTTCCCCGCACAGCCCTTCGTTGGCCTGTGGTTCGGGGCACTGTTCGACACCCGTCAGCACACCGGACAAGCCCGGCGGCAGTTTCGCTTCCAGTGACTTCAGGTTCTGTTCGCCGTCTTTGCGGTTCACCGTCACCGTCAGCGGCGAGAACGCGCCCGCCTGGATGTTCGTCGCACCCGCGTTCACAGTCGGGTTGAACGGCAGGGTCGCACCGGGACACGGGCCACCGTGCGAACCGTGATCGATGTTGAACGACGATTCCGAGGTCACAGGACCGTTCCCGTCCCACGGCGTGAACACAGCCTTCGTCGTGTACATCCCACACCGCGACGGCGTCGACAACGGGGCGCGTTCGCCGCCGAAGAAGTGCAGTTCGAGATTTTCAAACGGCGCGTCGGGGGTGTTCTTGAACGTCGTCACGATCTGCCCCGTATTCGGGTTGATCGACACTTCGCCCGCGAGCTTGATCAAGCTCCCCGAATAGGGGTCTTCGGCGATGAGATACATCGCTACCAGGCTCCCGAACGGGTTGTTGTCCTGCGCCGCCAGATACACGGCGCCTTCCAGTTCGTGTTCCAGCAGCGGCGTCTTTATTTTCACGGTTCCGATCTTCGAGCCGTTTGGGCAGAAGTTCACGCCCGGCTGAATCAGGCTCGGCATTTCCGGGGTGTACGTGTCCCACTTCACGCCCGGTTCGTATTCGTTCAGTTCTTCCTTGCCGGTGTACCCGATCTGGTCGCCCGGGCTACCGAGCACGCCCGCCGGCAACGCGCTGGGATCGGACGAACACGCTTCAAGGCCACCTGCGCCCGACGGGTTGATCGCGACCCCTTCGGGAAGCGTGACGGTCGTGTCCCTGAGCGAGGACTCCGCCAGACCATTGGGGTTGAACGCGGCGCCCTGTGGGAGATGGACGTTGACCGTCAGCCCCGAGGAGGTGCTGGCATCGCTGGTGTCCGCCGCGACGCTGATTTCCGGCGGGAACTTGAGCTTCGAGCAACCCGTCAGCGACACGGGCGTGCCCGCGACGTTCTGCGTGACCGTGCTCGCTTTCACCCACTGGCCAGGGGTTTCCCACGAGTCGACCGCCATCGTCGAGTGCAGGGGGCCGTGACAGCCGGTCGGAAGCGTCAGGAAGGGTTTGCTTGAGGATGTTTCCTTTTCGTATTCGGCGAACCCGCGCGCAGTGGCTTTTTCCCTGCACGCGAAGTCGTTGTATTGACCGGTTCCCCGTTCCACTTTCACGCAGGGGGTGACAACCCCGGAGAGCGTCAGCTTGCTCCTGATGACGGGCGCCTCCCCCGGCGCCTCCGTCACCGTCGCCTGCACAGGGTAAGCCCCACCGGCCCG
The DNA here is from genome assembly GCA_963744535.1 of uncultured Solirubrobacterales bacterium. GTDB lineage: Bacteria > Actinomycetota > Thermoleophilia > Solirubrobacterales > Solirubrobacteraceae > Palsa-744. The sequence goes on along the minus strand of CAVUTW010000005.1, from coordinate 1,284,204 downwards.
CACCGCGTTGTTGATGAACAGCAGGGGGAGGAGGAAATTGGTGCCGAGCTGCAAAGCCGTGCCGTGCGGGGGCACCATGTTCCAGAGGACGTTGGCGAAGTTCCTTGCACGAGCCGTTGCTCCTCCCCAGCCCAGTTTCAGTTCGCCCACCCTCGATGTGTTTGGGCAGTCGCCTGGCCACGGCCGCAGTTCCTGTCCGGTGCACTTCTTGGGGGTCGCATTGGGGTCGCCGACGAAGCCGGGGGGCAGATCGACCGTGACATCCCGCAAGATGCCGTCGGGGTAGGGCACGTACGGTGAGTCAGCGTCCGATTCCATGCGCTTGAAGTGCGAGTTCATTTCAAACGTGTTGACGAACTGGAACGGGTGCGAGCCCGCCTGCGTGTCGGGCGTGCCGTCTTCGTTTAGGAAGCTGACGCCAAAGCTCTTGATGCCGAAGCCGAGGCCGTCCGTCGCAAGCAGACCGCTCCCCTCGCCCGCGCCGTCGGCGTTGGTCGCGACGAGGTGGAAGTGGTAGAGCTGGCCGGGTTCGAGACCTTCGAGCCGCGCGGAGACCGCGACCGGGCTGCTTCCCGCTCCGATCTCGCCCGGCGTCTGCTGGCAGGGCAAGCTGTGGTCGTAGGGGCCGTTGCCAAATTCTTCGGTGTGGTCCCATTGGAATTCGCACGAGCTGACCGCGATGCCACGCGGGTCGACCGCGCCGTTCAGGCTCGCGGCTTCCCTGGTGACGCCCGTCGGTTCGCCGGCCGTCACGGCCGGGGCGTCGCTGGCGAAGACGTAGACCTTGCCGTCGGCCGGGTTTGAGACGTAGACCGCGCCGCTCGCGCCGTTCACTGCAATCCCGCCCTGCCGGGCCAGGGAGGCCGACAGCTGCAGCGAGCCGAAGCGTGCGACGAGCGTGCCGGCGGCTTGGCGTTCTTCTCCCGTGGCCTCGTTTTCGTCGCTGTTGCGGTTCATCGCGCCCGTGTCCCACTCAGCCACGGAGGACTGATCGTCCGCGTAGAGGTGGCCAGTCGCGGGGTCATCGGCCACCGCCACATCGCCCGCTTCGCCGCTGTCCACGCGGCCAAGCATGGAGAGCCGCTGCCCCATCTTGATCGTGCACGAGCACGCCGGTTCGGGTTCGTAGACCAGGTAGCCATCGCCCGTGGCGGAGACGGCGAAGCCATGAGCCGGGGGTGTTTGGGCGAAGCCCACACCGGGACCCGAGTTCCATGTCCTCCATTCCATGCGAGCCGTGAGACGATTCGCGACCTCAGTGTCGAACTCCTCGACCAGCGGTTTGTCCGGCGAAGAGGAGAGGCCGACATGCAGCGTGCCGCTCGCGTCGATGCCCAGCCCCAGCAGTTCGCCTTCGGCGGAGCCGGTGGATGGCGGGAAGCCGCCGATCTGGCTCAGGTAGCTGCCTTCGGGGCTGAACTTGTCGATCACACCGTGGCCGGCATCCATCACATACAAATCGCCGGCCGACGGATCCAGTTCTTCACAGGCCTTCCCGGTGAGCGCCGGGGTGTGCTGCACGCAGGCGTTATCGACCGCGATCGCCGCCGGATTGCCGTACCCCGTGGGGAACGAGAACGACCCGGCCGGCGTGGCGGCGCCGCTCAGCGCACCTGAGCCGAGCGAGGCGAAGTCGAGCGGGCTGCCATTTGCGTCGAACTTGTACACCGTGTCGGTGCCGATGTCGGCCACGTACACGTCCCCGGTCGCTTCGTCGACCGCGATCCCGTTGGGGTTGGAGAACGGCACGCCGCTGGAGCGTTCGAAGCTGCCCGTGAACGGATGCGATTCGCCCGCGGCGAAGGCCGGCGTGGAGCTGCAGAACGCTGTCAGAGCGAGCGTCGCGGCAGCAACGCAGAGCTTACGTGTGATCCCCATGTTCAGCGTCTCCCCGTCTTGTGGTTGGACTTCCCGGCCCGCTTCGTGGTCTTCCTGGCCCGCTTCGCCCGTGTCCCGGGCTTCACACACCTGCCCTTCTTCTTCACGAAGCCCTTGCGGCACTTCGCCGTCTTCTTCTTGGCCATGACGGTCGCTTCGGCGGGCGGCGGGGCGAGGTTGCCAGCGCCTTCGAAGGTCTGACTCGATGGCGCCCCGTAGATCGCGGGTTGTGGCGGGACCGCCGTGCGGCAGGCGTCGGCGGTCGTACACGGCGGCGGGGAGGACAGTTCGGCGAGGCCGCCCGCGACGCGCGCGTCGTAGATGACGATCTGTCCTTCCTGGTTGTTCTGCGGCACGAGCGCCTGATCGGACCTGAAGAACAGGTCATCGCCGCTTTCGCTCGCGCCCACCAGACTCGATTCGAAGGAGCTCGTTCCACTCGAGATCAGGTACGCGTGGCCGCCCTCGTACTCGTAGACGTCGAGCTCGCCGTTCGTATCGGCGGGTACGAGCGCGTCCGTTGTTTCGAAGAACACCTGGCCAGCGTCCGTGAGCAAGTGCGGCGTCCTCCGGAAGACTCCAAAGACTTCGTCGGTACCGCCCGGGTCCTGCCCGATGCCGCCTCCGGTTGACGACATGCCGCCCCCATTAATCGGGGGTTCACCCGTGGGGTTGCACGAGGCGCAGGCGAGCTGCCCCGTGGCGGCGCTGTACAGGAAGAGCTCGGTGGTGAGTTCGCCGTTCGGCTGGACGTTGTCGTAGCCGGTAGGGGTCTGCGCCGAGTCAAACGCGAGCCACTTGCCGTCGGGCGAGGCCTGCGAGTCGCCGAACCCACCGTCGTTGATGCCGGTCGCAATGAAGGTCGTCGCATTGCCGTTCCACAGATATACGTTTTCCTTCCCTGCTTGCGCGCCTTCGACGACGGTTTTGCCTTCGCTGTTCGTGAATTCCCGCGTGTTGGACGCCAGCACGCCCCTCGCGACGAAGTAGACGTAGGAGCTACCGTGTCCGCCGAGCGGCGTGACGCGCTGCACGTCGGCGTGCTCGCCCGCCGCGGCGACCGTGAGGTCGCTCAATTCGCATTTGCTCGCGCCTTCGGGCAGCGCGCACTCGTACAGGTCCGGTTCGCCCGCGGCCGCGGTCGAGTCGGGGGTGAGCTTGCCTTCGTCCAGGAAGAACACCTTCGCACCGTCGGCGGTGGCAGCGTTGTAGGTACCGCCGCCGTTGGGGCCCGACCCACCCTGTGTTTCGTCGATCTGGACGGTGCGCTGCCCGTCGATGCGGTCATAGAGGGCGCCACCGTAGGTGAAGAGGACGTGCGAGCCGTCGCTGGAGACCACACCTTCGTGTTCGGGAGTACCCGCTTTTGCCGCGGGCGATCCGGGGACCGCCGTGCCATCCGGCAGCACGCTCACCAGCCGCACCGCGCCTTCGTCCCATTCGTAGAGGTTTTCAACCCCGTACCGTGCGCCTTCGGCCAGCGGTGCGATCTCCGTGAAGATCACGTGGCTGAGATCGGCGGAGGCCGCCTGGAAGTGCGCGTCAGCCGGCGTCACCCCCGGCGGCGTGACGTTGACAAGCTGGTAGGTGCCGGTCGCGTTGTCGCGTACCAGCAGGTTTTCGCGGCCCACCGGTTCGCCGCTCACGACCTGACGGCCGTCTGGGTTGCACGATTCCGCGTTTTCGAAGTGGTACTGGAACGAAGCGCTTGACGCTCCACCAGCCTGCATCACATCCCTGGTGAGCTGCGCGGAGTAGCCGAACACGGGTTGGTATTCCGGGCAGCCCGCCCCGTCGTAGGGTTCGAGCGGCATGATGTCTTCCGCGATCCAGCCGCCCGCGCCACGCGCCGCCACGTAATGCTCGCCGGAGGTGGGCGCGCCCGGCCGCGGCTCCGTGGTCTCGAGCGAGAGCGCTTCGCCATCCTCGGCGACCGTGCTCGAGTACGCATGGGGTTTGTCAGCGTCGAACTGGGACGAGCTCAGTACCGGCGGCGTCACGAGCTCGTAGGCGCGGCAGTCCGGCAACCTCGCGGCGAAGCCGCTTCGCCGCTGTTCGTTGGGGCACGCCGCCTGTTCGGCGCTCAGAGCGGTGAAGGTTTGGTCGGGGCCGTAGACCGTCCCCAGTTCGTTGCTCGCCACGAGGCGGTAGTGGTAGGTGGTCCCGGGCGCGAGGCCGCTTGCGGACGCCCACACCGCACGCGATTCCAGCCCTTCACCGGCGCTTCCTTCCGGGAAGGGCGTCGAGCTGCCGTAAGCGCTGGTGGGGCCGTATTCGAAGCGATAGCTCGCGGCGATGCCGCCCGGGTCGACCAGTGCCCCGAGCTTCGCTTCGGAGGCGCCGACTTCGGCGGTGAACTCATTGTCGAACACGGGCGCGGTGGGGGGGCCGAACACCCAGATGGTTTCCTGTTGGCCGGCGACCACGTATACACGTCCGTTCGCCTCATTCACCGCAAGACCGGTGTAGTAGCGTTCCACTTCGCTACCTTCGAAATTGCCGGCCCCCACGTCGGCGAGCTGCCTGCCTTCCGAGCCGTACTCGACGAGATGGAGGCAGGGCGCGGGCTTTTCGCCGCACGAGTCCGCGCTGTTGTCGACGAGCGCGAACACGTGCCCCTGCCGATCCAGCCCCACGGACCACACGCCTTTGCTTTCGATTTCAACGGGCTTGCCGTTCACTTCCACGGGCGCGCCACCGGAATCGAGCTCCACGATCCTGCCGCTGCCGGAGTTGGCCACCCAGAGGTTGCCGGAGGAGTCGATCGCGACCCCGGTCGGTTCGGCGAGCGCACCGGCGCCGGAGCCCTTGAAGGTCTTCAGCAGCGTGCCGCTCGGGCTGTACTCGAGCACCTCGTTTTCGGACACCACCGGCAGGTACACGTTGCCGGCCGAATCGGCCGCGATCTGCACGTCCGTGAAGAAGCCGAAGAGATTGCGTGACGCCGCCACTTCAAACGACGACACCGCCGCGCCCGTGTTGGGGTTGTCGACGAAGATCATCGCGGGTGTGAAGAGGCCTTCTTCGCCGAGCACGTACACGTCGCCGTTCACCGGGTTCACCGCGACACCCGAGTAGTGCCCAGAGCCAAACGGCGACGGCGGCGAGAGCAAGTTGCCCGAAGGATCGAGCTTGACCACCGTCGATTCTTCAAACTCCCCTTTTAGGATGCTCGTCAAGAACAGGTCTCCGGAGCCTTCCACGGCGAGGCCATTCACCAATTCCTGGTGCGTGGGGAGCACTCCATAGGGGATCAGCGCGGGAGGTTCGGCTTGGGCGACACCGACACAGAGCGCCAGCAGAACACAGAGTGCGACGAGCGGCGCGGCAACCAGACCGCGCGCGGACGCACCACTCCCTTGGGCTTGGCGCGGGCCACAGAGCGTCGCGAAGAGACCAGTCTCCGACGTGGAAGCGGACTTCGCGGTGTGTTCTGTGGATCTCACCTTGTTCTCCTTGGTTGGCGTTGTTGAGTCGTTGTTCACTGGCCAGGCCCTGCGGCGCGTGGGGGCAGCGGGTGCCGTCACCTCCGACATAAATGAGCGCGCCCGTGGCATCACGCGGCCTCACGCTGCTCGGGTGCGTGCATCCGGATGCTGTGGGTGACTTGCCGACCCTTGTCGGTCAGCGCCCATGCGTTGGGCTCGCCCTTGGCGTGCCCCGCCCCGGTGTTGAGGAGCAGCCCGAGGCGCTCCAGGCGACGCAGAAGCTTCGAGATCTGCCCCGGGTCGCTGACACCGGCAAAGTTTGCGACCTCGCGGTTGCTGGGATCGGCGCCGCGCCCACTCAGCTCGGCGATACCCTCGAGCACCCTCGCCGTCCTGTGGGTCAGGCGCAGGTTCACATCCGCGAGCGGGTCACGCGCGCTCCGCGGAGCAGCGAGCGTTTGCGGCACCACGGCGGGTACGACAGGTGCGGGACGGGTCCGTTCGCGCCTGGCCGCCGCGGGACCGAGATACGGCAGCACGATCATCGCCATCAACTCGCCCAGCAGGCCGGTCAGCGGCTCACCATCCCGCCGCGACAATCGCGAGTAGACGATCGCGAACGCCGCGCCCACCACGCCCTCCGCGGTCACCGGGGTCAAACCATCGCCACGGGCACCTTCGGAACGACCCTCGTCAACCACCGTCGCGAGCTGTGCGAGAACCGCCTCACGACGCTCCAACACCAGCGGCCCCGCACGCAGCGCCTGCACCACACACACCCGCGCCAGCCCCGGCTCGCGATCGAAGAACGCGAGGATCCCCCACACGCCCGTACGGAGCCGCTCACGCCACGCCAACCCCTCCAGGCCCACGGCGGCAAGCTCACCACCGACCACCGCGGCAAGCTCCTCCAGCACCGCCGCGAAACACTCATCGCGGTTGGCGAACATCTGGTAGAACGTCCGCCGCGACAGCCTCGCACGCCCGGTGATCCGCCCCACCGTCGCCCGCGGATAACCCAGCTCATCGATTGTGGCAACCGCACCCGCCAACAGCCGCGAACGCTGAATCTCACCCACCCGCGTACGCGGCAACGCCACATCGCTCAACCGCGCACGCGCCAACGCCGCGGCGCTCACGACAGCCCCCCAGAGCACAAGCTGCGCCCACCCCACGCGGGGGACGACTGAAGGCCCGTTAGGACCTGAAGATGAGGAGCCCCAGCCCTTGGCGGGCTAGGACAAGAGAGAGAGAGAGAGAGAGAGATGCGACAGCGCCAAGCTGGCGCATCTAGCATCACGCCGCTGACGGGACGCGCACATCCCCACTACGTATCTCCCACTCGAAACCACGCTAAACCCAACCCCTCATCCGTTGCGATCCGATCCCTCTACCCAACCAACACCCTGCTAAGCGCTTGAAGTCAACCACAGACGCGGCGACCCAACCGGACCCTATGTTCGCCAGCCACCCCCAAGGGGATGACCATGACAGAGGAGACCGTACACCACCCCCGCACGGTTGTCAATACCCCACAGCTAAGCTCCACCACACAGCCCCCCAAACACCCGCGGCACGGCGGCGGAGGCGGTCATCGTCCGCCGTTCCACACCGCCTCCGGGGGCTCTGGTCCGACAGCAACTGGTTGCAGCGCCGTACGCCACGCCCCCCTGCTCTGTCGCCTATCGGGCCGGTCTCACCGCTTGGCCTTGCGCTTAGCCTTGTGCTGGGTCTTGACCTTGCGCTTGTGCTTCTTCTTCTTGTGGGTGGTCTTCTTGGCCTTCGGGCAGCCGGCGACCGTGATCTTGGTGCTCTGCTTGATCTGTGCGCCGTTCTGCGCGAGGAATTCGGTTGGCATCGTGAGCTTCTTGGCGGTGCAGAGGTTCCCGGCGGTCGTCAGCGCGGAGTAAGGGCCCTCTGGGAGCGTCAGTTCGAAGCTCGAGAAGGGCTGGTCGGGGACCGTCTTGAACGTCGTCGAAGTGACCCCGTTCTTGATGTCGGTTGTACCGACGAGGTCGATCGTGATGCCGTAGCCCTGCAGTACCAGCGTCAGCGAGGGGAACGCTTCGCCGCCGTGGGAGACGAAGATCGCGGGGCCCTGCAGTGGGACTGGGATCAGCGGGGTGTGCACGGTCGCGTAGCCGATCTTCGACGCCGTGGAGCAGGCGGCAGGGTTTGCTTCGAACTGCGTCGCGGTGCATGCTTTTTGCAGCGTCGTCAGGCGACTGGGGAGCTGCTTGGGGAGTTCGACTTTGACCCTGCCGATGTCCGCGTCGGTGCCCTGCGGCACGTTCGGGTAGGCCAGCTTCGCGCTCAGGCTCGCCCCGCTCGTCCGGCTCGTCTTGGCGGATGTCGAGACGCTGAATTTGGGTTCGAACTTCAGCGCGGCGCAGTTGGTGACCTGGAACGGCGTGGAGATCGTGCTGGTGCCGCCTTCGTTCAGCTGCACTGTGCCGGTGAGCTCCATCTTCGAGCAGTTGGTCGGGTTGAACTGGAAGTTCCCTCGTGTGGTGGTGGCGTTGACGTGCTGGATTTCCAGAGGAATCCCTTCAATACTTGTCGGGATCGAGTCCGGTGACCCGGGCGGGTTCGAGGCGATCGTGATCGCGGACGTCAACGGGTTCAGTTCGATCTTGCCCCTGACGACCACGCAGTCGCATGGAGGGTGGTTGTTCTTCGTGTTCGCGAGGTCGAACGGGCCGGCCTTCGCGGGCACCTCGAACGTCAGCCCGAACGGCGCGCAACCCGCTTCGCCGACCGTGCAACTGCCGTGACCGTTGTACGGGCCGGTGAGATAGAACTTCCCGCCGGTGACCGTGAACGGGTCACTACCGATACCAACGCCGATCGTTGCTTCGCCCACCTTGCTGTTTTCCCCGCACAATCCTTCGTTGGCCTGCGGTTCGGGACACTGTTCGACGCCCGTCAGCACACCCGACAGGCCGGGCGGTAGTTTCGCTTCAAGCGACTTCAGGTTCTGTTCGCCATCTTTGCGGTTCACCGTCACCGTCAGCGGCGAGAACGCACCCGCCTGAATGTTCGTCGCACCCGCGGCCACACTCGGGTTGAACGGCAGGGTCGCACCGGGACACGGGCCACCATGCGGACCGTGTTCGATGCTGAACGAGGATTCCGCGGCCACGGGACCGTTGCCGTCCCACGGCGTGAACACTGCCTTCGTTGTGTACGTCCCGCACCGCGACGGTGTGCTCAGCGGCGCGCGTTCCCCGCCGAAGAAATGCAGTTCGAGGTTTTCAAACGGCAGGTCGGGGGTGTTCTTGAACGTCGTGACGATCTGCCCCGTATCCGGGTTCAACGACACTTCGCCCGCGAGCTTGATCAAGCTCCCCGAATAGGGGTCTTCCGCCACGATATACATCGCTATCACGCTCCCAAACGGGTTTGAGTCCTGCGTCGCCAAATACACCGCGCCTTCCAGTTCGTGTTCGAGCAGCGGCGTCTTGATCTTCACCGTGCCGATCTTCGATCCGTTCGGGCAGAAGTTGGTCCCCGGCGCAAGCGGACTCGCCAGTTCCGGCGTGAACGTGTTCCACTTCACGCCCGGTTCGTATTCGTTCAGTTCTTCCTGGCCCTTATAGCCGATCTGATCGCCGGGGCTGCCGAGCGCGCCCGCCGCGAGCGCCGCCGGTTCGGAGGAGCACGCTTCAAGGCCATCGCCACCCGACGGGTTGATCGCGACGCCTTCGGGCAGCGTCACGGTCGTGTCCCTGAGCGAGGACTCAGCCAGGCCGTTGGGGTTGAGCGCGGCGGTCTGTGGGACATGCACGTTCACCGTCAGCCCCGAGGACGTGCTGGCGTCGTTGCTGTCTGGCACGACGCCGATTTCCGGCAGGAAAACGAGCTTCGAGCAACCCGTGAGCGCGACGGGCGTGCCTGCGACGCTGTGCGTGACCGCGCTCGCCTTCGCCCACCGGCCCGGTTCCTGCCACGAGTCGGCCGCTATCGTCGAGCGCAGGGGGCCGTGGCAGCCGGTCGGCATCGTCAGGAAGGGCTTGCTACCAGCCGCTTCCCTTTCATATTCGCCTTCCCCTGGACGGGCGGTGTCTATGCACGCGTTGTCTGTGTATTTACCGCTTTCCGGCTTCACTTTCAAGCAGCCGAAAACACCACCGCCGTAGATCACCGCCCTGCTACTGATGACGGGGGCCTGCGCCGCCGCACCCGTCACCGTGACCTGCACGGGGTAGTCTCCGCCGGCGAGCAGCCCGTTGTTGATATACAGCAGAGGTAGGAAGAAGTTGGTACCGAGCTGCAAAGCCACGCCGCGTGGGGACTCCATGGCAAAGAGGTTGTTGTGGAGACCCGGTGGACGAACCGTGTTTTCCGACCATTGCAGGTACAGTTCGCCCACGCGCGATTGGGGTGGACAGGTAGCTTCGACAGTGGGACTACGCAGTTCCTCTCCGGTGCATTTCTTAGCGGGCGCATTGGGGTCGCCCACGAGGCCGGGGGGCAGATCGAGCGTGACATCCCGCAGGACGCCGTTGGGCAGACGAATGTACGGCGAGTCGGCATTCGATTCTTGGCGCGCGAAGTGCGAGTTCAGCACGAACCTGACTTCGAACTTGTACGGGTGCGAGCCCGCCTGCGTGTCGGGCGTGCCATTTTCGTTTAGGAAGCTGATTTCATAGCTCTTGATGCCGAAGCCGACGCCCTGCGTCGCGAGCATACCGCTATCCTCCCCCGCGCCGTTGGCGTTGCTCGCAATGAGGCGGAAGTGGTAGAGTTCCCCGGGTTCGAGGCCTTCGAGCTGCGCGGAGACTGCCACCGGACGGCTTCCCGCTCCGATCTCGGCCGGCGTCTGCTTGCAGGGCACGCTGTGGTTGTAGGGACCGTTGCCGAATTCGTCGGTGAGGCCGTATTCGAACTTACATTCGCCGACGGCGGCGCTGCGCGGATCGACCATGCCGCTCAGGCTCCCGTCTTGCATGGTCACGTTCGTCGGTTCGCCGACTGTTACGGCCGGGGCGTCGCCGGCGAAGAGGTAGACCTTGCCGTTTGCGGGGTTGGAGACGTACACGTCCCCTGTCACGCCGTCGACGGCGATTCCGCCCTGGCCCGAAGTCCCCGAAAGTTCGAGCGAGCCGAAGCGCGCGACGAGCGTGCCGGCAGAGTCGTTGTTGTGCAGTTCCATGCTGTTGCGGTTCATCGCGCCCGTATCCCATTCGGCCACCGAGGACTGATCGTCTGCGTAGAGGTGGCCGGTCGCGGGGTCGACGGCCACCGCGACGTCGCCCGCTTCGCCGCTGTCCACGCGGCCGAGCGGGGAGACTTTCTGCCCGAACTCGACCGTACAGGAGCACGCCGGTTCGTACATCTGGTAGTCATCGCCCGTGGCGGAAACGGCGAAGCCGTGAGCCTGTGCTCCGTCGCTGGGCACGCCGTAAGTGTTAATAATCTTGAGCTGCGCTTCCCACTCCTCGTGAGCGATGAGATGATTGACGGCCGCGTCGTCGAATTCGTCGATTAGCTGCCCGTGGTGATCTACTGCGGTCAGGTCGACGTGCACGGTACCGCTCTCGTCGACGCTCAGCCCCAGCAATTCGCCATCGGCGGAGCCGGTGGATGGCGTAAAGCCGCCGATCTGGCTCAGGTACCTGCCTTCGGGGCTGAACTTGTCGATCACCCCGTGGCCCCCATCCATCACGTACAGGTCACCGGCCGAGGGGTCGAATTCTTCACAGGCCTTGCCGGTGAGCACCGGGGTGTGCCGTACGCAAGCGTTATCGACCGCGATCGCCGCGGGATTGCCGTACAGCGAGGGGAACGAGAACGATTTGGCTTCCGTGGCGGTGCCGGTCAGCGCGTTGGAGCCGAGCGCGGTGAAGTCGAGCGGGTTGCCATTCGCGTCGAACTTGTACACCGTGTCGGTGCCGATGTCGGCGACGTAGACGTCACCTGTCGATTCGTCGATCGCGATTCCGTTCGGGTTCGAAAAGGCTTCCGTCGCATTGTGGCCGAATTCACGCACGAACGGGTGCGCTTCACCGGCGAGCGCCGGGGATGCCCCCGCTCCCAGCGCCACGATCGCAGCAACCGCGAGCGAGAGTACTGTTGGGATTCGCTTGAAGCGCATCGTTACTTACCCCTCCTGTTGGCCTGAGCGGACTGCTTACCATGTCTGTTGACGTGAGCCGACTGCTTGGCCTTCTTCGCCGTCTTTTTCACACACTTGCCTTTCTTCCCACCCCTCCGGGATCCATCACCTTTACACTTCACGGGCTTCGCCTTGGGTTTCGCCTTCGGCTTGGCTTCGGGCGATTCGGGCGGGGCGAGGTTTCCTACACCGGAGAATGTCTGGCTGGCCGGCTCCCCGTAGACCGAGGGTTGCGGCGCGACTGCCGTGCGGCAGGCGTCGGCGGTCGTGCACGGCAGCGGGGGGGGCGGTTCGGGGAAGCCACCCGCAACGCGCGCATCGTAGATGACGAACTGTGCTTCCTGGTTGTCCTGCGGCACGAGCTGCTGGTCGGACCTGAAGAACACGTCATCGCCGCTTTCGCTCGCGCCCTCCAGGTTCGATTCGAAGGAGCCCGTACCACTCGAGATCAGGTACACGTGGCCGCCCTCGTACTCGTAGACATCGAGCACGCCGTTCGTATCGGAGGGCACGAGCGCGTCCTTCGTTTCGAAGAACACCTGGCCGGCGTCCGTGAGCAGGCGCCGGGCCTCGAAGATGTCCTTGCCCCCCGGGTACGGCAACACACCGCCTCCTTCGGCCTGAGTTGCGACCGGAGGTTCGCCCGTGGGGTTGCACGAGACGCAGACGAGCGTAGGGGGGCGGGAACCCAATCCGGCGCTGTACAGGAAGAGCTCCTCGACGGCTTCGCCGCCCGGCCCGACGTTGTCATAGCCGGTCAAGCTCTTTTCCGATTCGAACGAAAGCCACTTGCCGTCGGGCGAGGTCTGCTGGAGGTCGGAGGCCCCGTAGCTTTTGACGCCGGCGGCGATGAACGTCGTCTTTTCGCCGTTCCACAGATAGAGGTTTTCCTTCCCGGCCTGCGCGCCTTCGACGACGGTCTTGCCTTCGCCGTTTGTAAATTCCCTCGTGTTGGACGCCAGCACGCCCTCGGCGACGAAGTAGACGTAGGAGCTGTCATGGCCGCCGAGCGGCGTGACGCGCAGCACTTCGGCGTGCTCGCCGGCCGCGGCGACCGTGAGGTCGCTCAATTCGCATTTGCTCGCGCCTTCAGGCAGCGCGCACTCGTACAGGTCGGGCTCGCCCGCGGCCGCGGTCGAGTCGGCCGTGAGCTTGCTTTCGTCGAGGAAGAAGACCTTCGAGCCGTCGGCAGTTGCGGCCTTGAAGGAGCCACCGCCGCTGGGGCCCGACCCACCCTGCTGTTCGTCGACCTGGACGGTGCGCTGCCCGTCGATGCGGTCGTAGAGAGCGCCGCCGTAGGCGAAGGGGACGTGCGAGCCGTCGCTGGAGACCACCCCTTCGTGCTCGCGGATACTCGCTGTTGCCGCGATTGCCACGACCGATCCGGGGACCGCCGTGCCGTCCGGCAGCACGCTCACCAGCCGCAGCGCGCCTTCGTCCCATTCGTACAGGTTTTCCACGCCGTACTGGGCGCCTTCAGCCAGGGGCGAGGTCTCCGTGAAGATCACGTGGCTGAGGTCCGCGGAGGCGCCCTGGAAGTGCGCGTCGGCCGGCGTCACACCCGGCGGCGGGACGTTGACGAGCTGGTAGGTGCCGGTCGCGTTGTCGCGCACCACCAGGTTTTTGTAGCCCACCGGTTCGCCGTGTACGACCTGACGGCCTTCCGGGTTGCACGATTCCGGGTCTTCGGTCCCTTCGGCCCCGGAAGCGCGTGCCGCTCCGCCGGCGACCATCACGTCCTTTGTGAGCTGTTCCGAGTGGGCGTACACGAGTTGGAATTCCATGCAGCCCACCCCGCTATAGGATTCGAGCGGCATGATGTCTTCCGCGATCCAGCCACCCGCGCCACGCGTCGCCACGTATTCTTCGCCGGCGGTGGGCGCGCCCGGCCGCGGTTCCTGGGTGTAGAGCGTGAGCGCTTCGCCGTCGGCGGCGACGGTGCTCGAGTACGCCGTATCCGACCGAGCATCGAACTGGGACGCGCTCTCGACCGGCGGCGTCACGAGCTCGTAGGCGCGGCAGTCGGGCAACCTCCCCGAGAAGCCGCCCCGCATCTGTTCGTTGGGACACGCCGCCTCCTCAGCGCTCGGCGTGGTAAAGGTCTGGTCGGGGCCATAGACCGTGCCCAGTTCGTTGGTCGCAACCACACGGTAGTGGTAGCTGCTCCCGGGTGTGAGGCCGCTTGCGGACGCCCACACCGCGCGCGATTGCACTCCTTCACCGACGCTGCCTTCCGGGAAGGGCGTCGAACTGCCGTAGGCGTCGGTGGGACCGTATTCGAAGCGATAATCCGTCTGGATGCCGCCGGGATTCACGAGCGCTCCGAGCTTCGCTTCGGAGACGCTGACTTCGGCGGTGAGCTCCCTGGCGACCACAGGCGCGATGGGAGGCCCGAACACCCAGATGTCTTCTTTGAGGCCGTCGGTGACGTATACGCGCCCGCTCGCCTCATTCACCGCGACCATGCTGTAGCGGAGATTGATGTGCGCCTCTTCAGGTGCGCCGAAAGTGCCGGCGCCCACATCGGCGAGCTGCCTGCCTTCCGAGCTGTACTCGATGAGATGGAGACAGGGCCCGCCGATCGCGCCGCACGGGTCCGCGCTGTTTTCGACGAGCGCGAACACATCCCCATGCCCGTCGAGTGCCACGGAGTACATGCCTTCGCTTTCGATTTCCACGGGCTTGCCGTCCACTTCCACAGGCGTACCGCTGGGATCGAGCTCCACGATCCTGTTGTTGCCGAAGTCGGCTACCCAGAGGTTGCCGGAGGAGTCGATCGCGACTCCGGTCGGTTCCTTCAGCGCGCCGGCGCCGGAGCCCGTGAACGTCTTCAACAACGTGCCGCCCGGGCTGTACTCGAGCACCTCGTTTTCCGGGGGATTCGGCACGTACACGTCGCCGGCCGAGTCGGCGGCAATCTGTACGTCTGTGACGAGGAACGGGTATTCACCGGAAGCGCGTGACGCCGGCACTTCAAACGAAGACAGCAACGCGCCCGTGTCGGGGTCGTAGACGAAGATCTCCGCGGGTGTGAAGATGCCTTCTTCGCCGAGCACGTACACGTCGCCGTTCGTCGGGCTCACCGCAACACCCGAGTAGTGCGCAGACCCAAACGGGGACGACGGGAGCAGCGTGCCCGAAGGATCGAGCTTGACCACCGTCGAGGGGGCAAACAGGCTCCCTTCCGGCAAGAGACTCGACACGAACAGGTCTCCAGAACCTTCCACAGCGACGCCAACCGCGTGCGCCTCGTGCGCGCTGAACCTTCCGTAGGAGACGAGCTTGGGGGGTTCGGCTTGGGCCACGCAGGCAGACAGCGCCAGCAAAACGCAGATGGCGACGAGCGGCGCGGCAACCAGACAGCGGGCGGGCGCACCACTCCCTTGGGCTTGAAGAAGGCCACGGAGCGCCGCAAAGAGACCAGTCTTCGACGTGGAAGCGGACTTCGCGGTGTGCTCTGTGGATCTCACCTTGTTCTCCTTGGTTTGCGTTGTTGAGTCGTATTCATCGGCCAAGCCCCGTCGCCGCGTGGGGGCGGCAAGTGCCGACACCCCCGGCGTAAATGAGCGCGCCCGTGACATCACGCGGCCCGCCGTTCGTGGGGGGCGCTGTGCACCCGGATGCTCTGGGTGAGCTGTTCGCCCATGCCGGTGAGCGCCCACGCGTTCCGCTTGCCCTTGGCGTGCCCCGCCCCCGTGTTGCGGAGCAGGTCAAGGCGCTCCAGGCGACGCAGGAGCTTGGAGATCTGCCCCGGGTCGCTGACACCGGCAAAGTTCGCGACCTCACGGTTGCTGGGGTCCGAGCCGCGCCCGCTCAGCTCCGCGACACCCTCTAGCACCCTCGCGGTTCGGTGAGTCAGGCGTATGTTCACATCAGCCAACGGGTCACGCTCGCTCCGCGGCGCCGGGATGAGCGTGCTCGCCGCCAGCACAGGCGCGGCGGGCGCCGGGCGCGACCGTTCGCGCTTGGCCGCCGCGGGACCGAGATACGGCAGTACGATCATCGCCATCAACTCGCCCAGCAGACCCGTCAGCGGCTCACCATCCTGCCGCAACAACCGCGCGTAGGCAATCGCAAACGCTGCACCCACCACGCCCTCCGCGGTAAGCGAGGTGCAGCCCTCTCCGCGGGCGCCTTCGCAACGGCCCTCGTCGACAAGCGCCACGAGCCACGCAAGAACCGCCTCACGGCACTGCAGAACCTGCGGACCGGCGCGCAGCGCCTGCACCACACACACCCGCGCCGGCGCCGGCTCGCGATCGAAGAACGCGAGGATCGTGAACAGGCCCGTGCGGACCCGCTCACGCCACGGGAGCCGATCGAGACCCGCGGCGGCAAGCTCCCCACTGACCACATTGACCACCTCCTCCAGCACCGCCGCGAAACACTCATCGCGGTTGGCGAACATCTGGTAGAAGGTCCGCCGCGAAAGCCGCGCACGCGCAGTTATCCGCCCCACCGTCGCCCGCGGATAACCAAGCTCATCGATCGTGGCGACCGCGCCTGCCAGCAGCCGCGAGCGCTGAATCTCACCCACCCGCGTACGCGGCAACACCACATCACTCAACCGCGCACGCGCCAACGCCGACTCGCCCCCACCAGCGCGCCCGGTGTACCTCGAGGCCCGCGCCACACCGCGGCCACGCGTACCACTGCCACGCGCGCCGCTCACGACGGCCCCCCGGAGCACAGGCTGTGCCCACCCCACACGGGGGACACTGCGGGGCCAGTTACGACCCGACGATGAGAGGGCCCAGCCCCTAGCCGGCTAGGACAAGAGAGAGAGAGAGAGAGAGAGATGCGACAGCGCCAAGCTGGCGCATCTAGCATCAGCCCCCAAACGGGACGCGCACACCCCCGCTACGTATCTCCCACTCGAAACCACGCTAAACCCAACCCCTCATCCGTTGCGATCCGATCCCTCTCCCAACCAATGCACCCTGCTAGCGCTTGAAGTCAACCACAGACGCGGCGACCCAACCGGATCCTATGTTCGCCAGCCACCCCATAGGGATGACCATGACAAAGGAGACCGTACACCACCCCCCCACGGTTGTCAATACCTCTACACCCCGACCCCACCACACAGCCCCCCAACCGACACGGAGCCATGGCCACTTCACCAGCGTCCAGCCTGGCGGACCGCGCCCGCAACAGGTGGCTCAACGGCCCTTGGGCCAGCGGGCCGATGGAGCCAAGGCACGGAAGGCCACGCCCCGCCATTCCGGATCAGTAGCCTGAGCGCTGCTCGCTGATTGCGAGCAGATCTGCTCTATGATTGAGAGCATGAATCCGTTCCGCTACAGCGAGCCCGTCCCCATCGCGGACCTGATCGATCGCGACGCCGAGGCAAGCGAGCTGCTGGCCCGAGCCGACGAGGGCAACAACAGTCGTCTCGTGGCACCACGGCGCTTCGGCAAGACCTCGCTCCTACGACGAGTGATGCATGACGCCGAGAGCGAGGGTTGGGCAACTGTCTACGTGGACTTCTTTGGCGTGCTCACGCTGGCTGACATCTCCCAGCGAATTGAGCGCGCATACGCCGAGCAGCTCCAGGGACGCCTCGCCAGCTGGTTCGCCGGCGCCAGGCAAATGCTGCGCCCCACCTTCCGCGCCGGCGGCGGCCCCCTGCCGGCCGGCGTGGAGGTCACCCTCGACGCACAGGCCGAGCCACCGCTGCTCGACCGGCTCGCGCTACCGCGCCGCCTGCACGAGCGCCACGGAACACGCACGCTCGTTGTCTTCGACGAGTTCCAGGACGTGCTCACCGCAACCGACCGCGTAGACGCGGTCATCCGCTCGGAGATCCAACACCATGGCGACGCCGCCGGGTATATCTTCGCCGGCTCACATGTCGGCATGATGCGCGAGCTGTTCGCCGACCGCCGCCGCGCCTTCTACGGCCAGGCCGCCCCCGTCGCACTGCCACCACTCCCGCCGGAGGCAATCGCGGACTACATCGCCATCCGCTTCCAACGAACCGCGCGCAACATCGGCCCCGCACTCCAACCACTGCTCGCGCTCGCCCAAGGTCACCCGCAGCGCACCATGCTGCTCGCACACACCGTCTGGGAGCTCACACCCGCCAAAGCGACCGCGACCGAGGAGACATGGCAAGCCGCCTACCAGCGCGCCATGCACCAGGTCAGCGACGAGCTGCGCACCGTCTGGAGCGGTCTGTCCGCAAGCCACCGGCGCGCGCTCACAGCAGTCGCCGAGAACACAAGCGCCCTCTACGCCGCCGGCCGTCGCCACGGCGGCTCACGCGGCGGCGCCATCCACACGGCAGTCAAAGTGCTCGAGGATCGAGGCGAGATCACCAACGACCCCAGTACACGCACCGGCTATCGCCTCACCGACCCACTGCTAGCCGCCTGGATCACCGGCAGCCCACCACGAACGCTGACCAGTTTCAACGTCTAGCGCCTGAAATCAATCACGGAACAGACGGACCGCACGAAAGGGTCTCACCGCTTGGCCTTGCGGCGGCCCGTCTTCTTGCGCCGTTGGTGCCTCTTCTTCTTCGCGGCCTTCTTGTGCTTCGGGCAGCCCGTGACCGCGATCTTGCTGCTCTGTGTGATCTGTGCACCGTTTTGGGCGACGAGTTCGGTTGGCATCGTGAGTTTCTTCGCGGTGCAGAGGTTCCCGAGCGCCGTGAGCGCGCTGTAGGGACCCTCGGGGAGCGTCAGTTCGAAGCTCGTGACGGGCTGATCGGGGACGGTCTTGAACGTGCTCGAGGTGACGCCGGCTTTGCTGATGAACGTCGAGGCGGTGAGGTCGATCGTGAACCCGTAGCCCTGCAGCACGATCTCGAGGTCGGGGAACGCTTCGCCGCCGTGGCTGACGAAGTACGCGGGGCCTTCCAACGGGACCGGCAGGACCGGCGTGATCGCCTTGGCGTGCCCGATGATCGACGCCGGTGGGCATCCTGCTGGGTTGGCTTCGAACTGGGCGGCGGTGCACGCTTTCTGCAGCGTCGTCAGCCGCGAGGGGAGCGCTTTGGGGAGTTCGACTTTGACCTTGCTGATGTTCGACTGGGTGCCGAGCGCGCCGGGGACGGTCAGTTTCGCGGTGAGGCTCGCGCCGTCCGCCCGGCTGGTTTTCGCGCTGGTGGAGACGGTGAGGTCCGGTTTGAAGGCGAGACTCGAGCAGTCGGCGGCCTGGAACGGCGCGGTCGCGCTCACGGGAACCCCGTCCGCGGGATTGGAAGGGTCAGCACCCGCGCCGGTGATCGTCTCGGAGATCGACAGCGGGTCGCAGTTGGTCGGGTTCAGGATGAACTTGTTGCGATCCATGTACACGCGGATGTCGCGGACGTGCACGACGATTCCGTCGATGATGTGCGGGATCGGATCCGAGCCGTTCGCGTCCACTTCCACCTGCGCGGTGGTCGGGTTGATTCGCAGCGCAAAGCGGATCACGACGGTCCCGAGATCGAACGGGCCGACCTTCGCGCTGGTGACCGACACGATCGACAGCGCCGAGCCGTGGTAGGGGCCGGCGAGGTACACCTTGCCCGGGGTTTGCGCCAGCACGCCCCCCACGCCGGCGCTCACGATCGTGTGCCCGATTTCGCTCGCCGCGGGGCACGACGGTTCGGCCTCCTCCTGCGCGCCGGTGACCTGCCTGGCGGCTTCGATCTGCGCTTCCGAGCAGAAGGGGATCCCCGAGAGGTTCCCCGTCAGCCCGGGCGGCAATACGGTCGTGAAGCGGGTGATCTCCTGTTCGCCGTCTTCGCGGACGATCCTCAGATAGAACGGGCTATAGCTACCGGCGTCGTTGTTGTCGGTGCCGGAGATGACCTGGGGGTGGAACGGCGGAACACCGCCCGTGGGGCAGGCGCCTTCACGGGCGCCCTGGATGATCGTGAAGGGAGAGCTGCTCAACAGCCGCGGTTCGAGGGGCGCCGACCACGGCGTCAACTGCGCCTGCGCCGTATAGCTGCCACACGTAGGCGGACTGACCAGCGGCGCGGTCGCGCCCGGCCGGAACCTCAGCGTGAAGCGGCTGAACGGCTGCTGTGGGTTGTTCAGGAACGTCGTCACCAGCTGCCCGGTGACGGGGTTCGGTTCGATCTTCCCCGCAACCTTGACGAGAACTCCCCGAGCGGGATCCTTAGCGACCACGTACAGCGCGAGCAGCGACCCACCGGGATGGCCGGTTTCGCCGAACGGGTTGTCAAACGGCGTCGCGACATAGACGGCGCCGTCGATCTTGTCGGCAAGCAGCGGCGTTTCGATTTCGATCGAGCCGATCTTCGATTCCGGCGGGCACCCCGCGCCGGGCGGCGATGCGCTCGTCTCAGCCGCGTACTGCGCCGGGGTGCACGCGCCGAGGCCCGAACCCGCCGACGGGTTGATCGTCACGCCTTCGGGCAGCGTCACCTTCGCGTCCTTCAGATTGGCGGTGGACAGCGTCTCCGGATTTTCCCAGCTCTGGGGGACGTTGACGGTGAAGTTGAGACCGGTCGGCGATTCGGCCGCTTCGGTGGTCGGATGAGCTTCGATCGAGGCGTCAAACGACACGCGTTCGCATCCTTCAATTGGAGCTATTTCAGTCGAAGCCTTCGACCATTCTTCGGGGTGCTCCCACGAGTCGGCTTCCATCGTGGCGGTGGTGACGCCGCAGCTGGTTGGATTGGAAAGAAAGGGCTTAGGCTGGATGCCTGCTTCATACCCTTCGGTCGCGGGAGAGCCTGCTCCGGCCGCATGACATCCATCCGTTGCTCCCGCCGCGTGCGAGCACTCCCAGCCGCCCGAGGTCGAGTAGTAGAGATGGCGGTGAAAGTCGTGGCTGTGGGAGGCCGGCACACCCCAGACGGTCACCGAGATGTTGCGCGGTTCGCTGAACTCGATAATCGAGGGGCTGGTGACTGTGAGACCGAGGTCGGGGCGGACGCTGATCGGCAGGACCTGCGTGAGGAATTCAGGGTTGAAGCCCAACTCGGCGGCGACCCCGAAGCTGGTCGTTTCCATGTTGAAGAGCGGTGCGATGACCTGCTGGTTGCCGAACCTGCCCGTGAGTTCCCCGCCCGTGAGTTCGAACGCGATGGTGCCGACCTGGCTCGAAATCGGACAACCTTCGACGTTGCTATTGAACTGTTCTGAGAGGAGCTGAGCGTCGCTGCAGGTCGGCACGGCGGTGTTGTTGCCGACGAAGCCAGGGGGGAGATTGACGATCGTGTCCTTGACATCGTTGTAGGTCCGACCGGCGGGGGTGTGAGCGAAATCAAACGACGTGGTGAGGTCCTCGTGAGCGCCGGCCTGAGGGGTGGAGGGGGCGACGTGGAAGGAGCCGGGCACGATTTCGAAAGGTTCGGGGCTGGGCAGCGCCCAAGCGGCGCCCGCCAAGGCCCCCGCCAGTAGCAGGCAGGCTCCGAAAGCAAGACAGGTAAAAGCTCTAAATCTCATCACTTGCCTCTCCTGAGTCGTTTGGTTTTCCTTCGCCCGCCGGCGGTCTTCTTGCCCCTCTGTTTGCGCTTTGTGTTGCTGCTCGAATGCTTCTTTTTCGCTTTGGGCTTCTTGGACTTCGCCGCCGGGTTGCCTACGGGCGACGGGAGAGCGTTTCCGGCGCCCGTGAACGTGAGGCTGGCGGGTGTTACGTCGTTTGGAGCGCTCAGCGGGGTGGAGCAGGAATCGCCTTCGCATTCCGCGCCGGGCGATTCGGGCGCGGGAAAGCCGCCGCCGATGCGAGCGTCATAGATGTCCCCGGCCGCATCTTGATCCTGGGCGACGAGCGCTTCATGGGTGGCGAAAAATACGTCGCGGCCGCCTTCGGCGATCCCCAATAGCTGATTGCGGACGCCATCGCGGCCACCGCTGATGAGCGCCAAGCAGCCCTGGAGTTGGGTGCAGCCATCGACCCCGTCCGCACGCCACTCATACACGTCGCTGCTGTCCGTCCCGGTATCGATGTCTGTTGGCAGCAGCGCTTCGGTCGTGGTAAAGAAGACGAACTGCCCGTCGGAGGATGCGCTGACTTCGCGCGGAGTACCATCATTCGACTCGGCGAGGCCATGGCCGTATTCAGTATATCCCCGGGATTCCGCTGGCGGGTTCGGGTCGGACAGGCCGTAACTTCGCCCGCAATCAAGGCACTCGACCAGATTGTCAGCGTTGTCATAGCGGAAGAGGTGGTCTTCTCCTTCCTTTTCACCCTCGGGCACACCGCCCACTTCGGAGCCTTCAAAGGTGAGGTAGCGGCCATTGGGGCTGATCTGGAGGCCACCACCGAGCACCCTTACCTCTGATCCGTGGTATGCCTTCTCCTGAAAGAGGTAGCGAAGCGTTGCTGTGGAGATTTCATAACGGTAGTAGTCCGCCGCGCCGTTGCTGGGCACAGGCGCTTCGGGAGTGAGGCTTTCTCCGGAGAAATAGATCGTGGAGAAGTCCGCGGAGATCTTTGCTCCCTTAGGGCTGACCCCAGCAAGCGGCTTGGCGACGTGGGTTTCGGTGTCATACAGGAACGCTTCGCCGGCGTTTTGCTTTTCGAGTAGCAGCTCCTCGCCCTGGGCGTCGGCGGCGAGGAAGCGGTATGCGCCGATATCGACGGTTTCGCTGCCGTTGACGCGCATATAGAGGTTGGCTGGTTCCGAGCAGTCCGTCGTGGGAGCGGGAACCGCTTCGAAGAAGACGCGAGAGCCGTCGGCGGAGACCGCGTGAGGGCTGCTCACCCTCCCATCAGGTTCAGCGGAACCAGCCACGATCGTGGCGCCGCAGGAGCCGATCGTCCTGCCTTCGGAGTCGACGTTCACCTGGTGAAGCCCCCCATCCGCGGAATATTCGTAGAGGTCAAGTCCGGCGGCAGTCGAGGATTTGTGAGCGGCCACGACCGCGCGATCGGAGGTCTGGAACACTAGCTTTGAGAGGTCCGTGGAGCCCGCGACCCATGCCTCTTCGTTGGGTACCGAGTAGTACGGCAGCGTGGCGACCGAGACGTAGGGGCCACCGGGAGGACCGACCTTCAGTTCAATCGTCGGAGACTGGGTGGAGCTCAACTGAGACGTTCTCCAGAAAAGCCCGACAGCGGTCTGGGTGAGGTTCGAGTCATAGAGCGCGGGAAGGTAGGTACTCGGGCCGGTTTCACCCAGCGGCCGGGCGGACGTGAATTGCCAACCCGTCTGCGGGTCGCGGGTAAAGAAATAGTTGGAGTTCTTGGGGTCGGGGCTCGGCCCCCACTGCAGCGCCTCCTTGCGAAGCATCAGATGATCGCCGTCTTCGCCGACGAGCGCCCCTTCGTTGTAAAGAACGGAGGTAAAGATATCCTCGGCGCCTTCCTTGTCAGCAGGCGTCACCTCCTCGTAAGCGCGACAGTCAGGCAAGCGAGCCGAAAGACCACTGCGCAGCGCTTCGTTGGAGCATTTTCCAGCGGGCCCCAGCTGGGGCGGAGTAGGAACGGTCAGGGCCTGTTCGCCACTCACGACGACGGGATCACCGGGAGAGTTGTTGCTGGCAACAACCCGGTAAAGATACGTTTCGCCAGCCTTAAGATCCGGTAGGTCAGCACCAACGACCCGCGGGCTATCGCCCGAGCCAAGGTCCACTTCGGGCGTCGCGAGGCAGCCCGGATTCGCGGCAGTGCCACACGACGTAAAGCCACTGGTGGTGTAATCGAAGTGATAACGGGTGTCGTAAGCTTCGCCTCCCTGCTGGGTCGTGACGACAACCACCGCGCCAGACGGGGTAAGACCCGAAGCGTCCCCTTCGATCTGGGGCTGATCCTGTTCGCCGCTCCCGCCAAAGAACTTGACGCTGTAAGGGCCACCATCAGAACCATGGACAAAAACGCTAGGTTCGCCAGGGAGAGCCTTGAGGGCTCTTTCCACCGTTTCGGCTGCCGCATCGAAGGGAATCTCGGCCGTGAGAGCAACACCGCCGGCGGTGACCGTGGCGTCAGCGGAGAGGGTAAGCGTCTCGCTTCCTTCGCTAGCTTCTCCGCTGATTTCGGTGATCGTCGCGTCCGCGGGAATGCCGGCGCCGCCGATCGCCTCCCCAACTCGGAAGGGAAGGGGTTCAGTGGAAGCGAGTTCCGCGCCGGCAACGGTAGCTGTAGCTGGAACGGAGCCGCCCCCCTTGGCAGTGAATTCCAGCGTTGAACCCTTGATCTTGAGTATCCTGCCCCCTTCAGGGATGCCAGGGCCGCTGATCGTCCCTCCCACGCGGAATTCGCCGAGGTTGCTCGTGACATTGGTGATGAGGTTCGACCCCTTCGTGACGTTGCCAAAACCTTTGGCGAGGGGAAGCGCAACGGTGACCGTCGGGGAGCCCGCGGCGAGAGCGCCCGTCCCGGTAAAACGCGTCGTCTGACCGTTGAAGGTGAGAGCGAAGGTGCCACCGGTGGGCGCACCTTCGATCGCAATCTGCTGTTCCTCAGAAGTAGGAGTGCTGTGCGGATCGATCGCGCCAAGGAGCCGCAGAGCTTCGCCGTCAAGAGCGTGAACGGCGAAAGCGCTGGCGGTTGGCGGGCCCTCCGTTTCGACGCTCGTAACGTTCGATGCAGCTTCCTTCTGCATGTGTTCGCCAGAGCCTTCGGGCCATTCTGGTTCGCTTTCGCCCACAAGACGCACGTAGTAGACAGCAGCAGGCGCAAGACCGGTAAGCGTGGCTTCGGTGTGAACCTGAGCGTCTGTTAAGGGAATAGCCTTGGCTTCGGCCTGGGAGATCGAGCCTTCGCCGCCAGATACCGGCGTCCACGGGCCGGCTTCAGAGCTGGCGTACTCAAAACGCCAGTGCGTTGCAAAACCATGCGGTTCGATATAGCCCTCAAGGCGGGCCGTAGTGCCAGTCGCGTTGACGCTGCCTAGATCCTGCGCGTGCGGGCGAAGCGGAACAGCTTCACACGTTTCTTCTTCGGATGCTGTGCCCAAGAGATTAGTGAGAGTAAGACGAACCTGATACGGGACTTCGGGTTCAAGGCCGGACAGTTCACGAACGGGGAGCTGGGGATCACCATTGCTGGGCAGCGCTTCGACTTCGGCCTGAGTGATGGTGCCGCTGGCACCTGGCACAGCGGCCCAGGGACCGCCGGAACTAGTGGCGTATTCGTAGCCCCAGTGCACTTCGTGTTCTCCCGGATTAATAATCGCCTCGAGACTAAGAGCGGTATGGCTCTTGGCCAAGCACAGAGAAACGGAGGAGAAGCCAGGCGGCCCAGCGGCAAATCCGGTGGAGGCGGTTGCCAAAAGGGCGGTGACGGCGAGTACGGCACAGATAGCGAGAACCACGACACGCCGGGCGCGGAAAGACCCACCACGCGCGCGGGAACCGGGGCGCCGCGACGATTCCACCGAGGGTACCTTTGCTCGAGGTGTCACTTTGAGTATCTCCTGAAGTGTCATTGGGGGTGTGCTGGCCGCTAAGCGGTGTGGAAATGACAGACGACAAAGGCTCCCCGGAGCGTGCGATTGACGCTCCGGGGAGCTGGGCGCGTTATGAGCCCGGCTGGGCGGGGACCTATTCGGCGGTCACCGCCCAGGTTCCCGTAACTCCCACGGTCTTGCCTTCCTTGGGTTCGGCGCCGCCTTCCTTGGGAACGGCCTCGATAACGAAGCCGGCCGGGTTCGCCCTCGTAAGGCCGAACAGCGTCGCTTTGCCCGTGGCCGTGTCGAGGACGGCCGTGGCGACATCGTTCTGTTCGGTCTTCACGTAGATGCAGAGGTTGCCTTTTTCCGCGGCGGGCGCTTCGACGGTGCCGGGGCATTCCGCGGGAGGAGTGCCGCCCTGCGCGATGATGTGAATCAGGGGACCCTGAGCCGATTCGTCTTCGACGCGGAAGGGAAAGCTGACGCCGGTCTGCGCCGGGGTGCCGGAGAACGACGCGCCTTCGCTGAGCGCCGAAGCGGCGAACTGACCGGTGAGGGTCTTGCCGGATGGCAGCGTTTCGGCCCAGCCACTGAGCCCCGGATCACCCTGTTCGCCCTTCGCGCCAGGTTCACCCTGAACACCGCGTTCACCCTTCGAGCCCTGGGCGCCTGCCGCGCCGGCGGGGCCCTGCGGCCCCGCGGGGCCGACCCCACCCTGGGCGCCGCTCGCCCCCGCACTGCCGACCTTGCCCTGCAGCGCCTTCAGCACCTTCGGGCTGATCTGCTTCGTCGAGGTGATCAGATAATGCCCCGCCGCGAACGCGCCACCGCTCATCGCGAACACCAGCGCGAGCGAGGCGATCACGGTCGCGGGACTGACATGAATGCGTTTACGTATCACTGAGAACATCGGTTATCTCTCCTCCGTGGAGTCGGACGTGCCGGCGCTCGGCGCTACGCACGCAGATTTGACAAGCCGACCGGGCATAGCCAGCCGGGTCCTGCAAGAGCGGAATGGGACAACGGGAGTGGGCATCACGCGGCCTCACGCTCGGGGGCGTGCATGCGGATGCTGTGCGTGATCCGTTCGCCCTGGTCGGTCAGCGCCCACGCGTTCGGCTCGCCCTTGGCGTGCCCCGCACCGGTGTTAACCAAAAGCCCAAGGCGCTCCAGACGGCGCAGGAGCTTCGATATCTGCCCTGGATCGGTGATTCCCGCGAACGTCGCTACCTCGCGGTTGCTGGGAGCTGAGCCACGCCCACTCAGCTCGGCGACGCCTTCCAGCACTCTGGCCGTCCTATGGGTCAGGCGCAGGTTCACATCCGCGAGCGGGTCACGGGCGCTCTCTGCGGCAGCAGGGCGAACCTTCGGCGCCACCACAGGAGCCGCAGGCGCCGGCCGGGCCTGTTCGCGCCGCGCCGCCGCGGGGCCGAGATAGGGCAGCACGATCATCGCCATCAACTCGCCCAACAGCTCGGTAAGCGGCCCCCGCTCCCCACGCGAGAGCCGCGAATAGACGATCGCAAACGCCGCCCCGACCAGGCCCTCCGCGGTCAACGGAGTCAAGCGCTCCCCGCGAGCACCATCCTCGCGGCCCTCGTCAACCACCACCGCCAGCCGCGCAAGAACCGCCTCACGGCGCTCCAGCACCAACGGGCCAGCGCGCAACGCCTGTACCACGCACACCCGCGCCAACGCCGGCTCACGATCGCAGAACGCAAGGATCGTCCACACGCTTATACGGACCCGCTCACGCCAAGGCAACCCCTCGAGGCCCGCCGCCGAAAGCTCCCCACCGACCGTCGCGACCAGCTCCTCCAGCACCGCCGCGAAACACTCATCGCGGTTGGCGAACATCTGGTAGAACGTCCGCCGCGACAGCCGCGAACGCCCGGTGATCCGGCCCACTGTCGCCCGCGGATATCCCAGCTCATCGATCGTGGCGACCGCGCCCGCCAGCAACCGCGAACGCTGAATCTCACCCACCCGCGTACGCGGCAACACCACATCGCTCAAACGCGCACGCGCCAACGCCGACTCAGACGCCCGGGCAGTGCGAGCAGACGCCCGGGCGACACGAGTGCGCCCGGCACGCCCTGGCGCCTCCGCCACGCGGCCACCACGTACACCAACGCCACGCGCACCAACGCCAAGCGCACCGGCGTCACGTGCGGCACTCACGACAACCCCCCGGAGCACAAGCTGTGCCCACCCCACACGGGGGACGACTGAAGGCCCGTTAGGACCCGAAGATGAGGAGCCCCAGCCCCTAGCCGGCTAGGACAAGAGAGAGAGAGAGAGAGAGAGATGCGACAGCGCCAAGCTGGCGCATCTAGCATCAGCCCTCACACGGGACGCGCACATCCCCACTACGTATCTCCCACTCGAAACCACGCTAAACCCAACCTCTCATCCGTTGCGATCCGATCCCTCTGCCCTACCCGCACCCTGCTAGCGCTTGAAGTCAACCACGGAACGCGGTGACCCAACCGGATCCTATGTTCGCCAGCCACCCCCAAGGGATGACCATGACAAAGGAGACCGTACACCACCCCCCCACGGTTGTCAATACCCCTACAGCGAAGCTCCTTCATACAGCCCCCAGGCCGGGTACAAAGCCCTCCAGCCAACTGCGCCTCGTCCAGACGTGGGCAAGCTCCAGGCCGATGAGCTCAACGCCAATTGGGAGCGCGCCGCCAGTGGAGTCGGAGGGACAACAAGGCTCTCGGTTGTTGTGTGCTGCGAACGCGCCGGGGGCGCAGCACAAGTGCGATCGAGAGAACCGTCCCAAGCGCGCCGTACGGTGGGTCTCGTGAACTCGATTGCCCTGCAGCGATGAGCGAGTACCCCGACACACAACCTCCGCCCGCCGTAGGCGAGCTACTCCCGCGCGGAGTGAAGGCATTTGGCGTGCGCCGCAAGCTCGAGACCTACTCGTTGGACATTGCCCACAAGTACGGCGGCCCCAAGGCCCGGGGCTTTGAGCAGATCCTCGGAATCACGATCGATGCGATCGACTACCTCGAAGCGCAGATCCTCGCCCGCGTCCTCGACACGCCCGTCAGGGACGTCCGAGACAACCCGCCCTACGGCGTCAATTACGTCATCGACATGCAGATCGGCGGCATCGGCGCAAAGGCCGACCGCGTAACCAATGTCCGGACAGTCTGGACATTCGACCACCCGGGCGCCCCACCACGATTTGTAACAGCCATCCCAAGGCCCTAGACTGGGGGAACTATGACAACCGTCAAGCAGGCAATCGGAGAAATCGACGTCGTCGCCTTCACCGCAGCGATCGAGAAGGACGAGGGGACCGGCACGTGGCCCGCGGGGACCGAGGGCACCGTCGTCAGCGACTACGGGGACCACAAGATGATCGAGATCGTAAACGACAGCGGCGAAACCCTTGACTTGGTCACGGCTCCGATTGAGCACCTCGAGCTCGTCGAGAAGCACAGCTGAACTCGCCAACCAGCACCCGCACCTCCACGCTACGAACGGCCTTTCGGCAGTCTCGTATACCGGCATAGTCACAGGGCCGGCGCGCAACCAGGCGAACTGTCCGCATCCCGCCGGTGTAGGGTGCCTGCATGCCCATCACAGTCGTCGGATCGATCGCCTATGACAGCGTCTCCACCCCGTTCGGCGAGCGCCAGCGGATGCTGGGCGGCGCCGCCGTGCACTTCGCGCTGGCCGCCTCCTTCTTCCAGGAGGTGCGCGTCGTGGGGCCGGTGGGGGACGACTTCGGCGAGACCGAGCTCGACGTGCTGCGCAACCGCGGCGTGGACATCTCCGACGTGGAGCGCATCCCCGGGGGCAAGACCTTCTTCTGGCGCGGCAAGTACGGCTGGGACCTCAACTCGCGCGAGACGCTCGACACGCAGCTGGGCGTGTTCGAGGGCTTCCAGCCGAAGCTCTCGGAGGCCTCGCGCTCCAGCGACGTGCTGTTCCTCGCCAACATCCAGCCCGACCTGCAGCGCGAGGTGCGCGCGCAGATGCCTGCCGCGCGGTTCGTGGCGCTCGACTCGATGAACCTGTGGATCGAAGCGGCGCGCGAGTCGCTGATGAAGGCGATCGCGGAGTGCGACTGCCTGATCCTCAACGACTCCGAGCTGCGCCAGCTCACCGACAAAGCCTCGTTGTACGCGGCCGCCCGCGAGGTGCTCTCGTGGGCCTCCTCCCCCCTGACTCCCTCGGCGCCAGCTCCTCTGGCGACTCCGCCCCTGTCGACGGTGGGGCGCCGTCCATGAGACGGGGGCCGCGGGTGATCGTCGCCAAGCAGGGCGAGTACGGCGCCGCGCTGGTCACCGCCGACGGCTTCTTCTCGCTGCCGGCCTTCCCGCTGGAGTCGGTCGTCGACCCCACCGGCGCCGGTGACACGTTCGCGGGCGGCTTCGTCGGCTACATCGCCGCCCACGCCGACGAGGAGATCACGGACGAGCTGCTTCGCCAAGCGATGGCGCACGGCACGGCGCTGGCCTCGTTCAACGTCGAAGAGTTCGGCACCCACCGGATCGAGAGCCTCGCGGGGGCCGAGATCGTCGCGCGCGTGCGTCAGCTGCGCGAGTTCACGCAGTTCTCGGCCGCGCCCGTGCCGCTGGGGGAGTAGCTGGGCCTAAAGAGGCGTATAGCGATGGCATCCGCAAAGGTCCGTGGGGGTTGTTATAAAAAATCTGGAGTCCGATAGCCATTGCGCACGGCTTTAGAAAAGTTAATACTTAACTCCCAGCCCCCTTGTATCTACGTTTGCATAGAAGCATGAGGCGGGAGGCCTTTCATTCATCCTTCGGCAGCCACCCACGGGCCCGGATCGGTAGTACGATCGGAGGTGGCGTGGATGCTTGGACCTTCATCTGGCTGATGTTCATCCTGAAGATCCCGATCGTCGGGCTCTTCCTGATCGTGCGCTGGGCGGTCCGCCAGGGGCCGGAGGTGGCCCCCGAAGAAGACGGCGGCATTGGCCACAGCCCGCGCCCGCACCATCCCAGCCATCCGCGTCACCCGCGCCCGCGTCTGCCGCGTCCACCGCGCCGCGGGCCCCACCGCGGGGCCTCCACGCCCGCGCCATCGCGGATCCGCACCATCGCCGCGCGCGGGCGTCTTACGACACGCTGAAGGTGGCAGCGTCGGCACGCAGAGGGTGGCGACGTCGGCGGCAGTGTCGGCACGCAGAGGGTGGCGACGTCGGCGGCAGCGTCGGCACGCAGAGGGTGGCAGCGTCGGCACGCAGAGGGTGGCGACGTCGGCGGCAGTGTCGGCACGCAGAGGGTGGCGACGTCGGCGGCAGCGTCGGCACGCAGAGGGTGGCGGCGTCGGCCGCAGAGGGCGGCAGCGTCGGCACGCTGAAGGTGGCGGCGTCGCGCGGCGACTGCCGAGCCTGCGAAAATCCCCGCCGTGACTCCATCCGACCCTGACCGCGGCTTTGCCTTCCCCGTTCCCGACCCCGCCTCGGTGCTCTCCGACGGCACGATCGTCCGCCTCGTCGAGGAGGGCCGCATCGCGATCGACCCGTGGGACGCGACGCTCGTGCAGCCGGCCAGCGTGGATCTGCGCCTGGGCGACACGTTCAGGGTCTTCCACAACCACAAGATCACCGCGATCGACCTGCGCGACCCCCCCCGCGGGCTGACCGAGCAGGTCAGCCCCCCGGAGGGCGAGCCGTTCGTGATCCACCCGGGCGAGTTCTGCCTCGGCAGGACGCTCGAGCGCGTGGAGCTGCCCGACGACATCGTGGCCCGGATCGAGGGCAAGAGCTCGCTGGGACGCCTGGGGCTGATCGTGCACGCCACCGCCGGCTTCTGCGACCCGGGCTGGAAGGGCACGCTGACGCTCGAGCTCAACAACCTCACGCGCGTGCCGATCAAGCTCTACCCCGGCCTGCCGATCGCGCAATTGTCATTCATGACGCTCGATGCACCCGCGCTGCGACCGTACGGGCACAAGGATCTCGGCAGCCACTACCAGGGGCAGGTCGAGGCCACCGAGAGTCGCTACGGTGGGAGCAGCTGAGCGTAGGAGCAGCCGAACGCGCAGCAACAGACCGCGCAGCAACAGACCGTGGAGCAACTGACCGTTGGGAGCAGCCGAGCGTAGAAGCAGCTGACCGTGGAGGCATCTGGACAGTGGGGGCAGCCGGACGGCGCGGAACCGGCTTGAGTTGCCTCATAATCGGGGAAAAGATCTCTGGACGGCCGAACAGGAGAGCCAAACCAAATGAGCACG
Source organism: uncultured Solirubrobacterales bacterium (assembly GCA_963744535.1). Taxonomy (GTDB): domain Bacteria; phylum Actinomycetota; class Thermoleophilia; order Solirubrobacterales; family Solirubrobacteraceae; genus Palsa-744. The sequence continues at coordinate 1,253,255 of CAVUTW010000005.1, read as the reverse complement.
GAGACGGCGGACACGCAGAGCGGGGCCACGGGCCAGAGCACGGGCGGCAATGGCGCCGCGCCCGCGCAGACGCTGACGGTGACCGATAACCGCACCGGGCTCACCTACGAGCTGCCGGTCACCGACGGCACCGTTCGCGCGATGGACCTCCGCCAGATCAAGACCGACGAGCACGACTTCGGGCTGATGGCGTACGACCCGGCGTACATGAATACGGCATCGTGCCGCAGCTCGATCACCTACATCGACGGCGACGCCGGCATCCTGCAGCACCGCGGCATCCCGATCGAGCAGCTGTGCGAGCACTCCAGCTACCTGGAGGTCGCGTACCTGCTGATCAACGGCAAGCTCCCGACGCAGACGGAGCTGACGGGGTGGGTGGACGAGATCACGATCCACACGTTCGTGCACGAGAACGTCAAGGACTTCATGCAGGGCTTCCGCTACGACGCCAACCCGATGGGCATGCTCGTGGCCTCGGTGGGCGCGCTGTCGACGTTCTACCCGGACGCCAACAAGATCCACGAGGAGCGCGTCAGAGCGATGCAGATCATCCGGCTGCTGGCGAAGATGCCGACGCTGGCGGCGTTTGCGTTCCGCCACAACATGGGCCAGCCGTACGTGTACCCCGACAACGACCTCAACTACGCGGGCAACTTCCTCGGGATGATGTACAAGATGACCGAGCTCAAGTACGAGCCCGATCCCCGTTTGGAACGGGCGCTGGACGTGCTGTTCATCCTGCACGCAGACCACGAACAGAACGCCTCCACCAGCGCCGTGCGCTCGGTCGGCTCCACGCAAGTCGACCCCTACTCGGCGGTGGCCGCCGGGGTGGCCGCGCTGTACGGGCCGCTGCACGGAGGCGCCAACGAGCAGGCGCTGCGGATGCTCGAGCGAATCGGCACGGTCGAGAACATCCCCGACTTCCTCGCGGGCGTGAAGGCCGGCAACGAGCGCCTGATGGGCTTCGGGCACCGCGTCTACAAGAACTACGACCCCCGCGCGCGCATCATCCGCAAATACCTCGACGACGTGTTTGAGGTGCGCGGCAAGAGCCCGCTGCTGGACGTCGCCACCGAGCTCGAGAAGCGCGCGCTGGACGACGAGTACTTCACCTCGCGCAAGCTGTACCCCAACGTGGACTTCTACTCCGGCCTGATCTACGAGGCGCTGGGCCTGCCGGTGGCGATGTTCCCGGTGATGTTCGCGATCGGACGCACCGCCGGGTGGATCGCGCAGTGGAAGGAGATGGTGGGGGACTCCGAGCAGAAGATCGCCCGCCCCCGGCAGATCTACACCGGCGAGCGCGACAGAGACTACGTGCCCGTGGCTCAGCGCCTCTAGAGTCCGCTGGCGCGGCGCCAGGCGGCGTCCTCGGTCGCTCATGTGCAAAGCACATTTCGCTCCCTGCGTCCTTGCCTGGCTTGGCCAGCGGGCTCTAGAACACTAGCGTCGCCCCGTGGCGGCGCAGCCACTCGCGGTCCTCGCGCCAGCGCGGCCAGCGGCGCTCAACGAGCGCCCAGAAGCGAGGCGAGTGGTCGAGGATCTCGAGATGGCAGACCTCGTGCCAGACGACGTAGTCGAGCACGCTCTCGGGCGCCATCAACAGCCGCCAGTTGAAGCTCATTCGCCCCTTCGCCGAGCACGAGGCCCAGCGCGAGCGCTGCGCGCGGATCGAGAGGCCGCTGTAGGGGGTGCCCGCCAGCGCGCTCGCGCGATCCAGCCGCGCGCCGACCTCTACGCGCGCGGCCCGGCGGTAGAAGCGCTCGAGCGCCGGCCGCGGATCGCCAGCCGGCACCAGCAGAGCCTCGCCGCGGCGGTGCACCCGCGTGCGCCCCGGCTGCGCGACCAGCGCCAGCGACTCGCCCAGGTAGGGCACCGTGGCGCCCCGCTCGGCGATCCGTGCGAGCGTCGCGTGCGCCTCGTGCAGCCGCCGCTCGATCCACGGACGCAGCTCCTGCACGGCGGCGGCGGCCGCGCGCTCGGAGGCCCGTACCGGCAGCACCACCTCGACGCCGGTGTGGGCATGCACGTTGACGCGCACCCGGCGCGCGCGGGTGGAGCGGCGGATCGTGTAGGGGATGTCGCTCATCCGCAGAAGGGTACGTGGGCCGCCGGGTGCATAATCCGAGCCGCCATGGCATGCTCGATCGTGAAGCTCCCCGGCGCGGTGCGCGCGCCATACGAGGTGTACCTCAACGGCGTGCGTCAGGAGCTGGGCACGGACTACACGGTGCGCGCCGGCGCACTGGTGTTCGAGCAGGAGCTGCGCAAGGACCACATCAGCGGCTGGCGCTGGCTGCTGGGCGCCTGGGGCGTGGGCACCTACCGCCAGAACGACTCCGTGGACGTCCGCTACGAGGCCGCCGACGGCTCCCCGCGCGTGGCGGAGGGGCTCGAGATCGAGCCCGGGTGAGCAGCCCCCTCCCACGGCCGCGCCAGCTTCAGGGCGCTGAGGATGGCACGCGTGGCGGGGGAGCGGTTGAGCGTGATGAAGTGGATGCCGGGCACGCCCTCGCGCAGCAGCTCCGCGCACTGCAGCGTGGCGTAGGCGACGCCGAAGTCGAGCACCGCCTCGGGGTCCTCGCCGCGCGCGAGCAGCTCGCAACGCAGGCCGTCGGGAATGGAGGCCCCGCAGAGCTTGGCCATGCGCTCGACCTGCCCCACCTGCGTGATGGGCATGACGCCGGGGATGATCGGCACGTTCACGCCCGCAGCGCGTGCGCGCTGGACGAAGTCGAAGTAGAGGGCGTTGTCGAAGAACAACTGTGTGATTAGGAACTGCACGCCCGCGGCCACCTTCTCCGCGAGATGTTCCAGGTCCTTCTCTGAGCTGACCGCGTGGATGTGCGTCTCGGGGAAGCAGGCGCCGCCGATCGCAAAGGGGTAGTCGGCGGCGATCAGTTCCACCAGTTCGCGCGAGTACTCCAAGCCGCCCTCCGTTTTGCGCCACTGCTCCTGGCCCGCGGGCGGGTCGCCGCGCAGCGCGAGCACGTTGTCGATGCCCGCGCTCTGCATCTCGTCGAGCGTGGCGCGCAGTTCCGCCACGGTGGCGCCCACGCAGGTGAAGTGCGCCATCGCCTCCAGCCCGTACTGCTCACGGATGCGCTTGACGATCTCGATCGTTTTGCCCCTGGTGGAGCCGCCGGCGCCGTAGGTGACGGACACGAACGACGGGTCCAGGCCGCGCAGCTCGGCGAGCGCCGTGCGCAGGTTCTCCTCCCCCGCCTCCGTCTTGGGCGGGAAGAACTCGAAGGAGAAGACGGGGCCGTCGTCTTCAAGCAGCGTGTCGATGCGCATGACAGCTCAGTTTGCCAGCAGGCGCCATCGCGACCCCGCAGCGCGCCTTCCGGGCAAACCCGCGCTTGCCGCTCGGCCGCCCACCGCTCCAGCTCCCCCCTCTCCGCCCACGCTCACTCCTCGCCCGCCCCGACGGCCACCCACTGCTCCGGCTCGCCCTCGATCCGCCGCGCCCGCCCGGTGACCTCGAGGTGGGTGAGGAAGGCGAGCGTCTCGGTGAGCAGCCACGGCGCGGTGTTCGGTGAGAACGGCACCTCGTAGAGCACCTCCGGCACGACTTCGAAGGCGGTGCGCGGGCGCTCGGAGATCACCTCCAGCACGCGCTCGGCGCGCTCCCGCACGAGCTCGCGGTTGCCTTCGATGTGGGCGTGGACGTCCGCGAACGTGCGCCCGTGCCCGGGCAGGCAGAGACGCACGCCGAGCCGCTGCACGACGTCCAGGGACTTGGAGAATTCGCCCACCGGGTCGGGCGAGTAGCCGTAGTCGAAGAACAGCGAGATGCGCCCCAGCAGGTGATCGCCGGAGATCAATAGGCGCCGCTCGGGCTGGAACAGGCAGACGTGCGAGGGAGCGTGGCCGGGCGTCTCGTGCACCGTCCAGGGCCCGAGGTCGGTGGCGATCGTGACGCCCGGCAGCAGCGCGCGATGCGGCTCGATCACAGCGGCGATCCCCGAGTCGTGCTCGCCGCGCTCGGCCGCGTAGCGGCGCAGCGGCTCCTCGGGCACCCCGCTCTGGCGCGCCACTTCCAGGCGGCGTGCGATCGCCGCGTGGGTGTCCTGTGCCCACTGCAGCATGTGCTGGTAGTTGGGGTGCATCCACAGCTCGCAGCCGGTGCGCTCGACGATCGTGGCGGCCTGCCCGTAGTGGTCGGAGTGCGCGTGCGTGCACACCACCAGGCGGATGTCCTCCACGCGCAGCCCGCACATCGCGAGCGCCCCTTCGAGGTTGGCGAAGGAGCCCTGTTCGTGCATCCCCGTGTCGAACAGCACCACCCCATCGCCGGCGGCCACGGCCCATGCGTTGCCGTGGGGAACGCCCGGCCACGGCAGCGGCAGGCGCAGGCGAAAGACGCCCGGCAGGATCCGTTCGCCGCGGCCCAGCTCGCGCCGGACCCCCGTCGTCGACGGCGGTGCCCCGGCCCTGTGGCCGGTCGGTGTGCGATCGCTCGTCTCGGCCACCGCAGGGAGCCTATTGGGCTCTACACTTTCAAGCTTCGCCGCACAACCACCCGAGGGAGCAGAGCATGGCCGAGGAAACCGCAGAGCAGGCCGCGACCAGGGTGCAGCAGGCCGCTGCCAACATCCACCCCACCGCCACGCCCAGGGAGCGCATCTCAGGGGACCGCAATGGGACCAGCGAAGCGGAGACGGTGGCGCGCCGCTACTTCGAGGCGATCAACGCCCACGACCTGGACGGCGCCGTGGCGCTGTGGGCGGTGGGGGGTCGCGAGCACGTGCGCGGCCAGATCGACGCCGCGGCGCCCGAGGGAGTGCGGTCGTTCATCGGCGACATGCTGGGGGCCATGCCCGACGTGCGCTTCGAGATCCTGAGCACCACCACCGAAGGCGAGCGCTGCGCGCTGCAGTGGCGGCTGACCGGCACGTTCGTGGGCCCGGGCACGTTCAACGGGCTGACCCCGACCGGCCACCCGTTGACGTTCGAAGGCGTCGACCTGCTGACGGTGCGCGACGGGCTGGTGCAGCGCAACGACGCCTTCCCCGACTCGATGGCGGTGCCGCGCCAGATCGGGATGCTGCCGCCGCAGGGCTCCACCGCCGAACAACGGATGATGGGCGCGTTCAACGTCAAAACGCGGGTGACCGGACGGATGCTCGCCGAGCCCGAGCTGGTGGCGGAGGGCGTGTGGGTGGTACAGGGGGCCCTGCCGGGCCGCTGCAACGTGTATCTGATCGAGGACGAGGGCGGCGTCACGATGTACGACGCGGGCGCGCGTACGATGGCGCGTTCCGTCGCCGCCGCGGGCGCCAAGCTCGGGGGCATCCGCCGCGTGGTGCTCGGCCACGGCCACACCGACCACCGCGGCACCGCGCCCGCGCTGGGAGTACCCGTGTACTGCCACCCCGCCGAGGTGCAAGACTCCGAGGGCAGCGGCGGCTTTCGCTACTGGCCGGAGGGCCTGGTCGGCATGCCGACCCCCCAGCGCCAGATCCACCGCATGGTGCACCGCTTCGCGTGGGACGGCGGCCCGGTGAAGATCGCGGGAACGGTCGAGGAGGGCGACGAGGTGGCGGGCTTCAAGGTGATCGATTTCCCCGGCCACGCCCCCGGCCTGATCGGGCTGTGGCGCGAATCCGATCGTCTGGCGCTGGTGAGCGACACCTTTTACACCGTGGACTTGTGGGGACGCGACCGCGAGCCCAGGGTGCCCGACCCCGTCTACTGCTACGACACCGAGCAGGCCCGCGCCAGCATCCGCAAGCTGGCCGCCCTGGAGCCCGCCGCGGCTTGGCCGGGCCACGCCAAGCCGGCAACGGGCGACGTGCGCGGGCAGCTGGAACGGGCCGCTGACGCCGGCTGAGGCCGAACAGCACGCAGCTCATCTTCGCGCCCCTGGCGTGGGATACCGGGGCCGGGATACAGCGGGCGAAGGGATCTCGAGGGATAGGGACCGCAGGCGTGGGGGTACCCTTCGGCCGTGGCCAAACGCAAGCCCAAGCAACGGCCGCAGCGGCTGCAGGCCCCGACCAGCGACTACACCGACGCGGAGGGCAACGTGCTGACGCTGCGCGGTGCGATGACGCCGGCCACGCGGCTGAAGTACGCCGAGACCCTGGCGGGCGATGACGCACGGGCGGCGGGCACGCGCGAGGACGCCTGGCACAGGGCGGTGGAGCTGCTGTTCGAGCGCCTCGTGGTGCGCTGGGAGATCGCGGGCGCGCCGATCGAGCGCCAGCGCGAGCTGCTGGAACGCTTTCGGGTGGCCAGCCCCGCGGAGCGCGCGTGGGTGCGAGAGGCGCTGCGGGAGCATTGCAGGGAGAACTTCCCCGAGCTGAGGGCGCCTTGACCTCGAGGAAGGCAAGGGCGGGCAAGAGGGTGGGCATCTATATAAAAAAATAAAAGGCCGATAGCCATAGCGCACACCTTTTAAAAAGTTAATAACACCCCACCCCCGCGAAACACCCCGCCCCTCGCGAGCCCGACCAGCTCCTCACGACCGGCCGCGAGCCCTGGCCAGCTCCTCATCGCCCCCCGCGAGCCCGACCAGCCCCCCCACCGGCCGCGAGCCCTGGCCAGCTCCTCATCGCCCCCCGCGAGCCCGACCAGCCCCCCCACCGGCCGCGAGCCCTGGCCCGCTCTTCATCACCATCCGCGAGCCCCGATCAGCTCCTCACCCCCCACCACGGGCCCTGATCTGCTCCTCCCCACCCGCCGCGAGCCCGAACCAGCCCCTTCGCACACGCGTCAGCCGCGAGCCGACGAGCCCGGCCTGCACCGGCCAACGCGCGGCGACATGAAAAATTGGGGTCAGAAATGCCGCTGGATCGGCCCTGGCCGCTACCGTGCGTGCGGACATGCGTCGCACAAAGATCGTCGCCACGATCGGCCCCGCCTCACGCGAGCCCGACACCCTGCTGAGAATGGTCAACGCCGGGATGGACGTGGCACGCCTGAACTACTCCCACGGAACGCTGGAGGAGCACGCGGAGACCGTGCGGCGCGTGCGCGACGCGGCAGGCAGAGCGGGGCGGCCGGTGGCGATCCTGCAGGACCTGCCCGGCCCGAAGCTGCGCATCGGCCCGCTGAAGGACGACGTGGTGGAGCTGAAGCCGGGCGACGTGGTCACCTTCACCTGCGGCGCGGGGGACGGCGGAGGAGAAGCGGAGGGGGGGGATGCCGAGCACATGACCATCTCCTGGCCGGGACTCGCCGACGCGCTGACGCAGGGGGATGTGATCTACCTGGCGGACGGGTCGGTGCGGCTGCGGGTGCTCCAGACGCGCACCGACCTGCAGGAGGTGGAAGCCGAAGTGCAGGCCGGCGGCGCCGTGGCGTCCCGCCAGGGCCTCAACATCCCCGGCCCGGTGGACATGCTGCCGGCGGTGCCCAAGGAGGATCTGGAGCTGCTGCGCCACGGGGAGTCGATCGGGGTGGACATGGTGGCGCTGTCGTTCGTGCGCCGCCCGGAGGACATCGAGCAGGTGCGCGAGCACACGCGGCTGCCGCTGATCGCGAAGATGGAGAAGCCGCAGGCGGTGGAACGCGCCGAGGAGATCCTCAAGGCCGCCGACTGCGTGATGGTGGCGCGCGGGGACCTCGGCATCGAGCTGCCGATCGAGCGGGTGCCGATCGTGCAGAAGGAGCTGCTGCGCCTCGCGGGATGGCTGGCGCGGCCATCGATCACCGCTACGCAGATGCTCGACTCGATGGTCACCTCCTCGCGCCCCACCCGCGCGGAGGTGGCCGACGTGGCGAACGCGATCCTCGACGGCACCGACGCGGTGATGCTCTCCCAGGAGACCGCGGTGGGCGCGTACCCGGTGGAGGCGATCGCGATGATGGCGTCGGTGGCCGAACAGGCCGAGGCGATCGCGCCCTACGAGGAGTGGAACGCCTCGCGCGTGCGCCGCACCGAGGCCGACCCCGCGTACACGCTGGCGCACAGCCTGTGCATCGCGGTGCGCGAGTTGAGCCTCGACGCGCTGGTGGTGCCGACGCTCTCCGGGCGCTCCGCCCGCCTGGTGTCGGCGCACCGCCCAACGGTGCCGATCTACGCCCTCTCCCCCGGCCGCGAGACGGTGCGCCGCTGCGGGCTGATGTGGGGCGTGCAGGCAGCCTCGATCCGCCGCCACGAGACGACCGAGGAGCTGATCGCCGACTCCGCCAAGCGCGTGGTGGAGCTCGGCTGGTGCAAGAGGGGCCAGCGCGTGGGCATCACCGCGGGCCTGCCGAGCGGGCGGCCGGGGACCACGAGCCTCGTGCAGATTCAAGTGCTGTAGGGGAGGGATCGTCCGCGTGCGTCGGTGACCCGACCAGGCGCCCGGGCGCCGGGCCTCCGTGCCCGGCGACGAGACGTTGCGCCGCCGCCGGCCCGAAGCCCACCCTGAGCCGCGCCCCAAGGTGGGCTGTCTCCGGGTGCCCACCCCAAGGGCCCACGACGAACCCTAGCTCGCTGCGCCGACCTCGCCCCCGACCTCGCCCCGCGCGTAGAACTCGGCCTCTTCGCGGCCGAGCTGGGTGACGGGGGGATCGCCGTAGGCCCACTCGCGCGTGATCAGATACCAGTTGACGCGGGCCCGCAGCTGGGCGAGCACCGCCAGCGTCATCATCTCCATGCGCCGGCCGAAGAGATGCTCGGCGGGCACGTCCTGGTGGCGCATCTGGCGGAAGTGGGTGGAGCGGGGGTCGGAGGTCTGCATCAGCACCCCGGTGGCGAACTCCGGCGTGAGCGCCACCACTTCGTCGGTGGTGTACCAGCCGATGGCGTCCTCGAGGAACGCCCACACCTCCTCCGGAGCGACCCGCTCCGGGTGTGGCAGGAAGCCGGCTTTCGCCATCAGCTCGTGCAACCCCTGCACGTCGTGCTCGATCACCGCGCGCTGCGCCGCCAACTCGAGTTCGACCGGGGTGGCGTCCAGGCGCTTGTAGAGGCCGAAGTCCAGAAATACCACGCGCCCGTCCTCCAGCAGCATGAAGTTGCCGGGGTGGGGGTCCCCGGAGAACTGGCGATGGCGGTAGAGGCAACCGAGGAAGAAGCGGAACACGATCTCGCCGAGACGGTCGCGGTCGGCCTGCGGGTAGCCCTTGAGCTCCTCGAAGCCGACCCCCCGCACGAACTCGGTGACGAGCACTCGCTCGTGGGAGAGCTCGCTGATCACCTCGGGGATCGCGATGAAGGGGTGCCCGTCGAAGATCCGCGCGAGCGCCCGTTGGTTGGAGGCCTCGAGCTCGTAGTCGAGCTCCTCCCCGACCCGTTCCCTGATCTCCGACGCGATCCCGCGCACGTCGAGATGGGGAGTGATCCCCTTGACCAGGCGCATCACCATGTCGATGCTCTGCATGTCCGCCCGCACGGCGGCGGCCACGCCCGGGTACTGGACCTTCACCGCCACCTCGCGGCCGTTCTCGCGCAGCCGTGCGCGGTAGACCTGCCCGATCGAAGCCGCCGCGATGGGCTCCTCCTCGAACTCCTCGAACACCGTGGAGATCTCCTCTCCGAGGTCCCCCTCGATCACCTTGCGCATCTGCTTGAACGAGACGGTGGGGGCCGCGTCGCGCAGCTTGCCGAGCTCGCGCTGGAACTCCTCGCGGAACTCCTCCGGGACGAGGCCGACGTCCAGGAAGGACAACGTCTGCCCGATCTTCATCGCGGCGCCCTTCATCATGCCGAGCACCGCGACGATCTGCTTGGCCGTCTCCAGCTGACGGCGTCCCATCGCCTCCTGCGCCGCCTCCGGGCCGCGCGTGACGTTGGCGGCGCGCGTGCCGAACTGCTTCACGGTCTCGCTGGCCGCCAGTTTCCCCACCGTCGCCGTGCGGCGCACCCTCGATGTTGGGATCTTTTCTTTTTCCCGCGCCACACCGACATCTTATGGCCCGCCGGCCCCAACCCGACGCGCATGACCTGCGAGCCGTCCAGCAAGCGCTCACCCGAGGCGCGTGACCTGCGAGCCGGGCACTATGTCGTCCGAGCCATCCGGCCAGCGCACCCACGCCTTGTGGCCGCCGTCGTAGTCGCCGCACAGCAGTACCAGCGTGGCGGGCTCGCCGAAGGCGGTGCAGCGATCGGAGCCCTCCGCGTCGAGGCCGCGCCACACGCGGATGAACGGGTTGTGCTCCCACTCCTCGGCGACCGACGTGGGTTCGGCGTGGCCGGGCTGGATGACGGTCTCCGGTGGCAGCTCCATCAGCGTGCCCATGATCGAGTCCTTGAGGTCGGTGTATGTGGTGTGGCCGGGGGCCCGCACCCCACCCACCGAGCCGCGGAACAAGGTGTCGCCGGTGAACACGGCCCCTTCGCGCCCGGTGAACCCCCCGGGGGCGGTGGTGGAGGAGGGGCGCGTGTGCCCGTCGGGCACGCATACGGCGAACGACAGCATCCCCGCCGTGTGCCCCGGCGTCAGCAAAGGCCGTACCTCGAGCGTGCCGAAGTGCAGCGCCTGACCCGGCTCGATGGTGCCTGTCGCCACATCCTCGGCCAGCAGCTCCCGTTCGACGGGGTGGATGGCGACCTCGAGCTTCGGCCAGCGCTCGCGCAGCGCCCCCACCTCGCTGACGTGGTCGAAGTGGTGGTGGGTGAGCAGCACGTGTGTGGGCGTGACCCCCAGGCGCTCGGCCGCCTCGATCAGCGGCGCCACCGGCCCGCCCGCGTCCACGAAGAACGCGGGCCCACCTTCCCCGTCGCACACCAGATACGTGTTCGACAGGAACTGCGGATGCGTTGCACGCTCAACTATCACGCCGCCTCCATCCCAAAAATCATCGCGCCATCCTTGCACGAAGCGGCGCGCGGGGCTCGCGAGGCGGAGAAGTCTCCGACCGTCGGCCACCGGGCAAGCGTGGGCGGCTGGCGAGGCGCAGAAGCCTCCGACCCGTCGGCCACCGGGCAAGCGTGGGCGGCTGGCGAGGCGCAGAAGCCTCCGACCCGTCGGCCACCGGGCAAGCGTGGGCGGCTGGCGAGGCGCAGAAGCCTCCGACCCGTCGGCCACCGGGCAGGCGTGGGCCCGCGAGACTGTGAGCCAATCGGCCACTGCCATCACCCGCCACTCGGGTCGCCCCCGTACACTGGCTCACCATGCCCCTCATCCACACGTGCTACCGCATCACCGACATCGACCGCTCGATCGCCTTCTACGAGGCCCTCGGCTTCGAGGAGGTCGGGCGCATCCCGATCAAAGACGAGGCCATCAACGTCTTCATGAGCCAGCCCGGCGACGGGGACATGCCGCGACTGGAGCTGACCTACAACTTCGGCGTGGACTCCTACGAGATCGGCACGGGCTACGGCCACATCGCGATCGCCGCCGGCGACCTCGACGCGACGCTCGCGCGGCTGGCCGAGCAGGGCATCGAGCCGGAGAAGCCGCCATACAGCGTCCGCGAGGGCGGCTCACGGCTGTGCTTCGTGCGCGACCCCGATGGGTACAGAATCGAGATCCTGGAGATGGGCTGAATGCCTAGTAGTACAGCCAGATTCTTGTACTTCGCACAGTAGCTCCGTCGCCACCGCTGGTACCGGCGTGCGAGCGCGGCTAACGCGCGTAGATCGCGGGTCGGTAGCGCGGTTCGGGGATCGGCTTGCCGGCCTCGCGCGCCGCAGAGAGCCAGGCCTCCTTAGCGCGCTCGACCTCCGCCAGAGCCTCCTCGGGGCTCGCACCCAGGGCGGAGCACGCATCCAGGTCGGGGACATCAGCGACGTAGGCTGCATCCTCGTCGCTGTAGAAGACGTTGATGTGGTAATCGCTCATGGCTCAGTTCCTCAGCCTTAGATCGTAACGCTCTACCAGCCGCATCAGCTGCCGGAGTTGATACGGCTTTGCCTGTCCACCAACCGACTGGAGGTTGAGCAGCTCCGCGATGTCGGGATGTGCGAACACGTGATGACTGCCGCTCACGCGACGCAGCTCAAAGCCGAGGCTCTCCAACAGGCGACGCACGTCGCCAAACGCCGCGTTCGCCAGCTCGCCGCGGGCGAGTCGAATCAGGAGCTTGCGCTCGTCCATGCCTGGACCGTAGGCCTTGCTTGGGACGGTACTCGGCGGGCAGATTCGTGTCGGCCTGGCAAGGACGCTGTCAGACGGAGCCCTGAGTTGCAAACCGACTCCTACCTCGATCAATATCGCGTCGAGATAGTCGAGCAGCCGTAGGTGCGTGCGTCGCGCCCCGGTCTTTAGGAGCGAACGCGACCCCTGACGTTCGAGTACGGTCAGGCTTCAACGTGTTGTGCCAACAAGGGGAGCCATGAGCGAGCAGAACGTCGAGTGGGTCAAGGGCATCTACGACGCATTCAGCCGAGGCGACATCCCCACCGTGCTCGGGGCATTCGCTGAGGACGTTGAATGGTTCGAGGCCGAGGGCATGCCATACGGGGGCCTGTACCGCAGCGGCGAGGCCGTGCTTCAGAACGTCTTTGGCCCGATTGCGGCGGACGTTGAGGGCTTCGCGGTCACACCCGAGGAGTACATTGGATCGGGCGGGACCGTTGCGGCGATCGTCCGCTACACGGGCACCGGCAAGGCGACCGGCAAGGCCCTGGACGTGCCGGCAGTCCACGTCTGGGATATCCGCGACGGCAAGCTGGCGCGCTTCCGGCAGTTCATCGACACGGTCAAGTTCGCAGAGGTCGTCCCCGCGGCCTGAGTTGCAAGCCGTCCACTACCCCGACGGGTATCGCATGGAGATGCTTGAGATGTAGGAACGCTCGGGTACAAAGTCTGAGATCCTGTCGGACTGGGATCGAAGGATCACTCCGCACCTTGAGATCAACCGCGGCAAGCTCGCCGGCCTCTCGAACTGGCTCGCGGTGAGTTGTGTGCTGCTCGCCGCCGAGGTCATCCTATGGACGCTCAGCCTCACAGGCTAACCTGAGTTCATGGCGGACAAGCCTCCACAGACCACTACGCCCCAAGGCCCGCTCAAGCCCCGGCCGCCGGCACAACTCCCGGTTACGCCCCCCCCGGCTTCGCCCTTCCCGAGAAGCGCGGCGGCTTGTTGGGCGGCAAAGGCAACTGACTGAGTGGACGCGCGCGACGCCCGACCACGCACCGTGCAAGACCTTCCGTGGCGATAGCCTCCCGTAAGTGGAACTGGGCCTCGCCACCTTCGCCGATCTCCCGCTCGGAGCCGATCCGCCCCACGCGGCGCGGCGGCTGAACGAGCTGCTCGAGGAGATCGAGCTGGCCGACCAGCTGGGGCTCGAAGTGTTCGGGGTCGGCGAGCACCATCGGCCCGACTACGCGGTGTCGGCACCGCCGATCGCGCTGGCGGCCGCGGCGGCGCGTACACAGAAGATCCGCTTGAGCAGCGCCGTCACGGTGCTCAGTTCGGCCGATCCGGTGCGGGTTTTCCAGGACTTCGCCACGCTCGACCTGCTCTCGGGGGGACGCGCGGAGATCATGGCCGGCAGGGGGTCGTTCACGGAGTCGTTTCCGCTGTACGGCTTCGACCTCGACGACTACGACGAGCTGTTCGCGGAGAAGCTCGAGCTGCTGCTGGCGCTGCGCTCCTCCGAGCGCGTCACCTGGTCGGGGCGCCACCGGGCCGCGCTGCACGACGTGGGGGTATACCCACGCCCGCTGCAGGACCCGCTGCCGGTGTGGATCGCCGTCGGCGGGACGCCGGCGTCGGTGGCCCGCGCGGGGATGCTGGGGCTGCCGTTGATGATCGCGATCATCGGCGGGCCGCCCGCGCGGTTTGCGCCGCTGGTCGAGCTCTACCGCCGGGCCGTTGCGGAGGGTGGCGCTCCCGCCAGCCCCGCCGGACCCGCCATCGGGATCAACTCGCACACCTATCTTGCCCCCACCTCGCAGCGGGCGGCGGACGAGTACTTCCCCGCGTACTCACAGGTGATGAACCGCATCGGGCGTGAGCGGGGCTGGCCGCCGATGTCCCGCGCGCAGTTCGACGCGGCGTGCGGGCCGGAGGGGCACTTGTTGGTCGGAAGCCCGCAGCAGGTGGTGGAGAAGATCCTCGCCGAGCACGAGCTGTTCGGGCACGACCGCTTCCTCGGGCAGGTCAGCATCGGGGCGCTGCCGCATGCGCGCGCGATGCGTGCGATCGAGCTGTTCGGCAGCGAGGTGGCGCCGGTGGTGAGGGCAACGCTCGCGGGAGGTCCCGCCGGCGAGAGCACCCGCGATGGGGCGGGCGCTGTGAGTGGCGGACCTACGAGTGGCGGACCCACGGGCAGCGGACCCACGAGCGGCAGACCGACGGCCGAGGACGCCGACCCCGGCTGAGCAGCCCCGACGCCGGGCACGCTACGCTTCGGGCGAGCGATGGCGAACACCGGCAAGATCGCCAAGAATCTCGAGCGCTTCGCCCAGGCGGTGGCGGCGCACGACCGCGAGAACCCGTCGCACACAGCGCACGGCATCGGCCTCGCCCACTTCGACATGGAGCGATTGGGCTTCGATGAGGGCGAGGAGATCCTGCCCGGGATCACGATCCACGCCGACAGCGGTGTCACCGGCAACTTCCGCGTGCTGTGCGACGGGCAGCACGACGAGGAGCGCGAGGAGACCGAGGCGGAGGTGGTCGAGGCCGTGGCCACCCACGCCGTTCCCGCCGCCGCACCCGGCGAAGCGGGCGTACCGCGATTCAGACCATTCGGCGAGTAGACCGTTCGCCCGCCAAGGGGGCGGGTCCGGGATGGGTCGCGCCCCACGGAGCCCTGGTGCTCTTGTACCGCTAGCGCACGGGGATCGGCGCGGGCACCCCCACCCGCTCGGCGATCATCCCCACGAGCCGCTCGATCGTGGGGCACTCCACGCCGTGGCGGGCGCCCGCGCGCAGCACCGCTCCGGGGATCGCGTCCAGCTCGGGGGGACGCCCGGCGGCGATGTCGCGCTGCATTGAGCTGCCGAGAGTGGGGTGCGCGGCGCTCAGTTCGCCCAGCGGGTCGGCCGCATCGATAGCCGCTCCCTCGGCGACCGCCACCGCGCAGCCCTCCTCGATTGCGCCCACCAGCTCGGCGCGCAGCTCGGGCGTGGTGAGGATTTCGCCGAGCAGCCGGTCGAACGCGCTGGTGGTGCACGCCAGCGCGTTGAGGCGCACCAGCTTGCCCCACAGTACCTGCGCCTCGGACTCCTCCACGCGCGCGGGGATGTCCGCCTCCCGGAGCTTTGCCGCGAGCGCTTCCATCCCCGGACGGGCGGCGGCGTGCGCGGAGGCCATGTCGATGCGCAGGAAGGGGCTGGTGTGCACCACGACGCCCGGCTCGGGACGGTCGGCCTCGACGCGGATCGTGCCCGCCACCACTCGTTGCTCGCCGAAGCGCTCGCGCAGCACCGCGAGGTGGTCGAGGCCGTTGAGCAGCGGCAGCACCAGCGCCGGCGGGGCGATCGAGGATCGGCCGGTGATGCGCTCCAGCGCCTCGTGCAGCCCCGTGGCCTTGGTGGCGACCACCAGCACCTCCACCGGCTCCTCCAGGCACGCCACCGCGCGCGGGTGAGCGACGAAGTCGCCCAGCCGCACCGAGCTCACCCGCAGGCCGCGCGCGGCGATCAGCTCCGCGGTGGACTCGCGCGCGACCAGGGTGACGGGAGTGCCGGCGCGGTCGAGCGCGCCCGCGACCAGGCCACCCACGCCGCCGGGGCCCAGTACCGCGACCGTCATCGGGCGCACCTGTGGCGTCGCGAGACCAGCGCCGCCAGGGATGCCGCGGACGAGCTCGCCGCGAGCATCGTTCCCGGCGCCCCGTCCAATCCAACGGGGGCCGTGGCGGTGGCCGACCTCATCACAGCGGATCCACCAGCACGCCCGGGTTCATGATGCCCCGCGGATCGACCGCCTGCTTGGCGCCACGCAGCGCCGCCGCGAACGGCTCCGGGCGCTGGCGGTCATACCAGGGGCGGTGGTCGCGGCCCACCGCGTGGTGGTGGGTGATTGTGCCTCCACCCTCGACGATCGCGTCCGACACCGCGCGCTTGATCGCCGCCCACTGCTGCAGCTCCTCCCCGCGCCGCCCCCTGGCGAGCACGGTGAAGTAGGGCGCCGGGCCGTCGGGGTAGACATGGGTGAAGCGGCACGACACCCAGCCCGGCTGGGCCCCCACCTCGCGCATCGCCTGCTCGGCCGCCGCCGTCACCCGCTCGTGGAGCGCCGGGAAGCGCTCCCAGGTGATTGCCGTCTCGAACGTTTCGCTGATCACGCCCATCGCCACGAACACGTCGCGCAGGTAGGGGGCGGCCAGGAACGTCTCCCGCCAGGTGCCCACCGCGTCGCGCCCATCGCCGTCGCGCTGGCCGACCTCGCCCCCATGCTCGCCGCAGATCGCAAGCGCGCGCTCCATCGGCGCGTCGACAGGGTGGTCGGTGGACTCGAAGCCGATCACCAGCAGCGCGCGCGTGCCGTCGCCCACCATCGTCATCTTCGCCTCGCGTGGGTCGATCAGACGGCAGTTGGCCGGGTTCAGGCCCGACTGGCTGAGCTCCCGGACGCACTCCGCGCCCGTGGCGAAGTCCGCGAAGGCCACCCCCGCCGAGCGGCGGTGGGTGGGGCGCGGCTGCACGCGTACCCACGCCTCGGCGATGACCCCGAGGATCCCCTCCGAGCCGGCCAGCATCCGGTCGGGGCTAACCCCCGCACCCGAGCCCGGCAGCCGGCGCGACTCCCACTCGCCCGTGGGCGTGAGCGCGCGCACCGACTCGACGAAATCCTCGATGTGCGTCCACACCGTGGCGAAGTGTCCCGCCGCGCGGGTGGCGATCCAGCCGCCGAGCGTCGCGAGCTCGAAGGACTGCGGGAAGTGGCGCAGCGTGAGGCCGTGCTCGGCGAGCTGACGCTCGAGCTCGGGTCCGCTCGCACCAGCCTGGATGCGCGCCGCGCGGGAGATTGGATCGACCTCCAGCACGCGGTCGAGCGCGCCGAGGTCGATGGTGACCGCCCCGTTGTAGGAGGGGTCGACCTCGGGCCGGATTCCGCCCACCACGCTCGTGCCGCCACCGTAGGGGATCGCGGCAACGCGCGTCGCTGTGCACCACTCCAGCAGCTGCTCGACCTCGTGCTCGTTGCGCGGGTACGCCACGAAGTCCGGGGGGTGCTCGAAGTTGCCGCGAAAACCGCGGACCACGTCGGCGTACGACTTGCCCCACGCGTGGGAGGCGCGTGCGTGGGTGTCGTCGGCACAGAGCTCCGCCAGGGCGGCCGGCGGGGAGATCCGCGGAGGCGCGAGCGTCACGTCCTGGAGCGCCACCGGGTCCTCCACCTCCAGCTGCTCTCCCAGGCCCACGTGGGTCGCCAGCCCGCCCGCCGCCGCGCGCACCTGCTCGGGGGAGAAGCGCTGGTCCTCATACCCCCAGCCCCAGTGGTTGCGCCGGCGCGCCTGCATCGAGCCCGAGTCTATTTGCCGGAGGCGGCGGCGCATGCGCGGAGCGCTAGCCTCACTCGGCCGGTATGCACGTGGGCCTCAACCCACACTCAGCCCTTATGAGCGTCGGCCCAACCCACACTCAGCCCGTATGAACTTCGGCCTCAGCCCACACTCGGCGCCTATGCACGTGGGCCTCAACCTCATCTACCTCGTACCCGGGGACACCGGCGGGATGGAGGTCTACGCCCGCGAGCTGCTCCCCGAGCTGGTGCGCCGCGCGCCGCCTGGCACGCGCTTCACGGCGTTCGTCTCGCGCGAGGCGGCCGCGGCGGATGGGCCGTGGGGCGAGCTGATGGAGGCCGTCACCGTGCCGGTCAACGCCCGACGGCGCGAGCAGTGGGTGTTCGGCGAGCAGGCCCTCCTGCCGCGCCTTGCCGCGCGCGCGGGGGTGGACCTAGTGCACAGCCTCGCCTCCACGGCGCCCGCGTGGGGGCCCTTTCGGCGGGTGCTCACCGTGCACGACCTGATCTACGCGCGCTTCCCCGACGCCCACCCCGGCCTGCGCGACCGCGGCATGCGCGTGCTCGTGCCGCTCGCCGCGCGCCGCTCCACGCGGGTGATCGCGATTTCCGAGTCCACGCGCCGCGACCTCGTCGAGCTGCTGCGCCTCCCGGACGGACGGATCGACGTGGTGCCACAGGGGCTGGGGGCCGTGCGCCGCCTGCCCGAGGCGGAGAAGTGGTCGGGCGGCAAGGAGCCCGGGACCGGCACCCCCGCAGCGCTCTCCGCCGCGACACAGGAGCCCAGGACCGGCACCCCCACAGCGCTCTCCGCCGCGACACAGGAGCCCGCGACCAGCACCCCCACCGCGCTCTCCGCGGAGGCCACACGCGCGCGCTTCGCGCTGGGCGAGCGGCAGGTGCTGCTGACGCTCTCCGCCAAGCGCCCCCACAAGAACCTGCTCGCGCTGGTGGGCGCCTTCGCGCGCATCCCCTCCGAGCGGCGGCCCGTGCTGGTGCTGCCCGGCTACCCCACGTGGCACGAGGCCGAGCTGCGCGCGCGCGCGGCCGAGCTGGGAGTCCTCGCCGATGTGCGCTTCGAGGGCTGGCTGGGGGAGGAGGAGGTGGAGGGGTTGTGGCGGCTTGCCGACGCGTTCGTGTATCCCTCCCTCTACGAGGGCTTCGGGCTGCCCGTGCTCGAGGCGATGGCCCGTGGGGTCCCGGTCGCCTGCGCCGATGACTCCTCGCTGCCGGAGGTCGCCGGCGACGCGGCGCTGCTGTTCGACCCCCGCTCGGAGCCGGCGATCGCGCAGGCAATCGAGCGGCTGCTTGGCGACTTCTCGTTGGCGCGCGAGCTGCGCGAGCGGGGCTTTGCGCGCGCGCGCGAATTCAGCTGGGAGCGCACAGCGCGACTCACGCTTGCGTCCTACGCGCGGGCGCTGTCGGTCCCACTTGCGTAGCACTGAACCCTCCCGCATGCATCGCACAGGCCACTCCCACTTGGGCCGTGCTGAGTCCCTTCCGCTTGCGTCGTGAGAAGCCGGTCCCGCCTGCGTCGTGAGAAGCCGGTCCCGCCTGCGACGCGAGAAGCCGGTCCCGCCTGCGACGCGAGAAGCCGGTCCCGCCTGCGACGCGAGAAGCCGGTCCCGCCTGCGACGCGAGAAGCCGGTCCCGCCTGCGACGCAGCAAGCCCCCGTTTGTGCTTTGAGAAGTCAGTCCCGCTCGGGTCGCGATCAGCGTGCCGGCATTGCGAGCCCCCTCGGGCCAATGGAATGACCGCCGCTCAGCTGGGCGGGTGGTGTATCTATCTTTTTAAAAGGTGTGCGCTATGGCTATCGGGCTTTTTATTTTGTATAACAACCACAGCCCCTCCAATGTATATACATTGGAAAACATTCCACCCTACTCCCCATCGGCCGTATAACCTTCGTAGCTCGCCAACACCGCGCGCAGCGATGACTCCAGCGACAGCCGCTGCGCGTTTTCCGCAAACCAGCGGGCCGTGCTCTCCCGCAGCGCCATTCCCGCTTCGTGCACCTTCACGATCGCCGCCGCGATCGCCTCGGGGTCGGCGGTGAGGGCGACCACGCCGTTGACGCCCTCCCGCACCAGCTCCACGGCGGCGTTGTCCTCGCCGGCGACCACCACGCTGGGGGTCGCGCGCGCGGCAGCCTCGATCACGACCATGCCGTACCCCTCGCGGCGCGAGGTCGAGAGCATGCACATCGCCCTGCTCAGCGCCTCGTCGATCCGCCCCGCGTCGACGAAACCCGGAGCGCTTGCGATCCCGCCCACGCCATGCTCCGCGATCGCGCGCTCCAACGCCTCGCGCTCGGGGCCGTCGCCGTAGAACTCGCCACGCAACCCCGGGTCCAGCGCCTCTACCGGCGCCAGCTCAGGTCCATCCCCCGTCGGCCCGGGCCCACTCCGCCCCGACTCTGCCCGCAACCCCGACTCTGCCCGCAACCCCGACTCTGCCCGCAACCCCGACTCTGCCCGCAACCCCGACTCTGCCCGCAACCCCGACTCTGCCCGCAACCCCGACTCGGCGATGCGGCGCGCTGCCAGCGCGAACGCGGCCACCGCCAGCGGCGCCTGCTTCTCGGGGATCAACCTTCCCGCGAATACGACCAGCGGCTCGGCGGGGCGTGCGGTCTGGGTGTCCAGCCCGCCCGCGTACTCGCCCTCCAGCACGGTCGGCTCGCCGCGCAGCCCCTCCGCGCGCAGGCGCCGGGCGTGCAGCCGCGAGAAGCAGAACGCTCGCTGGGGCAGGCGTGCGCACAGCAACTGCACCGCGTACCCCACCGCGCCGCCAACGCGGCCGAGGTACTCGCGCCAGTACGCGCGACTCCACACCTCGTGCCAGTCCACTACCAGCCCGTACCGGCCGACGGGGCGTGCCGCCGCCGCGGCCAGCAGCGAGAAGTAGGGGAACGAGCAGGTGTGCACGACCTGGTAGCGGCGCCCGCGCCGCAGCAGGTGCCACAGCACCCCCAGCCCGAACACCAGCGGCGGGGCGATCTTGCGCCGGCCGTCGGCGGTGTACAGCGCCAGTTTCGGCCCGACGGCCACGACGCGCACCCCGTCGATCCGCGGCTCCTCGCCCGGCGCCCACTGGCGCAGCGTCAGGTAGGTGACCTCGTGGCCCTCTTTGGCGAGGCGCTCGGCGAGGTTTCGATACCAGCGCTCGGCGCCCCCCACTGTGTAGGGGAAGAGGCAGTCGTATACGAGGCAGATGCGCATCGCGTGAGGAGGGTGTCACAGGCGGGACGCGCCCGGCACTTGGGGGCTCCCAGGTGAGGCTCGGCGTGCTGGCGATGTCTTTCGTTTTGGTCCCCTACCACCAACTGGACCTGTGGAACAGCCATAAGATGAAAGATCCAAGGGGTCCAGTAGCTGGTTGGTCTCGGTTTTTTTGGTGCACACACCGGCTGGACCTGTGAGGCAGCGACCCCGCTTGCAGAGAGGCGCCACCGCCTGCGGTAGCATCCCCTTGCCAGCACCGCGCGCCTTTCCGCCCCCTCGCGCGTTATAACCGCATGACCCGGCTCCCGCCGCCACGCACGACCGGCGCGGCATAGGACGGGTCCCCAAGATATGAGCACAGTCGAGCAGACAAGGCCCATCGTCCCCGCGGACCTCGCGAGCCGCGCGCCCGACGGGAGGGTAGGCGACGGGGGGGTGGGCCCCGATCTAACGCTCGTGTCGGTCGTAATCCCCTGCCTCAACGAGGCGGAGAACATCGAGCGCTGCGTGCACGCAGCGCTCGGGGCGCTGAGCAGCGCCGCGCTCGACGGCGAGGTGCTGGTCGTCGACAACGCCTCCGAGGATGACTCCGCCGCGCTCGCCGCCGCCGCCGGCGCGCGGGTGGTGCACGAGCCCCGCCGCGGCTACGGCTCCGCCTACCTCGCCGGCTTCGCCGCCGCGCGCGGGCGCTACATCGTGATGGCCGACGCCGACCTGACCTACGACTTCAACGAGATCCCCCGCTTCGTCGCGGAGCTCGAGCAGGGCGCGGAGCTGGTGATGGGCGACCGCATGGACAACATCCAGCCTGGCGCGATGCCGTGGCTGCACCGCTACGTCGGCAACCCGATCCTCACCGGCCTGCTCAACCTGTTCTTCGACACCGGCGTCAAGGACGCCCACTGCGGGATGCGCGCGCTGCGCCGCGACGTGCTGCCGCGCCTGGACCTGCGCACGACGGGGATGGAGTTCGCCTCGGAGATGGTGATCCGCGCCGCCAAGGCCGACCTGCGGATCGCGGAGTTCCCGATCGAATACCACCCTCGCGGCGGCGAGTCGAAGCTCTCGAGCTTCCGCGACGGCTGGCGCCACCTGCGCTTCCTTTTGGTGCACTCCCCCACCCACCTGTTCATCCTGCCCGGTGCGCTGCTCGCCGGCTTCGGCACGCTGATCGTCGGGCTGGTCGGCGGCGGCCTCGACTTCTTCGGGCGCTCGTGGGGCATCCACGCGCTGATCGCCGGCTCGCTGCTGATGGTGGTCGGCACCCAGGTGCTGGCGCTCGGTCTCTGCGCCCACGCCTACGGCACCTACTTCATGGGCGAGCGCGACCCCTGGTTCGATCGTATGCGCGCCCGCTTTCGCCTCGAGCACGGTCTTTTGCTCGGCGGCGCCTTCGTACTGGTGGGCTTCGCGCTCGGCGCGGTGATCGTCGCCACCTGGATCTCCAACGGGTTCGGCTCGCTCGCGGACGAACACATGGCGGTCGTCGCTGCGACGCTCTTGATCGTCGGGATTCAGATCTTCTTCTCGTCGTTTCTGCTGTCGATTCTCGGTCTGCGCCGCGGCTGAGCCGTGCGCGTGCGCCGCCGGTGAGCGCCACCCCCCCAGAGGTTGACTCCACGCCCACCGAGGTCGACCCCACCTCGACCGCGGGAGTTGCCGCCACCTCGACCGCGGGAGTTGCCCCGACCTCGACCGCGGGAGTCGGCACCGCAGGTGAGCACACCGCTGGAGTAGGTACCGCGGATGACCCCAGCGCGGAGCGCAGCTCTCTCGCGCCGGAGTGGGCGCGACTCCGCGGCGCGCGTGCCGTGTGGTGGCCGGCGGCGATTGTCGGCGTCGTGATGGCGGGGCTGATCCTGTGGCAGCTGGCGATCCCCCGCAATTTCTACACCGGCACCGACAGCGTCGGGGTGCGCAGCGTCGTCGCCAACCTCAACGTCGGTCAGAGGCTGTGCGTGCCGGGCCTGCAGCTGCCCGCCGACACCGGTCGCGTGCAGCTCGCGGTGTTCGCCCACGCCCCGCGCTTCACCGCCGCGCTGCGGGTCATCGCCGGGGGTCGCACCGTCTCCTCGACGATGACCGGGGTTCCCGGGCCCACCTCGCTGGTGTACGCCAACGCACCGATCCCCGTGCGGGCCGCCACATCGGGGGCGATGCCCGCGACGGTGTGCATCGCTCCCCGCAGCGGACCGATCGCGCTCGGGGGAATGATCGGCCTGCAGGCCGATCAGCTGCCCGCCCGACTGGACGGGGCGCCGGTGGGCAATCGCGTCGGGGTATGGTTCATGCCGCCGGCCGGCGTGCAGCGCTCGCTGCTGGAATCGGCGGGCGCGGTCTTCTCGCGCGCGGCGCTGTTTCGCCCGGGGATCGTGGGGGCGTGGACCTATCCCTTCCTGCTGTTCGGTCTGCTGCCGCTCAGCTGGGCGCTGGCGCTGCTGGCGCTCGCGCGCGCCGCCGCCGGCCGTCCGTTGCGCCTGCGCGGGCGCACACTGCGGCCCGCCGTGGCGATCGCGCTGATCGCGTTCGCCAACGCCGCCTCGTGGGCGCTGATCACGCCGGCCTTCAACGCCCCCG
Source organism: uncultured Solirubrobacterales bacterium (assembly GCA_963744535.1). GTDB lineage: Bacteria > Actinomycetota > Thermoleophilia > Solirubrobacterales > Solirubrobacteraceae > Palsa-744. Next base: position 1,230,143 of record CAVUTW010000005.1, on the reverse strand, counting down.
ACGAGCCCGACCACTTCGCCTACGCCCAGTACGTCGCCGAAACCGGCCACGCCCCGGAACGCGTGCCCGGCCCGCGCGCGCCGTACTCCACCGACCAGTCGCTGGCGCTCAACGCCGTGAACATCTTCTCGCAGGTCGCGCTCCCCGACGGACGCCCGCCATGGCTGGCGCTCCAGCAGAGCGCCTGGGAGCACGAAGTCGCCACGACCCCCCACCCGGCCGACAACGGGGGCGGCTACACCACGGCGGCTGCGCCCCACCAGCCCGCCTATTACGCGCTGCTCGCGCCCGCCTATCTCGCCGTGAGCTCGCAGTCGATCTACTCGCAGCTGACTGCGATGCGGCTCGTCTCCGCGCTACTGGGGGCGCTGGTGGCGCTGTGCGCGTTCGGAGTCATCCGCGAGGTGCTGCCCCGCCAGCCCACCGCCGCGCTCGCCGCCGGGCTGCTGGTCGCCTTCCAGCCGATGTTCGGCTTCATGGCGGGCGCCGTCAACAACGACAACGGCATCAACGCCGCCGCCGCGCTGGCGCTCTACCTGACGATCCGCGCGCTGCGGCGCGGTCTCACCTGGCGGATCGCGCTGGCGCTCGGCGCCACGCTGGCGTTCGCGCCCCTGTTGAAGGAGACCGGCTATGAGATCTACCCGGCGGTGGCGGTCGGGCTGCTGGGGATGGTCTGGCGCCGCCACCGCCTGCGCGACACACGCGCGTGGGCGGCGCTCGCGGCGGCCTTCCTGGTGGTGCGCGGGGGTTGGTCGCTACTGCAGCCCGTCTTCTACCCACCCGTCGCCGGCCACGCCCCCGGCGGCGGGATCGCGGCCGCGAGCGCGCTCACCACCGCCGAGCAGATGCCGGGCCGCTTCGCGGTGTACCTGTGGGAGCTGTTCCTGCCGCGGCTGTCGTTCATGGGCGACCTGTTCCCGCCAGGCTGGCCGTTCAAGCAGGTCTACGTCGAACGCGGCTGGGGCGCGTTCGGCTGGTACACATGGCTGTTCCCCAACTGGGTGTACAACGCGATCATCTTCGCGATGGGCCTCGTCGCGCTGCTGGCGCTCTCCGCGGCGGTCCGCGAGCGGGTTGCCGTGGCCGCGCGCTTCTTCGAGGTGGCCGTGATCGCGCTGTTCCCAATCTGCGTGCTGGTCGCCGTAGAGGCCGCCTACTTCGCGCCTCAAGGTGGCCGCACCGTGGTCGCCGAACAGGGCCGCTACATCTTCCCCGCGATCGCCGCGCTCGCCGCGCTCGCCGTCGGCGGAACCTTCGGCGCCGGGCGCCGCTGGCACGTGCCGCTGGCCACCACGCTGGTGGTCGCGATGATCGGCCTCAGCTACGCCTCGCAGTGGCTGACGCTGGGCAGCTTCTTTACCTGACGCATGCCGGACGCCACGCCGCAAGGCTGAGCGTGGCGCTCCCATACGCGCTGATCTCGGTAAGAGTCTGCCCAGTCGAATAGACTGCTCGCGATGAGGGTAGGGGTTTACATAGATGGCTTCAATCTGTACTACGGCGCACGGGGACTATGCGGCCAAGGCAGGGCTGGCTGGCGTTGGATCGATCTGCGAGGGCTTGCAAACCAGCTCGCAACCTGGCAGGGGTGCAGTGTCACGCGCATCGTCTACTGCACGGCCAGGATCAGCGGGGCAGATAACCCGTCCGGCGCGACAGATCAAGACATCTATCTCAAGGCCCTGGGGGCCGCTAACGCAGTGGACTTGATCGAGTATGGCTCCTACGTGTCCCGCGTGAAGCAAGCCCCAATGGCGACAGCCGACGCAAAGGGTAGGCCTATTCTCACGCGATCGGCACCGCCCGTGCTGGTCAAGGATGCGGCAGACCAGCCGGTGCGCGATGCGGTGTTCATGGTTTCCCACGCTCGACGAGAGGAGAAGGGGTCCGACGTCAACGTCGCCGCGCATCTCTTGCTCGACGTGCTCCAAAACGACATTGACGCGGCTATCGTCATTTCCAACGACAGCGACCTTCGACTGCCTGTGATCGAGGCTAGGAAACGCGTTCCGGTGGGCACCGTGAACCCGTCCAGCTCATTTCTTGCGGGCGATCTCAGGGGCACCCCAACAGATGGCGTCGGCGGTCACTGGTGGGTCAAACTACGCGCCGCCGACTATCGGGCACACCAGTTACCGGACCCGGTGGGCGTCTACGCAAAGCCGGCGGGTTGGTAGGAGGCATTAGGAAAAATTTAGCCGTAACCCTTGACCTTTCAGCCATCAGTTCCGATATACTGATGGCTATACCACCCGGCCCCTCGTGGGTCGGGTCTTTTTTTGCCCGAAGCCGGAGAGCACGCCGAAAGAACCGTTTGGGCACCGGGAAGCGCGCGCAGATCATTGGCTGCTTGGTAGAGGGCAACAGTGTCCGGGCCGTCGTGCGCCTGACGGGCACTGTGGTCGGTCAGCCGACCAAGGTGGCTTCGCGCTCGCGCAGCGCGTGGCGCAGCCCCGCTTCGACCTCGTCGGTGGCGTGATCCCACGTGTGGGAGGCCACGAACTCGCGGCCTTCGCGCGAGCGGCGCTCGCGTAGCGCAGGGTCGGCCAGCAGCCGCTCCAGCGCGTCGGCGATCCGCAGCGGCTGCAGCGGGGCCAGGTCGAGGGCGCCGTCCTCGCCGAAGATCGACTCGGCGCTCACCCCCGCCAGCTCCACGCAGGGCAAGCCGCAGGCCAGCATCTCTTTGGGCATCAGCGAGAAGTTGGTCAGCGACAGGCACAGCCCCACCGTCGCCTCCGAGTACAGCCGCGCCAGCTGCGCGGGCGAGAGCACGCCCATGTGCTCGTAGGGGAAGGCCGCGTGCAGCGGCTTGTCGGTGCCGAACAGCACGATCCGCACGTCCGGCCGGCGCTGGTGCAGCTCGGCGAGCGCCATCAGCCCGATCGGCACCGCCCGCCGCGGCGTGGCGTGGCGCGCGTAGTAGATCACCGTGTCCGCGCGCCGCTGCACCGGGAGCGGGTGGTAGGTGTCGCCGTCCACGCCCAGCTGGAACGCGTCCGCGCTCGCCCCGTAGCGCTTGATCAGGAGGTCGCGCAGCCAGGGGCTGGCGGCGATGCAGTGCAGGCCGTGGCGGTAGGTGTCCGCGGCGAGCACCTGCTCGGTGGAGGCCGCGTAGAACTCGGGCTCGTGGTCGTTCACCACGTACGCGCGCGCGCGGGTGCCGTCCAGCCCCAGCGTCGCGTGCACCGTCTGCCAGCCGGTGGCGATCGCCACGTCCGCGCCCTGCCACTGCTCGAAGCCCTTGTACACCGGCCCTTCGAAGGGCGCGAAGTATTCGCGGATCTCGCTGCGTATCCGCGCGGCGCGCACCTCGCGCATGTGGTTGTGGTAGTCCGCCAGCCACACGCTGCACGCGTGCCCGCGCCGCTCCAGGCGGGTGAAGATCTGAAACAGCGTGTTGTGCCCCCCGCTGCCGCGGCTGTAGGGGGGGATCACGAGCGCCAAACGCAGCCGCTCGCGCTCGGCCATCCCGGGCACCGCCTCCAGCAGCGGCGCGGGGCCCTCCTCCCACACGCGCGTGACGAGGTCGTAGTCGTCGTGGGGCAGCAGCTGGCCCACGTGCTCGGTGGCGGGCAGCTCCGCCAGCCCCCCCGCCGATGAGTCCGCTGCCTCGCCGGGCCCGCTGCCATTGGCGCTGTGCGCAGCGGCCCCCGTGGCTGGCCCGCTCCCGCCCTGCGTCGGGTCATCGGCACGAGCCCCTCCCCCATCATCCCTCCCCTCCAGCGAGAGTCGCCGCCGCAGCGGCACTGGCACCCGCTCGGCGCGCGAGCCCAGCGCGGAGAAGATGCGCCGCCCGCCGTGGTGGGTGAGCGAGCGCGCCGTCCAGCGGGCCCGTTCGGCGGCGGTCATCTCCCGCTGCGCCATCCAGCGGCGGTCGGCGGCCACCGCCCCGGCGACGTGGCGTGCGGCGGGCAGCGGTGCGAACGGCTCGACGTGGCCGGTGCTCTCGCGCAGGCCGCGGTACTCGTCGAAGTAGCGGCGCATGAACTCCACCGCGCCATAGTCGTGGGCGTGCAGCACCGCCGCGCCCGGCTGGTAGACCTTCGCCCAGCCGGCCGCCAACAGGTCGCGGCCGAACGCCTGGTCCTCGGAGTACGGCACCTCGCGGAAGCGGATCTCCTCCCAGCAGGCGCGCGCGTAGCAAGCGTTGACGTTGGAGAGGAAGGTGGGGTCGCCGCGGCGCTGGAGCACCGGCCCCCCGCCCGCCTCGGCGCCGCCCGCTCCATGCGCCCCAGCCTCGCCCGCCCCCATGGCGCCCGCGCCATTCGCCCCGGCCCCGCCGGCGGCGAAGCCGGCGAAGAACTCGCTCAGCTCGCGGGCGATCATCGGGCTGGTGTCCTCGCGCGGCAAATGCGGCCCGTACGCGGCGCCCACGCGCTCGTCGAGCGCAAACGCCTCGCGGTAAGCGTCGAGCCAGCCCGGCACGGGCGTGGCGTCCTGGGTGAGAAAGCAGATCAGCTCGCCCGCGGTGCGCTCGGCGCCGAGGTTGCGGGTGCGCCCGTGGCCGAACTCCACGGGATCGATCCGCAGCAGCTCCACGCCGGCCGCGCGGACGATCTCGAGCGTATGGTCGCGCGAGCCGGAGTCGATCACGAGCACCTCCTCCGCGCCCTCGCGCGAGAGGGCCGCCAGCAGCTCCTCCAGGTAGCGCTCGCCGTCCTTGACGGGGATGACAACCGAGACGCGGCTCACCACGCACCGTCCCCGACGGGCATCGCGCCGGAGATCCGGCTCACGGCCGTCAGTCTCCGTCGGGAACCGCGTGCGTTGACGCAACGGGAGCGGCTCACGAGGGCCCGAGCAAACGCCGCTTGAGAAGCTTCACGCGCCACCACACCCCGCGCACCGTGCGCATCGTCCCCAGCAGCTCGGTTGCTCCGGGCCGGCGCATCACCGCGTTGAGGTCGAGGTGCCAGCGATCCAGCCAGTACGCCTGCTCCTGCCATTTGGCGATCGCGGTGTTGGTGCGCGCCTGCACCTCCACGAGCTCCGCCTCCAGCGCGGCCACACGCTCGCGCAGGCGCTCGTTCTCCCGCTGGAGCTCCTGCTCGTGTGAGACTTCAGCAGCGTTCATCCCGTTCTCCTCGTGGCGCCGCGCGGTGGCACCGATCGCGTTGCATTGACCGCAGTACCATTCTGCTACAGCTTCTCCGAGATCAGCGGGGCCTCGCGGTTGAAGTACCACAGCCCCAGCGCAAACAGCCCGGCGATGATGCCGAGCGGGATCAGCAGGCGGGGGACGCCCCCGATCGCCTGGGCGGCCGTGGGGGCGTTGGGGTCGACCAGCGCGTGAAACGCCTGCGTGAGGATCGAGCCGAGCGGGTTGATCACGAGCAGGCGCGAGAACGGTATGCCAAACAGGTTCTTCTCCTCGCCGATCGTCTGGACGGTGTAGAGGATCGGCGAGCCGTACCACAGGATCTGCGCGATCACTTCCCAGATCGGCTGGATGTCGCGAAAGCGCACGTACAGCGCCGACAGCAGCATGCCCACGCCGGCCGAGATCGTCACCAGCAGCGCCAGCAGCACCGGCAGCTCCAACCAGCTCCACATCGGCGACACGCCGCTGGCGACGATGAAGATGAACACCACAATCAGGTTCATACAGAGGTTGAAGAAGCAGAACAGCGCCACCGAGAGCGGAACCACCAGGCGTGGGAAGCGCACCTTGCGCAACAGGTTCTCGCGGCCCACCAAACTCGGCACCGCACCGGCGGTCGTTTCCTGGAAGTAGGTGAACAGGATGATCGACTCCAGCAGGTACTCCGGGTAGTGCGGGACCTTGCCGGCGCCCACGTGCAGCAGCACGGTGAACACAAACAGCAGCACCCCGAAGAACAGCAGCGGGCGCATCAGCGTCCACACGTAGCCCAGCACCGAGCCGAAGAAGCGCAGCTTGAATTCGGTGCGCGCGAGCATGAACGTGAGCGCCCAGAAGCGGTGCACGCCGCCACCGAGCGCCGACGGGCCGTACACCCGGTGGCTGGCCGGCGCCTGCCGCGGGGCGGGCAGGCCCACCTCCGGCATCGCGCTCACACCCCCCGCCCCTCTGACGCACAACACCCGCATGGGCACGCAGGGCAAGCTGGACAAGGACGCACTGAGCGAAGTGTGCTCAGCACACGAGCGAGGGAGGACCCCGCTCCAGCGCAGCCATGCGTGCTCATATGCGCTCCAACTTCACATCGATCGGCAGCTCGAGGATCCCGCCGCTGCCGGTGCCGTGGACGACGATCGAAGCCATGTCCTCCACCAGCGCCAGCGCGCTCTCGCCGGTGCCCTCGCGGGCCAGCGAGGGCGTCAGCATGTAGCGGCTGGGTGTCAGCCAGTTGGGGATCGCGAACCTCGCCACCACGCTCTCCCCCGCTCGGAACGAGCCGCTGGAGTGACCGTGCTGGTCCGAGCGCGCGACGATGATCGTGTGACCGAGCTCGGTGCGCAGCGTCACCGCGAATACGGGATCGACGAGATCCTCGCCGAGGCGGGCCTCGAAGCACATGCTCACGGTGTCTTCCTGGCCGGCGCTCGTCACCCGTTCGCCGCGCTCGTTCTCAAACCAGGCATCGGCGATCGCGGTGCCGCTCGCCGAGTGACTCTCCTCCGAGGCCTCGTGGGCGAGCTTGCCGAAGTTCAGCTCGTGGTAGGCGCGCCCGATCACCCGCGGGTCGCCGATCTGGGTCATGTGCCCGCGCTCCATCAGCATCGCGCGATCGCAGAAGCGCTCGACGGAGAACATGTCGTGGGAGACGAACACGATCGTGCGCCCTTCGCGCTTGAGGCGGAAGAACTCCTCGAAGCACTTCTGCTGGAAGGCGGCGTCGCCGACCGCCAGCACCTCGTCGATCAGCAGGATCTCGGCGTCCACCTGGATCGCGGTGGCGAAGGCGAGCCGCACAAGCATCCCGGAGGAGTAGTTCTTCAGGCGCAGGTCCATGAAGCCCTCGAGTTCGGCGAATGCCACCACATGGTCGAAGCGTTCCATCGCCTGTTTGCGGCTCAGCCCGAGCATGATCGCGTTGATGACCACGTTGTCGCGCGCGTTCAGATCGGGGTTGAAGCCGACACCCAGCTCGATGAAGGGAGAGAGCCGGCCGGCGATCGAGATCTGTCCGGTGTCCACGCGGTAGATGCCGGCGATGCACTTCAGCAGCGTGCTCTTGCCGCTGCCGTTGCGCCCGACGATGCCGAAGAATTCCCCTTCGGCGATCTCCACGCTCACATCCCGGACCGCGCGCAGCTCGTCGTAGGTGGTGCTGCGAAACGGATGCAGCGCGCGCTCCTTGAGCGTCGAGTACTGCTGGTGGGGCAGACGGAAGGTCTTGCTGACGCCCTCGATCGAGACGGCCGCGGGGCCGTGCGCGACGGCGGTGGCCGGCGCGGCTGCGGTGGGGGCGACGGTGGCGGCGATCGTGGACAAAGGCATTTGAACGCTAGCAATCGAAGGCGCGGCCGAACGGGGATGCGGCGAGCGCCACCGCCAGCCTCGCGACCAGAGCCGCCGACACCGAGTGCCGAACTATGTCCGACGCTCGACGGCCGAGGACCCGACCGGGACTCACACGCGCTGCAGCACGTACACGTCCTGGTTGTCCTGGTTGCGCCCGGGGGCGAACTCAAGAACGCGCCAGCGGGGGCAGAGTTGCGTCAGCAGCCATTCGGGCGAGATGAAGGCGGTGCCCCAATCGGGGTTGATCACGCCCCAGTCGCCGTTGGCGCCGAACTCCTGCGCGTACCACCAGCCGCGCTGGTAGAGACCCCCGACGATCTGATCCGACTGCGCGGGGGTGCGCAACGTGTTCTTGACGTAGAAGTCCACCGAGGTGAAGCCGTGGGTGGTGCAGACCAGGTGGCCGCCGGGGCGGATCACGCGGTGCATCTCGTCAAACCAGCGCACACCGAGCGCGGGCGCGAAGTGCGACCAGATCGAGATCGCGCAGGCGAGGTCGAGCGAGCCGTCGGGCAGCTGCAGCGGCGGCGCGTCGGAGCTGAGAAAGAGGTTCACGCGCGGGTAGGCGCGCTGAGCCCACTCGATCGCCGGCCCGTTGGGATCGCAGCCGTGCCAGCGCACCTCGGGGTAGGCGGCGGAGAGCACCCGCACCAGACGCCCGGAGGAGCAGCCGAAGTCCAGCCCCGCCGCCGCCTCCTCGATGCCCACGCCGACGCTCGCGAGGGCGGCGGCGACCATGTCGGCCTCATACAGCCCCCCGGCGGCGGCGAGCGGCCCACGCGCCATCGCGTGCACCTCCTCGGGTGGCTGCTCCGCGCCGAGCGCCACCTTCTCCAGTACCGCGGGGATGCTCAACCACACGCCGAAGCTGAGCAGCAGAAACGTGCGGTGGCGGCTGTCGGAGGCGCCACCGTAGTAGGCCTGCAGGTGATCGTCTTTCGCGATCGCCTCCTCGATCTCGCGCACATCCCGATCGGAGAGCCGCTCGTACAGCCGGCGGCTGACGATCTGATCCTCCTCGGTGGCCTGCACCGGCAACAGCTCGCGGGCAAAGCGCGCGGGCGACCCGGGCTCGGGGGCGATCGGCGGGGGCGGCGGCGCACCGGCCTGCCCGTTGGCGCTGCCGTTCCCCCCGCCACCGTCGGGGTGCTCGGCGGGGGCGCCGGCGCGCGCGGCGACGAATTCGCCGCCCTGCGCCGCCATCCGCCGCAGCCATCGCGTGCTCCCCGTGTCTCGCATGCCACGGAACGTATCAGCCGCACCATGTAGGGCTGGCGGCCCAGGCGCAATCGTCATAGGTCGCTCAGCGTTGTCGCGAGTGGCACACGGCCACACAGAACGCCCCACGGTATTGCGGTGCCGCACTTAGTGCTACACTTCGGGGGATGCCCACGAAGAAGCGCCGCTACACCATCACGAGCGACAAGAAAGTCGAGCACGCACTCGGGCGAAGCCGGCGCAGCTTTCCCCCCGGAACCTCAGATTCAAAGATCCTCGCCGCACTTGTCTGCAAGGGCGAGGAGGCGCTCAGGCAAGGGAGCCAGGCCGAAGCCGAGTACGAGCAGCGTCGGCGCACGGCCGCCAAGCGTCTGGCCGATCGTTTCCGGCAGCCGGAGGGCCTCGACCACGCAGCACTCCGCGAGGCTTCCGCGCAGTGGCTGCGCGGGTGAGCGGAGCGTTCGCAGGCAGGAAGCTCCTCGTCGACAACTCCGCGTTTCAGCGCGGGGGCAACGAGATCGTGCGTGCCGAGTGGCTGAGGGCGCTCGAGGAGGGACATCTATACCGATCGCCAATCCTGGAGTTCGAGGTTCTATACAGCGCGCGCAACGCACGCGAGCACGCGGAGCTGACGGAGGAGCTGGAGGCACTCAGACCGTTGGAGCTGCCGGAAACCGTCGCCGTCGCCGGGCTTGGAGCCCAGGCCGAGCTCGCGCAATATGCGCCCGGCTTTCACCGTCTCCCCCACCAAGACTATCTCGTCGCGGCGATCGCCGCCGCCAACGAGATCGGCGTTCTCCATTACGACGCCGACTTCGACCGTATCGCCGAGCATTCGTCGCTGGCCTTTGAGAGCGTCTGGCTCGCTCCTGCCGGCACGCTCGACGAGGGATCAGCCGACCCGCTCCGGCCTCATAGAAGAGCCGTCAACCATGGTCTCGCCCAGTTCAGCGGCGAGCGCGCCAGAGAGGTGCTCGACAACGTCCTCGACCTGATCGAGAGGGAGCTACGCGAGGACGGCCTGCAGCCGCCTGCGCGTCGGTGAAGCGTCTCTGCCGCTCCACTCGGAGGCGGCCTCACCCTCAGCTGCGACATCGTCGTACCTTCGCACTGTCGCAATCCTTGCAATGACCGGGACGGATGGGCAGTGCTTCAAAGATCAGATCGAGTAGGGTCTTCGCCGGCACGCGCGTTACCGACACAAGCGCGGCCCAGACGAGAGCGGCGCCACGCGCGGTGCGGCGCAGACAGCAGAACCAAGACCAGGCCCACGATGAGACAGCAGAAAACAATGGCCACCAGCGAGCTCGCAGCAGACCCAAACGGCAGGGCGAGCCTCTGGGCGCCGGGCGAGCGAGGACCTCTCTCGCGCGAGCAGGTGACAGAGATGCAGCGCGCGCGGATCATGCGGGCGGTCGCCCAGGTCGTCGCCGAGCACGGCTTCAGCGGCGCATCGATCAGGCAGGTGGCCAAGGCGGCGAGCGTCTCGCGCGCGACGTTCTACGACTTGTTCGAAAACTTCGAGCAATGCTTCCTCGCGGTGCTGGACGCGGCGATGCGAGGCACAAGCGCACGGATCGCGCGAGCGTTCGCACAGAACACCACCTGGCAGGAGCAGGCCGTGGCGGGACTGGCGGCGCTGTTGAGCGCGCTGGACGCCGACCCATCCCTGGCGCGCGTGTGCCTCGTGGAGGCGCTCGCGGCGGGTCCCGCGGCACTCGCGTACCACGCGCGCGAGATGGAGCTGCTCAAGCACATGGTGGACAGCGCCGCGGGACCGGCGCGCACGGACAGGCACAGCTCGGCGCTGAGCGCAGAGGCGACGGTGGTGGCGGTCGCGGGGATCCTCCACCGATGCCTCATCACCGGCGAGGCGCCCCCGTTCATAGACCTGCTGGCGCCCCTCACGAGCCTGGCGCTGGAGCCCTACTTCGACGAGCAGACCGTGACCCAAGCACACGAGCGCGCGAAGCAACTCGCGCAAGAGCTCTCCAAAAAACACGCCTCGCGGCGCCCACGCCCAGCCATCGACACGGTAATCCCAAAAGGGTTAACCAACCCCAGAGCCCACCGCAGCCGAGAGTGCCTGCGCTACCTGGCCACTCACCCGGGAGCGAGCAACCGCGCGGTGGGAGAGGGAATCGGCCTCACCCGCTTAGAGCAAGCGGCAACTCTACTCGCACGCATGGCAAACCAAGGACTGCTGCACAAGCAGGCCGGACGACCGGGGCACCGCAACGCCTGGTCGCTCACACCTCATGGCGAACAGGTCGCCAAGGCACTACTCGAAATCACGAGAACCTCTTACCCCGATCCTCGTAGATGAAAGGGCTACTCACGGGGTGCTTGCGATAGCACTAAAAGGTGCCAGAACATAGCACCTACGGGTGCTGCGCTACGGCACTCAATCGTGCTTGCTCTTGAATCGAAGGGACGTCAGGTCAGTGCTCGCCAAGATACGCGTCGGGGTTGGAACCTCGTCGGGCCAACCTGAAGCACGGCCCTCACCCAACCTGAAGCACGGCCCTCACCCAACCTGAAGCACGGCCCTCACCCAACCTGAAGCACGGCCCTCACAGTCCTCAGCAGCTCGATCCGTACATCGGAGCAGAGAAGGTGTATAGCCATTGCAATAGGGCGGGGTGTTGAACAAAGAATTCAAAAGCCGTGTGCAATTGCTATCGGGTTCTGAATTTTTTATAACAACCCGAGCCTCTACCTATACATACCATCGCTATACAAGTCAAACTCTGCCGAGAAGCGGGGCGGTACGCGCCCAAACTGACCTACCACCGACGTTTTCACACATACCCACCGCTCGCGGCGACGTACCGCAGACGGCTTGCGGACCGGATGCCGAGGCCACCACTCTCCCACGAGGCTCTGGAGCGCACACGTGCGTACGTGCGGCGTCGATCAGCGAGTCGTGGCAGCGTTGCCCGAGTTGGGCGAGGCGATCCGCACGTTTGAGCCAGTACCAGGTCCTGCCGGGGAGACTGGACTCATTTGGCTTAGATACTAGGCTTTCGGCGGCCTAACCATGCTGCGAAAGATATCAAAGGCAGTATATTTTGCAGTAACCTACTGTGTGATGCTCTGCAGAAGATCCTGTATTCGGGCCATTCTGCAGCACACGCCGGTAGGCAAGCGACCTAAGCGAGCCGCCGGTCGCATCGACCTCGACCCGGACTTCCAGCGCTCCCGCGGTATTTGGAGCGACCAAAAGAAGAGCCAACTCATTCAGTCACTCTTGCTCCGCATTCCTCTACCAAGCTTCTACGGCAGCGCTGGAACGCAGGAGCTTCGCAACGTCTTCCGGCGTGGCGCCGGCGCTGAAGCTGAGTATCCAGCCGGCCAGCTCGGGGTCTGAGGCCTCGACGCGCCAGCCGTTGATCTCGAGGAAGGTGAGCATCGCCACCAGCGCCGTGCGCTTGTTGCCGTCGATGAACAGCTGACTCTCGGCGATCCCGTGAGCCAGGACGGTCGCTTGCAGCGCGAGGTCGGCGTCCTCGTAGTGCGCGTAAGTGGCAGGCCGCGCGAGCGAGCTCTCCAGGCCGTCGCGGTTGCGCAGATGATCGGCTGCCTCTGCGGAGCCGGCGCCGATGATCAGCCCATACAGCCCCAAGACATCCTCGACCGTGAGATAGATCGGCTCGATCTCGCCGGACTGCTTGTCTGCCATGCCGCTACTGCTGGGGAGCGTCGGGGTGGTGATCGGCGAGAATCCGCAACGCCTCCCCGTGTTCGGCGACCACGCGCGCTCCGATGTCTCGAATACGCTCGCTGACCTTCTCGGTGGACATGATCCGCAGTGCGCCTCCGGGAAGCTCCTCCAAGAGCACCGAGGACCCTGGGGCGTAGCCACGGGCCTCGAACTCCCGCGGAATCGAGATCACGTTGCTGTTGCCAACGCGGCGTACCTTCACGACCTTCATGCGGTCAGTATATACACGGATAGCCTCGTATGGCTGAGGGAATGCGTTGAGCCGGTCACTGAGACGGCGAAGGTGTGGGTTGCTTGGGACGAAAACGCGCTTGGATGACCGGGCGCCGATCGAGTGGCTCCGGGCACTCAGAGACGCCAGATCGCTCAGGCTGAGGGCCGGGCGGTCGCAGGTTCAAATCCAATCGCCCCGATATTCGGAGAACAGAACGTCGCTAATCGAACCAGGACGGCCACCCAGATTGCTCTCGGGCCGCCCTTGCGGTCAGCGCCGGTGGCCGTGGCCGTAGCGTCTAAAATGCGCGTATGAACACGCGCAGGCACGCAGCCGAAAACGCGCTCGCGTCAGTACGGGCCGAGGGTCTCGATCCGGGTGTTGCCGAGGCGCTTCTGGGCCGGTGGGCGTGCGGCGAGCTCAGCGACGCGCAACTGGACGACGCGGCTCGGCGGATCGGTGCCGGCGAGTCGCTTGACGCGCTGCTCGCGCCAGTGCGCGCGTAGTGGCTCCGACGTACTGATCAGATACGTTCGCGGCGATGGCCGACGATCCGTACGTCTACCCCGGCACCGATATCCTGCGCAATCGTCTCGACCTACGCGACGCGGCCGACCTTGCCGAGCGCGAGGCGGCGATCAGCGCGATTCGCATTGCGCAGCTCGAACGACGCCGCATCCCCGGAGGCTACGATCTCGCTCACCTGCAGGCGACCCACCGCGTCATCTTCGGCGATGTGTACCCGTGGGCCGGTGAGCTTCGTACGGTGCGGATCAGCAAGGGGGGCGATCTGTTTGCTCTGCCCGAGCATATCGAGCCTTATTTGAGGAGACTGTTCGCCGATCTCGCGCGCGAGGGCTTGCTACGTGGTCTGGGACGCGAGCGGTTCGTGGAGCGGCTCGCCCACTACTACGCTGAGCTCAACGCCGTCCACCCCTTTCGGGAGGGCAACGGTCGCGCCCAACGTGCCTTTCTCGGTCAGCTCGCCGAGGCCGCTGACCACCCGATCGCATGGATGCGTCTCGATGCTGAGCGCAATATCCACGTCGCTCGCGAAAGCCATCGCGGCGGCGACTCGGCCCTCCGAGAGATGCTCCGCGATCTGTTGAGACTCCCGTGAGCGTAACAGCGAGATGTGAGCTGGAGGCATATGCAACCCGCTGAAGCCTGAGCCAGGCGGCAGCTACACCTCACGAGCTTCGGGCGGTACCCGGTGGACCATCTAGACTCGGCAGCGATGGCAGGGCTGTCGCCCATCAATCGAGGGCTCAACTCTGTCCCGAAGCGCGCCGAGGCGCGCCAGTCCGAGCAGCTTCGCGACACCTTCGTCGACTCGGGCGTCGCCGCTGCCCTTGAGGCCGTCGACCACCAGGTTCTCTACGGCCGCCGCGGCACCGGGAAGACGCACGCCTTCAGGTACGTTGAAACGCTCGCTCGCGAGCGGGGCGACATCGCCTTCTACGGCGACCTGCGGACGATCGGGTCACCCGAGGGCCTCTTCGCCGGCGACGAGGTTGGCCCGATTGAGCGCGCGGCGCGCCTTCTTGTCGACCTCTTGGGCCAGCTGCACGAGTCGGTCCTGCAAGCCGTTGTCGATGACGAGGAGCTCATCGCCGACAACAACTTTGTGCGACTGCTCGACGCGCTCGGCGAAGCGGTCACGACCATCCGGGTCGCCGGCAACGTCGAGCTCGTTAGCGAGGGGGAGTCCCGCGACGCCACAAGGAGCGGCGGCGGTGTAAGGGCTGGCATCGACCTGACTGGCGCACACCTTGGAGTCTCCGCCTTGGCGTCGGGCGAGCAAGAGACCCGTGGGCTTCATCGTGAGGTTCGCAGAGGAAGGGAGCGACTGAAGCTCAACTTCACCGAGGTTGCCAAGGCGCTTCGCAACCTCGCCGGCGGCCTGACAGGCCGCCGGTTCTGGCTGCTGCTCGACGAGTGGAGCAGCGTGCCGTCGGAAGTGCAGCCCTACCTCGGAGAGTTCCTCGTCCGCTGTGTGCTCCCATTGCAGGACCGGATCACAGTCAAGATCGCCGCGATCGAGCAGCAGACCAACTTCCGGACCCAGCTCCCTTCGGGCGACATGATCGGCATCGAGCTCGGCGCCGACGTTTCGGCGAACGTCGATCTCGACGAGTTCATGGTCTTTGAGCAGAACGAAGATCGTGCCCGCTCGTTCTTCCTCGGGCTGCTGTTCAAGCACATCACCGCCGGCCACGAAGGCGAGCCCGACCCCGCGGTGGCAGCACTATCGAACGAGCGCGAGTTCCTGCGCGAAGCCTTCACGGACCGGCGTGCGTTTGATGAGCTTGTCCGGGCGGCCGAGGGGGTCCCCCGCGACGCGATTAACATTGCCGCCCGTGCCGCGCTCCGTGCTTCCGAGAAAAGGATCTCAGTCCCCGATGTTCGCCTTGCGGCAAGGGCCTGGTTCCAGAGCGACAAGGAGCCGGCACTGCAGAGCCGTCCAGACGCGCTGCCTCTGTTGAACTGGATCATTGATCGGGTCATCCGGCAGAAGCGGGCCCGCGGGTTTCTCGTTAACCAGTCCGCTGCCGGCGCTCCGCTGCTCTTGGCGTTGTTCGACGCCCGCGTTCTCCACCTGATCCGAAAGGGCTATTCGGCCCAGGACAAGCCGGGGGAGCGCTACGACGTCTACGTCATCGACTATGGCGCCTTTGTCGATCTCATTCAGACCAACTACGCGCCGCTCGGGATGCTGCCGTTCGAGGACATCGACAACGCCGAAGGTGGCGGGTACGTCGAAGTGCCGACGCAGGATCTCCGGGCAATCCGCCGCGCCATCCTTGATCTCGACGAGTTCGAGGCTGCGCTGGCGGACACGGAATAGGCTCGGAAGCGCGCTGGCGCACGCTCCGTCTGCGGGGGCTTACGGATGTCGAGATGGGCGCCTTGTATCCCGAGAGCCGGTAGACTTAAGCCAGCCCTGGCCAGCCCGTCCTACCAGGTGCGCCCAGCAGCTGATGCCCCATCATCCGCCAGCCCGTACCATCCTGGCGCCACGCGAACCAGTCGCCGCGAGGCCGAGGCGTTGGCAATCAGCGCTGTCTTGATCGAGGAAGTCGCAACTGACTGGCCCAGCGCTGCCTCGACCGCTGCGTGGATGTCCTTGGGCCGCATTGGTTCGCCGTGGTCTGCCAGAACGCTAACGATGGCCTTCAACACCCATCCCGGCCGGCGTGGCCGCCGCCGGCAGGTTGCAGGCTGTCGCCAAGGCCCGCCTCTGGCCCGCACAGCGGCCAGCTTCCTTGCCAAGCGGGCCAGCGACCCCTGGAGGTCTTGGTTCGAATAGTGTCCAAGCAGGCCGGCGAGTCTATGCCGGGCCTCGGGAGCCCGACAGCGCAGGCCCAGAAGTAGGTGTGCTTTTTGGAGCACGTATCGGCTTTCGTGAACAACGAGGCTTATTCGCGAACCGCAGACAACATCGGTTTTAGAAAGTAGTCCAGCGCTGCTGTTTGGGATTCCAGTGGCCGGTCGAGGTGCCGGCGAGCACCGGGTCGAGGAAGGTCGCGGCTACGGCATACGCGGTGTCGAGGTCGGTGGGGAGGCCGACTGCTTCGGCGGCGCGGGTGTAGGGGGTCGTCCATGCTGGCGGGGGTGCGGGGAGCGCGGAGGGGAGGGGTTGGCGGGCGCGGTTGCGGAATGTCGCGTCGAGGCTTTCGCGCAGGCCCTCCGCGTGCGGGGTGGCGAGGTCGGCGATCAGCAGGAGGTCGATCAGGTCCTTGATCCTTGTGCTCGGCTGTTGCTGTGGTGTAGGCGTGGACCTTCTCGGCGATGTGCTGCTCCAGGGCGATCACGGGCATCTCGATCGGCAGGATGTCCGCGAAGTCCAGGAGGCTCGGGATCGGCAAGCGTTCGGACGGGGCGGTTGGGTGCTCGCTGAGCGCCACGTCGACGGGGAACTGCTCGAAGCGGCGTCCGGCGAGTTCGGCGGTCGCGCTGTAGCGCACGGCGCGGAATGCCTCGGCGCGGTCCAGCGCTGGGGTTCGCGTCACGTCGAAGCTGAAGTGGTCGTGTAGGTCGATCGCCTGGGCTGCGATGAGGTTGGCGGTTGCGATCTGTTCGTCGTCGGCTCCTGCGAGGTCGATGTCCTTGGTCGTGCGTGTTCGCAGTCCGAGTCGTAGGTCGAGCGCGAACGCTCCCTTGAGCACCCAGCGTTGCGGGTCCACGATGGCGAGCCTGGCGAGGAAGCGCTCGAATGCGACGCGCTTGCGCAGCCGCATCACGGTTACGCCGCTGGTGACTGCCTCATTGCGGATGCGCTGATCCAGCGCGGCGCGAAACCTCGGGGGTGGCGTACTTCATGCGGCTGTGGCTTCTTGGATCGTGCGCCGTATGAGGGCGGCGACCTGGCCGCTGTGGCGTTCTGCCTGATCTATGAGTTTGCTGGGTGTCGCGCGTCCCTGCTGCAGGGCTTGCCGGATCGCCATCTGGATCTGCTCGGGCGCTGTGCCCGAACCGGCCGCGTCGGCGATCGCCCGCGATGGGGTGCTTACGCGGATGCCGTTGCGAGTTGTGATCTCGTCGTCCGGGATGGGCGTCGTGGCGGTGTGGAGGGTCACTCCGGCGGGTGGGCGGATTCCGCGGTGCTCGCGGGAGACGAGCAGGTGCACGGTGTCGGGCAGCACGTCGGAGAGTTCGTGTAGCACGAGTGCGCTCTCGTGCGAGACGATGGCGCGATCCATTCCGAGCGCCAGCCAGGCGGCGCGTATCCCCTCGTGCTCTCCTGTTGGGTAGTCGCTGAGGCGATAGAGCCCGTGCCTCACTCGCGCGAACCGTCCCGTTCGCGCGTGGTGGGCGAGCAGTTGCGCGCTGTAGCCCCGTTCCTGAGCCTGCCGGGCCGTGAACAGGCCCTCCTGGGAATAGGCGAGGCGGTGCAGCGCCGAGCTGTTGGGATGCAGTACAACGTCAGCCATATATAAAGTCTAACTATAGTAGACGCTGACTCGTCTGCCGAATCCACGCTACAACGTCCAGTGCAGCCGCCCGATCGCCTCGGCCGTCTCCTGGGGTACGCGACCCAGCACGGTGTGCGATCCAGAGCTACACGGTAGGCGGCCGCGACGCGGTGTCTCTGTCAAGATCGTGCCAATGGGCCGATTCGATGACCTATCCGACTACGACTTCGAGCTGCTGATCGCCGATCTTCTCGGCGAGGAGCTGGGCCGTAGCTTCGAAACGTTCCCGCGCGGCCCGGACGGCAAGGTGGACCTGCGTGCCCGCTTGGGGAACACCGGTTTCCACTATGTGCAGTGCAAGCACTACGTGCACAGCACATTCGCTCAGCTTGAGCACGCGGCGCGGCGCGAAGCGGAGGAGTTGAGGGTGGCCGGGATCAAGCCGCGTCGCTACGCGTTCGTCACCTCGCGCCGGCTCACCGCCGCGAACAAGCAGGCACTGGTCGAGGCGCTTGCCCCGCTGGCGCGTGATGCGCGGGACGTGCTCGGCGACGACGACGTTGGGGCGCTGTTGCGCCGGCACCAGGCTGTGGAGCGCGCCCACGTCAAGCTGTGGATGCGCGGCAGCGCACAGCTCGACAGGATCGTCAACGCCGACGTGTATGCGCGCAGCAGCGCGCTGATCGATGACATCCTCAGGGATCTGCCGAGGTACGTCCAAACCCGCGGTTTCTCGCAGGCGCGCGCGATCCTCACCAAGGACAACGTGGTGATCATCGTTGGTCCGCCGGGGGCCGGCAAGACCACCCTGGCGCGGCTGCTGCTGCTGGACGCGGTGCGCGCCGGCCATACGCCCTACGGCGTGCAGTCGGACGTCGCCGAGGCGTGGCGCCTGATCAAGGAGGACGAGTCGCAGGCGTTCTTCTTCGACGACTTCCTGGGCCGAACGGCGCTGTTCGACGGCGTGGGCGAGGACACCCGCGATCTGGCCGGCTTCATCCGACACGTTCGCCGAAGCGGGCGCGCGCGTCTGATCCTCGCCACCCGCGAGCATGTGCTTCAGCAGGCGAAGCTGCGGGTCGAGGATATGCAATGGCGGACGCTCGGGGCCGAGCAGTTGGCGTTGACGCTCGACAGCTACAGCCGCCTGGAGCGGGCCCACATCTTCTACAACCACGTGTACTTCTCCAACGCGATCGATCGGGACGCCAAGGCCGACCTGCTGAAATACCGAAGCTATCTGGAGGTGATTGATCACCGGGCGTACACGCCGCGGCTGATCGAGTGGATGACCGGGCTGAGCGGGCCCACCCTCAGCGCCGCCGAGAAGCGCGACTTTTCGCGCTTCTGCATCTCGGTGCTGGACCATCCGACGCGTTTGTGGTCGCACGTCTACGACCACGGTGTGGGTCCGGCGGAGCGATGCCTGCTGTTGCAGCTGGCGTGCCTGGGTGACCGAGTGTTGCTGAGCGATCTGGAAACCGCCTACCAAGCGGCAGCGCGGGGATGCGACCTGCCCGTCGGACGCTCCGCGTTCGAGGCGGCGCTCAAGGTGCTCCAGGACTCGTTTGTGACGATCAGGAGCGTGGGATTGGGCGCCGGTCCCGACTATGTGTCGGCGCTGAACCCCTCGCTGATCGACTTCCTCAAGGCGCAACTGCTCGACGATCCAGGGGAGATCGTCAAGGCGCTCGCGGGCGCCTGGTTTTACGAGCAGGTCGCCGTGCTGGCCGATCTGGCGTGTGAGCACCAGCCCGCCATCGAAGGATGGGTGCAGGAGTTGGGCGGGGCGATCGCGCGCACGATTCGGCGAGAGTGCCCCGACGCCGCGGGGCTGCTCAGTGGACTGCACCGGCCCGGCGAGGACCGCCTCAGCGGACGCCTCTGGCGGGCGGCCGA
Organism: uncultured Solirubrobacterales bacterium; assembly: GCA_963744535.1. GTDB lineage: Bacteria > Actinomycetota > Thermoleophilia > Solirubrobacterales > Solirubrobacteraceae > Palsa-744. The sequence goes on along the minus strand of CAVUTW010000005.1, from coordinate 1,210,722 downwards.
GTGGTGCAAGGTGACCCCGGCGTTGAAGCCTCACCTTGAGCAGGTGGCAACAGACGTGCTCGACACGCTGATGCGCGATCTGCCGGTGGAGGTGGATGGCTCCAAGCAATCGAAGGGCTGGAGCTGGTGGATGCTGATCGACGCTCTCGCCCAGGCAGGCTTCGAGGTTTCGGGAGCGGCGAAGGCGGTCAAGCGCCAGGCGGCCGCACGACACTCGCTAGACGGGTACGAACTGTTGTGCAAAGTCCACGATGGCTACCCTGCGCTGTTCGACGTGGGCGAGTGGGAGGCGCTCAGGAGCCGATTCGCGGGATGGGCCCGGGAATGCCTGGAGCGGCCGTCGGCGTGGTTTGACGAACTCGACGAGCTCAGGCGGCTGGCCGTGATCGCGGACGGGATGGCGGTCGAGCTCGACCCGGCGGCGTTCGCCAGCGCACGCGAGGAGGTGTCGCAAAGCCCGTGGGAATGCCGGTTTCGCGAGGTGGAGCTCGCGGCGGAAAGGCGCGATCTCGAATGGGCCGAAGAACCTCCTCCAAGATGGAGGTCTTCCGACGAGGAGCAGATCGACGCGTTGTTCGGGAGGCTCGAAGAGTAGCGCGGCGGCGGGCCGAGCCGACGCTCACACCGTGCGCGGCGGCGGGCCGAGCCGACGCTCACACCGTGCGCGGCGGCGGGCCGAGCCGACGCCCACACCGTGCGCAGCGCCTCCGTCGGCGATGGCCGCCCCGCCGCTGCCGCGCTTGGTCATGCGAAGATCTATCGGCTGTACCTCGACGTGGAGTCGGCGGCGCTCGAGGACGCTCTCGACCTCGAGCGCCAGCTCGCGCAGAACCTGCGACCTGCGTCCGGCCTTCTCTTGCCTACCTCGCCGGCATCTGCCAGCGCACAAGCCTCGAACGGGCTCAGGTATGGAGACTCGATGCCGCCAACCGCGCCCCACGAGGATCCCTGGGAGTTCCCCAAGTATTTCGCGACGTACAACGACCGCTCGACCGACAGCGCGTGGGCACAGTTCGAACTATCGGCCGCCGATCTGGCACGCGACCCGCTGCTCCAGCCTTCGCCAGGATAGTCGCTGTTTGTGACTGCGGAGGCATTCCGTGCGATCGGCGGCTACCCGACAGATCTTAGAATGGCCGAGGACAGCGAGTTCAACTGGAGGCTACGCAGGCTCGCGAGTTGGCGCGGCGAGCACCTCGTCTATCTCGCCGACACCGTTATCGTCCCCTCCTCTCGGCGCCTGGACGAGTGGCCCGTGTGGAAGACAATCATGTGGACGAACCCGCTCACGACGCGACTGTTCCTGCGCTCCACGCGCTTCTGGAAAGGTTGGTGCGAGGACGCGATCCGCTAGCGTCAGCCGGCCCAGCGATGTAGCTCGGCGGCCGCCTGCGGCACGTCCTGGAAACGGATCGCGTGTCCGCCGGTCTTGATCGAGGATGCCGCGACTGGTTCACCCAGTGCCGCTTCGACGGCTGTATGGATGTCTCTGGCCCGCATCGGCTCGTCCCGGTCGGCTAGGACGCGCACGATGGCCTTCAGCACCCAGCGCGGGCAGCGCGGGCGCTGCCGGCAAGTTGTGGGCCGCCGCCGAGGCCCGCCGGCCCGTCGTACGGCTGCAAGTTTCCTGACCAGTCGGGCAAGGGATCTCTGGAGGTCTTGGTTCGAATAGTCCAAGCAGGCCGATTGGAGGAAAGACCTGGAGTAGGCCGGGGCCCGCGGATGGGACCACAGCATCGACGGCAGCGCGGCACACCGAGCAAGACAGGCCACCACGCCGACGCCCGAGCCCACGACGTCCCGTACAGAAACGACACGAGCAGCGGGTCGCACCCGTGGCCGTCCGAACCATCGGGGACCATCGCCGACCACCGCGAAACAACCAGCCGGGTCGCCTTCGCTACCCACGTCGCATGAGGCTCCCGGGCGGAACGCGGAGTAGGAGTTAAGGATGGGAGATCGTCCACGCGCGTGTTTGCGGAGACCAGCGCGTCAGGCGCGCGGCCTCCATGCCGCGCGGCCGGGGTGGGTGGCGAGGAGGAGCCAGAAACAGAGCCCTGGAGAGGGAATCACGGGGGAGCGGTCTCGTAGGCAGCGGCGTCTTCCAAAGACTTCCCCGTTGAGTACCGCAACGTCCCCAAATCGCAGCTCCGTATCAAAGTCAGCTTGGTCCATAAATGTGCCCGGTTGACAGTGACAGAAAGATACGCATAGGCTCATCCGCGGTGTGTGGAACCACCGAGAGCTGCCAACAGCTCTGACGTAGACACGAAGCCGGCGGGGGCGCTGGCAGGCCAAGTCAAAAAGCAAGCGAGGGAGCGGAATGCGAAACGCGCGTGGGATAGACGTGGGTGGCAATGCCGAACGGGGTGGGAATCGGTCGACTCGTGTGGCGTCGGCGATCTCCATCCGCACAAGGCACGCGCGTGCCGCCCGGCCCGGCAGGCTGGTGGCAGGGCTCTCGTTGTGGCTGCTCATGACAGCAGCCCTGCTGTGTGCCGGCCCCACTCTCGCGCAGGCGACGAGCAGCTTCTACTGGTACGGCGAAAACGACTCGACCTGTTGGCAGACAGGGCAGCTGGGATCCCCGTCAACCGCGTGCGGCGAAACGGTCGGTGCCGGGTTTCTCTCAAAAAGCGGCTCACTCAAAGGCGGACTGGCCCATATGGATGAAGTGAGCGCGGGCGGAAGCGCCGAAGGCATTCAGCTACCCGACGGCAACTACTGCGACTACTACAAGATCGGTGACGACATCTCCCGTGAAGAATCCAACAACCAGGGAGGAACGACCGGCTACACACCACCCACGCCGTACAAAAGCTACCAGGAGAGCGACCCATATGGCAACGTATGCCAAGCGGACGGCGCGACATGGGGACAGGAGGTTGGCACCGGGGATCCCAGCAACAATTGCTACAACACGTGTGGAATGCACCATATCGTGTCGCTTCACGGACTCAGCGATTATCCCTGGGCCAGCTGGTTTGGCGAACCGTCACTCGCGGTGTCGGCCGAAGCCCTTGTTCATACCGTTACATTCAGCGGCGAAAGCGCCTCCAACATGGCTTGGGGATATGTCTGCCCTCTGCTCGAAGATATGGAAAAGAAAGAAGCACCCCGCCCTGTCCTCGAGTACTGCTTTGAGGAGTGGCGCTCGGTATACAACCCACCGAGGTGGAAGGAAGAGCGGATAGGTGCATGTGGTCCAAACGGGTACGACACGGTCGTTACCTACTTTTGGCCGGGAACCACATTTGCCACGGAGCAGGGGGCGAATACCTTTGAATTCTCCGGGACGCCCAGCGGATGGACGTCCTTTGCCGCGAAGATCACCAAGGCCAATCTCCTGGCGGTGATCAATCTCGCCAAAGAATCGCTCGCAAAAGGCGGCTGCGGGACGATCCTCTCGACAAACCCCGAAGAATATGCGCTCGTCGGGGTGGAGCAGGGGGTCGAGGGTGAACATAAGCTCAGCGGCATCGGAGGCGCGGGGCGCAATCTTCAGGTTCGGACTGAATATACTCCTCGGCCGCCTACAGTGACCACCGAAGCAGCGTCGGAAGTACAGCAGACGCAGGCAAAGTTGAATGGGACCGTGGACCCCAGAGGCATCAGCACCCACTACTACTTCGAATATGGCAAGACCACCGGCTACGGCTCGTCAACGTCGTCGAGTGCCGCAGGATCGGGCCTGAGCACCCTAGGAGAGAGCGCCACCGTAACCGGTCTCGAACCCGGCACGGTCTACCATTATCGGTTGGTCGCCACTAGCGAAGCTGGAACCGTCTACGGTGGCGATAGGACAGTTACGATCCCCGCGCCCATGGTGGCGTTCCAAGCAAACACTGGTGAACTTTTTACATATTCGGCTACTGCCGGCTTGATGAATACGACGGAGGGGATGTGGCCCGGCACTAATCCCAGTATCGCCGGGCTGGCTACCGGAGGCTATGTCGTAGCGTTCAACGCGAACTCGGGCGAACTGTTCACCGACTCAACCACGAGCGGAGTGCACAACACCACAGAGGGGCTAAAGACCGGCACAAACCCTAGCGTGGCTGCGTTGACTAACGGTAGTTACGTCGTCGCCTTCCAGGCGAACACGGGCGAACTGTTTACTTACTCGCCCACAACAGGTATCGTCGACACGACCGAGGGAATGAAGCCCGGGAGTAGCCCTAGCGTGGCTGCGTTGACTAACGGTAGTTACGTCGTCGCCTTCCAGGCGAACACAGGCGAACTGTTTACTTACTCGCCCACGACGGGTATCGTCGACACGACCGAGGGAATGTGGCCTGGTACGAGTCCTAGCATTGCGGGCTTGCCAGGCGGCGGCTATGTCGTAGCTTTCAACGCGAACTCGGGCGAACTGTTCACCGACTCAACCACGAGCGGAGTGCACAACACCACGGAGGGACTGAAGACCGGCACTAGTCCTAGCGTTGCATCGCTAGCAAATGGAGGCTATGTCGTAGCTTTCAGCGCGAACACCGGCGAACTGTTCACGTATTCGTCTACGGCTGGGGTCGCCAACACGACGGAGGGCGTGTGGCCTGGTACGAGTCCTAGCATCGCGAGCTTGCCAGGCAGCGGCTATGTCGTAGCTTTCAACGCGAACTCGGGCGAACTGTTCACCTACTCAACCACGAGCGGAGTGCACAACACCACGGAGGGACTGAAGACCGGTACTAGCCCAAGTATCACGCAATGAGGTCGCGTCTCGCTTCCCGGGTGAATTCATTGAGGCCGAGAGAAGGAACGAGTCCCAGCGTAGAGGAATGATGGGTAGTCAAACGGGAATGGATCTTGGTAAATCTTTGCAGGCTGGAACTTTGCGTGTATTTCGCGAGACCCCCCCGCTACCCACGTTTAGTGGATAAGCGATGGCCGCTGGTGGGATCGTCCAGACCAACTGCTTGGGGTCATCCTGCAGTATTGCGAGCACCCGCTCGCATGCCGCGCCGAGTTTCGCCTACGAGCTATTGAGCGAGGCCAGGCAGCCGCCCTGTACGCTGACTGCCCAAATCGGAAGTCTTCCCATGCCTACGGCCTCATGTGACCATCGTTACAAACCTGGGCAAGAAGGGGCAGCAATCGCTCAGCGCTCGCCCAACCCTTCAACGCTTGAAGTCCGCCCATCAGCGCATGTGAGCGGGGAGCCTATTGCGCTCCACCGCGATATCGTCTCGGCCGTGAGCTTTCAACGTCGTGCAGCGGCCCCACGCCTGATCGATTGGACCGGTGAGCGCTGCGTGCCCTGGGCGCCGGACGTACAGGTCGTCTACGAGCACTTCCACCGCTATCTATGGGCCGCGCGCATCGTCGGTGGCCGCAAGGTCCTCGACCTAGGAAGCGGCGAGGGATTCGGTGCCGCCATCCTGGCAGAGTCGGCCGAGCGGGTGGTCGGCGTGGATCTGGACGAGCGCACCGTCGAGCACAGCAAGCTCAACTACGCGGCCACGAACCTCGAGTTCCACGTTGGTACGGCGATCGATCTGTCGCCCTACGAGACGGGATCCTTCGGCGCCGTAGTCGCTTTCGAGATCATCGAGCATGTTCAAGAGCAAGAGCAGGTCCTGGCTGAAGTCGTGCGCGTGTTGGCCGACGACGGGATTCTCGTGATCTCGACACCCGACCGGCGCCTCTACAGCGAGGTGGGCGGGCAACACAATCCGTTCCATGAGCGGGAGCTGGGATCGGAGGAGTTCGTCGAGCTCTTGGGGACGAACTTCCCACACGTGGCCACCTGGGGCCAGCGTACGATCACCGGTTCACATATGGGCGCTCTCGGCAGTCCATCGGACAAGGGCAGCCCACCCGACTCCCCCGACTTCTACATCGAGCGCTCGGGCGATGAGTGGCGCATCGCTGGCGATCCGACCCCGCTTTATCTGGTCGCGCTGGCGTCAAAGGTGCCACTGCCCGAGTTGGCGAGTACTTCGACGCTTGCTGACTGCGACCTCGAACTCATGCGCATCAAGGAACATGACGCCGTGGTCGCTATGGGTGAGCGAGACGCGGCCGTTCGGCTGAACGAAGAACGGTCCGAGGAACAGTCGCACACGCTTGAACGTGAGCGCGTAGAGCACGACCGCGCGCTACGTGAAGCAAACGCGCGAGCACAGGAAGAGCTCGGTCAGCGCGACCAGGACATCGTACGCGGGCAGGAGGACATCGTCGGTCTGCGCGGCGTGATCGCCTCCCGCGAGGCGGAGATTGCCCTACGTGAGGACAGGATCGCGTCGGTCGAAGCGGAACTTGCTGCCGTCAGACAGCTGAATCGTCGCACCGAGGAGTCGGTGACTTGGCAGGCTTTCCAGCGGGCGAGAGGCCGGCTTTATGGCGCGCTTGGCGAGGAGTCTCTCTTCGCTCGCACGCTGCGTCTTTCTCTAAGACTCGCAGGCAAAGCCCTGGTTAAGCGGCCGAAGCCGGCATTACCCCCCCCTGAACCCCCGAATGACGAGAGCGCAGGGACACCAGATGGGGAGGGCGTCGCCGAGGTGATCTCGATGCCGGAATACGAGAATCCGAAGGTTTCGTTGGTCATCCCACTGTACGCGCACGCCGAGTTGACGCTGGCATGCCTTACCTCCATCCGCGAGCACACGGCCCACGCGAGCTACGAGGTGATCCTCGTGGACGACACCGCAGACGCCGCGACGAAACGTCTGCTCGAAGGAGTACGGGGCGCAAAGATTCTTCACAATGAGAAGAATCTCGGCTACCTACGCAGTGTCAATCGAGGTGCAAGCGTGGCCCGTGGACGGTGGCTGGTGTTGTTCAACAATGACACCGAAGTGACGCGCGGCTGGCTCCTAGCGATGCTCGCCTGCGCAGAATCCGCCGACGACATAGGCGTGGTGACGCCAAAGTACGTCTATCCCGATGGCAGCCTGAATGAGGCTGGTGGAATCGTATGGCGCGACGGCACAGGCGCGAACTACGGGCGTGGCGACTCGCCTGAGCTTTTCCAGTACGAATACCGGCGCGAGACCGACTACGGCTCAGCGGCAGCGCTGATGGTCAGCGCTGAACTATGGAAGGCGACTGGAGGCTTCGACGAGCGTTATCACCCGATGTACTACGAGGACACCGATCTGTGCTTTGAGGCTCGCGAGCGTGGTCTTCGAGTGCTGTACGAGCCTGAGGCAATCATCGTTCACATCGAGGGCGCAACCGCAGGCAACGATGTCGAGTCCAGCCACAAGCGCCACCAGGAACGGAACCGCCCGAAGTTCGTCGCGAAGTGGCGCCACCGACTGGAGTCCGAGCAGCGGCGCCCAGCACCTACGAACGTACGCGCTGCCGCAAACCGCTATCACGGCCCGCATATACTCGTGATCGACCACCGCGTCCCGATGTGGGATTGCGACTCCGGCGCACTGCGGATGCTGAACATCATGCGAGCGCTAATCGGATTGGGGGCACGGGTGACATTCATGCCCGACAACCTCGCACCAACGCAGCCATACACGCGGATTCTGCAACGCATGGGAATCGAGGTGCTTTACGGCGCGCTCAATGTCAATGCTGAGCTTGCCACCCTGGGCCCCAGGCTGAGCGCCGTGATCCTATCCCGTCCTCAGATCGCGAGCCGCTGGCTCGATGTGGTCAGGGAGTTTGCTCCTTCGGCCACAGTCGCGTATGACACTGTCGATCTGCATTGGTTGCGAGAGGCTAGGCGCAGCGCAATCGGCAGCGCACCAGGAGGTGCTCTTTCGACCGACAACGGCAGCGTAGGCCCACTTGGGCCGAAGGCCATGGCACTACGCGAGATCGAGCTGGCGATGATCCGTGCAACCGACACCACGCTCGTGGTGAGCGACTCGGAGCGCACTCAGGTCGAGTGCGATATCCCGGATGCGAAGGTTCTCGTGGTGCCCAACATACACGAGGTCGAGCGATATGTGATGCCTCCCGAGGAGCGCTCCGGTATTCTCTTCGTCGGGGGCTTCGAGCACCAGCCAAACGTCGACGCGGCTATTTGTCTGGTCAGGGAGGTCATGCCCATCGTATGGCGCGAGCTGGGCGACGTGCAGGTCACGATCGTCGGACCTCATGCCCCGTCTGAGGTACAGACGCTCGCCTCACCGCTCGTGGACGTAACAGGATGGATTGAAGACCTCCAACCATTGCTGGAAGGATCGCGGCTGATGGTGGCTCCTCTACGCTACGGCGCTGGGATGAAGGGCAAGATCACGCAGGCTCTTGCCGCTGGCCTTCCCGTCGTCACTACGTCTATCGGGGCGGAGGGTCTTGATGGCCACGACGAAGAGTGTCTGCTGATAGCGGACGACCCAAAAGGTCTGGCAACCCACGCGATCAGAGCCTGGCGCGATGACGAGCTCTGGCGGCGCCTTTCGCGTGCGGGTCAGGCGCTCATCGTCGAGCACTGCTCTACGGAGGTCGTGTCACACAGACTCAGCGAGCTTCTCGGCGCGATGCCCTCGCCGGTCGCCACTGACGCAGTGCAGCAACGGTGAGGGCAATGCGCACCGCCTTGCGGTTGCGGAGATGAACGTAGCGAGCCTGCGACTCGTTAAGGTTGCGTTCAAGCTCCACGATCAAAGCGTCCCGGCCTGCATTCCCGCCCGTGTAGATTTGCGTCTGCGGTTCTGCGGGTGTGCCTGAAGCAGCCGCGGACACCGGATTCTGATAGGACGCACGTAGTGTACGCTCTGGTGAGCGGCGTCGTGGATAGCGACATATCACAGGTCGAGCCCTAAACGAGCCGATCAGATGTGTGGGAGTTACGAGTTGAAGATCGATTGCTGCATCGTCAAAGCGCCCAAGCGCATCGATGAACATGAGATCCTCAGACCGGCCGACATCGAAGTTCGGTCCGTAAACCCTGTCTATAAAGGGGTCTGCGACATTCAGAAAGCACACATAAACATCGGGATAAAAGCGATCGAGCAGGAGCGGCAGAATATCCTGTGCGCGAATTCCCTCGAAGCCTGAGGTGCTGCAATCAATGTCCGGATATACATCCTCAACGGCTTGCAAGTAAGGGTTCCTACGATAGCTCTCCGGCGCTACGTCCCAGATACGCCGCACGAGGTCCGCAGCCTCCGGCCAGCGGACATGGCCATTTCGGCCAATCATGTCATTGACGAGTAGAACGCCCTCAGGATCTAGGCTTCTCTGGACCTCAGTGAACAGGCCCTCCAAGTTGACGACATGATGGAGAGAGTGGTTCGCCAGATACACGTCTGCGTCGCCATCTGCCCCCCAAGCGTTCAAGTCTGTCTCTCTGGTCACCACTCGGTCGGCTAGCCCGAGCTTGCTGGCGTGAGCCGCAGCACGCTCGAGCATCTGTGGATTCAGCTCAAGCAGGATGAGCTCCAAATTCTCGATCCCTCGATCTCGGAGTCGGCTGGCTATTCCGATCTCGGTATCGCCGTTACCAGCTCCGAGGCTTACAAGACGGGCGCACTCTGGAGTTCGTCGCGCGCACTGCTCGGCAACATGTCGGTCGAGGAACTCGTGCAAACTATCGAAGCCCACCTCCTGTAGCAGTGGCAAGCAGTATCGCGTCGACCAGTAATGATAGATCGCCGGGAGATCGTGCACCTCTTCCTGCTCGGCATAACGCTCCAACTCAGCACCGATCTTGGCATAGTAGAGTTCGTCGCTTGAATTGGTGGTCATCGAGAGCCCGGGGTCATCGCAGCTTGGTCTCTCCTATTTGCAACCCTGATAAGAGGCCATTATTTTTTCGGCGTACGTTGGATCCACAGTGAGCCACCCCCGTCTTGATAGCCCTGAGGAAAGCCAGGGAGAACCGAGGCCAAAATATCGGAGCGGAAGTGACTCATCCAGACAACTCCGAGGAGTATCTCGAATGCCGAGTTAAAGGTCAAGAAAGATCGAACCGCATATTGCTCGTTCCAGGCGCGGCCCGCAAACACCCACTCTTGCGGATAGTCCCACGGTAGAAAGATATCGTGTATATGGACGACCACGCCATCAGTCAAGCGTGGCAGCACCTCCTGTAGTAGAAATGCTACGTCCCCCCCGGTCTTGACCGTATGAGAGGTGTCGATGAATAGAATATCACCAGCGTCCAACTCCAAGAACCGGTCAATGGCCACCTCCTCCACGGGTGAGGCAATGAGCTCAGAGATGCCCCTGACACCTGAGCCAAGAAACTCGGGTGGGTAAGGCTCAATGCATGTCACGTCGATTGCGCCCCCGAAGTACTCACGATTGACTCGTGCGGTCACGAGCGATGACCAGCCGCAGCCTGTCTCGATCACGCGATGCGGACGGAAGTGACGCAACATGGCCTGCAGCATCCAGGCGTCGAGCCTGGAGAACATCTCGTTCGCGGCGTGGTAATCGTGAAGGTGTCCGGTTGGACCATCAGGCATAGGGAAGTCACTTAGAGACGCCAACTCCAGTAGCAGCGCGACTTGTTGATCAGAACGCCAGTCTATGCCCGGCGTCTCGGGCGCTGTGGCCGGCCAGACACGTGACCGGGCTGGCTCTTTGCTCAATACCGCCGTATTCGCAATAGGACTATAGAAGTGATCGAGAGGCCAGCAGATAAGCGGAGGCGGCTCAGCCGCAGCAACGGTCTTGTCGGACACATGAGTAGTCTATCGCCTAACGTTGTCACGTGCTCAACGATGTAGAGAAGACGGAGTGCAGTCGCTGTCACCCCTTGAGCCGGTAGATCAGCACTCCTTCGCGGGCCACAGGCTGGACGCCGAGTCCGCTAAGCAGCTGACGCCACGACCCTGGAGCAGACTCGTCGACAACCACGGCATCTACGTGCTTGGCGCGGACGAGTTCTGCCACCCGAGCTGGCGCGCCTGGCGGCGAAGTGCCTTGGATGAGATAGGTGGCCGCGATGTATTGCCCGTAGGAGTTTGGATACTGCCCCAGGTATCCACCTGCTAGCGAGAACGCAAATCCAGACTCCGCTTGGGCCTCATCGTCCGGGCCGGCGAATGGCAGCACCATTACGTGGTCACGAATAGTGAACTCGCGCGCTGCGGCTCCCGAGGTGAAGAATCGCGGGGTATGAAAAGAAGTGGACCACGACACCGCAGGATTGGGGATCAGCAAGGCACACGATCCTAATGAAATCGCCCACCGCAGCAGGCTAGGTCGCTGCTTAAGCCACATAGCCACGATAACCGCCACTCCGAGAGCTATGAGTATAGACAGCCGACTGGGAATCGCGTAACGCAGCAACGGGACGTGGAGAACGAGATCCCACGGCATTGGGATCGTGGCGTGGCCGGCAATCGTCAAATGAGTACCGAGCGAGCAGACGACCAACACGGCCATGACTACGCCGAGGATGCGGGCCCCAACCCGTGTTCGCCAATGCTCGGCGAGGTACCACACGGTGATAGTCAGCAGGCCGATCCCAATGTAAGCCTCGCCTGCCTCACCCGTAAAGGTCGTGGCCAGCGACGAGAAATAGGAGCGCCCAAACCGGAGCAGCGGCGACGGCACCACAAAGCCAAGCAGATCGTTAGGATAGAGATTCGGGTTGGCGTGGCTGAAGCCGGTACCTCCGTCAAACGCAAACGCCAGCATGTAGGGTAAGCCCACGAACATAAGAATCGCTCCTGCTCCCGCGAGCGAAGGCAGTATGTGTCGTATCGTGCCCCGTCGCTGGGAATCGAGTACCCACGCGACCACGAGTGCCAGACTCCCGAACAGCAAAAAGGTTGTCAGCAACTCGATCGAGCAATATAGTTGGGCCACAAGGTCCAGCCCCAGCCACACCGCAGTACGCCACCGAGGTTGGCGTTCGTCAAGGAGGTTAAGGGTGAGTAGCACAGCAAGCGCGACAAAAGCTCCACAGCCAGTCGATGGCGCGCCAAGCTCTGAGAACGACACGATTCCCGAGGTCGCAAACACGAAGCCGCCCAAGGCCGCCGGGCCTGGCCGTGCTCCGAGACGGCGGCACAGCGCGTACGCACTGCTTCCGTTCAGTACGGGCACCGCAAGCATTACTACGTTGTAGGTTACGATCGGTCCGGCGAGGGTGGTCAAGGGCGCCAGAGGTACGCCGAAGGTGAATAGCGGGGTCGCGTGCCCGAGGTTGTAACCTTCCGGCACGAACACGATGTTCGGGTGAAACAATCCGAGGCCATGCGTAATGGCATAGTTCGGCCAAGCGAGTAGCCACACGCCAGCGTCGTTGTCGGGTAGCCCCAACCCGGCGGCCATCGTGCTTGCATGGCCTGCAAGCGGTGTCTGGTACAGCAGGCCGGCGACCACAGTGTATCCGAGCACAACCGCTAAGGCCTCGACCCATCGATCGAGCCTAACCAAGTGCATCAATGTCCTACGAGGCCCACCAGACCGATTGGAGGAGCCATGGCGAGCGACCCCGACCGCACCATCAAACGGGGCAGCGAGCGTCCGCGCGTCTTGTCCTCCTTCCGAGCGTGCAGTATCGTCCGTCGTGTCCATAGTCGGGATTACAGCAGCCATCGCCTGGCGGCGCGTTGCTGGGAGTCGTTGGCCCGTCGGTCGCGCTCTCGCAGCATTAGGCTGCCCACGTTGGCCGGTGGCACTCTACGTCTCAGTGTGTAAACTTACACGATGATTCCTGGCTGGACGCTCCCGCGCGGGAGCTTGGTAACCGGGCGCATCTGGACATCGCGACCGTGTGAGACAAAAGGGCAAGCGACGGGCAGACGATCAGCGAACTGGGTGAGCGCTGTGGTTGCTGCGCGCGCCATTCGGCCGGCCGCCTTACTCGTCTCGACCCAGCGTCTCGTGCTGTCGGTGGGTCAGATTGACGCGGTCGGCGTCATAGGCGAGTGAGTCGTCGGGTCCAACGGGCCACGCGTCGAGGCCGGAGTTGTCGAGGATGGACTCGATGAGATCGCGGGTGCCCCCGACGAGTGTGGAGTCGAAATCGATCTCGCTGGCGAGGAACCATGCACGGTCAGAAGGCCACATGAGGTTCGCTGACGGCGGATCGCGCAGCGTACCAGTCGCGGGTCCGCCGTTGCCACGGAAAGTTAGAAGTACCATCGCAAAGTGGCTCGCGCCGCTCTGACGCCAACATTCCGACGTCAGCGCGACGTCTGGAGATCATCGGCCCTGCGGTACAAACGTCTCTCGATGAGCGTGGCTGCAAGGGTGCTCAGCAACGCCACGCTCGCGACGGTGCCGAGGTCGACCATCTGTTTGCCCGTGCCCCAGATTCCGTCGGGAAACCCGAGGACTACGGCGAGAGCGACTGCCCAGGCCCCGACAGCGGCCGTCCTTACCCATCTTCCCGTGAACAGCCCGCAGAATGGCCCGGCAGCCAGCAGGATGATTAGCACGACATGGGTGAGGACCGCATCGGTGGCCGCGATAATCGAGGTGAGCAGGAGCGCGCACCACCAGACCTGGCTGACCGACATCCCGGACAGAAGCGACTGGTTGCTCGCGGGGACCGGGGACCCTTGCGGAATCGGCCGCAGACGCAGAATTCCGCGCTTGGCGACTCGAAGTGGCGCGGTGAGCCGCCAGCTCATCGACGACTGGGCCTTCTCGAGGACCGCCGCCTGTCGCTGAAGTCGATCCTCGAGCTCCGCCAGCGCTGCTTGCGCCTCTTCGTACCGGGCCGCGGACACCACCAATTCGCCACGCGCGTCCTCGAGCTCACGACGAGCGCTCCCCAGCTCACTACGCGCCTGCTCCCGCTCTTGGCCGATCAGCGTCCTCAGCTCCGCGGTTTCCTCCTGCGCCTGAGCCACAGCATCTGAGAACCTCTTCTGCTCGTCCTGCAGCACCGCAGCGCGCCGCGCATCGGAGAGCTGCAGGTCGGTGAACGTCCGGTGCTCCCACCAGAGCTCCGGGGCGACCCGCTCGATCGCCTCGGACACCTCCTCCTCACGACCCCCTGTCGAACGGCGCGCGTCCTCTGCCGCCCGCAAGGCGAGGAAGAGGGTGCGCGCCGGCGGCGGCACCCCCAACGTGGCAGCAAGTTCGCGTGAGGACGTGGCATGGTGGCGCAACCCCTGCTCGACCTCCTCGAGCAGTCGTCGCTGCGCGCCGTTCTTGCCGGGCGCCTGGAGGCCCAGCGACGACGCCATCGTTGCGAGCTGCCGCTGAGGGTCATGGAAGAAGTCTTCGTAGAACACGAGCGTTCGAGGGCAGCCTTGAGTCTCCCCGAGAGCCCGGGCGGTGTACTCCAGCCACAGATCCCCCCATGCCCCGATCGACAGCTGCGGGTCAGGGCGACGCTGAATCGAGGAGATCGCGTCCGCGGGGTTGCGCAAGCAGATCACGTACTTTGCGTCAGGCACCAACTCCTTCCAGAACGGCAGCGTGAGCGTGGTGCGCGGATCCTTCCAACCCCATAACGGGGCTGCCCCGAACTTCTCCTTCAGCAGGCGGCGCGCCCGCTCGCGCAGCTCATCGAAATCCGGGGACCTCTCCCAGCCAGGCGCGACCGGCAGGGGACGCCACCAGACGGTCCCGAGCTTGGCCAGGATCTCGTCGTTGAGCCCCACCATCCAGCCCGGCTCCCAGTAGCCGCGGGGGTTGTCCGCTTCCCCCGGCGCCAGAAGATCCTCCTGGGGTCCGATCTCCACCCCGAGGAGATGCAGCAGCCGCATCGTCAGCGACGTCCCGCTGCGGCCGAAGCCGAGGACGCAGACAGGGCCTCTCGTGCCGCCGTTGACTGCGCTCATATCGCCGCACCTTAACCGATCAGATCAGGTGTCCGCGGTGGGAGAGCCGAGCACCCCCGAACCACGCGGACGTCCGCAGCGACCTTGCGATCACAGAGAACGCCTCCGTGCATGTCAACCCGTGCGGGTGCCGAGCAGGATGTTGCCGTTCTCGTCGCCGGCGAGGCACAGCTGGGGAGAGAGGCAAGCGAGCGAGGCGATGCGACTGGTCGTGTCCACAGAGCACCCAAGCAGCAGGGCAAGGGCCACTGCGCCTTTCAATCGCGTTACGACTTGACCCAACGCCGCACTACCGCAACTACGCTCGACGCATAGTGTTCACTTATCGGAACTCGGTGGCTACCTTTTGCGCCGATCTAGGAGCATGTTGGCGAGAAACACAACCACATCACAGGGGCTCTTGATGGCGAGCACGGTCGCCGCGATTGCGGTGGCCGCCTGTTCGATGGCACTTCTCTTTGCTACGCCGACTGCCGTCGCGCGTTCATCGCACGGGCCGACCGCTCGCCTGAGGCTGAGCAGCGTGGTTTCGCTCGGACCTGGCCCCGTTCTCAAATCGATTATCTCGGGGACCGGCGCTTCTGGGCCACAATGGTCTCCCACCGTCGTTAGCATCGCTCTCAATGTCAGCGGTACGGCCGTCGCTGCTTGGCCCGCTCCCAACGGCGGGGTTGACACCGCGTTGGGCCGGGTTGCGGACAACAAGTGGCAACAGCCGATAGCGGTCATTGGCGATGGCCAGGTGAGTGGCGTGCGTGCCGTAATCGATCCTCGCGGCGATGCGCTCGTCGACTGGGAACTCGGTCCGCGGCCGGGGATCGCCGCAGTTGCCTTCCGGCCGTCGGCGGCCGGCGTGTGGGGCACACCGTTTGGGCTGGCAGAAGAGCGATACGCCGGCTTTTGGCCACCGGCTATCGCGCTCGACAAACGGGGCGACGCCATCGCGCTATGGGCCAAGCCCAATGGCCCCATCGGGTCGGAAAAGACGATAGAAGCGAGCTACAGGCCAGCGGCGACGGGGGTCTGGCAGCCATCCGTGAAGCTCTCTCCGTCAGGCATATTTGAGGAAAGCCCCAGCATTGCCTTTGACTCTCGGGGCGACGCAATCGCCGTCTGGACTCGCGGCGGCCCCGATGCCCAGGACGCAACGGTTGAAGTCGACACGCTGCGCGCGGGCGCACAGGCGTGGCAGGCCCCGGTCAAGCTGATGACGAATTCATTCTCGGCCGAAGTGCCGGGGGAACCGACGGTGGCGGTGGGTCCCCGCAACGAGGCAGTAGTCGCCTGGAGGGTGCGGAATGAGGCGAACCAGTCCTCGGTGGCCTTGGATGAGGCGGTAGCCTCGATGCCACGGGGAAGGTGGCGTCGGACGGCGAGCATCGCCCGGCTAAATGAGCGCGAGCGAGCCGATGGTGCCCAGCTTGGACCACCCGGCATAGCTGTCAACGCCCGCGGCGAAGCGATCGTCATCTGGGACGGGTCGGCAGGCCGGGGCCATCCTGGCGGCCTACAGGCCGTGGTCGGGTGGCCGAACCGCGGGCGATGGCAACAATCGACCACAATTGCCACTGCGACCGCGACGACGCCGCCCCCAAGCTCACCGTGCTCGCCGCAGAACTCCAGTTCGGTCGCCTTCGATGGACGCAGCGACGCGGTCGCATTGTGGTCGCAGCCGTGCGCGGCTCCCGTTGCCGTCGAGTGGTCTGCAGCCAGTCGACGGTGGCAGCAGCCCGTTGATCTATCAAAGCTGACCGGCAACAATCAGGACGCCCTCGACACTGCATTGACGCCGCAGGGAAAGGTCGCAGACGTCTGGATCGAAGCGAATTCAAGCGAAGCCGTAGCAGGTGGACCCCCCACCTACCAAGCGACCCTGAGGACGAAGGTAAAGGCTGGTGTTTTCAGCTTCGTCAGATGACGGGCGCGAGGCTCTCAAAGGTGCGCCCGGCCGATGGCCCTATCGTAAGCCAGCGCCCGTCGCGGGGCACGAGGCCCCCGCGCCCGCCCGGCTGTTACACCAACCCCGTGCGCGGATGATCCCTAATGCCTCCCCCGACCCCATGACCTGCCGTTGGCCCGCGCTCGTGCAACCAGCTCGTGCACGCGGCGGGCGGCGAACTCGGCGACCTGCTGCTCGACGCGCGTCACTCTACGGCGCGCCACCCGACTGTCCACGGCGTACGTCCCCGAGTTTCCCGATCTTGCTGCGTGATCTCGCCACCCTGAGTGGTGTGAAGGCTCAGCAGGCCACCGTGATTGCGAATGCGCTAGACACGGCATTGGGCCGCTGCTGCCGCTTCAGACCGCCGCAAGCGCGGGGCCAGATCCTCCGCCATCGTCTCAACGGTCTCACGCACAGTAACCGCGAGATGTCCGTCGCACGTCAGGATACGCCTTGCGCCGAGCACGGTCAGGCCGACGATGCGGTTAGTTCCTGGCGCATAGCGCACGACATGCCCTCCGGCGTCTTCCTCCCCCTCCCCTGCCTCCGGCTCGCCGACGTGCAGGTAGAGCACATCGCCGTCGGCGTCGTAGTCGGCGTGATCGAAGCTCAACGGCCCGATGGTGATGTTTACGCGCTCCATCACTTGGGGTCCTTCCGATTGGCGAACACGGACACGATCCGCGCTGGCGTCTGTTCATAGCTTACGACGACCAGCAGCCAGCGACTTGGGCCGACAGCAAGCGTAGTACCCGGTGCGAGCCTCGAAGCTCGGATCAGGCGCGACGTGATCGGGCGTGTACACCGCCCGCAAGACGTCCTCATGTGCGAGGCGACCCGCGGATGGTTGCGGATGATCCTCTCGACTCCTGAGGAGCGGTCGGGACTGCTGGGTATGGTCCCCGGCTCGATGTCAAGCAAGCCAGAACGACGAACACGAGTGACGCTCCGCTGTCTGCTCGAGGATCTTGAGGTGGAGGTGCCACCCGTGGAGGTCGAGCTCGACGGCCTCGACCACCCGCTCATCGGCGAGGCGCGGCGTCTCGCACCGGCGGCGCCGCGCGGGCAGAAGCGCATCCTCTCGATCGAGCGTCCGCTTGTGTACCGACTGCGCCACGGACGGTGGCGTGGCGCAACGTGGCTGGAGACCGAGGCCGCGCGGTTCTGGCTCTGTGCCGGCGCACAGCGCGAGAAGGGCTCCGGCGAGGACGCCTATGAGATCTTCGCCGCACTACATCGAGCCGAACGACTGTTACCCGATGACGATGACCGGCTTCGTGACGAACTCGAGCGTAACGCGCGCATCATCGATGACGCCGCTGACTCAATCCCCTCCATCCTCGCCGACGCCTTCAACCATCGCGCTCGCGATGTCACGGCCTGCTTCGGTGGACTCGTCGACGCCCGCCTGCATGTCACCGCACCGGGCGAGGAGATATGGGTTGCGATCGCGACTCACGCGACCGACGGACGCTTCGTCGAGGAACGACTTCGAGATGTCCTCTTCGGCTTGGTCTTGGACGCCGCAGAAGCAGAGCTTTGGGAGCCGCGCACGGACTGGCCCTCAGGTGAGCTCGCGTGGTTCGAAGTCGCACGCCTCGGCCTGCGCGAGCCACCAATCTGATCGGACGCGACACCACCGACTCGCTCGACATTGGCCTCACTGACGCCCACCGAGTACGCGAGCGTGGACGTCTTGCCGCCCAGCAGCGCCTCATGCGCGTGCTCCATACGCAGCGCAAACAGATCGCGGTGATGCTCAACGTACTCATCGACCGCGAGCTCGACGAGCTCGGCCTGCTTGAGGCCCGCCATCAACGCTGCATAGCGAACCTTCTCCTTGGTGGCCTCATGAACCTTGATCGGGGATTGTGCGCGCATAATGGGTTACTCGGTACTTCGGTACCGCTGAGCATACCACGAGGTTCACGAAGACGCCCGGCGAAAGGGCCGGGCGTAGCTTTGACGACTCCGACTCTGGAGTCGGTGATCTGGACTCCGTCGGCCCGACCCAACGGGCATGACGCGAACGCTACCCACTCCCCCCTCAATAATGCTTTTGTCAGTGGGTCTGCCGACTGGAGAGGCCGCAATGACAGCCGGCCCGGCTCCGGGGGCGAGGCACGCGCACAGCAGCCGTCGGCTGGCACCCGCACCGTTCCTCGTCGTGGCAACCCAGCGGATCTCGGCGAACGCGATCGCAGCGCTCAGAGATGCGTTGGCGGCGGCGTTCTGGTTCAAGTCTGATCTCTACGACTATGCGAGAGCGCAGCGTCACCAGCGCCCCCGTCGTGCTCGGGGAGCACGTGATCGTCGGAGCGGGCAGCGTCATCCTCCCCGGCGTCACGATCGGACAGGGCGCCGCCGTCGGCGCGCTCACCCTCGTGCGCAAGGACGACGTGCCGCCGTTCACGATCGTGGCCGGCCCTCGCGGCGAGGCAATCGGCGAGCGGGACCGGCGGCTGCTGGAGCTCGAGCGGGAGCTGCGGCAGCGATCGTGAGCCGCGCCTGCATAAAGGCCTATCGCAAGCCAACGCCCGTCGCGGGCACGAGGACTGATCGGAGATCGGCCAGCGCCTGGGCGGCAGTTACACCCTGGAGAAGTCGGCGCCGCCCGTACGCTCAAGCACTCCGAGAAGCCGGCGACTGCAGCCCCGTGGGGACCGGTAGGGGTTCAGGCATCAGCAAAGGCTTCCCCTTGGGCCAAGCCTTTGCGCAAGGTCCGAATTCGCTCCCGCATCTGCAGTAGCCGGACGGTCCTGAACTTCTCCGGGAGTCGCTCGTCATCGAGTACCGCGTCGAAAGCATCAATTCCTCGCTCGGCTGCCAACCTCGAACATCGGTCCTCCTGAGAAATCGAAGTTTCCCGCCTCATCACCGAACAGATAAACCGTAGCCATATCCCGAACCTACCTACCGCCCGTCGCGATTGGGATCGGCCGCCAGGGCGATGTCGCTCGCCTCGGTTCAGCGCGGTTGAGCGACCTCGACTCCTAGAGCCCTCGCTGCGCCTGCAAGGCGTTCGTCATAACAGTAGAAACGCTCAATGTCCTCGCCCAGGCTGAGGACGGTTGCCAGGTGCAGAGCGTCGAGCGATCGCAACTCGACAGGGTTCAGCTCGCAGGCGCCATCGAGGATCGGCTCCTCCAGCGGGAGCAGCGTGATCGCCGTCAGGGCAGCGCGGGCGCGCGTGCCAGCCAGCTCGCCGTAGCGCCGGGCCGCGCGGCGTCCCTCGACGACGAGCAGAGCGCTGCTGAGGAGGTCCCTGCCGACCAGGTCACGACGCAGAGCAGCGCTCTCCGCCTCCGAGCGCACCAGCTTGATGAACGCCGATGTGTCGAGGTAGTCAGGCAAGCGACCTACAGGCGCTCGGAGCGCAGCTCATCCAGCACCTGGTCGCTGGGAGGGCCGGGAATCGGCGCGGACAGCTCCGGCAGAACGTCGAGCAGGCTGCCCTGGCCGCGCCTGGCACCCCGTTCGCCGACGAGCCGGTCGATGACCGTGGCACGTCCGGGCGCGGGCGTGAGCTGTGCAATCTGCTGCCCCCGGTCGGTGATCAGAAACGACTCGCCGTGCTTCACGCGTTGGGCGTAGCGACTGAGGTTCTGGCGCATCTCGCGGATACCGACCTGCTCCATGTGCGTCATTGTAGCGCGGTCCCCGTCGAGGGCGGTATCGGCGAGCGCGGCTTCCTGATGACGATGACCGTGCACGTCGGCCCATACGAGTTCGCCCAGGTGTCCTACGACAGCGACGGCGACGTGCTCTATCTGCGCCGAGACGAGCGGCAGGAGGCAGCGGAGACGTTCAGCACGCCCGAGGGTCACGCCGTACGGATGGACAACAGCGGACAAGTCATCGGCATCACAATCGTCAACGCGAAATGGTTGGTCGAGCGCGACGGCAAAATCACAGTCACCGTGCCAAGCCTGATCGAGACGAACGCCGACGATCTCGCAGCAGCACTTGCCACCGCCTGAACGGACGCCGCTACCGCCGGTTGTAGCGTGCCATGTCGAAGAAGTACAGACGTCCGTCGGCGCTCACGAGCGGCCTGACGCCGAGCGCTCGCGACAGCTCTGGGATCAGCGCCGCTCCCCTGTGGGGATAGCCGAACGTGTCGAGGTAGATGCCCTTGAACCCCAGCGCCGAGAGCTCGGGGAGCATCCGCGCCGGCGGGCGGTGCGCGACGGCCGCCTCCCACTTTGAAGGCGGGCCCTTGAGCTGGCCGTAGCTCCAGCGCAGGTCGGTCGAATGCACGTAGCCGATCAGCTCGGCGTAATCTTCCATCCGGTGCACCGGGGGGTTCTCGGGAAACGGGACGTACGGGAGCTCGAACACGCTGGCACCGGCCGGCAGCTGACGCTGGATCGCCGCGACGAAGTTGGCGTCGGTGCGATATTCCGCCGCCTCGCGCTTGTACGGCGGCGCCATTGAGGTACCCGTCTGGTCGAGCACGCCGACGGCCAGCACGGTGGCGAGGCAGGCGGCGTAGCCCCAGCGCCGGCGGGGTGTGCCGCCGCCGATGCGACGCCCCAGCACGTCCAGCATCAACCCGACTCCCATCAGGGCGAAGAACGCGATGAACACCGAGATGCGGTTCCAGGCGCGCAGCTGGGGGCTCACCACGTAGGCGAACAGCGTCCCCAGCCCACCGACCGTGCCAATCAGGAAGGCGAGGCCGGCGCCGAGCGCCGCATACGCGTAGCGTGGATCGGCGAATCTCAGCCGGTCGGCGCGCAGGGCGCGAGCCACGAACGCGATCGCCAGCCCCAGCAGGCCCAGCGTGCCGATCAGCCCGAGGCTGGCGCTGTGCCCCTCCCCCATGGGCGCGGTGGCCGTGGCCTGGTATTTCCGGGCGAGCCGCGCCAGCGGTCCGATGCGGTCATTGGCGATCGGCAGCACCAAGTCGGCGAGTGACAACGCGAAGATGTCGCTTTCCTTCGGCTTGCGCTGCCCGACGACCGGGTTTCCGCCGTGCTGGGCTCTGTAGATCAGCGTGGGCAGCCCGTTGAGCGCCACCGTGGCGAGCACCAGCGCGGCCACCGTCCCACCTGTCGCCAGCGCCCGGAAACCGCGGTTGGCGAGGAAGGTGAATGCCGCCGCCAGCAGCACCAGGGCGGCGGTGAAGGCGGCGTAGTAGTTGTCCGATGAGCCCATCACCACACAGGCCAACACGGTCGCGCCGGAGCGCGGGGTCAGGTATCTACCAACACCGCGCCTCGTTGCGCTGCGAGCGAACAGCGCCTTGTCGGAGAGCACGGCGATGACCAGAAAGCAACCGAGCGGAACGGTGAAGTAGGCGCCCTGGAAGATGTGGCTCTCGGCGTCGAAGAAGTGATACGGCAGCAGCGTGAACAGGACCGCGCACACCACGCATGCGCCCCGCGAGATCCCCACCGCGCGCAGCCCGGCGTAGCCGCTCAGCGCGATCAGCGGGAAGCAGAGCAGGAAGAAGAGATTGTCGACCTCGGCGGGGTTGCCGAAGGGGATCCCGATCAGCTTGACGATCAGCAGGTAGAGGCTGTCGCCGCTGAATACCGGGTAGTTGTAGAGATGCTGGCCGAACGGCGCGCCGAGGTTGGGGTTGCTCAGATACCAGCCGTGTTCGAGGATGCCCTTGATGGCGGCGAGGCCGAAGGTCTCATCGCCCCCGGGGCTCGAATACAGGGGCACGCTGAAATTGGCCTGCCACACCTGCAGCACAACCACCGCGATCGCTGTTGCCAGCGCCGCCGCGAGGAGCGCCGCCGGCAGCTCTGGCCGCAGGCGCCTGTGCCACACCGACGCCGTATGAGGCTCAGCTGAAAGTTGCTTGGCTCCTGTTGCGGCGATGTCCTGTAGCTGCTCCATGGATGCCTTGCCCCGGGCCCGGCTCGCTCATGCCCGACTGGCTGGTCGCCTGGCAAGCACGGTGTAACCCAAGCAGTCATCGCCGCCATCCCGCAGCAGCGACAGCCTGGCCACGAGGACCGTCGCTGCCAGCAGGGGTGAGAGCACCAGGCCACCGGCACGCAGCGCCAGCCTCCGCAGAGACCCCTGCTTACGCGGCATCAGCAACGGCAGGATCAACGCGATTATCTTGTAGCAGGCGACGGTGAGGGCGTTGCCACGGCGATACACCTCGATTTCGGTGAACCCGCTCTGCTCCAGCAGATGCTTCAGGCCGGAAGGGGTGAATCGCCAGTAGTCAAACGGCACGTAGTGCCACCGTGCAGCAAACGGCACCGTCAGGATCAGCCGGCCGCCCGGCCGCAGCGAGCGCTTCGCTTCCGCCAGGAATCCCAACGGCTCGAGCACGTGCTCGAGCGTCTCCGTGCACAACACCGTGTCGGCAACGGCGTCCTCCACCGGCCACCGCTCGCCCGTGAAGTACTCCGTGTCGGGTATGTGGTAGCCGAAGCGGTCCTTTGCGTCGGCGGTGTCGATGCCGATGTAGCGCACCTCCGCGGGCACGAGCGTGCGGTAGGGCTGTGCGCCGCAGCCGACGTCCAGCAGCGTGCCGCGCACGGTCCTCAGCTCGCCGGCAAGATCGTTCCAGATCGAGCTGGCCTGCACGTCGAACAGGCGACGGGCACTCGTGATCGCCCGGCTGGCGGGGCCGTCGAGTCGGGTGAAGGGCGGCGGCTGCCAAGCCTCGTCGCGCTGGTTGCCGACGTCGGTCCGGTGGGGGGAGGTGGAGATACTGTCCGTGGTTGGTCGTGAAAACATGGGCAGCTCGATCAGCGCTGGAGGACTTCGCGGGCGAAGTCGACCAGTTGGCCGGCGCGGCGGATCGCGCCTGTTTGGTCCCGCCCGGACACGTTGAGGAAGCTGTAGTGAGCCTTGTCCTTGAGGCCTACGAGCCGCTCGAAGTTGTTCGCACCGGCCTCGCCGCCGGGAGTGATCCGGCGCAGGAATCTTGCTGCGTCCCGGTGGTCGGGTCCCCGGGAGCTCTCGCCGAGCGCCTTACAGCAGGCGGCGTCCGCAGCCGCGATCCCGGCGAGCACTGCGAGTCCGGTAGCGACGTTGTGAGACTCCAGCGAGTCCTCGCCGGCGACGAGCTCCGCGATCTCCAGGTACTTCTCCGCATCGGAGAGTCGCTTGCGAGCATCGGCTGTGTCGCACTGGCGTGAGCGGGGATCCTTCGCCGCCCTGGGGCTCATCGCGCTGTCCCGAGGAGCTCGCGAAGCTGGAGTCCGGCGAGGTCGATGCCGTCTCGTTGAAGACCTTCGAGCACAGGAGGGCCCTCGTTGCGCATCTGCTCGATGTCTCGCTCGGCGAAGTCGATGATGCTGGCATCGTTGCCGGTCCACGCAAGGATGGCATCCCCGAGATCCATCAGCTGCGCCTCCCATGCTGGGTCCTCGGTGCTCACGCCGGCGGGGCGGACAAGGAATATGTCGATGTCACTGTCGATGTCGCCGTCCCCCCGTGCGGCGGACCCAAACAGAGATGCGTGCACCGGAGGAACGTTCCAGGTCGAGAGGGCATCGCGCAGGCGATCGAGGAGCTCGGTGCGGATGAGAGCCAGGGTCTCGACGGCGGGTGCCGCGAGGTGCCGGCGGTTGAGCGTGTACAGCGATGCGGGCGGCACCTCCTGCCGCAAGACGATCCCCTGGCCCACCAGTCGGTTGAGCGCCTTGGCGACTGCCGCCACCGAACCGCGTCGCGCGAGCCTTGCAACCCGGCGACCCGTGAGCGGCTGCGTCGTGCCGGCGAGGACGACCAAGACGTCTCCCTCCACGGTCGGAGCCACGGCGCTGTATGCGCGCGACACATTCACGATGTCCATAATAACATACACTTGTCTTGAGGACAATACATTTATCTTGAAAACAAGGCGTTTGGGCGGTTTAGGCGCCATCCTCCACGCCGTAGCGCTCCCACAGCCGCGGTCGCTCCCGCAGCCACGCGGCTGTGCGGGCAAGGCCATCGCCAAGGCTGCTCGTTGCCCTCCAGTCGAGCAGCTCGAGCGCGGCGCGCGGGTCGGACACCCACACGTTCGTGTCCCACTCGCGCTGGCCCATCGTGCCCCACTGCGGCTCTTCCGTCACCCCCAGAGCACCGCGAGCCACCTCGACGAGCTCCTCCAGGCGCGTTTGCACTCCCGAGCCGATGTTCAGCGTTGCGCCGGGACCGCCGGGCGCGCCGCGCTGTGCCGCGCGCAGCAGCGCCTCGCAGCAGTCCTCCACGTACACGAAGTCGCGAGCGGTCTGTGGGCCGACCAGCGGCGGGAGCTTCCCACGAGTCGCCTCGCGCACCAGCGCCGGCACCAGCCGGCCCGGGTCCTCCCAGGGGCCGTAGATCGAGTACAGGCGCAGCGTCACCGCCGGCAGGCCCTCCGCCGCGGCGAGCGCCGTGAGGTGGCTGCCCGCGGCCTTCGTGACGGCGTAGTGGCTGTTGGGCTCCAGCCACTCGTCCTCGCGCGGCGCGTGCGCCTTCAAGCCGTACTCCGAGGAGGAGCCCGCGTTGACGAACGCCTGCACCCCGGCGGCGCGCGCGGCGCTCAGCAGCGTCGCGGTGGCGGCGACGTTCACGGCGATCATCTGCTCGAGGTCGCTCTGCCAGGAGTAGGCGCCGTGGGCGGCCAGGTGGAAGATCCACTGCGGCTCGGTGGTGGCGATGACCCGCTCGATCGCGGCGGTGTCGCGCAGGTCGAGCTCGAGCACCCGCACGTCGGCCACCACCTCCTCCAACCGCCACGCCGCCTCGGGGGAGCGCGTGAGGGCGATGACCTCGTGCCCGGCGACGTGCAGGCGCCGAACGAGGTTGGCACCGAGGAAGCCCGCGGCGCCCGTGACGAGTGCCCTCACCGCGGCCGCACCCAGCAGCCGCCGGGACCCGGGGCGCCTGTGAGGAGCGCTCTCACCGCGGCGATCAACCCGGCTTGCGCGCGATCAGGCACAGGTTGCCGAGCGGCACGGTCACGCGGATGCGGGCCGCCGGACCCGCGCGCAGCGCCGGCAGCAGCCGGGTCTTGAGGCCGGTGGGCAGCGGGATGAGCTGCGTGAGATAGGCGAGGCTGTAGGTGTTGCGCACGCTGCGCACCTGCGCATCGGCAAAGCCCGCCTTCGCGAACAGGCGGCGCATCGTCGCGGGCGAGTACAGGTAGGTGTGCTCGATGTCGACGATCGGGCTGCGCTCGCCGAGCAGCCGCGCCGACCACGCGCCGACGTTGTGGTTGAGCGCGAGGATCTGCCCGCCCGGCCGCAGCACCGCAAGGCACTCCTCCAGCAGCTCCACGGGCTTCGAGATGTGGTCGAGCACCTGGAACAGGCACACGGCGTCGAAGCTCTCCGGGGCGAACACCCCCGCGCGCATCACGTCCTGCACGATCGCGCCGTCGAGCTCCGGCGGGGCCTTGGCGACCGCGTCGGCGCTCGGCTCCACGCCACGCACCTCGCTCCACCCCTGGCGTCGCGCCTGCTGGAGGAAGAAGCCGTTCCCGCAGCCGATCTCCAGCAGCGCTTCGCGCCGCGGCGAGCGTTCCTCCAGCCAGCCGAGCGCGCGGCCGTAGGTCGCCTGAATCGACTCGACCTCTTCGCCGTAGTCGAAGCTGCTGGACGCATACAGCGCCGCCAGCAGCTCCTCGTCCGCCACCGGATCCGAGCGCACGAGGCCACAGGCGTTGCAGGTGACCATCCGGTAGTGCACGCGGTCGGGCAGGCGCCGCGCCGAGAAGACGCGGGCGTTGAACGCCTCGGGGTCGAACGTGGCGCGCCAGCGCTCCGCCGCGTTGCCCTCGCGGTCGCAGATCGCGCAGCGGGTGGCGAGCATCTCCGGCAGCTTCGTATCGAGCGCGTCGCTCACGGCTGGCGCACCTGCCGTATCCGCTCAAGCAAGTGGCTCACGGCTGGCGCACCTGCTCACGCCGTGACGACCCACCCTCGATCGTGGCGGTTCCAGGCGACCCACCCCCAACCGTCGCGGCTCCATTCTCCGGCGGGGCTTTGGTGGGGGGATTGAGGACGCTCTCGACCAGGTAGGGCGGGCGGTGCTTGCTCTCCTCATAGATGTGCGCCACGTAGGAGCCGATGATCGCGAGGCACAGCAGCTGGATGCCGCCGATGAACAGCATGCCGACGATCAGCGTCGTGAAGCCCTTGGGGGCAAGGCTCGGGTCGGTGAAGTGCAGGATGAGCTGCGCCACCAGCGCGAGGAACGAGACGCCCACCGTAGCCAGCGCCAGCCACGCGATCAGGTCGAGGGGCACGTAGGAGAACGACACGATCGCGCGGCGCGCCCAACCGATGTTCTTGACGAGCGAGTTGGTGGTCTTGCCGAACATGCGCTCCGGCCGCACATACGGCACCCCCACCTGGCGGTAGCCGACCCACGCGCGCAGGCCTCTGATGAAGCGGTGGGACTCGGGCAGGCTGTTCAGCGCGTCGACGACGCGGCGGTCGAGCAGCCCGAAGTCGCCCGCGTCGAGCGGGATGCTCAGGTAGGAGAGCCGGCGGAACAGGCGGTAGAAGAGCTTGTAGGCGCGGCGCATGAAAGCCGTCGTCTCGCGCTCGACCCGCACGCCGTAGACGATGTCGAACCCCTCCCGCCACTGCTCCACGAACTTGGGGATGATCTCGGGCGGGTCCTGCAGGTCTCCGTCGAGCAGCACGACCGCGTCGCCGGTCGCGATCTGCATCCCGCTGGTGAACGCGCTCTGCGAGCCGAAGGCCCGCGTGTGGTTGACGACCACCACCTTGGGGTCGCGCCCGGCGAGCTCGGCCAGCACCTCGCGCGCGTTGTCGGGGCTGCCGTCGTTGACGAAGATGATCTCGTAGTCGGCGCCGATCTCGCCGAACATCCTGCACAAGCGCTCGTGCATCACCGGCACCGCCGGGGCGTCGCGATAGCAGGCGATGACCGCGCTCAGCTTCACGCCGTCACGCCGTGGCGGTGTCGAGCGCCGCCTGCGCCGTGGCCGCGAGCCGCTGCGCCGAGAGGCCGAAGCGGTCCTCGAGGAACCGCTGAGATCCCGAGAGCCCCCGCGGCGTGGCGTCGACGCCAGCCCGGATCAGGCGGCAGCCCAAGCCATACTCGGCGATCGTCTCCGCCACCAGCGAGCCGAGCCCGCCGTTGAGGTAGTGCGTCTCCACGGAGATCGCCAGCGACACGCCTCCCAACAGCTCGGTCAGATCCTCGACCGGGGAGGGATTGAACGTCGAGACCACCGCCACCGTCGCGCCGATGCCTTCTTCGGCGAGCATCTGCGCCGCGCGCTGCGCCTCGCCGGCGACCGAGCCGATCGCGATCAACGCCACGTCCGTGCCGTCGCCGATGAGCTGCGCACGGCCAACCGCGAAACGAGCGTTCAGACCGGGAACCGGCGTGCCCTGCTTGGCGATCCGGAAGTAGATCGGTCCCGCCACATCGCGCGTGGCCTGCACCGCCGCGCGCGCCTGGGCGCTGTCGGCCGGGGCGACGACCGTCAGGCCGGGCTGAGCCCGCATCACCGCGTAATCCTCGAGCGCGAAATGCGTGATCCCGTTGTGGCCGTAGTCGAATCCGCCGCCGACGCCGACGATGCGAACCGGGAGCTTGTGGAGCACCGGGCCGTTGCGCACGAATTCGTAGGGGCGCATGCTCGCGAACGTGGCGATCGAGTAGACGAACGGCACGTACCCCGCCTCGGCGAGACCGGTCGCGATCCCGACCATGTTCTGCTCGGCCACGCCGACGTTGAAGAAACGCTCGGGGAAGCGGTTGGAGAAGACGTCGAGCACGAGGTAGCCGAGGTCGCCCGTGAGCAGCACGACGCGCTCGTCCACCGCCGCCAGCTCGGCGAGCTCCGCGACGAAGTCGTCTCTCATACGACCGCGTCCCGCAGCTCGGACAGCGCTTGATCGTACTGCTCGTCGGTCATCGGCAGATAATGCCAGTCGATCACGTTCTCCATGAAGCTGACGCCCTTCCCGAACGTCGTGTTGGCGATGAGCACGTGTGGCGCTCCCGCCACAAAGTCCAGATCGCCAATCGTAGTCTGCAACGCGGATGTGTCGTGCCCGTCGAGCTCGTGCACATCCCAGCCGAACGCGCTCCAGCGCTGCGCCGGCGCGCTGAGGTCGAGCACGTCCGCGGTGTAGCCCATCGCCTGCTGCCCGTTGAGGTCGAGAATCACCACCAGATTGGCGAGGCGGTGGTGGGCGGCAAACATGATCGCCTCCCACACCGACCCCTCGTTGAGCTCCGCGTCGCTCATGACGACGAACACACGGCGCGAGGCTGCCTCGAGGCGTGCCGCCAGCGCCGCTCCCACCGCGATCGGCAGCCCGTGACCCAGCGAGCCCGTGCAGAAGTCGACTCCGTCCAGCTCGCGCTCGGGATGCACGCCCAGCAGCGTGCCGTCGGTGCAGTAGGTGCCCGTCGTCCCGGAGGGCAGGCGACCGGTCAATTCAAGCGCAGCGTAGAGGGCCAGCGAGGCGTGACCCTTCGACAGCACGAGACGGTCCCGCTGGGTGCGAGCCGCTGGCAGCTCGAGCACGCCGCCGTAAAGCGCGGCGAGGATGTCCGCGATCGACAGCGCCGAGCCGATGTGGCCCACGTTCGCACGCTTGGACTGCTCGATAACTGTGCGACGGATACCGTCGGCGAGGGTCGTCGTGCTTTCGATGTCGATCACTGCTTCCAAACGGAGGTGGCGGGGCCTCATCGGCATACTACGTTAAGCGCGTGACACGCCCCCCGCAAACGCCAAGCGCCCCCGGTCCCAGTGCGCTGCGAGCGTGGAGCCTGCGTATGCGAGATTCCGGCCTGCTCCGCCAGGGCGCTCGCTACGTTCTCGCCGGCAGCACCGTGACCCTCGTGTATCTGGGTACCACGACTGTGCTGGCCAACGTGGTGGGACTGCCCTTTCAGATTGCGCTGATCATCGGCGCCTGCGTTGGGCTGTCGGTGCATTTCACGCTGCAGCGGTTCTTCGTGTGGGCCCATCACGAGGAGTACGCCCTGCCGCTCAATCATCAGGCAGCTCGCTACCTGGCGGTGGCCGGCACTCAGTACGGGCTCACCGCGGCATCCACGCTGATCCTGCCCGCGGCGCTTGGGCTACCCGTCGAGCTCGTGTACATCGCAACCGTCGCCATCCTGGTTTCGGGGAACTTCCTCATCTTCCGCAACACGGTCTTTCATCCCAAGACCCCTGTCTAGCGCAGAACATCCGCC
Organism: uncultured Solirubrobacterales bacterium; assembly: GCA_963744535.1. GTDB lineage: Bacteria > Actinomycetota > Thermoleophilia > Solirubrobacterales > Solirubrobacteraceae > Palsa-744. The sequence continues at coordinate 1,180,977 of CAVUTW010000005.1, read as the reverse complement.
GGTTTCTAACAAGAGGCTGACGGTTGGCTCATTTTGGCCAACGGGCCGTTGGCCAATGCATCAGTCCGTGGCGGCAGCCTCCTCATCGTCGGGCTCCTCGTCGTAGAGGATCACCGCGGCCTCGACGATGCCCGTCAACTCGTGCGCCAGACCGGGGAGATCGGGGAGCGCGGGCCTGAGCTCCGCGGGAGCGTTCTGGGTCAGCGCGATCTCGCCGGTGATGTAGCGCGCGACCGCGACCGGCGTGTCGACGCCCCGCAATGCCCATTCGGTCACGGTCTTGTTGCGGCCGGGGCACAGGATGAGACCGATCGACGGCTCATCCGCCGGCTGGCGTTGCAACTCGTCCACCACGTTGAGATAGAAGTTCATCTTGCCCGCGAACTCCGGCTTGAAGTCCTCGATCTTGAGGTCGATCACCACGAAACGACGCAGTACGTAGTTGTAAAACAACAGATCCACGAAGAACTCCTGCTCCTCACCGGTCTCCTCATCGGACACCCTGAGCGGGAACTGCCTGCCGACCAAGGCGAACCCGTGGCCCATCTCCATCAGGAATGACTGCACGTCGTTGAGCAGCGCAAGCTCCAGGTCACGCTCCTTGGCCTCGGCGGAGAGATTGAGGAACTCGAAGTTGTAAGGGTCCTTGATCGCGTCGCGCACCAACTCGGAGTCCGGCGCCGGCAGCGCTCGCTCGAAGCTTCGCAGCCTCCAATCTGGGTGAGACAGGAGCTCACGCAAGGCCTCCTCGGCCATAAGGCTTCTAGCGCCCGCTACGACAGCGGCTTGTCGATCGTGTCAAGAAAGCTGCGCGCAAGCTCGATCGCCTTGCGCGCGTCCTCGGCCGGCGCCGGCCATGCGTCGTAGTCCGCCTGCTCGCGCCCGCCAGGCGCCGCCGCGCGGCCAATAGGAACTCACTCGAACGCGGACTCACCCCGACACACCGACGGCGATCCTGTCGCGGTCGACCTCCGCAATGAAGAACGACTCGATCTCACGACGCTGCGCCAGCCACGCGGGCGTGTTGATATGGATCGAGAATGACCACGTCAGATCCGCTGCCCCAAGCGCTCTCGCCGCCCCGGCGAGCGTCTCGTGCACCAGCGTCTTGCCCTTCCACGAGGCATCCTCCACCAACACCAACACATCCACGTCGGAGTACTCCATCGGGGGCTCCCTGCGGGCGCGCGAGCCGAACAGCCACACGGCGTGCAAGTCTTTCCCGAGGCGCGCTTGCAGCTCGTCGGCAAAGCGCTCCAGCAGCGCTCGCTCATCCCTGCTCAGCGACGCCTCCGCGAGCTTGCTCATTGGCTCAATGTACAACGACCAGCGAGTCCTCGCCGGCGACGAGCAGGTCGAGAGGGATCCCCTGGCTCACCAGTCGGTTGAGCGCCTGGTCGGAGGACCGCAACCTTGGCCTTGCCACTGGGTTGAGATCCTAAGGTCGGGAACAATCCTCACAAGATGCGGGGTTGGTGCCCGTTTCTTCGAGTATGGAGGGTTCCGTCTGGTCGATCTGGAAGAGTGCCCGCCCGTGACTATGACCTTGCCGATCAACTGGTGCGGAAAGCTCGTTTCGGGGGGGCGACATCAGCTGGTTGTCTTCGATCGCCTGCTGCGCTTCGGCGGACTCGTAAGCTCGACAATTCGCTATCACTCCGTCGCCCCAAACGGGGGCTGCCGCCCTCCCCGGAAAGGCCTTTGACTTTGTGGGCCAAGCTCCTCATTCTAAGCTAATGGAAGGCCCTCGACATACGGAACCGCTGCGCCTACGACCGACCGGCAGGGGGCGGCGTTGGCTGGGTGGTAGCCAGCTCCTTCGGCCGGACTTCGGAAGACCGGTCTCACGGCTGCCAAAATGGCCATTTTCCAGCCGCTTTGTGGGGGAGATTGCATCGTTCTGTCGTTCTGATATAGGGTGGCGCACTTCCGTGGTTACCGAAGTTCAGAACAGGGTATCCATTCCCTACGTCCACAGCTTGGCGCCGCCTGTGTGCGGGAAGTGGCTTGACAGTAGACACTTGACGGCGTACATACACCCATTGAGGCTGAAGCCATGCGGTACCCAGAGCGCACGGATGCGCAATCTCAGTGGCAGGAATCTACTGACCCCAGACGAAAGTCGCGCCTGATGGGGTGGTTTGCACAACTGAGTATGTTGTTGAGTGCTGGGGGAGCAATGCCCAATCCAAACACACCCCCGCCCACACTCCCCGCCACGCCCGCGGGCGAGGAGGAGCACGAGGGCATTGAGGTGCCGCAGCCGACCTACGCCTTTGGAGCGCTCGGCAAGTTTCGGCCGAATCAGTACGCGGTCGGGCCATCACGGGCACAGCTCGATGCTGAGCCCATCATAGAGCGGGCGATGGACACCTCCAACCGCTGGCCTCAGCAGTCGTAATCACGACTGCGAGTAGCACCTTGCCTTGGGGGAAGACAAAGCAGCAGGGGCCGGCTGCAACGACTGTCATTGACTCGCACTTGGAGTGGGCGGATGAAATTGATCCAGATATTGTGGGGCGCATGGCCGAGGTCACATGGGAACTCTTTCAGGAGCCAGAGCGCTGGATTCACCGGCGGGTGGAGCGTATCTATTTCAAAGATTGCCAGGTAGCACACCATCAGGTGAGCGTCGATTTCACCTTGCCGGCAGGTGTGCGCCCGGTCGGTAGGTTCGAGGGCAAGGATATTTATGTCGCACCACTTTTTCTCCTGGTCAAGGGACTTGTAGAACCGCCACGTGAGGGCAAGTTACTTCGTCGCCGATTTCCCCTGTTTAGGCAGCCTCAACCCGACCTCACAAAGCCGGTCATACCCACGGCACCTTATTCCAACCTAGACGTTATCGACCAACATGAGCAACGACTTCCTCTACTGACTCGTGGTCAAAGCAGCTTGATTGCAACAGTCATGCTGCTCGAAGCAGCCGAACGAGCGCTCGGGAAACCACTCACGGAAAAGCTCAAGGAAGCAATCCTCAAGATTCCCTACTACAGTCGGCTTGACCTGGCTGGTGTCTTGCGGTACTTGCTAGAGGAGCGGATCCGCTGCTGCTTCGACCCTCGGATCAAATTACGTAACGACCCGGTTTTCCCAGAAATGGCTTATACACTGGCAAGCCACTCGATCATTGTATGCGCATTCATCGGGCCGCCGGGCCGTTCTATCTGCAAGTTGTCGTACGACGAGCCGGCGAACGAGGGCTTTTCAACTAAGAAAGGGAGAGTGCGTCGAAGCCTTGGACTGAAGTCCGAGCAGTATTCTGTAGCGCTCAACGAGATTGGTGCCAGCGCTAGTTACCATGTTGAGATCGAGATTCCCGACGGGCTGCTTATCAACGCGGTGAATCTCATAGGCAAGCGCTATAGGTGGTATGCCGACCTGGAAACCAGACAGAATCAAAGTTATTCCATTCGGCAGATAGGCAAGGCAACTGAGGGTAAGATTTACATACCGGAGCCCCTACCAGGGCGTCAGGTTGGCCTTGCTTGGGTCAAGCTCCGCGTACAGCGATCGGGCTTCCTGCTCGGTGCACTCGCCGCATCTATAATCATTACGCTCACGCTTGTTGCCGGCGCTTTCATCGCGCCAATTGTCGACCAAGGAAACCAGTCTGAGTCGGCCACGGCCACGCTGCTCTTGTTGCCAGCCATTTTGGCGGCCTATATAGCTCGCCCCGGAGAACACGCTATTACAGCAAGAATGCTCCGTTGGGCTCGATATGCGCTGATGTTCGATGGGATGCTGCCTCTTGTCGCAGTATTTTTTCTAGTTACGACGGCGCCTCATGAAACAAGCCCTGGTCGGATAGCAGAAGACTTTAGGCTTGGTGATTTGACGCTTGGCACGCCATCACTGCTATGGTTATGCTTGGCAGCATTTAGCATCATTTTCATAATCTTGTTTACTCTAACTAATACCATTCCGATGCCTTATGGCAAGGCAGTGTACTTGCCTCGCTTGAAACGCTACAGGCATGACAAACAAAGCGCCGCAAAAAACTAATTACGTCTCCACCTCCACCCTCTGCCCTCCACCCGCACCACTACGTCTAGTCCGAGCTGCCCCTCCGTCTGGATCGCCCCGCTCGGCAGCCTCGACTGACGGACGCGGCGGGTGGCGCGCGTTGTAGTGCAGCAGAAAGGCCCCGACGAGGATGAACGGTACGAAGTTGACCGCGTGCAGCACCAGCGCGAACGGGAGGATCGTGGACTTCGGCAGACCGTACGCTTTCAACGCCAGGATCGCGGCTCCCTCGAACACGCCGAGCGCCGCGGGCGGCGATGGCAGGATCATGCTCAGGCCGACGGCCACCGCGACGAGCACCCCGCACGCGAACGGCAGTTGCAGGTGGAAGGCCACGGAAACGAAGTAGGCACACAGCGCCGTGAGCATCCACGCGAGGATCGTCCACAGAAAGGCCTCGACCGCAACCCGCCGGTTGCGCAGGCCGCTGAGCCCGTACACGAGCTCGGTCAGCGTCCGCTCCAGGCGATCGCCGGAGAACAGCGACAGCCGGCCCAGCGGACGCAACAGCCATCGCAGCGGCCGCTCCCCATAGACGACCAGCACCACGACCACGCTCGCGACCGCCACCGCGAGCACCAGCGCCGCGACCGCGGCCGCCCCGAACCAGCCGACGTGCGGCAGCCACGGCTGCACCACGAAGAAGATCGCGAGGATCGCGATCAGGTCGTACAGGCGCTCCACCACGATCGTCCCCACCGTCTCCACCGGCGGCGCGGAGCTGCGCCTCGTGAGCACCACCACGCGCGCCACTTCGCCCGCGCGCGCGGGCATGATGTTGTTGTAGAAGTAGCCGATCATCGTCGCGTTCAACGTCACCCCCGCCGGGGGGCGCCGGCCGGGGGCGAACAGCGAACGCCAGCGCAGCGCTCGCGCCACATCCCCCAGGCCGAACGCGATCAGCGCCGGCACCAGCCACCAGTAGTCGCAGCTGCGCAGCGCCCGCCACACCTCGTGGAAGTCGATGCCGCTGAGGGCGATATAGGAGAACACGACCGTGACAGCCACGGTCACCACGTTCAGCAGTACATGCGAACGGCGTTTTCTCCTCGACCCGGCGCGACGGCCGGCGACGGCATCCGTTTCGAGGTCGGGGGCCTGGCGCTCGCGCTCTTCCAGCAGCATTCCGTCCGCACGTTAGCCCATGTCACGCCGCCGTTACGCGGGCGCCCCGCCGGGTCACTAGCCTTCTCTCCACATGTCCGCTCAGCCCGAGCCCACACCGCCGCGCCCCGCCGAGCCCGCCCCGCCTAGCCCGACCGTGCTGGCACGCGGGCCGTGGCCGCTGGAGCGGGTGAGCGCGAGCTGGAGCGAGCAGTGCTACGAGCCCTCGCCCGCGCACGCCGCGGAGGCCGACGCCGCGATCACCGCGCTGCAGGAGCGGGGCTCGCCCAGCCACGACGGGATGGCAGGGCGACTGGTGGGCTACAAAGAGTCCGACGGGGGGCTCGAGATCGAGCTGCAGCCCGTGCGTTGGGCGCTGCGCCTGGTGGGTGGTGACGCCTCCCAGAGCATGGCCGCGCTGTGCGTCACTCGCGACGCCGCGGGGCGCTGGCTGGCGGGGCGGCGCGCGCCGTGGGTGGCCTCATGGGCCGGGCGCTGGGCGCTCGGCGCCGGCGGCGCGGTGGACCTCGGCGAGAGTCCCGCGCACACGCTCGTGCGCGAGCTCGACGAGGAGTGGTCGGTGGCACCCGCGCGCGTGCAAGCCGAGGCGCTGGTCGCGCTGCCCCACCGGATGGTGATGTTCGTCGGGCAGGCGTGGCTGCCGGAGGGCGCCGAGGTGACGCCCGACCACGAGCACGACGCCTTCGACTGGTGGCCGGCGGAGATCGACGAGTGGCCCGCCGAGGCCGGCGACGCCCTGCCGCTGGTGGCGCGCTGGCTGACGGCGTGACGCACGAGTCGGAGCTCCGCAACCCGCGCGTCGGGGCTCCCGCGACGAGGAGGCGCTCGCCGCCGGTGGGCCACCCGCAGGTGTTCACCCGCCTGAAGTGGACGTCGTTCACACACTCCTGCATCTATACCGCGCTTCTGATCTGCGCCTTCGCCGCCGGCAAGCCCCAGCCGGAGACGTTCATCCTGGGACTCACCCACGGGCTGCTGTGGATCGGGATGTCCGTCGCCTGCATCGTCTGCGTGCGCCTGCGGATCGTCCCCCTGCGGTTGGCCACCGCGGTGGCCGTGCTCGGCGGCATTGGGCCCTTCTTCGGCAGCTTCGAGTTCGTGCGCGAGTCGCGCCGGCGTGAGGCAATCCGCCCACCCGCCGCGCTAGAGTGAGTCCAGAGATGGCGGCATCCGCGACGACTGGCCAGACGATCGACGTCGTGACCCCTGCCGCGGGCGAGTCGGTCACCGAGGGAACGATCCTCGAATGGCGCGTCAAGGTGGGCGATGCGATCAAGCTCGACGACACGATCGTCGAGATCTCCACCGACAAGGTGGACGTGGAGCTGCCCTCGCCGGCGAGCGGCACGGTCAGCGAGATCCTCGTGCAGGAGGGCGACACAGTCACTGTCGGGCAGGTGATCGCGCGGATCGCCGTCGGCGGTGACGGCAAGGGCGCGTCCCCCCCGGCAACTGATGGCGACGGCTCCGCCGGCAACGGCCACCCGCCGAGCACCGCCAACGGCGCCCCATCTTCAAACGCTCCCGCCACTCCCGTGGCGGCGCGTGCCGCCGCCGTCGAGGGCGTGGATCTCGCGACCGTCTCCGGCAGCGGGCCCGCGGGCCGCATCGTCAAGGCCGACGTGCTCGACGCCGCCGCCGGCAACGGCGCGGCCACGGGTGGGGCAGCGGCGGCGAGCGGGGCCGCCGGGGCAACGACCGACGGGCGCGCGGGGGCCGACAGCGCGGGGGCGGACGGCGCGGGGGCCGCGCCGGCGGGCGCCGAACCGATGAAGGGCGGGGCGGCGGCGCTGGCCCGCTACATGGAGCAGTCGCGTTCGATCCCCACCGCCACCAGCTTCCGCACGCTCACCGTCACCGCGCTCGACGCCCGCCGGCGCGAGCTGAAGGCGGCGGGGCGCAAGGTGTCGTTCACCCACCTGATCGCCTACGCGATCGCCCGCGCGGCCGAGGACATGCCGGTGATGGCAAACCACTTCGCGGAGATCGACGGCAAGCCTCACCGCATGGTCGACGGGCAGGTCAACCTCGGCCTCGCGGTGGACGTGGAGAAGAAGGACGGCAGCCGCACTTTGATGGTGCCGGTGATCGCCAACGCCGCCCACCTCTCCTTCGAGCGCTTCCTCGCCGCCTACGACGCGCTGGTGGAGAAGGCGCGCACCAACACGCTCACCGCCGATGACCTGAGGGGCGCCAACATCACGCTCACCAACCCCGGGGGCCTCGGCACGGTCGCCTCGGTGCCAAGGTTGATGAACGGCCAGGGCACGATCGTCGCCACCGGCTCGATCGGCTATCCCGTGGGCCTCGGCGCGATCGGCGCGATGATCGGCGCGGAGAAGGTCATGACGATGACCTCCACCTACGACCACCGCGTGATCCAGGGCGCAGAGTCCGGACGCTTCCTGGCACGGATCGAGGAGTACCTGCAGGGAGAGCTGGGTTTCTACGACGGCGTGTTCGCCTCGCTCGGCGTCGAGCTCGGCCCCGCGCCGGCGGTGCCCGCGCCGGCGGCCGCCGCGGCGGCCGCGGCAAGCACGGTCGAGCAGGCGCGCCGCGCCGGCACGCCACGCGCGGAGCCCGACGAAGAGCTGCTGCAGGCGGTGCAGTCGGCCACGGCGCTGCTGAAGGCGTTCCGCACCCACGGCCACCTCGCCGCGCGCCTCGACCCGCTCGGGGTGGAGCCCGAGGGCGACCCTGCGCTTGACCCCGAGCCGCTCGGCCTCACGCCCGAGTTGATGGCGCAGATCCCGGCCAAGATCCTGCGCATGTGGGTGCCCGGGGCGACGCTCGCCGACGCGCTACCGCACCTGCGCGAGACCTACTGCGGCACGATCGCGTACGAGATCGAGCACATCGCCTCCCACCGCCAGCGTGTGTGGCTGCGCGAGAAGATCGAGTCCGGCACCTTCAGACAGCCGCTGACCAACGACGAGCAGCAGACGCTGCTCAAGCGCCTGATCGAGGTGGACGCGCTGGAGCGCTTCATGCACAAGGCCTACCTCGGCCAGCACCAGTTCTCGATCGAGGGCCTCGACATGACTGTGCCGATGCTCGACGAGCTGATCCAGCTGGCGGCCGCCCACGGCGGCAAGGAGGTGGTGATCGGGATGGCTCACCGCGGGCGCTTGAACGTGCTCGCGCACAACCTCGGACGCCCCTACGACACGATCTTCGCCGAGTTCGAGGGAGCGTCCACGCTCGAGGCGGTCACCACGATCCCGCAAGGGGGGACGGGCGACGTGAAGTACCACCACGGCACCCACGGCTCCTACGAACTGCCCGACGGGGAGACGATCCAGGTCAACCTCGAGTCCAACCCCTCCCACCTGGAGTACGTGTCCGCCGTGGTGGAGGGCGCCACCCGCGCCGCCCAAACCACGCGCCAGGGGCCCCACGCCCACCAGGACACCGACGCGGCGGTGCCGATCGCGATCCACGGCGACGCCTCCTTCCCCGCGCAAGGGGTGGTCGCCGAGACGCTCAACCTGCAGGCGCTCGACGGCTACAAGGTGGGCGGCACCGTCCACGTCATCACCAACAACCAGATCGGCTTCACCACCGACCCCGATGACGCCCGCTCCACCCGCTGGGCCTCCGATCTGGCGAAGGGCTTCGACGTGCCGATCATCCACGTCAACGCCGACGACGTCCCCGCCTGCATGAGCGCGGTGCGCCTCGCCTTCGCGTTCCGCAGAGAATTCGGCCACGACGTGCTGATCGACCTGATCGGGTATCGCCGCTTCGGGCACAACGAGTCCGACGAGCCCGCCTACACGCAGCCGGAGATGTACGCGAAGATCAAAGGGCACAAGCGCGTGGCGGAACTTTGGGGCGAGCGTCTGACGGCCGAAGGGGTGGTCACCAAGGAGCAGATCGATCAGCTGGCGCAAGGGGTGTGGGACAACCTCACCACCCTGCACCAGCGCCTGAAGGCGAAGATCGCCGCCGCCGCGGAGAACGGCGGGGGCAACGGCACCGGCGAATACCAGCTCGACCGCTCCCCCTCCCCCACGGTGGAGACCGCGGTGCCAGCCGAGCGCCTGCGCGAGCTCGGCAGGCAGCTGCTGCGCACCCCCGAGGGCTTCACGGTGCACCCCAAGCTCGTCAAACAGCTCGAGCGCCGTCGCGCGGCGCTGCAGGAGCCGGACGCGGATGGTGGGAGAGTAGGAGGAGGAGGGGGAGGGGCTGTTGGTGGCGCAGACGGCGCCGGCGCAGGTGCCGGTGGAGATGCAGGAGGAGCCGCGGGGGCTGTTGCCGGCGGGAACGCCGCGGGTGCGACCGCCAACGACCACCCTCGCCTCGATTGGGCGCACGCGGAGGCGCTGGCATTCGCCTCGCTGCTGACCGACGGCACCCCCGTGCGGCTCACCGGCCAGGACACCGAGCGGGGCACCTTCAGCCAGCGCCACATGGTGCTGCACGACGCCAAGACCGGCCAGACCTTCTGCCCGATCCAGAGCCTCCCCGAAGCGCTGGCCCCGTTCGAGCTGCACAACAGCCCGCTGTCGGAGCTGGCGTGCATGGGCTTCGAGTACGGCTACTCCCAGGAGGCCCCCGAGACGCTCGTGCTGTGGGAGGCGCAGTTCGGCGACTTCGTCAACTCCGCGCAGGTGATCGTCGACCAGTTCATCGTCTCCGGCCTGGCCAAGTGGGGGCAGACCTCGCGCCTGACGCTGCTGCTGCCCCACGGCTACGAGGGCTCCGGCCCCGAGCACTCCTCCGCGCGGTTGGAGCGCTTCCTCGCGCTCGCCGCGGAGGGCAACATCCGCGTGGCCAACCTCACCACGCCCGCCCAGTACTTCCACATGCTGCGCCGCCAAGCGCGCATCGCCAAGCAGCGGCCGCTCGTGATCATGACCCCGAAGTCGCTGCTGCGTTTGCCGCAGGCCGCCAGCGACATCGCCGACCTCGCCGAGCACAGCAGCTTCCAGCCGGTGCTCCCCGAGCCGGGGGTGCAGGACGAGAAGGTCACGCGCCTGGTTCTGTGCACCGGCAAGATCTACTACGACCTCGTGGGCTACCCCGACCGCCAGCACAACGAGGCCGTGGCGGTGGGCCGCGTGGAGCTGCTGTACCCCTTCCCCGAAGGCCAGATCCTCGCGCTGATCGCCCGCTACCCCAACCTGCGCGAGGTGGTGTGGACCCAGGAAGAGCCCCGCAACATGGGCGCCCGCGCGCACATGTTCCCGCGCCTCATGCAGATCCTCTCCGGGGAGGTCCACTTCGGCTACATCGGGCGCCCCGAGCGGGCCAGCCCGGGCGAGGGCTACCCGGCCGCGCACGCCGCCGAACAGTCGCGCATCGTGCGCACCGCCCTGGACCTCAGCCTCGACACCTCCCAGTACCCCCGCAAGACGCCCGGCGAGCGGTAGGCATGCGCCGGCGGCTCACCCACACGACCCCGGGGGAGCGCTAGGCATGCACCGGTGGCAAGCTCGCAAGGCGCCGGGCGAGCGCTAGGCTCCACCGATGCTCTGGCGACGCTTCAAGAACATCTTCGCCCAGTGGCGACGCAAACGCCGCGCGCGGCGATGAAGATCGCCAACCTGCATGAGAGCCCCGCGCGCGAGTTCGCCATCGGCCACATCAAGGGCATGTGGCGCGATCTCGGACGTGAGGTCGGCACGCGCAGGGTGGGCCTGCGCCGCATTGAGATCGCGGAGGGACACTTCTCCACCCCCGCCCACGACCACGGCGCCGACGAGGAGATCTTCTTCGTGCTCGGCGGGGAGGGGCTGCTGTGGCAGGACGGCAAGACCTGCGAGGTGGGGCCCGGCGATTGCATCGTGCATAGGCCAAAGCGCGGCCCGCACACGCTGCGCGGCGCCACCGGGGGGCTCGATGTACTCGTCTTCGGCCAGCGACTCGATGCGGCGCTGACCGCACTGCCGCGCGCAGGCGTGGCCTGGTCGTTCCCGCGCTGGGTGGAGCTCGGTGACGGCGATCCACCGTTCGCCCGCGAGGCCGCGGCCGGTGCTCCCGAGTGCCCGCCTCCAGAGGCGCAGCGCCCGCGCAATGTGATCGCCCTCGCCGACGTACCCGCCGTCTTCGACGGGCGAGCCCGACGCTGCGGCATGGCGGCTGGAGCCGTGGCAACGGGCTTGAACCACGTGGTCCTGCCCTCTGGAGGCAAGGGGGCCCAGGCGCACTGCCACTCCGCGGAGGAGGAGCTGTTCGTCGTGCTCGACGGTGGCGGCGTCCTGGAGTTGTGGGGACGTGGCGCAGAGCACCCTGAGGAGCATCCGCTGCACCCCGGCGACACCATCTCGCGCCTCGCCGGGAGCGGCGTCGCACACGCGCTCCGTCCCGGCGAGCAGGGACTCACATACCTGGCCTACGGTACCCGCGAGCCGAGCGACATGTGCTTCTACCCCGAGTCCGGGCGCGTCTCGCTGCGCGGCCTCGGCATCGCCCTGCGCTCCCCCGAGATCGATTACCTGCCCGACCTCTGAGCGGTGGGCTACCCGGGCTACGGCCCTCGTTCAGCCGCCGGGACTCCCTCTAGCTCAGCCGCCGGGACCCTCTCTAGCTCAGCCGCCGGGACTCCCTCTAGCTCAGCCGCCGCGGGACTCGCTCGAGCAACTCAGCTGACCCTGACCCGCGTGGCGCTGGCCTCGCCACTCGCCAGGGAGAGCAGCCACTCCGCTGCGAGCGGATGGCGCTCTGTGTGAGCCAATCGCTTCCTGCCCGCCGGCGTCAGGCGCAGCGCGATGCTCGCGCTCTTGCCCACCGCCAGCGAGAACGAGCCCTTGGCAAGGATCAGGGTCTCCGGGCCCAATACCACCCTCGCGCCCTCGCGGTGCCTGCCGAGGACCTGCGTAGTCAACTCCACCAACCCGTGACAGGGGGCGCCGCTGCACTCCAGCTTGACGTGCACCAGCCGCGAACGTCCTGGCTTGACCACCCCCGTTGAGGTGACTTTGACCCGCGGCTGCGGCCCCGTCGACTGGCCGGGTCCCGTTGGGGTTCCAGGCGCGGTGGGAGCTCCCGTGGTCGGAGGCGGCGTGGGAGGTTTTGGCGCAAGCGCGGCGTCGATCCCCGAGTCGGTGCTCCCGTCGAGCACCGACACCGCGTCCGCTTCGGAGAGCGCCGCCCTGCCGTTGTAATACTGCACCACGTACTGCGGCGGGTCGGCGAAGCCGACTTTGTATTCGCCGCCCACCAGCCCCGTGATCGTGTATTCGCCATTGGCGTTGGTGAACGCACACCCGCCGCTTTCGGGGTTGGAGCCGAATGCACACACGATCGCCCGCTCGATCGCGGCGCCCGTCGAGGCATCTGTCACCCTGCCGACGATCCGACCGCCTTCGGCGAGCTTCGCGTCGATCCCCGAGACGGTGCCGCCGGTGGTGACTGTCACCGGCTGCGCTTCGGCATACGCGGACTTGCCGTTGTAGAACTGGGTGACGTAGTTGAGTTCGCTCATGAACGGCGCCCCGAACCCGACGATGTATTCCCCGCTCGCCAACCCGGAGATCGTGTATTCGCCGTTGGCCGCGGTGGTGGGGCATTGGGCGAGTTCTTCTTCGGTGCCTTCTTCCCCGGTTTCGACGCCCCCCGGCGCTTCGTCGCTCGTCTTCGGAAACGCACACACTTCGATCCCGGCGATCGGCGCTTCGCTCGCCGCCGCGCTGGTCACCTTGCCGGTGATCTTGCCGCTGCCTTCGGCGGCCTGTGCGAGGGAGGTCGTGCAGGCGGCGAGGAGGAACCCGACAAAGATGGCAATCGTCAGTCGCATCGGGATCCCAATCGCTTGTCGCATTGGGATCTACCGCCCTCGCCACACCGGCTCGCGCTTCTCCTTGAACGCGGAGGCGCCCTCTTTGGCGTCCGCGGAGGCGAACACCGGGCCCGAGATCGCCGCCTGGCGCTCCCACATCTCGGCGGTGGACCAGTCGAACTGCTCCTGCAGGATCTGCTTGGAGGCGATCAGCGCGAGCGGGCCGTTCTTGGCGAGCGTCGCCGCGAGCTCCAGTGCGGCCTCGACGGCGCTTCCCGGCTCGGCGAGGCGGTTGACCACACCGAGCTCGTGGAAGCGCTCGGCCGGCATCGTGTCGCCGGTGAGCGCCAGCTCCATCACGACGTGGTAGGGCATCCGCCGCGGCAGGCGCAGCAGCGCGCCGCCGGCCGCCACCAGCGAGCGCTTGGCCTCGGGGATGCCGAGCTTCGCGCCCTTCGCGGCGACGATCAGATCGCAGGCGAGCGCCACCTCCATGCCGCCCGCCACGGCGAAGCCCTCGATCGCCGCGATCAGCGGCTTGCGCGCGGAGCGCTGGGCGATGCCCGCGAAGCCGCGGTCGCCGAACCAGGGGGATTCGCCGCGCACGAACGCGCCGAGGTCCATGCCCGCGCAGAAGAAGCCCCCCGCCCCGGTTAGGATCCCCACGGCGAGCTGCTCGTCGGCGTCGAGCTCCTCCAGCGCATGCGCCACGCCCTCGGCGACGGCCGCGTTGACGGCATTGCGCACCTGCGGGCGGTTCAACGTGATCAGCAGCACGCCTCCGCGACGCTCGGTCAGTATGGCAGGGGGGTCGGCGGCGGGAGTGTCAGCTGCGGAGGTGCCCGCGGTCGCGTCGGTGGTGGTAGCGGCGTCGTTTGTCATTGTCGGAGCGTACCGACCGACGCACCTTCGCCGCAAGGGCGCACGACGAGCCGATCAGCTGGGCTGCGGCGGTTGCGCAGGATGCTCGATACGCTGACCCGGTGAGATCACCAGAAGGATCCCCCCCCATCACCGATCCACCGAGAGCCGATGGCGTCCGCCATCCACTGGCTGTTCCTGAGACAGTGCTCGCTGCCCGCCGACGCCCGATGTCCGAGCGTCTGGAGCTGGCGTTGAGCTGGAATGCCGTCGCGGCGGAACTTCGCGCCGGACTTGCCGCGGTCACCGGGCAGCCAGACACCGGCCAGCACGCAGGCTGACCAGCCTACGCCGCAAACAGCTTCAGCTCCGGCTCGCGCTCGCCGCGCAGCACCTCCAGATCGACCTCGACGCAATCGATCCCGCGCGACTCTGCGAGCACCCGCGCCTGTGGCTTGATCCGCTGCGCCGCCAGCACCCCGCGGCAGGCGCCGAGCGCGGGGTCGTGGCGGATGCGCTCCAGGTAGCGCGTCAGCTGCTCGACCGCGTCGATCGTGGCAATCCGCTTGATCTCCACCGCCACCCACTCGTCCTCGGCGTCGCGGCACATCAGATCGACGGGACCGATGTCCGTGGGCCACTCGCGGCGGACCAGCCGGAAGCCCTCGCCGCACCACTCCGGGGCGTCGGCGAGCAGCTCCTGCAGCTCGCGCTCCAGCCCCTCCTTCTCCAGCGACACCAGCGTGTCCAGCGCGTGCTCGATGTCCGACAACACCTCGGCGATGGCGATCTCCAGGCGATCCTCCTGGCGCTGCTTGCGCACGGTCAGACGTGTCAGAACCCCCTGCGAGTCCGTCTCCTGTTCGAGCACCGTCGGTGGGGTCATCCAGTTCAGCGGCTTCACGTTCGGGCCGCCGCCGTCGGCCCACACCATGAAGGTGCCGTCGGCCTTGTGCATCAGCAGACGCACCGCCTCGGGGAGCACCGTCGTCAGACGGCCGATGTATGAGACCCCGCAGCGGGCCACGATCAGGCGCACCTTGGAAACCTATCCGGCGCGTCGGTCAGCCTACGGGCACAGCGCCGGTGCCGTGCGTAACGCTGACGCTGGAGACGATGATGCCGTTGCGATTTCGATGCGGCGTGAAACTGCGCAGCACATGGCCACCGGCGTCCAGCCACTGGATTTGCTTGGGCGGGAGTTCGCTCAGCACCCTTTCCAGGAGCTTGCTCGCCACCCTCTCGCGCCGCTGAAGCTGGCGCTTGGTGTGGTGCGCGGAGGTGTGCTTGTACTTGAGTTCGCGTTCAAACGCTCGCTCGAGACGTTTCAGCGCTGCCCTCGCGCGCACAACCGGTGTCCGCGGCGGCGTGAACGTGAAGGCATTTTCGCTCACCGGTGCGGTTATCGCCGCCCCACCGCGATAAACCAGCCGCACCGTCGCCACCCCGTCGGGCACGAGATCCACCTGCAAAGCGCCGGAGAAATAGGGCTTTACGAGGGCACCTCCGGTTTCGATTTCCGCGAGCGTATGGCAGTCGATGCTCGAAAGCAGGCGCACGTTGGAACCGACGCCGGCAACGCAGTAGACGGTTTCGGGCTTGGGCTGGCGCAGATGCCTGAGCCGCGCTGGCAGGCACCGTTCCGGGGGGAGGGAGGGAACGCGCTTGATGCCGGGGATCAGGAAGTAGCGGACCCCATTGGGGAGCCGGAGGAGCTGGCGGATGTAGCCGGGGTAATAGCTGCCCAATTCCAATCCCAACGGGAAGCCGAGTCGATTCAGCGAGGGCAGCTGATCTTCGGGTCCGGCTGCTCGCCGCAATACCCCGAACCGACTCAGCGCGGCGGGTTCTGGGGCGCCGGGAAGCTCCTTCGGTTCTAATTCGACTGCGCGGATGATGCCGCCGCGACATACCGAGGGCATTGCGGCACGCCGCTCAGCCGTCGCCGCGGACGCGAGCACAGAGGCGAGCACGCCCACCATCAGGCACGCCGCCACGATTCGATACATCCGATTGGCGAACATGAGCATGCGAGGCTATCACCGCCAGTCCGCGATATGCGTCGAGCAAACGACGGGACCGCGCGGATATCCCTCAGCGACATTGGAAGGCGAATGCCTGGCGCGTGATAGATACTTTTTATCGTGATGATGGAAAGTATCTATCTATCTATCATCGCTACTCGAGCTCCCGCTCGGGCTCGGGCATCTGCCCGACTTGCGGCGGTTCGGCGAGGTGCCCCACCGGCGGCGGCTCCTCCACCACTCCGCCGTTCAGCGCCTCGCGGAACTCGCGGATGCTTTTGCCTGCCGCACGCGTCAGCTCGGGGAGGCGTTTGGGGCCCAGCACGACCAGCGCCACCGCGGCAAGGAACAGGAGGTGCACGGGGTTCTCGATACCCACATCCTCAGGCTAGCGCGCCAATACGCCTGCACACGTGTGATACCCGCCGATCCGCGCCGTACCCTGCACCCGTGGATCAGGACTCTCCCTCCCCGTCTCCCTCTTCTCCCTCTTCCTCCCCCTCTCCCTCCACCCCTGCCTCCCCTTCCTCGGCCTCTCCCGGCCGGCCCTACCCGCCGCCGCCCGCCTCCGAGCCCTTCTGGCCGGCGCAGGCGACGATCCTGGCGGCGATCGCCCTGCAGGTGGCACTCCCCAAGCGACTGACCGCCGGGCCGCCGTGGCTGGTGCCCTCGCTGGAGGCCGCGCTGCTGCTCGGGATGTTCATGGCCACCCCCCGCCAGCTCGAGCACGAGCACCCACGCCGGCGACGCGTGGCGCTCGGGCTGACTGCGTTCGTGAGCGCCGCCAACATCTACTCGCTGGCCGCGCTCAGCCATCTGCTGCTGCACCGCAACGTGCAGAGCGGAACCGAGCTGATCACCGCCGGAGTGCTGATCTGGATGACCAACTTCCTGATCTTCGCGCTGTGGTACTGGGAGACCGACCGCGGCGGCCCCGGGCGCCGCGCCGCTGGGCAGGATCGGGCGCCCGACTTCCTCTTCCCGCAGATGAGCGACGATCGCATCGAGCCGCTGTACTGGCGGCCGAAGTTCATCGACTACCTATACGTATCGCTCACCAACGCCACCGCGTTCTCCCCCACCGACACGATGCCGCTCACCTCCATCGCCAAGAGCATCATGGGCCTGCAGGCGCTCGTTTCGCTGGTCACGATCGGCCTGATCGTCTCGCGCGCGGTGAACATCCTCGGCTGATCGAGGTCCGGAGCGGGTAGATGTCATTCTTTTGCGCCCCTACACTTCATAAAATGAAGGGTAGGGCCTGAAAAAGATGCATTACAAACCCCAGCTACTTCACAAAATGAAGGGTCGTGGTCCGAAAAAGATGCATTACAAACCCCAGCTACTTCACAAAATGAAGGGTCGGGGTCCGAAAAAGATGCATTGCAAACCCCAGCTACTTCATAAAATGAAGGGTAGGGCCTGAAAAAGATGCATTGCGAACCCCAGCTACTTCACAAAATGAAGGGTCGTGGTCCGAAAAAGATGCATTGCAAACCCCAGCTACTTCATAAAATGAAGGGTAGGGCCTGAAAAAGATACATTACAAACCCCAGCTACTTCACTAAATGAAGGGTCGGGGTCCGAAAAGTTAATGTTGTCCCGCGGGCGCTGATCTTCTACGCCACGGCCGACGCGGGGGCCCGAGGTTCGATCGCCAGCGCCTGCACCACGAGGTCTTTGACCTCGTGGTTGGCTCCGAGGCTGAGCGCGCGCTCCAGCGCCTCCAGGGCGCCCTCGCGGTCCATCATGCGCAGGCGCAGGCGGCCGAGGCGCTCCCACGCGCCGGCGTCCGAGGGGCCCCGTTCGGCGGCGCGGCGCGCCGCTTCCTCGGCGAGGTCGACCGCGCCGACGTCTTCGTAGATGCGCGCCGCGAAGCGGTGGGGCGCCGGGCGCGCGCCGTCCACACGCGCCCAGTCGCGCACCGCGCGCGCCGCCGCCTCGAGCTCGCCGGCCTGCCAGAAGGCCAGCGTCATCAGCCGCAGCACCCCGACGTCGCCCGGCTGCGCTTCGCGCGCGTACACCAGCCGCTTCGCCGCCAGCGCGTATTCGCCTTCGGCCATCGCCCGCTGCGCCGCGACCATGAAGCGCTCCATCCGCTCGCCTGCGGGGTCGGGCTTGGAGAAGTCCACGAAGCGCATACTGCCTGCCGGCACGGTGCGGATGCCGTGGCTGAACTTCACCCGTGCCCACTGCTGCACTTCATCGCCCGCCTCTTCGCCGGCAGCGCTGTCGCCGGTGAAGTAGATGCCCGCCACGGTTCCCACGCCCCACTCGGGGTAGGAGGTGCAGCGCGCGTAGCGGTGCACCACCGAGTGGTCGGGCACCCGGCTGCCAAAGGGGTCGTGCTTGGCGTTCTCCACCGCGCTCGCGCGCGCGCGCTGCTCGGCTTCGTAGGCGCGGCGCCCCGCCTCCTCGCGCGCTTGACGCGCCGCCGCCGCGCTCACCCGCACGGCGTTGCGCGAGACCCGCCCGCCGCGCAGGCTCTCGGCCATCCGCTCCAGCTGGTCGGCCGCCTCGTTGATCGCCTTCAGGTGGCGCTCGTGCTCGACCTGGCGTCCGGGGGGCGCGAGGTCGGGGTGCCAGCGCTTGGCCATCTTGCGGCGCGCCAGCTGCACCGCGCGCTTGTCGAACGGGGGCTCCAGCTCCAGCAGCATCATCTGCTGCTCGATATCCAGCACCGTGGGCATGAGGTACAAACGGTAGGGCATCGCGGCGCCCCACTCCAGTCCTGACAGCAGAGTTGGTCACTCAAACGAGCGAAGCTCGGGGTAGGCCTGCCCCCAGCCCTGACCGCAAGCGCCGTGCCCGGTCGCGCGCGGCGGCGCCGCACACGCACGCACGCCTCACGGCCGGGAGGGCCGTCCCATCCAATCCTTCTAAGCTGCCCGGGAATGTCCGCCCAATACATCTTCACGATGCACCGGCTGTCGAAGCTGCACCCGCCCGACAAGACGGTGCTCGACGACATCACCCTGGCGTTCTATCCCGGGGCGAAGATCGGCGTGCTCGGCTACAACGGCGCCGGCAAGTCGACGCTGCTGCGGATCATGGCGGGGGTCGACCAGGAGTACCGCGGCGAAGCCGCGCTCGCGCCGGGGGCGAGCGTGGGCATGCTCGAGCAGGAGCCCCACCTCGACGAGAGCAAGGACGTCAAGGGCAACGTCGAGGATGGCGTCGCCGAGACCAAGGCGCTGCTCGACCGCTTCAACGAGCTGGCCGCCAACTACTCCGAGGAGATCGCCGAGGAGTTCGGCAGGATCCAGGCGAAGATCGACGCGGCCGACGCCTGGAACCTCGACACGCGGCTCGAATACGCGATGGACGCACTGCGCCTGCCCCCGCCGGACGCCGACGTGAGCAAGCTCTCCGGCGGCGAGCGCCGGCGCGTGGCGCTGTGTCGCCTGCTGCTGCGCGCGCCCGATCTGCTGCTGCTGGACGAGCCCACCAACCACCTCGACGCCGAGTCGGTGGCGTGGCTGGAGCAGCACCTCTCCGAGTACAAGGGCGCGATCGTGGCGGTCACCCACGACCGCTACTTCCTCGACAACGTCGCCGGCTGGATCCTCGAGCTCGACCGCGGCAAGGGCATCCCCTACGAAGGCAACTACTCCAGCTGGCTCGAGCAGAAGCAGGCCCGGCTCGCCCAGGAAGAGCGCACGGAGAAGGGCCGTGAGCGCACGATCGCCGCGGAGCTCGAATGGGTGCGCATGAACCCCAAGGGCAAACGCACGAAGTCCAAGGCCCGCCTCGCCCGCTACGAGGAGCTGATCGCCGAAGAGCGCAACGTCAAACTCGACGAGGTCCAGATCCACATCCCACCCGGGCCGCGCTTGGGAGCGAAAGTGCTGAGCGCGACCAACCTGTCCAAGGGCTACGGCGAGCGCCTGTTGATCGAGGATCTCTCCTTCGACCTGCCGCGCGCCGGGATCGTCGGCGTGATCGGCGCCAACGGCGCCGGCAAGACCACGCTGTTTCGGATGATCACCAGCCAGGAGCAGCCCGACAGCGGCACGATCGAGCTGGGCGACACGGTGAAGCTCGCCTACGTCGACCAGTCGCGCGACTCGCTCAACCCGGAGAAGACCGTGTGGGAGGAGATCTCCGAAGGCTACGAGCACATCCAGGTGGGCGACCGCGAGGTCAACTCGCGCCAGTACACGGCGGGCTTCAACTTCAAGGGCTCCGCCCAGCAGGCGCGCATCGGCAAGCTCTCCGGCGGGGAGCGCAACCGCGTGCACCTGGCCAAGTTGCTGCGCAGCGGCGGCAACCTGCTGCTGCTGGACGAGCCCACCAACGATCTCGACGTGGACACGCTGCGCGCGCTCGAGAACGCGCTGCTCGAATTTCCCGGCTGCGCGGTGGTGATCTCCCACGACCGCTGGTTCCTCAACCGCGTGGCCACGCACGTGCTCGCCTTCGAGGGCGACTCCCAGGTGACGTGGTTCGAGGGCAACTTCGACGCCTACGAGGAGCGCCGCCACGAGCTGCTGGGCGCCGCCGCCGACCGCCCGCATCGAATCTCCTACAAGCGGTTGGTGCGAGGATGAGCGCCCCGGCGTAAGGCAACAGGGACAACGGAGGTCCGTCGGAGGGACGGCGCCGCCATGATCGCCCACGCCGTCAGCGCCCCGCCCACGCCGTCAGCGCCCCGCCCACGCCGTCAGCGCCCCGCCCACGCCGTCAGCGCCCCGCCCACGCCGTCAGCGCCCCGCCCACGCCGTCAGCGCCCCGCCCACGCCGTCACCGCCCCGCCACATGGAAGCTCGCGGAGCCTTCGGCGTTCTGGCTTCTATCGGCGGAGGCCAGATAGATTTCGATCACGTAGGTCCCGCCGCCTGGCGGCGTCTGGATCCAGGCGCCTTCGGTGTTTTCGTACTTGACTGCTTGCGAGACGATGCGTTCCGGCGGCCAGATGCTGCCCAGTTCATCGGCGATCACCGTCTTTTCGCCCGCTTTTTCGCGAAAGAGCGTGTGAGTCAACTCGAATCGACGCCCAACTGGTCCTTCCAGGAAGATCTTCCACTGCACTTCAGCCCCCGGCTGGCGCAGCGCCTGATCGATTTCCCGCTGGGTCAAGGGCGGTTCCCCGTCGTGGATGGCAGCCCTCCGCAGTTGGGCTTCTTCGCGCTTGAGCTGCCCGGGATGGCTCTGGAGATAGGTGTACTCGGTAACGCCAGGGTGCGCTTTGACATCAGTCACGTGGGCCACCAACTCGGCGGGCGCGGGCGCGGGCTTCAGAACCAGGTTCCAGATCAGCACCCCGGCGGTGATCACCGCCGTGAGCGCCCCCGCGATCTGGCCCGCTTTGATCACCCCGGCGCTGAGCCCCTTGGTGTTGTCCTTCGATGATGTCTCGGTCTCGGGCAGGAATCCAAATCATATCCAGATCCCAACCTTGCGGCGTGTCGGAGAGTCTTGTATTCTCGCGGCCACCATGACTCCCCCATGGCGAAGCTCGACCGGGCTTGATTCGATCGCCGTGCTCGCCGGCTCGATCGCCGTGCTCGCCGCAATCGCGGCGACGCTCGCGCCCAGCGCCGCGGAGGGCTCTTTTCCCGGCGCAAACGGCGTGATCGCGTACTCGGCCGAACACAGCATCTGGGCCGTGGACCCCGCCACGGGCGACCAGCTGCGGCTAACCTCCGGCCCCGAAGACTCCGCTCCGAGCTTCTCGCCGTCGGGCGACCTGCTGACATTCCAGCGTCGCACGACGATCACCGTCACCGCGCCCCAGCGTCCCCCGACGGGCCCCGTCACCACATCCCAGCGTCGCCCGGTGAGCACCGTCACCGTCTACATCGCAAACGCGGATGGCTCAGACCCCACGCCGCTCGTCGCGGGCAGCGAACCCGCCTTCTCCCCCGACGGGCGCCAGATCGTGTTCGTCAGGCCCTCCGGCCTCTTCCTGACGGGCGTGGAGCCGGGCTCGCCCGTGCGGCAACTCACCGATCATCCCGGCGATCTCACGCCGCGCTGGAGCGCGAGGGGGTCGATCGTGTTTCAGCGCGCCGACGGAGCGGACGGCGACATCGACATCGTCACTCCACCAAGCTCCCACATACGCCGACTCCTCGCCTACCACAGTGGCACAAACGAAGAGAGCACGACCCCGATGTGGCCGGAATGGTCGCCCAATGGCAAGAGCATCTCGGTGGCGCTGTGCGAACTCGGCAGTGAAACACCCCCTCTGAAGACGGTCCCATCGATCGTTTCTCATACAAACTGCGCTCCGGACGTGTGGGCGCCGGCGGGCGGGCGCCTGCTCGAAGCCGGCACGGGAGCGCTGCGGGGAAAACCCGACAGCACGTGTCCGCCGTTCATCCGGGGCGGGGGCAACGAAGACGCGATCTTCATTCACGATGGGCACCCCCTGTACCGCAACGAAGGCTCAAACTGGCCGATCGCATGGCAGCCGCTGCACCCCGGAACGTTGCGGGTACCCACGGTGCCGTGCGCGGAAGACAAGGAAAGAGAAAACTACCCCACCTGGAGAGCCGTGCCTGCGCCGCTGGTGCGCGGTGGGGAACTGTGCGCTTACTTTCGGCGACGCCACCGGAAGATCTGCCACAAGACTTGATCGGATCTGGTCCCGGCCCATACGCAGACACGACACCGCGCCCGCTTCGGCCGAATCGGGGCGCCCCATGCGGGCTCGCGTGAATCGGGGCCGACTTTCTTAGTTAGCAGTCGCTAAGATCCCAGCCTCAACCTTCAGCAACTACAGATAGGGAGTGTCATGCCTGGATACACCGCAAAGCAGATCGACGAGATGGAGGGCGCGTTCGGCGGCGGCCTGAAGAAGGCCCGTGCCGAACTGGGCGTCTCCTCATTCGGCATGCAGGTCGTGGATTTGCCCCCCAACTACAACGACTACCCCGAACACGACCACGAGCAGGACGGCCAGGAGGAGGTCTACTCGGTGATGCGCGGCTCGGGCGCGATCGAGGTCGAAGGCGAGCGCCTAGAGCTCACGCCTGACGTGATGATCCGCGTGGGCCCCGGCATCAAGCGCAAGCTGTTCGCCGGCCCCGAGGGGATGCGGGTGCTCGCGCTGGGCGGCAAGCCCGGAGAGCCGTACGCGATCGCCGAGTTCACCGAGCTGGGCACCGCCAGCGCCTAGCGCGCGAACGAGACGTCCGCGCCGAGCGTGCGCGCCGCGGCGGCGATCAGCCGTGCGGCGGCGTGCACGTCGGTGAGCGCCACCAGCTCCACCGGGGAGTGCATGTAGCGCAGCGGGATCGACACCAGCGCGGTGGGAACCCCGCCGCGCGAGAGGTGCACGGCGTCGGCGTCGGTGCCGGTGTTGCGGCCGATCGCCTCGACGGTGAAGGGGATGCTTTCGCGCTCGGCCGTGTCGTGCAGCAGCTCGAACAGGCGGGGGTGCAGCGTGGAGCCGCGGCTGAGCACGGGACCCGAGCCGAGCGGATGCTTGCCCGACTCCTTCACCTCGATCCCGGGGGCGTCGGTGGCGTGCGTCACGTCCACCACGATCGCCGCGTCGGGCTGCAGCGAGAAGGCGGAAGTGCGCGAGCCGCCGAACGTGGTCTCCTCCTGCGCGGCGGCGACCGCGAGGAGCTCCCACTCGGCGCCACCCGCCTGCGCCACCAGGCGCGCGGCCTCGAGCGCGACGAACGAGCCGAGGCGGTTGTCCAGGGCGCGCGAGGCGATCCGCCCGTTGGGCAGCTCCACCGGCTCGCCGGCGATCACCGCGACGTCGCCCACCCGCACCAGCCCGCGCGCCTGCTCCCCGTCGCGCGCGCCCACGTCGATGTGCAGGTCGCGCACCTCGGCGACCTTCTTGCGCTCCTCGTCGCGCAGCAGGTGGATCGGCTTCTTGCCGATCACCCCGGCGAGCTCGCCCTCGCGCGTGCCGAGCACCACGCGCTGGCCGACGAGGATCTGCGCATCCCAGCCGCCCACCTCGCGGAACCACAGGTAGCCCTCGTCGTCGATGTGGGTGACGATCAGCCCGATCTCGTCGATGTGGCCCATCACCACCAGCCGCCGGGGATCCTGTGCAGCGGCAGGCGCGGCGTCCCCGGCCGGTTGGGCCGCGGCCGCGGAGCCGCCTTCGCCGCGCGAAGGCACCCGTGCCGAAGGGGTGCCGACCACGTCGATGGCCACCTCGGCGCCGAACGCCTCCGCCGCCGCACGCCACGCGGCCGCGGGCGCGGTCTCATAGCCCGAGGGGCCGCGCGCCGCGAGCAGGTCGCGGAGGACTTGCGGGAAGTCGTCGGCGGCGTCGCTCATCTGTTTCCCGCGCACCGCGCGGGCGGGAGCGTGCCCATCATGAGGCGAGCAATCCTCGCAGGAC
Source organism: uncultured Solirubrobacterales bacterium (assembly GCA_963744535.1). Taxonomy (GTDB): domain Bacteria; phylum Actinomycetota; class Thermoleophilia; order Solirubrobacterales; family Solirubrobacteraceae; genus Palsa-744. Next base: position 1,156,901 of record CAVUTW010000005.1, on the reverse strand, counting down.
GTACTGGAGGATGCCGCCATGACGGTAGTAGTCGGCCTCGCGGGGGGTGTCGATCCGCACGCGCGCCTGGAACTCGACCGGCCCACGCCCCCCATCCTGCCCGCCCCCCTCGGCCCCTCGGCCCTCCGCCCGCTCGGCGCGCACCGTCACCTCCCGCGGGGCCTCCCCACCATCGTTCATCGCCGCGGCGAAGCCGTCGATCGAGAAGCGCTCCTCGCCGGTGAGCCCCAGCGACTGCACGCTCTCGCCCTCGGGGAACTGCAGCGGCAGCACGCCCATCCCCACGAGGTTGGAGCGGTGGATGCGCTCGAAGCTCTGCGCGATCACGGCGCGCACCCCGAGCAGCTTGGTGCCCTTCGCCGCCCAGTCGCGCGAGGAGCCGGTGCCGTACTCCTTGCCGGCGAGCACGACCAGCGGCACGTCCTCCCGCATGTAGCGCATCGCGGCGTCGTAGATCGAGAGCTGCTCAGCCCCCTCACCGGCGGCATCGCCCGCCGTCGCGGCCGGCGACCCGCCGTTCGCCGCACCCCCCGGCAGGTGGTAGGTGAAGCCGCCTTCGGGGAGCGCCGCCCCGTCGGGCGCCCGCAGCAGGTTGCGGATGCGGATGTTGGCGAAGGTGCCGCGCATCATCACCTCGTGGTTGCCGCGACGGGCGCCGAAGGAGTTGAAGTCGCGCGGGGCCACCCCCTGTTCCTGCAGGTAGAGCCCGGCGGGGCCGTCGCGCTTGATCGCGCCAGCGGGGGAGATGTGGTCGGTGGTGACGGAGTCCCCCCACACCGCCAGCACGCGCGCGCCCCGCAGATCCTCGACCGGCGTCGGCGCGGGCGGCATCCCCTCGAAGTAGGGGGGCAGCCGCGCGTAGGTGGAGCGCTCGTCCCAGGCGAAGCGATCGCCGGTGGGGACGTCCAGGCCGTTCCAGTGCTCGTCGCCGGCGAACACCTCGGCGTAGCTCTTGCGGAACATGTCCGACTGCACCGCGGACTCGATCGTCTGCGCGATCTCCGCCTCGGAAGGCCAGATGTCGCGCAGGTAGACATCCTTCCCCTCGGCGTCGCTGCCGAGCGGGTCGGCGACGATGTCGATGTCCATCGTGCCCGCCAGCGCGTAGGCGACGCACAGCGGGGGCGAGGCGAGGTAGTTCATCTTCACGTCGGGGTTGATGCGCCCCTCGAAGTTGCGGTTGCCGGAGAGCACCGACACGACCGCCAGATCCTCCTCGCCGACGACCTTCGAGATCTCCTCCGGCAGCGGCCCGGAGTTGCCGATGCAGGTGGTGCAGCCGTAGCCGACGAGGTTGAAGCCAAGCTGCTCCAGCGGCTCGGTGAGCCCGGCGCGGTCGAGGTATTCGCTGACGACCTTCGACCCGGGCGCCAGCGAGGTCTTCACCCACGGCTTGCTCTGCAGCCCGCGGGCGAGCGCGTTGCGCGCGAGGATCCCGGCCCCGATCATCACGGAGGGATTGGAGGTGTTCGTGCAGCTGGTGATCGCGGCGATCACCACGTGGCCGTGGCGTAGGGTGGTTGAGGTGCCGTCGGACAGCGTGACCACTGCCCCCCCCTCCTCCTCCTCCCTTTTGTCCTCCTGCGGGCCGTTCGCCTCCGATCCATCCGACGACCACGACCCCTCCGAGCCGCTTGGCCCCCCCCGCGACCCACTCGCCCCGCTCGCCGCCGACACCTGCGCATGCGCGGCCCGCGCGCCTTCGCCGTTGGACGGCTCCTGCGAGGCGGTGGGATCGCTCGCGGGGAAGCTCGCCGCCACCGCTTCGTCCTGGCCGTTGGAGGTGGGCACATAGCCGGCGAGCGCGCGGCGGAACGCCGGCTGGGCGTCGGTCAGCGAGATCCGGTCCTGCGGGCGCTTGGGGCCGGCGAGGCTGGGCACCACCTCACCGAGGTCGAGCTCGATCTGCTCGGAGAAGCGCGGCTCGGGCGAGCTCTCGTCGTGCCACATGCCCTGCTCGCGCGCATACGCCTCCACCAGCTCGACCTGCTCGGCGGGGCGCCCGGAGAAACGGAGGTAGCGCAGCGTCTCCGCGTCGATCGGGAAGATCGCGCAGGTGGAGCCGAACTCGGGCGACATGTTGCCGATCGTCGCGCGGTCGGCGAGCGGCAGGCCGGCGAGGCCGGCGCCGTGGAACTCGACGAACTTGCCCACCACGCCCCGCTCGCGCAGCATCTCGGTGACGGTCAGCACGAGGTCGGTGGCGGTGGCACCCTCGCGCAGCGCGCCGTGCACGCGAAAGCCCACGACCTGCGGGATCAGCATCGACAGCGGCTGGCCGAGCATCGCCGCCTCGGCCTCGATCCCGCCGACGCCCCAGCCGAGCACGCCGAGCCCGTTGACCATCGTCGTGTGCGAGTCGGTGCCCACCAGCGTGTCGGGGTAGGCGGCGGGCAGGCCCTCACCGTCGCGCGCGTCGGCGACGAACACCACGCGCGAGAGGTACTCGAGGTTGACCTGATGCACGATCCCGGTGTCGGGCGGGACGACCTTGAAGTTGTCGAACGCCTGCTGGCCCCAGCGCAGGAACAGGTAGCGCTCCTGGTTGCGCTCGAACTCGCGCGCGGCGTTGATCGCGAAGGCGTCGCGCGTGCCGAAGGCGTCGACCTGCACGGAGTGGTCGATCACCAGCTCGGCGGGCGCGAGCGGGTTGATCTTGGCGGGGTCGCCTCCCATCTGCGCCATCGCGTCGCGCATCGCGGCGAGGTCCACCACCGCGGGGACGCCCGTCAGGTCCTGCATCAGCACACGCGCGGGCGTGAACGCGATCTCGATCGACGGTTGCGCCGCCGGGTCCCAGCCGGCCAGCGCCTCGATGTCGCCCGCGCGTACCGCCCCCGAGCCCTCGGTGCGCAGCAGGTTCTCCAGCAGCACCTTCAGCGAGAACGGCAGGTGCGCGACGTCGAAGCGCTCGGCGAGCGCGGCGAGACGGAAGATCTCGTACTCACGCCCCCCCACCGAGAGCGTGCCCCGCGCGTCAAAGCTGTTGGCGGCCATGCCCCCAGTCTATGCGGCCAGCTCGACGCGGCCCTTGCCCGTGCGCTTGGAGCGCAGCAGTGCCGTGTCGCATGCCTCGAGCAGCTGCTCGGCGCTCATCGGCGGATGCCACTGGGCGACCCCGATCGAGGCGGACACGCCATCGACAAGGTCGAAGGAGGAGACCTCCGAGAGCCGCGCCAGGGCCCGCTCGCCGGCGAGCGCGGCGCTGTGCAGGTCGGCGGCCGGGAGGATCACGACGAACTCGTCGCCGCCGTAGCGCGCCACGCGGTCGAAGGCGCGGAACTCGCCCTGCAGCGCGCGCACGACGCCGCGCAGCACAGCGTCCCCCGCCGGGTGCCCATGGCAGTCGTTGACCTGCTTGAAGTCATCGAGATCGATCAGCAGGCAGGCGAGGCTGCCGTCGGTGCGGGTGGCGCGGCCGATCTCTTCCTGCAGGCGGCGGCGCATCGCGCGGTGGTTCATGGCGCCGGTGACCGCGTCGGTGCCCGCCTCCGCGCGCGCGCGCAGCAGCGCCAGCGAGTGCGCCGCCTGCTCGACGAGCGCCTCGGCGCGAGCGATCTCGTGCGCGGGCCACGCCTCGGGGAGCCGGCGCACGGCGATGACCACGGCTTCGACCTCACCCCGCACGGCGAGCGCCAGCAGCAGCGCGCAGCCGATGCCGGTGGCGCCGGCCACGCGCGGCAGCGAGGCGGCCAGCTCGCTCGCGCCAACGGCGGCCACGCTCTGCCCGGTGCTCGCGACCCGGGCGACCGCGGGCGGGCGCTCGGCGCGGGGCACCACGTAGCTGAGACGGCCCTCGCCGCCGAACAGGTAGGCCACCACGGGCTCGCCCTCCGGCTGGCCGCTCTCCGAGCGGCTCCCCTCGGGGGCGAGATGGTGCACCTGCATCTCATCGGCCCCCAGCAGCGTGCACAGCTCGTGCGCGAGCGCACGAAACACGGCCTCGGCGTCGCCGCCACCGTCGGCGAGCCGCATCAGCCTACGCAGCGCGGCGAGCAACGGGTCACCGTTGCTGCCGGCGACGGCTTGTATCGGGGCGTCGATGTCTGCGGCGGCCATGCCCGTGAGACTTTAGACGGCGATGGTGTCGACGCCGTGTGTTTTTCTTGTGTCGTGGGCAGTTTCTGACGGCGATCTTCGTGTTCTGCGTGACCTTGGCCCCGCTCTGCGCGACGATCGTCGTCGGCATCACCAGATGAGAGCCGCAGAGGCTGCCGTTGCGGTTGTCGGTCAGCACCGAGTTGAGGGCCTTGTTCAGGCTCAGCGCGAAGCTGGAGATCGGCACGTCGGGCAGCGATTCGAACGAGGAGCTCAGGATCCCGGCGCGAGAGATGTGGGTGTGGCCCACGAGCACGACCTCGACGCCGTTGTCGCCGCTGAGGATCACATCCAGGTCGGGGTACGCTTCACCGCCGTGCGAGACGAGATACGCCGGGCCGGTCAGCGGCCCGGGCAGCACCGGCGTGGCGACGGTGGCGGAGCCCACGCGCGCTTCTTTGCTGCAGCCACCGGGCGGCGGGGTGGCTTCGAAGGTGGCCGCGGGGCAGGCTTTGCGCAGCGTGGTGATACGCGCCGCCAGCTTCTTCGGCAGCGAGGCGAGCACCTCGCGGATATCCGCCTGGTGGGCGGCCTGCGTGACCTTGACTTCGAGGCTGGCCCCGTCGACGCGCGAGACACGTGCGCCGGCGGATGCGGTGAGCTTCGGGGTGAACGGGAGCTTGTTGCATTCCCCCACCTGGAAGGGGCTCGAAACGCCCTGCTCGGTGAGCACGCCGGAGCCAGGGACGAAGCCGCCGAGCTGCGATTCGGTCGCGAGCGCTTCGCAGTCGGTTGGGTTGAACAGGAAGTGGGGGCGGTTGACGGCGACGCTCAGGCTCCGCAGCCGCAGAGGCACCCCTTCGACGATCGTCGGCAGCGTGCTCGAGACGACCAGACGGCCGTTGAAGAGGCCCACGCCGATGCTCGCGCGCGTGATCACCTCGCCGAAGTTGTAAGGGCCGGCGACGGCGGGCACGACGATCGACAGCCCGTAGGGCGTGCCGCCGTAAGGGCCGGTGATGAAGGCGTGGCCCGTGAACGTGAAGGGTTCGGAGCCGGCGCCCGCGCTCACCGCGACCGTGCCGACTTCGCTGGCGCTCGGGCAGGTGCCGGCGTTGGCTTGGGCTTCCCCGCAGAGCGTCACCGAGGGAATCGCGCCGAGCAGACCGGGCGGCAGCGTGGTCTGCACCTTCGACAGGTACTGCTGGCCTTCCCCGCGTGCGAGCTGGAGGGTGAAGGGGCTGTAGGCGCCGGCGGTCGCCGGGCTCTGCGGGGGAGTGGTTTGCGTCGGCGCGAACGGCAGCGGCGTGGGGCAGGAGCCCCCTTTGCCGTTGGCGTCGACGGTGAAGCCATGCGTCTGGGCCGCCTGCGCCGGCTGGCCCGTGTAGGCGGTGAGCGCGGCCGCCGGTTCGGCGAGGCCGCAGCGCAGCGGGTTGGCGAGCGGCGCCCGGGGGCCACCGCGGAAGGCAAGGATGAAGTCTTCGAAGGGCACCTGGGGATCGTCGGTGAAGATCGCCGTCAGCCGGCCCGTCTGCACGTTGGCCTTCACGTGGCCTTCCAGGCGCAGCCCCACCCCGTACTGCGGCGCTTCGGCGGCGAGGAAGATGCGAAACTCCGCGCCCGATTCCGCGCCCCCCGGCTCGGGCGAGCCGAGGTAGACCTTGCCCGCCAGCGACCCGTCCGGAATCCCGGGGGCGTTGACCGTCAACGTCCCGATTTCCGAGCCGGCGGGGCATTCGATCTTTTCGTCGGTGCCCAGCTTGATCTGCGCATTGGCGCAGCCTTCCAGGCCGTGCGCGGCGGCGGGGTTGAGCGTCATCCCTTCCGGCAGCGAAACTTCGGCGTTCTGCAGGTCGGGCGAGTCGGGCTTACCCGGTTCGGCGAGGAGCTGGGGAATGTGGAGGCCCACCGTCGCGCCGTCGGGCTGGTCGGAGCGGCTGGTTTCGGGCGCAAGCGAGAGCGATGGATCGAACGCGAGCGCGTTGCAGCCGGTGGCGACGACCGGCGTCCCATTTTGCAGGCGCGTTTCGTCGGCATATTTGAGGAATGCGCCTTCGGCTTCAGCGGAGTCGACGTGCAGGTAGGTGGTCGAGGGGTTGGCGCAGACGCTCTGCGAGCTCGGCATCGTGATGAAGGCTCGGGAGGCTTCGCCGGTGAGGGTGTGTTCCTGCGGCACACCCCAGAAGATCAGCCGCGACTCGATCAGTTCGGGCTGCGCGGGGACGTTGTGGATCTCGAAGAACTCGTGGTAGTCGCCGCTCGGCACGCCGCTGTTTTCGGCGGTTTCGGCTTCGTGGTACCAGCTGATCCCCCCTTCGAGATAGATCGCGCTCTGGAGCTTCGTGGCGCTGATCGTTTCGGCGAGCGCGAGCGTGGAGCTCTTCACCTCGACGCCGAACCGCGCGGGCTCGCCCGGCCGGCGCGCGAGGTTGTAGACGGGAAAGCTTTCCGTCACGGTCTTCTTGATGCCCAGCGCCAGTTCCGCCGTGCCCTGCGCTTCGTCTTCGCCGACCTGCGTCGATTCGGGACATTCGAGCGCCGCGATCTGCGCTTCCGGGCATTCCTTGACGGCTTCGGGGTCGACGGCGAGTCCGGGGGGCAGGTCCACGCGCACGTCGTGGACGTGGCCCACGGGCACCCTCACTTCTTCGGTCAGGATGTTGGTTTCCCGGGTGTAGTTGAAGGCGAAGTCGGTGATCCCGAAGTCGGGGTGGCCGGCGGCCTGCGTGTAGAATTCGGCGGCGGGATCCTTCCCTTCACTGTTGCAGGCCTTTTCCTTGCACGTACCTGCTTCCCACCTGTTCACCCCGAACGCCGCGGGGGCCGAGGCGGGCGCCGCCACTCCGCTGGTCGCGCAGCAGAGCAGCGCGACCAGCCCGATCCTTACCTCTCCGATCCTCACGCATCTCTACTACCCCCACCGGAGGGCTTCTAACACACCCACCGGTGGCTTCTAACGTCAGGCCCCAGACCCGGGCCCTTCTCGGGCTCATGAGCCAGGCCCCAGACCGAGGTCCTTCTCAGGCTCAGGCCCTGAACGTCACCGTGGCGAACGCCTTGGAGGTGATGTTGCCTTTTTTGCTCTTCGGCACGAACCCGACGCGCACCTTGATCCGCAGCTGGCGGAATTTGCGCAGCACTTCTTTGCCGGTCGAGGTGAGCGACACCTTGACGTTGGTGCGCCCGCCCGCGCCGACGTTGCGCTTGGTGAACTTGAGGTCGGTGCCACCGCCGCTGAGGGTGCCGGCGGCCGGCAGTTGCACGTTGAGCGTGGCGGTGGCGCCCTTGGTGCTGTGTTTGACGACTTCCACCGGACAGTTGCGCACGGAGATGACGGGCGCGGAGAGAATCGTCGTCAGGTTCTGGCCGACCATCGTGGTCGGCATCGACAGCTTCGAGCGACACAGCTTGCCGTTGGCGCCCAGCACCGAGTTGGGGCCGGACGGCAGGTAGAGCGAGATGTTCGAGACCGGCACGTCGGGCAGCGTGTTGAACGACGTGGTGATCTGCGAGTTGGCCACTTTGGTGCGCCCCACGAGGATCACCGTGACGCCGTCCCCGTTGAGGATCAGATCGAGGTTGGGGTAGGCTTCGCTGCCGTGCGAGACCAGCCAAGCGGTGCCGGTGAGCGTCCCCGGCAGCACCGGCGTGGTCGCTTTCACGGTGCCGACGTTCGCTTCCTTGGAGCAGCCACCGGGCGCCGGACCGGCTTCGAAGGTGGCCGCCGGGCAGGCCTTGGCGAGCGTCGAGAGGCGCACCGGGAGCTGCTTGGGCAGCGTGGTGGTCACCTGCAGGATGTTCGCCTGGCCGGTCGGCAGACCGATGTTGACTTCGATGTTGGCGCCGTTGGGGAGCGAGGTTTTCGCGCCGGCGATCGCGGCAAATGAGGGCTTGAACGCCAGCTTGTTGCATTCTTCGATGACCAGCGGGCTCTTGGCTTCGGCGGTGGTGAACGTGCTGGAGCCGAGCAGCGTCGTGCCGGTGAGCGTCGATTCGGTCAGGAGCGCTTTGCAGCTGGTCGGGTTGAGCATGAAGCCCTGGCGGTTGACTTCCACGTTCAGGCTCTGCATGCGCAGCGGGATGCCCTTGAAGATCGCGGGCACGCTGCCCGCGATGACCACGCGCGAGGTGTACGGTTCGACGTTGATCGTCTCGTGCGTAACCACGTTGCCGAGGCTGAACGGACCGGCGACGGCGGGCACCACGATCGCGAGGCCGTACGGCGCGCCGCTGTAGGGGCCCGTGAGGTAGGCCGAGCCGGTGAACTGGTACGGCGCGGAGCCGGCCCCGGCGAGCACCGTGACGGAGCCGAGCCGGCTGGAGGCCGGGCAGCCGCCCGTGCCGGCGGTCGCTTCGGCGACCTGCGCTTCGGTGCAGAGCGACACCGCCGGGATCCGCCCGACGAGGCCGGCCGGCAGCACGGTCTTGATCTGCGACATGTACTGCTGCCCCGAGGGCCGCGTGACGGTGAACGAGAAGTTGGTCGACGCGCCTCCGGTCGCGGGCTGGGTGGAGCTGCTCTGCGTGGGCGCGAACGGCAACGGCGAGGCGCAGGTTCCGCCGGAGCCGTCGCTGTCCACGGTAAACGCGCTCGTGGGCATCTGCGTCGCGAAAGCGCCGATGTACGGCACGAGCTTCGTTTCGGTCGTCGCGGTCCCGCAGGCGAGTGGGTTGGCGATCGGCGCGAGCGGGCCACCGTTGAAGTGCAGGATCACGTCGCTGAAGGGCTGCTGCGGGTTCTTGACGAAGCTCGCGGTGACCCGTCCGGTCGTTTCGTTGAGCGTGATCGAGCCTTCCAGGCGCACGGACACGTCGTAGCGCGCCGACTCAGCGTCGAGGTACATGGTGTACGGCTGTTTCGTGATCGGTCCGGATTCGGGCCCGCCGAGATACATGTTCCCCTGCAGCGATCCCGGCGGAAGGTCGGGGACGTTCAGTGTGACCGTGCCGATCTTCGAGCCGGCCGGACAGGCGACTCCCGGTGTGAGGCTATGGATCCTGGCCTGCGCCGGGGTGCAGGCTTCGAGGCCATGAGCGGCGGCGGGATTGAGCGTCATCCCTTCCGGCAGCGTGACGGTCGCGTCCTCCACCTGCGAAGAGTCGATGCCTTCGGGGCTGGGATCGTGCGGAACGGTCAGTTCGGTGGTGACGCCGTCGGGCTGATCGGACTTGGTCGTTTCAGGCGTCATTGAGATCGCCGGTACGAACGGCACGGGCGAGAAGGGCGCGGCGCCGTTGCAGCCTTCGGCGGCGACCGGCGTCACATATGACTTCACGGCTTCCTGGCCTTCGAGAGACTTGAGCTTCACCGTGGTAGTCGTGTTTTCTCCGGGGCCTTCACAAAGGCTCGAGTTCGTGATGAACCCACCCAGTCCGGTGGTGCCGATGTTGCCGAAGAGGACCAGGCGCGAGGAGATCAACGGCAATGCGGGGGAGACGTTGATTTCGTAGTAGTCGTGGTAGTTGCCGGCCCATTCGACGTGGCCTTCGATCAGGGTGTGGGCGTAGTACTGCTGTTCCTCGAGGACTTTCTGCGCAGGCAGCGAGGGGAATTCTCCGACTCCGGGTTTTGCACCCGCTTTTTCGGCTTCTTCAAAACCCTGCGCAAGCTTGGCCGCGGTGAGTTCCTTCGGCAGTTTAAGAGCCACACCGAAGTCCGAGGCGAGGCCATACGGCTGAACGAGGTTGTACACCTTGCCTTCCAGTCGCACGTCCTTGAATACGGGTGTTTTGCCAACGAGCGCAACCACAACAGCAACGACTACTTTGTTGACTCCGATTTCGGACCGTACTTCCTTTTTTCCGCCCTTTTCGTTTTCTTTACATTCAGGAGCTGCATAGAAACCGGTTCCGGGTATTGCTTCCTTTTCGCCGTAATCTGCGAATGAGCACTTTTCCACAGCCTCGGGGTTAGCACTGACGCCAGTGCCGACGTCAGTGCGCACATGCGTGACGGTACCCAACGGCACAGGTTCGGAGAATTCATTTGGAGTCGCAGTGTTGACCTTGAATTCGGTGACCCCGTACGGCGGATGACCCGCAGCCTGTGTATAGCCTTCTTTTTCGGCTTTCGCCAGTTCTTCCGCGGGCGTCGACGGCGGCGGGGCTTTGTTGCATTCTTCGAATCCCGCTTTGCAGTTCCCCGCGAAGACACTTTCGACGCCCAGCGCTTCTGCCGCCTGCGCCGCGGGTGCCGCGACCACGGCGAAAGCAAAAGCAAAACCCGCGCAGGAACACAGCGCAGCAAGCCAGACGCGAACAGACCGTACCATCGTGTCAGTAGGGAACCTCATGTCATCCTCCCTCGTAGCCCAGGGCATCCTTGTTGCCCTTAGGAACACACATTCTATACCCAGGTTGCGCAGACCTTAAGCAACTTTTCGCCCACCGGGATCGGTCAGGGGGTCCCACTTGGCATGGACAAGCGAGAACGGGGCGTACATCCGGCGCCAGCGTGACCGGTGTGGCAGGCCGGCGGATCGCGGCTTACAACGAGCCGGGTTGAGCGGTCGTCAGCGGCGCGCTCTCCTCGCGGGCGATCGCGAGCGACTGCTCGAGTCCGGCGCCGGAGCGGTCCACGAGCGGCTGCAGCAGCATCCGCAGCGGCAGCACCGGGGCCACCCAGCCGGGGGCGGTCACGCGACGGGCGCGGCGCTCCACGCCACGCTCGATCGCGTCGAGGGCGCGCGCCAGCGGCACCGGTTTGACGGCGGCGCGGCGCGAGCGGGGGGCCTGTTCGACCGCGCGCGTCTGCGTGCCGCGGCTGACCATGTCGGTGTCGATGAAGCCGAAGTACGCCACGCCCACGCGTGCGCCCGTGTGCAGCAGCTCGACCCGCAGCGTGTTGCCGAGCGCCTCCACGGCCGCCTTCGAGGCGTTGTAGGCGCCCATCATCGGCGCGTGCATCGCCGCGGCGAGCGAGGCGATCGGCAGCGCGTATCCGCGCGGGTGGGAGATGTGCGGCCCGGCCGCGCGCAGCGTGTAGTAGACGCCGAGCAGGTTGACCGCGATCGTGCGCTCGAAGATCGTCGGATCGCCCCCGATGAGCGGCAGCTGCGCAGCCACGCCGGCGTTGGCGACCACCACGTCCAGGCCCCCCAGCCGCGCGACCGCCCCCTCCACCGCTTGCTCGACCTGGGCGCGGTCGGCGACGTTGCACTCGAACCACGGCGCATCGCCGCACTCCGCGGCCACCTGCGCCAGCAGCTCGGGCTCCAGCCCCGCCAGCGCCACCCGCGCACCGCGTGCGTGCAGCCGCTTCGCCGTCCCGGCCCCGATCCCGCGCGCCGCGCCGGTGATCAGCACGCGCCGGCCCTCCAGGGGTATTGCGGCGGGGTGTCTCATCTCGTGCTCGGGACGATTGTGGTCATCGGGGACCTGAGCCTATACGCCGCCGCGAACACGAGCGCCGCGAGCACGTTCAGCACTAGCTTGTAGTCGAGCGCGACCTTGCCGAAGACGGCCGTGGTACTGGGGCGCGGGCCGGTGGGGATCAGGCCGAGGACGCTGAAGAGAGCGGCGACGATCAGCGCGGCGAGCACCATCGTGCAGTACATCAGCGCGACCGTTCGCAGCGCGTATTCGCGTCCGTAATACTTGCGGTAGATCAAGATGATCGGCAGCACGATCAGGTCGGCGAACAGGAACGCCAGCACCCCGGCGAAGCCGATCCCGCCCGACCACAGCACCGCCGCGAGCGGCACGTTGCCGATCGAGCAGACGAACGACGCCATCGCGATCAGCGGGCCCACCAGCGCGCTCTCGATCGCCGGCCACGGCGCGGGGGCGTTGACGATGAAGAGGCCTTCGAAGAAGCCGTCGCCGAGCTGCGCGATGAAGCCCGCCAGCAGGAAGCCAAGCGCGATCTCCTTGTAGACCATCGCCCAGTCCATGCGGAAGTTGCCCGCCACCTCGGCCCAGGCTGCGCGGGAGGTCAGCCGCTCGCGCCAGCCGCGCTCGGCGTCGCCGGCTGCGTGGTCATGGTCATGGTGGTCATGGTCATGGTGGTCGTGGCCGTCCTCGGTCACGTTCTGCGCGTGCTCCCGCGCGCGGGCCTCCAGCCGAGCCGGCACGAAGGCGCGCAGCGCCAGCGCCATCAGCGCGATCATCACGACACCGCCGAGATACTCCGCGAGCGTGAACTGCCAGCCGATCAGCACCCACAGCACGAGGCCGAGCTCCCACACGAGGTTGGTCGAGGCGAACTGGAACGCCAGCGCGGTCGCCGAAGATGCGCCCTTGGCAAACAGCGACCGCGCGATCGCCACGGCCGCGTAGGAACACGACGAGGAGGCGGCTCCGAGGCCAGTGGCCAACGCGACGGGCTTTGGCCCTTCGCCCGACAACGCCCCCTGCACACGCTCGCGCGGCGCCCACGCCTGCACGATCGCGCTGATCGCAAAGCCCAGCACCAGCGCCCACCACACCTCCCACGCCATCAGCAGCGAGTCGCGCAGGCCGTGCCAGATCACTTCGAGCGCGCTCATACGAAGGGGCCGTTGCTCATGCAACGAACGCTAGCGGTAGCTTGCCTGATGAGCAGCGCGGCCCGCGACTGAACCATCCCAAGGGACACGTACCCTCGCGTAGATGACAGTTCGTGCGGCAATCAGTGACCCCAAGGGAATGATGGTCGAGCTGACCGAGGAGCGATGGGGCCACATCATTGAGCGACACCCCGAGATCGAGCCGCTTGGCGAGGCGGTGCTACGTGCTGTGCAGGCACCCGATCGTCGCATGCCCGGCAGGCTTGGCAACGAGGAGTGGTACTACTTGAAGACCAACGAGCCCAGCGACTGGCTGAAGGTCGTCGTGGCCTACAGTGGAGAGCGTGGGCACGTCGTCACAGCCTACGCCACCGGATCGGCGCCATGACCATCACGATCGGCTCATTCACATTCGACAACGTCTTCTACGACGCGGAGGTCGATGTGCTCTATCTGCACAAGGGTGACCCATCCTCAGCGGTGGCATTTGACGAGTCGCCGGAGGGCCACGCTTTGCGCTTGGATACCGCGGGAAGCCTGGTCGGGGTGACGATCGTGGGAGCCAAGTCGCTCCTTGACGGTACGGGAGAGATCAAGATCACTGTCCCCGAGATCGTCCGGGTTGGCTCCGACGTAGTCGCCCCAGCGCTGGCCAGCGTATAGATCGCGTACGGCCGCCGAAACGCCATGGTGGCGGGGCAGGAGGACCGAAGCCGGGTGACACTCGCCTTCGGCTCGCATCCCCGTTTCGGTCAGCCCCTGGGCGGTTGACGCTCCCGACCACGCGCGCGGACGCGCCCCCAATGATCCGCTCAGGTCGCCGGGCCGCCCGGGTCCCGCTACGACTTCAGCAGCGTGGGCCGTTCGAAGGCCGCCGCTTCGGGGATCACGAGGCCCGCTTCGGTTTGGAACCACTGCTCCAGCAGCGCGCAGTACATCGCGCGGAAGTCCGAGGTGTTGACGAGGTTTTCATTTTCGTCGAGTTTCGTGAGGCCGGGGAACTCGCCGATCATCGTGCCCGCCACCCGCGTGCCGATCAGGAACGCCACGCCCGCCGCGCCGTGGTCGGTGCCCGAGCCGTTTTCCTGGGGGTGGCGGCCGAACTCCGACCACAGCTGGACGATCACGCGGTCGTCGAGCTTGCGTGCTTCCAGGTCGCGCTGGAACGCCACCACCGATTCGACGGTCTGGCCGAGGTTGGTGCTCAGCGTGGTGGGCTCGTCGGAGTGGGTGTCGTAGGTGCCGATCCCTGTCAGCGACGCGCACTTGATCGGCAGCCCCGCCGCCAGCATCGCCGCGAGCGCTTCCAGGCGGCCGGCGAATTCGCCGCCGTCCTTTGGGTAGGTGACGGGCGCGGTGTACGTCGGCTTGCCTTCCGGGCCCACGAACGGCGCCATCTCGTTGAGCACGATGCTCGTGTCCCACGCCGCGCCGCGGGCCTGCGCGAGGGCGGGCGAGGGGGCCGCGAGGGCGCCGAGCTGGCCGAAGGCTTCCATCGCCGGCCCCGCGATCGGTTCGTCGAAGCCGTACGCCCACATGTTGTAGTCCGTGGGTGAGCTCACGGCCGCCACGGGCATCTTTTCCGTGGCCAGCGCTGGCGCCAGGCTGTAGTCGAGCGAGAGGCCCTGCAGCGGGTTGTCCGGTTCGCCGGTCGCGTCGAGGAAGCGCCCGATCCAGCCGCTGCGCGCGTTGGCGTCCAGCTGGCCCACCTCCCAGTAGTGGCGGCTCGTGAAGTGGCTCTCGTCGGGCGGGTCGTACCCGACGGCCGGGAACACCGTCACCTTGCCCTCGCCGTGCAGCGTCGCGAGGCCCTGCGCCTGGGGGTGCCACATCAGGTTCGGGTCCTCGCCGAACGGTTCGCCTGAGCCTTCCGCGAGCGCGAGCGTGGGGCGCAGTTCGCGGTAGCGCGCTTCCTTCACCGGCGCCAGCACCGACAGCGCGTCCCAGCCTCCTTCCATGAAGATCGACACCAGCACCGGCTGGTTCGGGGAGGCGGCGGCGGCCTGGGCGATGCCCTCTTCGAAATGGCGCGCGCCGAGCATCGAGGCGCCGTACACCGACACCACCGCGCCGGCGGTGCGCAGCAGGAAGCTGCGCCGGTCCATTCCGGTGCCCGCCGGCAGCGGCATCCCCGGCTCGATCGCCGGCAGCCCGCGGCCGGGCGCCGCGACCCCGCCGCCGGGCGACCCGATTCCGCCGCCGAGCGATCTGATTCCGCCGCCGGGCACCCCGACCCCGCCGCCGGGCACCCCGACCCCGCCGCCGGGCACCGCGCCCGGAGCCGCGACCCGGTTCCCGGCGGCCGCGAGGCCGCGGCGCAGCAGTTGCGCGCGGTTGAAGTCATTGCATGAGCAATTACTTGCCATCGGAGGGTACCTGCGGGAGTGGTGGTGGTGGTTGCATTGCTCTTTTCAGAAGGTGTGCGCGATTGCGCACGGGCTCGGGGGTTGTGTTGCTCTTTTTAAAAGGTGTTTGCTATCGCGCACGGCTTTGAAATTTTTTATATGCACCACCGGGTCCTCATCGGCATGCAGATGGGGTAGGGCGACCTCCCTCCTGCATGTAGGAGGGGCGGAAGAGGAGGGGGTCAGAATCTGCATGTCGCTCAGCTCACCTGCATGTCAGGGGAGGTGGCGATCAGCATGCGCAGCGCGTTCTGGCGGATCGCCCGGTAGGGGCTCTGCTCCCATTCGGCCATTTCGGCAGGCAGGCACGACTGCGCGAACTGCGCGATGCACTGCTGCGATTCGCTCGACAGCGGCGGCTCGCCCCAGTACGCGAGCGCGCTCGCCATTGCCGCGGCGGGCTCCTCGGTCGGGTCGTATTCCGGTTCGCCTTCCGCCGGCCACGGGTTGGGGTAGGTATTGGCCACCACGTAGTTGGCCAGTTCCCAGCGCGCCCTCACCGTGGAGGTGTCCAGCCAGCGGCCGAATTCCCAGCCGGAGACGTTGGGCGGGTAGAACAGCTGCTGCCCGGCGCCGCTGCCCAGCCACGCCCACGCGGTCGTATCGATGTAGCGGCCGATCGCGCGCAGCAGCCCGGCGTTGTACACCACGGGGGGCGTCACCAGCTCCGGGCCTTCGTAGAAGTCCGGGTGCTGGAGAATCGCCTCGACCACGGCCCTGATGCTGAAATCCGAGCTCGTGTAGACGCCCTGCAGCGAGGCCAGCGTCGCTTCGTCGGGCTGCGTGGGGATGAAATAACCCCACAGCTTGGTCACGAAGAACGAGGGGTGCAGCGGATGCTCGACGCACATCCTCACCGCATCTTCCCAATCCCAGTTGCCCGCCTGCCCGAACACCGCCTTCTGCCCTTCGTCGTGCTTGGAGGGGTCGTAGTGAAAGTTGTGCATCCCCCCTTCAGCTGACCATTCCGCCTGCCACCCCGTCAGCGCGCGCCCCATTTCCCGCACATCGTCCTCCGTGTACGCGCCGCGGTCGGCGCCGAGCGAGAACAGCTCCATCATCTCGCGCGCGTAATTCTCGTTGGAGTCACCCTTTTCGTTGTCGACCCCGTCGAGGAACACCAGCATCGCGGGGTCTGCGGTGACGGCGTTGAAGAGGTCGTGGAAGCTGCCGAGCGCCTTTTCACGGAACAGCTCGTTTTGGTTGAGCATCAGCTGCGGGCTGTTCACCTGCGCGTTGGAGTTGGCAAACCAGTCGTGCCAGATAAAGGTCATCCGCTCGACCAGCTGCTGGTTGGAACGGACCATGCGATCCAGCCACCAGCAGTGGTCATCGCCCCAGGTGTGCGCCGGATCGAGCGGCTTGCCTTCTTCGTTGGTAGGTGCCGGCCCATTCAGCACCGCTTCCCCCGATGGCCGCGTGAGGCCATGCACCACCTGCTGCAGCGGCTGCCCCGCCAGGGCCTGCGCTTCGCCGGACCGCGGCCCGAAGCCCGCGCGCCACAACAGCCGCTGGGCGCCCGCCATGCTCAGCGGCGCGCCGAGCGAGGCCACGGGCGCGCTGGAGGGCGCCGGCGGCGTGGCGGGAGCCGTCGGCAGCACCACCGCCCGGGCCGCAAGGATGTGCGGGTGCTTGCCCTTGTGGCGGTGGTGGCGCTTGTGCTTGCGGGCGCGCTTGGGGTGTCGGTGGTCGGGCTTGGGGTCTCGGTGCTCGGCCTTGGTGTATTGGTGCTCGGCATTGCGATGCCCGTGAACCTCCGTCGGATGGTCACGACCGCGCAGGAGAGTGCCACGATGCACCGCAGCACTGCGTGAGGCGCCCTGGCTGGTCCCGCCCATCCGCTGCTTGTACAGCACGCGGGGGCGTTTACGTCCAGATCTGGGGCTCGCTCGACGTTTGTTGGAGGGACCGAGCCGACTAGCCGCTCGGCGACACGACGACGAGATCGAGTGGCTCGCTGTAGTCGATCTCAAGGCCTTCCATGTCGGCGAGCGCCGCGCGCACCTGCTTGGTCGCCTTTGCTCCACGTACTCCTGGCAGCAACACCTGGCAGCGAACCGTAAAGCCGGTCAGTGGCTGGCCATCTCGCAGGCCTTCTCCGGGGGCGCCGAGATCGACCTGTGCCCCGGAGGGGAGGGCATTGCGTAGCCGAGCTGCAACATCCTGCGCCCATTCCCTGGTAGGAGCGGCGAGCACGACATCGGCGTATGCGCGCTTGGGTCGCGGAGTCGTCGGCGGCGTGCGGGCAAGCTCTCCCAGCATGACCGAAATGGCAGCAGACTGGGCGCGTAGAGTCGGAAGCCTGGTGCGCCACTCGCGCGCCGGACCGGCCTGCGCGTGAACCAGCGACTGCAGCCGCTCCAGGGGGGATGGCTCTGCATGTGTCGCCATGGAGTCGAGTGTAGTCATGCGGGCGGCCTGGTCTCGACGGCATCAACGCGGCGATCGAGCGCAGTGAGCTGCTCCGCGATGACGGGCAGCACTTCTTCGCTCGCCCGCTTGCCCTCCTCCAGTGGGAGGAGGCGGAGCTCGATTCGCCGGTCGAGCTCTGCGGTCAATCGTTCGAGCTCATGCTGGCGCTCGGCCACGGGATATCCAATGACGTTGCCGAACTGGCTGGGCAGATGACCGAGCGAGGTCATGTACGCGAAGATGGACACGACGGATACCACGGCAAGCACAGCGCCCCGCTCGCTCGAGATGGAGAAGCATGGGGAAGCCAAGCGCCACCCCCGGCAGCTTGACTGGCGTGCCGTAGAGCACGCTGGCTGCAAAGCCGCCGACATAGATGCCGGGGATCACGATGAGCCAGCCACGCCATCGCGGGAGCAGCGGACTGCTTGGCGGGTCCGATCCTTTGGAGGCCATCGAACGTATGTCCTTACTCGATTTGCGTGGAGATAGCGTCCGCGCTCGCGGGTAGTTTGGGGTTGTGGAGATTCCGGTTTGCCCGATCGCTGAGCATGCTGGTGGCCGGGTGGTGCGGGATGGGTGGTATGGGAAGGCTCCTCATCGTCGCCAGCGGTGGCGGTGTTCTCCTGCGAATGGGGACCGGGAGCATCGCTTCACGCCGGTCCTGACACGGCAGGGCGATCCGCGTGCTTATTGCGTTGAGTGCTCGACGGCGTTGGAGCCATGGGAGGGACAGGCCGGCGCGCGTGAGTATCGCTTCGCGGCGCGCGAGGTCGGCGACGCGCTGATCGCTGTCGCTAAGGGCGCCAGCTACCAGACAGCGGCAGCGGCTTCTAGGCGCCAGGCTGCGCGGGTCCCAACGCCGCGCGAGGGCGCGAGCCGTGGGTGGCGTCGGCGCGATCCGGTGCGGGACGGACAGCTGGTAGCGAACTGGGTTGATGTGTTCACTGGCCTGATGTGCGAGGGGCAGTTGCCGGAGCGCTGGCCGTCGAGGCTGCTCATCGACAGCAAGAACTTTCGTGTTATCACGGGTGCACGTTCGGGCCGTGGGTTTCATGTGTTTGCCGCGATGGGCGCTGAGAAGGGTGAGCCCGGCAAATGGGCGCCCGCGCCTGCGCTGTGGCGCCTTGAGCCGTTCCCACACAGAGACCGGGCGTCTTGGGAAGCGTTCTTCGGTGCGCTGGACGGTGCGCCCGAAGTGATCGTCAGTGACGCCGACCACGCGATGGCATGCGCTATCCAGAGCGTCTTCGGCAGCGACACCGAGCACCGGTTGTGCGAGTGGCATCTCTCGCGCAAGCTGCGTGAGCACCTGCCCGACACAATCCTCGCCGACCCGAAGCATCCGATCACCCATGCGCTCCCGCACGCGTTTGCGAGTCCGCGGGCATGGGAGCAGCTCGTGGGAGCCATCCAGGCCGACCACAGCCACGGTGAGCACAGCCCGCTCACGCTCGCGAGGCGCTGGCTTGAGACTTACGGTCAGAGGATCCAGACACAGGTCAGGAGCCGGGACCCCAACCGCCCCAACTCGACCGGCCCCGTCGAGAAGACGCTCCTCGAGATCGACCGCCGTATCGGAGACCGCATTGGCTCGTTCACCAACCGCGCCAGGATGGCCAAGCTGCTCGCGCTCATGACACTCGACCTCAACGGGCACACCGACGGCCGCCAATGGGCCGACCGTCTGCGTGAGCGCCTCTACCTCGCCGGCGGACGCCCCAACAACCAGCGCCCCCACGACGACCCCAAGGGCACCTACTCCCTGATCTCCTAACACCGTTCTCATCTCCATCCGAATCGAGTGAGAACGTATGTTTGCATTGCTGGGGGACGGAACTCGATCCCAACTAGACTGATCGCCATGCCCAGTAGAACACACCCTCAAGAAGACAAACGGGCGGACACCTACCACCCGGGGCATCCGGGCCTACCAACTCGCGGCCGTAGTTCGGCTCGTGGCGTTTGACTCAGCCGCCGAAATAACCCGCAAACCCTGCCACGACTTGAGGCTGCTGGACCGCAGGTTTGGACCCTGCGCGGGACGTCATTTCTGGTCGCCCTCACCGGGCGAAAGCTTATGTTGACCGCTCAGCTCGGCAGGTGAAACGGCACCGTGGTGATCACGATCCCCGGCAGCTGGCGCAGCGCACGGCGCAGACGCGGGGCGACGCCATTGTGCAGGGCGCGGTGCCAGAAGCGGCGGACCACCAGTTCGGGAAGCACAACGGTGATCGTGAAGTGAGGCGCCTGGTCGTGCAGCAAGCGCAGGTAGCGCCCCAAGGGGGCGACCAGCGCGCGGTAGGGGGAGAGCACGATCTCCAAAGGCACGTGATCGCCCCACTCCTGCCAGTAGGAGCGAAAGCGCTTGGCCTCCTCCTCGTCGGCGGAGATGTGCAGCGCGAGCACCGGCTGGCCGAGCGAGGCGGCGTAGGCGAGCGCGCGCAGCGAGGCGAGGTCCATCGCGATGATCGGCACCACGGTGAGGTTGAGCACCTGATCGGGCGCCTCCTCGTGCTCGCTTTGACCGCTCATCACGATGCTTGCTCCGCGATCCAGTTCGAGCAGGCCGCTAGGGGGCGGGGTGATGCTCCGCGCGCGGGCCTTCGCGGCGAGCGGCCGCAGCGCCACCGCGCGTCCCACCGCGAGGTAGTGCTTGCGGATCCGCAGGAACAGGGTGACGAGCAGCGGGATCAGGATCACCACCAGCCACGCGCCCTCGAGGAACTTCGTGAAGGCGGTGATCAGCAGCACGATCGCCGACAGGAACGCGCCGAGCGCGTTGAAGCAGATGCTGCCCTTCCAGCCCGGCTCGCGCGTGCGCAGCCAGCGTTTCACCATACCGCTCTGCGAGAGCGTGAAGGCGAGAAACACGCCGACGGCAAACAGCGGGATCAGGCTGGCGACCGAGCCGTCGAACGCGGCGAGGATCGCCGCCGCGGCGGCGCCCAGCACGACGATCCCGTTGGAGAACGCGAGGCGGTCGCCCATGCGCAGGAAGATGCGCGGCGCGGAGTAGTCGCGCGCGAGGAAGAACAGCAGGCGGGGGAAGTCGCTGAAGGCGGTGTTGGCCGCCAGCAGCAGCACCAGCGCGGTGGCGGCCTGCACGTACCCGTACAGCGCGCCGCTGCCGAGGTTGCGGTGGGCGAGCTGCGAGAGCACGGTCTGCGAGGACTGCGGCACGATCCCGTCGAGCTCGATCAGGGCGATCGTGCCGATGAACATCACCACCAGCAGGCTCACCATCCAGGTGAGCGTGGTGCGCGCGTTGCGCCACTCCACCGGCCTGAACGCGGGGATCCCGTCGGAGATCGCCTCGATCCCGGTCATCGCCGTGGCGCCCGAGCCGAACGCGCGCAGGATCAGCAGCAGCCCCACGCCCTCCGCGGCGTGCACCGGGGGGCGCGGCGTGGCGTGGAAGCCGTGCCCCCCGGCGTCGACGAGGCCGACGACGACCATCAACAGGATCCCGAAGATGAACATGTAGGTGGGCGCCGCGAACAGCAGCCCCGCTTGGCGCACGCCGCGCAGGTTGCCGGCGACGAGGATCGCGATCACCGCCAGCCCCAGCGGCACGGTGTCGGGCGCCAGCGAGGGGATCGCGGAGGTGATCGCGGCGATCCCCGAGGCGACCGACACCGCGACGGTGAGGACGTAGTCGAGCATCAACCCGGCGGCGGCGATCAGCCCCGGGAGCAGGCCGAGGTTGTCGGAGGCGACGATGTACGAGCCCCCGCCGCGCGGGTAGGCGCGGATCGTCTGGCGGTAGGAGAGCCCGACGACGACCATCAACACGACGATCGCGATCGAGATCGGCACCGAGAAGCCGAAGGCCGTCGCGCCTCCGAGCGCGAGCACGACCAGCATCGCTTCGGGGCCGTACGCCACCGAGGAGAGCGCGTCGGAGGAGAGCACCGGCAGGGCCACCAGCTTGCGCATCCGCTCCTCCACCACCATTGCGCTGTGCAGCGCGGGCCCCAGCAGCACCCGGCGCGCCCGCGCCGAGGTCCAGCCGCCGCGGGTGGGCGCGTGACCAGCCTCGCGCGTGGCTTCGAGCTCCTCGCCGGGCGCGCCGTCGGCCTCGACCGGCACGAAGCGCGTGCGCCCCAGGCGCACGGTGCCCGGGCGGCCGATCCTCGTGGCCGAGAAGCGCGCCTTGGCGGAGCGGCCCGTCGCGGCGGGGCCAGCTCCCGCGCCGGCACCGGCCTGGGCGACGCCAGCCGCGCCCGTAGTCACAGCGCTGCCTGCTCCCGCGTCGTCGCTCCCGGGACCCGCCGGGGCGCTCGCCTGGCCGAGGTTGGGGTCGCACGGCAGCGCCTTGATCCACTCCGCGCGGTCGCCCAGCGCCGCCCCCCAGCGCCGCCCGATCCCGCGCAGCACCTCGAGGTCGGTCTCCCCGAGCGCGGGGTAGCCGGTCGCGGGGCTCAACACCACGGGCACGTGGTCGCCGTCGGGCGCCGCAGGCGGGGTGCCCGCCGCGGGTGAAGCCTCCAGCTCGGTCTGCGACTCGGTGGGGCTCGCCATCGGCGCAATCATCACAGAGCGGATCGCCGCGCCCGGACCCGCGTGCCGCGACAAGCGGCCACGACCACTGTCGCTCAGCGCGAGCCCAGCTGGATGCGCACCCTCGCGGCAAGCTTGTCGATCTCCTCCGGGCGGCGCAAGTCCGTCGAGGTCGTATCGACATCGACGACGGGGCAGCGATCCCAACCTCCGCGCCAGTCCTCGTAGCGTGCCGCCAGACGCCTCATGTCGGAGAGGTCGTACAGCTTGTCGCCAGGGGCGTCTCGACTTCGGACGCGATCGAGCAGGCGCTCCGGGTCGCCGCCGAGGACAACCAACAGGTCGGGAACACCCGCAAGCGCCTCACCGAGCGCGACAGCACGCGTAAGCACATCCAGCTCCTCGCGGCTGAGTAGCCCTTCCTCGTACAGGTCCGCTACGAAAACACAGAGCATCTCCTGCGCTGGCCGCTCCAGCACACCGCCCGGCAACCGCCGGCGGGCCGCGTCGGCGTCCTCCATGGCACCAAGGATGAACGCCACCTGCGAATGAAATGCCCAGGCCGATCTGTCCTTGGCGAAGCGGGCGAAGAACGGGTTGTCGGAGGTTCGCTCCGGCCACGGGTGAAACTCGAGCGCCGCCGCCAGGCCGCCCACAAGCATCGACTTGCCGGCGCCAACTGGCCCGCAGACGCCGACCAACGGCGCCGTGGCTATATGTTTCTGCAAATTCGCCATCTCCCGCATGATCGCACCGAGTAAGCCGCGCCCCGATACGACCATGGCAACCCCCCCGGCAACCCTCCCGAGCAGCCCGAGCGCCTCGACCTCCGGCAAAGAAGCCGGCCTGGATTTCGTCGACCTGCTCTATGCGGTGCCGGTCGCGGCGCTCGCGCAGCAGATCAACAGCACCAACCTCGGCCAGATCCGATGGGTCGGCTGGACCGAGATCGCCGTGGCACTCGCGGCGATCACCTTCGGCTGGATTGGCCACCACACCAATCGCGAAAGGGTTCCGGACCTTGCCAAGCAGACAAGCAGAGACAGGCCGTTCACCACACTGCGTTTTTACCAGCTCATAGTCGAGATCGTTGTCATCTGTGTCTATTTCGCGATCGTCACTCGCCTCGCTCTCCCGCACCGGCCCGGCGTGAGCGCGCCATCGGAGCTCGCGAAAGCGAAGTTGCTGGTCATCCTGTTCGTGGTCTACGGCCTGTGGGATGTGCTGGACATCCGGATCGCCCCGAAATTCAAGGGCGCCGATCCGTTCTGGGAGATACGCGCGAAAGGCGGCTCCCTGGTTACGCTGGCCTTTGTCGGCGTGTTTGCGATCCTGCTCACGATCGTGATGCTGGATGGCGCCGATCGGTCGCGTCTGGTCGTAGTTTTCGATCTTGCCACGCTCGCCTGCCTATACGCATATCGAGCGATTCAGCAGGAATTGGGTAGACGACTCATCAGCGCTGGGGACCCTGACAGCACCGTCACGCCCGACGCCGCCCCCAGCGATATTGCCCGCTTTGCCCTCGCCGTAGCGGCGCTTGCCATCGCCCTCGTCGCCGCCGTTGGCCTGCTGCACGGGGGGCCGCCTCACTTGTTCATCGCGCTCCTCATCGCTACGGTGTCCTCGGTAACGATGCTCATCGCGGCATACTGGCTGAAGCTGACGGCGCTCTCAATCGCCTCGTTCGCGGCCGCCGCAATGGCAGTTGCGTTACTGGCAGTCGGATTGACCGTTTACCTCGGCGTCGACTTCTCCGAAACCTACACTTGCACCGAACCTCCCAAAGCGGGAGAGTGCGTCGTCGAATGGAGAGGCCCGCCTGGCAAGGAAGGAAAAGAAGGCCCACAGGGCAAAAAAGGCAAAGAAGGACCACAGGGGAAAGAAGGCCCGCGAGGAAAGCTGGGTCCCCGAGGCGTAGAAGGACCAAGAGGCCCGGAAGGCAAAGTTCCCATCGACGGCTCGTAGCCCACCACGCAGACGCCGACCTCGCCTGCGCGCGCGAAGCCGTGATCGACTGCGCGCATCCGTCGTGACACTGTAAGCGATTCTCAAAAATACGTACGCGGCGGGATCGCCAGCAGCGCGTAGATCTGCGTCAGCGCGGCCTGGTCGAGCAGTTCGGCGGTGGGGGGCGAGCCGTAGGCGAAGAGGTTGTCGCTGAGGCGGTGGCGCAGCCACGCCCAGTAGGCGTATTCGCGGGCGGGGAGGGTGCCGGGGGCTTCGTGGGTGACGGAGTCGAGGTAGATCTGGTTGCGGAAGTACACGGCGGCGAAGAACGGGTTTTCCGAGGAGAGCTTGCTGTAGGTGAAGTAGGCGAGCGCGGCCTTCGTGGTGGTGCGGGCCTCGGCGAGGTAGGCGCTTTCATGGGTGACCTGGTAGAGCAGGGTGCCGGCGCCGATCATCGCGCCCTGCGTGTAGCTCCACAGCGAGTGGTTGATCGTGCCGTCGAGTTCGATGTGGTCGGCGTACATCCCGCTCGGTTCCAGCAGGCATTCGCGCACCCACGCGTACGCCATCTCCGCAAACTGCAGGTAGCGGGCTTCGTGGGTGATGCGATACAGCTGCACCCCCAGCTCGGCGGCGGGGCCGTCGGTGATCGTGTTGCGCTGGGTGTTGTTCTTGGCGTTGGAGAACGGCACCCCACCGGGGCACGGCAGCGTCTGGCCCTCAGCGCCGGTGGCTTGCCAGCCGGCCATCACGAACTGCATGATCTGCTCGGCGCCCGTCAGCGCGGTGGCGTCGTGGTTGAGCTCGTACATGCGCGCCAGCTCGATCCCCACCCACTCGTTGTCGTCGTAGTAGCTGGCGCCGCCCGGTCCGATCGGGGGCGCGGTGACATCGTCGTAGGAGTGCAGCGTGGTGGCGGTGGAGGCGCCGCTGGCGGTCGTTTCCCCGGGGGCCACCGTGGAGCTCGCGTACACCTGCAGGCTGGTGCCGAGGGCGCGCAGGCTGGTTTCCAGCTTGGGCTGCTGCTCGGGGATGTGAGCCACGCTGACGCTCGCCGCCAACGCCTGCGAGAAGGGCCACAGGAACGAGTACTCCGGTTCGCCCTTGTACAGGCCGGCGGAGGACACGTAGAAGTTCTGCTGCATCGCCGTGTAGGCCGCCAGCGCGCGCTTGGCGTAGAGGTCGAGCACCGGCGGCTTGGGCTTGGCCGGGACGCGGTGGCGCGAGCGCGAGGCAAGCGCAGGGGGATGGTGGCGCGAGCGAGCGGAGAGCCCATGGTGGTCGGATCGCGCGGCGAGCGCGGGCGTGCAGAGCGTCGCCAGCGCGAGCACAGCCGCGAGGCATACAACGAGCACGGGTCGGTGAGCAGTCCGGGGCAGGGTCATCGGGCCGTCAGAACTTGAGAACAGGCTAGCGCAGCGTTCGATGCGGGTCGAGGCGAGCGAGGCGAGCGCGGCGTTGACGCGAGCGCGGCGTTTCGATGCGGATCGATCCTTTGTCGAGCCTCCGTGAGCGCCCACAGGTGGCTGGGTCATGCAGAGTGAGGTCCTTATTTCCGCACATGTTCGCAACAGCCAAACAGACAGGAGGGCACATGGGAGCGATGAACGAGAACTTGCATCGTCGGGCCGCGAGGCGTCCCCCAACCCCGCCGGGAGTACGCCGTGCGGCCGCCCCGGGCGTGCGCCGTCCCCCGATCCCGGGGTCGCTGCGCCTGGAATTCGCGGGCGGCGAGGGGATGCCGCTGCGGGCCGCGGTGCACGGCGAGATCGACTATGCGGGCGCCTTCTCGATGCAGGTGCGGATCGCCGCGGCGTGCCGGCGACGGCGCTCGCGTGGACTGATCGTGGACCTCTCGGGCGCCGAGTTCATGAGCTCGAGCGGCCTGGCGGCGCTGCTCAACCTGCAGCGCGAGACCTCCAGCCTGCGCGGCGGGATGCTGCTCGCGTCGCCCACCCCGGAGGTGCGTCACCTGCTGGAGGTCACCGGCATGGATCAGCGTCTGATGGTGGTGGGCTCATGCGAAGAGGCGGAGATGCTGCTGCTGTACAGCGCCTACGGCAGCGACGTCACGCCCAGCCTCCCCCGGGACCCCAGCTTCAACTGAAAGCACCGGTGAGAGCCACTCGGGTACGGTTCAACCGTGACCACGGTGAGGGAGGCGACGTTCGAGCTGTTGCGCGCGCGCGGCATGACCACGCTGTTCGGCAACCCCGGCTCCACGGAGCTGCCGATGCTGGGCGAGTTTCCCGCGGACTTCCGTTACATCCTCGGCCTGCAGGAGTCGGTGGCGGTCGGGATCGCCGACGGATACGCGCAGGCGAGCGGGCACCCGGCGCTGGTCAACCTGCACACGGCGCCGGGCCTCGGCAACGGGATGGGGGCGATCTTCAACGCGCAGGCCAACAAGTCGCCGCTGGTGGTGACCGCCGGGCAGCAGTACCGCTCGCTGATGACGCTGCAGGCCAACCTCACCAACCGCGACGCCACGCGGATGCCGCATCCGTTGGTGAAGTGGAGCTGGGAGCCGCCCTGCGCGCAGGACGTGCCGCACGCGCTGGCGCGCGCCGTGCACACCGCGGCGCTGCCCCCGCGCGGCCCCGTGTTCGTGTCGATCCCG
This sequence comes from uncultured Solirubrobacterales bacterium, assembly GCA_963744535.1. Taxonomy (GTDB): domain Bacteria; phylum Actinomycetota; class Thermoleophilia; order Solirubrobacterales; family Solirubrobacteraceae; genus Palsa-744. The sequence continues at coordinate 1,130,487 of CAVUTW010000005.1, read as the reverse complement.
ATGGACGACTGGTACGCGGATGTGCGCACGGAGGAGGAAGTACGCCACCAGACCACGCGCGTGGTGAGCGGCGGGGCGGGCCTTCCCGACGGGCCGAGCATCGCGAGCATCGCCCGGCGGCTGGTGGAGGCCGCCAACCCCGCGCTGGTGGCGGGCCCCGACATCGACGCCTCCGGCGGATGGGACGCCGCGGTGCGGCTGGCCGAGGCGGCGCGCCTGCCCGTGTACGCGACGCCGGCGACGGGTGGCGGCCGCCTGGGCTTCCCCGAGAGCCACCCGCTCTTCCAAGCGATCCTGCCGCCGGCGGTGCAGCCGCTGGGGGAAGCGCTCGCCCCGCACGACTTCGTGCTGGCCGTCGGCACCTCGATCTTCCCCTACTACCCCAACATCCCCGGCCCGCTGCTGGCGGAGGGCACGAGCCTGATGGCGATCACCTCCGATCCCGACGAGGCCGCGCGGGCGCCGATGGGGGACGCGATCGTGGCCGACGTGGGGCTGACGCTGGCGGCGCTGGCGGACGCGGTGGGGGCGATGCTCGAGGCAGGGACGGACGCGGTGGGGGGCATCGACCGCGAGCTCCCGCCGCTGCGGCCGGCTCCCGAGGAGGTGCCGCTCACCGACCCGATGAGCCCCTCGACGGCGGTGCGCACGCTGGCGCAGGTGTTCCCCGAGGACGGGATCGTGGTGCTGGAGTCGCCCTCGGCGACGCCCGCGCTGCGCAACCAGCTGCGACTCGGGCGGCCGGGCAGCTACTACTTCTCCGCGGGCGGCGGCCTCGGCTTCGGGATGCCGGCGGCGATCGGCGTGCAGCTGGCCTGCCCGGAGCGCCCGGTGGTGTGCGTGATCGGCGAGGGCTCGGCGCAGTACGCGGTGCAGAGCTTCTGGACGGCGGCGGCCTACAAAGTGCCGGTGACATTCCTCGTGCTGCGCAACGAGGAGTACGCGATCCTCAAGTTCTTCACGCTTTTGGAGGAGATCCCGGGCGCGCCGGGCCTCGACCTGCCGGCGCTCGAGACGGCGGCGGTGGCGGCGGGGTACGGCATCAACGCGCGCCGGGCGTCCGACCCGGAGGAGCTCGGCGTGGAGCTGCGCCGGGCGCTGGCCTCCCCGGAGCCGGAGCTGATCGAAGTGCAGGTCGCGCCGGGCATGGCGCTGGTGTGAGGGCCATCACCAGGATTGTATAGCTAACGTATTTATCGAGCAGGGGTGTGCGTCGATATAAAAAATCTAAAGGACGTGCGCCATTGCTATCGGCCTTTAAAAAGTTAATACAACAACCCCACCCCCCACCCCCGCCACCAACCGCACACCGCCCACACTGCCATCTCCCCACCGGCAACCGGCTGAGCGCACGGTCCAACCCGGCTGAGCGCACGGTCCAACCCGGCTGAGCGCACGGTCCAACCCGGCTGAGCGCACGGTCCAACCCGGCTGAGCGCACGGTCCAACCCGGCTGAGCGCACGGTCCCATACCCTTTTGCGCAATGACCACCGCCAACGGCAACGCCACCCAAGACCCCCCGCCCGAGCCCGACGTCATCGTCGTCGGAGCCGGCCTCGCGGGGCTGGTGAGCACGCTGGAGCTGCTGCGCAGCGGCCACACCGTGCTGCTGCTCGACCGCTGCCAGCCGCGCGAGCTGGGCGGCCTGGCGCGCGAGGCGTTCGGGGGGATGTTCATGGTGGACTCTCCCGAGCAGCGCCGCGCGCGGATCCGCGACAGCGAGCGCCTCGCGCTGGAAGATTGGCTGCGGATCGCCGAGCTCGGCGCCGAGGAGCAGTGGCCGCGCCGCTGGGCCGAGCAGTACGTCACTCGCGCGCGCGACGACGTGGGCGGCTGGCTGCGAGCGATCGGCGTGCACTTCTTCCCGGTCGTCAACTGGGCCGAGCGCGGCAACTTCGGCGATGGCAACTCCGTCCCGCGCTTCCACCTCACGTGGGGCACGGGCAAGGCGCTGGTGGAAGCGGTGTGGCGCGCGATCGAGAGCCACCCGCGGCGCGCGGCCCTGGAGGTGCGTTTCGGCGCGCGCGTAACCGAGCTGCTCGGCGACGAGCAAGGCGGCGTGCTGGGGGTAAGGGTTTTGGAGGAGGATTGGAGGGGGGGCCGCGGGAGCGCGCGCAGCGACCCGGCCGTGCCAGGCCACCAGGCTGGACGGGAGAACGGAGAGCTGCGCGCCACCAAGGCGGTGGTGATCGCCGCGGGCGGGATCGGCGGCAACCACGAGTTGGTGCGGAGCGTGTGGCCGACCGCGGAGCTGGGCAGCCCGCCGCGGCGGATGCTGATGGGCTCGCACCTCTACGCCGATGGCGCGCTGCACGAGGAGGTGCAGCGCATCGGCGGCGCGGTGACCCACCTGGAGCGGATGTGGAACTACGCCGACGCCGTACGCCACCCCGTCCCGCAACGCCCCGACCACGGCCTGAAGCTGATCCCGCCCCGCTCGGGCTTGATGTTCAACCCCGACGGCCGCCGCTACGGCCCGGTGCCGGTGATGCCGACCTACGACGCGTACGCGGCGCTGGAGCGGATGTGCGAGGACGAGCGCAAGTACTCGTGGCTGATCTGCAACCGTAAGATCGCCCGCCGCGAGCTGGACGTGTCGGGCTCCCAGCACAATCCCCAGCTGCGCGAGCGCCGCCTGCTGCCGTTCCTGCTCGGCGTGCTGCTCGGCAAACCGCGCCAGCTCGCCCAACTGTTGCGCTCGCCCGACTTCGTGAGCGCCGATTCGCTGCCGGAGCTGGCGCGCAAGATGAACGAGGTGACCGGCGAAACGGCGATCGACGCCGACGTGCTGGCGGCGGAGATCGGCCGCTACGACGAGTCGATCGCGCGCGGCAAGGGCCTCTTCAACGACGACCAGCTGCGGCGCATCGCGCAGCTGCGCAACTGGCGCGGAGACCGCCTGCGCACCTGCGCCTTCCAACAGATCCTCGACCCCAAGGCGGGCCCGCTGATCGCGATCCGGATGCAGGTGATGGCGCGCAAGAGCCTCGGCGGAATCCAAACCGACCTGGCCTGCCGCGTGCTGCGGACCGAAGACGGCCAGCCGATCCCCGGCCTCTACTCCGTCGGCGAGGCCGCCGGCTTCGGGGGTGGCGGGATGCACGGCAAGCGCTCTTTGGAGGGCACCTTCCTCGGCGGCTGCGTCTTCACCGGCCGCCTCGCCGCCGCGGCGATCGCAGGGGCGGAGCTGCCGCAGCGGATCCCCCCGCGCGTGGCCGTCCCCACGCGCTGACGGGCACGCCGGCGAGGCTGCACAATCGGGGCGTGCCCTCCCATGGCTACACGACAGTCGGACACGTCACCTGCGACGTGCTCGCCGACGGCTCCCGCCGCCCGGGGGGCACCGCGTTTTACAGCGCACTGCAGGCGGCGCGGCTGGGCCTGCGGGCGCAGATCCTGACGCGCGGCGTGCCCGCGGAGATCGAGGCGCTGCTCGCGCCCTATCGCGACGAGCTCGACCTCACGGTGACCCCCGCCGCGCACACCACCACGCTGCAGACCGTCGGCGAGGGCCTGCAGCGTCACCAGCGACTGCTCGCGTGGGCCGGGCCGATCGCGGGGCCGATCGCGGTGGACACCGCGATCCTCCACCTCGCGCCGGTCGCGTGCGAGACGCCGGGCGGGCGTGTCGATGCGCACCCGTCTCGCGCCGAGCTCGTGGGGCTCACGCCACAGGGGCTGGTGCGCGAGTGGGACGCCACGGGCGAGATCGCGCTCGTCCCGCCGCGCCCCGCGCAGCTGCCGGATCGCTGCGACGCGTGGGTTCTGAGCGAGCGCGAGCGCGAGTGCTGCGCCGTGCCGGCCGCCCGCGCCGCGGCGGCCGGCGCGGTGGTGGCCGTCACCGCCGGCGCCCACCCCACCGAGCTGCGGCTGCCGGGCGGCGAGCTGCTGCGCATCCCGGTGCCGCCGATCGCCGCGCTCGTCGACGACCTGGGGGCCGGCGACGTGTTCGCCGCCGCCCTCTTCATCGCGCTGCACGAGGGTCTGCCGCCCGCACAGGCCGCCGCCTTCGCCGGCGCCGCCGCCGCCGTGCGAGTGGCGGGGGCCGGGCCGGACGCGATCGGAGATCGCGCCGCGATCGAGGTACGGCTGGGCGCCGCCTCCTGAGGGCCCGCTCCGGGATCGGCGCTCGCCACGCCCGAGGGCCCCTGCGGGATCGGCGCCCGCCACGTCCTGGGGGCCCCTCCGGGATCGGCGCTCGCCACGTCCTGAGAGCCGCCCCGCGGGATCGGCGCTCAGCACGCCTTGAGAGCCGCCCCGCGGGATCGGCGCTCAGCACGCCTTGAGAGCCGCCCCGCGGGATCGGCGCTCAGCAACCGGGCGCCCGCGCCCGCCGCCTACCCGGACCGCACCGCCTGCGCCTCCTCGATCAGCCCGACAAGATCGAGCTCCCCCAGCGCCGCCGCCGCCCCGCAGACGCGCGCCGCCAGCAGCAGAGCGCCGCCCACCGGCGCCATCTCCACGACCGCCACCCGCGCGTGCGGCGCCACCGCGTGGATCTCCCGCGTGAGCGGGTCGACGAACACCGCGCCGGCCTTGAAGGCGCTGCCGATCAATCCGACCGGGAACTCGCCCTCCAGGCCGGTCTGGTGGATCACCGCGGCGATCTGTCCGGCCAGCTCTCGCGCGCCGCGCCCGTACAGCTCGCGCGCGACGGCATCGCCGCGCTCGGCACACCGCGCCGTCTCGATCGCCACCGCCGCGATCTCGCCCTTGGTCAGCGGCTTGCTGTACACGAGCGCCGCCAACGCCTCCACGCTCGCGACACCGAAGTGCTCCACCACTGCATCGCTCAGGGCCGTCTCCGGGCCCGAGCGCTCGCGGTCGCACAGCGCGGCCTTGATCGAATGCAGCCCCATCCAGTAGCCCGAGCCCTCGTCGCCCAGCTGGTGGCCCCACCCACCGGCGCGCCACCCGCGGCCGCCCGCGCCCACGCCGAACACGTTGCTGCCGGTGCCCGCGATCGCGCCCACGCCGGGGCGGTCGCCGGTCGCAGCCGCCCACGCGCCCACCACGTCGCCGACGACGACCCACTGCGACGAGCGCTTCGCGCGCACGTGCGCGACGACCGCGTCGGTGTCGGTGCCGGCGACCGCCGCCACCGCCGCGTCCAGCTGCTCGTCGCCGATCCCCGCGCCCGCGAGCGCCTCGTCGGCCGCACCGAACAGCGCCTCCCCGGCGGCCTGCACGCCGACCGCGTCCTGGTTGCTCGGCCCGCCGTACCCGAGGTGCAGCCGCCCGTGCTCGAGGTCGAGCACCGCCGCCAGCGTCTTCGTCGCGCCGCCGTCGATCCCCAACAGGAAGCGCGCGTCGCGGGCGGCGGGCTCCGCGTCGAAGCGGGCGAGCGCGGGGGGCAGCTTGACGAGCGAGTCGTGCTCCATGCCGGGATACTTACAGCCCATGCCCCCGACCGGCGTTCACGCTGCCCGCCCACATGCTCGCCACCGCTCGCGGGGTGCATCGGCGTGAGCGAACCCACCGACGTTCACGCCATGTTTCCCCACGCCCGGCGGCGCGCGGGGCTGTACGAGTCCTTCTACCTGCGCGCGGTCGCCCCCGACCGCCCGCTCGGGGTGTGGATCCGCTACACCGCCCACAAGCCGCCTGCGCAACCGGCACACGGATCGCTGTGGTGCACCGTCTTCGACGGCCCCGACGCCTCGCCGTACATGCACAAGCTCACGACCGATGCGCTCACCGTCCCGGACGAGGCATGGATCGCGGTGGGCGACGCGCGGCTGGCTCCGGGCCGTGCCGAGGGCGCCTGCGGCGCGGCCCGCTGGTCGCTGCGCTTCGCCTCCGCCGAGCCCGAGCTGCGCCACCTCCCGCACGCGTGGCTCTACCGCGCGCCGCTGCCGCGCACGAAGCTGACGAGCCCCGCGCCCGCCGCCCACTTCACGGGCACGCTGGAGCTGGCTGAGCGCACGCTCCGGCTCGACGGCTGGCGCGGGATGGTCGGCCACAACTGGGGCGCCCAACACGCCGAGCGCTGGATCTGGCTGCACGGCGTCGGCTTCGGCGATGACCCCGAGGCGTGGATCGACGTGGCGATCGGACGGGTGCGCGTGGCGGGACGCACCACCCCGTGGGTGGCCAATGGAGCGCTGCGCATCGACGGCGAGCGCCACCGGCTGGGCGGTCTGGGCGCGCGCGGGCTGCTGGTCGCCGAGCGCCCCGAGCGCTGCCTGCTCACGCTGCCGGGCGCCGACGGACTCGTGGTCGAAGCGCACGTGCAGGCGCCTCCCGCGGCGCGCGCGGGCTGGCGCTACGCCGATCCCGACGGCAGCCGGCCGTCGGAGAGCCACCAGCACGACGTCAGCAACTGCTCGATCGCCGCCCTCACGCTCGTAGTGCGCCGGCCGGGACGCCCCGCGCGCACGTTGCGCACCGCGCACGGCGCCGCCTACGAGCTGGGGATGCGCGAGCGCAACCACGGCGTCCCGATCGCCCCGTTCGAGGATGGTCAGGCCAATAAGAAACATTTCCGGCCCCCACCGCCGGGGTGAGAAACATTGCCGTCCATCCTGATCGGGAGGGCGAAAGTACCCATTTTTCTCCGTAATCCTCCGCAAAGTTGAATTCATCTCACTAAAATTGGCCGCAAATTGCACGTAAATCGTCTACACTCGCTCGTGCAACACCATGGAATGGCAGAAAACGGCAGGGATTAGCTTTTAGTTCAGGCAGCGGCTTGAAGCCGCGAGCGCCGGTACATACCGGAATGGTGCGTCAAGATGACGGAACTATTCTGAACATCAATCAAGCCCCGGGGGCAACGGGGTGTTGGGACAGCGAGGAACAGGGATGATCATCGCCAGGAGTAATGCAGATCGCAACGACGCCGCCACGGGTTTCGCGATCGACGCCGCCGCGGCCGCGGTCGAGCCCGTCGCGGCTCACAACGAGCACGGCGCGCCCCACGGCGGGCACACCGGCGGTGACACCAGCGCGGGCGAGCACACCAGCGTGGGCGGGCACACCAGCGGTGACACCAGCGCGGGCGAGCCCACCAGCGGTGACACCGGCGCGGCGCCCGACGGGCACGGCGGCGCGCCAAACGCCGCAACCCTGCACGAGGCCACGCGGCTCCTCGCCCACGAGCGCTGGCAGATGGCCACCGACGTCCACGACCTGATCATGCAGGACCTCTCGCTCGCGCTCGCCAACGCGCGCGCCCTCAGCGACGACCCCGCGGCCACGTCACGTGTCGGCATCGTCGCCGACGCTCTGGAACGCGCGCTCGCGGGCGCTCGCGACGTGGTCAGCGGACTCTCCAGGCACGACACCGGCCCGATCGCGCAAACGATCGAGGCCAGCGTGCGCACCGCCGCGCGCCACACGCCAGTGCGGTTCGACGCCGCGCGGGTCTCCGCATCGGCCCAGCCCGACCAGCCGACGCGCGCGGCGCTCGTGCACATCGCCCGCGAGGCGGTGACCAACGCTGTCAAGCACGCCCGCCCCAACGCAATCGACGTGGTGCTCGAGCATGCAGACCGGTGGCGGCTGACCGTGCGTGACGACGGTCTCGGCTTCCAGGAAGCCCCGCCCGCGAACCCCGCCGTCGGCGGCTTCGGGCTGGTGAGTATGCGCGAGTCCGCACACGCGCTCGGCGGGGCCGTGCACATCGGCAGCCTTACCGGCGCCGGCACCACAGTAGAGGCGGTGCTCCCATGAACGGCGCGCCAGCCAACGTGAACGGCGCGCCCACCCACGTGAACGGCATGCCAACCGACGTGAACGACGCGCCCACCGTAGTAATCGCCGACGACCACCCGCCGATCCGGCTGGGCGTGCGGATGGCGATGATGCAGGGAGGCTTCCGGGTTCTCGCCGAAGCCGCCGACGCCACCGGCGCGGTGGAGGCCGTGCTGCGCGAGCGTCCCGACGCCTGCCTGCTCGACGTGCGCATGCCCGGCGGGGGCATCCAGGCGGCCGTGCGCCTGGCCGAGCTGGCGCCGGACACGGCCGTGGTGATGCTCACGGTCTCCGCCAGCGCCGAGGACCTGCTCGCCGCGCTGCGCGCCGGCGCGCGCGGCTACCTGCCCAAGGATATGTCCCCCGACCGGATCCCCGCGGCGCTGCGCGGGGTGTTGCGCGGCGAGGCCGCGCTGCCGCGCACGTTCGTCGGGCGGATGCTGCACGAGCTGCGCACAATCCCCGACCGCGACCTCGCCCCGCTGCGCGTCGGGGACGTCGAGCTCACCCCCCGCGAGTCGGAGATCTTGCGGATGCTGCGTGGCGGGCTCTCCACGATGGAGATCGGCAAGCGCCTCTCGCTCTCGCCGATCACCGTGCGCCGCCACATCTCCGCCTGCGTCGCCAAGCTTGGCGCGGAGGGGCGGGACGACGCGCTGCGGGCGATTGGCCTCGCAGCCTGAGCTACACCAACTCCGCGCGCACGGCGTACACGGCCGCCTGCACGCGGCTGCGCACCCCGAGCTTCTCGAAGATGTTGGTCACGTACTGCTTCACCGTGTGCGGGCTGATCGACAGCTCTCTGCCGATCGCCACGTTGTCGGCCCCCTCGACGATCAGCCGCAACACCTCCCGCTCACGCGGGGTCAGCTCCGGGCGCTGCGCGATCGCCTTCTCGGCAGCGGCGGTGGCCGCGACGCCGGTGGCGCTGGTGCCGTCGCGGCTCGCGCTCGCCTCGGCCGAGGCGGCCTGCGCGTCGTCCCGCGCCTCGGCGCGCACGCGCGCGATCAGCGCTTTGGCCACCGCGCCCGAGAGCACCATGTGCCCGGCCGCCGCCTGCCTGATGCCGTCCGCCAGGCGATCCACGTGGGTGTCCTTGAGGAGGTAGCCGCAGGCCCCCGCCGCCAGCGCCTCCACCACGTCGCCGTCCTCGGCGGACACCGTCAGCACCACCGTTTGGATGTGAGGGTTGCTGCGCGCGATCCGTCGCAGCGCCTGCATACCCGAGGTGCCCGGCATGTTCAGGTCGAGTACCGCCACCGCTGGCTGCAGCTCCGCCACCAGCGCCGCCGCGTCGGCGCCGTCGGCCGCTTCGCCCACGACCTCCATGCCGGCGTCCTGCAGCATCCCCCTCAAGCCTTCGCGAAAGAGCTGATGATCGTCGGCGATCACCACGCGCAACGCATCGGCGGAAACGGCCACAGGGGGAAAATAGAACAAACGCCGCGGCCGCCCCACGAACAAACGCCGCGGCAGCCCCACGCTGCCCCGGCACCCGATGTGGCATCCTTCCCGACTCGACGCTCGCGAGCGCGACCAGCGCGCGCATGGGTTGTTCTGTATCTGCACACATGCGCCGCTATGGACTCATCATCCTGGGGATCGTCGTGCTCGCATGGGGCGTGTCGGCGATCGTGCTCGGCTCCCCCAGCCTGACGCTGCAGTCGAGCTCGAGCACCGCCGGCGGCGTCTCGCCCTCGTGCCTGCCCGCCACGCTCCAGCACACGGCCACACTGCCCGGCACCGACGTCGACGTCTCGCCTGCGCCGGGCACCGGCACCGCCAACCCCCACACCCAGATCAGCTTCCTCGGCGCGCCCGCCGCGGAGATCCACGCGGTCTCCGTCACCGGCCAGCGCAGCGGCGCTCACGCCGGCAGCCTCCACGGCTACTCGCAGGGCGACGGCGCCAGCTTTGTGCCCGACACCCCATTCGAGGCCGGTGAGCGCGTTTCCGTGCACGCCACGATCGGCGCCGGCGCCGCCGCCAGGCGGGTCGCTTTCGACTTCGGCGTCGACACCCCCTACCCGACGGGCGCCGTCGCGGAGTTCGGCAACCCGCGCGCGGCCCCCGCCGACTACCAGAGCTTTGCCACCCTGCCCGGAGCTCAGGTCCCGATCCTGACCGTCACCGTGCCCGACCGCGATCCCGCCGCGGGCGACATCCTCACGAGCAACGGCCCCGGTCCCGGTCAGTACGGGCCGCTGATCTACACGCCGCAGGGTCAGCTCGTGTGGTTCGACAGACTGCCCACCGGCGAAACGGCGGAGGACCTCAACGAGCAGACCTACGAAGGCCGGCGCGCCCTGACGTGGTGGCGGGGGCGCGTGCTCGAACTGGGCTTCGGCCAGGGCGAAGACGTGGTGATGAATTCCCGCTACCAAACCGTCGCGAGGGTGCCCGGCGGCAACGGCCTGCACGCCGACCTGCACGACTTCCGGATCGCTCCCCACGGCGTCGCCTACATCACCGCCTACAACCCGATCCGCTGCAACCTCGCCCCGCTGCAGGGCGCACGCGACGGAGCGATCATCGACACGGCGATCCAGGAGATCGACATGTCGACCGGGCTGGTGCGCTGGGAATGGCACAGCCTCGACCACGTCGGCGCCGCCGAGTCCGAGACCCCGACGGCGACCAACACGCGGCCGTGGGACTGGTTTCACATCAACTCGATCGACGTGGAGGGCGCGGGCGCGGGTGGGGCGGGCGCGGGAGGGGCGGGCTTGGGGGAAGCGGGCGTGGGGCGGGCGGGCGTGGGGCGGGCGGGCTCCGATTCATCCTCCGACAACCTCTTCATCTCGGCGCGCAACACGTGGGCCGGCTATCAGATCGAAGGGGGCAGCGGCCGGATCCTGTGGCGCCTGGGCGGTTTGAAGAGCTCGTTCAAGATGGGACCGGGCACCGAAACGGCGTGGCAGCACGACGGGCGCATCCTGCCCGACGGCGAAGTCACCTTCTTCGACGACGGCTCCAACCCACCGATCCACCACCAGTCGCGCGCGGTGCGGATCGCGCTCGACTTCGCCACCCACGAAGCCCGCCTCGCCTCCTCCTACACCCACCCCGACCCACCGCTGCTGGCCGCCAGCCAGGGCAACATGCAGACGCTCGCGAGCGGCAACACCGTCGTCGGCTACGGCGGGGTACCCGCGATCAGCGAGTACGCGCGCGACGGCTCACTGCTCCTCGACGCCCACCTGCCCTACGAAATGGCCTTCTACCGGGCCTTCCGCTTCCCCTGGAGCGGGCGCCCGGCGAGCCCGCCGGCGGTGCTGGCAAGCCTCAACGACACCAGCGAAGAGACCGTTGTGCACGCCAGCTGGAACGGCGCCACCGGAGTGGCCGCGTGGCGCGTGCTCGCGGCCAAGCACACCGGCGCGTTGGTGGCGCAGACCACGATCCCCGCCAGCGGCTTCGAAAGCTCGACGACCCTACCCGTGAAATACGCACGCGTGGCGGTGCAGGCGCTCGACTCCGCCGGCCACGTGCTCGGCACCTCGCGCGCGGTGGGTGTGGCCAGCTACGCCGCCTCGCTGCCGAGATGAGGCTTTGGATTTGGGAAAGAGGGGCTCGACGACCGAAGCCGGGGGACACTCCCCTTCGGCGAGCGGGCGGGTGGGATCCAAATCATCGGCCAGCCGGCCTTCGGCCGACTGCGCCACCCTCTCTTTGGATTCGGGAAAGAGGGGCTCGGCCAGCCGGCCTTCGGCCGACTGCGCCACCCTCTCTTTGGATTCGGGAAAGAGGGGCTCGGCTCGCCGGCCTTCGGCCGACTGCGCCACCCTCTGAGTACCCCGGTTTGGTGGCGTGCTTGTGGACGGTGCTCGTGGTCGTCGTCGCCGGGCTGCCGGTCGTCGACGTGGTGGAAGAAGAGCCCCCGCTTTTGCCGCCGCACCCCGCCATCGCGACGGTGGCGGCCGCGGTCGCGGCGAGCGTTAGCATGGCGGTCAGTGACGTCCTTCTCATCGGCCGGGCTCCTCTCATCGTCGCTTGTTTGCTCGGGCGCTCACCCTACCAGGCGTTTTCGGCGCCAGGCGCAGGCCGGTAGGGGCGCATGAGCGTCGAGACGACCGCCGACCCGGTCGCGCCGCCGCCACCCCCGGCCGAGACCCGCACGCCGGGCGGGGGCATGGGGCTGCTGCTGGCCGTGTGCTGCGTGGCGCAGTTCATGGTGATCCTCGACCTCTCCATCGTCAACGTCGCGCTGCCCTCGATCCAGTCGAGCCTCGGCTTCACCTCGCCCGAACTGCAGTGGATCGTCGACGCCTACGCGATCACGTTCGCGGGCTTTTTGATGCTCGGCGGCCGCGCCGCCGACCACTTCGGGCAGCGCCGGATGTTCGTGATGGCGCTGCTCGTGTTCGGGCTCGCCTCGCTCGCCGGCGGCGTCGCCGCCGACCGCGAGACGCTCGTGCTCGCGCGCGCGGCGCAGGGCGTCGGCGGCGCGCTGATGGCGGCCTGCTCGCTGGCGATCATCACCTCCTCGTTCGCGCCCGGCCCGCAGCTGCACCGCGCGATCGGCGCGTGGGCGGCGATGAACGGGCTCGGCGGCGCCGCCGGGATGCTGTTCGGGGGGATCATCACGCAGGAGCTCTCCTGGCGCTGGGTGCTTTTGATCAACCCCCCGATCGGGGTGGCAGCCGCCGTGGTGGCGTACGCGGTCGTGAGCGAGCGCCGTCGCGCGCCTGGCCGCAGCTTCGACCTCGCCGGCGCGCTGACGCTGACGATCGGCCAGATGGTGCTGGTGTTCGGGGTCGTGGAAGCCGGCCTCAAGGGCTGGGACACGTTCGCGGCGCTCGGCCCGATCATCGGCGGCGTGCTGATCCTCGCGGTGTTCGGGGTGATCGAGACGCGCTTTGCCTCGGAACCGCTGATCCCCTTCAAGGAGCTGAGCAAGCCGCTGCGGGTCGCCAACAACATCGTGCTGCTGTTCAGCGCCTCGCTGTTCCCGATGTGGTTCGTGAGCTCGCTCTACCTGCAGCAGGTGCTGGGGCTCTCTCCCCTGCACACCGGCCTGGTGTTCCTGCCGATGACGTTGATGATCATGGCGGTCGCCTCGCGCACCGGCAGACTCGTCAGCCGTTTCGGCGTGCGCCCGGTGCTCGGCGGCGGCTTGATCATGCTGGCGGCGGGGATGCTGCTGATGGCCAAAATCGGCTCCAGCGGCAGCGCGATCGTGTACATCATGCTGCCCGGGCTGCTGACAGCGGCGGGGATCGCGATGTCGATCGTCCCCTCGACGATCGCCGCCACCCAGGGCGCCAAGGAGGGACAGGCGGGGCTCGCCTCGGGCCTCGTCAACACCTCGCGCCAGATCGGGGGCGGGCTGGGGCTGGCGATCCTGGTGACGCTCGCCACGCAACGCTCCAGCCACCTGATCGGCACCGGCGTGCAGGTGCCGCAGGCGCTCACCGACGGCTTCCGCCTCGCCTACCTGATCGGAGGCGGACTCGCCGCGGCGGCGGCGCTCGTCACGTTCCTGGCGGTGCCCGCTCCCGCCGGCGCGCTGCGCGGAGCGGCGCGCCGCCTGACGGTGACGATCGGCGTGGTTGTCGTCGGCTTCATCGCGATCGACCAGGCCTTCGCCGGCTCGCACGGCGCCCCCGTGGGCGCCTACACGACCGACGGCGCCTCCAGCTTCGTCACCGAGCCCTCGCTGCACCCCCCGGTAATCCACAAAGACGTACCCACGCTCGCCAATCGCTTGGCGCCCGGGTACATCCTCACCACCAACTTCTACAACCTCAACTACCCCCCGCTGGTCGGCCAGAGCGGGCCGCTGATCCTCGACGACGACCTGCAGCCCGTGTGGTTCCGGCCGGTGCCGGAAAAGGTGGTCGCCGCCAATCTCAGCCTGCAGACCTACGAAGGGCAGCCGGCGCTCGCGTGGTGGCAGGGCGTGGTCACCAACACCGGCTCGACCGAGAGCGGCGAAGACGTGGTCGTCAACCGCCACTACCAGACCGTGGCGCGGCTGAAGGGCGCGGACGGCTGGGTGCTCACGCTGCACGCGCTCACGATCAGCGGCGGCGACGCGTGGGTGACCGCCAACAAGAACGTCGCGCGCAACCTCTCCGCCTACGGTGGCGCCTACAACGGGGCGCTGATCGACTCCGCGGTGCAGGAGTACAACCTCAAGACCGGCAAGCTGCTGCGCACGTGGGACGCGCTCGAACACATACCGCCGCAGGATTCCTACGCCACCGTGCCCACCAACGGGTTTCCGTGGGACACCTACCACGTCAACGCGCTCGAACTGAGCGGCAACGGAACGTTCCTCGTGTCGATGCGCAACACGTGGGCCGCCTATCTGGTGAACATCGACACCGGCAAGATCGAGTGGACGCTCGGCGGCAAGCGCTCGAGCTTCAAGTTCGGCCCGGGCGCCGACTTCCAGTGGCAGCACGACGTGGCGTTCGCCCCCGGCTCCAGCGCGGCGGGCCCCCGCTCGACGGTCACGATGTTCGACGACCACTGCTGCCAGCTCACCGGCGGCGGCACCTCGGTGCCGGCGACGGGGCCCTCGCGCGGGCTGGTGCTCGATCTCGACCAGCGGGCCCGCACCGCCACGCTCGCCGCCCAGTACCCGTCCGGCGGGGAATTCGAAACCGAATACATGGGCGACACGCAGCCGCTGAGCAACGGCAACGTGTTCGTCGGCTGGGGCTCGGAGCCCTACTTCTCGGAGCTCACCCGCTCCGGGCAGCGGCTGCTGGAGGGGAACTTCCCCGGCTCGGACCTGAGCTACCGCGAGACGCTCGACCCGTGGGTCGGCCTGCCGCTGACCCCGCCCGTGGGCGCCGCCCGCCGGCAGGGCAGCCGGGCCACGGTGTACGCCAGCTGGAACGGCGCCACCCGGCTTGCCTCCTGGCGGGTTCTGGCCGGATCCGCCACCACTCAGCTGAGCGTCGTGACGAGCGCCGCCAAGTCCGGGTTCGAGACGGCGATCCCGCTGCCGCAGAGCTACGCGAGCTACGAGGTGCAGGCGCTCGACAGCGCCGGCCGCGTGATCGGCACCTCGCGGCCGTTCACGGGGTAGGCCGGGCGATCGGCACCTCGCGGCCGTTCACGCGGTAGGCCGGGCGGCAGCTCGCGGCCCTCACGCGCGGATGGGCCTCACCTTGCGAGCGGCAGGACGATCACTGCTCGGAGCGCAGCACTCCGCGAGCGATGAGCGCCTCGAGCACGCGGTCCACGGCCGCCTCGATCGCTTCGCCGGGGGCGCCCACCACGACATCGGGCGCGGTGGGGGCCTCGTAGGGGGCACCCACTCCCGTCATCCCCTCCAGCTCGCCGGAGCGGGCGCGGGCGTAGAGGCCCTTGGGGTCGCGCTGCTCGCACTGCGCCAGCGGGGTGCCGACGAAGACTTCGAGGAACGGCAGCTCTTCCTTCGCGTGCAGCGTCGCCGCGAGCTCGCGGTCGGCAGCGTAGGGGCTTACGAGGCTCACCAGCGCCACCGCGCCGCACTCCGCCAGCAGGCGCGCCACGTGCGCGGTGCGGCGCACGTTCTCCGCGCGCGCACACTCGTCGAAGCCGAGGTCGCCGTTGAGGCCGTGGCGGAGGTTGTCGCCGTCGAGCAGGTACGCGGGGCGCCCCGCGCGCACGAGGCGCTCCTCGATCGCGCGCCCGATCGTCGACTTGCCGGCGGCGGGCAGCCCCGTCAACCAGACCGTCGCGCCGGTGAGCCCGAGCGCCGCCCAGCGCTCCCCACGCGTGATCGTCTCGCGCTCCCAGCGCACGTTGGGGCTGCGCTCGGTCTTCGCGGTGGTCTCGTCCGTCGCCCCACCGTCGCCGCCCGCAGCGCCCTCGCCCGCCCCCCCGGCGCGCTGGTCGGACTCCGTCTCGGTGTCGAGGATCACCCCCGCCGCCACCGTTTCGTTGGTGGCCTCGTCGATCACGATCAGGCTGCCGGTGGCGCGGTTGCGTCGGTAGGAGTCGAACACCAGCGGCGAGGCCAGCTCCATGCGCACGCGCCCGAGGTCGTTGAGCTCGAGCGTCGCGGCGAGCTCGTCGCGGTGCATCGTGTCCACCTCGATCCGGTAGCGCACCTCGAGCGCCCCCACCGCCGCGGTGCGCGTGGTGTGCTTGACGAGGTAGCGCCGCGCGGGGTCCAGCGGGCGCTCGGACATCCAGCACAGCAGGCTCTCGAAGCTGCTCGCCACGGTCGGCTGGTTGTGGGGGCGGGCGATCGTGCTGCCGCGGCTCACGTCGACCTCGTCGGCAAGGCGCAGCGCCACCGACATCGGCGGGAAGGCCTCACGCACCGGCCCGTCGAAGGTGTCGATACCCGCAATCGTGGTGTGCTGGCCGCCGGGCAGCACCACCACCTCGTCGCCCTCGCGCAGGATCCCCCCGGCCACCTGGCCGGCGTAGGCACGGTAGTCGGAGCCCTCCGCCGAGCGCGGGCGGATCACCCACTGCACAGGGAAGCGCACGTCGATCAGGTTGCGGTCGGATGCAATGTGCACGTGCTCGAGGTGGTAGAGCAGCGGCGGGCCCTGGTACCAGGGCATCGCCTCGGAGCGCTCGACGACGTTGTCGCCCTTCAACGCCGAGATCGGGATGAAGGTCACGTCCTGGATTTCAAGGCGCGCCGCGAAACGCTCGAACTCGGCGACGATCGAGTCGAACACCTCCTCGTCGTAGCCGAGCGCGTCCATCTTGTTGACGCACACGATCAGGTGGGGGATCTGCAGCAGCGAGGCGATGAAGGCGTGCCGGCGGGATTGCGCCACGACGCCTTTGCGCGCGTCGATCAGCACGATCACGAGATCGGCGGTGGAGGCGCCGGTGACCATGTTGCGCGTGTACTGCTCGTGCCCGGGGGTGTCGGCGATGATGAAGCGCCGCTGCGCGGTGGCGAAGTAGCGGTAGGCGACGTCGATCGTGATCCCCTGCTCGCGCTCGGCGCGCAGCCCATCGGTGAGCAGCGAGAGATCGAGGAAGTCATGCCCCATCCGCTTACTGGTCTGCTCGACGTGCTCGAGCTGGTCGGCCAGCACCTGCTTGGAGTCGTACAACAGCCGCCCGATCAGCGTGCTCTTGCCGTCGTCCACCGAGCCGGCGGTGGCGAAGCGCAGCAGCTCCGCCGGGCGCTCGGAGAGCCGGCGGAAGATCTCCTCGGTGTCCCGCGTGGTGTGTACGCCGCCCTGGGCCTGCGTCGCCGTGCCGGTCGTTGTCATGCCGCAGCAACGGTTGCGGACGGGCAGGACTTATGGCGGAAGAAGGAATCTTGGACGCGGTGGAGCGCCCACCAAAAGCCAAGCAGCGGACTACTCATGCCACTGTCCGCCGCAGCCAGCGCTCCAACAACGGGTCGACGATCAAGAAACCGGTCTGAGCGCGCTGAACTTCGCCTTGGTCGATCAGAGTGCGCACCGCCACATCGGCCGATCCTTTCTGGAGCCCATAGGCGTCGAGTGTCCGGCGGTTGTAGAGCGTCTCCGCGCTGTTGGCAAGCGCGAGCAGCACCTTACGCTGGTTTGGCTTGCCGGCCAGATCGTCCCACAGCTTCTCAAACGCTTCCTTCGTCTCGCGGTCGACGGCGGCGAGAGCGCGATCGAATGTTTCGAGGTCCGCTGTGGCGCCACGCGGGGTCTGCTCGAAGAGGTGATGTGCGCACAGCATCGCTCGCTGGGGGTGGCCGCGCACCAGGTCGAGCAACGCATCGAGCGCCTCGTGCGGATCGCGCTGTGCGCGCTCGAAGCGCTCGCCGATGAACTCAATCAGGTCCTCGTCCCGCAACCGGTCGAGCGGCACCAGGCGCGCCTGCCCGAACAGCGGTCGTGCGCGATCCCCGAACAGCGCATTCAGCATCCCGGGCTGCGATCCGGCGAAGATGTAGCTGGCCTCCTCGCGATGGAACTGGATCTTCGACCGTAGCAGGCCGTCGACATCGGAGTCGATCCGTAGCAGGTCTTGGAACTCGTCGAAGACGACGAGCGTACGCGCGCCGCTGCGCTGGAACACCTTCTTTGGCAAATCCAGCATGTCGGAGAGTCGCTGCTGCTCCTGGCGCTTCACGGGCTCGACCTCGGCGCCCACACCCCCGGGCATGACGACGATCTTCCCCTGCCACCTGCGGGCGACGGAGGCGACCGTGCGACGCGCGGCGCCAGCCAGGCCCCCGAGGTAGGCCTCTTCGATGCGGCGCGAGACCTCCGCCAGCGTGATCGCACGGTAGAAGTCGACATACACAGTGTTCATCCCGAGCTTCTCCGCCTCGAGGCGCACCTTGCCAAGGACGGTCGTCTTGCCGTAGCGCCGCGGGGCCTGCAGCCGCGTGTTGTGCCCGCCCTCCGCCAGTGCCAGCAGTTGCTCGGTCTCGGGCTCGCGATCAACCAGCTGGTCGGGGGGCAGCGGATCGTCGTACACGAACGGATTGAGATCACCTGCCATCGACGAAAGCATAGCACTAGGTCATAGCAAATATGACCAGCTAGTCATGGCAGGCACGACACGATAGGTAAAGGTAACTATGACCGCACACGGGCGGGCCGGTGTCACACCTGGCAAACGGGAGCGTAGTAGTCCGGCAAACGGTAGTGTTCGTTGCCTGCGGACCCGCTCGACGCGGCCGGATCACCACAGGGCCGCACACACGCCTATCGCCGGTCGGATGGGATCGCCGTCGTGCCGGCCGCCCTCTTGGGACCGTGAATCAGAAGTACCCCCGCCGCTTGCGATCCTCCATCGCCGCCTCGCTGGCGCGATCGTCGCCCCGCGTCTGGCCGCGCTCGGTGAGGTCGGTGGCGGCGATCTCGGCGACCACCGCGGCGAGCGTCGCCGCGTCGGAGCGCACGGCGCCGGTGCAGCTCATGTCGCCGACCGTGCGGTAGCGCACGCGCGCTGTGAACGGCCGCTCGCCGTCCACCAGCTCCACGAAGGGGCTGAGGGCGTAGAGCATCCCGTCGCGCTCGAACACCTCGCGCTCGTGGGCGAAGTAGATCGAGGGCACCTCCAGGCGCTCCTCGGCGATGTACTGCCACACGTCGAGCTCGGTCCAGTTGGAGATCGGGAACACGCGCACGTGCTCGCCGCGGGCGATGCGCGCGTTGAAGAGGTTCCACACCTCCGGGCGCTGACGCTGGGGCTCCCACTGGCCGTGGGGGTCGCGGAAGGAGAGGATCCGCTCCTTCGCCCGCGCGCGCTCCTCGTCGCGCCGCGCCCCGCCGAAGGCCGCGTCGAAGCCGTGCTCGGCGATCGCGTCGAGCAGCGTCACCGTCTGCAAAGCGTTACGCGAGGCGTACGGCCCGGTCGTATCCTCGACGCGCCCACGGCGGATCGACTCCTCCACCGAGGCGACGATCAGCCGCTCGCCGAGCTCGGCGGCGCGGCGGTCGCGGTAGGCGAGCGCCTCGGGGAAGTTGTGGCCGGTGTCGACGTGCATCAGCGGGAACGGGAACGGCCCCGGCCGGAACGCCTTCTCCGCCAGGCGCAACAGCACGATCGAGTCCTTGCCGCCGCTGAACAGCAGCACCGGGCGCTCGAACTCGGCCGCGACCTCGCGCATCACGTGCACCGCCTCGGCCTCCAGCGTGCGCAGGTGCGAGAGGCGGTAGGTGGCGGCGGGGTCGGAGTCCTGGTGCTCGGGGCGCGGGGCAGCGCCCTCGCCATTGCCCCCAGGCCCACCGTGGCCGGAAGCCCCTGTCGAGGCCGCGGGCAACTCTGACTCGATCGTGCGCGGCATGCGCGATCAACGGTAGCTTGCGCGCAAGACTTGCAGAGCCGGCGCGGGAGTTACAAAGGCGTCACAAAGCCCTTTCCAATGCATCCGGGAGGTTTGCGGCCCCTCACAACTGCATGCGTAAGTTCCATCATGAAGAATCGGCACCCCATCTATTTGGTGTCCGTTTGCGGGTACACTATGGCGATGGCAACTCGCCACCCCCGTATTCAGGTACCTAGAGACCAGGCGCTCGACCGCGCTATCACCCGGGGACGGGGCATCTTGGGCGCGGGAGTGTCGTCCTCGAAAATCGTTCACGAGCTTGCCGTTCGGGGGGCCGCCGGGCTGGAACGCGACTATGTGTCCGAGCGTCGCGCGCGGGAGTTCCTCGTAAGCGTGGCCGAGGGCACCTCTGGGCTTGATCTTGAGCGCCTTCGAGACGTCCGGGATCGTGCGTGGCGGTCTCGCCTCCGGCACCCAACTCCGCCCATGATGCCTCGCCGTACGCTTCGGGTAGATTCAAGCCGGCTTGGCGTCAGCCGTGGTGCTTCTTGCCCTTGTGGAGCTTGATCTTCCCCGAGCCTTTGGTGCAGCTCTTGTAGGTGCTGCTCCCGGAGAGGCGCTGCTTGAGCAGCGTGGTGGCCACCACGCTGACCGTGTAGGTTCCGCTGGTCGGCAGGCTCGTCAGCTTCACGCCCTTTTTGATGCGCTTGACGCCCTTGACGTCCGCGACCTTCTTGCCGTCGAGCTTGACGAGCACCTCGACGAGGGGGTCGTACTTGGGATCGTGCAGCTTGATCGTGAGCGACTTCTGGAGCGTGCACTGTTCAACCGGCGGCAGCGTGACCGTGTTGGAGTAGCTGATCCCGCCCGTTGAGCCGCTGCTGCCGGAGCCCGATCCGGTGACGGTGGGCAGAGGTGAGATCAAAGCCGATTCCACACAGCCGTAGGTGTCTTCCGTCGCCGTGCCGTCGGGGGCGATCTTTGGCTGGGAGGTCTCCGGATGGCTGAAGCAGACCTTCAGGTAGTGGGCGCCGCTCGGTTCGCTGAGCACCCGCCAGGCGGTCGGCCCTAGATGCGGGTCCTGCTTGCATTCGCCACCCGTGCCTTCGCGGACGAACCATGCGTCGTACCCCCAGAAGGAGCCGTCGGGCTGCTGCTTCATGCCGGTCCACGCCACCTGGCCGGCCGGGTGGGGGCATTCGACGAACGTCGTTTCAGTGTCCACGACGCCTTGGAAACTGCCGTCGGGCAGCGACGAGATCGCGATGGAACCATGGTTGAACGACCACACCCCTTCAATCGTGTTGGATTCCGCGGCGGTGGCGCTCGCACCGCAAACCAGGGCGGCGAGGAGCACGGCGGGAGACAGCTTGAGCGACCGGCGAATGGTTGAGTGAAGGCGTATGGACGAGAACATAGTGCACCAACGGGCCGGGAGTTACAGTCCTTCCATGCAGCCAACCAAGCACGCGATCGACCGGTCAACCGCACCGAGGCGCGCGGGCCTGCGCGCCTTCGGCCTCGGCCTGCGCGCCAGCATGCCGCCCCCCGGCGCGTGGGTGGCGGCACCGCTGGCCGAGCCGATCCTGCACCTGCGAACGGCCTCGGCGGCGGAG
The DNA here is from genome assembly GCA_963744535.1 of uncultured Solirubrobacterales bacterium. Taxonomy (GTDB): domain Bacteria; phylum Actinomycetota; class Thermoleophilia; order Solirubrobacterales; family Solirubrobacteraceae; genus Palsa-744. The sequence goes on along the minus strand of CAVUTW010000005.1, from coordinate 1,109,501 downwards.
ATCGCCGAGCACTGGTCGGGACTGGACACGATCGGCTGGGAGGGGACGATCGACGGCGCCCCGTTCGTCGTCGAGCGGGGGCTGGCGGGAGACCACCGCTTCGTGCATGGTGAGCTCCCCGACCGGCGAGGCACGCCCGTCGCGGGGACCCGTGCGATCCACCACCTCTCGGCCGACGCCGGCGTGCTGCGGTGCGCGCCCGCGGACCCGGCGGAGCAGTCGTGGTGGCGGGTGGTGCTCGACTCGGCGCTGTTCACGGTCGCGCTGCTGCGGGGCTACGAGGCGCTGCACGCCGGCGCGATCGCCACACCGGATGGCGCGATCGCGATCGCCGCCACGACGGGCGGCGGCAAGAGCACGCTGCTGAACGAGCTGCTGAACGATGGCTGGGCGTTGATGACAGACGACGTGCTCGTGCTCGAGTCCCGCGGCGAGGGCGCCCCGCTCGCCCACCCGGGCGCGCCGCTGATGACAGTGCCGGCGAGCGTCTCCCCGTTGCCGGGGGGGCCGATCGCGTCCGTCGGCGAGGAGCTCTGGGTTGCCGTGCGGACGCACCGCGAGGCGATCCCGCTGCGCGCGCTGGTCGTACTGAACCGTGGCCCGGGCCTGGCCACGTCGCTGCACCCGGCTCGCGACCCGCTCGCCGTGCTGGCCGGCTCGCTGTTGCGCTTTCCGCGCGTGCCGGAGCGCGAACGCACCCGCTTCGAAGTGGCCGGCGCGATCGCCGCGCACGTCCCGATCTGGGAGCTGAGCGCCGATCCGAGCGTCACACCCCGCACGCTTGCCGGCCTGCTGCGGACGGAGCCGATCGGTACTCCGGGGGCACCGTGAAAGCCCTGCTTGCCGGCCTGCTGCGGACGGAGCCGATCGGTACTCCGGGGGCACCTCGAAAGCCCTGCGACCGTCGCCTGAGGATCGTACGTATGCGGCACGTTGAACCGTTGTTAGGGTCACGCCGACGCGCGCGCCGCCCGCGCGCTCGCCCGCCAATCCACCCATGAGCTCAACCTCCGCAGCCCCAACCGCTCCCAACGAGGCACTCGCCCACGGTCTGGGAGTGCCGCTACTCGAGCTCGAGCACCTCCACCACCGCTGGAAGGGCCCGAAGCCACCGGTGCTGGAGGACGTCAGCCTGACGTTGCGCGCGGGCGAGGTGACCTGGATCGGGGGCCGCAACGGGGCCGGCAAGACGACGCTGCTGCGCCTGGGCGCCGGCATCCTGCTGCCGCAGCGGGGCAGCGTGCGGATGGGAGAGCTCACGCCCAGCTCGAAGGGGGGTGGCTATCGACGACAGATCGGCTTCCTCTCGGCGGGCGACCGCAGCCTGCAGGCACGCATGCGCGTCCAGCAGCAGCTCGACTACTGGGCCCGCCTCGCCTACGTCCCGCGCGAGCGACGCGCCGAGCTGGTGGCACGCAGCCTGCAGCGGTTTGGCCTCGAGGAGTTCGCCGAACGGCGCGTCGACCGGATGTCGATGGGCCAGCGCCAGCGCATCCGCCTGGCGATGGCGTTCCTGCACGAGCCGCGGGTGCTGCTGCTGGACGAGCCGCGCAACTCGCTCGACGACGACGGCTACGAGCTGCTCAACGCACAGATCCGGCGGGCCGCCGGCGATGGCGCCACGGTCCTGTGGTGCTCCCCACGCGGCGAGGACCGGGTGATCGCGTGCGACGCCAGCTACACGTTGCAGGACGGCCGCTTGGAGCGCGTCGAATGAGGCCGTCGAACGCCCTGCCCGGGGCCTGCCTAACGACTCCCTGGAACGCCCCGCCCGGGGCACACCGGACGAGGCTGTGGAACGCCCACATGGAGCGCGCCGCATGAGGCCGTGGCTGGAAGCGATGCAGGGGATCATGCGCCGCGACATGATCCTGTTCGTCAGCTACCGCACCCAGCTGGTATCGCAGTTCCTGGGGCCGCTGTTCACGATCGCGGTCTTCTACTACATCAGCCGCCTGCTCACCGCCAAGACCTTCACCTCGCCGGGCGGCTACTTCGGCTTCGTGATCGTCGGCCTGGTGATCGTGCAGATCCTCACGCTCTCGCTGGGCCTGATGCCCGGCAACGTGCGCCAGGAATTGATCTCGGGCACGATCGAGCGCTTCTTGGTGAGCGCCCACGGCCCGGTCAACGGCATCATCGGCACGATGCTGTTTCCGCTGTGCAACGCCTTCTTCAGCGGCATCCTCACGCTGGCGATGGCTGCCCTCTTCTTCGGGCTGCCGCTCGCCAGCACATCGTTTCTGGCGATCCCCGTGGCGCTGCTCGGCGTGATCGCGTTCATGCCGTTCGCGCTGTTCCTGGTCGCGCTGGTGATGGCCTTCAAGCAGGCGGCCAGCGCGACCCAGTTCATCGTGGCGGGCATCGCGATCGTCGGTGGGCTGTACTTTCCCGTCAAGGTGCTCCCCGAATCGATCCGGTGGATGTCCGAAGTGCAGCCGTTCACCCCCGCCACCGACCTGTTGCGCCACCTGTTGGTGGACGCGCCGCTGACGCATCCCGCGGTGCAGGAGCTGCTCAAGCTCGTGATCTTCTCGGTCGTGCTGCTACCCGCGGGCTTGATGCTTCTGCGAGCCGCGATCCGATACGGTCAGCGCACCGGGACCGTTGCCGAGTACTGAAAATCGTCCATCCACTCATACCCATGGCCTCCCTCTCCACCAGCGAACTCCTCGCCGCCCGTCTGCGCATGCCCCAGCACGTGGTGCACCGCAGCTTCGTGGCGGAGACCGTCATGCTCAACCTGAACACGGGCCAGTACCACGGGCTGAACCCAACCGCGGGCAGGATGCTCGAAGCGATCGACGCGTCACCGACGGCGGGCGCCGTCGTGCCTGAGCTGGCGCTGGAGTACGGGATCGAGGAGGAGCAGGTTCAGAGCGATCTGATCGCACTCTGCCAGGGCCTGCTCGATCGCGGTCTGATCGAGATCGTGGATGCCGCCTCCGCCTGAGGCGCCCGCCGGCTCGGTGGTCGAGCGAACGCTGCGGGGCGCCGGGTTCGGCCTGCGACTGGAGATCGACCCCGGCATCGAGATCCCCGGTGTCGGCGCGACTACTGCCCCTCCACCCTCCTCCTCCCCAACGCGGGTGCGGCTCGACCCGCAGGAGCTGGAGCGGCGCTGGAGCCCCGTCGCCCCTACCGCCGAGGTGGTGCGCGAGCTGCGCGATGGGGACGAGGCGCTGCTCACCGTCAAGCTCGCCCGCCCCGCCGGCTATCTCCTGCACGCGCCGGGCGTCGGGCGCATCCTCGTCGCGCCGGACGGATGCGAGCTGCTGTGCGACCCCGAGCCGGGGAGCGCGGAGTGGACCACGCTGATCCCCGCCCAGGCGCTGCCGCTCGCGGCAACCCTGCAGGGGCTGGAGGTGGTGCACGCTTCCGGCGTGGTGGTGGGTGGCAGGGCGGTGCTGTTCGCGGGTGCGCCCGGCGGGGGCAAGTCGTCGCTGGCGGCCGCCCTGCTGCATCGCGGGGCCGCGCTGCTGAGCGACGACACGGTCGCCCTGGAGCTGCGCGAAGGCGCGCTTGTCGCCCATCCCGGCGCGGCGCTGCTGCACCTGCGGGCCGCCGAGCACGATCGTCTGTCGGCGCGCGAGCGCGCTGTGCTCGGCCCGCCCGCCGCTTTCCCCCACAAGCGGCGCCATCACCCGCGCGTGAGCCCCTCCCCGGCGCCGTTTGGCGGGCTGTTCCTGCTGGAGCGCGCCACCCACGGCCCCCCCGTCGAACGCATCGAGGCGATCGACCCGTTCGCGCTGCTGGCCAGCACCTTCAACCTCTCCGTGCGCACACCGGAGCGCCTTGTGCGCCACCTCGATCTGGCCGCCACGCTGGCCGCGACTGAGCGTATCTATCGCCTGCGTGTACAGCCCGGCGTGAACGCCACGCAGCTCGCCGACGCCGTGCTCCGGCAGCTGCCGGAGCTGTGAGCATCATGTTCGCGGTGGGGTGGGGCGAGCGCGCGGTGGAACTGATGGCCCGCGGCGAGCGGGCGGGACCGCTGGTGGTGAGCGGCGCGGAGGGAGCCATCGATGCCGATGGTCGCTGGCAATGCTGGATCTCGGGACGCCTCACCAACGCGCGGGCGCTGTGCGAGCGCTTTGGGCTGGCGCCCGACCATGACCCGCCGGCGCTGCTGGCGCGCGCCTACGCGCGGGTGGGCCCCGACGCCTGCGAGCTCCTGCGCGGGACGTTCGTGGTGGTGGCCTTCGACCGCGAGCGCTCCACCGCGACGATCGTCCGCGACCACCTCGGGGGGCGCCCGCTCGTGCACGTCCGCGTGGGCGGCGGAGCGCTGTTCGCCGAACACGAGCGTGCGCTGGTGGAGCTGCTGCCGAGCACCCCCGCACCCGATCGGCTGTCGCTCACGCGGTGGATCGAGCGCGGCAGCACGCCCCCCGGGCGCACCCTGTTCGAGGGGGTGCGGCGCATCCCGCCGGCGCACAGGGTCGAGCTCTCCCCCGGGGCGATCGCGATCGCCCCCTACTGGCGCCCCCGCTACGAGGGCCTCGCCACCGGCTCGCGCGAGGCGATCGCCGAGCGGCTGCGCGAGGCGGCGTTCGCGGCGGTGGCGCGCGCCGCCGACGGTGCGCAGCGGCCCGCGGTGCGACTCAGCGGGGGCCTCGACTCGGCCTGCGTGGCGGCCGGGCTGGCCGCGCGGGGAACATCCGCGAGCGGCGGTCCGGCAGCACACGAGGCGTCCGCGAGCGGCGGTCCGGCGGCGCGAGGGGCGTCTGCGAGCGGGGCGGTGGCGCTCGCCGCGGTCTTTCCCAACCACCCCGCCACCGACGAGCGGGAGCTGATCGAGGCCACCGCGCGCCACACCGGCCTCTCCGTCGAGCTGATCTCCTTCGACGACCGCGCCTCCATCCTCGCCCCGGCGCTGGATCACATCGCGCGCTGGAGCCTGCCGCCGGTCACACCCAACATGTTCGTGTGGCAGCCGCTGATGGCGAGCGCGCGCGCGCTGGGCGTGGACGTGATGCTCGACGGCGAGGGTGGCGACGAGCTGTTCGGCTGGGCACCCCACCTGTTCGCCGACCTGCTGCGCCGTGGACAGCTGCGGGCCGCCTGGAGGCTCACCCGGCGGATCCCAGAAGTCGGGGCCGACGCCGACGTGCGCCTGCGCCTGCGGGCAATCCGCAAATATGGCGTCAGCCCACTGGTGCCCCCCGCCGTCAAGCGTGGGCGCCGGCGGCGTAGGGCCGCGAGCGACCCCGAATCGCTGCTGGCGGCGGCCGACGTCGCGGCGCTTGCCGCGCTCGAAGAGGGAGGGGAGGAGGGAGAGGGGGGGCTCGCACGGCTCGACGGCCCGCTGTGGTGGCGGGCACTGGCGGCGGAGCTCACCCACGCGGGCGAGACGCTCGGCGTGTCCGGCCAGCTGCGCCGTGAGTCCACCGACGAGCGGATCGACCGCCGCCATCCCTTCCTGTTCGACCGCGAGCTGCTGCAAACCGCGCTCGCCAACCCCCCCGAGCTGCAGTTCGACCCGGCCCGCGACCGCGCGCTGCTGCGCGATGGGTTGCCGGGTCACATCCCCGAGGCGGTGCGCACCCGGCACGCGAAGAGCTTCTTCACCGACCTCCTGTCGGCCGGGCTCGTCGCCGATGGCGCCCTGCTCGCCGAGGGCCCCCGCGAGGCCGACGCACCAGTGCGCGCGTTCGTGCGCGATGCGCCGCTGGAAGCGCTGTTAGGGGAGGCGACTCGCCCGCGCGGCTCCAGAGCCGCACGGCGGCTGTGGCATGCCGGCCTGGCGGACGTCTGGCTGCGAGGGCTCACGCAGCCGGAGTACCCGCGGGAGCTGCTCGACCGAGCCGCCGCCGCACACGCCACGTAGGGCTGGCGCTCAGGCGAGACGCTCGACCGAGCACCCCTCATGCCAGGCAGGGCTAGCGGCCACCGGCGCTGGCAGCCGCCGGTACTTTTTTCGTACCGGTACTTTTTCTGGCCTTGTGACGCGACCGAACGTTCATATCCTGTTCCCCAACGTCCTCCACCACAGAAAGGAAATCCATGGAGAAGGACACGAAGGAGTACGAGGCGCCCCGGATCGAGGATCACGGGGACCTGGCGACACTCACCGCGGGCCAGGCGGAAGGCGAATCGACAGATGCGAACTTCCCCGTCCACACGCCCAAAAAGGATCTGACTTTCTCCACTCCGTAGTTCACGGAGCGCGTAGTTCACGGAGTGGCAGGTCGTAGGCTATATGCCGGTCTCCCTGGTGGAGACCGGCATATAGTGCTGTTTGGGTCCCTCTACCTCAGCCTGGATCCAGGCTCAGTAGTCCTCCCCGAATTCAGCGGCCAGCGTGAGCCCTTTGCCGCCGAGGATCGTGGAGTACTTTCCGGTTGCGGTGTTTTTCTCGCCGCCGGTCACGGAGGCCCCTTCGCCGCGCGCGACGTTCGTGGTGCCACCGCTCACCGAGGCCCCAAAGCCACTGGCCATGTTGAGGAAGCCACCGCTCACCGTGGCGAAGTCTTGGCTCGCGATGTTTTCGGCGCCGCCGCTCACCCAGCTGGTGGTGCCGGAGGCTTCGTTGTAGAGGCCACCGCTCACCGCGGCACCAAGGCCGCTGGCCTTGTTGACCTGGCCACCGCTCACCGAGGCGCCTTCGTTGCTGGCGACGTTGTCATAGCCGCCGGTCACCGAGGCGCGCACGCCGCTGGCGATGCCGTATTCGCCGCCGCCCACTGCCGCGCCCGCGCCACTGGCCACGTTGTGTTCGCCGCCATCCGCCGAGGCGTCGGCGCCGCTCACGGTGTTGCGCGCGCCCGCGAGCAGCCCGCCATAGCTGGTGAAGGACTGTTTGAACGTCCCCACGAGGAGGTTGTTGGAGCCCGTCTGCGTGCCCGGTTCTTCGTCCCTGCCGACGACGAGGTTGCCCAGCCCGTTGATTTCGCTCTCCTTGGCAGCACCTGAGACGACCTGCACGTTGGCGCCGGAGAACTGGATCGTCGGCTTCTTGGCGATGCCTTCCTTGACGAACTTGATGTAAGGAAGCACCGCGAGCAGCGTTTCCTTCTCGGCCGTGGTCAGACCGGCGAACGTGCCTTCTTTGCCTTCTTTGCCTTCCTGGCCCGTTTTCCCTTCTTTGCCTTCAGCACCCAGTTCTGTCAGTTTATATTTTGCGGGGCACGCGCCTTTCGTGGGCGTCACCGTCGCGGAGTTTTCGGCTTCCGGTATACAGAGACTCACACCGCCCGCGGCGAATGCGCCGGCGACGCTCACAAGCAGCAGCCCCGCGGCCATACCGACCGCCAACGCCACCCTCCAAAGGGTCGTAAACGACTTCATCGAGCCACCTCCCCTGCACTAGAGATGAGCGAGCGAGCACACGGCACCACTCGCTCGCGATTGGCGAGCATAGTGGCATTCTCAGGTGATGCGCGTCGGCTCCTCCCGGCCGGCTTGGAAGAATCCACCCACCGCCGGAGTTGATAGGAGAATGTTTGGGAGTCATACCGACCCGCGCCGCGAACGATCCTCGGGGACGGTCCCCGAGGCTTCATAATGTCCCCCAGCACCATGTCCGACATCGTCTCTCCCGGCGTGGGGTCCGGACTCTCGTCGCTGCCAACATCGAGGGTCGCGGTCCCGCAGCACGTGGCCTACCGCAGCCTCCCCTCGGAGACCGTCGTGCTCAACCTGCAGACGGGGCGCTATCACGGGCTCAACCCCACCGCCGGCAGCATGCTCGAGGCGCTAGAGCGAGCCGCCTGCGTTCGCGACGCGGCGGCCGCGGTGGCCGCGGAGTACGCGCAGCCGCCGGCGCTTGTCGAGCGGGACATGTGCGAGCTCTGCGACGCGCTGCTCGCTCGGGGCCTGATCGAGCTCGATGGCGAGCCCTCGCACTGAGCGGCATCCCCGCGCCAACGCGCACAGCGCCGAGGCACGCGACTTGACGCCCAGGCACCCGAGGAGCGTATGGGAGCGTGCGCGTCTCATCGGCGAGATAGTCGCGGCCTACCGGCGGGCCCGTCGAGAGTTGCGACGCGCTCCGATCGCCTCGGTGCTCGAGACGCTGCGCGCGGAATCCCCGCCCCAGCGGACGGCGCCGGCGCCGGCGACAGCCCAGCTCGAGGAGGCTCGCCGGCTGGGATGGATCGTCGCGCGCACCCTGAAGCTGATGCCGGGCGACACCCGCTGCCTGGCGCGCTCGCTTGTCCTCACGCGGCTGCTGGCGCGGCGGGGGATCCCCTCAAAGCTCGTGATCGGCGCCCGCGCCGCCCCGGAGTTCCTCGCCCACGCCTGGGTCGAGTGCGACGGTCAGCCCATCCTCTCGCCCGGCGACGGGTCGCTCGGCCGGTTGGTCGAGCTCTGAGGTCGGGTCGTCGAGCCCTGGGTCGGGTCGGTTGGCCTGAGGACGGCTGGCCTCGCCTCGAGTCCAGCCGGCCGAGTGCCAGCGCCGCTGGTCGATCTCTGGCAGGCCACCGGACGCCGTAAGTCCTGCCTCATTCGCACCGTTACTCTGCCATGCCCGGGTCCCGCGTCTCCAGAGAATCGATGGGAGCGCCGGCGACCGACAGCCATCCGCTCGACGCCGGTGCCGCGGTCGCGCTGATCGCCGAGGAGGGGCCACGCGAGCGCATCGGCGCGGTGCTGGAGGAGCAGGGATGGGAGCTCACCGCCTTCCAGGACGTGGAGGATCTGATCGAGCACGACGACGAGTGCGGCAGCAGGCTGGTCGCGGTGTGGGTGGACGACGCGAGCGCCAACGCGGCACGGCAAGTGGAGCAGGTGCAGCGTGGCCTGGAGCATGCCCTGGTGGTGCTGATCTGCCCGGAGATCCAGCGCTGGGAGGTGCGCGCGGTGCTGTCCGCCGGCGCCGCCGGGGTGGTGCTCGAGCGGGAGATGGCGGGCACGCTCGGCCCCTGCCTGCACGCCGTGCGCGTGGGTCAGATCTGCGTGCCCCGACAGCAGTGGCGCCAGATCGCCCCGCCGGCGCTCTCTGCGCGGGAGAAGCAGATCTTGGGACTGGTGGTGATGGGCTACATGAACAGCCAGATCGCCGAGCGCCTGTTCCTGGCGGAGAGCACTGTCAAGAGCCATCTCTCCTCGGCATTCGGGAAGCTGGGAGTGCGCTCGCGCAACGAGGCAGTCAACCTGATTCTTGACTCTGAGCGGGGATTCGGCATGGGAATCCTCGCTCTGGGAGGACAACCGCTGGAGGCGGAGACCGGCTAGCGGCAGAACAACGAGCGCCAGGGAGGCGACTTGATGAGCGGGGGCATCGGCAGCGAGGCAGAGATGACATTTCCAGAGGCCATACCAAGTGCACAGGCGGCTCCGGATCCGGCTGGCTTCACCGCGCTCGATCGCAGGCGCAGACGCATCACCGGCGCCCGCGATCAGCGGCCCGCCGAGGAGCGAGGCCTGCTCGAGAACCTCTCGCGCGAATCGCTGTTCCGCCGCGCGCTGCTGATGGCCGACGCGGTGGCGATCGTCGGTGCCTTCGTAGTACTGGCGGCGGTCTCCGGGAAGGAGCTGCAGCTGACGTGGGTGAGCGTCTGCGGGCTGTTGACGCTGCTGCTGGGCGCCAAGGTGATGGGGCTGTACGACCGCGACGACTTGCTGCTGCACAAGACCACGCTCGACGAGGCGCCGAAGCTCTTCCAGGTGGCAACGCTCGGCGCACTGGTTGCGTGGCTGGCGGGGGGCTTCGTGATCCAGGGCGACCTGCTCAGCCGCCGCGAGGCGCTGCTGCTGTGGCTGGTGCTGATCCTGCTGCTGGTGCTCGCCCGGGCGAGCGCCCGCACTCTCGCCCTGCGGGCGCTGCCAGCCGAACGGTGCCTGTTCATCGGCGACCAGGCCGCGGGGCGGACGATCCGCTCGAAGCTCGCGGGGCACGGCGGCGTCAAGGCCGAATTGGTCGGGCACCTCGACCTCGACGAGGTGGGAACGTGGTCGACCAACACGTTCTCCACACAGCGACTCTCGGAGATCCGCGATCTGGCGCGCACACTGAACGTGCACCGCGCGATCGTCGCGCCCACCAGCGCCGACGGGGGCGAGATGCTCGATCTGGTGCGCACGCTGAAGGCGGTGGGCGTGCGGGTCAGCGTGCTGCCGCGCCTGCTGGAGGTGGTGGGCTCCTCGGTCGAGTTCGACGACCTCCACGGCGTCACACTGATGGGCGTCAGACGCTTCGAGATGTCGCGTTCCTCGGGGGTCGTCAAGCGCGCCTTCGACCTCCTCGGCGCCTCGCTGGGGCTGCTGGCGGTGGCGCCCATGTTCGTGGTGATCGCCGTCGCCATCAAGCTCGAGGACCGCGGCCCGGTGTTCTTCCGCCAGCAGCGCGTTGGGCGCCACGGCAAGCACTTCGACCTGTTGAAGTTCCGCACGATGGTCCCCAACGCGGAGGCGCTGAAGGACTCGCTGCGCGACCGCAACGAGGCGCAGGAGGGGCTCTTCAAGATCGCCGACGACCCCCGCGTGACGCGTGTGGGCAAGCTGCTGCGCAAGAGCGCCCTCGACGAGCTGCCGCAGCTGCTGAACATCATCCGCGGCGAGATGAGCCTCGTCGGCCCGCGTCCGCTGGTGATCGACGAGGACCGTCACGTGGAGGGCTGGTATCGCAGGCGGCTGGAGCTGATGCCGGGGATGACCGGCCCCTGGCAGATCCTCGGCCCGGCGCGCGTGCCGCTCAACGAGATGGGGGCGATGGACTACCTGTACGTCGCCAACTGGTCGCTGTGGGGCGACATCAAGATCCTGCTGCGCACCGTCCCCCACGTGCTCGGCCGGCGGGGGCTCTGAGCCTCGTCCTCGAGCTCGCCGTCGCCGCGGGCGGCCATCCGGCAGGCGGCCACCACCACGACGCTCACCGAGAGCCACACGAGCGCCAGCAGGATTAGGAAGAGTGTCAGCATCTGATCTCACACGCCGGGGGGAGGTCCATGTGCGTTACAACACTTTCTACCCTCAGTATGGACCTCCTATCGGAAGAATTTTCGACCGGCTTGACGCGCGGCGCGTGAGTAGACGAAAAGGTGCCTCCGGCGAAGGTCGTTCGCGCCCGGGTCGCGCTCGCGGGCAGATACGCCAGATCTGGCGTATGATGCGCCGAGATGGGCGCATACAATGGGGAGATGGCAAGGCAGCGCAGCAGCGACCTCTTCCCCACCGACCAGCCGATCCCCGCCAGCCAGATGATCGGGCGGGAGCTCGACGTGCGCGAGATCGCCACCACTCTGGCGGGCGGCGCAAGCGTCGTGCTCGCGGGACCGAGGCGAACCGGCAAGACCAGCGTGTGCGATGCCGTCCTCGGCCAGCTCTCGCAACAGGGCCTCTACACCGTCGCCGTCGATCTCTTCCGGATCGCCACCGCGGCCGAGCTCGCCGAGGCGCTGGTCACCGCCACGATCGCCAATCGCTCGCCGCTGCGGCGGGTGCTGCACCAGACCCGCCGCGCGGGTCGGCTGGTGGCCGACGCGCTGCACACATCCGCGGTGCTGAAGTCGAAGGCCCAGCTCGGGGAGGAGCTCGAGATCGCCTTTGCCCCGGGCCTGGCAGCACGCGATCCCGACCGCTACCTCGACTACGCCCTCGCCCTCCCCGGCCGGATCGCGACGGCCGACGGGAAGGAGGTGGTGGTGTTCTTCGACGAGTTCCAGGAGGTTGCGGGGCCCCAGAGCCCCTACGGCGACCCGGACCGTCTCACCAAGCGCATGCGCGCCATCTTCCAGCGGGCCGGCGGCGTCAGCTACCTGTTTGCGGGCAGCCTCGAGCACATGATGCGCGACCTCTTCACCCCCACCCACCGGGCGCTGCACCAGTTCGGTGGCTTCTACGACCTGCGCCCGATCGACCGCAGCGCATGGTTGGAGGGCCTGGCCGAGCGCTTCGCGGCCGACGCGTGCGCGGTCGGCCCCGAGGCGTTGGGGCGGATCATCGAGTACGGCGAGGGGCACCCCCGCACGACCATGCTGATCGCCCAGAAGAGCCACCTCACCACGGTCGAACTGGACGTCCGCGAGGTGGACCTGACGATCGTCGAGCAGGGCCTGCTCGCCGCGTTGCGGGCCGAGCGGGCCAGCCACGAACAGACGGTCGAGCGGATCCGCAGGCTGCACAAGCTCGGCCTCGTCGTCGCCGAGCGCGTGGCGCGCGGTGAGCCCGTCTACCCCCAGCTCCCCCGCGGCGCGGTGCGCCGGGCGCTGGAGGCGCTGCGCGACGCCGCCATCATCGAGAGCCGCGAACGCGCCGACTGGCGCTTCACCAGCCCCCTGCTGCGCCGCTACATCGCGGGCGTCGGGCCGTACGACTGAGACGAGGGTGTCACAGACTGCGCCGCGCGCGCAGCGGCATGCGCCGAAAATGGCGCATGATGCGTCACGGGGGGCGCATTGGGTGGGGGGCTGTCCAGCCACGGGCGCACAGCCTCATCGCGTGAGGCGATCGCCTGCCTCATGCGATCTACTCGCGTTACACTGTCATACATGGCAGCCGCCCGCCAGTTCTCAGCCCGCATGAACGCGTCGGTGCTCGACCGCCTAGAGCGCCGCGGGGCACGCGCGGGTCTGAACAAATCGCGCCTCGCGGAGCGATACATCGACGAGGGGATGCGGATCGATGAACACCCGGGGATCGTGTTCCGCGACGGACCCGCCGGCCGTCGCCCCGGCCTTGCGGCCGGCCCGGATGTGTGGGAGGTCATCGGCGTGCTCAAGGGGGCGACCGAGCGCGGCGAGGCGGCGATCCTCTACACGGCCGAGTACCTGAACCTACCGTCCGCCGGTGTGCGCTCTGCCGTCAGCTACTACGCTTCCTACACAGGCGAGATCGACGAGTGGATCGCCCGCAACGACGCGGATGCCGAAGCCGCAGAGGCCGCGTGGCGCCGTGAACAGGCAGCGCTTGCTTGAAGCTGCTGCTTGACGAGATGTATACGGCGGTGGTTGCAGAGCAGTTGCGTGCGCGCGATCGCGATGTCATCGCCGTGGCAGAGCGCGCCGACCTGCGCGGCACCCCCGACGAAGATCTCCTTGACTGGGCGCTGAGTGAGGATCGTGCGCGCACACAACCCCTGCTTCATCCACTGGCTGCAGTAGCGACGATCGGGCAAGCGTAAGTCTGACCGCGCTTCCACCGTTGGTACGAAACCCACTAAGGAGGCACGATGACCACTTACCACCGCACGCTGTCCCTGCTTGCGACCCCTGCGGTGGTCGGGGCGATGATCGTCGCAGTACCGGCACTCGCGGGGACGAGCACGCGACCCACAGACCACGCCTCCCGGGCGCGGCGCTGTCACGCAGTCACAGTGGTCAGCCACGGACGGCGCATGCGCGCCTGCTTGATCCAAGGACCACGTGGGCCCCAGGGCCTCACCGGGCCGCGCGGAGCGACCGGCAGCCGCGGGGCCACAGGTGGCCGCGGGGCGACCGGGCCACAGGGGCCGAAAGGCGACCAGGGAGTGGCGGGCCCGGCGGGCACAGCGCGGGCCTACGCAGTGGTACAGCCAACCTCACCCGCCGCTGCCACCCTGATCGCCGGCCAAACCTCGCACATCACGGGCGTGAGCGAGCCGAAGGAAGGCATCTATTGCCTCGCGCCCGCGGCCGGGATCAACCCGGCGACCGACACGGGGGCGGTATCCCCCGAGGTCAGCTACAGCTCGGTCCACGCACCGGGGGTGATCGCGCTTAACGCGCAGGGCAGCGACTGTCCAGCAGGCGACTTCGAGGTCGAGACCTATACCCCGGGCACGGAACCAAAGTTGGCAAGCGGATACGCGTTCACGATTGTTGTCCCGTAGAGACACACGCCGCGACGCGCGGAAACCTCCCACTCAAGTAGTAGGCTTTAGCTTATGCCACGTGGAAGGCCATCCCCGAAGCTAGCGATCACGGTCGATTCCGAGGTCCACGAGCGGGTGCTGGCGGCTGCCGCGGACGACGGTGTGAGCGTCTCGGCGTGGATGACCGCCGCGGCCCGACGGGCGCTGTTGGTCGAGGATGGGTTGCGCGCCGTCGCCGAATGGGAGCTGGAGCACGGCGGCTTCACCGAGGCCGAGCTCGAAAGCGCGCGCCGCCGAGTCGCCGATGAAGTCGTCTCCGCTCCGCCCCGCGCAGCATGAGCACCCTCTACGACACAGGTGTGCTGCTTGCCGCCGACCGAGGCGACCGGGAGATCTGGGCCGACCACCGCGCTCGACTCGAGCTTGGAATCGTGCCCTGGACGACCGCACCCGTGGTTGCGCAAGCCAGCCGCTCGGCCCGCCAAGCGCAACTACGGCGCCTCTTACGAGGCTGCCACATTGAGGCCTTTGCCCCCGAGCAAGCCCACGAGGTCGGAGCCCTGCTCGGCAAGACGGGCACCGCCGACGTCGTGGATGCCCACGTGATCATCACCGCCGCCCCAAGGGCGGCGACCGTGCTGACCTCGGATCCCGGCGACCTCCGCCGCCTGTCGCAGAAGCTCCCCACGCCGGTTGCGGTACAGCGCATTTGAGTCACGAGCGCAAGCAGAGATACATGTCGGCCCGCCTCGCAGTGGCAGCCACCACCGCGGCGGCAGCCGTCTCGCCGGCGTCGTCACCGATCGTGGAAGTGCGAGACCTCAGCCACCGTTATGCGGGTAGAGCGGGTCTATCGTTGGGCGCTCTACAAATCGGTCGAGTTGCGGAGGTTTGACTACCGTGGCAATGGCAGGTCCCGTATGCGTGGGCGAGCTTGATCTCGAACAGTTCGAGGGATCTGACAACCCTGGAGGGCCTATGACAGACGCTGCCCGTACCAACGACGACCTGGCTCGCGAGATCAACACGGAGCACGGCCACGTCGAGCGGTACAAGCGCAGCACGATCAAGCATGCGATCCGCTGCGGCGAGCTGCTGCTGGAGATGAAGCAGCGCGTCGGGCACGGTAACTGGCTGGCGTGGGTCGAGGAGCACTTCGAGGCGAGCGAGCGCACGGCGCGCAACTACATGGAGATCGCCAAATCGGCAGCTGCTGCCGATTTGAGCGACGCCACCACGATGCGCTCGGCGCTGCGTGCGCTCGCGTCGAGATCCGAGGCGTCGAGAGCGCCTAAGCTCGAGCCCAAAGGGGCACACACAGGCCTGGCGCTCGCCAATGGCCACATCCCGACCGAGGACGAGCGGCAACACATTGCCGAAGCCGAGGTCAAGGAAGAGCCGAGAGCCGGCCTCGCCAAAGCCCACCGGCGCACCTGGGCCAGCCTCCCCGCACGCCTGACCATTATTAGACGGGCCTTCAGCGAAGCGGCCGGCAACCAGCTCGACGACCAGCGCGCCAGCGAAGCTTTGTACGAGGCATCGCGGGAAGCGCATCAGGCCGCGATCGACCTGGAGCAACTGGCGGCGGCGCTGCAGAAGCGCGCAGCGTGACTTCACCGAGAAACCAGCCGGCCGGGAGCTGGGGAGCGGACTGACGCTCCGCGGTTTCAGGACTGCGTAGAAACGAGATCCTCGGGTGAGGATGCATTGCTCGCGGACGCAACCGCGCTCGGCGGCTTGCCGCCCGACGCCGGGGGGTAGGGGCTGAGCCCGGCCGCCTTCGAGCCGTTGGCGATGACCCCCAGCAGCGGCGCGCCGCTGCTGGCGAGAACCTGCTGGAGCCGTTCCGCGGCGTCGCGCCGGCTGCGCCCGATCCAACCCACGACGACGACACCATCGACCTTCGTGAGCAGCGGGAACGCATCCGACACGGCGGTGAGCGGTGGCGTGTCGATCACGACGAGGTCGTATATGGACTTCGCCTGCTCGAGCACAACGCCCATCGCATGGCTCTCGAGCAGCTCGCCCGGGTTGGGAGGCAGCACGGCGCCGGCCGTCAGCACGTCAAGCGTGTGTCCCGCCTGCAGGTCGACCGACCGAGTGGCCTCCTGCATCGGGACGGCACCGATGAGCACGTCGGCAAGGCCCGGGCCGGACTCGATGTCGAGCCGCTGGGCGAGCGTCGGATGCCGCAGATCGACCTCCAGGAGCAGCACCCGCGAGCCCAACCTCGCCGCCGCCTCGGCCAGACGGCGAGCGATCGTGGTCTTGCCGTCGCCCTGTGCGGGCGATGCGATCACGACTGTGCGTACGTCACGATCGACGTTGAAGAAGCGCAGATGAGCGCGGATCAGGCTGAACGCCTCGGCCTCGGTCGGCGACAGAGCCGCTCCACCGCGCCGCGCGGATTGCGAAAGCGCGGCGCTCTTGGGGACGGCGCCGAGCGGAGGCAGACGATAGATCGCCTCCAGGTCCTCCGAACTCCCGATCCGACGGTCGAAGCGCTCGAGCGCGAAGGCGAGACCGAGACCTATGAGCAGGCCCAAAACCAAACCCAGTGCCGTATTCTTCGACGTCTTCGGCGAGGAGGGACTGGAGGGCGGCAACGCTTCCCGAGCAACTTGAACGTTGCCGTAGTTGAGTTCCGCGAGGAGGCCCAGTGTCTGCGCGCGATCTTGGAGCTGCAGACCGTCCGTCCCGATTCTCTGTTGCGGCGAGAGGGCTGCAAGCTGCTTGCGTACGAGCGTCAGCGCAGACTTGAAGTATCGGCGATTGGCGCTCTGCTGCGCCCTCACGAACTGGTTGGTGTAGGTGTTCGCGATCACGGCCGCAAGGATCGGGGAGGTCGAGGTGGCCGAGACGTCGACAACACCCGATTCTCCCTGCCCTGCCACGCTCACGCTGTCGCCGACCTGCTCTTTGGTCAGTCCGCGGCCAAGGCGGCGCGCGGTTCTCGCCGCCGCGTCGCTGCCCTCGACAAGTTCGACGTTGTCGGCCTGCTGCGCAAGCAATCCACTACTACTACTGCTGCTGCTACCGCCGGAAGGGAGCCCAGCGATCTGCTGGCTGAGCGAGCTGCTGCCGAAGACGACCGAAGCAGTCGCCTTGTACTTCTTGGTCTGGCGCTTGGAGAGGCCATAGGCAGCTCCCCCGGAGAGCACAGCACAAAGCAGAATCATCGGCGCGCGGCGACGCAGGACGGCCAGAGCCTGTTCGAGATTGAGCGTTTCTGAGCCTTGTCGTTGCATGCGGATGTATTCTCTCAGATTCCCCCCGGGTTCTTCTGTCTACAAACCGTCTTTGCGTCTGGAAACTTTTGGGACACGACATAAGAAGTCTCCGAGACGCAGCGTTGTTGGGCCATCCAACCTCCTCCAAGGGTCACCGAAGGCGTCTATCATGGCTGACAATACCGCCGGTAGCAAAAGATGGGTGAGATTCCGCTCGCGCGAGGACCCCAGCGTCCGCGAATCGTCGGCGCCTGTGCGAGTTCCGCAACGGCCATCCACCTGGTCGCAGTTGCGTCCCCTGCTTGGCGATAGGCGGGGGGCACTTGTGGTGCTTGGAATCGGGTCTGGGCTTTCCGGAGTCGCCGAAGCGGGCGTTCTGGCAATCGTGGCTGAGACGGCTACAGCGCTCGTCAACAGGGCCACCCACATTGATGTTGACATCGGGCCATTGCAAGCAGATGCCGCAATCGGCGTTCTGCTGGCGATCGCCGCGATCCTCGCACTTATTCGCGTCGTCCTCCAGGTATTGATCTCGTTTCTTCCCGCGCGTATCTCCGCCGAAGTTCAGGGCCGTCTGCGTAGAGAGATGTTTGAGGCTTTCACGCGCGCCTCCTGGGATATGCAATCGCGCGACCGCGAGGGGCACCTTCAGGAGATCATGACCAGTCAGATCATGCAGGTCAGCCAGGGCGCAGTCCAGGCGACGACCATGGTCGCGTTTCTATGCACATTCGCGGTCCTGGTCGCATCGGCGCTGGTCCTGAACGTCGTCGCCGCCATCATCGTCCTGGTGGCAGCCATCTTGCTGTTCACCCTTATGCGCCCGCTCAACGCGCGTGGCGCCGGTTTTGCGCGCTCCTTCTCGCAAGCGCAAATGTTGCACGCCGGTGGTGTCAGCGAGGCAAATCGGGTGGCCGAAGAGACACAAGTATTCGGCGTGGCCCTAGCTCAGCGCAGCCGTATCGACCAGTTAATCACCGCCGCCGAAGAAATGTTCTTCCGCACCCAATTCATCGCTCGCCTCGTGCCAAACGTCTATCAGGGTTTGGTTTATCTCGTCCTCGTGGGAGGTCTTGCGCTACTCTACGCGACTGGCAGTGGCCATGTGGCATCCCTCGGAGCCGTGGTCCTGTTGCTGGTGCGCGCAGGGCTTTACGGCCAGCAGATTCAAGGAGCCTATACCATTGCTCGTCAAGCGTTACCTTTCGTAGACCGCTTGGACGACGCCAAGCGACTTTACGTCGAAAGCAGCCCGGCGTGCGGCCAGCTGCCGGTACCAAAGGTACAGATGCTGACGTTTGACAACGTGTCTTTTGCTTACCAACCAGGCAGACCGGTACTTTCCAACGTTAGTTTCGAGACCCACGGAAGCGAGGCCGTGGGGGTAGTCGGTCCGTCCGGCGCCGGCAAGTCCACGCTGGTGCAGCTCTTGCTGAACCTGCGTTCACCGAATGATGGTCAATATCTCATCAACGGAATACCTGTAGAGAACTTTTTGCAGGATGATTGGCACGCTCGCGTTGCCTACGTACCGCAAGAGCCGCGCCTGGTGCACGCGTCGGTCGCGGAGAACATACGTTACTTTCGCCACCTCGACGACGATGCCGTGGAAAGAGCCGCCCAGCTGGCGCGCATTCACAAAGACATCGAAAGCTGGCCCGATGGCTACGAGACGATCGTCGGGCCCAGGGCAGACGCAGTCTCAGGGGGACAGCAGCAGCGAATCTGCCTCGCGCGCGCGCTCGTCGCTCAACCGGAAATTCTCGTTTTGGACGAGCCGACCAGTTCGCTCGATCCACGTTCGGAGGCGCTCATACAGGAATCCCTTACGGCGCTCAAGCACACGGTCACTCTGTTCATCATCGCACATCGCATGTCTACCCTCGACATATGCGACCGGGTGATGGTGATCCTCGACGGTCACGTGGACGCCTTTGACACCATCGCGCAATTGGAGAGAACGAATCTCTACTACCGCTCCGCCTCGACAGCGACCATTGGTGTATCTGGAGGGGATTCGCTTTGATAAAAAAACTGTCGCCGCCACGTGACCCGCGACCCGCAAAAGATGCGTTGTCAAATACCGGCCCATCGCCCACGACGCTCACGGAACGGGTGTACCTCTCTGGGTATGCTTTTCAGCGAGCGGTGTGGCGACTGCGTTATCGCCCCCCAAGCTTCGACGCCCCAGCCCACAAGCCCATTGTTGTTGTTTTCGGCATGCACCGCAGTGGCACATCCTCTGCCGTTGGGATTCTTGAGGATCTCGGCTTTAGAGTCCCTGGGAGCGTGCCGCCTGACGGGCACGGCGACAACACGCGCGGTACGCGTGAGCCCGCCGAGCTGACATGGCTTTCAATACGCATGCTCAGAATGAACGCGTGCTCCTGGCATCAGCCACCAACAACCGGTCTCAGATATACCAAGAGGCATGCTGCAGATCGAAACGACATCATAAGACTCTGTGCCGATGGGCGATGCGTATTAAAGGATCCGAGGATGCTCCTCATGCTCGACTTCTGGGACGGTGTGGCGATCCATCCCATGGCGGTCGTACGCAACCCGGTTGATGTCGCTGAGTCGCTCGTGCGGAGAGGCGAGCCGGTGACGCGACGACAATGCATCGACTTGTGGAAGGTTTACAACCAAGCGCTGCTGGGCTTAGTACAGAACCGCAACTGTCCCATAGCGTTTTTCGATCACCCCAACTTCGCGGACCAGGTCATACACTGCGCACATCGCCTCGGCTACGATGACAGCGCCGCCACGCATTTCTTTGAAGATCGGCTCGTCAGATCGCGGACTGAGAATTGGCGAGACATTGTTGGAGATCGCCAGGCTATCGCGCTCTATGACGACCTCGCCAGATTCGCTGTCGCTTCACAATCCGCCTCTACCCCCGCAGACGACGAAGCACTGACCGCGGCTTTCCGACCTGAAGCGTTGGCGTGAGAACGACGTCAGCTCCTTACTGTTTCGTGATTACGCAACCCAAACCTCGTTCAGCGAGAACAAAAGCCTCCGGGGGAGATGACGGATTCGAGGCAAGCTTGGCCCACGAGCACCGTCGTCATGACGCCACATAGGTGATCCCTTTGCTCGCCATTCCTCTTAGCCTGCTATCGAGCCACGGGTCGCTCGCTGCGCTCTTGATTGTAGCACCGGTGCTTTTGGTAGTGCTGATGTGGGCGATCGCGAAGTACACCCATAAGTTCATGGTTGGCTCGGTCCTCCTGCTGACACTCATCCCGATCGCCGGCTTCCCGACCCACAGGGAGCTCCAGCCTGGAGTTCTCGGCCTAATCGTGGTCGCCTACACGAGTCTGGTCGGATTCCTACCTCGCCGCCGAGCGCAAATCAACATGATCGACGTGGCGGCTTTCGTCGTGTTCGCCGGCTGCGTTCTTTCCTTCGCATATGGACACGAGAGCACCCCCAACATTGAGCATGTCTTGTTCTTCTGGCTATGCCCATACTTCGCCGCACGATCTGTTACCGGCTCAGGTCATCGCACCACTGTTCTGAAGGCGTTTGCAATTGCTGGAGTTGTCGCTATTCCATTCGGCCTCGTCGAGATCATCCACGGCAATCTCTTTCTGAAGATCTTCCCGTACGGCAGTGAACCTCAGCATGGTCTAGGCGTTCCCACACGACGCCTTGGGATCAATCGCGCCGAAGGCGCGCTCGGGCAGCCCATCCCATACGGAATGTTCCTCTCAATCGCCGCAGTTGCCGCGATCACCCTCTGGATGACCCGAGAGAACCGCAGCAGCAATCGGTGGCTCTATATCAGCTTGGGGATCGTCGCAATTCAAGCCACCACGCTATCACGGACAGGGTGGCTGATGCTCGCGGTGGTCGCCGGGCTCATGATCGCGCTCAACGCTAAAACCATCCTCAATTACAACAATAGGCGGTTTATCGCGCTAGCCGTGATCTTCCTAGGTGTCATTCTCGCGGTTCCCAAGACAAACGAACTGATCCTTGGTAGCAGTGGTACCGAATCAGTCAAACTCGAAGGAAGCTCCGATTACCGCTCTAAACTAATACAGCAGGCACTCCAGCCCGGCTACATCAACCCTTTGGGGACGACTGAACTCCAGATCGGGCCGCTCGGTAGTAAATCAATCGACGACGAGTACGTTCACGCCGCGTGGACCTGGGGATACCTACCGCTCGTAGGATTTGCCCTAATGTTTCTTGCCTTTGCCAGAGGCGCTTGGCGGCAACGAAGAGATATCGTCGCACTCACAGTTTATGCAAGCTGCATAGCAACGATGGCAGCGTTGCTCGATGTCGCCTTTCTGACACAGCAAGAAGTCTTGGTTTGGCTTTTGTGGGGCTGCGCAAGTGGTCTGGCAGTGACACCGGCCCGAAGGCCATTGGATCCAGATGAGTATGCAGTAGAACTATATGACCAGCGTCCGCGAACCGCTATTATCCACGGATCGCAACCCACTCGGCCCGTGAGCGTGTAGCACTGCCGCCATGAAGAAGGGCCTGCGATTCTCCTGCGCAGGGGTATTTGACGTCCTTGCCGCCAGCATTTATCCCATTTGGTTGGCAGTGCGACGCTCGTGGGAACGACGAAGTGAGTTAATACTGCGAAACGAAGCTATTGCTGTCCATAGAGTGTATACCTGTTGCTGGCGCGTCATCCATCGGTATGCGCAATCGCTTATTATGCACACCGAGTGAATGCAACGGGCACACTCCGCATAAAGGCGAGATCTATATTTTCGGTAATACCAATACTGGCTGTGCATAAGGAAGGACGCCATGTCCCTCCCATCGACACCCTCGCTTGAGGTGCTGGTCTCATGGACAACTTTGGCAGACGGTACTAACAATGTCTGCCACCCATGTTCGTGAAGTCGACGAGAAAGATCCTCCTCCTCGCAGTACAAAAAGAAATGCTCATCAAAACCATTGACTGACCGCAGTGCCGAGGTTCGGCACAACAGGAAGGCGCCGATCGCGTAGTCGACCGCTGCGGATCTCTGACTTTGATCAACCGATATCTCTCTCCCAAAGCGCTGCAGGCGGGTTTGCAGCCAGCTTGGAAGGAAAATCCAGATATCACTGGTAATGCTTGCAAACCGTCGTGCTCGAACTGAGTCATCGAGCGTCGCACCAGCGATCGCTGCTGATGGGCTATCCATTAATACGGCAAGAAGCTGCTCAGTCGCGTCGTAATCTGGCCGTACGTCGGGATTGCAGATCAAAATGAACTCTGTAGACGCAGCGCGCAAACCGACGTTGCAGGCTGCCCCAAAGCCATCGTTGGAGCCGGTCGCAATGACCTCGAAACCCGCTGACATTGCGCGGTCGACCGTATCATCAGCCGAAGCATTATCCACGGCCAACATCCGCCTTGGCATGAGAGAGCCTGATGCGAGCGCGCGCCCCAATGGCCCGAGATGTCGAGCACTGTTATAAGTCACTACTATAACTGTCACATCAGCAGAAGACTCTATACGCCGATCCGTTTGCCGTAAGTCCGCTGATGCCTCACTAGGCGACTGAGGTCCCGCTCCGGTCATGGCACTATCTCAGTCTCGGTAGACCGCGAATCCATGTGAAGCCCATCGTCCTTATTGGAACTAACGCTGGTATATGTCCTATGGCCACAGACCTGGTTCACCGGTAAGCCAAGGCGCCGCATTTCGAGGCACAAACGCTCAGCAACGACCCGCCAAGCGAAGTGGGTCGCAGCGTGATCATAGATCGATTGGCGGAGTCCCTCGTCGTGGTCGATATGCGCAGCGATCGCCTTACCAAGCTCCTCAGGGTTGCTGGGAGGGACTACGAGAGCCGGCGATGAGCCCTGTACGAGGTCGGGAAGCCCACCCGCGCATGACACTACACAAGGCACGCCGCGACCTACGGCCTGCAGGCCAACACCGCTCTGCGAAGCGTCCTTATAGGGCAGCAAGACAAGTCGAACTCCATCGAGAAGAGCGTCGATATCCGAATCGGCAATGTATTCATCGCGCAGCTCCACGTTCCGCTTACCGCGCGCGAGCTCCGCAAGTGGGCCACGGCCCGCGATGACCAGCTTTGTGTCGGATATCCTCTCCGGCAGCGTGCGAAACGCCTCCAGCGCCGTGTCCACTCCCTTGTACTCATAGAGGCGACCAAAGACCAAGAGCCTGCGCTCGCCTCGGATGGGGGTGGGTGCTGGGGCCATATCTGTGCCATGCGGAACCACACCAATCGGTAGTCTCCGCAGAAGCGGTCGGACCTGCTCCAGCAGGCTGGCTGAATGTATGATCAAGCAGGACGACGTCAGCTCTGAAATACGCGGGAGCAAGCGAACCAGGAATGGAAACGTCGACGGCGTGTCGCCTGAATGTGTCTGGGGATCATGCACGATCAGCGCGACGGGCAATGCAATCCCAAGCGTGCCGTAACGCGGGTCAATATGCGATTGGACAACGGCCGTCGCAATCTTTCGGCGACGCAAATCTCGATGTAACCAGAGCGAGTGGGCGAGCAGCAGACGCATGCGTCGTCGGGGTAACGGTACGAGTGCGACACCAGCAGCGCTCGCCCGATCGAGAAACAGCGCTCGATCTGCGTGATTGCCCGCAAACTCATCGACTCGGTCTATATAGTAAAGAGTCGTGCTCAACCCGGCCTGTTGAAGCCCAATGGCCTGGGCAGATCCGTAACGCAAAAATGCGTCGCAGATGACGGCGACATTCGCCGGTTCGGCCTTGGTAGTTGCCATAGCGACATGACGTATACCAGCCGCGAGACGATAAATTATCAGCCCAGTCCAGCCCCCGAGGACTTCACGGATTTGATCTATCGGGGTGCTCTTTTTGCCTTGCGATGACATAGAGGATTTAAGATTGTATATGCACAATGAACAACAAGAGCTATAGAGAGAGGTAGAATTTTCTCAGTTCTGCATCGATAATCTCAGGCCCTCTGGTCTCTTGACAGAACTGCTGACACTGAGCGCCGACATGCTGCGCTGTCTCAGGATTAGTTAGGAAGCGCTCGACAGCATCCGCTAGCGCATTGGCATCATCCACCGGAACAAGCATCCCTTGACAGGGAGCCAGCTCGCCCGTTCCTCCAACAGGAGTAGCAACGAAGGGCCTGCCTGCGGCAAGTGCCTCCGTTAGGATCATCGGCATTCCCTCCGCTCTCGAAGGGAGCACCACAACCCGCGATGTGCGAATCAGCGGCCTGATGGCTCGAGGATCGACGGGCTCCTCGATAGACATCTTATCCAGCTGAGGCGGTGTGTAGTCGTCGATCGGCCCGACGAGCCGGCAGTGACCCTCGATCTCTCGATCGAGCAGAATCCGCCATGCGTCGACGAGCACATCGACGCCCTTGCGCTTCCCAATAGTTCCCGCGAACAGCACAATCGGGTCGGTGGTGTGTACCGGAGGTGAATCTTCGTCAATCGCTACAGGATTAGCCAGTCTCTTGACATGAGCACCAATACCAAGCCGCCCAATGGCGTCTTTGGTCTCCTCAGAAAGGCATAGGATACCGTCCGCCTTCGATAGGATTGTCCTGACAACCCTCGGGTGGGCGTCAGAAAACTCGGGAAAGTCAAACCCATGTATTGAAACGACAACCCGCAACCCGCGGCCCCGGGCAAGTGCAATGAGCGACCCGTCGCGAAGATACGCCCCCCCGTTCGACAAATGGACATGGACGATCGTCTCCGGATCGGCGCGAAGGATCGTTCCCGCGGCCCGACGAACCAACTGGGTGTTGGCGAGGAGCCTGGGCCCATCCCAGGTGGGCTTGACCATCAGCCCGTCTGCGCCGATGCCAAAGTCTATGATGGTGCGTATAACCGACTGTGTACCACCCACTGTCAGCGGGTGAGGACCAATGTGGATGACCTTGATGGTTCTGGATCCGCCTTGCAACTTTAAGCTCTCCCTGCCTTATGCAACCAATACGCCGATATGGTTAGATCCGTCCAACCCGCCTACACATCTCAGGTGCAACGCGACTTCAAGTTCGAGGCAACGGAAAATATGGTTGGGACGCCATGGGCAAGTCTGACGCGACGATATCATGCGTCCCCATCCTGGATGTCGGCGTAGGTGTCGGCGCATCTCTAGACTTCAGCGCCGGAAAGGTGATTCGCGCGCCACGCTGGATGAACATCCTCGACACGGAGTGATGCTTTCGGCTGATCCAGGAGCCACGCCGGCTGTGGTATCGCTACATCGTGGGCAACCCGCTCTTCCTTCCGCGGGTCTGGCCCGACCGTCCCCGCTAGACTTCCGCCCGCATGGAAAGTACCGCGCTGGCCCCGGATGTCACGAGCACACGGATAGGATTCGGCTGCGCGGGCCTGATGCGCGAGCCGTCCGCTCACAGGCGTCGGCGCCTGCTCGACGAGGCGTTCGATCAGGGCATCAGGCACTTCGATGTGGCGCGCATGTACGGGCTGGGTGCGGCCGAGGGAGAGCTGGGGCGCTTTGCGCAGGGGCGCCGCGAGAGCATCGTGATCGCCACCAAGTTCGGGGTCGAGGCCGCTTCAGCGCCTGGCCGGCTCGCGCGCCTACAGAGTCCGGCCCGCCGACTGTTGGCGCGATATCCGGTGCTGCGCGGCTACGTCAAGCGGCGTTCGGGCAGCTTCCACCAGCCACACCGCTACGACGTCGCAACAGCGCGCGCGAGCTTGCAGACGAGTTTGCGCGAACTGCGGACCGGCTATGTCGACGTGCTGTTCCTGCACGACCCCTCACCCACCGATCGGGTGGACCTGCCAGAGATCTGCGGCTATCTGGAAGAGGCACGCCAGGCGGGTCAAATCCGTGCATGGGGCATCGCCGGCGAGCGCGACCCCTGTGTTGAGATCAAGCGGTCGCTCCCCGAGACCGCGATCCTGCAGGTACGCGACGACATTCTCTCGCGCACCTCTCCGTTGCCGCGTGAGCTGGAGCCGCGCGTCACATTCGGCGTCCTCGGCGAGACGCTCGAGCGGATACTCGCTCACCTCAACAGCTCTTCCGAGCGTCGGTCGCGGTGGTCTGAGGCGGTGGGCGTCGACTACTCGCCGGAAGCGTTGGCCTCGCTGCTGCTGCGCGACGCGCTGCACGCAAGCCCCAGGGGAGTTGTGCTGTTCAGCACCACCAGATCAGAGCGGCTGCGCGGACTCGACGCTCTGGTCTCAGCCGCGCGCGACGACGACGATCCAGCACTTTTGGCACTTAGACACCTGGTGAGCCACGAGCTCGCGACAACCGGCTGATCGGGGCTCGTTCATGCGCACGGACCCGGCCAAGATCTCTACGGACTCGCGCCTGGAAGCGGAAGTGGCGGTGGTCGGCGCCGGCCCGGCCGGCATCGTCCTCGCGCTGGAGCTCGCCCGGAAGGGGCACAGTGTGCTGCTGATCGAGAGTGGAGGCGATTCGCCGAACTCCGACATACAGCGGCTTGGCGATCTCACCGGGCAGGATCCCGTCCACGTCTCGATGTCGCTCGCGACCAGCCGTCAGATCGGCGGCGCCTCAAACCTCTGGGGTGGACGCTGTGTGCCGTTCGATCCGATCGACTTTGAGCCGCGTGACATCGTCGGTGCGTCTGCGCTGTGGCCTGTCACATACGAGGAGCTGACGCCCTACTTCGCGCGGGCTTGTGAGTGGTGCGTTTGCGGTGAGGCGGTCTTCGATGCTCGACTCATTCCGGAGCTCGCGGTCCGCTCGCTCGTCCCCGGATTCCCCGACGGGGATGTTCGGGCCTCAGCGCTCGAGCGCTGGTCACTGCCGACCAACTTCGGCCGCGAGTACCGCGACGCGCTGAGGGGTACGCCGGGATTGACCCTCGTGACAAACCTGACCTGTACCGAGGTCGTGTGCGACCCCAGCGAGCCGCGCGTCCGACATCTCCGTGCCCAGAGCTTCGACGGTCGCTCGGTGACGATCTCAGCCTCCCGCTACGTGCTCGCCTGCGGGGGGATCGAGACCACACGCCTGCTCTTCGCATCCAACCGCGAGCACCCCGAGGGACTCGGTAACCACTCCGGGCACCTCGGGCGCTGGTACATGGCGCATGTTGAGTCCCGCATAGCTCGCATACACCTCACGGCAGATCCGGATGCCACGATCTACGGCCACGAGCGCGACTCCACAGGCGTGTACGTACGTAGACGGTTGACCTTCAGCGAGGACTTCCAAATCAGCGAGCGACTGCCGAATATCGCCATGTGGCTGGTCAACCCCGACGTCAGCGACCCCACACATGGGAACGGCATCCTTTCTTTCGTCTACCTCATGTTAATGTCGCCGTTTGGCCGCTATTTCGTCTCCGAAGGTATCCGCCAAGCCCACATCAAGGCGGCTCAGCCTGTCTCCAAGCGCAGGCATCTTCTCAATGTCCTTCGCGATCTTCCCTCGGCCGTGCGCTTCGCTATCACGTTTGGGTATCAGCGCTTCCTGAAGCGTGGGCGCAAGGTGCCGGGGTTCTTTGTGCCAAGTGCCGTCAATGTCTATCCCTTGCTCTACCACGGCGAGCATCTGCCCCATCGTGAGAGCCGTGTCGAGCCGGCGGCTGAGCGCGATGCCGTTGGCATGCCGCGCTTGCGGACGCATCTATGGTTCGCGGATGAGGATGTCGCGAGCGTGATCCGTGCTCACCGCTGCCTCGACGAGTACCTGCGCGAACAAGGGCTTGGCCATCTCGAGTACATCCACGAGGATTCCGAGGCAGCGATCCGCGAACAGCTCTTCGGGGGCTACCACCAGGCGGGGACCACTCGCATGTCCTCCCTTCCGCAAGACGGAGTTGTAGACCCCGACCTGACCGTACACGGGTTTGACGACCTCTATGTCGCGAGCAGCTCAACGTTCGTGACGTCGGGCCAGGCCAACTCGACTTTTATGATCGTCGCGTTCGCCCTGCGATTGGCCGACCATTTGAGCTCAAGCCTGAGCGTGAGCCAACCTCGGTCGTGATAAAGGGTGGAGCCTGGGCAAGCGTATTGACTCTATTTGCGGCCATAGCGAGTAGATCGTCATAGCCAATATCATCGGCTTCCATCGAAACCGCGAGGCCACGGTTGCTCAGTTGGTTCGCAACCTGCGTCTGGTGGTCGTCAACGTGCTCTCCCAGAGACAGGCGGCGTGGCACAAGCAGTGGACATTTGCCGACTTCAAGCGCCGCAAGCGCGTTTCCAACACCCGCATGCGACACGACCACGTCCGATCCTCGCATCGCCTCTGTCAGCTCTCGCTCCGGAATCGCGTAGTGCCCAGTGATGCCAAAACCGCTGACATCTGTATCACCAGTTTGCCACAAGACGTTGACCTCGGGAGGAAGGATGTCCAAGAGACGCTGGATAAGTCGTGGAAACCCATATCCCCTATATGTACCCAAGGTCACGACAATCTTTCCAAGCTTGGGTGGATGCTCGCGGGATGACGGCGCGCGTGCAAACGAGTCGAAGACCGAGCCGCTGTACTGCCATCCGCCGCCAGTCCAACCGGGATACTGAGCGTAGAGATGGACTCCCGGTATCCTGCTGATCTGGCGTCCGGTGAGCGAGGGTCCATCGATACGCGCCGCGCTCTCGATATAGTGACATGAAAGGCCACGAAGACGCGCCAACCCAAAGAACGGCAACGCCACCGCAGACCCCGTGCTGACGATCGTGTCGACATCGGAGTCACGCAGGATGCGATGCGCCGCAGGCAGATTACGAAGCACATTGCCTGGGTCACGGCCCCCCACAAATCTCACATAGTCGACGGTCTCATCCCGCAGCAGCGAACGACTCTGCGGGGTATCGAAGGTGGCCCAGCGAAAGGGTCCCTCTATGCCCGAAAGACGCCTATATAAGTGATGCAACTCCTTGAGATGGCCACCGGTTGAGGCAACGAGAAAGGTGGTCAAGCTCGCAGCCCCTGATTGGAAGACGACAGCCGGAGAGCCCGCGCCCGACATCGGTATTCGACCATCTCCATGTGCCCTTATCTTATAGACTCCACGGACCCGCCCCGGACCTCTCGGACGCGCAAGCCCACAGCACCCTGACTTACCCGATTTTATGATGCCCACTTCAGACCTCGTTTCGGCGGAGCTCATATCGTGATCAAGGTCGCCGTCGTCGGGCTTGGCAAGATGGGCCTGTCCCACTATGCGATGATCAACGTGCATCCCGACGTGGAAGTCGTCGGCGTCTGCGACTCATCCAGCTATGCCCTCGGAGTACTAAATAAGTACACCGGAGTGTCGACCTACACCGACTTCGACGCGATGCTCGAGAAAGTCGACCTAGACGCGATCGTGATCGCCACGCCTTCGAGCTCACACGCCCACATGGTTCGCGCGGCCCTGGAGCGCGATCTGCATGTCTTCTGTGAGAAGCCGTTTACGCTCAGCGTCCAGGACGCCGAGGCACTTACCGCGCTCGGGCGCGAACGGGGTCTCGTCACGCAGGTCGGCTATCACAACCGATTCGTGGGGGCCTTTCACGAGGTCAAGGCACTTCTCGATGCAGGTGCCATCGGGGATGTGACCCACGTCCTCGGCGAGGCCTACGGGCCAGTCGTGCTCAAGCCGAAGGGCGGGACCTGGCGCAGCCAGCGCACCGAGGGCGGTGGGTGTCTGTACGACTACGCAGCGCACGTCATCGACCTCTTGAACTGGTACGTCGGCGAGCCGGTGGGCGTCGGCGGGACCATCCTGAACAAGGTCTTCTCTCGCGAGATCGATGACGAAGTCTTCAGCACGCTGTACTTCCCCGAGAGTAAGACGGGCCAGATCTCCGTGAACTGGTCCGATGAGTCCTACCGCAAGATGACCACCCGCGTGACGATCTGGGGCACCGCGGGTCGGATCTACGCGGACCGCCAGGAATGTCAGGTCTATCTCCGCGACACCGCCCGTATGCCGACCGGGTTCCAGGAGGGTTGGAACGTCCGCTACACGACCGAGCTGACCGAGCCTGTCTGGTTCTATCTTCGCGGCGAGGAGTACAGCGCCCAGCTCGACGCGTTCGTTCAACGGATCAAGACCCGGCGCGCAGACGGCCTGAACAGCTTCGCGAGCGCGGCGATGACCGACAAAGTCATCGCCATGATGATCACGGACGCGGAGAAGGGGGCATCGACCTCCGCCGGCAGCGCCACGATCGCATCCAAGTCCGCAAGACGCTCAAGACGATGGCGCTTCGGGAGAGGTTCGTGATGGATCGTCTGCTCTTTGGTGACAACCAGTTCTTCGGCGTCAACCACATGTCCGAGGAGAAGGCTCGCGCACAGCAGCTGCGCTTCCAGGAGATCGGGGCTGTCATCGATGTGCTCGACGCCGCCTACGACGAAGGCGTGCATACCTTCATGTGCACGACGCACGACCGGATCTCACTGGTCTGCGATCACGTGCGGGCTCACCCCGACCGCTATGCCGACTTCAAGTTCTACCCGGGCATGCCGTATGCTCACAAGTACGCCAACGCTGTCACAGAGAACGGGATGCTTGAGGCCGTGAAACGGTTCCTTCCTGACGAGGGTCTGATGGACGCCGCGATTCGCGGCGGCAGGTCGATGGCCACAAAGGACATCGAGGGCATCACGACGTTGCTGATCGACGCGGAGATGAAGATGTTCCAGGGGCTGAGCACCCCGGTCATCTTTCTGCAGAACATCGTCGTGGACCTGTTGCTGGGGCTGGGATTCAAGGATGCATTCCGGATCTTTGCCGATCACGTCAAGAGCCGCTACGACGCAGAGCCCGGATTTATAACGATGAACATGCCGGCGCTGCTCGACGTCCTGGAGGAGTTGGGGATCGACAACCCGATCGTCTGCTCCAACATCAACAAGATCGGCTTTCGGATGTGTGGAGGCATTGAGGCTTACGAGGCTGCGCTGCGTAAGCGTCGGTTTCGGGCGATCGCGATGTCGGTCTTTGCCTCCGGTGCTATTCCCCCACGGGAGGCGATTGGGTGGGTCTGTGCGCAGCCCAACATCGAGTCGATCGCGTTCGGGGCTTCGAGCAAGGCCAATATTCACAGCACCCGGGAACTGGTGGCGGAGTTCTGGGCGGATTGAGACCGTGTGAGCGGGCGCAGGGTGGCCCATCGTATCCTCAGTCACGCAGGCGCGTCGGACGCGGAAGCTCGCGCGCACGCGGTATCTTACTCGACTGGTCTCGCCATAGACACAACCACCGCGACTCGAGTTCCAATAAGATCTGGCCATGAAACGGACGCTCTGCCTGTTGGCATACTACGGGTTTGCGAAGCACCTTCCGGACTCGAGCCTCCCGGGAGGCGAGCTTTCAACCCGCTTGCGCGCCTTCCTTTGTCGGGGGTTCATAGCAAGTGCCGGAGAGGGGATCCATGTCCGGTCTGGCGCCTTTCTGGCCGACGGGCGTTATCTGCACATGGCTGATCGATCGAGCATCGGCCCGGGATGCCGAATCTACGGGGCTCGGCTTGGGTATGGCGTCGTTATCGGTCCGCACTGCGTGTTCTTCAAGGAGAACCGCGCCGCCGACGATCTCAGTAAGCCCGTGGGTGCTCACGAGACGACGCCCATCAACGTTCCGGTGGTAGAAGACTGGGCCTGGGTGGGCGAGCGCGCGCTCGTGCTTCAAGGTCGCCGGATCGGAAGAGGTGCAATCGTCGGAGCAGGCGCGGTGGTGACGCGCGATGTGCCCCCATTTGCCATCGTGGGTGGCAATCCGGCTCGTATCATTGGCAATCGCGGGAAGGACACCCACTCCGGTTCTCCACAACCCAGCTCAGAGCCCCCTTCTGCCCGCCAGAACGAAGCTTGAGCACTCCCTTGGACAGTAGCGACACCCAAGACCACGCGCCCACTGGCGAGTCGCTGCAGTCGCCCGTGTTTCTCGTCGGCGCAATGCGCTCGGGCTCCACTCTCCTGCGGCTTATGCTCGACCACCATCCAGAGATCGCGTTTGACAAGGAGTTCGATTTCACTGTCGCTCTCCTCTCCGACACTGGCCAGCTGCCTTCTATGCAATCGTACCTCGCGTGGATCAAGTACGTTCGCGCAATGGACTATACGGTCGACCCATCACTTGACTATCGTGAGCTGATGAACGATTTTCTCCGGCAAAAGCAAGCCGTGTCTGGAGGGAAGAGATACGTCGGGGCCACGGTGCATGTTCACTTCGATCGCCTACGGTTTCTCTGGCCTCATGCTCGATATATACATTTGGCGCGCGATCCACGGGATGTCGCACGTTCGGTGCTTCAGAAGGGCTGGGCGGGGAACATCTACCAGGCGTCGGGGCTTTGGCTTGAAGCTGAGGACTGCTGGGATTCACTCGCCAATCACCTGTCTACCGATCAAGCCATCGAGCTGCACTACGAGGATCTTGTAACGCAGACAGAGGCGGAGCTCTCCAGGATCTGCAAGTTCATCGGCGTCGAGTTCACGCCGGTGATGCTCGACTACCAAGTGGATGCGCGACAGTATCCACCGCCCGATCACAGTCTCGCCTCTCAGTGGAAGACGAAGCTCTCGTCGCGAGATGTCGCACTGGTGGAGCATCGGACAGCCGATGGAATGGAGAGCCGGGGTTATGCTCGCAGCGACTACCCTCCCGCAACAATCGGCCCGTTCAGGCACCAACTCCTCCTGAGCGCTGGCCGCGCTCGTCAAGTCCGCGCCAAAGCCAACCGATATGGCCCCGGGCTTGTCGCGATAAATCTGCTCGGCCGGCTCGGGCTTCGACCTCTACGCAGGTACGCCAAAACGCGCATCAACACCATCGATCAGAGACTCATAGAACAGGAGGCCGCCGGACTCCGAGCTCCGTCCGCCAACATCGCTCCGGTCGGACCCGTCGCAGGTAGCCGGACAGCACGAGGTGGCGAGCGGCCCGACGCCTAAAGCGGTCCCGTGACCAGGTCCCGCGACCAAGAACTCTTGGGACGCAGCATAAAGAATCCTCGGGCTGCGGCGTTGGTAGGCTATGCGACCGTGCGTGCTTACGTGAGTCTCACTGCGCGAGGATCGCCGGGGTCGATGACGATGACCGCCTTGCTGTTACAGCGAAGTCGCGTCTTCTCGCTGCGTCGTTGGTTCGACCCGGCGAGCGGCCTCGATCGCCTGTTGGTGCCGTTCCTTGGTGCGACATTGCTCGTGCGCGTCCTGACCGACAACCTGTCCGGACTTGACACTCAAAACTCCGGCAGTCTCAACCTGTCGGGAGGGATCGCCGTGCTGTTCATCCTGGTGGCCATTGGCCTGCTGATCCGCCGGCGCCGCGGCGTGCTGCCCACGGCCCTGGCCGTACTATGGCTATGTGTATGGACCGGTGTAGCCGTGAACACCAACGGCGCCTCGACCGAGACACTCCGTGAGGGTGTGCGGGAGGCATCGGTCATCGCACTCGCCGCGATCGTATACAACGCGCGCGGCGTCGTGACCGTTCCCATCGCCACGCGACTGGTTCAGCTCGTCGGCTTTGCTCCGGCGCTTGTCGCTTTCTACCAGCTTGCGGCGCACACTGGCCGAGACATCGGAGGCGAATTTCGCTCATATGGCACGTTTGCCCACCCGGACAGCGCCGCGATGTTCTTCGCGATAGCGGCGATCGTTTCGCTGTGGCGATACCTTGATGATGGGCAACGGCGATTTGACGCGCTTCTCACCGCCGTCTTCGGGGGAGCCTTGCTGACGACGCTCAGCCTTGACGGCTTGGCGACTCTGATCGCAATGCTAATCGCATATGGCGCGCTGCGCCTTGGCTCCCTTCGCAACAAGCTCGTCCCCTGCGCCGTCGCCGGACTTGTCGCTTTGGCGTTTTTTGCCACACCGCTCGGCACGCAGCGTATCGCCAATGAGGCGTCGACGAGATTAGGAACGGCCGAAAGCGGGAAGGCAAACAGCTCACTTGCTTGGCGCCTCGACAAGTGGAAAATGCTCTTGCCGGGATGGGAGCGGTCTCCATTCGTCGGTCAAGGTCTCGGTACCACAATCACTGGTCAACGTATACTTGGCAACGAGTTTGCGGGCGAAGCGCCGCACAACGAATACGTGCGCTGTCTCGTCGAGACAGGTATAGTTGGCCTGGCGATTCTGCTTTGGGCTCTCGCCATCCTGATCCGTCGCCTCATCCGCAAGCGGCGAATCCCAGGCGGGCTGAACGCAGGCACTTTTAACCCAGCGACGCTTACGCTCGTCATTGTCATCGGATGTCTCGTCAACTCACTTGCCGAAAATACGTTTCTCAACAGCACAACGTGCTACACCGCCGCGCTGATCGTCGCCGCCGTGCTGAGCTTGCCGGGGGAGAGGCAGCCGGCGGCGGTTCCGCGACCCGTGTGAGACGCCTGCAACACCTTCGCCTCCGCCTATGAGGCCGTGCAGGTACATCTTCAGCAGCTACAAGTGCCTCCTCCAAGCGTGCAGGTCCATCTTTAGCAGCTGCAGGTGGCTCCAAGGGAAGGACGCCAGCTGCTGACCCGCGGATTTGCCTTCGAAGTAGCCTTGGGGGCCGGCGTACGGGTTCGTCCCGGTCGGTGTCGGATCCTGCGCGTAGAAGGCCACGCTTGACGCCGTGTCCCTGACGATGATCCCATACCGCTGTGCCGCTTCGGCCATCATCAGGGTCAGCCGTGGCAGGTGCAGAGCTGCGAGGTCCAGACCGGGTTCCAAGCGCAGGTGCGCGCCCTCCGGCAGCGAGCTCGCTTCGGTATGCGACCCGTCGGCGCGCTCAGCCGGCGACGCATACACCCCGCTGCGCGTATCGGGAACCGCGAGCGCCAGCGCGTGGTTGATATGGCCCTTTTCAAGATCTTCCAGAGTGATCAACCCCCCAGCGATCGACAACGACGTCCCGCTCGCCCCCCAACGGGTCGTTGCACCCCGCCACGCTTTGGGACCGTAGGCCCCCGAGTCGGACGAGACGTTCTTGATCGCCCCACCCCATGCGGCCTGCCAACCTCCCGCCGTCTGTTCCAGGTGCCAGAACTCCCACAGCCGATCGGTGCTCGGCTGCCACACGACGAGATGCTCATCTCCCCCCGCCGCTGGTTTGGCGTCCATCGGCAACGGAACAGCGTCCCACGCCGACTGCAACGCAGGTGACCTCAAGACACCTTCAGGCTCAAGCGTCACCTTGACCACCGGCTGATCGGCCCCAACCGTGTAGATCGGCACCGAGAAACTAGTCGTGTTGATAGCCGGACCTTTTTCGACTTCCTCATCCCGCGCGACTTCTCCCACAAGGGCGCCCACCACCATGGCCGAGCTCGGATCCACCGGTGCATCCGCGGGCAACGGTTCATTCCAGAAGCTGGTCGGCGAAAAGAATCGAAACGGGCCAGCGGCGTGCGCCTTTGGCTTCTTGACCGCGCAGGGCTTGACGGCCCTGCGATGCTTGCCACCGCGTGTCTTGTCAGCATGTGCCGTGTCACGGCACATGCTTCGCCGAGACGACCGCTTGCGTCCGAACATCCGACGCTTGGAAGCGCTCGAGGAAACCTTCGCGCGTCCGTGAGAGGACACCGCGCCAACCAGAGACGGACCGGTGCTCGCTGCGAGCACGACGAAAGTCGCGCTCAGCAGCGTGATGCTGATTCCCAGCAGTCGACTTCGGACCGCGGGTAGACGGCTGGTTTGCAAGATGAAGAGACTTTACCCCGTCCTCCCTATTGTATGCGCCGTCAAGAACCGCGTTGCCCCGCGGTCAGTCGCTCACGAGCCACCGTGCAGGCCCATCTTCATTAGCTGCAGGTGGCTCCAAGGGAAGGACGCCAGCAGCTGACCCGCGGATGCGCCTTCGAAGTAGCCGTGGGGGCCGGCGTACGGGTTCGTCCCGGTCGGCGTCGGGTCCTGGGCGTAGAAGGCCACGCTCGAGGCCGTGTCCCTGACGAAGATCCCATACCGCTGTGCCGCTTCGGCCATCATCAGGGTCAGCCGTGGCAGGTGCAGAGCTGCGAGGTCCAGGCCTGGTTCCAAGCGCAGGTGCGCGCCCTCCGGCAGCGAGCTCGCTTCGGTATGCGACCCGTCGGCGCGCTCAGCCGGCGACGCATACACCCCGCTGCGCGTATCGGGAACCGCGAGCGCCAGCGCATGGTTGATCTGACCCTTTTCAAGATCTTCCAAAGTAATCAACCCCCCAGCAATCGACAACGACGTCCCGCTCGCCCCCCAACCGGTCGTTGCGCCCGGCCATGCTTCGGGACCGTAGGCGCCCGAGTCGGACGAGACGTTCTGGATCGCCCCACCCCATGCGGCCTGCCAGCCTTCGCCAGTCTGTTGCAGGTGCCAGAACTCCCACAGCCGATCAGTGCTCGGCTGCCACACGACGAGATGCGCATCGCCCCCCGCCGCTGGTTTGGCGTCCGTCGGCAACGGAACAGCGTCCCACGCCGACTGCAGCGCAGGTGACCTCGAGACTTCTTCATTAAGCGTCACCTTGACCACCGGCTGCCCGGCCCCAACCGTGTAAATCGGCACCGAGAAACTAGTCGTGTTGATAGCAGGACCCTTTTTGACTTCCTCATCCTGCGCGACTTCTTCCACGAGGGCGCCCACCACCGTGGCCGAGCTCGGATCCACCGGTGCATCGGCAGGCAACGGTTCATTCCAGAAGCTCGTCGGCGAAAAGAAACGGAACGGACCCGTAGATTCAACCGGCGGTTCAACCGTCTGCGTAAACATGGACGAGGCCGAGGCCAGATCGCTGCCGTCCCCGCTGTAAGCAGCTGTGATCTGATAAGTGGACCAGCTGGGGTAGCCCGCAACGGTGCATGTAGCCTTGCCGGAGCCGATGGTCTCCGCCGTGCATCCGGTGATCGGGGCGCCTTCTTCTTTGAATTCAACCGTGCCTGTCGCCGTCGCTGGACTCACCGTCGCCGCGTAGGTAACGGTTTGCCCGACGGTCGATGGGTTCGCAGAAGACGACACCGTCGTCGTCGTGGTTTTCTTGTTGACCGTCTGAATCAGGCCAGACACCGACGACTTAGCATAGTTACTATCGCCAGAGTAAACCGCAGTGACTCCATACCAGCCGACGGTGAGATTATGCACAGTGCATGTCGCAGTACCGGAGCTTATCGCCTGCGCGGCACACCCAGTGATGGTCACTCCCGCCTGCTTGAATTCAACCGTTCCCGTCGCCACAGCGGGACTCACCGTCGCCGTGTAGGTAACGGCTTCACCGGCCGTCGATGGATTCAACGAAGACGACGCCATCGTCGTCGTCGTTTTCTTGTTGACCGTCTGAGTCAAACCGGGAGACCACGAGGCAGCATAGCTATTATCGCCAGAGTAAACCGCCGCGATCAAATACCCACCGGCGGCAAGATTCGCCACAGTGCAAGTCGCGATGCCAGCGCGTATGGCCTGCGCAGCACAATCAGTGATCGTCACCCCCGCCTGCTTGAATTCGACGGTTCCGGTCGCCACTGTACTATTTACCCTCGCCGTATACGTCACTGCTTCACCGTCCGTCAACGGATCCAACGAAGACGACACCGTTGTCGTCGTGGTTTTCTTGTTGACCGTCTGAGGCAAACCGGGAGACCACGAGGCAGCATAGCTGCTATCGCCGGAGTAAACCGCCGCGATCCCATACCCGCCAGCAGCGAGGCCAGCCACAGTGCACGTCGCCGTACCAGCGCTTACGGCCCGCGCGGCACACCCGGTGAGCGTCACCCCCGCCTGCTTGAATTCCACCGTCCCAGTCGCCACCGCGGTACTGACCATAGCCTTATAGATCACAGCTTCACCGACCACCGACGGATTCACCGACGACGACACCGTCATCGTAGTCACTTTCTTCTTGACCGCCTGAGTCAAACCGGGAGACCACGAGGCAGCATAGCTGCTATCGCCGGAGTAAACCGCCGTGATCCCATACCCGCCAGCAGCAAGGCCAGCCACAGTGCACGTCGCCGTACCAGCGCTCATGGCCTGCGCGGCACACCCAGCGATCGTCACCCCAGCCTGCTTGAATTCAACTGTTCCCGTCGCTGCCGCGGGACTCACCGTCACTTTGTAGGCCACGGCTTCCCCGACCGTTGAAGGATCCAACGACGACGACACCGTAATCGTCGTCGCTTTCTTGTTGACTGTCTGAGTCAAGCCAGGAAACGACGACGCGGCATAGCTGCTATCGCCAGAGTAGATCGTCGTGATCCAGGGCGAGCCGGCAGCGAGATTGGCCACGGTGCACGTCGCGGTACCGGAGCTTACCGCCTGCGCGGCACACCCAGCGATCGTCACCCCAGCCTGCTTGAATTCAACTGTTCCCGTCGCTACCGCGGGACTCACCATCGCTTTGTAGGTCACGGCTTCCCCGACAGTCGAAGGGTTCAGCGAAGATGACACAGTCGTTGTCGTGGTTTTCTTCTCGACCGTCTGGGTAATGCCGGGAAACGATGAAGCAGCGTAGTTGCTATTGCCGGAGTAAACCGCCGTGATCCAATACCCGCCGGCGGCGAGACCGGCCACGGTGCACGTCGCTGCGCCAGCGCTTATCGCCTGCGCAGCACAACCGACGATCGCCACCCCCGCTCGCCTGAATTCGACGGTACCCGTCGCCGCCACGGGACTTACCGTCGTAGTGTATGTAACAGCTTCACCAACCGTTGACGGGCTCAGCGAAGTCGACACCGTAGTCGTAGTCGCTGTCTTATTAGCCACCTGGGCACCATCCTCGCCCAATGACGTGGTCTGAGTCAAGGGCGAGGACGTCGAAGGGAGATAGTTGTCATCCCCACTGTAGGCTGCCGTGATCGAGTGGGTACCTTCGGTGGCATAGTCCAAGACTGTGCACGTCGCCCTGTCGGAGTCAAGGGTCTGTGCGCCACAGTTGGCGATCGTGACGCCGGCTTCCTTGAACGTAATGGTACCCGTCGCCCCGACCGCACTGAGCGTGGCCGTGTAGGTCACGGCCTGCACGGCCGTCGAAGGGTTCGTGGAGGAGATTAGCGTCGTCGTAGTCGACAACTTTTCAGTCGGAGGCGTTTCGACCGGGGGTTCAGGTTGTTCTTTTTCCGGCGTAGATAGAACCGGAGGGAGTGGTTCTTGCACCAGTATCGGTGTGGGTTCGGTGGGTTCGGTGGGTTCGGTGGGTTCGGTGGGTTCGGTGGGTTCGGTGGGTGTGGTCGGTGTGGTCGGTGCCACGGGTTCGATGGGTGTGATCGGTTCGGTCGGTGTGGTTAGCATCACGGGTTCGATGGGTGCGTTCGGTTCGATAATCGGCGTCGGCGCGGCGAGTGGTTGGGTGCTCGCAGACACGATCGACGGTGAGAGAGATGCCCCCAGCGCGCTCCCCGGTGCCTTTGGATTGGTGGCGGTGGCCTTTGACTTCTTGATCGCACACGGTTTGGTGTTCTTGTGATGGCGGTTGCGGCTGGCCCTGGTGTGGCACTTGGACCCTCGCGAGGACGACCTGCTGCTCCTCGCCCTGTGCGTGGAAGCGCGCGCGGAGGCCGTCGCGTGCACGTTCGAGGATGTGTCAGCCCGAGAGGGGCCGACGCCTGCGGCGAGCGCGGGGACGGCCGCGCTCAGCATCACGACGCCGAGTATCAGCAGGCAGGTTCGGACCGCCGGCAGGCGGTAGACACGCGACATAAGCCATCCTTGTCTAGTGGCAGGCTTCTCTAAGCTAGGCAGCGCGCCTGCGCGGATCACTAGATGCAGGTATCGAACCAGGCCTCAAGATTGGTGAGAGCGCGCCGAGCACCTGGACATTTATCCCAGCACGGGGCTTCCGACCAACCTCAACGCAGCGTTTCGGGGGCCCGCACCAGACGAGTCATCGTCAGCCCATACCGGCCCAGCATGCCCACGCCGCGACCCAGATGCGATCTCGGCCGTAGCCTGCCTTTGTGTCGCGCCTGCTCGTCCAAGATCTCACGTGGCGGCAGCACCTGGCGCCGCACGAACGCCCCCAAGCCACGCGGGGGTGCCAGCAGCCCGTCGATCAACCCCATGTCGGCATATAGCTGGGACTGGCTCGAGTGCGGGTTGGGATTCGCCAGCCGCACGGCCATACGCTCGCGTAGACCCAGCCTGTGCGTGTCCCCGATGATCTGCGCCGCCGGCAGGCCCACGATCTTCCCGGCCACCTCTACCGCTACCGGAATGACGCGCGCCAGGGCGGGATAGGCGCCCAGCAGCTCATCCAGCGCGCCGGGCGACAGCTCGGCGCCGTAGGTGTCCCACCAGGCGCTCAGGTCGCTGGCCAAGCGCAGACCGATGAAGCCATCCCGCGCGTAGAACAACAGCAGGGCGGCAAGCTCGTCGGCAGGCGCCGGGCGCCAACCGCCCGACGGATCCACCGTCGGCGACAGGAGCCGCTCGCGCGCAAAACTCCGCTCATACCAGTGCACGCGCCAGTGCAGCTCCACCGGCGGCAGCTCCGCCCGCTCGTGGACGAGCACGAAGTGCAGCAGCGGCAGCCCGCCCGCTTGCACGTAATCGGTGGGGGCGCGGTAGCCCAGCTCGCGCACCACCTCCACCGCCGCCTGCAGCTGCTGCGGCGCAACGAGCAGATCAACATCGTTGGAGAGACGCCGGCCGAGATCGCGGTAGATCGCCTCACCTAGGAGCGGACCCTTCAACGCTGTCGAACAGATCCCGGCTTCGGCGAGCATGGCCGTGATGCGCAGCGATACGAGCTGCAGGAAAGCGCCGTGGAGACGCCCCGCCTCAATCGCCCGCTGCACCGCCGTCGCGAAGTCATCGTCGGCGCGGCCATCCGCCAGTTCGAGGATGTGTGGGCCCAAGATGGGCAGCAGCCTGCGCGAGCGCAGGGTCTCGGCGAGTACTGCCCAATCCACATCTTCCAATAGCAGCCCGGCCTGCTCACGCATGGCGTGTCGGCGGGTGGCGATGCCCGCGCTGACCAGGATCACCTGCCGTTCGGCTTGGAAGCTGGGCATCGAGTTCACCGCAGCATGGTATCGGCGGAGCCCATCCTCGAGGCCGCGCGGAGCTATCCGCGACATCGTGGTCTATACCATGACCCTGAATGTTAGGTTGATTTGGTCAGTCAGTACGCGCGCGCTATGTGCGAGCACCGAGGCGTGACGTCTCACTTGTACGTGTAGTCGCTCCCAAAGGGGCTGGTCCCCCCCGAGTCGATGACGAACAGGTTCCACGTACCGGCCTTCGCCAAGCCACCAGTGACAGCGGTGATTTCGGTCGACGAGACCACCACCACGTCGGACGCCGCAATGGCCGTCGGCCCCACACCATTGCCCTGCCCGATCTCCACAGTCGCCCCAGCAACGAAACCCGTGCCCTTGATCGTAATCGGCGTGCCTCCCGCCACCGGCCCCGACACCGGAGCCACCGATGAGACCGTGGGGTAACTGAAGTAAGTGAAGGCAGCACCAGCGTTGGCGGAGCTGGCCCCACCGGCGTCAATGACGAACAGGTTCCACGTGCCGGCTTTGGCCCCGCCACTGGTGACAGCGGTGATTTCGGTCGGCGAGACCACCACCACGTCGGACGCCGCAATGGCCGTCGGCCCCGCACCATTGCCCTGCCCGATCTCCACAGTCGCACCGGGAACGAACCCGGTGCCCTTGATCGCAATCTGCGTGCCCCCTTTCACCGGCCCCGACGCCGGAGCCACCGAGGCAGCCACCGGCGGGTTCGGCAGCGGTTTGAACGCGGCGATCCCGTCGGGCGTCCCAACCCCGGTGGGACCGTCGTAGCCCGTCCCGGCCAGGCAAATGCCCTTGGCGGCGCAGCTCGCGGCGGCCTCTTCGGCGGGCGTGCACGCCGACAGGCCTCCTTCCAGGAACGGCTTCGTGCATTCCCCGTTCGACCCGGCGGTGACGTCGTACAGCGACCCGGGGGACTTCCGCTCGTTTTCGTAGAGCGTCTCGGCGGGGTATGCCGCGCCGTCGGCTCCCCCCGCGAGCGCGAACACCGAGGCGATCAGCGGCGTGGCGAGGCTCGTGCCACCGATCGTGCACCAGTAAACCACGTGTTTGACGCCGGCTTCCTGGTAGCGGTATTCGCATTCAGGGCTCGTGTCGCGGACCGCGACCCCGGTGTAAGGGTCCGCGTCGGCGGCGACGTCGGCGATGGCGCGTTTGCCGGCGCAGCCGATCGTGGGCCAGTCGGAGAGTTCCTGTTGCCAGGGGGGCGCGGTGAACTCCACGCTGCAGCCGCCGCCGGTGGCGCCATCGCCGTTCCACACCGTCTCGCCCGTCCATTCGTCGCTCGTCCCAAGGCTCAGGCGGGTGCCGCCCACCGCTACCACGTGCGGCGAGGACGCGGGGAAGTTCGCGTAGCCCCGTTCCGCACTGCTTTCCGCATCCCAGTTCAGGTAGCCGTCGTCGCCGGCGGCCGCGGTGATCACGATGCCGGGGTGGTTGAACGGGCTGGCGCTCTCCAGTTCGGGGGTCTCGCCCTCCTCGGAGCCCGCCCACGAGTTCGAGATCGCGCTCGTGCCGAGGGCGGCCGCGCTCTGCTCGGCCCTTTCGAGGTCTTCGTAGCTCGGCGTGCTCGCCTCCACGAGCAGGATGTTGCAGCTCTGGCACGTCGCGTGCGCGACCTCGATGTCGAGTGAGATCTCCAGCGCCCACCCGGTCGCTTCCGCGGCCTCTTCGCGTTTCGCCCGTGTGCCTTTGCGCGCGGTTTCCAGTTCTTTGGCGGTCTTTGGAAACGGCGGGTTCCCGGCTTCGCCATTCTGGTTGACCTGCTCGAAGCAGCCGGCGGCGGCCGTGCACGCGGGCAAGGCAAATTCTTCGTCGTACGCCTTCAGGTCCGCTTCGGCGCTCGGGTCGTTGTAGGCATCGACCACCGCGACCGTCTCCGCGCCCGCGACGCTGGTCGGCAGCTGGTAGGCGCTGTGCAGGTCCTGCGGGCGCAACCCGTAGTCGCCGGCAGCCGGCGAAAGGGCCGCCGCCGGAGCGGGGCGAACCATCCCCAGCGGGTGGGTGCGGGCACGCGCTTCGGCGGTCTGCGGCACGAGCTGCAACGCCAGGCACCCCGCGTGCCCGGCGGCGGGGGCTCCACACACCGGGTGGACGGTGTAATCCGAGCGCGGCAGCGGCGAGACGGTACGCGCGGCGGCGCTCTGAACGCAGCACAAAGCAAGCCCCACCGCAATCGCGGTCGAGCGTAGCGCTGCGATGGGGTGCGTGGGTGTCGTCATCGGCTTCATTATCCCAAGACGAGCAATCGTGCATCGCCTCGCTGTGAGCGTTTGCTTTAGATCCCTTGAACGACGTATTCCCATATACTACGTAAATATGGTTTGCTCGGAGCGGCATGGCCTGGCATCTGCTCGAAGATCGCGCGCACGAGCCACCGCAGGCCACCCGATGGGCAGCAGCGCATGAGTAGGCGCAGGATCGGAGCACAGGCAAGGTTTCCTCAATTGTGGATCGGCCTGCTCGGCTGCCTGCTTTTCTTCTCTCTCCTCACAGTGGCGAGCGCCCGCGCCGCCGAAGACATCGAACCGCCGGTCCTCGAAAGCCTGACGATCTCGCCCTCGTCGATCAACACGACGTCCGCCGGTCAAACGGTGATCGTCAAGGCGCACATCAGCGATCGATCCGGCGTTCACTTCGCCAACGTGAAGTTCTTCTCGTCAGCTGGCAAACAGGGCGAAGATGCAGATCTCGAGCTCCTCTCCGGCACCGAACAGGACGGCGAATTCGAAGCGCAGGTGCCCTTCCCCCAATACAGCGAAGCCGGGACGTGGAAGATCGAAGTGATCCTGCCAGACCGCGCGGGCAACCTCTCCACACTCAACGCCACTGAACTCGAAGCCGCAGGCTTCCCCGCGACCGTCGAAGTCGAAGACACCAACGTCGACACTGAACCGCCGGCTCTCGAAAGCTTGTCGATCTCCCCGTCTGTGCTGAGCGCCGCATCGGCCATCCGGACCGTCACGGTCACAGCTCACATCGTCGCCGGCGAGTCGCCCGTTCGCTTCCCCAACGTGGAGTTCTTCTCGCCAACCGGCAAACAGGGCGAAGACGAGGATCTCGAGCTCGTCTCGGGCACCGACACGAACGGCATCTACGAAGCAAAGGTCCCGTTCCCGGCATACGCCGAAGCCGGCACCTGGAAGGTGGACATACTGCTGTCCGACTACGTTAATAACTTTGTTGAACTCAATGCACCGCGACTCGAATCCGAAGGATTCCCGACGACCGTGCGGGTGGAAAGCCTCGTCGAAGACACCGAACCTCCGTTGCTCACAGCGCTATCGATCTCACCCTCCTCGGTGAACGTGACGTCTTCTGGTCAGACGGTTCGCGTGAAGGCGCTCATCACGGACAACCTATCCGGTGTGCGGTACGCCAACGTGAAGTTCTTCTCTCCAGCCGGCGCGCAGGGAGAAAATCCCGACTTCGAGCTCGTCTCAGGCACCGACACCAACGGCGAATACGAAGCCGAAGTGCCCTTCTCGCAGTACTCCGAAGCTGGCACGTGGAAGATCGACGTGCGGCTCACCGACCACGCGGGCAACGTCGCCGAACTCGAAGCTCCGCAGCTCGAATCCGAAGGCTTTCCCACCACCATGCTCGTCGAAAACGCGCCTACGGAAGCTGAACCAAACCTTGCCCTGAAGCCGGCAATGGTTCTATCACCTGCATCCACCAACTCCCCGAATGCTGCCGCGCCGCTCGTCACGGCAGCGCCGTTCGCCGGCGCCTCGATCGTAAGCGCCTCGCCATCGGCGAGCGCGTCCGGTACCGTGAGCCTTCGCGTGAGCTGCCAAGCCGCAAGTACGTGCACGGGTACCGTGACCTTGAGCGCGGCCCTCACCGCAGGCGGGCATCGGTCGAGGCGGCACAACCGCACCATAACCCTTGCGGTCGGCTCGTTCGATCTTTCCACAACCGGGACCGTCAAACTGCATCTCTCCGCTGGAGCGCGCAGGCTGCTCGCTCGGGTGCGTGTGCTGCGCGCCAAGGCAACGATCATCGCCGATGACGGCTCCGGTGTC
The DNA here is from genome assembly GCA_963744535.1 of uncultured Solirubrobacterales bacterium. Classification (GTDB taxonomy): domain Bacteria; phylum Actinomycetota; class Thermoleophilia; order Solirubrobacterales; family Solirubrobacteraceae; genus Palsa-744. Next base: position 1,064,639 of record CAVUTW010000005.1, on the reverse strand, counting down.
GCGCATACAAGCACGACCACGCTCACACTTCGCCTGCCCAGAAGTAGGGCGCACTCCGACTGACTGGACACGCCGGCAGCGCGGCGGTCAGCAATGGGAGCCCGCGTGCGGCAAGTCTGGGCGTCCCCGGTCGTGATCCCGAAGGCCCTGCGCGAACGCGCAGGCCTGCACCCGGGAGCAGACGTCGAATTCGAGCTGGATGGGACGCGGTTGAGCATCAAGGCCGCTGGCGATCGCCCCGGCCTCAGCGGTCGATTCGCGCAGAGCGGTATGGCTCAGCGCCTGCTTGAGGATCGCGCGCGCGAGCCACGTTGACCGTCTGCCTCGACTCCTGGGCCGTCCCGGCGCACCCATCGCTTGCACAAAAGTGCCGCTCATCACAGATCGACCATCAGATGGGCATATAATGACCAGGCAACGGACGCCTAACCATGGACATGATCGAGCATGCCATCACCCCACGTCTCCTCGCGGCCCTCGTCGATACGCCCGCGGTGATGCTGGTCGGTCCCCGGCAGGCGGCAAGAGCACCCTTGTACAGGGTCTCGCGGATGGGCCCCATCCGGCCCACTACCTCACGACAGCTGCCCACTTCTGGCCGAATTTTATGCATAGCGGCAGACGCAATTTACGCCCTGTCGGGGATGAACGTCACAGTAGGAGCGACGCTGTAAGACATCTTGTAAGCATCGCCTGGGCTCACGCGCCACTGGACGTTCGTTCCACCTGCGACTTTGTAGAAGTGTTTCCCGTCGGGCGACGATTCGATCGACGTCACCGTGCCGCCCACTACCGACATGACGCCGGGCCGCCCTTTCAGCCCCAGCAGCTGAGCCTTCGTCGATTCGGACGGCGTTATGGTTTCCGGCGCTTCGGGGGCACGGAGAACGAAGCCGCGAACCCATCACTCGATACGCGACCCGAGTGTCTTCGATAGCCGGAATCATACATATATCGCGGCTTGCGCGTAACCATGCCTCGCCGAGGTCGATGAGAGATCATCGCCGCCCGATCGCCGTTCTGCGGGGTTGACGGTCCCCCGCCGGCAATTGGACAAATGCGCCGTGGCAGAATGGACGTTTACACGGCTTGCCGCTGGGGTCGGACTACTGCTCGGACGACTGGCGATCGTCCTGCGCGAAGCCCCGCTTTATCCACTCGCCGTAGGCGTTGTAGAAGATCGGGAAGTCGGCGACAATGATCCGGGCTGACTCGTGGATCTGCTCGGCCGTGGCCGTGGCATATTCGTGCACCAGCAGCCGTCGCAGTTCACGCAGTCGCTGCAGGCGAGTGGTGAGCTCGGCGGAGATGACGCGATTGCGCCGGAGTGCCTCCAGGTCACGCCGGGCGTTGGTCTGGTCGGTACGCTTGCGAAGCTGGGCCAGCTCCAAGCCAAAGGCGCTCAGCTCAGCGATGTAGTTGTAGAGCTGGTCCACGCCGCGCTCGACGGCCTTCGGGCCCAGACGGTCGCACGGAATCATCCCATCGGGCCACGGCGCGACGCAGCGTACGCTCATCGGCACCAACTCGCCGGTCGGCCCGGCGACGCCTACGGCCAGTCGATCTGCTCGGCCAGCCCAATCGGGCCGAGGTCGATCAGAGTGCTGTGCTCGATCGGTTGGTACTCGCCATCATTCAGCCCGAGCCAGTCGACCGAGCGCTTGGCGGGGTCGACGATCAGCAGCTCGTTGACGTCGTGGGCGGCGTAGAAGGAGAGCTTCTGCCACGTGTCGTCACCGGGGGAGACGATCTCTATGACAAGCGCGGCGGTAGGGTGCCAGACACCGCTTGCGCCAGGGCGGTGCAAGCCTCCGTCGGGCACGCGGTAGTTCTCGGACGTGCCCAGCCCGAACTCTTGGATGAGGGGCTCCAAGTCAGCCTTACGAGCCAGCGGGCCGAGCAGCTCAGCCAGCTGTTGCAGAATGACTTGGTGCTCGTGCGAGGGCGGAGGATTCATCCGGTAGGTACCCTCCCAGATCTCGTCGCGGTGGTCGAGCCCGAGACAACGCCGACGCTCGATCAGCGCATCGATCTCGGCCGGAGCGGGGTCCAATACCAGCGTGGGCATCACATGAGGATAGCGACTCGCCGACTCGCGGAGAACGCCTCAAGGGCACCGAGCTTGGGACGGCGCTGACGCAGGATGGCGCCCCGCCGCCGCCCCGCTCCAGGCACCTGGTTTGGCTGGGCCGCCGGTGACAGCGGTGATTTCAGTTGACGACACCACGACCACTTTGCACGCAGGAATCGCCGTCGGCCCGGCAGCATATACCGGCCTGGGTCGTTATACTGTCTCGGTATGACTCATCGAGTCGGTGCCAAGGGGCAGGTCGTGATCCCGAAGGCCCTGCGCGAACGCGCAGGCCTGCACCCGGGAGCAGACGTCGAATTCGAGCTGGATGGGGCGCGGTTGAGCATCAAGGCCGCTGGCAATCGCCCCGGCCTGGGCGGTCGATTCGCGCAGAGCGGTATGGCTCAGCGCCTGCTCGTGGATCGCGCGCGCGAGCCACGTTGACCGTCTGCCTGGACTCCTGGGCGGTCCTTGCCTGGCTCGACGGCGAAGAGCCCGCACACAGCCGTATCGAGCAGCTGCTCGGCGATCGCCCATCGATGAGCTGGGTGAACGCCGTGGAGGTCTACTACCGGGTCGAGCGCGACCACGGGCGTTCCGAGGCAGACGATGTGCTCGCCGGCTTACGCAAGACATTCGAGCTGGATCTGCCCGGCACAGCCTTGATGATTGGGACAGCCCGTCTGAAGGCAAGCGCCCCGATCGCGCTTGGCGACTGCTTCGCGATCGCCACCGCCTGCGCTCGTGACGCCACGCTCCTCACCGGAGACCCGGAGATCCTCGATCGAGATATGCCATGCCCGGTCGAGGACCTTCGGGACCCGCGGACGTAGCATCTCGATCCCCCTGGGAGAGGCCACGCCGTGAATCTGCCTGTTATTCTAGAACGGCAAATTGCTCATACATTCGGGCGCGGGGAGGGATCGGTCGCAGACAATCCACCTCATGCTCGCCGTCGTGGCTGGGACACGGATGGCGTTCGCCGTGCACCCTGCCGGAGAGAACCAACCTTTTTCGGTACCTGATGAGAGCTCGTGTGCGGCAAGTCTGGGCGTCGCCTGACGTTAGAGCAGAGTGCAGTGCGAGCCGACCTCGACGGTGATCCCCTTGTGCGCTGAATCCAATCCCGCCGGTTCCGGTAAACCGGATTCGCGTGCACCCTGCGAGCTGAAGCTCGACCTCGACGCCTTCGCGCGTGAGGCGCTCGAGGCGGAGGCCACGCGGCTCGGGGTCTCAGCCGAGGAGCTCGCCCGCTTCGCGGTGATCTACTACCTCGCCGATGGCGACAGCGGGCGCATCTCTCGGCGACCGCCACCCATGCCCCCGGTCGACCAGCCGCACCCGCTCGGCGAGCTGCTGGACCGCTGAGACCGAGCGCTTCGACGCGGCGGGCTCAGCTGCTCGCGCTGCCGCCCCGAGGCCGATCGCTTCGGCGGATCCCGACGGCCGTCGGGTTGACCGCGCTCTCTCAGCCGCGCGCGCGGCCGGCGGCCATCGTCGTCGGCGCCATGCCACGGCTGGCGAGCTCCGCGGCGAGCGTGCGGCGCCCGCGGTGGTGCAATCCGTGGATCGACCCCTCGCTCTTACCCGTCAGCTTGGCGATCTCCAGGGGCGAGAGGCCCGCCACGTGGCGCAATATCAGCACCTCGCGCTGGGCGCACGGCAGGGTGTCGAGCGCCTCGCGCAGCTCGTCCGTCGCCCCACCCGCCGCCGGATCGGACTCCGCGCGGCCGGCGGCGTGGACCTCCTCGACCGGCACCAACCGCTCGCTGCGGATGTGATCCATTGTGACGTTGCGCGCCACCCGCAGCGCCCACGCGAAGAAGGGGACGTCGCGCTCCTCGTATTTGCCGATGACCCGCATCAGCTTCGTGAAGACGTGCTGGGTGATGTCCTCGGCTTCGTGGTGGTCGCGCACGATGCTGCGCACATAGCCGTAGACATTCTCGGCGTAGCGCGCGTAGAGGAACCCCAGCGCGTCGCGGTCGCCCGCCTGCGCCCGCCGGATCGCCCGCGACACCAGCGGCGAGTTTTTCTCCTCGTTGCGCAACAGCCCGCCCACGGGCCCGTTCGCTCCGGCGCCGCGCAGCAACGACGCGGCTGCCATGCGCTCGTCGATCCCTGCCGTTGCCACTGCCGTCATCCCTGTGTCGTTCATCCTGCCCCACATCTCCCCCGGCGTCCGCGTCAGACGGACCAGGAGGTCTAGTTCTGCCGTATATGTCCGCTTAAGGTACTCATCCCTGACCAAAGCGACGTTAAGAAGCTGTACAAAATTCGAGTCTCACTCCTGTGACGATTGCCTGCACGTCACGCTATGTGGTACTCGCGGCGGGAAGTCCTGCCAACCGCTGCCGTCACATAGGGCCCGAGAACTAAAGCCACGCCCCACGCGCGAACGCTCTTTGCCGTACCCCTCCTTGCCTTCCAGCCCGCCCTACAAAGCTGATTCCGCAATTTGCGAGCTGCTTGAGCGGCACCCTAGCATACTCGACAGATCTCTGACAACAACGATCCCTCCCTGCCCATTATGCAATCCCTCATTCACATTCCTCATAATTTTCACTAGGAAAGTCTTCTTTGCGCAGGCCCCGCCGAGCCGTTGCGCGTCGGGCGCCGCGGGCGGGCTCGCCAGGAGTGGCACGTCCGCTACCGTTCCACCGCATGAACGCCACCCCCCTATCGCGCCTGCACGGGCCCATCGTGCTCCAGCCACCGGTATTCGCCGATGATCGCGGCTTCTTCAGCGAGACCTACCGGTTGCAGTGGCACACCTCCGCGGGGATCCCCCCGCTGGAGCGCTTCATCCAGGACAACCACTCTCGCTCCACCCGTGGCGTCGTGCGGGGAATGCACTTCCACGTCGGGGACGGCGTCGCAAAGCTCGTGCGCTGCGCGCGCGGGCGCATCATCGACGTGATCGTCGACCTTCGCCGCGGCTCCCCCACCTACGCCCAATGGGAGGCGGTGGAGCTCGACGACGAGCGGATGCGCGAGCTTTACGTCCCTGTCGGCTTCGCCCATGGCTTCTGCGTGCTGAGTGACGAAGCCGATGTGCTCTACAAGCAGACCGCCTACTACGACCCCGCGGTCGAGCGCGGCATCGCGTGGAACGACCCCGACGTCGCGATCGACTGGCCCGCGGAGATCGAGCCGATCGTCTCCGCCCGCGACGCCGCCGCCCCCCTGCTGCGCGAGCTCGCCGACGAACTGCCGTTCGTCTACCAGCCTTGACTACGTAGGGCAACCCTGGCGCGTCGCACGCAAGGCGCCATCGCACCACCCTGGCGCATCACACGCGAGGCGCCACCCGGCGCGTCGCACACGAGGCGCCACCGCACCACCCTGGCGTGCCTCGGCGTGGCGTAGTCACACCTTCGCTGAGGCCCCGCTCAGCCCTGTGTAGATGTTAGGCCCCCGTCCTAGCGGGTACAGGATTCGTACCGTCTGCGGCCGAGAAACGGGGGCCGCGAATTTCGCAAGAGCTGACGCGTCCAGGCCATCTGGCCGCTGTCGTCCCGCCGGCCCTACAGGACGTCGTTCCTTCGACCGGACATCGGGGTTATCCCTACATACGGATCTTTGCGTAGCACGCGGCCCAAGCGTTTAGAAGGCCACGCCAGCGGTTAAGAGCAGGCCTACACCGGTCGAGCCTCAATCAACCTACGCCCCTCCAGGAGGGCCCAGATGATCAAGTTTCTATTACGCAGCCCCGTCGCTGCGTTTGTTCTACTGCTCGTTCTCGCCACATCCTCGGCGCTCGGCGCGCGCGGCTTGCGCCGTGAGACAAAGCGTGCAAGCCACTCTCACGCTGCCCGCCACGACCACCGCGGGCACCGTGCCAAGCATGGGTCTTGGTCCGGCCACGCGTCCACGTCCGGCCGCGGGTCCCCCGCCGTACGCACAGCGCCCACCACAACTTCGGCGGCACTGCTCGGCAACGAAGCCATCGAATCCAACCGCGACAGCCTCAGCGGGGGGCAGGCCGAAGCGTTCCCCTTTCCGGCACGAGCGTCGGGCGCCGCAGGGGCCGTGCACGTCTACATCGACTCCGCCAACAGCGCCACCACCCTGCTCGTCGGCCTCTACTCCGATGCGGACGGCCGCCCCGGCTCGCTGCTGAGCAAGGGCTCGCTCTCCGCGCCCTTCGCCGGCGCATGGGACACGGCGCCCGTCACCTCCACGCAGCTTGTGTCGGGCGACACCTACTGGCTCGCCGTGCTCGGGACCGGAGGGACGCTGCGCTACCGCGACCGCCCCCGCGGATTCTGCAGAGCGCTCACCAGCGCTCAAACCGACCTCGAAACACTCGCCACCACCTGGAACACCGACGCCGCCTACCGGACCTGCCCCGTCTCCGGCTACGTGACGGCCGCCACCTCGGGCTTCCCGGTGGAACCGCCGGCGCCCGTGGAACTCACCCCTCCCACCACCCCCCCCGTCGAATCGACGCCACCGAGCAACCCGCCTCCTCCGCCTGTCGTAACAACCCCTCCGCCGGTCGTAACAACCCCCCCACCCGTCGAAACGACCCCTCCGCCGGTGGAAACGACACCGCCGCCGGTGGAAACGACACCCCCACCCGTCGAAACGACCCCTCCGCCGGTGGAAACGACACCGCCGCCCGTTGAAACGACGCCGCCGCCGGTCGAAACCACACCGCCGCCCGTCGAAACCACACCGTCACCGCCCACCGCGGGCTTCAGCTCCTCCCCGGCCTCGCCGGTAACCGGCCAGGCGGTGACCTTCAACGGCACCAGCTCCACCTGCCCCGACGGACCGTGCACATATGAATGGTCCGACGACGGCGGCACCACTCGGCCGACTCCGGTGCTGTGGCCGCTTGGCGGTGGGCAGACCCTATCGTTCACATTCTCTGGCGTAGGCACGAAGTACGTGCGCTTGGTGGTAACCGACGCGAGCGGCCAGTCGGCCACGGTCGAGCACAACGTCGTGGTCGCCGAAGCCCCGCCACCACCACCCCTCGCGCCGAGCAACACCGCCCCGCCCACCGTGAGCGGCACGCCCGAAGTTGGGCAGACGCTCACTACGGGCAACGGCACGTGGAGCGGCAGCACGCCCATCAGCTACACCTACCAGTGGCAGGACTGCAGCACCTCGGGCGCATCGTGCTCGAACATCGCCGCGGCGACATCGTCCAGCTACAAGCCGGTCACGAGCGACGTCGGGCACACGCTGCGCGCGGTCGTGAGCGCAAGCAACGCCGGCGGATCGACCTTCGCGAGCTCGGCTGTCACGGCGACTGTAACGGCCTATGTGGCACCCAAAGAAGAACCCAAAGAAGAACCGAAGGAAGAACCGAAAGAACAGCCCAAAGAAGAACCCAAATCCGAAGAACCCAGCCTGACCAAGAAGGAATGCTTTGAGAATCCCGAAACAGAAGGCACCAGCCGGATCGAAGCGTGCGGCTATCCCGGCGCCAACAATGTCGGAGTCGAAAAGAGCGCCCTGGAAAAAGGCCTGCACGCAGAATCGGGGACGGTCCGCCTGACCGGTGAAGAACACTACGAAAACAAGCGGCTCACCGGCACCATCATGATCGCCTGGAACGCCAAGAACGTGGTCATCAAGAACGATGAAATCATCGACACCGGCTCCTGCCCCTCGCCGCAGCTCAGCCTCAACGACGGCTGCGTGGGCAACGCCATCGAGTTCGAACGGCGCGGCTCGGGCAGCGGTGAAGAAATCAACGAAGCGGCCAAAGGCACACGCATCGTGCACGTGAAGGTGGGCGGCACCGAAAAACACGGTCCCAACACGGTCCAGACCTGCGTCGACGCGCGCTGGAACAGCCCGTACGTCGCCGAATACGTCAACACCGAACACTGCTCGGGCTTCAAGCTGAACGCCGGCGGCGAACTGAATCACGTGTACTGCCCGAGCAATTACGAAATCGGCGGCGAACACTACGAGTGCGTCACCGACGAGGGCGACGAGCTGAACGCCACCACGCTGCACACACCGCTCATCATCAGAAACAGCACGATCTTCCAGCCGCCGATCAAAGCATCGGTGGAAGGCTCGGGTCTGACCGCCGCGATCTTCCAACAGAGCCTGTACGGCTCGATCCAGGAAACGATCATCGAAAAAGATCTGATCGCCGGTGGCAACTTCTCCATGTACTTCGGCGAAGAAGCCGGCCAAGCGTACAAGCTGACCGGCCCCGACACTGTTCGCTACAATCGCTTCGCCCGGTGCACGTCAAGCAAATGCCCCGACTCCCATGGCTACTTCGAAGAATTTGGCCAGTACCACATTGCGTCATACGACAACGAATCCAAAATGACCTGGACCCATAATTTCATCGACGACAGCCTCGAAGAATGCAAGCTGGGAGCGGGCCTCTGCTACTAGCTGGCTGGATCTCCCTTTGAGATGGGCCGCGGCGATCGCCGCGTGCGCGATCGCCATTGCGGCCGGGTGGGTGCTGACCCATGGACCGTCGCATCCCGCGACGGGCGCGCATGACTCGGACTCCGCCAACCACTCGGCGAGCAATCCGGGGGGCGGGAGCGTTACGCTCCCGCCCCCCAGTCTCACGCAAACCGGCTGCTTTGAGGATCCCGAATCCGAAGGCACCACCCGAATCGAAGCCTGCGGCTACCCGGGAGCCCGCAACGTGGGGGTGGAAGCCGGGGTCACGCTGACGGATACCACGACCTGCCCAACCCTGACCGGGACCGAACATTACGAAGACATGCGGCTGGTGGGCAGCAATTGTGGAATCACAATCGCTTCGGGTGCCACGGGTGTGGTCATCCGCAACGATGAAGTGATCATGGCCGGCGCGTGTCCCGCCCCGCGGTTCAGCCTCAACGACGGCTGCGTCGGCAACGCCATCGAGTTCGAACGGCGCGGCTCGGGGAGCGGCGAAGAAATCGACGAAGCGGCAAAAAACACGCGGATCGAGCACGTCTTCGTCCACGGCCTCGAACGTCACGGGGTCAACACCGTGCAGACCTGCATCGACGCGCGCTGGAACAGCCCCTACGTCGCCGAATACGTCAAGACAGAACACTGCTCCGGCTTCAAGCTGAACGCCGGCGGCGAACTGAATCACGTGTACTGTCCGAGCAATTATGAAATCGGCGGCGAACACTACGAGTGCGTCACCGACGAGGGCGACCGGCTGAACGCCACCACGCTGCACACACCGCTCATCATCAAGAACAGCACCATCTTCCAGCCACCGATCAAAGCATCGGTGGAAGGCTCCGGCCTCACCGCGGCGATCTTCCAACAGAGCCTCTACGGTCCGATCCAGGAAACGATCGTCGAAAAAGATCTGATCGCCGGCGGCAACTTCACCCTTTACTTCGGATTCGAACCGGGACGACCATATACGGCGACGGGCCCGGATACGGTTAGGTACGATCGGTTTGCGCGGTGCCTCACCAACGGTCGATGCCCCGATACAGCCGGCTACTTCCCCGAAATCGGCGCCTACCATGTCGCGGCGTTCGACGATGCATCGAAGATGACCTGGCAGCACAACTTCATCGACGCCGGCTTGCAGCCGTGCGATCTCGGAGTGGGCGCCTGCTATTAGGACCTGCCGCCCGCGCAAGACTGGCCGGTTCGAGGTCGTTCTGTATGGGTGGATCGCTGTATCGACCAACTCGGAGCCCCAACCACAGGCTGCTCGAGCAGAGACGCCTCGGCATGGAACTGGATCTAAGAGGCAAGGCACGATTCGAGCTGCGGCGTGGGTATCTGGCCACGCGGCTGGCGCTCGGCTCGGCGATCGAGCGGCGCATGGGCATCGAGACCTCTGGCTATGCCGATCTCGGAGGCCTGGGAATCGACGCGCCCGGCCGCAAGCGCTACGAGCCCTCGAAATGGCTGGATCTGCGGAGGATCCTGCGCGAGAGGGATGTCCATCCTGACGATGTGTTTCTCGACATCGGCTCGGGCAAGGGTCGCGTCGTGCTGCAGGCAGCGCGCTACGGCTTCCGCCGGGTGATCGGGGTGGAGCTGTCATCCGAGCTGAACGCCGTCGCAGCCGCGAACGTGCAGGCGCGCAGGCAGTCGCTGCGCTGCCCCGACATCGAGCTCGTGACTGCCGACGTGGCGGAGTACACGATCCCCGACGACGTGACCGTTGTCTACCTGTACAACTCGATCGGCGGCGGCCCGTTCGCCGCGCTCGTCGATCACCTGGTCGAGTCGCTGGACCGGGCGCCGCGTACGCTGCGCTTCATCTACAACACGGCGCTCGAGGAGGACACGCTGCTTGCGAGCGGCCGGTTCCGCGTGGTCCGAGCGGCACGTGGTCTGCGGCCAGGGCGTGCGTGGTCGCACAAGATGTCGATCCGGATGTACTCCTCCGAGCCGGCTTGAGCTGAGCCACCCCCGCGGCAGGGTTTGCAGACCCGCTGGCGAATCTAATGGATGTCGCCGCCCGGGCCGATGGTAAGCCGTCAGGGCTTGGGCCGTCTGCCCCCGTGCCATGGCCAGTTCGCCGGCCCGGCACGATCCCGACTCGTTCCAAGTAGTCTTTCGCCGATCGCGACCATGCAACGTTTTATGCAAGCACGTGCCGGCTCGCCACTGGGCGCTACTATGTTCGCCCTTCTGGCGACCTGTGCCTTGGTCGTCTCTGGCGTGCTGCCGGCATCCGCCGCCTCACATGCGAGCGGCACCAAGCATCGCCGCCGGCACACGAAAGTCAGGCACTGCACGACCACGAAGCCCAAGCATGCCGCGCACGCGGCCGACGGGCGGCTCGCCCTTCGCCACACTGCCACCAAGCCGGCGCATCGTCGCAAACCACTGCGCTGCCTACGCACACACCACCGGCCCAACCGGCATTCAACGCCCGCGACCGGGCCAGCTCTCGAACCGGCCGTGGGCGGTGCGACACCGGCTATGCCCTCGACGGATCCACTGGGGCCCGCCATGCCCTCGCCAAATCCGTTGCTCGAGCCCACGCCGAAGCCCGTCAACCAGCAACCACCGGTTAAATCAGTCCCGCCGGTCAACCCAGAACCACCATCCAACCCAGAACCACCGACCAACCCGGAACCACCGGTCAACCCGAAACCACCGGCCAAACCAAAGCCACCCACCGCGAGCTTCATCTACGCACCCAAGGCGCCCGTCGCAGGGCAGGCGGTCGTCTTCAACGCCTCCAGCTCCAGCTGCCCGGATGGCACCTGCAGCTACGAATGGTCCGATGACGGCTCCCCCGCGGAACTGTCCTCGCCGCTGTGGCCGCTCGGGGCCGGGAAGACGCTGACCTACACGTTCTCGGAAGCCGACACGAAGTATGTGCGTCTGATGGTCACCGAGGGATCGTCAGGTCAGGCAAGCACGGTCGTACACGACGTTGTGGTGGAAGAATCCGAACCCGAACCGCCCCCCACCGAACCTCCCCCGACCGAACCCCCACCCACTGAACCCCCGCCAAGCGAACCTCCCCCACCGGCCCCGCCGAAGAACACGGCGTTGCCGTCGCTCAGCGGGTCAGCCGTGGAAGGGCAGACGCTGAGCGCGACCAAGGGCACGTGGACGGGAAGCCCCACGTCCTATGCCTACCAGTGGGAGAGCTGCAACTCCGCTGGCGCCAGCTGCTCGAACGTCAGTGGCGCGACAGCCGCCAGCTACAAGCTCCTCGCGGAAGCTGTGGGCCACACCATGCGAGTGGTTGTGAAGGCCAGCAATGCGGGCGGGTCGACGTCGGCGAGCTCGGCCGCCACGGCGACAGTCACCAGCGTCGGGACGAATCCAAATCCCGGGGAACCCAGTCTGTCGGCCAAGGGATGCTTCGAGAACCCCGAGACGGAAGGCACCAGCCGGATCGAAGCCTGCGGCTATCCCGGCGGACACAACACCGGAGTGGAAAAAAGCGCCGTGGAAAAAGGGCTTGAAGCAACAGCGGGAACGATACGTTTGACGGGCGAAGAGCACTATGAAGACAAACGGCTCAACGGCTCGATCGTAGTCGCCTGGAACGCCAAGAACGTCGTCATCAAGAATGATGAAATCACCTCCAACGGCCTCTGCAGTCCCACGCCTCCATACAGCATCGCGAACGGCTGCACCGGCAACGCGATCGAGTTCGAACGGGAGTCGGACTCCAACGACGAAGCCGCCAAAGGCACCGTGATCTCGCACGTCAAGGTGGGTGGCAGCGAAATCAAAGGCCCCAACACGGTCCAGACGTGCGTCGACGCGCGCTGGAACAGCCCGTATGTCGCCGAATACGTCGACACGGAGGACTGCTCGGGCTTCAAGCTGAACGCGGGCGGGGAGCTCAACCACGACTACTGCCCAAGCAATTACGAAATCGAAGAAGAACACTATGAGTGCGTCACCGACGAGGGCGAGTCGCTGGCGAAAACGCCGCTGGTCGTCAAAGACAGCACGATCTTCACCCCGCAGACCACAACCATTACGGCAGCGCTGTTCCTGCAGGGTCTCTACGGCCCGATCCAGGAAGTCCGCTTGGAAGACAATCTGATGGCCGGCGGCAACTACATCATCGACGGCGGCGAAGAAGCAGGCCATGACAAACTGGTGGGCCCCCTGGTGGTGACCGACAACCGCTTCGCGCGCTGCCTATCGAGCTCCTGTCCGGACTCGCACGGCTTCTGGGAAGAAGGCGGCCAGTACAAGGTGCAGGCGTTCACCAACGAGGCGCTCACCACGTGGACCCACAACTTCTGGGACGACAACCTGGAAGAATGCGTCTACGGCGTGGGGGCCTGCTACTGAGCCAATCCAAACGCGCTTACCATGCGCGCCCGCAGCTCGCGGTGGACAAACCGCGCAAACGCCGGGTCCTCCACGCGCGCGACGCGCCGCACCGCCGACCTGAGATAGCCGTACAGGAACGCCACACCCGATAGTCCCCGTGGGCGCGCCAGCGCGACTTTGAACGCCCGCAGGGTGACCCACGGGAGCGTGAAGTGGACGATATAAGCGCACTCGCCGTGTCGGGCACGGCCCCGCAGCGTGCCATCGGCGCTCCCCCACGGCCGGTGGTGGCGCGCGACCAGGCTCGGATATGCGCGCGTGCGGTACCCGTGCATGCGCGCGTAGGTCTCGTCGATCGTGTCCCATGCCAGGCGCTCCTGCATTCCCCCGATCGCCTGAAAGCAGGCGGTCGAGTAGCACTTCAGCGTTCCCGGCACGTGATAGTCGGACGGTGGGTTCATCACCTTCCACCCATCCCCCTCTCCACCAGGGTTGGGGTCGGCGTAAACGCCGCCCGCCAACCCCAGCGTGCGATCCAGCTCGAACTCACCCAGCAGCGTCTCGAAGTAGTTCGCGGGCAGCTCGGTGTCGCCGTCCAGCTTGGCGATGTGGGTGAACTCCTCCCACGCCACGGTCCCCAAACCGAGGTTGAACGCGCGCGCCTCGGCGGCGGTCGCCAAACGATCGCGGACGGCGCCGACCGCGGGCAGCTTCGAGGTGTCGAGGACCTGCAGGAAGCCGATTCGCCGCTGCAAGTCGGTAAGGATCTCGGAGGTGCGGTCGGTGGAGCCGTCGTCGACGACCAGCCACAGATCCGGCGGCCGTGTCTGCGCCGCCACCGCCTCGGCGACCAGCTCGAGATACGCCTCCTCGTTGCGCACCGGCGAGATGAGCAGCAAACGCTGGGTCATCGCGGTTCGATCGCGGTGGTCGGCGGGATGTCAAACGGAGGCGCGGCACGTCCGGTGAGTACCCGAAACGCGCGCGTCGCGGCCTGCCGGCGCGGGGTGGACTCGGCGCCTTTCCCGAGCGCACAGACGGCGCGAATCAGGTGGCGCAGACCAAGCGCCGACAGATACAGGCCACGCTGGAGCGGACCGAAGTGCTTGCGCGCATACTGCCTGCGCGCGTAGGCATCCTGAGCCACCATCCGCGGCTGCACGCCGCCCTTGCCCGCGTGGTGGACGATCGACATCGCGGGCAGATGCCGCACCTCCCAGCCGGCGCGCTTGATGCGCAGGCACAGGTCGGGCTCCTCGCAGTACAGAAAGAACCGCTCGTCCAACAGCCCGGCGCTCAGCAGCGCCTCGCGCCGCAGGAGCAGGAACGAGCCGGACATCCAATCGCACGCCCGCTCGTGCCGATCGGCGCCGGCGTCGAGTACCCGTTCCCCCGCCCACGCCGGATGAATCGGCCAGCGCTCGGAGAACAGCGCTTCGCCGAGCGCCCTGCTGGCACTGGGGAAGCGGCGGATGCTCGGCCACGGCGTACCGTCCGCGGCGAGTTGGCGCACCCCCGCCGCGCCGAGCGCCGGCTGCGAGTCGAGCAGCCTCACCAGCTCCCCGAACGTTCCCTCGATCACTTCGGTGTCGGGGTTGAGCAGCAGCAGGTAACGCGCACGCGTCTGTTCCAAGCCGCGATTGTTGCCGTAGGCGAACCCGCGATTGGGCGAGCTGATCACCCGCACGTGCGGGAACATCGACTCGACCAGCTCACGCGTGCCATCGGTGGAGGCGTTGTCGACGACGATCGCCTCGATCCTCGCCTCGCCCGCGTGCTCGAACGCACTCGACAGACAGCGCTCCAGCCAGCGGGCGTCGTTGGCGGAGACGACGACGATCGCCAGGTCCGGCACCTCCGTGCTCTGCTCGGTCATGACGCCATCGCGCTCATCGCGTGGTCCTCGCGGCAGGCCGCCTCCACGGTTTCGCGGATCACACGCTCGACCACGACGCCCGCGTCCTCCCAGGAGGCTCCCTGCACACTGGCCGCAGCCCTCACCGCCGCCGCGGAGCGCTCGGAGACGGGTCGCTCGACGAGCTCGGACAACGCGTTGGCAAGATCGAACGGCGTCGCCTGAGCGTATGCGACCGAGGGATTATCGAGCACGATCCGGTTGTGCTCGGCATCGTTGACCACCGGTATGCAGCCCGCGGCCAGCATCTCGTGCGGGACCAGCGAGACGTTGGTCGCCGACAGCACGAGACCCGCGATGCAGCGGTTGTACAGGTCGTTGAGCTCGGCGGGGTTGAGCGTGCCGTGGTCGGTCGCCGCGAACGGCAGGTTGCGCACCGACTCGCCGTACAGGTGGATGTCGATCTCGGGGTGGCGCTCGGCGAACAGATCGATCGCGGCGGCGGCCAGCTCGAAGGCCCTGCGCGGGGTGGAGGGGCGCGCATACATGCACACCCCGGTGCGGCGCACGCCGGGTTCCAGACGGTAGCGCGCGAGGTCGCAGCCGAAGTCGAAGTGATCGGCATCCATGCCGTAGCGGCTGTTCAGCATCTGGGCCAGCCACCGGCCGGGAGTCACACCGTGAAATCCAAACCGATAGGTCGCCTCCGCGAGCAGCGCCTCGCTGCCGGCCGCGTAAAAGGACGGCTCGAAGTCCTGAACGAGGTAGAAGCGGGCCCCCGCCGCGGGCGAGGTCAGGGCCGGATAGGCGGTCTGCCATGAGGTGGCGAAGATGGCGTGGCAGTCCTCGATGCCATCGGCGAGATCGCGAAACTCGGCGTGGAGGTCCGGCCACCAGGCCTGCATCGTCTCGCGGTGGCGCCCATGCGACCAGCCATGGCGATCGTGCAGATACACGACGCACCGGTGCCCCGCCGCTTCCAGCAGCGCAGCGAGTCGCGCCATCGTCGTGAACCCCCCGCTGCCCTCGCTCTGGGGCACGCAGATCCATGCGATCCGCAATGGCTCGCCGGCGCGCAGCGGGATCGGCGGTGGCGGCCCGGCGCTGCACGAGGCGAGCGCCGCCGCCCGCGCCAAGTCCTCACGGGCCACGCCAAGGCGCGCGTCGCCGGCGGGAGAGACCCGCCGCGATGCATGATCCAGCAGGCGGGCCGTGACACCGGCGGCGCCTTCGCTGCGCAGCAGCGAGTGCGTCTGCTCGATGCGCTCGAGAACGGTTGGGCTCATATAGGCCTGAACGCCCGCTGTGCCCGGGGACGCGTTGTGGTGGTGCGCATGCGGATAAAGAACGAACCGGGAGCCGCGCTACGTGCGCGAGGTGTGTGCGTGTGCGGGGCCTTGCGGTCGCGGGTCATCGGTGTTGGCGGGAGCGCTCGGTGCGCACGGGACCCGCGTGCCCGCGGGGCGACGTGAGTCGGCGGGGCGCCGTGAATCGGCGAGATCCCGGTAGGCCGCGACGAGTGTCTCGCCCTGCGCGGGCCACATCAGCTGCGTCCCCCGAGCCTGTGCTCGTTCGGCGCTCGCTCGCCAGGTGTCGGTTGAGCTCAGCAGCCGGGCGATTGCGCTCACATACGCCTCGACCGTGTCCTGCTCGATCGTCACGACGGCGTCGCCCCCGGTCACCTTTGTCTCCCGCAGCGCAGTCGCCACCACCGGGAGCCCGACGGCCAGATACTCGAGGATCTTCACCATCGTCGAGCCATGATTCACCTCCGTTGCCGCGGCCGTGTCGAGACCCACGTGTGCGGAGGCGAGCAGCCCCGGGACATCCTCGAACGGGACCCATCCGGTGATCGTCACCCGCTCGCCGACACCAAGCAGCCGGGCGCGCTCCTGCACCGCGCGGCGCTCTGGGCCATCGCCGATGATCAGCAGCTCGGCGTCGATTGCGCCGTCCGCCACCAGCGCCGCCAGAATCTCAACCGTTCGCTGAACGCGATCCTGTACCCCGATCTCGCCGAGGAAGACGAGCTTCACGCGTCCGGCGGGAGGCGAGGGGCGGCGATCGGCAAACCACATGGGCGGGCTGTTGCGCACGACGATCGTGCGGCGGGCGACCGGTAGGACGAGCGTGCGCTGCGTCTCGTTGGTGGCAATCGTCAGGTCAGCCGTCCGCGCCGACCGGTCGCGCATCCACGCCAGCAGCCGCGACACACGTGTCGGACGGCCAAGCTTGGCCTGCAACATGCCCGCCGCGTCGTCGTGGTGGTCGAACACGGTCGACCACCCCCGCCGGCGAGCGAGCCACAGCAACGGGAAGAAGAAGTCGGGCGGGTTGTGCACGTGCAGCGTTCCGCCGCGCCGGCGAGCCACTCGCGGCAGCACAAGCGCGGAGATCACGCAAAACGCGATCGCATACTCGACCGCCGTTCCCAGCAGCCGGCCGTTGCCGTCCGGCAGGGGAAACCGCCTCACGCGGACCTGGCGGATCGTCTCACGAGCCGGGCGATCGGGCTCGCGGGGAGCCAGGACTTCGACCGACAAACCCGCTTCGATCAGCGTCTCCGCCTCCATGCGCACGCGCGCGTCGAGCGGGTACTGGCTGTTCTCCAGCACCATCACCACGTCCGGCGCCGCCTGCTTGCTTGTGCTCATCGGCTCGTCAAGGAACTGGTTGTGGAGGGGGACGCCCGACCCACGGCCCGTTCGGTCACGCTCGCCGGCTGTGAGCGGGACGGGGGCGAGGCGGGAGGTGACGAGGGTCGCACGGGGGCGAGCTCGATGCCCGACCCGGTCCACCTCGCCACGCCATCCTCGCGGGGCGTGAGGCCCTGGGCCCGGCGGCGCCACCAATCCGCGATGTCCCGCGGAAGCGCAACCCACAGATCGTCGCGACGCGCGATCGTGTCGAGCAGGTCTCGGTATGCCGCGCCGATCGAGGGGCGGCCGAGATATTCCTCGTCGGGGTGGGTGAGCGACTGGAACAGACCGTTGCACGACACGATTCGCTCCAGCTGCTCCTGCCACAGCGAGGCGTCGGTGTGACCGAGGAGATTGAACAGCGTGTGGTCCTGGGGCGCGGTGTAGGGCAGCTCGACGACCTGGCCGTGGAAGAACGGCCACACGGTCGCGGTGCCACCGGGGATCGGCTCGAATGGATCGGAGTGCGGCATCGTGCAGTCATAGGAGAACGGCAGCTCCCCCAGCCACTCGACCACGCGATGCGTCGCGGGAGAGCGGAACCCGACCGCGCCGAGACGCTCGGCGGCCTCGGCGAGCATTGGCAGCTGGCGCTGGAACGAGTCGCGCGAGGCAAACAGGGAGCGGTCGTGGTGGATCGCGTGAGATCCAATCTCATGGCCCCGTTCGTTCAACCCAGCCACCTGCTCGGTGTCGATCGGATACCAGTCGCTGACGATGTTGAACGAGGATCTGAACCCGCGCTGCTCCTCCCACCCGGCGACCGTCGCCGCGCGCGCGAGGCCATCGGCCGACTCGACGTCGTGCGTGAGCGTCACCGCGGCCTGCGCGCCGTCGGGCCAAAACCAAGGGAACCGCACCGCATCCGTGCCGCGCGCCAGCAGCGCATCGGCGAATGCGATCCCCATCAGATCGGCGCCGGCGGGGTCAAACGGCCACTGCGGAAACGCCGGCAGGCCCTGTCGCGCGATCAGCCTGCGCCGCAGGCCCAGCTGGAGCGTACGCGGGATGAAGCGCCTGATCAGGTAGAACAGCTCCAGCACGAACGGGGGCAGCCCACGCGTGCTGCGATCCTCGCGCCAGCGTTCGAAGACGATGCGCTCATAGCATTGGGCGGGATCGCGCGTGGCCGGTGTGCCCACCCGCTGTGCCAAGACGCTCCAGCGCTCCTCGCGCCAATGCGCGATGTCGGCGCGGCTCGACGCTCCCAGCGATGTCGCGTCCGGTTCGTCCACCAGTGCACCGGTGGTCGAAGCCAGGGCGCCATCACCATGCGAATGCAGCGTGGCGGTGGTCATCGCGGCTCCCTGTCAACCGTCGGGCGAGAATCCGATCCGGGTGTCATCAGCAACGCCAGACAACCTCACGCGACGAACGGATATGCGAGCGAGCCGATCGAACGTCCCACGAACACGGGCGCGCGCTGGATCGTCGTGGTCAACAGCCGCCCCGGCTCGAGCGTGTCCGGAAGCAGGCTGGCGTCGGTGGCCGAGAAATAGGCGGGCCGCTCCTCGCCGCCCCAGTGCACCTTGTATCTCCGCAACGACGTGTTGTGCAGGTCGGTGATCCCGAAGTCCATCGACCGCATCCCGCGAGCCACGAGATGCTCGAGCGCCGTCGCGAACGCCAGATAGTTCGAGCGCAGGTCCCTCGTCGCGGTGTCGGACGCGCTGTACTTGAACGTGGCGTGATTGCTGCCGGTCACGAATATCGCATTGGCCACGAGCTGCTCCCGTAGGTACACGCCGATCGTCAGCGCCATGTCCCGTTCGTGCAGCTCCCACACCCGCGACCAGTAGCGACGCGGCTGGGTCGGCGCGCCGAGCCTGCTGCGCGACTGCGCGATGAGATCGAGGTTGGCACCCATGAACTCCGAGCGCGAGACGAGCGGCCGCGCCGTCAACTCGGCCTTGCGCGCCAAATTGATGTTCTGGCGGGTCTTGCGCTTGGCGCCGCTCAGGACACCCTCCACGCCGGCGGTGAGATCGAGTACCTGCACCGTGCCCACCTCGCGCGAGACCCACCCCGGCAGGGCAGCGTGCGTGCGCAGGAGGATCGACTCGCCGCCAGCCTGCTCCGCCACCGCCGTCAGCAGCTCGTCGCGATGGGACTCATCGTCGGCCACCGGCTCGAGCGTGTCGGTGAAGGGCAGTGCGGTCCAGCGCCGGCGCCACGGCAACTTGCTGGCGATCATCGGCAGGCCGGCCAGGATCGAGCCCGCGGAGTCGGTGAGCGCCACGATCCGCGCGTCGAGCCGGTAGGCGCCCACCAGCGTCTCAATCCACGCTGGGTGCTGCAACGGCGAGGTCGCGTGCTCGGCGGCGAACGCGCGCCATTGATCGCTTTCGGGGGAGAGCATGGTGATGCCGGAGGCAGCGGCCATGTGGTCTGAGCGGTGGCTCATGTCCTGGATAAAACGGCGTCGCGGCACTCCATCTTGCAGCCCGCGGCGCGGGCCATCGTTGGTCGGCGCCGCGACGCTCGGAAAGCACGCGGGCGCGATTCCCCGGGGCTTGAGCCACGAACTCATCAAGCCACGGCGTGATCCCCGGGGGGCTCGAGCCACGAAACCATCAAATGAGCGGCGACGCTCGCGAAAAAACGGCCGCCGCCGGCCCGTTGCTTGCTCGAATGGGATTTGCACTTGCACTACGCGAACTGTCGAGACACCGGAAGCTGCTGGCGCTCGGAGTGCTCGTCGCCGCGCTCGCCACGATCCTGAGCGTATTCCGCCTCGATGGCCTGACGCTGAAGTCGCGCTCGCTGCAGTACTCCAGCGCGAGCACGCAGGCGCTCGTCGACGCCTCCTCGTCGGTTCTCGGCAACCTCTCGCAGTCCTCCGAAGACCTGAGCGCGCGCGCCGCGGTATACGCCAACTTCATGGCCAGCCCCGCGGTCCTCGATCTGGTCGGCAAGCAGGTGGGGCTCTCCGGCGAACAGCTCTACGCCGCCGGACCGGTCAACGCCAACCAGCCACGTGTGGTGCAGGAGCCCACGGCGCTCAAGCGCAACGTGGAGATCACGGGGGAAACGACCCCGTATCGCCTGAACTTCGAAAGCCAGGCGAGTCTCCCGACGATCAACATCTACTCCCAGGCTCCCACCACCCCTCAGGCGATTGCGCTGGCGAACGCCGCCGTAGTCGGCCTGCGGCGCTACGTGACCAGTCTGGAGAACGAAGACAAAGTCCCAGCCTCCTCGAAGATCGAGATTCGCCAGCTCGGGCCGGCCAACGGCGCCGTGGTCGACAGCGGTATCAGCAAGCAGCTCGCGGTCATGGTGTTCGTCGCGGTGTTCCTGCTGTGGTGCGCGCTGATCCTCGTCGGATCGCGGTTCCGCGGAGTCTGGCGCGAAAGCGCTGCGCTCCAGCGAGATGCGGAGGACCGCGACCGCGCCCAGACCGCCGCAGCGGACGAGGAGGAGACCGAGCTGTCGGTGCACGCGCCATACGGCGGCCGTGCCCGCAACCTCGGGGGTGAAGGTGCCCTGCTCGACCTTCCCTCCGCCCGCGAGATCGACCGCCCGGCAATGCCGGCGCGGAGCATGCGGTGAGCGGCTTGCCCACCCTGCTCGCCGGGTAGGTCATGCGCGGAGCAACCGTCGCGGACCGCGCCGGCGTCGTCTCGCGGCTGCCGCGGTCGCCGGCAATGGCCGAGCCGCTGCCGGCGGCCGCCGACATGCGGGTCACGCCGCGTGATGCCTTCCCCCACACGCGGCGTCCGCTGCCGTGGTTTCTGGCGGCCTTCGTGGCGATGGTGTTCCTGGTTCCGATCGACTCGACCGAACTGAAGGTCAACGTCGGGGTCGATTCCCATCCCGACCGCCTTGCCGTGCTCGTGCTGATCCTCGCATGGCTTTGGTTTGGCGGCGATCAACGGGCGTTCATCCGCACGCGGCGGTCCAAGCTGTTCGCCGGCGCGGCCTGCGCGTTTCTCGCCGTGGCGGTCACCAGCCTGCTGCTCGACGTCGGGCGGATCGTCAACCTGGGCGACTTCCACCTCGCGGAGAAGCGCTTCGCGCTGTTGGGCTCGTTCCTGGTGGTCGCGTGGTTTGCGCTCACCGCGCTGCGGTTCGAGGACGTGCGCGGCTTCGCGACCTACCTGATCGGGCTCGCCACGCTGATGTCGATCGGGATGCTCTACGAGCGCCACACGGGCTACAACATCTTCTACGAATGGAGCCGCACGATTCTGCGGCCGATCGCCGACGTCGAAGCTTCGCCGACCGTCATTCACCCGGCGCTCGGCACCGAAGGCCGTGTCAATGTCGTCGGTCCCACTCAGCACGGGCTCGCAGCCACAACCATCCTTGTGGTGGTGATGCCGTTCGCGCTGGTACGGGTTTTGGACGCCACCTCGCGCAGGTCGTGGTGGTTGAACGCGGCCGCTTTCGCGCTGATGGTCGCCGGGGCGCTGGCGACCGACCGCAAGACGGCGCTGGTGGTGCCGGTGGCGGTCGTCATCTACATCGCCTGCTACCGCCCGCGCCAGGTGCTGCGTTTGGCGCCAGTGGGGATCGTCGTGCTCCTCGGCCTGGTGCACGTGGCCTCGCCGGGGGCGCTCGGAACCGTCTTCGACGTGAGCTCTGCCACGCAGAGCGACTCGACGACCCATCGTGTCGGGGATTTCACCGATGTCGTGCCCGACGTGCTGGCACATCCGCTGATCGGTCGCGGCTTCGGCACGCTCGACCCCGAAAAGCCCGCTCAATTCCGAATCAACGACAACGAGTACATCGACGAGATTTGGGAGGTCGGCGCCGTCGGGCTGCTCGCTTTCATCTGGATGATCCTCGCGCCCGTGGTCCTCGCCCGCGCCGCGATCCGCACGCGCGGCCCGACGGTCGCCTCGCTCGCCCTGGCGACCTCAGGCGGGTGCGTCGCCTTCTTCGTGGTCTGCGCGCTGTTCGACGCGCTCTCGTTCCCACAGGCGCCGTACATGTTCTTCCTCGTCGCGGCGCTCACCACGATCGCCGCCGCCGGGCCCGAGGGGAACGTCGTGGGTACTACCCGCCGAAGCTGATGTGCGCGTAGTCGACCGACGTGACTTGGGATTCGGAGAGGCTGCCGCCCGGATCGGCCGTCTCGATGATCAAGAACATCGGGTGGGTCGGCACGTGACTCGTGAATTTGCAGGTCTGGGTGCCATCGATCTTCCAGATCACCGACGCTGGGGTCCAGTCGAGCTCGTAGGTGTGGTAGTTGGTATTCGTGTTGCTGGTGGTCGGCGTACAGCTCTGGTTGCCACCGCTGGCGATCAGGTTCTGCCACACCGTCCCGGGACCCGTGGTGAAGCCCTTGATCTCCGCGATGTCGATCTCGGCGGCATCCGATTCATCCGAGGGCCAACCGCATGAGAAGCCAGGGTTGGTCAGCCAGTTCGGCTGCTGACACGAGGCGCCGAGCAGCCAGATGGCTGGCCACGCGTTGCTCCCGCTCCCCATCTTTGCGCGCACAACCACGGTGCCATAGGTGAAGTTCACCGACTTCATCTGCACCGCGCCCGACTCGTCGGGTAATGGGTTGCTGCTGTTTGGCGTCCCGGCTGGGCATGTCACCGAATACGAAATCAGCGTCTCGGTCAGGAACCCGCCGGACTCGGCGACCTGTGATGGCAGAAAGCACTCGACCTCTTCATTGGACGTGTCGCCCTGCTGGTCCATCACGGTCCACAGGTTGGTTTGGACACTGGAGCCGTTGAATTCGTCGATCAGTGGTAACGGCGACGCGGAAGCAGAATTGGATCCGCTTGTGTCAGCAGCGGTTACGACAGCGGTGATTGTGTGCCCGGCGTCGCCCGACGCGACCGTGTAGGTGCTCGACGTAGCGCCCGCGATGCTCGAGCAGTCGGTGCCATCGGTGGCACAGTCCTGCCATGCATAGCCAAAGCCCGTGGGACCGTTGGTCCACGTACCGTTGCTCGTGGTGAGCGTCTGGCCGGTCGCCACCGTGCCCGTTACGACGGGCACGCCCGTATTCACCGGCGCGCCGGCCGACGGTTCCGTTGGTGTGACGGCACTCGAGTCTTCGGATGCGGGCCCGGAGCCGGTGGTGTTGGCCGCGGTGACGGTGAAGGTGAAGGCGGTGCCGGCGGTGAGCCCGGTGATCGTGGCGCTGGTCGCGGGTGGAGTGCCAGCGATCGTTGTCGTGGGTTGGGCGGTTGAGCCGATATAGGGGGTGATCGTGTACTTGGTCGGCGCCCCGCCACTCGATGGCGCTCTCCACGTCAGTGTCGCGGATCCGGTGCCGGCAGTTGCGGCGACACCGGTGACTTGGCCGGGCACAGTGGGAGGCGCGGCGGGTTCGAAGTCGACGTCGACCCAGTAGTTGGTTGCTTTGTAGGCACTGGTGGGGAAGACGCTCGTCCCGCTGTAGGCGTAGACGCCGTTGGCGCTTACCGTGTTGGCAAGCGCCGCGAGGGGTGGGTTGCTGACGCCCGCCGCGGCGAATCCGGACGGCGTGTCGGAGTAGTGGCCCTTGGGCGCGAAGTAAGCAGCCACATATGTGGTGTTGGCGACGATCGCGACGGGTGAGGAGAACGTGACTTGCTGCCAGCCCGAGGCGGTTTCGCCAGCGAACGTCGCCGACGCGAGCAACGTCCCACCGGAGCTCCAAAGGCTGCCGATGTGCGTGCCGGTGTTCGCGACGGCCTTGTAGAAGCGTATGCCCGTGACCTCGCCGGAGACTTCGGAGCTGAACTTCACGCCAAGCTCGACCGAGCTCCCATCTCCAGAGTCGACCGTCGCCGGAGCGCTGGAACCAAAGATCGTGTCCGGGGCAGTTGGCGCGGCTGTTGGTGTGATGGCGCCCGAGTGTTCGGATGCGGGTCCAGCGCCAGTGGCGTTGGCCGCGGCGACGGTGAAGGTATAGGCAGTGCCCGCCGTGAGCCCGGTGATCGTGGCGCTGGTCGCGGGGGGAGTGCCGGTAATCGTCGTCGTGGGTTGGGCGGTCGTGCCGATGTAGGGGGTGATCGTGTACTTGGTCGGCACACCACCACTCGATGGGGCGGTCCATTTGAGGGTTGCGGACCCGGTGCCGGCGGTTGCGGCGACGCCGGTGACTTGGCCGGGAGCGGCGGGCAGTGCAGCCGGTTCGAAGTCAACGTCAACCCAATAGTTGGTCGCTTTGTAAGCGCTGATAGGGAAGACGCTCGTGGCGCTGTAGGCGTAGACGCCGTTGGCGCTCGCGGCGTTCGCGAGCGCCGCGAGGGGTGGGTTGCTGACGCCGGCCGTGGCGAATCCGGACGGCGTGTCGGAGTAGTGGCCTTTGGGCGCGAGGTAGGCAGCCACATAAGTGGTGTTGGCGACGATGGCGACGGGCGAGGAAAAGGTGACCTGCTGCCAGCCGGAGGCGGTTTCGCCGGCGAACGTGGCCGACGCGAGCAACGTTCCACCGGAGCTCCACAGGCTGCCAACATGGGTGCCCGTGTTGGAGGAGGCCTTGTAGAAGCGTATGCCCGTGACCTCGCCGGAGACTTCGGAGCTGAACTTCACGCCAAGCTCGACCGAGCTCCCATCCCCGGAGTCCACCGTCGCCGGAGCGCTGGAGCCAAAGATCGTGTCCGGGGTCGCAGCCATGACCCTGGCGGGAAGCAGCAACCCCGCCGCCAGCACGAGCAACGTCAAAGCAAGCAGGGAGCAGTGCTGCTGTCTCGTTACGTTCGCCCTCCTCAGCTATCCAGACACAAAGCGTGCCGGATATTACATGAGCCAAGCCTCAGGCGCCCAGGCGCGGCAGGGCCTGGATCAAGGCGATATCGGCCGAGGGAACCAAGGAGAGTCTCAAGATCCTTGTTGATCCAGGCCACAAGCGACAGCCGGAGGCACTGCTAGAGCTCCGGACCTCCTCGGCGTTCGTCGCGCTACGACCTCCGACCGCAAGGCTCAGTCGCCGGGACCGTCGCCGAGGATCTCGACCTCGGCCATGTTCCAGGAGTCGCTCGTCGGAGCCGTGTCGTTGAGCGTGACGGTTTCGCCGACGGGGCCGGTAACCGCCCCGTCGAACTGCGACCAGAACGTGTCTTCGGTTTTGGTGTCCAGATACTGGCGAAGCATCACCTGATTGGATCCCAGGGTGCGCGCCGTGGCGGTGTCCCAATCGTTGCCGACCGCGTACACCAGCGACCCCTCTTCGGTCGTTTTCAGCGAGACGTTCGGCGCTCCACTCGCCGCGCCAGCCGCCGCCGTGGCGCCGATGCCATCCGACATCTGCACCGAGATCACCGTGAGCGACTGGTCATAGCCGCCCGCTTTCGGAGTGGAGGTCACGGTCACGTTGTTGAGCTGGTTGGCCGCCGTGGCCGTCCAGATCTCGGCGTCGCCCGATTGCGAGTTGGCGCGCTTGACGAGTTTCCAGGTCAGCCCCGCGCCGGTGACCGTCGCCGACTGCTTGGCGGCGCCTGCCGGCCCGTCGGAGGACACGAACGCGAACAGCTGCTCGCCACCTTCGGCGGTGGTGAAGCTCTGCGTCGTGGCGGTGCCGTGGCCATTGACGCTGACCGTCACATCCACGACAAAGCAGGGACTTTCTTCGGCCGGGTTCTGCACCGTCACGCTCACCGGCGTGGAGGTGCCGACGTTGCCCGAGGTGTCGGTCGCCTTGGCCGTGAGGGTGTGAGCGCCGTTGCTCGCTTCGGCGGTGTTCCAGCTGACAGCATACGGCGGGGCGTTCACCGGCGCACCCAACGGCTTGCCGTCGAGGTAGAACTGCACGGACGCGACAGCCACATTGTCGCTCGCGGTGGCGCTCACCTGCCGGGTGCCGGACACGGTCGCGCCAGCCACCGGGTTGACGATCGAGACGGTCGGGGGTTCGGTGTCGGGGCCTTCTTTGCCGGACCCTTCCTTGACGGTCACCGGGACGTCGGCGGCGGTTCCCACGAAGCCGCTGCTATCGGTGGCCTGCGCGCTGATGAAGTGCTTGCCGGGCGGGGTGCTCCCCAAGGGCCAGCTGAGCGTGTATGGCGGTGTCGTTACGGGCGCCCCGATCGGCTGGCCATCCAACAGGAACTGGACCGAGGAGATCGGCGCCGGCCCCGTGACGCTCGCACTGAGGGTGGCCGTTGCGGAGATGATGGCTTCCACGGCCGGGCTCGTCAGCGTCACGGTGGGGGGGGTCGATTCCGGATGTGTCTGTTCGAGCACTTTCACCGTGTCACCTTCGATCTGCAGCTTGGTGTCGGTGATGTTGTTGGCGGTGTTGGACTCCTGGAAGTAGTGGTAGGGATCCACCTCGCCGCGCAACCAGTAGGTCCCGTTCGGGATGCTCGAGATCGGGATGCCCTCGCCACCATCGGTAGCTTCGTACTGGTCGCCCCACCCGACGCTCAGGCCAAGCCTGCCTTCGGGTGAGAGGCAGCCGGGGTCGCCAGGGTATTCGTTGTCTTCGGGCGTATTGGGAACCCCGCCAACGTAGGTGTCGGAGGTCATGCAGAACAGGTCCTTGGGGCTCGTTTCCACGAGGCCGCCGATTCCCCCTCCGGAGGCGACGTTGTAGAGCCAGAACTTATCCAGCGGGAAGTTGTAGTCGCTCGGCGGGGTCCAGATCATCGGCCCGACGATCGGGACGGTGCGGGCAAACTTCCACACTCCCGGGCTGGGCATCGCGTAAAGCGCCTGGTAGCCCTGGGAGATGCCGGTTTTTTCGTTATATGTGGGGCGAATCTCAAACGGGCCGGCGCCGGCGTTCTCGCTGATATGCGTGAACTCGAGCGTCCTCGTGCTCCCCGAGTGCTCGATCGCGATGTCGCCCGTGGGCATCAGCACCTGCAGGTCGGGGTAGGCGATCGGCGCCGCGGTGGGGGCGACGGCGTTGGAGGGTTCTGACGCCGGCCCGGAGCCGGTCGAGTTGGCCGCGGTCACCGTGAACGTATAGGTGCTGCCGGCGGTGAGCCCGGTAATGGTGGCGCTGGTGGCCGGCGGAGCTCCTGTGATCGTGGTCGTCGTCTGGGCAGCCGATCCGATATAGGGAGTAACCGTATAGCTGGTCGGCGCCCCTCCACTGGCTGGGGCGTTCCATTTCAGGCTCGCCGATCCAGCGCCAGCGCTCGCAACGACACCGGTGACCTGACCTGGAAGGGCGGGTGGCGAGGCCGGTTCGAAATCGACGTCCACCCAATAGTTCGTCGCTTTATAAGCGCTGTTGGGAAATGTGCTCGTTTTGCTGTAGGCATAGACGCCGTCGGGGCTGACCGAGTTGGCGAGCGCGGCGAGCGGTGGATTGCTCACGCCGGCCGAAGCGAATCCGGAGGATGTATCGGAATAGTGGCCTTTGGGCGCCAGATAGCCGGCGACGTAGGTCGTGTGCGCGGCGATCGCTACGGGTTTTGAGAAACTGACCTGCTGCCAGCCCGAGGCCGTCTCACCTGTGAATGTGGCCGAGGCGAGCAGGGTGCCGCCAGCGCTCCACAGGCTGCCGATGTGGGTGCCGGTGTTGGTGGTTGCCTTGTAGAAGCGGACACCGGTCACGCTGCCGGGCACTTCGGAGGTGAACTTCACACCGAGCTCAACCGAGTTGCCATCCCCAGAGTCGATCGTCGCTGGCGTGGCGGAGCCGAAAATCGTATCTGGTGTGGCGGCCGCGGCACTGGCGGAGAGCGATAACCCGGCCACCACCAACGCCACCACCACTGTCATCACGGAACCACGCGCTCGTCTCTTCATTTCCTTCTCCTCGGTCGTTCCGTGGAAAGTAGCCAGCCAGCGACCATCCCAAATGAATTGGTCATGTTACACAGGTTAGGGCTCAAGCGCCCAGCAGTGGCACTGCCTCGGCGGCAAACTTGGCACCGATCGCACAGGAGGCTGTGACAGCCAGGACTCGACCGCTGGCCAGCGGGACGAACACGGTGGGCTGTCCATAGGTGCCGCAGTAGGCTGTGCGCCCGGCGACATCGAGCTGCGTGCGATTGCGGATTTGCGCCCTGACCCTCGCAAAGTCGATCGACTCGACGGTCAGGGTGACGAAGCGCTTGGCGCCCACCGGTCGATAGATGCACGTCGGGCCCAGCGGAGCCTCAACCAGGGGGCCGATTGCCTTGCCGAGGATCGTCTGCGCCTGTGCGCGGGACACGAGCGAACATGGATTGTGTCCGGCGGCGGACCGATCGCCGACATCCGCGCGCCCAGGGTTGTCGTCATTGATTTCGCTCCCGCCGGTACCGTGCTGCGGCCTGTGCGTGACCACGCCGTTGGTGACCGGGTCGGGATGAGCTTTTGTCGTTCGGTGAACCCTGGATCTGACGGCTTCGCTCTGGGCGGCGACGGCCGCGCTGTGGGAGGTGAGCGTGGTGGCAGAGGGGGGTGGTGACGAGGACGAGGAGCCGCAGGCCGCGAGCAGCAGCGCCACGAGCGCGAGCGCGATGACGCACAGTGGTCTGACGCCGGGCCTGAAACGATTGGACATCAGACGCCGGGTTCAAAAAGATTGGACATCAGACGCCGGGTTCGAACTCGACGTCCGCCCAGTAGTTGGTGGCGTTGAAGCTGTTGCTTGGGAACGTACTCACAGCGCTGTAGGCGTAGACGCCGTTGGCGCCAACCGAGTTGGCGAGCGCTGAGAGCGGTGGGCTGCTCACGCCGTTGGGGGAGAATCCCGCCGGCGTGTCGGAGTAGTGCCCGTTGGGCGCGAGGTAGGCCGCCACATAGGTCGTGTTGGCGGTGATCGCGACGGGCGAGGCGAAGTTGACCTGCTGCCAGCCAGAGGCGGTCTCGCCGCTGAATGTGGCCGACGCAAGCAGCGTGCCGCTCGCGCTCCACAGGCTGCCGATGTGGGTGCCCGTGTTCGTGGCGGCCTTGTAAAAGCGGATCCCAGTGATGTGGCCGGCGACTTCGGAGCTGAACTTCACGCCGAGCTCGACCGAGGAGCCATCCCCCGAGTCGATCGTCGCCGGCGTGGTACTGCCGAAGATCGTGTCGGGCGTCGTGACCGTAGACGTCGGTGTGACCGCATTCGACGGTTCGGATGCCGCGCCCGAGCCGACCGAGTTGGACGCGGTGACGGCGAGCGTGTAGGTAGTGCCGTTCGTCAGCCCGGTGACGGTTGCGTTGGTGGCCGGCGGCGTACCCGTGATCGTCGTTGTCGCCTGTGCTTCAGCGCCGATGTAGGGGGTGATCGTGTACTTGGTGGGCGCTCCCCCGCTGGTGGGCGCGTTCCATTTCAGGCTCGCCGACCCGTTGCCAGCGGTCGCGGCGACGCCCGTGACCTGGCCGGGGGCCGTTGGGGCGGCGGGTTCGAAATCGACATCCGCCCAGTAGTTCGTCGCATTGTAACTACTGGAGGGAAATGCGCTGCTCGAGCTGTAGGTGTAGACGCCGTCTGGGCTGACCCCGTTGGCGAGCGAAGACAACGGTGGGTTGTTGACTCCGGCCGAGGCGAACGCGGCGGCGGTGGCAGAGTAGTGCCCATTGGGCGCGAAGTAAGCCGCCACATAGGTCGTGTTCGCTTTGATCGCGACGGGCGAGGAGAAGTTGACCTGCTGCCAGCCAGAGGCGGTCTCACCGCTGAATGTGGCCGATGCCAGCAACGTGCCGCTCGAGCTCCACAGACTGCCGATGTGCGTGCCGGTGTTCGTGGCGGCCTTGTAAAAGCGGATCCCGGTGATGTTGCCGGCGACTTCAGAGTCGAACTTCACACCGAGCTCGACCGAGGAGCCATCCCCCGAGTCGATCGTCGCCGGCGTGGCAGAGCCAAAGATCGTGTCGGGCGCTGGCGCCGCGGCGGTCGGCGTGACGGCATTCGAGGGTTCCGAGGCCGGTCCGGAGCCGGCGGAGTTGGCCGCGGTCACGGTGAACGTATAGCTGGTGCCGGCGGTGAGGCCGGTGATCGTTGCGCTGGTGGCCGGCGGGGTGCCCGTGATCGTCGTCGTGGTTTGCGCGGTCGACCCGATGTAGGGGGTGATCGTGTACTTGGCGGGCGTGCCGCCGCTCGAGGGCGCGCTCCACGTCAGGTTCGCCGAGCCGGCGCCGGCTGTGGCGCTCACCTTGGTGACTTGGCCGGGCACGGTGGGAGGCGCGGCGGGTTCAAACTCGACGTCGACCCAATAGTTCGTGGCGTTGAAGCTGTTGGAGGGGAACGTGCTGGCAGCGCTGTAGGTGTAGACGCCGTCAGCGCTGACCCCGTTGGCGAGAGCCGCCAGCGGCGGGTTGCTGACGCCGCTGGAGGCGAACGCGGCGGCGGTGGCGGCGTAGTGCCCGTTGGGCGCGAAGTAGGCCGCCACATAGGTCGTGTTGGCGGCGATCGCAACGGGGGAGGAGAAGCTGACCTGCTGCCAGCCGGAGTTGGTTTCGCCCGTGAAAGTGGCCGACGCAAGCAGTGTGCCGCTCGCGCTCCACAGGCTGCCGATGTGCGTACCGGTGTTCGTGACGGCCTTGTAGAAGCGGATCCCGGTGATGTTGCCGGCGACTTCGGAGTTGAACTTCACACCGAGCTCGACCGAGGAGCCATCGCCCGAGTCGCTCGTCGCCGGCGTGGCACTGCCAAAGATCGTATCGAGCGTGGACCCGCCGGTGGTCGGCGTGACGGCGTTGGAGCGTTCGGAGACAGACCCCGAGCCGTCGGGGTTGGACGCTTGGACGGTGAACGTGTAGCTGGTGCCGTTGGTGAGTCCGGTGACGGTTGCGTTGGTGGCCGGCGGAATGCCTGTGATCGTCGTTGTCGCCTGTGCTTCAGCGCCGATGTAAGGGGTGATCGTGTACTTGGTGGGCACACCACCGCCGGCGGGCGCGCTCCACGTCAGATTCGCCGACCCGCTGCCCGCGGTCGCTTTGACATTCGTGACCTGCCCCGGCGTGGAGGAGGGCATGAAGACAGGGTCCACCCAGTAGTTGCTGCCCTCGAAGCTGTTTGTGGGGAACGTGCTCGTGGCGCCGTAGGAGTACAGGCCGTTGGCTGAGACAAACGACCCGCCCACCGGTTCGGCGCTCGCCGCAACGGCGTGCAGGGGCGGACTGTTCAGGATGTTGCCGCCGGTCGGGGGCGGCGTGTAGAAGTAGAACGGAGAGTCGGCGTAGTGACCGGAGGGATCGAAGTAAGAGACGACGTAGGTGGTGTTCGGGAGGATCGCGACGGGCGTTGAGAAGTTCACCTGCTGCCACCCGGATGCCGTTTCGT
The DNA here is from genome assembly GCA_963744535.1 of uncultured Solirubrobacterales bacterium. Classification (GTDB taxonomy): domain Bacteria; phylum Actinomycetota; class Thermoleophilia; order Solirubrobacterales; family Solirubrobacteraceae; genus Palsa-744. The sequence goes on along the minus strand of CAVUTW010000005.1, from coordinate 1,033,188 downwards.
TGGTGAACGTCGCCGCCGCCAACCGTTCGCCGCTCGAGTTCCACAGGCTGCCGGTGTGTGTGCCGGTGTTGGCCGCCGACTTGTAGAAGCGTACGCCGGTCACGGTGCCGAACGTTTCCGTGGTGAACTTCATGCCAAGCTCGACCGACCCGGTGTCCCCCGAGTCGGGCGTCGGCGGCGTGATGGCGGAACCCCAGAGCGAGCAGGGGCAGGAGACTTTCACCTGCACGCCCGCCGAGGGGCTCTCCAGGTTGGAGCTGTCGTCGACCGCGCGCGATTTGATCGTCGTCGCGGGATAGTCGTTGACCCCCCACGTGTAGGACCATTTGACGGACTGTTCGGCCGGCGTCGTTAGCGTCGCAGGGTGCCACGTAGCCCCGTTGTCGGTCGATACTTCCACCCCCGCCACGACCCCACCGCCGGCGTCGGTGGCCGTGCCGGCGATCGTCACGCTGCTGCCGTCCTGGAGCGTTTCGCCCTGCGTCGGGGAGGTGATCGTCGAGGTCGGCGCGGTGGTGTCAGTGGACTTCGACGCCGCGAGGAGGCCTTTGGTGAGCGACCCGGGCTGCACCCCCATTTCGGCGAGCAGGTTGACCGTGAACTGCTCCACGTTGGGGTCCGGCGGCGGTTCGCCCGGATCCGTCGCGTACACGCCCCACTCGTTTTCGTTTTCAAGGCCCCACGACCACTGCACGGTGCCGGCGCCGAACACCAGCGCGCCGCTGGGCGCGCGGTAGAGCGTGAGGTGGTGGGTGGCAGTGGTGTCTTCGGCGAGGGTGCTGCCGTAGTCGGTGAACGTCTGCAGTTCGCTGACGGTCGTGGAAGAGAGATCGAACTCACCGGCGGGCCGGAAGCCGTTGTCGACATCCTCGTCCCACTCGTAGCCGAGCGTATCGGCTTCCGGGGCGAGCGTCAGCGTCTGTCCCGTTTTGAGGTTGGCCACGGCCGTGTTGCGCCACAGCCGCAGCTTGCCGTACTGGGCTGGCACGGTAATTTCAGCGGACCCCGAGTTGACCTCGAACTGCTGGCCCGACAGGGCGTTCTCGGGCTTGCCGCCGTCGGCATGCGGGCTGCGTGGATCTCGCCACGCTCCCGTCCACGTCGGCGGGTCCTTCGGATCGACCGGCCCTTCGAAGTGCGTCTCCTTGTAGGTGGTCAACGTTCGGTAGGGCGTTGCGCTACCTTCGGTGCTGGGACCCCAGCGTGTCTTCCAGAACAGCTCGTTGGCGCTGAAGAACGCGAGGTTGACGCCGGCTTCACGCGCGGCTTCCACGTTCGCGCGCTGGCCGGCCGACCAGTACTCGTCGTGACCGCTGGACATGAAGGTCTGGTGGTTCTTCAGCAGCGCGCCGTTCTGATCGACCTCCGCCTCGCTGGTGTAGCTGACGTTGTAGCCGTTCTTTTCCAGCCAGCGCATCATCTGATATTCGGCGTACCACAGGTAGGAGGCGCCACCGTCAGTCACCAGCGCCCCATCGAAGGGGCGGTTGTAGGAGACCGCGTAAGCGCCCTTGTAGGCTTTGGGTTCGCCAGAGGGACAGGAGACGGTGCACGTATACAGGCTGTTGCCGCCATAGTCGTTGTAGGCCTCCCAGGTGGCGTCGGAGGTCTGCAGGAGGATCGGCGAGTGGCTGGCGTCGTTGCGCACGACGAAGATGATCTGGCTTTTCCCGCCGGTGTCGCTGCGCGTGAGCTCGGCCAGGTAGACCCCGGAGACGGCATTGCTGGGTACGGTCCACTGCGCCGAGACGCCCCAGTTGCCGCAGTCGATCAGCCCGGTCGAGGCTTCCTTCAGGCACGCCGGCTGGGCCTGCGGCAGTTTGGCGCTTGGCGTTATCGACGTGACCACGCGGGCGCCGTCGCCACCGTAATAGCCCAGCCGCAGGATTTCGATTTTGTACCCGCTCGCCGGGGTGTCGATCTTGAACTGCTCGGTTTCGCCGACGTTCACGCTCATCGAGGTGGCGAAGCCCTGGATCGTCGGGTCGCCAACGCCGTTTACCTGCCATTTGCTTTCCGGATCGCCGGGTAATGCGTTCTCGCACACGATCGGGTTGGTGGCCGCGGCGCAGTTGTCTTCGCCTTCGGCCGCCGCGGTCACGGCGGTGAGCGGGGAGAGCAGGAAGGCGCTCGCCACAACCGCGGGCACGAGGGGGCCGAGCCTGCCGACCACACGAGCTCGCACGCGACCAATCGTGCGCATGTGTCTCACCATGCTCCCTTCGTGCTCAGCACCGCGGGCACGGTGCGCAGGATCAGCGCGACGTTCAACCGCAGCGAGCGGCGCTGGATGTAGTCGACGTCGAGTCGCACCATCTCCTCGAGCGTCACGTTCGAGCGCCCGCTCACCTGCCACAGGCCCGTCAAACCGGGCTTCACCGCAAAGCGGGCAAACCAGTGAGACGGGTACTGCTCCACCTCGTAGGGGATCGGGGGTCGTGGCCCGACGAGCGACATCTCCCCGCGCAGCACGTTCCACAGCTGCGGCAGCTCATCGAGGCTCGAGCGCCGCAGCAGGCGCCCACAGCGAGTGACACGCGGATCCTTGGTCATCTTGTAGCGGGGACCCGGCGCCTGCAACTTGGGGGTCTCACCGCTGATGAGGTCGGTCACGAACTCGCGGTGCTGGTCGTGGGCGACGCCGTTGTACATGGTGCGGAACTTGTTGACCATGAACGGTTTGAGGTCACGCCCGATGCGCTGCTGGCGAAAGAGCGCGGGGCCCCGCGAGTCCAGCCGGATCGCAAGCGCGATCAGGCCGAGCAGGGGGGCGAGCACCACGAGCAGGGTCCCCGATCCGAGGATGTCCAGTGCCCGACAGCTGGCGTCCAGCAGCCGATCCGCCCGTCGCGACGCGGTGCGTGGCGAGGCCCGGTGTGGCAGCGCGGGGTGTGGCGAGACCGGGTGTGCGTTGATCTCACCACCCGCCAATGCCGTGCGCTCATTGATTGCACTAGCCGACACGACAGAAGAAACGGCCGTCGGTGAGCCCATCTTGTGAGAGTGGCTGAACAAAACTCTCACGCGGCTCGTACATGCATGGTCTCTGCGAGATGGCCGATCACACGGTCCTGCTGCTCCTCGGTGAGGTCGGGAAACAACGGCAGCATCAGGGTCTCGCGCGTCGCCGCCTCGGTGTGGGGGAGAGCAGCGTTCGGTTCGAGCGAGGGCACACTCGGGCCGATGTCGGCTCCCGCTCCCGAGTAAGAGGCTTCCTCGTGGATCGCCATCACCCCGCGGCGGGTGGCGATGCCCTCGCGCAGCAGGCTGCGCATCACCTCGGTGCGTCCGACGGGGGCCCCGGGACGGACGCGTACGCAGTAGGACTGCCATGTCCGCTGCGCATACGGCGGGTCATACGGAGCTTCCAGGTAGGGAATCTGCTCGAGCGCCTCGGTGTAGCGCTCGGCGAGCGCGCGGCGACGCTCGAGGATCCAGTCGAGCTCCCGCAGCTGGCAGAGCCCGAGCGCCGCCTGCATGTCGGTCATCCGGAAGTTGAAGCCACGTTCGGGATAGGCCTCGATCACCACGTCGTCGGCTGTGTGGCGAGCCAGATCGGAGGTGTCCATGCCGTGTGCGCGCAACCGCCGCAACCGTTCCGCCACAGCGGGGTCCTGCACGGTGATCATGCCGCCCTCGCCGGTGGTGATCACCTTGCGCGGATGCAGCGAGAAGCAGGCGAGTGAGTGCAGCGAGCCGATCGACCGCCCTCTGTACAGAGCCCCGATCGCGCAGGCGGCATCCTCGACAATCGCAACGCCATAGCGCTCGCCGAGCTCGAAGAACGCGTCCATGTCGGCAGGCAGCCCCACCTGGTGGACCGGCATGATCGCCTTCGTGCGGGGGCCGATTGCGCGCTCGGCGGCGGCCGCGTCGAGGTTGTAGGTGCGCGGATCGATGTCGGCGAAGACGGGCTGGGCGCCACAATGCCAGACGGCGTTGGCGGTGGCGATGAACGACAGCGAGGGAACGATGACCTCGTCTCCGGGTCCCACGCCCGACACGTGCAGCGCGAGCGCGAGCGCCGTGGTGCAACTGGTGGTCGCGACCGCCGCGGCGGCGCCCATGCGCGCCGCGAACGCCTCCTCGAACTCCCGCACCCGCGGGCCTTGTGAGACCCAGCCCGAGGCGATCGCCTCAGCCACGGCGGCACCCTCCTCGCCGGTGAGGTGCGGACGCGTGATCGGGATCTCGTTCATCGCGCAATCCCTGGCGCGAGTCCGGGTGCGGGCTCACTCATGACGTGACAAGTCGCCGGGTCGTTCATGACGTGACAAGCCGCCGGATCGCTCATGACGTAACCGCGAGCGCCGCCGGGGCCGTGCCATTGGCGCGTTCCACCCGCCACCAGTCGACCAACCGGCGCAGGCCCTCCTCGAGGCCGACCTCGGCCTCGAAACCCAGGCACTCGCGTGCGAACGTTGTGTCGGCGAGGCGTCGTGGGACCTTGTTGACCGAGCGCTCCGGCCCGAACTCGACGGCCACGTCCGAGCCCATCACCTCGATCAGCAGGTGGGCGAGCTCGAGCAAACTCGTCTCGGTGCCGCTGGCGACGTTGAAGACCACGTCGCTCGAGTCGATCGTCGCGGCGAGCAGGTTGGCGCGGGCGACGTCGTCGATGTGGACGAAGTCCATCGTCTGCGAGCCGTCGCCGAGGATCAGCGGAGCTTCTCCCGCCTCGATCCGCTCCATCCAGCGCACGAGCACCTCGGTGTAGACGCCGTGGATGTCCATCCGCTGGCCGTAAACGTTGAAGTAGCGAAGCGCCACGTAGTCGAGACCCTGCATCGCATGGAAGCTGCGCAGCAGGCCCTCGTTGAACGTCTTGGCGGCGCCGTAGAGCGTGTCGTTGGCGTAAGGGTGGTGGGCCTCGTCGGTGGGGAAGATCTCGGCGAGGCCATACACCGAAGCCGAGGACGCAGCCACGATCCGGCGCACGCCCTCGCGTAGCGCGGACTCGATCACGTTGCAGGTGCCATCGACCATCACTTCGACGCCGAGGCGTGGCTCGGCCGCGCACTGCGTGATCCGCAGGGCGGCCTGGTGGAAGACCACGTCGATGCCGCGCGTGAGCTCGGCGAGGAGCTCACGATCGCGGATGTCGCCGAGGACAAACCGGATGGGACCGTTGGCGAGCGCCCAGGCGAGGTTCTCGCGTCGGCCGCGCACGAGGTTGTCGAGCACCACGATCTCCTTGGCGCCCGCATGCACGAGCTGGTCGGCGATGTTCGAGCCGACCGCCCCTGCTCCGCCGGTGATCAGTACGCGTCGATCGGTCATGGAGAATGCTTGCATGGCCAGTAAACGGTTCGCGACCCGCCGATTTTTCGTGCGGCATGACCCGTTGTCCACGGGAGAATCGCGGGGGAGTGTTCGTTGGTTTTGGCGATGCCCGCCAACTCACGACCATCGATCTCGGCCGTCGTCGCGGCCTACCAGGCGCAGGAGTGGATCGCGGAGGCGGTGGAATCGATCCTCGGCCAGACCCGCCCGCCCGAGGAGGTGGTGGTGGTCGATGACGGATCGACCGATGGCACCGCCCGCGAGCTGGAGCGATTCGGCGAGCAGATTCGCGTCGTGCGCCGGGCCAACGGGGGCTGTCCCGCGGCGTTCAACACCGCGTTCGCGGAGGCGCGGGGGGACTTCGTCGCGATGTGCGGCGCCGATGACATCTGGGAGCCGCACAAGCTCGAGTGGCAGGAGCAGGCCATCGAGGCGCATCCCGAGGCGGATGTGTTCTTCGGACACGCGCGGTTGATCGGTCGCATCCAGGCTGAGCACTCCCGTCCGCCAGGTAGCGGTGTGCTCGACAGCTCCGCATTCGGGGATGCGCTGTTCCGGGAATGCTGCGTGTGCGCATCCTCGGTGCTGATCAGACGCTCGCGGTTCGAGCGCCTCGGGCCGTTCATCGAGGACTTCGGCAACGACGACTGGGAGTACTGGTTTCGCTGCCTGCGCGCCGGCGTTCGCTTTTACTACGACCCGCGTCCGCTGGCGAGCTGGCGCCAGCACGAGAGCAACATCACGCGCAGGACCGCGTGGATGGACGAGTGCGCCGCCCAGGTGCGCGGCTGGTACGCGGCGGATGTGACCGGCCGGGCGATCGCGGAGCAGCTGTTCAGAACCGGGCGCCGGCTGGTCGACGAGGGTGACCCACGCGGGGCCCGGCAGGCATTTCGCCAATCGCTGCGCCACGGGCTCGGCGACATCGCCTCCACGGCCAATGTGCGCGTCGGCGACGTTAGCTCCGTTGCCAGTGTGCGTCGTGGCGACGTTGGCTCCGCCACCAACGTGCGGCGCGGCGGCATCGCCTCCGCCACCGATGCGCGAGCGCTCGTATGGGTCATGGTTCTGGGTCTGCCCGCGGGCGTACGAGAGCGGATGAGCCGGCAGCTGACCGGCGCCAGCCGCACCCTCGATCACCTGGGCGGCGGGCGCGGGCGAGCTCCTTCGCTGCCATGACCATGAAGCCCCCGACGATCACCGCGATGGTGAGGGTTTACAACGCCGAGGAGTACGTCGGCGAGTCCCTGTCGGCGATCCTCTCCCAAACACGCCCTCCGGATGAGGTGCTCGTCATCGATGACGGCTCGACCGACGGAACGCCGGATGCGCTGAGGGGGTTCGGGGGCGACATTCGCGTAGTCAGGCAGACCAACCGCGGGTATGCCGGAGCATTCAATTGCGGGTTCGACGAGGCCCGCGGCGAGTATGTCGCCAACTGCGACGCCGACGACGTCTGGGAGCCCGAGAAGCTTGAGCGCCAGACCCGGGCGCTGCTCGATCACCCCGAGATCGATTTCGCATTCACCGGCGCCCGCTTCTTCGGGCGCACCAACGGACCGCGCGCGCCCTATCCGGGGGCAGGCCTGCTGGAGACGCGAGCGGTTGCGCGGCGCATCTACCGCGCCAATTGCGTATGCACTTCCTCGACGCTGATCCGGCGCAGCCTGGTCGAGCGGCTCGGGCCGTTCGACGAGCGGGCGGCACCGTGCGAGGATTACGACTACTGGCTGCGTGTGCTGGCAGCCGGTGCGGTGTCGTTTTATGATCCTCGCGAGCTGGTTCGCTACCGGACTCACGCCGAGCAGGTCTCAAACGGAATGCTGCGCATGCACAGGCGCGAGCACATGCTGCACGGCCGGCACTCCGCCCTGGTCGCCGATTCGCCTCTGGTTGAAAAGATGCTGGCGCGCGACCTCTCCAACATCGGGCGGGCGCTCAGCGACGAGGATCGCCCGCGCGAGGCTCGGGCGGCATTTGTGTCCTCGCTGCGCCATCGCCCCACTCCGCGCGTGCTTGGGTGGGTGCTGGTTCTGTCGGCCCCTGCTCGGTATCGCCGCCCGCTCGCCAACCACCTGGTGTCGATCAAGCGCGCGTTGGTGTCGGCACCCTCGCGATGAGCGTCGATCACCCGGTGTCCGAAGAGGAGCTTCGTGAGGCTGCGGCCCACGGCGTCCGCTGGTCGGCCATCTCCCGTCCCGCGGTGGAGCTCCTGCAGTTGGGTTCGATCGTGATCCTGGCGCGCCTGATCGTGCCGGCGGAATTCGGCCGCTACGCGATTGCGATCATCGCCCAGGAAGTGGCATACCTGATCGTTGCGGCGGGACTCGGCAGCGCGCTGGTGCAGCGTAAGACGATCGATCGCACACACCAGCAGACCGGAATGGCTTTGGGGCTGCTCGCGGGTCTTGCGCTGACCGTGTTGACGCTGGTGGCCGCCAGCCTGATCGTAACCCCGATCTTCGGCGCGCGCACCGCCTTGTTCGTCCAGCTGATGGCGCCACTGTGCCTGATCTCAGCGCTCAGCACGGTGCCGATGGCGACCCTGCGCCGACAGCTGGCGTTCCGGCGCCTGAGCGAGATCGAAGTGCTCAGCACGCTCGTGCGCGCGATCGTCTGCGTCGGCCTGGCACTGGTCGGCCTGAGCGGCGAGGCACTGGTGCTCGGTGTGCTCGCCGGCTCGCTGGTGACGGGGGTCGTCGCGATGATCAGCGCACCACCGCCGCTGCCGCGCTTGCACCGCACCGCGGCGCGCGAGCTGCTTGGCTATGGGTTGCCGGTGTCACTGGCCTCGATCAGCTGGGTCGGCTTCAGCAACGTCGACTACGCGATCGTCGGTGCGCGTTTGGGTGCGCTGCAAACTGGGTTTTACTTTCGCGCCTACACGCTCGCGGTCGAATACCAGAGCAAGGTCGCGGTGGTGATGGCTCAGGTTGGGTTTCCCGTGCTGGCGCGCACGCACGACTCCACCGAGCTGACCAAGTTGTATCGCCAGATGGTGCGCCTGCTGACGATCGTGTTGTTTCCGCTGCTGGTGCTGCTGGCGATCGGCGCACCGGTGCTGGTTCCGTTCCTGTTTGGCGCACACTGGGCGCCCGCGATCGTGCCGGTGCAGATTCTCGCGCTGGGCGGCGCCTCCACGCTCGTCATCGACGCCGTTGGAACGGTGCTGATGGCGACCGGTCGTGCGCGAGCGCTGCTCGGCTATGGAACGGCACACTTCCTCGTGTATGGGCTGACGGTGCTCCTGGTTGTGCGATTTGGCATCGTCGCGGTGGCAATCGACGCGGCGGTGGTGCACACGCTGTTCCTGCTCGTCGCCTACCGCCTGATGCTGAGCGGCTCCGGCGAACGCTCACTGGCCCGTTTGTGGGATGACATCGCACCGGCGAGCGTCTCATGTTTGGCGCTTGTCGCCGTTGGGCTGCCCACGAGTGCCGCCCTGACGGCCGCCCATGTGCCCGCGGCCCTATGGCTGGCAGTGCTCGGGCTCGTCGCCGTGCCAACCTATCTGCTGGCCTTGCGCCTCTGCTTCCCCGCCACGTGGCGCACGCAGCGAGCTGCCCTTGCGCGGATTCTCCCCTGGCACTCCGCTCTGCGCGGCGTAAAGCGGCGCCTAGCGGCGGCCGGCGTGGGGTCTTCGGCGTAGTCAGACGGTGGCGAACAGGCCCGATCCCACCCAGTCCGCCTGGCCTTCGGCGCCAGGTGGCACGAAGAAGTAGCCGCCGCCAACGGGGGTGATGTAATCGATCATCGGCTCGTTGAGCAGGCGCGTCTGGACCGTCTGGAACTGGCGCGCGGGGCTTTGGTTGAAGGCGACGAACACCAGGCCCTGGTCGAGTTGCCCGGCCGCGTCGAAGCCGCGCGTGTAGTTGAAGCCGCGGCGCAGCATGCGCCGGTTGGCGGTCGCGGGGGTGCGCGGGTTGGCGAGGCGAATGTGTGCGTCGAGGGGGATGCGCTTGCCACCGGGGTCGAGGTCGTAGCGCGGATCGTCGAACTCTTCAGTGCCCCCGAGTGGCGCGCCGCTCGCGCGGTAGCGACCGATCATGTCCTGCTGCTCGGTGAGGCCCACACGGTCCCAGAACTCGACGTGTTGGCGGATGATCCGCACAACTTGGTAGGTGCCGCCAGCCGCCCACGCGGGTTCGCTGCCGCCCCCCACCCACACCAGTTCGTTCATCAGTCCCGCGTCGGTGGTGGGCGGGTTGGCGGTGCCGTCGCGGAAGGCGAACAAGTTGCGCGGGTTGTTGCGGGGTGTGGGGCCGCGCGCCGCGCTCGAGAAGCCGTCGATGTTCCAGCGCAGCTGCAGCTCGCCCCGCACCGTGCGCAGCAGCTCGCGCAGCGTGTGCACGACCGTGTCGCGCTGGTGGGCGCAGATCTGCAGCAGCACGTCGCCGTGACTTTGGGCCGGGTCGAGGTCGTCGATCGGGAACGTGGGCATCCTCACCAGCTCGCGCGGGCGCTGGCCGGCGAGCCCATAGCGCCCGTCGAACAGCGAGGCGCCGAGCGCGATCGTCACGGTCAGCACATCCGGGTCGTTGACCGGCCCGAGGGTCCCCGAGTCGACCGGCGGGGCATCTTCCTCCAGCAGCGGGATCGGCCCGCCGACCGTCAGTTCGCGCGCGCGTTGGCTGAGCGCCCGCAACGCCTCTTCGAGGGTGCTCCGGTTGGGCGCGAGCGAGTCGAGCGCGGCGAACGTCGCATGTGCCGGAGCCGGGGTGAGGATCCCCGCTTGGTGGGGACCGTCGAATGGCTCGCGCGCCGCGAGCTGCGCCTGCGCGACGTCCCATTCCTCCGTCGCCGAAGGTACGGCGGTCACCGCGTTGGCGTCTTGAGTCTCGGCGCCCGCACGCGCGATTGCACCGACGCCGCCGATGCCTCCGGCTCCCAGCACGATCGCCGAGCGGGTGAGGAAAGTGCGACGGTCCGTCGGGCTCACGGCTCACACCAGCTTGGAGTTATGGGCAGCTGCCGCTCGGGGGTTGTTGGACTTGAACAGTGGGGGCTCATGCGTTGGCCTTGGCGTGGGCTCATGGGTCGATCGGGTCGACCCGCAGGTCGTCCTTGGGAATCGCGGGGATCGGCGGCGGGGTTTCGGTCTCCAGCACACCCGGCACCTGGGAGAGCGCCTCCAGGGCACCCCCGATCGCGCCGTCGAGCTGGATCGACTGCTGTTGGGTGAGTTGCCTGTTGCTGGGCAGCTGGCCGCCGTGCGCAGCGGCGAGCGCCGCCATCACCCCGCGCAGGGTGCGCAGTTCGGTGTCGACGGCGGGGATCACACGCTCGGTGCCGTGCAGCAGCGGGCGCAGCGTCGCGATCACCGCTTCGTCCGCTTGCAGCCCGGCGTCAGTGGCAAGCACCCCTTCTCCGCCCCACGGCACGTCGGCGCCGCTGAGGAAGTCACGTGTCGCGTCCTCGAGGATCTCGTGCGCCCGGGTCGCGTATTCCAGCGGCGTGAGCGGCGCCCGGGGCAACACATGCGCCAGCTCGCGCACGTCGGCGGCGAGCGAGTGCTCGTAACCAAGGAGCGAGCGTGGCGCCGCGCCCGTCCACAGGCCATATTCGATGCGGTGCAGGCCGGTGAATTGGGGGCTTGCGGCGCCCCCGGGCAACCCCCCGGGCGTGCCGTCGATCGCCGAGTTCAGATTTGCCACACGCGCGTCCAGGGCCAACTGCCCATCCAAGTACACCGCGCCGAGCCGCAGGTAGTCGGCGTATGCGGCACGCCACCCCGTTTGCGCCGCCGTGCGATCTTCCGCGGCGAGGGCGGCCTGCAGAGGCGCGAGGTCCCCTTCCATCAGGTGCAGTTGAGCGACGGCGTAAGCACGGTAGCGAGCAATCGGCCGATCGAACGCGGAGGCGGGCAGCGGGGAGACCTCGGGTGGGGGCGTTACGTAGGCCCCGCCCGCGAGATTCTGCGCGCCGTAGACGAGGACCCCGCTCAGCACGTGGGGCGCTTGCAGCGAGTAGGTGGCGAGCGGGGTCAACGTGAACGAGGCCGACCTCGCGCTCCGTGCGGAGCCACCGACACCGAGCGCGGTGAACGCAAAGAAGACGACGAGCGCGGCGCAGACCGCGGCGATGGCCGTGAACCCCCAACGTCTCGCGGTCGAGTCGGGCATCGGTCAAAAAACGAAGTCCGGGGTGCCCACATCCACATCCGAGAGCGCCCTGATCACCCGCGCCGGGTTGCCGGCCGCGATCACGCCCTCGGGAATCGAGCTGCTCACGACGCTGCCGGCGCCGATGACTGAATCGGCGCCGATGCGCACACCCTTCAGGATCAGAACACGGTCGCCGACGAATACGTTCTCCCCGAGCTCCACAGCCGCCATCTTCGGTCGCCCGCTCCGGCGGCGATCCGCTCGCAGCTCATGGAAGTCGCTGTCGTAAATCGTCACCTCGGCACCCAGCAGCGCACGGGCGCCGATCACGATCCCAGGGCCTTCGCTCTTGATGAAGGCATTGTTGTTGATCTGCGCCCCATCGCCGATCTCGATCGCCGCCTCCGGCTTGGAGACCTCCAGGTGGCAGTAGCCGGTGTAGAACGAGCTCGACGTGGGCCAGCCAAACTCGACGCTCTCGCCCAAGGCGATCGCGCCGGGGCCAAGAAACAGTACCGGCTGCAAAGCGATCGGGGATCCACTCACCCGCTGGCACGTTGAGAGCAACCGGTACTTGAATACTCGTGGACGCTGAGCGAGCTGCTCCAGTCGTGATCTGGCTCTCAGCACGGTGCGCTCACCGTGGCACTCTCAGCACAGCGCCACCTCGTCGCCGTCGCCCACCTGCAGACGCAGGGCACGCGGGATCGAGAAGTCGCGGAAAACGCGTGCGTGGCGCCCGACGATGCTCGCCACAAGACGCCCGCCCACGTGCAGCACGCTCGCGTCATCGAGCACGATCGAGCGCTCGAGCTCCGTTCCGTCGATGCGTACGCGCTCGCCGATCGAGGTGTGCGGTCCGATGTAGGAGTCGGTGATCAGCGAGCCGGCGCCGATCATCACCGGTCCAACGATCACACTCGAGCTCACGCACGCCGTGGGATGGATGACAACCGGCCCCTCGAAGCGATTGCCGTCGTACGTGTTCGTGGTCAGCTCGGGGTCCAGTGCGTCGAGCAGCGTACGGTTCATGTCAAGCAGGTCGCGGCCGTCGCCGGAGAATTGGCGCCACCCGCGCACAATACGCACCTGAACTCGTCCACCGTCGCGCTCCAGCTCGTGCGCGAGAGCGGCAAGGTCATGCTGTGGCATGGGGCACCCGAGCTTGGCAAGACGCTGTAAGGCTCCCGCGGCGAGCAGGCAGACGCCCGCGAAACCGGGGGACGCGAGCGTCGGGTCGGTCGCGGCGGCTTGAGAGGATGGCTGGGGCACGAGCCGCAGCCGCTTGGGGTCGCATCCCCCGCCGTCGACCAGCAGCAGAGCGTCCACAGCCTCCTCACCCAACAGTTCGACGTACTGGGGGAGCGAGCGCCCGAGCAACCCGTTCGCGTGATGCACGACACACGGGTCCTCTCCGACGAACTCCGCGGCGGCGAGCAGCGCACCGTCGTGCTCCTGCGACCAGTCGCCCCCCACCTGGCGAACGGACATATCGGCCGGCCCCTCGCTCGCGATGCACTCACCGATCTCGCTTGCCGCATCGCTCGGGGCCACGATCGCGACCTCGACGATTCCGACCTCGCGCAGCGCGTCCAGCACATGGCAGACAATCGGGCGGTTGGCCACTCGCTGCAGCGACGGCCGGCGCGTGGCACCGAGCCACGGCCCCGTCCACGCAGCGGCTTCGGGAACTAGAAGGACCCCCTTGATAGACACGCCGATAAAACGGATCGCGTCAGGCAGTTCTCGCGCGAGGGGCCCTACGCAGCGGCCTGTGCGAGCGGCGAAACGAGCGACAACGGCGCGCCGTTGTCGCGGATCGACGCCGTGGCCATCTCGACGGCGGCGACGATCTCGATCCCGAGCGCCACGTTCGAGCGCGGCTCGGAGCCGGTGCGGATCGCACTCGCGAAATCCTCCAGCTCCAGGCGCAGCGGCTCCTGCGGTTGCACCCGTGGGCTCACGACGTCGCCGGTGCGGTAGATCAGCTGGTGCTCGCCGAAGTTGGAGGGTGGTCCCACGTCCATGCCGCGGTCATACACGCGCACCGGCTCGTCGGAGGCGGTGTCGTCGTACTGCACCATCCGCTTGCTGCCCACCACGATCATCTGACGCATCTTGCGCGGCGCCAGCCAGGAGAGCTGTACGTTGGCGGTGGTGCCGCCCGCGAAGGTGAGCGTCAGGAAGGCGGTCTCCGGCACCCCGTCAGCGAACACGCTGCTTCCCGACGCGGCCACCTCGAGGATCGGCTGGTCGAGCCAGTACAGGAGGATCGAGAGATCGTGCGGCGCGAGATCGCAGACAACCCCGTCACTCTGATACTTGCCGAGGTTCATCCGTGAGGACGTGATGAAGTGGATGTCGCCGATGACACCACTCTGAATCAGGTCGCGCACCGCATTGACGGCCGGGCTGTAGATGAAGGTATGACCCGGCATCAGCACCAGATCCGCGTCCTCGGCCAGGTCGGCCAGCTCGTGGGCGTGGTCGAGACGCGTGGCGAGCGGCTTCTCGACGAGCACGTGCTTACCCGCTTCCAGCGCCCGTTTGACGAGCGGGTGGTGAGTCTGCGGCGGAGTCGCGAAGATCACCGCCTCGATCGCGTCGTCACACAGCAGCTCCTCGAGATCGAGAACCGCGCGCGCCTGCGGGTGGCGCTGGGCGAGCGTCCTCAGCTGAGCTGGATCGCGGTCGCACAGCGCATGCAACTGAAACTCGGGCCGCTCGCCCAGGTTGCGGGCGAGGTTGGGTCCCCAGTAGCCGCAGCCGACCACCGCCGCGCCGATCGGCGCCGGCCGGGGCACGATCAGCCCTGGCCGTCGCAGCTTCCCGGCCGGGGCACCCCAATCGCCACGTATCTCTGGAGTAGCAGTCCCGTTGGTGGGAGATAGGTCCATATATGTCATCAACGCGCTCCCTCATGTCCGTCTTTTGCGAGTCCGAGCTCTGTGAACACCGGCGTGGCCGCTGCGAAGTCCGCAACCGCCTTCGCCACCTGCTGCAGCTCGACCGCGCTCATCCCCGGAAACATCGGCAGCGAGCAGATCCGCTCCGCCAGCGACTCGCTCACCGGAAGGCTCCCCGGGCCGAGGCCGAGGTGAGCGTAGGCAGCGGTGCGATGGATCGGCACCGGGTAGTGCACGCCCGTCGCCACGCCCCGTTCGGCGAGGTACTGGCGCAGGGCGTCGCGCCGCTCGCAGCGCACCACGAACAGGTGGTGAACATTGTCGGCCCCGAGGAACGGCGGGCGGACTGGATCGACCACCGGCTCCCCTGCGCCGGCGGCAGACACATCCGAGCCGGCGACCCGCAGGTGGGTGGGGGCCGATACCCCTGCCCGCCCCTCCCACGCTTCGGTGATCCGCGCGCCCACCGCGGCTCGATGCGCCGCGCCGGCGGCCCGCGCCCCCGCGGTCGTAATCCGGGCGCGCAGCTCCGCGCCAAGCCAGCGGCGTTCGTCGTTCCAACCGTCGAGGCGTGTGAGCTTGCGCCGCAGCACCGCCGCCTGCAGCGCATCGAGCCGCGCGGTGGAGCCCACCACGCGGTGGTGGTAGCGCGGACGCTCGCCGTGGGCGCGCAGCAGTTGCACACGGTCGGCCAGATCCGGGCGCGAGGTCACGACGGCGCCGCCGTCGCCCCACGCACCGAGGTTCTTCGCGGGGTAGAAGCTGAAGCAGCCGAGTGCCCCCAGTGTGCCCACCCGCCGGCCGCGGTAGCGCGCGCCGTGTGCCTGACAGGCGTCCTCGATCACCTCGATCCCCGCTTCGCCCGCCAGCGCGAGGATCGGGTCGAGGTCGACCGTGGCGCCGAACAGGTGCACCGGGATCACGCAGCGCACGCGCGGCGTGATCGCCCCCGCGACAAGCTCGGCGGTGATCAGGTGCGAATCGGGATCAACGTCGATCGGGACCGGCGTGGCACCCACCGCGCTGACCGCCTCGGCGGTGGCGATGAAGGAGTTGGCGGGCACGATCACCTCGTCACCCGGGCCGACCCCCAAAGCGCGCAGCGCCAGCACAAGCGCCTCGGTGCCGGAGGAGACCCCGATCGCGAAGTCGCTCTCACAGTAGTCGGCGAACTCGCGCTCGAAGGACTCCACGTGATCGCCGAGGATGAACGCCCCGTGCTCGGCGACCTCGCGCACAGCGCCCAGCAGCTCCTCGAGCAGCGCCGGGTCGGCGAAGTCCATACGCGTGAACGGAACCTGGGCAGGCGGCGCCAGAACGGATGTGGCAAATGTGGTTGACATGATCCTCCTCAGCACGCCACGGCGACGGTTGCGGGAGCCGATTCCAGGCGGATCAGCTCTTGCTGAAGCGCGCGGCGGCCACGGTGGTGTAGGCCGTGGATCGAGCTCTCCGTGCGGCCCATCTGCACGGCGATCTCCGGCGGGGTGAGCCCGATCAGATGACGCATCACGACCACGCTGCGCTGTTCCTCTGGGAGCGAGTCCAGGGCGGTGCGAAGGTTGCGCGCACGATCCTGAGCGACCTCGTCCATGTGCGTGTCCGCGCCGTACACCTCCTCCGCCGGGGTGGCACGGCGCCGGCGCAGGTGGTCGAGCGCGACGTTGCGCGCCATCCGCAGCAGCCAGCCTGAAAACGGGATGCCGCGGTCGTCGTACTTGCAGATCACCGTGATCAGCTTCAGGAAGACGTGCTGGGTGAGGTCTTCGGCCTCCTTCTCATCCCGCACGATCGAGCGCACGTAGCCGTACACGTTGTCGGAGTAGCGCACATACAGCAGCCGCAGCGCCTCGCGGTCGCCCTCCTTCGCCCGTGCGATCGCGAGGCGCACCTGGCGCATCGCCTCGGGCGACTCATCGAGTGTCGTGCGAGCCCGTAGGCCGATCTGGCCGCTCTCGCGAGCGTACGTATCCCTGGTGACCACTTGAGGCGCCTCCATCCTTGGTTTGGACGTTCCCGTTCCCTAATTCCATTCGAAGCCCGCCCTGCGGCTCCGCGGTCCCGGCGTGTATGGCTAGCGATGATGCGCGGCGCCCGGAGCACCCACAATCGCCCATTGGTCGCGACTTGCGTTCAACCGACATGAACGCCGCGATCCGCCATCCTTCGGGTGTCACCTACCTCAAGGAGCCCCGTATGAGCGAGCATCCCCACTCCAGCGCGCAGACCGACGAGGAGGATCCCTACGAGTCGCTGATGGCTCGCAAAGGCGCACCGAAGCACCGGTTCCCAGCCCGCGAGAGCGACCCCCGGCTGGCGTACGCGCTGGTGCACGACGAGCTGCTGCTGGACGGCGTGGCGCGTATGAACCTCGCGACCTTCTGCACCACGTGGGCCGAGCCCGAGGTGCTGGCGCTGCTGGCGGAGAGCTTTGACAAGAACATCGTGGACAAGGACGAGTACCCCCAGACGGCAGAGCTCGAGACCCGCTGCGTGCGGATGCTCGCCGACCTGTGGCGCTCCCCGCACCCGGGCACCACGCTCGGCACCTCGACGACCGGCTCCAGCGAGGCGGCGATGCTGGCGGGCCTGGCGGCGAAGTTCCGCTGGCGCGAGCGCCGCGAGGCCGAAGGCAAGCCCGCCGAGAAGCCCAACTTCGTGTGCGGCCCCGTGCAGGTGTGCTGGGAGAAGTTCGCGCGCTACTTCGACGTGGAGATCCGCGAGGTGCCGATGGACCAAGGCCGCTACTTGATGGAAAAGGAGCAGTGCCTGGAACGGTGCGACGAGAACACGATCATGGTGGTGGCAACGCTCGGCCAGACGTTCACCGGCCTGTTCGAGGACGTCGCCGGGATCGCCGCGGCGCTCGACGGGCTGCAGGCTGAGAAGGGCCTCGACATCCCGCTGCACGTGGATGGCGCCAGCGGCGCGCTGCTGGCACCGTTCACGGCCCCCGACCTGGAGTGGGACTTCCGCCTCGAGCGCGTGAAGTCGATCAACGCCTCCGGGCACAAGACCGGCCTCGCGCCGCTGGGCTGCGGCTGGGCGGTGTGGCGCGAAAAGCGGGACATGCCGGAGCGGATGATCTTCAACGTCAACTACCTCGGCGGGGAGATGCCGACGTTCAACCTCAACTTCTCCCGCCCCGGGGGCCAGGTCGTGACCCAGTACTACGACTTCATCCGTTTGGGGCGCGAAGGCTACACCCGCGTGCACGGCGCCACGTACGAGACCTGCGCATACCTGGCACACGAGATCGCCAAGCTGGGCCCGTTCGAGCTCGTACACGCTGGCGACCCCGACAAGGGCATCGCCGCGGTGTCGTGGAAGCTCACCGACGGCGTGGAGCACGCCTTCAACCTGTTCGACGTGGCCGACCGCCTGCGCGCCCACGGCTGGCTGGTGCCGGCCTACACGCTGCCGCCCCACCTCGAGGAGCTGGCGATCCAGCGGATCCTCGTGCGCCACGGCTTCAGCCGCGACATGGCGGATCTGCTGCTGGCGGACATCCACCGCAGCCTCGCCACGCTCGACGAGCACCCGCCGAGCAGCTCGCTCTCAGAGCGCGAGGTGGGCTCGTTCAACCACAACGCCACAGCAGCGGTGACCTGAGCCGTCAGCTACCGGTCACCGCTTGGCGCTATCCGAGCCTTCGTGCCTCGTGGCAGCCGCTGTTCATAGGCCAGACCCCGGACCGGGCGGACACGACTGGGCTATTCTGGGTAGATGCGTGCAGTGGTGCTGGACCCCTCCACCGCAGGGCTTGACGAGCTGCTCGAGCGTCGCCGGCGCTCCGGTCTTGACCGCCTCGACGAGATTTGGGAGGGTGACCTGCACATGGTCCCCGCTCCTTCTGGCCCACACAGCACTGTCGAATGGCAGCTCGCCCAGCTGCTCAGGCCACTCGCGGAGCGGGCCGGCCTGCATGCGGGCGGGCAGTTCAACCTCGGCGAGAGCGAACACGACTTCCGCGTGCCCGACGGCGGCTTGCACCGCGCTCCGCCGCTCGTCACGTGGTATCCAACGGCCGCGCTCGTGCTCGAGATCGTCTCCCCCAACGATGAGTCCTGGGAGAAGCTGCCGTTCTACGCCGCCCACGACGTCGACGAGGTCCTGATCGTCGACCCCGACCGGCACGCCGTCGACTGGCTCGGACTCGACGGTGGCGAGTACCGCCCGATTGAGCGCAGCGGGCTGATCGACCTCGGCCCACACGAGCTGACAGAGCAGATCGACTGGCCGGGCGGCGCAGGATCCGGACGCAGTCGCAGACCTGCTTAGCTGATTGAACGGTGTTGCCGCGGAGCGCTCGCTTTTGCTGGGGCGCTCACTTTTTCTTGCCGGCTTTCTTGGCCTTCGTGGTTTTGGTCTTGGTCTTCCTCGTGGACGCGGCCTTGGGACAGCCGGTGACAGCGATGGGGGGGTGTTTTGGTGGATTTCGGCGCCGTTCTGGGCGACGAGTTCGGTCGGCATCCGCAGGGGATTAGGTGCCCGCCCACCCACGGTCTTTTTGATCTTGCGGGTGATGGTCTTCTTGCGGCCGTGGATCTTGACGGTGACCTTCTTCTTGACGGTGACGGTGTGGGTGGCGGCGCAGAGGTTGCGCCGGCTTCGACGATCGTGTGCCCGATTTCACTTGCCTGTGGACAGGAGGGTTCGGCTTCCTCCTGGGCGCCGGTCTTTTCCTGGAAAGCTAGATGCTTGCGTCAGAGCAGAACGGTATTCCTGCCAGGTTGCCTGTCAGGCCCGGCGGCAGCGTGGTTGAGAATTTGGTGATCTCCTGTTCGCCGTCCTGACGTTCGATACGCAGGTAGAACGGGCTGTATGCACCCGCGCCGCAATCATCCCGTCGTGGGTTCGTGCGGAGGACCGAAGCCGGGGGACGATCGACGCTGACGCGGCAGCGCGCTACGCTTGGAGGGATGCGCACGGTGGTTCTAGACCCTCCGACGTCCGGGTTCGAAGAGCTGCTGGAGCGCCGTCGCCGCTCCGGGCTGGATCGCTTCGACGAGGTGTGGGAGGGTGTGCTGCACATGGTTCCCGCCCCCATGGGCGAACACGCCGACATCTCACAGCAGCTGGCCGAGCAGCTCGGCTCGCGGGCGCGAGCCGCGGGACTGTGGCCGACGATGGCCGAGTTCAACCTAGGCGACTCGGAGAACGACTTCCGGGTGCCAGACGGCGGCCTGCACCGAGAGCGCCTGCGCGGCGTCTGGCATCGCACAGCCGCGCTCGTCGTCGAGATCGCCTCCCCCAACGACGAGAGCTGGCAAAAGCTCCCCTTCTACGCCGCCCACGGCGTGGACGAGGTGCTGATCGTCGACCCACGCGAGCGCAAGATTCACTGGCTAGGTCTGAGGGACGGCAACTACGCCCCGATCGAGCACAGCGCCCTGATCGACCTCGGCCCTAACGAGCTGGTTGAGCGGATCGACTGGCCGTAGAGAGAATACCCGCGCTTACGCGGGTGCGTGACGTTCTCCACGCGCAATCTGGTCGCGCCGGCAAACCATCCCAAGCGCGGGGTAGCGTCGGCAGCATGAACCCGATCCACGTGTGCGAATGAACGTAGGCACGTCTTGGCCGCCGAAGGTAGGCGAGCTGCTGCCCCGTGCCGCGAAGGCATATGCGACACCCGAGAAGCTGGCTTGGATCCTCAGCGAGGAGGGCCACGGACGGGAATGGGCGCGACTCCTGCGCGTCGGCGAGCACGACACCCGACGCTTCTGGGCCACTATCGCTCGTGCCGTGGTCGACGCGCGCATCCGCAAGGTCATCGACCGGCAGCCCGAGGGCGTGGTCTGCGGTGTGGAGACGGCCCTCACCATCGGCGGGCGCACAGCCAAAACCCTGACGTCGTGGCACTACGAGCATACACTCGACGCCCCCCGACTTGTTACCGCCTACCCGAGGCTCTAGCATGAATCTAATGCCAGCTACCGACAAGATCGCGGTATTGGATGTGATCGAACTGACAGAGTCGTTCGATGGCATCCCCGCCGGCGCCTCCGGCGGCGTGCTGGAACTGCGCCACGGTGACACGGCACTGGTCGAGATCACCTCGATCCCAGAGCTGGACATCGAGCGAATCATCTTCCCCCCGCTCGCCAAGCTCCGCCGGATCGGCACCGCGCGCAAAACGCACGACCTAGCCGTCTGAGTAGGCGGGCGCCAACCCACCAGGCGGGGAATCGCCGAGTTCCCTACAACGCCTCCTGCGAGAACGCCTCCGCGAGGTCGCCGTGCCAGGTGCGGAAGAAGGCCTCCGCCGTGGCCGCGTCGAGCGGGCGCGCGAACAGGAAGCCCTGGCCGCTGTCGCACTGCTCATCCTTGAGCAGGGTGAGCTCGTGCTGGCGCTCGATCCCCTCGGCGAGCGTCTCAATCGACATCGCCTTGCCGAGCTGCACGAGCATGCGGATCAACGTCTCGCCTTCGGGGCTCTGCGTGAGGCGCGCGATGAACGAGCGGTCGATCTTCAGCGCGTCCACCGGGAACTGCTGGAGGTGGGAGAGCGAGGAGTAGCCGGTGCCGAAGTCGTCGATCGCGATCCGCACCCCCAACTGCTTGACGGCCCGCAGGCGGCGCACCGTCTCCCCCGTGTCGCGCATCAGCGTGGTCTCGGTGATCTCCAACGTCAGCGCGTCCGGCTCGAGGCCGCTTCCCTGGAGCGCCTCGCCGACGTGGGTGACGAACTCGTCGGTGTCCAGCTGACGCGCGGAGACGTTCACCGACATCCGGATCGCGTGCCCCGCGGCGCGCCAGGCGGCGCCCTGGCGGCAGGCCTCGCGCAGCACCCAGCGGCCGATCTCGACGATCATGCCGGTCTCCTCCAGCAGCGGCACGAAGTCATCCGGCTGCACCACCCCACGCCGTGGGCTGTTCCAGCGCAGCAGCGCCTCCACCCCCGTGGGGCTCATGTCCTGGAGGTCGAACGTGGGTTGGTAGACGAGGAAGAACTGCTCGTCCTGGAGCGCTTCGCGCAGGTCCATCTCCAGCTCCATACGGCTCTGCACCGCGTCCTGCATTGTGGACTCAAACACCACGTAGCGGTTCTTGCCATCCCACTTGGCGCGGTACATCGCCACGTCCGCGTCGCGCAGCAGCTCCTCGGCGGAGTCGCGCGGGCCCATCGCGATCCCCACGCTCGCGGTCACCGCCAGGCGCGCGGCCTGAGCCTCGTCGTCGAGGCGAAACGGCGGCGCCAACGCCTCCAGCAGGCGCTCGGCAATCAGCTCGGGGCCGGCGGCCAGAGACATTCCTTCGGCGATCACCACGAACTCGTCGCCGCCGAGACGCCCGAGCGCGTCGGTCTCGCGGATCGCGTGCCGCAGCCGTGCGGCGACCGCCATCAGCAGTCTGTCGCCGGCGCCGTGGCCGAGCGTGTCGTTGATGCTCTTGAAGTTGTCGAGGTCGATGAACAAAGCCGCCACCGGAGTCTGGTTGCGGCGGGAGCGCACCAGCATCTGCTCCACACGATCGAGGATCAGGGTGCGGTTGGGCAGACCCGTGAGCGGGTCGTGGGTGGCGAGGAACACCAGCTCGTCCTGGCGGCGGGAGAGCTCCTCGTGGGCGCGGCGGCGCTCCTGCTCGAAGGACTCGCACATCCGCACCAGCGTCACGTCGAGGCTGCGCTGCAGCATCCCCAGCGCCACCGCGCGCACCTCGGGCGAGAGCCCCAGCGCCCGCGCCTGCTCGAGTACAACCTCCTCGGCGGCGTCGCGCCAGCGCAAGCAGCGCTTGGTGACCTCGTTGAGCGGGGCCGCCCGCTGCGCGGCCAGCTGGCCGAAGATCCGCCACGACTCGCGGCCCACCTCGCGCGCCACCTCCTCGCCGTCGCCCGCCATCCACCGCGCCACGGCGATCGTCGACACCGAGCCAACCCGCGCGAAGCTGTCTTCGACGAGCGTGTCGAGCACCCGCCCCGACTCCGCCGAGCGGCGCTGCAGCCTCACGACGACCTCGTCGGTATCCCGTTTCAACGCTTCGCCGAGGCGACGCAGATCGGCGGCGGCGTACGTGGGCACCACCGCGGCCGGTGATCCCTCCGCGATATCAGCCTCGGTGGGCGTCGCCCCCAGCGCCTTCCCCCCGCCGCTCCCCGGCGTCGGGTAACCCTGGCTTCCGCGTGGCATGCTTCGACTATCGACGCCGCCACCGATTCCTTGAGCCTCGCACCCGCCGGCCTGCGCTGGCCGATTCGGGGATGCTGGCCGAAACGGGGATGCTCGTCATAGGCGAGCGTCCCCCGGCTTCGGCGAAGCGAGTGTCCCCAATCGGTCCCCCTCGACACGAGCGCCTGTAAGCGGTAGTTTTTCATGATGCGCTACGTCCGCAACTCCCCCGCCCGCCATGGGTTTGACCGTATGACGGACGTAATAGACAGCATCTTGACGAAAAGCCCAGCGGGCCGGTAGGGTGCTAAGTTCTAACCTGGGGTCTACACCGAAAAGCAGTGGAGGAGAGGATCGTGGTAATGAGAAGCCTTGCACGACGTAGCCTTGCCGTCGGAGGCGCCCTTGCGGCCGCCGCCGGGTCGCTTGCCCTCGCAGCCGGCGTCGCCGGCGCCTCAGGATCGACCGCACACGCAGCCCGCACGGTGTCGCTGAACGACAGCGGCAACCTGCACAAGACCTCCAAACACGGGTTCAACCTGTACGAGTCCGGCAGCGCCAGCGGCTCTATCTCCGGCACCATCTCCCTGCACCTGGACGTAGTCTCCACCAACAAAGTCACCGCCGAACTGACCGTCAATACCAAGGGCGGCTCGATCACTGGCAAGGCTACCGGCAGCTACCGCACCAACGGCGGCACCGCCAGCTTCTCGGGCACGCTCTCGATCGACCGCGGCAGCGGCAGCTACTCCGGCGCCCACGGCTCGGGGATCAGCTTCAACGGGACGATCCAGCGCTCCAACGACTCGATGACCGTTCACGTCAACGGCAAGTTCTCCTCCTGACGCGCGGGCGAGGGGGGAGCTCAATGCGCAACATCAAGACGCTCGCGGCGGCGGGAGCGCTGCTGGCATGTGTGTGCCTGCCGGCAACCGCCGGCGCGATAGCCAGCGAGCAGGCAAAACTCCAGGCATCGTTCACCCCCGATCGGCTGGGGGCGACCACCACGATCGGCTTCTCCTTCACGGTCGCCACCACCGAAGGGCTCGCGCCCCCACCGCTGACCAGCATCGACCTGCACATGCCCGCCGGCATGAACTACACCGACACCAACCTCGGCCTGGCGGTGTGCAACCCCGAAAAACTGCAGCTCGAAGGTCTCGCGGGCTGCCCCGTCAACTCGCGCCTCGGATCGGGCAGCGCCTACGTGGAAGTGCCGTTCGGCGACGGAGCCGGGCAGGAGCTGCCCGAAGTCCAGGCCGTGATGGGCCCCTCCAACAACGGCAACCTGGTCGTGCTGTTTTACGCCAACGGCAAGACGCCCGTATCCGCGCAGCTGGTATTCAGAGGCGAAGTCCAGCCCGCCTCGGGAATCTTCGGCTCGCAGCTGGCGACCATCGTGCCGGCGATCCCCAGTGTCCCCAACGGTCCCAACGTCTCGATCATCAGCGTCAAGGCGACGATCGGCCCCCAGGGCCTGATCTACACCAAGCATGTCCACGGCAGGCTCGTACACTTCCGCCCAACCGGCATCGGCGTGCCCGAACACTGCCCCCACGGCGGCTTCCCGTTCTCGGCCTCGTTTACATTCGAAGACGGCTCCTCCACGAGCACCACCGCGACGGTACCTTGTCCCCCGCGCAGCGCGCACAACAGCGGGCATAAGAAGAAGTAGCAGCGCCACATCCCTGGCCGGTGGACAACGGCGCCCCTCGGATCCGCTCCGGGGGGCGCCGTTGGCGTTTTGGGCGGTTTGCGCATCACCCGGAGCATCCTCTGCATCCCCTGCCCGGAGCATCCTCTTCGACCAGCGCCGGCGACCCTATGCGTCGGTGGTGGCCCGCCGCCGACGCTGCACGCGCCGCTCGAACAGCGAGGCGAGCAGCACGCTGGTCTCGAACAGGAGGTACAGCGGCACCGTCTCCAGCAGCAGGGTGATCGCATCGCCCGGCAGAAAGGCCGCCACCGCGCCACACGCCAGGATCGCGTAGCGGCGGTGCGCTCGCAGCTGGCGCGGCGTGACGACGCCCGCGCGGGTGGCCGCCAGGATCGCGACGGGCACCTGGAACACCAGCCCCATCGCAAGCAGGATGGTGGCCGCAAAGTGGTAGTACTGGCCGGCCTGCACGAGCACGTTGAATTGGCTGCTGTTGAAGTTCTCGAAGAAACGCAGCGCGGCGGGCAGCACCACGAAGTAGCCGAACATCACTCCGATCACGAACAGCACGGGCACCGCCAGGACCAGCGGCGAGACGATGCGCTGGTGCTCGGGCCTGAGCGCCGGGAGCAGGAAGCTGTAGAGCTCATAGAGGATCACCGGGAGCGCGAGGATCAGCGCGAACAGCAGCGCCACCCCGAGCGTCGCGGTGAACGGCTCGCCGACCCCGAGCGTCACCGGCTTGTTGCCCTGCGGCGCGGCCGACAGCCGCGAGATCGCCCTGTGCAGCCGCGGCCTCACACTCCGCAGCGTCGTGCGAGTCGCGGCGCTCGCTCCGCTGCCGGGCCGCTCGAGCGCCCCCACCACGCGTTCCAGCTGCACCCCCACCGCACGGGCACCCTGCTGCACGGTGTACGTCGCGCCGAGCGGACCGCTCCCGGCTCGCACCTGTTTCTGGGTCTGGTGTTCGAGCGGCCGGTTGACGATGCGCAGCAGCAAGTGGTTCTGCCACAGGCAGAAGCCGAACGCCACCGCGAGCACGGCCAGCGAGACGATCAGGCGCGTGCGCAGCTCGTCGAGGTGATCGACGAAGCTGAGTCGCTCCTCGTGCCCGACTTTGCCGATTGCGATCGCCATGTGCCTAGGTGTGGTCAGCTCAGGCGCGCGACGATGACGGGGGAAGCGGTCGGCACTTGGGTGCCTCCGGAGGGCTCCTGCGTGACAAGCACCTCGCTTGCTCCGCCACTGTCGGGCACAGCCACGGTCGCGGCGCCGGAGGAGGTCGGGGCGAACAGACTGTCGGTCGGCAGCGGCTCCGCGCGCCCGGGGCGCTTCAACCACACCTCGTACACGTGCCCCGAGGAGGGCTCGGGCATGTCCGCCACGGTGAGCCAGGTGTGCCCGCCGCTCCGGTGCAGCGACGCGCTGGCGCCGGCGAGCGTGACGTCGGCGCTCACCACTCGCGCCGAGGAGCCACCGGCGGGAGTGGACCCGCCACCGAAGGGCGTGGACAGCGCGCCAATCGCGACCCCCGCCGCCAGCATCGCCGTACCTGCCAGCGCCAGCGCGGGGCGCAGGGCAATGCGCCCGCGGACCGTGCGGCGCGAGCCGGAGGAGGAGCGCGCCGCCAGCTGGGCGGCCTCACTGCGCACGACCGCCATCACCTGCCGCTTGGTACGGGCCGGCGCGGACACCTGCCTGACCGTGGTGGGGAGGTGCTCGATCGCCGGCGCCAGCGCGGCAAGATCGTCGCTGCACAGCGCGCACGAGCGGGCGTGTTCGACGAACATCCGGCTGTGGCGCTCGTCGAGCAGGCCCAACAGGTAGAGAGCCGCATCGCCGCAGCCGCCCTCGGTGGAGCTCTGCGAGTCGCGGGGGTCGGGGTCGTTCGAGGCGTGGTCGTGCCGGTCGGCGTCGTACGGGTCGGGGTCGGAGTCGTGCGCTTCATTCATCTGGACACCCCCTCCTCGGCGGCCATCGTCAGACGCAGCTTGGCGAGTCCCAAACGCATCCGACCCTTCACGGTGCCGACGGGCATCTGCAGCATCGAGGCGATCTCGGTGTGGGTGAAGCCGCCGAAGTACGCAAGCTCGAGCACGCGGCTCTGCTCCTTGGGCAGGACACCGAGGGCACCCATCACCTCCTCCGAGCGCTCCCGGCCCAGGATCTGCTCCTCGATGTCCTGCGCGCCCGCCACCCGCTCAACGGCCCCCTCTTCGTGGACGGCGTGGCGATCGCGCACCCCGCCCCGGCGCAGCGCGTCGACCGCACGGTTGTGCACGATCCGCAGGATCCAGTTGCGCACGCTCCCACGGGTGTAGTCATACCGCGCGCCGGTGCGCCACAGCGCGAGGAACGCCTCCTGCAGGACGTCCTCGGCGGTCGCTCGCCTGCCGCACATCCGGTAGGCGAGCGAGAAGGCGGCATCGCAGTGACGGTCGTAGACGACCTCGAACGCGTCGGCGTCGCCCTCCCGTACAAGCGCCATCAGCTCCTCGTCGGCGAGCTTGCCCACGCCGGCCGAGCCGCTCGCCGACCTGCCTCTCATCGCGAGTGCAGCTCCTCTGCGGTCGGGATTGGGTCCTGTGCGATGGCGGGCGTTGCCACGTGGGCCACAGCGGGCGTCGCCATCTGGACGGCGGTAGGCGCGGCCACCGGTGCGGCGATCGCGGGAGCGATCGGCTCGCCGCTCACCGCGCCCTTGAAGCCTCGCAGCCCCTCGCCCAACGAACGGCCCATCTCGGGCAGGCGCTTGGCGCCGAACACCAGCAGCAGGAGCATCAGCAGGAAGGCTATGTGCAGTGGATTGTCAAGTCCCATCGTTCACCTCTCGGTATGGGTGTAAGGAGATCTGCCGGCGGGCAGTCCCGAGCCGGTCAGCCCGGGTGTGGCGAGGGTTCCTACGCGCCACCCCGCCAGGCGGATCACCACCCACAAAAAGAGAGAAGCCGAGTGGAGAGGGACTTCAGTCTTGCAGCGCCACGGCGGGCGGCACGCCGGCGGCGATGTAGCCGGGAATCGCGACGATCGCCACGGCCGCCGCGGTCACCAGCGCGAGGCTGGCGAGCGCGACGAGGATGCCGAAGGAGTACACCACGGGGAAGTTGATCACGTTGGCCAGCGCACGGTCGAGCAGCTGCTGGCCGTAGAGACCGAACACCGCACCGCTGACACAGCCCACGCCGAGCAGCAGCAGGCTCTCCAGCAGGATCGTGCGCCACAGTTCCGCGCGCGGGAAGCCCTCGAGCTTCAGCTTCGCCAGGCGCGGGCGGCGCTGCCACACCATGTTGCCCATCGCCGCCGCCATCGCCAGCACCGCGGCGATCAGGATCAGCGTCGCGATCTGGGTGAGGCGTTCGAGGCCCTGGCGCGTGAGCGCGCGCTGCTGGGCGGCGTGTTCTTCTGCGGTCTGCACCGCAAAGCCCGAGCCGCTGCCGAGCGCGCGTTCGAGCTCGCGCTTGCCCTGGGCTTGGGAGACGCTGGGTGAGAGCAGCACGTTGTAGGCGCTCGCGTCCGCCGAGCCCCACGCGCGCGCGTAGTCTTCGGCGTTGATGATGATCGCCCCCGGCGCCCACCCGATGTTGGTGCCGATCGCCGCCACTTTGAAGATGCTCGGCACAGGGGTGGGCAGTGCGAAGGAGTCGCCGACGTGCAGGTGGTGTTCGTTGGCGATCGCCTGCGACACCACCATCCAGTCGCCGCTGCGCACCTCTGCTTCGGCCTGCTTCACGTTCCCTTCGACGATCTGACTGGCGGGCAGCAACGGCGTGGATTCGCGCGGCGGCGCGATCACCCACACGCGCCGTTCGCCGATGTCGAGCAGCCCCCCGCGGTACAGACGCACGGCGCTCACGCCCGGCAACCGCGCGAGCTTGGCCTGATCGGTGGGCGCGAACGGCGTGGTCCTCAGCAGGTTGTAGGTGCCCGCCGGGGAGACCCACACGTCGGTGAAGGCGTTCATGTCGTGCGCCGCGTTTTCGAGGCCGTGCAGCAGATCGCCGTGGGCGGCCTCGATCGCGACGCTGCCGAACACCGCCACCGCGCCGGTCGCGGCGATCGCCACGGCGCGCGCGCGTCCGGCGCGCAGCTCCATCACCGCCACGTGCGGCACCGCGCTCGTGATCCCGGGTGCAATCCGCCGCACCAGTGCGAGCGTGGCGTTCAGCGGAATCGGCAACAGCAGCAACAGCGCCCCCACGAGGAACACCATCCCCAGCACAGCCGACTTCGGCGCCGCCAGCAGGACCGCCGTGGCCGCCGCCAGGCACGCCACCCCACCCAGCGCCAGCCAACGAGTGCCGCTGAGCGTGCCCGCGCCATCCTTGTCGGTGATCGCCGCCAGCGGTTGGCGCGAGAGGATGTCTTTGAGCGGGCTGAGCACCGCAACCGAGGCGGCCAGCATCCCCCCCGCGATCGCGATCGCGACGCTCTGGGCGCTCACCACACGCTGCGAGCCGACCGCAAAAGCGGAGGAGAGGTAGCCGGGGTTCGCATGGAAGAGGTGGATCGAGAGCTCCTCGCCGAGCGCCAGCCCGAGGATGCAGGCGAGCACGCCGAGCACCAGCGCGTCGAACATCATCACCGCGATCACCGTTCGCGGGGGGTACCCGTCGCGGCGCAGGTCGGCGATCAGCCGTCGCCGTTGCGGCACCGTCAACAGCATCGCGTTGAACGCAAACAGGAAGCCCACCAGCGCGCTGATCACGGCGAACAGCGCCGTGGACTGGTTGGTGGCGGCAGCCGCTTTCGTGAACAGCGCTTCGTCGTAGTTGGCCGGCTCCACGTTCAGCCGCCCCCCCGCCAACCGTTCGAGCCCCTCGCGCACGCTCGCCTCGGCGCCCGGTACGGGCTCGACGAGCACACGGCTGACACGGCCCTGCAGCCCGCTCATTTCCTGGGCGAATTCGAGCGTCGTCACCGCAATCGGACTGGAGACCAGCGCTCCGATCTGGCTGGAGCGCAGCAGCGCGTACAGCGGCGCCTGTTCGACGTGCCCGTTGACCTTGACGGTCGCTTCCTTGCCGAACTTCACCACCCCGATCTTGCGGCCCAGCGGCGCCGGCAGCACAAGCGCCCCGAAGCCACCGAACCCTTCCACCTTGGTCTTGCGCACGAGCGCCCCGCCGAGTTTTGCGAGGCTCGAGTCGGCGCCCACCAGCTCAACCGATTCGCTGCCCTTCGGGCCGGAGATCTCGGCGTTCCCTTCAAGCAGCGGCGCCGCCACCCGGACTCCCGGGAGGTGACGCACCTTCGCGACCATCCCCGCTTCGAAGCCCTGTGCGTCACGCGCGAGTAGCTGCAGCGAAGCGTTTCCGACGATCCCTTTGGAGAGCTGCGCGACCGAGCTCGAGAGGCTCGAGCTTGCCACCTGTGAGGCGAACAGCAGCGCCACCCCCGCGGCGATGCCGACGATCGCGAACATCTCCTGCAATAGGCGCGCGCGCAGGCGCACGCGGTAGAGGTGCAGGACGTTGAGGGGCTTCACGTTGGCGTCGCGCCCCTACTGCGCTGCCACTCGCGCAGCCCATTGCTCGGGCTCGTACTCGCCCAGCTTGCCGTCGCGCAACGCGAGCACGCGGTCGGCGTACGCCGCCGCCTGCGGGTCGTGGCTGACGAGCACGATCGCCACCTGGTGTTCGCGGCACAGTTCGGTCAACAGTTCCAGCACTTCGCGGCCGCGCTGCGTGTCGAGGCTGCCGGTCGGCTCGTCCGCCAGCAGGAGGCGCGGTTTGGTGGAGAGCGCACGTGCGATCATCACCCGTTGGCGCTCCCCCATCGAGAGCGTCTCCGCGCTGTGATCGAGGCGCTGGCCGAGGCCGAGGCGCTCGAGCAGCGGCGCGATCTGGCGGTGGGCCTCGCGCCAGCGCATGCTCTTCAGCAGCTTCAACACGGCGTTGTCGATCGCGGTCACGCCGGGCAGCAGATCGAAGTTCTGGCGAATGAAGCCCAGTTCGGAGAGCCGAAAGTGCGAGGCCTCCTTCTCGCTCAGCGAGGAGACGTCGCGGCCGCCGATCAGCACCGCGCCGCTGGTGGGCTGCAGGAGCGTCGCGACCATCAGCAGCAGCGTCGTCTTGCCCGACCCGCTCGGCCCGTACAGCGCCACCATCTCGCCGGGTTGCACTTCAAGCGAGACGCCGTCGACGGCGCGCACCGGCTCGCCGCCGATCTGGGGGTAGTGCTTTACGAGATCACGCAGCTCCAGCACCAGTAGCCTCCTTCATGTCGCAGAGCGCAAGGAGTTGCGCCGGCCGGCAAACCCAAAGCACGACCCCACGGCTCCCATAGAGCCCGAGTTTGACCCGATCGGACACTGATCTACTTTATGCCACGCGGATCGTGACCGAGGGAGGTGGGGGTGGTGACGATCGCCGAGGCAGCGGGCAGCATCTCCGCTGCCGCCGGGGGCATCACTACCTCCGCCCCGCCACCGCGGCGCGCCGGCGCGCCGGGCGCGCTCGGCGCCACGCGGCGCAGCGCCAGCCGTGAGCGGAACACCGTCATCGCCATCCGCGCCGGCTCCCCGAGCGCCTGCAGCACAGCGTCGGCGACCGGAGCCGCCTCGGGCGCGCGCGCCTCCGGCGTGCACAGGTAAAAGCTCGCCATCGCCGCCAACACCAGCGTGTGACGGCGGCCGGGCAGCGCCTGCGCCGCCTCGCTGGAGCGCTCCGCCAGCATCCCCATGCGCGTGGCCGCGTCGCACGGGGAGGCATAGCAGCCGACGAGGCTGCGCTGACCAGTCGCGTAATCCTCGGCGGCGTCGACCACATTGTCCAGCAGCGAGTGCAGCGCCCCAATCCACGGAAAGTAGGAGGACTCGATCGCCGCGATCTCCTCGGGGTCAACGCGGGGCTCGGCGGCCGCCGCGATCAGCGCGTAGATACACAGCGAGCTGCCCCCGGCGGCCGCCGTCTCCCACCAGCGCATGCCGGTCCCGGGGGGCGTGTGTGCCCGCGCCCACCGTTCGAGCGCCAGGTAGTCGCCCTGCACCTCGCCGGTGTTGCAGCTCTGGAAGGCCACGATCCGCTCCGCCGCGCGCAGCGCCGCGGGCGCCACCGCGGCATAGGAGGGCAGTTGCGCGAGCGCCGCGCGGCAGCCGTCCACCGTCTCCTTGAGGTAGCCGCCGTCCTCGTGCAGATGGTGGTGGGCGTAGTAGTCGAGGTGCTCCGCGTCGGGGTCCAGCGCCACCAGCAGCGCGCGGTGCAGGAGCCTGCCGTTGGCCGCCGGGTCGGTGTTCGGCAGCTCGGTGAGCATGTCCAGGTAGTTGTATGCCGCCTGGAAGCACACCATCGCGCGTGCCGCCGCGGCGCGCCGACGCCGCGGGACAAACGCCGCGAACGCGCTCGCGCCCTCGATGTTTCCCCACTTGCGCAGAGCGTCCACCACGACCTGGCGCAGCAGCTGATCGGGGATCTCCTGAGCGCGCGCCTCGCGACGGCGACGCTCGGCGCACACGCCGGGGAACACGCCCAGCCAGTAACGCCTAGCCGCTCCCGCAAAGGAGCCCGCGAGTACGACACGACCGCCAGCTGTAGAACTCATCGGCACCTCCCCAAGACCCTAGCTCCTCGATCGCGCCGACCCGCGCGCCCCACGATTATAGACGCTGACGCGACTCGCTGTCCAGCGTACCGCTTTCACGTGTAAGAGAGTGTTCCAGATGTGGCGTCGTTTCCGGGGTGCGTTCAGCGCCGGTTGCGGGCGCGGAGCGAGTCGTGTTCGGGGTACTCAGTGCTCGTTGCGACGCGGAGCGCATCGTGCTCGGTGCGCCAATCGCTGGTGTGCTCGAGGTGCGCTCAGTGCTCGTTGCGGGCGCGGATCGCCTGCTCGAGCTCCTCGCCACGCTGGGTCAGCCGCCACATGTTCGGCTCGCCTCTGACCAGGCTCTCGCCCCCGTTGGCGATCAGTCCGAGACCCTCCAGACGCGCCAGCAGCTTTGACATCTGGCCCTGGTCGGCAACGCCCGCGTCGCGTGCGATCTGGCGGTTGTTGAGGCCCGGCTGTGCCGCCACCGCGCTCAGCACACGCATGGTCCGGTAGGTGAGGCGCATATCCAGCCGCTTCAGCGGGTCTTCCGGGCTGCGCGCCTGGCGGCGCGTGCGAGGCGGACGGCGGGCCAACTCGGCGGCCGCCGCCTCGGAACCGAGGTAGGGCAGCACGATCATGCTCATCAGCTGCCCCCGCAGCGCCAGCAGCGGCTTCATATCGGACCCCACCCGCCCGCGTAGGCGCGTGTACAACACGCCCAGCACGGCGCCCACCACACCCTCCGCGATGACGCGGTTGAGGCCGGCTTGGGCGCCCGCCTCGCGGCGGCCGCGGTCCACCGCGGCCACCAGCGCGTCCACCACGGCCGCGCGGCGCTCCAGCGCCTCGGGGCCCGCGGCGAGCGAGTCCACCACGCACAGCGCCGCCGTCGCGGGATCGGCGTCGAAATATTCGAGCATCGCGGTGAGCGCAGCGCCGATTCGCTGACTCCAACCGCGCTCTTGGCGGTACGCCGGCATCACCGCCGCCTCAATCCGCCCCAGCGCATCGTCCAGCGCCTCCAAAAGACACGCTTCGCGATCCTCGAACAGCTCGTAGAAAGTACGGCGCGACACGCCCGCCCGCCCGACGACGTGCGCCACCGTCACCCGCTCGGCGCCCCGCTCGCGGGTCAGGTCCACCATTGCGCCCAGCATCCGCGCGCGCTGGATCTCCGCTACGCGCTCGCGCTCGAGATCGAGCTCAACCCGCCCGCGAGCCGACGACTCGCCAGAGCGCAACTCGCGCCGGTGCCCGGTGCCATCCTCAGTGCCGTGCCTGCTCACAACTTTGCCATGACTCGCGATCCTCTCACCTCCCTCCCCGGCCTGCCCCGGCATGTGGAATATAGGCGACAGGCATTGATTTTGTCAAGGGATGTCTCTGTTTCTCGAAAGTGCCGTGACTGGGATTCCACAAACCGGCGCGCCGCCTCCGCTGACCCCCGCCAATAGAGGAGACCTGCACAAATTCGAGCATCTAGTCATACCGAGAGGGGGGCCGGGCACTTGGGGGAGCTGGGCACTTTCGGTGTATCCTGCAGTGTAGAGCGCAAAGAATCGGGAGCGTGGAATCGGGCTCGACTCGCCAAAGTGGCTGGACGACACCGTCCCCACCCTCCAGGCCGAGTGTTCCGACACCAAGACCAGGAAACAGCGATGGACCGCGCCGTACGTGGAGTGCTGGATCTAGCCCGCGACGTGCTCGCCGAGCTCGACCTCGACGTGGTGCTTCAGCGGGTGCTGGACTCCGCGCAGGAACTCACCGGCGCCCGCTACGCCGCACTCGGGGTGCTCGACGAGTCGCGCAGCGAGCTCTCACAGTTCATCACCCGGGGGATCGACGACGCCACCCACTCGGCGATCGGGGCACTGCCCCGTGGCCGCGGCGTGCTGGGCGCGCTGATCGAGGATCCCGTGGCGCTGCGCCTCGACGATGTCGGGCGCCATCCCCGCTCCTACGGGTTCCCCAGCGGGCATCCCCCGATGCGCACCTTCCTCGGGGCGCCGATCCTCGTGCGCGGGCTGCCCTACGGCAACCTCTACCTCACCGAGAAGGACGGCGGTGCGCGGTTCTCCGCCGAGGACGAGGAGGCGCTCACCGTGCTCGCCGAGCTCGCCGGCGTGGCGATCGACCACGCGCGGCGATATACGGGGGCCAGCGAGCGCCGCGAGGAGCTCGAGCGCACCGTCGCCACGCTCGACGCCACCACCCAGATCGCGCTGGCCGTCGGCGGCGAGACCGACCTCGACGTGATCCTCGAGCTGGTCGCCAAGCGCGGCCGCGCGTTGGTCGGCGCGCGCGTGCTGCTGATCGAGCTGCGCCGCCGCCAGGAGCTCGTCGTCGCCGCCGGCGCGGGGGAGCTGCCCGCGGGCGTGGTCGGCCAAACCGTCCAGCTGCGCGACTCGCTCGCCGGACAAGCCTTGCGCGCGCGTCGCACGCTGCGCCTCGACGACGAAGTCAACCTCGCCCGCTTCGAGGAGCACGGCACCGGCCGTCTCGGCGTGAGCGCGCGGGGCGGGCTGGTGGTGCCGCTGCTGTTCCGCGGTCACGGCTACGGCGCGCTGCTGGCGCTCGACCGACTCGAGGACGGGCCGAGCTTCAGCGCCGAGGACGAGCGGCTGCTGGGGGCGTTCGCCGCGAGTGCCGCCACCGCTGTGGCAACCGCCCAGTCGGTCGCCACCGAGCGCCACCGCCAGCGCCTCGCCGCGGCCGAGGGCGAGCGCCGACGGTGGGCGCGCGAGTTGCACGACGACACCCTTCAGAGTCTCTCGGCGCTGCGGATCGGGCTCTCCACCGCCGCGCGCTCCACCCGCCCCGAGGCGCTGCGGGAAGCCTTTCTGCATGGGATCGAGCAGCTCGAGGAGGGGATCACCAACCTGCGCGCGCTGATCACCGACCTGCGCCCCGCGGCGTTGGACGAGCTCGGCACCCAGGCGGCCGTCGAAGCGCTCGCCGAACGTGCGGCCCGCCACGGTATCGAGGTGGACGTCAGCATCGAGCTCGCGCACGAGCAGAGCGGCGGTCGCCTCAAAGGCGACCGCGCACCTGCCCGCCACACGCCGGAGCTGGAGACCGCGCTCTACCGGATCGTCCAGGAGGCGCTCACCAACGCCACCAAGCACGGCGGCGCAAAGCGGGCAGTCGTTGAGATTCACGAGGACGACAAGACGGTGCATGTCGAGGTGCGCGACGATGGCACCGGCTTCGATCCCTCCGCCGACACCACCGGCTTCGGTCTGCTCGGAATGCGCGAGCGGGTCGAGTTGCTCGACGGCACGCTGCGGATCGACTCCTCCGTGGGCGCCGGCGCCACCGTGCGCGCCAGCTTCCCCGTCCAACGGCGGGCAGCAGGCACCGCCCCGGCCGCCGTACACGAAAGCCACGCCGGGTGAACTGCCTCCGCCGTGCAGCTCTCCGCGGCGGCGACGAACCTCAAACGTTCATCAAGCCGCGCTCCATCGCGTAGCGCACCAGCTCCGCGCGGGAGGTGAGGTTCAACTTCTGCTGGATGTGGGCACGGTGGGTCTCCACGGTGCGCACCGACAGGAACAGCTGCTCGGCGATCTCAGCATTGGTGTGACCGAGCGCGATCAGGCGCAACACCTCCGCCTCGCGCTCGGAGAGGTCATCCGGGCGCCCGATCTCCGGCTCGGACGCCATGCGCGCCCCCAGGCGCGGGGTCAGATAGGTCTCACCCACGGCCGCCGCGCGCACAGCCCGCACGAGCTCGTCGTCGGCGGCCTCCTTGAGCACATAGCCGAGCGCACCTGCCCCCAGCGCATGGCGGGCGAAGGCCAGCTCCTCCTGCATCGTCAGCACCACGATCTGGGTACCCGGCGACTCGGCCCGCAGCACAGGGATCGCATCGAGGCTCGATTCCCCCGGCATATTGAGGTCCAGCACCAGCACCGCGGGACGGTGACCGCGCACGTAGCGCCGCGTGCTCTCGACCTCGCCCGCCTCCGCCACGACTTCGAAGTCCGCCTCGCTGTCCAACAGCATGCGCAGGCCGCTGCGCACCACCGTGTGATCGTCGGCGAGCACGATCCGGATCCTGCGATCGGCCGTCACCGCGCTACCGACCCCGCTCGCGTCAAGCGCCTGGGTCTCCTCTTCTTGCATCACCGCGTAGGTATACCGTCCGTGCGCGGCGCCGGGAGCCGTAGTTCCCCACAGCCACGTTGCGGATATTCACGCGTGACCACGTTCGGGACGGATGGTCGATTGACCGGACTATCCAAAGACCGCTATGGTGCACGTCGACAACTAAATATCGTCCTCTGTGTGGGGGAAGCCGGTCTGAGTCCGGCGCTGACCCGCAACCGTAGGCCACCCTCGTCGTTTCTGGCGGGCGGTGGCGAGCCGGAGTGCCTGCACGGGGGATTTGGAGCTCTATCCATCCCGTCGTGGTCTGCGGGCGGAGCCCAGGCCGAGCCGAGTGGTCTGACTTCGTCCCCGTTCACAAGTGTGTGTGTTCGGGGATGTGTCGTTAACCGAGGCAATGGCTGGATCTCTCGCTTTGGAGCCACCTCGGCAACACGAGGAGGTCAGAAGTCAAATGTCAGTCAACAAATCGGTCCTTCAACGAGGGGGCCTGCTGGCGGTCGCGCTGATGTTGGCGGTCGCGTTCGCGGCGCCTGCCGCGGCGAGTGCGTCGGCAGGCTCTGAAGCGGCGACCTGGCTCGGCAAACAGCTCAAGCCGGAATCGACGAGCAACCCGGCCTATTGCGAAGAGTTCGCCGGGGGCGGGCCTTCAGTCGGGGAGACGCTCGAATGCTCGCTCGCGTTCAAGGCCGCCGCAATGACAAGCAAGAGCAACGCGACATACAAATACGCAATGGAACACTTCAACGAATACATCGGCACCAAATCGTGCAGCGAAGGCGAAGCGATGCGCGCGGGCTCGGTCGCAAAGTTCGCCCTCGTCGCGGAGGCCAAGGAACATAATCCGCAGAGCGTGGGCGGGCGCAATCTGATCGCGGACCTGAAGTGCATGCAGTTGAGCTCGGGCCGGTTCGACGACAAGGGCGAGACCGAAGACTTCTCGAACACGTTCACGCAGTCACTGGCGATCATCGCGTTGAGGGGGTGCGAAGCCGGAGACTGTCCTGGCTCGCCGAACCTGAAAGCGTGGATCGAACCTGCCGGCAAATATCTGCGCGAACAGCAGTGCGAAAGCGCATCGGTTTCGCTCAATGGAGCGTTTCGCTCGACGCTCGGCCTCAAACCGACTGAATGCAACACCAACCCACCGTTCACAGAAACAGAACCTGAAAACAAAAATGCCGTGGAAGCGGACTCGACCGGAGCGGCCGTGCAGGCGCTGCTGGCCGAAGGATCGACCGCTTCCAAAACCACGGCAACCAAGGCACTCACTTGGTTGAAGGAAAACAGCGAACACGCCGCTGGCCCGCCGGCGACGCGGCTGTGGAAGAACTACTGCAGCGAAACGGAATTCACCAAACTGCTCCCGAGCGTCAACAGCACAGCGCTGGCGAGCATGGCCTACATCGAGGCCGGCAAATCGACCGAAGAACCGCTGGCCTGGCTGACGGGGATCGTCGAAAAACAGCCGAAAAGCGAAAAGGGCCTGCCGGCGTGTACGGCGTCCGGTTCGCCCAACGTGTTCGCGACCGCTCAGGGCATCCTCGGCTTGGAAGGCGTGAGCTATCCAGGTCTGGTCGGCCTGTAGCGCGAGAGCCGTTTGCGAGGCGAATAGGCGGCAGACTCACGGATCGTCTTGGTTCGTGTGTCGCCGCCCTTAGGCAAGGGAGCAGCGAAGATCATGATCCACCGTGTTTCGTTGGCGATCCGCAGCAACATCGTCGCCTGGCTCGCGTTGTTCGTCGCTCTCGGCGGAACGAGCCTCGCGGCGCAGCACTACCTCATCACCTCGACCAGCCAGATCAAGCCGAGCGTGCTCAAGAAGCTCGAGCAGCTTGCCGCTCAGGATGCGCGTGGACCCGCCGGGCCACAGGGCGCGACCGGAAGCCAGGGCGCAGCCGGTGCTCAGGGAGCATCCGGCACGAAAGGCACGGACGGCACGCCTGGTGCACCCGGTGAACCGGGGCCGGAAGGCAAGCAGGGCCCGGAAGGCGTCACGGGGTTGAGCGCCGAAGAGATCGCGACGCTCAAGGAAGTGCTGGCGCACATGAAGTACATCGCCGCCGGCGTTGGTGGCAAGCCAACGATCCAGTTCGCCGACGCCAACGTGCAGATCGTCTCCGGCGCCGGCAAAACCAACGCGAACAACGGTGCGGGCAACCTGGTCTTGGGCTATGACGAATCGCCCGGCGAACAGACCGGCTCGGGCAATCTGGTGCTCGGCTCAGGCCAGGAGTACACGAGCTACAGCGGCATCCTCGCGGGCGCGCAGAACACGATCAAGGAGCCTTTCGCGGTCGTGTTCGGCACGAACAACCTCGTTGAATACGAAGAGTTCGGAACGATCACCGGCGGCCAGAAGAACACCGCCACCGGCTTGGCCGCGGCGATCAGCGGCGGGGAAGGCAATACCGCAAGCGGCGCCTCGTCGTCGGTCACCGGAGGAGACGCGAACACAGCCGGCGGCGAGGACTCCTCGGTCACCGGAGGGCTGGAAAACACCGCCAGCGGCGACGAATCGGCGATCAGCGCCGGCGCCGAGAACACGGCCAGCGGCAAGCGGTCCTCGGTCAGCGGTGGCGGCACGAACACCGCCAGCGGACCGGCATCCTCGGTCAGCGGCGGCGAAGAAAACGCCGCCACCAGGGAACACGCCTCGGTCAGCGGCGGCAGCCAGAACACGGCCGAAGGACCTTCCACCTCGATCGGCGGCGGGAGCGCGAACAAGGCCAAGGGCCAGCACTCATCGGTGCTGGGCGGCGAAGAAAACACCGCCAAGGGCCCGTGGTCGGCGATCCTCGGCGGCAAGGGAAACATCACCGGCGTGGAAGAAGAAGTCATCATCGACGGGCAAGAAGTCGCTGCCGAATATTCCTCGATCAGTGGGGGTGAAGGCAACAGGGCGGAAGCGAATTTCTCCGCGCTCCTTGGCGGGCACGAACAGCTGATCGAAGCAACGGCTGAATGGGAAGCAAAGCTGTGAGCTATCCCACCGTCGGACGCGGTCGTGGGCGGCGGGGCTTGCTGCCCCTGCTTGTGCTCGCCATGCTGCCGGGCTGCATGTTGCAGCCCGGCGGCGCGGCCGCCGCGGTCGTGCCCAACCCCAACCCGACGTTGATCGCGCGCTGGGAACCGTGCGAACCGAACACCGGCGTGACGGTGATCGTCGATGACCAGAAGCTCGGTGAAGGCAAGATCTATGTCGGCTGTGCGCCGGGGGAGCAGGCCAATGGTGTGGAAGCGTTGGAGCATGCCGGGTTTCAGATCGAAGGCGTCGTCGGCGAAGGGTTGGGGTTCATTTGCCGTATCGATGGTGAGCCGACCGTGGCCGAACAGGACTGCAAGCACACGCCGGGGGCGAGCGCCTACTGGACCTACTGGCATGGTGTGCCGGGTGGGCGTTGGGACTACAGTGGCTGCGGCGCGGGTAGTTGCAAACCGGCGCTTGGCTCTGTGGAAGGGTGGGGCTTCAACGGCGGTATAGAGGAATCCAAACCGCGGATCGAACCGATGGACGGGGCGGGTCCGCATGTGTTCACGTTGCCGCCGGAGCAGGAATCCTCGGTGATCCCGGCGGTGCTGGCGCGTGAATGGTTGACCACCGCGACCCTCGCGAACGTCAGCGCAATTGAAGAACACGCCACCACCAGTAACGGTAATCAACGAGTCGAAGATGGCACTGTGATCATCGAACGACTGCTTTCGCAGGCGCAGGCGCTCACACAGGCCGGTGTGGCCCCGCACACGTTGCAGCCGCTGGTGGGCCTGCTCGCGGCCAGCTGCGAAATCCACAACGTGGTGATCGAAGGCTGCATGCTGCGCAAGCTCTACAGCCCCCAGGAAGTGGCGGCAGTGGTTCTCGGCCTGCAGGCACTCGGCCAGGACACCGAAAGCTTCGCCGGGCTCGATCCGCGCGGCGCACTGGAAGACATGATCGAACCGGACGGCAAGGTCCAGCAGGGCGCGGGCGGAAAACCTACCGAAGGAACCGATGTGCTCGCCCAAACGGTGCTCGCAATCGCGCGCAGCGGCACGCTCTCAGACAATGCGCTCGCCAGCGTCGACCGGCTGCTGGCTCAGCAGCACGCCAACGGCCAGTTCGGCACGGCAGGGATACAGACAGAAACCTCCGATCAGGTACAGGTGATCCAGGCGCTGAGCGCCGCTGCCCAGCAGGGCACCCCGGTGCTCGGCGAAAGCCGTCTGCGGACGATCGAAGCCGCCCTGCCCAAAGCGGGCGAACACCTGGAAAGCATCCAGGAAGCAGACGGCAGCGTGCGCCGGCTCGAAGACATGAAATCTGCTTATGCGCCGCCCACCGTCGAATCGACCGCGCAAGGCGCGCTCGGCATGGCCTTGGCCGGCGATCAGCGCGCGGCTGAACGCGCCGCCAAGTGGGTCTCCAGCTACCAGGTGACAGCGGCATACGCGGGCCACGGGAACGCCGAAGCCGGCGAACACACCCCCGCCGAAACGTTGATCGGCGCGTTCACGCCAAGCGAAGGTGCGCTCAAGCAAGCGCTCGTCTACGGTGAACCGATCACTGTCAGCGGGCCCGCCGCCGAAGCCCAGCAAGCGACCTGGCCGGCGCTCCTTGCGCTCACGCAGGCCGGCCCCTATGGCCCCTACTACGCGACCTTCGACCAGGAATCGCTGTTCTTCGAAAAGCGTCCGCTCGGCTCGCCCACCAAGCCACTCGCGGCGACGCTGACCAACCATGATGAGCGGCCGGTCACGATCGCCACCGTAGGTGTCAACGGCCAAGAACCTGCTGACTTCAGCATCGTCGGCGGTAACTGCGTGGGGCGCACGCTGGCACCGAATGCAACCTGCGAAGCACAGGTCGGCTTCGACCCCACCACCACAGGGCTGCATGAAGCGCTGCTACAGGCCACCCTCGCGGGGACCGGTCAGACGATCCAGATCCCCCTCGACGGGACCGGCACCCCGGCACCCGAACCACAGCCAATGCCCAAAACCGAACCGGGTCTGGGGCCCGTGGTGAGCCCCCTCCCGGCCTTGACGCCAGGCCTCGGGCACAGCGCAAGCGGCCCCGTTGCCGGCGTGGCGGTGCAGGGGATCAGCCCCATGCGGCTGATGTTGAAGTTCACCGCACCAGGCGTGGCAACGGTGAAGATCGCCCGTCTGCGCGGCAAGCGGCATCACCGTCACTTCCAAACCGTGAAGACGATCACCGTCACAGCCAGCAAGGCCGGCATGCTCGGGGTCAAGCTGCCCCGACTGGCGGCGGGCAGCTACCGAGTGAGCATTGGCCTCGCCGGCACCAAGACCGTTGTCAAGACCCTGACAATCCCCCGCACATGAGCCCGTATGTGCTCAGGGGCAGGCTGGAACTCGATGGCGTCGCGGTCGAACGGTAGATCGGCGGCTACTTGCGCGCCGGCAGTGCTGGCCGCGATGGTCGCGGTGCTATCGATCTACCCTGCCCATGCTGCCCAGGCGGCCGCGGCGCGCGATCCGAAGTTCCAGCCAAACCTGGAAGCGACCGTGCGCTATCTGCAGAGTGCGCAGCTCGAAAACGGGGGCTTTGCCGAACCGGGCACCGAACCCGGTTCGGACTTCACCGCCTGGGTCACGCTGGCGTTGGCGGCCGCTGGGATCAACCCGCGCGATCAGACAACCGCACCCCAGCACTGGGTGGGCGGCCACAGCGCCTACACATACTTGGCCGAACGCGCACACAAAGATTCGCTGACGACCGACTTCGAGCGCGAACTGCTGGTCGTCGATGCCGCCGGCACCTCACCCCACGATTTCGGCGGAGTCGACCTGGCCGGCGAAATCCTCAAACGTCAGATCGCCACCGGCGGTAATGCAGGCGCCTTCCCCCACGAAGCAGGCTCCCAGACACCCGGCGTCAACGACACGATCTTCGCGATCCTCTCGCTCAGCCCGATCGGCGAACCAGCCGTCGAAGCAGCCGTCGGCAGGGCCACGCAATGGTTGGAAGCACAGCAGAAGTGCGACGGCAGCTGGAACTGGATGTACACGCCCAGGGTCCGCGCTTGCGACCCCGAGGAAAGGCGGCTGCGGCCGGAAGAAGGGGGAGGCGAAATCGACATAACCGGCGCCGCGCTCGAGGCGCTGAACGCCGTCAAGCATCCAGATCCGGAAGGGCAGAAAAGGGCGTTTGAATACCTGGGCGAAGCCGAGGCTCCCAACGGTGGCTTCCTAGAGTTCCTCCACCAGAGGGAACCGAACGTAGCCTCCACAGCTTGGGTCGTGCAGGCGATGTGGTCCGCGGGGATCAACCCGGAAGCATGGCTCGAGCACTCCGGTCTCGTCACTGAAGAACCGCTCGGTTACCTCGCCTCGATGCAACAGCCCGACGGGCATATCCGCTACGAGGCAAGCGAGGAACAGAACGGCATGTGGATGACCGCCTACGCCACCCCGGCATTCACCGGCAACCCACTGCCGATTCCCGAAGCGCCTTACGAACCGCTCCCGCTCGAGCCCCCCGGCAGCGGAGAATCCGGAAACGGCGGCGAGTCACCTCAGCCTGGAAGCGGCGTGATCTCAGGCGGCGGCGGTGACGGCGCACCGCTGTTCAGCCGCCCCCAACCCGGC
Source organism: uncultured Solirubrobacterales bacterium (assembly GCA_963744535.1). Lineage (GTDB taxonomy): Bacteria > Actinomycetota > Thermoleophilia > Solirubrobacterales > Solirubrobacteraceae > Palsa-744. The sequence goes on along the minus strand of CAVUTW010000005.1, from coordinate 990,905 downwards.
AGCAAGGGTCACACACCCGGCGGCGTGAGGCTGCTGAGGAGCAAGCACGCCACGCACAGAGCCAAGCACCGCCGTAACCCGGGCACTGCCCGCAAAACACCTGTCCCGACGGCCACTACCGCCAGCGTCCACCACGCCAAGGCACACAGCCAGCCCGGACACAGACACAAAGGCACAGGCGCAGTCACGCTGAGCGGCGCCGGCATGGGCGGTGGCGGCGGGGCACAAGGCAGCGGCCGAGAGATCAAAGGGCTTCTGATCGGAGCGCCAACCGGCGCGCTGGAGCCCGGCGCTCCGGGCCTGCGCGGCGCAGGGGCAGGAGCAACCCAGACATCGTGGCTTGCGATCGGGATCGCCGCCGCGGCGCTCGCTCTCACCCTTGGTGGCGCGCTTGTCGAGCTCAGGCGTCCGCGGGTGATCATGTGAGCGTGCTCGCCACCACAGACCCCATTGCCGAAGCGCTCGCGCGGATCGCCTCCTCGCTGCGTGTCCCGGTTCTGATCCTCGCGCTGCTCGTGCTGCTCGTCTGCGCTTGGGAGCTCGGGCGGTTTGCGATCGAGCTTTACGCCCGGGCGCGTGCCGGACGCAGAGCGCTGCGTGACCTTGCCCGCCAGGTCGTCGCCAACCCACGCCAGGCCGCCGCGCTCGCGGTCCGCGCACCCAGCTCCTTCTCGAGAGACGCGCTCACGGAGATAGCCCGCGCAATTCTCGCCGGCGAGCAGGCGGGCATCGAGCACGCGCTCGCCGACTACGAGCTCGCGGTCCAGCGGCGCCTGGACCACACCCGGATCCTCGTTCGCGCTGGACCGGCGCTCGGGCTGATGGGCACCCTGATCCCACTCGCACCGGGACTCGCCGCCCTCGGCCACGGCGAAGTGAGCACCCTGGCCACTGATCTGCGGACCGCGTTTGCCGCCACGACGGTCGGGCTGTTGGTCGGCACGGTCGCGTTCGCGCTGACGCTCACCCGCACCCGCATATACACGGAAGATCTCACCGCGTTGGAGCGAGCCACCGACTCGCTCGGAGCGAAGACCCCACCGGAGAGCGGTAAATGATCCGCCGCACAGGCCTTGGCCGCCACGGCCGCATCGAAGACGCCGCCGGAGACCCGCTGGAGGGCCTCGTCAACCTGTTCGACATCGGCATCGTCCTCGCGGTCGCGTTCCTGATCGCCGGGCTCGGCCTAACGCTTGACCAGCACACCCACCGCCTACAAGCACGCACACCGACCACCCCGCACACCCAGACCGTGCCCACACCGTCATCCGGCGCCCCGGCCGCCAGCGGCCACGGCCAGGCGGTCGGCACCGTCTATCGCCTCAGCAACGGACAGCTCGTCTACGTGCAAAAGCAGCGCTGAGTCCTGCACGAGCAAATGCCACGCGCTGGGCGAGCACGTGGGCCACCTCACGTATGACGAGCCGCAGGGGTCGAAGACGCGATCCTGCTGGCGCTCGACCTCGCGTGACATAACATCGATGGCGAGATGCCCCGCTCGACCGCTGGCAGTTCCGCGCCTGATTCGCCCCGCCGCTCGGCGTGGCTGGGCCGGCTGATGTTCGGCCTGCGCTACGTGATGCCCGGCGCGATCGTGCTGGCGGGTGCGATCATCATGACGCTCGGCGGCGAAGTCGACCTCGAGGGCGGCGCCGACATCGTCGGCGCCGGGCTCTCGGTGTGCTTGGCGAACTGGCTCTTTCGGATCTCGACCCACGACAGCCACGAGCGCGAGGATGAGGAGGCCGCCCGAGCCCACCTTAGAGCTCACGGCTACTGGCCCGATCAGCGCCCGCCGCAGCCGGACAGGCCCGTGCGGCGATCCCGCTAACTCCGCATTGCCAGAAGGGCTCGAGGAGACGCTCGCAGCTGGTCGCCGCCAGCTCTGCCCGCCGTGATCTCCAGAGCCTCCCGGAGAAGTACGCGGTGGCGGTCCTTGAGCTGCGTAGAGCCTGAGATCGCGGTGCGCGAGCCCTAGGCCCCTCAGGGCAGCCCGGCGTGCGGTACCTCGACGACGGTCGTGAGCAGCACCGCCTCTCGCGTGTGCGCGCGGTTGGCCTCCAGGAAATCCGGCGCGGCGCAGAGCAGCAGCGTGCACCCGTCCTCGCCGCCGAGTGCGCAGGCGAAGATGCCCAGACCGTCGGGCGTCCGTATCTCCTCGAGGATCTCGCCACCTTGCCCGACGCGGACGCAGCGCGCGCCGATCGCGTCGGCGGCCCAGATGCAGCCCTCGGCATCGAGCGTGCAGCCGTCGGGAGCGAACTTCAGCTGGGGGAATGTCTGCTCGAAGGGCCCCAGCTCGGGCGCGAAGGCCACCTGTGCCCAGACCCTCCGATCGCTCAGCGAGCCGTCGTCCTCGAGCGTGAACGCGGTGAAGCGAGCGCCAGCCGTCTCCCCGACGATCAGCGTGCCATCGTCGGGTGTGATCACCATGCCGTTGGGGAACCTCATGTCGTCGTCGAGCACCGTCACCGAGCCATCCGGATCGACCCGCATGAGCTTCCCCGGAGCCGGATCGGCAAAGCCCATCAGGTCGAAGCCGAACTCCCCGACATATGCGCGCCCCCGCCGGTCGACCACCATGTCGTTCAGGTGCCCCGCGCAGTGCGCCGTCAGATCGGCATGCACGGACACTTCGCCGGTGGAGCTGCGGCGCAGCACGCGGTGGTCCCTCATCGACACCACTAGCAACGAGCCGTCGGGCATCCAGCCCAGCCCCGAGGGCTGCTGCTCGACCGACATCACCGTCGCGGCCGCGCCGCCGGGAGCGACCGTCATCACCACGTGTCCGTAGAAGTCCGACACCCACCAGCGACCTTCGCGCCAGCGAGGCCCCTCGAAGAACGCGCCCCCCTCGAACAGAGTCGTGAGCTCTCGCGCCGGCACAGCGAGATACTACCGGGGCGGGTCGGAGGCCGCGCCGGCTCGATGAGCGCTGCACGGACCACACGGCCAGCATGACCGATGCCTTGGACGTGAGCCTCCGGTTCGAACTACGCTCAAACTCCCGCCAAAACGGAGTGCCTAAGACTGTTTTCGAACCCCTCGGCAGAGCTGCTGGCGCTGCTTGATCGTCTCAACGAACAGAAGGCCGGTCAATTCAGCTGTGGTGCGAGCTGAAGCCCGAGACATCGTTCTTACCGTGGTAGCATAGGCTTGATGGCCAGTCAGAAGCGATCGATTTCGTTCGATGAATCCGTGCTGCACGAGGCTGAGCAGCGCGTCGCCGAATCGGAGGGTGGAAGCCTGTCGGCGTTCGTGAACGCTGCGGTGCTGCGCGAGTTGCGGGTCGCACGCGGCCTCGATCTCCTTGCCGAGGACGATGCTCGGTACGGTGCGGCGCCGGTCGAGGTGCGAGCCCAGGTTGCCGCGGAGTGGCCGGCCTGACGTTCGATGCCGGTGCGCTGATCGCCTACGAGCGGGGCGAGGAGCGCGTCCGCGAGATCCTGGCGGTGGCCTATGCGCGCGGCCTGGTGCCGACGATCCCTGCCATCGCGCTCGCCGAGGTCTGGCGCGGCGATGCGAAGGATGCGCGCGTCGCTCGGCTGCTCAAGGCGTGCGCAATCGAGGCTGTAGACGAGCGTTTGGCGCGAGAGGCTGGTCGCCTGCGCAGAGCCACACCCGGCGCGCAGACCATCGACGCGTGCATCGCGGTGGGCGTGATCAGGCGCCGCGATGCCATCGCCACCTCAGACCCCAACGACATGCGTAGGCTATTGGGATCGAGCTTTACGATCCTCGCCGTTTGATTGGCCGACGGGCTACCGGCACGATCACCACCTTGCGCCGGTGGCTTGCCGTTAAGGCCGAAGTAGTAGGCGAGGATTTGGCGAACGGCTAGGCACCGATGTCTTCGCGCCAGACGTCCGGTTGGCGGTCGATAAATGCACCTAGCAGCTCCCGGCATCGCGGATCGTCCAAGTCGATCACATCAACCCCGTGCTCATGAAGCAACTCAGCTGCACCCGAAAAGTGGCGGGACTCACCAACAACGACGCTAGGAATACCAAACTGGATGATCGCTCCGGCGCACATATAGCAAGGCATTAGCGTCGAATAGAGAACAGTATGGGAATAGTCATGCCGGCGGCCCGCGTTGCCGAGACAGTCGATCTCAGCATGAAGGACTTGACTCTTGCTCTGAACCCGACGGTTGTGTCCCAAGCCGATGATGTGGTCGCGATCATCCACGAGAGCGGCGCCAATTGGAATGCCACCCTCCCTGAGTGATTCCTCAGCCGCCGCAATAGCGAGATTCATGCCGGTGTCTGATCGCTGCTTGAGCATGGCTCATCTCCTTATACCCATGGTAACACGTCATGGGACCGCTTCAAACATGGGCTCTTGAGACAAGCGACTGCCGCATCCCAGAGCACGCTTTGTGCAGCCGCTAGTAGGACCGAAATGTCTCTGACAGCGTCGCCAAGAGAGATCACGGCAGCAAGGTAGCGACTGGATAGTGCGTCGCGTGCATCGAAGACGATAGGGCTCACATCGCCGGAGAGATCTATTATTAATATAGCGCGGTCACACTCCACGGCGGACCCGTCGATCACTGATCATTCCCCAGACGACGATTCGTTTAGGACTCCCGGTCGCGGATGCCATAAGCAATCTGAACAACGTCATAGAGAAACACCGCGGCATTTGCTCCCAGCAATACATAGAGCTTCCAACATGGCACATGTGTAGGGTGACCAAGCAGCCCGAGTGCCCAAATCGCTATTCCAAGGACGATATTCACGACAGCCCACTGGAAGGGAGCCATGTCATCTTTGCGGACCATTGGCCGAAAGATAAGTGGATAACGACTGTTACCTACGTAACTCAATATCTGAATCGACACCAGCCAAACGACGTCAATAGTGTATAATACAATCAGATAATCAGTAAATGAAACGTGGGCGGCCGTGCTAGCGTCTATGGTGGTGACGGCTCCGGCAAAAATCAGGACGATGCACTCGGCGACAACGAATGACATGTCCCAGAACCATCTGAACACCGCGTCGGGCACCGTGAGGTCGCGGTTCTCAAGGTGAACGATGTTGCCTATGAAGAACCGGAGGACAGTCGTAACGTAGATGAATAACCACGCGAGGCTTTGGACGTTAACGCCATGCTCGTTGAACGCTGCGGAGACCGGACTCACCGGCTCCGAGTAGGCTACTGCGATCAGGCCGGCGATGAGCACCTGCGAGACTAGTCGTCGGTGACGACCAGCCTCGGGCGTCTGGTCAGGGTTCGTCATGTGACGACACCCCGGAGGTGGTGGAGGCAGAGCATAACGGTCTTTGCCCCGCGTAACACCTAAACCACCTACACCTGCGCAGCTAGCAGCACCAGCGAGACGGCAGCCACGGCGGCCCAGATGAAATTCAGCGCGGCGGGAGGATACGCACGGCGGGAGAGCGACGCGTACGCAAGACCAAGAGCTCCGACCAGATTGAGGACAAGAGAAGCCGGTGCCGAGGATCGCATGACGCCGACAGCATCGAGGCCAAACGCGACCAGAAGAGCCGCAGCGCCTCCCCATCCGAGGATTGCTTCAGCCGATGGTGTCCCGAGGCGCGCGCCATGGCCGACTTGTGGTTGTGGACGCGAGCCTGCATCTCTCTCCCGTGTTAGGGCCTCCATCGGTGATGATTCTGGCATTGGCGCCGGACGGATGTTGGGCTTGTGCCCGACCGAGCCTGAGACGAAAGGTCGGCGCGAACGAGCACCGGACATAGGGCCGAGGGCTAAAAATCGCTAACCCCGCAGCTGAATCAAGATCGAGCATCCATACTCGGCCAGACTATCTCGGATCGTGCGCGCGACCTCCGCAGACGCACCGACCACCACGAGCGGATGGGCTCCATACGGGCCAGACGGCGGCTCTTGGGATAGCGGCAGGAAAAACGACTCGATGAACCGACGCGAGATCGTTGAGATCCCGGTTGCATCGATGGCGATTGGCTCAGGCGTCTCGAACTCAGATAGGGCCCACCTGAGCTCGACCAAGGCCCGCGCACCTTGCTCCTCCTCGCCGCCAGCGAGACCTTCGCTACGAGCATCACGCATCAGCGGAAAGTGCATAGTCCGACGCTCGAACGATACCCCTTGGCCTAGGTCGCGGCCATAAAGGGCTAGAAATGCCCGGAAACGGCCCCAAAACGCCCCAGGGGGCCGGCTTGGCCACCCGGGGGCGCTTTCTGGAACCGATCTTTCGATCTATGAAGTGCTGGCGGAGAGGGCGGGAAAGTTCTCGAAATCTCCGTGGCCGCTGATCCGAAAGCTCCACGAGGAGCGATTTGGCGCAGGATGATCAGTCCAACCGCACACCACCGTCGATCTGCGCGATGTGCAGCGTCTCGCCCTCAGTGAGTCGAGAGGCTGCGTCCTTGCCAATCCCAAGAACACCCGACCGCTCACGATCGGGTCCGAGACGCGGGTCCCATCGCACCTCGTGTAGGGATACGCCGCGCAGCACGACGACGAGCAGCGTTCGCTCGGCGGGGAACAGCGGCTTGCTGCGCGATGGAACGCGCACGATCCCCGACTCGCGGTCACCCGACCGCACCGGCTGCGTTCGAGCCGGAGCCTCGATTTGATCCCGCGCCCACACGATGATCTCCTCCGCCAGCGCCAAAGCCTGCTCGCGCTCCAGTAGATCCTCGATCGTCTCTCCATATCGGAACTCGACAGCCCACGGGATCAGCACACGGACCTCGCGCAACGACGCCGGCAATGGCGTTCCCGCTGCCTGGAGCCGGTCCATGAGATGCCGCAGGTCGTGTGTCCATGGGAAGTCATCGCCAGAGGCTGCAAGTACAGCCTTCAGCGCCTTCTCCGCGGCCTGCTGTGCGTGGAAGCCCACGACCGAGTCCGCGATATCGGTGTCCGGCACGAGCTTCTTGACAGCGTCGGCGTCCTCCTGAGCCTTGCGCAGCAGGAGCAGCGCCTCTTCCAGCTCAGGCTGGGACAAGGATGCGGCCTTCGCGGAGCGCGCGGTGCACGAGCGTGCTCGGAACAGGAGACCGCCGCGCGACCTCCTCCTCAGAGACCACAACGACGTCAACGGGGACCGCCAGCGGCGGAAGCGCATCCCGCAGACGCACCATCTCGCTCAGCTTGCTATCGAGATGCTCCTCGATCACGAGGAAGTCCAAGTCGCTGTCCTCGCGCGCATCCCCGCGCGCCCGCGAGCCGAAGAGCACGACTCGCGCAGGGGAACGCGCAGCTGCCGCCAACCGCTGTCCTGCATCCACGATCATCGCGTCGCTGACCACGAGCCCTACGGTACCGAATGCTGTCCCTGTAATGACCTCACCAGAGTCGCGCCGGGGCAGATGACGCTACGGGCTATCGCGCGGCTCCTGATGACCACGCGGCGATTCCATATCGCCTGCTCCGCCTCGACGACACCTGGGGCATCTCGGCCGGTGCGGACCCTTAAGTGGTACAGCACCGGGTGACAGACCGGAAAGTGCTCACTGGTGCTTCAAGCCGTCAGCAGCGCCCATCAGAGCCCTGCGCCAGAAGAGCACGCATCGACTCGCGGGCACCATGTGGGTCGGCTGATGCGATGGCACCAGCAAGCCCACGATACTCAGCTCCGCCCCACTCATCCGGAGGCGCGGGGAGCATATGATCGGCCATCGACAGGGCGGACTTGACCTTCTCCACGTGGGCGCGCAACGCTGAGTTCCCAGTAGCCTCGAGAAGCTCTCGGTAGAAATCTTCTTCCGCTTCTCGAAATCGCTTTAGAGCGATTCGGCCAGGGCCCCCGTTCGCTTGGTTCTCTAGTCGCACGAAGGCCTCCCATATGCGAGAGGCGCTCTTCGTCGACGCGCGTTCTGCCGCGAATCCGGCCGCCGCCTCCATCAGGACATGCCAGAGCTCGACCTGTTGCCGCAGAACGTTGCCACGCTGACCGCTATCCAGCATCGCCTCTACCACATCGGCATCAAAGATGTCCCATCGCTCAGGACCATTGATCGTGGCGCCGATGCCATGCTTGACGCTTACCAGGCCGCGCTCTTCCAATGCGCGGACCGTTTCCCTGGCTACTCCCCGGCTGATCTCATGTTCTTCAGCAAGATCGGCCTCACGAGGCAGCATCGTTCCTCGGACCCTGTCCCCGGAGACGATCTCGGCAATCATCTCTGCCATGATCTCTCTATGGCGCCTAGCCATGCGATGATTATATGTCTATTTGCCCGAGGAATGGTTTCTAGATCCAAGGACAATGCCAAATCTAAGCTGCTGTAGCCACAGAGTCGGTGAAGTGATAGGGTTTCTCCGTGAGACGAGACAGCCGCAATCGACTGTATACGAGGCTTGCCAGCTCACTCACTCTTGCGCTGAGCTTCGCCGCATTCGTGCTGGCGCTAGCGGGGCGACCGACATGGGGCTTGCGAGGCGTCGCTGTTGGACTCGTAGTCCTCGTTGTTAGCGTCGTCATGGCCTGGAACTTGGGCTTCCAGGCCGGCACCGGAGCGAAAGATGATGATTGGGAGCCCTAGCAAAATCGAGCCCGACGCTTACATCCCGTGGGCAAAGTTCGAGCAACTACCTCATACAGGCCAAAAACGGAGGGGGAGGGATTCGAACCCTCGTCGGAGGAGAAACCCCCGAAATGGTTTTCGAGACCACCGCATTCAACCACTCTGCCACCCCTCCGGGCGACTGCCCATCAAGGCTAGTTGATCATCCGCGGCTGGGTCAGCCAGCCAGTTGCTCGGCAGCCGTTGCTCGGCATCCGCGGCAGGGTCAGCCAGCCGGTTCCCGGCGGCGGCCGCCCGGCGAAGATTGGCGCCGTCGCCTCGAGCGACGAAGATCTCGACGAGCCGATTCTCGGCCGCCTTCGACCAACGCCGCGCCCAAGACCGTCGGCGGCGCTCGATGTTGCACCGAACAGTCGAACTGGCCCACCTTGCGCAATCAGCCGATGGTGTAACGTGCCCGGCCATGGCGGACGAGCGCGTGCAGATCCTCTCGATCGACGGCGGCGGCATCCGCGGGATCATCCCGGCCGTCGTACTCGCGGATATCGAGCGGCGGACCAAGCGCCGCGCGTGCGAGCTGTTCGACCTGATCGCGGGCACCTCGACGGGCGGCATCATCGCGCTGGGCGTCACGGTCCCCGACAAGAAGGAGCAGGGGCGCCCACGGTGGAGCGCGGAGGACCTCGTGGGGATGTACGAAGAGGAGGGGCCGAAGATCTTCCACCACTCGCTGCTGCGCACGATCGAGACCGTCGACGGGCTGTGCGGGGCGAAATACGACGCGAGCGGCCTGGAAACGGCGCTCGCACAGTACATGGGCAAAGCGCGCCTGCCGCAGGCGCTCACCAGGGTGCTGATCACCTCCTACGACATCCAGCGCCACGAACCGTTCTTCTTCAAGAGCTTCGCGCCCGACGCCCATCCCGTCACGACGGCTCCGCGTGAGGGCGTCCCGCGGGACACCGGCGTGCCGCCGCAGCCGGCGGACTACCCGATGAGGACCGTCGGCCGCGCGACCTCCGCCGCGCCGACCTACTTCGAGCCCGCGGACGTGCCCGCGGTGGAACCGCCGCCACCCGGCGGGCCACGGGACTACGTGCTCGTGGACGGCGGCACGTTCGCCAACAACCCCGCAATGTGCGCCTACGCCGAGGCCGCGCGCAACCACCCGGGCGCCGAGCAGCTGATCGTCTCACTCGGCACCGGGCGCCTGACCGAATCGATCTCCTACAAGCAGGCTCGGCGATGGGGGCTCGCCCAGTGGGCGCACCCGCTGCTGGACGTGATGATGGACGGCGCGAGCGCCGCCGTCGACTACCAGCTCGACGAGCTGCTCGGGGCCGACCGGGGTCACTACCGCATGCAGACCGTGCTCGCCGGCGTCAGCGACAGTCTCGACGACGTCAGCCCCGCGAACATCAAAGCGCTGCGCAAGCTCGCCGAACAGTTCCTCGCGCGCAACGCCGCGCGGATGGAGCAGCTGTGCGAACGTCTCACCTCGAACCCCCGACGGCCGCCTGTACAACGGACGACCGGGAACGTCTCCTGAAGCTCGCCCCCGCGCGCGCCTGCTACCGCCGCGAGGCGAAGAACTCGCTGAGCAGCGCCCCGCACTCGCCCGCCAGCAGGCCACCCGCGACCTCGGGGCGGTGGTTCAGGCGCCGCTCGCCGAGCACGTCGAGCACGCTGCCCGCCGCGCCCGCCTTCGGGTCGGCTGCGCCGTACACCACGCGCGGCACGCGCGCCAGCACGATCGCCCCCGCGCACATCGCGCACGGCTCCAGCGTCACGTAGAGCACCGTGTCCAGCACCCGCCAGCTGCCCACGGCGCGGGCGGCCTCGCGCAACGCGAGCAGCTCCGCGTGGGCGGTGGGGTCCTGGCGCAGTTCGCGCTCGTTGTGGCCGGCCCCCACGACCTCGCCGGCGCACACCGCGACCGCGCCGATCGGCACATCCTCGTGTTCCAATGCATGTTCGGCCTCACGCAACGCGAAGCGCATGAAGTACTCGTCGCGCGGAAAGAAGCGGTCGCTCACCGTTTCCTCCGCGGGGCTCTCCAACCGGAGGTGAGTTCCTGTGGGGACATGGACCATCATCATTACTCAACCCATGCCCCGCCACCTCGCATCGACCCGGCCCGCCGCATTCGCCGAACAGGCCACCGAGCCCGGCTCGCCCACCGCACAATCGCGCTCCCGGGCCGGGAGGCGCCGCGCGCGCTGGTTGCTCTGCGCAGTTCTTGCGCTCGCCGCCGGAGCGCCACTGGCGCTCATTCCCCGCGCCACGTCGGCCGCCACCCCGGGCCGCCCTCCGGGCGGGCCCGCCATCCCAACCTCATCCTCCACGTCGGCCGCCGGCGAAGCTCCCTATGCGCCGGGCGAGGTGGTGGTCGGCTACGCGCCATCCGACTCCCCTGCCGCCAACGCCGCGATCGCACACGCCGCCGGGGCGGTCGACCCGATCGAACTTGAATCGCACACGCGCGTGCTCACGCTGGGTGCGCACGCCTCCGTGCCCGGCGCGCTCGCCCGCCTGCGCCACACGCGCGGGGTTGCATGGGCGGTGCCCGACTACATCGCGCACGCAGCTGTGGTGCCACGGTCACACCCCGCCGCCAGCGCCGCGGAACTCGATGGCCCCGCGGGGGCGGTCACCGCGTCCGGAACAGGCGCCGCGGGCACGGCCAGCGCGTCCGGAACAGGCGCCGCGGGCACGGCCAGCGCGTCCGGAACAGGCGCCGCGGGCACGGCCAGCGCGTCCGGAACAGGCGCCGCGGGCACGGCCAGCGCGTCCGGAACAGGCGCCGCGGGCACGGCCAGCGCGTCCGGAGCAGGCGCCGCGGGCGCCAAACTCACGGGTCCCGTTGCCACAAAGACGGCCGTCGGCGAACCCTTCCCCAACGATCCCGGCCTGGCGAAAACGCCGGGGGGGTGGAGCAAACTGCAGTGGAACTTCATCGGCGAATTCGGCGTCGAAGCGCCCGGCGCGTGGCAGAACCTGATGGCCGACCACGTCCCCGGCGGGCAGGGGGTGGTCGTCGCGGTGCTCGACACCGGCGTGGCCTACGCCAACCGCGGGCGCTTTCGCATGTCGCCCGACTTCCACCGCTACCAGTTCGTGGCGGGGTGGGACTTCGTCGCCCACAACCGCTTCCCCAACGACCGCAACGGCCACGGCACCGACGTCGCCGGCACGATCGCGGAGGCCACCGACAACGGCAGGGGCCTCACCGGGCTGGCCTACGGGGTGCGGATCATGCCAGTGCGCGTGCTCAACGGCGAAGGCAACGGCGACGCCGCCACGATCGCGCGGGGGGTGCGCTTCGCGGTCAACCACGGCGCGCGCGTCATCAACCTCTCGCTCGAATTCCCCGGCGGGATCACCGCCTCGGACATCCCCGAGCTGATCTCCGCGCTGCGCTACGCCCACCGCCACCGCGTGGTGGTGGTCGCCGCCGCCGGCAACGAGGCCCACTCCGCCGCCGCCTTCCCGGCGCGGGCGCCCAACGTGATCGCGGTGGGAGCCACCACCGAACACGGCTGTCTGGCCTCCTACTCCAACTTCGGCACCGGCGTCACGCTCGTGGCGCCCGGCGGCGGACCCGACGCCAACCTCCCCGGCGACCCCAACTGCAACCCCGACCTCGCCTCCGGGCGCGACGTCTTCCAGGTGACCTTCCTCGGCACCTCCCCCCGGCGCTTCGGGATCCCCGGCGGGTACGAAGGCACTTCGATGGCCACCCCCCACGTGGCCGCCACCGCGGCGCTGATCATCGCCGCGGGCGTGCTCGGCCGCCACCCCACCCCCGCGCAGGTGGAAGCCCGCCTGATCGCCACCGCGCGGCCGCTGGGGGGCCCCTCCGACAGCCGCCTCTACGGCGCCGGCCTGCTCGACGCGGCCACCGCCACCGCGCCCGGCGGGCCGGGGGCGGTTACGCACTGAGCGCCAGCGAGTCGCGACCCTCGCAGGCGCGCGCGATCACGGCGGTCATCTCCGCGCGGAAGCGCTCGCGCCCGAAGCGCTCGGCGTTGGCGCGCACGTCGGTCTCCGCCAGCGCGAGCCGCTCGAAGCGCTCGATCGCGCTCGCCATGCCTGCGGCGGTGGGCTCGTCGAACAGCACCCCCGTGCGCCCGTCGCTCACCGTCTCGCCGGCGCCGCCCTTGCCGTAGGCGATCACCGGCAGCCCGGCCGCCTGAGCCTCAACGGGCACGATCCCGAAGTCCTCCTCACCGGGAAACAGCAGCGCGCGGGCGCCGCCCAGCAACTCGTCGCGCTCGTGCTCGCCCACGCGGCCGAGGAACTCGACATGCGCGCCGGGCGGCGCCGCGGCGCGCACGGCGTCCAGCGCCCGCCCGTCGCCGGCCACCTTCAGTGGGAGACCCAGCCGCGCGCAGGCCGCGACGGCCACATCCACGCGCTTGTAGGGCACCACCCGGCCGAACGTCAGATAGAAATCCTCCGGAGCGCGGCGCACGCCGAGGTAATGCTGGACGTCCACCGGCGGGTGCACCACCTCGGCGGTGCGCCCGTAGCAGCGCTCGATGCGCGCCGCCACATGGCGGGAGTTGGCCACCAGCACGTCCGGCCCAGCCGCGCCGCGCAGGTCCTGGCGGCGCAGGCGCCCAAGCAGCAGCGGCAGCGCCAGTCGCGCGGCCCGCCCCACCTCCTCGCCCTCGAGGAAATCCTCCTCCCACGCGTAGCGCATCGGCGTGTGGCAGTAGCAGACGTGCAGCGCGCCCGGGGGAGTGCGCACGTTCTTGGCGAAGGCGTGGTTGCTCGAGAGAATCAGGTCGAAGCCGGAGAGGTCGAACGAGCGGTAAGCCCGATCCATCAGCGGTAACAGCCTCTGGTAGTGGGCCTTCGCCCCGGGGATGCGGTTGAGGTAAGAGGCGTGCACCGGCCGCTCGGTGATCGTCGACGGCCACGGCGCGGGGTTGTAGATCGAGCAGAACAGCTCCGCTTGGGGGAACATCTCCAGCAGCTCTTCCACCACCTGCTCGGAGCCCCCGGGGATCGTCAGCCACTCGTGGACGACCGCCACGCGGGGAAAACGCTCGCGTAGCCGCTCTGTCGCCGTCTCGCTCAAGGTTGCGAGAGTAGTACCACCAACCCAAGCACAAGGCATATCGCCTCAGCGATCCGGCAACACGCCCTGCCGGCGCTAGCGATCCGGCAATGCGTCCCGCCGGCGCGCGGTGAGCGCCAGCAGCGAAAGGCCCGTCGCGCATCCCAGCCCCAGAGGCACGATCGGCACGCCGCGCAGCAGCCTGTCGATCAGATCGCGCTGAGTGTGGGCGCCCGCCGGGGCGGCGCTCAGCGAGGCGGCGACCGCCTGCATCTCCGCCACGGTACGTTCGTCGGGGTAGCCGGTGACGGGCAGCCGGTACTTGCGCTGGAAGTAGGAGAGCGCCCCCTTGGTGTGCACGCCGAACGCGCCGACCCGTTCCCCGTCGAGCGGGTAGCCGAGCACATGGAAGAGCCGCTGCACGGTCACCACTGTTCCCCGTGAAGGCTGGGGACGGGTGACGATAACCACCCTATCCCGTGAAGGCTGGGGGCGGGTGACCGTAACCACCCTACCCCGCGAGGGCTGGGGACGGGTGACCGTAACCACCGTCCCCCGTGCAGGCTGAGGGCGGGTCGCCCCCAGCGCGGTGGAGCACAGCGCGAGCACGAGCACCATCGAGACCACGGTCGCCGCAAAGCGCAGGGCACGCCGCAGCACAAGCGACCCTCGCAGTCTCGGCCGCGACACGCCGTGCCAGCTGAGGCGCACGAAGCCGAGCAGCAGCACGCTGTAGAGCGCCACCCAGTAGGCGGAGCTGACGTCGAAGCTGTTGAGGAGGCTGTGGTGGGCCAGCGACCAGCCCATCGTGGCGGCCAGCGTCGCCAGCAGCACCATGTGGGGCAGCGCCAGCCGCCAATGCCAAGCGTGCTGGTTCTCCTTGCGGGTGACCACGTAGCGCGGCTTGCGATCGCGCCCGCCGCGCACCGCCAGCACGAAGGCGCGCGCGTAGGTGAAGCTGAGCCCGGCCCACACCAGCCGCGCGCGCCACAGCTGCTCGAGCGACAGCGGCCGGTGGACCGCCGCCATGTACAGCTCCAGGGCGGCGGCGAACGGCCAGAAGTGCAACAGGAAAGCGCCGGTGCTGGTCACCACCGGGTAGTCGTGCAGCGCGAAGCCCAGCGCCGGGGTGATCAGGAATACGAGCGTGGCAGGTCCCTGGAGGTAGAACAGCGCGAGCTCATAGAACTGCAGGCGCTGGCGCAAGCTCAAACCGCTTTTGGGCGCCCACATCATCAGCCGCATCGTGTCGAGCGCCCAGGTTCCCCGCTGCTTGACGAAGTTGGGCAGGTCCTCCGGGGTGTGCTGGGCGTGGGCACCCACGATCGGCAGGTAGCAGCCGTCCCAGCCGCGGCGCAGAGCCTCGATCCCGGACTGCAGGTCCTCGACCAGGTTCCACGTCGGAAAATTGCCGATGTCACCGAGCGCCGCGCGACGCCACACCACCCCCGAGCCACACGGAAACACCGCATTGGCGGCGTAGCGCGAGGCCATCGCGCAGGTGAAGAAGTGCGGCTGCAGGTTGTCGAACGGGTCGCCGCCGTGCACCTCGCCGGACTTGACGGTCTGCACGAAGGCCAGCCGCTCATGGGCCATCAGCTGACCCACGGTCTCGCGCAAGAACCGCCGGTCGCCGACCAGATCGTCAGCGTCGCGCGTCTCGATCAGCTCGATCTCCGCGGGGATCCGCGCGAGCGCCGAGTTGAGGTTGCCGGCCTTCGCCTCGCCGTTGCGGCACGGATCGCCCTTGGCGGGGGGCCGGTTGTAGCGGAGCGTCGCCCGGGGGTACTCCAACGCGAGCTCGTTGAGCAGCTTGTGCACCCGCGGGTCGTGCGCGTCGTCGCTGACCAGCACCCACAGGCGCTCCAGCGGCCAATCCTGGTCGAGCACCGAGCGCACGGTGCGCTCCAGCAGCTGCAGCGACTCGCCGAGCGTGGGAACGATCACCGCGACCCACGGCTCCGCGCCGGCCGACACGGGCGAGCTCACCGGCACGGCGCGCTCCCAGCGGTTACACACCGACACCAGCAGCGCGGCCACAACCACGGCGGTGGCCGCCAGGAAAGGCAGCGACAGCCAGGCGTGCGCGAGGTCCGCGTGAGCCACCAGCCACGGCAGGAACCAGGCGATGCAGAGGATCAGCAGAACGCCCAGCGCCTGCGCGCAACGGTTGTGGTGAATCGTCTTGCTCATCGCAGATTCCATTCCAGTCGTATTGGCCCCATCCACTCCCCACCCGCGTGGCTGACCCCTCGCCTCGTCGCGTGCGGCCGACCCCGCGCCTCGTTGCGCCAGATTTCAATCGGTTCGGTGTAGGTGACGAAGCCCAGGTTGCTCCCGAGGTTGGTCAGCGTGGTGCGCGCCGTGTAGATCTCCCGGAAGGTCCCGCAGCGCAGCATCCGTTCGCGCACCGCCGCCGGCCACGCTTCGCCGCCGGGGACGACCACAAACCACTGGAAGGCGCACACGTCCACGGGCTTGGCGAGATGTTTGACGCGGTATGCGTCGTACAGGTCGTAGGGGGTGTCGATCCGCCCGTGGGAGTACAGATAGACGTCCTCGACCCACGCGGAGTTGACCAGCAGCCGTTCGCCGGGGTGCACGTCGGCGCTCAGCACGTTCGCGGAGGCGCGCAGGTCGGGCCAGCTCTCGTCGATGCGCACCACCTGCACGCACCCAAACAGCAACAGCCCGAGTGTGAGCGCCACCGCTCCCAGCAGCCGGCGGCGGTCGGCGAAGGCACGCTCGAGCGCGATGCCCACCAGCGGCAGGATGAAGATCAGCCCAAACACCACGTGCTTCTGATCCCCGGAGGGATTGCCGGTGCCGAGGTGGTAGATCGGCGCGGCGATCACGCCTGTGAGCAGCGCCAGGGCGACCCAGCCCGCCCGCAGTGGCGCCGGGGTCGGGCGGTGCTCGGGCGACCCTGCCGGGGCCAGGTGGTACTCGGGCGGCCCCGCCGGGGCCAGGTGCTGCTCGATGGGCCCCGCCGAGGCCCGGCGGTGCGCGGGCGGCGAAAGCGTGACGATGCGCCTGCGCGCCAGCAGGATCGCGCCCGCGAGCGCGAGCAGCAACGGCACGGCGGTGTAATAGAACTGCGAGTAGGCCAGCTGCGCGGTGCTCACGCCGAAGCTGGGGTTTTCGTGCGTGCGGAAGCTCATGAACCCGATCAGCTGCGCACGGTCGGCCATGAAGTAGATCAGCAGCACCGCCCCCGCCACCATCGCGAACAGGAACAGGTCGAGCGCCGCGCGCCGGCCGCGCGCGGTGAGAACCAGCAGCGCCAGCGGGGGAGCGATGAACGCCAGCACCGGGTACTTCGACAGCCCCGCCAGCGCGTACAGCAGCGCCGCGCCCACCAGCCACACGCGGTCGTCGCGGCGCAGGAACTCGCTCAGCGCCCAGAAGGCCCCGCCGGCGAAGGCGACCGCGGAGGTGTCGTACACCGCGAGGTGCGCGAGCGCGATCACCGGGCCGCTCGTCACCGCCGCCAGCACCGCGAACGCGCGCACGCGCGCCCCGAAGAGGTTGCCGGCGGCCCCCGCCATCCCCGCCATCCCCGCGGTCACGCACAGCGCCGCCGCCGCGCGCGCGCCGGCGAGGCCGGCGAGTTTCCAGCCGAGCGCCGCGATCACCGGCCACAGCAGCGAGCCGGAGAACCAGCCGAGGTAGTTGTCGGCGATCCCGTGGCCCTGCAGCGTGCGCAGGCCCGCGGTCACGTAGATCCCCTCGTCCAAGAACGGGCCCGTCAGCTGCATCAAGCAGATCGCAAGCTCTCCCGCCAGGAATGCGCCCAGCAACAGCCAGGGGGCGAGACGCACCGCGCGAGAGGCCGAGGAGGCGCGCTCGCGCGCGGGGGCGGTTGCGGAGGTGCCGGCCGTGGGAGCGCCAGATGTGGGGGCGTGAGATGTGGGGGCGCCGGATGGGTCGGTGGGGGGCGGGAGCTCGCGGGGGAGGAGCTCGCGCCCGGGGACCGTGGCGGGAGCGCCGGATGAGTCTGGCAGGGGCCGCTCACGGGGGAGCAGCTCGCGCGGCGGAGCCGTGGCGGAGGCGCTGGATGAGCCTGGCTGAGGCCGCTCGCGCGGGAGCAGCTCGCGCGGCGGAGCCGTGGCGGAGGCGCTGGATGAGCCTGGCTGAGGCCGCTCGCGCGGGAGCAGCTCGCGCGGCGGAGCCGTGGCGGAGGCGCTGGACGAGCCTGGCTGAGGCCGCTCGCGCGGGAGCAGCTCGCGCGGCGGAGCCGTGGCGGAGGCGCTGGATGAGTCTGGCTGAGGCTGCTCACGCGGGAGCAGCTCAGGGGGCGCAGGGACGGTGACGCTCACGGGGCCCCCTGCGGTCCGACGTGCACCCACTGGGCTTCCGCGGGCACGCCCTTGGCGTTGACGAGGAACACCATGTAATAGCCGGGCGGCGCGAGATTGGGGTTGGAGGTGAGGTTGACTTCCAGCGACTCCTGTTCGCCGGCCGCCCCGGTGACTGCTTTGATCGGCAGCGCCACCTCGCGCTGGTTGGGGTCAGAGGAGTGCGTGACCGCCGCCGGGCGGATCAACACCGCCGAGGTGATTTCAGCGGACTTGGAGGTGTAGGCGATCGTGTGCTCGCTGCCGTATTCCCACTGGGCGGTCCTGTTCACGCCGCCTTCCAAGCGGTTCTGCTGGCTGTCGATGCTTTCGATCACGGGTCGTTCGCCCTTGAACATGTACGGCGGTTCGTAGATCGAGATGGCCGTCTGGAAGCCTTCCGTTCCCAGTCCCGCGTTGACCGGGTTGGAGCCGAGCGCGATCACATCCCCGTTGGGCAGCAGCAGCGCCTCGGAGTGGTAGTCACGGCCGACCGGATCGGCGGCGACCGGCGTGAACACGTTCGTCACGGGGTTGAAGATCGCGGCCTCGTGCACGTCTTTGGTGCGGGGCAGCAGCGAGCCACCGGTCTCGAGCACCGTGCCATCGGGGAGGGCCACCGCCGACACGTACATCTTGCCGGCGCCTTCGGGCTCCAATTCGCCGTTGTCCAGCTTGCCTCGGGGGAGGTTGGGCCCCTTTTGCCATGCGGGGCGTTCTTCCTGAAGATCGATCTCGTCGGTGGAGTCGATCGCGTCCGTGGCGGTTTCATAGGTGTTGCCGCCGCCGAGGATCATCACCTTCTGCGCCTGCGCCGGGGGCAGCAGCAGCGAGGCCGACTGGTCGCGGTAGTCGGGATCCTCGAGGCCTGGGGTGCTTTCGACGCGCGGATGCGTTTCATCTTCGGATGACGGCCCTCCCGCCACCTTCGGCCCCACGACCTTGGCTTGCGGATTGGTGTCGTTCTGTTCCTCTGCTTCTTCCGGCTGCGTTTTGCCGGGCGCACAGTAGAAGTCGTAGATCGCCGAGGCGGCCGGCGCCGGGGTCGATTTCGCCGGGGTCGCCTTCGATTCCTCGAGCCCGTTTCCGAACACGTGGCTGCCGTCGTAGAAGAGACGGCCGTCGGCGGTGAGGATCATCGACGGGTACAAACCCCAGAACCAGTCGTAGGTCTGCTGCAGCTCGTCGCCGCCGAAGCCGACCCACTGCCCGGAGAGGTCGCCGGCCGTGTCTCCTTTGTTGTAGGGGGCGATGTAGTAATTGGTGGCGGTGGCGCCTTCGCCTTCCTCGTTCAGCCCGCCGAAGGAGATCACGTTGCCGTCACCAAGCTCGGTGGCGCTCGGATACCAAGCGCCGTTCAACAGCGGACCCGGTTCCTTCGACTGATGCGGTTCGAGTTCGTTGTACGGCACCTTTTCGAAGCCTTCGGTTTTGATGTTGAAGATCCAACTGGTGTTCGCGCCCTTGTAGACGGTGCTCGGGTATTCGCCCGGCTTGGGGGGTGACGGGTAGCCCCTGGTGCCGCCGATGAACAGCACGTTGCCATCCGCCAGCTGTACGTGCCCCCCGCAGAAGAGGTCGCTCGGCGTCTGGATTTCCTTCCACGTATTCGCGACCGGGCTGTAGACGTACGAGCGGAAGCAGCCAGCTTCGAATTCCATACGTGAGTTGCCCGAGCCCGCCATCAGCAGCAGCTTGCCGTTCTGCAGCAGCACGGCGTGGACCGTGCGCGCATGGTCGGCTCCGGCACGCACCGTCCACTTCCCGGTCGCCGACAGAGGTTCCGTGGAGGGCGCTTCGGGCAGCGACTGTTCGGAGGGCGTTTCTTCGACCGCGAGCCCTTCGCACCGCGAGGGCAGCGGTTCTTCCTTGCCGGGCGCTTCCTTCGGCGGTTCTTCCCGGATTGGCGGTTCTTCTTTGGAAGATGTTTTCGCCGGCGCTTCGGGCGATTCCGAGCCCGGCGAATCGGTGGGGCTCAAAGGCGCCGTCAAGCTCGGCGACGGGGCCGAGGGGCTGAGGACGCTCGCGGTCGACGGCTGCGGGGGGGTGCTCGCCGCCAGGGGGTGAACCGAAATGTCGATCAGCGAGTAACCCGTGGTGCGGACCACGCCCCTGCCATGCAGGATCACGCCAAACGCAAGGCGGTCCACTCCCGCCTGAATCGGTCCGATCACCGCGGATGCGGTGGTGAGGGTCGCGCGTCCCCGCAGCCGCTTGGCCACATACGACGCGCGCCACCCGCCTTTGACGCGCTCCAGCACCTCGAGGCCGAGGGCGGTGCCCGTGCCGCGGTAGCGCAGCGAGGCCGCATAGGAGTGGCCGACCTCGACCTTGGGAGCGCAGGCGGGCGACTGCGTGACCATCGCCCGCGAGCCACCGGAGCCGGAGCGCAGGACGATCGCTCCGCCGGAGCCCCGTGGCGGAGACGAGAAGCGCACAGTCGAGCCCGAGATGGCCGCCTGCGCGTAACAGGCCGGGAGGCCCGCGTGACGGAGGGGTGCGTTTGCATTGGCCAGCAGGTTGTCGGCGCGGCGCGCCGCCGCCGCGGCCGCGGCCGCGGCCGTCCAGCGGTCTGCCCTGGAGAGAGAAGCAGCCGGTCCGCTCCAAGCGACGTCGGGCAGCGCGGCGCCCAGGACGAGCATCGCGCCGACCAGCGTGCACACCATCCATGGAACGAAGCGCTCAAACCTCGGCATATCTGCCGCGATGTCGCTTAAAGTATTCATTCGATCGTCCATCCGTCTAAATCAACGAGATCCGCTCCGACGGGCTTACGCGTCCGTCCGATCGGCGTCTGATGCCCTCCTCGACTTGCCCCCGCGGCTCGGCAGCCGATCGTAGGCGTTGCTACGCAATCTTTCGCATCGCGCCGGTGCTGACGATCGGGGCGCTCGTGCTGAGCGGATGGCTGGCCGGCGCGCGATCGGCGCAAGCTCGGGGAGACACCCGCCCAAGCGCGAGGACTCGTGCCGCGTCCGGGGACTTCCTCGCCCACCACGCGAGGTCGGGGCGCCGCCGCACCAAGAGCAAGGCCCACACGCCGCAGGGGCGGAAGGCGGCCTGCAAGCACGAGCGCCGGTGCGCCAAGCGACACGACCCCCCCTCGCAACCCGCCGGCGGCGGCGCGAGTGACGCTCCCTCATCCGGAGCCGGCTCCTCCTTGCCGTCGGGCGAATCGCTGCCGGAAGCGCTGCCGGAAGCGCTGCCCGCGAACGGATCGCCACCGCTGCGGGCGCCACTCGTCGAAGCGCCCGCGAAAGAAACCCCGAAGGAAGAACCTTCCAGCGGCCCCTCCTACGCGTTGCGCCTGTTCTCCGCGCAGAGCTTCTTCAATCAGCCGCTGGCGGCTTCGGCGCCGCAGGCGTCGGACTCGGCGCAGCTGGTGGCGGCCTTCAACCACCAGGTACAGACCTACTACGGGCACGTTGTCATCAACACCACCGAATGGAGCGCTCCCGTCTACACCGTCCCGGCGAACGCCCCGACGACCGCCGTGGTGGCGCGGAACTCGACCTGCCCGCGCGGCGAAGGCATCTTCCAGCCGTTTGCGCAGGACATGAGCGCCGTGCCGATCCCGGCGGGGGCGCAGGCGGCGAAAGGGACCGACGAGGACATGGTCGTGTGGCAGCCCTCCAGCGGACACGAGTGGGAGCTGTGGCGCGCGCAGCGCGAAGACGGGCAGTGGACGGCGTGCTGGGGGGGCGAGCTCCAGGACGCCTACACCAGCGAAGGGGTGCTCCCCGAACCGCTGGGCGTGTCGGCCGCGGGGCTTTCGATCCTCGCCGGGCAGATCCACCTCGAAGAACTGCAACACGGCACGATCACGCACGCCCTCGAAGTGACGCTGCCGGATACCGCCGCCTCGCAATTCGTGTGGCCGGCCAACCGCACCGACGGCACCTCCGACGACGCCTACTCGATCCCCGAGGGCACCCGCTTGCGCCTGAAGTCGAGCGTCAGTCTGAGCTCGCTGCACCTCAACCCGGCGGCCCTGGAGATCGCGACCGCGATCCAGCGCTACGGCATGATCGTGGCCGACACCGCGGGGGCGGTGGCGCTGGAGGCCCAGGACCCCACCCCGCTGATGCGCGAAGGCAAGCCCAACCCATATGCCACGCTGCTGAGCGGCGGTCCCTACGAAACGCTCAAGGCGGTCCCCTGGGAGGACCTCGAAGCGGTGAGCCCCAGCTACCACCTGTAGCGCGGGGCGCTACGCGCCGGAGCTCGGCTTGCGAATCACGACGATCGTCTGGCGAAAGCGCGGACGCAGCCGAGGCGCACGCGCGGCAAGCCACTCGTCAGCACGATCGCAGGCGCGCAGCAGGGCGTTGTCGGGGCGCAGTCGCAGCGACGACGTGGCGAGCGCGGCGGGAAAGGTGAGGTAGTTGACCGGGTGCAGCTCGATCGACGGGTAGTGCCGGCGCAGCCAGCGCAGATCGGCCTCCATGAACGACTGCTCGTCGGGCGTGTGCGCAGCAGCGACCAACCGCGCGTAGAGGCGGATCAGCAGATTCTCGCCCTGGGGCTCCATGAACAGCATCGTCCCACCCGGCGCCAGGTGCTCGGCGTAGAGGCGCGGCAGAGCGCCCTGGTAGTCGATGTGATGCAGGATCGAGCGGCCGAAGACGCACCCGAACTCGCCCTCCAGCTCGCGCGTGACATCCCCGAGGCGAAACTCCAGCCGCCCCGGCTGCGCGCGGGCCTCGGCGCGAGCGATCGCCGTCTGCGAGATGTCGATGCCGAGCACATACGCGGCGCCCATCCCGAGCAGCCGCTCCGAGCTGGCGCCCTCGCCGCAGCCCATGTCGAGCACCCGCCTGCCGGCGACCGCCGCGCGCGTCAGGGCATCGAAGCGCTCCTCCGCGCGGCGTGTGTTGGGACTCTGGAAGACGTGCGGAAAGCGGCCGTGCCACGTATCCATCGCCTCCTCGACCCCATGCTCGTCGTATGCCTCACGCTCGCGCCGCGCGCGCTCGAGATCGACGCCGGGCACCGAGTGCGAGGAGCTCGCCTCCGCCACGCCGGCGACTGTAGCAGCGAGCGATATCTGGCCATCCTGTGATCATGGCCGCGATGCCAGACCGCCCCCACCTGCGAGAACGCGAGATCATGTGTGTCGGGTTTGCCGACTGGGAGAGCGACCTGTGGACCAACCAGCAGCACCTGATGTCGCGCTTGGCGCGCGAGAACCGCGTGCTGTTCGTGGAGTCGCTCGGCCTGCGCCGCCCACAGCTGGCCGGGCGCGACCTCGCGCGGATCGTGCGCAGGCTGCGCAAGGGCCTGCGTGCACCGCGCGCGGTGGACGGTCTGCACGTGCTCTCGCCGCTGGTGGCGCCGCTGCACGGCAGCGCCGCGGTGCGTGCGCTCAACCGCGGCCTGCTGCGCGCGCAGGCGCGCCGCGCGGCGCGCCGCCTGGACATGAGTCGCCCGATCCTGTGGGCCTACGTCCCCCAAGCGGAGGCGCTGATCGAGGCGCTCGACCCCGAACTGGTGGTCTACCACTGCGTCGACGACGCCGCCGCGGTGGCGGGCATCGACGCCGAGAGCTTCCGCGCCACCGAGCGGCGCTTCCTCGCGCAGGCCGACCTCGTGCTGGCGAGCGCCCCCGCGCTGGCGACGCGCATGCGGGAGCTCTCGGGGAACGTGCTGTACGCACCCAACGTCGCCGACACCGCACTGTTCGCCCGCGCGCTGGAGCCCAGCTCAGAGCCAGATCCCGCACTCGCCGCGCTGCCTCGTCCGCGGATCGTCTTCACCGGGGCGATCGTCGCCACCAAGCTCGACGTGCCACTGCTCGCCGCACTCGCGCGCGCACAGCCGGAATGGTCGTTCGCGCTCGTGGGGCCGGTTGGGCCAGGGGACCCTCGCACCGACGTCTCCGCGCTGCGGGAGCTGCCCAACATCCACCTGCTGGGGCCACGCGCCTACCCGCAGCTGCCCGCGGTGCTGCGGGGGGCCGACGCCGGCTTGATCCCCTACGCGCGCAACCCAATCACCGAGAGCGTATTCCCGATGAAGGTGTACGAGTACCTCGCCGCCGGCCTGCCGGTCGTGGCCACCCCGCTGCCGGCACTGGCGGACGTCGCCGAGGTCCTCACCGCGCCTGACGCCGAGGGCATCGAGCGCCTGCTCGGGCAGGCAATCGCCACCGACAGCCCGCAGCGCCGCGCCGAGCGCTCGCGCGCCGCGGCCGCGCACTCGTGGGAGCGGCGCCTGGAGGAGATCGCCGCCGCGGTGGAGGCGCTGCCGGTCAAAAAACCGCGGGGAGTGGGTGGAAGTTGAAAGCGATCGGCGCCCCCATCAGCACCGCACCTCGGGCAGCGCTCGACGATCCACGGCCACCCATCCCGGTAGGGAGGCACCCGCATGCCGTGGCCGAGGTTTGGCAATGAAAGACCTGCTCGTCACCGACCACACCCCCGTGCTGGCGTCGGGGCGCGCGCTGCGTACCTATGGGGTCGCCCGCGCGCTCGCCGCCCACGGGGAGGGACTCGACCTGCTCTACGCGCGCTTCGAGGGCGATGCGCCCGACGCCGCGTTTCGCGCGATTCCGGGCATCGAGCTGCACGAGGTCGCCCCCTCGCGTGGCGCACGCCGGCTGCTCGCCTACGCGGCCGCCCGTGTGGGGCGCGTCCCGGAGGAGCTCGCGCGCGGCGTCTCCCCCGAGCTGGCCGCCGCGGCCGCGCACCTCGCCCGTGCCCCCGACCGCGGCAGTGGCGGCGGCGGCGGCGGTGGCGGTGGCGGCCGGGTGATCGCCGACGGACCCGTCGCCGCTGCCGCGCTGGCGCGCCTGGCGCACAAGCGCCCCGTGATCTACAACGCCCACAACTTCGAGTCGGGCTTCCGCCACGAGCTCGGCGACGGCCGGGCGATGGGCGGCGCGCGCGCGCTGCGGGCCTTCGAGCGCAGGCTGCTCGAACGGGCCGCGGAGTCGTGGATGGCCAGCAAGGCCGACGTGGCAGCGGCGCACGAGCTGTGCCCGACGGCGCGGCTGCGGTATGTGCCCAACGTGGTGGACGTGGCGGCGATCGTGCCCGTACCGCCCCGCCCGGAGGAGCGGCGCGCGATCTTCGTCGCCAACTTCGCCTACGAGCCCAACCGCAACGGCCTGCGCTTCCTGCTCGGCGAGGTGCTGCCGCGCGTGTGGGCCGAGCTGCCCGACGCAAAGCTCGCGCTGGTGGGGGCCGGCTTGGAGCGCGCTCTTCGGGAGGCGCCGGCCTCCGGGCCGCGCACGTTGGTCGCAGACCCACGCGTGGAAACGCTCGGCTTCGTCGAGGACCTGGGCGCCGCCTACGCCGGCGCCAGCTGCGCGGTGGTCCCCCTGCTGCAGGGTGGAGGCACGCCGCTGAAGCTGATCGAGGCACTCGCCTACGGCCTGCCCGTGGTCGCCACCCCTCGTGCGGTGGCGGGCCTGGCGGTGCGCGACGGCGAGCACTGCCTGGTCGCCGATGGCGCCGAAGCGTTCGCCGCGGCGCTCGTACGCGTGCTGCGCGACGGCGCCCCCGAGCTCGCCCATCGCGGGCGGGCGCTGGCCGCGGAGCGCTACTCGATCGAGGCGCTCAGCGAGCTGGTGGCGGCGTAGCAAGAGGCAGCGCGGCCTGGCTCGACACGGGTTTCAGATCAAGCCGCGCCGCCCAGGACCGAGAGCTTGCTGCCTTCGCCTGAATCCATCGATCCCGAGGTCGCACCGGCACCGGATACTCGGCCCCGTTATCGGTGGATTCAGGCTTTGTGGACGCCGACCGACATTCGTCCAGACCGTCGGAGAGCACTCACGAGCCCGCGCGGCAAGCCCGAAAGATTGCGTGCAGACCTAAAAAGCATGCCCATCCGGCCTCAGAACCGCAGACCGGACTCGTCATGCGCATCCCGATAACGGCACCCCCGTCGCGAGGCGGGCTCGCAAAGCCAGGGGTCTCTCAGAGGCAGCCCGGCTCCCGAAGGAGAGATCGTGACCACCGCGCAGACTCATTCTCGATGGGCACGACAAAAGCTACCGGCCCTGCTCTTCACCACCTGCCTGGCGGCCCTACTCCTCGCCACTTGCCTGGCGACGGCATCATCTATCGCCACCGCGGCAACCGCGCGATTCTCCTTTCCTCAAAGCGCCTCCACTAACTCACAGGTGGCGCATGCGGTCGCCGCCGTCCGCGCCGCCGACCGCGCGCTGGTATCCAACGACAGGTCGCTCGAGGTGTGCCTCACGAGCCATCGCCGGCACTGCAACGTCGAGCGACGCTCGGTGCAGCATGCCGGCCACCGCCTGGCAGCCCGCGAACAACGTCTGGCAAAGCTCACCCGCGGGAAGCGCACGCAGGCGACCATCGCGTCGGCCACGCCCTCCTCGACGCCCGCCACCCCCGCGTCCCCCCCCACACCTACCTCCCCCCCCACACCCGCAATCTCCACCACGCCCGCAATCCCCACCACCCCCACACTCTCCACTTCGCCAAACCTCATCACTCCCCCCACCACCTCCGCGACCGACTCGGCGAACGCACCGGTGAGCAA
Source organism: uncultured Solirubrobacterales bacterium (assembly GCA_963744535.1). Classification (GTDB taxonomy): domain Bacteria; phylum Actinomycetota; class Thermoleophilia; order Solirubrobacterales; family Solirubrobacteraceae; genus Palsa-744. Next base: position 964,506 of record CAVUTW010000005.1, on the reverse strand, counting down.
ATCGCCCAGCGAAACCCCGTCGCTGCAGGAGACCCCATCGCCGCCGGAAACCCCATCGCCGCCGGTCACGGGCAAGATCATCGGCACCAACGACGGCGCCGGTTGGGGGCCCGCGGCGGCGCAGACGATCCTCGGCGGCCACATCACCTGGAACCGCGTGGAAATCGGCATGGAATCCAACACGCCGTCCGCGTCGCTGGAAGAGGGGTTTCACAATCTCGCGATCGTCGGCAACATCGAAGACGGCACTCCTCTCAGCCAGTTCTCGCCGAGCGGCTGGGCCAGCACGGTCGTTTCACAGCTGCAATCCAACCCCGGCATCTCGATCGCCGAAGCCGGCAACGAGATGTACCTCAAGGGCAACGTCGCCAACCCCACACAGTATGGGCAGATGTATCTCGACGCGGTCAACGCGATGAAGGCCGTCGGCATCCACACGCCGCTGCTGTTCAACATGGTCGGCGACTATCCGACGACCGGCACGTGGTCCTCATCCACCGGCTATTCCCGGGATTCCCAGGGTGGCGGCTGGCTGCACGACGCCGTCGCAAGCGTCCCGGGACTGGGGGCCGCGATTCTCGCCAACGGCCTCAGCACCCACCCCTACGGCGCGCTCAGCGAAAACAGCGATGACACCAACGGGGTCGACGCCGTCGCCGCACAGGAAGCGATCGCACAACGCGTGCTGGGGGCGGTACCGCCCTTCTATATCACCGAGTTCGGCTACAGCCTCAGCAACTGTGGCGAATCCGACGGAGCCTGCTCCGAACAGGAACAGGCCACCAAGATGCGCGCCGCCTACAAGGTGCTGCTCGCCGACCCGCACGTCGAGGGCATCTGGTGGTACCAGTCACACGACGACAGCAGCGGTCACTTCGGCTATATGAACAGCGACAACACCACCCGCCCGTCGTTCGAAACCCTCTCCTCGATCGCCGTCGAACAGGGGCAGTAGCCACCGCCGCATCGAAGGGCGCCGGCAGTCGCGCGTCGTGGCGGCGGTCGTCGCCCGTCATTGCCCGCGGCGACCCGTCGCAGTCATTACGCAGCGCCTGCCGCCTGTCATTGCGCAATCGCCAGCGTCTCAAAGCACCGCCGGCGACCCGATCCCGTCCGCATCGAGCTCGGCGACTTCCCTGTCGACCGACAGCGCATGAATCACTCCCCACACCAGCGCCAGGAAGAAGATCAGGAAGTCGATCTCGTAAAAGAGGTAGTCGAACAGGCCCTGCGCCATGAAGCCTCCGAGCGCCGCCGCAAACACCGACGCCCTGATGGCCGACGTGCCACCGCGCCCATATGCCAGCACCTTGACAATCGGCCATCCCCACAGGATCAGAAAGCCCGCGAGGCCCAGCCACCCCGCATCCAAGCCGATCTGCACCGGCGTCTCGTGCGCATGATCGAACGCCATCTGAATATAGGCGCTGTGCACATGTTCGCGCAGGTAAAACGGGAAGTTTTCATACCCGATCCCAAAGGGATGGCCGCCCAATGCCTGCTCCCCCGCTTTCTGCAGCGCAAAGCGTGTCTTGTCCTCCACGTCGGCGCCGCTCTGGACGGTGAGACGCCGTTGAATAGTGACAATCGTCGACTGGGGAGTTGCCAGGAAACCCGCCACCACGAAGATCGCCAAGATCGCGCAAGCCTGGATGAGAATCGTCCCACGACGAAAGTTGAGCACGAGCATGAACAACCAGCCGCCCGCCAGTGCCAGCAGCCCACCGCGCGAAGTGGAGATCGCGATACCGATGAGGATCACCACCAAAGCCGCCCCATACACTCCGGCCCGGGTCATACGGTGCTGATTGACGGCAATCAGGATCTCGCCGGTCGCCAGCACCGCCGCGATCGCCGTGTAGCCCGCATATACAGTGTATATTCCGAAAAAAGAATTGGGGTGCCCATTGAAATAAGGGGGTCCAACCAGGGTATAGACTCCCGCCCTCTGCGCAAAGGCAAACACCACCACCACCAGCGCCGAGCCCGTGAAGAGGTCGATCATGCGACGCGCGGCGTCGCGGCGACCGCGAAAGACGCTGATTGCGGCAAACAAAAGGATTACGGCGGCCAGCCAGCGCACCGCGCCCCACAGCGCGCCGGTCTGATCCTGCGCGCCGATCGCCGCGATGAAACTGCCGAGCACGAGCGCCAGGCCGCCAACCGCGGCCCATCCCGGTATCGCGTTGGTCCGAATTCTCCACGCAAGCACCAGCGCCATCGCGACGATCACCACCTCGTTCGTGCCCGTACCCGAGAAGTGAAACTCGAACGGCATCAGCACCAGCAAGATCGCAAGCCCCACCTGCGGGCGCAGCGCCGCGACGACCATCGCGACGGCCGCCGCCATGATCAGCAGCGCCTTGAGCTCGCGCTGGGTCGTCCCCAGCCTCACCATCGCGATCCCCACCAGCGCGGACAGCGTCACAGCGATCAGAGCCGTCAGGAGTGTGGAGCGCATGGAGCGCCATCCATCGACGAGGCGGGGGCGAGTTGCCATGTGGCGTGAGATTAGCGCCGGTGGCGGGCGCAGGGAGCCCCAAGAGGAGACTGCATGCCCACGCCGAACATCCGGCTACCATTCCTCGTGCGGGTGCACACCGCTGAGCCGCGCGGCGATCAACCAACTCGACCCGCCAATCACGCACCCCACCAGTTATGCCCACGCCAGCGCACGAAACCCCCACATCGGCTGAGACGCCCGGACTCGCGCGCGCGCTGCAGGTGCTGCGCGAGCGTTGGTGGGTGGTGGCGCTCTGCCCGATCGTCGCACTGGTGGTCGCGGTGATCTACGTGGAGCGCCAGCCTGCGCAATACACGGCCACCGCCAAGCTCCAGTTCGTCAGCAACTCGCTCCCCAGTCAAGTCGCAGGCGTCTCGGGCGAACAGGTCGTCGATCCCGAAGGCGTCAAGGCGACCGACGTGCAGCTCGTCACGACCCCGCCGGTCGCCGCGCTCGTCGTCGAAAAGTTGAAACTCGAGATGACGCCGACCGAGCTGCTCGAAGAAGTCAGCGCCAGCAATCCACAGAACGACTACATCGTCGACGTCACGGCAACCGTTGGCAACCCCCACGAAGCCGCCGCTATCGCCAACGCGTTTGCCGAAGAGTATGTCACCTACAGCCAGACGCTGAACATCGAACAATTGGTCAAAGGCGAGCAGTTGATCACGCACAAGATCGAAGAACTGCCCACGACCGATACGACGGATCGCGCCAACCTGCTCGGGCTGTATCAGAAACTGCTGCTGCTCCAGTCGGTGCAGACCGGCAACGCACATGTGGTGAGCACCGCCTCCACACCCACCTCGCCCAGCTCCCCGAAAAAGAAAACCACGGCCCTGGTCGCGCTTGTCGTCGGACTGCTGCTCGGCATCGGCATCGCGTTCGTGCTCAATCTGCTCGACCGACGAGTGAAGTCGTGGGAGGAATTCGAAGAGCTGTACGGGGTCCCCGCGCTGGCGGCGATTCCAAAGCAAGCGCACACGTCGCGCACCGCCCGCGAGCGCGAGCTCGAGCTCGAGCCATTTCGCATCCTGTACAACAGCCTCTCGCTGCTGCCTCACACGCGCCCGCTCAAGACCGTCATTGTGACGAGCGCCGTGCCGATCGAGGGCAAGACGAGCGTGGCGCTTGGCTTGGCACGAGCGGCGGCGCACTCCGGGCGACAGGTGATCCTCGTCGATGCCGACCTGCGGCGGCCAACGCTCGAGCGGCGCTTGGAGCTCCCAAGCAGCTCGCAAGGCCTCGCCTCGGCGCTGCGCGGCGAAGCCGACCCGCTGGAGCTGTTGCAAACGCCTGACTCCGAGCTGGATCGCAATCTCAAATTGCTTCCCAGTGGCCCGATCCCGCTGAACGTGACCACCCTGCTGAACCCGGTTGCGCTGGCCGAGATATTTACGACACTCGCCGCTCAGGTCGACCTCGTCGTGATCGACTCCGCCCCGCTGCTGCCGGTCGCCGATACCCGCGAGCTGCTCGACGCGGTAGCCGTGGATGCCTGTCTGATCGTGGCTCGCGCGGGAGTGACCACACGAGACCAGGTGCGCCGTGCGCGCCTGGTCTTCGAGCGACGCAAGCTGCAGGCCATCGGCCTGGTCGTCAACGCCCTCACCGAGGTGACGAATAAGTATGGCTACTACGACGGCGAGGGATCAGACGATGGCTACTACGACGGCGAGGGATCGGACGCATCGGAACGCCCGGCAGCCGTGGCCGCCGGAGGTTCCTTGCGTAACACCGAGCGCACCTCCGCCACAGTCAGCACGCGCAGCACCAGCAGGCAGGGAACGTAGCTGAGCACCGCGATCGCCGCGAGGCCGCCGAGCGGCACGCCGGCGGAGTACGCGCCCCATGTCAGCAGCCCCATCGCCGACGCCGCGAGGAGCGTGCGCAGCACGCGGCCGGCGCGGGGACGCATGTGCAAATTCATCAGCACGCCGCGCGCCGACAGCGACATCACCATCACCTCGGTCAGCAGGGTCACCCAAGCGGCGGCCACAAAGCCGTAGCGCGGAATCAGCACCACGTTCAGCGCGGCATTCAGCAGCAAGCCGGCTCCCGCATAGAGGGCGAATCGGCGCTGCAGCTCCACAACCACAACCATGTTGCCCACCAGATACCCAAACGAGATCGAAACGAACGCACCCGCGAGGATCGGCAGCGCAGGCGCCGCCGCGGCGAAGTGCGCGCCGAACAGGAAGACCATGATCGGGCGGGCAGCCACGATCGTGAAGGCGAGAATCGGCAGCGACGCCATCGAAAGGTACTCGCCCGCGGCCTGCAGTAGGTCCTGCATGCGATCGCGGTGGTCGGCATACGCCGCGGCGATCAATGGAAACAGCGTGGTCATCACCGATATCGGGATGAACTGCACCTGTTCGAGCAGGCGGTAGGCGGCCCCGTAGAGACCCGCCTGGTGGCTGCCGGCAAACTCGAAGACGAGGATCTGGTCGAGTTTCACGTATGAGGTCACGAAAATACCGGCGATCCCGACGCCCACCCCCACGCGCAGCAACGGCCTCCACAGATGTCGCACTCCCCGCAGACGCACATGTGTGAACCGCAATGCAAACGCCACATTCAGCCCCATCGCGATCGCGGTGGTGAGCAGAAAGGCAGCCGCATACGCCACGATCCCGCCCGCGAGCGCGGACACTGCGATCACCGCGCCGGCCCAGATAACGCTGTTGATGGTGATGATCGCCATCGAGATGTCGTTGCGGATACGCAGCTGAAACACCACGCTCAGCACCGCGGGCGCTCCCACCAAGGCTACGAGCGCGATCAGCACGCCCGCCACCGTTGCCTGATGAGAGGGCGCGATCAGCAGCACCGCGATCAGCGACCCCAGCGTGATCGGGATCACGAGCAGCAGCCGCAGCTGCAGCAGCGCTCCCACCCATTCGGACTCATGCTCGGGATCGGCCGCGGCCCGCCGCACAGCGATCTGGGTGAGTCCCAATTCTCCGATGCTGTAGGCGATCTGCGTCACCGCGAACAGCGTCGACCAGATGCCAAAGCCATTCGTTCCGAGCCCCCGTGCCAGCAGCAAGGTGACAACCACGCCCAACGCGAGGTTGAGCACGCGCGCGACGATCTGCACCATCACGTCGATGGTGATGCGCCGCGTCCCGACCTGGATCGACTCGGTCATCGCCTTGCGGCTGTATCGTCATCGTGGCTCACGAGCACGAGGATGCTAGTGGCTCATCCTGTGAGTCCATTGGGGTGCGGGAGGGGCCAAGTGGTCCACCACGAGCCAACGTCGGCGCCTGACGGCAGCGTCAGCCTACGTCTCCAACGGTTCTCGGGGTGGGGGTCCTACACTCTCGCCGCAGTGAACGTACACGGGCGCAACGACATCTCGCTGGTCGTCCCCACCTTCAACCGTGCCGGCGCGCTGCGCGCCAACCTCGACTCGATGCTGGCGATGCGTGACATCGCCGAGATCGTGATCGTCGACGACGGCTGCACCGACGACACGGTGGCTGTGTGCGAGCAGCTCCAAGACGAGCGGCTGCGCGTGATCGGCCACCCCTCCAATCGGGGCGTCTCCGCGGCCCGCAACACGGGGATCGAAGCGGCCACCGGCGAGTGGGTGCTGTTCGGCGAGGACGACTGCCGCTTCCCCGCCGACTACGCCACGGTGCTGCGCGCCGAGGCCGAGCGCCACAGCGCCGACGTCGTCGGCGCGCCGCTGATCCACACCTCCGCTCCCGAGTCCGAGGTGCCACAGATCGCCGCCGAAGCGGCCCGTCGGGCGCGACCCTCGATGGAGGACGTCGACGTCTTCCCCGTGGAGACGATCGAGACCCCGTTCCTGCCCGCGCGGGCGCTGGTACGTCGGGCGGTGTTCGAGCGCGCGCGCTTCCACGACTTCCCGGTCAACGGCTACCGCGAGGAGACCGACTTCTTCGTGCAGGCCGCCCGCACGGGCTTTCGCTGCATTTTCACGCCCGCCACCTACTGCTACCAACTGCAGACCTGGCGCGGCGGTCAACATCACTCTTCGACGCTGCGCTACGAGTACTGGGCGCTTCGCAACAACTGGAGCTTCCTGCGCCGACACGGCGCGTGGCTGACCGAGCGCGATTACATTCCCGGGATCGCCAGCGCCCAACTGCGGTTTGCGAGGACGCGGGCCGCGGTGGTCGTATCGGGGGCGCTCCACGCACGGCTCCACAGAGCGCGCGCAAGCTTCGGCGCACAACCGAACGACCCGCGCGCGGCGGCCTGAGCCGTGCCTCGCGTTGCGATCGTCTCGCCCGACCCCTCCAACCAGGCCGGCGGCGTGGAGCGAGTGTGCGCGCTGCTCGGTGACGTGCTCGCACGCCAGGGGTGGGAAGTGGAGATCGTCGGACCGACGTACGCGCCCACACGCCCGCAGTCTCGCCTGGGGCTCAACTACCCGATGCTGTCGCGCTCGGCGACCGCCGCCACGCGCGAGCGACGCGATCTCGACCTGATCGTCACCAACGGTTTCCTTGGGATCGGCTGCCCGCGAGGGATACCTCGCATCCACCTCTACCACGGCACGATGGTCGGCAACGCCCAAGCCCAGCGCGGCAGCGTGCCAACACGCGAGCTCCTGCGGCGCACGGTGGGCGCGGGCCTGACCGAGGCACTGTCCGGCCGCGGGGCCACCCGGGTGACCTGCGTCTCGGAGCTGGTCGCCGAGGAGGTGCTGCGCCGCTACCGTCTACGCGCCGACGTGGTGATCCCCAATGGCGTCGACACAGACATCTTCGCTCCGCGGGAGATGCACGGCGCGCGCGAGCGACTGGGACTGTCCAGCGATCGGCGCTATGCGCTGTTCGTCGGTCGCTTGGAGCACGGCAAGGGCAGCGATCTGGTCGTGGAGGGCGCCATGCGCGGCGGCTACGAGTTGCTCGTGGCGGGACCCACCGCTGCGCCCCACACGCACCATCTGGGCGTGCTCGCGCCCGCCGCGCTCGCCGCGGCGTATAGCGCAGCCGACTGCGTGCTCTTCCCCAGCCGCTACGAGGGCTGCAGCCTGGTGGTACTGGAGGCGCTCGCCTGCGGGCGCCCACTGCTTGCCACCCGGGTCGGATGGATGGGGACGCTGCTGCGCGCGGTGCCGGAGTACGACGCGCTCTGCATCGAGCCCACCGTCGAGGCGATCGCGCTGCGCTTGCGCGCGCTGGAGAACTTCCAGAGCGCCGAGCTGTGCGCCGCCGCGCGGGCGTTCGTGCTCGCCAACAACAGCCTCGCACGGTGGGCCGCGCACTGGGAGCGACTGATCGAGGAGCTCCCCGGCGTCCACGATCGGCGTCGCCCGGAGCGCCAGTCGCCGATGACGCGGTGAACGAGACCGCTCGCAACGCGCAGCGGCTGCGCCCGCCCCGCTCAAGCAGAACGCGTCTCCTGCCGATGGGCGCGCTAGCATTGCGCTGCTCCCGCGCCACGCGCGATCTGGCGGCCCACACGAAGGACTCAGGGGCCAGCGCTGCGAAAGGCACCACATGGAACGATCAAGGAGGAGCGTCGGATGAGCGAGGCCACACTTGTCACTGGCGGCAGCGGCTACATCGGCGCGCTGCTCGTACGGGAGCTGCAAAGCGCCGGGCGTGAGGTGCGCGTGCTCGACTCGCTGCTGCACGGCCAGGAGGAGATCGCCGCCGAGCAGGAGCGCGCCGGCGTCGAGGTGATCCGCGCCGACATCCGCGACACTGAGGCGCGCCGGCGGGCGCTCGCCGGCGTCGAGGCCGTCGTGCACCTCGCCGCGATCGTCGGCGATCCCGCGTGCGCGCTCGACCCCGCGGTCGCCGACGAGGTCAACGTACAGGCCACCCGCGCGCTGGTCGCCGACGCGAACGACGCGGGGGCGGAGCGCCTGGTGTTTGCCTCCACCTGCTCCAACTACGGGCGGATGGCCGATCCCAACGTGCCGATCACCGAGGAGGGCGAGCTGCGGCCCGTGTCGCTGTACGCCGAGCAGAAGGTGGGGATGGAGCAGTTGATCCTCGGCTCGGCGAATGACGACGCGCGTGCTTCCTCGGACGCCTCGGCAACCAAGCCCACGTGCCTGCGCTTCGCCACCGTCTACGGCGTCGGACGGCGAATGCGCTTCGACCTCACCGTCAACGAGTTCACCCGCGAACTGTGGGCCGACCGCGAGCTGGAAGTCTTCGGCGAGCAGTTCTGGCGCCCTTACATCCACGTCGGCGACGCCGCCCGCGCCGTGCGCACCGTGCTCGAGGCGCCGGTCGAGCAGGTCGCAGGCGCGGTCTTCAACGCGGGGCGCTCGGGAGAGAACTACCGCAAGCTCGACCTCGTGGAGGAGATCCACAAGCAGATCGACCGCGGCACCGTCTCCTACGTGCACCGCAACGAGGATCCCCGCGACTACAAGGTGAGCTTCGAGAAGATCCGCGCCGCGCTCGGCTTCGAGACGCTGATGACGGTCCCCGACGGCGTCGCCGAGGTGATCGCCGCACTCGATGCCGGCACCTTCGGCGATCCCTTCGACGCGCGCTACAAGAACATCCCATGAGAGCGTGTTTTGAAAAGATCGGCATGCTCGGACAGCCCTCCGGCGCCCGCCACCGGTGCGCTGGATCGCCCCGCTCGCACCGCCCATCTCAAAACACGCTCTGAACCCCTCGCCACCACGACCCGAGTTGGCCTCAACCGAAACCTTCCCCGAGCTGCCGCTGTTCGACCTGCAGGCTGCAGCCGCAGGATCTGAGCGCGGTCGGGCAAACGCTGCGCTCCGGCTGGCTGACGATGGGCCCCCGCACCGCCGCCCTCGAGCAGGCGTTCGCCGAGCACCTCGGCGCGCGTCACGCGGTCGCCGTGTCGAGTTGCACCGCGGCCCTGCACCTCGCCTATCTCGCCGCCGGCGTCGGACCCGGGGACGAGGTGATCGTACCCTCCTTCACGTTCACCGCCACCGCCGCCGCCGCGCTCTACTGCGGTGCCACCCCGGTGTTCGCTGAGATCGTCTCGCGCGAGCGTCCCTACCTCGACCCCGAGGATGTCGCCGCGCGCATCACGCCCCACACGAAGGCCGTGTGCGTCGTGCACTACGCCGGCTACGCCGCCGCCGCCGACCGCCTGCGCGAGCTCTGCGACGCGCACGACATCGCGTTGATCGAGGATGTCGCGCACGCGCCCAGCGCCACGCTCGCCGGCCGCAAACTCGGCACATGGGGCCTGGCGGGCGCCTTCAGCTTCTTCTCCAACAAGGTGCTCTCAGTCGGTGAGGGGGGGCTGCTGTGCACCGACAGCGACGAGGTCGCCGCCTTCGCCCGCTCGCGCCGCTCGCACGCGATGACCAGCGGCACCTGGGACCGCCACCGCGGCCGCACCGACAGCTACGACGTGGTCGGGTTGGGCTACAACTACCGCATCGACGAGCCTCGCGCCGCGCTGCTGCTCTCGCGTCTGCAGCGCCTGGAGGAGGACATCGCCCGCCGGCGGGAGCTGGCCCTGCGCTACCGCGGACTGCTCGCGCAGATCGAGGGGATCATCGTGCCCTTCGAGGACGCCGACGTGCCGAGCTCCTCCTGCTACGTGATGCCGATCATGATCGAGCAGGACGGCCGCCAAGCAGAGGTGAGCACGCGGCTACGAGAGAGAGGGATCCAGACGAGCATCTTCTATCCCTCCATCCACCGCTTCAGCGCCTACCGCGAGCGCTTCCCCGGAGTGTCGCTGCCGATCACCGAGCTGGCCTCGCGCACCGAGCTGACGCTGCCGTTCTATCCGCACCTGAGCCACGCCGACCAGGACCGAGTGGTAGCCGCACTGGCGGAGGCGATCCGATGAGCGACTGGCGCGTACCGCTCACCGACATCGCGATGCCCGAGCACGACGTGGAGGCCGTGCTCGAGTGCCTGCGCTCGGGCTGGCTGACGATGGGGCCACGCACGCAGGCATTCGAGGAGGCGCTCGCCGCCTACACCGGCAGTCCACACGCGCTCGCCGTCTCCAGCGGCACCGCGGCCCTGCACCTCGCGTGCCTCGCCGCCGGGATCGGCCCCGGGGACGAGGTGATCGTGCCCGCGCTCACCTTCGTCGCCAGCGCCGCCGCCGCGCGCTATGTGGGCGCCGAGCCCGTCCTCTGCGACATCCGCGGCAGCAATGGCGCCAGCTACGACCTCAACATCGACGTGCACGACGCCGCCCGGCGGATCACGCCACGCACCCGCGCGATCGTCGCCGTGCACTTCGGGGGCTACCCTGCCGACACGATCGCGCTGCGCGCGCTCTGCGACGAGCACGGTCTCGTGCTGATCGAGGATTGCGCCGAGGCGATCGGCGCGCGGCTCGATCCGGATGGGCGCCAGGTCGGCACCGTCGGGGAGCTGGCCGCGTTCAGCTTCTTCTCCAAGAAGCAGCTGTGCGTCGGCGAGGGCGGCATGGTGTGCACCGCCGACGAGGCCCTCGCCGCGCGCGTGCGGCAGCTGCGCTCGCATGCGCTGAGCAGCTCCACCTGGGACCGCCACCGCGGACACGACCCCGCCTACGACGTGGTCGACATCGGCTTCAACTATCGCCTCGACGAGCCTCGCGCCGCGTTGGGGCTCAGTCGTCTGCCGCGACTGGAGGAGGAGATCGCGATTCGCCGCGCGCTCGTGCGCGCCTACCGCGAGCAACTCGCCGAGGTGCCCGAGCTCGAGCTGGTGTGGGACGAGCACGCCGTCGAGCTCGCCTCCCACTTCTTCTTCCCCGTGCTGCTCCCCTCCCGCGACGCGCGCGATCGCTTCCGCGCCGAGCTCGCCGCCTCAGGGGTGCAGACGACGTGGTATCCGGCGCTGCACACCTTCACCGAGTACCGCGGCTGCGGCTCCGCCGAAGACCTCCCACGAGCCACCGAAGCGGCCGACCGCCATTGTGCGCTGCCGCTCAGCAGCACCATGCACGAGGCCACCCTCAGGCTGGTTGTGCAGATGGTACGCGCGGCGCTCTCGTAGCTCCTTCCGGGTCCCACGCCTCAGCGCTGCAGCCGGTAGGCCGCCGCATCCACGGAGCTGTGCTGCAGACTCAGCTCTCCGGCGGGATCAGCCGCTCGCGCACACTCTCGAACTCCTCCTGAGCCTGCTCGTAGTCGTCGTGGCGGCCGATGTCCAGCCAGTAGTCCTCGCTCGGCCACGCGCGCACCACCTCGCCCACGGCGATCAGCCGCAGCACCAGGTCGGGAAAGTCCAGCCGCTCCCCCGGGACGATGTGCGCGAGCGCTCGCGGCGCGAAACAGTAGACGCCCATGCTCGCGGTGTAGTCGATCGCCGGCTTCTCGTCGTACCCGGTCAGGCGGGTAGGGTCGCCGTCGTCACCAAAGCGCAGCACGCCGAGCGAGATCTGCACGTGGCGTGTCTTGGTGGCGATCGTCGCCGCGGCGTCGCTTGCGCGGTGGCGCGCCAGCAGGCCGCCGTAGTCGATGTCGGTGAGCACGTCCCCGTTCATCACCAGCACGTCCTCCTCCCGCACGTCGTCGATCAGCGCAAGCGCGCCCACCGTCCCGAGCGGCTCCTGCTCGCGGTAGTAGTCGATCGGGACCCCATACGCCGAGCCGTCACGAAAGAACGCCTCGATCAACTCCGCTAGATAACCGGTTGCGATCGTGATCCGCTCGAAGCCGTGCGCCTTCAGCTGGCGCACCACGATGTCCAGCACCGGACGATCCCCAATCGGCATCAGCGGCTTGGGCAGCACGGTGGTGTAGGGGCGTAGGCGTGTGCCTTTACCGCCCGCGAGGATCACCGCGCGTTTCATGCTCGCAGCGCCTCTCCCAGCAGGCGCTCGATCTCCGCCGCCACCACCGGCGCGGCGTAGGTTCGCTCGGCGTGCGCGCGCGCCGCCGCGCCCTCGCGCTCCACCCGCCCCGGGTCTCCGATGTAGCGCTCCAACAGCGCCCGCAACGAGGCCGGTTGGTTCTCAGGCGAGGCGATGCCCCCAAACTCCGGGGCGATCATGTCCGCCACCCCCTCCGCGCCGGTGGACAGACATGGACGCGATGCCAGCATGCCGAGGATCACCGCCCGCGGGGCGCCCTCCGTGGGGCTTGGGCAGAACACCGACACATCAAACGCCGAGAGCACCTCGGGCACCTCTCTGCCCGGGGTGGGGATGAAGTGCACCCGCTCCCCGAGCGGCGCCGCCAGCGAGCGCAGCTGCGCCTCTGCCTCCCCGTCGCCGGCGAGGATCAGGTGCACGCGTGGATCCTCCAGTTCGCGCACGGCCTCCACCACCACGTCGTTGCGCTTCTTGGGATGAAAGCGCGAGATGCAGCCCACCACGAACGCGTCCGCGGGGATGCCCAGCTCGTCGCGTACCCGCGCGCGTCCCTGCTCGCTGTAGCGGATCTCCTCGGTGCGCAGCACGTTGGGGACGACCACCAGCTTGGCCGGGTCGACGCCCAGCGAGCGCACCGATTCGAGCGTCCCCTGCGAGACGCACATCACGAGGCGAGCCTGCTTCCCCGCGGCCAGGTAGAGGCGCCCCGGAATGCCGGTGTGCAGCTGGTAGGGAACCTTGCCCCACTCCGCCCACACCACCGTGCGCCGCGCCCGCGCGGGGAGTGTGAGCGCCAGCAGCTGCTCCTTCTTGTAGTGCAGCAGCAACGCGTCGTAGGGCTCCTGCGCCGCGAGCGCCCGCCGCAGCCGCCACGCCAGGAGCGGCCACTTCGCCGTCAGGCTCACCCACGAGCGCCGCGAAAGCTTTGGGCCGATGTCGATTGGAAGCACCGGTACGCCGGTGTCGCGGCCCATCCCCGCCATGTCGGTCAGCATCGCCACGTCGTGCCCGCGCTCGCGTAAGGCGTCGAGCATCTCCACCGCCGCGAACTCCGCGCCGCCGCTGGAGTCGGTCGTCATCACGCTCACGATCTTCATCAGCGCCGTATCATCCCCGATCATGGACCGTCGGCGCCGCCTCGCAAGCCGTTGGCCCATCGCGGAGAGATGAGAGATCGGTAGGTATGGCCCATCGCGGAGAGACGAGAGATCGTTAGGTATGGAACCCAAGCTGACACTCTCCAAGCTGCGTCCCGCCAAGGTTCGCTCAGGGATCGCGCGCCGCTGGTTTGAGTGGCGCATGGAACGCACGCCGGTCAGCGGGCGCGGCCAGCCGGTCTCGCTCGGCTCGGCATACGGGGGTTGGATGGTGCCCACCGCCCTGATCGAACCCGGGTGGATCTGCTACTGCGTCGGCGCCGGCAACGACATCTCCTTCGACCTCGAGCTGATCGAACGCTTCGACGTGCGCGTGCAGAGCGTGGAGCCCGTCGAGCAGTACGTCGAGGAGGCGCGGGCCACCACCGCCGACGAGCCCCGTTTCGCGATCTACCGGGCAGCGCTGGCCACCCACGACGGGGCCATCCGCATGCAGCGCACCCACCATCCCAGTGGCCTTGCGCTCTCCAGCGCCAACCTCTTCGAAACCGACCAGTTCATCGAGGTTCCCGCTCGCACGCTCGCCAGTCTCACCCGCGAGCTCGGCCACTCGCACATCGACCTGCTCAAGTTCGATCTCGAGGGCGCCGAGTACGAGCTCGTTCCACAGCTCGACCTCGACGCGCTCGGAGTCAAGGCGCTTGCCTTTCAGGTCCACCACAACCGCGGCCCGCGCGAAGCGCAGCGATTGATCGAGCAGCTGGATACGCGGGGCTTCGAGCTGATCGGGATACGCCCGACGATCAAGCTCGCCTTCGCGCGACGCGAGCTGCTGGGAACGTAGCTCCCCGAGGATGCCCCGAGCACGCATCTCGGCATGCCTGATCGTCCAGGACGAGCACGAGCGCCTGCCGGCGGCGCTTGCGAGCGTTGCCTTTTGCGACGAGGTGATCGTGGTCGACGGGGGCTCCACCGACGACACGGTCGCGTTGGCCCGCGAAGCCGGAGCGCAGGTGATCGAGAGCCCCTGGCGCGGCTTTGCGATCCAGCGCAACGTGGCAATCGACGCCGCCCGCGGCGACTGGATCCTCGAGGTCGACGCCGACGAGCGCGTCTCGCCGGCACTGCGCTCCAGCATCGAGGCGCTGCTCGATCGGCCGCCACAGGACGTGGGCATCGCTGTCTGCGCGTTGCGCAACCGCTTCCTCGGCGGCCTGCTCGGACCGTCGGCCAAGTACCCCGCCTACCGCTCGCGGCTGTTCCGGCGCGGGGCCTATCGACACGACGAGTCACTCGCCGTGCACGAGGGCCTGGAGCTCCGCGAGCTGCCCGCGATCCTCGAGGGCGATCTCGAACACGAGCTCGCCGCCACGCTGCGCGAGGCGCTGCGCGACACCTGGAGCTATGCCCGGCTGGAAAGCCGGCAGATCCCGCGGCCTCGCTCCTCCCGCCCCTATCTGAAGGGGGTCCTTCTGCGTCCCGCCGCCAAGCTCGGCTACCGTACGATCGTGGAGGGCGGCTGGCGCGACGGCTGGCGCGGGCTGTTGAAGATCTCGCTCGACGTGAGTTCCGACGCGCTGGTGTGGATCTTCGTGTCGCTGCGCCGCCACGGCGGGCACGAGCACACCGGCAACAGCGACGATGGCAGTGGCAGTGGTGGGGGGCACTTCGGGCCCAGGCGGGCCGGTCCCGCGCGGATCGTGGCCGTCGCCGAGCACGGCCGCGCCACCGAGAGCGCCGTGCGCTGGTTGAGCGCGCTGCAACAACACGGAGTCGATGTGGCGTTGATCTTCGAGAATCCACCACCACCCGGCCGCACGAGGCCGGATGACGAGGACCCACGTCTGGTGAGCTCTCAGACGGTTGCCGAGCCCACCGGCGTCCCCCGGCGAGGCGTGCGCCGGATCCGCCCACTGACGGTGATCCGCGCCTTGGAGGTCGAGCGGCAGGTGCGCATCATCGACGCGGTCGTTCCGTTCGGACGGCGGCCCCGTCTACTGCAACGCCTGCTGCCGCGCACTCTGCGACCAGAGATCCCCGGACTGGGACCCGACCTGAAGCCAGATCGGGCCGCCGCGTTGATCGAAGGCGCTGTGTCGGGGCGACGTTGATCGAAGGCGACGTGTCGTGTCGAGGGTGATCGAAGGCGACGTGTCGCGGCGAGGGTGATCGAAGGCGACTGTCGCAGCGAGGGTGAGGAGAACCGTCAGGTCGTCCGTATGATCAGCACCGAGCAGGGCGCATGGTGGGAGACCCTGTTGGGCACCGAGCCCAGCAGGAAGCGCTTGGCTCCGCTCATGCCCTTGTTGCCGACCACGATCAGGTCCGCGCCGCGCTCCTCGGCGACGTCGAGGATCGCGTCGGCGGGGTCGCCCTGGCGGGCATAGACGTTGACCTCCACGCCCGCCTCGCGCGCCGGCGCCGCGGCGGCCTCCAGCGCGGCGTCCACGTCCTCGCGGGGGTTGATCGCCCACTGCAGATCCTCCGGAGCATCGCGCCGTTCCGCGCGCAGACGTCCAGCCGGCACCGGCTCATAGGCACTCACGATCTCGAGCGTCCCGCCCAGCGTACGGGCCAGGTCGCCCGCCTGACGCACTGCCTCACCGGCCGTCTCGGAGCCGTCGGTGCCAACCACGATCGATTTGAACATGCTCTGACTCCTCGCCTGCTTGTGGGTAGGGAGCTGTGGGGCATTGGAGCGCACCCAGCGAGGCTGTCACGCACTCGCATGGCTGCGCCACCAGCCGGCTCGATCATATCCGGGCCCGCCACCACGAGCCACCATGTGTTCATCGACGAGCCTCGCGTAACGTTCAGCGCAAGCGTGATTGACCTGCACTGCCACGTGCTGCCCGGGATCGACGACGGTCCCGCCACGATCGAGGGCTCGCTCGCGCTCGCTCGCGCCGCCGCGGCCGGTGGGACGCAAGTGCTGGTGGCCACCCCGCACGTCAGCTGGCGCTATCGCAACTACGCGGACGCGATCGCTCGACTGGTGGGGGAGCTGAACGCCGGCCTGACGGCCGAGGGGGTGCTGAACACCGAGGGAGCGCCACTCGAAGTACGCACCGGCGCCGAGGTGGCGCTGACGCAGATCGCCGAGATCGAGCCGAACGAATTGAGGAGCCTCACGCTCGGGGGCGGAGAATGGCTGCTGGTGGAGCCGCCCTTCACCCCGGTTGCCCCCCACCTCGACGAGCTGATGCTGGCGCTGGGGCGCGGCGGGCAGCGCGTCGTGGTGGCCCATCCCGAGCGCTGCCCCACCTTTCAACGCGACCGGCGCCTGCTCGAGCGACTGGTGCGAGAGGGGTTCCTCACATCCGTCACCGCCGGCTCCCTCGGCGGACGCTTCGGCGGTGAGGCACGTCGCTTCGCGCTCGAGCTCGCGCGCGACGGGCTGCTGCACAACGTGGCCTCCGACGCGCACGACCACATCGATCGGCCCCCCGCGATCGCCTCGGAGCTAGAGGCGGTAGGACTGGCGCCGCTGACACAGTGGCTGACCGAGGCGGTGCCGCGCGCGATCCTCGACGGTGGGGAGATCCCGCCCCAACCGGAAGTGGCAGTGCGTGACATCGAGACCCCACACCCCCCGCGCCGGTGGCTGCACCTGCGGCGGTGAGCCTTCTACGCCAGCTTGGTGATCGCGATGATCATCCCGATCACGACGAACACCACGATTGCGATCTGCATCCAGATCCATGTGGGGGACATGGCTGACAGCGTACCGGGGGCAACCCTACTGGGGCCAACTATCGTGTCGGGATGGCAGGATGCCGATAGCAAGCTCATGGCTGGACGCCTACCAAACAAACTCGCCGCCCTCCTACTGCTCTGCCTGTGCGTGGCCGCTTGGCTGGCGCCGAGCGGCGAGGCCGGACGCGCGGCGGGGGCGCACGCCTCCTCTGGACGTACAGCCGGGGCGCACGCCCCTCTCGGGGGCGTGAACGTCGCGGGCGTTGTCGGCGGCCTGCCCCTCGCGATGGCAGACCGGGAAATCGCACGCGCGCACGCACTGCGGGCGAAGCTCGTGCGCGTCGAAGTGCCGTGGTCCTCACTCGAGCCCAACGCCCCGGGGAAGATCGAACCCAACGCCCTCGCCTACCTCGACCGCCTTGTGGGCGACGCCGCCAAAGACGGCATCCACGTGATCGCCACCGCCGACAGCACACCGTGTTGGGCCTCCTCGGCGCCGGCGTCCCTGCTGCGCAAATGTGTGGCCGCCCGGTTAACCGCAGCCAACGCCTGGCCTCCACGCGAACCCTCCGCGTACGCCACCTTCGTCGCCTACCTGGCCGCGCGCTACGGCACCCGGCTGGCGGCGATCGAGGTCTGGAACGAGCCCGACCAGGCTAACGAAGCCTACTTCGCGGGGCCGGAAAAACCGCAGCACTACGCCGCCGTGCTGCGCGCCGCCTACCCCGCGATCAAGCAGGCCAACCCGAACGTCACGGTGCTCGCCGGCTCGCTGGTGGGCTCCAACGGCGTCTTCCTGCGCGCGCTGTACGCCGCGGGCATCAAGGGCTACTACGACGGTTTGGCGGTGCACTTCTACACGCTCACGCTCGGCTCGCTGCGGGCGATTCACGAAACGCAGCTCGCCAACGGCGACAACACGCCGCTGTGGCTGGACGAGTTCGGTTGGAGCAGCTGCTGGCCGCGGCACAAGATCCAGCAGGAACAGGGGTGCGTCAGCCCGACCGTGCAGGCCGCCAACATCACCAGCCTCTACCGCTCGCTGGAGCTCGCACCATATGTCGCGGCGGCGGTGCTCTACAAGCTGCAGGACTCCACGCGCGAAAACTTCGGCGTGCTGAACACCCGCGGCTCGCGCAAGCCGGCCTTCGCGGCGCTCGCCCGCGTACTCGCCAACCCCTTCGGCAGCCCCACTCGCGTGACCCTGAGCCTCGCCAAGCGTCACGGCGCGGTCCTCGCCAGTGGCGAAGGCCCCGTCGGCGACTACATGCAGCTCGAGGCCTTCCAGGGCACCGTGCTGCGCTACAAGGCGCTGTTCACGCTCAACCGCTTCAACCGCTACACGGTCCCGCTGCCCCGGGCGCTCGGAACCAGCGGTTTGACGGTGCGCGTCTACCAGTACTGGCAGGGCAGCGGCACGGACGCGCACCGCAGCATCTGAGCCACCTTGCGAGCACCGAGCACCCAGCGGCGTCGGCCCTACTCCGTGTTGTGCAGCAGCGCCCCGAACGTGAGCGCGAGGATCTTCAGGTCGAGCGCGAGCGACCAGTGGGCGATGTAGTAGTTGTCCCACTCCACGCGTTCGGCCAGCGAGGTCTGGCCGCGCAGACCGTGCACCTGCGCCCAGCCGGTGATCCCCGACTTCACGCGGTGGCGGTCGCCGTAGCGAGTCACGTCCTGGCGGAACACCTCCACGAACTCCGGACGCTCGGGGCGGGGGCCGATCACGCTCATCTCCCCTCGCAGCACGTTGAAGAACTGAGGCAGCTCATCCAGTGAGGTGCGTCTCAGGAAGCGCCCGATCGGCGTGCGACGGTCCTGCCCCTCGACCCCACCGGGCGCAACGTCCCCACCCGGCATGAGCAGCGCCCGCTCGTCATCCTCGCTCAGCTCGAGCTCGGGGTGCCCCACACGCATCGAGCGGAACTTGTAGAGATCGAACAGGGTGCCGTCGCGCCCGACGCGGCGCTGGCGGAAGAGGATCGGACCGGGCGAGGTGAGGCGCACCGCCAGCGCCGTGAACGCCAGCACGGGGGAGAGCAGGAGCAGCAGCGTGGCCGCGAACACACGGTCGAAGCTGTGCTTGAGCGCGAACTGCACGCCCTTCGGGTTGACGGTGGTGAAGGAGAGCAGCGGCAGTCCACCGACCGTGTCGTAGCCCACGCGGTTGTTGATCGTGTCGAACATGCGCGGCACCACCGACACCTCGACGCCGAGCTCCTGGCAACGTTGGATCAGGCGGCTGACCTGCGCGTCGGCGACCGAGGAGAAGGCCACGATCAGGTTGCGCGCGTGCGTGTGTCGTACGACCTCGTCGAGATCCTCGGTGCTGCCCAGCACCGGCACGTCGCGGCCGCCCACTTCCGCCAGCGGACGCGGGTCGCTGTCGAGGAAGCCCGCGGGGTAGAGGCCGTACTCGGGGTGATCTTCCAGACGGCGCGCCACCTGCGCGCCAACCATGCCGGCGCCGACGATCAGCACCGGCCGACCGACCAGACGGCGGCTGCGCGCCCACCGCTGCGCCAGCGCCAGCACCGTGCGGCCAATGGCGAGCGTCGCCAGCGAGAGCAGCCATCCCGTCACCCACTCCGACTGGTCGGGGATCCTCCCGTTGGCGAGCAGCCCGATCGCCGCGACGGCCATCGCCGCGACCGACACCGCGCTCACGGCCGGGGCCAGCCCGTCGAGCACCAGCGCGCGCAGGCGGGTGCGGTAGAGCCCGCGCAGATAGAGCGTCACCAGCGTCAGCAGCGGCAGCGCCAGCAGCGGCGCGGCGGCAGCCGAGACGTGCAGGGTGGCATCGACGCCGCCAAGCGCAAGCACGATGGCGAGACACAGCACCGCGAGGTCCACCGCCGGGACCAGCACGTTCCAGCCGGGCTCCTCCAGCAGCAGCTGCAGCGGCCCGCGGAAGAGCCCACTGTGGGCGGCGCGCGGTCCCGGCGCTGGCCGCGCGGCCGGATGCCTGACCAGCGGCAGGCTGGGCGTGGTGGTCTGCTGGGTGAGACGACTCGAGCTACTCATGATGGGCACCTGTACCCGACAAACGCAGGGTGGCAACCGAAACAAGCATCAGCACACCGGCGACCAGCACCAGCGCCAGCAGATCCCCACCGGTGAACCACGACGGTCCCGCGCTCACCGAGGCAGCCAAGGAGGCTCCCGGGTGCGAGGAGCTCGAGTACGCCCCTGCGCTCCCGGCAGGTCGCACGCCGCCCCCCGAGACTCGCCCGTGGCTTTGCCGGGGGGAAGGGCCGGCGTCCCGCCCGCCCGGACTCCCGTTCTCAACCCCTCCGCCGCGGCCGCTGGGTGCAACGCCGCTTGCACTCGTGGAGGCTGTGGAAGGAGAAGAGGGGTGGGCCGAGGAAGAGGAACCGGCAGAGTCTGGAGGAGGAGCCGCCCGCGTTACGGCCGGAGCCGCCGCCCGAGCCACCCCCGGGTCCATTCAGCAGCGTTCCGCCGATGATCGCCTGAGCACCCGCGCCGGGGCCGCCATAGCCGCTGAGCAGCGGGCCGCCGGCGAGTGCGACAGGGGCGTGTACAGCGAGCAGGATCGGCACAGCCAGTGCTCCGAGGGTCATCCGTTGACGTATCATGCTTCCCTTACCTTGGGTGGTCCTTTCGGCTATGAGCAACCATAGGTCACTCTCCTTGCCTTACCCGCCGATTAGCCTCGCCCCTGCGCGGGTGGAAGCGGTTCCACAACGGCTGTCGCGGCCGGCGGATCAGTCGGGTCTCCTCACATAAACTAGCGAACTCGCTGCTGATGTCGAGCGAAAAGCCGTGTTTGCGGTCGGTAATTTCACACAACGTTCATTCGCGTCATGAGAATTGCTGAGCGTTGTCGAGGATTGAGCGGTTCAGTTCTCCGATGTTCACCCGGTGGCCGCCGCGCGTCACCGCGAGCGCCGCGCGCGTGAGCGGATCGCGCGGGGCGAGTCGCAGCGCCCGTTCGAGCAGCGCGAGCGCTTCGCGGCGAGCGCCGCGCGCGGAGGCGATCGCCCCCCGCTCGAGCGTCGCGTAGGCGTCGCCCGGGGTGCGTTCGAGCGCCAGCGCGAACTCGTGGTCGGCGCGCCCAAGCTCGCCCAGACGCAGCGCGATGCTGCCGGCCACCACGTACGGTTCGTCGCTCAGCGGGTCGAGCTGCGCGGCGTGGTCAAGGCGCGTGTACGCCTGCGCAGGCGATCGCACCCACACGCGCGCCGCGCTTTCGACCTCGAGACCGCTCAGCCACGGGGCGGTGAAGGAGACGATCATTGCCAGCGCGGCCGCAGCCCCCAAAGCGATCGGCCAGCGTCGCGGCGGGCGGTCGCGAGAAGCGGCGGGCGGGGAGCGCGGCGTGAGCGCGCAGGCGAGGCCGAGCAGCGCGAAGGCCGGCGCCCCCAGGCCGGCGAACTCCCAGAACCAGTCGAACGAGCCGTGCACGGCCCAGTAGGCGAAACCCGCGGCGGCGGCCGCGGCGATTGCGCGCGCGAGCGGGTCCGGGTGGCGCGCGAGCGCCAGCCAGGCCGCCAGCAGCGCCGCGCCCAAACCGACCACCGCCAGCAGCGCTCCCATCAGCCCCGTCTGCGCGAGCGTGCGCAGCTCCACGCTGTGCGGGTAGCGCGGAGTCTCGGTGGAGCGCCCGTGGGCGAGGTAGGGCTCGGCGAAGTTGTCGGCGCCGATTCCCACCAGGGGGTGCGCGGCGAATTCGTCGAGCGCCACGCGGTAGAAGTCGTAGCGGCTGGAGCCCAGCCCACTGGTGAGACGGCTGCCAGTGGTGCTGTTGGCGGCGTAGCCTTTGGGGCTCTTGAAGGTGTCCCACGCGTGGCGCGCACGCGCCACCGGGTTGCCCACAGCCGCCCAGCCGCCGGCCAGCAACGCCACCAATAGGACCACTGCTGTGGCGGCCACGCCCCGGTGCACCCGGGCGGCCGCCGGCGGCGAGAGCGTGCGCCGGCGCTCGAGCGCCGCCCCCGCCGCCACCACCGCGCCGACCACGAGCGCGCTGAGCAGCGTCGCCACCACGGCGGCGTGGACCGCGGCCGTGGCGCTTTGTAGAGCAGCCGGACCATGCGAGGCGACCCCGCCGTGCGACGCGCCTTCCAGTGCGCCGACCCGTTCGCCCACGCGCAGCACCGCCGGCGCGACGGCGCCGATCCCCACCGCGACCGCCACCAGCAGCGCGAACGTGCGCAGGCGGCCGGGGAGCAGCGCGAACACCAGCACCAGCATCGCCGGCTCGGCGTACACGGAGCCGCGGCTCTGGCTGAGCAGCGCAACCTCGGCGAGCAGCACCGCACCGCCCGCCAGTGTCCCCCGCAGCCACCACGGCAGCCGCCGCTCGCGCGCCAGCAGCAGCGCCGGCCAGGCGGCCATCAGCCACTGCGCCGCGTTGGCGTTGACGTACCCCGCCGGGTACACCAGCCGCCCCCCCGGGAGCAGCGCGATCAGGCGCGCCGCGCCGGAAGCGGCGTCGATGTGCAGCAGCACGAACAGCCCCACGCCGGCCATCGCCAGCACCCACCCACACAACAGCAGCGCCGCGGTGACGCCGGTTTGCGCCCAGCAGGCGAACAGCGCGAACACCAGCAGGTAGAGCAGCGTGCGGTTGGCCCCTTCCCAAGCGTCGCCCGGCACGCCGGCCCACAGGATCGAGAGGAAGCTGAGTGCGGTGTACGCGGCCAGGCAGCCCATGGCGATTCGCACGGGGATGGGAATCCCCGCCCACCCCGCCCACCGCGGCGCCACGGCCAGCAGTGCGACGGCCAGCAGCGCGAGCACGATCAGGCCACCCGGCGCCCAGTGGGTGAGCGGGTAGCCGGCCTGGTTCGTCGCCCACACCACCATCAGCGCGAGCGCGCCGAGGGCGGGCACCGTGGCGGGGGCCGCGCGCAGGGGCGCAATCAGCCTCGACATCATCCAGGTTGAGAGCCTAGGCGCTCATGGGGACGCCGGGCGCGTGGCACCGGCCAGCAGCAGCGAGAGCACTCGGCCCATCAGCTCGTCCGGGACGGCATCGGGGTCGGCCATCCGCTGGCGGGCGATCCCGTCGGCGAGCGCGTCGATCGCGATCGCCAGCTGCTCCGCCGGGAGCGTCAGCTCCAGCTCGAAGTCGCGCGCGCCGTCGGCGATCAGGCGCGTGAGCGTCGCACGGGCGCGGGCGAAGCTGGCGGCCACGTGGCGTCGCACGCCCTCGTCGCGGGCGGCGTACGCCCAGAACTCGGCGAACAGCAGCAGTACGTCGGGCTCGCGGTCGATCAGCGCCATCCACCGCTCCGCGCCGCCGCGCGCGCGCTCATCCACCGAGGTGCGCTCGCGCACCGCCTCCTCGATCTCGCGCGCGTACTCATCGATCTCACGGTCCATCACCGCCAGGAACAGTTCTTCCTTGCCGCTGAAGTTGGAGTACAGCGCTCCGGTCGAGTAACCGCCCTCGGCGGCGATCTCCTCGACCGAGGCGGCGTGGTAGCCACGGCGGGCGAACACGGTGCGCGCCGCCAGCAGCAGCCGCTCACGGGTGAGCGCCTTGCTCTGCTCGCGTGTCAGGCGCGCGGTAGTCATTCCGCCAATCGTACTTGACGGAGCGACTACTATTGCGATAATGTTCGTTATCCGTTTGTCTGGCCGCCGTGCGCGGACCGCCAGACATGACGGCCGGCCTACGACCAGCAGCCCCAGCGGCCCGGGAACACAAAGCCCAAGCCGATACCACCAAAGAAGATCACCAGGGCCCAAACCGAGGAGCAGACGCGATGGCAACCACCGAGCACCCCCCGATCTCAAGCGACCAGCTCGGCAGCCTCCCCGCCGACGCGATCTCCTACGAAGACCTCTACGCCCGTTGGGAGCGCAGCAACTGGAAGGCCACCGAGCTCGACTTCACCGAGGACGCGCGGCAGTGGCGGGAGGAGTTCTCCGAGTTCGAACGCACGGCGGCGATCTGGAACTACGCGCTGTTCTTCTGGGGCGAGGATGCGGTCGCCGACAATTTGTCCCCCTACATCGACGCGGCGCCGCGCGAGGAGCAGAAGTACTTCCTCGCCACCCAGCAGGTCGACGAGGCGCGCCACGCGGTGTTCTTCAAGCGCTTCATGCACGAGGTCGCCGGGATCGGCGACGGCTCGATGGCGAGCGGACTGAACGCGATCAAGCCGCAGCTCAGCCCCGGCTTTCGCAAGATCTTCGAGCGCCTCGATCGGATGGCCGACGAACTGCGCGCCGATCACTCCCCCGCCAAACTCGCCGCGGCGGTCACGCTCTACCACATCGTGGTAGAGGGCACGCTCGCCCAGCCCGGGCAGCACCTGATCTGCAGCTACCTGGAAGAGCGCGACAAACTGCCCGCCTTTCGCGAGGGGATGCAGAACATCCAGGTCGACGAGCAGCGCCACATCGGCTTCGGCGTCAAGCTGCTGGCCGACCTGCGCCGCGAAGATCCCGTCAGGGTCCCCAAGGCGGTCGCGGGCATCCTGCACGACGTCACCCGCTACACCGCCCAGGTGCTGATGCCCCCCGGCTGGGACGAGAGCTACCTGACCGTGTTCGGCTACAGCTTCGACCGCATCGGCCCCGAAGGCGTCAACTCGCTGACGACCAAGCTGCGCTCGGCCGGGATGCCCGCGGAGACCCTGCCCGGCCCGCCGCTGTTCCCCAACGGCCTCACGCCGCTGGAGCTTTCCCAGCGTGGCCGGCGCCTCGCCCAGGCTGGAGTGCTCGGCGTGCGCGAGGGCCCCTCGATGCGTGACTCCGAAACGGTGGAGCTGCTGTTCGACACGGTGCGCCGCCAGGTGAACCCCAACCACGGGCTGCGCCGCCCCACGATCATCCAGTGGGAGTTCACCGACCCCGACATCCCCACCTGGCACCTCACGGTCGAAAACGGCTCGTCGGCCGCCGCCGAGGGGGCGGTGCCAGGCGCCGACGTGCGCCTGCGGGTCGCATGGCAGGACTTCGTCGACATCATCGGCGCACGCCTCACCCCTCGGCGCGCGCTGGCCACCGGCCGCCTGCGCCCCCGCGGCAACCCGCTCGGGTTGAGGCTGCTCACGAAAGTCTTTCCGCAGGGCTGAGAACGCCTGTCAGATGGTGCGACCGTGGCGATCCAGCGCAGCGTGTCGAAGCCCACTCGCTTGCATCCGGGCGTGCAGGTCTTTTGAAAGACGTTCCGATGATCCTATTCAGGCCCGAACTCCCTTTCCGCGCGGCTGGGGGGCGGCTCGCTCGGCGTAGATGATGGCGCGGCAGCCGGTTCCGAGGTGGATTCCGCGGCGCTCGTCGTGCCTGCCCGCTGAACCGAAGCCGCGCGGGCGGTGGCTGGCGCGGACCGCGGCGATGCGCTCGCGGTGGCCGTCGCAGTGGCGGTCTGTTCGAGACCGAACTCCTGCTGAGCGTGCCTGACCGCGGCGCGCCTCACCGCGGCCGCTCGTGCGGTCGGCGAGATGTACGGGACGCGCGGAACTGCCCTCGCGGACGATCCTTCTGAGATGGGCCCACCAAGCGCGGTCGATCCGGCCAAGGCCGTGGACTCCGTCGCGGTGCCCGAGGCGTCCGCCAGGGAGGTGCTCGTCAGTCCGCGCGCATGGCTTCGATGAGGTGCTCCCGCGTGGTGGGGCGCCACCGTGAGGGCCACACAGCCGACGCTCAGCGCCAGCACACACCCCACCGCCAGCTTGGCGCCCACCGAGCCGCCCAACAGCCAGCCTCCACCGGCGGCACCGCCCGCGCCGGCCGCACCTGACGCCGTGATCGCGGAGGCGCCAGTTCCTGCTCCGGCCTTCGCGCCCGCCCCGGCGTGGCTGGGTGGGGTCCGAGCAGCAGGGGCTCGGGTCGGGGTTGCGTGGTGGGGGCCCGTGGACCCCAGCCCCCACGGCAACGGCAGCGGCGGCAGCACCGCGGCGAGGCCGCGCAGGGAGAGGACGTACGCGCGGCAGGCCGGGCACTCGCGCTGGTGCAGACGCGCGAGGCGGTAGCGCTCGCCGCGGGGGTCGAGGACGCCGAACGCGAAGCCGCGCATCAGCGAGCCCTGCTGCTCGCACCACTGCCCGGCACGGATCGCCTCCAGCAGCTCCCCCACCTTGCCCGCCACGCCCGGGCTGCCCGGGCCGCGGCCCTCCATCAGCTTCGTCATGCGCGCCTCGCTGATCCCCATGTGCCGCGCCGCCTGCGCGCGTGTGAGGCCCTGCAGGTAGCAGAGCGCCGCCGCCTCGCACTCGCGCGCGCTCAGGCGGCCGCGCAGCGCCTCGAACAGTTGGCGCAGCCGCGTGCGGTCGTCGAGCTCCGCCGCGAGGTCGGGCTCGGTGCGAGCTGTGTGCGCGATGCGCGCCCCCACCGCCCCCGCCGCCTCGTGCTCGAAGCCGGCGAGCTCGCCCTGCGCGAGGCCGCCAAATCCGCGCGCGCGGGCGCCGCGGTGCTCGTCGATCGCGCGCCGGAACGTCACCACCGCCAGCCAGCCCCCCGGGTTGGCGATCTCCTCACCTGCGGCGATCGCCGCGTAGAGACCCTGCCACGCCTGGGCATAGCACGCTTCCAGATCACCGCCGTCGAGGTGCACCCCGCGAGCGCGCAGGCGTCCGCGTACGCTGCGCAGCACCTCCTCGCGCAGCCCCTCGAACTCCTGGCGCAGCAGGCGCTCGGCTCGATAGCGACGCAGGGTCGACGGGCTCACGGTCCCGGGAGATTACGACCTGCGTGAATTCTGCGATCCAGTCGAATTGAAAGGCTCAAATTGCGTGCAAATGGGCGCCTTTTGGAGATGCCGCGAGGACCGCCGGTTGGCGAAAACGGCACAGCCGCTTGCGGTGGCTATCTTCAGCCCATCGCCTCCCCCGCCCTATCGACCGTTCCGACGACCCCGCCCCGCGTGGAGATCCTCGGCATCCCGCTGGCGGTCTCCGACTACGAGCAGGTACTCGACTGGATGCGGGCGATGGTGGCAGCCGGGGAGCGCGGGTACGTGACGGCCGCCGCCGTCAACCTCGTGATGAGCGCGCGCGAGCAGCCGGCCACGCTCGCCGCCACGCTGGACGCCACGCTCGCCGTGCCCGATGGGATGCCGCTGGTTTGGGCACTGCGCCTGCTCGGCCACCGTGGCGCCACCCGCATCTACGGGCCCGACCTGATGGCGGCCTTCTGCGCGCGCGCCGCGGGGGACGGAACGCCGATCTACCTCTACGGGGGCCGCACGCCCGAGGCCCTGGAGCTGCTCGAGCGCCGCCTGCGCGAGCGCTTCCCCGGCCTGGTGATCGCCGGCGGCTGGTCGCCCCCCTTCCGCGAGCTCACCGCGGAGGAGGAGCGGCGCGTGATCGCGGAGATCGACGACTGCGGTGCGCAGGTCGTGTGGGTCGGCATCGGACAGCCCAAGCAGGAGCAGTGGATGCGGCAGATGCGCCCTCGGCTGCGTGCCCCGTTGCTGGTGGGCGTCGGCGCCGCGTTCGACTTTCACGCCGGCCTCGTCCCTCAAGCGCCGGCGTGGATGCAGCGACATGGTCTGGAGTGGGTCTATCGGCTGGCGCGCGAGCCGCGCCGGCTGTGGCGGCGTTATGCCCGCTACAACCCCCGCTTCGTGGTGGGCTTTGCGCATCAGTACCTGCGCGAGCGCCGCTGAAGGGGGTCGGGCCAGAAGAGATCCGGCCATGAAATGGGTCAGGCCCAGGAGGAGATCGGGCCAGTAGGCCAGTTGAGGCGCGGAGGCCCGAAAAAAGACCATCGGTGAGGCGCGGGGGCCCGAAAAAGACCATCGGTGAGGCGCGGGGGCCCGAAGAGAGCCGGTGTATAGCGATAGTATGTATGGAGTGGGGGTGTGGTTGTTATAAAAAATTCAAAGCCCGATAGCAATTGCGCACGGCCTGTAAAAAGTTCATTACACACCCCATGCCCCCCACCGAAGACCCATCCGCCCGAGGGGGCTTGCTCGCACGGACACGAAAGCTAACCTGAGCGCCGTGACCACACCTGAGCACACCGCCGACGTCTCCGTGATCGGCCTCGGCCGCGTCGGGCTGCCGCTCGCGCTCTCGTTCGCCGACCGCGGGCTGCGCGTGATCGGGATCGACAACGACGCCGCCCGCCTGGGCGCCCTGCGCGAGGGCGTGATGCCTTTCCAAGAGACCGGCGCGCAGGAGCTGCTGGAGCGTGTCCATTTGAGGCTCTCCGAGCATGTCGCCGACGCCGCCCGTGCGCGGCACATCGTGATCACGCTCGGCACCCCCTCCTTCTCGCACATCGAGATCGACATGCGCGACATCCGCTCCGCGCTCGACGACCTTCTGGGGGTGCTCGCGCCCGGGCATTCGCTCGTGCTGCGCTCCACGGTCGCGCCCGGCACCACGGAGTTCGTGGCGGGCTACCTGGAAAAGCACCGCGGCTTTCGCATCGGCGAGGAGGTGTTCGTCGCGCACGCCCCAGAGCGGATCGCCGCCGGGCGCTTCCTGGAGGAGATCGACACGCTGCCCTGCATCGTCGGCGGCGTCGGCGCCCGCTCCGGGGAGGTGGCGGCGGAGCTGTTCGGGGTGTTCGACGCGCCGATCGTGCACACCACGCCGGTTCAGGCCGAGCTGGCGAAGATCTGGGCCAACATCCTGCGCTACACGCACTTCGCGCTGCCCAACCTGCTGATGATGGACTGCGAGCGCCACGGCGCCAACGTGTTCGAGGTGATCGACCTCGTCAACCGCGACTACCCCCGCGGCGGCCTCGCTCAACCGGGATTCACCGCCGGGACGTGCCTGCGCAAGGACTTCACCTTCTCCGAGGAGCGCTCCCCCGCACCGGGGATGCTGCTTGCGGTCTCGCGCGTCAACGAGTCGGTGCCGCTGTTCCTGGTCGAAGGCATGCGCCGGCGCCTCGGCGCGCTCGCCAACCGCAAGGTCGCCGTGCTCGGCCTCGCGTTCAAGGCCGACACCGACGACGAGCGCGACTCGCTCGCGCACAAGCTGATCCGGCTGCTGGAGCGCGAGCTGGCCGACGTCGCCGTGCACGACCCCCACGTCGCCACGCCCACGGCACCGCTGGAGGAGGCGCTCGCGGGTGCCGATGCGGTGGTCGTGGCCGCCAACCACTCAGAGTTCCGCGACCCCCGCACACTCGCCGCGATCGCCACGCTTGCCGCCGAGGAGTGCCTGGTCGTGGACCCCTGGAACTGCTGGGGCGCCGGCCAGGTGTTCGCGTACTCCGCCGAGCTCGCCGCGCTGGGAGCGCCCAGCCAATGAGTCGCGCGTACACGACCCAAGAAGCCGAGCCGGCCAGCACTGCCCCACCAACGACCGTGGCTGGACAGGAGGTCCAGCCCCCACGCGGTCGTGGCACCCACGACGCACGCGGACGATCCCCTGACGACACCCCCCTCAGCGCGCGCGGACGATCCCCTGGCGATAGGCACCTGAGCATATGAGCCGGGTACTGGTCACCGGGGGCGCCGGCACGATCGGCGCCGCGGTCGTGCGCCGGCTGCTCGCCGACCCCGCGTACGAGGTGCGCGTCTCCGACCAGCGGCCCGCGCCGCAGTGGATGCGCGAGGGGTGCGAGGTGCACACCGGCGACCTGCGCGAGCTCGCGCAGGCGCGGCGGGCCACGGAGGGCTGCTCGCACGTGATCCACCTCGCCGCGATCGTCGGCGGGATCGCCAACTTCCACCGGCTTCCGCACACGCTCACGGAGGTCAACGCCGCGCTCTACAATGCGGTCTTCCGCGCCGCGCTGGACGTCGAGGTCGAGCGCTTCACCTACGTCTCCTCCTCGATGGTCTTCGAGCGCGCCACGGAGTACCCCACGACCGAGGCCCACCTGCCCGACTGCCCCGTGCCGCTCTCCGCCTACGGCTTCTCCAAGCTCACCGGCGAGGTGTACTGCCGCGCCGCGCACGCCGAGCATGGCCTCCCTTACACGATCTGCCGTCCCTTCAACGCCTACGGCCCCGGCGAGGTGCCCGACGCCGAGCCCGGCATCGCGCACGCCGTGCCCGACCTGATCCGCAAGGTGCTCTCCGGCCAGCGGCCTTTGCAGATCTTCGGCTCCGGCGAGCAAACGCGCACGCTCACGCACGTCGACGACATCGCCGACGGCGTCGTGGTGGCGATGAGCTCCCCCGCGGGGCTCAACGAGGACTTCAACATCTCCGCCTCGCGCGAGCTGTCGGTCGCGGAGATCGCGCGGATCGTGTGGGTAGCGTGCGGCGAGGACCCCGAGGCATTCGAGCTGGAGCACCTCCCGTCGTTCACGGTCGACGTGCCGCGGCGCTGGCCCTCGGTCGAGAAGGCCCGCGCGCTGCTCGGCTGGGAGGCGCGGATCGGCGTCGAGGAGGGCATCGCCGCCACGGTGCGCTGGCTGCGCGAGCGCGAGGCCACGGCCGACGCCGCCGACCTCGTGCGCCAATAGGGTCCGCACGATGGCCGTCCCCCTGTTCGACACCTCCACCCCGCTCGCCCCGCTGCGTGGCGAGCTGCGCGCCGCGATCGAGCGGGTGCTCGACTCCGAGCGCTACATCCTCGGCCCCGAGGTGTCCGCCTTCGAGCGGGAGTTCGCCGCCTACTGCGGGGCCGCCCACGCCGTCGGCGTGGCCAACGGCACCGACGCGCTCACGATCGCGCTGCGAGCGATGGGCGTGGGCCCCGGCGACGAGGTGGTGGTGCCCTCCTTCAGCTTCTACGCCTCCGCCGAGGCCATCCCCCCCACGGGCGCCACGCCGGTGTTCTGCGACATCGATCCACTCACCTACTGCGTCACCCCCGACACCGTGCGCGCCGCGCTCACCCCGCGCACGAAGGCCGTGATCGCCGTGCACCTGTTCGGCAACGTGGCCCCGGTCGCGGAGATCGAGGCGCTGGGCGTGCCCGTGCTCGAGGACGCCGCCCAGTCCGCCGGCTCGCGCGTGCGCGCCGGCGCCACCGGGAACACGGGCTCCCGCCCCGGGGCGCTCGGCACGGCCGCCACGTTCTCCTTCTTTCCCTCCAAGAACCTCGGGGGCTTCGGCGACGGCGGCGCGATCACCACCTCGGATCCCAGCATCGCCGAACGCGCGCGCACGCTGCGCTTCCACGGCTCCCACGACAAGGTCACCTACGAGCAGGTGGGCTACAACTCACGCCTCGACGAGCTGCAGGCCGCGATCCTGCGCGTGCAGCTGCCCCAGCTCGACACGTGGGCCGACGGCCGCCGCCGCGCGGGCGCGCTCTACGAGCAGGCCGGCTTCGGCGAGCTGGTCAAGCTGCCGCGGCCCGTCGCGGGCTCCGAGCCAGCCTGGCACCTCTACGTGGTCGGCCACCCCCATCCGCCGGCCCTGGAAGCGGCGCTCGCCGCCGCAGGCGTCGGCCACAAGGCCTACTACCGCACCCCCATCCACCGCCAGGTCGCGATGCGCACGTGGGGCGCCGGCGTGGAGCTGCCCGCAACCGACCACGCCGCCCTCACCCACCTGGCGATCCCGATGAGCCCGGTCCTCACCGCCGCGCAGGTCGACGAGGTTGTCGGTGTCGTGCGCGCCGCCTCCTGACGCCCTCACGCAGGCGCGGGTCGAGGAGGTCGCCGCCTCCGCGCGGCGCGCTTCGGCGCCGTAGCCGTCGGGGTTGCGACTTCAGCCACCGTTACCGTTTCGGGAGCCGGCTCGACGGCCTGCGTGCCGCTTCTGCCCTGCTTCGGCTGCGCCTGGCCGTCCAGTGCGGCCTGCAACGCCGCCAGCCGACGGATGAGGTGCGTCTGGGTCTGCTCCAGCTCCTCAACGTCCAGCAGCCGCGGGCCGCTGTGGGGCAGTGCCCGTCGCGGTGGCGCCGCCGCGCGCGAGACCGGGGCGAGCTCGGGGTGCTCGGCTTCGATCTTCACCAGCAGTTGCTCCAGGGTGGCGATCTGGATGCGCAGCACCCGCCGGCGCTCCGCCGCCTGCTCGGGAGGCTCCGGCCGATGCTCGGGCTCAACGTACAGCGCGGCCGCCACCTCGCGGGGATCGATCCCCGTCCGGCGGGCCTCCTGCGCCGCGCTCGCCGCGATCGCACCGGCGGCCGAGCGCTCGTGCGCGGTGGCGGTGACGTAAGTGCCGCTGCCCTGCTGACTTTCGATCATGCCCTCATGCTCCAGGCGCTGGTAGACGGCGCGCACCGTATTGGCGTTGATCTTCAGCGCCTGCGCCAGATCCCGCAGACCCGGCAGGCGCTGCCCGGTCGCGAGGCGTCCGTCGTCGATGCGAGCGCGCAGCGCCCACGCCAGCTGCACGCCGATCGGCACCTCCGCGCGGCGATCGATCGTGAGATCCAGTCCCCCTCCCCCGATGTCCGGCTCGTCGCGAGTCACCCCCTTACGGTAGCGGCATCCACACCCTTCTGCGTAGTTTATTAGTGAACTAGTACACTGTATCAATGATACCCGCGCAGACACTGCTCGCCACCCACCCGCAGATCCTGGTGATCAAATGAGCCGCCGCTCCTGGGGCCTCGGGCGCTGCTGCCGTACGCCGGCGCGCATGCCGCGGTACCGCGAGGCACGAACACACAGCCGCGCCACATCCGATCGCGCGACCCCCCCGTCGCGGGGTGGACGCCGCCAGCTCAGCCGCGCCAGCGCTCCAGCAGATCCTCGGCGGGGACCTCGCGTACGACGCGGGCGGGGACGCCCATCGCGACGGCGCCGGGGGGGATGTCGCGGGTGACGACCGCCCCGGCGGCCACGAACGCCTCCGCGCCGATCTCCACGCCCGGGGTCAGCACCGTGCCGCCGCCCACGCGGCAGGCGCGGCGCAGGGTGGCCCCGCGCAGGGGGGTGGAGTCGTCGTGGCGGGCCATCGTGTCGTCGTTGGTGGTGGTCGCGCCCGGGCCGACGAACACGTCGTCCTCGATCACGGTGAAGGCCGTGAGGTACACGCCCGTCTGCACTTTCACGCGCGCGCCCACCCGCACGTCGTTATCAACCACGCTGCCCCTGCCGATCACCGAGCCGGGACCCACCTGTGAGCGCTCGCGCACGAACGACTGGTCGCCCAGAATCGCCTCGTCGCCGATCGTGGCGCCCGCCAACACCACCGCGCCGGCGCACACCGTCACCCGCTCGCCCAGCTCCAGGCGACCCACGTCCCCCTTTGCGGAGGAGCCGCGCGCCAACCGCGGGCGCTTGCCGAGCACCGCGTGATCCTCGATCACGCAGCCCGCGCCGACCACCGTGCCGGCGTGCACCACCACGTAGGCGCCGAACGACACGTCCGCGCCGATCTCCACGCCCTCGCCGAGCAGCAGCCCCGGCGCGCGCGAATCGGGGGTGAGGCTCACAGCAGCACGGGGGGGCGCGTCGGGGGAGAGGCTCACAACTGCACCGGGGGGCGCGGATCGGGGGAGAGGCTCACAGCAGCACCGGGGGGCGCGGATCGGGGGTGAGGCTCACAGCAGCACCGCGTTCGTCACCGGGGCGCCCCGCGTGACCCCACGCAGGTCCACCACCACCCGCGCCCGCTCCGCCGCCAGCGCGTGGTCGACGGTGGGGTGGGCGGTCACGATCAGCGCGAGGTCCGCGTCGCGCAGCGCATCCTCCAAGGGCACACTGCGCAGGCCGAACTCGGGCAGCTCGGGGACGTGGGGGTCGTGGTAGGCCAGCTCCGCCCCCAGCGCCCCCAACAGCGTGATGATCTTCAGCGCCGGGGACTCCCGCACGTCGCCCACGCCCGGCTTGTAGCTGACGCCCACCACCGCGATCCGCGCGCCCCGCACCGGCAGGCCCGTGTCGTTGAGCGCGCGCTCCACCTTCATCACGCAGTGGTAGGGCATCTGCTGATTGACCTTCCCCGCCAGCTCGATGAACTCCGTTGCCATGTCGAACTCCCGCGCGCGCCAGCTCAGGTAGAAGGGGTCCACCGGCAGGCAGTGCCCGCCCATCCCCGGGCCCGGCTCGAAGCGCATGAAGCCGTAGGGCTTGGTGGCCGCCGCGTCCACCACCTCCCAGATGTCGATCCCCATGCGGTCGGTCAGCATCGCCAGTTCGTTGACCAGCGCGATGTTCACCGAGCGGAAGATGTTCTCCAACAGCTTCGTCAGCTCCGCCGCCTCGGGGCTCGACACCGGCACGATCTCGTCGCACACCAACCCGTACAGGCTCTCCGCGCGCTCCGCACACGCCTCTGTCAAGCCGCCCACCACCTTCGGGGTGTTGCGCAGCGTGAAGTCCGTGCGGCCGGGGTCCACGCGCTCGGGGGAGAACGCGAGGTGGAAGTCGCGCCCGGCCACCAGACCCGACTCCTCTTCCAGGATCGGCAGCATCCGCTCGCGCGTGGTGCCCGGGTAGGTGGTGGACTCCAGCACCACCAGCTGGCCCGCCTGCAGCACATCCGCCAGGGCGCGCGTGGCGTCCAGCAGCGGGCCGAGGTCCGGCTCGCGGTTGCGCGTCAGCGGCGTGGGCACGCACACCAGCACCGCGTCCGCCCGCTCCAGGCGGGCATAGCGTGTGGTCGCGTGGATCTGCTCCGCCACCGCCCGCAGCTGCGCGGAGGGCACGTCCTCGATGTATGACTCCCCCGCCCCGATCGCCTCCACCTTGCGCGGGTCCACGTCGACCGCCACGACCTCGCAGCCCTCCTGCGCGAACGCCACCGCCAGCGGTAGACCCACGTAGCCCAGCCCCACGATGCCGACGGTCGTCATGACCGGGCGTAGTGTAGAGGCGACGCACCCCCGTAAATCTCCGCCAACCGCCCGGCGAGGACCTCGGGGGCGCACAGAGCCCGTATCCGCTCTCGCCCGCGCTCCCCCGCGCCGGGGTCCCCGCGCACGCGTTCGATCGCACCCGCCAGCGCTTGCGCGTCGCCCGGGGGCGCCATTCCCTCCTGCTCCAGCAACTCCGGCAAGGCGCCCACACGACTCCCTGCCACCGGCAGGCCGACCGCCATCGCCTCCGCCGCCGCCAGGCCGAAAGTCTCCGCCGAGCGCGAAGGCACCAGCGCAAGCGCCGCACCCGCCCGCAGCTCGGTCAGGCGCGCGTCGTCGACGCGGCCCACGAAGCTCACCCCCGCACGCTCGGCCGCGCGCACATCGGCGCCGCCGTCCACACCCGCGCCCGCGACGACCAGCGGGATGCCCACCAGGCGACATGCCTCGATCGCCACGTCGATCCCCTTCTCGGGGGACATTCGCGCAACCACCAGCGCGTACCCCCCCGGTGGGCGCTCCACAGCGGAGTGGCTCACGTGCCTCCCGAGCGGAGACTCCGCGGCGCAGTGACCGATGTGCCCCCCCAGCGGCGAATCCGCGGCGGAGTGGCCCACCTGCCCCCCCAGCGGAGGCTCCGCGGCGGAGTGGTTCACGTGCCCCGCCGGTGAACGCCTCGCGGTGGGCGCGCCCTGCTCCAGCGCTCGCATCGGCGGCGCCAGCACGTGCACCCGCTCCCACGGCAGCGGCGCCCCGAGCTCGCGCAACCGCTCCCGCGCGAACACGCTCGGGACGATCACCGCATCCGCCTGCTCCACCACGCGACGCTGCCACAGCGCCAGACCAGCCCCGTACACGAGCGCCTCGGCGCGGCTGCCGCGGCAGTTGCGCAGCACGCCCGGCAGCGTGTTGCGCCCGTGGCAGCGCGTGCACTCCCGCCCGTCGGTGAAGCACACGCCGACGGCGCACACCAAGCGGTACTGGTGCAGATGCAACACCACCCCTGCTCCCACGGCGCGCGCCGCGGCCAGCGCGCGCCAGCCGAAGGCCGGGTTGATGTTGTGCGCGTGCACCACCCGCGCCCCGGTGCGGCGCACCGCATCCCCCACCTCGCGCGGGTGCAGGCCCCCGCGCAGCAGCCCCGCGGCGGCCTGCCCACGACCCGCCGCCCCAACGCCGCGCTCCGCGGCCAAGATGGGGTCCCCCGCCACCGGCCCCCGCGCCAGCAGCTCCGCGGGCTCGCCCATCCGCTCGCGCACCAACCACATCAGGTCGTCCACCACGCGCTCCTCCCCCCCAGGCGCGCGGTAGCGGTTGTGCAGGAAGAGGATCATGTTCGCAATGCGAATACTCTCACTGCGACTACTCGCATGGAGAGGGTGGCGCAGCCACCAAAGGCTGGCGAGCCAGGCCCCTCTTCTTCGGTCCGAACAACCGCATCTTGAACCCCTCCGATCCCACCGCCTCGATCGTCATCCCCACCCGCGCGCGGCCCGACTACCTGAGAGTCGCGCTCGCCTCGATCGCCCCCCAGGCCGCCGCCGCCGGGGCCGAGCTGCTGGTGGTGGAGGACGGCCGGCCCTCCTCCGAGGTCGGGGCGCTCGCCGCGCGCTTCGGCGCCGCGCACCTCTCCCACACGCGCCCGCTCGGGCTGAACGCCGCCCGCAACACCGGCGTCGCGCATTCCCACGGCGAGTTGCTGGTGTTCGTCGACGACGACGTCGAGGTTGGCCCTGGATGGCTGCAGGCGCTGCTGGCCGCCGCTCGCGAGCACCCCTACGTACAGGTCTTCACCGGCCCCATCCGCCCCCGCCTGGAGGGCCGCGGCGGCTGGGGTCGTCACTCATGCGGACGCGAGGGGCCCCCGATCACTTCGCTTGACCTCGGGCCGCGCGACACCGACGATGTGCGTTTCGCCTGGGGGGCCAACATGACCGTGCGCCGTGCGGCGCTGGAGCGAGTGGGGCCTTTCGACGCGACGCTGGGGCTGTACGGCGACGAGCAGGAGTGGCAGGAACGGCTGCTCGCCCGCTCGCGTAACGGCGACGCGCCGATCCTGTACGTCGCCGCGGCCGCGCTCGACCACCGTCGCTCCCCCGCCGACGCGCGCCTGCGCTCGCTCGCCCGCGCCGCCCGCGCTCGTGGACGCGCCAGCCGCCGCTACGACGCGTGGCGCGGAGAGGCGCCTGCGTTGCGCCGCGAGCTGCGCACGCTCGCCGGCTGCCTCGGCCACGTCGTCCGCCGGCGCTGCCCCTCCGGCCTGACGATGGTCGCCCACAGCCTCGGGCGCTTCGAAGAGGGCATGCGCGAACGATACTCGCGGACCCGAGGCGAACGGCGCTCCCCACGCACCCGAGAGCACGACCTCGCCATCCGCTCCGGCGCCAGCCATACGGGGAGCATCCCGGGAGCTGGCAGGAGCACAACCGAGGACTTCCTCTCCGGGGAAAGCGGCACCGTCGGGGGCCTCGACGCGAAGCGGCGCGAGCTCCTCGACCGTCTGGTGGACGCCCGCGAGCTGCTCGGCGGCCGGCGCCTGCGCCTCGACCGCGCCGCGCGCCGCTCGCCCCCACGCCGGCGTGTGCTGATACTCGGCGTCGAGCGCCCGCAACGGCGTGCCCTGGCCGGCGCGATCCGCGCGGAGCTCGAGCGCTCGCGCCACGAGGTCGAGGTCCACCTCGGCCCGCCGGGTCGGGCGGGGAAGTTTCAGAACCTCAACCATCTGCTCGCCGCACATCCCGTCGAGGCCTACGACTGGCTGCTGACGGTCGACGACGACATCGTGCTGCCCCACCACTTCCTCGACCACCTCGTGTTCCTCGCCGAGCGCTTCGACTTCCAGCTGGTGCAACCGGCGCACCGCGCACGCTCCCACGCCGCCTGGCGCGTCACCCGCCGCCGCGCCGGCGTCGTGGCACGTCAGACGCCCTTCGTCGAGATCGGCCCCGTTACCGCCTTCGCCCGCACCACGTTCCCGGCGCTGCTGCCGTTCCCGGACGTGCGCATGGGCTGGGGTCTCGACATGTGCTGGGCGGCGCTCGCCCGCGAGCATGGTTGGCGCTGCGGCGTGCTCGATGCCGTGGCGATCCGCCACTCCGTGGCGCCCGCCGGCGAGGCCTACTCGCGCGCGGCCGCCGTCGCCGAGGCGCGCGCGCTGCTCGCCGAGCGGCCTCACCTGACAGCCGCTGAAGCACAAACCACACTCCTCACCCACCGACGCTGGTGAAGGTCGCCGTCGTAGCGGAGTTCTACCCCCGCCAGAGTGACCCCGTGCTGGGGGTGTGGGCGCACCGCCAGGCGCTCGCCGCACAGGCCGCGGGGGCAGAGGTGCACGTGCTGGTGCTGCATCGCCTGGTGCCTCCGCGCGCCTCCTCGCATGCGCGCGCACTCGGCGGCCTGCTGCGCGAGCCTCGGCACCAGATCCGCGACGGTCTGCCCGTCACCTACATCCCCTACGTCTCTCCCCCGCGGTGGCGCTCCTACCCGTCGTGGAGCGCGTGGGCGGCGCCCGCACTGGGGGTCGCGCTGCGCCGTCTGCGCCGCCGCTTCGACTTCCAGCTGATCCATGCCCACAACGCCGTCCCCCCGGGGGATGCCGTGCGCCGCGTCGGCCTCGACCTACCGCTGGTCGTCTCCGTGCACGGGGGCGACGTGCTCTACACCGCCCCCCGCTCCACCGCGGGCCGTGAGGCGGTGACGCGCGGACTCGGCGCGGCCCGCTTGGTGCTCGCCAACAGCCGCGGCATCGCCGAGCTCGCACAGGCGTACGGCGCACCCGCGGTGCGCGTGGTGCACCTCGGCGCCGACCCTCAGAGCGCTGGGCTCACACGAGATGCCGAGCCCGCGCTGGTCACCGTCGGACATCTCGTCGCCCGCAAGCGCCACGCCGACGTGCTGCGCGCGCTGGCCGTGCTGCGCGACCGCCACCCCACGCTGCGCTACGTGATCGTCGGCGATGGCCCCGAGCGCGTGGCCCTCGAAGGGCTCGCCGCCCGCCTCGGGATTCGCGAGCGGGTGCGGTTCCGCGGACAGCTGCCTCCCGCCGCGGCGATCGAGCAGGCCCGGCGCTGCACGCTGTTCGTGATGCCCTCCACCGAGGAGGCCTTCGGGGTGGCCTACATCGAGGCGATGGCCGGCGGCCTGCCCGCGATCGGCTGCCGTGGCGAGCCGGGTCCGGAGGAGATCGCCGCGGCGGGCGACGGCTTCATGCTGGTCCCCCCCGGCGACATCGAGCGCCTCACGCAGCGCATCGACGAGCTGCTCTCCGATCCTCAGCGCCTGCGCGAGGCCGGTCGCCGCGCGCGCGCCACGGTCGCCGCGCATTTCACATGGGAGCGCTGCGGCGAGCAGACCGTCGCCGCGTACGAGCAGGTCCTTGGTCTGGTGTGAGGGCCATGGGGTGGGGTGTCGGGGTTGTTATAAAAAATTTAGAACCCGATAGCTATCGCGCACGGCTTTTGAATTTTTCGTCCAATCACGAGCCCCACCTTTACAAGACACCTCGATGAAACCCGTGCTGTTCGGCGCCCCACCTTTACAAGACACCTCGATGAAACCCTGCTGTTCGGCGCCCCACCTTTGCGAGACACCTCGATGAAGCCCGTGCTGTTCGTCACCGGGCACACCCCCTTCGACCGGGTGGGCGCCTTCGCCCGGCTGCACCAACTGGAGGGCGTCGAGTTCGCGCTCTTCGGGGGCCGATCGCGGCACGGCGGCACCGCCGGCGACGATCACGAGGGACTTCCGTTTCCCCACCGACACCTCCACCAGCGCCAACTCGCTGCGCTCGCCGCCTCCGGACGCCACCGCGCGGTGGTGCTCTCCACGGGGGGGCGTATCGCGTTGCCGGCCGCCTGGGCAGGCGCCCGCCGCGCGGGAGTGCCCGTGATCCTTTGGAGCGCCCTGTGGGCCCACCCCCGCACCGCCGCGCACGCGTTCAGCTACCTCGCGCTGCGGCGCCTCTACCGCTCCGCGGAGGCGATCGTCGTATACGGTCCGCACGTCGAGGCGTACGTGCGGGCGCGGGGCGCGCGCAACGTGCACATCGCGCCGCAGGCGGTCGACAACGAGTTTTGGTCGCACCCGCGCGCGACTCCCGATGCGAGCCCCCCCACACCCTTGGGGGCGCTGTCGGGCCCCACAACCCCGAGCCAGCCATCGACCTCGGCTACCCCAGGGAGGCCGACGGGCCCCACAACCCCGAGCCAGCCATCGACCTCGGCTACCCCAGCGAGGCCGACGGGCCCCACAACCCCGAGCCAGCCATCGACCTCGGCTACCCCAGCGAGGCCGACGGGCCCCACAACCCCGAGCCAGCCATTGACCTCGGCGATCCCGGGGTGGCCATCGGAGGCAGCCGTGAAGTTTCTGTTTGCGGGACGCCCCGGACGGGAAAAGGGTCTCGGGGTGCTGATTGAGGCCTGGTCCGACTCCGGTCTCCGGGCACCCACCGCCGCGCTCGTCCTCGTCGGCGTGGGACCCATCCCCCCTTGGGTCCCCGCCGACGGCGCGGCGAGGCGAGGAATTGCCGGCGCGGTTCGCAATACGCTCACCAACACGTGGCGCAAGCTCGACGGCACCCGCTGGGACGACGCGCTCGACACGATGCCTCTCGACATGGTCTGCCTGGATCCCGTACCGCCCCCACAGCTGCGCGACATGTACGCCGCCGCCGACGTCCTGGTGGTGCCCTCGATCCCCACCCGCACCTTCCGCGAGCCGTGGGGGTTGGTGGTCAACGAGGCGATGAACCGCAAGCTCCCTGTGATCGCAAGCGACGCCGTCGGCGCCGTCGCCGGTGGGCTGGTGCGCGACGAGCACAACGGCCTGGTCGTGCCAGCCAGCGACGCGGGCGCGCTCGCGGGCGCGCTGCGGAGGCTGGCCGCCGACGCCGACCTGCGCGCCCGCCTCGGCGCCGCCGGGGAGCGTGACGTGCAGGCCTACACACACGACGCCTGGGCGCAGGGGTTCGTGCAAGCACTGGGCAGCCTCGGGCTTTCCCGCGGGGGGCACTGGTAGCGTGCGTCGCTTGTTGATCAAGTTGGGCCCACTTCGGCCGGCACTCGCCCTCGCGGTGGCACTGGCGCTTGCGTTCCCCGTCATCGCTTCGGCAAACACGAGCGAAGTCACGAAAATCTACGAAGACTGCGGCAACAGCACAGTGCCCACCGGCTACAGCCAGCAGGCCTACAGCCAGGCGATCAAGGAAATGGAACCCTTCCTCGCCGAGTACACCAACTGCCCCGACCTGATCCACAAAGCCCAGCTAGCCGGCGCCGCCGGCTCCCACGGCGCCGACACAGCCGGCGGCTCCAGCGAGGTGGGCTCGGCCGCGGTGGCGCCCCCCACCCCAACCGAGCAGCACACGCTCGAAGGCATCCCCCACGCGAGCGCCCCACCGGTGCGGGTCGGTGGGGAGGTGATCCACCCGGGCGTCGTCCACGTCAACCTCGCCTCGGCGTTCAACACACTGCCGACCCCGCTGCTCGCGCTGCTCGCGTTCCTGCTCGCCTGTGCCCTGCTAGTGGTCGCGTGGGCCGTGCGCAGGCGCGTTGGCCGGGCCAGCGCGCCGGCAGGCGGTGACTCGATCGCCGACGATTGAGATGTCCGCCGAGATCGCAGAGGCCCCGGGACAGGGAGCTCCAGCCGCAGACCAGCCGACCGTTGAAGCACCGGCCCTCGCGCCCGGGGAAGGGGGTCCGCCAGAGCCGCCGCATCCCAGCCGCGGGGCTTGGCGCTGGGAGCGCGACACGGTGCTGGCGCCGTTGGTCCGCGCTCTCGAATCCGCCCTCCCCACGCTGCTGGTCGCCGGCGTCCTCTGCCTGATCACCTTTCTCGCCGGCGGCGGTCTCAACCTCAGCACGCGGACCCCTGTCGAGATCGCGTTGACGCTGGCTTGCGGCGTCGGAATCGCAGCGGCGATCCTGCTCGCGCCGGCCGACCGAAGCCGGGAGACACTCGCCTCTGACCGAGGCGGGGAGACACTCGCCTCCGACCAAAGCCGGGGGACGCTCGCCTTCGACCAAAGCCGGGAGACACTCGCCTCCGACCGAAGCGGCGAGACACTCGCCTCCGGCGAGCATCCCCGTTTCGGCCGGCGCGTTTATGGAGCGTGGTCGGTCGGCCTGCTGCTCGGGCTCGCCGCACTCTCCGCCCTGTCGGTGATCTGGTCGGTGCAGCCCGACGCCAGCTGGCAGGACGCTGGGCGCCTGTTCGCCTACAGCGCGTTGTTCGCGTTCGCCGTGCTGCTCGCGCGCGCCGCCCCGGAGCGCTGGTCGGCGGTGCTCGGGGGAGTGCTGCTCGCCGCAGCGATCGTGTGCGGCTACGCGCTGCTCACCAAGATCTTCCCCGACGCGATCGGCGTCGCACAGAACAATGGGCACGTCTACGCACGGCTGCAGGCGCCTTACGGCTACTGGAACGCGATCGGCCTGGCCGCCACGATCGGCGCGATCGGCTGCATGTGGTTGGGCGCGCGTCGCACCGGGCACGCGCTGCTGAACGCGCTCGCCTACCCGGCGATGGGGCTGATGCTGGTGACGCTGCTGCTCGCCTATTCGCGCGGCGCGCTCGCGGCGCTGGTGCTGGGGATGGCGCTGTGGCTGTGCCTCGTCCCGTTGCGCCTGCGCGGGGCGGCCGTGCTCTGCGTCGGCGCGCTCGGGGCGCTCGTGGTGGTCGCGTGGGACTTCTCCCAACACTCGCTCACCACCGACGACATTCCGCTCGCCCAACGGGTCACCGCCGGACATCAGCTCGGGGTGCTGCTCGCCGCGACGCTCCTCGCGCTCGCGCTCGCGGGCCTCGCGATCGGCTTCGTGTTCGACCGCCGCGCGCTCTCGCCGCGGACGCGCAGACGTGCGGGCACGGCGCTGCTCGCGCTCCCGGTGATCGCCGTGATCGCGCTCGCCGGGCTGCTCACCGTCAGCCACCGTGGC
This sequence comes from uncultured Solirubrobacterales bacterium, assembly GCA_963744535.1. Lineage (GTDB taxonomy): Bacteria > Actinomycetota > Thermoleophilia > Solirubrobacterales > Solirubrobacteraceae > Palsa-744. The sequence continues at coordinate 921,926 of CAVUTW010000005.1, read as the reverse complement.
CTCTTCGGCAGCATCTCGCACACCGTCAGCACGCTCACCAACCCCAACGCCCCACCGCCAGCCAACGGCCCCGGGCGGCTCACCGCAATCGGCAGCGTGCGCGCGCGCTACTGGAACGAAGCGCTGGAGATCTTCACCGACCACCCCCTGCTGGGGGTGGGGGCGGAAGGCTACGAAACGGCACGCCTGCGCTACCGCACGGCGATCCTCAACGTCGGTCAGGCGCACGGCTTCATCGTGCAGACGCTGGCCGACCTCGGCGTGGTGGGCTTGTTGGTGGTGCTTGCGCTGCTCGCCGCCTGGCTGTGCGCCGCGGGGCGCGCCACGCATCCCTTCAACCGGCGCTGGCGCCACTGGCGCTGGCTGGCGCTCACAGGCCGCGAGCGCCTCTACTCCGCCGAGCGTGTGGGACTGCTCACGCTGGTTTGCATCGTGGCGACATTCGGCATCCACTCGCTCGTGGATTGGACCTGGTACGTCCCCGGCGTCGCCTGCGCGGCCCTGCTGTGCGCCGGCTGGGTGGCCGGCCGTGGGCCACTCAGCGGGGTCCTCGTGAGCACCGGCGCCCCCGCGGGAAGCCTCAATCCAAGCGAGGGCAGCGACGCGGCCTCGCGCTCGCCGCGGTGGCGCTCGCTGACGCTGCGCGATGTCGGTCCACTCCGAGCCGGGATTGCCGCCGCCGTTGTCGTCTGCGCGCTGCTCGCGGCCTGGGCGCAGTGGCAGCCGCAGCGCTCGGTCGACGCGTCCAACGAAGCGCTTGCGCTGGTCGCGCGCGACCCGACGGCCGCGCTCGCCGCCGCGCACACCGCCGTCAGCCGCGACCCGCTCTCCGCGGAAGCGCTGCTCACGCTCGCCGCCATCCAGGAAGGCGCCGGCCAATCGGCCGCTGCCGCCGCCACCTATGAGCACGCCGTGCACCTGCAACCCTCCAACTTCCACACCTGGCAGGCACTCGGCGAATACGACCTGCGCGTCGGCCAGCCGCAAGGGGCGCTCCAGGCACTGCGCGCCACCGTCTACCTCAACCCGGAGGCCGTCGCCCCCCGCGCCGACATCGCCGAAAACGCCGAACTGCTCTCGATCCAGAACGACTATCTGCAAGCGCTGCGCGACACCGCCGGCGGCGGTGGAACGGCGGTGCCAAGCGGTGCCGGCGCATCCACCGCACCGGCCGCGCGTTAGAACCGCCTACGCCGCGCTGCCGCCAGCAGCACCTGCCGCGGTGGCAGGGGTCCGATCCAGCCACCCACGGCGCGGGTGGCGATCGGCTCGAAGCCGAAGTCCTCCAGCAGCGCCATCAGCGTGCGGCGCGTATAGAAGCGCAGGTGGTCGGAGCGCGGGTCGAAGTGGGCCGCGAAGGCACGACCCGAGAGCCCCAGCGCCAGTCGAGTGAGCGGCTGGTGCGCCGGCGTGCTCAGCACCAGCGCCCCGCCGGAGCGCAGCACACGGCGCACCTCCGACAGCCACCCGGCGGTGTCCGCCACGTGCTCGATCACCTCGCCGGCCCACACCGCGTCGAAGCTCACGTCCGGCAGGGAGGACCACTCCCCCGCCGCGGGGACGCGGCGCAGATCCAGGCGCGGCGCGCGCGCGCGGGCACGGCGCAGCGGCTCCTCGGCGACATCGATCCCCACCGCCTCCCTGCCCGCCTCCGCGAGCGCCGCCGTGAACCACCCTTCGCCGCAGCCCACGTCCAGCACACGCGCGCGCGCCGGCACGTGAGCCAACAGGAAGTCCAACCGTGCCTGCATGTACGGTGGGCGCATGCCCTCCGGGATGGCCTCCCACAGGCCTTCGTGATAATCGTGCCCCATCTCTTGAGGCTATGGAGAATCCGCACAGAGCGGCAACTCCTCTGTCATCCCTACCACTCCCACACCAAACCGACTAAGGTCCTCGCTGTGCGCGTCCTGGGGAGAGACGTGAAGGATCTGGAGCGCCGGTGAGGCTGGCGTTCGACAGCCGGCCGACCGCCGACCCGCAAGGGTTGGGGCGCTATTCGCGCGGCCTGTTACAGGCGCTGCGCGACACCGCCGGCGAGCACGATGAGATCCTCGAATCCCATCGTCCGCGTGGGGCCGACCTCTTCCACACGCCGTGGGTGCAGGGGGCGATGCTGCACAGCCCCTGCCCGATGGTCGTCACCCTCTACGACATCGCCGCGCTCAACCGGCCCAGTGAGCGGTTGCGCGGGGGCGGCATGCACATGCACCTACGCCACCTCGCGCTGCAGCGTGCCTCACACGTGATCGTCCCCAGCGAGCTCGTCGCCCGCGAAGCCGTCGCCGAGTTCGGACTCGAGCATGAGCGTTTGGCAGTGATCCCGGAGGCGCTGGCGGCGATGCCGAAGGCACCGGAAGCAGCAACCTCGACGGCTGTGCCGCCAGCCGAGACCGCTCCGCGCGTGATGTGGACCTGGGAGGACGCCGCGCGGGAGACATGGCGTGTCTACCGGCGGGCGCTCGCCCACCCCCACCGGCCCTGCGTCACCGCCTGGCGCCGACCCCGGAGCCTCACCATACGCGCCGCTCGAGCGCAGGCCGACCTGACTCAATAGGCCCCGCGGCGCGTAAACACCGCCGGGAAGCATGAGCGGGAAGGGGGCAGGCCCCCCTCCCGACCTCCCCCCGGTGGGGACCGGAAGGGCTCAGGCTCAATAGGCCCCGCGGCGCGTAAACACCGCCGGAATGGTCTTCAGCAGGATCGTCAGATCCACCGCCAGCGACCAGCGCTCGAGGTAGAGGAAGTCGAGGTGCACGAGGTCGTTGAAGTCGAGCTCCGCTCTGCCCGACACCTGCCACAGGCCGGTGATCCCGGGGAGCACCAGATAGCGCTTGCGGTGCCAATCCTCCAGCCGCTCGAAGTCCCGCTCGGGCAGCGGGCGCGGCCCGACCAGCGACATCTCCCCGCGCAGCACGTTCGCCAGCTGTGGCAGCTCATCCAGCGAGAAGCGCCGCAGTAAGCGCCCCACCGGCGTGGTGCGGGGGTCGTCGCGGATCTTGAACAGCGCGCCCGACGCCTCGTTGAGCGGTTCCAGGTCGGCCTGGCGGTGCTCGGAGTCCTCGTACATCGTGCGGAACTTCAGGCACGCAAACGGCCGCTCGCCGATCCCGGGGCGGATCGAGCGGAACAGCGCGGGGCCCTTCGAGGTCGCCCGCACCGCCACCCAGATCGCCGCCAGCAGCGGGCTGAGCACGATCAGCAGCAGCGTCGCGCCGACCACGTCGAAGGCGCGCTTCAGCGCGAAGTCGATCCCTTCGAAGACCGGCGGCTTCAGCTCGAACAGCGGCACCGACTCGCCCGGCACGAACTCCGCGCGGTGGATCAGGATCTCCATCGTGGAGGGCGCGATCCGTACGCGCACCCCCCGCTGGTGGCAGCGGTCCACCAGCTCCACCGCATCCGCCTGAGGGAAGTCGGGGTCGGCGATGATCACCTCGTCGATGCGCTCGCTCGCCAGCGCGTGCTCGAGGTCGCGCGGCGCGCCCAGCGAGCGCAGACCGTTGGCGGGCAGCGCGTTTGGCGAGACGAACCCCACCACCTCGATGCGCGAATGGGGCGCGTCCCGCAGCGCGTGCGCCACCTCGCGAATGTGCTCCCCGGTGCCGACCAGCACCGCGCGACGCTCGTAGCCGGCGGCGCGCAGGATCGCGCCGGTGGAGCGCTCGTAGAGCAGTCGCAGCAGCGGTATGTACAGCAGCGCAAACGCCAGCGAGCCCCAGAAGATGTAGTAGCTGGAGAAGTGCTCGCCACTCACCAGCGCGAACAGCAGCGCCACGAACGTGACCTGGAAGAGACACCCCACGATCCGCGCCATCCCCGGCCGCTGCGCTCGCACCGCGTATAGGCCCGAGCGCGCGAACAGCAGCGCCGTCAGCAGGTAGGCGAACGCGAGGATGCTGCGCGTCTCCTCGTAGGCGCCGTGCGCGCTCACTTCGCTCAGCACCGCCGCCTTCAGCACCAGCGCCGTGAAGATCGCTGCCGCCAGCCCCGCGAAGTCGAGCGCCAGCAGCGTCAGCACGCGCACGCCGCGCCGCGCGGTATCCGCTCGCAGCAGGAACGACAGCGCCGGCCAGCGCTTGCGGCGCATGTCGCGCGCGGAGGGCTCTCTGCGCACCGTCGCCTCCGAGAGCACCGGAATCTCCAGGGGCTCCTGTGGCGGCGGGGGAGCCGTCAGGACGCTCGATTCCAGTGGATGCACCTTGGGGGGTGGAGTCTCGAGCGGGGCAGCAGACATCCGCGTGGCGGGGGCCATCTCGCCTTTCACAACGCTTCAGACTCGCAGATGTAGCGGTCGGGATGCTCTTTGGGTGAGGCCATGCATTGAAGTGGCGGCAACGATCGGGTGGGTCGGCCGGCCGCCCTGACGCCATGCCACTACCCGTCAGAGGCCGATTGAACCAAGGACCGGCGGGGGATCAGACCGGTGGGCGGCGGGAACCAGACCGGCGGGGAATCACAGCCGAGCGGATCGGCTGGCAAGCTCAGCCGACGAGCACCTCGACGCCCGACTCCTCGATCGTGCGCTCCAACCCCTCCTTCAGCGCCACCTCCGGCGACCATCCCAACAGCTCTTGGGCGAGCGCGATGTTGGGTCGGCGCTGCTTGGGGTCGTCCACCGGCAGCGCCTCGAACACGATCTCCGAGCTCGACCCGGTCACCGCTTTGACCGTCTCCGCCAGCTCCAGCAGCGTGAACTCGTCGGGGTTGCCGATGTTCACCGGGCTGTGGTGGCCGGATTCGGCGAGCGCGATGATCCCGCGAATGAGATCGCTGACGTAGCAGAACGACCGCGTCTGGCCGCCGTCGCCGAACACCGTGATCGGGCGGTTGGCCAGCGCCTGGCGCAGGAAGGTCGGGATCGCGCGGCCATCGTGCGGGCGCATGCGCGCGCCGTAGGTGTTGAAGATCCGCACGATCGCCGTGTCCACGCCCTGCTGGCGGTGGTAGGCCATCGTCAGCGCCTCCGCGTAGCGCTTGGCCTCGTCGTACACGCCGCGCGGACCGATCGGGTTGACGTGACCCCAATAGCTCTCCGACTGCGGGTGTTCGAGCGGGTCGCCGTACACCTCGCTGGTGGAGGCGATCAGGAAACGCGCGCGCTTGGCCTTCGCCAGACCGAGCGTGTGGTGGGTGCCGTAGGAGCCCACCTTCAGCGTGTGCAACGGCAGGCGCAGGTAGTCGATCGGGGAGGCCGGGGAGGCAAGGTGGTAGACGAAGTCCACGGGCTCCTCCACGAAGTACGGCTCGATGATGTCCACGTTCAGGTTCACGAAGCGCTCGGGATCGCGGATGTGCGCGATGTTCGCGAGCGACCCCGTCTCGAGGTTGTCGACGCAGATCACCTTGTGTCCGCGCTTCAGCAGCTCGTCGCACAGGTGCGACCCGAGAAAGCCAGCGCCGCCGGTGACCAAACAAGTTGCCATGCGCGCAGGATACCCTGATCGGTGTGACCCAGATAGATGAGCACCTCACCGTCGCCCCGATCGTCGGGCCCGACGACCCTCGCCGCTACACCGACTCGGGGATCGAGGTTCAGCCGCTGTACACCGAGGAGGACCTCCCGGCCGAGCTCAACCTCGGCGAGCCGGGCGAGTTTCCCTACACGCGCGGACCCCACCGTGAGATGTACCGCAAGCAGCTGTGGACGATGCGCCAGTACGCCGGGTACGCCTCGGCGAAGGAGTCCAACGAGCGCTACCGCTACCTGCTCTCCAAGGGCTCCACGGGGCTTTCGATGGCCTTCGATCTACCCACGCAGCTGGGGCTGGACTCCGACAACTCCCGCTGCCTCGGCGAGGTGGGGCGCACCGGCGTGGCGATCGACACGATCGACGACATGCGCACCGCGTTCGAGGGCATCCCGCTCGATCAGGTGTCCACGTCGATGACGATCAACGCCCCCGCCGCCTGCCTGCTGCTGCTGTACGAGCTGGTCGGCGAGGAGCAGGGCGTGCCGAGCGAGCAGCTGCGCGGCACCACCCAGAACGACGTGCTCAAGGAGTACATCGCGCGCGGCAACTACATCTACCCGCCCGCCCCCACGATGCGGCTGACGACCGACCTCTTCCAGTACTGCCACGAGCGGGTGCCCAAATGGAACACGATCTCGATCTCCGGCTACCACTTCCGCGAGAAGGGCTGCTCGGCGGTGCAGGAGGTGGCGTTCACGCTGTGCTCGGGGATCGCCTACGTGCAGGCCGCGATCGACAAGGGCCTCTCCGTGGACGACTTCGCGCCGCGCCTGGCGTTCTTCTTCAACGGCCACAACAACGTCTTCCAAGAGGTCGCCAAGTTCCGCGCCGCGCGGCGCATGTGGGCAGAGATCATGCGCGAGCGTTTCGGCGCCACCGACCCGCGCGCGATGATGCTGCGCTTCCACACGCAGACGGGGGGCGTCACGCTCACCGCGCAGCAGCCGGAGAACAACATCGTGCGGGTGGCGCTGCAGGGCTTCGCCGCGGTGTGCGGCGGCACCCAGTCGCTGCACACCAACGGCTTCGACGAGGCGCTGGCGCTGCCGACCGAGCACGCCGCGAAGATCGCGCTGCGCACCCAGCAGATCCTCGCCCACGAGTCGGGCGCCGCCGACACCGTGGATCCGTTCGCCGGCTCCTACTTCGTGGAGGCGCTCACCGACGAGATCGAGACGCGCGCGCAGGAGCTGATCGACAAGGTGGACACGCTCGGGGGGTCCGTCGAGGCGCTCGACTTCATCACCGGCGAGATCGACGAGTCCGCGTGGGGCTACCAGGAGCGCTACCGCATCGGCCAGGACATCGTCGTCGGAGTCAACAAGTACGAGGAGGACGACGTCGAGGTCCCCGACCTGCTGCGCGTGGACCCCGAGTCCGAGCGCCTGCAGGTGCAGCGGCTCACCGCCTTCAAGGACGCCCGCGACCACGCGCTCGTGGAGCACCGCCTGGAGGAGCTGCGCGAGACTGCCCGCGGCGAGAGCAACCTGCTGCCCGCGATCCGCGCGGCGCTCAAGGACCGCTGCTCGCTGGGTGAGGTGTGCGGGGCGATGCAGGACGTGTTCGGGCGCTACGCGCCGACGTTCTGAGGGCGCCGGTCGTTCTCAGGGCGCCGGCGCCGGTGCAAGGTCGTTCCCACGCGGAGAGGCCGTTTGCCCGAGAGGCCATCCACGAGGGCGTCGAAGGTGCGAGGGGAAGGGGGAGAGGGAGGGACGGACGGTGTCGCTACAATGTCGCTATCCCACGACTCGGAGGTGACCTTGCCCACTGCCACGTTCCCGGAACACGATCGGTTGGCGGCGATCGACGATCTGACCAACGAGCTGCAGGAATGGCACGAGGCGCTGATGGAGGCGTTCGGAGATGTGTCCCGGGGGCTTACCGACGAGGCGTCGCGCCAGCGCGCGCAGGACACGATCACGCGGCTCGTGCAGATCGACGGGGAGCTGCACAAGGCCGACTTCGACCCTGAGTGGGTGGCCGAGTTCCGCGGCCTGCTGCTCGACAGCCTGCGGGCGATGCAGCAGGCGCAACCGCTGGACGCATTCGACAAGCTGCTGCTCGACGTCGAGGCGATGCGTCATCTCCTGCGCGACGCGCTCGACGGACACGTCGGAGGAAGCGAGGAGGACATCGCGGCCGTGGTGGGGCAACTGCAGCAGTGGCTCCCGCGCGCCAGCCAGGCCGAGCTGGCCGGACTGATGGGCATCTCGACCCGCCAGTACCAGCGGTGGGCGAAAACGCATTCGCAGCCAACACGTCGGGCGCAGGTGGTGGCGCGGCTGATTGCGATCCTCAGACGCTCCTGGACGGACGCCGGCGTGGTGGCGTGGTTCCACCGGCCGCGCCCCGAGCTCGACGGCCGCCCGCCGCTCGACGTGCTCGACGAACCGGCCTACGAGCAGAGCCTCTTCCGAGCCGTGCGGCAGGGCCGAGCTCAGCATGGCGCGTAGGCCCGAGGCGGTGCGGTTCGCCGACGTGGCATTCCGCTATTCCGACTACGACACCCCGCTGTGGGTACGGGCCAACACCGAGGACGGACGCTGGAACACTGCGCGCGGCCAGCCCACTCAATACCTCGGACTGTCCCCCGACGGGTGCTGGGCCGACCTGATCCGCCGGGAGAGCCTGCGCACGGAAGCGGAAGTCGCCCTGATCCGAATGCCGTTGTGGGTGCTCAAGATCGACGAAGAGCGGATCGCCGACTACCGCACCTTCGAGCGAGCGCAGGACGCGGGCTTCCCTGCTGATGCGCTGGTCGACGAGGATTGGGAGCGCTGCCAGGCGGAGGCCACACGCCTCCAGGCGCTGGGCTTTCGCGGCGTCCTCGCGCCATCCGCGGCGCTGCCGGGCGACACGACCCTGACGTTGTTCGGCGGGCGCCGGGCGGTCGATTGGGAGGATGAGGTTTCGCTGGCATCGGCCATTCCGGCGAAGATCGTCACGATCGGCGCGCCGCCGCACGGCCTCGCCGAGCGGGTGCGATTCCGCGGCGCCGAGCACGACGGCTACGCCGCGTATGCGCTCGCCCGCGCCCAACGCGAGCGCCGTCGCTGAGCGCCCACGTTCTGGGTTCTTTGGGACAGGTCCGCATGCGGACCTGTCGGCAGGGCCACATGTGGCCCTGCCCGGGATGGCCGCATGCGGCCATCCCCCGGTCGGCGCATGCGCCGACCGGATCAATAGGCTTCGCCCGTGCTCCTCGCCGTGGCCTTCTGGCAAGTCGTCCTCGCGCTGCACATCATCGCCGTCGTGTTCGCCTTCGGCGCGACCTTCGCCTACCCCGTGCTGCTCGGCGCCGTCACGAAGGCCGACCCGCGCGCGCTGCCCGCCCTCTACCGCGCCATGCACGCGATCAGCCAGCGAGTCATCATGCCGGGGCTCGCGGCCGTCATCGTGTTCGGCATCTACCTGGCCTCCCACCTGCACCTGTGGAGCTCGTTCTTCGTGCAGTGGGGGCTCGGCGTGGCGATCGTGATCGGCGCCGTCGAGGGCGCCTACCTGGGTCGCCAAGAGCGGCGCCTGATCGAGGTCGCCGACCGGGACGTGGGCGCCGCGGGCGGCGACGGCGCGGTGACGTTCAGCGCCGAGCACGATTCGCTCGTCCGCCGCATCGGCGCAGTCGGGGCGCTGATGGACCTGCTGGTGATCCTCACCATCTACTTCATGGTCGCCCACACCGGGGCCTAGACGACCGATAGGCGGCGCGATGCTGCGTCCTCGGTCGCTCGCGTGCAAAGCACGCCACGCTCTCTGCGTCCTTGCCTCGCTTGCCTCTCGATCGTCTAGGCTGATCGTGCGTCATAGCGGGATTCGCCCGCTGGTCGTGACGGTCTGGTCCTCCGGCAGCCTGAAGTAGTCGGCCGGGTCGGCGGCGTGGCGCGCCATTGCGACGTACAGCCGCTTGCGCCACATCGCCATGCCAGGCTCGCGGGTGGGCTCGATCGCGACCTTCGAGACGAAGTAAGTGGCGTTGGCGAGGTCGGGCCCGCATTCGATCAAGCCCTGCTCCACCGCCATGTGCAGCGCGGCCGGGACGTCCTGCTCCTCGAGGAAGCCGAAGCGCACCGTCAGCGACGTGATGCTCTCTACGAGCGGGTCAAGCGGATCGCCGGTCGCGGCGCTGAACAGCATCTGCGCCTCCGCCACCACCCTCTCCGAGTCTGCCACGCGAGGGATGCGCTCCGTCTCGACGGCGACGATCATCACGTGGTCGCGCAGGGTCTGGTTGTGTTCGAAGTCGGCCTGCAGCGCCAGCGGCGCGCCGCGCAGGTTGGGGCTGAGGAAGATCGCCACGCCCGGGACCCGGCGAACCGGGAGGTGCTGCCCGCCGAGCTGCTCGATGAAGTCCGCGAGCAGCCCTTCCGCGCGCTCGCGGTTGGCGTTCACGATCTCACGTCCGTGATACCAGGTGATGACGAGCGAGAAGACGACAAACGCGATCGCGAGCGGCAGCCATCCACCGTGCACGATCTTCGTGAGGTTCGCCGCGAAGAACGCGACCTCCACCGTGAGGAACACCGCGGCGCCGAGCGCGATCTGTGCTCGCGGCCGGCGCCACAGCAGCCGCGCCACCGCGAGGAACAGGATCGTGTTGAGGATGAACGTGCCGGTGACCGCCACCCCGTAGGCCGACGCAAGCGCAGTGGACGAACCGAATCCGATTGCGATCGCGAGCACGGTCACGAACATCGCGCCGTTGATCGCCGGCACGTAGATCTGCCAGATCTGCCGTTCGGAGGTGTGGCGGATCGTAAGCCGGGGCAGAAAGTCGAGCTGCACGGCCTGCTGGGTCACGCTGAAGGCGCCCGAGATCACCGCCTGCGAGGCGATGATCGTCGCGACGGTCGCCAGCACCACCATCGGGATCTGCGCCCAGCTCGGGAACAACAGGTAGAAAGGGTCGGAGATCGCCTGCGGGGAGCGCAATATCAGCGCTCCCTGGGCGAGGTAGTTGAGGGTGAGCGCCGGGAACACGATCAGAAACCATGCGCGGCGGATCGGCGGGCGCCCGAAATGGCCCATGTCCGCGTACAGCGCCTCGGCGCCCGTCACCGCCAGCACGACCGACGCGAGCGCGATGAACGCCACGCCACCGTGCTCGGCGAAGAACTGCACCCCGTAGCTCGGCGACAGCGCGCGCAGGATGCCGGGGTGGTGCGCCACCTCCACGGCGCCCACCACGCCGAGCACGCAGAACCAGATGACCATCACCGGCCCGAAGAGGTTGCCGACGACGCCCGTGCCGAAGCGCTGGATCGCGAACAGCACGCAGAGGATCGCGACCGCGATCGGCAGCACGAGCGCGTGCAGACTCGGCACCGCGACCTTCAACCCTTCCACCGCGGAGAGCACCGAGATCGCCGGGGTGATCACGCCGTCGCCGTAGAACAGCGCGGCGCCGGCGATCCCGAGCGTGATCAGCGCCGCCGGCACGACCGCGCGGCGGCTGCGCCGCGCGGCTTGCAGCAGCGACGTCAGCGCCATGATGCCGCCCTGGCCGCGGTCGTCGGCGCGCATGATGAACGTGAGGTACTTGATCGACACCACGAGCGTGATCGCCCAGAACACGAGCGAGATCACGCCGTAGACGTCCCCCTGTGTGGCGTGCACTGCGTGATCATCGGCAGCGAACACAGCCTGCAGCGCGTACAGCGGACTGGTCCCGATGTCCCCGAACACCACTCCCAGCGCACCCAGCGTGAGTGCCGCCATCGCGGTTCTCGCGGTGGCGCTCCCGTCCGGCCCGGGCTTGTGGGCTGTCTCGATAGAAGGGGCGAGGTCGGCGGGCATTGGCGGTGGACGGTATCGCGCTCCAAACGCGCAACCACTGCGCCCGACCGCCAGACCCCACTGCACAACCCACGTGCAGGACCCCACTGCCGGACCACACTGTGCAACCCACTGGGACCCCAATACAGGACCCACACTGCGAGACCGCACTCGTGGAGCACTGTACCCTGGGCTTCATGAGCCAGGGACACCGAGTAGCGGTCGTCGGCGCCACCGGTCAGGTGGGCTCGCTGATGCTCCAGTTGCTGCGCGAGCGGGGGTTCCCCGCGCGTGAGGTCGTTCCCTTCGCCTCCCCGCGCTCCGCCGGACGGGTGTTGGAGGGCGCCGGCCCGGGCGGCGAGGATCTGACCGTGCACTGCCTCGGCGACGAGGCAGTGCAGGGCTTCGACCTCGCGCTGTTCTCCGCCGGGGGCTCCACCTCGGGTGAGTGGGCGCCGCGCTTCGCCGACGCCGGCGCCGTGGTGGTGGACAACTCCTCGCGCTGGCGCATGCACGACGACGTGCCGCTGGTCGTCGCGGAGGTCAACCCCGACGCGCTCGCCGGGCATCGCGGCATCGTCGCCAACCCCAACTGCTCCACGATGCAGATGGTCGTGGCGCTCAAGCCTCTGCACGACGCCGCCGGGATCGAGCGGCTCGTGATCTCCACCTACCAGGCGGTCTCCGGCACCGGCAAGTCCGCCGTGGACGAGCTGCTCGATCAGTCCCACGCCCTCCTGCACGAACGCGCGATCGAGCCCCCCGGGGCCTACGCCCACCAGATCGCTTTCAACGCGCTCCCCCACGCCGGCTCGTTCGCGCCCGGCGAGGACCACACCGACGAGGAGCGCAAGCTGATCAACGAGACGCGCAAGATCCTCGGCGACCCCGCGATTCGCGTCAGCGCCACCTGCGTGCGTGTGCCCGTCGTCAACGGCCACTCCGAGGCCGTCAACGTGCAGACCCGCGAGGAGCTCTCCCCCGAGCGCGCCCGCGAGCTGCTCGCCGCGGCGCCCGGCGTCACCGTGCTCGACGACCCCGGCGCCGCGCTCTACCCGCTGGCGATCCACGCCACCGGCAGCGACGACGTATTCGTCGGTCGCATCCGCCGCGACCCCGGCCACGAGCGCGCGCTCGATCTGTGGATCGTCGCCGACAACCTGCGCAAGGGGGCTGCCACCAACGCCGTGCAGATCGCGGAGCTGCTGCACGAGCGGGGGCTGATCAAGCCTTCACGGGAGCGCGTTGCAGCCTGAAGGAGTCCCGCCGCCGCCCTCGAAACATGGGGGCGATGCCCACGATCGAAGCCCAACGCACCCTCGTCAAGTCTCCACCCGAGCTGTGGGCCGAGCTGAGCGATCCCGCCTCCCTGGCGCGGCATCTCGGCGAGTTCGGCGAGATCCGGATCGCACGGGTAGAGGCCGAGACCAGCGTCGAGTGGGAGACCGAGTCCGCCAGCGGGAAGGTGGAGCTCAAGCCGTCCGGCTGGGGCACCAAGGTCACGCTCACGGTCGCTCGTGAGGCCCCGCAGCCCGTGGCTGCAGAGCCCGAGCCCGCAGAGCCCGAGTCCGTGGTCGCAGAGCCCGAGCCCGAGCTCGAGTCCGCAGAGCCACAGCCCGAGCCCGTGGTCGCAGAGCCACAGCCCGATTTCGAGTCCGCAGAGCCACAGCCCGAGCCCGTGGTCGCAGAGCCACAGCCCGAGCCGGAGCCCGCGCCGGCAGCCGCGGATCCACCTCTCCGGTTCTTCGCCAGGCTCTTCCGCCGCTGGCGTAGGGAGCAGCCGAGCGTAGAGCCCGATCCCGCGCCCGAGGTCGCACCCGAGGCCAAGGCCGCCGCACCCGAGCCTGCGCCGACACCCGAGGTCCACGAGCCTCCGCTCGACCTCGCCGCCGAACTCGCGGCGGAGCTGGAGCGGGTGGAAGCGACGATGGCCGAGCAGGACGTAGAACTGCTGAGCGCGGTGCTGGATCGCCTCGGCGCCGCCCACCACCGGCCGTTCTCGCGCGGTTGAGCCGCGCTTTCTGGCGCGGACGAGTCGCGCCCCCGCGCCACTCTGGCCAGTCGCCGTGGGCCTGGCGACGGATAACATCGGGCGCCCGATGATGCGCGCGAAGGCACCGGAAACCTACGACGAGAAGCTCGCCCAGCTGCAGGAGCTGCGCGCGGCCGCCGTGCACTCGGCGCCGGAGGCCGAGAAGAAGCAGCACGCCCGCGGCAAGTACACCGCCCGCGAGCGCGTGGAAAAGCTGCTCGACCCCGGCTCCTTCCAGGAGCTCGACACCTTCGTGCGCCACCGCACCTACGAGTTCGACATGCAGAAGAACCGTCCCTGGGGCGACGCGGTGGTGACCGGCCACGGCACGATCGACGGCCGCACCGTGTGCGTGTTCAGCCAGGACTTCACCGTGTTCGGCGGCTCCCTCGGCGAGGTGATGGGCGAGAAGATGTGCAAGATCATGGACCTCGCCGCCAAGATCGGCTGCCCGATCATCGGCATCAACGACTCCGGCGGCGCGCGCATCCAGGAGGGCGTCGTCTCACTGGGCTCCTACGGCGACGTGTTCATGCGCAACGTCCGCTCCTCCGGGGTGATCCCCCAGATCAGCCTCGTGATGGGACCCTGCGCCGGTGGCGCCGTGTACTCGCCGGCCATCACCGACTTCATCTTCATGGTCGCCGAGACCTCGCACATGTTCATCACCGGCCCCGACGTGATCAAGACCGTCACCGGCGAGGAAGTCGGCTTCGAGGAGCTGGGCGGCGCGATGTCGCACAACACCAAGTCCGGCGTCGCCCACTTCGCCGCCGTGGACGAGGACGCCTGCCTGGAGGACTGCCGCTACCTGCTGAGCTTCCTGCCCTCCAACAACCTGGGGACCCCCCCGCGCGTGCAGCCCACCGACGACCCTTTGCGGATGGACGAGGAGCTCGACCACGTGGTCCCCGACAACCCCAACAAGCCCTACGACATGCGCGACGTGGTGCGGCTGATCGTGGACGACGGCGAGTTCCTGGAGGTGCACGAACACCACGCCAAGAACATCATCTGCGGCTTCTCGCGGATGGACGGCTTCACGGTGGGGATCGTGGGCAACCAGCCCAACCAGCTGGCGGGCGTGCTCGACATCGACGCCTCCGCCAAGGCCGCCCGCTTCGTGCGCACCTGCGACGCCTTCAACGTCCCGTTGCTCACCTTCTGCGACGTCCCCGGCTTCCTGCCGGGCACCGCGCAGGAGTGGGGCGGGATCATCCGCCACGGCGCCAAGCTGCTGTACGCGTTCGCCGAGGCCACCGTGCCCAAGGTCACGATCATCACGCGCAAGGCCTACGGCGGCGCCTACGACGTCATGTCATCGAAGCACCTCGGGGCAGACTTCAACTTCGCCTGGCCCACCGCCGAGGTCGCGGTGATGGGGCCGGAGGGCGCCGTCAACATCATCTACCGCCGCGACATCGCCGGCTCCCCCACGCCGGAGGAGCGGCGCAAGACGCTGATGGACGACTACAAGGCGCGTTTCGCCAACCCCTACACCGCCGCCGAGCGTGGCTACATCGACGACGTGATCGTCCCCCACGAGACCCGCCCGCGGCTGATCACGGCTTTGCGGACGCTCGAGACCAAGCGCGAACCGGGTCCCAAGCGCAAGCACGGCAACATTCCGCTGTAGGGCTCCGCGAAGCCACCACGCGCACGCCGCGAAGCCCCACGCGCACGCCATGAAGCCGCCTCGCGCGCGCAACGATCCGGCCGCCTCGCACAAAGATGGGGTGGTCAGCCGCTTCGCCGTCCCCGGCGTTCTCCCAGCGCCAGCCACAGCGGGTAGGTCGCGAACAGCAGCGCGGAGACAATGTGCGTGCGCCGCCCCGCGCGGCGAAAGTCGATACGCAAGACGCCGGAGTTGAGCATCCAATCGCGCCCGCTCTGCGCGCGGCACACCTCCCACAGTCGCCTCGTCCAAGGGCGATCGAAGTAGAGCGAGATGCTGGTCGCCAGGAAGGCCCCGGCGGTCGCCTTGCCGATGGCTCGCGCGGCCGGGGTGCGCTCGGGCATCAGCCGCCCATAGGCGCGGCCGGTCGCATACAGCCAGGGTGGATCGATCAGGAATGACATTGAGCCTCCTCGTCGGTTGCGGTATGGGGTGTCTCCTGTGCGGCGTGGGGTGCATCGCCTGCGGCGTGGGGTGCATCGCCTGCGATGTGGGGTACTGCCTGACCCAACAGATGGCAGGCCAGACGAGTCGCAAGCGCCATGATCGTGATCTGTGGGTTGACCCCGAGGGAGCTCGGCATCACGCTGCCGTCGGCGACGTACAGCCCCTCCACGCCGTGCACGCGCAGATCGGGGTCGAGCACTCCGCGCGCGGGGTCTGCATCGGCGCGAGCCGTTCCCAGGGGATGGAAGGCGAGCAGTTTCAGATCGCGGGCACGGGCCCGCTCGGGGGACACGCCCGTGGGCAGCGGCAGGTAGACCTCGCGCGCGCCGGCGGCACGGAAAAGCTCATCGAGGCGGGCGAGGCCGACCCGGAACTTCGCGACATCCTGCTCGACTATGTCGTAGCGAATCAACGGAGGACCGCGACGCGACAAGCGCACACTTCCACGCGAGCGGTCGCTGACCATCAGCCCGAACTGCGCAAGGTGCCTGTAGTTGACCATCGCCGTGGCGTGCCGGGCGCCGGTCAACGGCAGCGAGAGCGCGGCATACGCCGGCGGGCCGGCGATCCCCTCGAACATGATCCCCCGCGAAGCGAACTCGTCCACGTAAAAGCTCTGGGGCACCCCGCGCGCCATGTCAACCACCTCGTCCATCAGCGCAAAGGCGGCGGTGGCGGGGTGCAGCACGAGATTGCGCCCGAGCTGACCCGAAGCCGCCCCCAGCCCATTGCGGGCGAGCAGCGGCGGGGTGTGGATCGTGCCGGCGGCCAGAACCACGCGGGGGGCACGCACCTCCAACGCCTCCCACGACCGCTCTCCCCTCACGCGCGAGTGTCCCGACCGGCCTTCCCGCTCGCCGAGCGCACCGCCTCCGAACGCGCCGCCTCCGTCCCCAGACCACGCCCCGTCGGGAGCCCTCAGCCGCGCCTGCACCCCCCGGGCGCGGCCGCCCTCCACGACGATCCTCTGCACGTCGGCGCCCGTGAGAATGGTGGCCCCGGCCATCTCGGCTCTGGGCAGGTAGGTGATGCCGGTGTGCTGCTTGGCGGAGGTGGGACAGCCGAAGGCGCACACCCCCGAGCCCACGCAGCCGCGGGCGTTACGGCGCAGATAGCCATGCGACCACCCCAGCCGCTCGGCCCCGCGGCGGGCGACGGCGGCGTTGGCGCCCGCCAGCTCGGGGGTGACCTCAGCGACCGAGAGAGCGCGCTCGACCCGCTCAAAGTAGGGAGTGAGCCCCCCGCCGTCGAGCTCCAGCCCGCACTCGCGCCGCCAGCGCTCGAGCACGTGGGCGGGAGTGCGAAAGCAGGTGCCGGAGTTCACGAGCGTGGTGCCCCCGAGACCGCGGCCGAGCAGCAGCGGGATCGGGGGTGTGCCGAGCGTCACCGTCTGGCCCCCATCGCGGTATAGGCGGCCCATCATCTCCATCGGCTGCGCGGTGAAGTCGTCGGGATCGTGGTGGAAGCCCTGCTCGAGCACCACCACCCGAGCACCACCCTCGGCGAGCTCGGCGGCCGCCACGGCCCCCCCGGCCCCGGCGCCGATCACGCAGACGTCGGCGTCGAGCGTGCGGACAGAGCTCACGGCCGCCCCTCGGCGCGACGCAGGGCGCGCCCGCGCGCGACGACTGCCTCGGCGTCCCAGCCGAGCGAGCGGGCGAGGGCTGGATCTTCGTAGCGCTCCATCCCGAGGAGCGACTGGGCGAGCTGGTCAAAGGGGGCGAGACGCCCGAGCAGCGAGACCCCGCGGGGACGCCGGCCGAGCGCGACCAGCACACGCAGTCCCGTGCGTTGCGGCAACGGGGCCGCGGCGAGGAAGCCGTCGAGCACCTGGGACACGCCAGCGAGCGTACCAGTGCCCTGGCCATCCAGCCAATCGTTTTGAGCGCCTACACTGTGAGCCGGAGATGGTCAACCGTCGCCCCCAGCTGGAGTTGATCGCACCGGCGGCCTCGCCGCAGGAGGCCGCGGCGGTGGTGGCGGCGTTGGAGCGCTTCATGAGAGACACCGCGCCGCAGCTGGCGCCGGTGGCCGAGCGCCGCGACCTGTGGACGCGTATGGCGATGCTCGAATGCGTCGGTCGCGAGGACGAGTGGCCATCCGACTGGGGAGATCCGCACCCCTGGGAATGAGCATGCTCGCGCTCGCTCCGGAGGGTCCGTGAGCAGTTCTTTTCACAGCTGCTAACTCTCGCTCTGGATAAATACCCAAAAGTCGCTAGCCTTTAGGGCTAATCTTCTGCAGCCGACAGCTCCGCACCATCCAACCACCAGCACGAGCCCGCAGCCAGCAACCCAGCAGTCTCGCAGCAGCCAGCAAGAGCCCAACAGCATCCGACTCGCCCACCCCAACCCCGAGCGCCCCCGAGAAAGCCCTCAGGAGGTCCCGTAGATGGAGCCAACCGCCGTACCCACCGCCCCCCGCGGCACGCTGGAGGATCCCGAGATCCTGCAGAACGTGCCGGGCCACGTGATCCCGATCCTGCAGCGGGAGTTCGACGACTTCAAGACCGAGGCCACGAAATTCCTGGAGGGTGGAACCCCCGAAGACGAGTTCATCAAGTTCCGCCTCAAGCAGGGGGTGTACGGCCAGCGCCAGGCCGACGTGCAAATGATCCGCGTGAAGCTGCCGTTCGGGGGGATCACCCCGGAGCAGCTGGAGAAGTTCGCCGACGTCGTCGAGAAGTACGTGCCGCTCAACAAGGGGCACGTGACCACGCGCCAGAACATCCAGATGCACCACATCCCGCTGCCGGAAGCCGAGAAGGCGATCCGCGAGCTGGGCGAGGCGGGGCTCTCCAGCCGCGAGGGGTGCGGCAACACAGTGCGCAACGTCACCGGCGACCCATGGGCAGGAGTGGCGAGCGACGAGCTGTTCGACATGACTCCCTACGCGGGGGCGTACGTGCGCTACTTCGTGCGTCACCCCACCACGCAGGCGATGCCGCGCAAGATCAAGACGGCGTTCGACGCGAGCGAGCCGGGCCGGGCGATCAGCGAAATCCACGACATCGCCTACCGGGCACGCGTGCGTGAGTCTGACGATCCCGCCCACCCCGGCGAGGTGCGCGGGGCGCAGATGCTGGTCGGCGGCGGCACTTCGATCATGCCCCGTAAAGCGCCGGTGCTGTACGAGTGGGTGGGGCTCGACGACGGCGAGTACCTGAAGATCGCCGAGGCCGTGTTCCGCATCTTCGACCGCCAGGAGTGGCTGCGCGCCAACCGCGCACGGGCGCGGATCAAGGTGTTCGTGGACAAGTACGGCATCGACGAGCTGCGCCGCCAGGTGGAGGAGGAGCTCGAGGGCGAGTGGGTGGCCGAACGGGACTTCTCGGTCGAGCACCGGCTGTTCCTCGACGACGAGCGCGAGAGCGCCCCGGCGCCACCGACCACCTACGGCAGCCCCAACGGGGACCTCTCGGAGTTCGAACGCTGGCGGGCGGCCAACGTGCGCGAGCAGAAGCAGGAGGGCTTCGTCACGGTCGAGGCAAAGATCACGCGTGGCGACCTCACGCCCGAGCAATTCCGCGGACTGGCGGCGATCGTGCGCGAGCACTCCGGCGGATACGCCCGCACCACGGTGCAGCAGAACCTCGTGCTGCGGTGGGTGCGCCACGAGAGCGCCTACGACGTGTGGCGTGCGCTGAGCGAGCTCGGCCTCGGCGACGCAGGCTCGCGGGAAATCGACGACGTCGTGTCATGCCCCGGCACCGACTCCTGCAAGCTCGGGATCACCTCCTCGATGGGACTCAACCAGGCGGTGCAGGAGCGGATCGAAGCGATGAACATCTCCGACCCGTTGACGCGCGCGATCCACGTCAAGATCA
Organism: uncultured Solirubrobacterales bacterium; assembly: GCA_963744535.1. Classification (GTDB taxonomy): domain Bacteria; phylum Actinomycetota; class Thermoleophilia; order Solirubrobacterales; family Solirubrobacteraceae; genus Palsa-744. The sequence goes on along the minus strand of CAVUTW010000005.1, from coordinate 902,700 downwards.
GCGGCTGCCCCAACGGCTGCGGCCAGCACCACGTGGGCTCGATCGGCTTCACGGGCGCGTCGATCAAAGTCGGCGAGCACACGATCCCCGCATACATCCCGCACGTCGGCGGGGCCTTCGAAGGCAAGGAGATCGCGTTCGGCCTGCGCCTGAAGGCGCGCCTGCCCTCCAAGCGGGTGCCGGATGCGGTGGAGCGGTGGCTGCGCCACTACGAGTCCACGCGCGAGGAGGGCGAGGCGTGGGTCGCCTTTGTGCAGCGCGTGGGCACACCGGAGCTGGAAGGACTCGTAAAGGACCTCTCTCTGCCGGTGGAGTTCGGCCTGGAGACGATGGGCCAGTTCATCGACTGGAACCGCAACGTCCCCTTCGAAGTGATCCGGGGAGAGGGCGAGTGCGCGGTCTGAGGGAGACCCTGAGCGAGGCGGCCCGCCACGGCAGCGGGGCGGTCCTGCTGTGCTCCTTCCAGAAGGAGGAGTCGGTGCTGATCGACGAGCTGCTGCAGGTCGATGGCGGCGATCAGGTACGGATCGTGACGATCGACACCGGTGTGCTGTTCGAGGAGACGCTCGTCACCTGGAGGGCATTCGAGGAGCGCTTCGGGATCGCCGTCGAGGTGTTCGATGCGAGCGCGCCGGAAGGCGATCGTTGGACGGGGCCCGAGCACTGCTGCTCGCAGGCCAAGGTCGCCGCGCTGGAGGGCGCGCTCGACGGTGCCGAGGGCTGGATCACCGGTATCCGCCGCGAGCAGGGGCCCACGCGCGCGCAGGCAGAGCTGAGCGAACACGACGACGGCAGGGGCCTATGGAAGTACAACCCGCTGGCGCACTGGACCGAGAAGGACTTGTGGCGTCGTATACACGAGCGCAACCTCCCGTACAACCCGCTGCACGATCATGGGTACGCCTCGATCGGCTGCGAGCCGTGCACCCAGCCGGGCAGCGGCCGCGAGGGGCGTTGGGCGGGCACCGAGAAGACCGAGTGCGGCCTGCATGTTGTGGAGGCAGTGCGATGAAAGACGAGGAAGCATGTACGGCGGATCGAGCGCAGTGATCGTGAGCGTCGCGGAGCGTCCCCAGCTCAGTCATCTGCGCGCGCTGGAGAGCGAGGCGATCCACGTGATGCGCGAGGTCGCCGCGGAACTGGAGAAACCGGTGCTGCTGTTCAGCGGCGGCAAGGATTCGATCGTGCTGCTGCGCCTCGCCGAGAAGGCGTTCAGGCCCGCCCCCTTCCCATTCCCGTTGATGCACGTGGACACCGGCCACAACTTCCCCGAGGTGATCGAGTTCCGCGACCGCCGCGTGGCGGAACTGGGCGAGCAGCTGATCGTGGCGAGCGTGCAGGAGTCGATCGACTCGGGGCGCGCCGTGGAGGAGACGGGACCACGGGCCTCGCGCAACCGCCTGCAGACGGTGACGCTGCTGGACGCGATCGCCCAGCACGGCTTCGACGCGGCGTTCGGCGGCGCGCGCCGCGACGAGGAGCGGGCAAGGGCGAAGGAGCGCATCATGTCCTTCCGCGACGACTTCGGTCAGTGGGACCCCAAGAACCAGCGCCCGGAGCTGTGGAACCTCTACAACGGGCGCATCCGCAAGGGCGAGAACGTGCGCGTGTTCCCACTCTCCAACTGGACCGAGTTGGACGTGTGGGAGTACATCTCTCAAGAGCAGCTGGAGGTGCCCTCGATCTACTTCTCGCACGAGCGCGAGGTGTTCAGCCGCGACGGGATGCTGTACGCGTGGCGCGAGGGCGTGGAGCTGATCGACGGCGAGCAGGTGAGCTCGGAGATGGTGCGCTACCGCACGGTGGGCGACATGAGCTGCACCGGCGGCGTACGCTCGCAGGCGGCAACGCTGGAGGAAGTGGTGGTCGAGATCTCCGCCACGCGGATCACCGAGCGAGGCGAGACGCGTGCGGATGACCGCGTGTCGGAGGCCGCCATGGAGGACCGCAAGAAGGCGGGTTACTTCTAGTGACGTTGGACCTGCTGCGCTTCACCACCGCCGGCTCCGTCGACGATGGCAAGAGCACGCTGATCGGGCGCCTGCTGTACGACTCCAAGCAGGTGTTCGAGGATCAGCTGGAACACGTCGCGCAGGCGAGCGCGCGGCGCGGCGGGTCGGGCGTGCTCGATCTGGCGCTGCTCACCGACGGGTTGCGCGCGGAGCGCGAGCAGGGGATCACGATCGACGTGGCCTACCGCTACTTCGCCACGGCACGGCGGCGGTTCATCATCGCCGACTGCCCCGGCCACCAGCAGTACACGCGCAACATGGTGACCGGCGCCTCCACGGCGGACGTGGCGGTGGTGCTGATCGACGCGCGCAGGGGTGTGCTGGAGCAGTCCAAGCGCCACGCGTTCATCAGCGCGCTGCTGGGCATCCCGCAGATGGTGGTGGCGATCAACAAGATGGACCTGGTTGACTACTCGCGCGAGCGCTACGAGGAGCTGGTGGAGGAGTTCGAGGCGTTCGCGCGCAAGCTGCGCGGCGGCAAGAACCCGCGGCACACGCAGACTTCGTACATCCCGATCTCCGCGCTGGAGGGTGACAACGTGGTGGAGCGCTCGCCGCGGATGGAGTGGTATGAAGACCAGCCGCTGCTGGGATTCCTGGAGGAGGTGGAGGTGGCGTACGACCACCCCTACGACAAGCAGGCGCGCTTCCCCGTGCAGTGGGTGATCCGGCCGGCGAATGGCGCCACCCGTCCGGGCGAGAGCGGCGACTACCGCGGCTACGCCGGACAGCTGGCGAGCGGAGCGCTGCGCGTCGGCGAGGAAGTGGTGGCGCTGCCGAGCGGGCTGCGCACGCGGATCGCCGCGATCGACACGTTCGAGGGCGAGCTCGAGGAGGCGCAGGCGCCGATGTCGGTGACGCTGCGCCTGGAGGACGAGCTGGACGTCTCGCGCGGCGAGCTGATCTGCCGCGCGGAGGAGGCGCCCACGGTAAGCAGAGAGCTGCAGGCCGACGTGTGCTGGCTGAACGAGCGCCCGCTGCGCGCGGGGGGGCGATATGTGATCAAGCACACCACGCGCGGTGCCACGGCGATCGTGGACGAGCTGCAGGACGTGGTGGACGTACACACGCTGGAGCGCGCCAGCGCCCCCGAGCAGCTGGCGCTCAACGACATCGGTCGGGTGCGCCTGCGCACCAGCACCCCACTCGCGTTCGACCCCTACCGCGCCAACCGCCGCACGGGCAGCTTCATCCTGATCGACGAGGCCACCAACGAGACGGTCGGCGCGGGGATGGTCGGCGCAGCCTGAAACGCCGCCGAGCCTGCGCCCAACGATCAAAAGCCCTGGGGGGGCCAGCCCAGAAACCAGAAGAGACGGCGCCCCAAAGCCGCAAGGTCAGCAAACCCAGAGTCGAACATCCGCACGCCCAGAGTCGAACATCCGGCCACATCTGAGCGCTCCCGCGTAGGCACAGGTTCTACGTTGGTTGAATAAGCAGAACCTTCGGGACGCCGCCGCCGACTGAGGAGGGTGGCGGCGGCCCGAAGGCCGTCCGCCGGCAGGGAGGCACCGAGCGCGAGAGCGCGCCAGGGCGGTGCCGCACAGCCCGCGTCCGGGGTCTGTGGAGCGCTTACCCCGGGCGCGGGCGCCTGCCTGGGGGGAACGTACGCCGCGACCAGGATGGGACTCCAGGCGGGTGGTAATCTGCCGGCCCTCCATGTTTACGTTTACCAAGGTGCTTGTAGCCAACCGCGGCGAGATCGCCGTGCGCATCGTGCGGGCTCTGGAAGAGCTCGAGATCGCCTCCGTGGCGGTGTACTCCGAGCACGATCGCGACGCCCTGCACGTGGCGCGCGCCGGGGAGGCCTACAACCTCGGCGGGGGGCCGGCGGCGGAGAACTACCTGAACGTCGAGAAGATCCTCGACGCGGCGGCGCGCTCGGGCGCAGAGGCGATCCACCCGGGGTATGGCTTTCTCGCGGAGAACGCCCCGTTCGCACAGGCATGCGCCGACGCGGGGGTGGTGTTCATCGGGCCGCCGCCGAGCGCGATCGAGGCGATGGGCTCCAAGACGCGGGCGCGCGAGCTGATGCAGGCCGCGGGCGTGCCGATCGTGCCGGGCACAACCAAGCCGGTGGCCACCGTCGTCGAGGCGCTGGAGATCGCCAAGGGCGAGATCGGCTTCCCGGTGGCCGTGAAGGCCGCGGGCGGCGGTGGCGGCAAGGGCTTCCGCGTGGCACTCGTCGAGGAGGAGCTCGAGGGCGCCTTCGAGGGCGCCAGCCGCGAGGGCGAGAAGTTCTTCTCGGACCCCACGGTCTACCTGGAGCGCTACCTGCCCGACCCCCGCCACGTGGAGGTGCAGGTGCTGGCCGACCGGCACGGCAACGTGATCCACCTCGGCGAGCGCGACTGCTCGATTCAGCGCCGCCACCAGAAGGTGATCGAGGAGTCCCCGGCGCCGGAGTGGGTGGTGGACGCCGAGATGCGTGAGCGGATCGGCAAGATCGGCGTGGAGGCAGCGCGCGCCGTGGACTACGTCGGCGCCGGCACGATCGAGGGGCTGCTCTCCGCGCGCCCCGACGGCCAGGAGCCGGAGTACTTCTTCCTGGAGATGAACACGCGAGTGCAGGTGGAGCACTGCGTGACGGAGATGACCACCGGCATCGACATCGTCAAGGAGGGCATCCGCGTCGCCGCCGGCCAGCCGCTCTCCTACGCGCAGGAGGACGTGGTGCTGCGCGGCCATGCGATCGAGTGCCGCATCAACGCCGAGGACGCCTCCAAGAACTTCGCCCCGGCGCCGGGCAAGATCGGCAGTTACAGAGAGCCCACGGGACCAGGCGTGCGCGTCGACTCGGGCGTCGGCGCCGGCGGCGAGGTGTCGCCCATGTACGACCCGATGGTGGCAAAGCTGATCGTGTGGGACGCCGACCGCCAGCAGGCCACGCGGCGGATGCTGCGGGCGCTCGGCGAATACGAGATCGAGGGCTTGCGCACGCTGATCCCGTTCCATCAGGCGCTGCTGGCGACCGAGCAGTGGGAGCGCGGCGAGACCTGCCGGGACCTGTTGGAGGATCGCGCGTGGCTGAAGACGCTGGCGTTTGAGCAGCCGCCGAAGGACCCCGCGGCCGACGCCGGCGAGCAGGAGCCGGAGAAGGTCGAGCAGTCATACACGGTGGAGGTGTCGGGCAGGCGCTTCGAGGTGAAGGTGGTGGGCCCCCCCTCCGGCGCCGCTCACGGCTCCGCGGTGACGGGCGCGCTGAACGGGGCGGACACGGCCGGCGGGCGCCGTCCCCCTCGCCGCGGCGAGCGCAAGTCGGCGACGACGGGAGGCCCGGACACGCTTCCCTCCCCTCTGCAGGGCAACATGTGGAAGGTGCTGGTCAAGCAGGGCGACACCGTGCAGGAGGGCCAGCTGCTGTGCATCATCGAGGCGATGAAGATGGAGAACGAGATCGCCGCCCACAAGAGCGGCGTGATCGCCGAGCTACCGATCGCCGAGGGCGCTCCGATCGCCGCGGGCGCCCCGATCGCAACGATCAAGAGCCCCAAGTAGCCGCGTAGCGCCCGGCCGGCGCCGATCGGAGACACCGCAGGCGGACCCAGCCCCGCCGATGCGGCGCGTTGCAACAACCGTTTGACCCTCCCTCGGCGATCGGACAACGTTCGATCGGTCGGTTCCAGCATGCCGACGCACGCGAAACGTCCGCCCGCGCGGACCGATCAGCCATGCCGAGATGAGCACCACCACCACAGACGCACCGCTCGCTGAGAGCCACGGCGAGCCGACCTGCCTGGTGTCGGTGGTGATCCCCTGCCTGAACGAGGCGGAGAACATCGAGCAGTGCGTCTCCACGGCGCGCGCGGCGATGGTAACAGCGGGCATCGCCGGTGAGGTGGTGGTCTCCGACAACGGCTCGATCGACGGTAGCGCCGCGCTGGCGGAGCTGGCGGGCGCGAGGGTGATCGAAGAGCCCGTGCGCGGCTACGGCAGCGCCTACCTGGCCGGGTTCGGTACCGCGCGCGGCACCTACATCCTGATGGCGGACGCCGACCTCACCTACGACTTCAACGAGATCCCGCGCTTCCTCGCCGCGCTGGAAGCGGGCGCGGACATGGTGATCGGCGATCGGATGCAGAACATCCAGCCCGGGGCGATGCCGTGGCACCACCGCTACATCGGCAACCCGCTGCTCTCGCGCCTGCTCAACCTGCTGTTCCACACCGGCGTCAACGACGCCCACTGCGGGATGCGCGCGTTCCGCCGCGAGCACCTCGAGCGCCTGGATCTGCGCACCAGCGGCATGGAGTTCGCCTCCGAGATGGTCGTGCGCGCGGCCAAGGCCGGGCTGGAGATCGATCAGCTGCCGATCGAATACCGCCCGCGCGGGGGCGAGTCGAAGCTGTCGAGCTTCCGCGACGGCTGGCGCCACCTGCGCTATCTGATGATGCACTCACCCAAGCACCTCTTCCTCTTCCCGGGCACGGCGATGGCGGCGCTCGGGGGCTTGATCTGCGCGATGGTGCTGGCACACATCGACGTGCTCGGTCGCCGCTGGGAAGTGCACACGCTGATCGGCGGCTCGCTGCTGCTGATCGTCGGCACGCAGGTCGTCACGCTCGGGCTGTGCGCCCGCACCTACGGAATCTGCTTCATGGGCGAGCGCGACCCCTGGTTTGAGCGCATGTGGGCGCGCTACCGGCTCGAGCACGGCCTGCTGCTCGGCAGCGCGATCGCCACCGCCGCCCTCGCAATCCTCGCGGGAATCGTGCTCGAGTGGGTGCGGCACGGCTTCGGCAGCCTCTCCGAGGAGCATCTCGCGATCCTCGCGGCGACGCTGATGGTGCTAGGCATCCAGGTGATCTTCGCCTCGTTCCTGCTGAGCATCATCGGGCTGCGGCGCCGCTGATGCGAGTCAGGGTGGCGCTTGCGATCGGGTTGGCGCTGATCGCGCTCGCATTCGTGCTGGCGCTCGCGCACGCGCCGCTCACGGTCGCACGCCGGGGAGTGGCCACCGAACACACGCTGGTAAACACCGCCAGGCCGGCGACGGCCTGCCAGGGTGGCGAAACGCTGCCGCGCGGCACCACCGCACTGCGCCTGAGCCTGACCGCGGCGCTCGGCCCGCGGGTGACGGTGGAGGTGTCCTCCGGCTCGCGCGTGGTCACGCGCGGCACCGCCCCACCCGGCTGGTCGAATGCCTCGGTGACGGTTCCCGTACAGCCGCTGTCGCGCACACTGGCGCCGGTGAAGGTGTGCTTTGCGATGGCGTTCATGAACGGGTCAGTCGCGATGCGGGGATCGCCGACCACCCGCGCTTTGGCGGCGACATCCAGGCGCCAGCGCCTGCCGGGTCGGATGGGCATCGAATACCTGCATCCGAGCGGCAGCACGTGGTGGTCGCAAGCGACCTCGGTCGCACGGCGCCTCGGTCTCGGCCGCACGGCGAGCGGCACGTGGAACGCCCTGCTGGTTGTGGTGTTGGCGATGTCTTTCATCGCCCTCTCCTCGTGGCTGGTCGTGAAGGAGCTGCAATGAGCAGGCGCTCTGCTTCGAAGACGCCTGCGCCCGTGAAGACGTCCACCCCCGCAAAGACGTCCGCGTCCATGAAGACGCCGATCCCTGATAAGACCCACGCGCCAGCAAAGAAGTCGACCCCCACGAAGGCATCCGCGCCCGCGAAGAGGAGGCCGCGCCGCAGCGATACGCCCGCCGCGCCGGCCGTCGGGGCGAGGTCGTTCACGCGCGGCGCCAGGGATACCCGCCGCCGCACCGCACCCAAACGGGCCCCCGGGGAGCAGCGAGCGCTCGGGGAGATACTTCGCAGCCGGCTGCGGCGAGTGCCGCGCGCGGCGTGGGTGTGCGCGCTGGTGGCGTTCCTGAACGCGGCCTGCTGGTCGGTGATCTCGCCCCCGTTCGAGATCCCCGACGAACCCTCCCACTTCGCCTACGTGCAGCGTCTGGCGGAAACCGGGAAACTGCCCACCTCGAGCGCCGAAACCTTCCCGGGGGCCGAGTACACGATCCTCAGCGACCTGCACTACTCGCAGGTGCGCTACCACTCCGAACAGGGCACGATCTCTACACGGGCACAGCAGCACACGCTGGAAAGCGCCCTCGCCGAACCGCTCGCGCGATCGAGCTCCGCGGGCAGCACCGGCGTGTCCGCGTCCCAGCCGCCGCTGTACTACGCGCTGCAGACGATCCCATACGCGCTCGCGTCGGTCGGCAACCTGCTTGACCAGGACGCGCTGATGCGGCTGTTCTCCGCGCTGATGGGCGGTGTGACGGCGCTGTTCGCCTTCCTGTTCGTGCGCGAGACGCTCCCCGGGGAGCGATGGGCTTGGACGGTCGGCGGCCTCGGTGTCGCGCTCACGCCACTGCTCGGCATGATGTCGGGCGCGGTCAACCCCGACGCGATGCTGTTCGCGGTCTCGGCGACGCTCTTCTACTGTCTGGCGCGCGGATTCAGGCGCGGGATCACACCGCGGCTGGCCGCCGCGATCGGCGCGGTGCTCGCCGTGGGTGTGACCACCAAGCTCAACTTCCTCGGCCTGCTGCCCGGTGCGCTCCTGGGAGTGCTCGCGCTGTGCGCGATCGAGCTGCGCTCCTCGAGGCGCAACGCCCGCCGCTGTCTCGCACTGGCGCTCGGCATCGGCGCGAGCCCAATCGTGCTGTACGGCATAGTCAACGCGTTCTCGGGCAAGCCACTCGCCGGCTCACTCGCCTCGCTCGTTGCCTACAGCGGCAAAGGCGGGTCGATCCCCGGAGAGATCAGCTACATCTGGCAGCTCTACCTTCCGCGGTTGCCCGGCATGAGCGCCGACTTCCACGGCATCCTCACCACACGCCTGTTCTGGTTCAACGGGCTGGTGGGGCTGTATGGCTGGCTGGACACCACGTTCCCCAGCTGGGTGTACACGGTCGCGCTGATCCCTGCAGGGCTGTTGGCGCTGCTGCTGGCGAGGGCGCTCGTCGTGTATCGCGGCGCGCTCCGGAGCCGGGCGCTGGAGCTCGCCGTCTATGCGACCACTGGGCTGGGACTGCTGATCCTGATCGGCGCCGACGAATACTCTCACAGAGACCCCGGCGAGTACGCCGAGCCCCGTTATCTGCTGCCGATGCTCGCGTTGTGGGGCGCCGCGCTGGCGCTGGCGGCACGCGGCGCGGGGCGACGCTGGGGGCCGCTCGCGGGCGTGGCGATCGTCAGCGTGGTGCTGGCGCACGACCTCTTCAGCCAGCTGCTCGTGATCTCGCGCTACTACGGCTGAGCATGGCCCCGGAGGATCGTCACGCCGGCCGTCCACTCCCAGCGGGGGGTCACCTGTCGGGCGGCGGGCAGCGGGATCGGAGGTGAAGCTCACAATGGTCTACGACCCCACCAGGCAGTGGGAGCGTTACGGCGCGATCGACCCGTACTACGGAGTGTTGTCGGAGCCCGACTTCCACCGCTCTCATCTCGACGAGGCAGCGCGGGAGCGCTTCTTTCAGACCGGCCGCCGCCACATCGCCGAGTCGCTGACGGCGATCGAATCCCTTTGGGGATCGGGCTTCGAGTGGCGGGCGGCGCTCGACTTCGGCTGCGGCGTCGGGCGACTGACGCTGCCCCTGGCGGAGCGCTGCGAGCGCGTCTACGGCGTCGACGTATCGCCCTCGATGCTGGGCGAGGCAGCGCGCAACGCCCGGCGCATGGGGCTGACCAACATCGAGTGGGCGCCCGCCGAGCGGCTCGACGAGCTGAGCGGCGCCTACGACCTCGTGCACTCGCATCTGGTTTTCCAGCACATCCCCGCGCGCGGGGGGAGCGGATCTTCGCCAAGCTGGTGCGCGGGCTGCGCCCCGGGGGGGTGGGATCGATCCAGGTGGCGTTGCGCCCCACCCGTCCGGCCGCGGGAGCGTTTCACTGGACGGTGAAGACGGTGCCGCTTGCCTACAACCTCGTCAATGTGGCGCGAGGAAGGGCGTGGTCGTACCCGCACATGCAGATGAACCACTACTCGCTCAACCGTCTCGGCCGCCTGCTCGCGGACGCCGGGATCACGGAATGGCATACCCGCTTCCTCGCGGGGCTCGGGCGGATGAGCCACGACAGCGCGGTCATCGTCTTTCGCAAGCAGCCCTGACGCGGGCAACGTTCTCCGCGTGCAGTCCCCGCTGGAATGCGGTGCGCCGCTTCAGGGGGAGCTCAGCCTCACCGTGCTCGGCGAGAGCATGCAAATAGGCAAGATCCTCCCCCAGCACCGCCAGCGCTCCGGCGGAGTCGAGCACCGGCCCATGCCCCGGAACGACGTGCTCGGCGCCTTCCACCAGTGGCCGCAGCCGCCCGAGGGTCGCAAGGTAGGACTCGAGCGGGCTCCTGGTGTGGCTTGGTGGCGCCGAAGGCGCGCCCAAGGTGGGGATCTCGACATTCGATAGGTAGTCCCCGGCGACCAGCACCCGTGCCCACGGAACCCAGAGCGCCATCCCGTCCTCGGTGTGCCCCTCCGCGGGATGCAGCTCGAGCTCGCGCTCGCCCAACCCGCAGCGCCCCGGGACGGGCAGCGCCTGAACGGCGCCCAGCGCGAGGGGCCGGGGACGCTCGATCAGGTACTGCTCGTCAAACGCGCGCAGCTCGCGCTGTGCCGCTCCCGGAGTCGCGCGCATCCGCTCGGCGGTGCTCTGCGCACAACCCAGCGCCACTCCCCCGAACGCGAGCGGGCCCAGCAGGTGGTCCCAGTCGCCGTGCGTCGCGAGCAGTCCGCTGGGGGGTGGAAACCGCGCCTGCTCGAGCAGCGCCGGCAGCGCCTCCAGCTCCTCGGGCAGAACCGGCGAATCGACAACGAAGGTCTCGTAGCCTCCCGCCCCGCCCGCCGTGCCCTCCAGCGCTCCGCCCCCGTGGGCATCCGTCGGGGCGCGCACAGCGACGCAGTTGGTCTGCCAAATCGCGCTGGTCGCCACCAGTACGTCCGGGTGCAGGGCGAGCACCCGCACGGCGGGTCAGGCGACGTCGAGCAGCTTCGCGGCCTCGCGTAGGTTGGGGACCTCCGCGGTGGGCTTTTTCTGCGAGGGGTCGAGCGTCTCCTTGTTGCGGTTGACCCAGATCACGGGGACGCGCTGCTTGAGGCAGGGTTCGACGTCGTGGTGGTGGCTGGAGGCGATGTGCACCCACCCCTTCTTGCTGCCGATCCGCCGAGCGCACTCGGTGAAGTGGGCGAGGTCGGGCTTGTAGGAGCGCACCTGCTGGGCGGTGACGACGAGGTCGAAGTCGATCGGGATGTGCCGGCGGGTCTGACCGAGCAGCTTGTCGTCGATGTTGGAGAGCAATCCGAGTTTGTACTTCTTGGCGAGCTTCTGCAGCTGGATGGGGGTTTCCTTGAACGGCATCCAGCGCTGCACCGAGTCGGGCAGGAAACCCGAGCGCGAGGTTTCAAGCGGCCAGTCCAGACGTTTGGCGATCTCCAGGGCGGTGCGCCGCAGGACCTCGGCGTAGAGCTCGTAGGAGCCGGCCTCGATTTCGCGGGAGATCTCGTGGAATAGCGCGAGCAGCTCGGCGCGGTCGAGCGTGATGCCGTCGCGCTCGGCCTCCTTGGCGAACGCGTCGTAGACGCCGCTCTCCCAATCGATCAGCGTTCCATATACATCGAATGTGACAAAGGTGACGTTCTTCGGCAGAGGCATCGCGCCGGCATTATGCCGCGCCGGGGGTTCGCCGCGCGGTCAGGCCTCATGAGGGGGAGGGGGAGGGCAACCCTCCCCCCTCCCCCTCGTACCCCCTCCCCCTTCCTTTTTCGGGCCTTTACTCCGCACTCCACGCTCAAGCAAAGGCCGCCGTGCCGGCCCCTTGTTTTTCGGTTAGAGTCCCGCGCCGCTATGGACCTGCTCGAGTACCAGGGCAAGCAGCTGTTTGCCCGCCATGGATTGGCCGTCTCCCCGGGGAGGGCGGTCACGACCGTCGACGATGCCATCGCGGCTGCCGCCGAGGTGGGTTATCCGGTGGTGGTCAAGGCTCAGGTGTTGATCGGCGGGCGCGGCAAGGCTGGCGGCGTGAAGCTGGCGGCCGATGAGGTCGAGGCGCGCGAGCATGCCGGAAACATCCTTGGAATGGACATTCATGGGCATACCGTGCGCAAGCTTTGGATCGAGCATGCCAGCGACATCGCGAGCGAGTACTACGCCTCGGTGTTGCTCGACCGCTCGGCTAAGCAGCCGCTTGTGATGTTCAGTACTGAGGGGGGCGTGGACATCGAAGAGGTGGCGGAGAAGACCCCGGAGAAGCTGGTGCGCCATCACGTGGACGCGCTGCAGGGGCTCTCGCGCGAGGAGGCCGTGAAGATCGCCACCGACGGGCAGGCCGACGCCGACGTGGTCGCGGGCGTCGCCGACGCGCTGGTGGCGCTGTACGAGGTGTGGCTACAGGAGGACGCGACGCTGGCGGAGATCAACCCGCTGATCGTCACCCCCGACCGCCAGGTCAAGGCGCTCGACGCGAAGGTGTCGCTCGACGGCAACGCGCTCTACCGCCACCCCGACAACCAGGGCCTCTCAGACGCCGAGAACGAAGATCCGATCGAGCGGCGGGCGAAGGAGCAGGGTGTGCAGTATGTGGCCCTCGACGGCGACATCGGCATCCTCGGCAATGGCGCGGGCTTGGTGATGTCGACGCTCGACGTGGTCGCCCAGGCCGGCGGCAGCCCCGCCAACTTCCTCGACGCCGGCGGCGGCTCGGACGCGGCCAAGATCAAGCAGGCGGTCGAGCTGATCCTCTCCAACCCGTCGGTGAAGGCGGTGCTGTTCAACATCTTCGGCGGCATCACCCGCTGCGACGAGGTGGCGAAAGGGTTGATCGCCGCGTTCGAGGAGCTGAAGCCGTCGGTGCCGTTCGTGGTGCGCCTGGACGGCACCAACGATGTGGCGGGACGGGAGCTGCTGAGCGAGGCGGCGCTACCCAACGTGCATCCGGCAGCGACGATGAACGAGGCCGCCGAGAAGGTCGTGGCGCTGGCGAAGGGGGGGAGCTGATGTCGGTGCTGGTCGACAAGAGCACCCGTCTGGCGGTCGCCGGGATCACCGGCAAGGAGGGCTCCTTCCACACGCTCAACAACCGGCGCTACGGGACGAACGTCGTCGGGGGCGTGACCCCCGGCAAGGGGGGGCAAGACGTGGAGGGGATCCCGGTGTTCGACAGCTGGGCGGACGCGGCGCGCGAGACACAGCCCAACACGGCGATGATCTTCGTGCCGCCGCGCTTCGCGGCCGACGCGATCCTCGAGGCCGCGGCGGCGGACGTGGCGCTGGTGATCGCGATCACCGAGGGCATCCCGGCGCACGACGAGCTACGGGTATACAACACACTGAAGCGCGATTTTCCGGGCACGCGACTGATCGGCCCAAACTGTCCCGGCATCCTCTCGCCGGGCAAGGCCAACGTCGGCATCATCCCGGCCTCGTTCTTCAAGGAGGGCAACGTCGGCGTGGTGTCGCGCTCGGGCACGCTGACCTACCAGATCGGCAACGAGATCGCGCGCGCCGGCTTCGGCAACAGCTCGATCGTGGGAATCGGCGGCGATCCGGTGCCGGGGTCGTCGTTCGTGGACATCATCGAGCTCTTCGAGGCCGACGCGCAGACCGAGCTGATCGTGCTGGCGGGCGAGATCGGCGGCTCCGCCGAGGAGGAGGCCGCGGAATACATCGCCGAGCGCGTGACCAAGCCGGTGCTCGCCTACATCGCCGGCTTCACGGCGCCGGCGGGGAAGCAGATGGGCCACGCGGGAGCGATCGTCTCGGGCAGCTCCGGCACCGCGGCCGCCAAGGCGCAGGCGCTGGAGGAGCGGGGAGTGCGCGTGGGACGCACCCCCACCGAGGTCGCCGAGCTGGCTGTGCAGATTCTGCGCGGCTGATCCCGCGCGGCAGATCCTGTGCTGCCGACTTCCCGCGCGGCAGATCCTGCGCCGCCGACTTCACGGGTGGCAGATCCTGCGTTACCGACTTCATCCGCCCAGCGCGGCCGTCGTCGCATGAGGGCCGATCCCGGTGGGCCTTCGCCGCAACATGCGGCCCAAGGTTCGTGTAAGCGCCGCTTGCACCCGAGTAGGATGGACGGTAGCCCGCTTCCCCGATACCGATGACCGACACCTTTTCCAACGGACCGAGCACGCCCGGTGGCGCCGCTCCGAACGCGACCCCACAGGCCGGTGACGTGACGGGCACGCTCGCGGAGCTGGAGCGCAAGCTGCGCGAGCTGGAGAGCGAGTTGAGCTCGATCGGCAGGCGCCGCGAACAGGTCGAGGCGACTCCCGCGGACACAATCGGAACATTGCCCACCACGCCGGCGGGCGAGAGGCTGGTGGACGAGGCGCTCGAGCCACCCAAGCCGATGCCGGTCACTCCGCTCACGTCCCCGGCGCCCCCCGCCCCAATTGCGCAAGCGCCCACCGCGCCCGCGCCCGTCGCTCCAGCGCCAACCTCGCCCGCGCCCGTCACTCCAGCGCCGACAGCGTCCTCGCCGCCCCCTCCAGCGCCGACCTCCCTAGCGGGCGGGGCCGGGCAGCCGGTCAAGTTCATGAGACCGTCCGAGTCCGCACGGCCGCGCGCGTCGCGGGAGCCCACCGGCCACGGCGAGCCGCGCGCGGAGAGCGAACCGAGCGGGGAGCGCCAGCCACAGTGGGCGTCTGCGCAGCAGGCGCGTCAGGAGCGTCCGCGCCCGAGCGAGGCGCAACTGGCGAGCTTGGCGGAGCTGCGGCGCTTCCGCGATCGCTTGGAGCGCTTCGCGCGGGATCTGGCGGGTGAGTACGACGCGCTGCTGGGCCGGGTGATGTCGGGGCTCACTTCGACCTCCACCCCGGCGAGCGCGGGCACGCCCGCCCCCACCGCGTCGAGCCCTCTCGCATCGGTACCGCCCGCGGCGGGCCCCATGCCCGTCGGGGATCGCCCGGAGGCGGCTCAGCCCATGGGCCCGGCGGCGGTTCAACCCAAGGGCCCGGCGGCGGTTCAGCCCATGGGCCTGGCGGCGGTTCAGTCCACGGGCCCGGCGGCGGTTCAGTCCACGGGCCCGGCGGCGGTTCAGTCCACGGCAGAGGAGGCCCCGGCGGCACCCGAAGCGCCCGAGGACGTGCTGTTCGAGGGCCGTGTGGAGCTGGGGGTGGGACCGTTTTACGACATCGTCTCGCTGAGCGCGTTCGAGCGGGGCCTGGCGAGCCTGCCCTACGTGGTCGAGGCGTCGGTGCGCCGCTTCGAGGCAAGCCACGCCGTGGTTGACGTGCGACTGGCGGCGCCGGTGGCGCTGGTGCGCGAGCTGCGCCGCACGGTCGAGAGCGACTTCAGCGTCCGCGAGGTCGCGGACGGTCGCGTGCTGCTGACGTTCGACGAATCCTGAGTAAGCTTCTCCGCGATGGCGGAATCCACGATCTCCTTCGCCCGCGGAGCGCCCTCGCTCGACATCGTCGACGTGGAGGGCCTGCGTGAGGCGGCAACGCGCGCGTTTGCGAACGACCCCGCGGGGACGACCGCGTACGGGACCTCGATCGGCTACCCGCGACTAAGAGCGTGGATCGCCGAACGCCACGGGGTGGCGCCGGAGCGAGTGCTGGTCACCAACGGCTCGATGCAGGCGGACGCGTTCCTATTCGACCACCTGGTGGAAGCCGGCGACGACGTGGTTGTCGAGCGCCCTACCTACGACCGCACGCTGCTCTCGCTGCGCGAGCGCGGCGCGCGCGTGCACCAGGTGGAGCTGCTGACGGACGGCATCGACATCGACGCGCTGGCGGAGCTGCTGCGGATCCCACCAACCGACGTGCAGGGCGAAGCGTTCCTCAAAGGGAGGCGCGGAGGGGGACTGCGCCCAAAGCTCGCGCACATCATCCCCAACTTCCAGAATCCCGCCGGCTACACGCTCTCCATGGACAAGCGGCGCGCGCTGCTGCAGTTGGCGGCGGAGCACGAGTTCACGGTGTTCGAGGACGACCCCTACGTAGATCTGCGCTTCAGCGGCGAGGGGCGGCCAACGATGCTCTCGCTCGACCCCGAGCGCGTGGTGTACGCCTCATCGTTCTCCAAGACCGTGTGCCCCGGGATCCGCGTCGGCTATCTGGTGGGGCCGACCGACCTGATCGCGGCGATCGCGCGGCTGGCAACCAATACGTACATCTCGCCGAACATGGTGGCGCAGTCGATCGTGTACGAGTTCTGCGCCTCGGGCGCGCTGGAGCGCTCGATCGAGACCGTCAGGACGGCGCTGGCCAAGCGCGTGCGCACGCTCGAGGTGGCGCTGCACAAGGAGCTGCCGGAGGCTGAGTTCGTCTCGCCGGAGGGTGGCTACTTCATGTGGGTGACGCTGCCCGAGGGCACCGACGTGGCGGCTCTGCACAAGGCCGCCGCCGAGTTGGGGGTGGTGTTCGTGAAGGGCACCGACTTCCTGATGGAGGGCGGGGAGAACACGCTGCGCCTCGCCTACTCAGGCGTCACGCCGGAGCAGATCGAAGAGGGCGTCGCCCGCCTGGCCGCGGCCTACCGTTCGCTGCAGCCCGCGGCGGCGTAAAGAGAGGGCTGTATATAGCCGTTGCATAGGGCCGGGGTGTGTTGCATAGGGCCGGGGTGTGTTGAACAGAGGCCGGGGTGAGTGTTGAACAGAGGCCGGGGTGAGTGTTGAACAAAAATTCAAAAGCCGTGCGCAATTGCTATCGGGCTTTGATTTTTTTATAACAACCCCAGCATCTACCTGTACATACCTTCGCTATACGCAGCAGCTCTCGCTCACCTGCCGTACCGCTGCTGACCCAACACAAGTTGCTCGGGCAAAGCGGTGCGCGGCGGCGGGGAGGGGTCGGCAGCAACCGAGACGGTCTCAGCGACCGAGGGGGTGACCGCGCAGCGGCGGCCGTCCGCCGTCTCCACGACGACCTCACTGCGGTCGTGAGCGGCGAGCGTACCTCGCAGGCCGGGCTCCATACCGGCGTCCTTGAGGTAGCGCAGGAGGTCCTCGGCCTCGTTCTCGAAGCGCAGCACGCGTACGTCGGCGCCGACCTGCACGTCGGCGAGGGGCACGCCGGTCTCGCGGGCGCCGGCGACGATCGGGTGGCCGTGGGGACAGGTGGTGGCGTCGCCGATCGCGGCGAGCATCCGCTGTTCGAGCACCGGGGACATCGCATGCTCGAGGCGCTCGGCCTCCTCGTGAACCTCGTCCCAAGGGATCCCGAGAACGTCGGTGAGGAAGCGCTCGATCAGGCGGTGGCGGCGCACGATGCTCTCGGCCTGCGCGGCGCCGTCGTCGGTGAACGCGATCGCGCGGCTCTGCCCACGGGTGATGTAGCCGTCGCGTTCCAGGCGCCCCACCATCTCGTGGACGGTCGGCGCGGACAGCTGCATCGCGCGCGCGACGTTGGCGCCGGTCATCGGTAGTCCGGCCTCCTGCAGCCAGAAGAGGATCTGGAGGTACTCCTCCTCCCCCACTGTTGCGCTGTCGGTGCTCATCCCACCACGATGCTAGTGGACCGTCGCTACTGAAGTTGATCGAACGTGCACTCGCGCGGGTCCTTGTCCTCGCGCCAGCGTCGCAGCTTGGCGCCGTGGCGGATGCGCCCCGCCGAGATGTGGTCGAAGTCGATCTCGACGACCAGCTCGGGACGCAGCGCGACCCACTCGAGATTGCGCCCAGCGCTCCAGCGGCTGGGGTCGGCGGAGCCGCGCTCGCCCGTCTCGTACGGCGCCAGGAAGCCGACGAGGCGGCGCTTCTCGGCGGCGGTGAGGCCGGAGCAGTGGCCGACGACACGCAGGGCATCGCCGTCGTAGAGGGCGAGGATCAGCGCGCCCACCGTGTCGGGCTCCTTGCCCGGGCGCCACCCCGCCACGACGGCGTCGGCGGTGCGGGTGCGCTTGACCTTGAACATCCCCCGCCGCTCCCCCGGGCGGTAGGGGGCGGCGCGCTCCTTGGCGATCGCCCCCTCGGCGTCCCGCAGCCAGCGCTCGGCCTCGGCGGCGGTGTCGGCGGTGGGCATCAGCTCGATCGGGGCGCCCTCGAATCGAGGTTCGGCGAGCAGCGCCTCGAGCGCGGTGCGGCGCGCACTGAGGGGTTGCTCCAGCAGGGAGTCGTCGTCGCGCGCGAGCAGGTCGAAGGCGACGAACACCGCGGGCGTCTCGCGCGAGAGCAGCTCGATGCGCGAGGTGGCGGGATGGATGCGCTGGCCGAGCGCGTCGAAGTCCTCGCGCCCGTCGGCTCCGCGCAGGACGATCTCCCCGTCGAGCACGTAGTGCCCGGGGGGGAACCGCAGCTCGGGAAAGTAGCGCCCGAGCGGGCGGCCGTTGCGCGACTGCAGAAAGACATCCTCCCCGTCCACGAACGCGAGGCAGCGGAAACCGTCGAGCTTGATCTCGTAGACGTAGATCTCGCCCTGGGGAAGCGCCTTGCGGGAGAGCGCGAGCTGCGGCTGCAGCGGGGGGGTGAGGGGGAGGCTCATGACGTATCGCCAGCGGACGGGCCGGCGCCGGCGGATGACTGTGACCTGCCGTCCGCGGACGGCCCGGACTTCTCCTCGGCCCGCGCTCGCGAAGGCTGTACCCGCCGTGGCTCGCCGCGCTGCTTGCGGAAGTGCGGCGGCCACGGGGCGTCGCCGAGGCCCTCGCGCTCGTCGCGGTCGGCGAGCTCCAGCAGCGAGTCCAACGAGCCGGGATGACGGTCGATCTCGGCGGCAGGGTCGCCGCGCTCGCGCAGGCGGGCGGGGACGGTGTCGAGACGCAGCTCGGCGGGCTCCACGTCGGCGACCTCCGCCCACTCCAGCGGACAAGAGACGCGCGCGTCGGCGACAGCCCGCACCGAGTAGGCAGAAGCGACGGTGCGGTCGCGGGCGTTCTGGTTGTAGTCGATGAAGACGCCCTCGCGCTGCTCCTTCCACCAGCGGGAGGTGGCGCGGCCGGGCAGGCGCCGCTCGACCTCGCGCGCGAGCGCGAGCGCGGCGCGGCGCACCTCGTGGAAGTCGCGCTCCGGGGGAATCCGCACGAACACGTGTATTCCGCGCGAGCCTGAGGTCTTGGGGAAGCCGCGCAGCCGGTGCTCCTCGAGCACCTCGCGCACCGCCAGCGCCACCTCGCGCACCTGCGCGAAGGGGACGTCGGGCTGTGGGTCGAGGTCGATGCGCAGCTCGTCGGGGTGGTCGGGGTCGGCGCGGCGCACCGGCCACGGGTTCCAGTCGATCACGCCGAGGTTGGCCCCCCACACGAGGTGGGCGGCGTCGTTGGCCACCAGCTCGCGCGCGGTGCGCCCGCTGGGAAACTCCACGACCGTGGTTTGCAGCCACTCGGGGGCGTGATCGGGTACGCGCTTCTGGAAGAAGGGCTTGCCGGCAACGCCGTCCACCCAGCGCTTCATCACGGTGGGGCGCTCGCGCAGGTGCACGAGCACGGCCTCGGCGCACTCCACGTAGTAGCCGATCAGGTCGAGCTTGGTGAAGCCGGGCTCTGGAAAGTAGAGCTTGGAGGGGCTCGAGACCCGCAGCTGCAGGCCGGCCGCCTCGATCGTGACGTACTCCTTCTCCTCAGCCATTGCCTGTAAGGATGCCGGACAATGATCCCGCGCACCGTGCTCATCGCAGTGGAGCCCTTCGGCGAGGGGGCAATCGAAGAAGAGGGGCTCGGCTCCCCGGCCTTCGGCCGGCTGCGCCACCCTCTTAGCGCCGAGCGCGCCGGGGCTGCAATCGGGCGGGGGCTACAGGCGGGAGACCCCTCGCTGGGGGTCGATCTGTGTCCGATCGAGCAGGTTGCGCAGGGGGATGATCGGACCGCGCCCGGAGACCGGCCGGCCACATCGAGCACGCCCGCAGATGTGATCAGGCTGCTGCAGGCGCTCGACTTCGACGCCCGGATGCGGGCAGCGCGGGCGGTGGTGGTGGGCGCGGAGCGCCTCGACGAGCGCACCCTCGTGGGAAGCACGGTGTTCGAGATCGCCACGCGTGCCCGTCAGGCGGGAGTACCGGCGTACGCGGTAACCGCCGAGAACAATCTGAGCCTCTTCGACGCGCGGATCCTCGACCTTCAGCTCATCGTCCAGGCGACCGACACGCGGGCGCTGCGCAGGGCGGGCGAGAAGCTGGCGGGGGTGGTGTAGCTCACAGAAAGCACTGCCCCTCCCCCCTGTAGGTGGGGACCTCCTCGACGATGCGATCGCCTTCGATCAGATGCAGGCACGAGAAGCGCTCGCACAGCTCGCCGGCCTTGGCGTGGCGCATCCAGATGCGATCGCCGACCGCGAGCGCGGCGGCGGGGGCGCCGAGCAGCGGGGTCTGCACCTCACCGGCACCCTCCTGGCGATCGAGACGCAATCCGGCGGGCAGGTGGGGTCGGGGCAGGCGCGCCCGGTCGGCCGGCCCGGAGGCGAGGTAGCCGCCACCGAGCGCGGTCGCCACGCCAGGGCCCGGGCGGCGCACGATGGGCAGCGCGAACAGCGCGGCGGGGTGGGGTGAGAAGGCGCGGTAGGCATCGAACAGCCCCGGCCCGTACAGCCCCGAGCCGGCGGCGAGCTCGGTGACGGCGGCCTCGCGCGAGGTGCCTTCGAGGCTGCCGGTGCCGCCGCCGTTGACGAGCTCCAGCGGGGCGACGGCGCGTACGGCCGCCACCGCGGCGGCGCGGCGTGCGGCGAGCTCGCGGGCGGAGAGGGCCTGGAGGAGACGCACGGTGCCGGCCCGGAGCGCCAGCGCGAGGCCCGGGCCGCTAGGCGCGTCGCCGAGCCCGGCGATTTGGGCCTCGTAGGCCATCATCCCCACGAGCTCGACGCCCTCGCGGGCGACGATCGCGCGGGCGAGCGCGGCGGCCTGCGCGGCGGTGTGCACGGGGGAGCGCTTGGCGCCGATACGCACGCGCCCGCCCAGCAGCCACAGCCCCGCGTCGAGCTCCAGGCAGACGCGCACGGGGTGCCGCGGTCTGCCTGCGGAGGAGCGGGAGATGTTGGGGGATGTCGAGGAGGCAGGGGCAGCGGCAAGAGCGGCGTCAAGCAGGTCCAGCTGCGCGAGCGAGTCGACCATGATCGAGATGCGGGCCTCGGGACGCTCGGCGGTGAGCCACGCAAGCTCGCGCAGCGCGCGGCGATCGGCAGTCGGGTAGGCGACGAGAATGTCATCGAACCCGTGCGCGGCAAGCCACAGCGCCTCGGGGAGGGTGTAGGCGAGCGTCCCCTGGAAACCGGGCCGCGCGAGCACGCGCTGCTGCAACGCGCGGCAGCGCACCGACTTACTCGCCAGGCGGATCGGCTTGGGCGCGGCGCGGCGTTCCATGTCGGCGGCGTTGGCCCAGAAGGCGTCGAGGTCGACAACCGCAAATGGGGGATCGAGCGACGCGGTGGCCCGTTCGAGGCGTTCGAGCGCGGTGCGTTCGAGCGCGGTGGCATCGGAGATCGGGGTCATGTGGGGCGCATCCGCGCGAGTGGGTTTGCAAACAGGCGCATGGGGGCGGGGCTTCCTACCCCGCCACCGTCGTTGCGGGCTGGGAAATGGGGCCGAGCACGCGGTCGGTGTAGTCGTTGGCGAAGCGCCCCTCGGGATCGAGCCGCCGGCGGACCTCCTGGAAGCGCTCCCACTCGGGGTAGCGCTCGGGCAGGGTGGCGGCGGTCTGGAAGTGGCGCTTGCCCCAGTGGGGCCGGCCGCCGAGCTCGTCCATGATCGCCTCGACGGCGCGGAAGTAGGGCTCCCACGCCATCCCCTCGAACATGTGCACCGCGACATACCCGCTGTCGCGTTCGGCGGCGGTCGAGAGCAGCGCGTCGTCGGCGGCCACGGTGCGCACCTCGATCGGGAAGGGCACGGCGAAGGGGGCCCGTCGCCCGCCCCGCCAGGCCCCGTCGGCCGGCCGTGGTCCGCCCTTGCGCGACCCGCGGCCACCCCGCCGGCCCTCCAGCGGCTCACCCTTGCGCGACCCGCGACCACCCCGCCGGCCCTCCAGCGGCTCACCCTTGCGCGACCCGCGGCCATCCGACCCGCCCCCCTGCGGCCCACCCTCCACCAGCTCGAGCACGCGGCGCACCGCCTCCACGGTGCGCTCGCGCGGGAGCGCGTACTCCATCTCGGTGAAGCGCACCAGCCGCGGGCTGGCGAAGATCCGGTCGGAGCGGTCTATGCGGCGGCTGGCGCCCGCGAGACGCGTGAGGAGCCGGTTGATGCGCGGGATCTGGGCGGGCATCCGCCGACCGAGGCGGCAGAACAACCCGAAGGCGTGGTTGGTGAGCAGCACGTCGTTGGCGTACGCGCTCACCCTGCCGCGCGGGCGGGCGGGCTCCTCGGTGCGGTTGTTGGTGCGCGTCAGCGCGGTGCGGGTGTGAGGGAAGACGTAGAATTCGAAATGGTCGTTTGCGAGCGAAAGTTCCTCGAAGCGCTCGAGCGTCCGCTCCAGCGGGGCGGGGGCGTCGAGGCCGCGCAGGCGGAAGGCGGGCACGCAGCGCAGCGTCACCTCCGCGACCACGCCGAGCGCGCCCAGCCCCACGCGCGCGGCGCGCAGCAGCTCGGGATCGTCCCGCTCGGAGCAGTGCAGCGTGGAGCCGTCGGCGAGCACCAGCGTGAGCGCCGCCACCTGCGAGGGGATGTTGCGCAGGCGCGCGCCGGTGCCGTGCGTGGCGGTCGAGATCGCGCCGGCGATGCTCTGCACGTCGATGTCGCCGAGGTTCTCGAGCGCTAGGCCGATGGCGGCGAGACGCGCGTTGAGGGCGTGGATCGTGATGCCCGCCTGCACGCGCACCAGCCCGCTCGCGCGATCGACCTCCAGCAGCCGGCTCATGCGGTCGAGCCTCAACAGGCGCCCGTCGGTGAGCGCGACGTCGCTGAAGGAGTGCCCCGCGCCGGCGACCCGCACGCGCTGGCCGTGCACGCCGGCCCGCTCCAGCGCAGCGGCGATCTCGGCGATCGAGGTGGGTCGCTCGATCGCCGCGGGAACACAGCGCTCGTCGCGCGCCCAGTTGCGCCACTCTCCAATAGGCTCGCTCACCGATGCATGAGCCTACCTCCACGCCGGGGCCCACGCCAGGGACGGAGGTTGCGGCCACTCGCTCATCGCGGGCGCGCTCGCTGCCGACGCCGGGGGCCAGGAACGTCTTTCAAAAAAGGCGGTACGACCGGGGCGTCCCTGGACCAAGCTGGGCGACGCGGGCCGGCGCAGCCCGTGCTGGCAGCACGGGCAAGACGGACCGTGGCGATCCAGCGCCGCGTCCCAGGGGCGCATCCGGGCGTGCCGATCTTTTTGAAAGCCGTTCCAAGCGGGCGACGGTGATCGGGGCCGGCTCGTTCGGGACCGCGCTCGCGGTGCTGCTGGCGCGCGGGGGCCTGCGCACGACGCTGCAGACCCGCACCGCCGAGCAGGCGCATGCGCTGGAGGAGCAGCGCGAGAACCACGTCTACCTGCCCGGTGTGGAGCTGCCCGCGCAACTGCGCATCGAGCCCGCGGCGGCGGGCGTGGCGCGTGCCGACTACGTGTTTCTGGCGGTGCCCTCGCAGGGGCTCGGGCCGGTCGTGGCTGGCCTGCGCGCGGCCGGCCTGGGGCGCCGCACGGCGGTGGTGTCGGTAGCCAAGGGCCTGGTCCCGCCGGACGGTATGCCGCCGACCAGCCTGCTCGAGGCGGCGTTCGGGGCCGAGCGCGTGGCGTGCCTGGGGGGGCCGGCGCACGCACAGGAGATGGTGCACGCCGGAGCCGGGCTGGTGGCGGCCTCCCACGACGAGGAGCTGACACGCGCGCTTGGGCAGGTCTTCACGCGCGCGGGCGTGGTGTGCGAGCGCTCCGACGACCCGCTCGGGGTCGAGCTCGCGGGGGCCGCCAAGAACGCCGCGGCGCTCGCCGCGGGGGCCACCGAAGCACAGGGCCTCAACGCCGCGGGAGCCGCGGCGGGGCACATCTTCGCGGAGGTGTGGCGCTACGCGGAGACCCTGGGAGCGCGGCCGGAGTCGATGATCGGCCTGGCGGGCACCGGCGACCTGGTGGCCACCGCGCTCGCCCCCGAAAGTCGCAACCGCCGCGCGGGCGAGCTGCTCGCGGCGGGTGTGCCGGCCGCGGAGATCCCCGCCCGCATCGGGCAGGCGGTGGAGGCGCTCGAGTCGGTGCCGCTGCTGGCGCGTGCGCTGGAACGCGCGGGCGGAGCAACCGATGCTGAGCGAGCCCGCGGCGGGCAGGCCGAGGATGGGTGGACGCCAGAGGGCGGGAGGGCCTTGGGTGGGCGAGCTTGGGGTGGGCGAGCACCGATCACAAGCGCCCTCGGCCGCTTGATCGCAGGCGAGTTGCCGCTCCAGGAGTGGGTTGCGCTGGTGCGCGCCACCGTCCCCCCGCCGGCTCTGTGGCGCCGCCGGCCACAGCCCGGGTTTTGGCGGCGGCTGTGGAGACGAATAGCAAGGACCTGACTACCTAACTCACATCTGGCCGGGCGACCTGCCCAACTCACATCCCGGCCGGGCGACCTGCCCAACTCACATCCCGGCCAGGCGACCTGCCCAACTCACATCCCGGCCAGGCGACCTGCCCAACTCATATCCCGGCCAGGCGGCGCGCGGACAACAGGGCAGGAGGAGCTGGGTTTGTATCTCTCTTTTAAATGGCGTGCGCTATGGTATTTGAGGTAGACAATGGCGCACACCTTTTAAAGAGAGAGCATACTTACCGACCCCTCATCGCATATACCATCATCACTACATGTCACCTGACTTCCCGAAGGAGACCTACCGCCTATGCCACCACTAGACAAACCACCACTGGATAAGCCAAGGGCGACGGAGAAGAAGAGCGCGGGAGAGCCCCCCTTTGGCCTCAGATTCGATCCGGACGAGTTCCACGAGCAGGAGCTTCGCCGCGAAAAGATCATCAAAATGCAGGACACCATCCGCCCCGGCCGGACCATACCCGTCGCGATCCGCTTCGACCAGTTCACGTTGCGGCGGCTGAAGACGCTCGCCACGCTCCACAACACCGGCTACCAGACGCTGCTGAAGGCATTCGTCCTCGAACGGCTCTACGAAGAGGAGAAGCGCGCCGGGATCATCGACTCCTAGGACTGGCGGATAGGCGATCCGTCGTCGCGGGACATGGAGACCGAAGCCGGGAGACACTCGCCTTTGGCGAGCATCCCCGTTTCGGCCAGCGCCCGGGCGCATGTTGAGACGGCCACCCGCGCGGATGATCCCCTACCCTGCCACCAGCGTGCTCACAACCGCCTCGTAGACGCCCGCTCCGTTCGCCGCCTCGCACACGCGCAGGTTCGTGTACTGCCCGACCGCCTCCCCGATCGTCGGGTCGCGCAAGTGCGCGTTCGCCACCAGCCAGAAGGTCTGCACGTGCCGCGCGCACGCCATGTCCTCGCGCGAGTCCCCCACCGCGAAAGTCTCCTCGCGCGCATACCCCCGCGCGCGTTGGTGGAACGCCACCGCCCCCGCCTTCGACGCGCCCGCCGGCACGAGGTGGTAGCCGCGCACCTGTTCCAAGCTCGCCTGTCTCGGGGAGCGCGTGCTCACCGCCCCGTTGTCCACCAGCCGCAGCCCCTCATACCCGTGCTCCGCCAGCACCCCATCGGCCTCCTCCGCGTCAACCAGGCCACGGAAGAGATGTGACACTTCGCGTTCGGTGTGCCACGGGTCGTGGTGCTCGAGGCGCTCCCCGTAGTGCTCCAGCAGCAGAGCGGGAGCCCCCGAGCGCTCGATCTGCTGGGCGATCGTCTCCTCGCCCGGCTGCATGTTGCCGGTCAGCCAGTGCTCTTCACCGTCGAGCACCACGCACGCTCCCGCCTCATAGATGTAGGAGCGCCCTCCCAGCAGCCGCGCATCCTCCGCCAGCTGTGCCTTGCGTCGGCCCGACATCAACACCACCTCCACGCCCGCGCGCAGGCACGCCTGCACCGCCCGCACGCCGTCGATCGCCACCGCCCCCTCACCGTCGTGCAGCAGCGACGCGCCTTTGCCCAACAGTGTGCCGTCGAGGTCGAGGTACAGGCAGCGCGCGCTCACCGCAAGCGCACGCTCTGCAGCGGCGGGCGCTCGACCGGCGTGGGGTCCATCTTTTCGATCCGTTCCCAGTCGGCATCCGGGTCGAGCTCGGGGTCATCCTCAGCCTCGTAGCGGTGGGGCCACCGCTCCAACAGCTCGTGCTCTTCGAGGCGTTGGGCGATCGTCGCCATCACTGCCCTCGCCATCGGCGCAAGCGCCGACAGCGGTTGATGGGCGTGGCGGTGCTCGTCGAGGTCGACCTGTGCGATCCCCTCCAGGCCGACCTTCGTCCAGACATCGATCAGCATCCCCACCTCCACGCCGTAGCCGGTCACGAAAGGCAGCTGCTCCAGCAGCTCGCGGCGCGCCGCGACCTCGCCCGCGAGCGGCTGGCGCACCTCGGCGAGCTGCGGGTAGAAGGTGGCGAGCGCCGGGCGCGCCGTCAGATGGTTGACGCGCCCACCGCCCCCCTCCTCCTCGCGCTCATCCCCGGCGTCCAGCGGCCGGCGATAGAAGGCCTTTACGAACGACACCTCCGAGGCCTCCGGCTCACACACCAGCGGGCCGAGCAGTCCGGTGACGAAGTGCGCGCCGAATTCCTCCGTGTCGGCGTCGACGAAGCACACCACCTCACCCTCCAGCGACGGTAGCGCGCGCCACATAGCGTCGCCCTTGCCCAGCACCGGCCCGTACTGCGGCATCAGCTCAGCCTCCTGGAGCACGAGCGCCCCAGCCTCCTGCGCCAGCTCCGCGGTGCCGTCGGGGGAGGCTGCGTCTACCACCACGATCTGATCGATCGCGCCGGCGTCGCGCAGCCCCTTCAGCACGCTCACGATCTCCCCGACGGTCGCCGCGCATTCGCGCGCGGGCACGCACACCGACACGCGCCGGCGGCGCTCGGACGCGATCCGCTGCGCCGAGTAGCGCGAATGGTGGAACGTGCGGGTTTTCGCCCAGCGTTCGGCGTCTGCGATGGCTCCGTGCACCGACATCCCCCCCTACTATCGCAAGTGGTGGCAATAGAGCGCACGATCGAGCCCTGGAGCGCCCTGCTCGAGGACGGGCGCGCCGATGGCCGGCTCGTCCGCGGGGCCTCCGAAGGCCCCACCGCCGCCTCGCTGGTCGATCCCCCCGCGGACCTGCATCCCGACGTGCTCGCGGCGCTGGGGCGCGCCGGCATCGAGCAGCTCTACTCCCACCAAACGCAGGCGCTCGAGGCTGCCTGGGATGGGCCGTTGATCGTCACCACGGGCACCGCCTCCGGCAAGTCGCTGTGCTTCAACCTCCCCACCCTGGAGGTCCTCTGCCGGGACGCCCATGCGCGTGCGCTGTACCTCTATCCCACCAAGGCGCTCGCCCAAGACCAGGCGCGCGCACTCGCGCGCTTCGGCCTCGGCGATCGCCTGCGGCCGGCGATCTACGACGGCGACACCCCGCGCGAGGCGCGCACTCAGATCCGCCGCCGCGCGGGCATCGTGCTCACCAACCCCGACATGCTCCACCTCGGGATCCTCCCCCACCACGAATCGTGGGCCAACTTCTTCGCCAACCTCGCCGTCGTCGTGATCGACGAGGCCCACGTCTACCGTGGCGTGTTCGGCTCCCACGTCGCCAACGTGCTGCGCCGCCTGCGCCGCGTCGCCGCCGCGTACGGCACCTCCCCGCGCTTCCTGCTCGCCTCCGCGACCGTCGCCAACCCGCGCGAACTGGCCGAGCGGCTCACCGGCCTGGAGGGGATCGGCCTGATCGACGAGGACGGCGCCCCTTCGCCGCGGCGGCAGATCGCGATCTGGAACCCCCCGCTCACCGACGCCGCGCTCGGCGCTCGGCGCTCCTCGCTCGGCGAGGCCGCCGAGCTGCTCGCGCGGCTGGTGAGCGATGGCGCGCGCGTGATCTGCTTCATGAAGTCGCGCAAGGGCGTCGAGCTGCTTTCACGGCTGGTGCGGGAGGAGCTCGAGCACGACGCAGACCTACCGGGCGAGCGCGGTGAGTCGCGCGAGGACGTGGGGAGTCTCGCCGACCTCGTGGTCCCCTACCGCGCCGGCTACACACCCCAGCAGCGGCGCGAGCTGGAGGGCCGCCTGATGCGCGGAGAGCTGCGCGCGGTGATCACCACCGACGCGCTGGAGCTGGGGATCGACATCGGTGAGCTCGATGCGGCGGTCGTCGTCACCTTCCCCGGCACCGTCGCCTCGCTGCGCCAGATGTGGGGGCGCGCCGGGCGACGCGGGCGGGGCCTTGCGGTGTACATCGCGGGCGATGACGCGTTGGATCAGTTCTTCTGCCGCCACCCCGACGAGTTCCTGGAGCGGCCCGTCGAGTCCGCGATCCTCGACCACGAGAACCCCCAAATCCACCTCGCCCACCTGCTGTGCGCCGCCTTCGAGGGCCCGCTTTCGAGCGCCGATGCTGAGATCCTCGGGCCCCGCTGGGAGGCCTACGCGGAGATGCTGCTCCACCGCGGACAGCTGCGCCGCAGACCTGCATCCCAGCCGCCCGCCGCCTACGTACCGCGCAACCCCGCCGACTACCCCGCCGCGGCGGTCTCGCTGCGCTCCGCCTCGCTTGACAGCTTCGCGATCGTCGACACCACCTCCGGGGAGCTGCTCGGCACCACGGAGGCGGCGCGCGCGTTCTCGACCGTGCACCAGGGCGCGATCTACCTGCACCTCGGGCGCTCCTACGAAGTGTGCGAGCTCGATCTCGAACGTCGCCGTGCGCTGGTGGCACCGTTCGACGGCGACTGGTACACACAGCCCAAGCGCCAAACCGACACGACGATCGAGAGCGTGCTCGACCGCCGCGAAGTGCTCGGGGTCACCCTCTCCTTCGGGGAGGTCTCGGTCACCGACACCGTGCTCGCCTACCAGCGCCGGCGCCTCGCCGACCACGCACAGATCGACCTCGTCACACTCGACCTGCCCGAAACCTCCTTCTCCACGCAGGCGCTCTGGTTCGAGCTCGACCCCGACGTGCTCGCTGCCTGTGTGCCCGAGCGCGTCGCGCGCGCCGTGGACGTGGCCGGTGCCGGTGCCGGTGCCGGTGTCGGTGCCGCGGAGCATCCTGGCGCTTTTTCCCCCCCAGGGGCGACGGCGGGCATCGCCGATGAGGCCGTGCAGGAGACGGTGCTGGGCGCCCTGCACGCCACCGAGCACGCCCAGATCGCGGTACTGCCGCTGATCGCGATGTGCGACCGCTGGGACATCGGCGGGCTCTCCACCAACCTCCATCCACAAACGGGGCTGCCGACAATCTTCATCTACGACGGCCACCCCGGCGGCGTCGGGCTCACCCGCGCCGCCTTCCTGCGCTTCGAGGAGCTCTGCCGTGACGCCCACCGCCTGATCGCAGAGTGCCCCTGTCACGCGGGCTGCCCCTCGTGCGTGCAGTCGCCCAAGTGCGGCAACCTCAACGAACCACTCGCCAAGGGTGGGGCGCGGCAGCTGCTGGAGGGGATGCTGGCGGTGCGGGCCGCAACCTGATGAGGAATCGTGGGAGTGGAGATGCCTTTTCGGGACCCCAACCACTTCATAAAATGAAGGGTTGGGTCTGAAAAAAAGAACCTGCGAATCGGGCAAGCGTGCCCGGCACAATGAACACCAGTGTCCAAGGGCCTCCCCGGCAAGAGAGCGATCGTCGGCCTTGCCGTGCTGCTGGCGCTGGCGATCGCCACGCCGACCAGCAGTGCGGGCCTCGGCGGACCGGAGGGTCGTGCCAGCCAGACCCCACTCAACGGCCAGACCAGCCAGATCGAGCTCGGCGAAGGGCCGGGCGGGCGCGTGGCGCTCACCGATTGGACACTGCGCCGCGACCCCGAAGACGTCGGGCAGCTGCGGGGCTGGTCCACCGGCGACTTCGGGGGCACGTCGGTGAGCGTCCCCAACGTCGCCAACCCGGCCCCGATCAAAGGCCGGCGGGCGGCCCCCGACTTCGAAGGCTCGGTCGCGTGGTACCGCGCAACGCTGACCGCGCCTACCGCGGGTACCTACGCGCTGGCATTCCAGTCCGCCAACTATCTCGTCGAAGCGTGGATCGACGGCCACCCACTGGGCTCCCACGTGGGCTTCTACCTTCCCTTCGAATTCCGCGACGCGCTGGCGGCCGGAACGCACACGCTGGTGGTGCGCGTGGACTGGCGCGACCCGCGACTGCAGACCCACGAAGGCTTCAACCGCGCGTGGTTCAACTTCGGCGGCCTCGACGGCGCGGTCAGCATGCGCGAGATCGCCGCCAGCGAACTGTCCGACCCCACGATCCAAACGACGCTCCCCCTGATGCGGGCGGGCAGGATTCAACTCCCTCGCAAGCCACCGTGCAGCTGGGCGTCGCCGTGCACAACAACGGGCCGGCGCGCACGCTCGCGCCCGAAGGCACGCTCAGCCGCCCCGGGCAGACGATCCCCGTGGCCTTCACTCCGCAGCTCGTCGGCGCCGAACAGACCGTGACGATGATCGCCACCGTCACCGTCCCCACGCCGGCGCTGTGGGCGCCGGGGAGTCCCAACCTCTACGAACTGACACTCGACATCCCGGGTGAGAGCAGTTACGCCGCGCACGTCGGGTTGCGCCAGCTCACATGGGGCGGGGGCAGGATGTACCTCAACGGGCAGTCGCTGGAGCTGCACGGCGCCTCGATCCAGTTCGAAGCGCCCGGTCACGGTGACGCGCTCGGCCCCGCGGAAGAGGACACACTCATCCAGGAGCTGCAGGCGATCGGCGCCAACGCCGCCCGCACCCAGCACCCGCTGCCCGCCAGCATGCTGGAACGCCTCGATGCCGCCGGGATCCTGGTGTGGCAGGGCGTCGGCCCGGTCGACCCCTCCGGCGACTGGACGGCCGTCACGCCGCAGCTGGCCGAACGGGCGCGCGAAGACGTGCGCGCCACGGTGCAGGCGGACGCGCTGCACCCCTCGATCATCGCCTGGAACCTCACCAACGAGATGGCCGGCAACGGCCACCCCGGCGGGCAAGCGCAGTACGTCGAAGCGATGTCCGCGTGGCTGCACGCCTACGACCCGGGGCGGATGGTCGCGGTCGACGTCTGGGGCGAGCATCCCCCACGCCACGGCGCGGGCCACCTGTACAGCGACGTCGACGCGGTCTCCGAGACCGACTACTCCGGGTGGTACGAGGGTCTGCGCGACAAGCCCGCGCGGCTGCGCCGGCTGATCGACAGCCGCCTCGCCGCGATGAACGCCACGTTCGCCGGCAAAGTCCAGCTCATCAGCGAGTTCGGCGCCGAAGGCAACCCGCTCGACAAGCCCGGGCGCCCCGGCAGCTACGCCTTCCAGACGCGCCTGCTCACCCAGCACATCCGTCTCTACGAGGCCGACCCCGCGCTCGGCGGGATGCTGGTCTGGGTGCTGCGCGACTTCGCGCTCACCCCCACCTACTACGGCGGCTCAGTCCTCGCCGAGGACCCCCACATCAAGCTGATCGAAGGGATCCTCGGCAAGGGCCTGTTCGACTACGCCGGTCAGCCCAAGCCGGCCGAGCGCGCGGTCGCGCGGCTGTTCAAGGCGCTGCCGGCGGTTTGAAATCGGATACGGTTCGATCATGGTCCTCTACGTCTGTCCCTCCGGCACGTCCTTCGGCGGCCTGCCGGGACCGATCGCGCATCCCTGCGGCCGCGCGGCGAAGGCGCTCGACGACGCGGGTCACGCCTATGAGATCAAGCAGGTCAAGGGTGGCAGCGCGAAGTTCTGGACCTGGTCGTCGCGAGCCCGCGACCGCGCCGAGGTCGAGCGGCTCAGCGGCCAGCGCGCCGTGCCGATCCTCGTGGTCAACGACGGCGAGGTCGTGACCGGCTCAGGCGCAATCGTGCACTGGGCGCGAGAGCACCCGGTGAAGTCACCTGCCGCGGCGGGCTGACTGTCGCGGCAATCCGGCTGTTGCCGGATCTGACTGTCCCAGAAGCACCCGGCGACGGCGACGGGCTGCCGCAGCGAGGTCCGACCGTCACGGCGACCCGTTCCCCACGGCCCGACCGCAAGGCGAGCTGGACCTACTCGGCGTCGGGCCAGTTGGCCGCGCCCATGACGCCGTCGCCGTCCTCGGGCCTGGGACCGCCGACAGCAACGATGTCCAACCCCTCAGGGCCGGCCTCGAAGGCACGCACCACGTCGGGGGCCACACGCAGGACATCCCACTGGCGCAGCTCCTGGGTGTCACTGTCGAGCAGCACCCGCCCGGACCCGGCGACGACGATATATGCCTCCTCCTGCTCACGGTGACTGTGAGCTATCGGGCTGCGCATGTCCGCCGCATAGCGGAAGAGGCTGACGCCGAGGTCACGCGAGTCCAGATGCTTGCGGGCAAAGCGACCGTCGATCCCCGGGGCCCGATCGCCGATGGAGTCCTCGATATCCAACAGGTTGACGGTGGCGAAGCGCGACATGTGATCTCCTTTGGCGGTGGTGTGGGAGGCCCCCACATTAGCTTCACGCGCGCCGGGTACCCCAACTGTGCGACGGGTGGCGCCTACCGATTCCCCCGCGCGATCTTGCGCAGGTCGATCGTGGCGTCGTACAGCTTGGCGTCGACGCCCTCCTCGAGCGCGACCTCGCGCAGAGGACGCCCAGAGGCGGTTGCCTTTTTGACGATCACCGCCGCCTTGTCGTAGCCGATCGCGCCATTCAACGCGGTCGCCACCGCCAGCGTCCCGCCCGCCGACGCGTCGGTGCCGCTCCTGTTGGCCTGGATACCGTCCACACACTTCTCGGCGAACGCGCGCGAGGCCGAGGACAGCAGGCGCAGCGACTGCAGCAGGTTGCGCGCGATCAGCGGGATGCGCACGTTGAGCTCGAACTGGCCCTGCATGCCCCCCACGGTGATCGCGGTGTCGTTGCCGATCACCTGCGCTGAGACCTGCAGGACGACCTCGGGGAGCACGGGGTTCACCTTGCCGGGCATGATCGAGGAGCCCTTCTGCAGCTCCGGCAGGAAGATCTCGCCGATGCCGGCGCGCGGGCCGGAGCCCATCAGCGCAAGGTCGTTGGCGATCTTCGTCAGCGACACCGCCACCACCTTCAGCGCACCGGACAGCTCCACGAGCGCATCGCGGTTGGCCTGCGCCTCGAACGGGTCGGCCGGCGGGGCGATCTGCTTGAGGCCGGAGTCCTTCTTCAGGCGCGCGCGCACCTTCTCGGCGAAACGCGCGTGCGTGTTCAGGCCGGTGCCGGTGGCGGTGCCGCCGAGCGGGATCTGCCCGACGTGCACGAGCGCCGACTGCACCCGCTCCTGGCCGAGGCGCATCTGCACGGCGTAGCCGGCGAACTCCTGCCCGAGCGTGACGGGGACGGCGTCCATCAGGTGTGTGCGGCCGGCCTTGACGACGTTCTCGAAGCTTTTCGCCTTTTTCGCAAACGAGCGCTCCAGCTGTTTCAGCGCCGGAAGCAGCTCGTTCTGGGCGATGTCGAGCGCCGCCAGATGCACCGCCGAGGGGAACACGTCATTGGAGGACTGCCCCATGTTCACGTGGTCGTTGGGGTGCGTGGGCTCGCCCGCGAGCCGTGCGATCACCTCGTTGGCGTTCATGTTCGTGGACGTGCCCGACCCGGTCTGAAAGACGTCGATCGGGAACTGCCCGTCGTGCTTGCCGGCGGCGATCTCCGCCGCGGCCTTCTCGATCCGCGCCGCCGTACGCTTGGGCAGCAGCCCCAGCTCGCCGTTGACGGCGGCGGCGGCGCCCTTGATGCGGGCCAGCCAGTGCACCACCGCAACCGGCACAGTCTCCCCCGAGATCGGGAAGTTCTCGACGGCCTTGGCGGTCTCCCCGCCCCACAACTGTTCGTCTGCCATTGGGGTCTCCTTGATCGACGCTCGCCGGGACCTTAGCCGCAAAAGGCCACCAGCTCCCGCGCGAGGCCCACCGGATCGTCGTAGGCGATCAGGAACCCGGTGCCGGGCAGCACTCGCAGCTGCGCGTCGGGCAGCAGCCTCAGCGTCTCTTCGGCCCCCGCGAGCGGGTACAGGCGGTCGCTGTCGGCCCACAGCAGCAACACCGGCATCTCAAGACGCGGGTAGAGCTCGAGCAGCTGCGTCTGGCACCCGCGCGGCCAGCGGCGCGCGAACTTCGCCCACGAGCGGGCGAGGCTGGGGTTGCCGGGGACGTCGGCGAACGCGTGGCGCACGAGGTCGCGTGCGGCCGGCTCTCCGCGCGCGGAGAGCCGCGGCCCGAGTGAGGGGGAAAGCACGAACGGCGCAGCGTGGGTGAGCACGCGGTCGGCACCCGGGAGTGAGCCTGTGCGCGCGGCCAGCCGCCAGGCGGCGCGCAGCCGGGCGTGCTCTTCGGGGCGGTGCAGGCGGTTGGGCATCAGCACCACGCGCGCGGGGTGCAGCCCCCCGCTTTCGATGGCGCGCAGCAGGATCTCGGCGCCGATGTCGTGGCCGGCGATCAGCGGCCGCGGGCCGAGCACGTCGGCGGCGAAGCCGCACAACACCTCGGCATACCAGTCGATCGTGTAGGGGTGGCGCGGGCGGTCCTCGGAGTCGCCGTGCAGCGGCAGGTCGGGGAGCACCACGCGGAAGCGCTCGGACAGCCGCCGCACCACCGGCTCCCACTCCATGTGCGAGAGCATCGCGGAGTGCAGCAGCGCCAGCGGCGGGCCAGCGCCGAGCTCGCGGTAGGCCACCCGAGCGCCGTCGGGGTGGTGGTAGAGGCGCAGCCTCACACGCGTGCGCGGTCGCGGTGGCGAAGCACCACTGCATCGTAGGAGCGCCTGACAGTCACCGGCGGGCACAGACGGGCCGCGAGGGTCGCCTGGCGGTGGGAGGAGCCGGCGGCGCACAGTGCATTGCTGGAGACACTCACGCCCAGCTCGAAGGTAGTTTTCCCAGCATCCAAGCGACATGGATGGCAGCCGCTTCCCATCGCTACCACCGGCGCCTAGGTTGCCCGCATGGCTGGCTCGGTAGACGTCGTGATCGTCACCTACAACCGCTACGAGCTGACCGACAGCTGCCTGCGCCACCTGCGGAGGCAGACGCTCGCGCACCAGGTGATCGTGGTGGACAACAACTCCACCGACGGCACCCCGGCACGCCTGCGCGCCGAGTGGCCCGACGTGCAGCTCGAGTGCCTGGACCGCAACTACGGCTTCGCCGTCGGCTCCAACCGGGGGGTGGCGGCGGGTTGCGGCGAGATCGTGGTGCTGCTCAACAACGACGTCAACTGCCGGGCGGATTTCCTGGCGCGGCTGCTCGCGCCGTTGCGCGATCCCGCGGTCGGATCCTCCGCCTCGCTGATGCTCCAGCCGGGGGAAGCGCGAATCGACAGCATCGGCCTGACCGCTGACGTCACGCTCGCCGGCTTCCCGCGCCTGCACGGCCTGCCAGCGGCGCACGCCGGCGATCTCCGTCCGGTGCTGGCCGGCCCCGCGGGCACCGCGGCCGCCTACCGGCGCACGGCGTGGGCGCAGGTCGGCGGGCTCGACGAGACGATCTTCACCTACATGGAGGACTTCGACCTCGCGCTGCGCCTGCGCAGCGCCGGGTGGGAGTCGGTGGCCGCCCCCGACGCGGTGGGCGTCCATCTGGGCTCGGCCACACACGGCCATCGCTCCGCCTGGCAACGACGCAACGGCGGCTTCGGGCGCGGCTACCTGCTGCGCCGCTACGGGCTGGGGCGGGGGACGGCCACGGCGCGTGCCCTGGCCACCGAGGCACTGGTTGTGCTCGGAGACCTGGTCATCTCCCACGATCTCGCGGCGCTGGAGGGGCGCATGCGGGGATGGAGCGCCGGCCAAAGCCGCCCCCACCATCCGCGCCCGCCGGCGGCGGCGATCGACCAGCAGATCGGCTTCCGTGACTCGCTCGCGCTGCGACGCGGGGTCTATGAGCGACGCGCCGCCTGATCGCTCAGCCCCGCGTGGAGCCCACCGGCAGAGCCGGGCTCACTGACGACGCTGCGCTCACCGGCGACGCTGTGATCGCTGGCGAGGTGCGCCTCCCACCAGCGCACCGTGTCGGCGAGGCCCTCCGCCAGCGTCCACCGCGGACGGAAGCCAACCTCATCGCGCAGCCGAGCGATGTCGGCCACCAACGACCACGGCTCCCCGGGACGATCGGGCAGCGCCCCGCGGCGCACCAGCTCGGGATGCCCCGTCGCCCGCACGATCGAGTCGACCACCTCGCCCACCGTCACCCCGATCCCGGTGGCGATGTTGACGGCGCCCACCACGGGGCTGTCGAGCAGCGCGGCCACGGCGCCGGCCACGTCCTCGACGTGCATGAAGTCGCGCACCCGCTCGCCGCTGCCGGTCGCGACCGTCTCGCGCGCCAGCAGCGCGCGGATCACCGAGGGCACGAGGCGTCCCGGCGCCTCGCGCGGGCCGTAGAGGTGAAAGGGCCGGCCCCACGCGAGCTCGACTCCCTCCTGCGCGGCATACGCCTCCAGCACGCGGCGCAGCGCATCCTTGGCCACGCCGTACAGCGTGGCGGGCGCCAGCGGCGATGCGTACTCGCCGAGCGGTCCCCCGACGCGCGACCAGTCGTACTCGGCACACGTGCCCAACACCACCACGCGCCGGCCGCCGCGACCGACGAACGCACGCACGAGATGCAGGCTGCGCTCCACCCAGATCACGTTCTCGGGCGCACGCCAGTTGCGGCCGTGCTCGGTGCACCACGCGAGATGTACGAGCCGCTCGGGAGCCAACCGCTCCATCGCCCGCTCGACCGCTGTGCTGTCCGCGAGGTCGACACGATGCCAGCGCACGCCCGGGATCTCGACGCGACCCTCCTGTGTGGAGAGGGCGTGCACCTCTTCGCCGGCTCCCGCCAGCCGCGCGAGGAGCGGCCTGCCGATGAAGCCACCGGCGCCGGTCACGAGCACGCTCACGGCGATCGACCCCCGGGGCCGGGCACCTCGAGCAGGCCCGGATCCGCGTGTAGACCCCGATCGGCGTGTAGACCTGGATCTGCGTGTAGACCCCGATCGGCGTGTAGACCCGGATCCGCGTGTAGACCTCGATCGGCCTGTAGATCCGGATCCGCGTGTAGACCCCGATCGGCGTGTAGACCTGGATCGGCGTGCAGGCCCCACGACAGACCCGCCAGCAGGCGCCGGCGCTCGATGTTGCCGCACGCGTAGGAGCGGGTGCGGTTGTCGACGCTCAGCAGCCGCTCCTGCTCACCCTGCCAGTAGGTGCCGCTGCGATACCACTCGCTGGGCTCGTACACGGCTCCCGCGCTGTCCACCACGAGCGCGCGCAATCCCCTGCGCGTCAGTTGGCGCACCATGTTCAGCGATCCGCTCTCCAGCACGTAGGTGTCCAGCTTGTTGCGCACCGCCAACAGCCGCAGCGATCTGAGAATCTCGTGGGGCATCATCAGCATCGTGTTGCGCAGGTGCGGATTGGGGAAGGGCTCGAAGGCCAACAGTTCCTCGGGCAGCTGCGAGAGCAGCCGCGCGCGGGTCCGCAGCGAGTCGAGCTTCGAGCGCCGCTCGATCCGCAGCTGTTCGAGGTCCACCTCCAGCAGCAGCCCGCGCGCCTCGCGGACCGGGGGCAGCACGCTCCGATAGAAGCTGGGCAGGCCGAGCGAGTAGGTCAGCCACGAGTGCGAGCTCAACCACGAGCCGGTGGCTCCCACCATGCCGACGTCGGGCAGCGCGAGCGCGGCGTCGAGCTTGGCCAGCCACCCCGCCACCGCCGGCCGGGTGTGCGAGTTGATGAAGCAGTAGCGGTTGCGCCGCAGCCGCGCGGCCGCGGCGAACAGCAGGCCCAGATCGAGACCGACGTCAGGGAAGAACTCGATCCGGGGCGCGAGGTCACTCGTCTCCTCGATGTACGGCGCGGCCTCGGCTCTGGAGGCGAAGCCCTTCATCGCGAGCACCAACTCGTGCTCGACGCCCGCTGGATGCGCGCGCAGCGCCGCCGCGAACTCGCACAGCGAGTCGATGCCGTTGACCGCACGCACGAGGTGGATCACGCAGGGCGGGCCGTCGGAGCCCTGCACGCTCACGGGCAGCCTCAGCGGCTTGCGAGCCCACTCCCAGGGCGGTCGCATTGAGCTTCACCTCCTCCGCGCTCCGGCCCATCCCAGTCCGCAAACGAGCGGTCGCGCGCGGAGATGACACGTATTCCATCGCTCACCGGCGGCC
The DNA here is from genome assembly GCA_963744535.1 of uncultured Solirubrobacterales bacterium. Classification (GTDB taxonomy): domain Bacteria; phylum Actinomycetota; class Thermoleophilia; order Solirubrobacterales; family Solirubrobacteraceae; genus Palsa-744. The sequence continues at coordinate 864,737 of CAVUTW010000005.1, read as the reverse complement.
ACTGGATCGCAAAGGCGGGATCGTCCCAGCGCACGCCGCGGACCGCCTCGGGGACGTAGCGATGGCCCATTTGGTAGAAGATTTCGCAGTTGTCCACAAGCGTCTGGGAGCCATGCGCGACCCCGGGGGGCAGGTAGAGAGCGCAGCGATTCTCGGCGCTCAGCTCGACGCCCCGCCAACGGCCGTAGCTGGGAGCTTGGGGACGCAGATCGAGCGCCACGTGAAAGGCGACTCCGCGCACGCAGCGCACGAGCTTGGGCTCCCCATGGGGATCGGCCTGATAGTGCATGCCGCGCAACGTGCCGCGGCGGGCGCTGAACGAGCAGCTGCACTGCACCACCTCCAGCTCGAGGCCGCGCGCGCGGAACTCCTCCACGTCGAACGCGCGGGCAAACCAGCCGCGCTCGTCCGCGATCGGATCCAGCTCGATCGACCACACACCGCCGAGTGCCAGCTCCTGGAACCTCATCCCAGCACCGGCTCCACCGGCGGCCGTGGATCGGCGCGCGGACCCCAGGCGATTCGCGCAAGCAGATGCCGGCGGGTGAAATCGCCGTTGGCGTAGGGCAGCGTCTGGTTGTCGGCGACCAGCAGCCCCTCCTGATCGCCCTGCCAGAGCGTACGGCTGCACGGCCACCGCTCGGGCTCATACACCGCGCCAGCCCGATCGACCACGAGCGAGGACAGGCCCCGCCGCTGCAACTGGCGGGTGATGCTGGCGCGACTGCCCTCCAGCGCATAGGCGTCGGCCTTGCTGCGCACCACCAGCAGCCGCAGCTCCCGCAGCGCGGCGTGGGTGATCATGAAGGCGTTGGTCCGCAGGAAGCGCGCGGGAAAGGGCTCGTAGCAGAGGAGGATTTCGGGCAGCCTGCCGAGCAGTGTCAGCCGCGCCCGCAGCACGTCCATCGTCGCGTGTCGCTCGTCCCGCGCTTCGGCCCCGATCTCACGCAGCAGCCTGCGCGCCTCGCGTGGTGGCGGCAGCACCCCGCGGTAGGCGCTGGGCAGGCCCGCGGAGTAAAGCTGCCACGAATGTCCGCTCGCCCACACGCCGGTGGCGCCGACCTGGCCGACTCCGGGACGCGCCAGCGCGGCGTCCAGCTTCGCCAGCCACCCGTCCACCAGAGGGCGGGCAAAGGAGTTCACGAAGCAGTAGCGGTTGCGGCGCAGCCGCGCGGCGCTGGCGAAGTACACGCCCAGGTCGAATCCGCGGTCGGCGAAGAACAACGCGCGGGGCGCCAGGTCCTCGACCGCGGCGAGGTACGGGGCGGCCTGCGCGGAGGAGGAGAAGCCCTTCATCGCCAGCACCAGCTCGTAGGGGATGCCGGGCGGATGCGCGCGCAGCGCATCGGCGAATCCACGCAGCACGTCCACCCCATTGACCTCGCGCACCAGGTGAATCAGACATGGAGGCTGATCCGGGCTGCTCCCCACGGCCGGTGCGGGCAGCACCGCGGAGCCACACCGCAGCACCCACGGTCGACGCATCAGGCGCTCCTCCGCCGGCCGAGCAGCTCACCCCAGTCGGAGGGGAACGCGCCACACCAGAGCAACACCACGGCATAGATGGAGGTGGACAGCGCCAGGCGGCCGACGATCGGAATCTCCGTGAGCAACATCGGCGTGGCGCCGAGCACGGCCGCCAGCGCGACCTGCGGCAGCATCCGCATGCTTGGGCGCAGCTGCGGGCGACCGCGCGTCAGCACCACCGCGCCGGCGATCGCCGCGCAGATCTCCACCGCGGCGGTGGCGATCGCGGCCCCCTGCGCCCCGTCCAGCGACGCCAACACCGCCACGGCGATCGTCACCAGCGCGAGCAGGGCGAGGTTGAGAATCAGGATCGCCCGGTGCAGGTGGAGACTCAGCAGGGCGCAGCTCCATACCGTGCTGAGGAAGACCGCGGCCACCGCCAAACCCTGCACCGCGAGCACCGGGACGGCCGGCAGGAACTTAGCGCCGCCAACCACCTCGATCACCAGCCGCGCACCGACGATCAGCGAAAGCGAGATCCACACCCCGATGATCAGCGATGCCTCGAACACCCGCGCGATCGCGTACGCGAAGCGGGTGGGATCCCGGTGGGCCGTGTGCGCGAAGATCGGAAAGGCCGAGCCGACGAGCAGACCGGGCAGGGTGAAGAGATTCTCCACCACGCGGTAGGAGGCACTGAAATAGCCGAGCTGGTGTGCGTTGCTGAGCAGCGAGACGAGCACCACCGCCACGCGGAGGTAGAGAGTCGCCGTGATGACCGCCGCCGAATAGGTGAGCATCGGCGTCACCAGCGCGCGCCAGCGCCTGAGATCGAAGGCCGGGCGCAGCGGCAGGTCGCCTCGCACCAATGCGATCGTCGCCGGCAGCACGATCGCCGAGGCCACCGCGGTCACGGCCAGAAAGGCGAGCAGATGCGCGCCGAGGAGCACCAGCAGCGCGATCGTGGCGGCGGCGAGCACCAGACGCGCGAGTTCGAGCGCCGACAGCCAACCCAGCCGCAGGCGAGCCATCAGGGAGATCGTCAAAATCCCGTGGGTGTTCTGAATCAGCACACCACCACACGCGATCATCACCCCAAAGCCAAGCAGCGGCCCATAGGCGGCGAAGGCGAACAGCGTGATGAGGAACGCTCCCACCAGGGCAAACGCCAGGCGCATGCCCAGCAGATTGCGCGTGAACAGCGTCCGCTGCTCGCCGCGCAGCACCGAGAGTTCGCGCAGGCCCACTCCGGTGAGGCCGAGGTCCGATAGGCCCGTCACCAGCGCGGCCAGCGACATCGCCGTGGTGTACCGGCCCGTATCGACCACGCCGAGGTAACGGAACATGAGCGCGGCGGCCCCCACGCTGAACAGCGAGCCCGCGACGAACGAGCCCATCCGCAGCATCGCTCCGCGCGCGGCGGTGGGACCGGCCGCCGAGCTCGAGAGCACGTCCGGCTCGACGGGCAGCTGCCGGACAGGATGCTCGACCGTGCTTGCCATCTACAGCAGCGCCAGCTCCGGCGTGCGCGCCGCCAGGCGGCCTCCCCACTCGCCGACGAAGTCAAGCTGCGCGGCGATCTCCTCCTTGAGGTTCCACGGCAGGATCACCACCACGTCGGGCCGATCCTCGCGGATCGCCCCGGGCGAGCGAATCGGGATGTGGCTGCCGGGCAGGAAGCGACCCTGCTTGTGCGGGTTGAGGTCCACCGTGTAGTCGAGGAAGTCGCGACGGACGCCGCAGTAGTTGAGCAGCGTGTTGCCCTTCGCCGGCGCGCCGTAGCCGACCATCCGCCGGCCCTCATCCTTGAGGCCAATCAGGAACTCGAGGATCCGGCGCTTGTCGGCCTCGACGCGGGCGCCATACTCGGTGTAGGTCGCCAGGTGTTCATATCCAGCGTCGCGCTCGCGCTCGCGCAGCTCCCGCGCACGCAGGGTGTCGGGCTTGGTCGCGTCGTCCTCGTGCGCGCCGTAGACCCGCAGCGAGCCACCGTGCGTGGGCAGCTCCTCGACGTCGAACAGACGCAGCCCCTGCGCGGCGAACACGCGGCTGGCGGTGAGGAAGGAGAAGTAGGAGAAGTGCTCGTGGTAGATCGTGTCCCACTGGTCGTCCTCGATCAGGCGCAGCAGATGCGGGAACTCCATCGTGATCGTCCCCTCGGGCGCCAACAGGATCTTCATGCCACCGACGAAGTCGTCCAGGTTGGGGACGTGCGCGAGGACGTTGTTGCCGACCAGCAGATCGGCGCGGGCGCGGGTGGCCAGCGAGCGCGCGGTGGCGCGACCGAAGAACTCGACCACCGTGGGGATCCCCCGTTCCTCGCGCGCGACCTGTGCCACATTGGCGGCCGGCTCGACGCCGAGCACGGGCACGCCGCGCTTGCGGAAGTACTGCAACAGGTAGCCGTCGTTGGAGGCGATCTCCACCACCTGGCTGTGCGCGCCCAAGCCGAGCAGCTCGATCATCTGCTCGCTGTAGCGATGGCAGTGCTCCAGCCAACTGGTGGAGTAGGAAGAGAAGTAGGCGTAGTCGGAGAAGATCTTGGCGGGCGTCTCGAACTCCTCCAGCTGTACCAGGAAGCAGTGGCTGCACACCAGTGCGCGCAGCGGGTAAAAGGGCTCCATCGTGCCGAGGTGCTCGGGGGATAGGTAGGAGTTGGCGAGCGGCGAGGAGCCGAGGTCGGCGAACACATCCCGCAGCGGGGCGCCGCACAGCCGGCAGCACGTTGGGAGTATCTCGGCACCGGCGGCGACCGCGCCGACGTCGAGGGCCGCGGTCCCACTCATGTCCACACCTGCCAGGCGGCAGCACCACTCATGTCCACACCCGCCAAGGGGCCTCGCCGGAGTCCCACAGCGCCTCCAGCTGGTGGCGGTCGCGCAGCGTGTCCATCGCCTGCCAGAACCCCAGATGACGGAAGGAGGCGAGCTGGCCCTCGCCCGTGAGGCGACGCAGCGGCCCCTGCTCCCACACCTCGCGGTCGCCGTCGAGATAGCGCCCCACCTCGGGGGAGAGCACGAAGAAGCCGCCGTTCAGCCACGCCCCGTCCCCGCGCGGCTTCTCCTGGAAGCTGCGCACGTGCGTGCCGTTGATCTCGACCGCGCCGAAGCGGCCCGGGGGCTGCACGGCGGTGATCGTGGCGAGCGCGCCCTGCTCGCGGTGGTAGGCGATCAGCGCGGTGATGTCGATGTCGGCCAGGCCATCGCCGTAGGTGAAGCAGAAGTCCTCCTCGCCCACGTACGCCAGCGCCCGCTTCAGCCGCCCGCCGGTCATCGTCTCTTCGCCGGTGTCCAGGAGCGTCACCTTCCAGGGCTCGGTGCTGGAGCGGTGGACCTCGACGTCGCCGCACCCGAGGTCGAAGGAGAGATCCTCACTCGTATGCAGGTGGTAGTTGGCGAAGAACTCCTTGATGACGTAGCCCTTGTAGCCGAGGCAGATCACGAACTCCTCGACGCCGTGGGCCGCGTAGATCTTCATGATGTGCCAGAGAATCGGCTTGCCGCCGATCTCCACCATCGGCTTGGGGCGCACCGCGGTCTCCTCGCTGAGCCGCGAGCCCAGGCCGCCGGCAAGGATCACCGCCTTCATCCGCCGTCACGCGAGGCACCCGCAAGCGCCTCTGAAAACTCGACTGCTGACATCGCGCGGTCAAGCTAACGAGAGGCTTCGGGGCGATCAAGCGCTCCCGGGCAGGTGCCCAACCCGCCTGGAGCGGGTGCCTGTATCGTGTTTCTCATGGTGGGTATGTGGGCGGGAACGCGCGTGCTTTGCACGGGAGCGCAGGGCTTCATCGGCTCGTGGGTCGCCGAGCGGCTGCTCGACGAGGGCGCCGAGCTGTTGGTCCTCGACCGCCCGCCGGCGGAGCTCTCGCGCTTTCGCCTGCGGGGGTTGCACGAGCGCTGCACGCCCGTACCTGCCGATCTCCTTGATCCGGCGTCGTTGCGCCGCGCGCTCGACGAGCACGGCATCGAGGCGGTGTTCCACCTCGCGGCGGCAGCGATCGTGGGGTCGGCGACAAAATCCCCCCTCAGCACCTATGAGGTCAATGTCCGCGGCACCTGGAACCTGCTCGAGGCCTGCCGCGTCGCCGCCGCGTCGCCGCGGCGGGTGGTCGTCGCCTCCACCGACAAGGCGTATGGGACACACGAGGATCTCCCCTACCGCGAGGGCCACGCGCTGCAACCGCGCTATCCCTACGACGTCTCGAAGGCGTGTGCCGATCTGATCGCACGCTCATACGCCCACACGTTTGACCTGCCGGTCGCCGTCACGCGCTTTGGCAACGTGTTCGGCGGCGGGGATTTCAACTTCTCGAGACTGATCCCCGGCACAATCAAGGCACTGCTGGCGGGCGAGCGGCCCGTGATTCGCTCGGGCGGGCTGATGGAGCGCGACTTCCTCTTCGCCGAGGACGCGGCCGACGCCTATCTGGCAGTGGCCGGTTCGCTCGATCGCCCCGAGTTGCACGGCCGCGCCTGGAACGCGAGCATCGGCAGTCCGGTGACCGTGCTCGAGGTGGTGGAGCGGCTGATCGAGATCGCCGGCTCAGACGTCGAGCCAGACGTCCATGGACGCGGAACCCCGCATGGCGAGCTGACCCATCAGTGGCTCGACTCCAGCGCCATTGCCGAGCAGCTCGGCTGGCGCCCCGCATGGGATCTGGAGCAGGGCCTGGAGGCTACGTATAGATGGTATGAGCGCTCCAACGCAGCTCTGCGTCCAGGCGCGCTTCGGCCATCAACTCCTTGATGCGCGCGATCCGCATGAACCGCGAACCCTTGAAGTCGGAGATGTCCAGGCCGTTGTCGCGGTAGGCGGCGAGCATCTGCTCGACGCTCGCGCGCACCGTCCACGTGGGGTGCAGCTCGGGGAACGCCCGCCGCAGCTTGGCGAAGCTGACGCGGTAGCTGCGCTTGTCGGGACCGGCGCCGTCGGCGAAGGCGATCCGCGACCCGGGGACGGTCTCCTCGACGATCCGGGCAATGTCGCGGATCCGGTAGTTCTCCTCGTCGGCGCCCACGTTGAAGGCCTCTCCGTGCACCTGCTCCCGCGGCGCCTGCATCAGCCCGAGAAAGGCGCGCGAGATGTCCTTGATGTGCACCAACGGCCGCCACGGGGTGCCGTCGCTCTGCATCAACACCTCGCCGGTGGCGAACGCGAAGGCGGTGAGGTTGTTGACGACGAGATCGCCCCGGTGGCGCGGGGAGAGGCCGTGGGCGGTCGCGTTGCGCAGGAAGGTGGGGCTGAAGGAGTCGTCGGCGAGCGCCCCGATGTCGCGCTCGGCCAGCACCTTCGACTCGCCGTAGGGGGTCACGGGGTTGAACTCGGCGCTCTCGTCGATCCAATCCTGGCCAGCGGCGCCGTAGAGGCTGCACGAGGAGGCGAACAGGAAGCGCTCAACCCCCGCCTGCTTGGCGGCCCGCGCCAGCGACACCGAGGCGCGGTGGTTGATCGCGAACGTGCAGTCGGGGTTGAGATCGCCCACCGGGTCGTTGGAGAGGGCGGCGAGATGGATGACCGCGTCGAAGCCGTCGAGGTCGGCGGGCGTCACATCGCGGACGTCCTTGCGGATCGCCGGCACCGCCGCCGCGCGCTCCTCGCCGAAGTCGCAGCCCTCGTACATGTAGGTGTCGAGGCCCACCACCTCGTGTCCGGCCGCGCCGAAGAGGGGGACCAGGATGGACCCGATGTAACCGTGGTGGCCGCTGACGAGCACGCGCATGGGATCGGCCCTCGCGCCCGAATCCGCTCGGGCGTCGAAGGCGGCGCGCAGTCTACCCCAGCCGGAGTCGGCGAGCAGCGGCTCCATCCGACGGAGTCGGCGAGAAGCGGCCGTCCGACGCACTACCCGCGGTACGCCAAGCCCTAGCGCAGCGATCGGGCGTACCGACGAAAGAAAGGTTGGTGGCGTGGCTGAGCACAACTGGTGGCGACTGGACAGCCGTAACGAGCTCTTCAAAACGTTTCTCAGTGTCTGTCATTTACTGATTTGTTTCTGACTACTTGACATTCTCGATCTGAGCTGCCTAGGATGAAAAGCATGGCCAGCAGTACCGACACCCCCCTGCTCGCACCTGCCGACATCGAATGGTGGCACCAGATCGAGCTGCCCGGCGGCTATGTCACGCCGGGCCCAGACCGCTCGGCGGCGAAGCTCGCCGGGCTGCATCTGCCCGATCTGACGGGCAAGACGGTGTTGGATGTGGGAGCCAACAACGGATACTTCTCATTTGCCGCCGAGCGGCTGGGAGCATCGCGCGTGCTCGCGGCCGACTCCTCCGCCTGGGCGTGGCGTCCTCCGCACGGCAAAGATGGCTTCGAGTACGCCCGCAAAGCACTGGGGTCGAGCGTCGAGGACATCGACGTCGAGGTGCTCGACCTGTCGCCGCAGACCGTGGGCGAATTCGACGTGGTGCTCTTCCTTGGCATCCTCTACCACATGCGCCATCCGCTGCTGGCGCTGGAACGGGTCACCAGCGTCACGAAGGATCTGCTCGTGATGGAGACGCTGGTGGATCTCACGTTCATGCGAGCTCCGGCGGCGGCGTTCTATCCGTGGGCGCTGTGCGGGGAGGAGTCGAATTGGTGGGGCCCCAACCGTGCCGCGGTGGTGGGCATGCTTCGCAGCGTCGGCTACGAGCGGGTCGTTTCGTATCCGGAAAAGCGATTCGCCAAGGCACGGCTCGCGGGCATTCCACAGCGCGCACGGACCGGCGCGAAGTGGACGGTCGCGCCTCCGCGCGGCTCGCGTACGCGGATGATGAGGGATCTCGCCAAAAGCGTCCTCACACAGAGCCGTCTCGTGACCCACGCCTGGAAGCCGTAGAGCCCAAGTAGAGCACCCCAACGGGCGAACGCCACCGCCGGAGTGGACCGTCTCGCCAGCGGAGTGATCGTCTCGCCGGTGGCGTAGACCATCTCGCCGCCGGAGTGGACCCGTCCCGCCGGCGGCGGGATCCTCCGGCGCGGCCATACAATGGGCCGCCCGTGCCGAATACTCCCCGACACCCACTCCTGCCACCTCGCAGAGTGGACCCCCACCAGGCGCTGGCGGCGATGGAGCAGGAGGTGTTGGCGCGCTGGCGCGAGCGCGAGGTGTTCGCGCAGTCGCTGCAGATGCGCGAGGGCGCGGAGCCGTGGGTCTTCTACGAGGGCCCCCCCACCGCCAACGGCCGCCCGGGCGCCCACCACGTACTGTCGCGCGTGTTCAAGGACATCTACCCCCGTTACAAGACGATGCGCGGCCACCGCGTGGAGCGCAAGGGCGGCTGGGACTGTCACGGCCTGCCGGTGGAGATCGCGGTCGAGCAGAAGCTCGGGATCAACAGCAAGCACGAGATCGAGAACGTCATCGGGATCGAGGAGTTCAACCGCCAGTGCCGCGAGTCGGTGTTCGAGTACCTGGAGGAGTGGAATCGCCTCACCGAGCGAATCGGCTTCTGGATCGACCTCGACCACGCCTACCGCACGCTCGACGAGAGCTACATCGAGTCGGTGTGGTGGGCGCTGGCGGAGATCCACCGGCGGGGGCTGCTGTATGAGGGGCACAAGGTCGTGCCCTACTGCTACCGCTGTGGGACGGCGCTCTCCTCACATGAGGTGGCGCTGGGGTATGAGGACGTGGTGGACCGGTCGGTGTATGTACGACTGCCGGTGCACTTCCCCACGCGGGAGCAGTCCGGCGGCTTGGTGCAGCAGCCTGGGGGTCCTATCTGGATGCCTGCCCAAGCGCCCGATCCCGATTCCCCGCTGCGAGAAGGCGACGCTCTGCTGATCTGGACGACGACTCCGTGGACGCTGCCGGGCAATAGAGCGGTGGCAGTAGCGCCCGATGTCGAGTACGTCCGCGCGCGGGCAAAGGATGAGACCCGAGTAGAGGATGAGACTCTGATCGTCGCGGCATCGTTGGCCCAAAGGGTGCTGGGCGAGCATGTCGAAATCCTCGATCGGTTTCCAGGCAGCGAGCTGGTGGGCAAGTCGTATAGGGGCCCGATCTTTAACACCGCCGCCGAAAGGGGTTTTCCGATCATCGCGGGGGACTTCGTGACGACTGAAGACGGCACAGGGCTTGTGCATATCGCGCCCGCGTTTGGTGAAGACGATTTTCGCGTGGCGGCCGCCAACGGAATCGACGATCCCGAAAGCCTCTTCAACCCAGTACGGGAGGACGGCACGTTCGACCAGCGCGTGCGCAGCTACGAGGGCCGCGAGTACGACGGGCGCACAGTCAAGGACGCGGACGTCACCGACGATCTGATCGACGATCTTGACAAACGCGGACTGCTGTTCAGGGCGGAGCCCTACGAGCACTCCTACCCCCACTGCTGGCGCTGCGGCACACCGCTGATCTACTACGCCAAGCCCTCCTGGTACATCGCGACCTCCAAGGTGCGCGAGCGAATGCTGGCGGCCAATGAGACCGTGGCATGGCACCCGCCGCACATCAAGCACGGCCGCTTCGGCGACTGGCTCTCCAACAACGTCGATTGGGCGCTCTCGCGCGAGCGCTACTGGGGCACACCGCTGCCGGTGTGGCGCTGTGGCGCGGGGCACCTCCACGTGATCGGCTCGTTCGCCGAGCTCGAGCAGCGCTCCGGCAACCAACTCTCCGACCACCATCGCCCATACGTGGATGAGATCGAGCTCCCCTGTCCGCATGCGGCCGGCGATGGTTCGCCGTGTGGCGAGCCCATGCGACGGGTCCCCGAGGTGATCGACGTGTGGTTTGACTCCGGTGCGATGCCGTTCGCCCAGCACCACATCCCGTTCTCCGGGGAGGGAAAGAAGAAGGAGGAGGGGGAGGGGCACGTGGATGGCGTCGAGAGCCTGGTGGCGCAGGCCGAGCGCTTCACGGCCGACCCCGCGCGCTTCCCGGCGGACTTCATCTGCGAGGCGCTCGACCAGACGCGCGGGTGGTTCTACTCGCTGCTCGCCGTCTCCACGCTGCTGTTCGACACCGCCCCCTACCGCAACGTGGTGTGCCTTGGGTTGATCCTCGACGGCGAGGGCCAGAAGATGTCGAAGTCGCGCGGCAACACCGTGGAGCCCGGGCAGGTGATCGACAAGTACGGCGCGGACGCCTTCCGCTGGTACTTCTTCACCGCCAAGCAGCCGTGGGACGGCTACCGCTTCTCCGAAGAGGCGATCGGCGAGGGCGTGCGACTGTTCCTCAAGCAGCTGTGGAGCACCTACTTCTTCTACACGCTCTACGCGCACGCCAACGAGGAGGCGCTGAGCGGGCTCCCCGCGGAGCCCCCCACGCGGGAGCCGGGCTTGGCGGACCGGTCAGCTGAGGAGTCGGGCGCTCACGTGGGCGACGCGGAGGACGACCTCGACCGTTGGGCGCTGTCGCGCACCGCCGCCACCGCCGAGCGCGTGGCCGAGCGCCTCGACGCCTACGACGCGACCGCCGCGGGGCGGGCGATCGCCGAGCTGGTGGACGAGCTCTCCAACTGGTACGTGCGCCGCTCGCGCAGGCGCTTCTGGGACGGCGACCCCGCGGCGTTTCGCACGCTGCGCGGCTGCCTGCTCACGATCGCCAAGCTGCTGGCGCCCTTCTGCCCGTTCGTTGCCGACGAGATCTACGACAACCTCGACGGCGCGCTGGCGAGCGTGCACCTCTGCGACTTCCCCGTCGGCGGGGCGCTGCCCGCCCGCGACCGCGACCTGGAGGAGGCGATGGCGATCGCGCGCGAGACCGTGCGCCTCGGCCTCGGCGCGCGCGGGCAGGCGAAGATCAAGGTGCGCCAGCCGCTCGCGGAGGCCGTGGTGGTCGCCGCCGGCCGCGAGCGCGCGGCGATCGAGCGCCTCACCGACGTGGTACGCGAGGAGCTCAACGTGCGCCGCGTGCGCTTCGTCGCCGGGGCCGAGGAGCTCGGCCGCTACGAGGTGAAGGCCAACTACCGCCGCCTCGGCCCGCTGTTCGGCAGGGAGATGCCGCTCGTCGCCGAGGCGATCGCGGCGCTCGACCCCGCGCGGGTGGCGGCGGCGGTGAGGGATGGCAGCACCAACGGCGAGACGGGCCTCGGCATCTCGGTCGGCGGTCGCGAGCACACGCTCACGGCTGAGGACGTGATCCTTACGATGCAGGCCCCCGAGGGCTACTCCGTCGAGCGCGAGGGCGCCCACGCGGTCGCGCTGGAGCTGGCGATCGACGACGACCTGCGCCGCGAGGGCCGCTCGCGGGAGATCGTGCACGCAGTGCAGTCCGCGCGCAAGAGCGCCGGCCTCGCGGTCGAGGACCGGATCGAGCTCTCCCTATCCGGCGATTCGGCGCTGCTCGACGCTGCCGCCGCCCACCGCGACTACCTGGTGGGCGAGACGCTCGCGGTGGCGCTCCACCTCGGCGACGGCCCGCCGGCGGCCGAGATGGATTACACCGAGTCGACCGAAATCGATGGTCTGGAGTTGCAGATCACGCTAAGCCGGGCCGACCGAAGCTGAGCATCAGAGACCGTCGCTCGATGTCAGCGAGCGAGACGCTCGTAGAGAGCGCTCTCTTCCTCATGGCGACGTCGCAGCCGCTCCCGGAAGTCCTTATCGCGTCGCCGCTCCTCGATATGGGCGTCAATCGCTGCCCGCACAGCCTCGGTCACGCTCTGGTCGTCAGCCCTGGCAATCAACTCCAGGGTCGCAGCTTGCTCATCTTCGAGTCGCAGCGTCATTGTCTTTGCCATAGGTTCATTATTGAAGCATTTATTTCTTTATATACAAGACTTTTTATAAAAATTTATCTAAAGCTATCTGCCTAGCAACCAAGCTACCGTGCCCGCTACCGTGTAGTCCGTATGCGGCGCATCGAACTCGGCGACTTCCTACTCATCGCGGAGATCCACTCGGGTATCGACGCCCATCAGCTCGCGCGGATATCCCGTGTCATCAATCTGGCCGAGGCAGCAATTGCCGCCCCCTTCGCCGGCTTTGGGGACTACGAGGCATTCCCCGCCGTCCACGAAAAGGCGGCGGTCTATTGCTCCCGGATCGTCACCTACCATCCGCTCCCCGACGGGAACAAGCGCACTGCCTACGACGTAATGCGAGAGTTCCTCGACCGCAACGGGGTGGTCTTCAGGCACCCTTCCGGGGGACTTGACGCAACAGCCCAAGCGATCGAGGACCTGGCTGCCAACATCCTCAATGAGCCCGCATTCATCTCGTGGGTCCTCGAGCGCGTCAGCGGCTGAGCCACCGCGCCCTACAACGAGTCACGAGCCCATCTCGGCGCAGCCCCCTCGGGGGGCGGAGCCTCATAAAACCAACTACGCGGTGAGCGCCGGCTCCAGCTCGGACTCGATCTTCTTCTTCGGGTAGGCGCCCACCACTGTCTTGACGGGCTGGCCGGCCTTGAAGAGGATCATCGTCGGGATCGACAGCACCTGGAAGGTCGCCGCCGTCTGTTGGTTCTCGTCGACGTTCAGCTTCACGATCCGCAGGTCCTCACGCTCCTGGGCGATCTCCTCGAGCACGGGGCCCACCACGCGGCAGGGGCCGCACCACGGTGCCCAGAAGTCGACCAGCACGGGGGTCTGCGATTCGATGACCTCGGCCTGGAAGTTGTTGTCGGTGACTTCGCTCAAACTGCCCGCCATGGGGGCCTCCTTTGCTCTGCGTCTCTGTGTACCCCTAATACTATACAAAGTGTAGTAAGGGGTCTGGCGCCGGTTCGCTTCCTCAACGCGTGCGGGGCCTGGCGCCGGTCCGCTACCTCAGCGCGTGCGCGCCGCGGTCGCCGGCGGGCTCATACCCGGTGGGTGGTTGGCGGCCGTAGCGCAGCCGCGGCACCAGCCACATCGCCTCCGCGGCGATCCGCCACGACATCTTGCTCGTGCCGCGCTGGCGGTCGCGGAAGACGATCGGCACCTCCACGATGTGGAAGCCGGCGCGCACCGCGCGGTAGGTGAGCTCCACCTGGAAGGCATACCCCTGGGAGCGCACGCTGTCGAAGTGGATCGCTTCCAGCACCTCGCGGCGGAAGCACTTGAAGCCGCCCGTCAGGTCGCGCACGCGCAGGCCCAGCACCAGTCGCGCGTAGGCGGAGCCGCCCTCGCTGACCACACGCCGCAGCAAGCCCCAGTCCCGCACCCCCCCGCCGGGGACGTAGCGCGAGCCGAGCGCGAGGTCGGCGCCGTCGGCGATCGCTCCCAGCAGGCGGCGCAGGTCGGCGGGATCGTGGGAGAAGTCGCTGTCCATCTCCATCACGTACGCCGCCCCCTGCCCCAGCGCGTGCGCGAAGCCAGCGAGGTAGGCGGGGCCGATCCCTTCCTTGGTCGTACGGTGCAGCGCCTTCACCCACACGTGCTCCCCTGCCAGCCGGTCGGCTATCTCGCCCGTGCCGTCGGGCGAGCTGTCGTCGACGATTAGCACGCGGTACTCCGCGCACGGGGCACCCGCGAGCGCCTCTCCGGCGGCGGCCACGATCGCCTCGATGTTCTCGGCCTCGTTGTAGGTGGGCAGTATGAGCCAGGCGGTGCCGTCCACTGAGGCCACGTACCCTAGTGCGTCGAGTCGCAGATCGACTCCACCAGCCAGCTGCCGTGTCGTGCGGCCCACGACGAGGGGCCGCGAGGGCATGCGCGGAGCGGGTAGGGCACTCTTACGCACATGCCCGACCTCCCCAACACCGCGATCGCCGACGCACTCGAGGAACTGGGCGACCTGTACGAGCTCGACGGGGCGATCGTCCACCGTGTGCTCGCCTACCGCCGCGCGGCCGCGACAGTGCGCGAGTCCTCCACCTCGGTGGCGGCGCTCGCGCGGGCTAGCCGCGCTACGGAGCTGCCGGGCGTCGGCGAGACGCTGCAGGAGAAGATCGTGGCGCTGCTCGACACCGGCGCGATCCCCGCGGCGGAGCGGCTGCGGGCGAAGTTCCCGCCGGGGCTGATCGCGATCACGCGGATTCCCGGCCTCGGGCCCAAGCGCGCGCGACTGCTGCACGAGCAGCTCGGCATCGACTCCCCGCAGGCGCTGCGCGAGGCAGCGCAGGCGCAGCGCCTGCGCGGTGTCAAAGGGCTGGGGGCCAAGTTCGAGGAGAAAGTGCTTGCCTCGCTCGAACAGCTGGCCGCCGAGGGGCTGCCGATCGACGGCATGCCGCCACGGCCGCGGCGGGCGCTGCTGCCGGCCGCGATCGAGCTGGGGGAAACGCTCGCCGCTGGGCTGCGCGAGCACGGCCCGCCCGACGCGCACGTGCAGCTCGCCGGCTCGGCGCGGCGCGGGGCCGACAGCGTGAAGGACATCGACCTCGTGGCGGTCACCGCCGAGCCGCAGCGGCTGGCCGCGGCGCTTGCCTCGCTGGAGCAGGTCGAGCGCGTCGGCTCCACCGGTCCCGCCGGCGCCCGCGGGCGCACGCACTCCGGCCTCAGCGTCGACCTGCGGATCGCCGCCCCGGCGCAGCTCGGCAACCTGCTGCAGCACTTCACCGGCTCCGCCGCGCACAACGCCGCGCTGCGCGAGCTGGCGGTGCGCAAAGGCCTGCACGTATCCGAGTACGGCGTGCTGGACGACGCCACCGGCACCACGCGGACGTGTGCGACCGAGACCGAGGTGTACGAGCTGCTGGGCCTCCCACTCATCCCGCCGGAGCTGCGCGAGAACCGCGGCGAGCTGGAGGCGGCGATGGGGGAGGAGGATGGATCGGCCCGCGCCGGCGGGGCCGGCGGGCCGGATAGGCCGCGCAATGCGGCGAAGGCGGGTAAGGCGGCGAAGGCGGCGAAGGCGGGTAAGGCGGAGACCACGCGGGAACTGCCAAACCTGATCGAGCTGGGCGATATTCGCGGCGACCTGCACTGCCACACCGTGGCCTCTGACGGCAAGGCGACGATCGAGGAGATGGCGCAGGCCGCGCAGGCGCTCGGGTATGAGTACCTGGCGATCACCGACCACTCCGCCTCGCACGGCTTCGGCAGCGACGTCTCCCCCGCGCAGCTGCGCGAACAGATCGAGCGGGTCGGGGAGGTGGCGCGAGGGCTCGACGGGTTCACGCTGCTGGCCGGCAGCGAGGTCAACGTCCTGCCCGACGGCACGCTCGACTACGACGACGCGCTGCTGGCGCGGCTCGATTGGGTCGTCGCGAGCATCCACACCGCTTTCGGGATGAGCGAACAGGCGCTCACCGAGCGGATGATCGCCGCAATCGAGCACCCGCTGGTGGACGCGATCGGACACCCAACCGGCCGCCTGATCGAGCGCCGCGAACCCTACGCGCTCGACCTCGAGGCGATCTTCGAGGCCGCGGCGCGCACGGGCACGATGCTCGAGATCAACGCCAACCCCGACCGCCGCGACCTCTCCGAGACGCACGCCCGTGCTGCCGTGCGCGCGGGCGTGCCGATCGTGATCGACTCCGACGCCCACCGCCCGGCGACGCTGCAAAACATGCGCTGGGGCATCCTCACCGCGCGGCGAGGGTGGCTCACGAAGGGGGATGTAATGAACACACGGCCTTGGGCGGAACTGGCGAGAATGCGTAAACGGGCACGCGGAGGGACGTAAGGCGCACACGCGGAGGGACGTGAGGTCATATGCACGCTTTGCGGTAGCGAGTCAGCTTGAGCGCGTACCACCCTCCTGTTCCTCCGGAGACCTTGGGGTCGTTGAGTATTACCGATGGTATATATAGCTGGGTCTTGGGGTTGTTATAAAAAATTCAGAACCCGATAGCAATTGCACACGGCTTCTGAATTTTTGTTCAATCCCCCGCCCTATTGCAATGGCTATACGTCCCCTCACGCTCCACGCCTTGACCCCTCACGCTCCACGCCTTCCCCGCACGCCCCTTTACTTCCCCAAGAGACGGGGCAACAGCTGCTCGGCGACGATACGATCGACTGCGGCGGTGGTGAAGGGCGCCACCAGCCCGGCGGCGCGTATGGAGTAGTCGTCACCGGCGGACGCATCGAGCGCGCAGCGCAGTGCAGCGCCGAGGTCTTCGCCGACGAGGCGGGCGTCGAGCTCGCGAGCGATCGGCAACGCGACGTAGCCGCCGGGCGCGGGGGTGGTGACCAGGCGGCACCCCTCAGCGAGCGCCTCCAGCTGGGCCAGCCCGTACTCCTCGCGGCGAGGGGCACACACGAACACCCGCGCGCGGCGCAGCAATGCGCGGTAATCACGCTGCGTGAGCGTTCCGACGGCGTGGATCTCCTCATCCGCCACCTCGATCCGGTTCCCGCGCAGCCCCTGTCGGTCGATACCCGCGATCACCAGCCGCTCGCCGGGCCGGCGTACGCTCCGCCAAGCGGCGAGTACGCAGTCGAGCCCCTTCTTGCGGGGGTTCGCCGCATAGGTGATGGCCGCGATGTCCCGCCGCGCCGGATCGCGCATTCGGCGCGCAGTCCCCACGTCGGGGGCGGACTCTGGGAGCGCTTCGCCCCGCGGTTGGTCGTCGGCGACCAGCGAGGACCCACCCTCGCCCGGCGGGCAGGCGGCGATCGGCGAGGGCACCACGAGGGCGCGCTCGGTGAATCGAGTCCCGCCCACCCCGCCCACCGCGGCGGCGGCCTCCGCGAGCGCGCCCGCGCTGGAGGGCAGCAGCAGCGGGGCCTGACGCAGCCGGCGGCGCTCCAGCGGGCGCTGCCACAGCCCGTGGCGACCGGGGCGGTTGGCCGCGGCGGCCGCATCGAAGCGGATCGCCCCCGGGAGCGGCCACAGCAGCGAAGCGGTCGTGGTCGAGTAGATCACCGACCGGGGCGGGCTTTCCCGCAGCCGCGCGAGCGCATCCACGGCGGCGTGCCGGGCGGCGCGCGCCCAGCGCAGGTCGGTGAGCATCAGCGTGCGGATCTCCTCCGGGCGCGCGGCAGCCGCGACCACGACATGCGCGCCGGCGCGCCGCAGCGAGCCCACCAACTCCTCGTCAGCCACGCGCAACCCCGCGGTCGAGCCGAGCTGCACCAGCAGCACGTCGACCGTCTCGCCCGCCGGCACATCGACCCTGTCGCCCGCCGGCACATCGACCATGTTGCCGGCCCCCACCGACCCCGCGCTCAAACGAGGCCCTCGGGCCGCATCGCCTTGAAGCCGGGCGTGCGCTGCAGGGCGATCGGCTGCACCGGGGAGGTGTGCAGCACGTAGAAGCGCACCCCGTCGCGCTCCTCGATCGCGGTGACCGCGGCGTGCTGGTGGCGCCACGCGAGCGCCCAGATGATCGCGAAGCCGGCTCCGATCCCGGGGATCTGGGGGGCGAGGAAGGCGAGACCACCGGCGAGCACCGTGACCGCCAGCAGCGGCCACAGCCGGTTGAGCAGGATCGCCGCGGGGCGGTGCTCGGGCAGCATGTTGGTTGAGCGCGCGCCGGCCAGCAGCCGCGCGATCGGCGGATTGGCGTCGGCGCCCCTGCCGAGCGCGAGCCCGATCAGTGCGGCGATCGCCCACCATGCGACCGACAGCAGCGCGGCCAGCGACCCCGAGGTGGTGAGGATCGAGAGCACCGTGATCAGCGCGAGCACGGTCGCCACGCCGGCGCTGAGCAGAACGGTGTTCTTGAGGAAATCGGCGAAACGCACGGAGACGGCTAACGAGTCGTTGTCACAGGTGGCCCATTGTGCAGCGGGTGCACGTGAGGCGCCACTACAGCAGAGCCTCGAGCAGGCGACGCACTCCTTCGGGGCCGTCGATCGTGAGGTCCGCCTCCTCCACCAGCTCCGGCGGCGCTTCCTCGGAGCGCACCGCGACGCACACCGCGCGCGCGAGCTTCCCGGCCTGCACGAGCGAGCGCAGTCCGCGGAAGGCGTCGAGATCGGTCGTGTCGTCGCCGACGTACAACGCGGCACTCACATGCCCATCCGTCCCCGCGGCACTCGCATGCCCATCCGTCCCCGCGACCTCGCTCGCCTCGCCCTCCTCCCCAGCGGACCCCGCGCGCGCTCCGCCAGGGACCCACGAGCTCCGGACATCGGGATTGCGGCCGTCGAGCAGCGCCATCACGCCAAGCCCCTTGTCGAACGCGACTGGGGGCCGCACCTCGAGCACCTTGCGGCCCCAGTGCACGGCAAAGCCCTCCTGCTCGGCGCGCGCGGCGATCTGCTGCACGGCCACCTGCGCCGCAACCTCGTCGGGCGCCCCGCGCCAGTGGAAGGCAGCGATCGCCTGCTTGTCCTCGGCGCGTACGCGCAGACGCTGGTGCTCCGCGGTGAGGACACGGGTGGCGAAGTCCCGCACGCGCTCGCTCCAGGCGGCCAGCTCCGGGTCGAGCTCAGGGCGGGTGGCACCGGGGCGCAACAGCTCGCCGCCATGGTTGCCGACGTAGGCGATCGTCCCGATCGCGACGATCTGGCGGGCGGTGGCGGCGCGGCGGCCGCTGACGCAGCCAACCAAGCGGTAGCGCTTGGCGATCTCGATCAGCAGCGCGCGAGTCGCCTCGGGGACGTGGGCGTCGTCGGCGTGGCGCACGATCGGCGCGAGCGTGCCGTCGATGTCGAGCAGCACGGCGGAGCTGGAGGGATCGGAGCGCAGCGGCTCCAGTGCCTCCACCAAGCGAGGGGCGACGGGGGACACATCCTTAGTATGCCCGGCATGGCGGCGCGCAGATCCCCCGGCGACGTCCTGAAGCTGATGGCGATCGGCACCGCGGCGGGCCTGTTCAGCGGAATCTTCGGCGTGGGGGGCGGCACGGTGATCGTGCCGCTGCTGGTGCTGTGGCTGGGATACGGCGAGCGCGAGGCGACCGGCACCTCGCTGGCGGCGATCGTGTTCATCGCCGGCTTCGCGGCGGCGGTGCAGGCGGGGTATGGCAACGTACGGGTGGTCGACGGCCTGCTGGTGGGGATCCCCGCGGTCGGGGGTGTGCTGGTGGGAGCATGGCTGCAGCAGCGGCTGCGCAGCCGCACGATCGCGCTGCTGTTCGCGGCAGTGCTGATCGCGAGCGCAGTGGAGCTGCTGATCCAATGATCGGCGCGGCTGGGCTGTGGCACAGCGCAAGCGCAGTGGAACGACCGGCGCCATGATCGGCTTGATTGCGATCGGGCTGGCTGCGGGGGTGATCGCGGGCCTGCTGGGCGTCGGCGGCGGCGTGCTGTTCGTGCCGGGCCTGGTGATCTTCGTCGGCCTCACCCAGCATCAGGCTGAGGCGACCTCACTGCTGGCGATCGTCCCCGTCGCGCTGGTGGGCGCAGTCGTGCAGGATCGCTACGGCAACGTCCGCCGCGGCGACGCGCTGCTGGTGGGGCTGCTCTCGGTGGCGGGCGCCGCGGGGGGGGTGGCACTGGCGAACGCGCTCTCCGGGAAGGTGCTGCAGGTGGGCTTCGCGCTGTTCATGCTGTTCGTGGCGGCGCAATTGGTGCGCCGGAATGTGGAGCGCAGCGGCGAGGAGGAGCAAAAAGGGGCATAGAGGGTGGCACAGGCGGCCGCAGGCCGCCGAGCCGAGCCCCTCTTTCTTTCTGTCACACTGGAATCCATGGGACTCGACAACCCAATCCACATCGCGTTCCTGGTGGTGATCCTGCTGCTGGTGTTCGGCGCCAAGCGACTCCCCGAAATCGGTCGCTCGCTGGGCAGCGGTATGCGCGAGTTCAAGGACTCGATCAGCGGCGAGGCCAAGCCGACGCTGAGCGCAACGGTGCCTCAGCCGCCGGCCCAGCAGCCGCAACCACCAGTGGCGCAGCCGGCCGCGACCCCTCCGCCCGTCGCCGCCCCCGCGGCCCCGGCGGAGCCCGTGGACGAAAGCACCTTCGGCCGGTAGCCCGCGGCGCGGGCGCCCGGTGCCCGAGGGCCGTCAGCCCTCGCGCGTCGGCTCGCCCAGCACCGAGGGCCGCCCCTCGAGCAGCAGCGGCGAGCCGCAGCGCCAGCAGTAGGCCGCGCCGCGGCTGTGCACGGCTCCGCAGGAGCGACAGTTGCCACCCACGCCATCCTCAGCGGCGGACAGCAGACGCTCGACCTCGCCGAGCTGGGCGTCGGCCTGCTGGAGCTCGGCGGCGCGGCGGGCGAGCACGTCGAGGCGGTAGTGGTCGCGGATCGCCATCTCGTAAGCCAGCCCGCCGAGGTCCCAGGTGAGCGCGGCCACGCGCTCGGCGAGCCGCACGCGCTCGCGGCGCAGCTCGGCCGCGGAGCCGCTGGAGACCGCGCGGGACGGCGTTTCCACGGGCGGCGCGGAGGCCGACGCGACGCCGGCGGCAGACGTGACGCCAACGGCATGGGCAACGCCAGCGGCGGGCGTGACGCCAGCGGCATGGGCCGGCGCGACGCGCTCCTCGCGGGGCAGGCCGCTGTCGCCGGGGTGAGGCTGTCCGTTGGAGCCGGCGATCGCCATGGCGACTCAGTGGGTTTCGATCGGCCCGTTGCCGAGCGCCGCCTTGACTTCTTTGGCGTGCTGCTTGCCGGTTGTGTGTTCGAGTTTCTGCAGCGTGGCGGAGGAGGTTTTGTGGGCCGCGGGCAGCGCCTTGGTGGACTTGACTTCCTTGGCCGCTTGGGCTTCTTCGCCGCTGGTTTCCGACACGCCGCCTTCGCTTTTGGAGGCGTTGTGCGACTGCGAGGAGCTACTCGAGGAATGGTTGCCGGAGGAGGAGCTGGAGCCGCTGGAGCCGGAGCCGGTGGATGTCCCCGCGCTGCCGGTGGGGGCCGCGGCCGCGGCAGCGGCGAGCGGGGTGTTCAACTTCACTTCATAGACCTGCTTGCCGGTGGGTGCGCTGCCGGTGAGCCAGTGGCCGACGAGCAGCCCGATCAGCAGCGATGCGAGCAGTACCCCGAGCAGGCCGAACAGGCCGGAGTAGCGACGCAGCGAGCCAAGCGTGCCGGGAGGGTCGGGAGGCGGCTGATAGGCGGCGGCCGAGGGCGCGCCGAGAATCGCCGTCGCGGCCGTCCCCGGCTCTGCCTGGAGCACGTCGAGGAAGGCGAGGCGCACGGGCGAGGCGGGACGCCCGCAGGCCAGGCAGTAGCGCTGGTCGGGGGCGAGCGGCGCACCGCACCCGGCGCAGGCAACGAGGGGCGAGGTGGGTGCCCCATCGGTGGATGTTGGAAGGGGGATCACGTCCATGGGAGCTCCGTCACCGACGATCTACCAAGCAAGGCCTGGCGCACTCCTCGCTCAGCGCGACCACCGGCCCGTGTGAGACCGCGAATCTCATCCGAACGCCCCCCGGACGTAGTCGCGGGTGCGAGGAGCGCGGGGTTCCTCGAAGACCTGATCGGCGGTGCCGTACTCAACGAGGTCGCCGAGGTACATGAAGGCGACCTTGTCGCCGACGCGGCGCGCCTGGGCGAGGTTGTGGGTGACGATCACCACCGCGAGATCGCGGCGCAGCTCGTGGATCAGCTCCTCGATCACGCCGGTCGAGATCGGGTCGAGCGCAGAGCAGGGCTCGTCCATCAGCAACACCTCCGGCCGCGGCGCGATCGCGCGAGCGATGCACAGCCGCTGCTGCTGGCCGCCGGAGAGACGCAACGCGGGTCGGTGGAGATCGTCGGCGACCTCGTCGTAGAGGCCGGCGCGCCGCAGCGCGTCGATCACCAGCGGCTCGAGCTCGGGGCGGCGGGGGCGGCGGCGGGACTGCTCGCGCAGCGCGAAGGCCACGTTGTCGAAGATCGACATCGGGAAGGGGTTGGGCTGCTGGAAGACCATCGCCACGCGGGCGCGCAGGGCGGTGTCTTCGAGATCGTGGATGTCCTCGCCGTCGAGCAGGATCCGCCCGCCGCGACGGGCGCCCGGGGTCAGCTCGGTGAGGCGGTTGAGGGTGCGCAGCAGGGTCGTCTTGCCGCAGCCGGAGGGCCCGATCAGCGCCAGCACCTCGCCCTGGTGGATCGAGAGGGAGACCGAGCGCACGGCGTTGGCGCCACGCCGGCCCAGGCTGCTGGTGGCGCCATAGGAGACGCTGACGTCCTCCAGCCGCAGCCGCTCGGGGCCGGCGACGCCGGCGACCGGGCGCAGCGCCTCGCGCTGCTCGGGCGGGCGCACGGGCTCCGGGGGCCGGTCCAGCACGATCGTGCGCACGGGGGGCACCGGCTGCTGATCCGGGCGGTCAAACGTCTGCTCGAGCTCGATCATCGTGGGACTCATCGGTTCCTCACCTTCCACACTATAAAGACTGAAATGGTGTTGCGCGGCATTTAGACAATTCCCTCGACAGCCGCGACAAACCCGCTGGCGCGGGCCTGGGCGCGGCCGATCCGTTCGACCAGCAGGTTGAGCAGCAACACGAACAGCAGCAGCACGAACGCGGCGGCGTACGCCTTCTGCGGCGCGCCCCCTTCGCCGGCGGGCGAGTTGTCGTAGACGTAGCTGGTCAGCGAGGAGCCGGTGCCTTTGAGCAGGCCAAGCACCGGCAGGCCGCCGTGGGCCTGCGGTTCGATCCGCAGCGTGTCCCCCAGCAGCACGACCACGATCGCGGTGTCGGCGATGATGCGGCTCACGCCGAGCGTGATGCCAGTGGCGATGTTGGTGCGCACGCTCGGCACCAGCACGCGCCGGATCGTGG
Organism: uncultured Solirubrobacterales bacterium; assembly: GCA_963744535.1. Taxonomy (GTDB): domain Bacteria; phylum Actinomycetota; class Thermoleophilia; order Solirubrobacterales; family Solirubrobacteraceae; genus Palsa-744. The sequence goes on along the minus strand of CAVUTW010000005.1, from coordinate 841,875 downwards.
CGATCCGCGTCTTGCCGAGCGCGAACGCGGCCTCGCGCACGTGCGCCGGCACCCCCTGCAGGCCGCCGCGCACCGCCACGAAGATCGGCGGCAACGCGATCAGCGAGATCATCGAGCCGGCGGCGAGGAACGACTTGCCGGTGACGCCTCCCCCTTGTCCGACTTCGGAGACCCACGCGAACAGATGCAGCTGGAACAGCGCCAGGCCGACGAACGCGATCACGATGTCAGGCGTGCCGGCGACGATCTCGATCACCGACTCCACCACGCGCGTCAGCCAGCGCGGCCGCCCATACTCGACCAGCCACAACGCCGAGCAGATCGCCAGCGGCGCGGCGATCGCGATCCCGATCGCGGCCAGCAGCAGCGTGCCGAGCAGCGGGTCGAGGAAACCGCCGGTCTGGTTCTGAGCGAGCCCGGCGGCGGGGTGGCTGAAGATCAGCGCGGGGCTCAGGTACTGGAGGCCGCGAACGCCCATGTAGGTGACCACCGCCCCCACCACCAAGCACAGCGTGAGGCCGGCGGCCCAAGCGGCCACGAGCACGAGGAGGTCGCCCAGGCGCCAGGTGCGAATCGAGGAGCCGCGTCCGCGCGAGCCCGTCGGCTGCGTGGACGGCTGGGAGACGTAGGTGCTCATCCACGCACCTGGTACTTGCGCAGCGGCAGCTTGATCAGGTAGCCGCCGATCGAGAGCACGAAGGCGGAGAACAGCAGCAGCAGCGCAAGCGCGTACAGCGCCGCGCTGAGCGCCGGGGCGCTGACCCCTTCGTGGTAGTCGACGATCGTCGAGGCCAGCGTGCGCAGCGGCTCGAAGAAGAATGCCAAGCCATCGCCCGGCCGCGGCGAGAAGAAGACCGAGCCGGACACCATCGAGATCATGATCGCCTCACCCAGCGCGCGGGCGGTGGCGAGCACGACGGCGGCGACGATCGCCGGGCGCACCGCCCGCAACGTGACGGCGCGGATCGCGCGCAGACGGTTGACGCCGAGTGCCGCGGCGCCCTCGCGCCAGGCGGCGGGCACGGCGCCGAGCGCGTCGCAGATCAGCGCGACCATGATCGGCGTGATCATCAGCGCCAGCACCAGCACCGCCGGCGCGAGCCCCGCGCCGGTGAGCTGAGCGGTGCCCTCCAGCGACGTTTTCTCGGAGGCGGTGATGAGATGACTGTCGATGAACGGCACCAGCACGAGAATCCCGATCAGACCCCACACGACCGAGGGAACCGACGCCAGCAGGCGCACCACCCGCACCATCGTGCGGCGCATCGCCACAGGCGCCAGCTCGACGATGAAGATCGAGGAGAGCACCGCCAGGGGCAGCGCCACCAGCACGGCGAGGCCGGTGATCAGCAGCGTGCCGTAGATGATCGGCCAGGCATGGAAGCGGTAGACCGAGGCGGGCGGGCTGCCCGCGGTGTTCAGCATCGTTTCGATCTGCACCTTCAAACTGCCGCCAGGTCCCAGCCAGGAGATGCCGTTGTGGGCGAAGATCGGCCAGGCACGCTGAGCGACGAGCACGATCATCGTCAGCACGCACAGACACACAAACAACGCCACCGCGCCGAGCATGCGCTCGGCGCGGTGGTCGGGCCAGGGGTTGCGCAGACGGCTGAGCAACGACGGGCGGGAGGGGGGCATGCCCCCCTCCCGCCCTGCACCCGTGCTGATCGAAGCGGGCTTGTTGCTCACGACATCAGCTGGCTTTGATCGGAACCCACTGCGTGGAGATGATCTTGCGGGCGGCCTTGCTGGTGCGGATCCATGAGATGAAGCTGGCGGTCGCGCCGGTGGCGGGGCCTTTGGTCACCTCGTAGAAACGCGCTGTGGCGGTGTACTGCCCGGAGGCCACGTTGGCGCGCGTGCAGGCCACGCCGTTGTAGGCGACCGGGTTGACCGTGCCCTGGTCGGCGCGGTAGTTGGAGAGGAAGCCGATCCCCAGGGGATCGTTGGCGACCGACTGCTCCAGCTGGCCCTCGGACGGCTCTTCGGCGGCCGTGGACACGACCGACTTGTTGGCTAGGAACAGCGTCTTGAAGTTGGTGAGCACGCCGGCGGTGGAGGTGCGGCTGTACACGTCGATCGACCCCGAGGCGGTGGCGCCGTTCACCTGGCTCCAGCTCTTGTCCTTGCCCTCGAAGATCGCCTGGATCTGGGCTTCGTTCAGCGAGGGGAGGGCGTTGGACTTGTTGGTGACGAGGCAGATCCCGTATTCGGCGATCGGGTAGAAGTCGAGGCCGGACGGGTCGGTGGGCAGCGGGTCGCGAGAGACGTCTCCGATCGAGACGCGACCGGCGGCGACGTCGTTGATGCCGACTGTGGCGCCACCCTGGGAGATCCTGAACGAGACCTTGTTGTGCTCGAGCTTGGAGTACTTGTGGGCGAGCAGCTGGACGAGCGGGAAGGAGGCGGTGGCTCCGCTGATCGTGATCACGCTCGTAGCCGAGGCGATCGCGGGCACCGCGCCCCCGATGAGGGTCACAGCCGCAAACGAAGCGATCAACTGAAGAAGAGGGGCCCGGCTCGCCGACCTCCGGCCGGCTGCGCCACCCTCGTGGCGACGGATTCGATTCATGCGTTGAAGCCTCCGATTGGGACGTATTGACAAGTTGGCGGCGATCAGCCTACCATATTCTTCATAAACAAGATCGAGATTAGCTATTTTATCGAGATGATCAAAAACGTGGAGACCACAAAGATGCCCTCCCGCCGGACAAGCGCGATCCTCGCAACCGCGATGCTCGCCGTGGGAATCGCGCTGGGGGCGCTGATCGGCCCCGGTCCGGCGGATTCGCTGGCCAGCAGCTCGCGAGCGGCGGCAATAGGCCGCGTGCTGGCGCTGCTGGCGCTGGGCTCAGGGACGAGCTCGGGCGGCAATCTCGCGCTCTCCTCCGGGGCGGCCACTCCGCCGGCGAGCACGCCTCAGCCGACGCCATCGACCACCAGCGAAGCCACCGCGGGTAGCGGCGCGGGTAGCAGCGCAGGTAGCGGCGGTGCCGCGGGCACCTCCGCGAGCCCGTCCCACCCCTCGACCTCACCATCTTCGAGCAAGGTGTCTCCCACTTCCTCCACCACGCCCGCCGCGGGCGGAGAAGAAGAAAGCGAAAAGAAATCCAAAACCAAGCCGCTCCCCCCGATCGCCGACGCGTGGGTGATCGAGCTGCCCTATGGCTCCAGCCTCGAAAACGCGCTGAAGCAGAGCACCGCCGCGCCCTATCTGGACGGACAGCTGAAGGGCGCGGGCACGGTGCTGAGCGGCTACTCCTCACTGGCGGCGGCACAGCTCGCCGGCGCGGCGACGCTGCTCTCCGGACAGGTGGGCGCGAGCGTGACGACAGTCGCCCCGCCCCCGTGCGGCACGAGCGCCGCGGCGGGAGCCGCTTCGGGCGCGACATCCAGCCCGGCCACCGGTGCGCCCACGTCCGGTGCCGGCCAGCCGGCCGCCTGCCCGTCGGGAGAACCGGCTGGCGTGCAGGCCGCGGACGCGTTCCTGCAGGAAGTGGTGCCGAAGATCGAGGCGAGCGCCGCCTACAAGGAACACGGCCTGATCGTGATCACGTTCGGGGCGGCAGGCCAGCAGGGAGCGTCGTCGAGCACCACGACGAGCCCGTCCGCGAGCGCAACCGACGGGACGGGCACGGAAGTCACCTACCCGACGGGCTCGATCACGAGCACGCTCACCGCGGCGGGCGCGCCCGCGGGAGCGCTGCTGCTCTCACCCTTCCTCAGCCATGTGGGCGGACGAAGCGCGAGCGCCTTCAACCCGCTGGCTCCCCACGAAAGCCTGGAAGCGCTCTTCCGGGCCAAAGCTCCGAGCTGAGCTTCGGCAACGACTCACCCCACCCCAAGTCAATCCATCCCCACCGAAGGAGGCTGTATGCACTCACTGAAGTCGATTTATCGAAGCGCCCTGAAGTCCAACCGCCGCACCACCTGGTGGCTGACCGCGCTGACGGGAGCGATCGCGCTGTCGCTCGCGGCCCCAGCCCTCAGCGCCGCGGCCGAAACGGCACCGGCGGCGGCCGCGCCCACGGGCTCCAACCCGAACGACTACGAATGCCAGGGACAGCTCTCGGCGGGCAAGGCCGAAGGCGAAGGCAGCGAAGGAACGCCGGTGCAGTACAAGTTCAAATGCGACGGGCAAATCACCGGCTATCAGGTGCAGACGCAGGTACCGATCACGGGCATCGAAGGCCAGCCGCTGGTCACCAACTACCTCGAAAAGCCGCTGACGGAAGCGTTCTCGTGCAGCGGGGCGTTCCCAGGGTACGCGGTGAACTGCGTGGGCGCCACCACCAAAGAAGCGTACGAGCGGATCACCGGCCAGTTCGAAATCGGCTGGAAGCTGTGCACCGAACCGCGCGTGGACGCGCTGCTGACGGTCACCTACGCGTATCTGGAAAAGGGCGTGATCACGCAGGCGATCGCGGGACCGTTCGACCTCGGCCGCCCGGTGGGCTGCCCGATAACCAAGGCGACGGGCAAGACGCGGCTGACCGCCTTCCAGGGCCCGGAACCGAAGAAAAAGAGTAAGAACGACAAGCAGCAGGGCAAGGGCAAGAAGGGCAAGGGCTCCGGCACGACGACCGGAGCCGGCAAAGGTAAAAAGGGAGCGGCCAAGAAGTAGCGCGGGAGCGCCGCCCCGCAACGGCACCGCGGCGCCGTTGCGGGGCGTGGCCACACCCGATACGGGCAAGCGGGGAGTCGGGCCTCGCCGAGAAGCTAGGCTTCGCCGCCATGGCGAGACCCGCAATCCTCAGACCCGCAATCCTCAGCGTCCTCCTGCTCGCGTTCGCGGTGGCACTCCCGGGCTGTGGATCGAGCGGCCCGGGAGCGCCCTCGACGATCACCGACACGGCGGCGGTGTCGCAAATCGCCAGCAGCTGCCCCGCCGCGGCGCTGGAAGCGGTTGAGGATGTCGCCCAGCGCGTCTACGAGGAGTCCGCGAACGGGCGGATCGTCGCCGAGGCGCTGCAGCGCCTGAGGAGCTCGAGCGCGCTCGTGCGGTCCGTCGAAGACGACGATCGAGCGGCGGCGCACCGAGCCCTGGAGGGTCTGCTGCTCAACCAGATCGTCAGTGTGCGAGTGACACACCGCGGACGCACACTGACGAAGATCGAACGGGCAGCGGGGATCGCGCCGCGCGGCGAGCCGCTTGTCAACACCGCGGGGCAGACGGTCGGCGAAGTCACGGTGTCGGTGCAGGGGGCCAACGGGTACGCCCAAACTGTCAGCGGTCTGCTGCACGCGCAGGTGGTTGTGCGCAGCGAAAGGCGGCTGCTGACCGCGACGCTGCATCCGGCGCCCAAGCTGGTGCCGGGCGAGCGCGAGCTCAGCTACCTGGGAGACAGCTATCGCGTGGACACGTTCGCTGCGAGCGCTTTCCCCGAGCGGCCCGCGAGCATTACGCTGCTAGCGCCCAGCGCCTCCGTCACGGCGGTGTGCGACAAGCCGGGCGCCACCCCGGCGCAGGCGCAGGCGGACACGTACGGGCTGGTCGCCGAACGGGTTTACTACGCCGAGCACGAAGGCAGCAAAGCGGAACTGCTGCTGCACTACGCCGAGCGCTCGCGACCGTTCCGCGAAGCGGTGCTGGCAGGCAACGCGAAGGCGACGCGCGCGGCGATCATCGACTTCTTCCGCAGCCACCTGCACATCGTGCGCGTGCGCGTGATCCGAGGGGGCAAGCTGCTGCTCGACGTGGGCGGCCCCCATGTGCTGGCGCCGATCCCCGGGGTGATCCGCAACGCCCGGGGCCAGGTGGCAGCCCACTTCCTGATGGCGATCCAAGACGACCTCGGCTTTCAGATTCTCGCGCACGCCTTCACCGGCGCGCAGGTGGCGATGCGCGAGGGAACACGCCAGGTAATGGGCTCGCTGAGCCCCAGCCCCGCCGCGATTCCGGGCCGCGGCAGGGTGGTGTATCGGGGCGTGCCCTATCAGGCGTACTCGTTCATGGCCGAAGCCTTCCCCTCCGGGCCGCTGCGCATCTCGCTGCTGTTTGCGCTGAGCTGAGCGCCCCTCGCTCGTCGACCGCCGATCGGGGTGGCCGCGGAAGTAGCACCCGCCTGCAGGCCACCAAGGGTGGGCGGGCGGGCTCTACACGAGGCTGTTGGTCATGCGCTCGATTTCCTCGATCGAGGTGAGGCCGGCGCGCACCTTCTCGATGCCGTCGTCACGCAGACGGTGCATCCCCTCGCGGGCGGCGGTGGCGGCGATCTCATCGACCGAGCCGTGCTGCAGCACCTGGCTGCGGATCTCTTCGCTGATCGTCATCACCTCGTAGAGCCCGACGCGCCCGCGATAGCCAGAGCCCGAGCAGCGCGAGCACCCGGCCGGAGCGTAGGGCTGCTCGACCAGCCCGTACTCCGCGAGCACCAACTCCGGCAGCGTCGCCAGGCGCTTGCAGTGGGGGCAGAGCTTGCGCACCAGCCGCTGCGCGACCACGCAGTCGACCGCCGAGGAGATCAGGAAGGGCTCGATGCCCATGTCGATCAGCCGCCCGAGCGCGGAGGGGGCGTCGCGGGTGTGCAGAGTGGAGAGCACCATGTGGCCGGTGAGCGCCGCCTCGACCGCGATGTGGGCGGTCTCGCGGTCGCGGATCTCGCCGACCATGATCACGTCGGGATCGGCGCGCAGCATCGAGCGCAGGCCGGTGTCGAAGGTGACGCCCGCCTTGGGGGCAACCTGCATCTGCTTGATCCCGGCGATTCGCGACTCGACCGGGTCCTCGATCGTGAGGATCGAGCGGGCGCCGTCGTTGAGCGCCCCGAGCGCGGCATACAGCGTCGTGGACTTGCCCGACCCGGTTGGCCCGGTGACGAGCACCGCCCCGTGGGGCCGGCGCACAGCATGTGCGAAGCGCTCCTGCTCTTCGGGCAGCATCCCGAGCGACTCGAGATCGCTGACGACCGCGCCTTTGTCGAGGATCCGCATCACCGCCCCCTCGCCGTGGACGAGCGGGAGCGTCACCACGCGAATGTCCACGCGCCGGCCTTCGACGTTCAGTGCGAGACGCCCGTCCTGGGGGGCGCGCCGCTCGGAGATGTCGAGGTCGGCCATGATCTTGATGCGCGACACCATCCCCGCAGCCATCCGGCGGCGCACAGTGGCGGCCGGGTAGAGCATCCCGTCGACGCGCAGCAGCACGTGCGTGTCGGCTTCTTCGGGGTTGATGTGGATGTCGGAGGCCCCCTGCTGCACCGCCTGGGCGATGATCGAGTGCACGAGCTTGATCACCGGGGCGTCCTGGTCGGCCTCCTCGGAGAGCGACGTGGAGAGCACGTCGAGGCCCTCTTCGCCCCCCTCCGCCGAGCCCTCCCCGATCTCCTGGATCGCGCCCTCCAGCCGTCCAAGGCGTGAGGCGAGCAGCTTGACGTCCTCCGCGGAGGTCGCCGCCACCCTGACGCGGCGGCTGGTGATCATCGCGATGTCGTCGATGCTGAGGATGTTGGTGGGGTCGGCCATCGCCAGCAGCAGCGCCCCGTCCTCCATGAAGCGCACCGGCACCGCCTGATAGCGCTTGATCGCCTCGGAGCTCAGCAGGTTGACGGCACCCATGTCGGGCTCGTACACCGACAGGTCGATGTAGTCGAGGCCGAAGCGTTCGGCCACCACGCGGGCGAGCTGGTCCTGGCGCAGGACGCCCTGCTCCACCAGCACCTGCCCGGTGGGCTTGCGCTGCGAGCGAGCCGCCGCGACAGCCTGCTCCACGGCTTCGCGATCGGCGAAGCCGAGGTCGACGACCACCTCGCCGATGCGCCTGACCGAGCGGCCCGGGCGGGCGGGGGAGCTCAACCCGTTGGCAGGTGGCCGCTCGGGCGCCGGCAGGCTGAGCCCATTCGTGGATGCCTGCTCTGGCACCGGCAAATCGAGCCCATTGGCTGGGGGCTGCTTGGGCGCCAGCAGGTCGAGCCCATTGGCTGGGGGCTGCTCCGGCGCCGGCAAATCGAGCCCATTGGCCGGGGGCTGCTCGGGCGCCAGCAGGTCGAGCCCATTGGCTGGGAGCTGCTCCGGCGCCAGCAGGTCGAGCCCGCTGCCGAGGGGCTGCTCTGGCGGGAGCACTTCGCCGCTCTGCTCGTGCTCGGGCGCGTGGAGCCTGTTGCCGGACGGGTGCTCCAGGAGCGCCGTCGCGGTGGGGCGCTCGAGCACCGCGGTGGCCGTGGCGGGAGTAGGAGCAGAGGACATCGCCGGCGATTTGGGTGCCACCGGAGGAGCCGAGACCGCGACCGCGGACTCGAGCACGGAGAGCTCGGCCGCCACGGGCTCCGGGGCAGCAGGCGAGGGAACGGGGGGCTCCGGCGTGGGACTCGGCGTCTCGGCGTCCGGCGCCCCGCGTCGGCGTCGAAACCAACTCATCGTTACCTAATCGGCATCAGCGCGGCGTCGCTTGACCGTGCGGTGGCGGATGTGCAATGGCACCCGCCCGATTGGAGGAGCCGAAGACGCCAGCCCAGACGACGGCCGACTACGGCCCGTGCTCAAACGCGCTCTTCAGGTGGGCGTCGAGCGCGTTGCAGCGGTAGAGCGCGATCGCCTCGGCGGATGCGAAACGCTGGCCGGGCAGCGCCTCGGGGCCGTGGTGGGCGAGGATGCAGTGCTCGAGCGCCAGGCGGCGGGGCGCCGGCAGCGCGGCGGGGTAATGCCGCGCGAGCAGGCGCAGACCGAGCTCGACGTGCCCCAGCAGCCGCCCCTCCTCGCTGCGGGCAATCTCGGCGCCGTAGGTGAACTCGCGGGTCTTGCCGATGTCGTGCAGGAGCGCGGCGGCCAGCAACAGGTCGCGGTCCAGGCGCGGGTGCAGCGTGCACAGCTCGAGCGCCAGCGTGGCGACCGCCACGGTGTGCTCCAACAGACCGCCGAGGTAAGCGTGGTGGCTGCCGGCGCCGGCTCGGCCGGAGCCGCCCGGGCGTGTGACCGCGGGCAGCGCACATGGCGCTCGGCGCAACTCGCGGCGCAGCTCGGCGTCGTCGAGCACGCGCTCCAGCAACGCCCGCAGCCCCGGTTCGTAGAGCTCGCGCGCGAGATGCTCGAAGAAGCCCTCCAGCTCGTCGAGGTTGCGGAAGGTGGTAGGCAGGAAGCCGGCCGGATCGGCCTCGACCCCCTCGGCGCGGGCGATCGCGCGTAGGTCGACCTGCAGCTGGTCGCGGAAGCGTTCGACGCGGCCCTCCACGCGCACCAGATCTCCGCGCTCGAAGCGCCCGGCGAGCAGGTCGGCGTCGCGGAAGGCGCGCGCGAGGATCGAGCCGGTGCGGTCGCGCAGCTCGACGGTCAAATAGGGGGTGCCGGCGCGCGAGAGCTGGCGCTCCTTGCGCGAGCAGGCAAACACGCCTGCGACCTCCTGTCCCTCGCGCAGGGTGGCGACCGCCGGGGGCTGCTCCTCTGGGGAAACCATCACCGCATGATGTACGGTGAAGCGGATGCAGCCGCTGATCTGGGATCGTCGCCCGACGGGCCTGCGGGCTCCAGCGATGGTGTGCGCGTTCGAGGGCTGGAACGACGCCGGGGACGCAGCCTCCTCGGCGATCGCCTATCTCAGCCGGGCGCTGGAGGCGGAGCGCTTCGCGCACGTGGACACGGAGGAGTTCTACGACTTCCAAACCAACCGCCCCCGCATCCGCCTGTCGGCGCAGGAGGGCGATTCCTCGCCCCCCCGCCGCGAGATCGAGTGGCCGTCGGTGGAGATCTCCGGGGCGAGCGTCCCCGGCGCTCCGCGCGACCTGGTGCTCGTGCAGGGGATCGAGCCCTCGTTGCGGTGGCGCACGTTCAGCGCCCTGATCGTTGAGCTCGCGGAGGTGTTGGGCGTGGGTATGGTCATCACCGTGGGGGCGCTGCTGGCGGACGTGCCCCACACGCTGCCGGTGACGATGACCGGCTTCGCGTCAGATCCGGAGTTGATGGAGCGCCTCGGGGCCACCGGCCACTCGGCCGGCCGGTATGAGGGGCCCACGGGGATCGTGGGCGTTCTGCACAGCGCCGCCGGCGATGCGGGGCTGCCGTCGATGAGCCTGTGGGCGAGCGTCCCCCACTACGTCGCCGCCGCCCCCTGCCCGAAGGCGGCGCTGGCGCTGGTACAGCGCCTGGAGGAGTTGGTGGGCGTTTCGGTTGACCTGGGCGAGCTGGAGGACGCGGCCGCCAACTACGAGCGCCAGGTGGGGTTGGCGGTGTCCAGCAACCCGGAGGTGCAGGCGTTCGTGGAACGCCTCGAGCAGGACGCCGAAGGCGATGGGGATGGGGATGAAGACGACGAGGAGAGCGAGCGCTGGGGAGCGGAGTGGGGGCCGCTCTCTGCCGACGACCTCCCCTCGGGGGAGCGGCTGGCGAGCGAGTTCCAGCGCTTCCTGCGCCAGCAGGGGGATCAGAAGCCTCCAACGTGAGGCCGGTCGACGTCCGGCCAGAGCTCCCGCGGTCCGATGAGCACTCCCTGAGAGCCGTGGCAGCCCTTAAAGGGCCGGCGAGGCGGCTGGGGAGCCGCCCCGCCGACTGAGGGAGGAGAGGGTCCTACTCCTGCCGGCGAGGTATGAGGCCGGCAGACTCTCCCGCACCCGCGTCTCTCCTCGACCCGGGGCGGGGGAAGCTTGCTGCTCGCTCAGACCAGGCTGAGCACGCGCTCCTGCACGCGGCCGGCGAGGTCGGCGCCCTCCTCCAAGCGGGTGCGCAGCGCGTCTTCGATCTGGGCCTGGGTCTTCTCGATCTGCGACTGGGTCTGCTCGACCCTGGAGGTCACCTCTTTGGTGAGCCGCTCGCGCCGCTGGTCGAGCTCGCGCCGGCGCTCACGCAGTTCGCGCTCCAGCCGGGTGCGGGTTTTGCGGACCTCGCGCTCCATGCGCGTACGAGCGGCGCTGCCGCGGTGCTCGAATTTGCGCAGCTGGCTCTGCGCCTTGGCGGGGCTCGAGTAGGTGGAGATCGCGTCGGTCACGCTCGACACCACCCGCTCGCGGGCGAGTAGGGCAGCGCCGACGGGAATCAATACGGCCCGTTCGGCATAGTCGCCGACGAGGTCGGTGGTGCTGCGAGTGGAGTTGGCGCGTGCGGCCGAGCCACGGCGCGCGGCGCCGCCACCGGCCGCGGCGCGAGCGCCCGCGGGCTTGCTTTTCGATGCGCCGCGTGTGCGGGCCGCGGTGGTGCGAGTCGCGCGAGCTTTGGAGGCGCCCGCAGAAACGCGTTTGGGGGCGGCTTTGGCTGAGCCGGAGGCTTTGGGTGAGGCGCTGGGGGTCGTGTCAGGCATGTTGGAGGGGTCTCCTGTCGGTCATGTTCCCCTCAGGGGAGGAACCGATGGGTACGTTCGTTCTGTTTGCCCAGCCACATCGACTGGGAACGAACATGTGTTTGTACCCTGCTTTCCCGAGATCGTTACACGGGAAGCGTAGCACGTTGTGAAGGTGGCGTAAAAGCTAGCTTTGCACGATCCGACTTCGTGACATGCGGAACATGTGTTCGTCTAGGAAGCCGGCAAGTGGGTAGCCACTGTATAAGCGGGATTCGGGCGGATTTTCCGTCGTTGAGCGGGTCTACGGTGCTCAGCATCCATAACCAGCGGCCCCGGCGTGGGCTGGAATCCAACGCCGAGGCCTGAGCACAGGAGGCCAGCTCCCATGCCTGACGAGAACCCTACCCACGATGTCGTCGCCGAACTCAACGCGATCGAGCGCGACATGCTGTACCTGCTCACCAGCGAGTAAGACCTGCCGATCTGGTCCATCTGGGACCTCGCCCGCGCGACCTGACGGGGCAAGCACGTCAAAGACACGATGCGGTCTCTGCTCACGAACGGCCTCATCCATCAGACCAGCGACGTGTTCGCTACCCGTGCCGCCTTCCGCATGGTCCAGATCGTCGGCCGGGTCAACTAACGACGAGCGGGGCGCCACGCCGCAGGGTTGTGGCGCTCCACATGTCGGGAAAATCGTTCATCGTCGCGTCCGGTACCAGGTCCAGAATGCGATGAGCCCACCCGGTTGGAGCCGGATGAGCTCATAAAGCTTCGTGGTTGACGTGGGAACGTGAGTTGAGGCAAGGTAGCGCCAGCCGCGGACGGAAAGAAAGGACGTGCCGTGGCTGGCCCCAAACCCCCGGATGACCTGATGGCTACGATGACCGACCCGCGTGGGCGGACGGTCTGGCTAGCCGAGCGGGCCTGGAAACACATTGTCGAACAGCACCAAGAGGTCAAGACGCATCCCGATTGGCTCAAGAAATGCGTGGAAACAGCCGAGATGCGGACAAGAGGAAACTACGAGGGCGCAGAGAAGCTTTGGGCACAGAACCTTGGCCCTTCCAAGTGGTTTTGCGTCGTAGTAAGGTATGAGGGACGGATTGGCACCATAAGGACCGCCTTGGCGGTCAAGCGGGGGCCACGACAAGGAGACCAGATTTGAGGACGCGCATCGGTGAGTGGGAGTTCGACCACTCCAAATACGACCCCGACGCGGATGTCCTCTACCTCAGCATGGGGCCGCCGCGCGAGGGCTACGGCGAGGAGACGCCCGAGGGCCACTTCTTGCGCTTTGACGAGCACGGGGAGTTCTACGGCGTCACGATCATCGACGCCAAACGCCTCATGAAGACCGAGGGGCAGATCACGCTCACGCTCCCAATGCGTGAGCACGTTGAGTTGCCCGAAGAGCAATTCGCGTACGCCTGAGCGTGGTCGCTAGCCTAGATACGTGGCCGAGACTCCCGAGCCCGACGAGCCGAAACAGACCACGCCAGCGGGCCACCGCATCCCGATCCCAACGCGCGAGGACTTCGACCAGCTCGTCAGGAAGGTCGCGCCGCCCCCAGGAGGTCGTAGACCCCCTGACGAGACAGACGAGCCTCCCGAGCGATCCGAGCGATAGACACCCCGTCGGACTGCGCCTCGCGCATCCGCTCCCGCAGATCGTCGGTTGCTTGGTGTCGTAGTTGCTCGGCGTACTCGCGCCGTTTGGCGGCGCGGCGGATGCCCTTGATCGCGTCGGACTCGCTCATGCTGCCGCCCGGTCGAGCAACGTCTCGAACATCGAGCGCGTGGTGTTGCTGCGCTCGTTGTAGCGGAAGACATACTCGTTGAGGTAGGACGGGAGCCACCTGCTCGACACGGCGTGGTAGACGCCCCTGATGCCGTTCTTGGTGTTGCCGAAGAACCCCTCGACGGTCTGCGTGTGGACGGAGCCCCGCACGTAGATTTTTTCGGAGTGCTTGATGCGTTTGTGCGAGATGAACCTGCTGCTCAGCCGCTGCTCGTCATATCCCCGGTAGTCGTCCGTGAAGATCATCGACGTGGGAAGCACGTAGCGGTAGATCGGTCCCTCCACGTCCGGCGATGAGCGGGACTTGACGACGTGCGCCTTGACGCGGCCCCCGCGCCCTACTGCGGCCCATATCGTCGGCCGGTTGCTGATCTTGGCCCGGACGTGCTGCTCGCCCTTGGCGCGATCCGACTGTCTGATTTTGCCGCCGCCTGCCGTCTCGTCCACCTCGACATCGCCGCGTAGCGGCCTCTCGTCCTGCTTCATCAGCTCGTTGCGGATCTTGTTCAGCATCCGCCATGCGGTCTTGTACGACACGCCTATCTCGCGCTCAAGCTGCTTGGCGGAGAACCCACAGCGAGTGCTCGCCATCATGTACATCGCGTAGAACCACAGATGCAGCGAGGTCGAGGACTTGTGGAAGATCGTCCCGGCCGTCGGATGGACGTGATGCCCACAACCCGTGCAGGTCCACGACTGGCGCCCTTGCGCAGTCTGATACTTGCGGAAGACCCGTTCCTCCTTGCACTTGGAGCACATCGCGTGTTCGCCGTCCGGCGAGAAGCGGGAGCGCCATAGGCGCTCAAGGCAGGCTGCGCCATCGGGGTAGTCCCGCATGAACTCCATGAGCGAGAACTGCGAGTCCGAGCATGCGGTGCGCTTTGGGTCATGTCGATTGCCTGCTGCCATGCCTGTCAATATACTTGACACATCGGATGGTGTCAAGTGGCTTGACGCCCATATGGGTGCCCTGAGTAGTAGACTGCATGGGGCGGGACCGGTGCGTCGCTTCCACCGACGTTTAGCGCCAACGAGGTGCGCCGGTTCCTTTTACTTGACTTGTCGGTAGGTCATGGTGCGCTTCCGTTCCTTGCCTCGTCGGAATACGTAGGCGAGGTCGCGGACGCGTTGCACGTAGGACTGTAGCTCCGGCCGGTCGTCCCGATCTGCGAGCCGGGCGCCAAGGTAGGCGACGACGTCCGCGGCCTGAAGACCGGGACTAACTGCGCTGACCGTGAAGTTGGGAATGCAGATGAAGTGGGACGACCAGTCCGCAGCTGTTCGCACCATGTAGTTCTGGACCGTGCAGGCGGTCGCTTCATCCTCGCGGGCTCCGCGAAGGTCGAAGTTGAGAGAGCCAAGCTGGTCTCGGGCGTCCTGCCGCATCAGTCGCCTAAAGTCGCTGAGCAGCCATTTATAGGGCTTGGAGAGTGCAGTCGTATGGGGCTGACGGAGCTGTAGCAGCTCAGGATCGATAGTCCAGATCACGAACGTTCGGGCGCCAGCATCGGCGATGATGTCGAACAGGCGCTCGGCCGCGTCAAGCATTTCCGAGCTGCCGGACAGCCGACGGCGCTTGAACGATGCCCGGCTGAAGCAATTCTGTCCCTTGATCTCGGCATGCATTAGCTCTTCGGCGCCGAAAATGTCGCGCTTCATCTCGGCACACGCAGTGCAGAAGTCGTTGTATCGCTCCTCAGCGATCGCGATGGCCCCGAGCGCACCAACCTTCTGCCCCCCAACCGTCTGCCAGGACTCGTCGATGAAGAACAGCATGCGGCGGAAGCTAGCAACCAGACCCGGCGTTCTCAGGCACTGCGCGGCGCCACTTATACAGCGACTACCCACTTGCCAAGAGACCGACAAGTGGGTAGTCACTGCATAAGACGGGGCTACTTGCGCTCGGCCGGAAGATCCGCGCCGAGCGCAAGCGCGGAACATCTCGCAAAGAAGCGCTCGCACACACCGACGGCCTGTACCGGAACGAGATCGGCTACCTTGGGCGCGGCGAGCAGCAGCCGTACCTATCGACGCTGCTGATCACTCCCGCGCGCAACATCGCGCAGCAACTTCAGGGGTGCCACAGGTGCCGTTTGACGGCGAGAGGCCCGGGCTCCTTACTTCTTGAAGATGACCTTCAACGCCTTGGACTGCTTCTTGCGATCTTTGCCGGTGCTCGGCGTAAACGTTGCCTTCACCGTCGTCTTCAATCTTCCGGCCCGCTTCTGCATCACCTTGAACGTGATCGTTTCACGCTGCTTGGCGGTCTTCGAAACGGACTTCAACCCCTTACCGCCAATGGCTAGCCTGCCCGCCGCCGGCGCATAGACGGAGACGGCAAGGGTTCTCTTCTTTATTTTGTGGGAGGTAAGGGAAAGAGTATTCGAGCAACCTTCTACCTCTATAGGAGTGCTCTGTTTTATCTGTGCGCCATTCTGACCGACGAATTGGGTCGGCATCACGAGCTTCTGCATGCATAGGTTCGCGTTGGCGGCAAGCGCGGAGTATGTGCCTTGCGGTATCGTGACCTGGAAGCTGCCGACGGGCTCGTCGGGGATCGTCTTGAACGTCGTTGAGGTGATGCCCCGGGGGCTAATGTAGGTGGAGCCGACGATGTCGATCGTGAAGCCGTAGCCCTGCAGCACCAGGATCAGGCTGGGGAATGCTTCGCCGCCGTGACTGACGAAGATCGCGGGCCCTTCGAGTGGGACGGGCAGGATCGGGGTGTTCGCGCGCGCCTGCCCGATGAACGAAGCGGGGGGGCATCCAGCGGGGTTCGCGTTGAACTGAGCTTCGGTGCACGCCTTTTGCAGCGTCGTGAGCCGTGAGGGCAGTTGCTTGGGCAGTTCGACCTTCACCTCGCGAATGTTGGCCTGCGTACCTAGCTTCACCGGCATCGTGAGCGCCACGGTCAGGCTCGCGCCGTCCGCGCGGCTGGTCTTGCCGTTCGTGGACGCCTTGAGCCTGGGTTTGAACGCGAGTTCGTTGCAGGCTTCGGCGTGCAGCGGCGTCGAGGTCGTTGCAACCGCTCCGAGACTGCTCGTCAAGGTGCTCGAGATCGGGCGTGGCTCGCAACTGGTAGGGTTGAGCGTGAAGTCGGGCCTGTCCACCGAGACGCGAATATCCCTGACGTGGGTGACTATCCCGTCGATGATCGTGGGGATCGGTTCAGAGCCTGTCGGGTCGATCGACACCTGCGCGGTATAGGGGTCGATGTGGAGGCCGAAACGGACCACGACGGTACCGAGGTTGAACGGGCCGACCACGGCGCTGGTGATCGACACGACAGACAGCGGATCACCACGAAACTGGCCTGACAGGTACAGCTTGCCGGGGACGTAGTCGAGGATCGCACCGACACCCGTCCCGACCAAAGAGTGTCCGATCAGGCTCGCTTCAGGACATGATGGGTCCTGCTCTTCCTCGATCCCGGTCTTCTGCCTTGCCAGTTCGATGTCCGCCTGCGGGCATTGCGGCACGCCCGTCAGGTCCGCTGTCAAACCGAGTGGCAGGACCGTGGAGAACGACCCGATGTACTGCATCGCATCTGTCCTCGAGAGCTCCACGTACAGGGGGCTGAACGTCCCCGCGTGGTTCGTGAGCGTGCCCGCTCCGATCGTCGGAGCGAACGGGGCGACGCCCTGCGGGCAGGCGGAGCCTTCTGAGCCGGATGTGATCTGGAACGATGAAATGTCGGTCAGGGGATCTTCTGGCGCAGAGTACGGAGTGAGCTGCGCGCTGGTCGTGTACGACCCACATGTCGCTGGGGTGATCAGAGGCGCCTGCGCCCCTTCACGGAAATGAAAATTGAAGCGCTCGAACTGCAATGGCGGATCGTTTTCGAAGGTCACCGTCAAGCGACCCGTCGATGGGTCCGGTGTGACCTTCCCCACGAGCTTCACCAGGATCCCGCGTTCCGCTCTGCTCTTGGCGATCACGTACAACGCGATCAGCGAGCCTCCCGGATGGCCGGGTTCGGAAAACGGGTTGTCATATGGTTGCGCCACGTACAGCGACCCGTACACGGTCGTGAACAACAATGGTGTTTCCACTTCGACCGTCCCGAGCTTCGAGTCTTCAGGGCAGCCTGCTTCTGGCGAGGAGTCGAGCGTCACTTCCGCGAACTCTGCGGGCGTGCAAGCACCCAGCCCCACGCCGGCGGACGGGTCGATCGTCAACCCTTCGGGCAAACTCACGACAGTCTTCTCCAGATTGGACTGAGCGATACCCGTCCCGCTCGTGAGCCCTTCCCTGTCAAAAATCAGGTCGAACGCAAACCCCGAGGGTGAGGATGCCGAACCGGTAGTCGTCTGAGTCGAGATCGTCGGGGAGAAGGGCACGCCGGCACAGCCGGTGAGCGGCTTCAGCGGTTCGCTCGCCGGGAAGCTCTGAAAGGCGGGCGCACTCCAGGAGTCCGCTTCGACGCTCGAGGCAAGCGAGGAGGTGCAGGAGGTCGGCAATGTGACGAACGCCGGCGGTTCCTGCTCTTCGAAGTGGATGCACCCTTCCCACTCGTCTATGCGGCCACGCGCTTGGGCGAGACAGCCCCAGCCCCGCGCGTCGTCGTGAACAGCGCTGCCCACAACTCCCCAGAACGTGACGCGCACGCTCGAGATGCCTGAGTCGCTGGGGAGTTCGCTCGAGGAGAGGTCAACGCCCCAGTCTTCCCCTGAGCGCACGCTCGTCGTCAAGGTGACCGGCACGCCCTCGAGCGGGACGAAGAAGCCGAAGCGCGCCGGTTCACCGGCTTCGGGTTCGATGTTGAAGATGGGCGTGGCCAGCGTGCGCGTCGGCCCGTCCTGCCGATCGAACGTGATCGACGCCACCCCGACCGCGGACTGATAAGGGCATTCATCCTGTTCGCCGTGTTCGACGCTCGCCGCGAACTGCCAGGAGAGGCAGCGCGGCACAGCGCTCGGGTTGGCGATCAAGCCGGGCGGCAAGCGCGCCACCACATCGCGCGCGGGCTCGAGCGGCCCCGCGTTCGGCGGGCTCGAAAGCGGCGCCTGCTCAGGCCCCTGGTCGAGCATGATCGACCCGGTCACCTGGAACGGGTGAGCACCCGCCTGCGTGACAGCCCCGCCGCCTTCCCCTTCAGCCGCCAGCTCATACCCTTCTACCCCAAACCCGTCCGCCGGCCCGACCATGACCGGACGTGTAATCCGAGCGGACGGCACGCTAGCACCGGACACAGTGACCGTGTTCGCTTCCCCGCTCACCGCGTCCGACAGCACCTGCACCTCGATTCGCACTTCGATCACGTCATACGGGGCGATCGAGCCCGGTGCTTCACAGCTGACGTGTTCGGGCGAGCAGGAAAGCGGAACGGCTTCCCCGAGCGCCCCCCCACGCTTCGGCGCACTCCCCGCTATCCCCGTCGCACGCAACCCGGGCGGCAACGTATCCATGACCGTGGTGGGCCCGGCCGCCGGCGCCTCGCCCACGTTCTCCACCGTGACGACGAGCTCGCCGGTGCCCCCGGCAGCGATGCTCGCCGGACGCGAACCGAGATCGACGTGCCACCAAGGCTGCGCCGCACCCAACGCGGGCGACGCGCACCCCAACGCTACTGCAACCCACACTACTGCAATGGCGAGACGGCGAAGACACCTCACCTCATTCCCTCTTCGCTTTCTTGCCCCCGCCCTTCGCTTTCTTCACCGATTCGTACTTCCGCGTGGCGGCCTTTTCGCACGCTTCCCGCTTACGCCGCTTCGCCTTGCTCTTCCCCCGGTCCTTCGTCCGGCAAACCTTCAACGCCGCCTCGAGCTTCTGTGCGCGGGTCAGGGCCTTCTTTACGACCGTCGGACAGCCGGTAACCGCGATCTTTGTCGTCTGCGTGACGACCGCGCCGTTCTGACCCGTGATCGTCGTCGGCATCGTCAGGTTCTGCCCGCAGAGGCTGTATTTCGCGCTCGCCGGGATGCTCGTTCCCAGCACCGAGTGCGGACCCTCCGGGAGGATCGTTTCGAAGCTCGTGATCGGCGCGTCGGGGACCGTTTCGAACTTGGAGTACGTGATCCCGTTCTTGATCTGCGTGCCGCCGTCGAGGACGATCTTCACGCCTTCGCCCTGCAGCACGAACTCGACGTCGGGGAACGCCGCGCCACCGTGGGAAACGAGGTACGCTGGGCCCACGAGCGGGCTGTTCAGGATCGGGGTGTGCGCGACCGCGTTGCCGATCGCCGACCCTTCGGGGCAACCGGCAGGGTTCGCGTTGAACTGCGCTTCCGTGCACGCTTTCTGCAATGTCGTCAACCGTGACGGCAGCTGCTTGGGCAATTGCAGGTCGACTTTCGCGATGTTCGCCTGCCCCGGCAGGGGGTTGACCTTCACGACCAGGCTCGCACCGTTCGCTTTGCTGGCCTGGCCCTGCGTGCTGGCCGTGAACGACGGGGCGAACGGTAGGTTCGTGCAACCACCGGCCTGGAAACGAGACGAGAGGCTCGCAAAGCTCCCGGCCGTACTCTTCTCTTCCCCCGTGACGCTCATCACGTTGCAGCTCGTGGGGTTCAGGATGAAGTCGTTGTGGTTCATTTCCACCGCGACACTTCTGATATCGAGCGGTATCCCGTCGAGGATCGTCGGAAACGGATCGCTCTTGACCGTCACCTGCGCCGTGGACGGGTTGATGAACAGACCCGCGCGGACGACGACCGTCCCAAGGTCGAACGGGCCCGCGACCGCGGGCGTCACGATCACCAAGCTGAACGGCGCACCGTCGTACGGACCCGCGAAATACGCACGCCCAGCCACATACTCTGGGGTGCCCGAGCCGGCCCCGACGTGCACGACCCCGACTGCAGAACCCGAGGGGCAGGAGGGGTTGCTCTGCTCGAGCGCACCTTCGCCTTCGTGGCTGCGGGATTGGGCCTTTTCGATGTCGGCCTGCGGGCACTCTTCTAGGCCCGCGATCTTGCCGGTCAAGCCGGGCGGCAGCGTCACGCTCAGTGAGCTGAAGCGCTGCGAGCCATCTTCGCGCTTCAGGTGCAGCACGAACGGTGAGTAGCTGCCCGCGATCGGGCTGGCCGTGCCCGCTTCGAAGGCGGGAGCGTTCGGCGCCAGCGCTTCGCTCGAGGCGCACGCCCCGCCACCCGGCGCCCGGACGATCTGGAACGAGCTGAGCGGCGTGGCGTCGTCCTTGCCTTCCGGCGCGCTCCACGGCGTCATGTCCGTGGCGCTCTGATAGGAGCCGCATGTAAGCGGCGTCGTCAAGGCGGCGCGCGATCCGGGGAACAGGTCGAGCTTGAAGTCTTCGAAGGGCAACTGGGGGTTTTCAGCGAAGCTCGCCGTCAGCTGGCCGGTCAGCGGGTCGGTGGTGATCTGCCCCGGCAGCTTGATGACCACGCCCGTCGGCTCGTCGTAGACCGCGACATAGAGCGCCAGCAGCGCTTTGAACGGGTTGGCGTCCTGCGCGGCCACGTAGACCGCGCCGGGCAGCGGGTGATCGACCAGCCTCGAATCAACCTCGACTGAGCCCACCTTCGCCGCGTCGGGGCATTGTGCGGGATCGGGCGTAAACTGCGGTCTGCCCGCTTCCGCGCTGCGCTGGGGCAGATAGCCGATCTGCGCTTCAGTGCAGGCCTGCAGGCCGTCGGCCGAAGAGGGATCGATCGCCAGGCCGGCGGGCAGGACGACCTTCGCGTTCTTCAAGTCGGCCTCCGCGAGTTCGCATTCCACCCTCGCGCCTTCTTGCTTGCAGCCTTCGGGCTGTGGGACGTGGAGGTCGACGTGCAGGCCCGTCGGCGAGTCGGGCACGCTGCTCGTCGGTCGCGCTTCGAAGCTCGGCTCAAAGTGGAGCTTGTCGCAGCCAGTGAAAGCTGGCAGTTCAGTCGTCTTCGTCACATACTGTCCGGGTTCCTGCCAGGTGTCGGCGCTGGCGGTCACGGCCAGAGGACCCGCGCAGGAGGTCGGGGTGCGAATCAGCGGCTCGAGCGGCACATCACTGGGGCAGCCTGTGTGTCCTTCTCCGTTACTGACGATGCATCTGCGATCGATGTCGTGAGCCGGATCGGCAGGGACGCCCCAGACGCGGACGCGTACCCTCGAGAGCACTCCGGCGGAGTTAATGTCAATGGAGTCAGCAGTGACGCCGTAATCCTCGCCGGTGCGGACGTGGAAGGGGATCGTGGTCGTGGCGCTGCCATAGATCTTGGTGCCGAATTCAGCCGGGTTTTGACCCGCCGGTGCGATGTTGTATATGGCTTCGGAGTGGAACGTGGGAGGTTCATGATCTCGGTCGCCGTTCGATGGGTACCTGTAGGAGCCGTCCGTCCAGACTTCGATCATGCCAACCTGGGTGCCACCGGGACAGAGGTCCGCGTGCAGCAGCGCCCTGCTGCAGCGCGGCAGAGCCGTCGGGTTGCCGACCAGGCCGGGTGGCAGGTCGGCGTGGATGTCCTTGGTGTTCATGAGGACGTAGCCTGAGTATTCGAGTTCTTCCGGTGGACCGTTATTATTGAGAGGGATCCTCTCCGAGAAGAGCGTCGTTTCGCTGAGATTGATGGTAGTGACCAGTTCGTAGGGGTGGGCACCGGCCTGCATTTCGACTTCGCCGGGCTGCCATTCTTCCCACAGGCCGCTTTCCCGCCCCCCTTGCGAGCTCTTCACCATTTCGATTGAGTATTCCTTGATGCCATAGGTTTCGAACGTGCCGCCCGGGTCGACGAAGGGGCCGGCTTGATTGGTCGCGAGGAAGCGATATTGATAGATCGTGTGGCGAGCCAAGCCGGTAACCGTGAGCTTGACGAGGATGTCGCCGAATCCAGAGCCGAGATCCTGGGGCTGGCAGGGGACGGTCTTGGCGTCCTGCCACCGCGATTCCTGAAAAGACGCGTCGGCGACGTACTGCAGCTGACAGGTGGTGTCGTAGCCCCACGGGTCGATGTGCGCCCTGAGGTTGGCCGACGTCTGCAGCGCTTCGGCAGCCTCGTGATCGACGGTGGGCGGACCCGGGGTGGTGAATGTCTTGTCTTCGCCTCCCGAAGCGCCTTCGGCGTCTTCGGCTTTCAGCCGATAGTGGTAGCTGGTTGAAGGGCCGAGTTGGGTCAGCTCGGCCGTCACGTCCTGAGCTGAGCCGTATGGCGTCATGGGGGCGCATGGCGCCGTGAAACCGTAATGCGTCGTGGGACCATATTCGAAGTAGCATTTCGTGACTTCGCCGCCGCCATCTGCGAGGTCGGGGGCGACGTGACCGTGCAGGGAAGCGCTTGTTAGCTTGATTTCGCTCGCGTCGCCGGTTTCAACATCCGGTACGGTCAAGGCGCTACTGTACACATACACAACCCCTCCATTGTCGAGGGACAAGGGACTGATGTAGATTTTGCCGGTGGCGCTACTGACGCCGACCGAGCCCGCGTTCGCTTCCTTAGCGAAGGTGGATCTGAGGCTGCCCGCGGTAGTGTATTCGGTGGTCTCGTGTTCTTCGGATTCAGAGACCCTGTTCGTGAAGGCCTCATTCGTCGCGGGGTCGACCGCTACGTAGTCCGGCGAAGCGTTGTCGACTTCCGCCGTGAACGTGCCGCTTGCGTCGAACTTGACGACGTTGGCGCCTGCGGCGAATTGCCCATTGACGACATAGAGTTCCCCTCTCGAGTTGAAGGCGAGCGAGGAGGGGCTCGTGACGTGCGAGTCGGCGATCTGGCCGATGTATGCGCCGGCTTGGTTGAACTCATCGATCACCGTGTCACCGGGGTCGGAGACGTAGATGTCGCCGTTGACGGGATCGACCGCCACGCCGAGGGCCGAGAGGCCACCGCCGGGCGTGAAGCCGTTCTGCGGGGTCTTGCTGCCGGTCGCGCCGGCGCACTCGTGTTCCTGTTCCTGGGTCGTGGACGGTGTCTTGCCGGTGATCTGGCAGAGGAACATCCCAGCTTCGCTGAAGCGGTCGATGACGTCGTGTTCGGCGTCGGCTATGTATACGTCGCCCTTGTTGGCGGCGCTTGACCCATCCACGGCGATGCCGCGACTGGCGGCGAGGGTGACCCAGTCCACGAAACCGAAGGAGCCCTGTGGCGTTTGCGCGCCGGTGAACTGGACGCCAGCGTATTTGCCGTTTGCATCGAACTTCGAGACGAACCCGGTAGCGCCGTACGTGTCGCCGGCAACGTAGACATCGCCGGCGCTCGTGCCGCCGGAGTTGTCGACGGCGACGCCGGCGACGATACCGAGCGAACCGCTGGGAGTTTCGCTGCCGTTGAAGCTGCCTTCCTTGAGATGGACGATCTGCGCCGAAGCAGCCGGCAC
Organism: uncultured Solirubrobacterales bacterium; assembly: GCA_963744535.1. Lineage (GTDB taxonomy): Bacteria > Actinomycetota > Thermoleophilia > Solirubrobacterales > Solirubrobacteraceae > Palsa-744. Next base: position 818,626 of record CAVUTW010000005.1, on the reverse strand, counting down.
GCCGAACACAAGCATGGCGAGCAGGACAAAAAGCGACATAAATCCAGCTACGGCACCCGCGGGCGATTTCCGCAGGCCAGTGAGCTTGCCCGCAGCTGTTTGTGGTTGCATCTGGGTTTTCATCACCTACTCCTCCGATCGCCGGTGGCTCTCGTCGCTTTCTTCGCTTTCTTACTCTTGCGCTTGTGATGCTTTGACACCTTCTTGCAAACGGCCTTCCCGTGAATCTTCATCTTGTGGAAGCCCTTCTTGCACGCCAGTTTTTTCACCGGGGGTGGTGGAGGCGAGGAGACGAGATTACCGGCGCCCGCGAAGGCCGCGGACCCCGCAGAGAATTCCGCGGGCGGTTCGCTCAATGGCGCCCGACACGCTTCGAGAGCCCCACAAGGTGGAGACTGAACCGCTTCATCCTGCGAGAGGAAGCCACCATTGACGCGGGCGTCGTAAAGGGCATAGTCGGATCTGGTATCGGAGCGAACCAGCGCCTGGTCGGTGATAAAGAAGAGGTTCGAGCCGTCCGGCGTCGCATCGAAGAAGTAGGACGGCTCTTCGCGTTCGCTCTTGCCGGGGGAGATCAAATGCAGCTGCGCGCTCGGCCCTTCGCCGCCCTCATACTCGTAGACATCGAAGCTTTCGTTTTCGTCGGCGCGCACAAGTTTTTCGGTCGTCTCGAAGAAGACCTGTCCCGAGTTCGAGACGTTGTGGCTCATCTGCAAGGTTAATCCCACTTTTTCTATGCCGACCTGCCCAGGGGTCCCGATCACCGACCACGCGAATTCCGAGACGGGGGGCGCTCCAGTGGGGTTGCACGATGCGCAGGTGAGTTCGCCCGGGTTGCCGCTGCTCGTCGCCGCGTAACGGAAAGTCTCGGGGCAGGCCTGTCCCGGCAACCGCGTGAGAGCGAAACAGGCTTCGGACCGGAGCGGCCGGTTGTCGTAGCCGGTGAGGCTGTCGAAGGAATCGAAGCCGATGAAGGCCCCGTTTTGGGAAACGCGCGAGGTGAGGCACCTTGCGGTCCAGTCGCAACGGTCGGTTTCGGCATTAAGGCTGGTGATGAACGTGATGAGAGCGCCGTGGCGCACGTAGAGATTCGCCGCCGTGGCGGAGAGCGTCGCCGTTCCCCCTTCGGTGACTCCCCTGGAAAGAGTGAGCGTGCCGGCACCAACCGCCGTGATCAACGTGTCGGGGCGAACACCGGAGCCGCCGATGGCCATGCCGGCGTGAAAGACGCCAGTGGTGGCGTTGAGCCCGGTGACTTCGGCGGGGCCGGCACCGGTGAGCGTATAAGTGCCATTTTGGATGGCATTGCGAGAGAGGGTGAGTTCAGTCGGCGCCGAGCAGCTGGGCGCGCAGGCGGTGATGGTCGTAACCGTAATCGCTCCGCTGGGGATGCCCTGACCTTCAATTTCCTGGCCGATGAAGAATGCGCCGGCCACTGCAGTGACGTTCGTGACTTTGTTCGAGCCGGCGGTCAGTGTGCCTTCGCCATGGGAGGGGCCGATCAGCCGCCCGGTCCCTTCGGCGCGACCGAGGGCGGTATCGCCGTGCGAGTTCTGCTGTTCGCCGGTGAGGTTGGCCTGTGTGACGAAGTAGAGGTAGGACCCGTCTTCGGAGGCGCCGGCGACACCGAGGACATCGGCCGGTTCTGAGGCGCTGAGGGTGACGTCGGTGAGACGCTGGCCTTGCGGCTTGTCTACATCGTATTCGTAGAGGTCGGGCTTGCCGGCTCGCGCCGTGGAGTTCGAGGTGAGCTTTTCTTCGCCCGTGAAAAAGATCTTGGTGGCTTCGGCGTTTGCCCACTGGAAGGTGCCGCCGCCGGAGCCCGAGCCGCCCTGGCTGGCGTCGACCTGAACCGTGCAGGCGTTTTGCGGTTCGGTGCATTCACTCGCGGCTTCGAGGGAGACCAAGGTGCCGGATGCGCTCGCCGTGGCAGAAAGGGTGAGCGCGCCGGGCGCAACGGCGGTGATCGTCGTAGCCGCCGGGATCCCCGGGCCGGCAATCGCCTGACCGACCGCGAACTCGCCCGTGGTGGTGGTGAGCGAGGTGACTTGGTTTGAGCCTTCGGTCAGTGTGCCCTGGCCAGTTGCGCCGCCGTGGAGGAGGACACTCTGTTCGGCGCTGGGGTGCAGCCGCAGGTAGAGGCCGCCTCCGATGTATTGTGACTTCGGCAGAGGCCTGGTGCCGCCGCTGACAGTGGAGACGACTTCAAACCTGCCGCCGTGGTAGAAGAGGGCGCGTTCGCCGTCGGCGGAAACCGCATTGGTAAACCCAGCGGTCTGGATGGGGGAAGAGCCGCAGTAATCGGGATGTGCGCCGGCGAGGGTGCCGAGCACCGGAGCACCAGCGGGCAGGATGGTGAGGAGATGGACCGCGCCGGCGGTCCACACATAGAGATCGCCGAATTCGTTCCATTCTTCGCCGCCTTGAGGGCAGCCTTGATTCATGGTTGGTGGCAGCGGCGCGTCAGGCGTCAGCAGCGCGCTCGAGTTGAAGACGACGTGGGAGCCATCGGCTGAGATGGCCTCAAGAAACGGCTGGTGGGAGGTAGTTCCCGGCGGGGTGACGTTGACAAGCTGGAAGGAGTGAGTTGCACTGTCGCGAAGGAAGAGGTTGGCCGATTCTTCGGGCTCGCCGGGAACGAGCCGGGGTTCGTCGTGACCGCAATATTCAAGTGGTTGTTGTTCGCCTCCGATGCTTAGGGCTTCGCTTTCTCCGTCACTAATGGCGATTTGTTCGAGGTTCTGCGAGAAGGCGACGTAGCCAGTCACGTCACAGAGGCCTTGGTGCTTTGACTGGGTCGGCTCGATGTTTTCCCAGAACCAGCCGCTCGAGCCACGCTGCAAAAGGTTGGTATAGGTGCCATCCTGCAGGGCGTTAGGTTCGTACGAGTCGTAGAGGGCGGCGTTGCCGTCGGAGGCAAACGCGGCAAACGGCTGCGGGCCGGGGAAACTGAACGGCGCTTCTAGTTCATTTCCCGTTTCGATGGTGGACGTGATGGGCGGAAGGCCATCGTTGTAGCCGCTATAGTTGATAGGCGGCCCGCCGGGGACGGTCAACAGCTCGTACGCGCGGCAATCGGGCAGGAACGTGGAGGCCTGTTCGACGCGACGCGCTTCGTTTTCGCAGCCTTCGCTCGCGAGCGCGGCGGGCGCTGAGGTGAGCAGCAGGGCACTCGCCACCACGCACAGCGTGGACACAAACCCCAAGACCGATCTGCAAGCACTCATCACCCCAACTCCTCCCAATAGACACAGATGACAGGATCGTGAAAACAGCGCAGGATCCGGGCATTCCTCCCGATCGGCAAAACCGATCGGGAGGAAGTCGCGGACCTGCTTGGCCGAGGCGGACCTGCTTGGCTGAAACTGATTTTTGACAGACGACTCCCTGCAAAGACACGCACGCGAGCAGGCGCGACGACACCGAGGCGGTGCGGGAGGGACGTGAGCCTGTTCGGTGCGTCGATCATCGGTGGGCCTTTCGTGGGTTGAATCTGGTGTTCGTGAGACGTGAAAGAGGGGTGGCAGTGAGCGTTTTCACGCCAGGTTTTGGATGCGATCGCCCGTAAAACCGGGGGTTGAGCGGGCGGCGTGTTCGCCAAATCATGGGGACCGTCGCAGAGCGTGCGCATGGTCCTTGGCCGGCGATCGACCGTGGCCTCTCCGAACCCAGTGTTATTACCCGAAACACTTTGACCCTTCGTGGCGTTACCGCCACAGTGGTCTTGAAGGCCGGTCTTGCGTCGTGGCGAAAACCGAGGTTATGCATTGGACATTGTGAGTCGAACGGATTCATGTATCTGGTACTAATAGTAGATAAAAAAAACTTGCTCACTACACCTAACTCGCCTTGCCATCTGGTCCGTCGCCGCTACGCCTGGCTCGTACTTTCTGGAAGCATTTATCAAGTCTCCTTTTATAAAGGCAGAGGTTTCTAGAGCTGTTTCTAACTGTGACCCGTCATCCGGGCTCTTTACACAAGCCAGCCATCCGGGCCTCAGACACACTGGGTGAGGTCTGTTGTTGTCCTTCAAAATTGTCGCATTGGCCTCTGATCCCATCGGACTGCAAAGCTGGAATGGGACGTTGCGGACGGGCATCACGCCGCCTCGCGCCGATCGAGGGCGGCGTGCATGCGGATGCTGTGCGTGACCCGCTGGCCCTTGTCGGTCAGCGCCCACGCGTTCGGCTCACCCTTGGCGTGCCCCGCCCCGGTGTTCGCCAAAAGCCCGAGGCGCTCCAAACGACGCAGGAGCTTCGAGATCTGCCCGGGGTCGGTGATCCCCGCAAACGTCGCGACCTCACGGTTGCTGGGATCCGAGCCGCGCCCGCCCAGTTCCTCGATGGCTTCCAACACCCTGGCCGTCCGGTGGGTGAGGCGCAGGTCCACATCGGCCAGCGGGTCGCGAGCGCTCCGCGGCGCAGCGGGCGCAGGTGCACTCGGCATCACCGCGGGTGCGACGGGCGCCGGGCGGGTCCGCTCGCGGCGCGCCGCCGCGGGGCCGAGGTAGGGCAGCACGATCATCGCCATCAGCTCGACCAGCAGGCTCGTCAACGGCTCGCCATCCCTATGCGACAGCCGCGAGTGGACGATCGCGAACGCAGCGCCAACCAGGCCCTCCGCGGTCAGCGGGGTCAGGCCCTCCCCGCGAGCGCCCTCCTCACGGCCCTCGTCCACCACCGCAGCCAGTTGTGCGAGAACCGCCTCACGGCGTTCCAACACCAGCGGGCCCGCGCGCAGCGCCTGCACCACACACACCCGCGCCAACGCCGACTCACGGTCGAGGAACGCGAGGATCGTCCACACGCCGATGCGGACCCGCTCGCGCCACGGCAGGCACCCCACGTCCGCCGCGGCCAACTCGGCCCCGACGACCGCGACTACCTCCTCCAGCACCGCCGCGAAACACTCATCGCGGTTGGCGAACATCTGGTAGAAGGTCCGCCGCGAAACTCGCGCGCGGGCGGTCATATGCCCGACCGTCGCCCGCGAATACCCGAGCTCGTCGATCGTGGCGGCCGCACCAGCCAGCAGCCGCGAGCGCTGTATCTCACCCACCCGCGTGCGAGGGTGAATCACGTCGCCCAGACGCGCGCGCGCCAACGCCGACTCACGCGTAGGGGTCGTACGTGTGCACCCGGTCCGCCCCGACGAGGTGGGCGGGGCGGACGGGCTCAATACCGCACCGCTGCCACGCGCGGTGCTCACGCCGACCACCCCAAGCGCGGCCTTTGCCCTCCCCACGCGGGGGATGCCGCAAGGCCCCTTAGGGCCCGAAGATGATGAGCCCCGGCCCTTGGCGGGCTAGGACAAGAGAGAGAGAGAGAGAGAGAGATGCGACAGCGCCAAGCTGGCGCATCTAGCATCACTCCGCTGACGGAACGCGCACATCCCCGCTACGTATCTCCCACTCGAAACCACGTTAATTCCCAACTCCCTCATCTATTGCGACCCGATCCCTCTACACCAACCTGCACCCTGCTAGCGCTTGAAGTCAACCACAGACGCGGTGACCCAACCGGATCCTATGTTCGCCAGCCACCCCAAAAGGGATGACCATGACAAAGGAGACCGTACACCACAACCCCCGGCTTGTCAATACCCAACACTTAAGCTCTTTCCATCACCCCCGAGCACTCTGCGCGGATTCACCCTCGGCTGCAGCCGAGGGTGATCACGCCACGCGCGCCAGCCACAGCTCGGGCGCCTGCAGCTCCGCGGCGGTGGGGAGATCCTCCACCGAGCGCCACGCGCGCGCCAGCGCCTCGGGCCCGCCGGCGAGCACGACGGCGTCGCAGAAGCGACGGCCCTCGTCGTACTGGCGCATCTTCAGCTCCAACCCCAGCAGCCGCTCGAGCACCCGCCACGGCAGCCCGCGGTGCTCGCGGCGGCGGGTCATCGCGGCGCGCAGGCGCGGCAGCGAGGGCAGCACCTCCGCGCCGACGGCGTCCATCACGTGCTCGGCGTGGCCCTCCACCAGCGACATCGTCGCCTGCAGCCGCTCCACCAGTTGCCAGCGCTGCTCGCCGAGCGTCAGGCGCACCAGTTCACCATGGCGCAACCGCTCGGCGAACGCGCGCGCGTCGCCGGCGCTGGGAAGCCGCAGCAGCGCGCCGAGCGACACCGTCATCTGCAGCCCCGCGATCAGCTGCCGCATGATTCCCGCGAGGTGCTCACGCAGCCACGGCGCCCCGGAGAACTGGACAGCGTGGGTGATCTCGTGGATCGTCACCCACACCAGCAGCTGCTCGCTGTCCACCTGCATCGTGCGCGCCGCCTGCGCGAGGTTGGGGGCGACCAGCAGCAGGCGCGGCGCCACCGTGGGGTCCAGCAGGGCGAGGTCGTACTGGCCCAGCACCCGCTGGGAGAGCATGCCCGCCATCGCCCCCACCTGCGCCCCCATCAAGAGGCCACCGGCGGCGCTGAGCGTGTCGTACAGCGGCCCGAGATCCTGTCCGGGGCGCTTCCAGCTGAAGCGCATGCGGCCAGTGGAGCGGCCACCCGGGCCGAGTCCCTCCGCGGCCAGCGACTCGAGCACAGGGCGCATCGTCTGCAGGTTGGCTTCGATCCAGCGGGGGCGGTCGACTGCCTCCAGGGGAGGCAGCTCCGCGGGGAGCTCCAGCCCCGAGTACTCGCCCACGCGACGGGCAAACCGCAGCGCCAGCGGCTGCACGGTATCGCCGAGCACCTGGGCGGTCCGGCCCTCGGTCCCGGGGGACCCGGCGATCAGCTCCCCCACACGCTGCGCGGTGCTCCAGTCGATCGCGTCCATCCTTGGAGGGTAGCCCGGGCCTGGGGCCCACACCCATATCCTCTCGATAGGTGCCCTCCTCGCTCGACGACCCACAGGACTTGCCCTGGCTCGGAAGCCCGGCGGACACCGCTCAAGCGCCCGACCGGCAGGGCATGTCCCACCCGCTGGAGCACCTGCCCCGGGAGGAGCGCGCTGACGAGCGCGCGGAGGACCGCGGGGAGCGCGCGGCACGGCGCGCGGAGCTGCTGAAGCGGGCGGAGGTGCGGGACGTGCTGGCGTGGATGCGTCTGCTCGTGGACCCGCGGGACGCGGCGGCGGCGGTGCGCGCGCTGGCGCGTCCCCCGATCGAGCTGCGACAGGTCGATCTGGCGCGGGTGATCCAGATCGTGCGCCGCCAGCGCCTGGAGGTAGTGGCGGCGCTGGCCGCCGCAATGGAGTCTCCACAGCTCCCGCCGCAGGCGCGCGAGCGCGTCGGGCGCTTCTTGGAGCTGCACCGCTGGGCGGCCGGGGGGTTCGACACGGTGCGGGCCGACCTGTTCGTGGGGCGTCTGATCGAGCGCCTGGGGCTGCGCCGGCGACAGCTGCTGGCAGCCGATGGCGAGGACGCGCAGCGACTCGCGGGCCTCGCGGGGCTGTGCGAGCTGGCGGAGGAGTTCGTGGGCTCCTCGCCCCGGCCCACCGCGCGAGCGCTGGCGATCGAGCTGACGGCGGCGTCGGAGCAGGCACGGCCGGACGAGGCAGCGCCGGCGGCGCCCCAGGACAGGGGGGCACTTGTGGCGGGGACCCAGGACGAGGAGGCGTCGGCGGCGGCGCTCCGGGGCGTGGAGATATCGGCGGCGAGACCCTGGGGCGAGCGACAGGCGCCGGCGGCGGAACCCGAGGAGACGCTGCAGAGCACGCTGCGAATGATGCGCGAGGAGGTGCTCGGGGACGTGGCGCGGATCGCCGGGCGCCTTGGGGAGCTGCGGCTCGACACCGAGCTCGACGTCTCCCACGGGGTGGTGAGATACCTGGAGTTGCTCAAGCTGGCGGCGCTCGCCGAGCGGGCCCCCGGGGAGGCGGGAGAGGCCGCGCTGCAGGACGTCAATGCGCGCCTGCGCACGGCGATGACGCCGCTGCAGCGGGAGATCTACGAGAGCTCGCCGCTGGATGAGCTGCTGCGCGAGGACCGCGTGAGCGACGATCCGCTCGCGGGTGGACAGAGCGAGCGGCGCGGGCACCACGCGCGGGCGCTGGCGATGGCCGCGCGCGACGAGCCGACGCTCGAGGCGTTCCTCCCCCGCAAGGGGGACGGCCTGGTGCTGTCGGCCTCGGATGTCGAGACCTATCGCGGCTGCCCGCTCCGCTACAAGTTCGCGCGGGTCCTGAAAATCCCCACCGAACAGACGATCCACCAGCGCTTCGGGATCGTGGTGCACCAGGTCCTGGAACGCTTCCACGCAGCCGCGGACACCCAGGGGCGCGACGGGGAGGGTGACGACGACGAGCCGGGAAGCAGCGCTCGACCGCGGGATACGAGCGATCGACCGCGGACGACGGGCGACGGAAAGCCGGGGACGCTCGCGGAGCTGCTCGAGCTGCTCGACGTGGCGTGGCAGCGGAGCGGGATGGGAAATGGGGCGCGCGAACGCGAGCTGCGCCAGAAGGCGCGCTCGGCATTGACCCGCTACCACGAGCGCCTGCGCGAGGAACCGGCACAGCCGCTGTGGTTCGAGCGCGCGTTCGCCTTCGACCTGGGGCCCCACCACGTGCGTGGGCGGGTCGATCGGGTGGACCGCCTCCCCGAGGGGGGGTGGGAATTGATCGACTACAAGACCGGCTACGCCAAGACCGCGGAGGAGCTGAGCGGCGACATCCAGCTCTCGCTCTACGCGATCGCGGCCCGCGAGGCGTGGGGTCTCGAGGACACGCGGCAGGCCTACTACTACGTCCTCGACGACCGCAAGGTGCCGGTGCCAGCAAACGCGGACACCGGGGAGTGGGTGAAGCGAGCGGTGCTCGACGCCGGCGCGGGGATCCTCGCGCAGAGCTTCGAGCCCACGCCCTCGCCGGCGGCGTGCGCGCACTGCGACTACCGCATCGTGTGCCCCGCGGCGGAGCGGTAGGTTGGATGGGGCCGGCAGAGGCCGGCCCGGTTGGTCACGTCGCGCCCGGCGCCTAACTGGGGAGCAGGCCACCGGGCCGGGGGCCAGCAGAGGGCGAAGTCGCGTTGGGGGGGCGCCCCCCGGGGTTCTGCCAGAATGGCCGTGTGCCCACACGCGAGCAGATCATGAAGTCCCTGGAGGTGGTGATCGACCCCGAGCTGCGCCGCTCGATCGTCGAGCTCGACATGGTGCGCTCGGTGGAGATCGGCGCCAATGGCGTGGTCGACGTGACCGTCTCGCTGACCACGCCGGGCTGCCCGATCAAGGGCCACTTCCAGACGTCCGTCGCCCAGGCCGCCTCCACACTCGAGGGCGTCACCCACGTCAACGTCTACTTCGACGTGCTCACCGACACTCAGAAGTCCGCGTTGCAGCAGAAGCTCGGGCGTGGCAGCCTGCCCGAGGGCGCGCTCGCGCAGGTCTCCAACATCCTGTGCATCGGCTCCGGCAAGGGCGGCGTCGGCAAGTCGACACTCACCGCCAACCTCGCCGCCGCGCTGACGGCGGAGGGCAAGCACGTGGGCATCCTCGACGCCGACGTGTGGGGCTACTCGATCCCGCGCATGTACGGGCTCGGCGCCACCCGCCCGCCCGTCTCCGCACAGCGCAAGATCGTCCCGCTCGACGCGCACGGCGTGAAGGTCATGTCGATCGGCTTCTTCGTCGAGGAGGACGCCGCCGTGGTGTGGCGCGGGCCGATGCTGCACAAGGCGCTCACCCAGTTCCTGCAGGACGTCGAATGGGGTGCGCTCGACTACCTGCTCGTGGATCTGCCCCCCGGCACGGGCGACGTGTCGATGACGCTCGCGCAGCTGCTGCCGCAAGCGCAGTTCATAATCGTCACCACGCCGCAGCCCACCGCGCAGAAGGTCGCCCGCCGCTCCGCGCACATGGCCCACAAGGTCGATCTGGAGATCGGCGGCGTGATCGAGAACATGTCGAGCTTCACCACGCCCTCGGGCGAGCGCTTCACGATCTTCGGCGAGGGCGGCGGACAGGCGCTCGCCGACGAGCTCGACGTACCGCTGCTCGGCAAGGTGCCGCTGACAATGCCCCTGCGCGAGCACGCCGACAACGGCGTGCCGCTCGTGATCGAGGACCCCGACGACCCCGCCGCCCAGGCGATCCGCCGGGCAGCGCGGGGCCTGATCGCGATGGCCCCGCTGGAGCTGCCGGTACTCAACGGCGCCGCCGCGACCAACGGCGGCGAGGCGGCCGTGACGGTCCCGCCGTCAAGCGCCCCGCCGGCGGGCATGTCGCTGCCGATGGCCTGATTGGGACGCCCCCACCCGCCTGTGGTGGGGCATGGAGGGCCCACCCCCTGCGCGTGGGCGCCCTCACCAACGCGCGCGGACGATCCCATCCCAACCCTTCCTGACTTCGCGACCACGATCCAACAGTCGCTGAGCAAGCGAGACAAGGACACAGGGAGCGAAGTGTGCTGGCCGATCAGTCGATCGCATCTGATCGACGATCGGTACACGAGCGACCGAGGACGCCGTATCGCGCCGCCTCAGCGGCTGTTGGCGAAGTACTCCGCGTTGATCTGGGTGAACTTCTGCCACTCCTCCGGCAGCTGATCCTCCGCGAAGCAGGCGTCCACGGGGCAGGCCTCCACGCAGGCGTCGCAGTCGATGCACTCGTCCGGGTCGATGTACAGCATCTCGGCGGCGTCATACCCGGGCTCGTCGGGCGTCGGGTGGATGCAGTCCACCGGGCACACCTCGACGCAGGAGTTGTCCTTGGTGCCGATGCACGGCTCTGCGATCACGTAGGCCATTCGCTTCCTTCTCGAGTCGATGTTGGCTGCTTGCGGGAGAAGGGAATATTAGCGACGCCCCTGCGCTTGCCCGGCCCCCGGGCGGGGCGCACGCCTGCTCGAGCCTACTTGGGCCCGTAGTAGTGGGGTCGTGGCAGCGGGCAGTATTCCCGGGCGCCTGCCGCGGCCGGGTTGCCGATCCGGATCCAGATGCCGGTGCCGTCGTCGAGCGTGACGCAGGGGGCGACTTCGTGGGGGCCGATCGTCCCGTGCGCCAGCACCGCAACGCGCCTGCCCAGGGCACTCACCCGCGCGCCGGTGGTGGGCCGCAGCTGCGCGATCTGCGCGAGCACCGCCAAGCCACCGTTGGAAAAGTCGGGTTCGGCCGTGCCCTGTTGCTGGTTCCACACGAGGTACCGCACGCCACCGCGCCGCAGCGCCTGCAGCGTCGCCAGCAAGTCTCCATCGCGGTGCGGCCCCGACACGAGGAACCCGCCCGGATACAGCGTCAGGTAGCCCGACTGCTGGAGCGCGGTCGGGGAAGCTCCCGGCAGCGCAATCCGGTACTGCATCCCTACGCCGAAGGTGCTCCCGAGCGTGTTCGCCACCACCACCGCCGCGAGCGCGCCCACCGCGACGGCCCGCCGGCGACCAGCGAAGTGCGCGATCCAGCCCCCGGCAAACACGGCCGGATACAGCAGCAGCGGCATGCTGTAACGGGTGTCGTGGAAGTAGGTCTCGGTCAGGATCGCCCATGCCACCACCGCCCCCACCGTCAACTCCAGCGCCAACGGGCTCACCGATGCTCGCTCGCGATCTGCCGCCGCGGCGGCATCCCGATCGCCCGCGCGAGAGTCGCGGGTGGGAGGGCTCTTGCGCTTTAGCTGCCTGCCCTGCCTGCCGCGCTCCTGCCGGCGGGCCACGCTCGAAGTCCGCGCCGCCCCCGGCCGCGCGCGCCCCGCCGCGAGCTGCCGTGGACGCGAGCGCACCAACCCGGCAACCGTCCAGATGAACCCGGCGGCGGCGAGCAGCAGCAGCGGCAACCCCAGCTCGACGTTGTCGAGGTTCCACATGTACCACTCGAGATTGGCGCTCGATAGCCGTGGGGGGGCGATGTCTTTGGGGGCGTTGCCCCCCTGATTCTGGTAGGCACTGGAGGAGGCCGTCGCCTGAGTGCCGATTCCCTGGATCAAGCTGTGCTCGTGCACGTACCAGGGGAGCGCGATCGCCAGCGCGATCGCGGCGAACACCGCGACTCCCGGCCATGCCCGCCGGCCGCCGCGACCCACCGTCACGAGGCCCACGCCCAGCACGAAGATCGGGAACGGCTCCTTCGTCAGCATGCCGAGCCCCACCGCGACCCCGGCAAGCGCGCACGTGCGCAGCTTTGTGAAACCCTCGCTCGCGATCACCAGCCACACCGACACCGCAACCATCGCGGTCTCCGGGGCATCCGTCATGAACACGTGGAACTGTGCGGCGAGCAGCGGCGAGCCGAGCGCGAACACCACCGCCAGCAGGCCCGCCAGCGGACCGAACGCCAGCCGTCCCACCTTGTAGCAGCCGAGCGCCAGCAGCGTCACGAACACGAGGTTCTCGGCGAGAATCGGCGGCGCCACCCCCACGCCGCCGAGCGTGATCCCCAGCGAGCCGATGAGATAGGCGAACGGCGGGTAGGGGACGCTCAGCGTGAGCGCGTTGCCGAGGTTCCCACCGGCGAGTTCGTGCTGGACGTTGAGCGCGAGGTTGAGGTGCAGCCCGGCGTCGAAGATCGGGATGCTGCGATCCTGAGTCAGCCACCAGCAGGTGAGGCCGATGAACAGCGTCGTGACCCCGATCGCGCCCCACGCGGGCGCCGGCCAACCCAGTTCGGCGAGGCGCGCGAGCGGCGTGGCGCGCGCGCGAACCCGGGGGGCGGTGACTTCGCTCGCCATCGGCCCAAGTTAGTTCGCGATGCCGGCTGTTGCAACAATTTCGGCCTCTTTGTTTCTGACGTTGGGCGCCGCCACATCGACTCCGCTCGGGGTGTCTCATCCGGCGCCGGCGCAACCCACTCCGCAGATCCCATCCGGCCAGGGGGCCGTCGCATCCACGCGGCTTTCGCTAGGTTGGGGAGCGCAAATGCTGCTGCTAACCGGCGCCACCGGTCAGGTGGGCTCTGCGCTCCTCGGTCGCCTGCTCGCCGAGGACATGTCGGTGCGCTGCCTGGTGCGCGACCCCCGCCGCCTAGGCGCCACCCGGGTACGGGTGCAGATCGCGCTCGGCGACCTCGCCGACCCGCCGTCGTTCCGCAACGCGATGCGGGGGGTGGACACGGTGGTGCATCTCGCCGCCGCGATCCGCGACCAGCCGCGCGGTTCGATCGAGGAGCTCGGGGGCATCGCCACGTGGCGCATGGTGCAGGCCGCCGAGCGGGCGGGCGTCGAGCGCTTCCTGTTCTTCTCGGCACTCTCCGCCTCCACTCACAGCCGCGCGCGCTTTCTGCGCGCCAAGGCGCTCGCCGAGCAGGCGGTGCGCGAGGCGGGGATGCGTTCGGTCGTGTTCGCCCCCTCGATCGTCTATACCCCGGGGGATCGCTGGCTGACGCTGCTGGAGCGGCTCGCGTTGCTGCCGGCGATGCCGATCTCGGGCGCCGGGCGCGCGCTCTACCAGCCGATCTGGGCCGAGGATGTGGCGGACTGCACAATGGCGGCGCTGCGCACCCCGGAGCTCGCCGGATCCTACGAGCTGGCGGGGCCGCAAACCCTCAGCCACGCCGAGATCGTGCGGGAGGTGCTGCACGCTCTGCACCGTCGCCGAGCGCTCGTGCGGGTGCCGACTCCGGTGGTCGCCCGGGGGCTGCGCCTGCTGGAGGCGCTTGCGGGCACACATGCGCCCGCCACCTGGGACGAGGCCGAGCTGATGGAGGTATCGATGGTCTCCGCGCGGGGATGCGCCGATGCCGAACGGCTCGGGGTGCGACCGCGGGCGATGGCGGCGGCGTTGTCGAAGCGGGCGCCCGCGGATCAATGAAGGCTTTGAGTATCGCGATAGTAGGCATGAGTAGGTGCTGGGGTTGTTATAAAAAATTCAGAACCCGATAGCCATTGCGCACGGCTTTTGAATTTTTGTTCGACACCCGGCCCTATTGCAATAGCTATACCGCCCTCGTCTCCCAAACCTAGCCACTACCGGCCGCCGATCGTCGGTTACGCCGCGGCCAGCGCCGGCCGACGCTCGGCCCACGGGCACGCCCCTTCGAGCTGTGTGGCCAGCGCCAGCAACATCCCCTCCTGCGCGGGACGACTCACCAGCTGCACGGCCAGCGGCAGTCCATCCTCGCCGTGGAACAGCGGCAGCGAGATGCCCGGCTGACCGCTGGCGTTGAACATCGGGGTGAATGGCGTGAACAGGCTCGAGCGGGTGAACGTTGCCATCGGGTTGGGCGCCGCGGGATCGAGCGTGCCGAGCGCCAGCGGACGCTCCGCGAGCGCCGGGGTGAGCAGCGCGTCATAGGGTTGTAGGAACTCGACCAAACCGCGGGTGAAAGCCTGCAGTTGCACCGTTGCGGCGAGACCCTGCACGGCATTCATTTTCTGCACCATCGAGTAGATCGCCCAGCTCATCGGCTCCATGTCCTCGGCGGTCGGCTCGCGGCCGGCGACCGTCCCCGAGAACGCGATCGCGAGGCTGACATGGGTGCAGAACACCGCCCCAAACAGCTCCCGCACACTCTCCACCTGCCACGGGGGATCGACCTCCTCGACCTCGTGTCCGAGCTCGCGAAGCAGCTCGGCGGCATCACCGACCGCCTTCGCCGCCAGCGGGTCCACCACCGCGTCGGGCACCGGCGGCAGCGTCGTGGCGGCGATCCGCAGCGGCGCCGGCTCGCGCGCGGCGGCACGCGCAAACGGCTCCGACGGTGTCGGCGCCCAGGTGGCATCGCCCGTCTCGTAACCGGCGAGCACGTCGAGCGCCGCCGCCGTGTCGGCGACGGTGCGCGTCAGCATCCCGTCGATCCCGAGCATCGAGTCGCCCAGCTCGGGTGCCGAGGAGATCCGCCCGCGCTGAGGCTTCAGCCCCACCAGACCGCAGCACGCCGCGGGAATGCGAATCGAGCCGCCCCCATCGCTGCCATGCGCCACCGGCACCATCCCCGCGGCGACCGCCGCGGCCGAGCCGCCGGAGGAGCCGCCTGGGGTGCGCCCCAGATCCCAGGGATTGCGGGTCGCTCCGAACAGGCGCGCCTCGCTGGTCGGCAGGATGCCGTACTCGGGCAGCGTGGTGGTGCCCACCACGATGAAGCCGGCATCCTTCAGCCGGCGTGTGACGTTGTGGTCGTAGCTCGCCACGAAGTCGCTCATCAGCGAGCACCCGTAGGTGAAGCGCAGGCCGCTGACCGCGCGGAGGTTCTTGATCGCGATCGGCACCCCCGCGAAGGGGCGTTTGTCGCCGGCCTTCACCGCCTCGGCCGCCGCCAGCGCGCGCTCGCCGTCGACCTGCACGAACGCGTTGAGTGTCGGGTTGAGCTCCTCGATGCGATCGAGCGAGCACTGCACGAGCTCGCGCGCGGACAGCTCCCCGGCGCGCACCATGCCCGCGAGCTCGCTCGCGGAGCGGAACATCAAATCGCTGTCGGGCACCGGCTCCTCCTTCTGACGAACGACGGACGGACGCCCGTCGCAGCAGAGCGTAACGTCCTTCAGGGAGCGGCGGCAACCGCCTCGATTCCTGCGACGATGTGGGCTGCCCAGAAGGCAGCCCGATCGATCGCGGCGCAACCGCGGCGGCCGACCGGGGCTGGGTGGGCCTTCAATCAAAACAAGCCCAGAAAGCGAGTGCCATGAGCGCGGTTCAAACAGCACCGGAGGTCCAATCTGGCCTGGAAGGCGTGGTCGCCTTCGCCACCGAGATCGCCGAGCCCGACAAAGCGGGAGGCGCGCTGCGCTACCGCGGCGTGGACATCGAGGATCTGGTGGGCAACGTCCCCTACGAGCAGGTGTGGGGCCTGCTGGTCGACGGCCGCTTCAAGCCGGGGCTGCCACCCGCCGAACCGCATCCGCTGACGGTGCGCTCGGGCGACCCGCGCGTGGACGTGCAGGCGGGGCTCGCGATGCTCACCCCGGAGTGGGGCTTCGGTCAGCTGATCGACATCTCCCACGAGCAGGCCCGCGACAACCTCGCGCGCGCCTCGGTGATGGCGCTCTCGTTCGTCGCCCAGTCGGCGCGCGGTGTGGGACAGCCGCCGGTGCCCCAAGATGAGATCGATCGCGCCCGCTCGATCCCCGAGCGTTTCCTGCTCCGCTGGCGCGGCGAGGCCAACCCCGACCACGTGAAGGCGATCGACGCCTACTGGGTCTCCGCCGCCGAGCACGGTGTCAACGCCTCCACCTTCGTCGCGCGCATCACCGCTTCCACTGGTGCCGATGTGGCCGCGGCGCTGTCGGCGGCGGTGGGCGCGCTCTCCGGCCCGCTCCACGGTGGGGCGCCGTCTCGCGTGCTGAAGATGCTGGAGGAAGTTGAACGCACGGGCGACGCCGAGCGCTGGGTGAAAGAGGCACTCGATCGCGGCGATCGGCTGATGGGCTTCGGCCACCGCATCTACCGCGCTGAAGATCCTCGCGCGCGGGTCCTGCGCCGTACCGCCGGCGAATTGCGCTCCCCGCGCTTCGAGGTAGCCGAGGCGCTCGAGCAGGCCGCCCTCGCGGAGCTGCACGCGCGCAAGCCCGACCGCGTGCTCGCCACCAACGTGGAGTTCTGGTCCGCCGTCGTGCTCGACCTTGCGGAAGTGCCGGCCCAACTGTTCACTCCGATGTTCACCTGCGCGCGGGTGGCGGGGTGGTCGGCGCACATCCTCGAGCAGAAGCGCGAAGGCAAGCTGATCAGGCCGACTGCGAAGTACGTGGGCGAGCCCTCGCGGCCGATCGGAGCCGTCGAATAGCCGTTACCGAATAGCCTTCGCCGCTTCCAGAAGTCAGAAACAGTGCAACAGCGGCACGACGACTCTGTCAGTATCCGCTGTGCAAGGCGCCGTCCCGGCGCCTCCTTGAGAAGATGGCCAGGGAAGACCCCGGGCGCGGCGGGTGGGGTCTTTGATTCATCTCCCAAGGACGGCGGATCGCCCCCCAGGGCCAAACCGCGACAAGGGCCCGGCACGATGCCGGGCCCTTGTCTTTTACCCCTCACCTTCAGGGGCTCCAACCCCACGACTCGAGACTGCCGGACGGAGTCGGGTTTCGCGAAACAACCGGCGTGCGAGGGGCGCCTCGCCCGAAGCGCCCCTCGCCGCCCGCAGGCATCTCTGCCTACATCATCCCGCTCATGTCAGGCATGCCGCCGCCACCGCCACCGCCGCCTTCCTTCTCCGGAACCTCCGCCACGATCGCCTCCGTGGTGAGGATGTTCTTGGCGATCGACGCCGCGTTCTGCAGCGCCGAGCGGGTGACCATCGCCGGATCGATCACGCCCGCGGCCACGAGATCGACGATCTCGTTGGTGGCCGCGTTGAGGCCATGGCCTTTCTTGGCCTTGCGCACGTCGTTGACGACCACCGAGCCCTCCAGCCCCGCGTTCTCGGCGAGCTGACGCAGCGGCTCCTCCAGCGCGCGCAGCACGATGCGCCCGCCGGTTTTTTCGTCATCGTCCTCGGCGCCGCCGCCGTTGGAGCTGATCGAGGCCGAGGCCTGCAGCAGCGCGACGCCGCCGCCGGGCACGATGCCCTCCTCGAGCGCCGCCCGCGTGGCCTGCAGAGCGTCCTCGACGCGGTGCTTCTTCTCCTTCATCTCCGTCTCCGTCGCCGCGCCCACCTTGACGACGGCCACACCGCCGGAGAGCTTTGCGAGGCGTTCCTGGAGCTTCTCCCGATCGAAGTCCGAGTCGGTGTTCTCGATCTCGTTTTTGATCTGGTTGATACGTCCCTTGATCGCCGCCGCGTCGCCGGCGCCGTCGACGATCGTGGTGTTGTCCTTGGCGACGACCACGCGACGTGCGCGTCCGAGCTGCGAGACCTGCGTGTTCTCCAGCTTCAGGCCCATCTCCTCGGTGATCACCTCGGCGTTCGTGAGGATCGCGATGTCCTCCAGCATCCGCTTACGGCGATCGCCGAAGCCCGGCGCCTTCACGGCCACGCCGGTGAACGTCCCGCGCAGCTTGTTGACAACCAGCGTCGCCAGCGACTCGCCCTCGACGTCCTCGGCGATGATCAGCAGCGGCTTGCCGCTCTGGATCACGGCCTCGAGCACCGGCAGCACGTCCCTGACCGAGCCGATCTTCTGGTTGGCGATCAGGATGTAGGGATCCTCCAGCGTCGCCTCCATGCGGTCCTGGTCGGTGACCATGTACGGGGAGATGTAGCCCTTGTCGAACTGCATCCCCTCGGTGAACTCGAGGTCCATGCCGAACGTCTGGCCCTCCTCGACGTTCACCACGCCGTCCTTGCCCACCTTCTCGATCGCATCGGCGATCACGTCGCCGATCTCCTCGTCGCCGGCCGAGATCGTCGCCACGCGGGCGATCTGCTCCTTGCCCGAGACCTCCTTGGCCTGCGATTTGATGCTCGCCACCACCTGATCCACGGCGTGCTCGATGCCGCGCTTGAGCGCCAGCGGGTTGGCGCCCGCGGCGACGTTCTTCAGGCCCTGACGGACGATCGCCTGGGCCAACACGGTGGCGGTCGTGGTGCCGTCGCCGGCCACATCGTTGGTGGCGGTGGCCACCTCGCGCACCAGCTGGGCGCCCTGGTTCTCGAAGACGTCCTCGACCTCGATCTCGCGGGCGATCGTCACGCCGTCGTTGGTGATCGTGGGGGCGCCGAACTTCTTGTCCAGCACTACGTAGCGGCCCTTCGGGCCCAGCGTGACCTTGACCGCGTTGGCCACGGCATCCACGCCCGCCTCCAGCGACTTGCGCGCTTCGGCGTTGTACTTGATCTCCTTATGTGCCATGTCTTTCAGTTCTCCTTATCGCGCCTGCGCGCTTACGCGACCTTGGCGAGGACGTCGGACTCGCGCAGCACGAGCAGATCCTCCCCATCGATCTTGATCTCAGTCCCGCCGTACTTGCTGTAGAGGACTTCGTCGTCCTTCTTGACATCAAGCGGGATGCGCTTGCCGTCATCGTCGATCCTGCCGTCGCCGACGGCGAGGACCTTTCCCTTCTGCGGCTTCTCCTTGGCTGTATCGGGGAGCACGAGACCGCTGGCGGTCTTCTCCTCCTCCTCGATCGCCCGCACAATCAGGCGATCGCCCAGGGGCTTGAGCTTCATCTTGGTGAGACCTCCACTATTTAGAGAGTTCAATCGCGGGGCCCCCAAACTGGCGGTTTGGCCCCTGGTTTTGGCACTCGTCTTGGTCGAGTGCCAACTGCCCGCCACTATACCCAACCGCAGCGGCAATTCAAGCGCCCGCTGGCACTTTCTTCCTCAGAGTGCCAACGAATGTTCTGACGGTGCCCGACCAGGCAGACCTCGAAGCGGCTATGACGGCGCCCAACCGGGGGCGGCTAGTTCTGAGCGCCGCCGAAGCCCTTCATCGCCTCGGTCATACCGCTGGGGTTCTCGAGGATCTGCGAGAAGCGCACCACGGTGACGATGTCCTCCGGCGAGACGGGGCGGCCGTAGATCTGCTCGAGGAAGTTGATCAGCTCCTCGTGGCGGCGGAACTCAGGATTGTCGTGCTTGATGTCGCGCGGGGAGAGCTCCGCGAGCTTCATCACCTCGACCTGGTCGATGACCGCCTCGAAGATCCGCTCGCGGGGGGAGTACTGGTAGCCGATCGTAACCAGCACCAGCTGGTTCTTGCGGTACTTGCCCGACTTGTCCCCCAACCGGATCGTGGCCGTCTTGCGGCCCCGCTTGAGCTCGTCGGCGAAGATCGTGGAATAGAAGTTGAGCACCTGCACGACAGAGAGCAGGCTATCGATCCAGCGCCGTGCGCGCGCGCACGGCGATCTCGCGTTCGCCTTGGTAAGTGAGCTCGGTGCACGCCTGCGCCAGCGGAATCCAGCGCACCTCCTCGACCTCGTCGTCGTGGTCCGCCGTATCTCCGGCGATGTAGCGGAGCAGGTAGAAGGCGACCGACTTGGGCACGGTGCGGCCGTCGCGCCTGTACCAGTAACGCACCTCGCCGAGCTCCTCGACCAGCTCCGCATCCACACCCGTCTCCTCCCGCACCTCACGAATCGCCGCCTGCAACGGGGTCTCGCCAGGGTCGATGTGGCCCTTCGGCAACCCCAACACGCGCGCGCCATCGGCCGCGCGGCGGCTTGGCACGATCACGAGCAGCTGCCCTTCGTGCACCACCGCCCCACCGGCCGAGCGCTCTTGCGGCCGCGACGGGCCGTGAGACGCTCCGCCACGCTCAGCGCCGGCTGCCTCCCCGGAAGTCCGCTGGCGGCGAGCGGGCTCGGAATCGGCGGGTTGACGATCCTCACGCTCAGAAGACATACGAGCGCAGCGCCTCGGGGTCGTGCACGATCAGCTTGCCCCTACCCTGGGAGATGACGCCCGCCCGCTCCAACACCGCGAGGAAGCGGCTCGCCGACTCGCGCGAGCTGCCCGCCAGCTTCGCCAGATCGGCCTGCGTGGCGAGAATCGGCACGTCGTGGCCCGGCACCTCGCGTGCAGGCTCACCCACGGCCGATGGGGGCGACGGCCGCGCCTGTGCCACCAGCTCGCTCAGCGCCGACGCCACGCGGCCCTGGACGGTCTGGAAGGAGCGCCGCGCGAGGCGCTCGTTGCTCTCGCGCAGACGCCGCGCGAGCGCGATCAGGAGACGCATCGCAATCTGTGGGTGCTCGGCCATCAGGCGGCGCATGTCCGGGCCCAGCACCGCCAACGCGCTCGTCGGCTCCAGCGCCTCCACCGTGGCCGAGCGGCGCTCATCCTCGAACAGCGCCAGCTCGCCGAAGATGTCCCCCGAGCCGAACGTCGCCAGCGTAATCGTGCGCCCGTCGCCATGGTCGTGCACCGCGCGGGCGCGGCCGGCGTGTACGACGTAGCAAGTGTCGCTCCGATCGCCCTCGCGGAACACCACCTGACCCGCCTCGAAGCCACGTGGCACCGCCAACTGTGCGATGCGCTGCAGATCCGCCTGCTCGAGCGTCGAGAACACGGGCACGCGGGCAAGCAGCTCCACGACCTCCGCTGAGCTTGGCGCCCGCATCGTCAGAGTGGATAGCACACCTCTCGCGATCGGCGTTCCACCACTCCCGCGGCGCTATCTTCACAAGATGGCCTCCTCCCGAACGATCGTCTCAGCGCTGATCGCCGCCGGGGCGCTAGTGGCAGTGGCGGGCGCGCTAGTGGCGGGCGCGCTCGCGCGGCCCGCTTTCACGCCGCTGGCCAAGTCTCCCGAACTGTGGGCGACCGTCGACATCTGCAACACCCCCCACCACACCGACACGATCGGCATCCGCGGCTCGATGCCAACCGACGGGCACCCGCACGACGCGATGTACATGCGTTTTCAGGTGCAGTCGCTCGACGCCACCACCAAGCAATGGGCCGACCTCGGCAAGAGCGCCGACTCCGGCTTCGTACCGATCGGCTCCGCCGCCTCTACCCGCCAGGCGGGACGCACGTTCGAATTCAAGCCCACCCCCAGCCCCTATACGCTGCGCGGCCAGGTGGAATTCGAGTGGCGCCGCGGCGGCCACCCCGTGCACCTCGTGAGCCTTCCCACCACCGCCGAGCACAAGAGTCTCGCCGGCGCCGAACCGAAGGGGTTCAGCGCGGCGACCTGCACGCTCGAGTAATCCCTCGGAAGGGGGTTTGAAGGCCCACCTACCCTGGCCCACCTACCCGGGCCCACCCACCCGGGCCCGCCTACCCCTGCCCACCGTTGGGTTCAGCGCGGCGACCTGCACGCTTGGGTAATCCCTCGGGAGGGGCCTGGACCACAAACAAGGTCCCCGCCGGTAGTGCGTCGGTTTGGGAGTGGAGGGCCGTATAGCTATTGCAATTAGGCAGGCGGTCGAAACAAAAAATTCAAATGCCGTGCGCAATGGCTATCGGCTTCTGAATTTTTTATAACAACCCCAGCACCCATCCGTACCTACTATCGCAACACCCAAACCAAGCCCCCAGCGAGTCGGCACACGCTCAAATCGACCCACCGCCACCCCACCTATCTACTTCACTTCACAAAGCGAAGGGCGAAAAGAGGCGCGGGTCGTTCGTGATGATTCCGTCGACACCGATCGCCATCATCCGGTCCATCAGCGTGGCGTCGTCCACCGTCCACACATACAGCTCTCCGCCGGCCGCTGCCACCGCCCCCACCAGCGCCCGGGTGACCACCCGCCAATGCGCCATGATCGCATCGAAGCGGCCCGCCCGCAGCGCTGCCCGCGCGCGCCCGGGCAGCCAGGCCCGATAACCAGCCAGCATCGCCAGTGCCGGAATCGCCATCAGCTTGTCCTCTGTGTAGTCGCGGCGCGCACGTGGCACCGACCATCCCACTCGCAGCGATGGCTCGAGCGCCCGCATCGCATCAAGCTCCTCCGGATAGGTGCTGCTCACCAGTGAGCGCTCGATCAAACCGGTGTCGCGCAACTCTCTCACCACACGCTCCCCATAGCCCGGCAGCTTTACGTCCACGTCGAGCTCGATGCCCGCATACGCGTCGCCCGCGAGGTGCTCGAGACCCTCGCGCAGGGTGAGCGGCGCCAGCGGGCCGCGGAGCACCTCGTAGTCATGGGCCAGCAGTAGCCGCCCGCTGCCATCCCGGTGCTCGCTCAACACATCGAACTCGATCATGTCCACCCCCGCGCGCACCGCCGCCTCAAAGCTGGCGAACGTGTTGCCCGGGGCCAGATGGGCGGCACCCTTGTGCCCGACTCTACGTGGTGTGGTGCTCGAGCCGGGGACGCTCATCACCGCTCAGGATAGGGGTTGTGGCCTGAGACGGAGACGATCAGCCGCGCTCGTCGCGGGCGAGGCTTCTGCGCGTGGCGTCGATCGTATGGCCCGCCGCCTTTGGGCCGACGTATGGAGCGAGTACCAGAAACGCGAGGTGATCGGTCAGCGAGGGGAGATACCTGACGCGCTTGCGCACCGCGTAGTTGCCGATGATCGCCCACATCGCCCCCGCGACCGCCTCGTGCGCGAGCAGCGGCGCACGGCGTGGCTCGGGCGAGCCCTCCCGCAGCATGCCGGCGAGCTTGTTCAGCGAGGTGCCGATGCTGTCGGTCACCGCGGGCCCAACCTCGAAGAGATCCTCGAATGCCATGCGTGTTAGCCCTGGATGCACGACGAAATGCTCGATGCCGGCTTTCACGCCGAGGTACGCGGCCTCCGGCCAGCTGTTCGCGCGGGCCGCCGCCGCGGCGACCACTTCGATCGTTTCGTCCACAAACTCGTCCAACGCCGCCAGAAAGCACTCCCGCTTGCTGGGGAAGTATTTGTGAAACGATTCCGTCGACATTCCGGCGAACTGCGCGATCTGAGGATCGGTCAGCTCGGGGTAGCCCTCGTCGAGCGTCAAGTGCACCACCGCGCCGAGCACGCGGGCTCGTTTCTCCTCGCTTTCCAGGAAGCGCGCCGGTTCTGCCGGCCGGTGCGGCGGCGGTGTGCGCGACACTCCGATCCGCGCCGCCGGCGAACGGTAGGCGCTGATCCAGTCCAGCAGTTCGTCGGTCAGCATCGGCAGCTCCGCCGCGCGGTCGGTGCGCAGCCGCTCGAACATGATGTAGCGCCCGCCCCCGACGATCGCCTTCGGCCCCAGCGGCGGGAGCTGGACGCCGTCGGGCGCCGCTCTGAATCCGTCGGCCAGCACTCGCTCGAAGGCGACCGCCGAGCGCATCAACCGTTCGCGGCTCTTCACCCCGAGGCTCAGCCCCTCGATCAGCACCAAGCGGGAGGACTTGACGTTCCTGCACGCGTCTTCCACGAACGCCTGGCAAGCTCTGTGCACACGATTGGCCCACCCGCGCTCCATCATCCACCCGTCCATCATCCGTCGCTTGGCGCGCGCCACCGCGATGTCGTAGGTGCCGAGGAAGCAGTCCTCCTTGTTGGCGAACTGCTCGTAGAAGGCTCGCCTTGAGACCCCCGCCAGCGCGATCACGTGCGCCACCGTCGTGGCCTTGTAGCCCTGGCGATGAACGGCCTCGATCATCGCCCCGAACAGTCGTGCCCGCTGATGCCGGGCGACCGCGTCGCGCCCCATTCCGTGGGGGCCGTGCGGCAGCCGCCGGTACATCGCGCTCAGCTCCCGCTCTGTTCCACTCATCCCCACACTTCCGACCATACAGGATTGCCCCAAGATTGCAAGTTAAAAATTGTGGGATCCATCCGACGTTTCTCATCCACCGGGACCGTCCACCGGCTGGCCAGATTGCCAATCTGTCCGAATAGATGCTGCTCACGGTTATAGCGCGATGAGCCGCGCAGTGCACGCCCGAGGACCACAGTGTCCGGAACGGTCCCAGCAGTCGGTGGCCTCGTCCCTGCAGTCGGTGGCTCGTCCCAGCGGTCGGTCGGTGGCCTCGTCCCTGCAGTCGGTGGCTCGTCCCAGCGGTCGGTCGGTGGCCTCGTCCCTGCAGTCGGTGGCTCGTCCCAGCGGTCGGTCGGTAGCCTCGTCCCAGCGGTCGGTCGGTAGCCTCGCCCCAGCCCTCGGTGGCCACCGAGGGCGGCTAGCGCGCTCCGAGCTCAACGCGGCGCGGCCCAACGCGGAAGCCGGACCGCTCGAGCGCCGCCTCCCAGGGCGAGCCGAGCACAGGCTCGCCATTCACCCGCTCGAGCGCGATCCGGGCCGGCAACCGACCCGCGCGTGCGTGCTCGGCAAGCGCCGCCAGCGCCCGCTCCACACGTGTGTCGTCAGGGCCGGCGGTTAGATCGCGCTCGGCCTCCGCCAGCACCCTCAATGCGCGACCGCCGCGCTCCAGGTAGAGCACCGGCCGCGCACCGACCAGCACGACGCTCGCCCCGGTTTGTCTCCGACCGCCCGGGGCCTGCCCGCGACCCGGCCACGGCAACGCCGCCCCGTACGGCTGCGCCGGATCGGACGCCGCGAGCACCAGCGGCTCCGCGTCCTCTCGCTGCCCTCGCAAGCGCTCAACGGCGCCCGCGAGAGCGAACTGAGCACCGCCCAGACCCTCCACGAAGTAACCGCGGCGCGCGACGCCCAGCGTCTCCAGCCGACACAGCTCGGGGTAGAGCGCCGCGAAGCCTCCCGGGACGCCCTCGGCACGCACCAGCTCGCGCGTGAGGATTCCGTAGCGCTCCAGCAGCAATTCCGCCAGCGCGCGCAGGCGACGATTTGCCTCCTGCCCATCGACCTCCCGGCCGTCCGCCACCGCACCGAACAACGGCGCCGTCAGCGACCAGCGTCCGGGCGGATGACCAACCCGTCGGCCCCCCCGCGCGGCGCCGGCGCGCCCCGCGAACCGACCTCGGCGGCGGGGCATCGCCGCTTGAACGCCCATCCAAGCCGAAGTTCGCTCGCCTCCCCCTGGCAGGGGGAGCAGGCGGGGCGAAGCGGCGGCGACTCTCGGCGCCGAGTATGGTGCGCGCAGCGGGGCGAACGCGTCGTTGGTCACCTCCCCCGCCCACACCAGATCCCACAGCGCCTCCCCAAGCTCTGGCGCGGCCAGCTCCAGGTCGGCGAGCAGATCGGTGAAGAAACATGACCCTTCTGTTAGACGCGCGCGCACCCGCGCGTGGGCGTCGCCCTCCGGCGACGGCGATCCCCCTCGGCGCGGCGGCGGGGTGGGTGGGGGTCCCAACACCCCCACGTCCTCGCGGAAGTACAGCGCCACGCGGCCATCCGAGCGACCGAGCGCGCCCGCGCCCACCCACACCAGCTCACCGCCGGCGCACAGCTCATCCATCCACGTCGTCGAGTACGCCCCCACCCGCCGCGGCAGCACCTCCAGCTCCCACGTGCGAGGCGTCAGCGCGAGACCCTGCAGCGGCACCAGCGCTTCGCGCAGGCGCTCGACACCCGCACCCGCCGCCGCGTGGCGGTCGATCCCCTGCCACGCCGGCAAAAACGCCGCGAACGCATGTCTCCGCGCCGGCTCGATCTCGCGGCGCAGCACCGCCAGCGAGGCCCGCCGCAGGCGCCGCAGCACCTCGACGTCGCACCACTCCCGCCAATCGTCCCCCGCCGAGGAGGTCGGGAAGGACCCTGGAGAGAGGGCCGGGGAGGACCCTGGAGAAGAGGCCGAGGAGGAGCGCGCGTCGGGCGCAGCCAAAGACGCGACGTGACGCAGCGAGGCCGGATCTGGATGCAGCTCGCCACGCACGAGCGCGCCGCTGCGCTCCAGCTCGCGCAGCCCGGCTTCGACCACCGCGCCGCCGAGGCCGTAACGCGCCCGCGGCTGCTCGCTCGTGAACGGGCCGTGGGCCGCCGCATAGCGGCGCAGCAGCCGCCCCAGCGCATCCGGCGCATCGGCAAGGAAGGCATCCGGCAGGCCGCCCGGCGGGACCGCGCCCAGCGCGTCCCGATATAGGCCGGCGTCGGCCGCGTCGACGTAGCGCTCCTCACCGCCGATCCTCATCCGCACCGCCCGACGTTCGCGCTCGAGCGCCGCCAGCAACGCTCCCGCGTCGACGTCATCCAAAACCCGCTCTCCCACCTCCGCGGCGTTGAGGTCGCCGAGCAGGCGCAGCGTGTCGTGCAGCTCGTCGCGGTTGGCCGCTCGCTGCAGCTCCCCGCGGCGCTGCAGCTGCTCCTCCATCCGTTCCAGCGCCCCGCGATCGAGCAGCTCGCGCAGCTCCTCCTGCCCCAGCAGCTCGCGCAGCAGGTCCCTGTCCAGCGATAGTGCCGCCGCGCGCCGCTCCGCGTTGGGGGCGTCCCCCTCGTACATATACGTCGCCACATAGTCGAACAGCAGCGAGGAAGCGAACGGAGACGCCGTGGCCGTCTCCACCTCCACCACGCTCAGCTCGCGGCGGTGCAGCCTGCCCAGCAGCTCCATGAGTCCCGGCAGGTCGAGCACGTCGCGCAGGCACTCCCGGTAGGCCTCCAGCACGATCGGGAAGTCCTCGTAGCGGCGCGCCACCTCCAGCAGCGTCTGCGCCTTCAGTCGCTGCTGCCACAGCGGCGTGCGCCTGCCCGGGTACGCCCGCGGGATCAGCAGCGCCCTGGCGGCTGCCTCGCGGAAGCGGGCGCCGAACAGCGCCGAGCCGCCGAGCTCCCCCACGACCAGGTCCTCGAGCTCGTCCGGCTCGATCAGCGCCAGCTCGACCGCCCGCGGCCCGTCCAGCTCGTCGCTCTCCGGCAGGTGCACGATGATCCCGTCGTCGGAGAAGATCGCGTCCGCCTCGAGGCCCAGCCGCTCGCGGATCCGGGCCGACAGCGCCAGACCCCACGCCGCGTGGATGCGCCCACCGTAAGGGGAGAGCACGCACAGCCGCCAATCGCCGATCTCGTCGCGGAAGCGCTCCACCACGATCGTGCGGTCGCTGGGCAGCACGCGCGTGGCGTCCTGCTGCTCGCGCAGGTACTCCACCAAGTTGCGCGCCGCACGGGCATCGAGGTCGTACTCGCGCTCCAGCACCTCCGCCGGCTGTCCCACCGCCCAGCGCGCGAACGCCCCGATCGCCTCACCCAGCTCTTTGGGGCGGCCCACGCCCTCGCCCTTCCAGAACGGAACCGCCCCCGGCGCACCGGGGGCGGGGGTGACGATCACGCGGTCGCGGCCGATCTCCTCGATCCGCCACGCCGAAGCCCCCAACAGGAAGACCTGCCCCGGCCGCGCCTCGTACACCATCTCCTCGTCGAGCTCCCCCACCCGCCGCCCGTCGGGCAGCGTCACCAGATACAGCCCGCGGTCGGGGATCGTGCCGGCGTTGACCACCGCCAGGGCGCGCGCGCCCTTACGTGGGCGGATCGTGCCCGCGAGGCGGTCCCACACGATCCGTGGACGCAGCTCCCCGAACTCGGAGGAGGGATAGCGCCCGTCGAGCATGTCCAGCACGCCCTCCAGCTGCCGGCGCGGCAGCTCCGCATAGGAGTAGGTGCGCCGCACGCGCTCATACAGCTCCTCCACCGCGAGCTCCTCCTCGGAGGCAGCCATCGCAACGATCTGCTGCGCCAGCACGTCGAGCGGGTTGCGCGGCACCACGGTCGGCTCGATCGCCCCTTCGCGCATCCGTCTCACCAGCACCGCGCACTCCAGCAGGTCGGCTCGGAACTTCGGGAAGATCCGCCCCCGCGAGACCTCGCCGACGCCGTGGCCCGCGCGCCCGATCCGCTGCAGGCCGGCGGCCACCGACTTCGGCGACTCCACCTGCAGCACCAGGTCCACGGCGCCCATATCGATCCCCAGCTCGAGGCTCGAGGTCGCCACGATGCAGGGGATCTCCCCCGCCTTCAACAGCTCCTCGACCACCAGCCGCTCCTCCCGCGCGAGCGAGCCGTGGTGGGCACGGGCGATCTCGCGTGGTGCCGACTCCCGCCCGCCGTCCGTCTCCTCCGCGGCCGCCAGCTCGTTCAATCGCAGCGCCAGCCGCTCCGCCGAGCGGCGACTGTTGACGAACACGATCGTCGAGTTGTGCTCACGGATCAGGCGCAGCAGCTCCGGGTAGATCGCCGGCCAGATCGAGCCATGCAACGGCGGCGCCTCGGAGGACTCACCGCCCCCCAGGTCGGCCGCGGGGGCCTCGCCATTCAACTCCGTCATCGACTCCACCGGCACCTGCACCTTCACATCCAGCGGCTTGGGCGCGCTCACATCGACGATCTCGCACTTGCGCCGAGGCCCCACCAGGAAGCGCGCCACCTCCCGCAGCGGGGTCTGCGTCGCCGACAGCCCGATCCGCTGGGGCTCACGGCGGCCCGCCTCGCGGACGAGCGCATCGAGGCGCTCCAATGTCAGCGCCAGGTGGGCGCCCCGCTTGGTCGCGGCGACCGCGTGGATCTCATCCACGATCACCCACTCGGCGCCCACCAGCGTCTCGCGTGCGCGCGAGGTCAGCATCAGGTAGAGCGACTCCGGAGTCGTAATCAGGATGTCGGGTGGTTCTTTCAGCATCCGCTGGCGCTCGCGTTGAGGCGTATCGCCAGTGCGGATCGCCACCTTGATGTCGGCTCCGGCGGGATGGGCTCCGGCAGACGGCGCGGAGATGCCCTTCAACGGCGCCCGCAGATTGCGCTCGATGTCGTAGGAGAGTGCCTTCAACGGAGATACATACACCAGGCGTGTGTGGCGCTCGGAGGAGGGTTCCGCCACCAAGCGGTCAAGCCCCCACAGGAACGCAGCCAGCGTCTTGCCCGAGCCCGTCGGCGCCGAGACCAGCACGTGCTCCCCATTCGCGATCGCCGGCCACGCCTCGGCCTGCGCCGGCGTCGGGTCCGCGAAGGCCGCTTCGAACCATTCGCGCACCCTTGGGGTGAATGGGAGGAGGGGAGGGGCAGGAGAGGCGGAAAGAGACACTGGATTGAAAAAAGGGGGGAAGTCGGGAGGGGAGCCTGGCCCCCTCCCGCTCAGACACTCTGCATAACGAGGCTAGCTCACCGCCACAGCACACAACCTGGTAACCCTTTCAGCCCCGAATCATGGGGGTTTTTCCAGTAACCTCGAACCATGGCCACCTCCAAGCTGGACCTCGATCTGGGGCTCGTCGAGTCCTGCCGCCAAGCCGCCGCGCGGATCGCCGCCGACGTCGCCGAGCAGATCACCGGCATGACCACGCTGTCGGTCGAGCGAACCGTCGCGCGTCTGTTCGGCGTCGATGGCGCCAACGACCTCGGCGCCCCCCTGCCGAACGTGCTCGTCGACCACGTGCGCGCCCGCGGCGGACTCGGCAAGGGCGTCGCCCACTGGATCGCCAACGCGATGCTCCAGTCCGAAGGAATGGCAAGCCGGCGCACCCAGAGCCCGCCCGCCCAAAATCCGCCCACCGAGGGCCCCCCCAACCAGACTCCGCCCGTCTGGGAGGGCGCCCAACAAATCGCCGAGGCCGTTGAGGCGAACGCCCTCGACCTGTGCGCGCTGCCGCTCGCGCCCGAGGCGGCGATCCGCGAGCGCGCACGAACGGAGCTCGCCCGCGGCCTCGGAGAGATCGGCGCGCGCATGGATGAGCGCCGCGCCCTGCGCGAGCGCCTCGGCGAGAGGGTGGGCGGGCCCCGATCTCCTTTGCGCTACGTGCTCACCGCCACCGGCAACGTGTACGAGGATGTCGTCCATGGCCTTGCCGTCGCCGAGGCCGGTGGCGACATCGTCGCGGTGATCCGCTCCACCGCCCAGAGCCTGCTCGACTACGTCCCCTACGGTCCCACCACCGAGGGCTACGGCGGCACCTTCGCCACGCAGGCCAACTTCGCGATCATGCGCTCCGCGCTCGACGAGTGGTCCGAGCAGCACGGGCGCTATGTGCGTCTCTCCAGCTTCTGCTCCGGCCTGTGCATGCCCGAGATCGCCGCGATGGGCGCGATCGAGGGTCTGGACAACATGGTCAACGACGCCCTCTACGGGATCCTCTACCGCGACATCAACCCGATCCGCGGGCTGCTCGACCAGCGTGTCTCACGCACCGTCAACGGCTACTTCGGGGTCGTCATCAACACCGGCGAGGACAACTACCTGCGCACCGCCGACGCACTGGAGGCCGCACCCTCCGTGACGGCCTCGCAGTTCATCAACCACCAGCTCGCGCGTGCCTCAGGCGTGCCCGACGAGCAGATCGCGCTCGGCGATGCGTTCGAGATCGACACGCCCGTGACCAACGGGCTCCTGTACGAGTGGGCCCAGGCGCAGCTCACCCGCGAGCTGTTCCCCGACTGCCCCGTCAAGTACATGCCCCCCACCCGACACATGGACGGCAACCTGTTCCGCACTCACGCCGCCGACACGCTCTTCAACCTCGTCACCGTCGCCACCGACCAGGGCATCCAGACGATCGGCGTGCCCACCGAGGGGATCTTCACCCCCCACATCCACGACCGGGTGCTGGGGCTGCAGAACGTCAACTACGTCTTCAACGCCGCCCGCGACCTCGGCGAGGAGATCGAGTTCAAGCGCGGCGGCATCATCCAAACGCGTGCCCAGCAGGTGCTGCGCGACGCGCACCTGATGCTCGAGCGGATCGCCGAGATCGGGCTGTTCAAGGCGATCGAGGGCGGGGTCTTCGGCGACGTCAGCCGCCACCTCGAAGAGGGCCGCGGCATGGAGGGCATCGTCGCGACCGAGGAGGGGTACTTCAACCCCGTCACCGAGCTGATGCGGGGGGCGCTCAGCGTTGCCTGACCAGGCCGACTTGGAGCACGTCAAGCCCTACGCCGACCACCACGGCGACGGGATCGTGCAGCTCAGCTTCACGCTTCCGGTCCCCGATGGCCTCGCCGCGCGCAAGGCCGCGATGGAGCTGGCCGGCAAGATGGGCTTCCAGCACCCCGAGGTGGTCCACCACGAGCGCCTCACCGACGGGCACACCTACTTCGTGATGTATGGACACACCGTGCACTCCGTGGACTACGCCACGCTCGCCGAAGAGGGAATCGACATCGTTCAGTACATGACCGAGGAGGAGGTCGAAGCGTACGCCCAAGAGCACGTCCGCCGGCCGATCGTCGTCGTCGGCGCCTCCACCGGCACCGACACCCACAGCGTCGGGATCGACGCGATGCTCAACCTCAAGGGCTTTCACGGCCACAAGGGATTGGAGGGCTACCGCGCCTTCCAGGCGTACAACCTCGGCAGCCAGGTGCCCAACGGCAAGCTCGTCGCCAAGGCGATCGAGCTGGAAGCCGACGCGATCCTCGTCTCCCAGACCGTCACCCAGCAGAACCTCCACGTCCACAACCTCACCGAGCTCGTCGAGATCGTCGAGGCCGAGGGGCGCCGGCGCGAGATGATCCTCGCCTGTGGGGGGCCGCGTGTCTCCAACGAGCTCGCCAAGGAGCTCGGCTACGACGCGGGCTTCTCCAAAGGCACCTACCCCCACCACCTCGCCACCTTTCTCGTGCGCGAGCTGGCCGCGCGCCTCGGGCAGGGCGAACCCGATGAGGACGCGCGCGACGTGCCGCCCGCCGGGCGCGCAACCTTCGCCGAACACCGCGGCGAGCGGCTGGCAGGCTAGGCTGAGCCCGATGCAGCAACTAGCCGAGCTCACAGCGTCCGCGCGCCGTCTCGCCCTCGTCGGCCTGGCAAAGAACACCGGTAAGACCGAAACGCTCGCCGCGCTGCTGCGCGAGCTGCAGACGCGCAACCGTCGCGTCGGCGTCACCTCCGTCGGACGCGACGGGGAGGAGCGCGACGTGATCGACATCCGGATCGAGAAGCCGCGTGTGGAGCTGTGCGCCGGCAGCCTGGTGGCCACCACCGACGCGCTGCTGCGCGCCGGTGCGATCCCCCACGAGATCGTCCAGGAGACCGGGGTGCGCACACCCCTCGGGCGCGTGCTGATCGCGCGCCTGCTGACACACGGCACGATCGAGGTGGCCGGCCCCAGCGCCGCCGCCGACGTGCGCGAGGTGTGCGACACGATGCTCGCCCACGGGGCCGAGCAGGTGCTGATCGACGGCGCCATCGACCGCCGCGCGGCCTCCTCCCCGGCGGTCTCCGACGGCCTCGTGATGTCAACCGGCGCGGTCCTGCACGAGGAGATCGAGCAGGTCGTGGCGCGTACCCGCGACGCCGTCGAGCTCGTGCGCCTGCCCGAGCTGGACCAGCCACACGTACATGAGCTGGCGGTGTCAAACGCCGCCAGCATGCTGATCGGCGCGGCGGACGAGGAGCCGCTCACGCTGCACCCGCGGTTCGTGCTCACCAGCACGGCCGCAGATATCGGGCAACTGCTGCGCGCCCGTCCCACCGCCAGCCACCTGCTGGTGCGCGGCGCCCTGTGCGAGCCGTTTCTCGCCGAGCTGCTGAGCGCCCGCGATTTGGCCCTCCCCGCCCGAGAGCTCGAGCTGGTGGTAGCTGACGCCACCAAGGTGTTCCTCTCCGACCACGGCGTCGAGTGGTATCGCCGCCAGGGCCTCTCGATCGCGGTGCTCGCCTCGATCGACCTGCGCGCGATCACCGTCAATCCGGTCGCGCCGCAGTCGCACCGCTTTGACTCCCCACGTCTGCGCGCCCTGCTGGGGGAGGCGATCCCCGGTCTGCCGGTGCTCGACGTACGCGACCCCACCCACCACCTGGTGCCGGCGGCATGAGCGCGCCGGAGGAGTTGGAGGAGCCGGTCGAGCAGGCCGGAGCGGGCATCGTCGGGGCCGGGGCTTCCGAGCGTGCGAGCGAGCCGGCGGGGAATGGTGCCGGCGAGCCCGCCGAAGCCGGGGAACACGCGCCTTCGGCGCTGGCCGATTCGGGGATGCGAGCAGAGCGAGTGTCCCCCGAATCGGCCCCCGTTTCGACCAGCGCCGACGAACGCCACGCGAAGATGGAGCGCCTGCGGGGCGAAGGCGTCGAGCCCTACCCGCATATCTCCTCGCGCGTGCCGCGAACCTGGATCGCCGAGATCCAGGCTGCCCATGACCCCACCGCACTCGCCGCCGGCGTACACGAGGGCCTCGCCTACCGTGTGGCCGGGCGTCTGATCGCGCGCCGCGGTCACGCCAAATACACGTTCTTCGACCTGCGCGACCAGTCCGGCTCGATGCAGGTGGTCGCACGCCGCGAGGAGATGGGCGCGGAGGCCTACGAGCGCATGGTCGGACTCGACATCGGCGACATCGTCACCGTCGAGGGTGCCGTCTACATCACCCAGCGCGGGCAGCTCGCGCTCGCGGTGAGCGCCTGCACGCTGCTCGCCAAGGCGCTGCGCCCGCCGCCCGACCGCTACCACGGGATGGAGGACCCCGGCGAGCGCTATCGCCGGCGCGAGCTGGACCTGCTCGCCAACGAGCAGACGCGCACGATGTTCTTCCGGCGCACGAAGATGATCGAGGCGATCCACGACTTCCTGCGCGAACACGGCTTCACCCAGGTCGAGACGCCGATGCTGCAGACACTCGCGGGCGGCGCCGCCTCGAGGCCATTCGTGACGCACCACAACGCGCTGGACGTCGACGTCTACCTGCGGATTTCGGTCGAGCTCTACCTCAATCGCTGCATCGTCGGAGGCCTGGAGAACATCTATGACCTCGGCAGGGCCTTCCGCAACGAGGGAATCTCCCACCGCCACAGCCCCGAGTTCACGATCCTCGAGTGGATGATGAGCTACGCCGACTACTGGGACGTCGCCAAGTTCACCGAAGACATGGCCGAGAGCGTCGCGCTGCGCACGCTGGGGACGACCAAGGTGGAGCAGTACGACGGACGGGTGGTCGACCTCGCGACCCCGTGGCGGCGGGTCACGCTGCGCGAGGCGATCGCGGACGCCATCGGGATCGACTACCTGGAGGCCTCGCGCGAGCAATTGATCGAGGCGGCCGGGGAGGCGGCGGATCCGGACGCGACCTGGGCGAAGTTGGTGGACGCGATCTACGTCAAGCACGTCGAGTCCACACTGCACCAGCCCACGCACATCTTCGACTTCCCCGTCGATCTGTTCCCGATCTGCAAGCGCCACTCCGAGGATCCACGGCTCTCCGAGCACTTCGACTCGGTGATTCGCGGGATGGAGATCCTCAGCGGCGACACGGAGCTGAACGACCCGGTGGACCAGCTCAACCGCTTCGTGATCCAGCGCCAACAGGCCTCCGACGGGGGAGACGACGGCGACCAACCGCAGCCCAACGACGAGGAGTACGTGCGGGCGCTGGAATACGGGATGGCGCCGACCGCCGGCGGGGGGCTTGGCGTCGACCGGCTGCTGATGGTGCTCACCGGCGTCGAGTCGGTGCGTGAGGTGGTGCCGTTCCCCACCCTGCGGTCGCGGGGGTAGGCAAAGGGCCCGCCGCGCGTGTGCGACGGGCCCGTATCGCCGCTGCTACCGGATGCCCGGCAATAAAAATCTACCTTCCTTGCATGGTCCATAGAAGTCCAAGGGCATGCTGTTTCGAACCTATCCCACCCACAGTCAGCATGCAAGGAATGTTTCCGACATTGTGGAGCTGAGGGTCCGGGCCCCGAGAACCCTTTCGGCCGCGGCTGCCAAGCAGCCTCTACACCCGCCTCGGCCGCTTCGAGGTTGCCCTCGAGGATCGCCGTGTTGGTGTCTTTTTCCGGCAGTCGGCGATCGTGACCTTTGTCGTTCGCTTGACCCGTGCCCCGTTCTGCCCAACGATCGTCGTTGGCATCGAGAGGCTCTTGGCGCCGCACACACCTTTGGGCGTGACGCCCGCCAGCGCCGAGTCGATCCCCTCCGGCAGGCTTGCTTCGAAGCTCGAGATCGGCGCGTCCGGGACCGTCCCAAACCCGACCGAGGTGATTTTTGTCTTCGTGCCGATGTGCGTTTCGCCGGCGAGGTCGATCGTCACCCCGTCGCCCTGCAGCACGAACACCAGTTCCGGATACTGTGCTCCGCCGTGGGAGACGAAGTAGCCTGGGCCCTCCAGCGGCACCGGTAACACGGGCGTGTGCGCGATCGCTGTCCCGACGTCGGACGCGGCGGGGCAGTTCGCGGGGTTGACGTCGAACGTCGCCTTCCTGCACGCTTGCTGCAGCGTGTGCAGCCGGGCCGGAAGCTTCTTGGGGAGTTCGAGGTGAACCGAGCGGATCGCCGCTTCGCCTGTCCGTTGGGAGATCTTGATGTTCAGCGAAGCGCCGTTGCCGATATCGCTGGCATTGCCTTGGGTCCTGGCCGAAAGCGACGGCTTGAACGCGAGCGCGGCGCAGTTCGCCGCCTGGAAGCGGCTGGAGGGAGTTGCCGTCGCGCCGTCGGCGCCGGTGATCGCCGAGGTCACGTGGAATTCTTCGCAGTTGGTCGGGTTGAGCGCGAATTCGCCGCGGTCGATGTCCACGTCGATCGTCCTGATGTCGAGCGGGACGCCTCCGAGTATGCTCGGGAACGGGTCGGTTGAGATCGTCAGAGCGCCTGTCTTCGAGCTCACGGCGATGGAGGCGCGGACGACTTCCCTGCCGGATCCGCCGTGTTCCCCGGTGAGCGTGAGCGGCCCAGCCACCGTGGGCACGACGATCGAGAGACCGAACGGCTGCTGGTCATACGGGCCGGTCAGGTAGACGCGACCGCCCGTGACCCAGTACGGATCTTCGCCGGGGCCAATCGCCATCGTCGTTTCGCCGATCTTGCTCTCTTCGCCGCAGGTGCCCTGACTGGCCCCTGGTTCCTGACAGAGCGGGACCTTCGAAAGCAGTGCCAGCAGGCCGGGGGGCGTGGTGACCGTCACGCCACGGAGATCCTGTTCGCGGTCGTTGCGAGCAATCGTCACCGTCTCGTCGCTGAACCCTCCCGCCTGGGGATTCGTGGTGCCGGCCGTCAACGTGGGGGAGAAGCCGTGGGGACCGCAGTCTTCCGAGACCGTGAAGCTGCTGGCCGGATTCGCCGTCGGGTCGGCGGGTTCCAGCAGCGGCTTCGCTTCACTGCCATATGGCGTCAGTAGCGACGTGGTCGTGTATGTGCCACAGTCCGGTGGAGCCACCAGCGCCGCGTGTGGGCCGCCGAAGAAGCGCATCTTCAGTTCGCTGAATGGGAGCTGGGGGAGGTAGGAGCCTGTCGTGGGATCCTCGCCGAAGCTCACGCTCACCTGTCCCGTGGACCGGTCCAATGCGACGTCGCCTGGGAACTTGACGATCGCCCCGCCGCCTTCGGCCACGACGTAGAGCGCGATCAGCGAGCCGAACGGGTTGGAGCCGTCGCCCGGCAGGTTGCCCTGCTGAGCAAAGTAGATCGAGCCCTTCAGCGGCTGCTCGAGCAGCGGCGTGATGAGTTCCACCGAGCCAAGCATCGCTGCAGCTGGACAGTCGGCCGGTTGTTTGGATTCAAAATTTATACCCACCAGCTCCTTTTTGCCTTCCGCTGCTTCTTTCTGTGGTTCCCGACCCCCGAGCAATGGGCACGCTTCCAAGCCATTCACCCCCGACGACGAAACCGCCATGCCGGTGGGGAGCTTCACTTCGGCTTCCTTGAGGTCGGACTCCGCCAACCCTTTCAGGCTTTCTTCTCGCGGGATCTTCAGGTCGATTTCGAGCGCGGTCGGGGATTCCGCGGCCGCCACGGCGGGTTCGACTGGCCGTACCGACAGGGTCGGGGCGAACCCCAGCGCTTTGCAGCCCGTCACCGGCGGCAATTCGGCGCTCGCCGTCACGAAGCGAGCCGGATCTTCCCATGAGTCGGCGCTCATGCTCGCGACCAGCGGTTCGCCGGTGCACGCCGACGGCAGCGTCAGCAGCGGCGCGTCCGTCCGTTCCACTGGACAGCTGCCACCGAGTTCGGCGCACAGGCCGCGTTCCCCGTCATGGCTTTCGGCCGTCGGGTCGCCCCACAGCGTTAGCGCCACGCTGTAGAGGTAGCCGCGCTCCAAGATGCCGGGGGTCATCGCCGACAACCCGTAATCGCCCCCGGTCCGTGTGCTTCCGACGACGTGAACAACCACGCCCACTCCCTTGATCGCGAAACCGAACTCAGCAGGAACGCCGTACGGGGGGACCATGTCGTAGACAGGCACGTCCCCGGACGGCAGACCCTCATCGAACGCCAACTTGATGTCAGCGATACCCACCGCGGATGCAGCCGGACATTCAAAGGTGGCGTCGAGCTCCGCCTCGGCACATTTTGATGTGGTGACCGTAGGGTTCACTATCACGCCGGTGGGAAAGCTCATTTCGACTTCTTTCGCAAGGCCATTGGGCGCTGGATACAATTCGCTTTCGGCTTCTATCGACCCTTCCGCGGGCACGTGGGTCGCGAATTCGACCATGGTGGTCATTGCGTAGGGATGCGAGCCGGCCTGCGTGGCCGGTTCGCCATTTTTATTTACGATTGCGCTCGTGAACTTTTCGACCCCAAACACGTGCGCTTCGCCAGCCCACACCGGGCCAGCCGACAGGAACCCCAGCGAGACAGTCACCGCCACAGCGCCTAACAGAGCCCTCACCGCGGGCACTCCCGTCATCGCCCTGCTCTCCTGCCGCCCTGCTTCGTTTTCATGCCGTACTTCATCTGAGCCTGGGACCTACACCTGGCTCGCCGGCGCTTCGGCTTCTTCTCACATGCCTGCAGCGCCTTCGTGAGTTTCCGTGCACGCATCAGCGGTGTGGGCTTGGCCTTCGGTTGGAGCGGTTTGGGTTCTGCCGACGGCGGCGCGAGGTTCCCGGACCCCGTCAACGTTACGCTCGACGGCACACCCAGTACCGGTGCGATCGTAGACGCGCCGCGGCACCTTTCGCTTTCGCATAGGGGGGCCGGCGGGGAATTTTGACTTGATATGCCGCCATCTTCGCGCGCGTCGTAGACGTCGACGTTGTTATCGAGATCCTGTGACGCTAGCGACTGGCGCGTGAAGAAGAAGACATCTTCGCCGTTTTGGCTTGCGTCGCCGAAGTAGGATGGGCTCGAGCTCTGACCTGAGGAGATCAGGTACCGGCAGCCACCACTTCCATCGCTTTCATCGACCTGACAGCTGCCCGTGCCCTCCTGCTCCCACTCGTAGACATCCATCTGCCCATTTGTGTCGTCTGGCATCAGCGCTTCTTCGGTCTGGAAGAAGACCCGCGTACCTTCCGCGGACAGGTTGCGCGTCATGAATGCGTTGAAGGCTTTTTCCGGGCCAGTGCCGATGTTGTTGTTTGAAAGATAAGCCCCGCTCTCAGCCGGAGGCGCCGACGAGTTGCAGGACACGCATAGGGGATTGGTGGTCGATAGCGGCTCGGTGGCGTCGTACAGGTAGGCCTCGCTCTTTCCGGCATTGTCATAGCTCGTCAGTTTGGCCACCGAGCTGATCAGCACCTTCGTCCCGTCGGGAGATACGCGAGATGCCTTGTACCCTTGGTCAGGTGAACCCGGTTCGTCGTGGGTAAACCCTTCCCAGTCACTCTTATCTTCATACTGGTCGAGCTGCGCAATGAACGTTACCGGAACGGCAGTACCCGCGTGCCACTCGTAGAGATTAGCCTCGTTGAGTCGTTCTTCCGCTTTCTCATGCTCGCCGTTTTCATTTGAGGCGAGCACCCCTTCGGCGACGAAGTAAACGTACGACCCGTCATTTGACATCCCCACCGTGCCGAGCACCTTGGCGCCTGCCCCTGCGATTTTTTCGCGCGCGGCGGCCGGGCTGGGAACGTCGCGGGCCAGATTGAACCTATATAGTTCCCCGCCTTCCGTGTAGAGAGCAAAAGACCCGGTGGGAGTAGCTGCCCTCCATTGAGCTCCGCCAGCCGAAACTTCGATCGTCCTTGGGGGATCCGCGTTTGGTTCTCGCATATACACCTTTTGGCCTTCGCCGAGTTCCGAAAAGAAAATACGCGAGCCGTTTTCAGAGATCGTGTTCTGAGCGTACGGGTTTTCCCCTTCATCCGCTTCGGACTCGTTCGGCCCTGCCACCGTTCCTTCTTCCGGAGCCCTTCCCTCGATTTCCCCGACAAAGGCTAGCTGCCCGGTTTCCCGGTCCCACTCGTAGAGATAGGGTGTGTGTTCCGGGTCCGCCACGCCGGGGAGCACTTCTCTTTTGGCCTGAAAGAGGATATGAGACCCGTCCGGTGTCGAACCGGCAAGAGTTACGCCCCCTGGACCCGCAGCGATCAGCCTATATTCGCCGGTCAGGTCGTTGTGGATATAGAGGTTGTTCTCACGCGGCTTGGCACCTGGCGCCAAGCCGGGCCCTTCTTCTTCGGTCGCGGCCACGACGGCTTCATGATTGTCAGCGGTCAGGCCCAGAACCTTGGCACTAGCGTCTGCTTCCAGTAGCGGGAGCAGGCCCTGTGTCGACCAGTCGAGGTCTCCGCGGGTGCTGAGATAGATCGGGAATTCCGACGAGCCCGGGATCCCCGGGAAGGGCACGATCGAATAGTAACTCACGCTTTCGCCCGTCAGAGAGCTCTGCACGAAGCCTGGCCTCCCGTAGGTGTCGCTGGTGTTCTTGTCCACGGGCGAGACTTGCTCGTAAGCCCGGCAGTCCGGCAGTGACTGGCCATGCGGCTCAACCTGGCGAATAGTTTCGGTTTCTGCCGCACAGGCCTCCGCGGACGCGGGACGACCGACGAAGCTCACGATCGACATTCCCATCGCGAGCAGAACGAGCGCGCAAGCCCGCAAGACATCCAGCTCACGGCAGGAACGCGTCATCGCGCACGTCACGGTATTGAGACTCCCCAGCTGTCGCCATTGCTCAAGGCCACACTTGCAGTGTTTTCAAACGTGGCCGCTTCGCCGTTGAATGTCAAATGGCTTCCCGAGGGCTTATAGGTGAGGCTTTTCATTGTTTTGTAACCCGTCTGTTCCAGTTCTGCGTTTTGCGTTCCGCCAACTGGAAATTTGCCTTTCTCGGCGCAGGCTTTTTCTTCCTTGTTTTCGATTATGATTTCGGCAAAAGTCGAGCCCGATGCCGGTTTGAATTCATCTTCAACTTCGCTTTTTGCATTTTCGACGAGTTGATCGGCGAATTTAAATTTGATGTTTGGCACAGCACAGTTTTTAAAGGTGCCCGAGCTGTTACCTGCTTCGCATCCTTCAAAGGTCACTTCGCCTTTTGATTTGCCCGCCGGTTCGATTTCGCCGATGACTTTGTCTTTTTTGCAGGTAATCAGAATTTCCGCTTTTAGCAGTGCGCCTTTCAGCTTGGCAACGCCGCCCGTACCATTTATCGCTAACGCTTCTTTTAGTGCGATTGCTTCCCATTCCCCTCCTGTTTTTTCTTTTTCGCATTTACTATCTTCATATTTCGTTCCCGACCCCCCGGTGCCTTTTAGGCACACCGAGAAGACAGGCGTCGTGGCCGACGCCGTGGCCGACACAAATGCGGCGGCGACGACCACGGCCGTTGCGATCAATAGAGTCAACTTTGCTCGCGTCATTGATGAACTTCCCCTCTCTCTGGCCCGGCGACCGCCGAGGCACTCCATAGTTTTTGCCCGTAGGCGCCGACCGCGAAAGCGGACAGCACGCAGATCCTCATTTATGTGCCTTCTACAGGCGCCCCCTGCCGTTCTTCCTGGACTCGGCTCTCGACCCACCCCACCATGCACGATCTGGGACTCGCCGTCAAGGTCTGCCGATCGTCCCGCCGACCAAGCGGCGTGGCCACCCGGTCCGGTAGGCAGACCGATCCGCGCACATCATCACAGCCGGGCAGTCGGTATCGGCAGTCAGCCGTGAGAAGCGGGCGGTAGTCGATCCAGCCGGCCCCGCCAACCTTCAGGTTCGCCATCCGAAAACCTGCTAAGCTCCGGCTAAGATTTCAGCAGCGAACCTCGCTAAGTGTGGTTCCTCGGCCGTTAACAAGGCCCGGGACAGCTCGAGCAGCGGCTCCGTCGCGAACCAGCAGCGGCTTCGCCGCGACCCAACTACTCCATACCCAACCCAAGGAGCACCCAAGCAAATGCCCAAGACCATTGGCATAGACCTCGGCACGACGAACTCGTGCATGGCCGTCCTCGAGGGCGGCGAGCCCACGGTCATCGAGAACGCCGAGGGCGGCCGTACCACCCCGTCCGTCGTCGCCTTCGCCGCTTCCGGCGAGCGGCTCGTCGGCACCGTGGCCAAGCGTCAGGCGGTCACCAACCCCCAGAACACCGTCTTCTCGATCAAGCGCTTCATGGGCCGCAAGGAGGCCGAGGTGCGTGAGGAGGAGTCGATCGTCCCCTACAAGGTCGTCTCCGGCCCCAACGGCGATGCGCGCGTGGAAGCCGGTGGCGAGCAGCACTCACCGCCTGAGATCTCCGCGATGATCCTGCAGAAGCTGAAGACCGACGCGGAAGCGTACTTGGGCGAAAGCGTCGATTCCGCGGTGATCACCGTTCCCGCGTATTTCAACGACGACCAGCGCCAGGCGACCAAGGACGCCGGCAAGATCGCCGGGCTGGACGTGAAGCGGATCATCAACGAGCCCACCGCCGCCTCGCTGGCGTACGGCCTCGACAAGGAAAGCGACCAGACGATCCTCGTGTTCGACCTTGGCGGCGGCACCTTCGACGTGTCGGTGCTGGAGATCGGCGATGGCGTGTTCGAGGTGAAGTCGACCGCCGGCGACAACCATCTGGGCGGCGACAACTTCGACAAGGCGATCGTCGACTGGCTGGTGGCGGACTTCAAGCGCGACCAGGGAATCGACCTCTCGGCCGATCCGATGGCGCTGCAGCGGCTGTATGAGGCGGCGGAGAAGGCGAAGATCGAGCTCTCCACGACGCAGGAGACGCAGATCAACCTGCCGTTCATCACCGCCGACTCCGCCGGGCCCAAGCACCTCGACACGCGTCTGACCCGCGCGAAGCTCTCCGAGCTGACCTCTGCGCTGCTCGATCGCGTCGTGGCGCCCGTGCGCCAAGCGCTCGACGACGCCAAAGACAAGGGCGTCAAGGAGGTCGACCACGTCGTGATGGTCGGCGGCATGACGCGCATGCCGGCGGTGCAGGAGAAGGTGAAAGAGCTGACCGGCAAGGAGCCCCACCGCGGGGTCAACCCGGACGAGGTGGTGGCCGTCGGCGCCGCGATTCAGGCGGGCGTGCTGGCCGGCGACGTCAAGGACGTGCTGCTGCTCGACGTGACCCCGCTGACGCTCGGGATCGAGACCAAGGGCGGCGTGATGACGAAGCTGATCGAACGCAACACCACGATCCCCACGCGCAAGAGCGAGGTGTTCTCGACCGCCGAGGACAACCAGCCCTCGGTCGAGATCCACGTGCTGCAGGGCGAGCGCGAGATGGCGACGTACAACAAGTCGCTGGGCAAGTTCCAGCTCACCGGCATCCCGCCGGCGCCGCGCGGCATCCCGCAGGTGGAGGTCGCGTTCGACATCGACGCCAACGGCATCCTCAACGTCTCCGCCAAGGACCTCGGCACCGGCAAGGAGCAGAAGATCGAGATCAAGGCCGGCTCGGGGCTCTCCGAGGAGGAGATCAAGAACATGGTCTCCGACGCGGAGTCACACGCCGAGGAGGACCGCCGCGCGCGCGAGCTCGCGGAGGCGCGCAACAACGGCGAGAACGCCGCCTACCAGGCCGAGCGCCAGCTCGCCGACCTCGGCGACCAGGTGGACGCCGACTCCAAGCAGCGCATCGAGGAGGCCATCAAGGAGGTGCGTGAAACGCTCGAGTCCGAGGACCCGACCGCGATCAACGCCAAGACCGACGTGCTGCAGAGCGCCTTCCACGCCGTCTCGGAGGCGATGTACCAGCGCGCCCAGGAGCAGGCCGCCACAGCCGGCGGAATGGAATCCCACCCACCCAACGCCTCAACCGACGGAGACGGCGCGGCCGCGGACGATGAGGACGTGGTCGATGCCGAGGTCGTCGACGAGACGAAGGCATAGAGGCGATGAGCGATATCACCGAGCAGGCGATCGAGGAGGATCAGCCGCCCCACCCGCACAACCCCGGCGCCCCTGGAGCGCCGGGGGATGGGAGCGCCGGCGCGCCGGCGCACACCCCCGCCAGGGAGAGCGCGAAGCCCGATGAGGACGACGCAAGCGAGCTCGAGGGCGACCTCGACGAGCTGGTGGAGATCGCTGCGCAGCGCGACGAGTACCTCGCGCTCGCGCAGCGCACGCAGGCCGACTTCGAGAACTACCGCAAGCGCGTGGCGA
Source organism: uncultured Solirubrobacterales bacterium (assembly GCA_963744535.1). Taxonomy (GTDB): domain Bacteria; phylum Actinomycetota; class Thermoleophilia; order Solirubrobacterales; family Solirubrobacteraceae; genus Palsa-744. Next base: position 775,465 of record CAVUTW010000005.1, on the reverse strand, counting down.
AGGAGTCGGCCGCGGCGGCCGAGCGCGGCGTGGCAAAGCTCGCCAAGGAGCTGCTGCCCGCGCTCGACAACCTCGACCGGGCGCTGGGGGCCGCGGAGGAGGAGGACCCGCTGCTCGAGGGCGTGCGGCTGGTGCGCGCGGAGCTGAGCGCGGCGCTCGCGCGCGTGGGCGTCGAGTCGTTCGACCCCACGGGCGAGCAGTTCGACCCCGTTAACCACGAGGCGATGGTTCAGCAGCCGGTGGAGGGCGCCGCCAGCGGCACCGTGGCCGAGGTCTACCAGCCCGGGTATCGGCTGAACGGCACCGTGATCCGCCCCGCGCGCGTCGTGGTGGCGGCATAGGAGGCGCGGGGATGGCGGGCAAACAAGACCTGTACGCGACGCTGGGCGTCGAGAAGAAGGCGACGCCCGATGAGCTGAAGAAGGCTTACCGCAAGCTCGCGCGCCAGTACCACCCCGATCGCAACCCCGACGACAAGCAGGCGGAGTCGCGCTTCAAGGAGATATCGCACGCCTACGACGTACTGTCGGACCCGGAGAAGCGCAAGCAGTACGACAGCGGCACCGGGCCTTACGCAAACGCCGGGGGCGCCGGGTTCGGGGGCTTCGGCAACTTCGACTTCGATGCCTCTTCGATGGGCGACATTCTCTCCAACCTCTTCGGGGGGTCGACGAGCGGTAGGCGCACGCGCGCCCAGCCGCGCCCGGAGCGCGGGCGCGACCTGGAGACGGAGGTGTCGATCACCTTCGAGCAGGCGGTGTCGGGCGCGCAGGTCCCACTCTCCGTGGCCACCCAGGCGCTCTGCCCGACCTGCCATGGCACCGGCGCCAAGCCGGGCACGACGCCGAAGGTGTGCCCGAAGTGCGAAGGGCGCGGGATCGAGACGCAGGGCCAGGGGATGTTCTCGATCTCCCAGCCCTGCTCGCGCTGCGGCGGCTCGGGAACCGTAATCGAGGACCCGTGCCCGACCTGTCACGGCTCGGGTGCGGTGCGCACGGTGAAGAAATACCGTGTGAACATCCCCGCGGGCGTGAAGGAGGGCTCGCGCATCCGCCTGCCTGGCAAGGGCGAGGCCGGACCCCGCGGAGGCCCGCCGGGCGACCTGTACGTCATCACGCATGTGGCCCACTCGCCGGTGTTCAAACGGCGCGGCGACAACGTCGAGGTCGAGGTGCCGCTGAGCATCCCGGAGGCGCTGCGCGGAGCGGAGGTGAAGGTGCCGACGCTGAGCGGCTCCAAGACGCTGCGCGTGCGCCCGGGAACGACTCACGGCACGGTGCAGCGCCTACGCGGCGAGGGCCCACCGAAGCTCGGAACCGGCGGGCGGGCGGGCGCGGGCGGGGCGGGTGGGGCGGGCGGGTCTCAAGACAAAGGCGACATCCACTACCGCTTCGTGATCGACGTCCCCGACGAGCTGACGGACGAGCAGAGCGCCGCGGTACAGGCGCTCGCGGACGCGTCCAACGGCAGCGACCCCCGCGCACGACTGTTCGAGCAGGCATCGAAATGACCGACCGCCCACCCCCCACCACCGAAGCGGGGAGACACTCGCCTCCGGCGAGAATCGCCCGTTCGGCCAGCGGCGCCGAGATCGAAGTGGCGGCAGACCGCGGCGTGTTCATGATCTCGGTGGCGGCGCAGCTCGCGCAGATGCACCCGCAGACGCTCAGGACCTACGAGGCACGCGGCCTGATCGACCCCCAGCGCTCGCCCAAGGGCACGCGCCTGTACTCACGCGAGGACGTCGAGCGGCTGCGACGCATCCAGGAGATGACCGCGGATCTCGGCCTCAACCTCGCCGGCGTGGAGCGGGTGCTCGACCTCGAGCGCGAGCTCGAGCAGATGCACGCCCGTATCGAGGAGCTGGAGGTGCAGGCACTGCACGCCCAGGTCGAGCTGGCAGAGCGCCTGGAGGAGGTCCGCCGCTCCTTCCGCGCCGAGCTCGTGCCGTTTCCCAACTCCCGCCCACCCAGCAGGGAGATCGTGCGCGCCGCGGACGTGCGGCCGCTGGGTCGTGGGCCTCGACGCACGTAATAAGGCCACTATAAAATCTACTAAGCTAAGACTGAGATTTATTGAAAATGCAGCCGGATAGACTCACGATCAAGTCCCAGGAGGCGCTCGCCGCGGCGGCGCGTCTGACCCAGGAGCGCCGCAACCCGCAGGTGACCCCCGTCCACCTGCTCGCGGTGCTGCTCGAGAGCGACGGCGTCGCCGAGACGGCCCCGGGGTCCGCGAACGCCACCGGAGGCGTGGTCGTCCCCGTGCTGAGGAAGCTGGGGGTCTCGCTCCCGGCGCTGCGCGCGGAGACAAACCGCGCCCTGGACGACCTCCCCCGCCTGGGCGAGAGCTCCTCGACCGAAGGCGGCCAACCCTCGGCCGAACTGCTGACGGTGCTGCGCAAAGCGGAGAAGCACGCGAAGGACCTCTCCGACGAGTACGTCTCCACCGAGCATCTGCTGCTGGCGCTCGCCGAGGAGGAGAGCCGCGCCGGCCAGGCCCTGCGCGCGGTCGGAGCCAGCAAGGATCGCCTGCTGCAGGCGCTCGCCGAGGTGCGGGGCCCGCACCGCGTGAGCGACCAGAGCCCGGAGGAGAAGTACCAGGCGCTCGAGCGCTTCGGGCGCGACTTCACGAAGCTCGCCGAGGAGGGTGCGCTCGACCCGGTGATCGGCCGCGACGAGGAGATCCGCCGCGTGATCCGGGTGCTGTCGCGGCGCACGAAGAACAACCCGGTGCTGATCGGCGAGCCGGGGGTCGGCAAGACCGCGATCGTCGAGGGCCTCGCGCAGCGGATCGTCTCCGGCGACGTCCCCGAGTCACTGCGCGAACGGCGCGTGATCGCGCTCGACATCGGCTCGCTGATCGCCGGCGCCAAGTACCGGGGCGAGTTCGAGGACCGCCTGAAGGCGGTGCTGAAGGAGGTCTCCGAGGCCCGCGGCACGGTGATCCTGTTCCTCGACGAGCTGCACACGATCGTCGGCGCGGGCGCCGCCGAAGGCGCGGTCGACGCCGCCAACCTGCTGAAGCCGATGCTCGCGCGCGGGGAGCTGCGCTGCGTGGGCGCCACCACGCTCGATGAGTACCGCAAGCACATCGAGAAGGACGCGGCGCTGGAGCGGCGCTTTCAGCCGGTGATGGTGGGCGAGCCGAGCGTGCAGGACACGATCGCGATCCTCAGGGGCCTGAAGGAGCGCTACGAGGTCCACCACGGCGTGCGCATCCAGGACAGCGCGCTGATCGCCGCCGCGACGCTCTCCGACCGTTACATCGCCGACCGCTTCCTCCCGGACAAGGCGATCGACCTGATCGACGAGGCCGCCTCGGGCCTGCGCATCGAGATCGACTCGCTGCCGACTGAGATCGACGAGGTCGACCGTCGCGTGATGCAGCTGGAAATCGAGCTGACCTCGCTGCAGAAGGAGACCGACGAGGCCTCCGCCGAGCGGCGCGAGGCGATCGAGCGCGAGCTGGCCGAGCTGAAAGAGCGATCGGCCGCGATGAAGGCGCAGTGGGAAAGCGAGAAGCAGGCAATCCAGGGCGCCAGCGACCTCAAGGCGCGCCTGGAGGAGGCGCGCCTCGAGGCCGAGCGGGCCGAGCGGGGCGCCGACCTGCAGCGCGCCGCCGAACTGCGCTACGGCGAGATCCCCGACCTCGAAAAGAGCTTGGCCGCTTTGGAGGGCGACCCCGCCGAGGCAGGTACCGCCGACAGCGCGGGCAGCAGCGCGCAGCCGGACGGCGCGGGCGCCACTCCATCCAAACCGGTGTTCCTCAAAGAGGAGGTCGAGGCCGACGACGTCGCCGAGGTGGTGGCCCGCTGGACGGGCATCCCGGTGAGTCGCCTGCTGGAGGGCGAAGTCGAGAAGCTGATCCACATGGAGGAGCGCCTGCACGAGCGCGTCGTCGGACAGGACGCGGCGATCGAGGCGGTCGCGAGCGCGCTGCGCCGCTCGCGCGCCGGCCTGCAGGACCCCGACCGGCCGATCGGCACATTCCTGTTCCTCGGCCCGACGGGCGTCGGCAAGACCGAGCTCGCGCGCGCGCTCGCCGAGTTCATGTTCGACTCGCAGGACGCGATGATCCGGATCGACATGTCGGAGTACATGGAGAAACACACCGTCTCGCGCCTGGTCGGCGCCCCACCCGGGTATGTCGGCTACGAGGAGGGCGGCCAGCTGACCGAGGCGGTGCGCCGGCGCCCCTACTCGGTGGTACTGCTGGACGAGATCGAGAAGGCGCACCCCGACGTGTTCAACACGCTGCTGCAGGTGATGGACGACGGCCGCCTCACGGACGGGCAGGGCCGCACGGTGGACTTCAAGAACACGGTGCTGATCATGACCTCCAACATCCGCATCGGCGGCGACGGCAGCGAGGTGGTGGGGGAGGTGGGTTCCGAGACCCTGGGCACGCCCTACGCCGTGGGAGCCCCGCGGACGGGAGCCGAGTCGGTCGCGGCCGACGCAAAGCTGCGCGACGCGCTGCTGGAGCACTTCAAACCGGAGTTCGTCAACCGCCTCGACGACATCGTGCGCTTCAAAGCGCTGAGCCGAGGACAGATCGGACGGATCGTGGAGCTGCAGACCGAGCGCGTGGTCGCACGCGTGCGCGAGCGCGGTGTGGAGGTGACGCTCACCGAGGCAGCGCGGGAGCTGCTGGGTGACATGGGCTACGACCCCACCTACGGCGCGCGTCCCCTGCGCCGGGTGATCCAGAAGCAGCTGACCGACCGACTCGCGCTGTCGCTGCTGGAGGGGAGCCTGCGCCCGGGCGATGCGATCCGCGTGGACGCCGCGGATGGAAGGCTCACGTTCGAGCCCGCGCCGGCAGCTGCCGCAATTGCGACTTGAGGCCCGGCTGCGCCACCCTCTAATCTCTGAGGGCGCCCCATAAAGCCCCCAGGAGGAGACCCCATGCCCACCTACATCATGCTCGCGAACCTCACGCCGGAGGGCGTGCAGACTGTCAAGAACAACCCGCAGCGGATCCACGAGGTCAACCGCGAGGTGGAGCAGTTGGGGGCAAAGGTGAAGGCGCAGTGGGCAACACTGGGACGCTTCGATTTCGTCAACATCGTCGAGGCGCCGGACGAGCAGACGATGGCGCGCGTCTCGTTGGAGCTGGGCTCGCGCGGCACCGTGCGCTACGAGACGCTGGCAGCGATTCCCGTCGACGAATTCATAGCGTCGCTGTGAGCAGTGTCTCCTCGCGGCTGGCTGCGTCGCCGCGATCGGGGTCGTGCAGAGCACTGTCCCCGATCGCGCTCCTTGCCAGCCACGACGATCCACAACTCACAGGACGGTGGATGCTATGAGGGTTCTCGTCGTCGGCTCGGGCGGTCGCGAGCACGCCCTGGTGCGCGCGCTGGCGCGCTCCGAGGAAGCCACGGAGCTGATGTGCGCTCCCGGCAACGCCGGCATCGCACAGGACGCGCGCCTGATCGACGTGGCGGCCGACGATGTCGAGGGAATCGTCGCGGCGGTGGAGCGTGAGGGCGCCCACTTCACCGTGGTGGGAGGAGAGGCGCCGCTGGTGGCGGGCCTCGTGGACGCGCTCGACAGGCGGGGCCATCTCGTGTTCGGCCCGAGCGCCGCGGCGGCGCGCCTGGAGAGCTCCAAGGCGTTCGCCAAGCGGTTGATGGAGCAGGCGGGCGTGCCGACCGCGCGCTGGCGCCACGCGCGTACGCTCGAGGAGGGCATCGCGGCGGTGGCGGAGCTGGCCGACCCGGGGGTGGTGGTGAAGGCCGACGGCCTGGCTGCCGGCAAGGGCGTGACCGTGGCGGATTCGCCCGAGCAGGCCGAAGGAGCGCTACGAGAGATCTTCGTCGAGGGTCGCTTTTCGATTGGCGACCCCGCCCACCCCTCGGACGGCATCGGCGCGAGCGCGGTCGTCGAAGAACGGCTGATCGGCAGGGAGATTTCGCTGATGGCGCTGTGCGACGGAAAGGGCGCGTACCCGCTGACGTCGGCGCACGACTACAAGCGCATCTTCGACGGCGACCGCGGCCCGAACACGGGCGGAATGGGCGCCTACTCGCCGGTGGCGGAGCTGCCGGGCGAATCGGAGTGGCACCTCGCCCCCATCATCCACACCCCAATCGTGCAACTGATGAACGAGCAGGGGATCCCCTTCCACGGCGTGCTGTACGCCGGGGCGATCCTGACCGCGAAGGGCTTGCGCGTGCTGGAGTACAACGTGCGCTTCGGCGATCCCGAGGCACAGGCGCTGCTGCCGCGTCTGGAATCCGACCTGCTGAGGCTGCTGTTCCGCGCCGCGCGTGCCGGAGGCCTCGGCCAAACGGAAGAGGAAGACGAAGACGCACTGCTGTTCAGGTGGTCGCCCCGGTCGGCGGTGACGGTGACGCTCGCGAGTGCCGGCTACCCGGAGTCCTCCTCCAAGGGCGATCCAATCGCGGGATTGGATCGCGTGCCCGCGGAGGTGGAGGTGACCCACGCGGGGACGGCGAGCGCAAACCAGGAGCTCGTGACCGCGGGCGGGAGGGTGTTGAACGTGACGGCACTCGGACACGGCACCGAAGAGGCCCGCGAGGCGGCGTATGCTGCGGCGCGGATGATCTCCTTCGACGGCATGCAGATGCGCGGCGACATCGCCGCCGAGGTGGCGGTGGCGCCCGGCACACGGGACATCGACGAATGGCTGCGGGCGTGGTATGAGGACGAGCCCAACGAGGGACTCGACGCCGAGGTGAAGTATGGGTGACGTGACTCCGATCGCCTCCGCGCTGAGCGAGACAGAGGTGCGCGCGCAGCTGGAGGAGTTCGACGTGGACCCCCCAAGCGTGGGAATCGTGATGGGCTCCAAGAGCGACATGGAGAAGATGGAGAAGGCCGCGGAGGAGTTGCAGGCGCGCAACATCCTGCACGAGCTGCGGGTGATGTCGGCCCACCGCGAACCGGACGTGGTGGCGGAATACGCCAAGAACGCCCAGCTACGAGGCCTGCGCGTGATCATCGCGGGCGCCGGCATCTCCGCGGCGCTGCCGGGCGCGGTGGCGGCCCACACCGACCTGCCGGTGATCGGCGTCCCGCTCTCGGGCCGCCTCAGCGCGGCGGGCGGCCTCGACGCGATCCTCTCGATCGTGCAGATGCCCCCGGGCGTGCCGGTCGCCTGCGTGGGCCTCGACAACGCCCGCAACGCGGCGATCCTCGCAGCGCAGATCCTCACGGCGTAAGCACGCCCGCCGGCGCCCGGGGACGATCGTGGCAGCGTAGACCAGCAGCAGCCGGCCCAGGTCGCCGGTGGGGGATACTAAGAGGACGTGATCGAGCGCTACACACGCCCCGAGCTGGGCGCGATCTGGACCGATGAGGCCCGCATGGAGGCGTGGCGCGAGGTGGAGGTGGCGGCGTGCGAGGAGCTGCCGTTCCTGCTCGGTGCCGGCAACGGCCCCAGCGAGGCCGATCTCGAGGCGATCCGCCGGGCGACGTTCACGGTGGCGGAGGTCAACGAGAGGGAGCGCACGACCGACCACGACATGGCTGCGTTTGTCGACGTGCTCGCCGCCTCCGCCGGCGAGGCCGGCCGCTGGATCCACTTCGGGTTGACATCCTCGGACGTGCTGGACACGGCGCTCGCGCTGCAGCTGAAGGCGGCGGGCGAAGCGATCGTGCCGGGCGCGCGCACGCTCCTGCAGGCGCTGGCGGCCCGCGCGAGAGAGCACGTACAGACGCTGTGCGTGGGACGCACGCACGGGGTGCACGCGGAGCCGACGACCTTCGGCGTGAAGCTGGCAGGCCTGGCGTTCGAGGCGCACCGCAACGTGGGACGCCTGGAGCGCGCCTTCGCGCAGGTGTCGGTGGGGGGGATCTCCGGCGCGGTGGGCACATACGCGGCCACCAGCCCGGGGTTCGAGGAGCGCGTGCTGGCACGCCTCGGGCTGGAGCGCGAGTCGGTGTCCACGCAGGTGGTGGCGCGCGACCGCCACGCGGAGCTGTTGAGCGCGATCGCGCTGGCGGGCGCCGGTATGGAGCGATTGGCGACCGAGGTGCGCCACCTGCAACGCACGGAGGTGCGCGAGGTGCAGGAGCCGTTCCGCGGCGGCCAGAAGGGCTCGAGCGCGATGCCGCACAAGCGCAATCCGATCAAGGCCGAGCAGATCTCGGGGCTCGCGCGCGTGCTGCGCGGCAACGCGCAGGCGGGTTTGGAGAATGTGGCGCTGTGGCACGAGCGCGACATCTCCCACTCCTCGGTCGAGCGGATCGTGCTGTCGGGGTCCACCACCTTGATCGACTATCTCCAGCACCGCGCGACGGCGCTGGTGGAGGGGATGACGGTGGACGCCGAGCGGATGCGCGAGAACCTCGAGCTCACCTACGGCGCGATCTTCTCACAGCGGCTGCTGCTGGCGCTGGTCGAGAGCGGCATGAGCCGCGACGACGCCTACTACGGCGTGCAGCGCGTCGCGCAACAGGCGTGGGACACGCGCACCCCCCTGCGCGAGCTGCTCGCCGCCGACCCCACCACCGCGGCGCTGGATCTCGACGCGATCTTCGACTATGGCCACTACGTGCGCTACGCCGAGGAGATCGTGGGACGGTTGAACGAGATATCGTCCGCTACGTGACCGCCCTCGCCGACCTGCCCCTGCTTGCCAGTGGCAAGGTGCGCGAGCTGTATGACCTCGACGACCGGCTGTTGATGGTCGCCAGCGACCGCATCTCCACCTACGACGCGGTCCACCCGACGGCGATCCCCGACAAGGGGAAGGTGCTCACCGGGCTGTCGGTGTTCTGGTTTGAGAAGACCGAGGGGATCGTCGCCAACCACCTGATCTCCGCCACCGAGGGCGTGCCCGAGGAGGCCCGCGGCCGCGCGCTGGTGGTGCGCAAGCTGAAGATGCTGCCGGTCGAGTGCGTGGTGCGCGGCTACATCACCGGCTCGGGTTGGAAGGACTATCAGGCAACCGGCGCCGTCTCGGGGATCGAGCTGCCGAGCGGCCTGCGGGAGTCTGAGCAGCTACCCGAGCCGATCTTCACGCCGAGCACCAAGGCCGAGGTGGGCCACGACGAGGCGATCGACTTCGCGCGCGCCGCCGAGCTGGTCGGCGACCGCGCGCTGATGGAGCGCGTGCGCGACGTCTCGATCGAGCTGTACGCCTTCGCCGCCGCACACGCACGCGAGCGCGGGGTGATCTTGGCGGACACGAAGTTCGAGCTGGGCTTCGACGAGGACGGCGAGCTGGTGCTCGGCGACGAGGTGCTGACGCCCGACTCCTCGCGCTATTGGCCGGCCGACGGCTACGAGCCCGGCAGGGGCCAGCCGAGCTTCGACAAGCAGTACGTGCGCGACTGGGCGGCGGGCAGCGGCTGGGACAAGCGCCCACCGGCGCCGGCGATCCCCGAGGACGTGGTGGAGGGCACCCGCGCGCGCTACGTCGAGGCGTACGAACGGATCGCCGGCGCGCCCTTCCAGGTCTGGCTGGACCGAACCGCCCCCGGCGATTGATGCGCGCCCGCGTGCTGATCCGCCCGAAGGCGGGCATCCTCGACCCACAGGGAATCGCGGTGCAGCGCGCGCTGCCGGCGCTGGGTTTCGACGGCGTCGCCAACGTCCACGTCGGGCGCCTGGTGGAGCTGGACGTGGAGGACGAGGCGCAGCTTGAGCCGATGTGCGAGAAGCTGCTCGCCAACCCGCTGGTGGAGGAATACGAGATCCTCATTGAGAACTAACGCTCGATCTCGCGTGTCTGGGCCAAGTAGATCAAGGAAGAGGCCCGCAGCTTTGGTGGGCCAAGGCAAGGGTCGATGACGCAGACCGATCGACCATCAAGATGCGCTCGCCGATCGGCCAGCGCCGCGCCCAGTCGCGCGAGATGAAGTTCGGCGTCCTCCAGTTCCCTGGCAGCTGCGACGAGGTCGACGCGCTGCAGGCAGCCCGGCGCGTCGGCGACGCGGAGCTGTTGTGGCATGGCGAGCGCGACCTCAAAGGGGCCGACGCGATCGTCGTGCCCGGCGGCTTCTCCTACGGCGACTACCTGCGAGCGGGAGCGATCGCGCGCTTCTCGCCGGTGATGGAGGCGGTGATCGAGTTCGCCCACGACGGCGGGTTGGTGCTGGGGATCTGCAACGGCTTCCAGGTGCTGTGCGAGGCGCGCCTGCTGCCGGGCGCGCTGCTGGGAAATGCGAACCTGCGCTTCACCTTTCGCCAGGTCGAGCTGCAGGTCGTCAACCCCGGCAGCGCGTTCACGCGCGCGTGCGGATCGGGGGGAGAGGAGGAGGGGGAGGGGGCTCGCCCCTCGCAGCCCGCGCTCCTGAGCATCCCGGCGAAGCACTCGTGGGGGCGCTACTACGCCGACGAGCCGACGCTCGACGAGCTGGAGCGGGGCGGTCAGGTCGTGCTGCGCTACGCGCCCGGTGAAAATTTCAACGGCTCGCTGCGCGACATCGCCGGGGTGCAGAACGCGGCCGGCAACGTTTTCGGGCTGATGCCCCACCCCGAGCATGCGGTGGATGAGCTCACCGGCTCAACCGACGGTTTGCGCATCTTCGAGTCGATGCGCCTCGGGGTGGAGGGCGCCCATGCCTGAGAACGCCGTGCTCCCCACGGTGCAGGACGCGCTCGCGCTCGGCCTCACACGCGCCGAGTACGAGCTGATCTGCGCCCACCAGGAGGGGCCGCCCAACCAAGTGGAGCTGGCGATGTACTCGCTGTTGTGGAGCGAGCACTGCGCGTACAAGCACTCCAAGAAGCTGCTGCGCACGCTGCCCACGGAGGGGCCGCACGTGGTGATGGGCCCCGGCGAGAACGCGGGCGCCGTGGACGTCGGCGGCGGCTTGGTATGCGCTTTCAAGGTCGAGTCGCACAACCACCCAAGCGCAGTCGAGCCCTTCCAGGGCGCGGCCACCGGCGTGGGGGGCATCCTGCGCGACATCTTCGCGATCGGCGCGCGACCGATCGCCGTGCTCGACTCGTTGCGCTTCGGGGAGGTCTTCGACAGCGGGCAGGGGAGCCCGGGCGCGGCGGCTCCGCACAATGCAACCCATCCCGGCGCAGCCTCTTTAGAGGCGGAGCCCTTCCCCTCCCCCCACCCCTCGCCGGCGTCCACCCGCGCGCGCTACCTGCTCGATGGGGCCGTCTCCGGCATCGGGCACTACGGCAACTCCATCGGCGTGCCCACCGTCGGCGGGGAGGTCTACTTCGAGGGGCCCTACGAGCAGAGCTGCCTGGTCAACGCGATGGCGCTCGGGCTGTGCCAGCGCGAGCGGCTGGTGGGCAGCGCGGCGGCGGGGCCGGGCAACGCGATCGTGCTGTTCGGGGCCTCCACGGGGCGCGACGGGATCGGGGGGGCCTCGGTGCTGGCCTCCGCGGAGCTCGGCGAGGCCGACGACGCCAAGCGCCCCACGGTGCAGGTGGGCGATCCCTTCGAGGAGAAGAAGCTGCTGGAGTGCTCGCTCGAGCTGCTGGAGCGGGGCCTGCTGGTCTCACTCCAGGACCTCGGCGCCGCCGGCCTCACGTCCTCGGCCTCGGAGATGGCGTCGAAGGGCGAGGTCGGCATCGACATCGACGTGGCACGGGTGCCGTTGCGCGAGCCCGGGATGGAGCCGTTCGAGATCATGGTGTCCGAGTCCCAGGAGCGGATGCTGTGCGTGGTCGCGCCCGCGGACGTGCCCGCGGTGCTGGCGCTGTGCGAGAAGTGGGAGGTCGGAGGCGCGGCGATCGGGACGGTCACCGGCACCCGCCGCATGCGCATCTTCGACGGCGAGCGGCTCGTCGGCGAGATGCCGGTGCGGGCGCTGGTGGACGAGTGCCCGTTGTACGACCTGCGGCCGGCGCCCCCCACAGCGCCGATCTACGCCACGCCCGCCGCCACGCTCCCGCGCGACACCCCCCCACGCGAAACGCTGCTGGCACTGCTGCGCTCACCCAACATCGCCTCGCGCCGCCCGCTGTTCGAGCAGTACGACGCGATCGTGCAGTCCCGCACGGTGCGCCGCCCCGCACAGGCCGACGCCGCGGTGCTGCGCCTCCCCGACGGGGGCGCGCTCGCCGTCAGCATCGACTGCAACGGCCGCCGCGTCGCCGCCGACCCCTACCGCGGCACGATCGAGGCGGCGCTGGAGTGCGCGGCCAACCTCGCGTGCGTGGGCGCCTCGCCGCTGGGCACCACCAACAACCTCAACTTCGGCAACCCCGAGAAGCCGCACATCGCCTGGCAGTTGAGCGAAGCGGTGCGCGGCCTCGGCGACGCCTGCCGGGCACTGCGGGCGCCGATCGTCGGCGGCAACGTCTCGCTCTACAACGAGGGCCCCGCCGGCCCGATCTACCCGACGCCGGTCGTGGGAATGGTCGGCCGCCTCCCCGACGCCGCGCGCGCGGGACGTCTCGGGTTCGTCCAAGAGGGGGATGCGATCGCGCTGGTGGGGCCGTTCACCCCCTCGCTGGCCGCGAGCGAGCTGGCGAAGCTGCACGGCCTGCCGCTGCCCGATGGGCTGGCGGAGATCGACCTCGACGCGGTGCTGGCGGCGCAGACCACCGTCCGCGAGGCGGTGCGGGAGGGGGCGCTGCACAGCGCCCACGACATCGCCGAGGGAGGGCTCGCGGTCGCGCTGGCCGAGTGCTGCCTGGCCGGCACCGTGGGCGCAAATGTCTCGCTGACCGCCCACAGGCTCGCGCCCGAGCACGAGCAAGACCCCTCCGACACGCTTACGCGGCTCTTTGGCGAGGGGCCGGGCGGCTTCGTCGTCTCCGGCCCTGGCGATACGCTCGCGGAGCTGGCCGAGCGGGCACCCGAGCGGGCACCTCTCTGGATGTTGGGCACGGTCGAAGGCAACGGGTTGACGATTTCGACAGATGCAGGGACGCTGGGCGCAACCCTCGCCGAGCTGGCCGAGGCTCACGGGGCGCTGGCGGAGCTGTTCCCGTGATGCCCGCCCCGCACCCCCCACGCGCCGGCGATGTCGATGTGCTGTCCGTCTCCACCGGCCGGGGCCGGGCGTGGAGCCGGTCTGCGGCCGGGGCCGCCGACCCCACGACAGGGGCTGCTAGCTTGTGCGTGTGAGGCCCATGCCTGGCCGCGCCGAGGATCGCGATGGGCCGCGCGACGAGTGCGGCGTCTTCGGCATATACGCCCCCGGCCACGAGGTTTCGCGACTCTCCTACTTCGCGCTGTACGCGCTCCAGCACCGCGGCCAGGAGTCGGCGGGCATCGCGGCGGCCGACCGCGGCGGGCAGATCATCACCCGCCGCGAGCTGGGGCTGGTCAGCCAGGTGTTCAGCGAGAACGACCTGCGCACGCTTCGCGGCGAGCTGGCGATCGGGCACGTGCGCTATTCGACCACCGGCTCCAACGCGTGGGAGAACTCCCAGCCGGTGCAGCGCTCCGAGGGCACCCACGGCTCCCACCGCGAGCTGGCGCTGGCGCACAACGGCAACCTGATCAACGCCGTGCAGCTGCACGGCGAGCTGCTCGAGCGCGGGGTCACGTTCAGCTCGACCTCCGACTCGGAGATCATCGCCGCGCTGATCGCCACCCACCCCGCGGAGCAGATTGAGGACGCGATCGCCGATGTGCTCCCGCGGCTGCGCGGTGCCTTCTCGATCGTGGCGATGACCAAAGACCGCGTGCTCGCCTTCCGCGACCCTCACGGCCTGCGCCCGCTGGCGTTGGGTGTGATCGACGCCCCCGACCCCACCGGCGATGCCGCCTACTGCGCAGCCAGCGAGTCGTGCGCATTCGACATCATCGGCGCCCGCCACCTGCGCGATGTGCAGCCCGGCGAGCTGGTGAGCATCGGCGAGGACGGCATCCGCAGCCGCCAGGTGGTGGAGGGCGCGCGCAAGGCGTTCTGCGTGTTCGAGTACATCTACTTCGCCCGCCCCGACTCGCGCATGAACGGCCAGGCGCTGCAGGTCGCGCGCGGGCGCATGGGTGAGATCCTGTGGCGTGAGGCGCCGGTGGAGGCCGACCTCGTGATCGCCGTCCCCGACTCCGGCAACCCCGCCGCCCGCGGCCTCGCGCGCGCCGCCGGGCTGCCCCAGGACGACGGCTTCGTCAAGAACCGCTACGTCGCCCGCACCTTCATCCAGCCCGGCCAGGAGCTGCGCAAGCACGGGCTGCGCCTGAAGTTCAACCCGCTCCCCGAGGTGATCGCCGGAAGGCGGCTGATCGTCGTCGACGACTCGATCGTGCGCGGCAACACCACCCGCCAGATCGTGCAGATGCTGCGCGACGCCGGGGCGCACGAGGTGCACATGCGCATCTCCGCCCCTCCGATCAAGCACCCCTGCCACTACGGCATCGACATGTCCACGCGCGAGGAGATGATCGCGCACGGCCGCACCACCGAGGAGGTCGCCGCCGAGCTGGGCTGCGACTCGCTGCACTACCTCTCGCTGGCGGGCGTCTACGAGGCCGTCGGCGCGGCGGCCGGCGGGCGCCAATCCCACTGCGACGCCTGCTTCAGCGGCGAGTACCCGCTCGACGGCACCGGCGAGGCGAACGGCAAGTACGCACTGGAGGAGCCCGCCGGGTCCACGCTTCCGCTCGTGCACACGTAGATGGCTTCGCTGCAGCCGACACGTCCGTTATCGTCGTAGACGCAATGTCAGATCGGATCAGCTCCCCCGAGGCTCGATTCCCCATCGCCGTGCTGGTTTCCGGCACGGGCACCAATCTGCAGGCGCTGCTCGACACGGTGCATGGCCACGAGGCGCAGGTCGTGGCCGTGGCCTCCAACGTCGCGGATGCGCCGGCGCTCGAGCGAGCCGAAGCCCGTGACATACCCACGGAGGTCTTTCCGCGCTCGCAATACGCCGACCGTCAAACACGTGACGAGGCGATGGCAGATTGGCTTTTGGGGCTCGGCGCGCGCCTGGTCGTGCTCGCCGGGTTCATGGAGTTGCTGAGCGAGCGCTTTCTCGATCGCTTCCCGCAGGCGGTGAAAAACGTGCACCCTTCGCTACTGCCGGCTTACCCTGGGATGCACGCAATCGAGCAGGCACTGGCGAATGGTGAGGAGGTCTTCGGCGTCACCGTCCACTATGTCGACGCCGGTATCGACACGGGCGCGATCATCGCACAGCGCGAGGTGCGGCTGCCAGGCGCGAATGACCCCGCCGAAGTGCTCGAGGCCCTGCGTCCCTTGGAGCACACGCTGCTGCCCGAAGCAGTGCGACTGTTCGTCTCCCAGCACCAGCTGATCGCCGCGTAGTGTCCAGAGCCACAAATTCGATGGCATTTCCCGGCACCTGCACGCGCCTGACGCCCGCCGGCATCGGCTCATGTGCTACCGGCACACACGCCGATACCGTCGAACGTCAGGGCACGCGCGGGCACTCGGGAAATGCTCACCGAATTTCCGACTCTGGACACTAGTTGAGCGCTCTCACTCAGATTGAGCGCAGCGGGCCCGGCGAGGTGCGCGTGCGCAGGGCGCTGCTGTCGGTGTCCGACAAGAGCGGAATCGTGGAGTTCGCGCAGGGCCTCTCCGAGCTGGGCGTGGAGCTCGTCTCCACCGGCGGCACCTCCCGCGAGCTGGCGGACGCCGGGATCGCGGTGCGCGCGATCGAGGACTTCACCGGCTTTCCGGAGATGATGGACGGGCGCGTGAAGACGCTTCACCCGCGGCTGTACGCGGGCCTGCTGGCGCGGCGCGACGAGGAGGAGCACCTGCGCGCGGCCTCCGAGCAGCAGATCGAGCAGGTGGACCTGGTGTGCGTCAACCTGTACCCGTTCGAGCAGACCGTCGCGCGCGGCGACGCCTCCGAGGATGAGGTGATCGAGAACATCGACATCGGTGGCCCGACAATGATCCGCGCGGCCGCCAAGAACAGCGCATTCGCCGCCGTGGTCGTGGATCCCGGCGACTACGAACGCGTGCTCGGCGAGCTGCGCGAGTCCGGCGGCAGGCTGTCGCTGTCCACGCGCAAAGCGCTCGCCGGCAAGGCGTTCGCGTGCACCGCGCGCTACGACGCGGCGATCTCGACGTGGTTCGCGGCGCGCGAGGGCGAGGGCTTTCCGGCGAGCTGGCGCGATGCCTACGAGAAGGTGATGGACCTGCGCTACGGCGAGAACCCGCATCAGCAGGCCGCCTTCTACGCGCGCGCCGGCTCGCCCACGCACCTGCTGGCGGGCGTCGAGCAGCTGCACGGCAAGGAGCTGTCGTTCAACAACCTGCTCGACCTCTCCTCCGCACGCGAGTTGGTGGAGGAGTTCGACGAGCCCGCGTGCGCGATCGTCAAGCACAACAACCCCTGCGGCTGCGCCATCGGCGAGAGTGGCCGCGACGCTTACGAACGCGCCTTCGCGTGCGATCCCCAGAGCGCCTACGGCGGCGTGATCGCCGTCAACCGCCCGATCGACCTCGCGTTCGCGGAAGAGCTCGGCAACCAGTTCATCGAGGTGCTGCTTGCGCCCGGCTACGACGCCCCCGCGCTGCAGGCGCTGCAGGTCAAGAAAAACGTGCGCCTGCTCGAGCTCGGCGAGTGGCCGGCACCTTTGCGTGAGGTGGAATCCAAGCCCGTGATCGGCGGCCAGCTGGTGCAGACCCACGACGTCGTCTCAGAGACGCGCGAGCAGATGCATGCGCTCAGCGCGCGGCAGCCAAGCGAGCCCGAGTGGCGGGACATGCTGTTCGCGTGGACCGTCTGTCGGCACGTGCGCTCCAACGCGATCGTCATTGCAGCCGGTGGCGCCACGATTGGCATCGGCGCCGGTCAGATGAGCCGCGTGGACGCGGTGCGGATCGCGATCGAGAAGGCGCAGGCGTTCCGTCCTGAGCAGCTTGCCGGCGCGGCGCTCGCGTCGGACGCGTTCTTCCCGTTCGCCGACGGTCCGCAGCTGGCGCTCGACGTGGGCGTCAGCGCCATCATCCAGCCCGGCGGATCGGTGCGCGACGACGAGGTCGTCGCGGCGGTCGACGCGGCGGGGCGACCATGGTCGCCACCGGCGTGCGCCACTTCCGGCATTGACACCCACTGATCCTGAGGGGATCCTCACCCACGCAAGGTTCCCGGCGTGAATGAGTCGCGGGAGCAACGCAGGGCCTAAAGCAAGGTGTCAGCGGCCAGGCTCTGTCGCCGGATCGACGACAACTACACCTGCGGCATCGAAGTCGCGTCGGTTGAGCGTCACCACCGCCAGATCGTGCGCCAGCGCAGTCGCAGCAATCAGGCTGTCCTTGATCGGCATCGCACGCCCTTCCCCGCGGAGTGTCGCGAGCAGCTCGGCCCAGCGCAGACCCGTCGAGGCCTCCCACGGGATGCACTGCAACCTCTGCACTCCGTCCTCGAACCAGCGCTCCAATCGGCTTCGGCGGCTACCACCCGCGAGCAGCAGGATGCCGAAACGGATCTCACCCAGAATGATCGGATCGACAGCGACCTCGGGCTCGTTGTGCCCAAGCCACTCGACAACGCGCTCGTCCGGGGCTGGCTTGGTCGCCTCCGAGAGGACGTTCGCGTCAACCAGAAAGCGCGCCATACGAGCAGCTAGAGCGAGTCGGTTGACTCTGACTCAATCTCCACGAACCAACCGTCCTCCGGACACAACCGCAGCCAGTCAACCAAGCCGCGGTTCGGCGGCGGCGTTAGCCGAGTGAGCCGGTACTCATCAGGGCCAACGCGATCGACCTCGAACTCCTCCCCCGCTTTGATGTCATCCGCAGCACGAAGCTCCGCGGGGAGAACGATTTGGCCCTTCGTGGAGATGGTGGTGCGCATGCGCGTAAGATAGCATCTTACCGACGCAAGGTCGACTGCCGACTAGCACAATCGAGTCACGCCCGGCTGAACGACACGCCCCCTCAGCCTCAAGGACTCGAAGGCCCTTCCCAACAAGAAAAGTCGTCGGTTTTGTATTCCGCGATATATCGTGCTACTATCGCGATAGTCAACGATAGGAGTAAAGATGTATGCTGACGCTATATACAAGACACACGGCGGATGCTGCGGCGCAAGCCATGACCTTCCCGACTTGCGCTCGCTGTGGCAGGCGATGAGCGGGCAGACGGGCCATCGGCATCGCCACTCGGGAGGACCCCGTGGCGGCTTCGGCGGCTTCCCGTTTGGCGGGTTCGGCGGACCGGGGGGCGGCGGAGGGCGCAAGGCCCGGCGCGGTGACATCCGCACTGCCGCGCTGCTGTTGCTCGCCGAGGAGCCGCGCAACGGCTACCAGATCATGCAGGAGGTGCAGGAGCGCAGCGAAGGCGCCTGGCGCCCCAGCCCCGGCTCGGTTTACCCCGCCCTGCAGCAGCTCGAGGACGAGGGTCTGATCCGCTCCGAGGAGGTGGACGGGCGCAAGCTCTTCCGGCTCACGGACGAGGGTCTCGCCCGGGTGCAGGAGCGCGACCCCGAGCAGCCCGCGCCGTGGGAGCAGATGAGCGGCGAGCGCGGCTCAAAGGAGCACGATCTCGGCAAGGTCATGCGCGAGGTCGCGTTCGCCTTCATGCAGGTCATGCGCGCCGGCACCGAAGAGCAGCAGGAGCAGGCCCGCAAAGTGCTCGCTATCGCGCGTCGCGAGCTGTATCGCATCCTCGCCGACGGGGCCGAGCCCGAGAGCAGTTGAACTCCGCTAGCGTGGGCGCCGTGAGCTCGGACACGGCGCCCACAATCTCCGTAAGGGGCCTCGCCAAGCGCTACGGCGAGATCGAAGCCGTGCGCGAGATCGACTTCGAGGTCGCCCGCTCCGAGGTGTTTGGGTTCCTCGGTCCCAACGGGGCCGGCAAGTCCACCACGATCAACATGCTCTGCACGCTGGTGCGCCCCACCGGCGGATCCGCGTTGGTGGCAGGGCACGACGTCGTCTCCGAACGCGACGCCGTGCGCCGCAACATCGGGCTCGTGTTCCAGGACACCACGCTCGACGGCTACCTCACCGCCGAGCAGAACCTGCGCCTGCATGCCGAGCTGTACGGCGTCCCCCGCGATACGGTCGCGCCGCGGATGCAGCAGGTGATGGAGATGGTGGGGCTGTGGGAGCGGCGCAAAAGCCTCGTCGGCACCTTCTCCGGCGGCATGAAGCGGCGCCTGGAGATCGCGCGGGGTCTGCTGCACTCGCCGCGCGTGCTGTTCCTCGACGAGCCGACCGTCGGCCTCGATCCGCAGACGCGCAGCTCGATCTGGAGCTACATCGACCAACTCAAGCAACGCGAGGACATCACCATCTTCCTCACCACCCACTACATGGACGAGGCCGAGTACTGCGACCGCATCGCGATCATGGACCAGGGACGCATCATCGTCCTGGACACCCCCGAGGCGCTCAAGGCCAGCGTGGGCAAGGACCGCGTGCAGATCTCCACCCCCGACGACTCCACGGCGATCGCCGCCCTGCGCGAGCGCTTCGAGATCGACGCCACGGTGGCGGAGGGCGCCGTCACGTTCGGCGTCCCCAACGGGGAGGAGTTCTTGCCGCGACTGTTCGACGAATGGGATCCCGCCCACCCCCCGATCCGCTCGGTTTCCGTCTCGCGCCCCTCGCTCGACGACGTGTTCATGTCCTACACCGGCACCACGATCCGCGACGCCGAGGCCACCTC
The DNA here is from genome assembly GCA_963744535.1 of uncultured Solirubrobacterales bacterium. Lineage (GTDB taxonomy): Bacteria > Actinomycetota > Thermoleophilia > Solirubrobacterales > Solirubrobacteraceae > Palsa-744. Next base: position 755,972 of record CAVUTW010000005.1, on the reverse strand, counting down.
CACCGACCACATGCGCAACGTCGCGCGGATGATGGCCCGCTGATGGCCGCCACTGAGACCGCCCCCACTCCCACCACGGCGCCAGCCCACGAGGTCGCCGGTGTACGTGTCCCCACGCGCAGCGTCGCCGGCGAGCTGCGCGCGATCCGCGTCGTGTGGCGGCGCGAGCTGATCCGCTTCTCGCGCGATCGACTGCGGATCGTCACCTCGCTCGTACAGCCCTTCCTGTTCCTGTTCGTGCTCGGCACCGGGCTCTCCTCGCTCGTCTCCGCGAGCACCCATGGCGTCGACTTCAAAACCTTCATCTACCCCGGTGTGCTGTGCATGGCGGTGATGTTCACCGCCATGTTCTCCGCCGCCTCGATCGTGTGGGACCGCGAGTTCGGCTTCCTGCGCGAGATGATGGTCGCCCCCGTGCGCCGCTCCTCGATCGTGCTGGGGAAGTGCTTCGGCGGCGCCACCGTCGCCGCTTTCCAGGGCGTGATCGTGCTCGCCATCTCACCGCTCGTCGGAATCCCCTACTCGCTGCCGCTGATCGCCGAGCTGTTCGCGCTGCAGCTGCTGCTCGCCTTCTCGATCACCGCCTTCGGCATGATGGCCGCCGCGCGCATCACCCAGATGCAGTCGTTCATGGCGCTGATGCAGATGGCGATCATGCCGATGTTCTTCATCTCCGGCGCGATGTTCTCCGTCGCCAACCTCCCCCGCTGGCTGGCGATCCTCAACCGCCTCGACCCGCTCACCTACGCGGTGGACCCGATGCGCCGCGCGATCTTCGCCCACCTCGACATCCCCGAAGCCACCCGCCTCGCGCTCGCCCCCGGCGTCACCTGGTGGGGCTGGCACGTCCCCAGCCTGCTGGAGGCCGCGGTGATCGCGCTGCTCGGGCTGGCGATGCTGCTGATTGCCATCGCCGAGTTCAGTCGCACGGAGTAGCCCTGAGGATCGCATAGCTGCGCATGCCGTTGTCCTCGGTCGCTCGCCGGCCGACCTTCGATCGGTAAAGCACGCCACGCGGGGTGGGCGGGCTTTGATCCTAGGCCTGCTTGCTCTGCGATCCTCAGGCGCCGTTATGAGCAAGCGTTATACCGTGTAGGAATGCGTATTCGTGTGGCACGGCCCGACCATCCCGAGGTCTCTGAGGTGATCGCCTCCGACCACTGCATCGTGCGCTTTCGCAAACGTGGCAGAGTCCGCACGCCCGGCCTCGATGCCGTCGGCGAGGCGTTGCGGCACACCTTCGAGGAGGCCGACCTCACGCGCTGGGCGCCCACCTGGGTTGATACCGATAGACAAACCCAAATGTGGGCGCTGCACGAGGATCTCGCCTTCCCGCTGACGCCCGCCGGCGAGCCCGGCAGCTGGCTGGCGATGACCTGCCTGGTGCGCGGCCACTAACTGACGCCGTCCAGCCTCCTCCCCCCCTCCGGCGGCCGGCACGAGCGGCGCCCAGGCGCCACGCCGGAGCGGCCCACCATCCACGCAGGGGATAGGCTGCGAGCAGTGGCCGACCCCGACTCCGACGTCCACAGCGCCTACCGCCAGGCCGGCGTCGACTACGCCGTGCTCGACGCCTCCAAGCGCAGCGCGCTCGGGGAGGCGCTCGCCACCTCCCACTGGCTCGCCGCCGGCGGTGCCCGCGCGGTGGACGGCTCCCGCGGCGAGCCCGCCTTCGTGCTGCGCTTCGCCGGCAGCACGCTCGCGTTCGTGCTCGAGACGCTCGGCACCAAGTCGATCGTCGCCCGCGAATATCACGAGTTGGCCGGCGTCAACCGCTTCGACCACATCGCCTACGACACCGTCGCCGCCGTCCTCAACGATCTGATCTGCGTCGGCGCACTGCCGCTGGTCGTCAACGCCTACTTCGCCACCGGCTCCAGCGCCTGGTACGAGCACACCGAGCGCGCCGACGCGCTGCTGGCGGGCTGGCGTCGCGCCTGCGACGACGCCCAATGCGCGTGGGGCGGAGGCGAGTCGCCCTCACTCGTCGATCTGCTCGCCCCCGCGGAGATCGAGCTCGCCGGCAGCGCGCTCGGCTTCGTGCCGCCCCCCGGCGAGCCGTTGCTTGGCGAGGAGCTGGCCCCCGGCGATGAGATCGTGCTGCTCGCCTCCAGTGGCCTGCACGCCAACGGCGCCTCGCTCGCCCGGCGGATCGCCGCGCGGCTGCCACGAGGGCTTCTCACCGAGCTGCCCGACGGCACGACCTTTGGCGAGGCGCTGCTGGCCCCCAGCGTTCTCTACGTGGAGCTGCTGCGGCGGCTGCTCGCAAATGCGCAGGTGCAGCTCACCTACCTCTCCCATATCACCGGCCACGGGCTGCTCAAGCTGATGCGCCCGCAGCGCGAGCTCACCTATCGCATCGATGCGCTGCCGCTGGTGCCCCCGGTGCTCGCGTTCCTCGCTGCCCGGGCCGAGCTGGACGCCGCCGCCGCACACAGCACGCTCAACATGGGCGCCGGCTTCGCCGTCTACTGCCACCGGGGGGGCGGCGCGCGAGTTGTCGAAACCGCCCACGAGCTCGGCCTCGGCGCGCTGCTCGCCGGCGCCGTCGAGGAGGGTCCGCGTCAGGTCATTCTCGAGCCCGTCGGGGTGACCTTCGCCGGCGAGCAGCTCGCGCTGGCGCCCGAGCGGGGGCACTGAGAGGCCCAGCCCGTAGGCCCCTGAGCACGACCCGCTCGCCCCCTGGACTTCCCCAGCCGGCCTCTGTAGCGTCGAGTCGTGAACCCCCCCGCCGGCACCACGCGATCGATTCCGACCACGAACGCCGATTACGCCCCCGCGCCGATCGAGGCGCGCTGGCAAGCCAGATGGGCGCAGGCGGAGGCGTTCGCGACACCGCCGCCGTCGGACGATCGTCAGCCCGCGTACGTGTTCGCGGGCAGCCTCTCCCCCGCTGAGGACCTCCAAATCGGACACATTCGCGGCCATACGATCGCCGACGCCTACGCCCGCTTCCTCCGCACGCGCGGTCATGCGGTGCTGTTCTCACTGGGCTTCGACGCATGCGGGCCGTCACTTGAGAATCAGGCGCTGCAGCGAGGAGCTCCTCCAACTGAGTGGGTCACGCGGCGCTGCGCACAGCTGCGCGACCAGCTGTGGGCGCTGGGCTGCTCCATCGACTGGGGGCGCAGCTTCGTTCCCTCGGGAACCGAGCAGCACCGCTGGACACGTCGGCTGTTCGTGGCGCTGGTGGAGCACGGGCTGATCTACCGCTGCGAGGAGCCGGACGATGGTTGGCGCCTGCGGGTCACCGCCTATGTGCGCGACAGCGAACGCGATCTCGAGGCGCTCCACGGATGGGACGAGGCCGCGCTCGCGGCTCAACGCGAGGTACTGGGTCGAGTGGACGGAGTGGAGCTCGACGCCAGCACGTTCGACGGCACCATCCTCACCGTCTTCACCCCCCACCCCGACGCGATCGCACAGGCAGCATTCGTAGCGGTGGCAAGCGACCATCCGGACGCCGAGCGCTGGCGTGCGGGCGCGTTTGCCACCGTGCCCGGCGTGGCGGGCGTGTTGCCGATCGTGAGCTCCGAGGAGGTGGGCGCCCGCTTCGGGACGACCGCGGTGCTGGGAATTCCCGCGAAGGATCCCGCCGACGCCGCGCTCGCGAAGCGGCTGCCCGAGCCGGCGGGAACCACCTGGAGGACATCGAAGACAAGCGCCACACCGCGACCCGCGGCGCGCTGGCGGGTGCGCGACGTGGCGATCTCCGGTGAGAGCGACGTGTGGTCGTGGTTGGCGCTCTGCGTCCCCCCCGGGGAGCGGGACGAGGAGCTGCCGGGGCACCCCGAGTATGCGCGTTGGCTGCCGGCGGCGCAGCTCGTGCGTTGCGCAGACGCAGGCGAGGAGACGCTCCACCAGCGGATGCTGGCCAAGGCGCTGCACGACGCCGGTCAGCTCCCCGAGCTGACCGGCCGCGAGCCGTTCGCCGGCGCGCTGACGCATGGAGCGGTCCACCCGGACGACCGCGCGCCGAACGCGCGTTTCGGCGATGTGTCCAAGCCGGACGCGCTGCTCGCCACGGTCGGCGCCGACACCTTCCGTCTGGCGCTGCTGCACGCCGCCGCCCCGGGAACGGCGTTCGCCTGGAGCGAGGAGCCGCTGCGCCACTGCAAAAACTTCCTCGAGTCACTACACGGCTACGCCGCGCAGCGGCTGCGGAAGTGGAGCCCCCCATCGGAGTCTCGTCCACCCGAATCCCGCCCGCCCGAGGCGCGCATCGATGCCGGCGACAGACTGCGCCGTCGCTTGGCCATCTGGTGCCGCGTGGGGTGCGAGAAGGTCACCGAGAACCTCACTCGCCTGGAGATGCAGCGTGCCGCTCACAACGCGATGCTGCTCTTCACCCGCATCCAGGACTTCGAGCAGCGGGCGCTCGAGCAGCGCGGCGGCGAGCTCGAGGCGGGCGATCGCGAGGCGGTCGTCGCGGCGCTGCTGCTGCTGGTGCAGTTGCTCGCCCCACTCACCCCGCACATCGCCGAGGAGCTGTGGTCGCTGGCGGGCCACCGCACGCTGGTGAGCATCGCACCCTGGCCGACACCTCTCCGTCACTCGGCGCAGGAGGCGCCCCGGTGCCCAGCGTAGGAGGGGACGCGCAGCACAGCGGGTGAAGAGTCGTCACGCCCCAGCTTCGGCAGCGGCGAGCTGGGCCTGCATCGCCTCCGCCAGGGCCAGAGCGCCCGACAGCGGCCTGACCATCACGACGAACTCGTCGATCAGGCCATCCTCGTTGGTGTGCAGGAAGTCGCACCCCTCGACCTGACGGCTGCCGACGCGCGCTTCGAAGACGAGCGCATGGTCGTGCGCGTCGGGAGCGCCGAGCTCGCGGATGTAGCGAAAGTCCTCGAACACGCGCGAGACCGCGTGCAGCAGGGTGGCCGCCTGCTCACGCCCCTGGTAGGGCTTGAACACGATCGGGCTGCGGAACACCACGTCCTCGGCCAGCAACCCCACCGCCCGCTCGATGTCTTGGGCTTCGATCGCGGCTCGGAAGGGGGTCATCGGCACGGGGTCATCGACGACCCAGACTACGCCGATCCGCCATCTTACGCCACCCCCGCCGGCACCGCGCGCAGGCGTGCGATGGCAACCAGGACAGCTTCGCGGGCGTCCTCGGGCTCCAGCACCGCCGCGTCGCCGGCTTCTCTGAGCACCTCGCGCACCAGCCAGCGCACGCCGGCGAAGCTCAGCTCGACGACCACTGAGCCGTCGGCGCGCTCCTCCACCACACGGCGGCTCTCGCGTGCCCAGCGTGCCCGCTCGGGCGAGATCCACAGGCGCGCGATACGCGAGGCCTCCACCTCGCCGGTGCGCATCCAACCCTCCACTTCGGCCGCCGGGTCGACCTCCGCGCGGGGCTCGAAGTGCTCCTCGGTGACCTCTGCGCGCTTGATGCGATCCAGGCGGAAGTGGCGCACGTCCTCGCGTGCGGGGTCAAACGAGGCCATATACCAGCCCTCGCGCCCATTGACCAGCGCGTAGGGCTCCACTCGCCGCTGGGAGAACTCGTCCTCGTTCTCCTTGTAGTAGTCGAGCTCGATCAGCCTGTGCTCGACGATCCCGCGCGATATCTGCCTGGACACAGCGGAATCGTCGCTGCGGCCGTGCGCCACCTGCAGGCCCTGCTCCATCGGGTCGCCTCCGAGCGCGGCGACGATCTTCTCCCGGGCGGAGGCCAACGAGCCCTCGGGGATGTGCTCTCCGATCAGGTCAATCGCCGCGATCAGCGCCTTCGCCTCAACCGGCAGCAGTCGCGCAGGGCGGTCGAAGTTGTCGCTGTAGGGCTCGGGGTCCACCTCTACGACATCGCCCTCCTCCGTTTCGAGGATTTCCGCATACAACACGTACGAGCCGCCGCCGAAGTTGACCACGTTCAGCACGTCGATGTCCTCGCGCAGCTCCTCCTCGCTCAGCTGCAGGCGCTCCTGCAGGTCGGCAAACGACTCGCGCCGTCCCTCCCGGCCCGCGTGAATCAGGATGCCGGCGAGCGTCACCAAGCGCGCGAAGCGCTCTGGGCGGATCGCAGCCTCCACGCGGCGGGACTCCTCAGGAGGTGCGTCCGGGTCGGTGGGCGATCCGCCGCGGCGGCGACTCTTGGTGGGCCGTGCCTGCCCGACTCCGCGCTGAGCATCGCTCGCACCCCCCTCGCCGGGGCGAGTCAGCAGGTGGTCCAGGAGCGGGCTCTCCGCGTGGCGGCGCTCCAGCAGCTCGAGGCGCCCGGCCAGCTCTTCGGCCAGCTCGGGCGGGCCCAGGAGGCGGGCGTGCTCCCCCAGCCCCAGTACCCATGAGACGAGCATCCGCGGCGCCGCGTAGGGGGTGAGGAAGGTGCGGTCCCCCGATCCCTCGCCGTCCACCGCGTGGATCTCCCCGTAGCGTCCGAAGTGGCGCTCGATCTGCCACGCGATCCGCTCGGACAGCACGATCTCAGCGATACCCCGCTGCTCCCCCAGCTGCCACTCCGCGCGGTTGGCGTAGGCGCGGGGGTCGAAGTCGGCGGGGCGCCTGAAGTCGTGCTCGGCCTTGGTCGCGTACGCCACTTTGCCGCGGATGCGCGAGAGGCGGAAGACGCGGATCGCTTTACGCTCATGGGCATAGCCCAACAGGTAGAACTCCCCCCCTTGGAACAGCAGGTGGAAGGGATCCATGCGCCTGCCACCCAGCTCGTCGCGCTCCATCGAGTAGTAGTCGAAGGTGATCGTCTTCTGGCGGAAGATCGCCGTCTCAACCTTCGCCAGGCGTGCCGAAAGCTCGTGGCCGCCGGCGGAGGCGGTGATGCCAAGCGCCACCGAGCGCTGCTGCTCGGGTGCCCGCAGCGGGCTGGGCCGCCCCCAGGTGATCTGCTGCAGCGCCAGCCGCAGGGGCTCCGCGTAGGCGAACTCCCCGTCCAGCAGGTGCAGGGCAGTCTGCAGCGCCGCGAGCTCCTCGTCGGTGAAGGCGATCGCGGGCAGGTGGAAGCTCTCCGAGCGCAGCGAGTAGCTCTCCTGCTCCGCCGCCGCGTCGGCAGGCCGATCCACGGTGAGCTGGATCCCCAGCGATTCGAGCTCGGCGCGATCCGCGTAGAAGCGCCGCGCGAACGCGTCTTCGTTCATTGCGCTGTACCCCTCCACGTCGCGCCGGATCTCCAGAGCCGTGACCGGCCGACGCTCGGCCATCAGGTAGGAGATCAGCGAGAGCTGGCGGATCAGCTTCTCGGTGTCCTTCGCCATCCTCGCTCAAAGATAGAACCCGATGGCGAGACTGTGCTCGCGGCTCGGCCAAGCGTCTCGCTATTTGCGGGGTTTAGGGGTCATCGACAGCGAACCCGTGGACCGCTCGTGGCGTGGCTATGCGGCCTCGAGCGCTTCCGACTCGAGCTCTCGGCGCTGAGGGAAGTAGGCGGCGGTGGTGAGCGCGCGGTCGAACTCCGACCAGTGGCGGCCGGGGGCCAACTCCTTCTCCAGGCGATCGAAGCTGCCCAACCGCCCGCCGAGGTTGTCGATCATGTGCACCAGTGTCGCCTCCCGCGTGCACGGCACCACCGGACTGCCATGCTCGAGCGAGCCGTGGTGGGAGAGGATGATGTGCAGCACCGCCCACGCCAACTGCTCGGGAAAGCCCTCGATCTCCTCGATCTCGCGACGGATGCGGTAGTAGCCGAGCGCGATCTCCCCATGCAGACGGCCGAGATCGGTGAGGTCAATGCTGCGCGTGTCCTCCGTGTAAGCCTCGAGCTTGCCGATGTCGTGCAGCAGCGCACCGGTGACCGCCACATCGCGGTCGATGCCGGGGAAGGTCGCCGAGGTGGCGCTCACCGCCTGCGCCACCCCCAGGCAGTGCTCCAGCAGCCCATGGGTGTAGGCCTGGTGGTAGTACTTCGCGGCGGGGGCCATCCGGTAGCCGGGCCACATCTGCGAGCCCTCCCCGAGCACCCGCTCCAGCAGGCGGCGCAGATGGGCATCCTGGACCGTGAGGATCAGCTCACGCAGGTCACGCTCCATCTGTCCGGCCTCGCGCACCGGCCCGGGGAGCAGATCCTCGGGCGCGAAGCTTCCGGGGACGGGAGCGTCCAGCCCGCGCAGGTTGATCTGCGGCCCAAAACGGGGGTGCACCGAGTAGCGCCCGCGCACGTGCACTGGCTCCCCGGCATGAGCCACTGCCTCAGCCTGCTCCAGACCCTCCCACACCATCGTCGGCACCGCTCCGGTGCGGTCACCCAGCAGTAGGCGCAGGTAATCGCCGCCGTCGCGGCGCGGCCGGCGCTCGAGCTGGCGTACCAGCAGCACCTGGTCGAGCTCCATGCCGTCTGTCAGCTCGTTGATCAGCACGGGATTGAAGGTAGTCATCGCTGCGGACGGCATCGCGGCGACGGTCATCGCCGCGAACCATCAGCGAGCCACCATCGTTCCGGCGTCAACCGAGCCCGTTTACCGCAGTCAGTGAGCCAAGTGGTATGAGGATGTGCCGAAACGTCCAACCGGGCTTTGCGAGTTCGGCCTTACGGTACCTAGACGTTTCCCTGCGTCTCTCCTAACTTGTGTTGTGTAAGGACCAGTTTTGTAAGTCAACGTTTATTCGTAGCGCCGGGAGAACGGAGATGACGATGACAGCACCAGACAACATGCGAGTGGTCAGCTGGAATGTAAACGGGATCCGGGCACGCTGGCCGCGACTGGCCGAGCTGCTCACATGCGAGCGACCCGACGTGGTGTGCCTGCAGGAGACCCGCTGCTCGGAGTGGCACTTCCCGAGCGAGCGGCTGCGGGAGATGGGCTATCAGTCGCGCCACAGCCCCGGCTCCCAGCAGGGCGGCGGCGTGGCGATCCTGGTACGCGAAGACCACCCGATCACCGAGCGCGGCGTGGAGCTCGACCACCAGCGCGACATCGCCGAGGGCCACTGGATCGAGCTCACCACCGAGGGAATCACGATCGTCTCCGTGTACGTGCCCGCCGGCGCCGGCGCCGGCGAGCAAAGCGATGTGGGCAAGCTCGCGTTCCTGGAGGCGGTCGCCCGCCATGCCTGTGACGAGCACTCTCGTCCGCTGCTGATCGCAGGCGACTTCAACGTCGCACCCACCGACGAGGACGTCTATGAGCCGGCGTGGTTCGCCGACTCATACCAAACCGGCGAGGCCGAGCGGGCCGACCTGCGCGCGATCCTCGACGAGGGGGAGCTCGTGGACGTCTACCGCACGCTGCACCCCGATGAGCACGGCTACACCTGCTGGGAGCAGCGCGAGGGCCACTACGGACGGGACTATGGCCTGCGCATCGACCTGGTGCTCGCCAGCGAGGGCCTCGCCCCATACATCGGCGACTGCGAGGTCAACCACACCTACCGTAGGGGCTTTCGCCCCTCCAACCACGCACCGGTGGACGTCGATCTGCAGGACATACGTGCCTGCGCCAGCTGCCTCGGGGGACAGGAGCAGCTCGTCGGGCTGCAGGAGCAGCTCAGCGGGTTGCAGGGGGAACTGGTCGCGGCTTGAGGGGGGGGTCACGGGCCGCGGTCGCGCTTCCCGGCACACCATGCGACCGCGGCCCATGCGACTTAGCATCGGCAACGGTACCAGCCATTACCCGACTCCTTCGACCCGCCAATTGCCGCGTTCCTTGACGAGCCTCAGCGTGTTGGTGCTGGGCTTGCCCGCCCAGGTGCTGCGCACGCGCGCCGTGGCGGTAACGCCGCTCACGGCGATCTTCTCGACCGTCAGTTCGTAGTCGTCGATCGACCCAAGCTGGCGTTTGAGCGCCTGCTTGCAGGTGTTGCCCCCAGTGCTCAGCCGCGCGCGGGCAGCGCGCGAGAAGTCCTGTTCGCAGATCTTCTGCTCGTTCACGGCGGAGACGTCCGACTGCAGGTCGGAGATCCGCTGCGCCACCGCGTGCGCTTCGCCCTTGAAGCCGCTCGTGCTCACCGTGCTTCCGCAGGCGCCCACGCCAAGCGCGAGCAGGACCGCGACGAGTGGGAGGCTGGAGCGCTTCACGACCACCTACGGCTCCAGCCGGTTGGGGCCACGGTAGAGGAAGGTCACCTCGCGCACGTTGTCCTGCCCGAGCATCTGCATCAACAGGCGCGTGAGGCCGAAGCCGAAGCCGCCGTGCGGTGGCGCGCCGTAGCGGAAGAAGTCGAAGTAGTACTGAATCGGTCCGGTATCCACGCGCTTGTCGAGGGCCTGCTCCAGCAGCACCGGGAGGCGGTGCTCGCGCTGGGCGCCGGTCGTGATCTCAATCCCGCGCCACAGCAGGTCGAAGCTCTTGGTCAAGCCCGGCCGGTCGGGGTAGCGCATGTGGTAGAAGGGCCGCACCGCCGTCGGGTAGTCGGTGACGAACACGAACTCGTGGCCGCGCTGCTCGGCAACGATCGCGCACAGCGCACGCTCGCTCGGCGGGTCGAGGTCGTCGTCGGGGCCCGGCACATGCTCGTGCCCGTGCTCGCGCAGCAGCGTCTTGGCCTGCTCGATCGTGAGGCGCGGGAACGGCAGGCTGGGCACCGCGAGCTCGACGCCAAAGGTCTCGCGGATCGCCTCGCCGTGCTCCGCCGCGACGACCCCAAAGACGTGCGCCAGCCATGCCTCCTCGAAGGCCATCACGTCCTCGTGCGAGTCGATCCAGGAGATCTCGACGTCGACGCTCGTGAACTCCGTGTCGTGGCGCGAAGTGAACGAGGGGTTGGCGCGGAACACCGGGCCGATCTCGAAGACCTTGCCGAAACCGGCCGCCATCGCCATCTGCTTATAGAACTGCGGCGACTGCGCGAGATAGGCGGTGCGCTCGAAGTACTCGACCTTGAACAGCTCCGCGCCAGACTCGCTCGCGGAGCCCATGAACTTCGGCGTGTGCAGCTCGAAGAAGCCCTGCGTTCGCCAATACTCACGCATCGCGTGCTCCACGGTGCTCTGCACCTCGAAGATCAGCCGCCGGTCGGGCCGGCGCAGGTCCAGGTAGCGCCAGTCGATCCGCTTGTCGAGCGCCGACTCCGGCGTGACCGGCAGTTCGGGCTCGGCGGGGGAGTCGACCTCGAGGCCATGCAGGCGGATCTCCACACCCCCGAGGCGCACACGCTCGTCGGCCACCACCTCGCCCGTCAACGTCACCGCCGACTCGTCGGTCAACTCGGAGACGCGCTCGTTGAGCGCGCTCGGCGGGTCGGACTTCTCGAGCACCACCTGCGCAAGGCCGGTTTCGTCGCGCAAGATGAGGAACTGCATGCGCTTCTGGTCGCGCACCGCGTTGATCCACCCGCGCAAGCGCACAGTCTCGCCCACCTTCGCGGGGAGGTCGGCTATCAGGGTTCGTTCCACGCGGCCGATCGTATAGAAGGCCGCACTCGATAGCCTGCACCTTCAGGATGAGCCGGCGGGAGCAGATCAGGATGGAGGCCGATGAGGTCGCCACGTTTCTGGAGCAGGAGCGCACCGTCGTATGTGCGACGGTCGGACCGCGCGGATGGCCGCACCTGATGCCGCTGTGGTACGTGCTGCGCGAGCGCACCGGCGGGCGACCGGGGCCGCAGCTGTGGTCGTGGACGTACGCCGCCTCGCAGAAGGTGCGCAATCTGGAGCGCGATCCGCGCGCGACACTGCAGGTGGAGGCAGGCGAGATCTACCAGGAGCTGCGCGGAGTGATGCTCGAATGTGAGGTGGCGATCCACCGCGACCTCGAGATCGTCAAAGCGCTTGGCCACGAGATCTTCACCCGCTATGCGACCCCTCGCGGGGAGCCGACGCCGGCAGAGCTGCCGCAGGAGGTGGGGGCGATCGTCGACCAGCAGGCTACCAAACGGGTGGCGCTGCAGTTCATCGAGCTCGACCGGGCAACGTGGGACCACCGCAAGCTCGACGGGGTTTATTGAGTTGAGTGAGACCGAATGCAGCCACTGAAGGGACTCATAACTGAGCGGGGGGAGGGCAGGCCCTCCCCCCGTGCCCCCTCCCCCTCGATTTGGATCGGGTCGAACTAACCTCCGCGGATGATGCAGCCACTGAAGGGACTCATACTCTCGGGAGGCAAGGGCACGCGCCTGCAGCCGATCACGCACACCAGCGCCAAGCAGCTGGTGCCGGTGGCCAACAAGCCCGTGCTGTTCTACGGGATCGAGGCGATGGCGCAGGCGGGGATCGAGGAGGTGGGCATCATCATCGCCCCCGAGACTGGCCCCGAGATCGAAGCGGCCGCGGGCGACGGCTCGCGTTTCGGGGTGCGAATCACCTATGTGGTTCAAGACCAGCCCGCAGGCCTTGCGCACGCGGTACTGACCGCCGAGGAGTTCCTGGCGGGCAGCCCGTTCGTGATGTACCTCGGGGACAACCTGCTGCAGGGCGGCATCTCCGACCTCGTGGCGGCTTTCCGGGAGCACGCACCCGACGCCCTGATCCTGCTGACGCCGGTGGCAGACCCCGAGAACTACGGGGTGGCGGAGTTGGCGCCAGCGAATGACGGGGCCCACCCACCCCAAGCGGGGACCGGCAGGGTGGTACGGCTGGTGGAGAAGCCGGCGCAGCCGGCGACCGACCTGGCGCTGGTGGGGGTGTACATGTTCACCGCGCAAATCCACGACGCCGCGCGGGCGATCCGGCCCTCGGCACGGGGGGAGCTCGAGATCACCGACGCGATTCAACACCTCGTGGACTCGGGCCTGCGCGTGGAGCCCCACATCGTGCGGGGCTGGTGGAAGGACACTGGCCGCCTCGAGGACATGCTGGAGGCCAACCAGCTGATCCTCGACAACATCGTGCGCAGCGTGGAGGGCGAGCTGATCGACTCGCAGGTGGAGGGCCGCGTGGTGGTCGAGCGCGGGGCGCGGCTGGAGCGCACGCGAGTACGCGGTCCGGCCGTGATCGCCGCTGGGGCGCAGCTGCGCGACTGCTACATCGGCCCCTACACCGCCATCGGCGAGGGCTGCGCGATCACCGGCGCGGAGGTGGAGCATTCGATCCTGCTTGCCGGTTCCTCGGTGTGCGACCTCGACGGCCGCATGGAGTCCTCGCTGCTGGGACGCAACGTGACGGTGCGTCGCGGCGATCGCCAGCCACGCGCATACCGCTTCATGGTCGGCGACAACTCCGACATCTCGATCCTGTGACGAGCCTCGGGAGCCCACCCGCGCAGCCCCTGGGCCGCCAGAGCCCCGGCGCGATGACCGGTGTCCTCAGATGAGGATTTTGATAGCCGGCGCCGCCGGGATGTTGGGTCGCGACGCGCAGAGCGCCGGCGAGCGCGCGGGACACGAGCTGGTGCTGGTGGACCTGCCCGAGCTCGACATCACCGACGCGACCGCGGTGTCGGCGTTCCTAGGGGAGCACCAACCACAGGCCCTGCTGAACTGCGCGGCCTGGACCGACGTCGATGGGGCCGAGACCCACCGCGAGCAGGCCCATGCCGTCAACGCCAAGGGAGCCGGCAACCTCGCGCGGGCCGCGGCAACTCTCGAGATCCCGATGCTGCACATCTCGACCGACTACGTCTTCGACGGACAGGCACCACTCGATGCTGAGGGCCGCAGGCGCCCCTACGTGGAGTCCGACCCTACCGGCCCAAGCTCGGTGTACGGCCAGAGCAAGCTGGCGGGCGAGCAGCAGGTGCTCGCGGCCTCGCCACGCCATGCGGTGGTGCGCACCGCATGGCTGTACGGGGTGCACGGACGCAACTTCGTCGATACCATGCTGCGCCTGGCGGGGGAGCGCGAGGCGGTGCAGGTTGTGGACGACCAGATCGGCTCCCCCACCTGGTCGGGGCACCTGGCGCCGGCGGTGCTCGGGCTGCTGGAGCGCGGGGTGAGCGGGCTGGTGCATCACACCGGCGCCGGCGCCGTCTCATGGAACGGGTTTGCGCAGGAGATCTTCCGCCAGGCCGAGCGTCCCTGCCGCGCGGAGGCCGTCAGCAGCGAGCAGATGGCACGTCCGGCGCCACGTCCCGGATGGTCGGTGTTGGAGAGCGAGCGAGCCGACGTGCTGCCGATGCCCGACTGGCGCGAGGGCCTGGCAGGGTATTTGGCAGTAAGAGCTGGAATGATGCGCCCATGAGTCCGCATGGTCGCCACGCGAGCTCATGGGGACGCGATCTATTACGGGAGGTTCGTGCATGAAGCTGCTGGTATGTGGCGGCGCGGGGTTCATCGGCTCGCACTTCGCGCGGGTGCGCGTGCACGAGCACGGCGACGAGGTGACGGTGCTCGACAAGCTCACCTACGCCGGGCGCGAGGAGAACTTGCGGGACGTCGCCGACGCGGCCGGCTTCCGCTTCGTACGCGGTGGCATCGAGGATCCGCGGGCGGTGGCCGAGGCGCTCGACCACCCCGAGCGCGGACAGCGGCCGGAGGCGATCGTGAACTTCGCCGCGGAGACGCACGTGGACCGCTCGATCGCCGAGCCCGACGCGTTCGTGAAGACGCACGCGCTCGGCACCTACATGCTGCTGGAGGCCGCACGGGAGCGCGGTCTGCGCTACCTGCAGGTTTCCACCGACGAGGTGTACGGGTCGATCGAGGTGGGCACCTTCACCGAGGCCTCCCCCCTGCACCCTTCTTCGCCGTACTCGGCAACCAAGACGGGGGCGGACCTGCTGGTGCAGAGCTACTTCCACACCTACGGCCTGCAGGCGAACATCTGCCGAGGATCCAACAACTACGGCTCCCACCAGTACCCGGAGAAGCTGATCCCGCTGATGATCCTCAATGCACTGCACGGCGATCCGCTGCCGGTGTACGGGGACGGCAAGCAGGTGCGCAACTGGATCCACGCCGGCGACTTCGCGCGAGCAATCGGCTGCGTGCTGGAGCAGGGCGCGCCGGGCGAGGTCTACAACGCGGGCGGCCCCGACGAGCTCGCCAACATCGACGTGATACGGCGCATCCTCACGCTGACCGGCGCGGATGAGTCGCTGATCGAGCACATCACCGATCGCCCCGGCCACGACCGCCGCTACTCGCTCTCCTCCGCCAAGGTGCGCGCGCTCGGCTGGGAGCCGCGGGTACGCTTCGAGGAGGGACTCGAGCAGACGGTCGCCTGGTACCGCGAGAACGAGTGGTGGTGGGAGCCGATCCGCTCTGGCGCGTACCGTGAGTACTACGAGCGCCAGTACGGCCGCGCGCTGAGCTAGCCGCGCGGCCGTTGGTCGAAAACGCGCTCTGGGGGCCGAGGACCAAGCAGATCAAGGACGCACCGACCGAAATGTGCTCTGCACACGAGGGAGGGAGGACGCAGATATGCGCAGGTCATCGGTCGCCAGAGTTACTCCTTCTCGTCGTCGCGCCTGTACCCCAGGCGCGCTGAGATGCGGTCGGCCGTCGAGACGAGGTGCGGCCCGAGGTGCTCGACGAGCTCTTCGAGGGAGATCATCGAACTGTGTGCCGCCATGTTGACCGCGGCGATCACCTCGCGCGCCTCCGAGCGCACGGGCGCGGAGATCGAGTGCAGGCCGGGCTCCAGCTCCTCGTCGTTGACCGCGAAGCTCTCCTCACGCACGTGCTCGAGCTCCGAGCGTAGGCCCTTCTTGCTGGTGATCGTGTTGGGTCCGCGCTTGGCGAGCTTGATCTCGCCGAGCAGGTTGCGCTGCTCGTGCTCGGGGAGGTAGGCCAGCAGCAGCTTGCCCATCGAGGTGCAGTAGGCGGGCAGCCGCGAGCCCAGCGAGAGCCCGAGGTCGATCTTGCTCTGCCCCCGGCGGAAGCTGCGGGCGCGATCGACGTAGAGGATCTCGGGACCGTCGAGTACCGCCAGGTTGACCGTGTAGGAGGTGCGCTGGCGCAGTTCCTCAAGGTACGGACGCGAATGCTCGCGCAACCCGGTGGAGTTCAGCGCCGACATCCCCAGGTCGGTGACACGCAGGCCCAAGCGGTACTTGCGCGATGCGCCCTGCTCGAGATAACCGAGCGCGACGAGCGTGATCACGTAGCGGTGGGTGGTGCTGCGGCTCATGCCCAATTCGTCGGCGATGTCGGCAATTCCGAGCACCGGCCGCTCGGGCGTGAAGCAGCCCAGAATTGCAAGCCCGCGCTCCAGCGACTGCGAGTAGCGCGGTTCGCGCAAGCTGGGAATTGCGGGCACCCATTCCCCGTCGGCGTTGAGTCTGTCAGTATGTGAGCTTGTTCTTGGCATTTGTACGGTGGACCCCTGTCCTTAGTCCCGGGTAATCTGGACCCCCTGCTGGGGCCAAGCATGTCTGAACAACGATCATACTTCGAAGTTCGGATGTTCTCAATCATAAGCACGGGCTTCCTACGGACGCTCGTCTGGTATTCGCCCGGATCGCGGGCGATATCGACACTGACGCCCAGTTGCGCGCAACCCGGCGATCCCCGCGACATACCCGGGCCGGCGTCGATCCCAACGTGGATGGCGCCAACGCGGGCGGTGGGACCTCCGGCCTCCAACGGCTCTCACACACAGGCTCACTCGATCGCGCACGAGTCCTCGCACACCCAGGAGTTCGTACGCCTGCGGCGGCCCCGCTGGCCCCGACGCCGGCTCTGAATCCCTGCGTCACGCCCGACCACATCGGAGGGCCACTCTTCGACAGCCGTTCCTTACGTCAACCTGCGGAGAAGGCAGACCGGCTCGGGCACATACGCGCCAGCGCACATTCGTGGCAGGAGGGATTGCGCGCGTGACAGGTGCGGCGACCGTGGCGCAGGAGGTTGACGTGCAGCTCCAGCTCCTCCCCGGGAGGAGTGAGCGCGAGCATCTGGTCGTGCAGCTTCTCGAACGGTGCGCCCGCTTGCAACAGCCCGAGGCGCATCCCGACGCGCGAGACGTGCGTATCCACCGGGACATCGGGCAAGCCGTATGCGAACAGCAGCACGCACGCGGCAGTCTTGCGCCCAACCCCAGGCAGGCTGGTCAGGTAGTCGCGCGCCTGCGTCAGCGGAGCACTCGCCAACCACTCCAGCGACAGCTCATCATCCGAGATCGCGCGCAGAATGCTCTGGATGCGCCTGGACTTGACCTTCGAGATGCCGCCCGGGCGGATCGCCTCCTCGACCTCCGCCAGCGGCGCGTCGCGCACCGCCTCCCACGTCGCCAGCCGCGCGCGCAACCGCAGGTAGGCCACGTCGCGGTTGCGGTCGTTGGTGCTCTGGGAAAGCACCGTAAGCACCAGCTCCGCCAACGGATCCCCGTGGGGGATCATGCGCGGGACCCCGTACACCGCGCGCAGCCGGTCGCGCACCGCGCGCACGCGGCGAGGAGTGGGTGGGGTCCAAATGGCGCCGGGCACCGCGCCACCGTAGGACATGTGGCCCGCGTGCCCTACGGTGGCGCATGCAGGCCACGCGCGCTGGGGCCGGTTATGCTCGGCTCGGTGCCAGCTGTCAGCGAGCACACCGCCCAGCTCGGCGAGCTGCCGATCTTCTGGCGCAGTGCGCCCTCCCCCGGGGACGGGGCCCCGGCGCTGTATCTGCACGGCGTGCCCACCAACTCCGATGACTGGCTCGGCTCCCCGGCGTGCGGCGCGGAGCCCTCACCGCCGCGGTGGCGGCGATTGCCGTGGCGATACCCGCGGCGCGAGGCCGCGGCGAGGACGGGGTTCCTCGAACGCAGCGGAGGACTCGCGCCCGACCTTCCCGGCTTTGGGCGCTCGGGCAAGCCCGGGCACTTCGATTACACGATCGACGGGTATGTGCGCTTCATCGAGCAGTATCTCGACCTGCTCGGAGTGGAGCGCGTGCGGCTGGTAGTGCACGACTGGGGCGCGGTGGGCCTCGCCTTCGCACAGCGCCACCCCGAGCGCATCGAGCGGCTGGTGGTGATGAACGCCGTGCCCCTCCTCCCCGGCTACCGCTGGCACCGCACCGCGCGCCTGTGGCGCACGCCGCTGCTGGGGGAGGTCGCGATGGGCGCCACCACACGCTTTGCGCTGCGTCGCTTCACGCACGATGCCAACGCCATCGCGGGTCCGTTGCCCGACGCGTGGCTGGACTCGGTGCTCGACCACTTCGACCACGGCACCCAGCGCGCGATCCTGCGGCTGTATCGCGGCTCCCCCCCCGAGGCGCTTGCGCGGGCAGGCAGCGAGCTTCACCGCCTGGAGATGCCCGCGCTGGTGGTGTGGGGCCTGCGGGACCCCTACTTCCCGGCCCGCTTCGCTGCCGAGTACGCACGTGTGCTGCCCTCCGCGGAGCTGCTCGAGCTGCCCGACGCCGGCCACTGGTGGTGGCTGGACCGGCCGGACGCAATCGAGCGGGTGGTCGGCTTCCTGATCGAAGAAGAGGGGCCCGACCGAAGCCGGGAGACACGCGCCTTCGGCGCGAATCCCCGTTTCGGCCAGCCGGCCTGGCGGCCGCCTGCGCCACCCTCTTCGAACTCGTGAGAGCACGACTCTCGACGCCCTGGGCGCTTGCGCTCGCGACCGCGATCCCCCTGACCGTCGTCTACCTGATCGTGCAGCCGCCGAGCGGCGACCTGGCGGCGGCGACCTACCGCGGCGAAGTCTTCGCGCACGTCGGGCTGACCCTGTGGGACAACGGCTGGTATGGCGGCCACTATCTCCCGGGCTACTCGGTGTTTGCCCCTGCGCTGGGAGCGCTCGTGGGCGAGCGGCTGCTGCTGGGGCTCTGCACGATCGCCGCGGCTGGGCTGTTCGGTGTGATCGTGGAGCGCGTCTTCGGCACGGCGGGGGCACGGGTGGCGGCCGTGTCGTTCGCGCTCGGCGCCTCGGTGACGATGCTCTCCGGGCGCGTGGCCTTCAGCCTCGGGCTCGCGGTGGGGCTGCTCGCCGTGGTGGCACTACAGCGCCGGCGCTTCGCGGCGGCGCTCGTGCTCGCGTTGCTCACCAGCCTCGCGAGCCCCGTGGCGGGAGCCTTCCTTGCGCTGGCCGGTGTCGCCTACGCCCTCGCGGGCAATCCGCGACGCGGGCTCGCGATCGCAGCGGCGGCGCTGGCTCCGATCGTGCTGTTTGCGCTTGTCTTCCCCGAAGGAGGATATGAGCCGTTCGCGCCGTCGGTGTTCTGGCCGGGCGTAGCCGGCGTGGCGCTGATCGCGCTGTTGCTTCCCCGCCTCGACGATGACATACGCCCGCACGCCGCACGCGCGCTGAGATGGGGGGCGTGGCTGTACGCGCTGGCGCTGGTCGGCTCCTTCGCGATGCACACCCCCGTGGGCAGCAACGCGGCGCGTCTCGGCGAGCTGTTCGCCGCGGCGCTGGTGGCGGGCGCGCTGTGGGAGCACCACCGCTTGGCGCTGCTGGCGCTCGCACCGGTACTCCTCTACTGGCAGCTGGAGACTCCGATCAACGACGTGTCGGAACTGGCGGGGGACCCGTCGGTGAACGCCTCCTACTACGCCCCGCTGCTGGGCGAGCTGCAGCACCGCGCGCACGGGGCACCGCTGCGCGTGGAGGTGCCGCAGACGGGAGCCCACTGGGAGTCGGTGTACCTGCCAGAGCACGGCTCGATCCTGCTGGCGCGGGGGTGGGAGCGCCAGCTCGACACCCGCTACGCCGCGCTGTTCTACGCGCCCAGGCTGACGCCCGCGGCCTACCGCGCGTGGCTGTACGAAAACGCGGTCTCGTATGTGGCGCTCCCCGACGCGCGCCTGGACTTCTCGGGCGCCGCGGAGGGCCGTCTGATCGCGCGCGGGCTGCCCTATCTGCGCGCAGTGTGGCGCTCGCCGCACTGGCGCCTGTTCGCGGTCGTGGGAGCGCCCGGGCTGGCGGCGGCGCCCGCTCGGCTCACCGCCGTCGGAGCCGCCTCCTTCACGCTCGCCGTCCCGCGCCCGGGCAGCTACGAGGTGCGCGTGCGCTACACCCCCTACTGGGCCCTGCGACACGGGCACGGGTGCGTGCGCAGCGCCCCGGGGGGCTGGACCGCGGTGCAGGCGCGCACGGCGGGCACGTTCCGCGTGGGCGTCGACTTCTCATTGGCGCGCATCTTCGACCACGGCCCCCGTTGCACATGAGAACGCGCAGCGCCATCCACCGGCATTCATACCCATCGGCAACGACTCGCTCTTACGCGGATCTTCAGCCAGGGGCCGCGTTGCGCCTGAGCATCGATTAGGCTACTTCGATGGTCGCGCGGCTCGGCGTCATACAGGCACGCGTACTGCCCAAGGGCTGGCTCGACCTGCTTCGCCAGCTGGCGCTGTTCGGGACCGCGTACCTCGCCTACCGTGTGGTGCGAGGAATGGTCGAGGGGCGGGCCACCGCCGCCTTCCAGCACGCGCGCGAGCTGATCCACATCGAGGAAACGCTGCACGTGTTCGTCGAGCCCTCGATCCAGGCGTGGGCGGCGAGCAGCCACCTGCTGATGGACGTGTCGAGCTGGCTGTACGTCAACGCCCAGACCAGCGTGACGGTGGGTGCGCTGGTCTATCTCTATCTGCGCCACAACCGTTCGTTCTACTTCGTGCGCAACATGCTGATGATCTCGATGGCGATCGCGCTCGTGGCGTACGCGGTGTTCCCGACGGCGCCCCCGCGGTTCATGCCGGAGTGGGGCTTCTTCGACCCGGTGGCGGACTTCACCGGGGTGCGCATCGATACGGCGCACGGGGGCAGTGGCACGACTACCGCGCTCACCAACCTCTACGCGGCGGTGCCTTCGATGCACGTCGCGTTCGCGCTGCTGATCGGCTGGCCGATGGCGCGTCTGGTGCGTTGGCGGGCGTTGCGTGTCGTGTGGCTGCTGTACCCGCTGTTGATGGCGTTCGTGATCATCGCCACCGCCAACCACTTCATCCTCGACGCCATCTTGGGGGCGCTGACCGCCGCCCTCTCTGCCTACGGGGCGCTGTGGCTGGCGCGCGCGCGCCCCGCGGCGTGGCGCTTCGCCTGAGATGCCTCCCCGACACGCCCCCCCAACGAGACCGGCCGGGCGACGCAGCTCCGGGCGCGCCCCAATCGGCGCGGGACGGCGGGGTCGCCGCAGAGACCGGCCTGTCCGCTCCGGGCGTTTCCGTGCCAGCGGGCAGCGTCGCGAGCTGGTGCGCAACCGCCTGATCGAGTCGCGGCTGACCCCCAACACGATCTCGTTGACCGGCCTGGCGCTGAACTTGGTGGCCGCCGCGCTGGTGTGGGAAAACCTGTTCTTCCTCGGCGGGATCGCGTTCGTGGTGGGCTCGGTGATGGACACGCTCGACGGGCGCTACTCGCGCATGTCCGGCAAGGGCACGCCCTTCGGGGCGTTCCTGGACTCGACGCTCGACCGCATCGAGGAGGGGATCGTGCTGACCGCCGTGGCCGGTTACTTCGCGCTGCAGGGCAACCGCGTGGCCGCGGCCGCGGTGGTGGTGGCGGTGCTGGCGTCGCTGATGGTGTCCTACACCCGCGCTCGCGCGGAGGCGTTGGGCGTGGAGTGCAAGGTCGGGATCGCCACACGCCCGGTGCGAGTGGTGATCCTCTCGATCGGGCTGATCTTCGCCAAGGGCGCCTCGCTCGGGCACTTCGAGCTGCTGCAGGCCGCGGTGTATGTGCTGGCGGCGCTCAGCGTGGTGACGGTGTTTCAACGCATCTGGCACGTGCGCCGCGAGCTGTCCGGGTAGTCTCCGGGGATGACCTCAACTACCGACAACGGCGCCGCGACGAACGGCGCCGCGCGCTACCAGGACGGCAAGGTGCGGGTGGCGATCATCGGCGTGGGCAACTGCGCGTGCTCGTTCGTGCAGGGCGTGCACTACTACGCCGACGCCGACCCCTCCCAGCGCGTGCCCGGCCTGATGCATGTGGACCTCGGCGGCTACCACGTGCGCGACATCGAGTTCACCGCCGCCTTCGACATCGACCGCGCGAAGGTCGGCAAGGACCTCGGGACGGCGATCTGGGCGGGGCAGAACAACACCATCAAGTTCGCCACCGGAGAGCGAGGGGTTCCCAAGAAGCTCGGCGTGCCGGTGCACCGCGGGATGACCCACGACGGGCTGGGCAAGTACCTCAAAGAGAAGATCACAAAGGCTCCAGGCGAGACCGCGGACATCGTGAAGATCCTCAAGGAGACCCACACCGACGTGGTCGTCTCCTACCTGCCGGTGGGCTCCGAGCAGGCGACCAAGTGGTATGTCGAGCAGGTGCTGGAGGCGGGCTGCGCGTTCGTCAACTGCATCCCCGTGTTCATCGCCCGCGAGGACTACTGGGACCGGCGCTTCAAGCAGGCGGGCCTGCCGATCGTGGGCGACGACATCAAGTCGCAGGTGGGGGCGACGATCGTGCACCGTTCGCTCGCGCGGCTGTTCGGCGACCGCGGCGTGCGGATCGTGCACACCTCGCAGCTGAACGTGGGCGGCAACATGGACTTCTACAACATGCTCGAGCGCGAGCGGTTGGAGTCGAAGAAGATCTCCAAGACCAACGCCGTGACCTCGATCATGGAGGACGAGCTGCCCGCCAACGACGTCCACGTGGGGCCATCGGACTACGTGCCGTGGCTGACCGACCGCAAGTGGGCGCACATCCGCCTGGAGGGCCAGGCGTTTGGCGACGTGCCGCTGACGGCGGAGCTGAAGCTCGAGGTGTGGGACTCGCCGAACTCCGCGGGGATCGTGATCGACGCGGTGCGCTGCTGCAAGCTGGCGCTCAACCACGGTGTCGCCGGGCAGCTGGACGGGCCCTCGTCCTATCTGATGAAGTCCCCCCACCGCCAGCGCCCCGATGACGAGGCGCGCACGGAGACGGAGAAATTCATCGCCAAGTATGCCGGCGGGCCGGGCCCACCGGCGCAAGGGCGCAAAGCCGCGAAGCCCGCCCGCGCCGCGAAGTAGGCGCAGGCCCTACCCTGAAGGCGATGGCCGCGAGGTTTGCGATCGCCCACGTCACCCCCTACCCGTGGGAGGCGCAGGAGAACGAGGTCAACGCATACGTGCGGAGCGTGGCGAGCGAGCTCTCACAGCGGGGACACCGCGTGCTGGTCCTCGCCCCATCGCGCTCCCAGGAGCGGGTGCGCGCGTCGCGGCGGGCGCTGCGGGCAGCCCGCGAGCGACCGCAGAGCCTGCTGGAGGGCACCGACGGCGGTGAGCCGGCGGTGGTGGCGGTGGGCGAGGTGCTCGACGTCCCCGCCAGCGCGAGCCGGCCTGCGCGGGCGCTGCCGATCGACGTGGCGCGCACGATCGAGGAACTGCTGGGGATGGTGGAGCTGGACTTCGTGCACGTGCACGAGCCGTTTGCGCCGAGCACCGCGAACGCGGCGCTGCGTCACTCGCGGGCGCTGAACGTCGGCTCCTTCCACGCGCCCACCGAGCGACTGCTCTCCACGCTGCTGGGGCGTCGCTTCGTGACGACGTTTTTCGGGCGGCTGGACGCGCGCACGGCGAGCTTTCCGGAGACGGCGCAATTGATGGAGCGCCACTTCCCCGCCGACTATCGGCTGGTGGCCCCGCCGGCGAGCGAGGCGGACCAGACGGGCCCAACGAGCGCCGCAAACGACGGCTCGGGCGACCCACCGGGGGCCGGCGCGGACGGCCCACCGGGCGCCGGAGAGCACGGATGGAGCGCCGTCGCAGACGAGATCGAGGGGATCTACCGCGAGCTGGCCGCGCGCCGGCGCGACCCGCGGGGCGACGCCACGCTGCGCCGGCGTTTGGCGGGGAGGCCGCTGATCGACGTGGACCTGCACATGCACACCGACCACTCCCACGACTGCGCCACGCCGGTGGAGGTGCTGCTGGCGACCGCGCGAGAGCAGGGGTTGGGGGCGATCGCGGTGACCGACCACAACGAGGTGTCGGGGGCATTGGAGGCCCGCGCGCAGGCGGACGGCTTCGGCTCCCACCCGCCCGTGAAGGTGATCGTGGGCGAGGAGGTGAAGACCGCCACCGAAGGCGAGGTGATCGGGCTGTTCATCGAGGAGCGCATCCCGCGCGGCATGACGCTGGCGGAGACGATCGCGGAGATCAAGCGCCAGGGGGGTGTGGTGTACGTGCCGCACCCGTTCGACCGCATGCACGCGGTGCCCGACTACGAGCACCTGCTGCCGGTGCTCGACGCGGTGGACGCGATCGAGGTATTCAACCCGCGCGTGGCGATCGGCGCGTTCAACGAGGAGGCGGCGCGTTTCGCCGCCAAGTACCGGATCCCGAAGGGCGCCGGCTCGGACTCCCACGTCGCACAGGGTCTGGGCTCGGTGAGGGTGAGGATGCGCGACTTCGAGGGCCCGCAGGAGTTCCTGCAGTCGCTGCGCGACGCCGAGGTCATCACGCGCCCGACCAGTTTGCTGTACGTGCAGGCGCTGAAGTTCCTGGAGACGCGTGCCACGCCGGCCTCGGCACGGAGGGCGAGAAGGGCAAGGCGAGTGCGGCGCGCCACCAGTAACGACCCCAAAATGACTCCATGATTGGCAAAGCGAGCCACGAGGCGGTCGAGGGTCGAGCTGAGCAAGGACGCAGGGAGCGTGGCGTGCTCAGCACGCGAGCGATCGAGGACGCGGCTCAGCGAAGGCATCGACCGCCTCGCAACGCCTGATGCAGCTCCAAGGACAAGCCGGCGCGCCGTCAAAACCAACGGCGTCGATGCCGGCAACCGATGATGAGATCCGCGAGAAGTATTTGGAGCGAGCGATCCGCGAGCTCAACACGCTCACGCGCGATCTGCAGGCGTGCCCGCACTGCCCGCGCGGCAACCTGATGCCGGTGCTCGGCTCGGGACACCCGCAGGCGGACGTGATGCTGCTCAAGCACTCCCCGATGCCCTCGGAGGTCGAGGAGGGCGTCGCCTTCTACGGCCGCGCGGGGGGCGCGCTGATGAAGTCGCTCAAGCGCCTGCAGATCGACCCGCTGGCGGTGTATGGCACGCTGTGCGTGAAGTGCCCTTTGGGCGACTCCTCGCTGGCCGAGCCGGAGTGCATCGCGCGCGTGCTGGAGGAGATCGCGATCGTGCAGCCGAAGATCATCGTGGCGATGGGCGCGGAGGCACTGACGGCGCTGGGCGACCTGCAGGTCCCCCTCGCGCAACCGCTCGCCGCCCGGTTGGGCGAGATCCAGCAGCTGACCCCCTCGATCGACGCGCTGTATGTGCCCAACATCGACGAGTCGCTCGACGGCCAGGAGGCAAAGCGCGCCTTCTGGGAGGCGTTCCGGGCGCTCGGCGAGTGGTGGGCGGCGCAGCCTCCCTATTGAGCTGTTCCAGTGGGCGCATGCGCCCACTGGCCTGACGGCGCATGCGCCGTCAGGTGAGCCCGCACATGTGCGGGCTCAGGTAGACCGATCGCAGACCAACGCGATCTCCGATCGGCCAGCATGCGGACCGACCCGCAGTCGATGGGCGATGCTTCCTCGTCCCGCCGCTGGATCAGATGGCCGAGGGCGCGCAGTGTGTATATGACTTTTTTAAAGTCGATAGCAATTGCGCACACCTTTTAGATTTTTTATAACAACACCATCACGCCTACGGCTACTACTATTGCCATACGTTTTAGGAGGGGGCCACGTTGAGAATCACCTTGCCGAGCTTGCCGCCCGCAGCGAAGCGCTCGTAGGCCGCCGCGGCGTCGTCGAGCGGGAAGGTCGCGGCGATCGGCACCGTGAGGGCGCCCGATGCGAACATCGGCAGCACCTCGCGCTCCAGGGCGCGGGCGGCGAGCGCTTTCTCCTCCAGCGGCCGTGCGCGCAGCGTGGAGCCGTGGATGCGCGCGCGCTTGCCCATCAGCGCGAGCAGGTTGAGCTCGCACTTGGCGCCGGCGCTCACGCCGATCACGGCGATCCGCCCGCCGGTGGCGAGCGCGTTCAGGTTGTCGGCCATGTTGGGGGCGCCCACCAGCTCGAGGATCACGTCGAACGGCCCGTGCTCGGTGAAGCCCTCCGGCACGATCGCCTCAGCGCCGAGCGCCGCCACCTCGGGGCGTGACTGCTCGCGTCGCACGGTCGCCGTCACGCGCGCGCCGCTCGCGCGGGCGAGCTGGATCGCCGCGGTGCCCACCCCGCCGGCGCCGCCGTGCACGAGCAGGCGCTCGCCGGGGCGCAGCTGCGCCTGCGCGAAGAGCGCGTCGTGGGCCGTCGTGAACACCTCGGGCACCCCCCCAGCGGCGGGCCACTCCAGAGCGTCGGGAACCGGCATCAGCTGACGCTCATGCACGACAGCCAGCTCGGCCTGCGCGCCGCCACCGACGATCGCCATCACGCGCTCGCCCTGCGCGAAGCGCTCCGCGCCGGGGCCGAGCGCGGCGACCTCTCCCGCCAGCTCCATCCCCGGAATGTCCTGCGGCGAGCCAGGGGGCGCCGGGTAGAGGCCGCGGCGCTGCATCATGTCGGCGCCGTTGAGTCCCGCCGCGCGCACGCGCACCAGCACCTCGCCCGTTCCCGGGATGGGGTCGGGGTGCTCCTCGACGACGATCTCCTGGTCGCGGATAGTGGCTGCGCGCATCGAGCGAGAGCCTACCCGTCGCCGGCCGGCGACTCGCCTTCGGCGCTCGTCCCGGAGCCCGCCGCGGGAGAGGCATCCGCGTGCGAGGAGGCATCGGCCGCGGCGGCGCCACCGTGGCGCTCCAAGAGCGCCACGCACTCCACGTGGTGGGTCTGCGGGAACATGTCCACCGGGCGCACCTTGCGCAGCGTCCACCCGGCCTCTGCCAGCTGTGCGGCGTTGGGAGCGAGCGTGGTGGGGTTGCAGGAGACGTACACGATTCGCCGCGGCCCCGCTTCGACGATCCGGCGCACCACTTTCTGCGAGAGCCCGGCGCGGGGCGGGTCGACGACGAGCACGTCGGGGCGCCCGGCGCGGGCGAGCAGCTCGGGCAGCGCCAGGCGGGTGTCGCCGGCGAAGAAGTGGACGTTTGCGATCTCGTTGCGCCGCGCGGCGGCGAGCGCGTCGGCGACGGCCTGTTCGACGAGCTCGATCGCCCACACCTCGCCGGCGCGAGGGGCGAGCGCCAGCGCGATCGTGCCGGTGCCGCAGTACAGGTCGTACACGCGCTCCCACCCCGCCAGGGCGGCGTACTCGGCGGCGATCCCGTACAGCACCTCCGCCATCTCGGTGTTGGTTTGAAAAAACGCTTCGGGGGAGATGCGCAGCTCCAGCTCTCCGAGGCGCTCGGGCAGCTCCGCATCCCCCCACACCAGCTCGGTCTCCCCGCCGGCGGTCGTCTCGGCGAGCCGGCGCGAGCGCGTCCACAGCACCCCCGACAGCCGTTCGCCCAACTCGGCCGCGAGCACCGCCGCGAGCGAGGGCGCGTCGAGCTCGCCCTCGGTGGTGACGATGCGCACCTGCAACCTGCCTGTGCGCCGGCCCTCGCGTACCACGAGGTTGCGCAGCAGCGCGCGTCCGTCGGGGCCGGGGTCGGTGCGCCCCTCCCGCGGGGGGGCAGGACGCGAGTTTCCGTTCAGGCCCCCGCCCTCCTCACCGCCGCGACTCCACGCGCGCAACCCCTGCTCGCGACACCAGCGCATCGCCACGCGACGGGCGTGGTTGCCCGCCTCGGAGGCCAGCAGACAGTCGTCCATCGCAAGCACCATGTTCCAGCCGGCAGGCGCGTGGAAGCCGCACACCAGCTCGCTGGTGTGCAGGTCGTGGCCGAAGGAGTACTCCAGCTTGTTGCGGTAGCGCCACTGTTCGAGCGCCGGCACGATCGGCTCGACTGTGAAGCCCTCGAAGCCGCCCAGCCGCCGCAGCGCATCCTGAACTTGAGATTGCTTGATCTCCAGTTGGCGCTCGTAGGGGATCACCTGCCACGGAACGCCGGGGTGCTCCGCACGTGGCGCAATCCGGTCGGGGCCGGCCTGCAGGATCTCGAGCGTGCGGGCGTGGGCGTAGTTGCGCTTGCGCTTGTACACCACCGCGCGCACGCGGTCGCCTGGGACGGCGCCGGCGACGAACACCACGTAGCCGTGCTCGCCCAATCGCGCCACGCCCTCGCCGCCGAATGCGAGCGAGTCGACGGTCAGCTCCAGCTCCTGACCGCGCTCGGGGCGGGGCGGATGCGGATCGACGGCGGGCGAACGATCGCCGATGCTCATAAGAGGTCCGCGGGGACTGCCCGCCGGGCCGGCGCAGCGGCGCCATCCCGATCCGCGGCCTCTGCGGTCAGCAACTCCAGCAGCGCCTTCTGCGCGTGACGGCGGTTCTCGGCCTGCTCCCAGATGCGCTGGCGCACGCCATACATCACCTCGGGCGTGATCTCCTCGCCGGGGTGGGCGGGCAGGTCGTGCATCGCAAACGCCCCCGGCGCCGCCGCATCCAGCAGCGCGTCATCGACGCGGTAGTCCGCCAGCGCCTCACGCCGCTCGCGGGTGGTGGCCTCATCGCCCATGCTCACCCACACGTCCGTGTACACCGCGCAGGCTCCCTCCACCGCCTCGTAGGGGTCGGAGTGCAGCGTCAGTCGCCCGCCCGCGCCGACAGGCAGGGCCAGGTCGGGCTCCAGCGTGTAGCCGGGGGGCGAGGCGACGGCGACGTGCATCCCGGCGAGGGTGCCCAGCACGGCGAGCGAGCGAGCGACGTTGTTGCCGTCGCCCACGTACGCCACACGCAGCCCCTCCAGCGCGCCGTAGGACTCGCGCAGCGTCAGCAGGTCGGCGAGCGCCTGGCAGGGATGGTGGCGGGCGCTGAGCATGTTGACCACCGGCGCCGCGCTGTAGGCGGCGAGCTCTTCGAGCAGACCGTCCGCGCCGGTGCGCAGCCCCACCGCCGCCACATGCCGGGAGAGCACCAGCGCCGTGTCGCGCGGCGACTCGCCTCGCGAGAGCTGCAGCTCGTCGCTGCGCAGCACCACCGCGTGGCCACCCAGCTCGTGGATGCCCACCTCGAACGACACGCGGGTGCGCGTGGAGGGCTTCTGAAAGATCAGCGCCACGCTGCGTCCGGCGAGTGCGCGGGAGGAGAGCGGCGCGGCCTTCAGCTCGGTCGCGCGCGTCAACAGCCCGTCGAGCTCGCCGGCGCTCAACTCCGCTCCGGTGAGGAAGTGGCGCGGGGTGGCAGCCCCACCGGGACCCCCCGTCGCGGGGTCTTGGAGCGCAGTCGTGTCGTTGGGTGACGGTTTGTGGGATGCCATGGGAGGGCCAGTCTAGGCTAGGCTTGGCCGATGCAGCGGAGGCGGGGTATGAGCGTGCGTGTACGAGGGGTGCTGTCCCTCGCGGCGGTGGGCGGGGCGCTCGCGCTGGCCGCCGGCTGCGGATCCAGTGGGTCGACGGGCTCGACGACCACGATCACGACTCCGAGCGCCGCCAAGGCAAAGTCCAAAACCGCCGCCAGCAGCGGATTGAAGCCGGTCACCACCCCCAAGTATGCCGCGCCCTCCTCTTCCGAACCGGTGAAGAGCGGGGTGGTGCAGATTGCCTTCCGCAACATCGCCATCGACCCCGACACGGCGCGAGCCAAGGTCGGCAGCACCATCAAGTGGACCAACGAAGATCCCGAGAAGTGCAACGTCACGAGCGAGGGCGGGCCCTACAAGTTCGCCTCCAAGGACTTCGGCGAAGGTGGCAGCTTCGAACTGAAGCTCGACAAGCCGGGTGTCATCCACTACGAGTGCACCTCCTACCCGACGACGATGAACGGCACCATCGAAGTGGTCGGGTAGCGAGCGGTCTCACCCCACCCTACGGTCGGTTCGACGGGGAGGGGGCCAGTGGCGTGGGGGTGTTGTTGTACTTGTACTTTTGGGACCCCAACCCTTCATTTTGTGAAGTGGTGTAGGTGCGTCGGATGACCCTCCAACTCCTACACACCAGCAGCAGAGTCACGCAGAGAACTCGGCGAGTCCTTCGTCTGGAGTAGAGGCGGTGGCGTAGAGACGGCGAGGGATGCGGCCGGCGGTGCCGGCGAGGTGCCCGGACTCCACAGCGAGGCGCATCGCGCGCGCCATCCGCACAGGGTCCTCCGCGCGGGAGATCGCCGAGGCCGCCATCACAGCGTCGCAGCCGAGCTCCATCGCCAGAGCGGCGTCGGAGGCGGTGCCGATGCCGGCGTCCAACACCACCGGCACGCTCACCGCCCGGCGCAGCAGCGCAAGGTTGTACGGATTGCGAATGCCCATGCCGCTGCCGATCGGGGCGCCGAGCGGCATCACCGCGGCGCAGCCGACATCCTGCAGGCGCCGAGCGAGCACGGGATCGTCGGTTGTGTAAGGAAGCACCGTGAAACCCTCGTCCACCAGCTCCTCGGCGGCGCGCAACAGCTCGGGTGCGTCGGGCAGTAGCGTGTCCTCGTCGCCGATCACCTCCAGCTTGATCCAGTCGGTGGCAAACGCCTCGCGGGCGAGCTTGGCGGTGAGCACGGCGTCGCGCGCGGTGTGGCAGCCGGCGGTGTTGGGCAGCAACCGCACGCCGGCGTCGGCCAGCACGTCGATCAGCGAGCCGCGCGCCTGCGGATCGATTCGCCGCAGCGCCACCGTCACCAGCTCACTGCCACTCGCGCGGATCGCCTCCGCCATCAGCTCCAGCGAGGGGAACCCCCCCGTGCCGAGCAGTAGGCGCGAGCGCATTGTGCACCCGGCGATCGTCAGGGGATCCGCCAGGGCTTCATTGCGCTGCGAGCCGGCAGACGAAGTGTCAGAGCCGGCAACGCCGTTGGTGAGACCGGCGGCGGGAGCGGCGGGGGCAGGCCGGTCGGGAGGTGCCGAGCTGGTGGTGCTCATCGCGACCCATCATCCTCCCTGCATCGCGGTGAGCACCTCCACGCGGGCGGTGGCGGAGAGCGCGAAGCTCTCCCACGCCGCCCGGGGAACGACCTCGCCATCGACTGCGACCGCCACGCCGCGCGCATCGACGGGCAGTCCGAGCCGGCCAAGCGCGCCGGCCACAGTCGCGCCGGCCGGCAGGTCGGAGCTCTGCCCATTCAGGTGGATCACGCGGCCACCCCCACGAGTGCCTCGGCGACGAGCTCCGCGGTGAGGGGCGCCAGCAGGATGCCGTTGCGGTGGTGCCCGGTGGCCCACACCAGCCCCTCCACCGCGCCGGGGCCGATCACGGGCGTGTTGTCGGGGGTGGACGGCCGGAAACCCACGGAGAGCTCCTCGATCTGCAGCTCCAGCACGCCGGGCACCAGCTCGCGGGCGTCGCGCAGCAGCTCGTAGACGCCGCCCACCGTGGGGCGCTCCTCGAAGCCGCGCTCCTCGACGGTGGCGCCCAGCACATAGCGCCCGTCGCCGCGGGGTACCAAGTAGCCGCCCTCGAAGCGCACCACCCGCTCCAGCAGCCCCGGTCCGGCGGGGTCGCGCAGCCGCAGGATCTGTCCCTTCACCGGACGCACCGGCACGCGCGCATGCTCCGGCAGCCCCGCGATCTCGCCACTCCACGCGCCGGCGGCGACCACGACCCGCTCCGCGCTCACGTGCTCACCCGTGGCGAGAACCACGCCGGCGATGAGCTCATCCGAGCCATCCAGCTCGACGTGAGCCACCGGTGCCCGCTCGCGCACCAACACCCCGCTGCGTTCGCATACGCGCCGCAGCGCCACCAGCACCAGCCGGGGATCGACGCTGTGGTCATCGGGCGCCTCCAACGCCAGCCGCAATGTCGGCGCCAGCGCCGGCTCGAGCTCACGCGCGGCGCTGGCCCGCAGCCGCGTGGCGCGCAGGCCGAGCGACTCCCGCAGCACGAGCTGACGCTCCAGCGCACGCGCCTCGTCCTCGTCGCGCGCGAGCACCAACGTGCCGCTCTGGCGCAGCCCCACCTCGACGCCGGCCTCCCGAGCCAGCTCTGCGGCGAACTCCGGCCACATCCGCGCCGAGCGCAACCCAAGGTCGAGCACGCGCCGCCCAGCCTCCCCGAACTCGACCTCGGAGACTGGGGCGAGCATCCCGGCGGCGACCCCAGACGCGCACTGCGCGCCGATCGCGCCGCGCTCCAACACGGTCACCGACAACCCGTGCAGCCGCGCGCGCCAGGCCACCGCGAGGCCGACGATGCCGCCGCCGACGACTGCCACGTCAAACGCTCGATCGTTGCTGGGCATGTGTTTGATGCTAGCCCCGCAGCGGCTGGAGCTCATGCGAGACTTGGCCGCATGCCCGCCCCGAACATAGGCGACCGGAGGCGTGCCCGCCTCACGGCGGCGCGCCTATACATGGTCTGCGACTCCAAACCCGGCGGCCGGGAGTTGACCGGCGTCTTGCGTGCGGCGATCGCGGGCGGCGTGGACATCGTGCAGTTGCGCGATAAGCACCTCTCAGACGAGGAGCTCACGGAAGTGGCGCGCACCGCTCACGTGGTCTGCGCCCAGATGGGGGCGTTGCTGATCGTCAACGATCGCCCACAGGTAGCGCTGGCGGCCGGTGCCGACGGGGTACACGTGGGTCAGGAGGACACGCCGGTCGCACAGGTGCGAGAGCTTGTCGGCCCACACCTGCTGATCGGCCTCTCGACGCACGCCCCGGCGGAGATCGACGACGGGGGCATGGCGAATGCGGACTACGTGGGCGTGGGTCCCGTCTACGCGACACCAACCAAGCCCGGTCGCCCCGCGGTCGGTCTGGAACTCGTCAGCTATGCCTCCGAGCACTCGCCCTTGCCGTTCTTCGCGATCGGTGGCATCGACGGCGAGAACATCGAGACCGCGATCGAGGCAGGCGCCCAGCGTGTGGCGGTGGTACGGGCAATAGCCGACGCGGCGGATCCCGAGATGGCTGCACGCACTCTGCGCCAGGCGCTCGGTTTCGATACGCGCTCACGCACGGAGTTGAAGGACGAACAGGCGCGCGTCGCACTGCAACCCCTTGCCGAGGGCGAACGGCCGGTGGCGCTGCTGGTGGCGGTGGCAGTGGCGGCGCTGCTCGCCACCGGCGTCCTGGTGGGAGCCCTCACCATCCACAACCTGCGCAGCCATGGCGGGTCGGTGCCCGGCGGCATCTTCATCGCACTCGTGCTTGCCGCGCTGGCAGTGGGCATGTACCGGCGGCGCTACTGGGCGGTGCTCGGCTTCGAGGCGCTGCTGGCCTTCCAGATCCTCGTGACCTCGCTGGCGCTGGTGATCGCCACAACGATCCTCGCCGCCGCCCTGTGCCTGCTCAGCATCGGGCTCGGCGGCTGGCTGTTCTGGAAGCTGGTGCGCGTAATGGGACGGATGCAGGCGGGCGAACGCGCGCTACCCCCCGGATAGGCTCAGACCACTGGTACAGCGGAGCACGGCGAGGCGACGCGCCGCTGCGATAGGCTCGCCCCACCGTGGCGAACACCTCCTACGACTGCATCGTGATCGGCGCCGGACCGGGTGGGTACGTTGCCGCGATCCGTGCTGCGCAACTCGGGAAAAAGACGGTCGTAATCGAGCAGGACAAGGTCGGGGGGCGCTGCCTGAACTACGCGTGCATCCCCGCCAAGGCCGTGTTGCGCTCGGCCGACCTGCTCAGTGAGATCCGCGAGGCCGAGGACTTCGGGCTGCGCGTGGCGGGCGTCGAGGTCGACTACCCCGCCGTGCAGGCGCGACGCGAGAAAGTCGTCGGGACGCTCACGGGCGGCGTGGGCGGGCTGTTCAAGAAAAACGGGATCGACGTGATCGCCGGCGAGGCCACCCTCGCGCCTGCCCCCGGCGGGCCGGGAAACGCGGGCGCAGAGCAAGGTACAGGCGGGGGCCCAATCAAGGTACGCGTCGGCGAGGAGGAGCTCGAGGCCGCGACCGTGATTCTCGCCACCGGCTCCGTCGGGCGCTCGATCCCGGGCGTGGAGCTGGGCGGGCGCGTGATCGGCACCGAGCAGGCGTGGGCGCTGCCGGAGCTGCCCCATCGCCTGGCGGTCGTGGGCGCCGGCGCCTCGGGGGCGGAGATTGCCTCCGGCTTCGCGCGGCTGGGCAGCGAGGTGCTGCTGTTCGAGGTGCTCGATCGGGTGCTCCCGACTGAGGATGCCGACATCTCACGCCTGGTCGAGCGCGGGCTCAAGCGCCAGGGCATCGAGGTGCTCACCGCCACACCGATCGAGGGGGTGCGCGCCGGCGAGACGGGTGTGAGCTTCACTTACGCGCGCGCCTGCGCTGGAAGCGACTCCCCCGGGAGCGGTGGCTCCGGGGGCGAGGGCTCGGGAGCGGGCAGCGCATCCGCGGGTGAGTCCGCCGAGGTCGACTACCTCGTGATCGCCGCCGGGCGCGGACCTGACGTTGACCGGCTCGGCCTCGCCGCCGCCGGAGTCGAGCTCGACGAGCGCGGTCTCGTGAAGGTGGACGGGGCGCTGCGCACCACCGCGGCGGGGATCTATGCGATCGGCGATCTCGTGCCCGGCCCCGCGCTCGCGCACAAGGCCTCCGACGAGGGCATCATCGCGGTGGAGGACTCCGCCGGGCTACCCACCCACCCGCTCGCCTACATCGACATCCCCCGCGCCACCTTCTGCACACCCAACGTCGGCTCGTTCGGCCTCACCGAGCAGCAGGCCCGTGAACAGGGCCACGACGTGGTCGTCGGCAAGGTGCCCTACGGCGCCGTCGGCGGCGGCATCGTCTACGGCGACCGCGCCGGCCTCGTCAAGCTGGTGGGCGACGCCAAGTACGGGGAGCTGCTCGGCGGCCACATCGTCGGCAGCCGCGCCACCGAGCTGATCCAGGAGCTCGTCAACGTGCGCGCGCTGGAGGGCGGCTTCCCTGAGGTCGGGCGCATCATCCACGGCCACCCGACCCTCTCGGAGGCCGTGATGGAGGCCGGGCGCGCCGTCGACGGCTGGCTGATCCACGGCTGAGGGCCCTGTAGAGCAGGGCGTGGCTACGCTCTGCACATCGACTCAGCCTTTTACTTCGATCTATCGAGCCCGCTCGCATATCTCGCTGCCGAGCGTGTCCTGCATGTGATGCCAGGACCGGTTGAGTGGCAGCCCGTGCTCTCCCGCAAGCTGCCAGGCGGGGAGCCGTTCGATGTAGCCGAGATCGAGCAATGCGCACTCAACCTCGGTCTGCAGCCACTACGTTGGCCGGCCGACTTTCCGTTCGACAGCGAGCTGGCAATGCTGGTCGCCACCTATGCGAAGTCGATCGGACGCGTCGTCCCGTTCGCCCAGGCCGCCTTCCGTCAAGCGTTCGCGGGGGGCCGCACTCTTGCGGGCATCGACAATGTGCTGATCGCCGCCGCGGCCTGTGAGATGCATCCGACAGCGGTTCTCAAGGGAGCCCGCCTGACATCAGTTAGCGAGCGGCTGCGCGCAGCCACGACTGAGGCCGCCGAGCGCGGGGTGGCCGGCGTGCCGGCCCTACGAATCGACGACCGCATCTTTCTCGGCAAAAATGCCCTCGATCAAGCGATTGCGACATGAGGGCCAACCGCGCCTACCGGTTGATCGTCAGACGCGGCGGGTGGATGCCCGCGGTCCTGGCCGACCCGGCGCGGGTCGATCACGTCGAGGTGGTAGAGCTCGACAGCGGCGAGGTGGTGCTGTTCTGGGACCTCCACCCCCAAGAGGCAGCGCGCCGGGCACGGGCGCTGCGCGCCGACTTGGCGCAGCTCCGGGACGAGGAGTTCATCGCCCGCTGGGCTACCGTGGAGCACTGATGAGCACCGCCCTGCCCGACCCCCACACGGCGCGCGAGTGGCTGGCGACGATGACGCTGATCCGCCGCTTCGAGGAGCGCGCCGGCGAGATGTACGCGCGCGCGAAGGTCGGCGGGTTCCTACACCTCTCAATCGGGGAGGAGGCCACGATCGTGGGCGGCGCGCGAGCGCTGCGCGACGGCGACTACCTGATCTCTACCTACCGCTCGCACGGTCACGCGCTGGTGCGTGGGACGCCGCCCGGGAACGTGATGGCGGAGCTGTTCGGGCGCGTGGACGGCTGCTCCGGCGGACGGGGCGGCTCGATGCACATGTTCGACCTGGGGCGCCGCTTCATGGGCGGCTATGGGATCGTCGGCGGCAATCTGCCGATCGCAGCGGGCATCGCGCTGGCGAGCGACTACCGCGGCGAGGACGACGTCACGCTCTGCACCTTCGGCGACGGCGCCTCCAACCAGGGCACCTTCGGCGAGACGCTCAACCTCGCCGCGCTGTGGCGCCTGCCGGTGGTGTTCATGGTCACCAACAACCAGTTCGGGATGGGCACCGCGCTGGGGCGCCACTCCGCCGTCACCGACCTGCAGCGCAAGGGCGAGAGCCTCGGCGTCCCCGGGATGCGCTGTGACGGGATGGACGTGCTCGACACCCATGCGGTGCTCTGCGAGGCGCTGCGCCGGGTGCGCGAGGAGCGCCGGCCGGTGCTCGTCGAGGCCATCACCTACCGCTTCCGCGGCCACTCGATGGCCGACCCCGAGGAGTATCGCTCCAAGGAGGAGGTCGCCCGCTGGCGCGAGCGCGACCCGGTCCCCGTGTTCGGCGATCGGCTGCAGCGTGAGGGGATCCTCGACGCCGCCGCACGCACGCAGATCGACGAGCGAGCGCGTGCGCAGGTGGATGAGGCTGTCGCTTTCGCGGAGGCATCTCCCTTCCCACCGCCCGACTCGCTGTATGACGACGTGTACGTGCTCGGCAACCAGAAGCACGGCTGGTACTCCGTGCGGACCTCCCAGCCACAGGACATGGTCGCCGATGCCTCGTCGGCGATGAACGGCCCCACGGCAGCCAGCACGGGGGAGATCCCGCAGCAGATCACGAGCGCCCTGGAAGCGGGGGAGAACGCGTGAGGATCTCGCACCCCGACGCGCTCCGCCCCGCCTCTCTGCGCCACTGCGGGAGCCATCCATGCGGTGTGACCGGTAGGAGCCTCGGATGACCGCTATGCGCTACCGCGAGGCGCTGAACGCCGCCCTGCGGGAGGAGCTGCGCCGCGACGAGCGTGTGGTGTTGATGGGCGAGGACATCGGCGTGTTCGGAGGCGCATTCAAGGTCACCGCCGGCCTGCTGGAGGAGTTCGGCGAGCGGCGCGTACGCGACACCCCGATCTCCGAGAACACGATCGTCGGCATGGGCGTCGGCGCCGCGATGGTCGGCCTGCGCCCGGTGGTCGAGCTGATGACGATCAACTTCGCGCTGCTGGCGCTCGATCAGATCGTCAACCACGCCGCTCACATCCACTACATGTTCGGCGGACAGGCGCGCGTGCCGCTCGTGGTGCGCATGCCCCAGGGTGCCGGCCACCAGCTGGGGCCCACGCACTCGCACTGCCTGGAGGCGATCTTCATGCACGTGCCCGGCCTGCTCGTCGCCACCCCCTCCACCCCCGCCGACGCCAAGGGTCTGTTGAAGACCGCGATCCGCGACGAGAACCCCGTGATCTTCATCGAGCACGAGTCGCTCTACGGCCAGCGTGGGGAGGTGCCCGACGGGGAGGAGCACCTCGTCGACTTCGGGTGCGCCGCCGTGCGCCGCGAGGGCGCCGACGTGACGATCGTCGGCATCTCGCGGATGGCGATCACCGCGGAGCGGGCAGCGCAGACGCTCGCGGACGAGCACGGCGTGCAAGCCGAGGTGATCGACCCTCGCACGCTGCGCCCGCTCGACCTCGACGCCGTGCTGCGCTCGGTCGCCAAGACCAACCGCTGCGTGGTCGTCGAGGAGGGCTGGCCGCATGGCGGGGTCGGCGCCAACCTCAGCGCATTGATCGCCGAGCAGGCCTTCGACGACCTCGACGCTCCCGTGCGGCGCATCACCGGCGCCGACGTGCCGATGCCCTACTCCAAGCCGCTGGAGGAGATCGCTTTCCCGCACGAGCCACAGGTGGTGCACGCCGTGCTGGAGGTGCTCGGGCAGGTTCCCCTTGGGGCGCGACTATGAGCGAGATCGTGATGCCCCGCCTCTCCGACACGATGGAGGAGGGCACCGTGCTGCGCTGGCTCAAGCGTGACGGGGAGCACGTGGGTCGCGGCGAGGAGCTCGTCGAGATCGAGACCGACAAGGCGGCGATGGTGTACGAGTCCGACCAGGAGGGCTTCCTTCGAATCGTGGCCCAGGAGGGCGACACGCTCGCCGTCGGCACGACGATCGCGCATGTCGGAGAGGCGAGCGCCGTTGCAGCGTCGAGCGCCGAGTCGCTGTCCGCGCCAGGCGATGGGGTCCCACACCAGGCGGGTGGCCCCACAGACACAGGTGTATCTCGAGGCGAGGGAGAGCCGTCCTCGCCGGCATACACCTCTGTAC
The DNA here is from genome assembly GCA_963744535.1 of uncultured Solirubrobacterales bacterium. Classification (GTDB taxonomy): domain Bacteria; phylum Actinomycetota; class Thermoleophilia; order Solirubrobacterales; family Solirubrobacteraceae; genus Palsa-744. Next base: position 718,103 of record CAVUTW010000005.1, on the reverse strand, counting down.
ACGAGAGTGGTGACCGCGTAAGGGCCTCGCCGCTGGCCAGGAGGATCGCCGACGAGAGTGGCGTGAACCTGCACGCGATTGCCGGCACCGGCCCCGGCGGGCGGATCGTCAAGGCCGATGTCGAGGCCGCGGGCGCAGCGGCGGGCCAGTCCGCGTCCGGGGTGCGCTCGGCGCCTGGCACGCAGGCCCCGGGGTCCGGGGCGGCACCCACGGCGGCCGTTGTCGTCGCCGACATCGCCGAGCGCATGGCGAGCGCCAAGGGGGAGACAACCATCGTCGAGCTCACCCGCACCCAGCAGACGATCGCGCGGCGGATGGCCGAGTCGAAGGCCACGATTCCCGACTTCTCGCTGCAGGCGGAGATCGACATGGAGCGGTGCGTGGAGTTGCGCTCGGAGCTCAAGCGCCTCTCCCCCGAGGAGGCCCCCACCTACAACGACATGGTCGTCAAGGCCTGCGCACTGGCCCTGCACGAGCACCCGCGCGCCAACGGCAGCTACCGCGACGGCAAACTGCAGCTGCATTCGCGCGTGAACGTCGGAGTCGCGGTGGCGGTGGGCGCGGACGGCAGCCCGGAGGCGATCTCCGCAGAGGCAGGCATGGAAGGCGCGCTCGTGGTACCCACCGTGTTCGACGCCGCGCTGAAGTCGCTCGGGGAGATCGCCCGCGAGACCCGGGCACTTGCCGAGCGCGTGCGCGCCGGCACGATCACGCCGCCAGAGCTGGGGGGCGGCACGTTCACGGTCTCCAACCTCGGGATGTACGGGGTGCGCAGCTTCAGCGCGATCGTCAACCCCCCGCAGGCAGCGATCCTCTCGGTCGGCTCGCTTGCCCTTCGCGCCGTGGTGCTGGCCGACGGCGCGGACGGCGGTGGCAAGATCGTCGCCCGCCACACGATGGCGGTGACGCTCGTCTGCGACCACCGCATCCTCTACGGCGCCGACGCCGCTCGTTTCCTCGCTCGCATCAGAGAGCTGCTCGAGGAGCCGGCCGCGCTGGCGTTGTGATCTTGCGTCGCTAGTCTGGACGAGAGATGAGCGGCGCCGGCCAATACGCCTCCGAGCTGTGGGTGTGCCACCTCGGCACAATCCCCTATCGCGAGGCGCTGGCCACGCAGGAAGAGATCGCCGCCCGTCGCCGGGCGCAGGAGCTGCCCGACATGCTGCTGCTGCTGGAACACCCCCCCGTGTTCACTCGCGGACGGCGCTCACTGCCAGGCGAGCTGACCCTTGGTGAGGACTTCTATCGCGCGCGCGGCATCGAGGTCGTGCCGACGGACCGCGGCGGGCGCGTCACCTACCACGGCCCCGGTCAGCTGGTGGGCTATCCCATCATGGGCGTGACTGACGTCGTCGCCCACCTGCGCGCGACGGAGGACGCGATCGTCGCCGCGCTTGCCGGGGAAGACATCGCCGCTCGCTCGCGCCCACAGGACGGCCCCGACTACACGGGTGTGTGGGTGGAGGACCGCAAGATCGCCTCGCTTGGTGTGCATGTCTCACGGGGAGTCTCTACGCATGGGTTCGCAGTCAATGTGGACAACGATCTGGAGCCCTTCACTTGGGTGGTCGCCTGCGGGCTGCCGGGCGTGGAGATGACTTCGATCGCCGCCGAGCTGGGTGGTGGGGCCTCGACCGAGCGCTTTCGCACACGCATTGCGGCGAGCTTCTGCCAGGTGCACGCCCGCTCCCCGCGGCAGGCCACGGCCCAGGAGCTCGGAATCGATGCGGCGCACACCACGGAGCTCGCAACGGTATGAGCGCCACCCGCTCCCGCGCCAACCCCGGAGGGATGGATGTACTCGAGGTGCTCGGTCCCGATGTACGTCCGCTGCGCGAGCGCAAGCCTGCATGGCTGAAGGTGCCGGCTCCCGGCGGCGAGCGCTACCGTGCGCTCACGCAGCTGATCCGCGACGAGCAGCTGCACACGGTGTGCCAGGAGGCGGCCTGCCCCAATGTCGGGGAGTGCTGGGAGCGGGGCACCGCGACGTTCATGATCCTCGGTGACACCTGCACGCGGCGGTGTGGATTTTGCAACGTCAAGACCGGGCGCCCCACCTGGAACGACCCACTCGAGCCGGCGCGCGTGGCGCGCTCGATCGCGCGCATGGGGCTGCGCCACGCGGTCGTCACCTCGGTGGACCGCGACGACCTGCCCGACAAGGGCGCCTCGGCGTTTGTCGGGGTCATCCGCCAGGTGCATCACCAGGCACCCGGCTGCCTGATCGAGGTGCTCACGCCCGACTTCCAAGGCCAGGAGATGCCCCTCGCCAAGGTGATCGCCGAGCGGCCCGACGTGTTCAACCACAATGTTGAGGTGGTTCCCCGGCTGTACCCGCTGGCGCGACGTGGCTCCTCCTTCGCGCGCTCTTGCCGCGTGCTTGCGCTGGCCAAGCAGCTGGGGGGAGCCGCGGTCACCACGAAGTCGGGGCTGATGGTTGGCCTCGGCGAGACCCACGAGGAGCTCGTGGATGCGTTCGCGGCGCTGCGCGAGCAGGGTGTGCAGGTACTCACCGTCGGTCAGTACCTGCGTCCCTCCGCGCGGCACCTCCCGGTCGTGCGCTATTGGCACCCCGACGAGTTCGCCGCGCTGGAGCGCGCCGCGTACGACCTCGGCTTCGAGCACGTCGCCGCCGGCCCACTGGTGCGCTCCTCCTACCACGCCGACCAGCACGTGGTGCAGCCCGGACGGAATCCCCGCCCACCCATCGGCCCATCGGCGGCCGCGGAGCCGGCGTTGGCGGGAGCGGCCCGCGGATAGTCTCCTCCGATCCCTCCCGCCGCAGATACCCCCTCCGGGCCGTGACCCGCCTGCTCATCCTGCTTGTGGCGACGCTGTTCGTCGTCGGCTTTGCCTACCTCACCCTCCACACGATCGTGGCCCAGAAGGGGATCTCGGCGGGCACCGCGATCTCCGTGTTCATCGTGGTGCTGATGGGCGTCGGGATCTTCGGCGCCCTGCTCGACCGGCGCCGCTGAGTCACGCCCCTGAGTCACGCCCCTGAGTCACGCCCCGCGCGCCGGCACCGCGCGCGCCGGCCCACCGCTTGGCGCACGCAGACCTGTCCACACCTCGACACGCGCGCGGCCGAAGGTAGTACCGTGTACGAGGCGATTGACTGGTCAGTCAACCAAGGAGGCGCAGCAGTGGATCTCGACGATACACCCGAGCAGGCCGCCCACCGCGCACAGGTGCGCGCGTGGCTGGAGCAGCACAAGCCCGAAGCGCCCGTGTTGGCGGGCGAGGGGGCACTGAAGGACGAGGACGAGATCGTCGCCGCGCGCCGCGCCTGGCAGGGCAAGCTCGCGGAGGGCGGCTTGGCGGGAGTGACGTGGCCAAGGGAGTACGGCGGCCAGGGTCTCGGGCCGATCGACCAGGTGATCTGCAATCAGGAGCTCGCCCGCGCCGGGGTACCTGGGATCCTCGATGCAATCGGGGTGGGGATGCTCGGCCCGACGATCATCGCGCACGGCGCCGAGGAGCAGAAGGCCCGCTATCTCGGCCCGATGCTGCACGGCGACGAGGTGTGGTGCCAGCTCTTCTCCGAGCCGGCCGCCGGCAGCGACCTGGCGGCGGTGCAGACCCGCGCTCGCCAGCAGGACGACGGCAGCTGGCGTCTGTCCGGGCAGAAGGTGTGGACGACCAACGCGCAGTTCGCCTCCTACGGGCTGCTGCTCGCGCGCACCGACGCCGACGTACCCAAGCACAAGGGCATGACGATGTTCATCGTGCCGATGGACGCCCCGGGCGTGACGGTGCGCGGCCTGCGCCAGATCTCCGGCGAGGCGGAGTTCAACGAGGTGTTCTTCGACGACCTCGCAATCGACGCCGACGCCGTCGTGGGGGGAGTGGGCAACGGCTGGGGCACCGCGCTCACCACGCTGATGTTCGAGCGCGTCACGATCGGCCTGGGCGGCGAGGGTCTCGGCTACAACTCCGCCCGCTTCGCCCGCGCGATCGCCGCCGATCCCCACGCCCGCCGCGACCCCGAGGTGCGCCGCCAGCTGGGGGAGATCACGAGCGAATTGATGGCGGTGCGCTTCACCGGCTACCGCACGCTCACCGCGCTGCAGCAGGGCCAGATCCCCGGACCCGAGGCCGGTCTGGCGAAGGTGACGATCGTCAACGGCGCGATCAAGTCGGGGGACCTGATCGCCGACGTGCTCGGCCCCGACGCGCTGGCAGAGGACAGCGAGTGGGCCTACATGATCTCCTTCCTCCCTGGCCTGAAGTCGGCTGGCGGCACCGAAGAGATCCTGCGCAACACGATCGGCGAGCGCGTGCTCGGACTGCCCACCGAGCCGCGCCTGGACAAGGGCATCCCGTTCTCGGAGCTGCGCGCGAAGGAGGCGGCACAGGCATGAATCTCGCACCTGAAGCGGGATTGGAGCCCGCCCACCCGGCCCACCTCCCGCCCTGCACCCAAAGGAAGGCCAAGCGATGAATCTCGCACTTTCAGACGAGCAGGTACTGCTGCGCGAGGCCGCCCGCGGGGCGCTGTCACGCTTCAAGACGCTCCAGGAGGCGCGTGAGGCGCTCGACAGCGGTAACTCTCCCACCGACCTGTGGCCGACGGCGAAGGAGGCCGGCTGGCCAGGGCTGCTGATCGACGAGGCCCATGGCGGGGCCGGCCTGGACGTGTTCGACGCGATGCTCGTGCTCGGGGAGTGCGGGCGCGCGCTGGCCGCGGTGCCGCTGCTCGGGCATCTGCCCGCGACCGCGATCCTGAACGACGGGGCGGGCGAGCTCGGCAAGACGTCTCTACTCGATGAGCTGGCGAGCGGGGAGCGCCGTGCGGCCTACCTGGCGGCGCGCCCGCCGGATGACATCTCCGAGCGTTGGAGCGTCGACCCGGCAAGCGGGATGGAGCGACCCGCCCTGCCGAGCGCCGTGCGCAGCGGGGAGGGCGAGGCTCGTGTGAGTGGACGGATCGCGTTCGCGCCCGACGCGCCCGGAGCGGATGTGCTGGTGGGTGTGGCGCTCCTGGATGGACGCGCGGTCGGCTTCGCGGTGGAGTCCTCCGCGAAGGGCGTTTCGATCGAGGCGGTGCGCCGCTACGACGCCACCCGCGCGCTTGGGCACGTCACGCTGCAGGACGCGCCCGCAACGATTCTCGACGCCCCCGAGAGCGCGCTCGCCGAGGCATGGCACCTCGCGCAGGCGCTGATCGCCGCCGAGTCGCTCGGCGCGGTCGAGAGTGCGCTCGACGTATCGGTCGCCTACGCCAAGGAGCGCTTCACCTTCGGACGCGCGATCGGCTCCTACCAGGCGGTCAAGCACTCGCTCACCGAGGTGCTGCGCCAGCTGGAGAACGGCCGCTCGCTGCTCTACTACGCCGGATGGTCGCGCCGCGGGGCCCCCGCGGAGTTCCCGCTGGCGGCCAACGCCGCACGCTCGGTCGCGGGTCGCGCACTCGATCACGCAGCCCGCACGATGATCTCGGTGCACGGCGGCATCGGCGCCACCTGGGAGCACGACGCCCCGCTGTACTTCCGCCGCGCCCAGCTCTCCCGCCGCCTGCTGGGCGGTACCGCACTCGCCAGCGACCGCGTGGCGGGCGAGCTGATCGCGCAGGGGTCACCCAGCTAGAGCTGCCGCCTCGCCGCCCGGCGGCGCTGACGCCCGGAGCCACGGGGCTGCTGACGGCCCCGCCCGCTTCCTACGCAGGCTGGACACTCAGCGCCGGTGGCGGGGGTGGCGGCCCTTGCGGGCGAGCGTGGCGGTCGTGTACGTCGCCATCACAGGTGCTCCGTAAGCGTCGTAGACGGCCTGCACCAGCGCCGGCTGCACGCCGCAGTTGATGCAGAAGCCGTGCTGGGACCAGCCAATCGCGCGGGCGAGCACCTCGTCGGCGTATTCCACGCCGTAAGCATCGTGGCCGTAGTAGTCGTACGCCGCCCACCACGCGGAGTCGTCCAGCGCACTGCCGGCGCCGTCGGAGTACAGCAGCCACGTGGCCGCCATGATCGCGTCGTAGTCGTCGTAGATCGACGGATGCGTGGCCGTGCGGTGGTCGTACACCGCAGGGCGCACACCGAAGCGATAGGCGCCCTTCACCAGATCCCACGTGCTCACCGGCCCATTGGTGACGTTGAACTGCATCGGCCCTCCACAACAGCCCGCGAAGTTGAGGCCGTGGTAGGTGGACGGCGCGGTGGAGAACGCGGTCTCCTGCATGTGGACCGAAGCGAGCAGCAACCAGTTGACGCCGAACACGCGCTGCGCCTCCGCGTAGATCCGATAGAAGCCGGCCTCCCACGCCGCCGAGATGTGCGCTTCGGGTCCCGGTGAGCCGGCCGCCACGTCCTCCCGGCCGCCGGGAGCGTGCGCTACGACGGCTCCCACCGATGCCATGGCGGTCGATGCGTTTCCACCAGACCCATGACGTGCGTCCGCGTACGGTCCCGCCGCCGTGCCCCGCCCCGCGCGCAACGCCGCCTCGGAGGCGCTCGCCGCGGTGGGCGTGACGGCGCCCACGAGCACCGTCGGCGGGGCTGGCGCAGGCGCCCTCGGAGCGGTGCCGATCGCACCACCAAGGATCGCCGCCAGCGCACCGGCGCCGAGCAGGCACAGCGCAAGCGCCACCAGCCACGCCCTACGTTCGGAGGGCGGAGTAGGTGTGTGGACCCCCTCATACACAGACATTGACGGTAGCGGCGTCACCTAAACGGAGCCCCACTCGCAGGGGTGTACCTTGACACGATGCCCGAGGGCCCCGATCCCAAGCCGGCTCCAGACCAGCCTGCGGAGCGCTCCGCGCCAATCCCCGACCACAACGAGAGCCGAGACGACGCGTTGTCGGTCGAGCGCCTGCGCAAAGCGGATGGGCGGCTGTTGATCCTTTACGCCCACCGCGCCGGCGCCCGGGGGGAGCGCTCGTGAGGCGCGAGCGCACACGAGCGACCGAAGGGGCGAGCGTCGCGGATGGGTGAGCTGCGCTTCGAGGAGCTGCGCGGGGAGTGGGTGGACTACGCGATCCACCGTCAGGAGCGCACGTTTCTGCCGAGCGAGGAGCACTGCCCGCTGTGCCCAACGCGCCCGGGAGGCCCGCCCACGGAGATTCCCTTCCCGGCGTTTGAGATCGCGGTCTTCGAGAACCGCTTCCCCGCCTTCGAGTCCCCGCTGGGAGCGGCGGAGGTCGTCGTCTACACCGACCGCCACCATGACTCCTTCGCCACACTCGCGCCCGAGCGCGCGCGGGCGCTGATGTGGGTGTGGCGGGAACGCTATGAGGAGCTGGGCGCGCGCAAGGACGTGGAGTACGTGCTGATCTTCGAGAACCGCGGCGTGGAGGTGGGGGTGACGCTGCACCACCCCCACGGACAGATCTACGCCTATCCCTTCCTGCCCCCCGTGCCCGCCGCCGAGCGTGCCGCTGACGCGCGCCTGGGGGGTTGTGCCCCGTGCGTGCTGATGGGGCGCGAGCTCGAAGATGGGCGCCGGATCGTGTTGGAGAACGAGCACGTGCTCGCCTACGTGCCCCACGCGGCGCGCTGGCCCTACGAAGCGCATGTGGTGCTGCGCGCCCACCGACCCACCCTGGGGCACTGCGCCGCCGCGGAGCTCGACGCGCTCGCCGACGCGCTCCAGGCGCTCGCGCGCGGCTACGACGCACTGTTCGAGCGACCGTTCCCGTACGTCATGGTCGTCCACCAGGCGCCCACGGCTGCCGGCGCCGAGCGCGAGGGCCACCTGCATGTCGAGTTCTACCCTCCGCTGCGCACAGCACACAAGCTGAAGTACCTGGCGGGTTCCGAGCAGGGCGGCGGGGTGTTCATCGTCGACACACTCCCGGAGGAGTCCGCCGCGGCGCTGCGCGAGGCGATCGGCCATGCCGCCCTCTGAAGTGCGCGCCTTCGCCCCCGGCCGGGTCAACCTGATCGGGGAGCACACCGACTACAACCGCGGCCTCGCCCTCCCATTCGCGATCACCGAAGGAATCACGGTATGGGCGCGTGAGCTCGCTGGGCAACGTATCCGGGTACAAGCGCTCGACCTCGGCGAGCGCGACGAATTCACGCTTCCGCATCCCACTCGCCGTAAGGGCTGGCGAGCATTCGGGCGCGGGATCGCCACCGAACTGGCTCGCTCGGGAGCGCCCATCTCGGGGGCGGAGCTCGAGATCACTGGCAATGTGCCGCGGGGCGCGGGGCTCTCGTCCTCGGCAGCACTGGAGGTTGCACTGTGCTTGGCCCTACTTGGCCTCGCCGGCACCGAGTTCGACCGCCGCGAGCTGGCGCGGCTGTGCTCGCGTGTGGAGAACGAGTGGCTGGGTGCCCACACCGGCCTGCTCGACCAGCTCGCCTCCCTCTACGGCAAGGCCGACACCGTGCTGCGCATCGACTTCGCCGATCTCGACATCCGGCCGGTGCCGCTGGCGCTCGCCGATGGCTGGCGGCTGGTTACGCTCGACTCGGGCGACCCCCGCACGCTGGCGGCGTCCGGCTACAACGAGCGCCGTGCGGAGTGCAAGCGGGCTTGCGAGCTGCTCGGGGTCGAGTCGCTGCGGGATGCACGGGAGGGCACCGTCGATCGGCTGCCGCCGGTGCTCGGCCGCCGCGTGCGGCATGTGCTGGGGGAAAACGCTCGTGTGCTTGCCACCGTTGCGGTGCTTCACCGCGGAGCATTCGAGGAGCTGGGCACCCTGCTCGACGCCTCTCACGCCAGCCTGCGTGACCTCTACGAGTGCTCAACTCCGGCCGTCGAGGCGGCGGTGCGAGCGCTGAAGAAGGCCGGGGCGCTCGGTGCGCGCCTGGTCGGCGGCGGCTTCGGCGGGCACGTATTGGGACTCTTCCCACCCGGTACATTCCCACCCGCGCATGCACGCGAGGTGCGACCCTCGCGCGGAGCCCACCTGCTCGCTTAGAGGGGTGGCGCAGCCGGCCCGCGGGCCGGTGAGCCTGGCCATCTTCGCCCGTTACACGACGGCCAGCGCCGCCTGCTTCTCAGCCAGCGCCGCGATCAGCTCCTCGAAGGACTCCGAGAATTTCTGTACTCCCTCGCGCTCCAGCGTGTCGGTGAGATCGTCGTAGTCGACACCCGCCTGCGCCAACTCGTCGAGCAGCTTGCGCGCCTCTCCGATCTCCGCCTGCAGGCGCGCCTGCGGACGGCCGTGGTCTTGATAAGCGCGGATCGTCTCCTCCGGCATCGTGTTGACGGTGTCGGAGCCGATCAGCTCCTCCACGTACAGCGTGTCGGGGTAGTCGGGGTTCTTCGTCGAGGTCGACGCCCACAACACGCGCTGCGGGGTCGCCCCCTTGCCCGCGAGGAACTCCCAGCGGGGGCCCCGGAAGACCGAGCGGTAGTGCTGGTAGGCCAGCCTCGCGTTGGCCACCGCGAGGCGGCCTTTCAGCTGGTCGAGGGCCCCGTCCTTCCCCGCCGAGCGCAACTCGTCCAAGCGCCGGTCGGCCTCGGTGTCGATGCGCGAGACGAAGAAGCTCGCGACCGACGCGACCTTGCAGGGGTCCCCGCCCCCGGCGATCAGGCGCTCCAAGCCGCGCACATAGGACTCCGCCACCTCCGCGTAGCGGCGCAGCGAGAAGATCAGCGTCACGTTGATCGAGTGACCCTGCGCGATCACGTCCTCGATCGCCGCCAATCCGGGCTTGGTAGCGGGGATCTTCACCATCAGGTTCGGTCGATCCACCGTCTCGTGCAGACTGATCGCCTCGTTGAAGGTCGCCAGCGTGTCGTATGCGAGATCGGGCGCCACCTCCAGCGACACATACCCGTCGCGGCCGGACCCCCCGTCCCAGATCGGACGGAAGAGATCGCACGCATCCTTGATGTCGCGCTCGGCCAGCCGCCAGAAGCTCGCCCGCGCGTCCAGGCCCTCGTCGGCCAGCTCGTGCAACTGCTCGTCGTAGGCATCCCCCGCGGTCATCGCCTTCTGGAAGATCGTCGGGTTGGAGGTCGCCCCCACCACCGCATCGGCGTCGAGCAGTTCCTGCAGGTGGCCACCGCGGATCGACTCGCGCGAGAGGAAGTCCACCCACACGCTCTGACCGAGCGCGGAGAGGCGGTGCAGCGGTGAGAGGGTCTGGGAGGATGGCATCTGCATCTCCTTGTGGATCGCTTGCCTACGAGCTCTACTTACAGCCTATCCCTCGGATCCGTGCCCGCAGAACTAAAGCAGCGCGCGGGCGCGTGCGGCGATGTTCTCGACCGAGAAGCCCAGCTCCTGCAGCACGCGCGCGCCGGGCGCGGAGGCGCCGAAGCGGTCGATGCCCAGCACATCTCCCTGTGAGCCCACCCACTTCCACCAGCTCATGCTCGCCCCCGGCTCGACCGCCAGGCGAGCGGTGACGGCGGGCGGGAGCACCGTGTCACGGTACTCCGCGGACTGAGCTTCGAACAGCTCCATACACGGCATCGACACCACCCGCACCGCCGTACCCTCCCCCGCCAGCACGCGAGCCGCCTCCAGCGTGAGCGGCACCTCGGCGCCGGTGGAGATCAGGATCGCCTCCGGGGCGGGGGCGGAGTCCCACAGGACGTACCCCCCGCGCTCCAGCTCGCTCGCCGCCGCCAGCTGCCCGTCCTCGCGCTCCAGCACCGGAATCCCCTGGCGGGAGAGCGCCAGCGCCACCGGGCCGTCCTCGCGCTCCAATGCCACCCGCCACGCCTGCACGGTCTCGTTGGCGTCGGCGGGGCGGATCAGCCACAGGTGCGGGATCGCGCGCAGGGAGGCGTAGTGCTCGACCGGCTGGTGCGTGGGGCCGTCCTCGCCGAGACCCACCGAGTCGTGTGTCCACACCCACACCACGGGCAGCCCCATCAGCGCGGAGAGGCGCACCGACGCGCGCATGTAGTCGGAGAAGATCAGGAACGTCGAGCCGTACGGCTTGACGATCCCTCCGTGCGCCGCCGCGCCGTTGACGATCGCACCCATCGCGTGCTCGCGGATCCCAAACGGCACGTTGCGGCCCGTGTGCACCCTGGAGAATTGACCGGCGCCGGGGAACACCGTCTTGGTCGACTCCACGAGGTCGGCCGCGCCTCCCACCATCGTGGGGGCGTATGCGGAGAAGGCCGCCATCGTCTTCTGGCCGGCCGCCCGCGTCGCCGGCTTCTCGCCGGCCGCGAAGCTCGGCAGAGCCTCGCGCCAGCCGTCCGCCAGGCGACCCGCCCAGGCCCGCTCCCAATCCTGCGCCAGCGCGGGGTGCACCTCGCGCCATGCATCCCACCGCGATTGCCACTCGCGCTCGGCCTCCACACCGCCGTCCGCGAGACTCATGTGCTCGTACACCCGCTCATCCACCCAGAAGTCGCGCTCCGGGTCGAAGTCCATCGCGAGCTTCGCCGCCCGCACCTCCTCCTCGCCCAGCGGCGCGCCGTGCGCGGCCGCGGTGTCCACCGCGTGGGGGGCGGGGTAGGCGATGTGCGAGCGCACCGCGATGAATGACGGGCGCTCGATTTCCGCGCGCGCGGCGACGAGCGCGGAGGTGAGCGCGTCGACGTCCTCGGAGTCCCCCACCCGCTGCACATGCCACCCGTCCGCCGCCAGCCGCGCGACGTGGTTCTCGCCATCGAAGGAGATCGAGGTGCTGCCGTCGATCGTGATGCGGTTGTCGTCGTAACACACCGTCAGCCTGCCCAGTCCGAAATGCCCGGCGATCGAGGCTGCTTCCTGGCTGATGCCCTCCATCATGTCCCCGTCGGAGCAGATCACGTAGGTGTGGTGGTCCACCACCTCTTCGCCGGGGCGGTTGTAGCGCTCGGCCAGGAAGCGCTCCGACATCGCCATCCCCACAGCGTTGGCGAAGCCCTGTCCGAGCGGCCCCGTGGTGATCTCCACGCCCGGGGTGTGCCCGCGCTCGGGGTGCCCCGGCGTGCGCGAGCCCCACTGGCGGAATTGCGTCAGGTCTTCGAGCGAAAGCTCGTAGCCGCTGAGATGCAGCAGCGAGTACAGCAGCACGCAGGCATGCCCGGCGCTCAGCACGAAGCGGTCGCGGTCCTGCCACCCCGGGTTGCGGGGGTTGACGCGCAACACCCGCTTGAACAGCACATACCCAAGCGGCGCCAACGCCATCGCCGTGCCCGGGTGCCCGGCGTTCGCCCGCTGAACCGCATCCATGGCCAAGCCGCGGATCGTGTCGATCGTGAGACGCCGCAGCTCGGGCTCACCGTGGCCGTCCATCCCCGGGCCATCTGCCCGCAAGCCGACCGGTTCATGCCTCACCGTCATTGCGCCCGATCCTAGCGGGCGCACGCCCGGTTGGCCAGCCCCCCCGCAGGCGTCCGCTCGCGTCCGCTCAGCGGCCGTGAGGGCGCCGGCGCGCCGGCGCCAGCGCCGGGATCGAGTGCGCCCGACCGTGCCTACGGCACCCTGCCCGCGGATGCACGCTCACCAGCCAGTGCAAATCGTGACGACAGTGCGAGCGCCGGTACGGCCACCGGGCATGCAGCGCCCGGAGCATCCGCCGCTCCTCACAGACGAACACTTTCATGACTATCCAACCTCCCTGCCGCTCGCAATTGGCCCGCGTGGCCGAAGGAGACCCTTGATTTGGTCCGTAATGTACCAGCTAATAGTACGCTGCCTACAGAAATAGACCAACCAAACCCACAGGTAGGGAAGCCTTGCCCGAGCGCCGCGCCTAACCCAGCCCGACCCGCCCAAGCCGAAGCAACCCATACATTCCCCTTGTTTTGCCTGCATCCCTTCCCCTCGGCCCGATTCCCTGGACGTCAATTCAAGTTTGCCCTTGAACCCTTCCCCAGAAACACATATAAATCATGTTTTACTCATCCTGTCAACATCTGACGACCGAGAAGCGCAATGTCTACCCACCGATCAAGCCCATTGGCACGCGTGCCGCCGTCCACTAAGGTGGAGCTGTGGCTGAGGGACCGGGGCAGAGTGGGGGCGGGGGCAGGGGAGCGGATGGCGCCCAAATGAAGGGGCCCGACAAGCGCGGCGGCGCCAAAAGCCCCCGATCGAAGGGCCCGAATGGCCGCAGGAGCGCGAACTCCCGGCGAAGCGTGGATGGCACCCGGGAGGCGCATCCGCGGCGGAGCACCGACGCCCAGAAGGGGCTGCCACGCGGCCCCCAGGCGCTTCCGCGCGAGCGAGTCGTCGCGCACCAACGCGAACGGCTCCTCGAGGCGATGGTGCAGGCCGTCAACGAGCGGGGAGTGGTCGCCACCACGATCTCCGACCTCGTCGCCCGCGCCGGGATCTCGCGGCGGACCTTCTACGAACACTTCGACAACAAGGAGGACTGCCTACTGGCGACCTACGACACGGTCGTCGAGACAGAGGTCCTGCGGCTGCTCACACTCGCGGGCTCAGATATCGAGTGGCCGCAACAGCTCGAGGAGATCATCCGCGCGCTGTTCGACGCGATCGCCGAGCGCCCCGACGCTGCGCGCTTGATCTGCGTGGAGATGGGCGCCTCCGGCGCGGTTGGAGTCCAGCGCTGGGCGGATGGGGCAACCCGCTTCGAACGCTTCATCAGCACCGGCTTCGAGCGCGCGTCGGGGGCCGGAACGGTCCCCGATCCGGTGGCCCGCGCGGTCGTGGGGGCGCTGCGCAAGATCATCTACACCCGCGTGCGCGAAGAGCGCTCCAACAAGTCGCTGAAGGCCGAGCTCGCGCGCATCGTGCCGGAGCTGATGGAGTGGATCGACTGCTACTACCCCACTCCCTCCACAGTCCCCCGGCGCCCTCGCGCGCACAAGCCGCGCTGGCTGGAGGGCGGGCGGGCGCCCGGCTCGCTCTCGCCGCCGGCGCCGTGGGGAGTGCGGGGGCTGCCGCGCGGCGAGCACAACCTTCCGCGTGGCTTCGTGGAATTCAACCAGCGTGAGCGGATCTTCGACGCGATCGCCAAACTCACCGCCAAAGACGGCTACCAGGCGCTGAGCCTGGAGGACATCGCAGCGGCGGCAGCGGTCTCGCTGCAGACCTTCTACAGCCACTTCGAGAACAAGGAGGAAGCCTTCCTCGCCACCTTCGAGGTCGGCCACACCCGCGCCAAAGCGGCGGTCAACCGGGCGCTCGCCCACCAGACCGACTGGATCGGCGGCGTGCGGGCGGGAGCGCAGGCGCTGCTGGAGTTCCTTGCTTCGGAGCCCGCTCTTGCGCACCTGTCGTGCGTGGACATCTTGATCGCCTACCCTCATGTCGCCGGCCGGGTGGCGGAGGCCAACGCCGCCTACGCCGAGCTGCTCGACATGGACCTCGGCGAAGGCGCCCCCTCGCAAACCTCCACCCCGATCGTGGGGGAGGCGATCGTCGGAGGGGTGTTTGAGCTGCTCCACGACTACATCCTGCGGGGCCACACCCGCCGGCTGCCGGAGCTCGCCGACCACGTCAGCTACATCGCACTCGCCCCGTTCATCGGCCGCGAGGCCGCCGCCGAGGCGATCGCGCAGCGCTGAGCGCTGGATGGCCCGCCACGGGGGCGACGATCTCCCGAGACACCACGCTGCCCGATTGGAAGCCACACTACCCCGATTGGAAACATTGCAGACAAGGCCTTGACCGGCGCTAGTTTGAGACCGTAGCCTTACCTGAGGCAGGGGGCGCATTGAGGCATACGCAACGCGATGCGGCACGCCTACCCGCAACGTGCCGATCTTTTCGATGCCGTAGACCCAGGCTTTGCGAAAATCGTGAGGAGGGAGGAGTCAGGCAGATGAGCGACAGCACCACAATCGGTCAAGCCGGCGCCACCGAGCGCATCTCCGCCGCCAACGACGCCGTGCGGCTGGAGCTTGCGATCGAGGACCGGGAGGACTTCGAAGACGCGCGGCGGGGGTTCGTCGCGGCGCTCTCACCCGCGCTGGTCCACGGCACGGGGGGACGCGTGGTGTGGGATATGGAGTCCTACGCATTCCTTGAGGGGGAGTCCCCCGACACCGTCAACCCGAGCCTCTGGCGCCAGGCTCAGCTGAACGCGATCCACGGCCTGTTCGAGGTGGTCCCGGGGATCTACCAGGTTCGCGGCCTCGACCTGTCCAACATGACGATCGTCGAGGGCCGCGAGGGCGTGCTGGTGATCGACCCCCTGATCTGCGCCGAGACCGCGGCGGCCGCGCTGGCGCTGTATCGCGAGCACCGTGGGCCGCGAGCGGTGACGGGGTTGCTGTATACCCACAGCCACGTCGACCACTTCGGCGGGGCGCTGGGCGTGGTAGACGCCGCTGACGTCGCCGCGGGACGGATTCCGGTACTGGCGCCGGAGGGCTTCCTCGAGCACGCGATCAGCGAGAACGTGTACGCGGGTACCGCGATGGCACGTCGCGCGGAGTACATGTTCGGCGCGGCGTTGCAGCGCGGCCCGCGCGGGCAGGTGGGCACCGGCCTGGGCATGACACTCTCAACCGGGTCCATCGGGATCGTGCCCCCCACGCGCGAGATAGTGCACACCGGCCACGAAGAGACGGTCGACGGGATCACGATGATCTTCCAGATGACCCCCGGCAGCGAGGCGCCGGCGGAGATGAACTTCCTGTTTCCCAACCACCGCGCGCTGTGCATCGCCGAGAACGCCACCCACAACCTCCACAACATCATCACCCCCCGCGGCGCGCTGGTGCGCGACGCGCGTGTGTGGTCGCGCTACCTGGGCGAGGCGATCGACCTCTTCGGCGAGCACGCCGATGCGCTGTTCGCCGGGCACCAGTGGCCGCGTTGGGGGCGGGAGCGCATCGTCGAGATGCTGGCGAAGCAGCGCGACCTGTACGGCTACCTGCACGACCAGACGCTGCGCCTGCTCAACAAGGGGTACGTCGGGAGCGAGATCGCCGAGCTGCTGACGCTGCCGACCGGCCTTGCACGCGAGTGGCACTGCCGCGAGTACTACGGAACGGTCAGCCACAACGTGAAGGGCATCTACGAGCGCTACATGGGCTGGTTCGACGGCAATCCAGCCCGCCTCTGGTCGCACCCGCCCGAGCAGGCCGCCACGCGCTACATGCGCGCGATGGGCGGTGCCGATGCGGTGCTGGAGGAGGGTCGTCGCGCATTTGCCGAAGGCGACTATCGCTGGGTGGCGGAGCTGATGTCACACGCGGTGTTCGCCGACCCCTCCAACCTCCAGGCCCGCGAGCTGGAGGCGCGGGCGCTGGAGCAGCTCGCCTACGGAGCCGAGAGCGCGCCGTGGCGCAACTTCTTCCTGATGGGCGCCCGCGAGCTGCGCGAGGGTGTCCACGAGGGCGGCAACACACCTTCCAGGGAGCTGGTCGCCCTGCTCTCCACCGAGCAGCTCTTCGACGTGCTGGCGATCCGCATCGACGGCCCCCGCGCGGGGGAGCTGCGGCTGAGCTTCAACTGGATCTTCACCGACACCGACGAGCACCATGTGCTGATGCTGAGCAACGGCGTTCTGATCCACTCCGCCAACCGACAGGACCCACATGCGGATGCCACCGTGGTGGTGGAGCGCGCGGCCCTGAATGAGCTGTTCGCCGGGGTTACTCCGATAGCGGAGCTGTTCGGCGCGGGGCGCCTGCGCGTCGAGGGCGACGCCGCCAAGCTCGGGGAGCTGCTGGGCCTGCTGGACGAGCCCGACCCCTCGTTCGCGATCGTCACGCCGTAGGGCCGACGCCATAAGGCCGACGCAGGGCCGGGCAGCGGCGCAGTTCGAGCGTCCCTCGATGCGTTCTCAGGGGAGATCCAAGCCAAATTCCCGTAGAAGCAGGGCACCTGCACGGTGGGATGGGTTGCTTCGCGGCTCGGCGAGCAGGCTCCGGCGAGCGGCCTATCCTCTGAGCGATGGCCACACAGCTCCCCGATGTCCTGGCTCGCGCCTCGCTTACGGACCCCGAGCGTCGGGTGGTGGAGCAGCTTGTCAAACGCCTGCCCGATGAGCTCGGCTCCAATCTGCACGCGATCTGGCTCTATGGCTCCCGCGCCCGCGGGGAGCCGCCGCACCCCGAGTCGGACATCGATCTGATGGTGCTCGCCGACGGGCGCCGCTGGCAAATTGCGCAGACGGCGATCGGACTGGCCTACGAGATCGCCCCCGACGAGGGGGTCAGCCCCGTGTGGTATTCGTTCTCGGTCAGAACCCCCGAGTGGCTGCGCGGTCGGCGGGAGATCCGCTCGTTCTTCATCGCCGAGGTCGATCGCGACAAGATCGTGCTGTACGGAAGCGGCTTGGAGTGAGCCCGCGCTCGGAGGAGTTCATGGACCAGGCGGGCGACCGTGCCGAGTTGGCGCAAATGGCCCTCGCCTCAGGGCATCTCGAGGGCGCCGTCAGCCTCGCCTACTACGCAATGCTCTACGCTGCCCGCGCCGCACTCTCCGAGCGCGATGAGTACGCCCGTACGCACAGCGGCACATGGCATCTCTTCCACGAGCGCTACGTGACCACCGACGCCTTCGACCAGCACCTCCATGCGCTGGCTCACGACGCCCAACGTGCGCGCGAGGAGGGCGACTACGAGGCCATCACGCCAGATCGCGGGGAGGCAGAGAGGATCGTGGTAGGCGCCGCGGAGTACATCGCCGCCGTCGCACACATGCTGGAGGGGTGACGCGGGCGTGCATCAGGAAAATGGGCCGTGCGTACGCCGTCCCCCCGTGCAACTGATCCAGGACTTCGCGCTTGCAGCGTAGCGTCCGACCGCGCGTCCCCAGCGTCCCACACGACAAGGCAAGGACGCATAGGACGTACAGAGCCTCCTCTAGTAGTGCTTTGTTAAGTCCCTGGTAGGTTTCGTTGGCTGGGTGGCGAACCCCTCTTTGTGTCTGTCGTTCCCGACGCGAGGAGGCATGATGGTTGCTGTGGCAGTGGCTGATGCGGATGAGATGGTGGGTGTCGATCTCCCGTCGGTGGTGCGTGAGCGCTTGTGGCCTGATCCCCTGAGTTTGGTCCGGCCCTTGTGAGAGTTTCTTGCGCCCGCGATGATGGGCTAGAAAGGAACTCTGATGAAGCGACGCAGGCACACGCCGGAGCAGGTCATCCGCAAGTTGCGGGAGGCCGAGCGGATGCTCGGCGAGGGCGAGGGCATCCCGGAGGTCGCGAAGGCGCTCGGGGTCTCCGAGCAGACGTTCCATCGCTGGCGTAACCAGTACGGCGGGATGAAGGCGCAGGACGTCAAGCGGTTGAAGGAGTTGGAGCGCGAGAATCAGCGGTTGAAGGCGATCGTGGCTGACCAGGCGCTTGAGAACCGCGCGCTTCGGGAGATCTCTTCGGGAAATTGGTAGGCCCAGTCCGTCGGCGTCGGGCGGTCGCGATGTTGCGCGACCGTCTCGGCGTCAGCGAGCGCTGGGCATGCCGGGTTGTTGGGCAGCATCGCTCCACGGAGCGCTACGAGCCCAAGCGTGCCGAGGAGGACCAGGCGCTGCGCGCCGAGCTGCGCAAGTTCTCCAAGGGGCGCCCGCGGTGGGGATACCGCCGCGCGCACCACCATCTACGTGAGGAAGGCTGGGATGTGAATCGCAAGCGGGTGCAGCGGCTGTGGCGCGAGGAGGGGCTGCGGGTCCCTGTGCGCAAGCGCAAGCGCCGACGGCTGGGCTCATCGACCGTTCCAGCCGAGCGGCTGCGCGCCGAGCGTCCCAACCACGTATGGGCGTTCGACTTCCAGTTCGACCAAACCGCCGACGGCAGGGCGCTGAAGCTGCTGAACATCGTTGATGAGTTCACCCGCGAGTCGCTGGCGATGCTGGTGGCGCGCAGCATCGACGCTGAGACGGTCGTCGGCTCACTGCAGCGGCTGTGCGGCGAGCGCGGCGCCCCCGGGCTGCTGCGGTGCGATAACGGGCCGGAGATGACCGCGCACGCGCTGCGGGACTGGTGCACGCTCTCGGGTGCCGGGACTGCGTTCATCGAACCCGGCTCGCCGTGGCAGAACCCATTCGTGGAGAGCTTCCACTCGCGCGTCCGTGACGAGCTGTTGGACGTCGAGGAGTTCTTCTCGTTAGCCGAGGCGCGCGTGGTGATCGGCGACTGGCAAGAGGACTACAATCACCGCCGCCCGCACTCCGCGCTCGGGATGCGCACCCCGGTCGCGTTCGCCGGCGCGTACACCGCCGCCGAGAACATCAACCGCGTAGCGGCATAACCCCGGGCCGGGCACCCCTTTCCCCTCGCCCCCTGCGGCCCGTGGACATGGCGCGTTGTGGACAGCAAGCTGCCCACAACGCTTGGACAACGCTTCGCGTTGCCCACATGCCCACCGGCCCAACCGCTACATCACATACACTCCACGAGTCAACCCGTGTCCACAAGAACGGGGTCCAAACCACCGACTCTCACACGTGGTGGACCGAAAAACGGGGGCCGGCCACTTGGAGGCGTTCGCGGGCGAGGTGCTGGCTGAGGCGATGAACCGCCCGGTGCAGATGGTCAACGGCGCGTTGTATCTGCGGGGGTTGATTGAGCAGGGAGAGCGCAAGTCTCTCGAGCCGATCGTGGCGCGGTTGGGCGATGACGCTGACTATCACTCGATGCAGCAGTTCCTTGCGGACAGCCCGTGGGATCCAGGGCTGGTGGTGCGGGCGGTGGCGGAGCGCGTGGCGCCGGCGATCGATGTGCAGGCGTGGGTGCTGGAGGACACCGGCTTCCCGAAGGACGGCAAGCACTCACCGGGGGTCAAGCGCCAGTACTCTGGGACGCTGGGCAAGACGGGCAACTGCCAGATCGGGGTGTCGGTGCACGCTGTCGGTGCTCGCGGGACGGTGCCGTTGGGGTGGGCGCTGTATCTGCCCGAGGAGTGGTGTGAGGATCCGGAGCGCCGGCGCAGGGCGAAGATCCCGGCGGAGGTTGTGTTCAAGACGAAGCCCGAGCTCGGGGTTGAGTTGGTCGAACGCGCCGCTGGATGGAAGATTTCCAGGGCGCCGATCCTCGGCGACTGCGCCTATGGCAAGAACACCGAGCTGCGCGAGCGACTCGATCATGCCGACCTCGAGTACGTGCTGTCGGTTTCCGAGGAGGTGAGCGTGTTCACACCGGAGACCAACTTCCAGGTGCCCGATCAGAACCCAGGGCGTGGCCGGCCCAAGAGCCGCTCGCGCCCGGACCGCAAGCCCGAACAAATCGGCGCGCTGATCGCCGGGCTCTCCCCCGAGCGATTTCAGACGGTCACCTTCCGTGACGGACCCGACGCCAAGCGCACAAGATCGCGTTTTTGCTTCTTGCGGGTGCGGGCCGCTAACGACTGGGAGAAGCGAACACCGTTCCCGCCCAGGGAGGAGTGGTTGATCATCGAGTGGCCGGCAGGGCGCAACAAGCCGACCGACTATTGGCTCTCCAACCTACCGGCCGACATCGAGCCCGAGCGCCTGGCGCGCCTGGCGCGGATGCGTTGGAAGATCGAGCTGGACTACAAACAGCTCAAGGGCGAGCTCGGCCTCGACCACTACGAGGGACGCGCATATCTCGGCTGGTATCACCACACCGCCCTGGTCACCGCCGCACACGGATTCCTCACCCTGGAGCGGCAGAACCCAAATCACCCGCGGCCGGCCTGACCCTACCCCAGGCAGTCCAACTATTTCAGCCCCTGTTCAAGTGCTGGACCGGCCGCTGCCAAACCTGCCAGCAACCCATCGACCTCAACCAGATCCCGCTCCACCCAACCCGACAACACGAGTGACACTTAACAAAGCACTATTAGTCAGCCGCGAGAGCTGCCAACGGGAGCGTCCCCATCAGCGACGTAGCGGGGGCGCGCTTGGTCTCTATGTGGGACCTCATGCACGAGTACGCGCTGGCGGCCTAAAACACCGGGATATCCCACGGGATGCCGTCATCGCTCTGTTTCAGCGCATCCTCATCGATCCTGAGTTTGGATAGACCCCTAGCAACGTAACGCCGCTTTCGATAGGGGTGCCACAGGTTCTCAATCAATATCGATGCTGCCGAGCGCGTCAAGTCACCGAGAGTGCCAGGGATTCCACCACCGAACTCTGGGTCTTCGATCTCCGCCCAAGAATCTTCGCTCATCCGCTGGGCGTACTGAGCAAGTCGTGTGTAGCTCTCGACCACCTCCCGATTTGCGCCTGCAACGAGGGCAGATGCGCGAAGACCGATAATCGCGGCGCGGAAGTCCTCGCGCTCGACGGGTGCCCACCTAGTGCGCTCAACCACCCCGACCGCACGAAGCACGTCCGCACGAAGATCCCGCCGCTCGCGACGCTGCGCGATCAGCGGCCCCAAGACAGAGCTAACCACTGCCCCGCCGAACGCGCCCGCTACAAGCTGTCCCGCTTCGACAGACAATCGGCTGGCTTCAGAGGGCGGAGTCCGCCGTAGCCGATTCTACGTCGTCAGCGACATGGACTTCGGTGAGCACTTCGCCGCTAGGGCCGTAGATCGGGACCGTCACGGACGAGACGCCGTGCTCACGCAGCTGGGGCATTGCGCGCTCCGCGACCCAACGACGCATGGCGACGGCGAGCTTCTCGATCAGCAGGACCGAGGCAGCGTCGGCAAGGCGCAACGCGATGAAGGTGACTGCGCCGGCAGACCGTTGCTCCATCGGGAGCGAGTGCTCGGGCTCGAAGCCGGCGTCGCGCAGGGCGTCGGTCAGTCCAGCAAGCTGAGGCGCCTCTAGCGGCCTGACGGTCTCGACAAGAACTGTCGGTCGATCCTCCATTACGACTGAGCGTAACCACAGAATCGGACAGGGGCTCTCCGGAGCCTCCAGTCGGCGTCAAGCGACCAAGAGCGCTCTGGCGCGATCGCGGGCGACAACATCAGCGGCTCGTCGGCGTATCCGATCAGGAAGCGATCCCACGGCAGCCTCGTCACTGCCCTAAAGCGATCCCGCTTGCCGCTCAAGCTCTCGGACCAGCGTCTCGACGGTCCAGGTGGGGCATCCGCAGCCGAGGAAGTCGTTGTCGCCGGTCAGTATGCCAGCGTCGAGCGCCATCGCGAGCGCGACCGTAGGCCAGTCTCGCTGGTCGCGTGGCACGCGCTCGGTCGCGGTCTGCTCCAGCGAGGCGTAGGTCTCGCTGGGGACGACCTCGATTGCACGGGTCTCAATCAGATCGTTCACAGCCTGCTCCAGGGCCTCGCGTTGCTCGGCCGTGAGCCCGACCCGTGATTCGAGGATGTCGAGACGGCGGGATAGCTCATATTGGGCCTCATCCCATTGCTGTTCAGCCACGAGGACGCGCAGATCGGTACGCATCAGAAGCTCGCGTCCCCGCTTGCGTAATAGCTCACCAACGAGGACGCTGGCATCGGCGGCGACGATCACTCCGGGAACGCTCGACGCAGGTCCAGCAGACTGGCCAGTTCGTCCTCGCTCATGCCGGTCTCCTGGAGCACCTGCTCGACCGCCTCTCCGAGCCTGACGACGGCACGCCGAACCTCGCCCTCATCGCGCTCAAGCGGGATATAGAAGCCGATCACATGCCCGTGCTTGCTAACCGCGACAGGATCAGACCCCGACAGATAAGTCGTGGCATGGTCGCGGAACTCCCTGACTCCGATGCTCTTCATCTTAGGCATGTGGGCACCATGTGGTCACACCCTAGCACAGCCAGCGTTCAGCATCAATCAGGGACCCTTTTCTGCGGACAGTCCGGGGGCCGTGCATCATCGTCCCTCTGCGCGACCTCACGCACGAGTACGCACTGGCGGCGTAGCAAGGCGCCGTGGCGGGTCACTCCTGGGCCGCCGCTCGGGGTGGCCCGCCACAACGCGCTTGGCAGCAGCTAGTCGCCGCCCATCTGCTCGGCGAGAGCCTTGAGCATCTGGGACCCAAGCACCGGCGGCAAGTTGGAGCGCACCCGCAATTCGGGCTCGCCCTCCTTGGGCACCACCTGGACGACCGAGAGCACAGCGCCGACGGCGCCCTCCCTGTCGGCGTAGTCGCCTTCGATCTGGGTCATCTGCTCGGAGATAAGCTCACCGAGGGCTTTCAACTCCACAGACATCTGTGGCATCACCAACTTTCGTCTTCGTCTTTACAGGTCTACTGCACCGAGAGCCGGCCAACTCGCGGCTACCAACCGCGACCGACACCCCGGCATCACGGAGTCTGAGCGCCCGTTCGGACGGAAAGAGGAGCACCTCGCCGGGAACGGGTGGTAAGGCCGTTCCCAGCGAGGGTTATATCCGTAGACCTGTTGACGAAGGAACGACTAGCCGCCTGTGCGAGAACGACTGTGCGGAGTTGTATACGACCGTCCCGACGCAACTCCTGTTGCAGCGGCTCGACCGCCTGCACGACTACCCGATCGAGCCTATGCGGCTAGGAACGCCCTGGCGTCGATCTGTGGCGTCCCGTGGCCACGGACGGGCGTCGGAGAGGGGCATCCGACCATTCCCGGATCAGGCGGGCGACAGGAGCCTGTACTCGAAGGATTCGATGTCCCCGGTGTCGTCCCGCTGGATCCAAGCAACGTCGCGCTTGTATGGGCCTTCGATCCCCGGCTTTCGAGCGTGATCGCCTCGCCGGGCTCTCCGGGGCGCAAAAAGACCCCGCCTACTCGCTCGCCGTCGATCTCGACGGACACGTTCTGACCCTTGGCGAACCCCTCAGTCACGGCCTCGATTGTAGCCCGCCCGTTGTGCTGTACTTGATCCATGAACAGCCCCCTGGATATTGCTGCTTGAGCTTCTTGCGGCTCTCGTGACCGTCGCCAAGACGGCTCCGGTGCTGTGGCAGGCCCTCAAGAACAGCTAGCCGCCACAGGATTCAGCCCCGCCCGCGTCCCTGCATCGCCCGCGCAGGTCTGCTCGCAATCAGATCAGCCGGTAGCCCACACCGCGCACGTTGACGACCCACAGCTCATCGGACACCACGCGCAGCTTGCCGCGTAGGCGGCTGGCGTGGCTGTCCAGGGTGCGGGTGTCGATGACCTTCGGGTAGCCCCACACATCGCGCATCAGCTCGGCCTTGGTGAACACGCGGCCGGGATCGCGGGCGAGGCACACCAGCAGCTCGTACTCCAGGCGTCGAAGCTCCACCGTGCGGCCGTGGACGCTGACCGTGTGGGCGCGCTGGTCGATCGCCAGCGGGCCGACCTGGACGCGATTCGCGTCCATGTCTCCGGCGACGCGATGCAGCAGCGCGCGCAGGCGTGCCCGAAGCTCCAGGTAGCTCGCTGGCCGCGCGATGAAGTCATCCGCGCACGCGTCGAAGGCCCGCAGCAGGTCGGGCTCCTGCGCCCGGGAGCCGACCACGATCACGGGCAGGCTCTCGGGCCAGGGGTCATCGCCCTCGCGGACCTCCACGAGCAGGTCGAGCGCGGCGCACGGGTGCTCCAGGTCGCACAGCACCACGGCCGCAGGCGGCGAGCCGCGGGCCGTGACCCGCGCGTGCTCGGCCGTGCGCGCGAGTCGGGCCGCGTAGCCGTCCGCTTCGAGCTGGTCAACGAGCGGGCGGCCTACCTCGGCGTCGTGCTCGATCACCAGAACGCTCATGGGCCGCCCTTCGAGTGGGTCGGCGGCTTGCGCTCGCGCGGCACGGGCAGGCCGGCGAGCAGGTTGTCCGCGTGCAGCGTGTCCGCGAGGATCAGCAGCATGGTCAGGTGCGGCTCACACCGTCCCGACTCCATCGCGCCGATGTGGGTCCTGTGGACCCTGGCGACCCTGGCGAGCGTTTCCTGCGAGACGTTCCGGCGATCGCGTGCGGCGCGCAGCTTCTCCCCGAACGCTTGCAGCAGCCGGTCACGCTCGGCGGTGTAGGCGTCATCCGTCACGCGCGCTCCCTTTCGCGGAGGTAGGCGGCGCGCTTGGCGCAGCCGTCCGAGCAGAACAGCGCCCGCACATCGCGCGCGGGCGGTATCTCCCCGCCGCAGAGTTCGCACGGCCGCTCGGGCAGCGGCTCCCCGCCGGGCATCACGAGTGCATCCAGCGCCCGCTCCGGCCCCGTGGAGGGCCGGCGCTCCCATCCCGCACGCCACACCTTGACCGTCTTCGAGAGCGCTTCCAGCCACTCCGCACGTTCCCACTGGACGGCGCACACTGCGGCCTCAAGCGCACCCGGCCACGCCTGGTCGAAGCTCACGCCGTCGCGCCGCGCGGTGGCGAGCCGTTCCCTCAAGACTGCGGGCGGTGTCATGCGTCGCCCCCTCATATGCAGATGAGGTCGAGGGTGTCGTCGATGTACCGCAGCCCCTCAGACGCCTTGAAGCAAGCGCCGTCACGGTCAAATAACCCGAGGCGCTCCAGGTGCACCAAGGACCCCCGCACCGCGTCCGGGTCGATGTCGTGCAGCTTGCGCAGCACACCCGCGCGTGACCACCACTCGGAGCGGTCTCTGCGGAGGAACTGCAAAACGATGATGCGCTCCGTGGCGGGCTCGCCGTCTGGGTACTGATTGGGGACGGTCATATCGACACTAGCTCCAGCTCGTCCATGCGGCGCACGTGGCCTGATCCCCTGAGTTTGGTCCGGCCCTTGTGAGAGTTTCTTGCGCCCGCGATGATGGGCTAGAAAGGAACTCTGATGAAGCGACGCAGGCACACGCCGGAGCAGGTCATCCGCAAGTTGCGGGAGGCCGAGCGGATGCTCGGCGAGGGCGAGGGCATCCCGGAGGTCGCGAAGGCGCTCGGGGTCTCCGAGCAGACGTTCCATCGCTGGCGTAACCAGTACGGCGGGATGAAGGCGCAGGACGTCAAGCGGTTGAAGGAGTTGGAGCGCGAGAATCAGCGGTTGAAGGCGATCGTGGCTGACCAGGCGCTTGAGAACCGCGCGCTTCGGGAGATCTCTTCGGGAAATTGGTAGGCCCAGTCCGTCGGCGTCGGGCGGTCGCGATGTTGCGCGACCGTCTCGGCGTCAGCGAGCGCTGGGCATGCCGGGTTGTTGGGCAGCATCGCTCCACGGAGCGCTACGAGCCCAAGCGTGCCGAGGAGGACCAGGCGCTGCGCGCCGAGCTGCGCAAGTTCTCCAAGGGGCGCCCGCGGTGGGGATACCGCCGCGCGCACCACCATCTACGTGAGGAAGGCTGGGATGTGAATCGCAAGCGGGTGCAGCGGCTGTGGCGCGAGGAGGGGCTGCGGGTCCCTGTGCGCAAGCGCAAGCGCCGACGGCTGGGCTCATCGACCGTTCCAGCCGAGCGGCTGCGCGCCGAGCGTCCCAACCACGTATGGGCGTTCGACTTCCAGTTCGACCAAACCGCCGACGGCAGGGCGCTGAAGCTGCTGAACATCGTTGATGAGTTCACCCGCGAGTCGCTGGCGATGCTGGTGGCGCGCAGCATCGACGCTGAGACGGTCGTCGGCTCACTGCAGCGGCTGTGCGGCGAGCGCGGCGCCCCCGGGCTGCTGCGGTGCGATAACGGGCCGGAGATGACCGCGCACGCGCTGCGGGACTGGTGCACGCTCTCGGGTGCCGGGACTGCGTTCATCGAACCCGGCTCGCCGTGGCAGAACCCATTCGTGGAGAGCTTCCACTCGCGCGTCCGTGACGAGCTGTTGGACGTCGAGGAGTTCTTCTCGTTAGCCGAGGCGCGCGTGGTGATCGGCGACTGGCAAGAGGACTACAATCACCGCCGCCCGCACTCCGCGCTCGGGATGCGCACCCCGGTCGCGTTCGCCGGCGCGTACACCGCCGCCGAGAACATCAACCGCGTAGCGGCATAACCCCGGGCCGGGCACCCCTTTCCCCTCGCCCCCTGCGGCCCGTGGACATGGCGCGTTGTGGACAGCAAGCTGCCCACAACGCTTGGACAACGCTTCGCGTTGCCCACATGCCCACCGGCCCAACCGCTACATCACATACACTCCACGAGTCAACCCGTGTCCACAAGAACGGGGTCCAAACCACCGACTCTCACACGTGGTGGACCGAAAAACGGGGGCCGGCCACCTCCTCTCCTGAGGAAATGGCTCTCCCGCCACCAGGCGAGGACGATAGGCCCTTCTAAGACTTGGCCGGGGGAACCCGGTCAATAGCCCCTGCGCTGATCGTCACACCCCTTCCAAACGGACCCTCAGAAGCACCCACGGGAGCCCATTGAGGCTCCCTTTCTCGTTCTAAGTAGCCCTCGGACCCCTCCATCGGGGTCTTCAGGGGCTACTTGAGTGGGATGCTCTGACTTCCCAGAACTGAAGCCAGAACACTCCATATGGGCCGTGCAGGAATCGAACCTGCAACCTTGGGCTTAAGAGGCCCCTGCTCTGCCGGTTGAGCTAACGGCCCGCGAGGATGCACAGCGGGTGGGGCATCCTTTGAGGAAAAGGCATTTTAGCCCAGGTCATCCCCCGGACGCGTCCCAGACCCACACCCTCGGCGTTCCAGGCCCATGTGCCCCTCAGAACACCACTGTGCGCCCACCATCGGCGATCACGCGATCGTCGAGATGCAGCGCCACGGCGCGGGCGAGCACCATCCGCTCGATGTCGCGCCCGACGCGTTCGAGGTCGGGAATCCTCTGGCGATGATCGACGCGCTCCACCCCCTGTTCGATGATCGGGCCGGCGTCGAGCTCCTCGACGACGTAGTGCGCGGTGGCGCCGATCAGCTTGACGCCGTGCTCACGCGCGCGGCGGTAGGGCTCCGCGCCAGGGAAGGCGGGCAGGAAGGAGTGATGGATGTTGATCACCGGCACGCCGAGGCGCTCCAGGAAGTCGCCGCCGAGGATCTGCATGTAGCGGGCGAGCACCACCACGTCGACGTTGCCCGCCAGCAGCTCGAGCAGCCGCTCCTCGGCCCGCGCCTTACCGCCGCGCTCGACGGGCACGTGGTGGAAGGGCACCCCGGCGACTCGCGCCTGCGGCTCGAGGTCGGGATGGTTGGAGATCACCGCGGCCACCTCCGCGTCCAGCTCGCCGCGACGCCAGCGCCACAGCAGGTCCACCAGGCAGTGGTCGCGGCGCGAGACAAGGATCGCCATGCGCCGGCGCTGGCCCCAGAAACGCAGCTCCCACTCCATCTGAAAGCGCGTCGCCACCTCCGTCTCGAAACGCTCCCGCAGGCGCATATGCGCCTGCGCTGACTCGAGCAGATCCTCGAGGAAGAACTCGGTGCGTAGGAAGAACCGGCCCCCAGTGGGGTCGGTGGAGTACTGGTGGGAGGAGACGATGTTGGCGCCCAGCTCGAACAGGAAGCCGGAGACGGCGGCCACGATACCCGGACGGTCCGGGCAGGCGACCAACAGGCGCGCGGAGTAACGGGGGGGATCCTCTGGCGCGGTGGTCCATGCGTCCCCCGGCCGAGCGGCCACCTCAGGGTTCAGGTCGCCCGCCACGCGCTTCCAAGCGAGCCCTACTTCTTCCCCGTGCTCGTGGTCTGCCCGGGAGTGCTCGAGGTGAGCCCGGTGGCCGGCGTGGAGGAGGTGGTGGCACCAGCCTTCCCAGCGGCGCCGCTCGTCGCCGTTGGCGTTGGCGTCGCCCCAGTCGTCGGCGTGACGCCGACATATCCGCCTTTGCCGTTTGACTTGACGGTGTAGGTTTTGCCGCCCTGCGTCGCGACCAGCGTCCCGTTCGCGCCCTTGGTGACCGTGGCAGGCGTGTGGCTGAGCGGGTTCTTCCTGAGTTCGGCCAGGTACTTCTTGACTTTCGCACGTTCGGCAACGGGCGCCAGGCTGATGGTCTTACGTGCCGCCGCGTCGCCCACCTTGAGGTTGCCGGCTTTGTACGCGGACACCGCCAACGCCGAGTACAGGCGCACTGTGGGGTTGCCTTTGATCGCGACCTGCAGCGTCTGCACTTCGGATGCCGGCTGGTTGAGGCCCTGTTCGCCGAAGATGCCGGCGATCCGCGCAGCCAGTTCGGTGTCTGGATGACTGGTTTCGAGCTTGAGGTAGGTGCTCCACGACCCGGCGAGCTTGGCGAGCAGCGCCTTGCCCTGTGCGGTGTATTTTTCGGTTTCCCCAACCGTGGCGATGTTGCCGGGTTCGCTTGCCTGATGGAACTGCGCTTCGACGAGCGCCTTCCACGCGGCCGGATTGGTCGGGTGCTGCTGGGTCTGCTTCTGCGCGGCGGCGACCTTGGCGGCGAAGTTGGCGCTGTTCGAGCCACCGTTTTCGGTGAGGGCGTTGAAGATCCCCCCGCCCCCGCCCCCGACGCCGACGCCGAAGCCCACGAACCCCAGCAGGAACAGCAGGGCGAGGCCCAGGTAGACGATCTGCACGGTTTTGCGCCGGCCGCGGGCTCGCAGGTCGAACAGCATCAGTCGGTGAGCTTCCTATCCATGTGGTCGATTATGGCGTTTACGCTTGGGTCGGTGTCGTCGTCTTCGGTTATCGCGCTCGACGCCGGCGGGTCGGGGACCGGGGATCCGCCCCCTCCGGGAGCCACCGGACCGCCCTCCCTGGCGCCGCTCCCCGGCGCGGATGGTGGATCCGGCCGTGGGTTCCCTGTCGCCGCCTGCGCTCCACTTCGCGCCGCGTCGCGTCGCGCAACAAACGATGCCATCAGGATACTCGCCTCGTAGAGAATGTAGAGGGGTACGGTCTCGAGGATCAGTGTTATTGCGTCACCCGGCAGAAACGCGGCCACTGCTGCGCACGCCACGATCGCGTAGCGGCGACCCTTGCGCAGCTGCTTGGGAGTCACGATTCCTGCGCGTGTGGCGCCCAGAATCGCAACCGGAACCTGGAAGACCAGCCCCATGGCCAGCAGCACGGTCGCGGCGAACTGGTAGTAGGGGTTGGCCTGCACAATGATGTTGAACTCGCTGCTGTTGAAGTTCACGAGGAATCGCAGCGCGGCAGGTAGCACGACGAAGTAGCCGAACGCCACTCCCGTCGCGAACAGGAAGGGAATCGCTGCGAGCAGCGGCCGCACGGCGCGTCTCTCACTTGGCTGCAGGGCGGGCAGCACGAAGCCGTACAGCTCGAACAGGATCACCGGCAGCGAGATGATCAACGCGAAGAAGAAGACGACCGTGAGCGTCGTCGTGAACGGCTCGCCGACCCCCAGCGTCGTCAGCTTTTCCGCCGGAGGAACGGGCGGGATCGCCGCTGTGGCGGCGCGCAGGCTGGCAAGCTCGGCCGTCAGCTGTGCACGAACGGCCGCAGGCAGGCGGGTATCGGGGGCAGCGAGGATCCGGACGATGCTCTGCACGTCCCCGGATACCTTGAGCACCGCCTGCTGCGCGAGCACTGCCTGGCCGGTCGGACCCTCACCCTTTGCCACCTGACCATGCTTCTCCCGTTCGTAGGGGCGGTTGATCAGATGCAGCAGGGCGTGGTTCTGCCACAGACAGACGCCGAACACGACCCCCAGCACCACTCCGCTGACGATCAGCCGCGTGCGCAGCTCTTCGAGGTGCTCGACGAGGCTGAGGCGGTCTTCGTGGCCGATCGTGCGGATCGCGGTGGCCATATCTGCCTCTCAACATATCTCGCGCGACCGCGGTCGTCGAGTGGGTTGTCCGTGTTTGGAGGTGGGCAAACCTCGGTATTCGTGCGCACGCGCTAAAGACAGCCCTGGGCGCAGTCGATGACTCGTCCTAGAGGGTGGCGCAGTCGGCCGGGAGGCCGACGAGCCGGGCCCCTCTTCAATCAGGACAGGGGTGGCGCAGCCGGCCAAAGGCCGGCGAGCCGAGCCCCTCTTCTTCAGTCAAGGAACAAAATGCCCGCCGACAAGAGCCACCAGACCCGCCACCATGTGCAGCTGCCAAGCGGCAAGCAGATCGAGGTCGTCTACCTGGACAACCCCGCGCCACCCTCGCTAGGACCCGCCCACGCCGAGCACCGGCAGGCCGACCCGGCAGCGGAGCCGCTCCACGTCTGCTTCTACTGTGGCGGGGAGCTCGTCCATCCGGTCGATTGGGCCGAAGCCGGCGAGCGGCAGTGGCGGATCCTGCTGCGCTGCCCCGAATGCGAGGCCACGCGCGAGGGCGTTTTCGATCAGATCGCGGTGGAAGCGCTCGACGACGAGCTCGACCGCGCCGCCGGATCGCTGCTGAGCGACCTGCAGCGCGTCACACACGCCAACATGGCCGAGGAGATCGACCTCTTCATCCGCGCGCTGGACGCCGACCTGATCCAGCCGTGCGATTTCTGATCGCTCAGCGGTAGCGCTCGACCACCGCGTCGGCGACGAGATCCAACAACGCCGCGCGGCCGTTGGGGAGCAGCGCCGGCAGCATCGCCTTCGCCTCGGCGACCAACGCCAGCGCCCGCTCGCGGGCCTCTTGCAGCGCACCGGTTGCGGCGATCCGATCGCACAGCTCACCGGCCTGCTCGGGGCCATCCAGTGAGGCCAGATCGACCTTCGCCAAACGCTCGTCACGCTCGCGCGCGAGAATCAGCGGCAGTGTGACGGTACCGTCAAGCAGGTCGGTTCCGCGCGGCTTGCCGGTGCGCTCGACCGGACCGGAGACGTCGAGCACGTCGTCCAGTAGCTGGAAGGCCAGACCGATGCGCCGCGCAAACGCTCCAAGCGCATCCGCCAGAGCCTCAGCCGATTCGCTCGCTCCACCGCCACCCGCCACCAGCGCTCCCAGACGACACGCCGCCTCGAACAGGGCGGCCGTCTTCAACTCGCAACGGCGCAGGTAGCGCTCCACCGCGACGCGCGGAGCATAGGCATCCTCGCGCTGCAGAAGCTCCCCTTCCGCCAGTGCCGAGCTGGCATCCGAGAGAGCGCGCAGCTGTGCAATCTCCTCGTTGCGAGCCAGCTCCGCGAAAGCCCGGGAGAAGAGCAGATCGCCGGTCGCGATCGCCGTGCGACGACCAGCCTGCGCGACCACCGAGGGGCGCCCACGCCGCAGCTGCGCACAGTCGATCACATCGTCGTGCACCAACGTGGCCGAGTGCACCAGCTCGACCGCGACAGCGGCTCGCACCAGGTGCTGCCCAAAACGGGAGCCGATTGGGGCGACACTCGCTCCGCTCGCATCCCCAAATCGGCCAGCGCCGCAGGCGCGTGCCTCCCGGCTTCGGTCGAAACGGGGATGCTCGCCGGAGGCGAGTGTCCCCTCGCTGCGATCGTCCGCGCTTGGCTCGCCGGCGGCGGTGGCAGCCAAGACGACCAGCAGTGGCCGCAGACGCTTGCCGCCCGCCAGCACTGTGGCCGTGGCGTGCGCCGCCAGTGGCGCGCCCGCCTCGGCGGCCACCCGCTCGAGGTGCTCCTCGGTGCGCACCATCTGCTCGCGCAGCACCGCCCCACCGCGGCGCATGATCTCCGCTACAGCCTCTTCGTCCTCCGCTGCTTGGGCCTGTGCGATGCCACTGCCACCACCACTGCTGCTGCTGCTGCTGCTCACTGTACTCATCGTGAGCCATCCGGCGGCACGGTGCCGGCGTGGATGGCGATGATGCCCCCAGCCGTCAGTAGGTAGCCGATCTCGCCGATGCCCGCCCGCTCCATCTCGGCGGCAAGTATCGCGGGCGCCGGGAAGCGCTTGACCGAGTTGGGCAGGTAGGAGTATGCATCCGAGCTCCTCGCCAGCCGCCCCAGCAGCGGCACCACGCGGTCAAACCAGAGCCCGAAGAAGCTCGACAACGGCGGGCGCGTCGGCGAGGTCATCTCCAACACCACCACCCTGCCCCCCGGCCGCACCACGCGCGCCATCTCCCGCAGGCCGCGACCCAGATCGGAGAAGTTGCGCGCGCCGAAGCCAACCGTGGCGGCGTCGAAGGAGTCATTCTCGTAGGGCAGCTGCAGCGCATCGCCCCATTCGAAGCACACCGACGCCGGGGACGAGGTGGGCAGGGAACGCCGCTCACGCTCCCACTTGGCGCGCGCGCGTGCCAGCATCTCCTCGGAGAAGTCGCTGCCCACCACCTCGCCTCCCGGCGCCACGCGCCGCGCGAGCTCCAGCGCCAGGTCGCCAGTGCCGGTGGCGAGGTCCAGCACGCGGCTGCCCGGGCCGACGCGAGCTAGATCCACCGCGCGTGCGCGCCAGTGGTGGTGCAGGCCGGCTGTCATCAGGCCGTTGAGTGCGTCGTACACCCACGCGATGCCATCGAACATTGCCCGTACCTGCTCGGCTTCCAGTTGGCCAACAGGGGGATGCTCGCCGGAGGCGAGTGTCCCCCGGCCTCGGCCGGCGTCAGCGCCCTGCCGACCCTGAGCCTCCCAAGCCATAGGCCCCTACGCTACTTCAACTGCGAGAGGAACTCGACGGCCGCTTCGAACTGCTTCGGCGGCAGGTGCTTGTATGAGGGCATCGGCTGCGTCGGGTTGACAAGTGTGCGCGCGATCCCGAAGCGGGGGATCCGCGAGCCGATGTGCGTCAGTTCGGGGCCCGGCCCGTTGTTGCCGTTGTCGCCGAGCTTGTGGCAGGCCAGGCAGCCGCTGGAGGCGATCACGTTCCTGCCGTCTTCGAACTGCGCGAGCTCCTGCCCGCCGGCGTGGCGCACTGCCGCCGGCGTGGCGATTTCCACCGAGAACGGCGAGCCGGTGCTGGCGCCCTCCCAGGTGAGGTAGAACATTGCGCCGATCACGAACAGTGCCGTGATCGTGGCGATCGGCCGGCGCTCGGGCCGGCGCTCGGGGCCGCGATCGTAGAAGGGCAGCAGGAACAGCAGGATCATCGCGAGCGTCGGGATCCCGATCGTCGCCAGGCCGACCAGGCTCGGCGGCTTGATCACGCGCAGCAGCTCGAACAGGAAGAAGAAGTACCACTCCGGGCGTGGCACGTAGGTGCTGGTGGTGGGATTGACCTTGGAGCCGAGCTCCGCGCCGAGCACCAGCGACATCGTGATGATGCACGCCATCACGATGCACGCCATGATCGAGTCCTTGGCGACCGCGTAGGGGAAGAACGGTTTGCCTTTGGACTTCAGCAGCGCATACTCGCGGAGGTACTCCTCCTTCTCGCGCTGGTTCATGCCTCGGACTCGCGCAGCTCGGGGTCTTTCTCGGCTTTCGACCACGGCGGTGCGGTCGTGCCGAGCTTGGCCACGAGATAGAGGTGGGCGCCGATCAGCGCAGCGATCAACCCGGGCACGAGCAGCATGTGGATCGCGTAGAAGCGCGACAGCGTAGTCGCCCCGATTTCCGAGCCCCCGCGCAGGAAGTCGCTCAGGTACGGGCCGATCAGAGGCCCGGTGCCGTTGATGTTGACGCCCACTTGCGTTGCCCAGAAGGCGCGCTGGTCGAACGGCAGCAGGTAGCCGGTGAACGACATCACCATCGTCAGGATCAGCAGCACCACGCCGATCACCCAGTTGAGCTCGCGCGGGTACTTGTAGGCGCCGAAGAAGAAGGTGCGGCCCATGTGCAGGAATACCAGCACCACCATCACGGTCGAGCCCCACTTGTGCATGCCGCGCACGAACTGTCCGAGGAACACGTCGTTGGTGACGTAGCGGATCGATTCGTATGCACCGCCCGAGGCGTCGGGGCGGTAGTACATCGCCAGGAACACGCCGGTGACCGCCTGGTTGAGGAAGGCGAACATCGTCGCCGAGCCCAGGGTGTAAAACCAGTTGGTGCCCTTGGGCACCTTGCGGAACATCATCCAGCGCGCCGCCCCGCTCAGCGAGGTGCGCTCATCGACCCAGTCGACGACCGCGGTGCCGGCGTTGGCGGCGTGATCGACCGGCCGAACGGTGCCGTTGCTCTCCTGCGGCCGTGGCGGGGGCGCCTTCAGTGGCGCGGGGATCGGGGGGATGGGAAGTTTGGGCACCGTCTAGCGCCGGATCGAGGGACGCGATGGGTAGGCGAACTGGCCGAGGCCGTCGATCGGCTCGCCGGGGTCGCGGGGAGAGAAGCGGCGCAGCTCACTGTTGACGCTGAAGCGGGAGCCGATCTGCACCATGCCATCTACGACGCGCGTGTAAAAACGGTCAAGTGGCCGCGGCGGGGGCCCGGCCACGCGGCGGCCGAGCAGGTCGTACACGCCGCCGTGGCAGGGGCAGATGAAGCGCTCGGCGGCGGGCACCCAGCGCACCGGGCAGCCGAGATGGGCGCAGCGCGAAGTGATCGCGATGTAGGGAGTGTCCTTGTCGTACGGGTCGGTGTCGATCGCCGGGTTTTTCTGGCGCACGTACACCAGCCCCTTGCCGGCCTCACCGATCCCGGGGGTGAGCGTGATCACGGTGGGGATGTAGTCGTTGTCCGGGAACATCTCCGTCGGACCCACGGTTTCCCAGGTTTGAGGCTTGCTCTTGAAGATCGGGCCGATCGCGAAACCGAGGGCCGGCAGCGTGAATGAGAGCGCCGCGACGGCGCCCGCGGCGTGGGCGGAGCCGGTCATGAAGCGTCGTCGCGTGACCGTCTCGCCCTCGTACGCGCCCGGGATATGGCGGTCGAGGGTGTACTTGGAGGCGTGCTTGTCGTGCTTGCTGGCCAAGGGCACCTAAGAATACCGCCTGCGAGCCGGCGCTGGTCGTGCAGCTCATTCCATGGCGATGGTGCTTATCGTCACAAATACTGCGGGATTGGGCGCCTGCGGACCTCTCGGACACGCCTTGCGGTATGGAGGACGGGTGGTCAGGAGGGCGGTGGTCAGCTCGTTGCGATATGGGGGCGGCGGTCAGCTCGTTGGCGGCTCCTCGGGTTCCGCCGCCGCGCGCATTGCCCGCAGCGCCTCCGGATCCCGCGCGTGGACGAGCGTCTTGGCTCGGCGGTAGGAGTCGCTCGAGCCCCAGCCAACCGCGCGCGCGCCAGCTGCCCACACCGCGAGAGCCAGGTCCTCACGGCCCTCGCCCTGGGCGAGCGCCGTAAGCGTGATCACATCCGCGAGCTCCCCCACCGCCGCCAGGTCGCCGAGCGCAATCAGGCGCGCGAGTCCGAGCGCATAGAGCTGGTCGCCTGCCAGCAGGCCGAGGTCGGCCTCCGGTGGACGCACGACGCGGGGGGTGCCGTAGTGCAGCAGGTAACCCTCGTAAATCGCCTCCACCAGCAACTCGTACTCATCGGAGTGGGTCTGCGCGCGCGGGCCCGACGCCGCGATCTGCGCGGGGCCAGCGCCGTTGTGGGTTTCCACGGGAGCATCTCCTTGCGGGAGCAAGTCCGCCATCAGGCCTGCCTGCTCGCGCAGCACCGCCTCCAGGCGCGCGAGGACCGGCGAGGCGTTCATGGCAGCTCCCCAAACGCGGCCGCGGCCGCGGCCGCGGTGTGTTCGAGCTGCTCGGTGGTGTGGGCCAGTGAGGGGAACCACGCCTCAAACTGCGAGGGCGGGGGATATATCCCGCGCGCGAGCAGCCCCCGACACCACGCGGCGTGCGCCGGCAGATCGCACGCCTGCGCTCCCGCCAGGTCGTGCACGGGGGACCCGCTGAAGAACACCGTCAACAGACCGGGGAGAGTGGAAATCTGGATTGGACGCCCCGGTGCGCGCTCGCTCGCCGCCTCGCGCAGACCCGTGGCGAGCTGCTCGGTGATCGCCGCCAGGCGCGCGTACGCCGACGCGTCGAGCATCTGAAGCGTGGCGACGCCAGCCGCCACCGCCAGCGGGTTGCCCGACAGCGTGCCGGCCTGATAGACCTCGCCGGCCGGCGCCAGCAGCTCCATCAACTCGACTCGCCCTCCCACCGCCGCCGCGGGCAGGCCGCCGCCGAGCACCTTGCCCATGATCGTCAGGTCGCCGTGCACCCCGGTCAACTCCTGCGCGCCGCCCCTCGCCACGCGGAAGCCGCTGATCACCTCGTCGAGCACCAGCAGCGCCCCGCTCACGTCGGCCTGTTCGCGCAGCAGCTCCAGGAAGCCCGCGCGCGCCGGCACGAGGCCCATGTTGGCGGGGATCGGCTCCGCCAGAATCGCCGCCGGCCGATGGCGGCGCACCGCCTCCTCCAGCGCCTCGGGATCGTTCCAAGGCACCACCACGGTGGCCGCCGCCACCTCCGCTGGCACTCCCGCGCTCGCGGGGATCGCCTGCGTGGCCAGGCCCGAGCCGGCCTGCGCGAGCAGCCCGTCCACGTGACCGTGATAGGCACCCGCGAACTTTACGATCCGCTCGCGGCCGGTCGCGGCGCGTGCAAGTCGCAGCGCGGTCATCGTCGCCTCGGTGCCTGAGGAGGTCATGCGCAGCATGACCACGCCCGGCATCCGCCGCGCCACCTCCTCCGCCAGCTCCACCTCCCCAGCGCTCGGCGCCCCAAAGCTCGTCCCGCGCTCGGCGGCCGCATGCACCGCCTCGAGGATCCGCGGGTGGGCGTGGCCGTGGATCAGCGGGCCCCACGAGCAGACGTAATCGACGTAGCGATTGTCGTCCACGTCTACGAGCTCAGCGCCCGATCCGCGGGCGACGAACAACGGGTCGCGTCCAATCGCGCGCATCGCGCGCACAGGCGAGTTGACGCCACCGGGCAGCACCCGCTGCGCGCGCCGGTAGAGCTCCGCGGAGCGGGTGTCGGTGAGCGACAGCGTCACAGGGGTGGGCGGGACCGCATGCTCATGCGTTTTGCTCTTCCCACCGCTTGTAGTCGTCGGTGAAGTAGAGCAGGCGGATCTTCTTGAACTCGGTCGATGAATACAGCGTGGCGCGCTCCTCGATCCCGGTCTGCTCGGCGATCGCGGTAAGGATCGCGTCGCACTCCTCCTTGGAGCGGCCATGAGCCATCGTGAAGACCGAGTAGGGCCAATCCTCGTAGGTGGGGCGCTGGTAGCAGTGGGAGATCCCACGGTATGAGGCCATCCGCGGCCCCAGCTCCATGATCCGCTCCGGCGGCACCTTCCACACGCCCATCCCGTTCGCGGAGAAGCCGGCGCGGCGATGGAAGAGGATCGCCGCCACGCGGCGCAAGAGGCCGCGCTCGCGCATCCCCGCCATGTGCTCCAACAGCGTCTCAACATCCATGCCCAGCCGCTGCGCGGCGGGCGCATAGGGCTCGCCGATCACCGGCATGTCGCCCTGGGTGGCGCGGATCACCGCGACGTCGTGCTCGTCGTAGGCGACCGACTCGAGCAGCACCTCTTTTGGCGGCGCGCCCGCCCCCTCGCTGGCGAGCGCTTTGGTGTCCCCCTCCATCTCCAAGTCCATCCTGATCTTGAACAGCTTCAGCGTCGGCAGCTGGCGGATCGACTCCGCCCCGGTGAGCCGCTGCAGCACCTCCAGCGTGCCCTCCAGGCCGAGCGGCGAATCCGGCTCGGTGGCGAGCGTAAACCACATGTTGAAGTCGTGGTTGCGCAGGTAGTTGTGCGAGACCCCGGGGTGAGAGTTGACGATCTTCGCTGCCCGCCACGGATGCTCAGGATCGACCTTGGCCGCGACCAACATCGAGGAGTAGCCGAGCGCCCGCGTGTCGTAGATCGGGGTGACCTGGCGGATGATCCGCTCCTCCAGCAGCCGCCGCACGCGCTCCAGCGCCTGCTCTTCGGGGATTCCCGCCTCCCGCGCGACCGCCGCGTAGGGTCGGGCCTCCAGCGGAAAGCTGCCCTGCATCAGGTTGAGCAGCCGGCGGTCGAGCGCGTCGAGCGCAACCGCCGCACCCTCCGTGCGGCTGCGTGTCTTCGGAGTGGCAGCACTCGCGCGATCGATCCTGGTCGAGCCGACCGACGGCGAGCGCGAGAAGCTTGCCGCCGATGGGGCCGCCGGACCGGGGGCGGTCGGGTGTTCCGCTGGGATCTCTACTGGCTCAGCCATCTTGCCGCGTCCTTCGCGTGATAGGTGATGATGACGTCCGCGCCCGCGCGACGCAACGAGGTTAGGATCTCGAGCACCGTGGCGCGCTCGTCGATGTGCCCGGCCGCAGCGGCCGCCTTGACCATCGCGTACTCCCCGCTCACGTTGTATGCGACCACCGGCAGGCGGGTCTCGCGCCGCACAGCGGCGATCAGATCGCCGTAGGCGAGGGCGGGCTTGACCATCACCATGTCCGCCCCCTCCTGTACGTCGAGCAGGGTCTCGCGCAGCGCCTCGCGACCGTTGGCGGGGTCGAGCTGGTAGTCGCGGCGGTCACCAAACGCCGGCGCGGAGCCGGCGGCGGCGCGGAAGGGGCCGTAGAACGCGGAGGCGAACTTCGCCGCGTAGGCGAGGATCGGGGTGTCGGCAAAGCCCTCGTTGTCAAGCTCCGCGCGGATCGCGCCGACGCGGCCGTCCATCATGTCCGACGGCGCCACGATGTCGGCACCGGCGCGCGCGTGGCTGGCGGCGGTGCGCGCCAGCAGCTCCACGGAGGCGTCGTTGTCCACGCGCGAGCTCTCATCCAGCACACCGCAGTGGCCGTGATCGGTGTACTCGCAGAGACACACGTCCGTGATCACCAGCAGCTCGGGCAGCTCCCGCTTGAGCGCTCGCACACACAGCTGCACCACGCCCTCCTGATCCCATGCCGAGGAGCCCTGTGCATCCTTCTCGGCGGGGATCCCAAACAGCAGCACCGCCGCGATTCCGAGCTGGGCCGCCGCGCGCGCCTCCTGCACCGCGGCCGAGATCGACAGCCGTGCGAGCTCTGCAAGCGCCGTCTGAGTCTCGTCGCCGGTGGCGGCTCCGAGACTGCCGGTGGCGTTGGGTGGGCGCTCCTCGACAAACAGCGGCAGCACGAGCTGACCCGCGCGCAGGTCTGTCTCACGCACCAGGCCGCGCAGCGCCGAGGAGGCGCGCAGCCTGCGCATGCGCGTCTGGGGGAAAGCCATCACCCGTCGAGGATACCCCTCGCAGGGAAATCGTTGGACAGGCCACCCCGTGGATGCGATGCAGTCAGGGAGCGTCAATCCAGGCGTCGCAGTCCGAGGCGCGCCAGGACCGCGAACAGCGCGGTCAACCCCAAGAGGTGCGCGAGCGAGACGCCCAGGCCCGGTGAGGAGCCGTGGTTGACGGCCGCGTCGAGTGCCTCCAACGCGGCCTTGTAGGGGAACACGAACGAGATCGCGCGGATCGCGTCATACAGGCCGCCCGCCACAGCGCCGGCGGGGACGAGCGCGAGGAAGGCGAGCGGCAGCGAGAGCAGAAAGGAGAGCAGCGAAGCCGCACGCACCTCGCGGGCCAGCGCGCCGATCGCCACTCCCAGCGCCGCGAACGCCAGCCCAGCGAGCGCCAGCGCCGCCAGCCACTGACCGACGCGGCTCCATTCCAAGCCCACGAACGCGCCGATGCCGGCGAGCATCGCAAACGCCACCATCAGCGCGCAGCCCGCCGCCAGCAGCAGCTTCTGGGCGATCAACGACTCCCGTGTGATCAGCGCGCCCCCGCCGCGGCGGGGCGTGTCTGTGGTGCTGGAGGAGGTGGGGTTGGGGGAGCCTCTCACCAACCGTGCAAGCGTGTGCTCTTCGCGCTCCAGCGCGATCCCGCCGGCGGCCAGCAGCACGCAGACGAACATCAGCGAGATGCTGACCGCCACGACCACCGCGTACGCGTCGAGCGGGGTGCGGCCGCCCTGCAGGTTGGTGGTGTCGATCTGGATTGGCTGGCTGACGGTGCTCAACACCTTGCGGCTGAGGCCCAGGTTCTGGGCGGCGAATTCGGTGAACTCGGCCAGCCGTTCCAGCTGGGCGCGGTCCGCTTCGTGGGGGTGGCGGGCGATGATGCCGCGCAGGATGTGAGGTATTTCGCCCAATCCCGGCAGGTTTGTCGGAGCGCCCGCCACGCCGAGGTTGCCGCCTCGCACGAGTGCCCCGATCACCTGGGCCGCCACCCGCCTGATCTCGTTGGAGAGTTCGAGGTTGGCCCGCGCAAGCGAGGATTCGATCGTGGAGTGCACGAAGCTCTGCTCGAGGGCGTCGCCGTTGTAGATCACTTCCACGTGCGCCTGACTGATGACCGAGGAGAGCTGCGAAGCGATGTTCGCGGGGATCACGATCGCCGCGAGCGCCTTCCCCGACCTGACCGCCCGCACGGCCTGCGTGCGGGTGGCCGCCGGCACCGGCTGCACCTGGTCGAGCAGCTGGCTGTAGTAGTGGGCAACATTCAGGCGCGTGCCGCCCAGTTCGACCGTGGCGGACGGTGGTGCGAGGTTGACGATCGCCACCTTCGGCTTGGAGGGCGCCCGCGAGATCGCCAAGCCGATCAGCAGCGCCACCGCGACCGGGTAGAGCACCAGCACCGCCACCAGCACCCGCGAGCGGGCGAGGATCAACAGGTCCTTCTTGAGCATCCACCGCATCAGCCGGCGCACCCCCGAACGAGACCAGCCGACGCCAGCAACCGCCGAGCGGCGAAGCGATCGAGCACGCACCCCATCAGTGCCCACGCGCGCGCAGGAACTCCACGAACGCTCCTTCGAAGTCGGAGTGCGGGGGGCTCGAGAGGCCCGAGTCCCCCGCAACGGGCTGGATGGGCCGCGGTTCTCGCGCGAGCTCCTCCGGGGAGCCGTTGAACAGCAGCTCGCCGTCGGCCAACGCCACCACCCGCTGCGCGTAGCGCTCGGCCTCGGCGACGTTGTGGGTGGAGAAGATCACGCACCGGCCCCGCTGCGAGAGCGCGCAGATGAAGCGCCACAAGCGCTCGCGCTGGCGGGGATCGAGCGAAGAGGAGGGCTCATCCAGCACCAGTACGGTCGGCTCGGAGAGCAGGCCGATCGCGATGTTGACGCGCTGGCGGTTGCCGCCGGAGAGGCGCTCGACGCGCTCGCCGGAGCGCTCCCGCAGGCCGGCCTGCTCGAGCATCGCGGCGACAGCCTCCCGTGGGTTGGGGTTGTGCTCCAGGCGCGCGAACAGCTCGAGGTTCTCCGCCACCGACAGGCGCGAATAGAGCGCGGGCTGTTGAGGCACCCACCCCACGGCGCCTGGCGGCAGGGTGACGCTGCCCGCGGTGGGTGATTGGACGCCCGCGAGGATCGACAGCAGCGTCGTCTTGCCGGCGCCGTTGGGCCCGATCACTGCGACCAGCTCCCCGGCGCCCGCCTCGAAGCTGACGCCGCGCAGCGCCTCGCGCTCGCCATAGCGCTTGGTGACGCCGCGCACGGTGAGCAAAGCCTCCCCCTCCGCCGACGCCCCAATCACGCCAGCCCGTCCGGGTGGCTCATGAATCGGCGCATAGCCGGCCGGGCCGGCGCAAGGCTGGGCTTGGCCCTGCTCACAGCATGCGTCCCGGGGAGCGCTCCCAGGGCTCGAGCGTCAAATGGCGGCTGAGGTAGACGAAGGTCTCGCGCAGCACGGCGAGGATCGGCAGCGCCACCAATGCGCCGACCACGCCATAGAGCTGCAGGCCGAGCAGCAGCGCAAAAATCACCAGGAGCGGGTTGATCCGCAGCGTGTGGCCGAAGATCTGCGGCGCAACCACATGGCCCTCCAGCTGCTGCAGGCCGACGAACAGCAGCGCCACCCAGATCGCGGAGATCGGGTCGGTGAGGAGCGCCACCAGCACCGGCGGCACCGCCCCCAAGATCGGACCGATGTAGGGGATCAGCTCCATCACGCCGTAGAACATCGCAAACGCCACCGCGTATTTCTGGCCGTCGGGGAAGATCCCGAGCACGCCGAAGATGTACAGCGCGAGGCCGGTCGAGGTGCCCATCACCAAGCTGAACAACAGCTGCCCGCCCACATAGCGTGAGACGGCGTGCTGGGCCAGCGTCGGGTAGTCGTCGGCGGGGGTGCCGTCGCCGTCGGGCATCGCCCGGCGCACCAGCCGACCGATGCGTTCGCCGTAGAGCAGCATGTATACGGAGAGCACAAAGATCAGCACCAGGTCAAAGATCGCGCCGGCGACTTCGGTGATCAGCCCGCCGCCGAACGAGGCGATCGAGCCGGCGCTCTTGGCGAGTTTGCCCTGGATCGTCTGCAGCGCCGTTTTGCCCTGCTTTTTGAATTCGACGTGGACGCCGTGTCGGTTCAGCCAATTCTGGATGTTGGCCAGGGTTTCGTTCGCTTCGTCCACCAGCTTGGGCAGGTTGTGGGTGAACGACTGCACTTGGTGGAAGATCGGGTTGGCCAGCAGAAAGCCGATGCCGGCCAATGTCAGGAAGAATGCAACGTACACGGCGAGCACCGCCAGGCCTCGAGGGAGACGCGAGCGCTGGAGGAAGGCAACGGCCGGGTTGAGGATCAGCGCGATGAGGGCCGCCACGATGAAGACCACAAGCACTTTCCCAGCGGCGCGCGCGAGCGCCCACAACGCGAGCAGCGCCAGCGGCAGCACCACCAGCTGCACCCAGCGAGGCACCACCACGCGCGGAGGCCCGGGCAGGCGCGTCGCGCTCTCCTGCGACGTATCCACCAGTTCGCGCTCGCCCTCATGCGGGGGCGCGGCGGAGCCGGAGACAGCCGATGGGCCATTCTCCGGCGCGGTTGGCACAGCAGCGGAGGGCAGCTTCCCTTCGACTTGCTCGCCGATACTCACATGCCTCCCATCATCGGCAAAGTATGGCTGAGTCAGAGGCGCGCGCTTCGAGCACGAGCGCAGAGCCGGAGGCGTCCGCCACCGAGCGCTCTCCGGCCACGAGCGGCGGCGAGGCGACGATCCTGTTCGTCGGCGATCTCGTCGGCAGCCTCGGCCGTCACACGCTGCTCGACTGCCTGCCGCTGTTGCGCGAGCGCTACCAACCGACGTTCGTGGTCGTCAACGGCGAGAACGTGGCCGGCGGGTTGGGCATCACGCCGAAGACCGCCAAGCAGCTGCTGGCGGCTGGCGTCGATGCGATCACGCTCGGCAACCACGCTTACCACCACCGCGAGATCTACCCGTATCTCGACACCGAGCCACGGATCGTGCGCCCCGCCAACTACCTGCGCGGCCAGCCCGGGCGCGGGGTGTGCGTGGTGGAGAGCGCCGCGGGCATGCGTCTCGGCGTGATCAACCTCAGCGGCAGTCTCTACCTGCGTCCGGGGCGCTCGGCGTTCGTCGAGATCGACGGCGCGCTGCGGGAGCTCGGCGAGGTGGAGCACATCCTGGTGGACATGCACGCGGAGGCCACCAGCGAGAAGATCGCACTCGGCTGGCACTTGGATGGGCGTGTGAGCGCCGTGGTCGGCACCCACACGCACGTCCCCACCGCGGACGCCCGCGTGCTGCCGGGCGGCACCGCGTACATCACCGATGTCGGCATGACCGGCCCTCGTGGGGGCGTGATCGGGGTCAAGCGCGAGCTGGCGTTGGAGGCGATGATCACGCAGATGCCGGTGCGCTTTCAGACCTCCGCAGAGGACCCCTGGTTGAACGGCGTGGCGATCCGCTGCTCGG
Source organism: uncultured Solirubrobacterales bacterium (assembly GCA_963744535.1). Lineage (GTDB taxonomy): Bacteria > Actinomycetota > Thermoleophilia > Solirubrobacterales > Solirubrobacteraceae > Palsa-744. The sequence goes on along the minus strand of CAVUTW010000005.1, from coordinate 674,292 downwards.
AGCCGTTGCGAGCGGACTCGATCGAGCAGGTTCTGATGCCACGCCCTGCGGCGCCGGCTTCGCCGTGACGCCGGGCGCCCACCCGTCCGCGCGGTCGGCGTCGAGGCGGAGCAGGTCGGGGTCGGGATCAGCGGAGATCGCGCGGTTGGGAGCCGCCAACAGCGCGAGCATTGCCAGCGGGAAGAACCACACGATGTAGAGGTAAAACCAATATTCCAGCGCGAGCTGCAGCGCGATCAGGACCGCGGCGCAGGCGGCGGCAAGCGCCGGGATGCCACGCGGACGGGGAATCACCGCCAACCCCAGCGCCAGCGCGACGGCCGCGGCCTGTGCGAGCGTCTGCCACGCCTTCATGCCGCCATACAGCCCCCACACCGAGAAGGGCGCGCCGCGGTTGGACTGGTAGACGATCGTGCGCTCGTAGATCTCATGCAGCGAGTCGTGCGTAAGCGCCGGAATCGAGACGACCGCCACCGTGAGCGCGAAGGCGAGCACGAACAGCGCCAGCGCCCGCGCCCGTTTGCTGGCCGAAACGGGGATGCCAGCCGCAGGCGAGTGTCTCCCGGTTTCGGTTACAGGCGCGTGTCTCCCGGCCCCGGAGGGCAGCTCGCGCAACCCGTGAGTGGCGAGCAGCGGCGCGAGCGCCAAGGGGGCGAGCTTGGTGAGACCAGCGAGCGCGGCGAACACGCCGCGCGCGGGCGGCGAGGAGGCGACGAGCAACACCGCCAGCAGCAGCACCGCCACGAGCGTGTCATTGGAGTTGCTCTCCAGCGCGAACAGCGTGAAGGGGTAGGAGACCCACGCGTAGGCGAGCGCGATCCCCAGCGTCGGGCCGCGGATGCGCAGACCGAGGAGGAAGATCAGCCCTACTGCGAGCAGGTCGAAGGCCACCGCCGCGGCGTGCGCGGCGGGCAGGTCGTCCCACAGTCCGCTCCACCCGAAGATCTGCTCAAACGGCACGTACGCCTCGTAGTTGACCGGCCCATAGGTGTCGCCGTGTTCGTTGTTGGAGGGGTAGCCCCCGTACAGTGGCCTGCCGTCGGCGATCCGCTGTGAGCCGATCACTCCGGCGTAGCCAACGTCGATCACGTTCCCGTCGGTGACGTTCAGGCCGATGCGAAAACCCAGCAGGAACACCACCCCGACCGCCAGCCAGGGCGCGGGTATCAGCAGTTTCAGCGGGCGTGGACGAGCGCCGGATCGCAGCAACAACAGCATCCGCACCAGCAGGTAGATCAGCGGCGGGTAGGTGAGAGGAACGGATTTGTAGATCTCGCCGTGGTTGAAGAAGGCCAGCGAGACTGAGAACGAGAGCAGCACGAGCAGGTCGAGGTGGCGCAGCGCAAAGGGGCGGCGCCATTCGATGAACGGCAACAGGAACAGCACGCACAGCGGCAGCCACACGTAGAGCGCGTTGACGTGGCGCCCAAACGCCCCGGGGTAGCCCCGCGCCATCGTCCACGCCACCTGAAAGCCGGTCCACTGTTCGAGCACCCGTCCGCTGGCGTCGGAGATGATCACCTGGCCGATTTCCTTGCCTTTGCGGGAGAAGTAGCTGACCTGCCAGCGGCCGGGGCCTTTCAGGTAGGCGCCGTCGTAGGAGCCGGGGTAGCCGGCCCGCACACGGCGCATCTTCGGCAGCCGCCCGGCGATTGCGAGGACGTCGTCGGGAGATAGCCGCCGACCCGCGGGAGGTACGATCGAGGGCGCGACCGGTATCGGCGTTTCCGAGTTGGTCGTATTGGTGGTTGTGGTCGCGCTGCCGGTGTGCAGGCCCGCGGTCAACTCTCTCGTCGCGATGGGGCCTCGAGGCGCACCGGTTGCCGGGGACGCGGCCTGCAGCAGGCAGGCACCCACCGCGAGGGTTGCTGCGAACGAGCGGCGCACAGATCGAGGGTACCCGTCGCGCGCGCCATGAAAGCCTATTGCGCCAGCCCGAAGTGCGCCAGGATCAGCGGGGCGACGTCGCGAATAGACCACTGCGTGGGCGTCTGCGCGGGAAGGTCGAGGCCGCACACAACCAGAGCCCCGAGCGAGTCTTCGCCGCGCAGCGAGCCGTGGCTGCCGCCACCTACGTGCCCCTGGCGACCCCAGTCGAGGAACTCGTGAAAGGGCTCCGCCGAGAGCAGCACATCCCCCGACGTGGGGCAGCTCAAGGCCGACCACGCGCGCGCGAGCGCGTCGGGATGCTCGGGGGTGCTGAGCACCCCGTCGCGAATGGCGCCGCCGAGCACCGCCAGCTCGCCCTCCAAGCTCCATCCCCCACCGCGTGCATCGCGCACGTCCCCGCCCGGGCGGAAGCGCAGCTCGCCGATCGAGGGCCGCGCGATCACGCCCTCGGCGGGCGCACCGTGGACGTCGCGCTCCAGCCACATCACGAGCTCCACACCGTCGAGCGCCAGCGCGCGGCGTACCACGTCGGAGCGCAGCGCCTCGGGGTGGTGCTCGGCGAGGACGTAGACCATCGCCGCGCGCTGGGTCGGGCAGACAGCGATTCGAGCCCCATCCACCCCGTCCGCCCCGCCGGCACGCGAGGCCGATCCCCCGCCCGCCTTCGAGGCCTGCGCGACCTGGGCACGGGCAGAGCTCCGCCCACCGCGGCCGGGCTCCAGCACGTCGAGCTCGGCGAGCGCGTCTTGCAGCGCGACGGTGGCACGCACAGGGGCCTGCGAGTGGTCGGCCATCACCACCATCGCATGCGTCTCCAGGAAGCGCTCCAGCCCGCCGGCGGGCGCCATCATCCGCGCGAGCTGCTGGTCGGCGAGCGCCAGCGAGCGCAGCTGTCCCTCAGGGCCGTGCTTGTGGGAGTGCCAGTCGTTATCGGGCAGCGAGAGCAACAGGAAGTCGAAGAGGTCGTGCTCGACCATGTAGGCGGCGACGCAGCCCGAGTGCTGGTCGCGCACGCCGGGCATCCCCAGACCCGAGCGGCAGCCGGTGCGTCGCGAGGCGAAGATGTCGGCGTAGAACAGCTCGCGCGGGCCCATCACCGCGTGGCGCAGCAGCGTGGCAGAGGCGATCCGCGTCAGCGCAGAGTCACGCTGGGGCTCGTGGCGGTAGCGGCCCCGGTAGATCAGGTAGGTCGTGCCGGCGGTGCGCACGCCGGCGTCGTCGAGCGCCTCGAACACGGTCAGCGGCTCGGGCGCGAGGTGGGCGCGGTTCATGTTGTAAACCGTGTCGGTCAGCTGGCGGGCGATCCCGAAGCGCTGCGAGGCGCGGAAGGAGGAGCCGTACTCGACATAGCGGGCCTCATCGCGCATGTACCAGTTCATCGCCGGGATCAGGTGGCGCTCCTGGCCGGCGCCGGTGGTGATCGAAGCGGCGCACACCGGTGTCACCGACGGGAAGGCGGCGGCGCAGTGGGGAACATAGAGCCCGCGACGCATCAGCTCGCCGAGTGTCGGCGCGACGCCCTCGGCGACCGCCCGCTCGAGCATCTCGGGCGCCATCGCGTCGATCACGCAGAGGACGAGCTTGGGGGGGGTCATCAATAATCAGCTCGGTGACTGGATGCGCTCATGAACGGCGCGTAGGCCAAGCCTCGCAAGGACGCAAGGAGCGAAGTGTGCTTAAGCACACGAGCGACTGAGGACGCCGCGAGGCGCCGGCATACGCGCCGCTCATCGTCCGAGGATGCGCAGGCCGGCGTACTTGCGTCCGGCGCGGCGCCGATCGGCGAGCAGCAACCATCCGCACAGCGCGAGCGCCACGTAGCCGAGCGGATGCAGCAGCGCAACAAGCGCCGCGACGAGGAGCGAGGCCGCGTCGAGGTAGATCGTCAGCGCCTCGCGCGCCGCGCGATCGGGGAGACGACCCCGTGCACGGACGATCACCGGCCAGCAGGCACGCTGAGCGAGGCCCACCGCGAAGAAGCCGCCCACCAGCCCAGGCCAGGAGGCATCGCCGTGCGCCGCGAGCGTCCCCGCGAACAGCAGCATCCCCGCGCCGATCCCCACCCCGGCGAGCGCGGCGCCGAGCGGGTCGGGACGCTGAGCACGGTCGCTCGGGTCGACGATCGGCGCCAGCCCAAGCAGCAGCTGCAGAGCGTAGGCGAGCGCCAGCGCGACGCACACCGCCAGCAGCCACCAGTCCTCTTGCAGGAAGTGGAAGGCGCCGTGCGCGAAGCTGACCCCAAGCGCATCGGCGGATGCGAGCGCCCCGGCGAGCAGCGCGGGCAGGAACGGCCGCAGCCCGGCGGCGAGCGCCAGTCCGAGTCCGAGTCCGATGTAAAACACGAGGCCGTTCATGGTCATCCGCTTGCAACGCGCCCGCGCGCGTGCGCTACGGTCTGAGGCGCCATGACGATAGAGGATGAGCACCCACCCAGCCGCGGGGCTCGCCCTACCGCGCACGAGCTGGCCCGCTACGAGCGGCTGTTCGCCGCGCGCACGCGCGGGATGCGCTCCTCGGCGATGCGCGAGATGATGGCGCTCACCGAACGGCCCGACGTGATCTCCCTCGCGGGCGGGCTGCCCGACACCTCCACGTTCCCCCCTGAGCTGTACGCGAAGCTGATGGCGCACGTCGCCGCCGACTCGACCGCGCGGGCCCTGCAGTACGGCCCGACCGAGGGGATGGCGGCGACGATGGAGTGCATCGTGCAGGTGATGGCCGAGGAGGGCACCACGGTCGGCGCCGAGGAGATGATCGTCACCACCGGCGGCCAGCAGGTGATCGACCTCGTCTGCAAGACGCTGATCGACCCCGGCGACGTGATCGTCGCGGAGGCCCCCACCTACCCCGGCGCGGTGCCCACATTTGGGGCCTATCAGGCAGACGTGGTGCAGATCGAGATGGACGGTGACGGGCTGCCGATCGACGAGCTGGAGGCAACCCTCGACCGCCTGCAAGCCGAAAACCGGCGACCGAAGTTCATCTACACGATCCCCAACTTCCAGAACCCGGGCGGCGTGACGATGTCGCTGGAGCGCCGGCGGCGTCTCGTGGAGATCGCACGCGAACGGGAGCTGCTGGTGCTCGAGGACAACCCATACGGTCTGCTGCGCTACGAGGGTACGCCGCTGCCCACGCTGTACTCGTTGGACGCCGCCAACTCCGGTCGGCGAGGCACGTCGGATCTCGTGATCTACCTGGGAACCTTCTCGAAGATTCTCTCCCCCGGCCTACGGCTCGGCTGGGCGGTCGCGCCGCGACCGGTGCTGGAGAAGCTCAACCTCGGCAAACAGGGCGCCGATCTCTGCTCTTCGCCGGTCACGCAGTTGTTCGTGGCAGCTTACTTCCGCGAGCACGATTGGCGCGGGTACCTGACGGAGCTGAAGGATCTCTACCGGCGGCGGCGTGACGTGATGCTGGAGGCGCTGGAGGAGCACTTCGGCAGGAGAGCCACATGGACCAGGCCCCAGGGCGGCCTGTTCATCTGGGTGACGCTGCCAGAGTACATCGACACCACCGGCCTGCTCGCGCAGTGCGACGGGGTGGCGTTCGTCCCGGGGCGCTCCGCGTACATGGATGGGCGTCGTGGCGCCTCGTCGATGCGGCTGAACTTCGCGGGCCTCCCCGAGGACGAGATACGCGAGGGCATTCGGCGAATAGGCAGAAGCATGGGCGGAGACACCGGCCTCCTCAGCACATTGATGGGCTCCTCCACCACCCCCCCGGTGCGCTCGGATTCCGCGACGGGCGTGACAGGCGGGGATGCCCCGAACCCAACAGTCGCGGATGTGCTCGAGTTGCCCCTCTCCGAGAAATCGGGGAAGGGCCGCCGGCGGCAGCAGCGATGAGTGTCGGCACCCTCGCTGGTCAAGCGTCGATCAGGGGCGGGGATACGGGCGGCAGAGCACGCTCCACGCGGGGAGCGCACCTACGGGTGGCAAGCGAAGGCGAGTCGGAGGGGGCTGGCCGGCGAGTCGCGGTGCTCAAGGGCGGGGGGTCGCTGGAGCGCACCGTCTCGCTGCGATCCGGAGCGCGTGCCCAGGAGGCGCTGCTGGCGCTTGGGCACGATGTGATCTCAATCGATGCCGGGCCCGAGCTCTTGAGCGAGTTGCTGAAAAGCCGACCGGACGCGGCATTCGTGACGCTGCATGGCCGCGACGGCGAGGACGGCACCGTGCAGGGACTGCTGGAGGCGATTGGGATCCCGTACACCGGCTCGGGGCCCGCTGCTTGTATGCGCTGCACCGACAAGGGGCTTGCCAAGTACCTGATGCGCGAGGCCGGCGTGCCCACGCCAGACTTCCGGGCCTTCAAGGAGAGCGCGATCAAGGAGCTCGGCGTGGCGGCAGCGCTGCCACGTATCGGACAAGAGCTCGGGTTTCCGATGGTGGTCAAGCCCAACAGCCAGGGCTCGGCGTTGGGCGTGAACTTCGCGCAGTCGAGCGATGAGCTGCCAGCCGCAATCGTCGCGGCGCTCTCCTACGATCGCAAGGTGCTGCTGGAGCACCACGTCAAGGGGCGCGACCTGGCGGTGTCGGTGCTCGATTCCGACTCACCCGGGGGAGAGCCGTCAGCGATGCCTGTGATCGAGGCGATCCCGCGCGAGCAGGACTTCTACGCCTACGAGTCGCGCTACGAGATCGGCATGACCACGTTCGTGTGCCCCGCCGAGCTGCCCGCCGAGACGACCGCACGCGCGCAGGATCTGGCCTTGCAGGTGTACAGACTGCTCGGTTGCCACGGGGTCGCCCGCGTCGACCTGATGCTCGACGGAGAGAGCGGGGAGCTGACGGTGCTGGAGATCAACGTCGTGCCCGGCATTACGGAAACCAGCCTGCTTCCTCTGGCGGCGGAGGTCGTGGGAATCGATCTCATCGCGCTGGTGGAGCGGATCTTGCAGAGCGCCTTCACCCGCTGAGCCGACGACGTCGGTCGCCGGGCATGGAGGCCCGGCGCCTGGCACGTCCTTACGCGCACCTACGCGCGTGGACGATCCCCCTTGCTCCGCCTCTAGGAATCCCCCGCAGCGAAGTCCTCGGGACTCACCTGGTCGAGGAACTCCTTGAACTGCTCGACCACGTCCTCCGACTCCTCCTCGTTCTGCTCGAATTCGATCGCGCTCTCCGCGATCACCTCCTCGGCCGCGAAGATCGGCGCGCCGCTGCGCACGGCGAGGGCGATCGCGTCGCTGGGACGGGAGTCGATCTCGAGCTCGCGGCCATTGACCGAGAGCGTGATCTGCGCGAAGAACGTGTTCTCGCGCAGCTCCGTGACGGCGACCTGCGTGCAACGCACCTCCAGCTCGCCCAGCACGTCGCACAGCAGGTCATGCGTCATCGGGCGCGGCGTGCTGGCGCCCTGCAGCTTCATCAGGATCGACGCAGCCTCAGGGTGACCGATCCAGATCGGGAGGAATCTGTTGCCCTCAACCGTCTTCAACAGCACGATCGGCTGCTTGCCGACCATGTCGAAGCTGACGCCATAGATGACCATCTCCTGCACTGCCGCCATTCCTCCACGGTAGGGGGGAATCCAGAGTATAGGTACCCGCTGGGGCTTCGAACGGCGCTTTCGGTCGGCGCTCAGGCGCGCGCGCGGAAGCTCCAGAGCTTGTTACCGAGGAAGTTCAGCGGCATCACCGCCGCCACAGCCAGCGCCTGCGCCGCCACCTTCTCCATCCCCGCGCTCTCCACGAGGATCGTCAGCAGCCCCAGGCTGAAGCCCTCCGCCACCAGGCTGACGAGGAAGAAGCGGATCGCCTGCAGGCGCGCGCTGCCGGCGGCGGCATCGAAGGTCCAGTGGCGGTTGAGCACGAAGTTGTTCAACACCGCCACCAACCACGCGAGCACGCTCGACACCTGGTAGTCGACCCCCAGCGCGTGCACGCACAACGCGTACACCACGATATTGACGACGAACCCGCTGCCCCCCACGATCCCGAAGCGCACCAGCTGCAGCCAGTTGGCGGGCTTGCGCATCCCGTGCAGCAGTCGTACGTGCGGTCTGATCTCGGCGCTCGTGGGAATGCCCGCACGCGGCATCTCGACGGCTGTTGCCTCGTCCTGCATCCGCCCAGGGTAGCGACACACTGTCCGGGTATCGCGGCAGCAGCGCCAACCCTTCGCCGCATGCCGACGCTCCGGCGCCGGCCCGGGCCACACACGCTAGCCTTTGCAGGGGTGAGCGTCCACCAGCAGATCGACGACACGCCGGGAGTGAGCGGCGATGTTCTCGGACCCGCACCCACCCACCCGCGGTTGGGCTTTTCGCGCCGTCGGGTCGCCGGCGCGATGGGAGTCGCCGCGGTGGCGGGGGCGGTGGTCGCACTGGTCGTCCCCTCCTCATCCCCCTCCCACCACGCCGCGGCGCATCTCCGCACGGCGACCGTGAAGGCGGGGGCGACGGTCAAGGCCCCCAGCAAGGTCGAGCTCGCCTCCGCCAAGCCGGTCGCCGAGGTGCGCGACCCCGAAGAAGCCAAGAGCTTCCCGGTGTCGGGGTCGGTGCACCACTCCTCCGCCGGCACCCCCACCAAAGTCGCCGAAGAATTCGTCGCTCCCGGGGCGCAGTCCAACGCCGAAGTGCGCGCCGAGCTGGGCCACATGCACGCGATCGAAAGCGCCGCGCGCGCGCAGGCCCATGCAACCGTCGCGACGGTGCCCGGCGGCGACTCCGTCGGGGGCAACGGCACGATCCCGATCCCCGCGGGCATCCCCGAAGTCGTGCAGCGGGTGATCGCCGGCGCCAACGCGATCGCCGATTTCCCCTACGTGTACGGCGGCGGGCACGCCTCGTTCGTCAGCAACTCCTACGACTGCTCGGGCTCCGTCTCCTACGCACTCGCCGCGGGTGGGCTGCTGAGCGCGCCGGAGACCTCGGGGACGCTCGAGAGCTGGGGTGAACCGGGCCCGGGCAAGTGGATCACGATCTACGCCAACGCCGGTCACGTCTACATGTACGTGAACGTCGGCGGGCGCTGGATGCGCTTCGACACGGTTGGGCGCTCCGGCCCCTACGCCTCGCGCTGGCAGCCGGAAATCCGCTCCAACGCCGGGTTCGTCGCACGCCACCCGCCGGGGTTCTAGATATCAGCGGTGCAGTTCCACGGTGCTCATCACCGTGGTGAACAGCGGGTTCTGCTTGGAGGCGTTGTGCGCGGTGAGGCGCAGCGTCAGCTTCACCTTGTGCGCGTGGCGCAGGTGCTTGGCGACGCTCTTGGAGAACTTGATCCTCACCGAGCTCTTACCCCCCTTGGTGGTCACCAGCAGCGCGTGGCCGATCACCAGCGACTTGGGCGAGCCGGCCGGCAGGTTGGTCGCGGTCGGCCCCGAGATCCCGAGATGGTGGGCGGTGGCGGCTTCCAGCAGCACTTCGAAGCGGCCAGCCACCTGCTCGTTGACCGTGTAGCGGACGAGGAGGCCGCTCTTTGCCACCTGCTTGAGCGAGCTGGATACGGCTGCCGCCGTGGCGATTGGGCCAGGTACGGAGGGGGTGGAGGAGGAGGTGCCCGACCCTCCCGAGCCAACCGGAGTGCTGTTCGCAGCGGCGGTGCCGGTGCCCGGCGGCGGTGGCGGGGACGGTCCCACAACCGTGATCGGCTCGGTGACGCTGGCGATGTTGCCGCCCGTGTCGGTGACGGTCAGCGTGATGCTATAGGTACCGCCGTAGGCGTAGGAATGGAAGACACTCGCCGCGCAGGGGCTGAGCCAGGGCGTTTCGGAGCATGGTGGGGCACCAGGCGCAAAGCCGGAGACTTCGGGCGAGCCGTCGCCGAAGTTCCAGGTGTAAGTTGCGTAGGTGATCTTTTCGGGGCCTCCATTGGGGAAGTCCACCGCGGCATTCAATGCGATGTTCGACTCCAGGCCGTTCAGCCCCACGATTTCACCGGCGTTCACCGGCGTCGGCGCCGTGAACGACGGGGCGAGGTTCACGTGGTTCAGGCACGCGTCACCGGGCTGGTAGAGCCGCAGAGCGGCTACGTTGAAGGCGTCGTTGAGGTAGTAGTGACCCCCTCCGAAAGCTTGGTTGGAGAGGTTGCCGGCTTCGCTTTCTTCATTGGCCGTCACCGACCCTCCGTTCACCAGTGCAAAGACATTGCGACACTCGTCGACGACCTCGTTGCCCTTGCTGTCCTGCCATGCATCGAGCAGTGGATCAGTGACTATGTCCTGTTGCTCCGAGGCGATCTGGGTGACGATGACGTCCGCCAAGCCGATGTCGCAGCCGCCATCATATGTGTTTGGACAACTAGTCTGATTTGGCTCCTCTATATGAGGACCTTCCAGCCTTTCGGCTTTTTCCCGCGCTTCTTTTGCCTTCTTTTTTTCTTCGGCGTTCTTGGGGTGTTCTTCTTCTTCCTTTTTGGATTCTACTTTTGCTTCTTTCGCGTGCTCCTTTTCCTCGGCAACCGGTTTGCTGCTGGGGTCGAAGCCGCCATCTTGGCAGCTATAGCCGTCGGTCCCACTAGCGGTAAGGAGCAGCGGGTTGCCGGCGCCGCCAGCCGTCCATGGGATCACGCCATAGAGGATTGTGTTGGCGTCACCGGTGGTGGGGTCAGTCGGGGCAATCGCCGCGTGATAGCTGCAGAAGCTTTTGGCGTAGCTCGGGTTGGCGACTTCAGCTTCCCCTAAGTAATCCGAGCAGGAAGTCGCTTCGGCATTGGTGCAGACGGTCACACCCGGGGGTGTAAGCAAGTAGTAAATCGTGCCCATGCCCTTAGGAAGCTTTTCGCGGGCGATAAAGGACTCGAGCTGTTCGCGAATCTCCTTGTCGGTGATGCAGGCGATTGCCGGGTAATAGAGCGGATTTGGGTCGGTGCAACCTTCCGGCGAAGGGTACGGAGCTTTGTCGGCATACGAGCCACGGAAGGCGGATTTGAAGAACGCGGGCTTGTTGGTCTTGTCGGTGTACTGCGTGTCGACTGCGAACACGCTTTCGAGAGAGCCGCTCGCCGTGCTCATGTTCTGGAAGAACTGATCGATCACCCCGACCCAAGGGTCGAGGTAGAGATAGTCCGGGTCCCAGAAGATCGCATAGGTCGAGCTCTGATGCAGGACCGGGTTGCCGCCGGGGTTGGCGAAGGTCTCGGGCTTCAATTCTTGATTTTTTTCGAACATGAGCGTCGGGGCGCTATGTCGCTGTACACCGAAGCAGCTTTCCGTTGCCACTTCACATGCAGCCCCTTCGGCATTCTCCACACGCGCGACGGCGGGTGCGGGGAGCGCGGCGCCGGCCAGCAGCAGGATGGCTGCCAGAGTCGCCATGAGGGGGGCGAGATCCAGCCGGCTTACGACAGCGGATATCGAACGAAAGCGGGGACCGTACGTCACGCAGTCATCATCGGCAGCGGCAGGCACCTTCCTTTAGCGCCGCTGGACGCCCCGGGTCAACGCGAGAACAACGCGGCCTGCCCCTGCCCCACGCCCACGCACAGCGTGGCGAGGCCGAGGTGGGCGTCGCGGCGGCGCAGCTCGTGGGCGAGGCTGACCACGAGGCGCGCGCCGCTCATGCCGAGCGGGTGGCCGATCGCGATCGCGCCGCCGTTGACGTTCACGCGCGCGGGGTCCAGACCCAGCTCGCGGATCACCGCGAGGCTCTGGGAGGCGAACGCCTCGTTGAGCTCCACGAGGTCGATCTGCTCCACGGCGGTGCCGGTGCGCCCCAGCAGCTTGCGCACCGCCGGGATCGGGCCGATGCCCATCACTCGCGGATCCACCCCGGCCGCCGCCGAGCCGACGAAGCGCACGAGCGGCTCGGCGCCGAGCCGCTCCGCCATCGCGGCGCTTGCGACCACGAGGGCCGCGGCCCCGTCGTTGACGCCGCTGGAGTTGCCCGCGGTGACCGTCCCACCCTCGCGGAACACCGTGCGCAGCTTCCCCAGCGCCTCGGGGGTGGACTGCGGGCGGGGGTGCTCGTCGCGCACGCACTCGCCCACCGGCACCAGTTCCTCGGCGAAGCGCCCAGCGGCGTCGGCCGCCGCCCAGCGGCGCTGGCTCTCCAGCGCAAACGCATCCTGATCGGCGCGGCTCACGCCCCAGCGCTCGGCGACGTTCTCGCCCGTCTCGCCCATGCTCTCCAGCGGGAAGCGCTCCGCCATCGCGGGGTTGGGAAAGCGCCAGCCGATCGTCGTGTCGTACACCGTGCGGTCGCCGCGCGCGAACGCCTTCTCGTCCTTGCCCATCACCAGCGGCGCGCGGCTCATCGATTCCACGCCCCCCGCCACCGCCAGCTCGATCTCACCCGCCCGGATCGCCTGGCAGGCGCACACCACGGCGGCGAGCCCCGAGGCGCACAGCCGGTTGACGGTGATGCCGGGAATCTCCTGGGGGAGTCCCGCGAGCAGCAGCGCCATCCGCGCGACGTTGCGGTTGTCCTCGCCCGCCTGGTTGGCGCAGCCGAGGTACACCTCCTCGATCTCGCCGGGATCGAGGCTCGGCACACGCTCCACCGCGGCACGCAGCGCGACCGCCGTGAGGTCGTCGGGGCGCACGTGCGCGAGCGCCCCGCCATAGCGCCCCACGGGGGTGCGCACGGCGGCGATGATCACTGGTTCGGGGGTGGCGGTCATGGTCACGGGGCCTCGGAGGGTGGTGTCATCGGTCGGGGGCTCCTCGGGTCGGGTGGAGATGCCGGTTTCAGCCCGGTTCCACGGATCGGGGGCCGCCAGAGTATCGGTTAGTGGCCACGAACCCCAAGTAGCTTGCGCGCCTCGTCGGGCGTGGCCACCGGCCGTCCGAGCTCCTCCGCCAAGCGGACCACCCGCTCGACCAGCTGTGCGTTGCCGCGGGCCAACTCCCCGCGGCGGTAGTACACGTTGTCCTCCAACCCCGTCCGCACGTGCCCGCCGTACAGCAGGCTCAACACGTTGACCTCCAGCTGGTGGCGCCCGATCCCGAGCATGCTCCACAGCGCCCCCTCCGGCAGCCGACTGAGCAGGTAGCCGATCGTCTGCAGATCGGGCGCCGCGCCGCCAGGGACGCCGAGGCACAGCTGCCAGAAGCCGGGGCCGGGAATCAGCCCCTCGCCGATCAGCCGCAGCCCGTTACGGATCATGCCGCTGTCGAACGTCTCGATCTCAACGGCGATCCGCAGCTCCTGCATGCGCGTGGCCGCCGGGCGCAAGAACGTGGCGTAGGGATTGCCGAACACCCAGTCGTCGCCGAGGTTGACCGAGCCGCAGTCGAGCGTCGCCATCTCCGGCGCCAACTCGATGCAGGCGAGGCGTTCCTCGATGCCTGCGCGCCCCCCGGCGCTGCCGGTGCTGAGGTTGACGATCGCCTCGCATCCCCGTTCCCGGATGCGCTCGATCAGGCTCCGAAAGAGCGCCACGTCCTGCGTCGGAGTGCCGCTCTCGTCGCGGGCGTGCAGATGGATGATCGCCGCCCCCGCACGCCAGCTCTCCACCGCCGCCTCCACGATCTGATCGGGGGTGAGCGGGAGGTGGGGGGAGTGCTTCCCCGAGGCGATACTGCCGGTCAGCGCGGCGGTGATCATCACGGGCTCGGCCATCGCCCCAGGGTATAGAGAGCTCGGCGCTGGCTTATCCCTCCCGCAGCTCATCTTTTTCTCTTCCGCCGACCATCCCTCTCGCCGGCTGTCCCTTGCGCGGGAGCCTATGCTTCGCTTGAGGCAGATGGCCGCAACCCCCCCAGTGACTTACGAGACCTTCGCCGCCGGCGAGCTGGACGCTCGTGCGTTCGGTGCGGCGCTCCAGGAGCTGACTGGGCAGTTGGGTAAGCAACATCCCTTTTACGTCGACGGGGTCGCGTGCACTGGCGATGGGTGGGTGCCGGAGTATTCGCCAGGGGACCGCCGCGTGTTTGTGGGGAGCTTCGCCACCGCCTCGCGCGAGGACCTCGAGCGCGCCGTTACCGTCGCGCGGGGCTTCGCGGGGGAGTGGGCGGCGAGCGATTGGCGCGAGCGGGTGCGAATCGTCCGGGGAGTCTCGGCCGCCGTCGCCGAGCGTCGCCACGAGCTCGCGGCGATCCTCGCGCACGAGATCGGCAAGCCGCTGCTGGAGGCGCTGGGGGAGGTCGACGAGTGCGTCGTGCTGATCGACTACTACTGCGAGCAGATGACCGCGCACGGAGGCTTTGCCGCGGAGATGGGCCCCACCGGCGGCGCCGAGCGCAGCTGGAGCATCATGCGCCCGTACGGCGTGTGGGCGGTGATCGGGCCCTTCAACTTCCCGATGGCGCTGCTGCTGGGGCCGATCGCCGCGGCGCTGATCGCGGGCAACACCGTCGTCGCCAAGCCCTCGCCGTACGGCTACCTCAGCGGTCTTGCGGTGTATGAGCTGTTCCGCAAAGCCGGCGTCCCCGCGGGTGCGTTGCAGCTGCTGACGATTCCCGACCAGCGGCTGGGGGAGGCCCTGTACGGCCATCGCGGCCTCGACGGGCTCACCTTCACCGGCTCGCATGCCACGGGGATGCGGGTCTTTCACGGCTTCTCGCGCGACTACCCGCGGCCGGCGATCTGCGAGATGGGCGGCAAGAACCCGGCGCTCGTCACCGCCTCCGCCGACCTGCCCAAGGCGGCGCTCGGCGTAGCGCGCTCGGCCTTCGGCTTCAGCGGGCAGCGCTGCTCGGGCTGCTCGCGCGTGCTGGTCGCGCGCGAGGTTCACGACGAGCTCGCGGCACTGCTCGACGAGCGCCGTCGCGAGGTCCGCGTCGCCAGCCCGCTCGACCCGACGACGAAGGTCGGGCCGGTGATCGCTGCGGAGTCCGTGCAGCGACTGCTCGACGCCGCGAGCGAGTGCCGCGCGGCCGGGTGGGTCGTGCACGGGGGCAGCGCCCTCCTCGAGGGAGAGCTGCGGCACGGCAACTACGCCGAGCCGACCGTCGCGGAGATACCGACCGATTCGCGGCTGCTGCGCGAGGAGCTGTTCACGCCGTTCGTGGCGATTCAGGCCTGCGATTCGCTCGACCATGCGCTCGAACTGGCCAACGGGCTGGTATTTGGGTTGACGGCCGGCCTGTACGCCGAGGACCCCGCGGAGATCGAACGCTTCGAACGGGAGATCAAGGCAGGCGTCATCTACGTCAACCGCGAGGCTGGCGCCACCACGGGGGCGTGGCCTGGTATACAGTCATTCGGAGGCTGGGAGGGTTCCGGAAGTACGGGACGCGGAGCCGGTGGAGTCCACTACCTCCAGCAGTACATGCGAGAGCAGAGCCTGACTGTCGTCGGTGGTTGAGCTGCCGTGGCGAAAGCCGTGGCGTGGCGAATGAACGAGAAGATCTCAGTGGCCATTGTGGGAGCCGGGGCCGTCGGCCTCAGCACAGCCCGCGCGCTCACCGACCTGGGCGCGGAGGAGGTCGTCGTGCTCGATCGTGCCCTCCTCGCCGGCGGCTCCTCAGGGCGCTCGGTGGGCGTCGTCGAGACCCAGTACGTCGATCCCTTCGACATCGCTCTGCGCGTACCCAGCAAGCGGGTCTTCGAGGAGCTCGAGCGCGACCACGGGCTGCGCTTCACGCGCAACGGCTACCTGCGCATCGGCCACACCGACGAGGACGCCGCCCGCTTCGAGCGCAGCGTCGCGGTACAGCGCGAGCTGGGGATCGAGGACGCGGCGGTGCTCGACGCCACGGGGATCGCCGAGCGCTTCCCCGATGTCCGCTGCGATGACATCAGCGCCGGCCTGTACGGCCCCAGTGACGGATTCGTCGATGGCCACCTCTACTGTGGGCTGCTCGCCGAGCTCGCCACGGCGAAGGGTGCGCGTCTGCTGCAGCACACCAAGCTGACCGGCCACGAGCTGCTCGCCGACGGGCGCCACCGCCTGCGGACCTCGGGCGGCGAGCTCACCTGTGAGTACGTCGTCAACGCCGCCGGCGGGTGGGCTCAGGAGGTCGGAGAGCAGCTCGGCGTGGCCACACCGATCCTGCCCCAGCGCCACGAGGCTGTCGCGATGCACCTGCCGCGCAAGCTCGACTACATGATGCCCGAGGTGATGGACTACGCGCCCGCCGAAGGCCGCTCAGGGCTGTACTTCCGCCATGAGACCTTCGACATGTTTCTCGGCGGCCTGCACAGCGAGGAGGCAGTCCACCCGGTCGTCGACCCCGACGAGTGGTTCGAGGGTGTGGAGCAGTCCTACCTCGAGCAGTTGGCTGAGCTGCTGCCCTACCGCCTGCCCTCGCTGGCGGACATCCGGCTCGGTCGGGGCTGGGCGGGGCTGTACCCGGTGAGCCCCGACGGGCGCCCACTGGTGGGGCCCTGCCCGGAGGATCCGACGGTGATCGCCGCCTGTGGCGTCGGCGGCTACGGCATCCAGGTCTCCCCGATCGTGGGACAGCTCGCCGCCGAGTGGATCGTGTTCGGGGAGGCGCGCAGCTTGCCGGAAGCCGGTGAGCTGTTGCCGGGACGGGCGTCGCTGGCCGGCCAAGTGAGCACACCAGCACCACCAGGAGAGGGGTAGTGGGATGAGCACTGCGACCGTGGGGAGGAAGGAATGAGCACAGAGGCATTTAGCGCCGGGGCCAGTACGGCGGGTACTTACGCCTCCGAGGAGCAGCAGGCCGAGATCCTCGAGCACTTCGGCTACGAGCAGCAGCTCGATCGCGAGATGGGTTGGTTCTCATCGTTTGCGGCGTCGTTCTCGGGGGTGTCGATTACGGCAGGGGTACTGCTGACGCTACCCGTCGTGCTGGCACAGGCCGGCACGGCTGGGATATGGACATGGGTGATTTCGGCAGGCGGCTGCCTGTTGATCGCGGCGATCTTCGCCGACCTCGCGGGGCGGATCCCGCTGGCGGGCTACGCCTATCAGTGGGCCAGCCGCCTGACCAACCCCCAGTTCGGATGGCTCGTGGCTGTCTGCGGGCTGATCGGCTTCGGGGTGGGGGCTGCTGCGACCGCGGACGGCGTAACGCCATACTTCCTGTCGGAGTTCGGAATCGAAACAACGCGTAACTCGACCATCCTCGGCGCGGTTGCGCTGACGCTGATCGTGATGCTGATCAACATCGCGGGGATCCGGATTGCCAGCACCTTCAACAACGTCGCTGTGGTCACGGAGATCATCGGCGGGGTGGGAGTGGCGATCGCGCTGTTGGTGTACGCGATCGTCAAGCATCCGCACTCCGCCTCCTTCCTGTTCCAGAAGCAGCCCGAAGCGCACGGCGCATACTTCGGAGCCTTCATCTTGGCCTTCCTGCTCGGGGCATATACGTTCGCCGGCTGGGAGTTGCCGGCAGACCTGGCCGAGGAGACGCGCAACGCGACGCGGATCGCACAGCGCACGATCATCGCCTCAGTGATTGCGGTGGCGGTCAGCGGCCTGATCATTCTGGTCGGCTTCGCCTACGCGAGCCCCAACATCTCCAAGACACTCGCGGAACCGGTTCCGGTGCTGTCGATTATCCAGTACCAATGGGGCGCCACAATGGTGAAAATCGTCAACGCCGTGTTCCTGATCTCGTTCGTCTCGGTGGTGCTGCTGATCCAGGCCGGCGCGGCGCGGCTGCTGTTCAGTCTCGGCCGCGACAACATGGCGCCGTTCGGGACCTTCTTCGGGAGGGTGACCCCCCGCTTCAAGACCCCGTACACCGCATTGATCGGCACCGCGATCTTTGGGATCGTGATGTTCGCTGTGCCCTCATTGATTTCCGCGAAGGTGCTCGAATACGTCATTGGGACGGCGTCAGTGGGCTTCAATCTCGTCTACATGCTGGTCGCGGGGATCTACTTGGTAAAGGCACACCGCGGGACGCTGCCGCGGCAGTTTGGAGGCTTCTCGCTGGGGCGCTGGGGCAAGCCGGTGGCTGCGGTTTCGCTGGTGTGGCAGATCTTCCTCGTAGGGACGCTGACGCTGCCAAACGCCCATCACGACGTCGCGCTGACCACGTTGGGGATGCTCGTGGTGGGAGGAGGATGGTTCCTGGTGTGGGTCCGGCCCAAGGTCAAAGCCGGCCTGGCCGGCCCGCACCGCGAAGTTGCCATCGAGGATCTCGAAACGGCAACGTGAAGGCGCTCGAGCAACGGTATGAGCAGAGCTGGCCGCTGGCGCGGGCGATGTACGAGCGGGCGCTTGCGTCGTTGCCGGGCGGCAACACCCGCACGCAGGTGCACGTGGAGCCGTTCCCGCTGTACGCCGAGCGGGGCAACGGCGCGCGGGTCGAGTTGATCGACGGGGCGGAGGTCGACGACTTCCTGTTGAACTACTCCGCCTCGGCGCTTGGCCACTGCCACCCGGCGGTGACCGCCGCGATCCACCAGGGGATCGACGCCGGCGGCCCCTTCGGCCTGTCGGTGGCGGCGGAGGTAGGGCTGGCTGAGCGGATGCGTGAGCGCTTCACCGGAGTGGAGCTCGTGCGCTTCACCAACTCCGGCTCGGAGGCCACGCTACAGGCGGTGCGCGCCGCGCGGGCCTTCAGCGGCCGTCCCAAGGTAGCCAAGGCCGAGGGCGGCTACCACGGCAGCCACGACCTCGTCGACGTCGGCATCACCCGCTTCGGCCAGGTCCCCGGAGAGGCGATCGGGGAGACGCGGGGGATGGCGCCCGAGATCGTGTCCGGGGTGAGCGTCTTCCCCTACAACGACCTCGACGAGGCGCTGGCGGTGCTCGAGCCGCAGGCCGAGCAGCTGGCGGGAGTGCTGATCGAGGTGTTCCTCAACTCCTCGGGCGTGATCCCCGCACAGCCGGAGTTCCTGCACGGGATCGCCGAGTGGTGCGCGGCACACGGGGTGCTGCTGATCCTCGACGAGGTCGCCAGCTGGCGCACCGGATATCGCGGCGCGGGCGCCGAGCACCACGGGCTGCGCCCCGATCTGATCTGCCTCGGCAAGGCGCTCGGGGGCGGCTTCCCGATCGGCGCGCTCGGTGGACGCGCGGAGGTGATGGCGATGTTCGACCCGCGCGGCGGCAGCATCGTCCGTCATGCCGGCACGTTCAACGGCCACCCCGTCGCGATGTCCGCCGGCCTCGCCGTGCTGGAGGCGCTCGACGAGCCCGCGATCGCGCGCATGAACGCCCAAGGGCGCCAAATCGCGGAGGGAGCGCAGCGGATCGGGCGGGAGCGGGAGCTCGCGCTCACGGCCACCCACTACGGCGGTGTCGGCCGCCTGCACATCGCGCACGAGCGCCCCCGCTCCGCCCGCGAGGCCGCCGCGCTGCCCCGGGAGCCGCGCGTGGACATCTACCGCGCGCTGCTGGAGCGCGGCGTGCTCGTATCGCCCGACTGTCGCTTCGCCACCTGCACAGCCACCTCGGACGAGCAGGTGGAGCGGTTTCTCGCCGCGCTCGCCGAGGCGGCGCCTGAAACGCTCGGGAAATGAAGGCCCCGCCGGCCCGCGTAGGACGTAGCCGAACTACCTTGCGTGGGCGCCGCCCACCACGAAACCCGGAGGTTCCATGAGCAGTCCACCGTCCCCACCGCACAGCCCACAGAGCCCAGGTCCGGGGCAGCCCGCAATTCCGCTGGAGGGCCTGGGTGCCGACAGCGTGGTCGCGGCTGCGAAGCTGATCCGCAGCGGCCGCACCTACGACCTCGACTGCGGACGCTGGCCGAGCATGCCTCAGTGGGACGGCCACGCCCCGTTTCAGGTGCTCACCTACCGCACTCCCCGGGGGGTGCGTGTGCAGAAGGACTGGGATTGGCTGGGCACCAACACCGTGAACTTCGGGATTCACAGCGAGCTGCTTTCCGGCAGCGCCCACACCGGCACCCACATCGACGCGCTCTGCCACGCCACCTGCGGCGCTGACGACCACTGGTTTGGCGGAAGCACGCCCGACGAGCACCTCGGCGACTTCGGGCCCCTGACCCACGACGCCGCCGCGATCCCCCCGATCTTCACCCGCGGCGTGCTGCTCGACGTCGCCGGCGCGCTGGGGGTGGATGCACTGCCGGCGAGCACCGAGATCGGCGCGGGCGAGATCGAACGTACGCTGAA
Source organism: uncultured Solirubrobacterales bacterium (assembly GCA_963744535.1). GTDB lineage: Bacteria > Actinomycetota > Thermoleophilia > Solirubrobacterales > Solirubrobacteraceae > Palsa-744. Next base: position 654,510 of record CAVUTW010000005.1, on the reverse strand, counting down.
CGCGCAGGGCAGCGAAATCCGCCCGGGCGACGTGGCGCTGATTCGCACGGGATACCTCTCCGCATGGCCCGATCGCGAGCGCCTCGCGGAGTACGCCGACGCGGGGATCAATCTGCAGGCAGCCACGATGCTGATGGACGCAGGCGTGGTGGCGCTGGCGGGCGACACCGAGTCGCTGGAGTGCCTGCCCTCGCCCGATCCCGAGAGCCCTCACCCAGTCCATCTCGCCGCCCTGATCGAGCGCGGTGTGTTCATTCTGGAGATGGTCTACCTCGAGGAGCTCGCGCGCGATCAAGTGTATGAGTTCGCGTTTGCCTGCCTGCCGCTGAAGATCAGCGGCGCCACGGGCTCGTGGGTACGGCCGCTGGCGCTGTGCTGAGAGAGCTGTGCCCGGCCCCACGCTACGACGGAGCGCGGCCCCTCTCAATACCTTCCCAGGGCACATGCGCCGATCCGTAGGCCTCGGCTTCCGCGACGCGAGCGAGGGTGGAGACCGAGATGTCGAGCGCTTCCGCGAGTTGACAGAGCTTGGTCCACGTGGGATTGCGCACACCTCGTTCGATCGCGGAGAGGTATGTGGGATGCATGCCAGCCTCTCCGGCAAGGGTCTCGATGCTGAAGCGGCGCGCGAGGCGCAGACGGCGGACTCCCCGCCCGAGTTGAGCGTTCGTGGGAGCGCGCGCAGGCACAAACGGGACAGTTGCTGCTCGCCGCGTGTATGACCACAGCACATAGAAAGGACTATAGACAAAAGTCTGTATGATCTTTGTATTCGTGTGACAACTTTCATACCGCAATGTGTCAAAACGCATGCACGACGAGGCTGGCCTTCCAGCGCGACCACCCGCGCCAGTGGGATCTGTCCAGGCAAGGCACGGCCGAGGCCGGGGGGCAATACATGAATCGACGCTGCCAAGAGACGCTGGGCTATGAGATCGAGGCGCGGACCGTCGCGCGACTGGCGGCGCAACGCAGCGATGTGGCAACGTTCCACCCACGCGGGGGCGCCTACCAGAAAACCGAGTCCCGGCAGATGTGGAGCCTCGAGCTCACTTACGAGCACGACCTATACGTACGGCACAGCCGTACGTGGGCGGCGCAGACCTAGCCACCCCCTTTTGCTATACTGAACAATATGGTTCAGTATCAGCCCGAGCTCGACCGGGTCTTCGCGGCCCTCGCAGACTCGACGCGGCGACGCATCCTGCAGCAGCTGGGGCAGGGCAGCGCCACCGTAACCGAGTTGGCAGAGCCGTTTGGGATGTCGCTGACCGGGCTGAAGAAGCATTTGCGGGTGCTGGAGGAAGTTGGGCTCGTAAGTACCGAGAAGGTCGGGCGGACGCGGGTATGCAACCTCGGGCAACGGCGCCTGGACGATGTCCAGCAGTGGATCGAGGTCTACAGGGGCATGCTGGAGGAGCGCCTCAGCCGCCTCGGCGAGCTGCTCGAGAGCACCACAGATGCGGGGCCCGGCGGCCCACCGGAGCCGGCCGCCGGAAGGCCGCGCACAATCACCATCGACACGTAGGAGGAAACCCATGGCTGGAGCCACGAAGCTGACGACACCCACCGATCGCGAGATCGTCACCGAGCGAGTGTTCGACGCCCCCCGCGAGCGAGTGTTCGCGACCTACACCGATCCCGAGTCGATCCCCCAGTGGTGGGGCCCGCGACGCATGGCCACAACGGTAGATCGGATGGACGTCAGGCCCGGGGGCAGCTGGCGGTTCGTGATGCGCGAGCCCGATGGCCAGGAGACCGGGTTCAAAGGCATCTACCGGGAGGTCACACCGCCCGAACGCATAGTCCAGACTTTCGAATGGGAGGGAATGCCTGGCCACGTGATCGTCGAGACCGTCACCTTCGAAGAGCTCGGCGAGCGCACGAAGGTAACGACCACCTCGCTTTTTCACACCACCGAGGAACGCGACGGGATGATTGCGTCAGGCATGGAGGGCGGGCTTACGGAATCGCATGAACGGTTGGCGGAGCTGCTGGCGGCGACAACGTAGTAGCCAGCTGACGCAGGGTGCCCCGCTGGACAGAGTTTGGATGCGTTAGCATCAGCAGGCCCGTCCAACGAACGCGGGTCGTTGGACGGCTGGCACTGAACCGTAAGGCGGGATCGTGAGCTATCTCAAGGAGCACGCACACCTAAACGGAACGCTCGCCCACCCTGGCCCCGATCGCCCGTTCTACGATACCTCGCGCCGGCGGCACCTTCGCGTTGCCGTGTGCGCGCTATTCGGACTGCTGGCGATAGGGTTGTCGGCCGGCAACAGTGCCGTGGCAGCACGGCGCGGTATGAGGGCGCTTGCAGCTCACGCTCGGTGTGCGCCACGCGGACACGTCTACTTGCACACGTCGGGAGTAGTTCTCTGGTCAACGCATGGGACAGCGCAACTATATGCGTGTGTGCCCGTGACCGGAATTACTCATCGGCTGGCGAGCACCGATACGCACTCCTCATTCGAGGACTTCCTAGCGGCGGGCCACTCCGTCAGCTTTGTACAAATCGAAGGCGCCTATGTTTACATCGATGCCTTCGACGCGCTCACCGGCCATGACATTCTCAGGCGCAACTTGGGGTGCTCCGGCCCGGACGGGTGCACGGGAGCGGGTGCGAGCTTCCAGCTTGCGCCCGACGGATGGCTAGCGCTGATCGGGCAGCCCCTGCGAGCGACAAACGGCCATGAGGAGACGGTGGATCTGGATACTGGACCCAACCTCGAGGCCACGCACCTGAAGTCGTGGGACACCGACGGGGTCAGCATCGAACAGGGCACCGGATCCACCCTGCAGTGGTCACCGAGCGGTGACAACTCGTTGTACTCGCTGTCGCTCGGATCCTCACTGCAGGCCCTCGGGATGAAGGCCCTCCAGTCCGGCACCGTTCACGCCGTCAGCCCACTCCCAGCTGCCTGCTCACTATTCACAGCCACAGAAGTCCAAGCGGTGCTCGGCCAGGTATCTCAGACATCGCCGGACAACGTCTGCACCTACACAACAACAGCAAAACCGGCGAGCACGCTCACACTCACGCTGCACCCCGATCTCACACAAACTCAGGTGATCGCCGCCGAGCATCAAGCCTACAGCGAAGTATCGGGCAACGCTCGCGGTGGTGGTGGACCCCCGGACTACAATCCGCACCTGTGGCAGGCCGCCTGGGACATTGCGAGTGGCGGAATCAGTCATACTGACGACATGCGAATATTCGCCAACCTCGAGCTCACCGTCGAACTTGCCACCGATGACCCCAGCAACCACACCGACGATAGGGTCGGACCATCCAAGATCTGGTATTCCGACACTGCGGCTGAACATGCAGCCGACATCGCCTTCGATCGCCTGGCCGGCGTACAGATCTCCTACGAGCACCGTTAGTCCGCCGAACGGGCCCAAACGGGGGATGGGCGATCCTGGATTCGAACCAGGGACCTCTTCCTTATCAGAGAGTGCCGCACGTTTGGGGGATTTGGGCATTTCTCCTTTGCCTAAGCCACAAACGGCCCCGACCGCTGCCACCCAATTCGGCTGATTTGGGCCCAAATCGGGGGGGTTTGGGCCCATGAGGGGGGTCCATGGGCCCAAACGTTCCGGTGCTCCCAGGCCGAGGGGTCAGCGCTACTTGGCGTCGGGAGCGCGGCGCGGATCTGCTCCTCAGCCACCCCGGCGAAGCGCTCGTCAAGCTCGGTGAGCTCGCCCGCGAGGTCGTAGTTGCCGCGCAGGGTCGCCAGATGAGAAGCCTGGAGTATGCGGTAGCCGCCACCGGGGAGCTTAAGATAGGGGACCTTCTCCGCCTCGATCATCGCCAGCTATACGGTCGTCCGGGAACGGTTGGGACAGACGGCAATGGGTGCATGTCGGGACGGTAGGTGCGGACAACGCACCGCACCGTAGTGCCCGATTTGCCGCAGGCCTAGTCAGCGAGGCGTTTCAGAGGTATTCCCCTCGCGCCCGGTGCACGCGGGCGATCAGCTCCTCGGCGAACCGCAGTACCCCGCGGCTTGAGTTCGCCTTTCCCTTGCGCAGCCGGATGTGCAGTACCTCGCCGGTCCCAGCCCGGCTGGCCATCAGCGGGTGATACCCCCGCTTTTTGGTGTACCCGAAACTGGCGCCGTGCTTCTGCTTGCCGTGGACCTCGCCGATGAAGCTGTCCACATCGACCACGAGGCGCTCCTCGCCGGGGCCGGCGCCCCCCCGCCACGCTCGCGTGAGCGTCTCCGCGAGCACCCGGTCGAGCTGGCGGACATGCCCGAACGTAAACGCCCGCAGAAACGTCCCAAGCGTCGAGGGGGCCGGCAGCCACCCACCCAAAAGCCGGCGCGTGCGACCCGCGCGCAACACCTCGCAATCATCGATCGAGTCAGCACCCAACAGCATCGCGTAGACCAGCGCCATCACCTTCCGGCCCACATTCGCCGCCCCCGGCCGATCACGACGAAGCGTCACGAACCGGCCGACCACGGCCTCGACCCCAAGCCGCCCCGCGAGTGTCGCGACCAGCGCGATCCCCGCATCGGACACAACGCGCTCGTCGTCGAACACGACCTCCACAGCATCCAGTCCGACCGCTTCGTCATCCTGCACCATACGAGTGACCTCCTGGCCGGGCGCCAAGCCGTCGACGGCGAGGCGGAGCTTGCACACGGGGTCTCGGCTGGGGAGTGCGCGCAGCTCGGGGTCCTGGGTGAGGCGGCCGTAGACCAGCAGTGCCGTGTCGGGCGATGACTGTCGAACGCGGTTGGGGGTCGCTAGCGTCCGGAAATCGCTGCTGATTGTTTTGGAGCCTGGCTGGAGGGCTCCTGGGCGGTGGGTGGAGATGCGGGTGATCTCTTCCTCGCCGAGGGTGTGGGCGAGGTATTCGAGGGTCGCGCGGTCGCCGATCCCGGGGGTGAAGAGGCGCGCGCGGTGGTTGGCGATGATCGTTTCGGCGCGGTCGCGGCCCCAGCGGTCTGAGGCCTGGCTGACGTTCTGCAGCACCGTCAAGAGCTGGACGCCTTGGCCGGGGCCAGTTGAGGCGATCTCATCAAGGGAGGGCAGCGGCGCGATGTTCGCCACCTCGTCCAGTGCGAGCAGAAGCGCGGGGTTGATCGGCCGGCCGGTTTGGGTGGAGCGCTCGAACGCACCCGCGGTGATATCGGCGACCAGTGCGGTGAACAGGCCGCGTAGGCGGCGCTGGTCATCCGCGGGGGCTATCAGGTAGAGCGTGTTTGGCCCGTCGAGCAGCCAGCCCGGGGTGATCGTGCTGTCACCCATCGTCGCCGCGGCGATCGTGGGCTCCTGCCACGGGTCGAGCGCGGTCGCGATCGTCTGCAAGAGGCTTGAGCGAAAGCGCGCGTCGGCTTCCCATACCGAGCGCAGCGCCTGTAGGCCGGGTTTCGCACCGCGGGATGGGCAGGACTCAAGGAGCGCGGTCGGTTCGTCTTCGCCGGTGGTCGCGACCCATGCGAGGACCTCGCGCATCGTCAGGTCGCCGTGCGCGGAGGCGAGCAGCAGCGGCGCGAGAAACCGCGCGCCGGCGGGCCGCCAGAACGTCTCGTCCGCGTTGCTTGCGGGGCCGTAGTCGCCGACCCCGAGGAGCCTCGCGGCGGTGCGACGGGCGCCTTCCCATGTGCGCGAGGCGAGGATCGGCGACCACGCGGTGTGCGGCAGCCCGGTGGAGCTGGTCGGGTCAAAGACACGGACCTCGCCCCGTGGGGCCCGCGCGGTGTGGGTGTCGTGCACGACGTCACTCTTGACCGATGTGGATAGCACCGGGCCCGCCCACTCCAACAGGGCGGGCACGACGATTCCTGTCGTCTTGCCCGACTGCGAGGGGCCGAGCACCATCACCGACGCACGCCCCTCCGCGGCGATCGTGGCGCCGTGGTGCACACCGAGCGTCACCCTGCCCGGCACGGGGCCGCGTACCCGCAACCCGTTGAGCTCGCCGCGGGCCGCGAACCGCGCGGCGCGTGCTCCCTTCCCACGACGGGATCTGCGCGTGAGAAGGACGACCGCGCCGGCGAGCAGGGCCAGCAATCCCAGGAGATAGAGCGCTGTCGGGGACGGGCCGAGGAGCACGTGCCCTGCAGGCTGATGTGTCTGCGGGCTGCTCACGCGGGTGCTCTAGGCAGGGTATGCTCCGAGGAGCTGGGGGTTTCGCGTGGTGCCATTGCGGCGTCGGTCGCAGTCAATGCTCGCTCGCGCTGGGAGCGGATGTGTCGCACCTCGTAGGAGCGCCCGCCGATCCGCCATAGCGCGACGCCCTGCGGGTAGTGCCCGATGCGCTGCGCCTCTGTTGTTGAGAGCCCGAGCGACGCTCTCGCCCGGGCGGTCTCCTCAGGGTGCTGGCGGTACACGACAACTGTCCCCGTCTCCGCGAGCAGGCCCTTCGCGAGCGCCTGCTGGCGGCTTCCCTGGTCGCCGGCGGCGTCAAGGTCTGTGAGGCGGTGGAGCACCATCCAGTGCTGCACACCGGTCGCGCGCCCCAGCTTGAACGCGGCCTGGTAGTAGGCGCCAAGGCCCGCGATTGGCAGCGCGCGCCAACCCTCGTCGCTGACCCGGATCGTCTTCTCGGCTTCCTGGCCGGTGGCTTGTGCGTCGAGTGTGCGGCGCATCCGCTTCGCGTCCAGGAACGCGGTCGCGCAGACCATCGTGATCGCCAGCGCGAGATCCGATGTTGCGCTGGCCGCCGCGACCCTGGAGATGTCCAGCGAGAGCGCGGGTGCGTCCCACACGTTCTCGCCGTGGCTGGTCGGCGCGTCGAACATGCCCCGCAGCGGACCGTGACAGAGACGCATCAACGCGAGCGCGACTTCGCGCAGATGCTCCCGTGCGGTCTCGTGGGTCAGGTCGAGTGCCCGTGTGACGCGCTGCGCGGGGTCACGCAGCTGCTCGACGACGTGCCCGACGCACACCTCCCCTTGGGTTCGCTCGTCGGCTGCCGCCAAGGCCTCGACGACGCCGACGGCCTCGGCCTGCCCGAGTGGGCGGGCGAGCATCGCGTGCGCGACCGCGAGCAACAGACCCTCCCGCATCTCCGGGGTACCGATCCGCGTGAGCGGGTTCAGGGTTGTTTCGCCGCCGGGCTCCAGGCGCAGCACGACACCGCCGAGGGCGCGTATGAGCTCGCCGTACTCGCCCTTCGGGTCGATGATCTCGCAGCGGCGACCGAACACGCGGGAGCGATACAGCCAGCTCTTCGTCAGCGAGCTCTTGCCCTTGTCCGGCATCCCCAGCACGATCGTGTTCGCGATCGAGAGCACCCCGCGCTGATAGAGCAGCCACGGGTCATACACAAACGACCCACCGTGCAGATCCGAGCCGATATACACACCCCGCGCGCCCAAGCCCGCCTCCGCGACCGCGGGGTACGCCGCCTGAAAATGCGCCGTTGAGATGTGGTGCCCAGCGCACTCCCCCGCGCGCGCCAAGCGCCCCAGGCCGCCCGTCGCGCGCTGCGAGAGCTCACGGCGCAGGCTCCCTCGACGCGCACGATGCTCCAGGCGCGCGGCCCGCTCGTCACGGCGCGCCTGCCGGTGGTCGCGGCGCTCACCTCGGCGGCTCACCGCAGCCCCCGGCACAACGGGAGCCCGAACGTGAACGCGTCGGCCTGCTGTCCCCACATCCGCTCCAGGCGAAGCGGAGCGCGCTTGGCCTCAAGCTCCACCCGAGACACGTCGCTCTCCAACTCCGCGGGCGCATCCGGACCACCCGAGGGCACACTGACGGTCACATACGCTGCGTAGCGGACCGCGGCGTGACCTTCAGCGAGCTCCCGCTCGCGCTCCCCTGTCGCACGGTCGCGCTGTGACTGGCGCTGGCTGGTGCGCTGCCCCACCCGAGCGCGGAGACTGCGCTCAGTCGCAGTCTCCGTCGAGGCGCGCTCGGCCTGGCGGATCGCGCGGCTCGGCCCGACCAACTCCATACACATCGCGATCGTCCGCGTCGCCCGCGAGTCCATCAACAACGGCTGCAAGAACAGCGCACGAACATCGATCCGCGGCCACTCCGCCGCCCACAACGTGCAATGCAACGCCCCGTCAGCCGCGAGATGCGACCAGTGCTCCTCGCGCATCATCGGACCGGCCGCGTGCGGCGCGATACCGGTGTCGCCGAGGAGGGTACGGTCGAGCTGGCGCTGGCGCGCGCGCCTGCCCCACGGGTCATACGCATCACGGACCTGACCTGCCAAACCCCGGCGTGTCAGGACACCAGTCGGAGTGATCGCCGCACGGTCGAGCAGCTCGATCAGCTACCCGAGTTCGCCGCCCAACACTGCGAGCGCGCCGAGGTCTCCGCCACCCATCCTGTGGATCGCGCGCCGCGCGGCGGGGCGTCCCGCGTCCACCTGCAGCACGAACAGCAACTCGTGCTCCTCGGCGACATCCCCCGCACGGCCAATCAGGTTCAGGTAAGAGACCAGCTCCTCCGGCGGGTCGAAGAGCGTCGCGTCCGGGCGCTTCGCCTCAAGCAAATAGTCCCCGAGCGCGTCACCGTCACCCGGCAGCGTCCGCTCGATCCACGCCACACGCCGCACCGCGGAGTCATCGCGTGCGAGCGCGGCGAGCACCGCCCCGTAGTCCTGCAGGCGCTGCTCGCGCTCCTCCGAGCCGAGCAGCGCGAACGCGCGGCCCCGCACACGCAGCGCCGCGGTGAACGTCCGTGCGCGGCGATCCACCGCGACACCGAAACGCGCACTGTCGTAGCGCACCAACTCGCCCTCCAACAGCTCGACATCGGCGAGCTCCGCCGGCACCGACCACGGCTCAAGCGGACGCTGCGGGTCAAGCTCCCCCGTCGGGAGCGTGACGACGTGCCCCAGCTGCGCGTGAAAGCGAGCGCGGGCGCCGTAGCGGCCGAGCAGAAACCGCACCGTCACCGGCGCCCATTGCTCGACCGTATGACCCCGGATCGGGATGAGCAGCACGCCTGCGGCGAGCGCGAGGAGCCCCAGCGTGAGCGCCACCCCGCCGAGCCCACCGAGCCGCAGCGCGCCGAGCGCCAGGGCGCCAGTGATGACAAACCCGAGCAGCTGCGGGATCCGCAAGCCGAGCAGAAACCCCCCCGTCGGGTGCGGCGCGAAACGGTAGGTCGTATCGCTCACCGCTACGCCTCCTGCTCCTCGCCAGCGGCGAGATTGGGTGCTGGGTCTGGCCGCGAATGCACAAGGGTGAGCGCCGTTGAGCGGGACCCGCCACGCCGCGACGGCGAACGCTGGAGGCCCGACGTCCTATCCCCGCCGTGTGGGGGCAGCGCGCTGCCCCCGGGTTGCTGTGTGCCCTCAGTGGACTGAGTGGGGGGCTCATCCTCACTGGGAGCAGGGGTGCCGGCGGAGCCGCCGGCCGGACGTGGGGGAGGGGCGTCCGTCGGGGCTCCGCCGGCAGTTGGTGGCATCGCGCGAGCTCCGCCCGGCTGCCCGCCCGCGGGAGCCCCACTTGAGGGCTCCCGGCCAGTGTTTTTGACGCTGGCATTCCCAGCGTCGATGAATGCGGGGGTGTCCTGCGGCTGCGAGTCCGCTCCTGGCTCAGGTGCGTCGCCTGCGCTCTCGGATGCGGACATGGCGCCGACACCAGCGGCAGCGCCGATGCTCCCCGCGCCGATCGTCTCTGCGGCGACCGGCAACGTCCCGTCCTGCGGGCCGCCGCCCGCGCCCGCACCGTTCTCGGCAGCTGCGCCGTCCGCCGGAGGTCCGCCTCCGGCCAGAGGGTTTCCTCCTCCACCGCCGGGGTCGCTGTCGCCGCCAGTGCTCCCTGGGCCGCCGGGCGCACCGCCTCCCGGTCCGCCGAGGCTACCCCCCTCACCGCCGAGGTTGCGCAGGCCACCCGCGCTACGCACCGACCGGCCGTTCTCATCAGCGACCGCGACTCCCGCCGTGGTGCGCAGACCGGACGCCATGTACGCGCTTTCCGCGTCCGCCGCGAGCAGATACATCAACGCCCATGGCGCGAACGCCGCCAGCCCGAAAATCACGACCGCGGCAAGGATCGTCCCGACCGACCCCGATACCCCGCTACCGAACGACAGGCCCGCCGCGGCCGCGCTGCCCGCCAGCGAGAGCACGATCACCGCAACCGGCTTGAGGATCACCATGAGCAACAGCAGCCTGCCAAGCCGCCCCGGCCACGAGCCCAGCGCGGGCCAGATCGACGCCGCGAGCACAACCGGGAAGAACAGGACCGCGATATAGATCGCGGCATCACGAACAATCAGCTCAAGCCACACAAAGATCGCCGCGAACACCTCGACCAGCGCGACCAACGTCGCCAACGCCGAAGAACCAAACCCACCGAACCCGCCCGTGCCCCACGCGTGCGCCGCTGTCGCCCAGAACGTGTGCGGGGAGCTCGCCAGCACCGCGCTCGAGACTTGGTCGGCGATCCCGAGGCCGATCGCGGTCAACGCAACCACCAGACCCGTCCCGATGCCCGCGCGGGCGATCCCCGTAACCGCACCAGCGAGCGCCTCCGGGCTACGACGAACCGCCGCCGAAGCGAGCGCGATCAACGCAACGAGCAGCCCCAGCGCCGCGCCGAGATCCGCCATTGGCTGAAACTGCGCCTCAAACCACGCCGACTGCAACTGCGGGGTCGTCGTCTTCGTCATCTCCGCCGCGACGAACCCCGTGACCTGCGTCGCCGCGCCGATCACCCATTCCGCTACCAGGTTCAGGATCCCGTTCCCGACCGCACCCGCCGCACGGCCCGCCACAGCTTCCCCCGCGCAGCCCGCCGCGTGCGAGACACCATTCGTGATCCCGTTCACCACTTCACCGACAAGCGAGCCTTCACCACCGCACGCCCTCCCACCCACCAGCTGCCCCAGGCCGAGCGCCGCCTGCACCGGGCGCCCCGGCTGCACACCGACCGCCGGAACCATCCCCCGCGCGCACCCGCAAACCCCCAGCAGCACCACCACCAGCACGAGCAACCCGCAAGCGATCTGACGGGCCGCAAGCATCATTCCGCGCTGCCGTAGAGCGGCCCCGTCATGCCCGCCAGGCGCGCGAACGCGCCCACGCGATCGTTCCCCCCATCCACGTACACGATCGAGGGGACCGGCGCCAGCGCCGGGTCGGTGCTGGAGGCCTCCACCAGCCAGCGGCCCGCCTCCCACTGGAGGGTCGTATCGACGAGGTTCCATGTCTGGCGCGGCGCGAGATGCGGCCCCCACTCAAACCCTCCCAGCCAGCTCGTCACTGTCGCCTGCCCGGGGGTGTAGCTGTCAAGACGCCGCGCCGCGACCACCGCGATCCCACGACCACCCTGCCGGTAGTTGCTTATGTTCTGCACATCACTCACGCGCAACTGCTGAGCTTGAGCGAGCGTGCTCGCACGGATCCCCGGCGCGTACGCCTGCGCGATCAGCGCCGCGAACATCACCGGGGCCTGCTCGACCGACTGCGACGCGACCGCCAGATAGTTATCCGCTGCCGCGAGCGCGCCCCCCGGCGTGTGCTGCACACCGACCGGCACACCACCGACAAGCTCGACCGCGCCGACCGGCCTCCGGCCACCGGTGCTGCCGCCGCTTACCAGGACCACGCCCAACAGCACGACTACGGCGAGGACGCAGATCGTGACGCCGGCGAGCGCGGACGGTGGCCAGGTTCGCTCGCGCCTCATCAGCCCAGCCCGTACGCGAACTGCAGAATCGCCGCAGCCGCTCCGATCAAGAACGCCACACCAACCGCTATCGCCATCCCGATCTTGCCCCCGATCGCCGTGTGCTCGTTGCCGATCCGACCGCCAACCGCCCACACCGTGCCGCCCAGCAAGAAGCCCGCCAGACACGCCAGCAGCGCGTACACCGCGATCACATTGATCGCGCTCTGAATACCCGCTGCGCCTGGCGCCTTCCCCGGTTCCGGGGTCACCGTGAACGCGAAGCCACTGCTGGTCGTCGTAGTCGTCTTCGCTGCGATCAATGCCCTCATCTGCCAATCACCTCCGCTGCCGTGGGTTGCGTACCACGCCATCTTAGACCAAATAAGCAAAACAAGTATATTCTAAGGTGAGGTGTCGTTATCTAGGTATAGAGCCAGACTCCCGCCGGAGCACCCATGAAGGGGCTCCTCGCGCTCACCGGGCTACTCGCTGCCGCGCTACCCACGCTCGCCGTCACCGCGCTGCTGCTCAGCACCAGCGCCCGAGGCAGCGCCTGCCAGCTCCCCGACGAAACACCCACCACCACGACCCCCGCCGGCGCCTGGACCGCCACCGCCTACGGGCCACCCTGGGGCGGCATCCAAGGCGACGGGATCACCGCCACCGGCCTCAACCTCACCGCGGGCCCACCCGCCTACGAGATCGCCGTCGACCCGAGCGTCATCCCACTCGGCAGCTACGTCCACATCCAACCCAACCCATTCGACACCACAAGCGCGTTCTACGCCGGCGACACGGGCAGCGCGATCACCGGCCGACACATCGACATCTACGACTGGTACGGACGCGTAAGCCAAAACGCCTGGGGCACCCGCACCGTCACCCTCACACCCGCACCCAACCCCACCGGCACCTTCCCCGACGGCGTCGTAACCACACCCACCACCAGCGAAGAGTCCCAATGCCAGGCCACCGGCACCCTCCACCTCACCGCCGGCAAAGCCGCGCGCGTCCAACCCGACGGGAACGCTGCCGCACCCCGCGAAGCACCTGCCGCCGTCAAGCTGGCGATCGCCGCCGGCAACCTGATCCACACCCGGCCCTACCCCGAACCCGACCAGCACTACGGCACCCTCGCCCAACCCTGGCCTGCGTATGACTGCTCAGGCGCTACCTCGCTTGTGTTGTACGACGCCGGGCTCCTCGGCACGACCCCCCTTGACTCAAGCGAACTTGAGTCCTACGGGCAGCCCGGCCCTGGGCGCTGGATCACCGTCTACGCCAACAGCGTCCACACTTGGATCGTCGTTGCCGGCATCGCCCTCGACACCGCCGACTACGGTGGGCCACCCGTCCCTGCCGGGTCGGGGCCGCGTTGGCGCCCAGAGCCACTCGCCAACCTCAACGACGGCACGAGCTACGTTACGCGACATCCGGCGGGGCTATGAAGGCAACGTAAAGAACATCACGTCACCTCGGTGGCCGTCCTCGACGCCCAGTCGAGCGACACCGTCAGTGCATTCGTGCCGGACCTCAGATAGATAGCGTCTGCATCGTAGTCGATGGACACAGAGATGAGTCCCCACAATGAAGTAATAGACCTAGAATCTTGAGGCCCAAAAAGAGTGTCGTCGCCTTCGTGGTCGATGGCGCCGTCAACGCAGTAAACTCTTGAGCCCTGTTTGGAAATTGACGGCAAACCCGTTCTCAAACCAATTCGCGTCGATCGTCATCATGGTTCACTCCTTCGGGCACTCACGATCCCTCCATTTCGTCCCGTCACCACAGTGACAAGCTAGCGTGTGCCCCGCGCTCCCGCTTGGTGGATGCACCAGCGGCTCGATCACGAGTCAAGCATTCGCCACCGGGATCACGATGGTCGCGACGGTTTGTCGCCCGATGCCTTTCTGAGGGCTTCGTCGATCGTCCGAGTCATCCACAACGGCGTCGACGCTGGGTCCACCACCAACCGCCCTTCGCGGGCAACGTAAAGGAACACAACATCATGTACATCACCGTTTTTGTATCGCAAAGTGGCCTCAATGTACGAAACATAGCTCGGCCCCTCGCCCGAGCGGCATACGGGATCAATCTCGACGTGCAGGTCGGCATCACGAAGCTCGGCGCTCTTAGAGTCGAACTCACTCCTAATGACACCATCGAGCATCTCCTCAACTTGACGGATTTCGTGTGCGCTATGGATTGACATCGGGAAAGGTCAATTGAGATCCTGGAAGCGGACCAAACTTGGTGTCCTGATGAATGACGAGAGTACCACCTCCTGGTAGTGGCTTTCCCACTTGGTGCACAACTAGGACCGTTTCGCCATCGGGAGTACGCTCCTTGATGATAGCTGATTCGGCGCCATCCGACCCCGGCGTACTCCTGACCTGGGATGAGACGTTATTTGCCTCTCCTGCAGCATCCTCGGTCTCTGCCCCGGCTAGCTCTGCCTCCTCTCCCTCACCACTGGCGTCAAGTGCCCCGACAACCGCCCCTTCGAAACCGTGTGCGACGGATTCCCAGTAACCGCAGCCGCCTTCATAGTCCGTCACCTCTTCTTCGTAATATTTGACCGGATTGAGCGGTTCTAGCAGTTCTCCCGGTGTCGGGATACCAATGTTGAGCCAGTTCCCGAGGCCTCTCGGATCAGACCCATTTACCGGATTATCGTTGGTGTAGTTGTAACGTGCCGCAGTTGTACCAACAGCTGGATCCACGCTAAGGAACTGCGCTGTCTTTGGGTCGTACGCCCGAGCGCGTAGGTAGATCAATCCCGTGTCGGTGCTCGCGTACTGAGCGTCATAGCCAAGCGGCGTCGTCTTGGTGCCTGTACTGCCTGTCAGTTCGCCATACACACTGTAAGTAAAGGCGCCTTCGACCACTCCCGATGAGCCAGTGATAAGTCGTGTTGAACCCTGCTGATCATGATGGAGGTAGAGAGCTTTACCTTCACTGTTGATCTGCTCAATCGGCAGCCCGTCGGGCCCGTAAATATAGCTATTGGTTCCGTCACGGAGCAGCAACGGAAGTTCTTCGCTGACATCCCAGGCCAGGTACGTACTCACGCCGGAGATGGTTTGCGAGACACGCAGGCCGTTCCCATTATATGCATAGCTGTCTTCGATCTTAGGCACTTCACCTTCTTTGGGACGTTCGACCGAAACCAGGTTCCCAGCCTGGTCGTAGCCGTAGGTCGTTGCGGGGCCGCTAGTTGGTGTAGTTTTGGTACGCTCGCCTCCTTCGTTATAAGTATATTTGAAACCAGTTCCCGTTTCGAGCTCGTCTGCTTTGTCGTAGGTGTAAGTGCTTGTTCCGAGCTTGGTTGGGTTGTTAGCAGAGTCGTATTCGTAGGCAACGGTGCCGCCTTTTGTGAGACGGCTGTCTTTGTCATATTCGTATGCAGGTTTTTCTTCGCCGGGCAGACTTTTACTGGTAATGGTTTTGAGCTGACCGTCGCTATCACGCGTGTAGACGAGGGACGCCAGCGTTTCAGCACCTTTGAGCATCTTTATTTCGCTCATCTGGTCAGCTTCGTTATAAGCGTATTTGTCTTCGTCTTTGGTTTCGCTCGGGAACGTCGTTGTAATGAGGTCAGAGTCCGGGTCGTACGCAAATTTGGTTGTGTGTTCCAACCAGTCGGTGACCTTTTCAAGCTGCCCGTCTTTATCGTACGTCCGAGTCACGGCTTTGCCATTGGGGTAAGTTACCCTGGTCAGCTCGTTACCGAGATTGTATTCGTATTTGATGACTTCTTTGTGGCCGTTTTCGACTTCCGTGAGTCTGTCGAGCTGGTCATAGGCGTATTTGGTGGTTCCGCTGCCATCCTTCATCTGCGTGACCTTGCCGTCTTTGTTGTATTCATATTCGACGGCGTGGGTTTTCCCGTCTGAGTAGCTGATTTCTTTGAGTCGATTCGCTGGATCGTAGGTGTAGGTAGTCGTGCGTTTCTCAGCATCCGTCAGGGCTTTTAGGTTACCAACTCCGTCGTATTCCTTGGTTGTCTTTCGTTCCTTCGGGTCGACGATTTCAGTGACCTGCTCAAGCACGTTGCGAACATATTTAGTTGTGTTTTTGTTGCCATCTTTTTGGGTCGTGACCTGCCCACCAGCGTCATATCCGGTTTCCGTGGTTGACCCGTTGGGCTCTTCGGTCTTGGTTAGTTCGTTGTCCGCATTGTATGTATATTTTGTTTTATTCCCGTCGGGATCGGTCTGCGTTTCGAGGTTACCGTCGCCATCATATGCGTATTTGGTTTTATGTCCTAGTGGGTCGGTGATAGCGCCGCGAGCTGGATCTTGAGCTGCTCGACGCGCTCTCGTAGCTCCCGCAGCCGCGCGAGGGTCGCGGTAGTCGGCGGGGTCGGCTCAGCGCGGGTGGCTGCTTGCTCCTGCGGTGGCTCTGCCGCGTAAGCGCGGGTGCCGGCGAGCTCGGGGTCGTCTGTGCGGCCCGCCCCGGGGAGCTGTTCGATCGCGAGGTCTTCGTCATCGCGCTCCAGCATCCGCCGAGCCACGCGCTCAAGCAGGTCATCGCGGGTTGCTGACGGGGTTTGGTCTGTCGGTGCGAACTCGCTTCGCTCCCGCTCGAGGTCGTCGTCGTAGACAAGGAGTCGCGTGGTGTCTCTGGCGCGGGAGAGTGCGGTGTA
Organism: uncultured Solirubrobacterales bacterium; assembly: GCA_963744535.1. Lineage (GTDB taxonomy): Bacteria > Actinomycetota > Thermoleophilia > Solirubrobacterales > Solirubrobacteraceae > Palsa-744. Next base: position 638,271 of record CAVUTW010000005.1, on the reverse strand, counting down.
GGACCAGCCGGCGGTCAGATCCCTGGGGGAGGCAACCACGATCGCGCTCTCGATGGTGCCGCCCTGCATTCCGTGCCCGGTCAGCGAGTAGGCGTGCTCCACGTGTGCTCTGTGACATAGGAGGCGGGCAGCTCGCGCACGAGCCCGCTGTCGGTGCTGATCACGACCTTGTTGGGGTTGAGGTGGCGCACGGTGCCTCTCATCCCGTTGTCCACGTCGAGCCGTCCGTCGTTGCGCCGGCAGATCACCCGGTCCCCGACCGCCACCTCAACCGAACCGTACGTGCGCTTCTCGCCGAGCGCGTCGAGGCCGCGACGCAGCTCACGCGCACCCTGGTTCAATCGCTCGCGGGTCTCGTTGTCCCTGGCGATCATCACAACCTGCGTCTGCCCCGCCGTGGCGACCGCGCTCGCCCATTCAGCGAGGGCCTGCTCGCACGCGCCGGCGGGGTCGCTGAATGTCTCGATCCGCCGGTTGCGCTCAGCCCACTCGAGATAGCTCTGTGGGTGGCCGTCGTGCAGCGCACCAAGCACCCTACGCTCCGCGGGGTCGCGCTGGCGCATCACCTCCGTGAGCTGCTGCGCACCGAGCGCACGACCGACCGCACCGACCCACCCGCCGGCCTGCACGGAGGCAAGCTGCCCGGGATCACCGATCGCGACCACCTTCACGCCCGCACGCTGCGCTGCCTCCAGCAGTCGTGCGCTTGGGCGAGTCGCAGCCATCCCCGCCTCGTCGAGCATCAGGACGCCGTTCTGTGGCAGCTCGTCGCCGAGCTGCTCAAAGTCGAGCAGCAAGCGATCGAGTGTGCGAGTAGGAATGCCGGCCTCCTCGGCGAGCTCGCGCACAGCGCGACCGGTCGGCGCCACGCCGAGCACCGCGTAACCCGCGCTCTCATACACTTGGCGCAGCACCCCCGCCGTGTACGTCTTCCCCGTACCCGCGAGCGCCTGGATCACGCTCACCCCATGCCCCGAGCCACTCACCGCCCTCACCGCCGCCGCCTGCTCGGCGGTGAGGGGACGATCAGCCGCCACGATCGCACGCTCGGTCAGTAACGGATCGACAATGCCGGTCCCCTCGCCAGCGCGGCCAACTGCCGCTGCGATCAGCCTTCCCTCGACCGCCACGAGCTCCGCGGTCGTCATCTCCCCGCCGCGGGTCGCGATCACATCCGGGCGACCCGCGAACCGCTCGGCCTGGCTACACACCTCCCCCACCAGCTCGCCCGCTCCCGCGGCGGCCGCGAACTCCTGCAACACCGCACGCTCGTCGAAGGTGTTGCTGCGCTCCGTCAAACCGCCGGCGCCCGTGAGCCTGTCGCCGAGCGCGCGCTCGTCCATGCCGCCACGCTTCGCAAAGCCCCGCAACAGCCGCTCGCGGCCCCCGCGCAGCAGCTCCGCTACTTTGCCCATGTCTAGGCCCTGCTCGCCCGCACGGGCCCTCACCTCCTCCCGCCACGTGTGCGTCTCCAAGCCGTACTGCTTGCGCTCTCTCGTGGCGAGCGCCGCGTGCTCAGCCGCGCTCTTTGACCCAAGGCCAATCCCGCCCTCTTCGGCTTCGCGCAGCATCTCGTGACGGCGCTGCGAGAAGTGCTCCACCACCGGCCGCTCGATCTCCGCAAGCTCCGCCGCACCATTGCGGACCTCTCCCCACTCCAACCCCAAACGCTTCGTGACGAGCGCCCGCAGATGCGCCTGGTAGAGGTACCCCGCGGTCTTCGCCGCCCGGTAAAGCTCCGCGCCATGCAGCGCCGTGAACCGGCCGTCCGATCCGCGCGCGAGGTTCGCCGTGACGACGTGCGTGTGCAGCTGCGGGTCAAGCGCCCGACTCATCCGGTGCCGGTAGGCCGCCGCGATCAACCCCTCCCCTGGCTGCACGTGCTCGCCGGCGTGCCCACGGCGGACCATCACCGCCATGTCCTCCAGATACACAAGCGCAGCCCTGACCGCCTCTTCATGGCAGCCGACAAGCTCACCCGAGACTTGCTCCGGCGCAATGGCAAACAGGATGCTCAGCGTCTTCGGAGCGGAGAACGTGAGGTCGTACGCCGCGACCTTCGGGTCATGCGCGCTGGACCGCAATCGTGACGCTGGGTCGCGTGGGTCGTGGCCTGCGATCAGCGCACCGAACTGCCCCGCGCCAACCCGCCCTTGGAGGCCAAGGGCCTGCGCGCCGACGCCCACCCATTCGCCGGGGGCCTCCCCGCGGCCGGTGTAGTAGTCGTCCTGGCCCTGGGCCACCTGCTGCTCGTAGTAGCGGTGCTGGCCCAGGGCGATCTTCCCAATCGAGAGCATCCCTTGAGCAAAATAGCAAAACAAGCACCCTTTGGTGCAACTGTGTGCCGTGAGGCGGAGCGAAGCGACGCAGAGCGGCGGGGTGGCCTTTGCGGTGGTGCTGGAGGCGCGGCTGGATAGGATGCTGCGGCGTTGGCGGGCGCGTTGTGAGAGGCGTGGACGAGAGCCGAGCAGGGCTTGGGCGGATGGCGGGGTGGCGTTGGTGGTGGTGAGCGTCGTGTTGCGTAGCGCACGGGTTAGCGGAGTCGGCGCGGGAGAATCACGACAGCGGGAAGCTCGACCCGCGTGGGCTGGCTGCGGGTGCCGAGCGGGCACGCGAACAGCCACAGGACTCCATCCGTCGATCGAGCAGTCGGCCGGCCCCCGGCCCGGCCCCCACTGCACACCCTGTCACACCCCTCGTGGGTTGACAGGGTGTGCCACGCTACCCCCGGCCGGGGGCCGGGGGACTGCGCTCCGCCGCGTTCGGGGCCCCCGACCAGGCGAAGCCTGGTTGGGGAGCGGCGGACGATCGACCGTAACTTGCAGTTCCCTCGAACCGTCGGACGCCGCAGGATCGACGTCAGCCCGCAGCCAGCAGGATCGCTGCGGTATCGGTCTCGTAGGAGGCGATGGCGTTCTTGCCCTGAGCACGGACGCTGAGCAGCTTGGGCTCCCGTTGGCGCGGGTGGACGTCGATCACGAACTCGATGTCCAGCGTCTGCGCCAGCCGCGCGAGAGTGTCGATGGTGGGGTTGTGCTCGCCGGCCTCAAGGCGCGCGAGTTGCGGCTGGGTCATGCCGAGCTTCTGCGCCAACCCTCGCTGGGAGAGACCGTGCTCGGTGCGGTAGGCGAGCACCTTCAGCGCAACAGCCCGGGCGACCACGGTTCGATCCCACTCGCGCCGGAAGTCCGGGTCGCGCAGCTCCTCGGCCAGCACCTGCTCGCTCGTCTTCATGTCGCTCAGCTTCACGTCATTCCTTTCAGTCCCGCCAGCATGATAGCAAGGTTGTTATCGCGTGCAGGCCGGGGTCAGATCTTCAACTCCTCGAAGCGTCGCTGAGCGTTACGGACCATCTCATCGAAGCCGCGTTTGTCGATCTGCGCCTCGGGAGCCACGGCGAGAATCACGAAGGTCCCGGGCTGCACTCGCCGGTAGATGGGCCGCCACCGGCTGCGTCCAGCACGGGGGCGCAGCTCGCGTAGCCCCGCCCCATCCTCGCCCTTGATCGCGCTGGTATGCGGAGCGCCGAGCTGCGGGCCGACCGCCTCGAGCTTCTCTCGTGCGTGCTCAATCGCTGTACGCTCGGTCGCGTCCGAGATTCTGGCACGCTCGGCGTCGGCCGCTGGATGCCACAGCACTTCGTATGGCGGCCCAGGATCGGGGACTCGCCCGCCCTCGCGAGGCTGCGCGGTGCGTGGGAGGGGATCGCGCCTTCGCCTCTGTTTACCGGGGCTCATCGCGTAGACATACCAGTCGCCTGGGACGGACGGGTCACGTACCCCGAGCGGAACGTGAGGCGAGGGGTTACGAGTTGCGGGCTGCGTCCCTGTGGATCCACGGACGCGGCTGGGTCCTTTGTATTCTATTGTTTGTTTTGCTAATTTGGTCTGTGTGATCATTCCTCGTCCCCGGCGCCCGGCCAGCCCCCGCCCACACAGCGAGCGGCCGTGACCCTGGACCACGACGACATCGAGGCCATCGCCGAGCGCGCCGCCCGACGCGTTGTACAGCTCCTCGACCACCCCATCCCCGGGGCCTACCAGCTGCTCGACCCCAAAGAGCTAGCACGCGCGCTCAACGTCTCCCTCGACTACGTCTACGCGCACGCCATGGACCTCGGCGCGATGCGCCTCGGGGACGGCCCCAAGGCCAGGCTGCGCTTCGATCTCCATACCGCGCGCCAGGCGATGCAGACCCGCAAGCAGCCTCCGACAATCGTCGCCAGGCGCCGGTAAGGTGGGTGCACCGCGAAAAAGCCGGGGCACCGCGGCTACGGCCCCCGGCGCGACACCGGGAGGTAAGCCCGATGCACCCCAACCGTACACACCACCATCGCCGGGGGCACTGATGCCCAGGCCAACCACTGGACAGGTCACAGAACGGCCCTGGACCAACGGAAAGACCATCACCTACGGCGCACGGCTCTACGCCTACGGGCGCCGCCACCGCCTCGTGTTCGGCACTAACAAGCAGGGCTGGAACCGCACCCGCGCTGACATTGAGCTGGAGGACATCCTGCAGAAGGTCGAGCGCGGGACCTGGATACCGCCCGAGCAGCGAACCTCCGTCGAGCAATCCCAGCGCGCCCAGCCGGACGGGCATCAACCCTTCGGGCCCTTTGCTCGGAAGGTCGTCGCCTCAAAGAGAGCCCACGGTCTCGACGACGACACCGTCGCCGGCCTGGAGTGGAGGCTGGGCTACCTCCTCGGGGAGTTCGAGCACCTTGAGCTGCTGGAGATCGACGTCGCCCGCGTGGATGGCTTCCGCGACAAGCTCGCCGAGCGCTCGCGGATCATCGGCGAGGCCGCCGCGCGCGGCAAGCCGCTCATGGAGCAGATCACGCCGAAGGCCGGCAAGCGCTACAGGCGACGCAAGCGGGCGCTGTCCAACGGCTCGATCAACGAAATCCTGGCCTTGCTCAGCCAGATCCTGCAGCGCGCCGTCGACTACGGCTACATCGAGCGCAACGCGATGCGAGTCGGTGAGCGCAAGGAACGGTTCCTGCCGACGACTCGACCGCGCAGGACGTTTCTCGAGGTCGACGAGTTCCACGCCCTCCTCGACGCCGCCGGCGAGCTCGATCGCCAGGCGCGGCGCGACCATCGCGTGGGGCGCCGCGCGGCACTTGCGACGCTTGGCCTCGCCGGGTTCAGGATCTCCGAGTTCTGCGGCCTGCACTGCGCGCAGGTGGATCTGGCACGCGCGCGCTTCAAGCTCGCGGACGCCAAGACCGAGAAGGGGATACGCGAGGTCGAGATGACCCTCTGGGAGCGTGACGAGCTCCTCAGCCACCGCGAGCAGCGCATACGCGACGGCTTCCCGATGGCGCCCGAGGACCACTTCTTCGGGACACGTACCGGCGGGCCCCGCGACCCCGACCGCTTCCGTGACCGCATCCTCGGGCGCACAGTCGAGCGCGCCAACACCAAGCGTGCGGACCATGGCCTGCCGCCGCTCCCGAAGATCACGCCGCACTCGCTGCGGCGCACCTGGGCGATGTTCGCCGCGCAGGCCGGGCGCGACCCGCACTGGATCTCCGATCAGATCGGCCACACCTCCGCCGCCTTCACGCTCCAGATCTACCAGCAGACCCGCAACCGCCGCCTGACCGATCGTGAGCGTCAGGCCATCTGGGAACTCATGCGTTTCGCCGACGAGCCGGCCGAGTGCCCGCTCACGCGGCAGGTCACGCGTGGTTCGGAGGGGGAGTTTAGGCCCGTGAATGGGCCCATGGGGTCATTTGAGCCAGAACGCGGGCTGAGCGTGCCCGGCGAGGAGAGTTGAAATTTGGCTCCATGCCAGGGGATTCGAGTAGTGGGCGATCCTGGATTCGAACCAGGGACCTCTTCCTTATCAGAGAAGCGCTCTAACCGACTGAGCTAATCGCCCAAGGCGAGGGATTCTAGCGACCGTCTCCAATCAGGACCCGACGCGCGCCCCCAGCCGACCAGCCAAGGCCAGCGCCTCCTCCGAGGACTCAAACGAGAGCTCGACCCGATAGCTCCCGTCCGCTCGCGGGCGTGCTCTCACCTCGGCGCCCAGCGCTTCACCCCAGGTCGCCTCGATCTCAGCCGCGGCTGCGGCCTGGTCGGGATGTACCCCACGGGTCACCCGAGCCCGTCGCCCCGCGGCCGAGTCGTCCCTCGACTCCCCATTGCTGCGGCGCGCGCGGTCCTCCATCGTTCGCACCGACCACCCCTCGGCAGCCGCAGAGCGTGCCAGCTGGCGGCGGTCGGCGTGGTCCTTGGCCAGCAGTAGCGCACGGCCGTGGCCCTCGCTTAGCGCGCCCCCCTCCAGCAGCTCGAGCGCCTCGTCCGGCAGGTCGAGCAGCCGCATGAGATTGGTAACCGCAACCCGCCCGCGGCCCACGCGGCGGCCCACCTGCTCGCGTGTGAGGCCCAGCTCCTCCACCAGCGCGGCACAGGCCCGCGCCTCCTCAACCGGGTTGAGGTCCTCGCGGGCCATGTTCTCGATCAGCGCCAGCTCCAGCGAGGCAGCGTCGTCGTGAGGGCGCACGAGCGCCGGGATCGTCTTCAGGCCGGCGATCCGCGAGGCCCTCCAACGACGCTCGCCGGCGATCAACTCGTAGGTGCCATCCGGCTTGGGTCGCACGAGCACCGGCTGCAGCACCCCACGCTCTCCCAGCGACTCCGCCAGCGCGCTCAACGCCTCTTCGTCGAAGCGTCGGCGCGGCTGGTTGGGGTTGGGCGAGATCGACTCCACCGGCACCTCGCGCAGCTCCTCCTGCGCCGCGCCGGGAGACGACACAGACAGGATCGCCTCCAGGCCCCTGCCCATCCCTGGCTTTGGTCTAGCCACGTTCAGCTACCTCCCTTCGACGCTGAGAGGGCTGCTGGCGAGGCCCCGCAAGGAAGAGGGCCGAGCGCACAGCGCCTTGGCACGGGCACGGCCCGATGACGCCGCGAGGGCGTGATCAGTGGCCCTCTCAGCCACGCGCGGCCACCTCCTTCGCCAACTCGAAGTACGCCTCCGCCCCCGTGCTATGCGGGTCGTGGTGGGTCACGGGAAGGCCGTAGCTGGGCGCCTCCCCGACACGTACATTGCGCGGAATCACAGTCTGGAACACCAGCTCGCGGAAGTGCTCGCGCACCTCCCGCTCGACGTCACGGCCCAGACGAGTGCGGTTGTCGTGCATCGTCAGCAGCATCCCCGCCACGGTCAGCCCTGGGTTCAGTTCGCGGCGCACCAGCTCAAGCGTCTCGAGCAGCCCAGCCAAGCCCTCGAGCGCGAAGTACTCGGTCTGCACCGGCACGATCACTCTATCCGCGGCGACCAGAGCGCACACCGTCAACGGGCCGAGCGATGGTGGGCAGTCCAGCAGGATGTATTGAAAATCTCCTCTGATCGACTCGAGGACTTCGCGCAGCTGGCCCTCGAACCCCTCCAGACGAGGCAGCTCGACATTGGCCCCAGCCAAACCCGCGCCCGCCGGCAACAGCCCCAAGCCGGCAATCCCCGTCTCCACCACCGCTTCCCCAGCCAAACTGGAGCCGGTGAGAACCTCATACAATCCAGGCGCCTGCGTTCGCGGAAAACCCAATCCCACGGTCGCGTTCGCCTGCGGATCAACGTCCACCAGCAGTGTGCGGTAGCCGGCCTCGGCGATGCAGGCCCCCACGTTCACCGCCGTGGTCGTCTTGCCCACCCCACCCTTCTGGTTGGCGATTGCGTAGACCGTTCCCATCGTCACCGGCACGCTAGCGGTGATCGCTGCCGGGCGCGGCGACCCTGGGCAACGGCCGCTTACGAGCGATTCCTGCACGGCGAGGGAATCCACTCGGCGTTTCACGACCCTTCAGATAGATGTGGAGATGATGGTCTCGGGCCCCCACATAGGGCTCAACGTGACGGATCTCGTCGAGATCCATGCCCAACCGCTGGGCAGCGTCGACACCCAGCCGCTCAGCCTCTGGCTCACGGCGTCCGCGCCAGTCGACCAGCGAACCCCCGACGCGCAGGAGCGGTGAGGCGTACTCGACCACAACCGCAGGCGCCGCCAACGCCCGGGCGAGCACCACATCGTTGGCCCCTAACCCCTCCTTCCACTCCTCGGCGCGGACGCAAACCACACACGCGTTGGACACCTCAACGCGGGCGAGGAGACCTTCCATGAATCTGCACTTGCGTGCCTGCGACTCGATCAGCCAAAACTCGACATCTGGGAGCGCTACTGCCAGCACCAAGCCGGGGAAGCCGGCCCCGGCCCCGAGGTCCGCAATCGCTTGCGCACTGGTAAGCGCCGTCACCTCCAGGGCCACGAGGGAGTCGGCGATATGCACATCCGCCGCATACCTCGGATCGCGTACTGTCGTCGGGGATCGCTCGTCCGCCGCCACCGCCAGCAGGATCGCCTCCAGCTGCGTCCGCTGATCCCCGCTCAAGCCATAGCGCTCGACCAGGCCGTCCAGCTTGGCCTCCGGAGAGACAATAGGCCCTTCAGCTTTCACGTGAAACAGTCCCCGGGTGGGTCCCCGCAGCCCGCAAGCCTTACTCCGCCAGCGGCGAAACCACCAAGTACCGCTCGGGTTCCTCGCCCTCGCTGTGGGTACTCACATCCCCGCGCTCACGCAGATGTTCGTGCACCACGCGCCGCTCCGACGCCGGCATTGGCGAAAGCTCCACCGGCTCCCCCGAGCTAAGCGCCTCATCCGCGGCGTCGTCAGCGTCCTGGCGCAGGGTGAGCGCCCGCCGCTCGCGGTAGCCATCGGCATCGACCACCACCCGGACCTTCGACCCGCCTCCATGGAAGAGGATCCGCTGCGCTAGATGCTGTATCGCGTCGATCGTCTGGCCTCGACGGCCAATGAGAAGACCGACATCCTCTCCCTCGACGCTACCGCGCAGCTCCCCTTCCAGCTCTTCCACGGTCACCTCGCAATCCAGGCCAAGGCCGTCCACAACCTCCTCGAGCACCTCGGCGAGAAGCTCGGCCGAGTCCTCATACCCGTCGGGCTCCGATTCCAGCGACCCACTCATCGCCGGCGGCCCGAGCGTTTCTTCTTTTTGCGTGGCGGGGGCGGAGGAGCGCTGCCGATGCCAACGCCCGCAAGCGCTGGCTCGCCAGTCGGGCCACCCGACCTGCCCTTCGAATCTCCGTCTTCGCCCGCTCTCCCATTCGATGAGCCCCCGCTGCCCGGTGGTGGAATCCCCTTGCCGACCGGCGCCGGAGGCGGGCCAATGCGCCGCCGCACGATGAAACCCTGGACGATCGTCCACACGTTGGTGGTGATCCAGTAGATCAGCAGTCCCGCCGGATACCTGAAGAGGATCACCACGAAGATCAGCGGCAAACCCAGCATCATCCAGCGCTGACTCGGTTCGGCGCTCGCGCTCATCAACAGCGTAGAGACCACTTGTGAGGACAGATAGAGCGCAATCAGCACGATCAGCACGATGCCGGTCGCCTTCGCCGTGATGTCCGGCACGAACAGAAACTTCGCCGACCCGGGATCCACACTCTGGCAGCTGGTCTTTTCGATGTATTTGGCAGGTAGGTGCGACACACTCGTGATCGCCGCGTTGTGCATCGCGTTGTAGTGCGACACGAGGCTCGGTCCGCAGATGTGCTTCTTGAGATCCGTGCGCAGCATGTAGAAGAGCGAGATGAACACAGGCAGCTGCAACACCAGCGGCAGGCAGGAGGCAAAGGGATTGATCCCCTTCTCCCGGTAGAGCTTCATCATCTCCTCCTGCTGGCGCTGTTTGTCGTCCTTGTACTTCTCTTTCAGCGCCTTCAACTCCGGAGCCACGAGCTGCATCTTGCGCATCGAGCGGAACTGGCTGAACGTAGCCGGCATCATCACCGCGCGCACGATCACCGTCAGCCCCACGATCGCAAGCCCCCAACTGATGCCGGCGTGGTCGTGAATGAACACGAGCACCGCTTCAAACAGGCTGATCAGCGGCGAAAACGCTTCCTGGATGATGTTGGCAAGGATCGGCATTTGCAGTGTCGGTGGGTCTCTCCCGCTTCAGCGACTCGCGTCAGCGGGGCGCTTGGGGTGCGGGCGCAACCCCGAAAATCTGCTGCGCCGCAACTGGGTCGTACCCGCCGCGACTCCACGGGTTGCACCTGAGCAGGCGCCACGCGGCGAGCACCGAGCCCCTCAGTATGCCGTACTCCGCAAACGCCTGGACCGCGTAACGCGAGCATGTCGGCTCGTATCTGCAACGACGTGGCAGCCCAGGCGAGATCACGCGCTGATAGGCCACGATCGGCGCACTCACGACGACCCTGGCGATCCGTGCGGCACGGCCGAAGCGACGGGCTGTCTGGCGTTCAGCGACCATCGTCAGCTGTCCCCGACTCCTGTCCGCCGGTGCGCATACCAGCCTTGGTCAGCAACTCTCCCAGCGATGCGTCAACGCCGGCCAGACCCTCACGTTCGGCCAACTCACTCACCGGCGGTCGCGCCACGACGACCACATCCTGGCCGGGATTCAGCTCGTCCTCGACGCTGCGAAACGCTTCACGCAGAAGCCGCTTGACACGATTGCGCTCAACGGCTCCGCCCACCTTGCGCGAGACCGAAAGTCCCAGCCGGGGACGCTCAGCCGCCGAGTTGGGAAAGCTGTAGAGCACCAGGTGTCGATTTGCCGAGGAGCGACCGTGGCGATACACGCGCTCGAACTCCGCGCTGTGGGAGAGACGTCCCCGGTGAGCGGCGCGACGTGGCACTCGCGGCGCCATGCCGTCACGCCGACAGGCGCTTGCGACCCTTGTCACGCCGGCGCTTGAGAATGAGCCGGCCTCCACGGGTAAGCATACGCGCGCGAAACCCATGCGCGCGGGCTCGCTTTCGCTTCTTGGGCTGGTAGGTGCGCTTCATCGGTTTGCCTTCATCCACAGCAACAGCCAAAGCTCGCCGAACGACCCATCGAGCAGGCTGCGCCGTTCGCCAGTATAGGGCCCCTCCCGTGAAGATGGAGCCACCTCCGCCAATCGCGGCCGCGATCGATTTTTCTCGCCATTTGCGCCGTCGAGCCCGCGATTCCATCAGGCACACTCAGGCTTGGGGTATATTCAGCCGGCCGGGTCTTCTGGACCCCCCGTAGAGAGGCCCTACTCACTCCCGAAGGAGCGGATCAACGCTGCCGTGAGCACCGAATTGGAGCAGATCTGGGCACGGGTACAGAGCAAACTCGAGGCGGCCGTCGACGACTCCACCTATCGCGTCTGGTTGGCACCCCTGCAGCCACGCGAGGTCGCCTCTGGAACGCTCACCGTCGAGGCTCCCGCCCGCTCATGCGCATGGGTCCGCGAGCGCTTTGGGCGGCTCCTTCAGACGTGCGGCGAGGCAGTCCTCGGACCCGAGATGACCGTAGAGGTCATACCCCACCAGCCACAGCCGGGCCTCACCCGACAGTCCTCCTCGCGGCCACACCCCCCTCGTTCCTCGCCAGTCCACGGGAGCAGGAGAGTCAACGACATCGCAACCACTCACGAGGACCGAACCCCGCCGGGCCCAGACCCAGCCGGCAATCCGCGGTTCAGCTTCGAGCACTTCGTCATCGGCGACTCCAACCGGCTGGCCCACGCGGCCGCACTGACCGTCGCCGAGCTGCCGGGTCAGGCATACAACCCCCTCTTCATCTGCGGTTCGCCAGGAGTCGGCAAGACCCACCTCCTACGCGCCATCGCCAACCTCCTACAAAGCTGCAATCCCGGCCTGAGCGTCCGCGCCAGCACCGGCGAGGCGTTTACAAACGAGTTCCAGCTCGCCCTCGCGAACGGCGGCATGGGCCTCTTCAAGAGCCGCTTCCGAGATGTGGACGTACTACTCATCGACGACGTCCAATTCCTCGAGCGCAAGACCCGCACCGAGGAGGAGTTCTTCCACACCTTCAACACCCTCTACGAAGCGGGCGCCCAGCTGGTGCTCAGCTCAGATCGACCGCCACGGGACCTACAGGCGCTCGAAGACCGTCTGCGCGAGCGCTTCCAAGCCGGTCTCGTCGCCGACATCCATCCTCCCGACATCAACACCCGGCTCGCGATCCTCCGCAAGCGGGTCCACCAGGATCGAGTCGACAATCTCCACCCCGGCACCCTCGAGGTCATAGCCCAGCGCATCCCCCTCGACGTACGTGCGCTGGAGGGAGCCTTGATTCGCGTGGTTGCCTTCAGCTCGCTGACCGGGCGACCCCTGACGGCGGAGCTGGCCGGCGAGGTGCTCGACGGCCTCTATCCCCATACAAGCTCACAAGCTCGTACCCTGTCCGAGATTCAAGAGGCAGCTTGCCGACACTTCGACCTCTCTCCCGAGGAGCTGCTCTCCCCCTCCCGCGCCGCGCGAGTCGCCTGGCCTCGCCAGGTTGCCATGTACCTTGCGCGAGAGCTCACCGACGAGTCCCTGCCGGCCATTGGACGGCACTTCGGGAAACGCGACCACACCACCGTCATGCACGCCGTACGACGCGCCGAGCAGAAGATCCTCGCCGACTCCGCCTCGAGAAAGGCTGTGGACGATCTTCGCTGTGTGTTGCAGAGCACCGACTCCTGACCGGTCCGCTTGCGACACTACACCCCATCTCTCCACACCCCGCGACAGCCCACACAAGGGCTACCCTCACAATCCACATCTCCACAGGCCCTACTACTCCACTCATTGTCTAGATGAAGCTAACTCTCCCCACCGCAGAGCTGCTCAACCAGTTGCAGACCGTAACGCGGGTGGCTTCTACTCGCAGCGCAGTCCAGGCGCTTTCCGGAGTCATGATCCTCGCCGGCGACTCCGGCGCCGAACTGCTTGCCACCGACACCGAGGTTGGGCTGCGCGTGCCTCTATCCGCCGAGGTAGCCCGCCCGGGCCAGGTCTTGCTGCCAGCCCGCCTGCTGCTCGATGTTGTCCGTGCTCTACCGGCTGAGGAGTTGAGCTTGGAGCTGCGACCCTCCGAGCAGGATGTGGAGCTGTTGTGCGGCGGAGCCATCTTCCGTTTGCGCACATTGCGAGCCGAGGACTTCCCTGCACTGCCGAGCGCCGCCGAGGAATCGCGCATGACCCTCCCGGCCGCCGCGTTCGTGCAGACAATCGAGCGCGTCGCGCGCTCGGCGTCTCGCGATGAGACTAGGCCCGTGCTCACGGGTATTCTGATCTCCGCCTCCGACCGCGAGCTGCGCATGGTGGCCACCGACTCCTATCGGTTGAGCGTCAAGCGAACGGTGCTCGAGACCCCGTTGCCCGGGAGCGTGGAGGCGAATGTACCTGCCCGCGCGCTGCAGGAGCTGACCCGTGTCGCTCAGCAGTATCAGTGCACTGAGCTGACCCTCGGCCTGGGGCAGAACCAGGTGATCTTCGAGTTGGGTGGAGCGATCCTCTCCTCGCGGCTGATCGATGGCCAGTTCCCCAACTACCGCCAGCTGATTCCCGAGTCAGCCGACCACGAGCTGACGCTCTCCGCCCCTGAGCTGACGGGCGTCGTACGGCGTATCAGCCTCCTGGCGCAGAAGAACGCTCCCCTGCGTCTGGCCTTCGGCGAGGGCGAGCTGACTGTGTCTGCCCAAACCCCCGACGTGGGTGAGGCGAGCGAGACGATCCCGGTCCCCTTCCATGGGGAGCCGTTTGAGATCGGCTTCAATCCGGAGTTCTTGCGAGACGGGGTGGAGAGCATCGACACCGAGGAGCTGGTCATGAAGTTGATCAGCCCACTGCGCCCGGGGCTGATCGAGTCCCCGGAGGCTGGCGACTTCGTCTACTTGGTGATGCCGATACGCCTGAACACGTGACGCCGCCGCCGTGCGTGTCGTAAGCGTCTCACTGCGCGATTTCCGCACATACGCTCGTGCTGAGGCGCACCTGGGGGAGGGCCTAACCGTCCTTCACGGACCCAACGGCGCTGGAAAGTCCAACCTGCTGGAGGCGCTCTATTTCGGGTGCACCGGCCACGCCCTGCGTACCCGCAACGAGCGCGAGCTGGTGCGCTTTGGGCAACAGGCCACGCGCGTCTCGGTCACCGTCCACGACGGCTCCGAGCACCACGAGCTGACGGTCGGGTATGGCATCGGCGAAGGCGAGGAGCGAGCAGTCAAGCGGATGGCGTGCGACGGTGCCACCGTGGAGCGCCTGCTCGACGTCGAGACACGCCCGCTGCTCGGCGTCTTCGTCCCCGACCGTCTAGAGCTGCTCAAGGGCTCTCCCGCTCCACGCCGTGCCCACCTGGATCGTCTGGTCGCCGCCCTGTGGCCACCACGTACGGCCACTCGCCATGCCTATGCGCGCGCCCTCGCCCAGCGCAATGCACTACTGGCCGGCATCCGCGCCGGACGCGCGTCGCGCTCGACTCTGCCCACGTGGGACGGTGAGCTTGCCCGCCACGCGATCGCTCTGCGCGAAGACCGCGAACGCGTGGTGGATCTGCTGCACGAGCCGTTCACCGCGAGGGCGGCCCAGCTCGGCTTGAGCGGCGAGGCCGCGATGCGCTACCGCCCGCGCTCTCGCGCCACCGATGTCGAGGAGTTCGTGGCTGAGCTGCGCGAGCGCCTACCCGGCGAGCTCGATCGCGGCTATGGCGCCCATGGCCCGCACCGTGACGAGTTGGTGTTCCTGCGCGACGACCGCGAGCTGCGCAGCTATGGCTCACAGGGCGAGCTGCGCCTCGCCCTGTTGGCGCTGTTGCTGGCCGAGCGCGCCGTGCTGGCGGATCGCCGGGGTCGTACTCCGCTGCTGCTGCTCGACGATGTGATGAGCGAGCTCGACGCGCAGCGCCGCGAGTTGCTGGCGGCGGAGCTCGCCTGCGGCGGCCAGAGCGTGATCGCTACGACCGACCTTGCTCACGTCCCCGGCGCGAGCACGGGGCAGGGGGGGGTTGAGAGGATCGGCGTGAAGGGGCCGGGCTCAAATGGGGCCAACATCGCCCGTCTGCGGATCGCGCCCGGCGCGATCCTTCAGGAGGCGCTCGCCGCATGAGTCTTGGCCGGCAGGCTCCGCGTCCGCTCTCGCTGGCGCTCGAGGGCTTCGCCGCGGCGGTGGCTCCGGCGAGCACCCTTGCTCGCGTGCAGGCATGCTGGGAGCAGACCGTGGGGCCCGCGATCGCCGCCGCGGCCGCTCCCGTCGCGGAGCGCGATGGAGTGCTGACGGTGCGCTGTGAGGCGGCCGTCTGGTCGCAGGAGCTCGAGCTGATGGCGGCCGAGCTACTCGGCCGCCTGAACGCTGCCCTCGGCGAGGAGCTCCTGCACCGGCTGCGCTGCCGCGTGGGTTGATAGACAAGTGCCGTTTTCCCTGCTATTCAGCGGCATTTAAGGGTGTTCGCGGCGGCAGAGGAGGGACTCATTGTGCTATCGTTTGACGGACAACGCACGGCCCCGGTCCGCGGTCTGTCGAGCTCGGATTCCGGGGCTTTCTCACGTCTTCTGGAGATGGAAGTGGAGGCCAATTGGCCGTAGAGAACACAGATGCGCTCGGAGGAGCTACACCGAGTGCCCCCAACGACCCAGCCATGGGCGCCAACGCAAGCTACGACGCTCAGGACATCACCGTGCTCGAGGGCCTGGAGGCTGTCCGCAAGCGACCCGGCATGTACATCGGCTCCACCGGCGTCATGGGCCTCCACCATCTTGTGTACGAGGTTGTGGACAACTCCGTGGATGAGGCGCTCGCGGGCTTCTGCACCGAGGTTGCCGTCACGATCCACCCCGACAACTCGGTCACCGTCGTCGACAACGGCCGCGGCATCCCCGTCGCCATGCACGAGAAAGAGGGTCGTCCCGCGGTCGAGGTGGTGCTCACCGTCCTGCACTCCGGCGGGAAGTTTGGAGATGGGGGTGGCTACAAGGTTTCCGGCGGCCTGCACGGCGTGGGCGTGTCGGTCGTCAACGCGCTCTCCGAACGCCTCATCGTCGAGATCCGCCGCGATGGGCACGTGTGGACGCAGGAGTATTCGCGCGGCGCCCCCCAGGGCGAGCTGCGCCGCGGTGAGAAACTGGCTGCCGGTGCACCTACCGGCACCACCATCACCTTCCTCCCCGACGCGGACATCTTCGAGAGCCTCGACTTCGACTTCCGTACGCTCGAAGAGCGCCTGCGCGAGACCGCCTTCCTGACCCGCGGCCTGCACATCTCGATCGTCGACGAGCGCGCCGAGGGCCACGCCGCCGAGTTCCGCTACGAGGGAGGGATCGAGGACTTCGTCGCCTACCTCAACGAGAACAAGGACACCGTCCACCGCAAGGTCGTGTTCTTCGCCGGCGAGAGCGAGGAGGGCGCGGTCGAGGTCGCGATGCAGTGGAACTCCTCCTACCAGGAGTCGATCCATTCCTTCGCCAACAACATCAACACCAGCGAGGGCGGCAGCCACATGTCGGGCTTCCGCTCGGCGCTCACGCGCACGCTCAACAAGTACGCCCGCGACCACGCGCTGCTCAAGGAGAAAGAGGACAACCTCTCCGGCGAGGACGTGCGCGAGGGGCTGACCGCGGTCATCTCCGTCAAGCTCCGCGACCCGCAGTTCGAGGGACAGACGAAGACCAAGCTTGGCAACCCCGGCATCGCCGGCTTCGTCGAGTCGATCGTCAACAGCGGCCTGGGTGAGTTTCTGGAGGAGAATCCGAGCGAGGCGCGCGCGGTAATCATGAAGTCGGTGCAGGCCCAGCGTGCCCGCGAGGCCGCCCGCAAGGCGCGTGACCTGACGCGGCGCAAGTCGGCCCTGGAGAACTCCACGCTGCCGGGCAAGCTCGCCGACTGCTCGGTCAAGGACCCTTCGCTGGCCGAGCTGTTCGTGGTCGAGGGCGACTCCGCCGGGGGCTCCGCCAAGCAGGGCCGCGACCGCAATACCCAGGCGGTGCTGCCGCTGCGGGGGAAGATCCTCAACGTCGAGAAGTCCCGCATCGACAAGGTGCTGCAGAACACCGAGATCCAGGCGTTGATCACCGCGATCGGTACCGGCGTGCGCGACGAGTTCAACATCGAGAATGCCCGCTACCACAAGGTCGTGCTGATGACCGACGCCGACGTTGACGGCGCCCACATCCGCACGCTCGTGCTGACGCTGCTGTTCCGCGAGATGGAAGAGCTGATCAAGGCCGGCTACGTCTACATCGCCAAGCCGCCGCTGTACAAGCTCAAGCAGGGCTCGCGCGAGCGCTACATCGAGAAGGAGGCCGAGCTCGAGGAGATCCTGCTCACCGACAAGTGGGAGAAGCTCCAGATCGCCGATCGTCACGGCGCCGAGTTCAAGCTGACCGACAATCGCTGGCAGCGCTTCACCCGCCTGCTCAAGCAGTACGAAGGCTGGGCCTCCTCGCTGCGCGCCGCCCACGGCCACGACATGGTGCAGTTCCTAGAGGAGTCCACGCTGCTGGGCGAGCAGGTGACCAGCGCCGAGCAGGCGATCGAGCTGCTCTCCCGCGAGGGCCTGGAGGGAGAGACGCACGCAACTGAGCTGCTCGAGGTGGACCTGGTGGAGCTGCGGGTCAAGGCGGTGGAGACGCGCACCGGCTTCGCGCGCACCCATCGCATCAAGCGGACGCTGTTCGACTCCCAGGAGTACCGCCAGCTGGCCGCCGTGCACCAGCAGCTGATCGAGCTCGCCGGCACCCCCGCCTTCGAGGTGCGCCTCGGCGACGCCCACGAAAGCGCTCCCTCCTTCGAGGCGTTGCGCCAGGCCGTTTTGAACGTCGCCCAGAAGGGCGTCAAACTGCAGCGCTTCAAGGGGCTTGGCGAGATGAACGCCGAGCAGCTCGGCGAAACCACGATGGCGCCCCAGACGCGCACGCTGGCACAGGTCACGCTCGAGGACGCCGCTTCCGCTGACAGGATCTTCTCGATGCTGATGGGCGACCAGGTCGAGCCACGCCGCGCTTTCATCGAGGACAATGCACGCGCCGTCGTAAACCTTGATGTCTAAGGAGGTGAAGAATGGCATCCGCTGATGTGATCGGTGGCGGGAATATCGAACCGCGCGCGCTCGAGGAGGAGATGCGCACCGCCTACCTCGACTACGCGATGTCGGTGATCGTCGGGCGCGCGCTGCCCGACGTGCGCGACGGCCTCAAGCCCGTGCATCGCCGCGTGCTGTACGCGATGAACGAGCTCGGGCTCAGCCCCAACCGCTCCTACTCGAAGTGCGCGCTGATCGTCGGCGAGGTCATGGGCAAGTACCACCCGCACGGGGACTCCGCCATCTACGACACGCTCGTGCGGATGGCGCAGGAGTTCTCGATGCGCAACGAGCTCGTCGACGGCCAGGGCAACTTCGGCTCAGTTGACGATGACCCGGCAGCCGCAATGCGCTACACCGAGGCGCGCCTCGCCCGCATCGCCACCGAGATGCTGCGCGATCTCGACATGGACACCGTCGACTTCGTGCCCAACTACGACGGCTCCAAGCGCGAACCGCTGGTCCTTCCCTCGCGCTTCCCCAACCTGCTCGTCAACGGCTCCTCGGGGATCGCGGTCGGCATGGCCACCAACATCCCCCCCCACAACCTGCGCGAGGTGATCGACGCCACGGTCGCCTACATCGATGACCCCGACATCGAGGTCGAGGGTCTGATGCGCCACGTCAAGGGACCCGACTTCCCCACCGGGGGGATCATCCTCGGCCGCGCCGGCATCAAAGACGCGTATGAGACAGGCCGCGGCCGCGTGCGTGTGCAGGCGCGCGCCCACATCGAGCCGCTCAGCCATGGCAAGGAGGCGATCGTCGTCACCGAGCTGCCCTTCATGGTCAAGAAGGGTGGCCCTGGCAACCTGATCGAGAAGATCGCCGACCTCGTCCGCGACAAACGGATCCCCGAGATCTCCGACCTGCGCGACGAGTCCGACAAGCGCGGGATGCGCCTCGTGATCGAGCTCAAGCGCGACGCGATCCCCAAGGTCGTGCTCAACAAGCTCTACAAGCACACCCCGATGCAGTCCACCTTCGGGGTGAACATGGTCGCGCTTGTCGACAACGTCCCCCGCACGCTCAACCTGCGTGCGGTGATCCACAACTACGTGGCCCACCAGCGCGAAGTGATCGTGCGCCGCACCAAGCACGAGCTCTCCGAGAGGGAGGCCCGCGCCCACATCCTGCTCGGCCTCTTGATCGCGCTCGACAATCTCGATGCGATCATCGCGCTGATCCGCGCCTCGCGCGACCGCGATACCGCGCGCGAGCAGCTCGTCGAGCGCTTCGAGCTCAGCCACATCCAGGCCAGCGCGATCCTCGATCTGCGCCTCTCGCAGCTCACGGCGTTGGAGGCCGACTCGATCAAACAGGAGCACGCCGACGTGACCGAGCGGATTGCCGAGCTGCGTGCGATCCTCGGCGACGAGGGCCGTGTGCTGGCGATCATCAAGGAGGAGCTCAGCGAGATTCGCGAGCGCTTCGGCGACGAGCGCCGCAGTGAGATCACCCACTCCGAGGACGAGATCGACATCGAGGACCTGATCGCCGACCAGCAGATGGTGATCACGATCACCCGCACCGGCTACATCAAGTCGCTGCCGTTGGCGACCTACCGCCAGCAGCACCGCGGCGGGCGCGGTGTCACCGGGATGGACATGAAGGACGGCGATTTCATCGAGCACCTGTTCGTCTGCTCCTCACACGACTACCTGCTGTTCTTCTCCAACCGCGGCAAGGTGTACCGCTCGAAGGTGTACGAACTGCCCGAGGCCTCGCGCACCGCCAAGGGGCGGGCGTTGGTCAACGTACTGCCACTGCGCGAGGGGGAGCGGGTGCAGTCGGTGCTCGCCACCCGTGACTACAGCGAGGGCGCGTATCTCGTGTTCGCCACCCGTCAGGGGATCGTCAAGAAGACCGAGTTCAAGGCGTACAACACGCCGATCAACGCCGACGGCATCATCGCGATCAAAATCCGCGACGACGACGAGCTCGTCGTGGTGCGCCGCACCTCCGGCGATGACGACATCCTGATGGTGTCCCGCTCTGGTCAGGCCGCCCGCTTCCATGAGTCTGGGGCGCGGGCGATGGGTCGCGACACCTCGGGTGTGCGCGGCATGAATGTCTCTAAGCAAGGCAACTACGTGCTCGCGATGGACGTCGCCCGCGACGACCAGGAGCTGCTGGTGGTCACCGAGAACGGCTACGGCAAGCGCACCCCACTCGCCGACTATCCCCGCAAGGGCCGCGGCGCGATGGGCGTCAAGACGATCGCGCTCACCGACCGCAAGGGCGCGCTGGCTGGCGCGCTGGTGGTGCGTGAGCACGAGGAGCTCGTGTTCATCTCGACCGGCGGCATGGTGCAGCGCACTTCGGTGAGGGGCATCAGCCGCTACGGCCGCGCCTCGCAGGGGGTGCGCCTGATGAACCTCAAGAGCGACGAGATCGTCAGCGCCGTCGCGTTGATCGTCGACGACGGCGAGGAGGGCAATGGCAATGAGGAGGGCGAGCCGGGAGAGGCCATCGATCGCGCCGCGGGCGACCCCCCCGGCGAGCCACAGGGCAACGGCAGAGCGACCAATCCACCGCTCTCGGATGCCGACTTGCAGGAGTACGCGGGCGACGGCGGGGAGGATCGCGAGGGAGAGGGTGGCGAGGAAGAGGGTGGGCTTTAGCACCCCCTTGCGTGACGTCACCTCCGTCCGCTACTCTGGCGAGACCAGAGAAAGGAGGTGGTCCGTACGTTGAGTGACAGTTCTTGCGGGACCCTGGAGGTGACCGGCCGCTAGGTCGGTAGGCTGGACCGCGTAGCGGAATCCAACCCGGGACACCCCGAGACGGCCGCCGGCCCTGGTCCCTCCGGCAGCACAGGCAGTCTCGGTCTTCCAGTCAAGTCGTTTGTGCGAGGGGCGTCGCGGGGGTTGCGGCGCCCCTCGTCGTGGAACGCCTTCTTTTGAACGACGTTCTTGTCAGGCGGCCTGGGCCGTCTGCGGCAGGTACTGGCGCCACGCCGCCGGGATCGACGGGCTGGCGACGTGGATGAACACCTCCGCGCGCGGTACCTTTGGCACGTGTCGCGGCTGCATTCCAGCCTGTCGCGGCAGCCGGTCGCCCTTGCGACGGTTGCATGGCGCGCACGACGCCACAATATTCTCCCAGCTCGATGGTCCTCCCTTGGAGCGGGGGATCACGTGATCCACGGTGAGGTTCGCGCGCGAGCCACAGTACTGGCAGGTCCAACCGTCGCGGGCGAACACCGCGCGGCGCGTGATCTTGCGTTGGTGGGCGTCGCGAGGCACGCGCACGTAGGTGACAAGGCGGATGACCGCGGGCCGTGCAAGCGTGGTCTTCTCGGAGTGCAGCTCCCATCGCCCGCGCTCGACCAGCTCGGCCTTCTCCTTGAGCAGCAACACCACCGCGCGGCGCACCGAGCACACGTTGATCGGCTCGAAGGTCGCGTTCAAAACAAGCACCCGCCCACTCTCAGGCCCGCGCCGCCGGTGCTCGGATGGCGGCACGGACCGAACTGGGTCTGGTGGAATGGTGGTATCCATCCGTGCGCGCAGTGTAGCGACGAATGTGGTCGATTGTGCCAGCTTGCCGAGCCACTGCCTTAAGCCTGGATCCGCCGATCCCGGGGTCGCACCGGCACCGGATGACGCATCGCCAAGGCCAATTGCCCTCGCTCCGAGGGGTCACCCTACGGATGCTCGGTCAATTGTCCCTGGCTCGGGGTGGGCGGGCATCGAATCTAGATGCTCAGCCCGTTATCGGTGGATCCAGGCTAAGGGCCGAACGGGTCCGTGCCCGCCGGGTATGAACCCAGCACGCGCACCTGCTCACAAACTGCTCGCAGCCCGGCGAGCGCCGCTGCCGCCGTGGGCTCCCGCGCGCTGCACTGAAGATCGACGAAGAACATGTAGTGACCCAGGCGGGCTCGTCGCGGGCGCGACTCGATCTTGGTCAGGTTGATTGCGCGCTTGGCGAACTCGTCCAGGCAGCGCACCAGCCAGCCGGGGCTGTCAGCGCCCGAGCCCCAGAACACCACGGATGTCTTCCACTGGGTGGGTGGGGCGAGTGGGCTCTCATCCCCGGAGTCTTCCCCCAAGCGCAGCGGGGGCTGGGATGCGTCCCCCGCGGACTCTTCGGCGCCGGGCTCGCGCCGCGCCAGCCACACGAAGCGCGTGACGTTGTCATTGTGATCCTGCACCCCTTCGCGCACCACTGTGGCGCCGTAGATGTCCGCCGCCAACCGCGTTCCCAGCGCCGCCTGCCCCCGCACCCCCTCGGCCGCCACCACGCGTACCGCCTCCGCCGTCGAGCTCGCCGGCAGCACTCGCGCGTGGGCGAGCTCCCCCCGCAGCAGGCGCGTGCACTGCCCCGGCACCTGGGGGTGGGAGATCACCGTGTCGATCTCGCTCAGCGCCACCCGCCGCGCGGCGATCAGCGAGTGCTTCACCGCCAGCAGCACCTCCCCCACGATCTCCAGGTCTCCATGCTCGTCCGCGAGCAGATCGAGCGTCACCGTCACCGACCCATCCAGCGAGTTCTCGATCGGCGCCACCGCCCATTGCACTTCCCGCCTGCGCACCGCAACCACCGTGTCGTAGATCGTCGCAAACGCCACCGGCTCGACGGCGTCCGCCGCGGCGCTCGACAGCAGAGCCTCCTCGGTAAAGGTCCCCGTCGGACCCAGGAAGCCGACGCGCGGGAGCATCGGCTCAGGTGGAGGGTTCGCCGGAAGACACACCGCTGCCAACGGGGGAGAGCGCCAGCTGCACCGCTTCCGCCTCCTCAGGGGAGAGCTCCAGTTCGCCGCTGCCCCCATGCACCTGCTTGAGGTACACGCGCGCCTGGTCGCGGTGGTGGATGCAGGTGAGCACCACTCCCGAGTGCGTGCCGTCGAGCAACGCGATCGACACCGACTGGCGACCGGAGAGCTCGTTGTAGGCGTCGTACCGCACCAGCGCGCGATGCGAGATTGCGTCGCGCAAACCCACCTCCACACCGGCCAGTCGCTGCTCCAAGCGTTCGGCCACCTCCCCGACGTACTCGCGCAGATCCTCGAACCCCCCCTGCATCGCTGCCGCGTGGGTCACCACGTCGCGCTCTCCCTCCCCCAGCACGACCCTTTGCGCGGCGCGCAGCCGCCGTACGCTGAGCGCCAGCGACACGCATCCCAACAGCGCCACCGCGGCGATGGCGATGGCGGCGATGGCGAGAATTCCCTGGGTGTCGGTCAGGCTGGTGGCGGTCATGCGAACACGGACAAGCTATCGCGCGAGCGGGAGCGACCGCGGTTCAGCACCGCCCTTGGGCATGCCGCGGTGCCAGAGCGTTACCCGCCGAACACCGCCAGGAAGGAGCCCTTGTTGTTTTCGAGATTGGCCTCCCCCGGCACGGGCTGCACGTAGACGACCACACGCGCCGCGGCGCCCACCGGCACTCCTTCCACGGGAACGCTTGCGGTGGAGGTCACCCCTGGTTCGGTTTTGGCGATCGTGCGGCTGTCTTTGTACTGTCTGCCGCCTGCGGTAACCGTGACTTCGACCTTCACGTCCGTCTCGGAGTTGCTTCCGGAGTCTTCCACCATCACCTTGAACGTTTGAGTCGATCCCCCGCTGAGGTGGTTGACTGTGCCCGTCGATTCCGGTTGGAGTTCGGTGCCACCCACGCTCACGCCCTTCAGCGCCGAGCCGTGCGTGCCCGGGGCGATCTGCCCGCTCTGGGCCGCGGCCGAGGACTTCCCGGTGAGGCGCTCTTCGACGGTGCTCGGTTCCAGCCACCCGAGATTCGCCAGGAACTGAGTGCTTGCCGTGCTCAGCCCGTGGATGCCGCCCGCCGTCAGTTCCTGCTGGATCAGCGGTGCCACCCGCTGGGAGTAGATCACGTCGGAGGCGAGGAACATCTCCATCGCCCCGGCGATCATCGTGCTCGCCTGCTTACCCTGCCCCCCCAACGCCTGGCGCACGAGCGGCGCGATCTTCGCCAGGGCTTCCTCGCGCAGGTTGAGCGTCAGCGTGAAGTTGCGCTGCGCCGCATCCAGTTCGCCCGGGACGCTCAGCCGCTTGGCTTGTGCGGCCTGTCGCTGCGCCACTTCGCGCAGTTCGTTGACTTTCTGCTCCACGTTCAGCGGCGGTTCGCTGGAGGCGCCCGCGAGCCCGGCGAACAGCGGCTGCGCCACCTGCTGGTCGGATTCGCTCACCAGCTGCCCCGCTTCGCGGTTGTACTTCTTCAGCGCTTCTTCCTTGCCGCTCTTCAGGCAGCCGTCGATCAGCAGCACGATCACGACCAGTACGACCACCCCAACCCCCGCGGCGATCCGCCGCCGCACCATCATCGTATGGTGGTCCGCATGCGGGATTGGATGCCCGCCCGCGCGCTGTGGCCGGCGCGGGCGTGGCTGCGAGCGGGAAGGATTGGATGGCCGCTCGCCCGCGGCGGCCGGCCGTGGCGCTCCTCCCTCGTCATCGTCGAAGAACGACAAGCTGTTGCTCCCTTGCTTGCGTATTGAGGAGGCACCAGTATGACCGCCCGCTCGGCCGCTCATCTTCGGATTGGTGCCATCTGCAACTTCTCGCTCACCCTCGCTTCTCCTGCCTGCCCATGGCAGGGAGCGCCCTCGCGCCGGCGAACGCAGGAGTCGGTGGACTCCCACGACACCCTGATCGCGCCCACACGCGACCGCGACCGCTCGGAGCCTCGGGTCCGCGACGAACGATCGCCGACCGACCGGCACGCTTCGGTGCTCGGCCGCTACCGGCTGCTCCAACGCCTTGGCGCCGGGGGCTTCGGGGTGGTGTGGCGCGCCCACGACGAGCTGCTCGACCGCGAGGTGGCTGTCAAGGCGATTCCACTGCCCGCGGGCGAAGACCGGGAGCGCGCCACGCGGGAGGCGCTCGCCACCGCCCGTCTTGCGCATCCGGCGATCGTCGCCCTGTACGAGGCGTGCGCGGTGGAGGACACCTTCTATCTGATCTCCGAGCTGGTTCACGGCGAGACCTTGGCCCAGCTGATCGCCGCCGAGACGCTGTACGACCAGGAGGTCATCGAAATCGGGATCGCGCTCGCAGACGCGCTCCTGCACGCGCATGGGCGCGGCGTGATCCATCGCGACATCAAGCCCCAGAACGTGCTGGTGCCTGCCTGCGCCGATCCCCACCACACCCCGCGTCGTACGGCGTTCCAGAACGCTGCTCCCGTCGCCAAGCTGACCGACTTCGGTGGCGCGCTGCTCGCCGGAGAGGAGTCCCTCACCCGCACCGGCGACGTGCTCGGCACGCTCGCCTACATGGCCCCCGAGCAGCTCGACGACGGCGATGTGGGCGCGGGGGCCGACCTCTACTCGCTCGCGCTCGTTCTCTACGAGGCGCTCAGCGGCGTCAATCCCGTGCGCGGCCCCACGCCCGCTGCCACCGCACGGCGCATCGGCGAGCAGCTGCCGCCACTGGAGCGCCATCGCCGCGATCTGCCGCGAGAGCTCACCCGCGCGCTCGACCGGGCGCTCGAGCCCGACCCCGAGCTGCGCGGGACGCTACCCGAGCTGCGCGAGGACCTCGTGCACGGCCTGCGCAGTGGCCCGCGACACGCGCCCGCGGAGCGGTCTGACACGACCGGGTGGCTCACGACCGCTAGGGCGGTCTGGATCGCCGCGATGCTGGCGGTGTGCGTCTGGCAGCTCGCCGCCGGCCACCCCGGAACTGCGCCGATCGCGCTCTGTGCGGTGCTGCCACTGGTGCTGCTGGTGCGTCGACCAGCGCCCCGTTGGCTCGCCGCCGCGCTTGCGCCGGTACTCGGCCTCATCGGCCTCGCGGGAGCCTTCCCCGCGCTCGCGGGGCAGCTCCCCCGGTGGCGCTCCCGTGCCGTGATGGGAGCGCTTGGCTACTGGTGGCTGCGACTCGCTGGGCTCCCGCTCGGCGAGTCCGCGGCGAGTGCCGCCCACGCCGTTGTGCACCTGCTGAGCGTCGCGCTGTTGCTGGCGGCCGCCCTCTGGGCGCTCGCTGCTGTGGTGCTTCCCTGGCTGGTGCGGGGGCGCTCGGCGATGCTGGATGCGCTCGCCGCGATCCTGTGGGCCATGGCGCTCGTCGCGGGGTGGGCCGGCATCGAGTGGGCGGGCATCCATTTTCGCGACCCTCCCCTGGCCCACGCCGCGCTTGCCTTCCCGCGTGGCACCGTCCTCGGCGCCGCCCTGGGCGCGCTGCTCGCGGTTGCCGCGCGCGCTCTGCGCGGCCCGGTGTAGGGGTCCTGGAGCGTCGAAACCACCACGGTCTGCTTCCTCGTGCACATTCTCATCGCAGCCACTGGAGAGTCACCCGGAGACGGTCTGGGCGATACCGGCTTAAAGTGATGCTTGCACGGGCGGGGGTACCGGACATGGTCGCCACGCCGTAGCTCGCATCACGATTGCGCTCACAGCCAATGAACCCCCTCAAGAGCCTCGAGACCACGCTCGCCTCCCTGGTGGAGGGCGCCTTCGGGCGCCTCTTCCGCTCCGAGGTGCGCCCGATGGAACTCGCCCGTAAGCTCGCCCGCGAGATGGACGAGCACCGCACCACCTCCGTGTCGCGCGTGTATGCCCCCAACGAGTACGCCGTCTGGCTCTCGCCACCTGACCGCGCCCGCTACGACGGCGTCGAGGACGAGCTGATCGACGAGCTTTGCGCCTACCTGCTCGAGCACGCTCGCAGCGAGGACCTTACGCTTGCCTCCCATCCGCTCATCGCCTTCCACACCGACGAGTCGCTGTCGCTCGGCGAGTTCGGCATCCAGGCGCGACTGGTGCGACCCGAGGTGCCCGTCGACGCGGACGCCGATCGCGAGCCCGACCGGGCCTGGGAGCAGCCTGCCCGCGAGGGGGATTGGCCGGCTCCCGGCGGCGCCGTCCGCAACGAGGACGAGCATGGGCAGACGATGATCTACAGCTCCTCCTCACGCCTGCGCGAGCCGCTCGAACAGGCCCGCGCGGCGCGCCCGCCCCGCGCTCTGCTGCTGGTCTCCGGCCGGCGTCTGGTGGTCGCTCCGGAAGGTGCGGTGATCGGCCGCAGCCGCGACTGTGACGTGGTGCTCGACGATGCCGGGATCTCCCGCCGCCACGCCCACATTCGTCCCACCGCGCAGGGCTGGACGATCGAGGATCTGCGCTCTACCAACGGTGTACTGCTCAATGGCGAGCGGTTGCGGGGCTCGCGACCGCTGCAGCTGGGCGACCGCATCGAGCTCGGCTCCACCGAGATCGTCTTCGAGCAGCGATGAATACGCTCCAGCCGGTGTCGGTTGCGCTCAAGTTCGGCTTCCTCGCCGTGCTTTACCTGTTCCTGTTGTGGGTCGCACGCAGCGCCCTGCGCGATCTGCGGGGACGGGATACCCGGTCGCCCGCTGGCTTCGGTGTTGCGGGCGGGGCGGGGTCGGGCTACGGGGCGCCGTCGGACGCGACCGGCCTGCAGTCCGCCTCCGCGCTGGGTCGTCCCGACATCGCCCGTCGTGCCCCCCGCCTGATTGTCGCCCGCGCCACCGGTCACGATCCGGGGATGATCTACGATCTCGACGGCGACTTCGTGCTCGGTCGCGGTGACCACGCGGAGATACGCCTGGAGGATCCCTTTGCCTCCTCGCGCCATGCGCGCATCTACGAGCAGGCCGGCACGCTGGTGCTCGAGGATTTGAGCTCGACCAACGGCACCTACCTCAACGAGGAGCTGCTGGACACCCCCCGTCCGCTGCATCCCGGCGATCATCTACGGATTGGCGAGAGCGAATTCGTGTTCGAGGTGGACTGACATGCGGGAACGAATCGAGAAGAGGCTGACGGGCGTGGGGGTATATATGGCAGTCCTTGGAGGCCGTAGAGCCATTGTCCGACGGCGTCTGGAACTGATATTCGACAACTCGGGGGAGTACTAGCGATGCTGCGCGTTGCCGAGCACTACGCGGGCACCGACACCGGCCTGCAGCGACGCGCCAACGAGGACTCGCTGCTCGCGCGCTCGCCGCTGTTCGTGGTCGCCGACGGGATGGGCGGCGCGCAGGCTGGGGAGGTGGCTTCGAAGATCGCGGTGGAGTCCTTCTACGCCGGCCTGCCCGACGGCTCTCCCCCCGAGGAGGGGTTGGCCGCGCACGCGCTCGCGGCCAACGCGCGCATCCACACCCTCTCCCGTGAAAACGCCGAGCAGGCCGGCATGGGAACAACGCTCACCGCCGTCTATGTCGGCGAGCAGGAGGTTGCGATCGCCCACGTCGGGGACAGCCGCGCCTACTGCCTGCGCGACGGCGAGTTGCTGCGCCTCACCGACGATCACTCGCTGGTGGACGAGCTGATCCGCGAGGGCCGCCTCACTCCCGAAGAAGCGGAGGACCACCCCCAGCGTTCGATCATCACACGTGCGCTCGGGCCCGAGGAGACGGTCGAAGTGGACACCCGTTCGTTTCGCGCACGCGCTGGAGACATCTACCTGCTGTGCAGCGACGGCCTCACCTCGATGGTCCCAGAGGCGCGCCTCGCCGAGGTTCTGCGCCTGCATGCCGGTGCGCGCCTGCGTGACATCGGGGAGGCGTTGATCGCCGAGGCCAACCGCGCCGGTGGGCGCGACAACATCACCGTCATCCTGCTGCGCTTGGAGGAGGTGGGCTCGGATCCATCCTCCCCCGGGCCCGCCGAGGTGGATCGCGACGCCACGATCGCGAGCATGCCGGCTGTGGGGGCCACGCGCCCATCGGCCTCGGTGCTCGCATCCCCGCCGCACCGCGGCGAGGACCGGGAAGCGGCTGTACCCACCGAAGGCCGCGCCCGGGAACGATCGTCGCCGCGGGCACGCCGGGACGCTCACCGCACGCACGCTGCGCTGCCGGCAACGCCTGTGGTGGCTCGCCGTCCCCGCTCGCCCGACTCCGCGCCCCCCGTCGCTCGTCGCCGCCGGCGGCGTGGTGTGCTGCCCGCGCTGGTCGTGCTCGCGGTGCTCGGGCTGCTTGCGGGTGGTGGGTATATCGCCGCGCAGTCGGTGTTCTTCGTCGGCTCCAACGCGCGCGGTCTGGTGACGATGTACCGGGGTCTCCCCTACACGCTCCCCGGTGGACTGAACCTCTACAGCACCTATTACGTCTCTGGCGTCGGCGCTGCCACGCTGAGCTCCACGCGGCGCGGCGCGCTGCTCGACCACAAGTGGCTCTCCGAAAAAGAAGCGGGCTCGCTCGTGCACTCGATCGAACTGGAAGAGCTGAGTAAATGAATCGCCCGATCCTGCGCCTCTACATGCTGGTGCTGGTGCTGTTCGCGCTGCTCGTCGCCTTCACCTCGCGATGGACGATCTTCGAGGCCTCCTCGCTGCGCGAAAACCCGCTCAACAAGCGCGCGCTGATCGAGCAGGAAAGCGTGCAACGTGGGGCAATCCTCGCCGCCGACGGAACCGTGCTCGCGCGCAGCGTGCGCACGCGCGAAGGGACCTACGAACGTACGTATCCGAGGGGGGAAGAGTTCGCCCAGGCGATCGGCTACTCCTACCCGCGCTCGCTCGATCGCACCGGCCTCGAGCGCTACCGCAACGCCCCCCTCAGCGGGCAGAGCCAGAGCGACCTGCAGTCGATCCTCGATCAGTTCCAGGGCCGCCCCGAAAAGGGCGACGAAGTGATCACCACACTCGACCCGGCCGCCCAGCAGGCCGCGCTGGCGGGGCTCGGCACTCATCAGGGTGCGGTGGTCGCGCTCGTGCCCTCCACCGGCGCGGTGCGGGTGATGGCTTCCACCCCCGGCTATGACCCCAACGCGCTGCGCTCCGCCGCCGGCACCGAACGGCTCAAAGCCGACGGTGAAGCCTCGCTGGTCAACCGCGCCGTGCAGTATGGGTACGCGCCAGGGTCCACATTCAAGGTGCTCACCGCCACCGCGGCGATCGACACCGGCAAGTTCACGCCCTCCTCGACGCTCAGCGGCCACAACGGCATCGTGGTGTCGGGCGTGCCGCTGAGCAACGACCAGAACGAAAGCTTCGGCGAGCTGACGCTCACGCAGGCGCTCGCCAAATCGGTCAACACGGTGTGGGCGCAGGTCGCAGAACAGGTCGGCAAGCCCACCCTCGCCCGCTACATGCGCCGCTTCGGCTTCGATGCCAAGCCCCAGCTGGACTACCCCGTCGAAGAAATGTCGGCCTCCGGGGAGTACGACGACGAACGCGGGGGCGAACGCCTGCTCTCGCCCCTCAGCCCACTCGTCGACGTCGGGCGGATGGGCATCGGCCAGGACAAACTGCGGGTGACCGCGCTGCAGATGGCGGAGGTCGCCGCCGCCGTCGCCAACCACGGACGGCTGATGGCTCCTCACCTGGCAGCGCGGATCGTGGACCCCGAAGGGCGCATCGTGCAGCGCGTTTCCCCGCGGGTGCAGTCGGTCGTGATGAAGCCCGCCACCGCCACCGCCGTCACCTCGATGATGGAAGCCGTCGTCGACGAAGGCACCGGCGAAAACGCGCGGATCCCGGGTGTGCAGGTGGCCGGCAAGACCGGCACCGCGGAAACGCAGATCGGCAGCGCGCTCAACAACGTCTGGTTCATCGCCTTCGCCCCCGCCGCCAACCCGACCGTGGCGATCGCCGTGACGGTCAAGGGCGTACCCGGGTATGGCGCTACGTATGCGCTGCCGATCGCGCGGCGCGTGATGGAAGTGCTGCTCAAATGATTGAGGACGCGGCCTGGCGCCGGGTCGCCCGCCTGAAGGCGGCTCGGTTGACGACCCGGGTGGCCCGGCGATGATCGAATCCGGCACGGTGATCGACGGGCGCTACGAGGTGCTCTCGCGGATCGGCACCGGCGGGATGGCCGACGTGTACCTCGCGCGCGACCAGCTGCTGGGGCGCCAGGTGGCGGTCAAGCTGCTCTACCACCGCTTCGCCGAAGACCAGGAGTTCGTGGAGCGCTTCCGCCGTGAGGCCTCCAGCGCCGCCGGTCTCTCTCACCCAAATGTGGTGGCGATCTTCGATCGCGGGGAGTGGGACGGCACGTACTACATCGCGATGGAGTACCTCCCCGGCCGTTCTCTGAAGGCGGTCGTGCGCGAGCAGGGGCCACTGGACCCCGAGGCCGCGATCGACATCGTCATTCAGATCCTGCAGGCGGCGCGCTTTGCGCATCGTCGCGGGGTGATCCACCGCGACCTCAAGCCCCACAACGTGATCCTCGACGAGGAGGGCCGCGCGAAGGTCACCGACTTCGGGATCGCCCGCGCCGGCGCCTCCGACATGACGCTCACCGGCTCGATCATGGGAACCGCTCAATACCTTTCCCCCGAGCAGGCTCAGGGCCACGCGGTGAGCGCCGCCTCGGACATCTACGCGGTGGGGATCGTGCTTTACGAGCTGCTCACCGGCACGGTGCCCTTTGACGGGGAGACGGCGGTGACGATCGCCCTCAAGCAGGTCTCCGCCACGCCGCTGCCGCCCAGCGCGGTTGTGAGCCATGCGTCCACCCACCCACCTGGCGCCGTTGTGACCGACACGCCTGCGCCTGCCCCCGCGCGGGGCGCGATTCCACCGGAGCTCGACGCCGTGGTGCTGCGGGCGCTCGCGAAGGATCCCGCGGAGCGCTTCGCCGACGCCGACGAGTTCATCGCGGCGCTCCAGCACGTCCGCCGGAGCCTGCCTGGCGCAGGTGAGCGCCCGCCGGCTTCGCCCGCCGTCAACGGGCCGGTGGCACCCGTGGCCGCCACCGCGCTGCTGCTGGCGTCCGCCGCGGAGGCCCCGCCGCGGGAGGATCCCGAGGAGGCCGCACGGCGGCGCAGGCGTCGCCGCTGGTGGATCGCGGGTGGGGTGGCGCTCGCGCTCCTCGCCGCCGGGGTCGCGCTTGCGCTGCTGCTGCCGGCCGGCAAACGCCAGGTGACCGTGCCCAACGTCGTCGGGCGCACGGCGACGCTCGCGACCACCGAGCTCAAAGCCGCCGATCTGGTGCCGATCCCCTCGCAGGCGCCCAGCCTTACCGTCGCCGAGGGCGCCGTGATCTCGGTGAGCCCTGCCGCGGGCAGCGTGGTGCAGCGCGGCGCGCATGTGAGCGTCGTCGTCTCCACCGGTCCCGCCAGCGTGGGGGTGCCCGACGTGAGAGGACTCACCGGCGCGGAAGCCGAGCACAAGCTCGAGCAGGCGCACTTCAAGCCCAACGTGCAGAGCCGCTCCAGCACGTCGGTGGCGAGCGGCAAGGTGATCTCCACCGAACCCTCGCAGGGCGTGCCGCTGCTGATGGGCAGCCCGGTGACGGTGTTCGTCTCGAGCGGCCCCATGCAGGTGGAAGTCCCCGAAGTGATCGGCCAGGGCGAAGACGAAGCGCGTGGCTCGCTGCGTGCTGCGGGATTGCACGTGGGCGCGGTCACCAAGCGCGAAGAAGCGGGCCAGGCGGCCGGCGCCGTGCTCGCGCAGACGCCCTCCGCGGGCAGCTCGGTGCGCAGCGGGGAAGCGGTGAATCTCGTGGTGGCGAAGGCCTCCCAGGAAGTCGCGGTGCCGCGCGTGGTCGGCAAAAAGCAGGAACGCGCCGAAGGCGAACTGGTGGGGGCGGGCTTCGTGGTGAAGTCCAGCACGCGCACCGTCTCAAGCGTTGCCGAAGTGGGACTGGTGCTCCAGCAGAATCCCGCGGGCGGCACCAAGGCCAAGCGAGGAGCCACGATCAAGCTGACCGTGGGCGAACTCGCGCCGCAGACGACGCCGAGCACCACGACCACGACGACTCCGAGCACCTCGACCACGACCTCTCAAACTCCACCCGCTGCCACACCCGCCGTTCCATGAGGCTCACGGTCGCGCTACTTGCCGGCGGGCGCTCCTCCGAGCACGACGTCTCGCTGGCCTCTGCGCGCGCCGTGCGCGAGGGTCTGGAATCCGCTGGGCACGAGGTTCGTTGGGTGGAGATCGAGCGTGACGGCAGGTGGCGCCACGAGGAGGAGCGGCTCGCCCTCTGCCCGGGGGAGGGGCTGCTCGATGCGGACGTGGTGTTCCCGGCGCTGCACGGGCCCTTCGGCGAGGACGGCACGGTGCAGGGCATGCTGGAGGCGCTGGATGTCGCCTATGTGGGCGCGGGGGTGGCGTCCTCGGCGATCTGCATGGACAAGGTGCTCTTCAAAGAGCTGATGTCCGCCGCGGGTGTTCCCCAGGTGGAGTACGCGGGGGTGCGCGCCGAGCGCTGGCGCCGCGCTCCCGAGGAGCTGCTCGACGAGCTCTCCGTCCTCGGCCTGCCGGTGTTCGTCAAGCCTGCGCACATGGGCTCCTCGTTGGGGATCGTCAAGGTGTCCGACGCTGGCCTGCTTGGGGAGGCGCTGGATCAGGCATTCGCTCACGATCCGCTCACGATCGTCGAGGCGATGGCGAGCGGGGTCGAGGTCGAGTGCGCGGTGCTCGGGATGACCGAGAAAGAGGGGCCCGACCGAAGCCGGGGGACACTCGCCTCCGGCGAGCATCCCCGTTTCGGCCAGCCGGCCTACGGCCGCCTGCACCACCCTCTAGCTGCCCACGACGATGGACCGCCGGCGCTGGTGTCCGAGCCAGGGGAGATCGCGTTTGCGGGCGAGTGGTACGACTACGCCGCCAAGTACGACGCCGGAGGGATGGAGCTGCTGGTGCCCGCCCGCATCTCCGCCGCCGCGCGCGAGCGGGTGCGGGAGCTGGCGCTGGAGGTGTTCGCCTACACCGGTTGTGAGGGTCTCGCGCGCGTGGACTTCTTCGTGGACGGCGAGCGGGTGTTGGTCAACGAGCTCAACACGATGCCCGGCTTCACGCCGACGAGCGTGTACGCGAAGCTGATCGAGGCCTCGGGGATCCCCTACCCCGAGCTCGTCGACCGCCTCTGCCGGCTCGGGATCGAGCGCTGGGAGGCCCGGCGCGCCTACCGGTATTAGCTCGAGCGCAGCGGCGAGAGCAGCAGATCGACGAGCGTGCGCGGGTCGCGGCGGACACGTGCGTGCGCGGTGGTGTGGTGTCTTTTTTTGAGATCGATTTGGGCGGGGTCGCTAAGTTTGCGCAGTCGGCCCTCGGCGATCAGCCGCTCGTCGACTGCCCCGAGCCGGCCTTCGAAGGTGGTGTACACCGGGACGCCGAGCGCGACGGCCTCGCGGTTCATCGTGCCGCCGGCGGAGATCACGAGGTCGCAGAGCGCGATCAGCGACTGCGCGTCAATCGCCTGCTCGGGAACGACGAAGCCGCGCACGCCGACGAGCTCCGCGCGCTGGGCGGAGGTGCGGGGCAGCACCACCGACTGCACTCCCTCCGCGCTGTCCGCCGCCTCGCGCAGGCGCTCGAGCACACGCGCAAAGAGATCGTTCTCAAAGCGGTGGTAGAGCGAAACCTCGGGGGGGGTGCGCACCACGACGATCGGCCGCCCGGGGTCGAGCCCCAGCTGGGCGAGGATCGCAGGGTTGGGCTCGAAGTCGGCCAGGTAGTACTCCTCCTTCAGCCCCGCGTAGGCGCGCACCTTGCCATGTGCGCCGTAGCGGTCGAGGCGCTCGGGGGGGATCGCCTCGGGCACCACCACCGCCCGCGCCAAGCGGCAGTTGATCTGGTGCTGCACGGTCGCCCACTCGTAGTCGAACATCGTGGCGCTGGGAATCCGCAGCAGGGCAGCGGCGACGCTGACGTCGTTGGAGCCGTGGCCGAGCGCG
Source organism: uncultured Solirubrobacterales bacterium (assembly GCA_963744535.1). GTDB lineage: Bacteria > Actinomycetota > Thermoleophilia > Solirubrobacterales > Solirubrobacteraceae > Palsa-744. The sequence goes on along the minus strand of CAVUTW010000005.1, from coordinate 603,809 downwards.
ATGTCGAAGCGGCCCGATGTGGGTGGGGAGGAGGGGGAGGGGGGCTCGGTTCTCGATCCCGTCGCTTCGGCGTAGGCCCAGCGCAGCAGCGCCCCCGAGCGCAGGGCGAGGCCGCCGGCCTTGGCGGCCAGGCGTTCCCCGCGGTGGCGCCCGATCGCGGTGTGGGGGATCTCGAAGCGGCGCAGCAGCCCCAGCGTCTGGGCGAAGTCGCGCGCGGTCACCCGCACCTCGTGGCCGTCGCGCTCCAGCGCCTCGATCACCGGTCGCATGACCAGCACGTGGGGGCTGTTGGTGAGGTCGATCCAGACGCGCATCGGCAGACCGTACCGCCGGGCGATACCGGGCAGGTGTCCGGTTGCGGGCGCCCCGACTGGATAAGACGATCCTCATCGCGCTGGGCGTGCTCTGACGGATTGCACCCTCGCATCCGGGTATCGTTGACGCGCCCGTGCTCGTCCTCGCCTCGGTCACCGAATCGGTTGTCACCGCCACCTGGCACCTCGTCCGCGACGGGGGGCTGCCGGCGGTGTTCCTGCTGATGGCGCTAGGCTCGGCCTGCATTCCGATCCCCTCCGAGGTCGTGATGCTGTTCGCGGGCTTCGCGGTGGCGGACCCCGGCGGCTCGGGCGCGCACCACCACCTGACGATGACCGGCATCGTGCTCGCGGGCCTGCTGGGCACGCTCGTCGGCTCGTGGATCGCCTACGGCATCGGTCGCGGCGGCCGTCTGGAGCTGATGGAACGCCACGGCCACCTCGTGCACATGGGCCCCGCCCAGATCGACCGTGCCGACCGCTGGTTTCAGCGCTACGGCGATCCCGCGGTGCTCTTCGGCCGCATGATCCCGCTGGTGCGCGCCTTCGTCTCGCTGCCCGCGGGCGTCGCTAAGATGCCGCCGTTGCGCTTCACCGTGCTCACGATCATCGGCTCGATCCCCTGGGTGCTCGCGCTGGCGCTCGCCGGCCACGCACTCGGCAACGAATGGACGAGCGTGCGCAAAGGCTTCGAGTACGTCGATTACGCAATCGTCGCGCTCGTCGTGGTGGCCATCGGCTACTGGATCGTCCGCCGCCGCCGTGCGGGCCAGGTGGTAGCCGTAGAAGTCGCGGAGGACCCCGATCGCCCCTCGTCCCCGGAGTCGGCACCCGTAGACATTGGCTGAGGGATCTCCCCGAGCCACGAAGCTGCCGCTGCACCACGCACTGCTGCTGGGGCTCGTGCAGGGCCCCACAGAGGTGCTGCCCGTCTCCTCCTCAGCGCACATCGCGCTGCTCCCGCGCCTGGCGGGCTGGCCCCATGCCCAGCAGCAGGCAGAGCTGCGCAACGCGCTGGAGGTTGCCCTGCACGCGGGCACCGCCGTTGCTCTGCTGGCCTATCCGGGGATGCTCGCCGAAATGGGGATGCTCGCCAAAGGCGGGTGTCCCCCGGCTTCGGCAAAGGGAGCGTCTCCCGAATCGGCCGCTCTGCGCGGGGAGCTGTGGCAGGCCCTGCGCGAGGTGGACGGTAGAGCCCTGGCGTCGGCGGCGCTTGCGCTCGCCCCCCCGGCGCTCGTGGGCTACCTCATGGAGCAACGCCTCGAGCGCCGTCCAAGCGGCCCCCGTGCGCTCGCCACGGGATTGGCGGTAGGCGCCGCCGCGATGGCCTGGGCCGACACTCGCCCCGGGAACCGCAACCTCGCGGACTTTGGCCCCCGCGACGGCCTCGCGCTTGGATTTGCGCAAGCGCTCGCCCTGCTCCCGGGCGTCTCGCGCAACGGCGCCACCCTCACCGCCGCGCGCGCACGCGGCTTCGCCCGCGAGGACGCCCACACCCTCTCCTGGCGCGTCGGCCTCCCTGTGATCGTGGGCGCCGCAGGGCTCAAGGCGTTTCGCCTCGGCCGAAGCCGGGTGACGCTCGCCCGCGACCAAAGTGGGGGGAGACCCGCCTTCGGCTCGCATCCTCCGTTCGGCCAGCATCCCCGGTTCGGCCGGCGCGGCACCCCGCCGGCCACTATTCCGGCGCTTGCCGCGGGCGCCGGGGCGGCGTTCCTATCGACGCTTGCCTGCGCGCCGTTGATCCGGCCGGGCCGGCGTGGGCGGGCGCTGTGGCCGTTTGCGCTCTACCGCGCGGGCCTGGCTTTGGTCGCGGCGACGCGATCCATACCAAACCGTCCTACGATCCATGAATGGCGATTGCCTCGGCTCGTCGTGACCCCGTGTCGCCAGAGCATCGTCGGACGCGTGCCCTGGTTGGCGCGGGAATGACGCTTGCCTTGATCGTCGTGGTGCTCGGCGTGGCGGTGCTGGCCTTCTCGGGTGCGACGCTGGCGAGCGATCCGACGGCACTTGCGCGCGTGACGGTGCAGCCGTTGGGTGGGACGATCGAGCGCGTCAGGGCATACGGACCGAACGGCCGGAGGGTGCCGCTCGCGATCGACGGTGGACGGCTGACGCCACTGAAGCGGTTGACTCCGGGCGAGCAGGTGACGGTGGATGTGAAGGTTCGCCGGCCGGGGTGGCTCGGCTGGGCGTTGGGAAGCGAGCGCAACGAGCAGCTGACGCTGCGTGCGCCCACTGCACGTGTGACCCAGCAGTGGATGACCGTGCCCTCGGGCTCGGCGGTGCGCGTGAGCTTCGACCAACCCGTGTCCGCTGTTTCCTACGGGAGCAGCACGGATGGCTTGACCCACCACACGCTCGGCAGCGCACGGAGCTCGGTCTCGCTTGGACCGCAGGCTTCGACCGGCGCGATCGAGATCGCCGCCGCGGCGCGTCCCTGGGAGAGGCTCGGGGCGCCCACGCAGGTGAGCTGGTTCCCGCCTTCCCGGGCGCCGGTGATGGTCAGCTTCCCCACATCCGGCGCGCGAATCTCTCCCGCCACACCGATCGACCTGACGTTCTCCAAGCCGGTGAGCGAAGTACTGGGCTCGGCTCGTCCCCAGCTCTCTCCGGACACGCCTGGGAGCTGGCGCGAAGTCAACAGCCACACGCTCGCCTTCACCCCGTCGGGGCTGGGAGCCGCGCTCGACTCCCAGCTGCGGGTCCAGCTCCCGCGTGCGGTCGCCGTCACGACGGGCGGGAGTGGGCTGCGCACCACCAACCAGATCGAATGGACCGTGCCGCCCGGCTCGACGCTGCGCCTGCACCAACTGCTCGCCGAAGCCGGCTACCTGCCGGTCATATGGCAGCCGGCGGGGGTCGCCGTGGCGCGCACGCCGAGCGCGGAGGCGCAGGCGGCAGTCGAACCTCCGGGCGGCAGCTTCAACTGGCGCTATCCCGACACTCCCCACCAGCTACAGGCGATGTGGAACCCGGCTGTTGCAAGCGTGATCACCAAGGGCGCGGTGATGAAGTTCGAGAACGAAAACAACCTCACCGTCGATGGGGTCGCGGGACCGACCGTGTGGCACGCGCTGCTGGATGACGCGATCGCCGGCAAGCGCCTGGGCAGCGGCTACAGCTACGTGTATGTGCACCGCGAAACACCGGAGACGATGACGCTGTGGCACAGCGGCCGGACGATCATCACCTCACCGGCGAACACGGGCATCTCCGGGGCGGAAACCGAACTCGGGACGTTCCCGGTGTTCGAGCACCTCCCCGAAACGACGATGAGCGGTACCAACCCCGACGGCTCGCACTACGAAGATCCGGGGATCAAATGGGTCAGCTACTTCAACGGCGGCGACGCGCTGCACAACTTCGATCGCGCTTCGTTCGGCACCCCGCAGAGCCTCGGCTGCGTCGAGCTCCCGCTGGCAGCCTCCGCGGAGATCTGGCCCTACACGCCGATCGGCACGCTCGTCACGATCGAAACCTGACGGTCCGCGGCGGTCCAGCTCGCCCGACCTCGTAACGGCCTGGGCCGACGTCAGTTGGCGAGGTCGCCGATCACACGCGCGGCGCCGCGTGTGAAGATCTCCTCGCCGAGCGTGTTGCCGCGACTCGTCACCGTCTTCGACATCGCACGCCAGCCCCGCGGGGGCTTGTTGCTAACGATGAACGCCCTGGCCACCGTGCGGGCGGTCGCGCACGAGACGCCGGAGGCGGTCAGGTTGTTCAGCGCTGCGTGGCCCTCGCCGTGGGTCCCCGGGAACGTGTAGCTGACGCTCCCGCAGGCGGTGGCTTCCGAGGCGCTCGGGAACAGGCTGAGATGGCCGGTGGAGATTTCGAAGCCGTGGCCCGTACCGTTCGTGCAGCGAACCGAGGATTCGGTCAGTGTGCAGGCGATGCCGTAGCGGCTCCAGGTCGAGCCTGGCGCGAGCGTCACGAAGTTGGCGTCCGAGATGAGGTCGTCCTGGCTCTCGTCGACGAGCTTGGCGCGACCGGCGCGCCCCTGCCCGAGCTGTACGAAGGGGTCACCGATTCCGTGCTTGGGTTTGGGGATGCCCGCCGCCGAGCACTGCAGGCCCGGGTACTCGCCTTCGAGCTGACTGCTTGTGCCGGGGTCGAGCTCGGTCCCGGGGACCGAGGCCACGATGCCGCATGCTACGTCCGCGGTCTTCGTCCGGAAGTTGACCGCGTGCGAGGAGGCGCCGGCGGTGGCCGGCAGAGCGAGAGCCAGCGCGACGGTCGCGACTAGGGGGGGACGTCTCACGAGGCAGAGCTTATGCGACGAGCAGCTCCGCCAAGCGAGTCCGCCCGAGCCCAGCTCACCACCCCCATGGACCCCGCGACGATCAGGACGGAGGGCCAGGCCCCGACTACCAGCGCCAGCAGGTGCGAGGCGATGAACAGACCAAGCCCGACCAACCCGAGGGTCGTGGCCGTCCGCGCGCCGTGGCGCTGGAACCAGGCGTGGACGCACCACAGGCCCCCGAGCGCCAGGACCACGCCTCCCAACGGGCGCGAGCCGGTGGCGACCGCGACTGCGTAGCCGACGACCAGCGAGGCGGCCGAGACCGGTGCTGTGGGGATCGTGCGCATACGGGGAAGCGTAGCCGGCGAGGTGGCCGCCGACTGCCAGACTCACCGCCAATGCTCGCGATCACCCTCGCCCTCGGCGCCTCGCTGTGTTACGGCGTGTCGAACTTCATCGGCCCGCAGCTGGTGCGCCGGCATCAACTCGTTACGGTGCTGGTGCTCTCGCAGATGGCGGCGCTTGGGGCCTGTGCGCTGTATCTGGCGCTGGAAGGGGGCCGAGCGCTGCCCTCCTCGGATGTCGGGTTGGCGCTGCTGGCGGGTGCCGGCAACGCCGGTGGGCTGATCGGCTTCTACAAGGCGGCGGAGCTGGGGCCGCTGGCGGTGGTGGCGCCGATCGGGGCGTCGGGCGTTGTGATCCCCGTCGCGTGGGGCCTCGCCAGCGGCGATTCGCTGAGGCCGGCGCAAGCGGTGGGGCTGGTGCTGGCGATGGGCGGTGCCGTGCTCGTCGCGCGCCGTGGCTCCGCTCATCACACGGCCGCGCACTACCCCAACCCGCGCGCGGCCGCGCTGTGGGCGGCGGCCTCGGCGGTCGCCTTCGGCATCTTCCTCACCGCGCTGCCGAAGGCCTCTGTGCACGGGCGCGCATGGGCGCTGCTCGACGCGCGACTGGCACTGGTGGCGCTGCTTGCGCTGTGGGCCGGCCGTGAGCTGCGCGGGATCAGATTCGTCCGCGGGAGCGCGCTGTTTGCGATCCCGGGCGTGCTGCTGGTGCTTGGCACGATCATGTATACGACGGCCGCCGCGCACGGCCAGCTCTCGCTCGTGTCGGTGCTCGGCTCCCTCTTTCCGATCGTCACGGTCGCCCTGGGCATGGGCCTGCTGGGCGAGCGGCTGTCGCGGTTTCAGGCCTTCGGGGTCGCGGCGGCGCTCGTAGGTATCGCCTTGATCGCCTTGTAGTCGTACCCGCGCGATCCCCGGATTGGAGGCTCAGCCGCGTGCGCCGATCGGCCGCGCATGACCATCCGCTGACTCCTCCAAATGGAGGATCCCGCTCCCGCCTGCGGAACGCGCAAAATAGAGTGATGTCGCAAGCGATGCTCGGTACCGCGCTCGGCGGGCGCTACCGCCTCGACGAGGAGATCGGCAAGGGGGGAATGTCGACGGTGTACCGCGCCTTCGACGCGGTGCTGGAACGGCCGGTGGCGATCAAGTTGATGCACCGCGAGATCGCCTCGGACTCCGACCAACTGGAGCGCTTTCGCCGCGAGGCGCGCGCGGTGGCGCAGCTCAGCCACGCGCACATCGTGACCGTGATCGACGCCGGCGAGGAGGTGGATGAAGATCCCGCGGATGGGGATCCCAGGGATGGAGACCCCACCCTCCCCGCGACGCCGTACATCGTCTTCGAGTACGTGGACGGAGAGACGCTGAAGGCGCTGATCCGCCGCAGCGGCCCGCTCGAGATCACCGAGGCGATCGCGTACGCGATCGAGATCGCACGGGCGCTGGGGGCGGCGCACGAACACCACATCGTGCACCGCGACGTGAAGCCCCAGAACGTGCTGCTGACCACGGAGGGCACCGCCAAGATCACCGACTTCGGGATCGCCCGCACGCTCACCGAGGAGGGGCTGACGCTCGACGGGCGCGTGCTCGGCACGACCGACTACGTCTCTCCAGAGCAGGCGCTCGGCCACAAGGTCACCGGCCAATCCGACATCTACTCCCTGGGAGTGGTGCTGTACGAGATGCTGACCGGCGCGATCCCCTTCACCGGCGCCACCCCGGTCGCCGTGGCGATGCGCCACGTGCGCGAGGAGATCCCGGACGTACAGCACCGCCGGCCCGAGGTGTCGGCCGCGACCGCTGCGGTCGTGGAACGCGCCACCGCGAAGGACCTTGCCCGTCGCTACCCCGACATCCCCACGCTGCTGGCCGACCTGGAGGAGGTGCTCGCGATCGAGGTCGCGCGTGCCGGCCAGAGCACCGGAGAGGTCACGACGGTGCTGCGTACGCTGCCGGCTCCGGCGCGCCGCCTACTGCCGTGGCGGATGCGCCACCCGGCTCGCTGGCTGGGCTCCTTGGCGCTGCTCGGTGGCCTGGTGGCGCTCACGCTGGCGCTGCTCGCCGGCAACACCCACCGCGGTGTGACCCCCGACGTGGACGCCAAAGCGGGTCTCACGCCGGTGCCCTTGGAACAGAGCTCGGCGCACGACTACAACCCGTACGGCAACGAACCCGAACACCCGACGCAGGTGGCCAACGTGGTCGACGGCGACCCCGAAACCGTGTGGAGCACCGAGCACTACCGCGAAGACTCGTTCGGGCACAAGCCGGGGACGGGCATCTACATCGACGCGGCTCCCGGGCTGCGGGCCCACGCGATCGAGGTGCAGACGCCCACCCCGGGCTTCACCGCCGCTGTCTACGCCGCCAAGAGCTTCGACGTCCACCTCCCCTACGAAGACCCCGAGAGCCTCGCCCAGCGCGGTTGGGTGGAACTGGTGGGGCCGCGCGCGGTTGGCGCGCAGAGCACGATCCGACTCAACACACACGGTGTCCTGTTCCGCTACTACCTGCTGTGGATCACTCGCCTGCCCCCGGGTGGCGAAACGGCGGCGATCTCGGGGCTGACCCTCTTCAAATAGACGCCTACAATTCGAGGCAATGCGCCGACGTCTCCGCTCGGCGGGTGGGTGGGCCCCCACCCCCTTCCACCGGCACATGCTGCCCCAGATCGCCGTGGACGGGGTGCTGGTCGCGCTCGCGTACTACCTCGCCTTTCAGCTGCGCTTCGACGAGGGGCTCACGCACCGCTACACGCTGCTGCTGGAACGCACGATCTGGTGGGTGGCGCTCGGCGGCGTGGTGGTGCTGGTGTTCGCGCGCGTGTATCTGCGCAGCTGGAGCTACGCCGGGCAGCGCGACTACGAGGCGATCCTGCGGGGGGTGATCGCGATCGTGCTGCTGGCGCTCGTCGGCGTGGCAGTGGCGCGGCCGGTGCAGATCCCCTACGGCCCCTATCGCGCCGGCCACCCGGCGGGCGTGAGCACGGTGGATCTGCCGCTCGGGGTGATCGTGCTCTTCTTCCTGCTCGCGCTGAGCGCGCTGGTGGGCCTGCGGGTGCTGGCCCGCGCGCTGCGCGAACGGCGTCTGCAGGGCGCTTTCCGCGGCGTGCGCGAGGGCGAGCGAGGCGTGCTGATCGTCGGCGCCGGCGAAGGCGGACGGCTGGTGCTGCGCGAGATCGCGCGCAACCGCGAGCTGGGGCTGGCACCCGTCGGCTTTCTCGACGACGACCCCCGCAAGCGCGGCATGCGGATCGACGGGGTGAAGGTGAGAGGCAACACGGAGGCCGACCTGCCGCGCATCCTGCAGGAGGCCGAGCCCGAGGAAGTGATCATCGCGATCCCCTCGGCGCCGGGCTCCACTCGCGCGCGCGTGGTGCGGGAGTGCCGCGCCCGCTCGATCCCGGTGCGCACGCTGCCGACCGTGTTCGAGCTGCTCAAGGATGGGGACCCGACCCATCCTCGCCGGGGCGCCACGGCGCTCAACACGATCGCCCGTCAGGTGCGCGAGGTGCGCGTCGAGGACGTGTTGGGGCGCGAGCCGGTGGTGATGGAGCTCGACCGCGTAGGCGCCTACCTGGCGCGCGAGGCGGTCGTGCTGGTGAGCGGCGCGGGCGGCTCGATCGGCGCGGAGCTGTGCCGCCAGATCGCGCACGTGGGTCCGCGGCGCCTGGTGCTGCTCGATCACGCCGAGGACAACCTGTTCGCGATCCACCGCGAACTGCTGGACGAGCGCCACGTGCCGCCCGCGTCGCTGGCGGCGGTGCTGGGGGATTGCAAGGAGGAGGAGCGGATGCGCGAGGTGCTCGCCGAGCACCGTCCCACCGTCGTGTTCCACGCCGCCGCCTACAAGCACGTGGGGCTGATGGAGGCCAACCCGGTGGAGGCGGTGCGCAACAACGCGATCGCCACCCGCGTGATGGCGCATGTCTGCGGCGAGCTCGGGGTGGAGCGCTTCGTACTCGTCTCGACTGACAAGGCCGTCGCCCCCGCCACGGTGATGGGGGCCTCCAAGGCGCTGGCGGAGCTTGCGCTGGAAGGGGCCGCCGCGCGCTGGCAGGGCACCGTATACAAGGCGGTGCGCTTCGGCAACGTGCTCGGCTCCTCCGGCAGCGTGGTGCCGATCTTCCGCCGCCAGATTGCGCGGGGAGGCCCGGTGACGGTCACCGACCGGCGTATGACGCGCTATTTCATGACCATCCCCGAGGCGGTGCAGCTGATCATCCGCGCGGGCTCGCTTGGCCTCCAGCCCCCCCCGCCCGCTCGTAGCGGCCTCGTGGCGGGTGGGCTCCGGCGCCAGGCCGGGGGGCGCGGGCTATCGGAGGATGATCTGAGCATGCCCGCCACCTCCGGGGGGCTGTCCACGGCCGAGGTGCTGGTGCTCGACATGGGCGAGCCGGTGCGCATCGTCGAGCTGGCGCGGGCGATGATCGAGCTCTCCGGCCTGGACCCCGACCGCGACATCGAGATCGAGGAGGTTGGGCGCCGGCCCGGGGAGAAGCTGCACGAGGAGCTGTTCAACGGCTACGAGCGTCCGCGGCCGACCGCCACCGAGAAGATCCTGCGCGCCGAACGCTCGTCGCTCGCGCCGGAGGTCGTGGAGGAGGTGTTCGCCGAGATCAACCTGCTCGTGCTGGAGGGCGACGCCGCCGGTCTCGCCGCGAAGGTCGCCGACCTGACCTCACGCGTGCGGGAGCCCGTGAGCGCGCCGGCGGCGCCCGAGCCGGCAACCGCATCCGCGGCGCCTGTGCCCCTCATACACTCTGGCGACGCATGATCGCACTGCTGCCGGCGCTTTCGCTCTCCAACAAACTGCTCGAGGTTGGGGCCCTCGCGGCCTTCGCGGCACTGGTCGGGATCGCGATCCTCGCGCTGCTGGTGTTTTCCCAGGCGCGCGAGCTCAAACGCCTGCGCGAGTGGGCGGGGCGCGCGCCCGAGCGTGCGTCGGAGCTCGAGCAGCGTGTGGCCGCCGAGGCGGCGATGCGAGCCCAGCGTGCCGCGCAGCCCGTGGTGCCTCGCGCCACGCCGATGATCGCGCGGCCCGTCCCCGGGCAGCCCCCCGCGACGGCGCTCACCGCCGCCGGCCAGCCTGCCATAGCGGTCCCCGGCCAGCCCGCCGCCGCGACTCCGGGTCAACCCGCCCCCGCCACGCCCGGTCCCGCGCCGACGGTGGCGCCCCTCCCGGCGCCGGTCCCCGGCCAGCCGGCGTTCGTGCCCACCGCGCAGACCGTGGCGGGTGCCGCGCAGGCGGGAGCGGAGTCTCCGGCGGCCGAGGAGCCGAGGTCGGGGGAGGAGCCGAAGTTGGGGGAGGCCGCCGAGGCGGTGCGGGAGCCGAAACCCGTGGAGGCCGCGAAACCCGAGGACGCGCAGCCCGCGCCGCCGGCCCCGGCGGCGGAGGACGCTCCCGTGTCCGCGCCGGCACTCGACGGGCCCGAGCCGCTCGCTGCGGAGTCCGAGTTCGTGCCCGCGCGGGAGCTCGGGGCGCTGCAACCGCCGGAAGCGGAGCCGGCCATCACGGCCGCTGGGTCGGGTGCGCTCGCCCCGGCGACGGTGGCAGCCGCCGCGGCTTCGACCGCGGTCGCCTCGCGTGTGGTGGAGCCTGCCCAGCCCGCTGCTCCCCGCGCCCCGGTGCCTCCGGCTCCCGCCCGGGCAGAGGTTGCCGGCGCCACCTCTGGAGGGGTGGGCTCCAAACCTCTGCCGCCGCGTCCCCCCGCCGCGGCCGCTCCGAGAGCGACCGGGGCGCGTCCAGCCCAGCCCGGGAGCGTGCGGGCGCTGGGACGGGACGGGGGAGCGGGTGGAACGACCCCCAAGTTTTTGGTTGAAGAGGAGCCATCCTCGCGCAAAACGGTGGCGCTGATCGCCGGTGGCGTGGTCGTGGGCGTGGTGGTGCTGGCCGCGATCCTGCTCTCCGGCGGCGGGTCGAACAGCCCGAGCACGGGGACCACGACGCACTCGACCACGAGCGGTGGGCACCACGGGCACGTCGTGGTGGCGAGTCCGGCGGCGACTCACGTGGTTGTGCTGAACGCGACCGAAGCGGAAGGGCTGGCGCACAAGCTGGCGGGGAACTTGCGCCAGAGCGGCTATGCGTTGGCTGCGGCGTCGAGCGCGAAACCCCCGAGCGCGCGCTCGGCCTCGGTCGTCGAGTACGCGAGTGGGCATCGCACCGAAGCGCAGCACGTGAGCCAGACGCTCGGTATCGGGGAAGTGGCACCGCTGGAAGGCGCCCTCGGGCAGCTCGTGGGGGGCGCCACGGTGGTGGTGATCGCCGGCGCCGACAAGGAATCGCTGGTTGGCTCCGCGAACGGCGAAGCGGCGAGCGAAGGGGCGGCGGGCAGCTCCCCGGGCGCCGGGAACGGTGAAGCGCAGGGCAACGAAGCCCCCGCGGCGAGCGAAACGCCCACCGGCGAAGCGTCCGCCGCCGGGGGCTAGGATCGGCGCCGGCCGATCCCGCCCCGCGAGCGCACATGAGCCCGGAACCCCCGTCCAACAGCTTCCTGAAGCTCCCCGAGCGCTCGGCAAAGCCGCGTGCGCGGGGCCTCACGCACGTGCTCGATCGGGGCCTGTCGGGCGCCGAGGTGGAGGGGATGCTGGAGGTCGCCGGCGCGTATGTGGACATCGTCAAGCTGGGCTGGGGCACGGCGCTGGTCAGCGCCAACCTGAGGCCGAAGCTGGAGCGCTACGCCGCGCACGGCATCCCCGTGGTGCTCGGCGGCACGCTGACCGAGCTGGCGATCAAGCAGGGCCGCGTCGAGGGGCTGATCGCGTGGCTGAAGGAGCTGGGGCTGCGCCACGTCGAGGTCTCCGACGGCACGATCGCGCTGGAGCCAGAGGTGAAGTCTCACCTGATCCGCACGCTCGTGGCGGCCGGCTTCACCGTGCTCGCCGAGGTCGGCAGCAAGGACGCCGACTTCATCATGGCCCCGTACGTGTGGGTGGAGCAGATCGAACGCGACCTGGAGGCGGGCGCGTGGAAGGTGGTCGCCGAGGCGCGCGAGTCGGGTACGGCCGGTATCTACCGCGCCGATGGCGAGGTGCGCAGCGGCCTGATCGACGAGATCGCGCACGCGGTGGACCCCGAGCAGATGATCTTCGAGGCGCCGCTCAAGGCCCAGCAGGTGTGGTTGCTGGATTTCTTCGGCAGCGAGTGCAACCTCGGCAACATCGCCCCGAGCGACGTGCTCTCACTGGAGACGCTGCGTTTGGGGCTGCGCTCGGATACCGTTGAGCGCTTCGCATTGGATGGAAAGGATTGATAGGAGAGGGCTCCGCGGGTGGGCGGGGTGGGCGGGACCCCATCCCTCGCTCCGCGGGGGGGCGCTCGCTCGGCGAGTCGGCGGAGGCTTACAAGCTGGCGCGGGTGGTGTTTGCTGCGTTGGTTGTGACTTGCTTCGTTGCGTTCGTCTTGACGCAGCAGCTGAAGCACACGCCGACGCCGGTGCAGGAATTCAAGATGGATGAAGCGTTCACTCCGGCTCGCGTGCCGGCCGCGGCCTGCCGGGGGAGGGTGCCGGCACGACTGGTGAACTCGAGCGAACGGGTCGAGTACCTCGCGTTCAAGATCGCACAGACCGATGAAGTGACGGTCGAGATCGTCGACTCCGCCAACCACAGTATCGCGACGATCGTGCGTGACTTGCCGGTGGAAAGGTACAAACCGCTTTCACTGTGTTGGAATGGGCAGCTCGGATCGACGCAGAGCGGTGGTTTGGCGCCACCGGGTGAATATCGCCTGCGGGTGAGCCTGCGCAGCCAGGATCTTTCCCGCTACTCCACGACCAGCTTCAAACTGGAACGGCACCCGTGAGCGCCGCGATCCTCGCCACCGCCCACGGCTTCGGAGAGGGCGTTGAGAAGCTCGGCGTGATCGCGGTTGCGTTGCTCGCCGCGGTGGTCGTGCTGGGGCGCCCACCGCGGGTATCGGAACGGTCGCGCGCGCTGGCGGCGCTGGCAGTGCTGGTGGTGACGCCGGCGCTGCTGCTCGCCGATATCTGGCACACCTCGCAGTTGACACACCTACGTAACCAGCCGGCGAAGGCCGCCGCGGCTGTCGTGCTGGGCCTGGTGGTCGTGGCCGTCCTTGCCTTGGTCGTCCACAGGCGACCTCGGGCGTTTCCACTGCTGGCGATCTTCGCATTGCCGTTCCGCCTGCCAATCGCGACCGGCGGCAGCACCTCCAACCTACTGATCCCGCTGTACCTGGTGGTCGGCGCCGGCGCGCTGGCGTACGCGCTCCCGCGATTGTCGGGCGCGACCTCAACCCCGCCGCGGACCCACCCCGCACATAATGGCGCACCCGAGCGGGCACTGAATGGCTGGTGGGCGCGGATGATCTCCCCGCAGGGCCTGGAATGGCTGCTGACGGCCGCCGTCGTGCTGTACGCGCTGCAGGCGACCTACTCCGCTGACTTCTCCAAGGCCCTGGAGAATATGGTCTTCTTCTACGTGCCGTTCGCGCTCTTGTTCATGCTGCTGCACGAGGTGCAGTGGACGCGCGAGTTGCTGCTGCAATGCCTCGCGGTGGCGGTGATGCTCGCGATCGTGTTCGCCGGGATCGGCTTCGTCGAGTACGACCGCAAGCAGCTCTTCCTCAACCCGAAGGTGGTGGCGGCCGACCAGTACGGCAACTACTTCCGGGTCAACTCGCTCTTCTTCGACCCCAACATCTACGGTCGCTTCCTCGCGCTGGTGATGATCGGGGTGACGACGGTGGTGCTGTGGAGCGTGCGACGCCGCACGGTGCTGCTTGGCGGGGCGGTGCTGCTGTGGCTGCTGGCGGGCCTTGTGACTAGCTTCTCGCAGTCGAGCATCGCCTCGCTGCTGCTCGGCCTCGCGGTGCTCGCGGCCTACCGGTGGGACGTGCGTGGCACGATCTATGTGACCGTCGCGCTGGCGGCGATCGCGGTGGTCCTGGTGGCGGTAGCGCCGCCGAGCCTGCACCTCGGGCTGACCGGCAAAGGCGGCTCGGCGAGCAACGCGACCAGCGGGCGCACGAAGCTGATCGAAGGGGGCCTGCGCCTGTTCGCCGACCGCCCCCTGCAGGGCTTCGGCCCGGGCTCGTTCGCGCAGGAGTACCGCGCCCACGAACACGTCACCAGCACCAGTGCGACCTCCGCCTCGCACACGATCCCGATAACCGTGGCGGCCGAGCAGGGAATCGTCGGCCTCGCGCTGTACGTGGCGCTGCTCGTCTCCGGCTTCGCGGTCCTGTTCCGCGGGGCTGGCCGATCCCCACCCAGGGTCGCATTGGCGGCCTGCTTCGCGGCGCTGGTGCTGCACACTTTCACCTACGCCGATTTCCTCGAGGACCCGGAGGCATGGCTGTTGCTGGGGATCGGCACGGCGCTCGCCTGTGCGTCGGGCGGCGTCGAGCCACGGCGCCGTGAGCCGCGCGTCGAGCCGGCGGCGATGACAGGCTGAGGGCGTGCGCGACTACCTAAAGCGCCTGCTCACCAGCGGCGCGGCCTACCAGGCGGCCGACATCGTGGCCAAGGGCCTGGCGGTGATCCTGCTGCCGCTGTACACGGCCCACGTGCACCCGAAGGGGTATGGCGCCTATCAGTCGCTGCTGACCGCCGTGATCCTGTCGAGCATCTTCCTGCGCGTCGGGCTGGGGGAGGCGTTCGTGCGCTTCTACTTCGCCGACCAGGACCAAGAGCGTCGGGCAAGGATCGCGCGCACGGTGACGGCGACGGTGGCGTGGACGACGACGGTCGCGGCGATCATCGCGCTGGCCTTCTCGGCCCAGCTCTGCCAGCTGATATTGGGCTTCCGCGACCCCGACCTGATGGACTGCGCGATCCTCGGCATGTGGGCCTTCACCAACCTCGAAATGGCCTACGCCCAGCTGCGCGTCGACGAACGCGCGCGCGCCTACCTGTACGCCTCGATGGCGAACGTGGCGATGACGGTCACGTTCACGGTCCTGCTGGTCGTGTTCGCGGACCAGCAGGCAAGGGGCCTCCTCCTCGGCAACTTCGGCGCCTCTGCGATCGTCGTGCTCGGCCTGTGGGTAGTGTTGGCCCACGCCCGCCGTTTCTCCCTCCGCCTTCGCGTTCACGACCTGCGCGCGATGCTCCGCTTCGGCGTGCCGACCGTGCCAGCCGACGCCAGCGTCTACGCCTTGCAGGTGGTGGACCGCCTCTACCTCTTTCGCGTCTACTCGCAAAGCGCGGCTGGCCTCTACTCGATCGCGCTGCAGCTCGCGACCGTGGTGTTCCTGCTGGTAAGGGGCTTCCAGTACGCGTGGCCGCCGCTGGCCTACTCGATCAAGAGCGACAAAGAGGCCTCGCGGCTGTACGCCCTCGTCACCACTTACTACGTGCTGGCGACGGGGCTGATGGTGTGCGGCGTGGCGCTGCTCGGCCGCTGGCTGGTGCGCCTGCTCTCGGAACCCGAATACTTCGGCGCCTACAAGGCGCTGCCGTGGCTCGCGCTCGGCTGGGCGCTGTACGGCCTCTACCCGGTGCTGATGGTGCTGGCTGGCCGGGCAGGCAACACCACCCGCAACTTCCCCGCGGCGGCCGCCGGCCTCGCCGTCAACGTGGCGCTGCTGCTGTGGCTGGTGCCCGAGGGCGGCCTGAACCTTGGCATCGCCGGAGCGGGCCTCGCCCTCTGCGGCGCCTACATCGCGATGCTCGCGGTCCTCTACACCCTCACGCGCTCGCTTTTCCACGTGGCCTTCGACTGGCCCCGCCTCACGCTGCTGGTGGCGATCTTCGCGTCCGTGGCGGTCTCGGGCGAGCTGCTGCTCCCGACCAGCGGCATCGATGGCCTTGCGCTGCGGGTGCTGTGGTTCATGCTTGCCCCCGCGCTGCTGATCGCGACGCGCTTCTTCACCGCCCGCGAGCTGCGCGGCGCGCGTGAGCTCGTGCGTTCGGCGCGCGCTCGGGTCGGGCAGCCGGCCAAGCCCTAGCAGGCGTGCTCACCGATGTCCCCATACCCGCGACTTCCCGGGGACGAGCGTCGCTCGAAGAGGAGGGATAGTCGGTAGGTGTGGCGTGTCCTTTGCTCGATGGCTGTCGATCCCCAGTACCCCAGCAACGGCGTATGCGGCCAGAAGCTCGTCGTGAGGCATATGTCCGGCGAGTGCGATCACAGCTCCCTCCAGCGCGCCCAGCAACGCCAGCGCCACCGCCCGGGCCGGCGGTCCCGGTGGGATCGAGCCGGCTTTGCGTCCGGCGTTGATGAGCCTGCCGCAGCGCTTGACGCCAGCCTCCCAGATCCGCTCGGTCTCGTGCCCCACCGGATGGTCCCGACCGGCGAACTCCAAGCGCAGCGCCATCACGACGCGGGCGATGTCGCGCCGGCAGAAGATGGCGTGCCCGCGTGCCAGCGCCAGCAACTCGGCGACCGGGTCGGCCTGCCGCGCGGCAGGCTCGCCAACCTCGCGCATCCAGTTCTCGTTGACCCACTCGATCACGGCCAGCGCCAAGTCCTCCTTGTCCTTGAATTGGTGGTACAGAGCGCCCCGCGTATATCCGGCCTCGCGCGCCACCTCCTCGAGTACCAGGTTGCCGTAGCCGTAACGCGAGAGACCGCGCGCGGCGGATTCGAGCAACGCGCCGCGTGACCGGGCGCGGCGCTCAGCCTGAGTAGGACGTCCGTTCGCCGACGGTGTCGGCACTCTCGCGACGCTCATCGACCTTGCGACGTTAGTTTGGCGTCAGTACATACATGCACGTATGTATGATAACATGCCTCCCGAGCAGACGATGTCCACAGCCTCACCCCAGCACTCCGACCCTCTCTCCACGCGTCGTAACAGACGAGCAGTCCCGACGGTCCGCTGGCAGCGTGAGGTTCCCAAAGCGATCAGCTCGCTTGGCGCGCTTGCGAACGCCAATTACGCCGACATCGTCACTGCGACGATTGACGTTACGCCGGCAGAACCCGAGCAGGTGGCCCGCGCGACGTTGAACGACCTGCCGCGCGGGCTGCTCCTGTTGGTCCCGTTCGTTCAGCGCGTGTTCCTCGGCCTTCGCCTGAAGCTGCAACCTTCCCCGGATCATCTGCTCGGGTGGAAGATCGCCGATCGCGGCGAGAACTGGATCAGGCTCGAGGCTGCCTCGTGGTTCTTGACCGGCCACGTGGTCATGCACGTCGATCAAGGGCGAATATCGTTTGCGTCGTTTATTCGCTATGACCGACGGCTCGCGGCGTTCGTCTGGCCGCCGGTGTCCCTAATCCACCGTCGAGTGGCACTTGCCCTGGTACGCAGCGCGATCGAGCACAGTGATCAAGACCCAGTATCACCTGTATGAAGGGACAAGCGACACTCCCGAACAGCGCGCACACCTCCCGGCCCTGGCGGATCCACGAGATCGCCGGCGACTTTCGACTCGAAGACGTCTGGCAGCTGCCCGGGGTCGGCGGCCCCGACGACTTTCCCCGACTGGTGGCGCTGCTCGCGTCGCTGGACCCGGCGCAAGGCTCCTCCTGCGCCGCCCGCGCTCTGTGGGCGTTGCGCTGGAAGCTCGGGGAGGTCTTCGGCTGGGATCGGCCGGAGGCAGGGCTCGCCGCGCGCACACCGACGCTTCGCGATCGCATGCCGCCCGATCTGCGCGCCGCGCCCGCCGGGCCGACCTTCGATGCTCTGCCCTTCACGTCGCTGTACATGCTTGAGGACGAGTGGGCCGCCGAGATTGCCAACGGCACGATGCACGGGGTCATGCACATCGGGCGCGTGCCGCATGAGTCCGGCGGCTTTGGTGCGCACATGGCAGTCCTGGTGAAGCCCAACGGCCTGCTCGGACACGCCTACATGGCAGCCATCAGGCCCTTCCGGCACCTGATCGTCTACCCGCCGATGATGCGCGACGCTGAACGCGCGTGGGCTCAAACGGCCGACCGCGAATCGCCTGCCTGAGCTGCCTTCTCGCCCATGCGAGGCAGCCAGATCAGAGGTCTGCCATCCATACGTTTGCATTGTATGTAATACGTCTGTACTCTCACCGAGAGGTGTCGATGTCAGCTGCCAGTTTCACCCGCGCTGCGTGCACCGTCACGAATACGTCGTCGACGTCCTGGAAGTCGGCGAGCGTGTGAGCGAGATAAAACCCGGCGATCGCGTCGTCGTTCCGTTCCAGGTCAGCCGCGGCTCTTGTGCGTCCTGTCGCGCTGGTTACCCCGGCAGCAACCGGTCGCGGCTTCCTCGCCGGTCTGATTCAGCTGCAACGTTCAAGACAATCGCAGGACATCGTCTTGGTGTGGTGGGTGTGCTCATGCCGGCCGGGGAATGCACCCACGTCGAGTCAGCCGCGCCAGGGCGGAGGAGATTGCCGGGGTGACTCGTTCGCATGTCCGCCTCGTCGGAGTACCTGATGCGATTCGATCGCGCGAGGATCTGGCTGGCGCGGACCGTGCGATCACGTATGAGCTTGCAGCCGCTGACGCCCGGCCAATGAGTGCCGAGCAGTGGGCGCGCGCGACCTGGGAGGGCGCGCCAACGATCGTTCGCTGGTTCCTGGTGTTCGGTTGGCGATTCGTCCTCAGGCTGCGGCTCGCGCCGGGGCGGTCGCCCACGAACGTGCTCGGCTGGCGCATAATCGACGATCGCCCCGACATGGCGACACTCCAGGCCCGCTCCGCCCTGATCACCGGGCATAATGTCGTGATCGTCCAGGAGTCCACGGTGCTATGGACCACGCTGGTCCGCTACGAACGGCCCATTGCACGCCCGATCTGGAGACTCGTGGAGCTCGTGCACCGAATCGTGCTGCCATACACCCTCACCCACGCCAGGAAGGTGCGGCAGCGTGAGCGCGGACTACAGGACCAGAGCTGACAGGGTGGCCTGCGAAGCCAATCAGCACCGCCCAGGGCCTGGCAGGAAGGTTCCATCTCAATCACCGCGCGAATCAGAACGGTGTCACCAAAACGGCGGATTCCAGCTGATGTTGCAACACCAACGCGGTCGAGCTGTTCAACCGCAGACGCTGGAAGACCAGGATCGAACTTGCCTCAGCGATACATGACTACATCGAGGTCTGGCACAACACCCAATTCGGGCTCTGCTCGCATGCAGGAGCACCGATAACAAGATCCATGTATGCGATCACCGCAATAGGCGAAGGTCTATCCCGGCACCAAGCATGCTCCTCTACCAGACATCAAGCGATTCTGGTCTGACTTCTTTGGGGACGATCTGGACGAGTACGAGAGGGTGGCCTGTTCCGTCGACCTCAGGTTGTAGGCCGAAGACATTGATGGCGGGTGGTCAAGGCGATAGACGCTGGGTGCTCCAGAGTCAAAGCCAGACAGTTGAAAATGGAGCCAACCGGGATCGAACCGGTGACCTCCTGCTTGCAAAGCAGGCGCTCTCCCAGCTGAGCTATGGCCCCTGGGTCTCCTCAATATACGGCGAAGTGAGCTAATCCCCTACCGCGAGATGAACCTCCCCGGCGTCGAGCGTGGTGTGGCCGTCGCCAGGGAGAGCAACGACCAAACGCCCGCCGTCGTCGACTCCATCAGCTCGCCCCCGCCCCCCGGCCCACGAGATCTCGCGTCCGTGCAGCGCGTCGCGTGCGCGCCATGCTTCGAGGGCCACGGCTGGCGACTCCCCGAGGCGCTGCCGGAGCGCCGCGAGCAGTCGCGCCAACAGCGTCTCGATCTCCTCTGAGGAGAGCCCCAAGCTGGCGGCGGTGTCGCGTAGCCCAACCGGCAGCTCCTCCACCCGCACCGCCACATTGACGCCGATGCCGAGCACGGCCCAACCCTCCTGCGGGCGGCCCTCGATCAGGATCCCCGCTAGCTTCGCGAGTTGCCCGCCTCGCACGAACACGACGTCGTTGGGCCACTTCACACGAGCCTCGTCCCCGGCCACGTCGCACACCGCGACCGCGGCGATCAGCGGCAGCAGTGGGGGCGGTCCCCGCAGCAGCAGCGACATCAACAGCGCGCTGCCCGCCGGTGCGCTCCAGCGGCGGCCCTGGCGCCCGCGGCCCGCGGTCTGCTCGGCCGCAGTTACGAGCGTGCCGTGTGGCGCTCCTGCCAGGGCGAGTGCGCGAGCGCGCTCGTTGGTGGAGTCGGTGCTGCGCAGGTGCAGGCGGGGATGGCCGAGCGGCGCGCTCTCACTCATCGCGTGAGGTGGCATCCGCGAGCAGCGCTGCGACCAGGCCGTCGATGTCGTGATCCGCGGCCTCCACGTCGGGCTCGAGGTCGTGCTCGCGCAGCGTGGCGCTGGTGACGGGGCCGATCGAGACGATGCGCGTGCTTGGCGACAGGTCCGCGCTGCCGCCGGCGGCCTCCAGAAAGAAGCGCACGGTGGAGGATGAGGTGAAGGTGATGTAGTCAGCCGCCCGCGCCGCGGCGAGCGCCGGCGGGGAAAGCGGCTCGGCGACTGTTTCGTATAGCTCCAGCACGTCCACCTCGGCGCCACGCGCCCGCAGGGCGTCAGGGAGCACGTCGCGGGCCTCGCGGGCGCGGGCGATCAGCGCGTGACGGACCGGCAGCTCGGCCAGCGCCTCCACCAGCGACTCGGCCACGTAGCGCTCGGGGACGATGTCGGCGGCGATGCCGTGTTCGGCCAGCGCCAGTGCGGTGCCGGGGCCGATCGCTGCCACGCGCGCACCTGCCAGCGCACGGGCGTCGGCGGGATGGCGACCTGATTGGGCGAGGCGCTTGAACAGCTGGGCTACGCCGTTGGGGCTGGTGAGGCACACAAGGTCGTACTGGGAGAGGTCGAGCGGCGGGGACTGGAGGCCCGTCCCCCCATCGGCGAGCGGCTGGATGCGGATCACGGGGGCCTGCACCACCTCGGCCCCCAGCTCTCGCAGCCGCCGTGCCAGCCCGCTGGTTTGGGCGCGCGCGCGTGTGACCGCCACGGTGCGCCCGCTCAGCGGCTGCGGCGCGCGCCACGCGAGCTCGGTGGCGAGCCCGGCGACGGCGCCGACCACGGTGATCGAGGGGGCCCGGATCTCCTGCGCTCGCGCTCGCTCGGCGATCGTGGCGAGCGTGCCGGTGACGGTGCGCTGGTGGGGCAGCGTGCCCCGTTCGACGATCGCCGCGGGCTCGGAGGGTGGTCGCCCGGCGGCGATCAGGGAGGCTGCGATGTGGGGAAGCTGGCGCACGCCCATGTAAAAGACGAGCGTCCCCGGGAAGGCCGCGAGCGCCGGCCAGTCGAGGGCCGTCACTTCCCCCTCGCCCTTCGGTCCCTCCTGCTTACCCTCAGCCTCTTCGGCCTCGCCATCTCCCGCACCCCGCCCTGCGTCACTCGCCTCGCCCTGCCCTGCGTCACCCGCCTCGCCCTGCCCTGCGTCACCCGCCTCGCCCTGCCCTGCGTCACCCGCCTCGCCCTGCCCTGCGTCACCCGCCTCGCCCTGCCCTGCGTCACCCGCCTCGCCCTGCCCTGCGTCACCCGCCTCTGTGCGGGCGCCATCCGTCCGTGTGTGCCCGGTGATCAGCGCCACCGCGCTGGCGAGCCCGCGGTGCGTGACGGGGATGCCCGCGTAGGCGGTGGCGGCCACGCCCGCGGTGATGCCGGGCACGACCTCGAACGGGATGCCGGCCGCGCGCAACGTGAGCGCCTCCTCGCCGCCGCGGCCGAATACGAACGGGTCGCCGCCCTTCAGCCGCACGACGACTTTGCCCGCGCGCGCGCGCTCCACCATCAGCGCCTCGGTCTGCTCCTGCGGCACCGACTTGCCACCGCCCTGCTTGCCGACGAACAGCAGCTCGGCGTCCGCGCGCGCGCCCTCCAGCGCCTCGGCGGGGATCAGGCGGTCGTAGAGGATCGTGTCGGCCCGCGCGATCAGCTCCAACGCGCGCGCCGTCAACAGGCCGGGGTCACCGGGGCCGGCGCCGACGAGGAAGACGCGCCCGTTCACCTGGGGCCTATCCGGGATAGGTCCTTACCACCGTCGTCGGTTGCGCCGTCGAGGTACGATTGCACGGGCGCCACGCTAGTACAAGTCTTACCGGCGTCGCCTCCAACGCCCAGTGAGGCGCCATCGGCCGACTGAAAGGTGTGACGGCATGGGCGTATGGCGACGGACGGCAGTCGGCGTCCCGCTCGGGATGGCGATGCTCGGGCTGGCGTTGCTGGCCGGCACAGGGCCGGCGGCGGGCGCCGGCGGCTTGCTCAGCGGCGGCGAAGCGACCGCCGCGCAGGCCCAGGAAGTGGCGCGGCGCGCCGATCCCGCGGTGCTCGCCGCCTCGTCCTTGGCGAGCCTCGAAGGCCAGTCCGTGCAGCCGGCGATCGGCGACGGCGGCGAAGAACTCTCCTCCACGGGCGTCCTCACCGAGCTCCACGATCTCCAGGGAAACCGCGGGGGAATTCGCGGTCAACACCCGGGACGGCGAACTGAGCTTGAGACCGCTGGACACCTTCCTGGGGGCAGGCACGCCGACCGTTGTCAACGGCGCCGCGGCGCTGGTCGCCGGCGCCTGGTCGGCGACCGACGCGATTGTCCGCCCGGACGCGCTCGGGGTTACGACGATCCTGCAGCTGCGCTCCTCCGAAGCTCCCACCTCGTTTTCGTGGGAAGTCGGCCTCGGCCCCGGTCAGCGCCTGCGGCGACTCGCCGATGACGGTGTCGCGGTGGTTGAAGGCCCGCCCGCCCCGGTCGGCCCGCCCTGGGAAGGCCCGCTGGGCAACTCCTTGGAAGCGCCGAGCGCGACCGCCTCGAGTCAGGCCGTCCCGGGCAAGCTCCGGCCACAGGAAACGCAGGCCCAGTACGCCGCGGCCGCGAGCTCGATGGCCGCGGCGGAACAGCAGACGGGCGGCACCGCGCTGATGGTCGTCGAACCGCCTACGGTCGCCGACGCCCGTGGCAACAGCGTCCCCGTGTCGCTGAGTGTCGTTGGGAGAACGATCACGGTGAGCGTGTTGCCGGCGCCCACCACGGTCTTCCCGGTCATGGTGGCGGCAACGGTCGCTGCACCGAGCAACCGAGCCAGCGCCGCTCGCCCCCAGGACCTCCGTTACGGACTGTCCGACCAGCGGGCCGCGGCCTTTGGCCCGGCCTTCGATCGGCGGCTGCTCGAAGGGCCGTTGCACGTCCGCGTCGCGCGGCTGGTCCTCCCTTACGAAGCCGTCCTCGGATCGACAGAAAACCAGGAAGAGAAAGAGAAGGCAGAAAAAAAGCTCGAATTCACGCAGGGCGAAGCGTTGACCATGTGGCTGCGAAAAGTCCAGCAAGTGAACGCCCGGGGGGAACACCTCCAGCCCTATATCACGCTGTGGTCGAAGGGTTGCCTGGATCGGACGATCTGTCGAGCGCCGCCGATCAAACGCTACCGCGAGGCTGTCCGGGCGCTCATCAAAGACCATATGAAAGCCGCGGCGGGCCTGCCGGCGGTGAGGCTGTGGGGAGCTTGGAATGAGCCGGATGGAGACAAAGACTCGCTGTCCGCGGCACAGGCGGGGGAGCTGTGGCGGGTCGCCCACTCGGTGATGGTCGAACTCCACTGCGGCTGCACGATGGTCGCCGGGGAATTTGCCGAATTCGGGCCCTATGTCTCGCGTTACAAGGAATTCATGGTGAAGCACCATCTCGAGCCGCGAGTATGGGGTCTGCACGACTATCGCGACCTCGTCCCCGGCCCATCCGATGCGCTGGCAAAATACGAAAACCGTGACGTCAAGGCGTTTGCGAAACTGACAAGCACGCGCTTGGGTAAGCCCAGAATCTGGCTGAGCGAGCAGGGCGTGGAGCTGGATAACGGCTTCGATCCCACGTCGCTCAAAGGCAACCCCGAATCGCAGCGTATCTCGGCGGAAGACTTCCTACGCCTTGCGAGCGCGTCGAGACGGGTAGAACTCGTCGACTACTACATGTACGGTGCGCCGGCACCCAGCGGAGTGCATCCGCGCCCTGAAAACGAAGCGGTTTTCGATAGCGCGCTGGTGAACGACAAAAGCGAACCGTCGCCTGCCTACTGCGTCGTGGCATTCCCCGGTCACTGGTGTCCGCCGATCGCGCGCATCGACTCCGCCGCGTCGGCCGATCTCTGATCGCTCAGCAGCTCTCCGGCGCCGGCGCTCATGAGGCGCTCCGCCACCCGGCGTCCGAGCGCGTCGGGGTCGTAGAAGCCACCCAACAGCTCGTCGCCGATCCAGGCGGAGCCGTCGGGGAAGCCGACCCACGCGCGTAGGTGCAGGCAGCCACAGCCGTAGTCGACGGCGTGCGCGCCGAGCGGCGTGTTGCAGCTGGCCCCCAGCGCGTGTGCCACTGCGCGCTCGGCCTGCAGGCAGGCGAACGTCTTGGCGTCGGTGATCGCCTGCGCCGTTGCCCGTGTGGTCTCGTCATCGGCGCGTCCCTCCAGCGCGAGCGTGCCCTGGCCGGGGGAGGGGACGAAGCGCGCGGGGTCGAGCACCGCGGTTACCTCGGCCTCGCGACCCAGGCGCACCAGGCCGGCGCGGGCGAGCACGAGCGCGTCGAAACTGCCCTCGCCGAGCTTGCGCAGGCGCGTGTCGACGTTGCCGCGCACCGTCACCACCTCGAGGTCCGCGCGTGCGGACCGCAGCTGCGCGGCGCGGCGCACGCTGCTGGTGCCCACACGTGCCCCGGGGGCCAGCTGCTCCAGGCCAGTTTGGGCAGCGCTCGAGTCATCCGGAGCGAGGGGGGAGCGTCCCGCCACGCACAGCACGTCCTCAGCAGGCGCGCGCGGTGGCGCGCCCAGCAGCGACAGACCATCCGCCAGCTCGGCGGGGACGTCCTTGGCGGAGTGAACGGCGAGGTCGATCTCCCGCGCCGTGAGGGCATCCTCGATCTCCTTGGTCCACCGCGACTTGTCCTCACCGCCTGTGCCGCGGTCGCCGGCGGTGGCGATGGCGATGATCTCACAACCGCCGAGCAGCCGCGAGACGAGGTCAGCCTGTGCGAGTGCGAGTGCGCTGCCCCTGGTGCCGATCCGCATTAGTGCTCGCGACGACGGCGCAGGTCGTGGACCTTTGCCAGCCTCTGCTGAGGGTGCTTGTTCGTCCGGTGCCTCCTCCTGCAGCGCGAACAGCTCGCGCACGAGCTGCAACGACGCGTGGGAGCGGTCCTCGGAGAGGCTGCGCAGGCGGATCGTGGGCTCGTGCAGGATCCGGTTGGCGATCGAGCGGGCGAGCGCCTCGACGCGCACGAGGTCGCGCGGTGAGGCGGACTCCCAGCGACCGTCGTTCTCCGCCAGCACCTGCGCCACGATCGCGTCGCCGTGCTCGCGCAGCGCGCTGACGGTCGGCAGGGCATCCAGCTGGCCGAGCCAGCCGGCGAAGCGGCGGATCTCCTCCTCGACGATCTGCTCGGCCCGCGGGACCTCGCTCGCGCGAGTGTCGAGGTTGCGCGCGACCACCTGTTGGAGATCGTCGATGTCGTACAGCGTCACCCCTTCCAGCTCGCCGCAGCGGGGGTCGATGTCGCGTGGCACCGCGATGTCGATCAACAGCAGCGGCCGTCCCCCTCGCTGGTCGAGCACCTGTGCGAGCTCGTCGCGGCCGACGATCGGGTGCGGGGAGGAGGTCGAGGAGACGACGATGTCGGCGCGCGCCAGTTGCTCGGGCAGCCCGTCGAGGCCGACGACCGAGCCGCCGAAGCGCTGCGCGAGGCTGCGCGCGCGGTCGGCGTGGCGGTTGGCGACGAAGATCGTGCCGGCCCCGCGGTCGGCGAGCGCTTGAGCTGTCAGCTCGCTGGTTTCGCCGGCCCCGAGGATCACGACGTGGCGCTCGCGAAGGTCGCCGAGCAGCTCGACCGCCAGGCCAACCGCGGCGGAAGGGACACTCACGTGGCTCGATCCGATGCCGGTCTCCGAGCGTACCCGCTTGCCCGCCGTCAGCGCGGCGCTCCACAGGCGGTTGGAGAGCGGCCCGGTGCAGCCGGCCTGCAGCGCCGCCTCGAAGGCGCGCTTGACCTGACCCTGGATCTCGGCCTCGCCGACGATCATCGATTCGAGGCCCGCGGTCACGCGGTAGAGGTGTCGCGCGGCGTCGCAGTTACGCGGCGAGTAGATCTCCCCCGCCAGCTCGGCGCGGCCGATCGTGGCGTGGTCGGCGAGCATCCCCAGCGCGTCTTCCTGCGCACGCACGGGGTCGCCGACGACGAGGTAGAGCTCGGTGCGGTTGCAGGTGCACAGCACCACCGCCTCGCGCACCTCCGCGGTTGCGATCAGCCGCTCGGCGAGCGCCACCGCGCCCGGCTCGGTGAACGCCAGGCGCTCGCGCAACGCCACCGGGGCCGTCTTGTGCGAGATGCCGAGCGCCAGCAGTTCGCTCATGCGGGCGTGGACTCCAGCTCGACGGGATCGGGCTCCGTCTCGCGCGGCGGGCTGCCGGGCTTGGGGTGTTCGGTGAGCTCGAGCAGCTCCCCCAACTGCTGCTCGATACGACTGAGGCGGATCGCCATGATCGCTACATAGATCAACACCAGCAAGAACAACACGATGTAGGCCGCCGCTACATACTTGCCCGCGGTGTGCAGCGGTAGAGCGGGCGTCTGCGCAAGGAGCATCAGGAGACCTCCGATAGGCTGGGGGCGGCACTGCGCGGCCGGCGCACGTGAGCCTCCGCATCATCGGAGAGCCGTCGCCGCAGCGCGCGCAGCTGCCCGCGGGCGTGCTTGGCGGTGAGCTCGTACTTGCACAGCGTGGCGAACAGCAGCGCCATCGCCAGCAGCGACACCAGCAGCGTGAGCGCCATCGAGCCGGGCAGGTTGGAGGTACTGCCGAACACGCGCGGGTGCACGTAGGCGGTCGAGAGGTTGACCGCCATGTAGTTGAGCGGCACGAACGCTCCCGCGGTGATCGCGAACACCGAGGCGTAGCGCGCCTGGCGCTCGGGATCTTCGATCGCGAAGCGCAGCGGCTGGTAGGTCGCGTACAGCAGGAAGATGATCAGGAACGACACCAGCGTGGGCTCGCTCCACACCCACCAGTGCCCCCACGAGCCCTTCGCCCAGATCGAGCCGGTGATCAGCGTGCCCACGGCGAAGATCAGGCTCATGTGGATCACCACATAGGAGCGCATGTCCCAGCGCGAGTCGCGCGTGCGCAGGTGCTGGATCGCGAGCAGCCCGCCGAGCACGAAACCGCACAGCGCGACGATCGCGAGCGGGACGTGCACGTAGAAGATCTTCTGCAGGAAGCCCTGTTCGGCTTCGAGGGGCGCGTAGAAGAAGACCAGCCCAAGCGCGAGCGCCATCGCGGCGACGGTGGCGATGCTGAGCGTGCGTAGGCCCTTTCCGTACATATGGGGGGAGATGGGCTTAGTCCTCCAAGAGAAAGTCGAAGACGGCGTAGGCAATCAGCCCGAAGACCAGATCATAGAGCGCAAGCGTCAACGGCCAGCGCAGTGAAGGCCCCGTTTGGTGGGTGAGCGTCAGCAGCGGAGCCGTGGCGCGCGCCCCACCGATCACGACCGGCACCAGCAGCGGCAGCGCCAGCAGCGGGCCGAGCAGGTCGCGTGCTCGGGTGCGCACGGCGATCGCCGCCACCAGCGTGCCGATCAGTGCGATCCCGAGATCCCCCAGCAGCAGCACACCTACCAGGTCCGGCAGCGCCGGCCCAAGCGAGGGTTCGAGCAGTAGCAGCGCGAACGCGGGTACTGCCACCAGCTCCAGCACCATCAGGTAGGAGAGCAGCGCGAGCGCCTTTGCCACGAGCAGCGCGGAGCGATCGACCGGCGCCAGCAGGAAGCCGTCGAAGCCACCATCCTCGGCGTCGGCGACGAACAGCCGGTTGATCCCGAGCATCGCAGCCAGCAGCAGCGTCACCCACAGGATCCCGGAGGCCTCGTCGCCGTTGACGCCCGCGCGGTTGAGCGCGAAGTGGAAGATCACGAACACGGTCACCGCGAACAGCGACATCCCCGGTACCGACTCCAGTGTCCGCAGCTCGACCAGCAGCTCCTTGCGCAGCAGCGCCGCGACGGTGCGCGCGAAGCGGGGCGGCGGCGGGCGGTCGGGTCGCGGGGCGCCATCGTTGCGCCGCGCGATGCCTCGTTCGGTATCGCCGCTCGGCGGGGGCGCGGCGGCTGGCGGTGCGCCGCTCATGCCGCTCGTGCGTATCTCCGGGGCGCCACCCGTCCCGGCGCTGGTCTGGTTGATGAGGGGCCCGACCGAAGCCGGGGGACGCTGGCGCATCCCCGTTTCGGCCAGCCGGCCTCCGGCCGCCTGCGCCACCCTCATTGGTACAGCTCCCTGATCGCCCGCGGCTCCACCGCCGCAGGGTCGGCGAGCAGCGCGGGGCGCCCACCACGCAGACCCAGCACGAGGTCGGCGCCGTCGAGGTCGGCCTCCGGATTGTGGCTGCACACCACGCGCGTCCGGCCCGAGGCAGGTCCGATCAGCGGCTCCACGAGCTCCGCCCCCGCGGGGTCGAGGTTCGCGCGCGGCTCGTCCAGCAGCAGCAACTCGGGGTTGTGCAGCAGCGCACGCGCGGTCGCCACCCGCTGCACCATCCCCCGCGAGAGCGTGCGGACCGGCTCCTCGGCGCGTGTGGCCATGCCCACGGCCTCCAACAGCTCCTGCACCCGCTCCATGCCAACCCCATACAGGCGCGCGTGGAAGCGGAGGTTCTCGCCGGCGGTCAGCTCCCGGTAGAGCAGCGGCTCGTGGCCGAGCAGGCCGACGCGGCCCCTCACCGCCCACGCCTCGTCCGGCAGCCGGTGCCCCAGCACGCGGACCTCTCCGGCATGCGGACGCAGCAGTGTGGCGAGCACCCGCAGCAGTGTGGTCTTGCCGGCGCCGTTGGGGCCGAGCACCACCAGTGTTTGGCCGCTTTGCAGTGCCAGCGAAACGCCACTCAGCGCCTCGCGTTCGCCGTAGCGGCGCGTGAGGCCGTCGAGCTCGATCGCCGCGGACCGCCCGTCGTCGTCGCCCGCCCTGTGGTGGCCTGCCGGCCGGTCGGTGGTGCTCGCCGGATCGGGCTGGGCGGCGATCTCGCTCGTGTTCAACCGCCTGGTGTCCTCAGGCGCCCGCGGCCTGCAGCGAGCACGCACGCTGCGCGTGCTCGATCAACTCACGCACCCCGTGCTCGTCGCCGGCGCGCAGTAGCGCGATCGGGTCGGGATCGCCGCCCACGATCCCCTCGAAAAAGTCGCGCCGCTCAGCGTAGGTGGGGAGCGTGTCCTTGGCCCAGCCGCGCACATCGTTGAGCAGCACCGCCAGCCGTGCGTACTCCTCGCCGAACAGCGCGGAGATCTCGCGCTTCATCCGCTTGGCGAGGGCGGGCGAGGCGCCGGCCGTGGAGATCGCGATCGCCAGCGGCCCGGTGCGCACGAGCGCGGGCAGGATGAAGTTGCACAGCGGCGGCACGTCGACGACGTTGACGAGCATCGCGCGCCGCTCGGCGTCCTCCCACACACGGATGTTGACCTCCGTGTTGTCGGTGGCGGCGATCGCCAAAAACACCCCCTCGAGGTCGTCGGCGCCGACGTACTCGCGCTGCTCCCAGCGGATCGACCCCTCGGCGGCCAGCTCCCGCAGTTGTGCAACCGCGCGCGGCGCAATCAGCGTGACGGCGCCGGAGCACGCCAGCAGCCCCTCCACCTTCTCTAGCCCGATCTGCCCCCCGCCGATCACTACGCAACGACGCCCCTTCAATTTCAGGCAGGCGATGTAAAAGGGGGTGTCGAGCATGTCGCGCACGCACGACTGGTCGCAGATCCCCTTGCGCAGCTGGCAGACGCACTCCTTGCCGGCATAAGCCTGGGCGGGCATGGAGACAGGGTAGCTGGGGCAGGCAGGCCCGCGCATGCGCGGGCCTGGACAGGTCGCATGCGACCTGTCCCCGGACGGCGCATGCGCCGTCCGGCCGACCGTCCTGACGCGCGAGAGAAACCCTCGGGCCCGGGCTCACCGCGGTCGCCGAGACCGTCGACGGTGAGCGGCGGTCTCGCCCCACTGGGCCTTGGCGAGGCGGGGATGGCTCCGCAAGCCGTCCGACGCGACCGCGACGACCGAGACGCCGAGTCGCAGCGGGGCGATCACGTTGGGCAAGGTCAGCTCACGGTGCCTGCCCACACGAAACCGCAGGTGGCGACCGTCGCTGGCCTGCACCTGGACCAGGTAGAACGCCGCGCGCGGCGCGGGGGTCCAGCTAATGATCGCCAGGTGACCCCGCCGTACTGCGGACACACGGCGGGGTGCATGCGGGGCGAGCGGCGCGGGGACGGAGAAGCGGGGGCCGGCGAGCACCTTCCGCGGCAGGCCGTTCATCGTCACTTCGACCTGTATCCGGCGCGTTTCGCCGTGGCCGGTGTCGGCCGGGCTGAAGAGGACCTGTCCGCGCGGCTTGGAGGTCGTGAGGATCACCTCGCCCGTGCGCTTGCCGACCTCCTCGAAGCGCAGCGTCTGCCCGGGGAGCCTCGCGGTGTCCCAGGAGAGCGTGTCGCGGTCGCCGTGGCGTCTCACGGTGCTCCTGACGCGGACCGGTGGGGCACCAAGAGCCGCTCCGGTCCAGTCGATGGGCGAGGCGCCCGCCGTCGGGGTCAGGGTCCACGTACCGGCTTGCGGCCTTCCCAGCAGGACGTACGTCCCGTCCTTCGTGGGATCGGTGACCCACCGGTAGCCGCCACCTCCGACCGCTCCCTGTTCTCCGCCCGCCCGGGCGATCACCTGTCCTCCCGGCGAGCGGAGCGTGTAGCTGGGGTAGCCGCTGGCCCCACGTGCCCCGATCAGGGCCTGCGACTGCCCGCGCGGGACGTTGAACGTGACCGGGGCGTCGGTTATCGCGGACAGGTGCGCGGCCGTTTTGAAGTTGAGCATTTCGCAGCTGTCCGCCCACAGTTCGAGGCTGCCGCCCCAGTAGTAGCCAAACCCGCCGAACACGGTGGTGGGGCCCACCGTAACCGACGCGCAGCCCGTGATGCCCTTCTCGGAGATGTAGCCGAGTCCCCGCGCCGTCACCGCCGGCACCGAGATTTCACCTTCGGCGTAGAAACCGAACCCCTGGCTGGTCACGCCGCCCGAGCCCGAGAGACGCGCTTTCGCCGGCCCGAGCGCAAACGCCGCTTCACCGGAGATCTGGAAGCGGTCGGGCACCGTCCACTTCGCTTCGGCGTGCGCTACGCGCATCGACCCGACGAGCGTGAGTTCGCCGGTCGCGGTCAGGACCGGGGGCTGGCTGAACTCAAATCCCAGGGTGGCATCCAGCTCGACCAGCGGAGCGTTGAGCGCCGGCAGCCTGGGGCCCGCGCTGACGCCGAGGGTGCCCGTCACCGCGAGATCCGGCTCCCAGCGCACGTCGAGACCGAGCTTCTGCAAGTACACGATCGTCCCGATCGGCTTGTTGATGCCCGACACCTCGATGCCGACCTCGGAGAGCTGGCCGTTGGTGAACCCGAGCGTTCCGCCAAAGCCGGGCAGGGGGTAGGGCAAACCGACTTCGCCCGATCCCGTCCACACGTCGCCGGCCGACGTCTTGGAATAGCTCAGCGAGGCCTTTTCGATCGTCAGGCCCTTCGGTTTGGCCAGTTCGATCTCGTTGATCGCGAGGTGCAGGTTGTCGAGCTCCAGCCCCAGGCTGTTGCTGAGGTGCAGTTCGACTTC
Source organism: uncultured Solirubrobacterales bacterium (assembly GCA_963744535.1). Lineage (GTDB taxonomy): Bacteria > Actinomycetota > Thermoleophilia > Solirubrobacterales > Solirubrobacteraceae > Palsa-744. Next base: position 572,435 of record CAVUTW010000005.1, on the reverse strand, counting down.
GCCCGTGAACCCGGACGTAATCGCCGCCTCCGTTTGCCCGATGGTCGCGTTCGCCTTCACCGTCATGCCGTCGTTGACGGGTTCCAGCACCAGTTCGCCGACGAGGGGCAGGCCCTTCAGCTTCGTTCCCGCCGGCACGGCGAGCTTGAACGGTGCCCCGAGGCTGAGGTGCAGCGGGCCTTCGTACACCGGCAGGGTGCCGAGGTGCACCGACACCGAGCCGGTCGCCGACAGCGACTCGGTGGCCGGATCGATCGCGATCGAGCCCCCCTTCGGCGTGATGTCGACACCGTTCAGCCGCACCCTGCCAGCTGCGATCCAAGCTCCGCTGTGCTTGACGAAGCAGCTCGCGTAGGCCGTGTACAGGCCGAAGTGCACGCTGCTGGGGGTACAGCTCCCCACCGGAATCCCCGGACCGCTTTCATTGCTCGCGCCGGGCCCGGCTTCGCTTTCTGAGGTCGTGAAGGTCTCGTCCTGGCCCGTCCCCGTCCCTTCGGCGTTGGCAGCCACGAGACGGAAGTGGTAGGTGGTGTTGGCTGCCAGCCCGGCGAGAGCGGCCGTCACCGGCGTCGCCGCGACCCCGACCCCCACCGCCTGTTCGCAGGGCGCGAGCGAGCCGTAGGCGCTCGTGGTGCCGTATTCGAAGCGACACTCGCTGACGGCCACGCCGTCGGGGTCGACCGAGCCGTTCAGCGACGCGTGGTTCTGGGAGACGCCCGAGGCGCTCCCCGTCTCCACATTGGGGGGTCCCAGCACCGTCGCCGTCACGGTGTCCGCGGTGTAGTCGATCTGCACCTTCGGGACCTGGGCGCAGCCGGTGAAGGGTTCCACGGTGCCGCCATCGGGGATCGGCAGCCCGGTGAAAAATTCGGTCAGGGCTCCCGACACTCCGCCGGCCGCGTCGAGCAGCGTGAACCGCGTTCCCGGCGCGACACCGCATTCGGCGTACAGCTCCAGGTAGACGCCGTTCACGCTCACCGCCCCGGTGGAAGTGATCTGCGGCGTGCTCGCGGCCGTGGCATAGGAGTACAGGCGGGAGATGAGGCTCGCGCCCTTTTCGAGATCCAACGCTCCCTGCACCGCCAGGCCTGCTTCCACGGCCCCGCCGGCGTGCACGGTGATCGGGCCGACGGTCGCCGGCGTCGGGGAGGAGACCGTGAGCCCCCCCAGGCTGGCGCCGCCGTTCACCGTCACGGGCTGGCGATCGGCGCCGTTGAGATCGCGGATGACGTTCACGCGATCCCAACCGCCGACATAGCAGCAGCCTTCCTGCCAGCCGTTGATGGTGACCGGCCCGACCTCGTTGCTGGCACCTCCCAGATAGAGCTCGTTGTCCGCGAAGGGCGGTTCCATATCGATGGCCAGAGCCTCGGAGGCACCCGAGACACCGCCGCCCACCGAAGCGAACGTCGCGATCTTCCACGTGTTCGGGCCGCCCAGCACGATCGGTGTTTCGATACTCGCCGATTCAAAGGTCTCGCCTCCAACCAAAGTGTTCTGAAACATCGTGGTGAGCCCCGAGGTGAGAGTGAGCGCCTGCGTGCCGGTTATGAGGAACTGGCCCGGCGTGGCCGACGTGAACTGCACCGGGAGTTCCAGCCACGACGCGGTGAGCCCCGGGATGTCGTCTTCGACGTAACACGATCGAACCGCCGTGCAGCCGCCGGCCGGGAAGGTGAGCGTGCCGACCGTGCCGCTCGGCGCGGTGCAGCCGCTCCAGTCTTCCGGCGTGCTCCATTGCCCGCCCCCCGCGCCCGTCCACGTGAAGTCGCTCCCGCTCGGCTGCGGCGGGCAGGCTGCGTTCGCCCCGAGGAGCGCGGCCCCCGCAACCCGGTTGGCCGCGTTCGGCCTCGAGGCTCCCGTCTCCGCGGGCGTCCCTCCGCCTCCGGCAGAATCAGCCGCGGCTGCGGCGCTCGGCCAGGCCGCAAGCAACCCGCACACAAGCGCGGACGCCAACAGCCCCATCGAGCGGTGCACACTCACGCGCCGGTGCCCGCAACGGTCCTGTGGTTCACTCCGACTCCCCGGCCGCGCGATCCACCCCGCGCCCGAACGCGCGGGCACCTACCCGCACCAGCGGACCCAGCCCCTGGCGCCAGGCGCGCTCGCGGTCGGCGTCGCGGGCCGAGCGCAGCTGTGCGACCGTGTGCGCGGCGCGCTCGTGCAGCGCGTCGTGGGGTGGCCACCACAGCCCGCGCGCGCCGGAGGGGCTGTACGCGATCAGCTTCTCCTGGGCGCAGCCGCGCAGCCCCGCCTCGCCGAGCGTGCGCCCGAGTCCGCCGCCGGCCGCCGCGCCCCACGGGCCGCGCGCGATCGTCGGCGCGGGGAGGTGGTCGTTGAGCCACACCATCCCCGTGTGCAGCTCGCGCGCGATCCGCAGCCCCCGGTGGCGATCGGCGGTCCAGATCGAGGCGCCCATTGCGTACTCGCAGTCGTTGGCGAGCTCCACCGCGCGGTCGGTCGAGTCCACCGCCATGACCGCCAGCACCGGCCCGTCGAGCGGCTCGCGCATCACGCGCATGTCGTGTGTCACCCCGCTCAGCACCGCCGGCGCGTAGAACGCGGCCCCCTCGGCACACCCCGCGGGCGGGGACCGCAGGGGGCCGCCGCAGTGCAGCCGCGCGCCCTGTGCGACGGCCTCATCCACGAGCTCGCACACGTGTTCGAGGCGTCGCTTGGAAGCGAGCGGACCCATCTGCACGCCCGCGCGCTCGGGGTCCCCGACGCGCATCGCCCGCGCGCCGTTGACCAGGTGGGTGAGCAGCCGCTCGGACACCTCGCGCTCGACATACACCCGCTCGACCGAGCCGCGTGCCTGCCCCGCGCCGGCGCAGCCGGCCCACAGCGCGCCGCTCGCGGCCCGCGCCACGTGCGCGTCGGCGAGCACCACCATCGCGTCCTTGCCGCCCAGCTCGACCGTCACCTCCTTCTCCTGGGAGACGCACGCCCGCGCCACCGCGCGTCCGACCGTGGGGGAGCCGGTGAACAGCACCTTGTCCACGGGTGCGCGCGCGAGCGCCACCCCCACCTGCCTGCCGCCGTGCACCAGCTGCACGAGGCCCTCCGGCAGCGTGGCGCGCGCCAGCACCCCCATGATCCGCTCGCCCGTCAGGCACGCGCGCCGCGCCGGCTTGAACACGACGCCGTTGCCCGCCAGCAGCGCGCCGGCGATCTGTGCGAGCGGCTGCGCGAAGGGCGCGCTGCCGGCGCCGATCACTCCCACCACACCGAACGGCTCGTACGCCACCCGCGCGCGCATCGACAGCGACATCGAGCGATGGATCCCCACGCGCCTGGAGCCGAGCACCCGGGCACCGTCCTCCGCGATCCAGATCAGCGCGTCGATCGCCGCCAGCAGCTCGGTGCTCGCGACCTCCGCCCGCGGGCGGCCCTGCTCGCGGCCGATCAGCCGCGCCAGCTCGTCGAACTCGTCGATGATCGCCTGCGCCACGCGGCGCATGTAGCGGGCGCGGTCCTCCACTCGCAGCAGCGCCCACAGCGGCTGCACCTTGCGCGCGGCGCCCACCACCAGCTCCACTTGCTCGGGCGCGGTGGCCTGCACGCTGGCGAGAATTGCCCCGGTCGCCGGGTTGCGCGCGCGCAGCGTCTGCGGCGGGGCGGTCTCCCCGGCTGAGGTCGAGACGGTGTTCATTCCTATGTGATTATCGCCCCCGCGCGCGGCGCACCTGAGCCAACCGCTCCGCCAGCGCCGCTTCGGCCTCGTCGGGCTCGTAAAAGCGTGCGCCGGCCACCTCCTCGGGGAGCAGCTCCTGCGGGGAGACGTGGCCCGGGCGATCATGCGGGTAGTCGTAGCCGCCAACCTCCTGTCCCGGTCCCGAGCGCAGCCATCCGGGCACCGGCGCGGCGCCCTGCTCACGGACGTGGCGTTGGGCCGCTCCCAGCGCGCGGCCGGCGATGTTGGACTTCGGCGCCAGGGAGAGGTAGATGGCGGCCTGCGCGAGCGCGAATTTGGCCTCCGGCATGCCCACGTGCTCGACCGCCTGCGCTGCCGCCACCGCGACGCCGAGCGCCGCCGGGTCGGCATTGCCGATGTCCTCCGAGGCGAGGATCACCATGCGCCGCACGATGAAGCGGGGATCCTCGCCGCCCTCCAGCATCACCGCGAGGTAGTACAGCGATGCGTCGGGGTCGCTGCCGCGCGTGGCCTTGATCCAGGCTGAGATGTAGTCGTAGTGGCGGTCTCCCTTGCGGTCGTACAGCACCGCCCGCTGCTGCAGCGCGTCCTCCGCGCGCGCGATCTCCACGGAGCTCTCCCCCAGCTCGGCCGCCGTTGTGACGGCGAGCTCCAGCGCGTTCAGCGCGGTGCGGGCGTCTCCGTCGGCGCGCGCGGCGAGGAAATCGAGCGTCTCGGGCGCCACCGCAATGGCTGTCTCCAGCTCCCCCGAGGTGAGCGCGCGGCGCAGCACCGCGCCGACCTCCTCCGCCGAGAGCGCCCGCAGCGCGTACACCCGCATCCGCGAGAGCAGCGCGCCGTTGACCTCGAACGCTGGGTTCTCGGTGGTTGCGCCGATCAGCGTCACCACCCCCTCCTCCACCGCCGGTAGCAGCGTGTCCTGTTGGGCCTTGTTGAAGCGGTGGATCTCATCGAGGAAGAACACCGTGCCGGTGTCGCTGGTGGCGCGGCGGTGGGCGGCGCGCTCCAGGACCGCGCGCACCTCCGCGCGCCCCGCCTGCACCGCGCTCAGCTCTTCGAACACCGCCCGGGAGCGCTCGGCGACCATCCGTGCGAGCGTCGTCTTGCCCGAGCCGGGAGGGCCGTAGAGCACCATCGAGTGGGGGTGCCCCTGCTCGATCGCGGTGCGCAGCCCCGAACTCTCGCCCAGCAGATGCGTCTGCCCGACGAACTCCTCCAGGTGCAGTGGACGCATGCGCGCCGCGAGCGGACGGGCCTCTTGCGTATGCGCCGCGCCGGCACCGTCGCTGCCGGGGCCGTTTTTTGCATCCCTGTCCGAATGTCGACCGCCTGCCGACAAGGAAGGGCGATCGCGATTGCTCCGGTGCTCGTGCGGCTCGAGTGGCTCGAAAAGGGTGTCCATATTTGGAAGCCTCCCGGGAGGTCGCCCGGTGAATGGTGTCGAACTCCTATGGCTGGTGATCTACATTAGAAACACACTTTCCCCTAACCGGGTCGCTGTGGTATGACCACCGGGGCCGCCGACATCCTTGTGGCCGATCCCGCGCTGGGTGGACGCCACAGCTGGGACTCCGCGGGCGGGTTCGACGCCGGTGGGCAAGGGCCCGCCGGTGGGACGCTCGATGGGCGCTCCCCGTGGCGGCTGTTCTGGCTGCGTTTGCGCCGCGACCGCCTGGCGCTGGTCTCGCTCGGCTTCATCGTGCTGCTGGTGGTGGTTGCGCTCGCGGCGCCGCTGGTCGTGCGGCTCGCCGGGGTGCCCGGCCCGTACGTGCAGAACCCGAACGCGCTCGACGCCTTCGGCGCCCCCACGGGCCCCAGCGCCGTGCACCCCTTTGGCGTCGACCAGCTCGGTCGTGACGTGTTCGCGCGCGTCGTCTACGGCGCGCGCACGTCGCTCGAGGTCGGGGTAATCGGCACCGCGATCGCCACCGTGATCGGCACCGTAATCGGCCTGCTCGCCGGCTTCTATCGCGGGCTCACCGACACGCTGCTCTCGCGTCTCACCGACGTGGTGCTGTGCTTCCCGGTGCTGCTCGTCGGCCTCGGGCTGGGGGCCGCGTGCGGCGTGCGCGGTTGTGTGAAAGGGGCAATCCAGCCGGGCGTCTCCACGATCGTCGCGATCGTCGCGCTGTTCAACTGGACCTACATCATGCGGATCGTGCGCGGTCAGGTGCTCTCGCTGCGCGAGCGGGAGTTCGTCGACGCCGCCCGCTCGCTGGGGGCCTCCAACGCGCGCATCGTCTTCCGTGAGATCCTCCCCAACCTCACCGCGCCGCTGATCGTCTACGCCAGCCTGCTGATCCCGGCCAACATCCTGCTGGAGGCCGCGCTCTCGTTCCTCGGCGTCGGTGTGCGCGCGCCGGCGGCCAGCTGGGGGCAGATGCTTGCCGATGCCACTCCGATCTTCAACACTGCGTGGTGGTACATGCTGTTTCCCGGGCTTGCGCTGCTGCTCACCGTGCTCGCCTTCAACCTGCTCGGCGACGGCCTGCAGGACGCCTTCAACCCGCAACTGGGCCGTTCCGTCAAGTAATCACCAGAGGAGGAGACCCAAAGCCATGTTCAGCAACCGTCACAGATGGAAGGCCACGGCATTGGCGTTGCTCGCCGGCGTGCTCGCCGTCGCGCTCGCCGCCTGCGGTTCGGGCAACACGGCCTCGAGCGCGACGAACAGTATTCCGCTCAAGGCGGGCGAGTCACCCGTGGGCCAGCAGCTCTACGGCAAGCAACGTGGCGGGACGCTCACCGTGTACGACCACGAGGACTTCGAACACTTCGACCCCGGCGAGGCGTACGCAAACGAGGATTACACGATCACCTCGGCGACCCAGCGCTCGCTCTACGCCTACCTCCCCAACAACGCCTCCAAGCTCGAACCGGACGTCGCCGCGGGCCCGCCGGCGATCACCGACGCCGGCAAGACCGTGACGATCCAGATCAAGCCGCACATCTACTTCAGCCCGCCCGTCAACCGCGAAGTGAGCTCCGGGGACGTCGCCTACGCGATCGAGCGCGGCGCCAACCCGAACGTCGCCAACGCCTATTTCCAACCTTACTTCGGGGACATCGTGGGCGCGGAAAAGGCCACCGGCGGCCCGATCTCGGGGATCGAAACGCCGAGCAGATACACGATCGTCTTTCACCTGACCAAACCCACCGCCGCCCTGCTGGTAGGGGCGCTCAGCCTGCCGCTGTCCGCCCCGGTGCCGCCGGAATTCGCCCAACCGCTCGATGCCCACAAGCCGACGACGTACGGCAGCGAATACCTCGTCGCGACCGGGCCCTACATGCTGAAGTCCGACAGCGCGGGCAAGTTCCTCGGTATCGGCTACCAGCCGGGCAAGTCGGTGACGCTCGTGCGCAACCCGCGGTGGAATCCCCACACCGACTTCCGCCCGGCGTACCTCAACCAGATCGACATCAACATCGGCGGCGAACCGACGGTGATCGGCAAGCAGGTGCTGCACGGTGAAGACGTCGTGCAGAACGACGTGCCAGCGCAGTCGATCGTCCAGGAAGCCTACGAACACCACCCCCAGCAGATCACCTTCACGCCCGGCTCGGGCGACTACTACGCCTCGCTCAACAACGCGCACGGGCCGTTCACCAACATCAACCTGCGCAAGGCCGTGTGGGCGGCGCTCGACCGCGACGCGCTCGTGAAGGCGCGCGGCGGCCGGCTGGTGGCGGCACCGATGACCCACTTCCTGTACCCGGGTGTGAACGGCTTCGAACAGGCAGGTGGCTACACGGGGCCGAAAGTCGATTACAACGAACACGCGGAAGGTGACATGGCGGTCGCCGCGAAGTACATGAAGCTCGCCGGCTACCCCAGCGGCAAATACACCGGCAGCCAGACTCTGCAGGTGGTCGGCTCCACCGGCGAACCGCAGGAAGCGATGGCGCAGGTCACCAACCAGGCGCTGTTGAACCTTGGCTTCAAAGCCCACCTCACGCTTGTCGACCAGTCGGTGATGTACTCCAAGTACTGCACCGTGCCCTCGCAGGAGATCGACGTCTGCCCCAACGCCGGCTGGGTGCGCGACTTCGCCGATCCGCAGACGGTGCTGTACGTACCGTTCTATGGGCCCGCGATCTCGGCGAGCGGCAACGCCAACTGGAGCCAGGTCAACGACCCCCAGATCAATGCCGCGATGGAAAAGGCGACGCTGGTGGTGGGCGAACCGGCGCGCGCCGACGCGTGGGCGAAGATCGACGAAATGCTGGTCCGCCAGGCGGTCGCCGCGCCGGAGATCTACTCGATCCAGGCGCAGATCGAGGGCAAGAACGTGGCCGGCGTCAATCAGCTGTGGGACACCGGGGCATGGGACTACGACTTCACCTCGCTGAAGTGAGTTGACTCGATACATCATCCGTCGTGTTGTGTGGGGCGTGGCGCTGCTGCTCATCGTGGCGGCGCTCACGTTCATCTTCTTCTACCTCTTCCCCAGCGCCAACCCAGCGTCGCTGCGCGCCGGGCGCTCGCCCACTCAGAAGGTGATCGCTGAGATCACCCGCGACCTGGGGCTGAACAGACCGCTTCCCACCCAGTTCTACGACTACATGAAGGGCGTGCTGCTGCACTTCAACCTTGGCTACAGCTACTACAGCAACGCCTCTGTCAAGAGCCTGATCGCCGAACGGCTGCCCGCCACGGTGTCGCTCGCCGCCGGCGCGGTGGTGATCTGGCTGGCGAGCGGCCTCGCGATCGGGATCGTCTCCGCGGTGCGTCGGCGCACGTGGCTGGACCGCGCCGCGATGGGCACCGCGCTCCTGTTCATCTCCGCTCCGGAATACTGGCTGGGGCTGATCGCGCTGTTCCTGTTCGCCGCCGACATCGGCAAGCTCAAGATCTTCCCCGGCGCCGGCAGCTACGTCGGGCTCAGCAGCGACCCGGGAAAATGGCTCACCTCGCTGATCCTCCCCTGGCTGGTGCTCGCCGCCACTTTCGCCGCGGTGTACGCGCGGCTGCTGCGCGCCAACCTGCTGGAGGTGCTCGACCAGGATTACATTCGCACCGCGCGCGCCAAGGGCCTCTCCGAGCGGCGTGTGATTCTGCGCCACGGCGTGCGCGCCGCGATCACCCCGATCGTCACCGTGCTCGGCCTCGATCTCGGCGCGCTGCTCGGCGGCGCGCTGCTGGTCGAAGTCGTCTTCGACATTCCCGGGGTGGGGCGGCTGAACTACGACGCGCTCACGCACTCCGACTTTCCGATCGTCCAGGGCACCGTGTTGTTAGCGGCGCTGTTCATCGTCCTGGCCAACATCTTCGTGGACATCTCCTACGCGTATCTGGACCCGCGGGTGCGTTTCAAGTGATCCGGCGGCGTCTCGTCGCCCCTGGCGGCGTCCTCAGTCGCTCGTGTACCGAAGCCGGGAGACACTCGCTCCGCTCGCATCCCCGTTTCGGCCAGCACACTTCGCTCCTTGTGTCCTTGCCAGGAACGACGAGCCACTCGCCGGATGGCCGACTATGAGTACTCCCCTGCTGCGTGTCGAGGGTCTGCACGTGGAGTTCCCCACCGAAGCCGGGGTGGTGCACGCCGTGAACGGTGTTTCCTTCGAGGTTGCCCCCGGGCGCACGCTGGGGATCGTGGGCGAGTCGGGCTCGGGCAAGAGCGTGTGCGCGCTGAGCGCGATGGGGCTGACCCGTGCCCAGGGGGCGCGTATCTCCGGGCGGATCATGTTCGAGGGCGTCGATCTGCGGGCGCTTCCCGAGCGGCGCATGCGCGCGCTGCGCGGCAACGAGCTGGCGATGATCTTCCAGGATCCGCTCTCCTCGTTGCACCCGCTGTACCGCGTGGGGGCGCAGATAGCGGAGGGGATCCGCGCCCACCGCGAGGTCTCGCGCCGCGCGGCGCGAGAGCAGACGATTGCGCTGCTGGAGCTGGTTGGGATCCCCGAGCCGTCGCGACGTGTGGATGCCTATCCGCACGAGCTCTCCGGGGGGATGCGCCAGCGCGCGATGATCGCGATGGCACTCGCCAACGAGCCGAAGCTGCTGATCGCCGACGAGCCCACCACCGCGCTGGATGTGACCGTGCAGGCGCAGATCCTCGCGCTGCTGCGGCGTCTGCGCGAGGAGCTCGGGATGGCGCTCGTGCTCGTCACCCACGACCTCGGGGTGGTCGCCGAGATGGCCGACGAGATCGCGGTGATGCAGGCCGGGCTGATCGTCGAGCGGGGCACGGCCGAGCAGGTGCTGGCCGCTCCTGCGCACCCTTATACGCAGGGGCTGCTGCGGTCCTCCCCGACGCTCGAGCGCAACGACCAGAGCCAGCACCACGACAACCACGACAACCACGAGCCCCTACTCGAGGTGCGGGATCTCGTCAAGCGCTTTCCGATCACGCGCGGGGTGGTGTTCCAGCGCCAGGTGGCGTACGTCGAGGCTGTCGCCGGGATCAGCTTCGAGCTGCGGCGCGGCGAGGCGCTCGGGCTGGTGGGGGAGAGCGGCTGCGGCAAGAGCACCACCGCGCGCCTGATCATGCGCCTGCTGGAGCCCACCGAAGGGGAGATCCGCTTCGAAGGCCACGACATCGCCCATCTGCGGGGCTCGGCGCTGAAGGCCGCGCGTCGCGAGATGCAGATCGTCTTCCAGGATCCCTACTCCTCGCTGAATCCCCGCAAGACCGCGGGCTCGATCGTCGGCGAGCCGTTTGCGATCCACGGGCTGCACACCGACAAGGCGCAGCGCAGGCGCGCCGTGGGCGAGCTGCTCGACAGGGTGGGCCTGCAACCCGAGCACCACAACCGCTACCCCCACGAATTCTCCGGCGGCCAACGCCAGCGGATCGGCATTGCGCGGGCGCTTGCGCTGGGACCGAAGCTGCTGATCGCCGACGAGCCGGTGTCGGCGCTCGACGTGACGATCCAGGCCCAGATCCTCGAGCTGCTGCGCGAGCTGCGGCGCGAACTGGGCCTGACGCTGCTGCTGATCTCCCACGACCTCGCGGTCGTGCGCCAGATGGCTGACCGCGTGGCGGTGATGCGCGCGGGCAGGATCGTCGAGCTCGGCGCCCAACGAGACGCTCTACAGCTCGCCCGCGGACCCCTATACGCGCGAGCTGCTCGCCTCCGTGCCCGGGCCCGCCCGGGATCGGCGTACTATCGCCGGGTGAACACCGCCGGCCTGGCTACTGAAAGTGTCCAGCTCCTCCAGCGGCTGATCGCGTTCAACACCGTCAACCCGCCCGGTAACGAGCTGCCGGCGCAGCAGCACCTGCACGCGCTGCTCGCCGACGCCGGCTTCGAGTGCGAGCTGCTCGGCGCCGTCCCGGAGCGCCCCAACCTCGTGGCGCGCCTACGCGGCGCGGCCGAAGGCCCCACGCTCTGCTACCTCGGCCACGTCGATACGGTGCTCGCCGACGCCGCCGAGTGGCGGCACGACCCCTGGTCGGGGGCACTCGCGGATGGCTGCGTGTGGGGCAGGGGGGCGATCGACATGAAGTCGCAGGTCGCCGCCGAGGTAGCCGCCGCGGCTGCGCTGGCGCGCTCGGGCTGGCGCCCGGCACACGGTGATCTGCTGGTCGTCGCGGTCGTTGACGAGGAGACCGGCGGCGCGCAGGGCGCCGAATGGCTGACCGCCACCCACCCCGAGAAGGTGCGCTGCGAGCTGCTCGTCAACGAGGGCGGCGGCGCCGTGTTCGAGTACGGCGGCCGCCGCCGCTACGGGGTGTGCTGCGCGGAGAAGGGCATCTTCCGCTTCACCGTCACCACCGACGGGGTCGCGGGCCACGCGTCAATGCCGAAGATCGCCGACAACGCCCTGCTGAAGATGGGCCCGCTGCTCGAGCGCCTCGCCGCGCGCCAACCCGCCTACACGCTCACCGCCGAGCCGGCCGCGTTCCTGCGTGGGATCGGCGAGGACCCGGAGGACCCAGCGGGGGCGGTCGCCAACCTGCTCGCCGCCGACCCGCGGCTGGGGAGCATGTTCGAGCCGATGCTGGGGGTCACCTTCGCCCCGACCTGCATCCGCGCCTCGGAGAAGATCAATGTGATCCCCTCCCGCGCCGAGGTGAAAGTGGACTGCCGCGTGCCTCCCGGCCTCGGCGAAGCGGAGGTGCTGCGCGGGATCGCGGAAGTGCTCGGTCCCGCCCGCCCCGGCGACTTCCGGATCGAGTTCACCGAGCGAGTCGTGGGCAACCGCTCCCCGATGGACTCCACGCTGATGGACGAGATCCGCGGCTGGGTCTCCGAGCACGACCCCGGGGCCGAGGTCGTGCCGGTGATCCTTCCCGGCTTCACCGACTCCCGCCACTTCCGCACCGCCTTCCCGGAGTGCGTGGCGTACGGCTTCTTCCCCCAGCGTCACCAGTCGCTGCTGGAGACGATGCCACTGATGCACGCCGCCGACGAGCGCATCGACGTGCGCGACGTCGCGTTCGCCGCGGAATTCTTCGCCGACCTCGCGCGTTCTGTACTGGGTGGTAGCGACCACAGGTAGGTTCTACCTGTGAGATAATGCAGACAGTCAAGCCAAGGATGGTGGACAGATGGCAAGGACCGGCGGCGAATGATCGGGACGGTATCTCCCTCGATCGCTGAACAGATCCAGAACTGGGCTCTCAACTGGGAGCCCGTCGTAGCGATCCTGTTCTTCGTAGCGATCGTCTTCGTAATGTGGCGGATGCTGAAGGTGATGCCGCGGGTCAAGCCGCAGCAGATCAAGCCCTCCTCCGACCAGTCGGTGGGTTGGGACGACATCGCGGGCGTCAGCGAGGCCAAGGCCGAGCTGCAGGAGATCGTCGAGTTCCTGCGCGACCCCGAGCAGTTCCGCAAGCTGGGGGCCACCGTCCCCAAGGGGATCCTGCTGCACGGCCCACCGGGGACGGGCAAGACGCTGCTCGCCAAGGCCGTCGCGCACGAGTCCGGCGCGCAGTTCTTCGCGCAGTCGGCCGCCGCCTTCGTGGAGATGTTCGCCGGCCTCGGCGCTGCCCGCATCCGCAGACTGTTCGCGATCGCGCGCAAGAACGAGCCCGCGATCATCTTCATCGACGAGCTCGACGCCGTCGGCGGGCGGCGCGGCATGGACATCTCCGGCGAGAAGGACCAGACGCTCAACCAGCTGCTGGTTGAGATGGACGGCTTCGCCACCAGCGGGCGCCTGGTGGTGATCGCGGCGTCCAACCTGCTGGAGAAGCTCGACCCCGCGCTGCTGCGCCCCGGGCGCTTCGACCGCCAGGTGTTCGTCGCTCCCCCCGACGTCAAGGGCCGCGAAGGGATCCTCGGGGTGCACACGCGCAACAAGCCGCTGCGGGACGTGGACCTCGCGATGGTCGCCCAGCAGACCAGCGGTCTCACGGGCGCCGATCTGGCGAATATCTGCAACGAGGCTGCGATCTTCGCCGCGCGTCGCGGCGCCGAGAGCCTTTCCGACGCCGACTTCGACGGGGCGCTCGAGCGGGTGATCGCCGGCGTGCAGTCCCACCGCCTGCTGAACGCGCACGAGAAGCGCGTGGTCGCCTACCACGAGGCTGGCCACGCGCTCTGTGGCGAGCTGCTGCCCTCGGTGGACCGCGTGCACCGCATCTCGATCGTCCCGCGGGGGCGCGCGCTCGGCTACACGCTCAACCTCCCCGCCGAGGACCGCTACCTGAAGACCCGCGAGGAGCTGCTCGACTACGTGACCGTGCTGCTCGGCGGGCGTGTCGCTGAGCAGATCGTCTTCGGCCAGGTCACCACGGGCGCCTCCGACGACCTCAAACGCGTCGCCGACATCGCCCACTCGATGGTGCACGACTTCGCGATGGGCAACGCCGCCGTCGGGCGCTCCCCCGAAGGCGACGTGCGCCTCTCCGAGACGACGCTGCGGATCCGCGACGAGGAGCGCCAGGACCTGATCGAAGAGGGCCGGCGCGCGGCGCTGAAGATGATCCTCGGCCACCGCCGCCAGCTCGACGACCTCGCGCGCGAGCTGCTCGAACACGAGGTGCTCGACCGCGACGCGATCGAACGCATCATGGCCGGCACTCCCCGTTTGGAGCGCGCCCCCGGCGTCGGGCTACGGGTGGTCGCCGCCACCGCATTGGAGCGGCCGGTGGGTGGCAGCGATCCTGGCATGTGAGCAACGGGTCGCCGCCGCTCGCCTCACCCGCCATCGGCCGACCGGCGCAGATAGACTCCTGCGAGTGCTTGACCGCATCGACCACATCGGGATCGCCGTCGCCGAGCTGGAGCCCGCCCTGGAGCTGTGGGGCGGGGGCTTCCAGCTGGAGGTCTCCCACCGCGAGGTCGTCGAGGAGCAGGGCGTCGAGGCGGTGCTGCTCGACCTCGGCGAGAACCACGTCGAGCTGCTCGCCCCGCTCGGCCCCGACACCCCCGTGGGCAAGTTTCTCGCCAAGCGCGGTCCCGGCTTGCACCACGTCGCCTACCAGGTCTCTGACATCGACGCCGCGCTGCGGGAGTTGGCGGGCGCGGGCCTCGAACTGATCGACAAGACCCCCCGCGTCGGGATCGGCGGCGCGCGCGTGGCCTTCCTGGAGCCCAAGTCCACCGGGCGGGTGCTCGTCGAGATCGTCGAGCCGGCCCACGCCGGCGCGCACGCAGTCGACTCTACCGCCGAGGAGGTGGCGCACTGATGGCCCTCGCGTCGCGCCGCGTCAGCGTCGGCTTCCAAGGTGGCCAGGTGCTCGCGCTGCGCATCGGCGACGAGCAGTTGAAGGCGCTGCACGAGGCGCTCGGCGGCAGCGGCTGGCACGAGCTCGAGACCGAGGATGGGCCCGTGCGCCTCGACCTTGCGCGGGTCGTGTATGTGCGCGTCGAGGGAGACGACTCCCGCGTCGGCTTCGGCGCCTAGCCGGCCGGTTCCCGTGCAAGGCATCGACGAGCGCATCCTGCGGTGGGCGCGCACCAGTGGACACAGCCCGCGCGCCGAGCGCGCGGTGGCGTGCTTCTCGCGCAGCGGCGAGCGCGGGGCGGTGTGGCTGGCGATCGGCGCCGCCGGTTGGGCGCTCGACTCCTCGCGCCGGACACGCTGGGCGCGCGCAACAGGGGTGGTGGCGGGGACCTTCGCGCTGAACACCACCCTCAAGCGCATCGTCCGCCGGCCTCGCCCTCAGCTGCCCGGGCTCCCGGCGTTGACCAGCACCCCGACGCAGCTCAGCTTCCCCAGCGCGCACTCCTCCACCTCGTTCGCAGGCGCGCTGGCATATACCCGACTCGGGCTGCCTGCTGCGCCGCTCTATGCGCTGGCGGCTTTGCTCGCGGCGTCGCGCCTATATCTGGGGGTCCACTACCCCTCCGACATCCTTGGCGGCGTCCTGCTGGGCGCGACCATAGCCGCGGTGGCGCTATGAGCACGCGTATCGGCATCGTCGGGCTACCCAACGCGGGCAAGTCCTCGCTCTTCAACGCGCTGACGAAAGCCGGTGTGGAGGCCGCCAACTACCCCTTCACCACGATCGAGCCCAACGTCGCCGTCGTGCCGGTCGTCGATCGCCGGCTGGATGAAGTGGCCGCGCTCGTGGGCGCTTCGGAGGTCGTCTACGACACGATCGACTTCCACGACATCGCCGGGCTCGTCGCCGGTGCCCATCAGGGGGAGGGTCTCGGCAACCGCTTCCTCGCCAACATCCGCGAGACCGACGCGATCGTGCACGTCGTGCGCGCGCATCGCGACGAGGGCGTCGTGCACCCCGAGGGGGAGGTGCACCCGCTGCGCGACGTCGAGACGATCGAGGCCGAGCTCGCGCTCGCCGACCTCGAGCAGGCCGAACGGCGTGTCGATCGTGTCGCCAAAGACGCTCGCGGGGGAGATCGCGCGAAGGCTGCCGAGGAGGCGTGGCTGCACGAGGCGATCGCGGTGCTGCAGGCGGGCCGTCCCGTGCGCACCGTGCCGCCGCCCGAGGAAGCGCCGAACGCCGCGCGCGACCTCGGCTCGCTCACCGCCAAGCCGGTGTTGTTCCTCGCCAACGTCGACGAGGGCTCCGAGGAGGTTCCCGCGGAGATCGCCGCTCATGCCTCCGCCCAGGGCGCGCTCGCCGTCGCGGTCTCCGCGCGGATCGAGGCCGAGCTCGCCGAGCTCGACGACGAGGACGCCGCGGCGATGAGGGAAGAGCTCGGGGTCAGCGAGTCCGGCCTGCAGCGGGTGGTACGAGGGGCCTTCGAGCTGCTGCGCCTGATCGCTTTCTTCACCGCCGGCGAGGCCAAGCCGGCCCAGTCCTGGCACCTGCGCGGGGGTCTCACCGCCTGGCACGCCGCGGGCGAGATCCACTCCGACATCCAGCGCGGCTTCGTGCGCGCCGAAGTGATCGGCTGCCGCGAGCTGCTCGACGCCGGGGGCTACGCCGCCGCGCGCGAGCGGGGCACGCTGCGCCTGGAGGGCCGCGATTACGCGATGCGCGACGGGGACGTGATCACCGTCAAGTTCAGCCCATGAGTTGGGCTGTTGTAAGGGGGAGGTCGGGAGGGGGACCTGTCCCCCTCCCGCTGACTGATGCGCGACGGGGATGTGATCACGGTCAAGTTCACCCCGTAGTCAGCCCCTCCAACCGGGTTGCCAGGCGCCGCATGCCAAGCTCACCCGCCATCGTGGCGCCGGCGGCGAAGTCTGTGGCGCGGTCTGGTGGACGTTGCACCTCGATCGGCACGAGCGTCGCGATCTGCTTGAAGTCCTTCAGCTGCTCCCCGTTCTCGCTCAGCGCAGCCACGATCCGTGGCCGCTCGGATGTGGGGGAGCTCCGCACGGCGTTCAGCGCTCCCTCCAGCGAGCCGTGGCGCTGCAGCAGTTCGGCAGCGGTCTTGGCGCCGATACCGGGTGCGCCAGGCAGGCCGTCGGACGGGTCGCCGCGCAGCGCGATGAAGTCGCGCACCTGCTCGGGGTCGACGCCGTAGCGCTCGCGCACCTGCTGCGGCCCGATCTCCTGCGGCTTGCCGTCCTTGCGCAGCTCGAGGATCGCCGTGTGCTCGTCCACCACCTGAAAGAGGTCGCGGTCGCCTGTGAGCAACAGTGCGCGTCCTCCTGCCTCGGTCTCGCCGCGCGCGAAGGAGAACATCACGTCGTCCGCCTCCAATTCCTCGCTCCCCGCCACTGTCCAGCCGAGGCTCGCCAGCAGCTTCGGGGCGAGCTCCCACTGCCACGCGAGCTCTGGCGGCATCGGGTCGCGGTGGGCGTGGTAGGGGGAATACAGCTCCACCCGGTAGGCGGCCTGCTCGGCCCCGAGGCACGCGGCGACCGCGCGCGGCGGACGCGCTTCGATTGCCGAGAGCAGCGTGTTCACCGTTCCCAGCAGCGCATTCACCGGTCTGCCCTCGCCGTCCACGATCGATTTCGGGAGCGCGAAGAACGCGCGGTACAGCAGCCACGGTACGTCGGCGATCAGCAGTGGGGCTGGCACGGGGATGGACGGAGGGTAGGCTACGGAGGCGTCGTGCCGCCGCCTTCGCCCGCGCTCGGGGCGCTGCCAGCGGTCGTGCCACCTTCGGGCCCGGCCGGCTCCGTCGGCGGCGAGGTTACGGTTGGGGAGCTGCCACCCGGCGAGGTTGGTTCAACCGGTGGGGTGCTCCCGGGCGGGGAGGCGGCTTCCGGGGCGACTCCGGCCGGCGTGGTGTAGTGGCTGAGATCGGGCTCGGTCACCGTGCCGTGGGGGGTGCGCACGCTGAAGTACGCCCAGGTGGCGTCCATCCCGAGGCGTTCCTCCAGTTCGGGGCCGCCCGCCAGTGTATTGCCGGCCGACCCCAGCACGTACGCGGAGACGATCCGGGGCGAGTAGCCGCGGCGTAGCACCTCGATGCCGCGGAATGCGCCCTTCACCAAGCCGCGCAGGCGCGCCGTGGCGGTGGCGAAGCTCATGCTCTCGGTCCAGTTGTGCTCGGGGCCCTGGTCGTAGGGATCCGGCACGCCGCGCAGCCACGGCTCGGGGGCGGCGCCGGGGAAGGCGTTCTGGATGCTTTCGGTCATCCCCCCCGAGCTGGCGAAGAAATAGGTGATCGCCGGCTGCCCGGCGTACGTCACCACCTCCCCCGCGGTCGCTTCCACCGCCGCGTTCGTCTGGGCCGTGTGGGCCTTCGTGCCGAGGTACACCTGCGAGCGCGTGTCGGCGTACACGTCGAAGTGCGATCCGCCTGCGTGGTCGGTGAGCGCATACGTGCGGCTTGCCACTGCCTGTGCCTCCAGTGCCGCCAGCGGCCAGCTCGCGGGCATCTCCGCCCCCACCACGCCGCGTACGTATGTTTCCAGCGGGATCGTGTGCACCTTGCCATCGATCATGACGGTCACCTTTGTCTGCGCCGACACCCGGCCCAGCGCGGTGCCTGTGTAGTAGTGGGCAAGGATCGCCTGGTAGGTGTACCCATGCTCCGCGTACCCCAGCGCCCCCTCCTGGCTCATCCCCACCCCATGACCGTAGCCTGCACCCTTGATCACAAGCGTGGGAGACGCCTCTGCCGTTGGGACGCCGAGGAGGACGATGGCGAGCAGCGTCGCCACGAGGGATCGCATGTACCCTGAATCGACCGCAACCACTCCGACCATGAGCGGCGCACGGACGAGCGATGACCAACCATAACGACGAGCGCGCAGTGCTCGAGGGGGTTCCCACCGAGCTCTACATCGACGGGCGCTGGCGTCCCGCCACCGGCGGGGGGACGCTCGCCGTCGAGGATCCCGCCACCGGAGAGACGCTGGTGGAGGTCGCCGACGCACAGCCCGCCGACGCGCTCGCAGCGCTCGCCGCGGCCGCCGCGCACCAGTCCGAGTGGGCCGCTTGGGCGCCGCGAGAGCGGGGCGAGATCCTGCGCCGGGCCTACGAGGCGCTCACGATGCGCGCGGAGGAGCTCGCGCTGTTGATGACGCTCGAGATGGGCAAGGCGCTGGGCGAATCCCGCGCGGAGATCGCCTACGCCGCCGACTTCCTGCGGTGGTTCTCGGAGGAGGCGGTCCGCATCCACGGCCGCTACATGGTCAATACGACCGGCTCCGGGCGGATCCTCACGATGCGCCAGCCGGTTGGGCCCTGCGTATTCGTCACGCCGTGGAACTTCCCGATGGCGATGGGCGCGCGCAAGCTGGCCCCCGCGATCGCCGCCGGTTGCACGATCGTCGTCAAGCCCGCCCAACAGACGCCGCTGTCGATGCTCGCCCTGACGAAGATCTTGGAGGAAGCGGGGTTGCCCGGAGGCGTCCTCAACACGATCACCGCCCACCACTCCGGCACGGTGATCGAGCCGCTGCTACGCGACCCGCGCACGCGCAAGCTGTCGTTCACCGGCTCCACCGAGGTCGGACGCACGCTGATCGAACAGTCCGCCGAGCAGATCCTGCGCGTCTCGATGGAGCTTGGCGGCAACGCCCCGTTCCTGGTGTTCGAGGACGCCGAGCTCGACGCCGCCGTCGAGGGCGCGCTCACCGCGAAGATGCGCAACGTCGGCGAGGCATGCACGGCCGCCAACCGCTTCCATGTGCACGAGTCGCTCGCCGAGGAGTTCTCACAGCGCCTCGCCGAGCGCATGGGAGCGCTGCGCGTGGGGCGCGGCACCGAGTCCGACACCGACGTCGGCCCGCTGATCGATGACCGCCAGCGCGCGATCGTCACGGAGTTGGTCGGCGACGCCACGGCGCGCGGCGCCCGCGTGCTCACCGGTGGGCATGCGCTCGGTGGCCCTGGCTACTTCTATGCCCCCACCGTGCTTGCGGGGGTGCCCGCCGACGCGCGCCTGCTCGCAGAGGAGATCTTCGGCCCGGTCGCGCCCGTCGCCACGTTCGCCACCGAGGACGAGGCGGTGAGCGCGGCCAACCGCACCTCCTACGGCCTCGTTGCCTACCTCTACACCCGCGACCTCGCGCGTGCGCTGCGCGTCGCCGAGCGCCTGGAGAGCGGCATGGTGGGTCTCAACCAGGGGATCGTCTCCAATCCCGCTGCGCCCTTTGGGGGCGTCAAGCAGTCGGGCTTCGGCCGCGAGGGCGGCTTCGAGGGGATCGACGAGTACCTGGAGACGAAGTACGTAGCGATCGCCATTGAGGCGCGATAGCCGGCGCATATCTGCGTCCTCGGTCGCTCGCGTGCAGAGCACGCCACGCTCCCTACGTCCTTGATCTGCTTGGCTCTCGCACCTCAATGCGTGCGGGTTAGAAGATTTGGTTTAGCCTTTATGCAGCTGTTCGATGTCCACCGCGTTCGCTGGCGCCGTCAGCGTGACCGGCTTGTCCCATTCGGCAAAGGCGATCGTGCCGCCGCCCGTGCCGCTCTTGGTGGCCGCCACCGGAAAGGGCTTGCCGGTCGTGGCGACGTAGATGGTTTCGCTCTGGGCCGTGTCCTTTACCCCCACCACCGCCTGCCCTTGCACGGTGCGGGTGCCGGTTGACACCAATGTCTTGTCGCTGCTCGCCAGTGCGGCGTCGAGCAGCTTGTGCAGTTCGATCAGCGAGGAGAGGCCCGCGAAGCTCGCGTTCGTGGCCGGCGCCTTCAGCCATTTCCCCTGCAGCAGCCGGGCGGCCGCGGTGCCCGCGAAGTGCTTGTAGAAGGCCGAGCTGCCTTTGATGTAAATCGTCCCTGCGAGCTCGATCAGTTCGAAGCTCAGCCCGTTCTCCGCGATCTGGCCCCTGCCGCCCTTGCCCGCCACGAGGCTGAGGTCGAGCGTGATCGGCGTACCGGCCGTCACCGTCGAGCCCGACACGTGCACCGTGCTCGCGCCGTCCGCCGCCGTCCTTGCCGCCGCGATGATCGCGGACGGGGATTTCGAGGCCACGCCATTGCCCGACGAGGAACCGCCGCAGCCGGCGAGCGTCGCCAAGGCCACCACGAGCGACAGACCTGCCGCGGAGGTAAGGGCCCTAAGCCAGCGACGCACGGCCGCCACTCTAGCCGAGCCGTCCGATGTCGGCGAGCGTGTGGACTGCCGGTCGTCAAGCCCCGCGCTCGGCGTGCCCACTGCCCCACCGTTCTGCCGCCGTACTGCCTAGGCGGATGCAATGGATTATTCGTTTAGTTTTTCCAATCGTGCTTCAGAATGCGCGTCGCGCGCCGATCTACGCGTGCGAGAGAGCCAAAACCTATGGGAACGCCCGCGACGTGGAGTAACCTCGAACGCGTGGGGAAGCGACCGGCTGCCGAAGATTCGACCCGTGCCCGCCTCCGCGCGCTGCTGCTATGGGCGCCGCCGGCGGCCCTGCTGCTCCTCGCCTCGTTCGGAGCGATACTCGCCGACGAAGCTGGCCTCACGGCCGTTTATCTAGCCGTGGCGCTTGCCAGCGCCGGTCTGCTCGGCTGGCGCGTGGGGGCCGGTAGCCGTGCCACGCTCGAACAGGAGATCGACGACCGCTCCGGCGAGCTGCACAGGGCCCTCACGGAGCTCGAGATCGCGCAGTCGGAGACCGTGCGACGTCTGTCGATGGCGGTCGAGTTCCGCGACGAGGACACTGGGGCGCACATCGAGCGGATTGGGCGCTTCTCGACGCTGCTCGCCGAGCAGGCGGGCCTCGACGGCGAGCTCTGCGAGCGGCTCGGGTACGCCGCCCCGCTGCACGACGTCGGCAAGGTCGCGATCCCCGACGCGATCCTGCTGAAGCCAGGCCCGCTCACCGCTGAGGAGCGCGCGATCGTGGAGACCCACGCCGAGGAGGGCCACCGGCTGCTGCGCGGCTCCTCCTCCTCAATCCTCGACATGGCCGCGACGATCGCGCTCAGCCACCACGAGAAGTGGGACGGCAGCGGCTACCCGCGCGGCCTGGCCGGCGAGGCGATTCCGATCGAGGGCCGGGTCGTGGCGATCGCGGACGTGTTCGACGCGCTCACCTCTGACCGCGTGTATCGCTCCGCCTACACGCTCGAGCAGGCCGTCGACCTGATGCGCGAGCAGCGCGGGCGCCATTTCGACCCGGTGCTGCTGGACACCTTCCTGGAGGTTCTCTCGAGCTCCGGGCCCGATGCGCGCGAGAAGCTTCGCTCCGACCCGCAGGCGCTGCTGGAGGTCGTGTTGGAGAGCTACCTCGGAGCGCTGGAGCGCGGGGACGCGGAGACCGCCGAGGGGGCGATCGCGCAGGCGATCGAGGACGGCGTGGCGGCGACCGCACTGCCGGAGGAGGTGATCCTTCCGGCGCTGCGCCGCATGGCAAAGCTAAGGGAGCAGGGCGAGATCGAGCGCGAGCGCGAGCGTGCCGCGATCGTGATCGCGCGACGGGTGCTGGCGACGCTGCGCCGCTACATCCTGGGCCGCGACGAGGAGCCGCAGGCGCTCGAACAGGTCGACGACGCGATCGCAGTCGTCGAGCGGCTGCTGGAGCGGGTGGGCTCGCCGTCCGAGCCCACGCCGGCAACCTAGAGGGTGGCGCAGTCGGCGTAGCCGGCGAGCCGGGCCCCTCGTCTTTCGAATGGAGGGTGGCGCAGTCGGCGTAGCCGGCGAGCCGGGCCCCTCTTTCTTCCAATAGATTTCCGCGCGTGTCCAATCGCGCGCTCGTCACCGGCGGAGCCGGCTTCATCGGCTCCCACCTCGTGGACGCCCTGCTGGCCGACGGCTACCAGGTGAGCGTCGTCGACGACCTCTCCTCGGGGACCGCGCAGAACGTGGCGGAGGGAGCGCGGCTGCATACGCTGGACATCACCGACCGCGCCGAGCTGTACGCCGCCGTCGAGCGGGAGGCCCCGCGTGCGATCTTCCACCTCGCCGCGCAGGCCTCCGTGGTCGCCTCCGTGGCCAACCCGGGCCGCGACTGCGAGGTCAACGTGCAGGGCACGCTGAACGTGGTCGACGTCGCCGGGCAGATGGGGGTGCCGGTCGTGTTCACGTCCACCGGCGGGGCCCTGTACGGGGACGAGGCGCCGATGCCCACCTCCGAGGAGCGCATCCCCGCCCCGCTCTCTCCCTACGGCGCCTCGAAGTGGGCGGCGGAGGCGTACGTCAACACGTGGGCGCTCTCATCCGGGGTGCCCCATGCGGTGTGCCGCCTCGGCAACGTCTACGGCCCCCGCCAGTCCCCCCACGGCGAGGCCGGCGTGGTGGCGATCTTCAGCCACCGCCTGCACGTCGGCCAGGCGCCGACCCTGTACGGCCACGGCGCGCCCACCAGGGACTACGTCTACGTCGAGGACGTGGTGCGCGCGCTGCTCGCCGCCTCCGGCCGCCGCGGCACGTTCAACGTCGCGACCGGCGTGGAGACAGACGTGACGACCGTCTGGAAGGAGCTGTGCGCGGCGGCGGGGAGCGAGCTGGAGCCCGAGCTCGCGGACCTGCGCCCGGGCGAGCTGCAACACAGCCGCCTCGACGTCTCTCGCGCCGAGCGGGAGCTCGGCTGGCGCGCGGAAGTCCCGATTGCCGAGGGTCTGCGCCGTACGTACGCCGCGCTGGTGGCGGAGTTCGACGTCAGCTAGCATCAAGCGCCCGGGCCAGATAGCTCAGTTGGTAGAGCACACGACTGAAAATCGTGGTGTCCCCAGTTCGAGTCTGGGTCTGGCCATCGAGAATGGCTGCAAATAGGGGGGTTTGAATAGCTGCGCCATCTCCCGCTAGGTCGATGGGCGCACCGAGCAGTAGGAGACCATCGCCCCCCACCCTATGGGCGGCCTCATACACCTCCTCGTGCGTCCGGCGAATTCGGACGGGCTAGTCTTTCGGCGAGGACGGTGGCCCAGGCTGAACAGCCGGGCGAAAGCTCTACCCGGAGGTGGCGTATGCCCGAGGCTGTTGACCCCCATCATCTCTTGCTGATCGGAGCGGGACCTGGAGTCGGTGCCAGTGTGGTTCGGCGCTTCGGCCGCGAGGTTTCCGCGGCACACTGATCTCCCGTCGCAGCGAGACGTTCGACAAGCTCACCGCTGAACTGCGCAGCGGTGGCCTTCAGATAGAGGCGATCGGCGTGGATATCGAGGATCTGGACGGCTACCGCGAGACACTCGAACGGATCCCTGGAGCCCCAGGTGTCGTCGTGTACAACGCTGCCCTTCCAGATCCAGGCCAGATTCTCGACACCACCGTCGAGCGGCTCCGAACCGCCCACGACGTCGACGTCCTCGGCGCCGTCGTCGCAGCACAAGTCGCCACGCCCGCCCTGCGGGCAGCCGGCGGCGGCACCCTGCTGGCCACCAGCGGCGGCTTCGCTGACAATCCAGTGCCCGCGCTGGCAAGCCTCTCGATGGGGAAGGCGGGCCTGCGCTCAGCGCAGACGCTGATCGCGGCTGGTGTCCGAGACGACGGCATCCATGCCGCGACTGTCACGATCGCTGGTGCCGTCAAGCCGGGGACCGACTTCGACCCGGACAACATCGCGGAGCTTTTCTGGACCGCGCACACCGACTCGAAGGATGCCTGGCGGACCGAGTATCGGTTCACAGGCACATAGCGGGTTACTGTGTTCTACTGAACACATGACACCTCATACGTGGCTCATCACTGGTTCTGCTGCTCGGGGCAGGCATAGGGGGACGCCGAGGTCAGGAGGACCCGATGACCCGTCATTGGTAGGAGGTGGTTGCAGGTGACAGCACGGGCAAGCCGGCCGCTGTCGCCCGTTGGGCAAGCTCCCCGTCGTAGGTGACGATCTCATCCGCACCGACCCTGAGCGCGACGGCGAGGTGGATAGCGTCGTTGGATCGCAGCGGCGTGTGGGTGCCGGCTGCGAGCAAGTCCCCGCGCGTGAGGTCGATCAGGCTCACGGAATCAAGCACCGCTCGCACCGCGTCGAGGGCGACGTCTTGAGGGTGGCGCCCTGCGGCGCAGTGCATCTCGGTGTGCAGCAACCAGGACGAGACGAGCCGCCGGTCGTCCCGCCCGGCCAGCTCCGCGGTCAGCGCCTCCGATTGCGGCTCGTCGAGAACGAGCTTCATGGCGGCCGAGGTGTCCAGATAGGCGATCGTCACCAACGGCCGCGGACGTCAGCCACGATAGCCCGGCTCGAGGCCGTGCTCTTGCGTCGGACGACCGATCGCAAGCTGGAGGGCGGCTGTCGCGCCACTCGCACTTGCCCTCGCGATAGGAGGTCCGCGAGTGTATCGGTGCCCGGTGGGACGATCAGCGCTGTGACTCGGCCGTGATTGGTGACCTGGATCGTCTCCCCGTCGGCGACCTGACGCAAAATCTCGCCACTCTGGTTTCGCATCTCGCGGTGCGTGACGGTCCGCATGTCGCACAGCGTAGCACGCTCTTGTGTCGGCGGGAAAGGCTGCGAGCGCACTTCTCCGACGTCCTCGGCGGCCACGCAGGCCTGCCGCGCTGGCGATGCTCGTGGCCGGCGCACTCACGAAGCGAGCGTCGTGGTCCGCTCCGTGTCGTAGGTCACCTCGATGTACTCGCCCTCGTAGCCCTTCACAAGCCGAACCGCTCCCTGTAGTTGTCTGACACCAGCCCCTCGAACTCCCGGTGACGTTCGATGAATGCTTTGACGAACGGACAGAATGGCAGCACCGCGAGACCTCGTGCGCGAGCGTCTTCCAGAGCAAACCGGATCAGCCGATCACCAAGTCCGCGACCCCGCAGGCGCTCGTCGACCTCGGTGTGGACGAACGCGATCAGTTCGGGACGGGCGCGATAGGCGGTAAAGCCAACCACCTCGCCGTCAATTGACAGCTCGTAGCGATCGCGCTCAGGCGCGTCAGCCGTCTCGATACGCTCCGCCTCGGCCATGCCCGGAACACTAGAACGCAAATGACCGCCTTCGCGCGCGCCCGCGTTCGGGCCGCACGAACCGACATGGCCACCAACGGGGATAGGCTTGCGGCCAGATGCTCCTACCGGCCGACAGCCCGAGGAGATGCCGCCAGAGCCAAGCGGTCCTGAGCCCGATCACCGAGGCGGCGATCTTCCTGGTCGTGACGATCGAGTCAGGGGGTGAGGATCGGGTGCGGGAGCTGCTCGCCGATGTCAGCGGCCTCAAGCGCTCTGTCGGCTTCAGGATCCCAGAGGCCGGTCTCACCTGCGTCACCGGCATCAGCTCGCGCCTCTGGGAGCGAATGTTCGGACTCGACAAGCCGGTCGACCTGCATCCCTTTCCGGGGTTCTCCGGTGCCCGTCACCGCGCGCCCGCGACCGACGGGGACCTGCTGTTCCACATCCGCGCACATCGGCTGGATCTGTGCTTCGAGCTGGCGGGTCTGCTTGTGCGGCGCCTGGAGTCGGTGGCCACAGTGGTCGACGAGGTTCACGGCTTTCGCTCGTTCGACGAGCGCGATCTGCTCGGGTTCGTCGACGGGACCGAGAACCCCGAGGGCGGGGCGGCCGAGGAGGCGGTGAGGATCGGTGGCGAGGATCCGGACTTCATCGGGGGCAGCTATGCGATCGTCCAGAAGTACGTCCACGACCTGACCAGCTGGAACACGCTGTCGATCGAGGAGCAGGAGCGGGTCATCGGCCGCACAAAGCTCTCCGACGTGGAGCTGCCCGACGAGCTCAAGCCCGCGAACTCGCACGTCGCGCTCAACACGATCGTCGACGAGCATGGCGACGAGCAGCAGATCATGCGCTTCAACATGCCGTTCGGGCGCGTTGGCGCGGGCGAGTTCGGCACCTACTTCATCGGCTACGCCCGCACCGCGAGCCTGATCGAGCAGATGCTCGAGAACATGTTCGTCGGCGATCCGCCTGGCACTTATGACCGGGTGCTCGACTTCTCGAAGGCTCTCACCGGCACGCTGTTCTTCGTCCCGAGCTCGGAGTTTCTGGACGACCCGCCTGCGCCTGCCACCCTGGCCGGGCGCTCGCAACAAGAAGATGTCCCCACCACCCAATCCGACCGCACACCGTCACCAGCCGCGGCGCTGCCCGATGGCTCGCTCGGCATCGGCAGCCTCAGGACCGAGACCGACAGGGAGGACCGAACATGAACCACTTGCTTCGCGCACACGCGCCAATCAGTGACAGGGCCTGGGAGCAGATCGAGCAGGAGGCGCGCGAGCGGCTCGAGCCGGCACTGGCCGCCCGCAAGCTCGTGGACTTCGTCGGCCCGCTCGGCTGGGAGCACTCCGCCGCGAACCTCGGGCGCACCACCCCGTTGCCCGGCTCGCCGGCGCCTGGTGCCTGGGGTCTGCAACGACAGGTGCTGCCGTCAGTGGAGCTGCGCGCGGACTTCGTCGTCTCGCGTGAAGAGCTGCGCGACATCGACCGCGGGGCCGTCGACGCCGACTTCGACGCGCTGGACAACGCCGCCCAGCAGATCGCGATTGCCGAGAACGCGGCCGTGCTAAGCGGTTGGCCGGACGCGATCAGGGGCGTCGCCGAGGTCTCTCCCTATCAGCGGCAGCCGCTCGGGCACGCGCCCGAGCACTATCCGCAGCACATCGCCCGTGCCGTCGGCGACCTGCGGACGCGCGGTGTGGGTGGCCCCTACGGCTTGGCGCTCGCGCCGGAGCCCTACCGGCTCGCGGTCCAGACCTCCGAGCACGGCGGCGCGCTGTTGACCGAGCACCTCGAGAGGATTCTCGGCGGTGGCCCGATTGTGTGGACGCCCGGCCTCGAAGGCGCCATCGTGATCAGCCTACGCGGCGGTGACTTCATCCTCGAATGCGGCCAGGATCTATCGGTTGGCTACAACTCCCACGACACCGCGCAGGTCGAGCTCTACATCCAGGAGAGCTTCAACTTCCGGGTCGCCACTCCCGAAGCCGCAGTCGTCTTTGCCTAGCCGATCAATAGGTCCGATATCGTCGCGGTTCATGTCAGGCCCGTTGTGGCGAGCCTGATCGACAGTGCCAAAGGAGAGCCCAATGAGCGTCAAGTGGACCACCGAGCAGATCCCCGACCAGCGTGGGCGAACCGCGATCGTCACCGGGGCCAACAGCGGGCTCGGGCTGGTGTGTGCGCGCGAGCTGGCGCGGCATGGGGCGAGCGTGGTGCTTGCCTGCCGCAACGCCGAAAAGGGCGCGGCGGCGCTGGCGGAGATCTCGCGCGTGGCACCCGACGCGCAGGTGGAGCTTGCCTCGCTCGATCTCGGCAGCCTGGCTTCGGTGCAGGCGTTTGCGGAGCAGTTCCGCTCCGCCCACGACGGGCTCGACCTGCTGCTCAACAACGCCGGCGTGATGGCCCCACCGCGGCGGGTCACCACCGACGGGTTCGAGCTGCAGCTCGGCACCAACCTGTTCGGCCACTTCGCGCTCACCGGCCGTCTGCTCGGTGCGCTGGAGGGGCGCGCCGACGCGCGCGTTGTGACGCTCTCGAGCAACGCCCACAAGATGGGTCGCATCGATTTTGACGACCTGCAGTCCGAGCGCCGCTACTCCCGCTGGCGTGCCTACGGGCAGTCCAAGCTCGCCGACCTGATGTTCGCGCTGGAGCTCAACCGGCGCCTGCAGGCAGCCGGGTCGAGCGTCAAGAGCCTTGCGGCGCACCCCGGCTATGCGGCCACCAACCTGCAGTCAGCGGCCGTGCCCACCGCCGACCGCCTGGTGATGGTGGTGACCAACGCACTGCTCGCGCAGGGCGCCGATCAGGGGGCGCTGCCCTCGCTGTATGCGGCCACCGTGGCGGGCCTGGAAGGCGGGCTCTACATTGGGCCCGACGGGCTTGGCGAGTTTCGCGGCCATCCGCACCCCGTCTCGCCCAATCGCGCTGCGCGCGACGAAACCGTCGCCGCGCGGCTATGGGAGGTCTCTGAAGAGCTGACAGGGGTTCGCTTCGAGCTGCCCGCCGCCGTCGGCTGACGCGTCAACCCCAGTCTGCCGGGTGCTCCTCATCGGGTGACGCGTCACCTCAGTCGGCGGGGTGCTCCTCGTCGGCCACGCGTCAAACCTCAGTCGGCGGGGTGCTCCTCGTCGGCCACGCGTCAAACCTCAGTCGGCGGGGTGCTCCTCGTGGGCCACGCGTCAAACCTCAGTCGGCGGTGTGCTCCTCGTCGGCTTCGCCTGAGACCTCGCTCAGGGGACCCTCGTCCGCGGCGTCGCGCATGATCCGCGCCGGGTTGTGCTCGTCGCCGTGGGAGGTGTGATCGATCAGTTCCTGCTCAGCCTGCTCGAAGCCCTCGGACTCCCCCCCGCCCGCCTCCTCCACGGCGCGGCGCTCTTCGCGGCGGCGATGCTCCAGCGACTCAATCGGGTCGGCGGGGGGCTGGTCTGCCATCGTTGCTCACTCTACTGTGGTGGCGGGGTAGGACACCCCGCCCCCACCAGGGTGGGGTGGGCGCTGCGCTGCGCGGACGATCACGCCCCCTCATACGCGTTTCACATCTCCCGCCCACCCTCTTTGCTCCACCAGGGGGTTTGGCTCCCGTCGCCAACGCTCAGCCGTCCGCCGCCGGCGTCTTCGCTCCGGCCTTGCGCGGCAGCGCCAGCAGCGAGCAGCGCGCGTGGCGCTCGAGGTAATCGGAGGTGCTGCCGACCACGAGGCGGCGCAGCGGACCGTAGTTGCGCGAGCCGACCACCAGCAGGCTCACCTCGTCGCTGAACGCCGCCAGCTCCTCGCCCGGCAGGCCATACAGCGCGCGTCCCTCCACGCCGTCGATCGCCTGCAGCCGCTCCTTCGCGTCTTTGACGAGCGCATCGATCGTGTCGCCCAGCGCCGCGGGCGTGAGGCCGGTGTATGAGTAGGTCGGGATCGACACCACCTCCAGCGCGACCAGCTTGGCGCGCTGCTGTGCCGCCACCTCCCGCGCTGCCGCCAGCGCCGTCTCGCTCTCGGGTGAGCCGTCGTACCCGATGCCGACGCTCACCAGTGGCAGCGGGTGCTCGGCGTAGCTGCGCGCGGCGATCGCCACCGCGCACGGCGCCCCGTTCAGCGCCGCGCGGGTGTCGTCGCCCAGCATCGCCCTTCCCAGCACGCCACGGCTGCTGGAGCCCACCACCAGCAGATCGGCGCCCCGTTCCTCGGCGAGGTCGTGCAGCCCGCGCCCGGGCGACAGCGCGGCGAAGCTCACCAACTCGGCGTCCGCGTCAAGGTCGGCCTCCGCGCGCTCGCGCTGCAGCAGTTCGTGCGAAATCCCGCGCTCGTCGGCGATCAGCCCCGGCGTGACGGCGTTTATGGGACTCAGCTCGCCGCTATACACGTTGGCGAGCGTCAGCTTCCCCACCGGGCTCATGAGGTGGCGCGCCAGCTCGATCGCGTCACGGCCGCCCGGCCGCCCGTCCACTCCCACGATCACTTTCTCGAACATTTTCCCTCTCTTCCTGGGGTAGCTGTCTCGAAGAGGCTATGCGCTGCTGCTGTTGGGCGCCATCCGGGGCTCCCTCGCCGATTGCGGGTTTCTACCCGCTCGCGCGCCCGAGTCTTTGCTCCTCCCCGCTTCTCCGAGATCCACAAGTCTTTGTTCCTCCCCGCTTCTCCGAGATCCACAAGTCTTTGTTCCTCCCTGCTTCTCCGGGCGATCCACAATCCGGCTCGATCGATCCACACCGATCGCGAATCGGTGCTTTTCCACAGCCGCTCAGCGTCTTTTCACGGTGGCCGGCACCCACCGTGGAGCCTAGATTGAGCAGATGGCCGCCTACCTGCGCATTGTCCCCCTCCCTCTCCCTGTCGAGCAGGTTGGCACAGGGGCATCCCCGATCTCCGTGCTGATCGCCGACGACCACGCCGCCGTGCGCCGCGCTCTGCGGCTCCTGCTCGAAGGCGAGAGCGACGTCGAAGTGGTCGCCGAAGTCAGCGACCTTGCGACGGTCATCGAGCATGCGCGCAGCGCCCAGCCGCGTGTGCTGGTGCTCGATCTCGATCTGCCCGGCGGCTCCAGCATCCACACGATCGGACGCCTGCACATGCACGCACCCGAGACCCACGTCGTGCTGCTCACACTGGAGGAGAGCCCGGTCTTCGCGCAACAGGCTCTGGGCGCCGGCGCCACTGCGCTTGTCGCCAAGCATCATGCCGACAGCGAGCTCCCCGCGGCGATTCGGGCGGCTGCACTCGGCAAGGTCTACGTCAGTCCCTCGATCTCAGCGCGCCTGGACGTGCTGCGCCTAGCACAGTCCCAGGATCGACTCAGTCAGCGTGAGGTCGAGGTCCTGCGGCTGATCGCGCTCGGCTTCACGAGCGTTGAAATAGCACGCCAACTGCACCTCTCTCCCCGCACCGTCGAGAGCCACCGCGCGCACATCACCAGCAAGCTGGGTCTCTCCACACGCGCCGAACTGGTCAGCTATGCGCTCGGGCGCGGGCTGCTCGAGACCAACTCCGACATCTGACTCAGGGGCCCGACCTGGCCCGCCGGCCCACCCTCTAGCCGCCCACCCGCTCGTCGTCCCGGCGGTACCCGAGGCGGGCGGAGATGCGATCGGCGGTGGAGATCAGGTGCGGCCCGAGCGCGTCCACGAATTCCTCCATCGCGATCATCGAGCTGTGCGCCGTCATCGAGGCGGCCGCGACCACATCGTTCCCTGTGGAGCGCACCGGCGCGGCGATCTCATACAGGCCGGGAGCCAGCTCCTCTTCGGCGACAGCCAGGCTCTCGTCGCGGATGCGCCCGAGCTCCTGGCGCAGGGCGGTCTTGCTCTTGATCGTGTTGGGAGCGTGCTTGGCGAGCTGCAGCTCGCCGATCCGCTCGCGTTGATCCTGGTCGGGGAGGTTGGCCAGCAGCAGCTTTCCCGCCGCGCTTGCATACAACGGCAGGCGCGAGCCGGGCGCGAGTCCCAGGTCGATCAGCTGCTGCCCGCGGCGCCCGCCGCGCAACCAGTCGACGAGCAGCAGCTCATCGCCATCCACCACCCCAACGGAGACGGTGAACCCGGTCCGTCCGCGCAGCTCGTCCAGGTAGGGGCGGGCATGCTCGTAGAGGCTCATGCCATTCATCGCCGAGATGCCGAGGTCGGTGACGCGCAGCGTCAGGTGGTACTTGCGTTTGACCCCCTGTTCCAAATAGCCCAGCCGCGTCAGTGTGATCACGTAGCGATGGGTCGTCGAGCGGCTCATTCCCAGCTCGTCGGCGAGATCGGCGATGCCGAGCACCGGCCGCGCGGGTGTGAAACAGCCGAGGATCGCGAGGCCCCGCTCCAACGACTGCGAGAAGCGCGGCTCCTGCAGCGTTGGGATTGCAGGCGCCCACTCGTCGGCCGCCACCGGTGGATTTGCTCCTACTCTGGGCATCGCTGGTGTTTCCCCCTCTGGTTTACTGTGACGTGGCCCTCTATTCCGGCTGCGCCGATCTCCACCTGTCCACCGCGCCAGCCGCTCTGCGCCTGAGTCTGCGCGGGCCTCCGGATGTCAGGTGTGCCGGTCCTCGGGCGTACCCCGTCTGCGTCGGAATAAGCTCTCATGTTCCAATAGGTCATCATTTGAGATCATGCCCTCTTCCTGGTGGAATCGCTAGAAATCCGTTCCAATTGGAACGGATCCGTTCCGATTGGAACACGTGGTGTTTGTGAGGTTGCCCTCCGCGGAGGGTCCCTCCTATGCGGCGACCCGCGCCGGCGGTTGCGCGCGTGCGCCCCTCGCCACCGCTTTTTTGCGGGCTTGCAGGAGCACGCGCGATCCGGCGTGCGGGACGAGCACCGCGCTGCGCCACCGCTCACGCTCGATCGCGGCGCTCGCGGGCAGCACCACGCGCGTGGACAAAACCTCTCGCAGCACCGTCTGCATCTCGAGTAGCGCGAAATGACGACCCACACAGCTCTTCCGGCCCGCGCCCCACGGCAGCCACGCGGGCGATTGGCGGCCCTCTC
Organism: uncultured Solirubrobacterales bacterium; assembly: GCA_963744535.1. GTDB lineage: Bacteria > Actinomycetota > Thermoleophilia > Solirubrobacterales > Solirubrobacteraceae > Palsa-744. Next base: position 540,278 of record CAVUTW010000005.1, on the reverse strand, counting down.
CCAGAAAGCGCTCGGGGCAAAACCTCTGGGGCTCAGGGTAGAGCGCCGGATCGTGATGCATGAGGTAGGTGCACCCCAGCAGGCGCGCCGGTGGGCGATAGGTCCGGCCCCCGATCTCGATCGGCTCGGCGACGGCGCGGGGAATGAGAAATGGGAATGCCGGCCTGTGGCGGAGCGTCTCGTTGATCGTCGCCGTCAAGTACCGCTCTCCCGTACCCCCGTCGATCTCCTCCAGCAGCCGACTCTGCGCGGGGCCGTTATGGGCCAGCAGTTGAAACGCCCACGCCAGCTCCGCTGTGGTCGTCTCGTGCCCGGCGAGAATCATCGACATCAGGTTGTCGCGGATCTGCTGGTCGGTCATCGCGGAGCCATCGGGATTGCGCGCCGCGAGCAGCGCATCCAGCAGATCTCCGTGCTCGGCCTCCGCGCGCCTGCGCCTGACGATCGCGAAAATCAGCTCGTCAGCTCTGGCCCTGAGCTTGACGAATCGCTTCCAGGTGCCGTGCCACCCTGGCAAGTGACGCAATTGGGGGGCCTGCAGCACGAAGCTGCCCGCCACCGACAGCGATTCCAGCAGCAGTCCCTGCAGCGTGTCCAGGAGGCAATCCTCATCGACGAGAATGGCCCTCAGGATCAGCCCCAACATCAAGGCACGCACGCGTTGATGGAGCGTAAAGGGAGCCCCAAGCGGCCACGACGCAACCTCGCGCTCCACCAATTCCGCCACCATCGTCGCGTAGCCTTTCATCATTTTACGATGGAACACAGGCATGATTGCGCCACGTCCATATCGATGCTTATCTTCCTCGCATAACATGAAAGAGCTGGCGCCGATCAGCGGAGCGAGCAGTGCTCCCCCTGCACCCGGATGCAAAGCAGTGGGTGGCGCGGCAATGATCTCTTGGACATCGTTTGGATCGGAAAGAAACACGAGCGGCGGCATGCCCATGGGATAAACCGTGAAACGGTGACCATAACGTCCTCGGCAGTGCTCGACGTAGGAGAAGAACGATCTCCTGCACGCCCACGTCTGGAGTATCGAGGGAATCGGCATCGTCGGTGGAAGGTCCCTCCTCATACGGGCGAGGAATGGGTCTGGGTCAGTTAGCAACACGCCATCTCCTTGGTCGATTTAGTGACGCCGCTGGTCGTAGGCGATGCGCCATAGCCGTAAAATGGGAAGCAGCAGGCGCGTGAGTGAGCCGCCGGCACGCACGAAGCTCCTGGTTGTCTCGCGCATCGCCTCTGTGTGAGCACTGTCCTTTGACAGGTACATGGCGACCATGCACGCCACGATCACCACGTGTCGCTCGCCGTCGCGCAGCGAGCGCCCCTCAATCAGGGAGCGTTCGACCAGCTCGCGTATGCGAGCGCCCGCAAGCTGGGGCGTGGGGTAGTGGGATACGTAGCTGTGATCGCCGTTCGCCAGGTCCTCGACTTGGTCGACGTAACTGTCGAGCATCGTGGTGGCCGTTGAGATCCATGGAAAATAGGCCGCACACGTCTGGGCGAGGTGCTGTCCTTCGCCGCCCACCGGTTCGGCGCCGAGCGCAAGCAGCACGTGAATGGTGAGAGATGCGCTGGCCGCGCCGGTCAACTCAAACCAGGTTGCATCGGAGATGGCAGGGAACGTCTCCGCTGCCCATCTCCGCAGGTCCGTGTCGCGCAGCGCGGGGTCGAGGTCGTGATTGATGGCCAGAACCTGGGCTCGGATCGCCTCGCGCACCAGCAGTGGGCGGATTGTCCAATATGAGGGCAGCTCGCGACAGTGCTCGCGACATGCCACGACGAGCATCCGCAGATAGCCGCCGTCATCGCCAGCTTGGTGGTATCTGTAGTAGTCGGCGATCGGCCGGGTAAGGTCGAGCGCGTCGACGAGCGCCAGGTGGAGCTGGCGTCCGTTCACCTGACCGGCCGCGGCGCCGCGCTCATTCACACCATCGAGGAAGTCCCAGATGATCTCGTACGCGACGAGCAGGCGCAGGAGGGAAGGGTTGCGAACTCTGGGAATCGTCCACAGCAGTGCGGCGCCGTCGGTATGCCCACGCTTGCGGGCGAGTGCACTCAGAGCGTCGCCGCGTAGCGGCGGATCTGGAATCTCGCTGGCGCGAGCTCTCCACAGGCGCACCTCACGTGCAACCGCCGCCAACCCCCATCCCAGCTCACGCGCGACCGCCGCGGCGAGTGCCCGCGACTGCCCGACCGACAGTGGCGCCGGGTCGTTTTCACTCCCACAGGCGCTGCTTGCGCACCGATCAGAACGCCGGACTGGCTGTCCTCGGGGGCACACGCACTACGAGATATCCTGGCAGGGCAACCACTGCCACGGTGACGACCGTGAGCAGCGCAAAACTCGAAAGCGCGGCGAAGCCTTCGACGTTGAAGGCGACGGGAAACCCAGTGACACTCGCTAGGAAGTGACTTCCCAGCAACTGCGCGCAGAGGCCAAAAACGGCTCCAATCGAGCAGCCCACCACCAGCAACACCGCGCTTTCACACAGCAGCCATCGCCATAGCACGCCTCTGCGGTAGCCCTGACACTTGATGAACGCAACGAGATCCCGGCGCTGCCAGATCATCGCGCCCATTGCGCCAGCCACGGCGAGGACGGCGGCGATCAGCACCAACAGCCGGATCTGGGTCAGTCGCGAAAGTCCCTGGCTTGCGAGGGCGTAGTGGCGCTGCCTGCGTTCGGCTGACGTTTCCACCGTGAGCCCCGATCCACTTCCCAAGCTGTGTCGAACGAGCTGACGCACCGCTTGCGAGGAGGCGCCGGGCCGTGTCTGGATCGCGTATGCGCTCGGATTCGCGCTCTCCCAGGCGCGAGCGTAGTCGGCGGAGCTGAGAATGATTGCTCCAGGTGGCCAGCCGAGGTTTGTGATCAGCGCGGCAACTCTCAATCGCGTTGGCCGGGGCGCCGGAAGCGTGAACACCTGACCGATGTGAAGGTGCTGTTCGGCGGCAAGCGCCTGCGAGAGCACCGCCCAACCGCCGGAGCGGATCCCCTTGCTGGCGGCGGCGAGGTTGCCGCGCACGAGCTGACTGGGAGGCACTGGTTGGGTCACGCTGCTCGGCGGTGCGACGATCCACAGTCGCCGATCGCCCCAGTCCAAGAAGCTGCCACGGTAGAGACCGACCGCGCTGACGCCGGGCAGACGGGCGAGACTGGACGCGTCGCCTCCCTTGAAGGGCGTCGTGGCGAACGCATTGGACGCGCCTCTGGGCGTCACCCATACGTCGGCGCTTGCGTCGAGCTGGCGTGCGGAGGAGTCAAGACCGCGCTGCAGGTTGGCCTGCGTGCCCTGGAACTCCACCGTGCCGAACACGGCAACCGCTGCCGTCGCGGCGATCGCCAGTGAGCGCACACGGGTCTCGCGGGTTTGGAGCTCGGTCACGGCAAGCACGGTTGCCGCGCCGTCGAGCAGGCGCTGAGCTCGCTCAAAGAGCGCAACCAGCCCATCGAAGAGGAGCGGCAACAGGCAGGCCATCGCCAGCACCAGTGTGGCGAGGCCAACGAGCCCGCTCTGTGGGCGAACGATGAGAATCGGGGTGGTCACGGCAAGGCACAACAGCCCGACGCCGAGTCGCATCCGAAACCACCACCGGTGGCGTCGCATCGAGGGCTCGCTCCCCTCCAGCGGTTGCGCGAGGATGTCGCGCAACGGCCACAGCACGCCGGCGACCGCGGCCGCGAGCCCCGCTCCGACCGCGAGCGCCACGCTGCTCCACGTCACGATTCGCTCGCTGCCGACGGGGAACGCGAACGAGAGGTAGCCGGGGATCGCGTGGAACACGGCAATCGAGAGCAGCTCGCCGAACGCGAGGCCGAGGATGCAGGCCAGCACGCCGAGCACGGCCGCATCGAACAGCAGAATCTGCAAGGTCATCAACCGCGTGGCGCCCTGCGGTCGGATGTCGGCGATCAGCTTGCGCCGTGAGGGAACCGTCACCAGCATCGCGTTCAGCGCGAACATGAACCCCACCAGCGCGCTGATCGCCGAGAACAGCGTCTCGCTCTGGCTCTCGGGGGACACCGCGACTCCGAACAGCGTCGAGTCGAAGTTGCTGGGCTCGACGTCGACCGGCGCGGTGGCCGCCAGGCGCTCCAGGCCGGCCCGTACTTCGCGTTCGTGTCTCGGGCCGGCTTGTACGAAGATCCGCGTGATCCGGCCCCTCATGTCGGTGATCGCCTGGGCGTAGCCGACCGGCGCGAGCGCGACCGGGCTGCTCACCAGTCCGCCGATGTCCGCTTCTCCCAGCGTGGCACCCAGCAACGTTTGGACAACGTTCGCCCCGATCTGGATCTTGATCGTCTCCAGCGGCCCCGCCCCGATTTCTTCGGCGAGCGGCGCCGGAAGCGCGATTGCCCGTTGCGCGGCGAGCTGCGCCGCCGAGAATCGCCGCAGCAGCGCCCCGGCGAAGTGCGCAAAGCGCGGATCGGTGCCGATCAGATCGACCGAGCGCTGAGCGCCCCCGGGACCGATCACGGTGGCCTGCTGCTCGAGCACCGGCAACGCGGTCTGCACCCCCGGTACACGCCGCACTTCCTGCAGCAGTCGTTCGCTGAATCCGCCGGGGCCTCTGGCGTCGACCTGGAACTGCGTGTGGCCGACCAACTGGCTGTTGAGCTGCGCCACCGAGCGGGTGAGGCTGGTACTGGCCACCTGAGAAGCGAACAGCAGCGCCACCCCAACGGCGATTCCGAGGACCGCGAAGCACTCCTGCACGAGCACCGCCCGCGCCCGCAGCCGCGCCCGGTAGAGCCACAGGATGTCCACGAGGCTCATGTGCGCCATGGTCACGGAAGCTCTGGCAGCGAGGAGGTTGGTACCAGCATGTGTTCGGGCCGGTACTCCCCCATGCGCCCGTCGCGCAGCTCGTGCACCTGGTCGGCGAAGGCCGCGCCCTGCGGGTCGTGCGTGGCGAGCACGATTGCCATATCGCGCTCCTGACAGAGCTCACGCAGCAGCGCCAGCACTTCGCGGGTGCGCTGCGTGTCGAGCGTCCCGGTTGGCTCGTCGGCGAGCACCAGCTTTGGGTCGGTCGCCAACGCCATCGCGATCAGCACGCGCTGGCGCTCGCCCAGCGAGAGCTGCTCGGTGCGATGCAGCATCCGTTCGCCCAGCCCCAACCGGTCGAGCAGCGGTTCGATCGTTCGCTGTGCCTGGCGCTTGTTGGTCAACCACAGCTTCAGCGAGGCATTCTCGATTGCGCGTGCCCCCGGGATCAAATTGTGCGGCTGGCCGATGATCCCCAGCTGGCGCAGCCGGTACTCGTCGCTTTCGCGGTACGACATCGCCTGCACGTCGCGGCCATCGATCAGCACGCTGCCGCTGTCGGGGATACAGAGCCCCGCGATCAGCTCCAGCAGTGTTGTCTTGCCCGAGCCGCTTGGTCCGTACAGTGCCACGAACTCACCCGCCGCCACGCTCATCGAGACGCCATCGACGGCGCGGATCGGCTCGCCTTCCCCCACGTGATAGTGCTTGACGAGGTTGCGGAGCTCGAGCACCGGCCGGGACACTAGCCTCCGAGGCGGCGCGAGCCGTGACTTTGGCGGGCGCTGCCGGGGAAGTCGATCACCTCTGCTAGCGCGCCGCCATGTTCGGCTAGCAGACTGAGTCGTCCACGTTCAAGCGACCACACACGGTCGGCGGCCAGCGCGGCCTCCAGGTCGCAGCAACTCATCAGCACCCCACACCCGAGCTCTCCCACGAGCGTGAGCAGCAACTCGCTGGCCTCGCGCGTGCGTCCGATCCCAAAGCCGTCCATCAGATCGTCCACCACCAGCAGCCTTGGTGAGCCCACGATGCCCTGGGCGAGCCCCACCAGCAGGCGCTCCCAGTTGGAAAGCTCCCCCCAGCGCTGCCCCGCGCAGCTCGCCGCGCCGACGCGTTCGAGTGCCTCCATCGCCAACTCGTGTGCCCGTCGTTGCCCACGCCCGTGGCCGATTGCCAGCGGCAGCCCGACGTAGTCGAGCACTCTGAACCTCACTCCCGTGCCGTCGCGGTGCGTCCACGCGATCCCCTCGCCCAGGAGTCCCGCGCGTTCCCTGGCGGAAACGCGCGTGAGCTCCATGCTCTCCAACCACACCTCGCCCTTGTCCAGGGACTCGAGGCCGGCGGCGACCTTCAGCAGCGTTGTCTTGCCCTCCCTACGACCGCCGAGGACCGCCGCGATCTCTCCGGGGCGCACCTCGAGCGAGACATCGACGAGTACCTGCGATCGGCGCTCGCCACGCGCATACCCCTTGCACGCTCCCCGGATCGCCAGCAGCTCAGCCTCAGCCATCGCTGCTGCCCAGCTCCTCGCCATCGTCCACCGTGTCTTCGAGCTCCTGGCGCAGTCGCCGCAGTCGCCTGGCGCGCATACCCCACAGCATCGCTTCGTCGGTCATCAGGGCGCGCCGGACTCTGCTTCGCAGGTCGGGAGCGCTCGGCTCGGGGCCGGCACCGCCCGCGGGGCCGAGGCGTTTGAGCTGCCACTCGACGTTCAGGCGCGAGCTCGCCGCCGCAAACTCCCGTGCGCACGCCTCCTCCTCCTCGCGGATCGCGGCGATCAGATCGGGGACGTCCTCCTCCCCGGCGAGCTCGAGTTTGGCGTGCACCGCGTCGCGCAGCGCGAGCGGTGCCGCGGAGGACGCGCGCAGCCAGTCGCGGAACTCCTCGATACCGTCGTCGGTCGCCTCGTAGCGGTCGAGCGCGCGCTCGGCCCCGTGCTCGACCAGGCGCACCAGGCCCTGCTTTTCAAGGCTGGGCAGGCTGTTGTGAGCGACCGAGCGCGACCATTGTGCGTGCGGAAACCGCTCGACCAGCCGCGCGCCCAGGCTGTTCACCGTGTCGGTCCTCTGGACCACGAGGCCCAGGATCGCCATGCTGGCTGTCAGATCGCCTTTACGAGGGGGAGCCATTGTTACGGATCGTATTTGAAATCCGAACGGAAGGAAGTCCTCCTGAACCATTCCAACCTACCATACTTGTGGTGACAACTGTCGTCATCCCGCAAAATGGCTTGGCATGGGGCATTTGGAGGTACTCCCCGCAGCGTTGGAGACATTTTGGGCAAACTGGCGATCGTCATCCATCGGCGCGGGCAGGTCTCGGGAACTCGATGATCTCGGCCTCGACGATCTCATGCGCGGAGAGCAGGCTGAGTCGCCCGCGCTCCAGTGACCACACGCGGTCGGCGATCAGGGTGGCCTCCAGATCGGTGCAACTCATCAACACCCCGCAACCCAGCTCGCCGGCCAGCGCCAGCAGCAGCTCGCCGGCTTCCCGCACGCGGCGCATCCCGAGGCCGTCGGTCACGCTGTCGAGCACCAGCAGCTGCGGCTCGCACACGATCCCCCGAGCGAGTCCCACCAGGACCCGCTCCCAATCTGAGAGCTCCTCCCAACGCTGCCGCGCGCAGCGTGCGGCGCCGACACGCTCCAGTGCCCGCAGCACCCGATCGCGCGCCTCTCGCCGCCCGCGCCCGCGGCCCATCGCGAGGGGCAGCCCGAGGTAGTCGACCACCTCCAGCCTCACCCCCGGCCCTTCGCGGTGGATCCAGGCGATCTCGCCGCCCAGCAGTCGCGCTCGCTGCTCCCGTGCCAGCAGCGGCAGATCGAGCGTACCCAGGCACACCTCGCCGGTGTCCGGCTGTTCGATGCCGGCGGCGATCTTCAGCAGCGTGGTCTTGCCCTCGTCGCGTGCGCCGACGACCGCGCCGACCGTGCCGCCTTCGAGCTTGAGCGATACGTCGGCCAGCACTCGCAGACGCCTCCCGCCACGCCGGTAGCTCTTGCTCACCCCCTGCAAAGCCAGCAGCTCACCCATCCCACCCGCAAGCATGACGCATCTCGAGGCTTTAGTCCACAGGGGGTCCTCGGGTTTGAAGCGCTATGCGCCGCCGGGGACGACGTCGGAACCATGCAGTCGGTTCCGGCTTGGATCAAATGGTGCGCCGTGCGGGACTCGAACCCGCCCCACCGGATTAAAGTCCGGCGCTCTGCCCGATGAGCTAACGGCGCGCAGCGCAACAGTCTGGCAGATGCCGGGCCTATCCGAAGATCACCGTGACCGTGGTGGAGGAGCTCGAGCCGCTGGTGGGATGGAACGAGACGTCGAGTCTCACCGCGAGTCGGTGGTGGTGGCGCAGCGACGCGGAGGCGGCGCGCGCGAGACTGATTCGCAACGTCAGGCGCTCAGCCCGTGCGGCCTGCCTGCTGGCCCCGCGCACCCCTTTGCCGGCGAGCGCAGCGGTACCGGAGGTGGGGACGCGCACCACGATTGTGGCCACGTGACCGCGCACCCTGTGGCTGAGGATGGAGATCTTGCCGGTCTTCCGTTTGGTGGCGGCTGCCGTCGGAGAGGTGCTGGGCACAGTGAGCAGCACTGTCGTCGAGCCGCTGGCGCCGCCGGAGCTCGTGCCGCCCTGGCCGCCACTTCCACCGGCGCCCTTACCTTCTCCGGAGCCACCTTTGCCTTCGCCGGAGCCTTTACCGCCTTCGCCGCTGCCCGAGCCTTTCCCTTCCCCTGAGCCCGTGCCTTCGCCGGAGCCTTTGCCGCTACCTTCGCCCAAGCCGCCTTTGCCGCCCCCTTCTTCGCCTTTGGTTTCGGGGGTTTCGGGGGTTTCGCCGAGGTCGCCAAGCAAGCCGGTGACGAGTCCTTTGACCGCGGGGGCGACCCCCGCGAGCTTGCCGTCCTTCAGGGGGGCGGCGAGCATCGTGGCGCTTTCGGGTAGCTGTGCGACGGTTTGCCCGAGTTCTTCGCTCACCGCCTTTGGCGTGGTGTTCAGTTCTTCAGAGACTTCCTTGACGGTCTTCGGCGCGAAGCCGCTGGTGAGTTCGGAGCCGCCGAGCAGCCCTTCGAGCTTGTGTTCGCCACCGAGCTCACCGAAGAGGCCCCCGGCGAGAGCGGCGAGTTCGCCGGCCAGCTGTTCGTGGGGGGTGGTGGCTTGCAGCAGCGAGCCAACCAACTGCTCGAGGCTGAGCGAGCCAAGCGCGCCTTCAAGGCCGGTCGAGCCGCCGCCGCCGGGCAATTTACCGAGCAGCAGGCTGAGCAGGCCCAGATCGCCGAGCTTGCCTTCCAGCGCGCTATTGAGCTCCGGGAGGAAGTTTTCGACTTTGGCGAGTTCTCCCAGCTGGGCGCTCGGACCGAGTTGTTCGATCGCCTTGCGCAGGCTTTCTTCGAGTCCCACGAGGCCGAGCTCTTTGCTGCTGAGCAGACCCAGTTTGAGTTCGGCGAGTACGCCGACGCCTTCAAGCGCCGCCAGGTAGTGGGCGAGCTGCGCGGCGGAGAGATCGCCGAGCGGCAAGGTCGAGAGCAGCTTCTGCAGTTCCCCCGGGTTCAGGAGCTCGCCCGGCGTCACCAGCGGGCGCACCGAGAGGGAGGGCCGTTCCGCCCTGCCTGCCCCCCCGCTGGGAAGCGATGGACCGGCGCTCGCGAGCGCGGAGGCGGTGGGCAGCGCGGTGAGCGTCAAGATCAACGTGGCCGACACTGCCGCGAGGCCGCGACGGCGGGTTCGAGCCCGGATCCTGGACCGAGCTTGGATCCTGGAGGGCCGATGGGCCGCGTGCGGGTGCCCGCCCGCCTCCCTGGGGGGTTTCGAAAACATGCAGATCGCTCCCTTGTTGGAATCTCCTGGCGCTCGCTCTCAATGCCGAGCCACACCAGGATTTTCGTTCTGTATACCCCCGTTTTCCACATTCCCTCAACTAATTCGAACAGATGTCTATTTGACTTCTGCGAATATGTCCCGTTAAGGGGATGTTCTAATAAGGCGGCAGTGGTGGTTTTCTGGACGCCAGTCCAGCGCGGGCGTGAGGTTGGCGCCGGCGCTGGTATGCCCGGAGTCCGTGGCGGCAGGCTCAGGACTCAGGCCGCTGCGCGGCTGCCACCCGCAGCATCTCCTCGATGCGGGTGAGCTTCACGCGTGGGCGCCCAGCGGGCTCGCCCAGCGAACGCTCGTGGCGGTCGATCTCCGACCAGCCGGCGTAGGTGATCAGCTCGGGTTGGCGCGCGTGCAGTGTCGCCAACAGCTCCTCGGGGTCGGGCGCCGGTGGAGTGGGCAGCAGCCCGGCGGCGAGGTCTTCGAGGATCGCGTCGACGGTCTCCTGCGCATCCTTCTTGTTGGTGCCGATCACTCCGGTGGGGCCGCGCTTGATCCAGCCGACGGCGTACTCCCCGCGCAGCGGCCCATCGGCGCCGAACACGCGGCCGCGCTCGTTGTGGATCACGCCGGAGCGCTCGTCGAACGGCACCCCGGGCAGCGCCACGCCGCGATAGCCGATCGCGCGGAACACGAGGCCGGCGGGGATCGTCTCGTACTCCTCGGTCGCCTGCGCGCGCAGGCGACCGTCGGGCGCGACGACCAGCTCGTTGCGCGCCGCTCGCACCGCCCCCACGCGGCCCTGCTCGTCGGGGAGCATCTCGACGGGGGAAAGCAGGAAGCGCAGGATGACCCGTCGCGGCTCTCCCCGCGGGGGGCGTGCGGCAAGCTCGCGCAGGATCCGCACGTTGCCCTCTGAGATCTTGTCGACCGCGGGATCGGCAACCGCGAGCGCGCGCTCCAGCTCGGCCGGATCGACGATCACGTCGACGCCGGCGAGCTCCCCCAGCTCGAGCAGCTCGGGGTTGGTGAAGGCTGCCTGCGCGGGGCCGCGCCGCCCGAGCACCACCACCTCGCGCACCCCACTGTGCTCCAGCGCGTGCAGGGCATGGTCGGCGACGTCGGTACGGGACAGCTCCTCGTGGGAGAGCACCAACATCCGGGCCACGTCCAGCGCGACGTTGCCGTTGCCGATCACCACGGCGCCCTCGCGGGCGAGGTCGAATTCGAGGTCGGGATGGTCGGGGTGGCCGTTGTACCAGCCGACGAAGTCCGTGGCCGCCCAGCTGCCCGGCAGCTCCTCGCCGGGAATCCCCAGCGGCCGGTCGGCCGGCGATCCTGTCGCGTAGACGATCGCGTGGTAGTGCGCCAACAACTCCTCGCGCGCCACGTGCAGGCCGAGCTCGACGTTGCCGAAATAGCGAAAGCGGGGGTTGGCGGCGGTCTTCTCATAGACGCGCGTGACCGACTTGATCTTCGGATGGTCGGGCGCCACTCCGGAGCGCACGAGCCCCCAGGGCGTCGGCAGGCGCTCGAGCATGTCCACCTCGATCCGCCCCTCGGAGTCCTTGAGCAGGTGCCCGGCGGCATAGAAGCCGGCGGGTCCGGCGCCGACCACGGCGATACGAATGGGGGAGTCGCTCACGGGGAGGAGATCCTAGTGGGGCCGCGTGCGCGGGGTGGCAACTGTGGCGGTGCGTGGTGGAGCGGCTGGCGCCGTATAGTTGCGGTATGGCTGAGTTGTTCGGTGAGGCAGAAGGCGCTCCAGCCAGCCCACACGACAGCCGTTCGACGCCGACACAAGTGGTCGAACGGTTCCTGGATCTGCTCCGTGCCGAGGACCTCGACGGAGCGGCGGAGCTGTTGGCGGGGGACGTGGAGTACGTGAACGTCGGGTTGCCCACCATCCACGGGCGCGAGCGAGTGCGGCGGCTCCTGCGATCCACGCTCGGCCTGGACGGGGCCGGGTTCGAGGTCTACCTGCACACGATCTCGGCCGACGGGCCGTCGGTGCTCACCGAGCGCACCGACGTCATGAAGTTCGGTCGGCTGCGCATCCAGTTCTGGGTGTGCGGGCGCTTCGACGTCCACGATGGCAAGATCGCGCTCTGGCGTGACTACTTCGATCAAATGAACTTCTGGGGCGCCACCGCGCGTGGCCTGCTGGGTACGATCTTCCTCGCGGTACGTGCCAAGCGGCCGGTGGTGTAAGTCGAGCTCCGGCTGGTCGCGTCGCCTCCCAAGGTGCCATGTCGTCATTCGGACAGTTCATCGCCGCGAGCTCGCAGTTCGCCAACAAGCGTGGCGTTTACCTTGGGCGACGTGGGGCGAAGATCCATGTGGCGCTCTACCGGTGGTCTGACGGCAAAATCGGCGGGCATCTCCCCGGCTGGCCTCAGGCGCGGATAGTGCTGGTCGACCACACGGGGGCCAAGAGCGCCGTGAAGCGGACATCTCCGCTGATGTACCGCGAGGACGGCGACGCGATTGCCGTGGTGGCCTCGAAGGCGGGTCAACCGACGCATCCGGCATGGTTCCACAACCTCAAGGCCAACCCGGACACCACGATTCAAATCGGCTCCGTGGTTCGCGAGGTCCGCGCCCGTGTCGCAAGCGATGAGGAGCGCGATCGCCTGTGGGCGAAGTTCGTCGCGCTCTACCCCGGATACGACTTCTACAAGCGCAACGCAAAGGGCCGGAAGATCCCGATCGTGATCCTCGACCCTCGCTGACGACCTGCGATCTGGCAGGCGCTGCCCAATGGGCGCGGCCCGACTCGAACGGGCGACCCCCTCGGTGTAAAGTGCGCCGTGGCGAAGCTGGCGAAGCGATTGTTTGGCTCCAGCACAGGGGTTTCGTGGGGTCGGTGTCCGAGCCTTAACGCGCGAATATCGGTCGATTTGTGCCCATATCGGCGCGTTTGGGCACAAAAATCGGGCTTGTGCCCAATGCTATGGGGGAGATAGGTGGTCGCTAAATCCACCCAGGGACCGCAAGTTGTCGCGCTCAATAGCCGGCGCGACGGCGACGGGCACGGGTGCCGGCGAGCCGCGCCTGCGTCGTGTGCAGGGTCACGAGTGCGGGCGGGAGGATGGCGAAGCCGCCATCGCGAGTGACGAAGTCGGTGAGGCCGCCGTCCAGCAGCGTCGCGGCGTGCACGGCGTCGTAGGACTGGAGGCCGTATTCCTGCATCAGCTTGGGCACGTCCTCCGCGACGTCGTGCATCTCCACACGTGTCCATCCGAATGGAGGCTGCAGGTCTCCCCATGCCTCGCGAGCTTGCGCCAGCAGCCGTGCGGCGCGCGGCCTCACGCGGCTGTCGTAGCGAACGTGGCGCAGGCTCTTGCGGGGGTGGCGCTCGCGTAACGCGAGGTTGAACACGGCCTCCCACAGCTCGATCTCGAGCAGGCCGTTGAATACGACGTAAGTGCCACTGCCCGCGAGGCGTTCGAGCACAGCAAGACAGGGGGTGTGCTCAGGCTCGTTTGGAAGCAGCGCCTCGGCAACGACGTTGGTGTCGAGCACAACAGCTTCGGGCGGCTCCCAATCGGGCGCATCGAACGCGAACACGCCGCGCGGAAGCGGCGGACGGCCTCGCGGAGCCACCTCTCTGCTAGTCCCGACCGAGGGTGATGGTGTCGATTCGGGCGGTGGTTTTGATCCGGGTCGCGGCTCGCCTGACGGCTTCCACGCGCTTTTTTGGGTCGGTCTCGGTCGCCTGGTTCAGGCGCACCCGCCGGCCATTGATCGTGATGAACCGCGGGGCCGGAGAGGCTGCGCGTTTGGCGGAGTTATTTTGCTTCATGGCCATTGCTCTCATCCTACCGCGACGCTTGCCGTCGCATCCACACTGAACTCGGCTCCCGGAAGGGTCTGCGTCCACGTGGCGCCGTCGAGTACGCCGACGAGCCGGGCGCCGGGACCTCGGCGGCGCTGCTCGCCCATGACCTTCGTGTAGATGCGCAGCGCGAGCTTGGGGTCGGTGTGGCCCATCTGGTGCATCACGTACACAGGGTTCTCGCCGCGCAGGTAGAGCAGCGAGGCGAACGTGCGCCGCAGCGAGTGCGGAGAGAGCCCGGACGGAATCGGCGGCGTGTCGCTATCGGCGAGAGCTTCATTGGCGCGCTCCGCGGCCCGTTTCAGGCGCTTGGTGATGTTCCAGCGGGTGTCGGCTTTGCCTGTAGCAGTTGCGAACACGTAATCCCCGGGCTCGGCGTGCCGGGCCTCGGCCTTGTACACGGCCAATTCCTCGCGGAGCTCCGGCCAGAGGTCGATCTCGCGGCCCTTCCCGGCCTCGGTCTTGGAGTCGACCACGATGAGGCGTCCCTGCGCGAGGTTCACGTCGCGCCAGCGCAGGGCGAGCAGTTCGCCGATGCGCAGGCCGCTGCAGATCCCGGCCGCGAACAGGGTGCGCATCCTGGGGTCGGGCATCGTCTTGCCGCCCCGCAGGCCACGCACGGTCGCGTCCAGCAGTGGCTTGATCTGCTCCGGTTCCAGCCATGTCCGGGCGGGCTGCCCGACCTTCAACCGCCGCCGGCGTCCACGGGCGGGGTTGAACTGGATGTGCTCATACTCCACGGCAGTCTCCAGCACCTGCGCGAGCAGGCCGAGCGTGTCGTTGATCGAGCGATTGGAAAGCGCACCTCTCGTCTTTGCCTGTTCGCGCTCCCGGACCTTGCCGGTGCGGTAGCGGTCAACCTCGGCGATCGTGATCTGCGAGAGGCGGTGGTCCTTGAAGAACGGGAGCAGATGGCGGGAGAGTGCCCAGCTGTAGACCTCGGCCGATCGGGCGGAGACCTCGTGGCGGCGGGACTCGAACCACTGCGAGGCGAACTCGTGGAAGGTGGGGTCTTTGGCGGGTGTGGGTGCTGGCGTGGGCTGTGGTGGCTGCCAGATCCCGCGGCGGATGTCCGCGAGGATGTTCTGCAGCTCGGTGTCCGCGCGGCGGCGGGTGTATCCGTCCCATGAGTAGCCGAGGGTGAGGTAGTGCCGTTCGCCGTAGGCGCGTACCCGGGCGGCATAGGTGACGCCGCGCTTGCCTTTGCGCTCGACGACCTGCCCGGTCGATTCGCGTGCCATCGCTATCGCCTCCTTTTGATGCGGGCGAGGATTCCGCGTGTGCGGGGTTCGTGGATTGGCAGCAACGGTACCGTAGCTTGTTGTCTGCTGCGTGGGCGTCCGAGGCGCGGCGACTCGCTTTTCATCGGGTCCGGCGATGGCTTCTCCTGCAGCCGCTCGATCGCGTTGGTGGCGGTGTCGAGGTCGAATCGTAGGCGTGCCTTGGTGCCGGTCCCGAGGCGGATCGCGCCGAGCTGGTGGGCGTGTTCGTAGACCCATGTGCGGGTGACGCCGAGATGTGTGGCGAGCTGCGCAGCGTCAAGCAGCTGGGCTGGCTGCGAGCTGGTGTCGCTGCGCTCGTGGAGGAGTTGTGCGACGCGCTGGGCGATCTGTTCGATCGCGTGGGGTGTGAGTTCGGCGGCGGCGTGCCGCAGGCGGCCCCGGCGCTGGGTGCCGGCTGGGGCTGGGGGTGTGGTGTGGGGGCGAGGTTTGAGGGTGTGTAGTGCTCTCATGTTTGGGCTGCCTTTCAAGGATTTGTGTTGGCCTGGCTTCGGCAGGGCTTGCCCTGCCGAAGTGAGTGCTCTTCAGCGGAGGGGGCGGGTTCTGTCAAGGGTGGGCCGTCAGGCCCCGCCGAAGGCGGCCCCGGAGGGGCGCCCTTGACAGGTTCCGAACCCGGAGCTACACGCTGGGCACCCCGTGCGGCGTGTCCGTTCACGGCCGGGACGGCCGGGAACGAGTACCTGCCGGCGCGGGCAGCTTTGAGGGCTGGCTGGGCTGGTGGTGTTCGGTGTTGGGCTCGGGTCATCGGTGGTTTTATGCGGGGCGTGGCAGCGTGTTGTGGGCTTCAGATGGGGACGGGGGCGGGTTCGGTGCGGGTGGTGGTGTGTGGGTGTAGGTGCGGAGTCGGTCGATGCGTAGCTCGGTTGGTGGGTGGGTGTGTTCGGTGAGCCAGATGAAGGGGATGGGGTGGTCGTGGATGAGCCCGTGGATTTCGAGGAAGTCGGCGAGCTCGTCGGCTTGCCCGAGCCTGGCGGCGTACTGGTCGGCGGTGTACTCGCGTTCGCGCCAGTACTGGCCCCATAGGGGGCGGGTGAGGTAGAGGCCGAGCCCGCCGCGGCACGCTTTGGCGAGCATTTTTGTGCAGAACACGGTGATGTACGTGGTGACGGCGATGATGTAGAGGGTGTCGTTGTTGAGCTCCAGCCGGAAGGGCTCGTGGTGTTCGCGCTCGCGTGGTTCGCGGTCGTAGATCGGGGGGTGGATCATGAGCCGGTTCAGGGCGGCTGTGACCCTGCCGTCGGGTGACCCGAGGTGCCCAAGCTCGTGCGCGAGAACAGCGGGTAGGTGGGGGCTGTCGAGCAGGCCGCGGGAGAGCATCAGGGTGTCCCCGATCACGGCGGCGTTGGGCTCGTGCTCGTCGAGGACGAACCATGTGGCGGGCTCGGGGAGGGGTTCCTCGGCGTGGTCGCGCAGCAGCAGGAAGGCGTCCTCGTAGGCGAGCCACTCCCGCTGGGAGGGCTCCCGCCCGCCGCTTTGCTGGCGCCACCACCAGCCTGACCCACCGGGCCACATGAGTGCGAGTAGCGACCAGCTGGTGGGTATCAGCGCGAAGTCGCTCCATGCTCCGGCGGAGATGGTGGGGTGTCCGTTGAGCGCGAGGATGATCGCGGCGATGATGAAGGCGAGCATCCATCGCAGCGCGATTACGGGGAATTCGAGGGTGAGCGTGAGCGTGTACATCAAGAGGGAGCCGGGGGAGAACTTCTCGTGCAGTCGCATGTGGGTCACCTCGCTTGGGTTCAGAATGGAAGCTCGTCTACTCCCTTCATCCGACGCTGCTCTTGAGGGGGGACACCACCTGGCGCGTACGGCACTGCTTCCCCTGGTTCTGTGTTCTTGCTCTCCGATGAGTCGGGTGCCGGTGTCGCCCCCGGGCTCTCGCCGGGCGCGTCGTCGCTGCCTTCCCCGCCGCCGGCGGGCTCAGGCAGTGGCGTGGTGAGCTGTGGTGCCTGCGCGACCTGGGCCTTCATAGCCCGCCCGCGGCTGATGATGTACGCGGCTCCCGGGGGCAGGGAGCGGACGTGGTTGGGGTCTACCTTGTATTGGTGCTGCATCCGCGCGGACCCTTCCCCTGTTGCGCCGTCGATCGCGTAGTGGCTTGAGTACTCGATCACCCTGCGGGTGCCTGCGAGCGCGATGATCTCCTCGGGGGTGTTCACGCGGTGGCAGATCACGGTCTCCACCGACCCGATGATCCTTGCGGCCTCGACGGGGTCGCCCATCCCGGCGACGACCTGGGGGGCGAGCACGAGGCTGGTGTTGAACCCGCGCGCCTGCTCCACCCTTCCCGCCATCCCCGAATTGCTGGCGAGGGCGGAGAACTCGTCGACGATCAGCATGCAGAACTGACCGGGTGGCTTGCGGCCTGTGAAGTAGTGCGCGAAGTCCTCGAACAGGAACCGCGCGAGGCCGCTCGTCTCCTCCCGCAACGCCAGCGAATCGAGCAGGAGATAGGCGGCCGGGGTGTCCTCCCACGCCCACCCGTTATCGAGCACGCCGCGGGTCTGTCCGAAGAACGCCTCGTAGCGCAACCGGACCTGGTTGACCTGCGCCTCACTCAACGCACCCGCTGCGCTCGACCCGGGGTGCGCGCCGCGCAACAGTGGCAGGTCCATCCGCGCGAGCGCCTCTCCGGAGGAGCGCGGTGGCCCATTGGGATGCCCGCACACGAGCCCGAGCGTGGTCTTGGCGATATCGCGGTACCAAGACGCGGGGCCTACCGTGGCGTAGTCCACGATCTGCATGAGGCGGCCCTGGATCTCGTGCGGCTCACCTCGCCACCCATCGAACGAGTCCCCAGGGAACACACGGGTGCTACGCCCAGCGTCGCTCATCAACGCGCAGAACCGCCGCGCGGTGTCCCGGTCGCCCTTCCCGTCGAGGTAGAACACGGGCGCCTCGGTGCACTTCGCGACCGCCCATGCGAGGCGTAGCAGCGTCTCGGTCTTCCCGGAGCCTGTTGCGCCGCACACCAGCACATGCCGGCACAGCCGCTCGGGGGAGAGCAGCACCGCGCGGCCCACGGTCGGTAGCGCACGCTCACCAGAGATCCTGCGCGCGAGCACGAACCCTCGCTCGCCATCCACCATCCCGGTAAGACCGCCAGGGTCGAGCGCCCCCTGCGGCAGCACCGGCCTCTTGGATCGGTGGCGGCGCCACAGCGTGCCACGGCCCCCCAGGCCAGCCGCCGCGCGCATCGCACTACTCCCCAGGGGCGCCTGGGTGTGGCAGCTCGCGCACCCCGAGTGTCGGCCAGCGCCCGCTCTCTTTCAACGCGTCGAGTTGCCGGTAGGTCGCTGGGGCGCAGTAGTAGAGCACCATGTCAAAGCGCCCCGTCAGCTCGCCAAGGATCGCGCGCACACGCCGCTCGGACTTCACCGTCAGCTCCACCTCGACCGCGACGCGCTGACCCTCCGTGATGACAACCGCGTCTGGGAGATGCTCACCCTCGCGGCGATCGCGTGCCAGTGCGCGCTCGGAGACCCACTCCGCCTGCGGGGAGCGTGCCTGGATGTGCAGGCGTACATCGTTTACCGCTGCGGTGTGCAGCAGTACCCCGAGCTTGGGCTGCCACACCTTGTACTGCGACCCGCACGCCCGCAAACCCGCACGGGTCGGCATCACCCACGCTGGCTGCCCCACCAGCACCCGCTGCGTACTCACCAGGCCCGCGTCACGCAAACGCGCGAGCACCCGCTGCACCGAGCGTGGCCCGCAACCCAATAGCACCCCCAGCTGGTCAGTGGTCGCTGCGTACTGCTCGGCCAGCCACCCGAGGAGCACCAGGTCGCGCGGATGCAGCCGCATCGCCGGGGAGCCGCGCCGTGCCGATCGCGCACGACGCTCCGAAGCCCAGCCGGGCACGGCCGTTCTGTGGCCGCCAACGGTGAGTCGGCCGGTCATGGGGTGGCTGTGATCCGTTGCGGGGCCTCCCAGCATGTGCAGGCTCATCGCTCGTTCCTTCCGCCCTGTCGACCACCCCTCGCGCCGGGTGCGCTCTCGTCGCTGTCGCGTAGGTGCCATCCGTCGGGGCGGTTCACGAACCTCGTGTGTTTTCCGCGGTACAGGTGCGAGGAGACCCTTGCAAGCGGCACACCTAGCGCCTTCGCGATCTCCCCCGCGCGCGAGCCGGGATGAGTGGCCAGGTAGTCCGCTACGTCCCCCTGTGTGATCTGCCCCGGTGTGTGTGGCTCCCCGAGCAGAGCGGCCCGGGCGGCCTGTAGACGCTCACGCTCAGAGAGAAGCTCTTGGTAGCGCGCAAGCTCTCCATCCAAGGCGGCGAGCTTGCGGTCTATCTCGGCGACCACGCCACGAGACGCGACACCAAGCCCACGGACACGATCAGCCACTAGAGCACCCACGGAGATAGATCAACACACGAAGCATCACAAGCAACACGCTAGCACATCACTGGGCATGTCGCTGTCTAACATCGCGCCTCGCGGGGTTTGGGGCGTAGGCCGACGAGCCCTCAGCGAAGTCGGCCGGAGCCCCACAGACAAGACAACCACCCATGTGCCACCCCACGCCACCCTGCTTCCCATCCATCCATCTCCATCTTCTCCATCTCTCTGGTCCCCATCCTTGGTCACCCGATCACTCTGGTCCCCCACCGCCACCACACCATCACCCTGTCTTTCATCCCACGTTCAGGATCCCGGTCCTTGACCACCCGAACTCGACGTTGTGGGCGGGTGGTCAAGGACGCCAAGCGCAGCGCAGGCGAGGGATCCGGCACCACACAACCCCAGTGATAGAGCCACAAACCGCGGTGGGGGACCTGTCGCGCAACCCGCCCCCGGGACGACACCCCTTGCGCCGGGCACCGCGACACCTCATCGACGCCCCCGTGAGGGTCTCCACGAGCCCGAACGGCCACCTCGGGGTGAGCTTCGTGGCCGGCAGCGTCACGCGCCGGCCACGGGAAGCGAAGGACCCGATCGCGCCAGCTTTACTTGATGCCCTTGGCGGCGGCGCCGGCGGGCTGTACGGTCGGACGGTCCTGCAAAACAGTTGGCCCCTACACGGCCGTAACCGCGCCGGGGCTGCACAAGAAGAAAGCGAGTTCTTCTCATGCTCCGCCAGCGTAATGACCGAATGGTGTGGTCCTCACGACGGGCCGTCCGCATGTCGTGCAAGCGCTCGTGCACCTGCGGGTGATGGTTCCAGGCCGTCGAAGTCTCCCGACGTGTCCGGAGCCATACGCAACAGCCGCTTTCGCCTCTATTTGCGCGAGCTTCGTAGCCTAACCTTGGAGGCAGTGCGTGCGGGTGGGCTGCCGCACGCGGGCGTCGAACTAGCCCATGCACATCTTAATGGCCGTGCTGGACGTGAGCTGCGCGCAGCCGTGCCCCTCGTCGAGATACGACGGATCGGAGCCTTTTTCACTGGCGAAAATCTTGCCCAGCAGTTGCTGGCACGCCCGCCCGATGTGTCGAGCCTGCAACACGTACTCGACCCCGCCTGCGGCTGCGGCGACCTGCTACTAGCACTCGCGCGCCACCTGCCGGTCAGTGAGGATCTCTTCGAGACGCTCAGGCTGTGGGGCGCGATGCTCCATGGCATCGATCGCGAGCCGGAGTTCATCGAGGCCGCGCGACACCGCCTTGCCCTGCTGGCGCTGGTGCGCGGTGCCCGGCCACGTAACCAAGAGGCTCACAATCTCGACTCGCTCCTGAGTGGGTTGCAGGTCGGTGATGGGCGCCAGCAGCGTCGCTTGGCTCAAGCCGACGTCGTGCTGCTCAACCCACCCTACGGACAGATCCGTGCGCCAGCATCCACTTCGTGGGGCGCAGGTCGCATCACCGAGGCAGCCCTGTGGGTTGACGACGCGCTTAAAGTCTATGCCGTCCGGATCCCGTCTGCTGGCAATTTTGCCTGACGTGCTCCGCTCCGGTAGTCGCTACGAGCGCTGGCGGGGAAACATCCGCGCCAGCGCCGAGATAATCGATGTCCACGGCGCTGGCCAGTTCGACGCCACTACGGACATCGATGTCTTCTTGTTGGATGCCGTGCGGACGGACGACTCGGGACGGCTCGCGAGGGGACATGGGGTGCTCGCGCCCGACAGGGATGTTCCCAGTGCCGCGCCCGCGAGCGGTACGACCTTTGGCGACCTCTGCCGCGTCATGGTTGGCCCAGTAGTCGATCGTCGCGACCCTCATGTGGGCCCCAAGGTGCCGTACATCACTACCGCTGAGCTGCCGCAGGACGGCCAGTTCATACCCACGAGACGTCGTCGCTATGGCAAACGGTTGTTCGCTCCACCGTTCGTGGTGGTACGACGCACCTCCCGCCCTACCCTTAACGAGCCTCGGCTGCGGCCTGTAGTCGTCCGAGGGACCGAGCCGGTCGCCGTGGAGAACCATCTTTTGGTCCTTGAGCCGGCTGGCCGCCGTAGCCTGGCGGTATGCCAGAGCCTGGCTGTTGCGCTACGCGAGCCGACCGTTACGCACTGGCTGAACGAGCGTATTCGCCTTCGCCACCTCACGGTAGGTGCGCTACGCGAGCTTCCAAGCAGGCTCTTGGGCTTTGACTCGCTGTAGAAGCCGGGCCTAGCCAGTCCGAGGGCAAAGGCTCCCTGTCCTAGAATTGGCTATATGGCAACCCTGGATCGCGTGCTGCGGAAGCCGGATCAAGCCCCCCGCACAAAGGTGGTCGAACAGCTGCGCTTTGCTCCAGAGATCCTCGCTCGGCTAGGAGAGGAGCTCAATCCGAATCCTGATCAGGGCGTGATCGAGCTCGTGCGCAACGCCTATGACGCCGACGCCATTCGCTGCCAGGTCAGCCTGCTGGACATTAGTGAGCCGGGCGGCACGATTATGGTGCGCGACTGGGGCGATGGCTTGTCCCGCGATGCCATCACCGATGGCTGGCTGGTTCTGGGTCGGTCCTCAAAGATTACGACTGAGCGCACGGGCGCAGGTCGGCTTCAGGTTGGTTCCAAGGGTCTGGGGCGGTTGGCAGCGCTCCGCCAAGGCGATGTGGCCGAGCTGCGGACTTGGCCACGATCACGGCGGGGAGCGCGCAGAAGCCGCACTGAGCATGAGGTGATACTTGAGTGGGCGAGCTTCGACCGCTCTGCAACAGTCGACGAAGTGCCAGTTGAGGTTGCCACCCGCGTCATTGACCCGGTCGACCCCGGCACTGAGATCGTTGTACGGGGCCTACGCACTCACTGGACGCGGCCCCAGGTGAAGCGACTCGCCCGCGCGTTGCTGCTACTCGCCGACCCTTTCGGCGACGCGGAAAACACATTTGAGATTGAGCTGGTTTGCCCGGAGCATCCGGACCTGGTCAACTTGGTCGCCAGTTCTTACTTCGACTACAGTTTCTGGTCTCTGCACGCTGAGCTCGACAAACGCGGACATGCGAGCGTCCATTTGATCGACCACCGCCTCGGACTCGATGATCAGGTTGGCCACGAGGAAGTCGCGGGCGCGCTCTCGGGTGAGGAAGGCCCGTATCGAGCAGTGCCAGCGCACTTTGAGCTACACGGCTTCTTGCGTACCAACGAGGCATTGTTTGGCATGGGTACGGCCGCCACCGTTGACGGATTGCGTGCTTGGCTTGACGCCTACGGTGGCGTACACATCTACCATCGAGGTCTACGAGTAGCCCCCTACGGCGACCCGGGCTTTGACTGGCTGGACATGAACCTACTTCGCACCCGAAACCCCGAGCAGCGTCCATCGACCCACACGTCGGTCGGGCGTATGCTCGTTGAGGATGCCGCTGGCCTGCTGGTGCAGAAGACCGACCGCTCGGGCTTTATCGAGGATGACCGCTTCAACGAGCTGCGGCGCTTTGGCCGGGACGTGCTCGAGTGGGCAGCCCGGCGTCGTACGCAGATCGCCGACGAGCAGCGCGAGAATGCGCGCCACCAGGGTCCGCGCCGGCGTGCCCACGCCCGGGAGAAGCTCGACGAGGAAATTGGCAAGCTGCCGTCCGCGCAGCAGAAGGCCGTGCTGAAAGCTGTCAATCGTTATGAGAAGGCCACTGAGCAGGACGCCGAGGATCTGCGCAAGGATCTGCTGCTCTACCGCACGCTGGCCACCATTGGCACCACTTCTGCGCAGATCGCACACGAGACCTATAACCCAGCACTGGCTATCGTCGATCTCGCTGAGGAGATCGAGGAGCTGGCGCGCGACGAACTCGGCGATGATGACTGGCAGCTACTAGAGCCGCCGGTCGAGCAGGTCTACGCGCTAGCAAAGCGACTGCGCGACTACGCCCGTTTGCCCCGGGTGCTGCTACAGGCGCCAAAGCGGCGCATGCGGGTCTTTGAGGCCGACAAGGCGCTTACTGACACGGTTGCGGTTTTCGCGCCGCTCATGCGTCGCCACCAGGTGTCCGTGCGCGAGGAGTACGGCGCCGCCAGCGTCCGCCTCCGTGGTCCAAGCGCTCTACTAGATGCGATCGTCTCTAACCTGCTCATCAACGCCCTCCATGCCTTGGACAGTCAGGCAGAGGAGGAGCGCGAGATCCTAGTGCGCACCACTGAGGATGACGACTCACTCGTGTTGGAAGTGAGCGACAGCGGGCCCGGGATTCAGGAACTTGCTACCGACGAGATATGGGTGCCCGGTGCTACCACAACTCCCGACGGCACCGGTTTGGGGCTGACGATCGTGCGGGACTCGGCTAACCAGCTGAGTGGATCGGTGGCGGTTGATGCTCAAGGGGAGATGGGCGGAGCGCACTTCACCATCCGCCTACCCGCCGCCTCATGAGCGCCGTAGCTGATATTCCTAAGCGGCTGAGCCTGCTTGAGGACGAAGACGACTTGGTCCCCGGTATGCAGCGGAGGTTGAGGCGGAAAGGCTACGACCTGACTCGTGTTGTGCCCCAGACTCCAAGTCTAGAGGACACCGTAGCTCAGATTGTGGCGGTCAGCGATGCTGCCCTATGCGATCATCATCTACGCGGCGGACACCAGGTGAACTTCTCCGGTGCTGAGGTAGTAGCAATGCTTACACGTGGCGGTTTCCCGGCGGTTCTATTTACCGGAATGCTGTCCGAGGAGCGCTATGCCATCCAGCGCAACATGGCCCAGATCCCCGCTTTCATGACTCGCGATGCGGGACTAGGCACAGAGCAGCTACTCAACGCCCTAGCCGTGAGCGTGGCCGAGATTCGCCAGGGGCAGCGAAGCGGCCATCGACGAGGCCGACGCACGCCAGTGACTATTGTTGGCAATCGCACGACGGCCGGTGAGTGTCTGGTCGAGGTCGAGGTGTCCGGGTGGGCGGGTGGCGTCCCGATCGAGATACCGGCCGATCTGTTGGCCGACCCGTGGCGAGATGCGGCCAACGATGCGGTGGGCAAGACCTTCCTGGCGACGGTGAACATTGCCGAGTCCAACCCAGACCTAATCTTCTTTGAGGACTTCGACGCTGACGCACTAACCACAGATGTCTACGAGGGCATTGGGGACTCCAAGCGTGGCTGATGCGCAAGCTGAGGCGCCCCACGGGGTTATCCTAGACGTCGGTCATGGCAATGCGGCAGTCTTCTTCGACGGGCCGCAGGCTATTGTCATCGACGCCGGTTCGACGGATCTAGTGGCCGACACGCTTGAGCGCCACGGTGTGTCAGAAATTGCTGCGCTTGTTGTCTCGCATCGCCATCACGATCACACCTCCGAGCTGCCCTCGCTACTGACAAACCCCGACCTGTGTGTTCGCAAGTTCTTCGCCAACGCCGATCCGACCCGCACAGTCGATAGTCGCTTCGAGGAGCAGTTGCGCGGCGCCTTCAATGTCTCTAAACGGCGCAACGGCACAGAGTTTCTTCAGGCAAACGAGACGATCGGCCACCATATGAACACAAAGCGGCTTCGCGTGCAGGTTCTCAACCCAGACGGCGACCTAACCTTGAAGGGCGTGGGGTCGATAACCACGAGCGGGGATAGCCTGCACGCCCATGCGCTGGCTGTGGTTCTGCGCATCAGCCTGCTCGGTGGGCGTTCGGTGCTTTTCGGATCCGATCTCGACTCGGCTGGCTACCGCCGCCTCATCGACAGCGATGATGTCGACCTATCGGCTGACGTCCTTGTCTATCCGCATCATGGTGGGCTTGCTGGCGCGGGCAACGCCATAGCCGAGCAGGCCTTTGCCAGCGCGTTGACCGAGGCAGTCGGACCTGAGGCAGTGGTGTTCTCCAATGGTCGTGAGAAGCACTCCAATCCCCGCCGCGAGGTGGTGCGCGGGGTGCGGTCAGCTCCGGTCGCCCGCACCGTTCGGGTCGTCTGCACCCAGCTAGGGATGGCCTGCTCGAATGTCACTTTCCCAGCCGATGGGCGCCTAGATGGCTCGCTCGGTTCCCACGGCGCCGAGCGCGGTTTGAGCTGCTCAGGTTCTCTGCGCGTCGCTCTCGACCCACAGGAGCAGCTACTGCCTCTCGGCTCCCGCCACCTTAGCTTTGTGGTGGACACCGTCGGCGCTGGCGCGCTCTGTGTAGGTCAGGCCGTCTTCGCGCCCTAGAGCCCACCTAAGCAACGCGCCTCCGGAATCCCAGGCGATGGATTGTCCAGGAAGGCCCATCGGCCCGCTGAATGGGCACAAATGGGCACAAATCACGATCTGGGCCTCGATACGACCCGGTCAGAGATAGGCCCTTCTGCAAAAACCCGTGATTTTGCAGGCACTTTCTGATGGGCGCGGCCCGACTCGAACGGGCGACCCCCTCGGTGTAAACGAGGTGCTCTGGCCAGCTGAGCTACGCGCCCCATGACGGGGTACCGGTCTTTACAAGGCTAGCGCTCCAGGGGGGCCGGTGGTCAGACTCTCGTCGCTGCTCCCAGGGGCTCCACTCCGCGCCCGCTGCGCCAGTAACGATCGAGGTTGCCTCGCGACCTCTCCACTCCCCGGCGGGGGGCGCTTAATCCAAATAAATGTTTCCCTGCCAAACTACCAGGATGGGCTCGGGTCGTCGCAGGTCTGGTCGGATCGCGCTGGGGGCCGCCGGGGGGGTGGTGGTGCTGCTGGGTCTCGCGCAGCTGCTGCTGCCCAAACTGGCGGCACAACGGGTGCGCAGTGAACTGGCGCGCTACGGCGTCGTGCGCAGTGTCTCCGTCAGCGCGTTTCCCGCGGTCGAGCTGTTGTGGGGCCATGCCCAGTCGGCGAACGTGAGCGCCGACGACATCCACATGAGCCCCGCCGAGGCCAATCGGCTGATGGGGCGCGCGCGGGGCGTGCAGCGGATGGACATACACGCCACCGGCATGCATTTGGACTCGCTGGAGCTGAACGACGTCGACTTGCGCAAGCGCGGCGATGACATCTACATCGACGGCCTGCTCAGCGAAGCAGATCTGCGCGCCATACTGCCCGGCAGCACCGGCTTCGAACTGCTCGCCAGCAAGTCAGGTGGGGCGACGATGCGTGTGAAGGGCAACCTCTTCGGGGTGTCCACTGCGCTCAACGTGCAGCTCAGCGCGGTCGAAGGGAAGCTGGTCGCCCAGCCCCAGGGCTCCCTGTTCGCCGGACTCGTCAAAGTCACGCTGCTCTCGGTGCCGAGCATCGACGTGCGGTCGATCGCTGTTGCCGACGCGCCCTCCACGGAGACCTCCGACACCGCCTATCGGGTGAGCGTGACCGCGCGGTTACGCTGAGGGGTGGAGCGCTGAGGGGTGGAGCGTCTACGCGGCTGCCGCCAGCGCCGGGGCGCGCTCGCGCACCGTCATCGGCAATCCCTCACGGGGGCTGATCGTGGGCATCTGGCGGATGCTCAACTTGAAGTCGCGCGGCAGCTCCAGTTCGAAGCGGCTGAGGATCAGCGTCGCGATCGTGCGCACCTCCAGCTGCCCGAAGCGCATTCCGATGCACGTCCGTGAGCCGCCGCCGAAGGGGACGTAGGCGCCCTTCGGGATCGCCTCGCGCGCCTCCGGCGCGAAGCGCTCGGGGTCGAAGCGCTCCGGGTCCCGCCACACGTCGGGGAGGCGGTGGGAGGCCCACGAGCAGTAGTTCACGTACGCGCTGCCAGGGACCTTGACACCTTCGAACTCGAACGGCTCGACCGAGCGGCGCGGGCCGATCCAGGCGGGCGGGTACATCCGCAGCGTCTCCTCCAGCACCATCTCCAGCTGCGGCAGCTCGCCGCCCATCAGCTGCTCGGCGGTCGGTGGCTCGCCGCGCAGGCGCTCCCGCTGCTCCGCCACCAGGCGCTGGGCGATCTCGGGGTGGTGGGCCAGCTCGTGGAACATGAACGACACCGTCGAGGTCGTCGTATCGTGGCCGGCGAACAGCAGCGTCATCACCTCGTCGCGCACCTGCCGGTCACTGAGTGCGCTGCCGTCCTCATCGTGCGCGTCCAGCAGCAGACTCAGCACGTCCTCGCCGCGCTCCCCCGTCGCGCGGCGGCGGTTGATCTCGGCGTAGATGACTCTGTTGAGCTCTTTCGCCGCGCTCTGCAAGCGGGCGTAGGGCGTCAGCGGGCCGCGTAGGAAGCGCGAGGTGTATTCGGTGGCGTAGAACGACAGCGCGCGCTCGAATAGACCCGCCGTGTCCGTGCCCTTCGCCGGCTCGCCGTCGGGGTCGAGCCCGAACAGCGCGCGCATCGCCACCCGCATCGCCAGGCGCCGTGTCCAGCTGTACAGGTCCACAGTGCGTTCCGGCGTCAGCTGCTCCAGCGCGCGTTCGGTCTCCTGGCGCATCACGTCGATCGACGCCGCGATCCGCTCGCGGTGGAAGGCTGGCAGCATGATCTGGCGCGAACGGCGGTGGAAGTCTCCGTCGATCGTCAGCAGCCCGTCCCCCAGCAGCCCGATCAGGTCGCGGAAGTGCGACGGGCGCCAGATGAAGTTTTGCGCGTGCGACACCGTCATGTAGTGGTTGGCCGCCGGCCCCAGCATGAACACGATGTTGCCGTGCAGCACTTTGAGGGTGAACACCGGCCCGTGCTTCTCGTAGCACTCCAGCAGCAGCGGTAGCGGATCGTGTGCGAAGCGTCGTGTGCGCGCCATGCTGAAGTTGGTGTCCCCGGGTGGGTAGGGCACCCTGCTCGCGTGTTCTTTGCGCAGGTCGTCCACCATCACGGCGAACGGGTTGAACGGCTTCGGGGGCGGGGGGCCGATGAGGGTCACTCGGGCAGCCTACCTCATTCCTGGCTGCTTGGCCAGTTTGGTGGGGACGTGCGCCGCCCGGTCGTCCGCCTCCTCCGGCGTGGCTTGGCATACTGTGCTCAGCAGCGCGTCGAGCCGCGGAGGGCTTCCCTTCCGCGTCCTCCACGCGGGGGCGTAGCTCAGTTGGTTAGAGCGCCGGCCTGTCACGCCGGAGGCCGCGGGTTCGAGTCCCGTCGCTCCCGCCTTCGGCACCGATGTTTTCGCATCGGTGTTGTAGGGTTTCATCGGCTGCATCGAAGTAGGGCAGGAAGGCGTCGTGCGGCTGCACGGCGACGATCTGCCCTTCGTGCGCCCACACCTGCTCGAACAGGGAGAGCAGGAGCTTGCGCCGCTCGGCGGGTTCGGTCTCCAGGTCCCAGAAGCTCTGGAAGTCGCCGAGGAGGGCGCGGGCGCGGTCGATGGCGGGCTCGGCGGGCGGGCCGAGGCGCTGGAGCTCTTCCTCGATCGCCTGGCGGTGCATGACGTACTGCGGTTTGGTGAGGTCGCCGAGCACGTAGAGGTCACGCAGGCGCTGTAGCTGGCCGAGCAGCTCGCCGCGGCGCTCGGCCGGCTGCTCGGTGTGCGTGTCGGCCTCGACGCGCAGCGTTTCGAGCAAGAGGTCGAGGAGTTCCCCGTCGGGCTGGAAGGCGCGT
The DNA here is from genome assembly GCA_963744535.1 of uncultured Solirubrobacterales bacterium. Taxonomy (GTDB): domain Bacteria; phylum Actinomycetota; class Thermoleophilia; order Solirubrobacterales; family Solirubrobacteraceae; genus Palsa-744. Next base: position 511,811 of record CAVUTW010000005.1, on the reverse strand, counting down.
ATCCAGTCAACGAGCTGGGCCTCGAGGTTGAGGGCGCGGGTGATCGGCTCGCCGCAGGAGTGCCCGTAGCGGCGGGTGGAGCACATGTAGCGCCGCACGCGCGGTTTCGAGCCCGAGGTGCCGTGCATCCGCGCGCCGCAGCGCTCGCAGCGCAGCAGCTTGCGCAGCAGGTACTCCTCGGAGGGCGGCCCGGGTTTGACGACGGTGGTGCGCCACGCGCGGACTTCCTGCACGCGGTCGAACAGCTCCTCGGGGACGATCGGCTCGTGCAGCCCGCGGATCGAGCGGTCGTTGCTGCGCAGCGCGGTGACGTACCCGGTGTAGGCGGCGTTGCAGAGCATCTCCCTTACGGTGTCCTTTCCGAACGGCCGGTCGCGGGCGGTGCGCGCGCCGGCGGCGTTCAGCCACGCGGCGAGCGTGCGGTCTGACTCCTGGCCCGTGGAGTAGCGCTCGAAGAGCTGGAGCACGAACGGCGCGCGCTCGGGGTCGGGGGTGGCGAGCTTGGTGTCGGGGTCGCGTACGTACCCCCAGGGGAGCGAGCCGACAAGATGCCCCTGCCGCGCCTTCTCGCGGAGCCCGCTGCGCGTCCAGAAGGAGAGCGACACGGAGTAGTACTCATCGAACATCTCGTGGATCGACTCGGCGAGGAATGCGGAGGGGTCGGTGTGGTCTTCGCCCATCGGCTGGGTGACGGAGACGACGCGGATGCCGAGCCGCTCGCGGAGTAGCTGCTTGTAGCGGCGCGCCTCGACCTGGTTGCGTGCGAACCGTGAGGTGTGGTAAACGAGCACCACGTCGAGCTTGCCTTCGGCGGCGTCGGCCATCAGGCGCTGGAACTCGGGGCGGGCCTCGGACTTGCGCCACCCGGAGTGAAAGTCGCAGTATTCGCCGATCAGCTCGAGGTCGTTCTCGTGCGCAAAGTTGGCGATCGCCTGGCGCTGCGCGTCGGGTGAAAAGCCCTGGCCCTGCTCCTCGGTTGACTCGCGGACGTACGCGGCGGCGCGCTGCCTGCTACCGCCCCCGTCCGGGGTCGGTGAGGTCGCATCCGCGCCGCAGCCACCAGTCGGCGAACCAGCGCGCGAACGCGACGAGCTTGGGATCGGGGGTGCCTGGGCAGTCATGGCGGGGTCCTCCTGCTTGGGGGTCGTGGGAGCGCTCGATCAGAGCAGAGCCCGGCCGTGATCTCAAGGTCCTGGCAGGCGAAGCCGGCCGGGACGCCTTCTCGCAGGCCCGGCGTGCGGTGCGCGGCGTCCTGGACGCGGCCGGCCGTGCCGCAGTCATCGCCGGGGCCTCCGCGCCGGAGCGCACGGCGCCGCCGCGGCGGGCTTGCGGAAGACGAGCACGTCCTCGTGCGCGACGACGTGCGTCCGGTCGCCGCGGGCGCGCGCCTTGCGCACCTGGAGCATCTGCCAGAAGGAGGGCCGCATCACGATCTCAGCGTCGCGGACGGTGGCGAGCAGCGCGATGATGCGCTGCCAGTAGAGCAGCCCGGTCGCTTCGCAAAGCGTGATCGTCTCGCCGCTGAGGTTGCGCAACGCCCCGCCCGAGCGCATGTCCTTGGTGACGAGCACGAGATACCCGCCGGGCTTCAGCACGGCCGCGCAGGCGCTGTAGACGCCGGCCATCGCCGCGAGGTAGGCGCCGCCCCGCGCGTGCCCGAGATTGGCCCGGTCAGAGCTGTAGTTGGTGGTGTCATCCCGGCGGATCGGGCCGAGCCCGCTCCTGAGGTTTTCTTTGGCGACATCCGCGACCTGGCAGGCGTACGGCGGGGAGGTGAGGATCAGGTCGACGCCACCCCCGGCACCCGTCCGTCGGGTGTGGCCGGCGAGCAGCCGGATGAGGTTCTGCGCGTCGCCTTCGATGACGCGCGCGGGCTGGCGGACGCCGTGGTGGCGGGCGTGATGGATATTGGCGCGCGCGAGTTTCGCCCACCGGGGCTCCAGCTCGAGTCCGAGGGCGCGGCGGCGGAGGTCGATAGCCTCAACGAGCGTAGTGCCGATCCCGCACATCGGGTCGAGCACGAGGTCGCCGGGGTCGCTGTAGGTCTCGATCGCGCGGCGCGCGAGCGCCGGGAGCATCTTCCCTGGGTGACGGTTTGACTCGGGGTGATAGCGGCCATGTCGCTGCCACTGGCTCGTGGTCTGCGCACAAGGCCAGATCGCGAGCGGCAGGTCGGCGGTGCGATACGGCGCAGTCGGCTGGTGGCCGGCTGAGGCTCTGCGCGCGACCCTGCCCGCCGGGGCGGCGGGCAGCCGGCGGGCTCGGTGGGTGCGCGGCGCGGGGCAGCCTGGGTCGGGGGCGCCCCGGCGTGAGGGTGTGGGCGTGGGGTGTGGCATGTTCACCTCTCGGTTTGGTGTGTGTTGCCGAGCCAGTCCACGTAGGTTTCGGGGTGCTCGGCGGAGATGAAGACGGGCGCGAATGGGCCTCGGCTGGTGAGCTGCGCGAGCGTCACGAAGGAGATGGGGACGGTGCCGTAGCGGCTCTGGGTCGGGTCGGTGCGGTAGAGCGCGATCGCCCTTTGGATGCGCCGCCGCGCGTGTACGGGTGTCTGGTCGGCGAGGACCACGAGCACCGCCGGGAAGGTGCGGTAGTAGGCGCGCCACAGCGGTCTGCCGGCGGTGGTGTTCGCGGGGGGTGTGGGTGTGTGGCGAAGCTGGGAGTAGCTGGCGAGCTTGGCGGCGAGCTGCTCGGGTGGGATAGTGCCGCGGTCGAGCTCGATGAACCGCTGGTGGAGTGTGAGCGACTGGTCGGGGGCGGCCTGGAGGTAGGTGAGCAGCGCGTCGGCGATGAGCTTCCGTGCGCCGCGTCCTTGGGTGAGTGGGTGTGCGATCTCGTGGCGCCAGGAGAGGGGGCCGCAGTTGTCTGCGTCGAGTTCGCGGGCGGCTTTGACGAACGCGATCCCGGTGTCGTTGACGGCGAGGGTGTGCGCGCGCAGCGGCCCGGACGCCTGGGCGGATGAGGTGAGGCGTCGCCTGGGCTCGGCGAGCGTGCCGGCTGTCTGTGTCGTGTCGGCGCCGTGAGCGGTGATGAACCACGTTGCGAGGTGGTGTGGGCCGTGAGCGCAGTTGGCGAGCCTGCGCTCGCGCAGCCTGGCGAGGATGCGCTGAGTCCAGCGCAGCGTCGTGGTGGGCATGTGCAGCGCGTGTACCTGGCGGGCGGTCATCAGCCGGTGCTGGTAGAGGCTCTGGAGGATGTCCACCGTGACCGCGGGCAGCGCGCGCAGATCGCTCTCTGTCGGGTATCCGCTCACGGCTGGGGGTCCTCGGGGTCGGGCAGCCGTGGCATCGTGGAGCGCCCCGCCGCCCCCTGCTGGCCGGCGGGGGATGGGTCGCCGTTGCTTGCGAGGTGGTCGTGGATGCGCTGGTCGAGGGTGTCGAGCGCCGTGATCGTCTCGGCCGCGTCCGTGCGCCCGGATGCCTTGTCGATGAGTGGCTGGATCGCGGCGATCTGCTCGGGGTGGTGCGCGTCGGTGTACAGGTCGGTGATGGCGAGGTTGTGGAAGAGGAAGGGGCGGGTGGGGTGGCCGTGGTGGGTTGCCTGTGCGAGGAACGTCCAGCGGGGGAGGCTGGTGATCGCGCTGGCGGGCGGGTCGTTGTTCCACTCGCGTGCGATGAGCGCGGCGGCGCGCTCGTTCAGCGCGGTCGTGATGAGGTGCGAGCGGTTGGTGGTGAGCGCGTTCAGCGTCTCGCGGGTGAGCCGCTCGGGGTTCTGGTTGAGCAGGAACGCGCGTATCCCGTACTTGGCGGTCTGCTCAAGCAGCGCCGCGAGGTTCCCCGACGCGGCGCCATCGTAGGTCTGGACCTCATCAAGGAAGACGTAGAACGCGCGGCGTCGCTCGGGTGGCAGGGTGGCGCGGCCCTTCGCGGCGTGCAGCAGGTCGAACACGAGGAGGTTGGCGATCAGCTTGTCCCTGGCTCCGCCGGCGCCGGGGCACGCGAGCACGATCCGCCCCGTGTTCATCGCACGCGCGATGTCGTAGCTGGTGCTCTGCGCGCCGAGGAGCGCGGCGAGCTGGGTGCTTGAGCGCAGCCGGTCGATGAGGTTGGTGACGGGGGTGATGGCCTCTTCGGCCATGCGGGGGAACCGCTCGCTGAAGAACTGGCGGCGCGCGGGTGAGAGCAGCGGCAGCACCCGCTCGCGCCACTCTGGGTTTCCCAGCAGCGTCGGGATCTGAAAGAGCGTCGGCTGCAGCCCGTCGGGTAGATGGGTGGAGAGCTCGATCAGCGCCGCGGCGGCCTGGGTGGTGAGAGTCAGCGCGCGGTTGTTGCGCTCACCCCAGCGCAGCGCGGACGCGAAGGAGTCAACGATCGCCTCCACCCGCCGCTCCCGCGCGTCCTCACTCAGACCGCGTGCGGCGAGGAGGTTCCACCCCGGCTGCCCGTCCCGCGAGCGCGCGCCGACGAGATCGAGCTCGACCACGCGCCCGGCGAGGCCCTGGTCGGTGAGGCAGCTCTTGATTCGCTGGATCGCGTCCTCGTGGGGGTCGAGGAACATGCCACCGTGCCCGGCGCGGACGAGGTGAAGGAACTGTGTGATCGCAAGCTCGGTCTTCCCCCACCGCGACCGTCCGGCGGTGTAGGTGAAGAACGTGTCCGCGAGCGGCAGTGCCACCAGCCGATCCCCGCTCTCGCCCGTCACGCGCCCGAGCGGCACAACGTCGGGCTGGCCGGTGTACTCGGGCAGCCCCGCCGGGGCGGGGTGAACCGCGGGGCCGAGCCGCAGCACCTCCGGCGCCAGGCAGTGCGCGCTCGGCGGCTTGAGCAGCCCCGCGACCTCCCTCGCGCCGACGAGCCCACGCCGCGCCGGCGCGAACAGGCCGCTGCTCATCCGCCGGTCAAACCACTCCCGCCGGCCCGGCAGATCGGACCCCAGGAACGCCAGGCCGGCGACACGCACGCCGACCACCCGCAGCGAGTTCGCCGCCGCCCACGTATCGAAGCACCCCAACAACGCCTGCATCCGCTCCACCGCGAGCGCCTTCACTGGCGCGCGGCAGCACACGAGCACCTGCAGCGCGAACAGCGGCTCGGCCTGCAACACCTTCGCTGCCAGCTGCTCACGCAACACCCGCTGCTCAACGACATCCGCCACAGGCCGGCGACCCGCCCCCCGGCCGCCCCCGCCCAGCACCTCGAGCAACCCGCCCGCCGCTCCACCGGGGCTCTCACCCCGGCGTGCCTCTCGCAGCAGCCGGTGTCGCAGCCGCCGCCGCGCGCCCGCCGGGCAGGGCAGAAGATCGACCGCGACCTCCGCACGCCCGCCGTCGGTGCCGGCGAGGACGCGGGCGAAGCTCTGGAGCGGGTCGGGGTCGAGCGCCAGGTGCGCGAGCGGCTCACTGCTCGGGCGCGCCAGACGCAGCTCCGCGCGCACCACACACCCACCCTCCCCGCCCTCGGGTGCGGGCTTGGGCTTGGCTTCGGGGTCCAGGGTGCGGGCCTGTACCCGGTCGTAGTTGCCGAGCGCCGAGCGAACCGCCGGCAGCGACCGGCCGGGCACGATCAGCGAGTAGCGCATCCGGCCCTCGTCATCGGTGTCGAGCAGCACGCGCACCGCGCTCGCGCGCCGGTCAAACCAGCCGCCGACGAGCCGCCGCACACGCGAGAGCTGCGCGGCGCACCGCAACACACCATCCATGCTCGGCGCGAACGAGTCGGGCGCAAGCACGACAAGCCGCACGCGCCGGGCAAGCGCACGACGAGTCACGACGACACGAACCGTGAACAGCACCGCCACCGCCGATGCCACCGCGATCACCACCAGCACGAGCGCCGCGGCGGCCTGGGCGACCCCTCCACTCACGCGATGACTCCCCGCGAGCGCGAACAACACGAGACCCACGACAACGAGCACCAGCGGGGTAGCGTCCTGTGCAGGGCGGCGAGTCACAGTGAGTTACCCGTGCGGTTAGAGATGTCAAAAAACGCCAGCCCGCCGAAGCCCGCACCGGCAAGCCACAAACGGCGTGTGGGGGTCTGGTGGGCCGCGAACCGTAGTGCGAACCACTGTGCGAACCGCCGCGCGAACCACAGTGCGAACACCTTCCGTGCGTTGCCAGCGCTCACGTGCTGGCTCCTTCGCCGCGTGGCGCGGGTGGCTGCGCGTAGCCGTAGATGGGGGCGGCCTCGCCGACCGGCGCGGAGGGTTTGAAGGGCCCGACGCGGGTTACGCGCCCGTTGTAGTTGCCCTCGACGGTGACGATTTCACCCGTGGGGAGGACCTGGACGACGATCCCGACGTGCGCGCTCGCGCCCGGCCCCTGCCCGTAGAAGACCGCGTCACCGGGCGAAGGCCTCGCGGTCGCCGGGAGCACCTTCCCGCCGTGTTCGCGCGCCCACGTGTACAGCGACCCGGAGTAACCGTAGAGCGCGGTCGGCCCGGGCAGCGGCACCCCGGCGTGCTGCCACACCCAGGCGGCGAACAGCGAGCACCACTCCTCGCACGGCCCGTAGATCGTGCAATCCGAGCCGGGCGGGTGTTCGCTCTGCCCGACCTGGCTTTCGGCGACGCGGACGATCACCGGGGCGCTGTGCTGCCCCGGCGCGGCGGCGGCGCACTCTCCGGGTCCGCCGCCTTCGACGGGGGTGGCGAGCGGCGGGCTGCTCGCGGAGGGTGAGCCTGAGCCGGTGAACCCGTACTGCACGGCGCGGGCCATCACCTCATCGGCGTAGCTGACGCCGGTGCTCGCGCACGCCCCGTAGTAGTTGCACGCCGCCTGCCGGTATTCCGCGTAGGAGCCGCCAGTGGGCGGGGCGCCCATCGCTTCGCGGAGAATCCTCGCAGCGGTGAACACCGCGTCCACGGGATCATTCACCGACAGCGGCTGCCCCGGGTTCGCGTTGACGGCGTAGCGTTCCCACAGCGTTGGCCCCGGACCGGGGCTGCACGCGCTCCCGCGGACGAAGGCGATCTGCATTGGGCCGGCGCACCCCGCGGAGTTCACTCCGGCGCACCCGCCGTTGTTGCACTCCTGCGCCCCGATCGACGCGAGGAAGGACCAGTCGATGTCGAACCTGACGCCGGCCTGCTGATACAGCCGCAGCCGTTCCGAGGGGATGCTCTGCAGCGCGTACGCCGACGGTGCCGGCCCCGAGATCCCGCTCGTGTCGGTTTCGCCTGTCTGGCAGCCGGTGAAGCTCGCGCCGAGCACCGCGACCGCGACGCCGAGCACGACCACGAGCGCGAGGACCGTGGAGCCCGCGCCGGCCGCGAGCCACAGCCACACAAACCCCCGGCCGGTCTGTTCGCGGGTCATCCTTCGCCCTCCAGCCCGGTGACGAGCAGCCGGTCGCGCTCGCGCGCGAGCAGCAGCACGACCGGGTAGTCCTCGAGGGCGCCGTCGTTGACCTGCACGCTCACAACCACGCGGCCGGGGGAAACGGCGGGTGTCACCTGGAGGGTGAGGACGCGCGGCTGGCGGGCGCGCATATCCACCGAGACGCGCGGCCGGTGCGCCCGCAGCGACCGCAGCAGGCTGGGCGTAACATCCTTCACCGCACCGGCCGGGGCGTGCCCGTAGAGATACGCCAGGTAGCCCCCGAGGAACAGCCGCGCCGCGCGCGCTGCAGATGCCGGCGCGACCACGCTCGCGCCCGGTGCTGCCCCCGTGCTGGAGGGTCCGGGCCGGAGCGCAGTGACGCGCGCCGCCGTGCTCGCCAGCGCCCGGCGCGGCGGGTCGCCATGCGGACGGTCGACCGCGAGCAGGATGGTGGTGGCGGTGAGCAGCGCGGTGACGGCGAGTAGCGCCCAGGCACGCTCGCGCTCGGCGATCGGCCGCTCCCACAGGGCAGCGAGCCGCGCAGTCACCACCGCTCACCCCCGTCGGGGTCTGCGATTCCGAGGAAGCTGCGGCCGTAGCGGCTGGTGAGAAGGGCCGTGTGGGGCGAGCGGCAGAACGGGTCGAGGATCAGGCAGCGCCCACGGGGGTCGTTGTGCTGGCACCCCGGCCGCCGCGCGCCGCCCTGGGGTGCGCGCCGCCACGGCGCCCCGCACGCACCACACGCCACCGGCGCGCTGCCGGCGAGGACGCACAGCCGCCGCAGCCGCAAGTGAGGCTCCCGGTCGGCCTGCCACGGGCAGCCCTCGCAGCCCTCCGCGCGTCCCGCAAGGCAGGCAGGCCGCCGCAGGCGGGCGTACTCGTGAACTGCGCCGGTCTCGCAGAAGTACCGTGGCTGCTTGGTGAGCAGCAGCAGCCCGGCGCGGGGGTGCGCGAGCGGCGTGTACCACGGCACCGGATGGGCCTCCCACCCCTGCTTCAGAAGCGCGGCGGGGAGCACCCGCGGGGTGTGCAGCAGCCAGAGGGTGCCGTCCTCGCGCAGCACACGGTGAACCTCGCCGAGCACCGCGAGCGCGCGATCGTCCAGAAGCCGGCGGGGTGGGGTTGTGACACAGCTCTGTGCCCACCCGTCGGGCAGCTCGCGCAGCACGGCGAGCGGGTCGGCGTACTCGACGCGCCAGCTCACAGTTCACCCCCGGCCTGGCTGTCGGGTGGCGCCTCGGATGGGGCGGGCAGCCCCGGCGGCTCCCCAGGGGAGTCAAACTGCGCGGGCTCACCCTCGGGAACAACCTCGGCGTCGACGACCTCATAGTCACCCGCAGAGGGGAGCGCCGTGGCGGCAGGTGATGGGTGGGGCGCATCGGGTGCTGGAGTGGGTGGGGGCGCCGGGGGTCGGTGGGCGCCCCCACCCGTGCTCCGCTGGGGGTGGCGCCGGAGCAGACCGGCCATGCCGCTGAGGCGGGTGGCGTAGTAGAGGGTCTGCAGGCGGCTTGCCCCGCTCTCGCGCGCCGCGGCGAGTCCCGCGGTCGCGGCCAGCAGCTCACCGACGAGCCGGTTGCGCTGCAGGAACACGCCCCACAAGAACGCGGCCTGCAGCAGGAAGCTCATCAGCCAGCCGAGGTTCGAGGTCGCGTCATCCAACGCCTGGCAAACAGCGAGGACGACCGCGAGAATGAGTGAGTAGATCGCCTTGCGCGCGAGGAACCCCGCAAGGCGCGCAAGCCAGCCGGTGAAGAAAGCGTGCCCACGGCCGGGGAACACACCGACGATCAACGCGACCGGCGCGAAACACAACAGCAACAAGAGAAGGATCTGGGCGAGGATCACCGCAAGCGCGAGCGCGCCGACAAGCAACCATGCGCCGAGCTCGCCGGCGAGAATGACGATCGAGAGGAGCAGCCGCTCGTACTGGCCGCCCTTGCCCATCGCTTCCGCGGCGGGCTCATCCGCGGGGCCGAGCGGATATGTGCCGTTGTGCTTTGAGGGGTCGCTTTCGGGGAGCTTTGCGTCTTCGCCGTTCTTCAGCGCTTCGTACTCGGCGTTACGGCCCGAGGACTGAAACGGGTAGGCGAGGAAGTGCGGCGCGTACTTGTTGAGATCATCGATGCATGTCTTCCCCGGCGCACGGACTTCGGTCGATCGACCCAGCTCTTCGGTGAGCTGAGTGTCCTGCGCCGCGTTCGCACTCAGAGGCTGCACCGGAACCGAGCGGGCTTTCCCGCCGGTTTCAGTGACGCAGTGCTCGGTCCCGCCGAACTCAAGGACGCTCCACGGGTCGAGCACCAGCAGCTTGAAGAGCTGTTCACTCGCCCCGTCCTGCGCCTGGGCCTCGCTTGAGATGTTCCCCTGGTTGGTGAGCGAGAGAAACGCCGCGGACACTTCGTTGGAGAGACGGCTCGCGGGGGCGATCGTGCGCTGCGGCTGCGCGACGATCGCCAGCGCGAGCACGACATACAGGACCGAGATGCCGAGCGCGCCCGCGGTCTCCGTGTAGCGGCGCTGCACCAGCGCCTTCCACATCGCCCACAACCCCGTCACCAAAATCGCGGCTACCAGCCACGGGGTGCCGAGCGTGTTGGCATAAATGCTGTGGATCGCCTGGGAGACCGGGCCGAGCGCACCAGAGCCGCCCGTGGGTCCGCCGCCGTTGACGAGGTCGAGGGAGAACGCGAAGGTAAAGAGGGTGATGAGCGCGGTGGCGAGGAACGCGGTGAGCGTCCAGACGATCTGCGCGAGGCAGAACGCGATCAGCGGCGGGATACCGGAGACATCGACACCGCCGAACAGGCTCACCGACACGCCGGGGAAATACTGGTCGAGCTGGTAGTGAGAGAGCGGGTAGCGCCCCAGCCAGCCACCCGCCGGAGTCTGCGGCGCCGGCCCGATATTCCAGTACACATCAGCCAGCCCCGCCGGCGCGAGCACCAGCAGAAGCACCACCGCGAGCGCGGCGATGAGCGCGACTCTTTTCCCGCGCTGGCGCAGCAAACGGGCCGGCCGGAGGAATACGTGTGGTGGTTTCATGTGGCCGCCTTTGTGGGGGTGGTGTCGAACGCGGCGAGGAGGTGGGGGTGGACGAGGTCGACCTGGACCTCGCCGACACGGCCGTCGAGGTCGCGCATCAGGCACCGCCCCGCGCGGTACTCCCGCAGCAGCCGCACAAGCTCCTGGCTGCTGGAGTCCAGGCCGATCAGCTCAAGGGCGCGGCGGGCCTCGGCGTCTGACTCCTGCCCGCTGATGAACCACGTCCCGATCAGGTCCGCCAGCTCCTCCAAATCCGTGACGAGCTGGGTGGCGAGCAGCAGCGTGGTATTGAACGCGCGACCCATCCGCACCAGCCGCTGGATCACCGCGTACCCCTGCCGCGAGATCAAAAAGGCCTTCGCCTCGTCCAGCAGCACCACCTTGTGCCGCGAGCGGTCCTGGGAGATCAGCCGCAGCACATACGCAGCGACGAGTGTGAGCGTGGCGACCGACACACGCTCCGCGCGGGTGTACATCTCCCTGGAAGCCCCCGGGTCCGGCAGCGAGAGGCCGGGGGTGCGGATCGTCCGCACCGACACTGCCGCCCCCGGCGGCTGCTCGCCGTGCGTGTCGGGGTATGCGAACCCGAGGCGCGCGAGACCGAAGTCGCACACGACCTCCAGAGCCTCCCCTGCCTCCCTGGCGGGCTCGCTGTCACTCGCGCGCAGCGTGTGGACGACCGCGAGGGTGCTGCGCTCGCCGCGGCGCACCGCATCCTTGACCGCGCGGCCGATCGCGACCTCCCATGACGGCGGCGGGTCGCGCAGCAGCTCAAGCAGATACGAGCACGCCAGTTCCTCGCGCAGGTCGTCCAGGCCGATCAGCAGCGGGTCGAGGCGGCCCTGCTGCTCGGGGGCGCCGGAGAGCTCGAGCACCTCAAGCCGCCCATCCAGCTCGGGGAGCTTGTGCCAGCCGTGGTCGGGCTTGGGGTCGAAATCAACGATCAGCGACCCGCGGCGCTCCGCCGCATACGCGATCCCCTGCGCCGTCACCGTCTTCCCGCTCCCGAGCGTCCCGGCGAGCGCGACGGCCGACGCGCGCGACTCCCGCGAGGGCGCCGTCGCGTCGTAGCGCACTGGCCGCCTGACCCCCCTTGGGGTGAATCCGAGGTACATGCCGTGCTTGGCGCCGACTGTGACGGTCGCGGTTGGGACGAGCGCCCCGAACTGCTCGACCGTCACCTGCTGGGTGTAGTCACGGGTGAGGCCACCGTCGGCCCTGGGGAGGTGGTCGAAGAACAACTGGCGCTGCAACCCCGTGGGACGGTGCAGCGCGATGTCGCCGTAGCGCTCCCGCAGCGCATCCACCCGCCGCTCAAGCTCCTCCCCACTCCCCGCGCCGACCGCGAGCGAGAGGGAGGCGTAGAGCATCGCCGGCCGCCCGCCGCTCTGCAGGCGCGCCTCGTACTCCCGGGCGAGCACGCGATCCTCGCCGGCGAGCAGCCCCGGCCCGTGCGCGGAGCCCTCGAGCTGCTCGTGGTAGGCGTTCTCCACATCCGCGATCCGCTTGCGGACCTGCCCCAACGCCTCACGGTTGCCGAGCCACCGCGCGTGCACCACCCCATCCGCCGGGAACCCCACCCCCTCCAACGGCGCAAACAACAACTCCGCCCCGGCGCCGGGGAACTCCGGGGCCTCCGCCAAGGAACCCAGCGCGAGCATCGCCTGGTAGGAGCGGCCCTGCTCCCCATCCACCAGCAGCGTCCGCTCGCGCTCGGTGATCGCCGCGTTCGCGCACCGCTCCAGATCCGCCCCCAACGGCTCAAACACACCGCCATCACCCTCCGGGGTGAGGACCAGCGCGTCCGGCTGCCAGTGCTCATCCAAACACGGCTCGCCGAGTCCGCGCCCAGCCGCGCGGCGCAACAACCACTGAAGCTCATTGGTGCTCGCGCGCCGCAGCGACAACACGCCCAACAGGCGCTCATACACACGTTGCTCGCCCGCCAACACCCCATCGAGCTCACCGCGCGAAATGGGTGACACGCTGCCGATCCCGGCCAGCTCCTCCACCCGCCGGCGTGCGCGATCCACACCACGCACCAGGCCGGCGCCGAACCCCGCGGGGGTGTTCTGTGAGAGGGAGACCGCGAGATAGACCTCCGGTATGTGCGAGTCCAGTTCGACCAGCCGCGCGCGGTGCCCGTCGAGGAACGCTCGCCACACATCGGGCGGCTGGTGGCGCTCATCCAGAAGACCGGCCGCCTGCTCGACGTAGCCGCTGGCGGGGTAGCCGCGGGTGACGCGCCACACGCTGAAGTCCGCGGCGACGATGTGCGCGAGGCGTTCAAGGCGGCGCTGCAGCGCCCACTTGCCGCTCACCGGCAAAAACGGGTAGGCGGACATCCCCAGCCGGTACAAGCCCGCCGGCTCCCCGGCCGCCCCGAACAGCACGTTGCGGTGCGCGTAGCGCAACGGGAAGCACCTCACGGCCTGACCTCCACAACCTGCCCCGCCCCGACCTCAACGACCTCCGCCAGCACCTCGCCGCGGCGCACACGATGACCCTCAGCGCTGCGGACCACGTGGCGTCCGCGGCGCCGGTAGACCACCACCAGCTCCCGGAACTCAAGCCTCGCCGGCCCGTGCACCCGGCCGTGACGCAACACCGCGCAGTGCTCATCCGGCGCGACCCGCACCTCCGGCGCCCACACCACCACCGACCCCTCCTCCGCGATCGGCTGCTCAAGCGAGCGCCGCCCGGGCGCCAGACGCAGCGCGACCCACGAGAGCACGTAACGATGCGCGGGCCGCCCATCCGGCGACACCTGCCCCGCCAACGTCGCCACCGCCGCCGGCAGAATCACCAGCCGCAGCGGCCAATCGAGCGCGCCCAGCACCACGCCCGCGGCGTACACGCACACGAACGCAAACAGCCCCGCGACCGCCGCCGCCGGCCAGCCGCCGTAGCCCGCTCCCGCCAGCGCCGCCGCGAACCCCACGCCGAGCATCAGCGTCAGCGACCGCGAACTCAACGCGAGCACCACAAGCAGCGTGCCGGCGGCCCACAAAAGCCACACCAGCGGCACGCCGCCGGGCACAGGGAGACGCCGCCCGTCGATCTGGTAGATCCGCCGCTCCGGCCGGAAGATACGCTGGTAAGAGCGGATCTGTCCAGGGGTATCACTCATTCACCATCACCCCGCCGGTCATTCAAAGATCTGCTTGCCGACCGCTTCCGCGGCTTTGCCGATCTCTTCCGGCGCGAACACCATCCACGCCACCACCACCGCCGCGAACAGGAACACCGCCAGCTCGGTGTAACGACGATTCCACAAAAACACCAAGCTCATAATCGCCACGATCCCCCCATACAACTCACCCGCATAGTGCTTCAACAGATCGGAGACGTTGCGCCCCACATCATTACCCGCAGCCAAAGCGCCCGCCGGGAACACCACAAGCACACCCACCGCGACGCACAACACCAACGGCAGCCAGCGCTTCACAGACACACCCATCACCCACCTTCTCCCGCACCCGCGACACCAGCCGCGGGGCGCTGGGTGACTGTCACTGTCTGTGTACGAACGGGATCGTGGCGGGGCTCGGCCCTGAGCACGGAAACCAAGCCGCGGAAAAGCAGCAAGAGCAGAACGCCCCAGAGCACCACTCGCGCCACGATCCGCACAACACGAGCCGCACCCTCACCCGGGCCACCGGGCGAGGCGTCCTGCGAGGTGATTGTCCTGCCGGTGAAAGTCATACATGACCTTCTACCCCTTGGGGAGACAGAACGCAACAACCCTTTGAGCAATTGACCAATTAACCAAACGGTTAATTGCTTCCCACGACAGACTCCCCGACGGCCACAGGATGAAGGGTTGCGAACGCCGACTTATTGCTGTGCGGTGGCGAGGTCCAGGCCAGCCGTTTCGGCTAGTTCCTCCGCGTACGCAGTGACGCCCGCGCCGGCCTGCTCGACCAGACGGAGGGCCGTGTAGTCAGCTACGGCGTACCGCACGCAGACACCGTCCCTGCGGCGAGCGACGATCCCGGTCTGGTGCAGCCGCGCGAGATGTTTACACACGGCGGGCGCGCTCGTTGAAAGCTCATCCGCAAGCTCGCTGACCGTGGCTTCCCGCACCTGCAGCAGAGCGAGAATACGCAGCCTCACCGGGTCACCAAGAGCCCGCAGGCGACACGCGACAAGCTCAAGCATCCCCTCCGAGGGCACAGTCGCCATCACCGCGAACTCACCGGCCGCGGCCTTCAAAACCAAACTCACTGGCCGCCCGTTCGCCCCCGCCAGGCGCCCTGCCAGCCGGCTCAGGCGGCGACTCTCCTGTGTGCTGCACAGGTGGCGACTGGACCGTCACCGCGGGCCGTTCGACGTCCGCCGGCGGACGCGCGGCAACGACCACAGTCGGCGCCGCGCGCGGACCAAGCCGCTTCCGAGTGGCATAGCGGCGATGCCGCCCCGCGCACGCCGGAGAACGCAAGCTCACGCTCGCCGACCGACAATGTGTGGACGCCCCATGCAGCAGCGGAGCGACCCTACGAGGCCCAGAAGCTCTCACACCGCACCCCACCACACACCTGCCGGTACTCACGACATGGCCACCAGCCCTCACCCTCGGGTGCGGCCCGCTCTCTCCCACGGAGCGTCGCAGCAGAGCGACAGCCAGCGTGCCTGCCGCCAGGCACCCCACAAGACACGCCGCTGTCCGCCGACCGCGCGGCGCGCTTCGCTCAAGACGCACCACACGCCGATCTGGCGCCGGCCGGCCACGCTCCAGCTCCAACGTCGGCTGCTCATCCAGATCATCCGGCGGAAGCACCGCCATGAAACTCTCTCGCATATGAGTTAAACCGGGCTGGGGCACTCCGGGACCACTCAATTTCACGAGCGCCCCACATAAAACCACGGGCACAAACACCCAAGCCACAACCTCACAACCGACCGGCCCGTCGCAAAGGGGCACCTACTGTAGTCCGAACTCCCGTTCTGCCTGGCTCTCGCCCGCGGACTGACGCGGGGCAGAAGATTCAGACGCGGAAGAGCCAGCCGGCGAACCCGTCGAGGATTCAGCAGGCGAGGGGGACACGGACGCCGCGTGCGCAGACGGCGATGTCGTCTGCGCTTCAGAGGGCGCCTGCCCGGACCCGCTGCCGCTCCCCGACGCTTGGCCTTCGGGCCCGAACTCCCTTTCAGCCTGCGATGCCCTCGCCTCAGCCTGCGCCCGACGCCGCGCCGCCAACACCTGCGCCGACGCCCGCGGCGCAAGCCCAGCACTCGAAGTCGGCGCCAGCGTCGGTGGTGGCGTCACCGGCTGTGAGGCAACCACCGGAGCGGGCGCAGCGGCAACCGTGCTCACCACTGCGAGATGGGGGTGAGGACGCCGATGCGAGTGGTGCGCCGCCGGGATCACGAGCGCGTGCAGACCCCCGGCGACCGTGGCTGTCGCTGCGATGATTGCCGTGCCTGCCGCGGTTGCCTTCACGACACCCACACCACTCGCTGCACCCGCCGCCTCCGCAGTCCGCTCACCGACCCCGTGCGGCGCGAAGTGCCGCGCCGAGAGCCACCCTGCGAGCCGCTCCAGCCACCCCATATGCCCACCACCGCCAGCGGCAGGCATGGGCATGAACACCGCTGCCGCGCTGCGCTGCCAATCCCTGCCGCGCATCTCACGCCGCACCCGCCGATACTCCACCCGGCACGACGCACACGCCCGCAGATGCGCTTGCGCGACACGCGCCTGCTCACCGAACGCCCTCCCTCGCGCGTGCGCTACCACTGCCCCTTCCCGGTAGGCGCACATCCGGCCCGCCGCTGAGATCGCCGCGACCATCTCAAGCTTCTCCCGCGCGCTACGCGTGGCCGCCCGCGCATCCTTCGCAGGCAACCCCAGCTCTCGCGCTGCCGCCTTCGCCCCAATCCCGCGGGTGGCTGTCACGAGCACCACCTGCGCCTCGATCTCAGAGAGTTGCGCCATCAGGTCCGCCGCGCGCCACGCACTGTCCGCCGGCTCCACGACCTCCTCCGCCGCCAGATCCTGCGTCTCGAGCTCGACCTCATCTAGCGGGACACGTAGCCGCGATCCAAGGCGCAGATCCCGACGACCGTGGCGGTAGCGCGCCAGCAGCACCCGCGCCATCACCCAGAACGCTCCGAGCAGATGCCGTTCACTCATCAGCGGCCGGCGCATCATCACGACCGCGCAGATCGCCTCGTCCACGATCTCCTCCCGCACGCCCGTCGGCACTCCGATCGCATCCCAGCGATGCCCCAGGTCCCGCACAAGTTCCCCACGGCGCGCCTGCAGCATCGCCGCCGCCTCCGGCGGCGTCCATGCGCCCCGGCGCCACGGCGCACGCACGCCGACTCCCCTAACGCCAGTCGGCGCGGACCCTAAAGAAGACAGCAAGTCCACTGAGCCCATCACTCGTTAAACCACCCTGGATCTTCCGGGGACCAACGAATTGTCGCGCACGAGACACCCTTGCGCAAGGAGAGCCGGATCTCCCCACGGCAATTTCAGACAAATCACTACACCAGGCCTGCCGCTTCTGGTTTTACTCAGACATCACGCCGCAAATCGATTCTTTGAATGCGTCGGGGCCTTGCGCGCTGTCGGCACGAACAGACCACCGAGCAAATCGTCGAGGGGGAGCGACAACGCATCCGCGAGAATCAGCAGCATCGACAGGTGCGGCTCGCGCTTACCGAGCTCAAGCGCGCCCAGGTGCGTTCGGTGCACATCGGCGACCTTGGCGAGCGTCTCCAGCGACACGTTGCGCCGCTCACGCGCGGCGCGCAGCTTCCCCCGAACGCCTGCAGCAGCCGGGTCCGCTCGGCGCTGTAAGCATCCACGCACTCGTTGGTCATCGGCGTCGCGCCTTTCGAGCACTCCTCTCGTCAGAGCGTAAGAATGCGGTCGAGGTACATGGTGACCTCGGAGGCGATAGACAGTCCGTCGTGGCGCTCGATGAGCCCGGCACCGTCAAGGCGATCCAGCGCGTCTCTGATTCGCGCCTCCAACTTGCGCTTCCCGGCGTGGAACATCTTCTCGATCTCCTGCTCGGGCAGTGGGCCCTCGCCGTCGTTGGCGCGCGCGATCAGGCTGCTGAGCACGGCGCTGTCGTCGTGGTGCTCGCCCTTGGCGGTCGAGTCGAGCGACTGCCTGATCTCGTGAAAGTAGACCGCCGCGTGCGTGGCAGTCGCCAGGTCGCTCCAGCAGTGAACGATCCCCGCCGCACGGAGCCGCGCGAGACTGGCGGCGACATCGCCAGGTGTACCGATCATCCTGGCCATCTCACCTTCAGACCACGGCCGCTGCCGGTCAAGATCGAGCATGAGCTGAAGGACGACTTGATCGAGGAAGTCATACGCCTGCGATTCGGTTGAGCCACGGTTACTGGGCATTGGGAGAGCGAACCTCCTGTGTTGGTTGTGGACAGCGTGAGAGGTCGGGGGCAAGGCGGTAGCCGAATCCGCGGGTGACGGGAACCCAGCCAGCGGCGCCGGCGCGGGCGAGCGCGCATCGCAGCCGTGAAGCGTGGGAGTCCAGCGTCCGCGTCATCACGGCCGTGTGGATGCCCCACACCTGCCCGAGCAGCTCGTTCTTGGTATGCACGCGGGTGGGGTCGCGCGCGAGATGCACGAGCAGCTCGTACTCCAACGGGCGCAGACCGACACGGGTGGCACCGACCGTGACCTCGTGCGCGGCGGTGTCGATACGCAGCTCCCCGAACTCGATCACGCCGGGGGCCCCGTGGATGTCCTGGCCGGGGCTCCCGTGGATGTCCCGGCGGGTGAGCGCCTGCACGCGCGCGCGAAGCTCGGGGTAGGCGTACGGCGTGCGGATCACATCATCGGCGCCGGCCTCGAAGCCGCGCAGCACGTCGCGCAGCTTCCCGTTCGGGCTCATCCAGAGCGTGCGCAGCCCAGGCTCAGCCTGCGGGACAAGCGCTCCGGCGCGCAACTGGCGCAGCACCTCCAGGCCGCACCCTCGGTGTGCGGCCTGGCCGAGGATGAGCACGTCGATCTCGCGGGTGTGGCACGCGGCGCGCAGCGTCGCCACGTTGCTGGCGCGGCGCACCTCGTACCCGTCGAGCGCCAGCTCGTCGGCCAGCGCGAGGTTCGCGTACTCCTCGCCATAGAGCAGCAGCACCGGCGCCTTCACGGGCCGCGGCTCCTCGGATGTGCGGACGTGTCCTGCGCTCACCCTGGCCTCCTTTCGGGCACCAAAGGACCACCAGCGAGCACGACTTACCTATCCGCAGGGAGCTACGGTGGGCGTGGCATCGAAGGTGAAGTCTTCGGTGCTACAGGCCGGGCGGGGTGTCTCAAGCAGCCCGTCCGGCCGCATCAGTTTTGGCTTGTTCGACGATCAGAGCAGAGCCCGCGGCGGAAAAACCCTGGGCACGCGGGACGCTGGCGCCGCGCGGCGACGCGGCTCACATCCTTGGCGCCCGGCACCCCGGGTCAACCCGGAGCGCGGACGAGCCCGTAGTCGGCGGCCCGCTCAAGCCGCCCGGCGATGTCCTCGTCGGTCACCGCTTTGCCCGCCGTCCTGCCTGGTCGCCTATCGCCGCGAGCAGCTTCTCCAGCAGCGCCCGGCTCGCCTCGGCCATCGCCCGCTGCTCACCCGGCGCATCGGCGTCCCCCACGCACATCAGCTGCTGGTCGAGGCTGATACGGAGCGCGCGCAGCAGCGCGTCACGGTGAACGTCGAGGTAGACCCTCACCGGCCGCGGCTCCTCGACGTTCTCCCAGCCCCATCGCGTCGAGCAGCGCGCGCACGGCGTCCTGGCGCTTCAGCGGCTCGGCGTACCACTCGGCCGCCTGGTCGTATCCTGCCCGGCCGACCGCCTCGCCGATCTCCCACGCCGCCTCGCCCAGCTCCCCGAGCAAACCGAAACGCACGAGCGCCACCGCCTCCGACGGGAGCTCGACAGATACCACGCTGCGATCATCCACGCCCGCGCTCAACATGAACGCCTCAATCCGCCGGATATTCCGCCGCGCCACGTGATTCTGCTTGGCATCACCGGACCAGCTCGCGATCTGGCACTCGAGGTCCTGCCACTCCCGCAGCGCCGTCACGATCCCCGCGCCATACCCGCATTCCACGATTTCGCGCAACACCTCAACGAACCCCGGCGGAACCCTGACCCCGCTCTCACCGGCGGGCGCCACACCCTCCGGCTTACGCACGCGCAGCCCGAAGTAGTCCCGCAGGAGCTGCTGCACGCGCCCCCCGGTGACGCCGGTCCGCTCGCCGACCTCGTCCAGCGTCAGACCCTCCACCAGCCGCAGGCGCAGCATCTCGACATGCCGCTCCTCCGGGACACGGTGCGGCGGTGGCAGCGTCGCCAGCCCGCGCGCCTGCCGCCGCGCGGCGTACCTGTAGAACCGCGCCGGTTCGCTCCACGGATCGGGGGCACTCACGAGCCGGCCTCCTCCACACCGACGATGAGGTCGGTGAGCTGCCCGATGCGCGCCTTTGTGGCCGCGCGTGCCTCGTCGCTGGCTTCCGGGTCTTCCTCGATGCCGTGCTCGGATTCGATACGCGCCAGCAGGGTCCGCAGCAGCGCCTCGCGGTGCTTGCGCGCATCGACCTCGACGGCGGTGGGCGCCTCGACGGGCTCGACCCAGCCCACGACATCCAGCAGCGCCCGCGTGCGGTTCGCGCGCGCGAGACACGCTCTGACCTCGTTGCCGATGTTCCCCCGCTTGCGAGGGTCGATCAGCGCGCTGGCCTCCTCGACCTGGACGTACAGGTCGAAGAAGAGCCCGTCGCGCAGCGGTGGCAGAAGCTCCTCGGGTATGACGACGGTCATGGTCGCTCCCTTCCGGTCGGCCGAAGAGCCGCCCGCGGGGTGCCATGACTGGACCGGCCCGCAGCCGGAGAGCTACGGTGTCAGCCGTGGCATCCGAAGGCAGAATCTTCGGTTGTCCACAGGCCGGGCGGGTGCTCCAACACTCGCCCGGCCCACGATGTCTAGGTTCGACGCGGGAGCAGAGCAGAACCCGCGCCGGATCTCAAGGCCCCGGCGCTGGACGGCGTGGGCAGGGCGGTACGCCAGCTAGCGGCCCTGACGAGCCGCGGTCTTCCCGTGATCCCGCATGCCGGGACTCGACGGTGAAGCCGCCGGCTCGCCTGCGATGCTGCCCAGCGTGTTCGCCCCCGTACCGCAGCCCCGCGCGCGCCGCCGCCTGGCGGCCGTGTCCATGTTCTCGGGCTGCGGTGGCCTCGACCTCGGGGCGGAATCCACGGGCGCGCTGCAGGTCGTCTGGGCCAACGACAACGACCCGTGGGCTTGCGAGACCTACCGCCGGAACCTCGGCAGGCACATGGTCGAGGGAGATGTGACCGGTCTCCCGGTCCCCGACGTGGAGTGCGATGTCCTGCTCGCTGGCCCTCCGTGCCAGGACTTCTCGACGCTGTGGAACCACGACGGCGCCCGCACTGCGCGAGGCAACTTGTTCCGGGAGGTCGCGCGCTTTTTGGCAGAGCTGCAGCCTGCCGGGTTCGTGCTTGAGAATGTTCCGGGGCTGCTCTCGGCCAATCGCGGGGCTGCTTGGGCGATTGTGCGCCATGCGCTCCGCGCTCCCGCGGCTTTCCTCTACAACTCCCCAGGGCCGAGATACGATGTGACGGCCCAGGTCGTGGATACTGCTGAACTCGGTGTGCCGCAGCACCGGGAGCGGCTATTCGTGCTAGGTGTCCGCCGGGATTTGATGACTCGGCCACCGCTCATACCCACCCCGACGGCTGAACGGCCGCCCACCGTTGGCGAAGCTCTAGACGATGATCCGATACCTGAGGACGCCCCGAATCACGAGCGCTGGCTCGATACGCCAGACGTTGTGGAGCGGCTGAAGCTCATTCCGCCTGGGAAGAATTACGAGGTGATCCCAGACGACCATCCGCTGGCGGTGAAGGGGCTAATCAGCCATGTTTACCGGAGGCTGGAGCCCGACAAGCCGTCTTACACGATCATCGCCAACGGTGGCGGAGGCACGCACGGATACCACCACGTCGAACCGCGGCGCCTTTCCAACCGAGAGCGCGCCAGGCTGCAAACGTTCCCCGACGATTTCGTGTTCTGGGATGGCGGGAGCAAGGCTGGGCGCTCGGCATACCCTCGCGTGCGGCGCCAGGTCGGCAACGCGGTGCCGCCTGTCGCTGGTGCAGTAGTGATGGGCGCCCTGCTAGGGGCTCTCCTACGCGCTGGCATCGAAGGCAGACCGGCGCGGGAGCTCGCTCAGATCCGCCGCTTTGCCCTGCACCTGGGCCTGCCGATCGAGGTCGAGACGGCAAAGGCAGCCTGAAGATGGAGGAACTGCCGGTTGTCGCGGCGCTCCGGACGCTATGCATTTTCGACGCCGACCAGGAGGCGGCGTACCGTGAGCACTTTGCCTTCGCCCGGAAGGTGCTCGGCGAAGACGTCCCGATACGCCTCACAGTTCGGGCCCGCGCGTGGGCAGAAAGCCGGGAGGCCGGCTTGTGGATACTCACCGGCAACGCAGGCACCGGGAAGACGGCCGTCGCCGAGCATTTCTGCGCCGCGTGCGATGGGCCCCTTCCCGAGACTGACGAGCTCACCGAGATAGCGCCCGGCCGATGGGTGGCCAAGGACTTGTCGGGCCTGGCCGGCGGACCTGCACGCGCCGCTGCGGTGGCGAAGGCGATCGAGCTTTCCGCAGATAGCGCGCAAGTGCTTCTGTGCGCCAATGAGGGGATCCTGCGCGACGCCATCGAGTCGCTAGGCGAAACGGAGGCAGGACTTCGCGCCGCTGCTCGATCGCGCGCTGCGGGATGGGGCTGCAGCCGAGCGCGAGACCCTCATCGTGAACGTAAATCGCCAACGGCCGACGGCTGCGCGATTGTGGAACGCTCTCCTCGACTACTTGACGCGGGAGTCGCTATGGGAGCAGGGATGCGACGGCTGCCCGCTGGACGGAGGCGGGTGTCCCATGCGGGCGAACGCGATGGCGTTGCGAGCACCACCAGTGCGCGATGGCTTGCGCTCCCTTGTCAGGCTGGGCTCGGGAGAGGCTGTGCCGACGCTGCGGGAGCTGCTCGCGATTCTCTCGTGGGCGCTTGTGGGCGATTGGACGTGCGAGACGGCGCGAGAGCGGGCGCGCGATCTCGCGCGCTCGGCGTTCACGGCAGAGGACTCCTACTTCGCTCGCGCCCTCGGCCACGGATTGGCTCTTGAGAAGGTGGAGCGCTCGCCGTTGATGGCGGGGATGCGCGAAAGCGGGCTCGGAGACGTGGCGGATCTGCAGGTCGACGAGTGGCTGCGCGATACGACTAACGCGCCCAGGGAGGTTCGCGATCTCGCTGGCGCACCGGACGGCCTTGCCGATCCGGATCAGGCACGCGATCCGCTCGCCGGCACGCGCGGGCCGCACGACCGCGTGGCCACCACCGTGGGCACGATGACGTTCCATTCCCTCGGAGAAACGGTTGCGACCAGCGAGGATCTCAGCCGCGTTGACGCGGGCCTCGATGCGCTCGTCAACGGCGAGGGGATGCCGCGGCAAGCTCTATGGCGCAGGCGTGTGTATTTCGAGCAACCCGGAGCGCTCGGGGGGGATGCGGCGGCAGGAGCGCGACTGCTCGCAACGCGCTACCTCCATGAGCTGTTGGGACTCGCAGAGAAGACAGCAGCCGGCGCGGATACGGCGCTGGAGCTGACAGAGATCGTCAGGGGCTTGAACTTCCTCGTATGCGGGTTTCCCAGTCCCAACGAGGGGCTGATCGTGCCTGACCAAGCGTGTTTGTTCGCGCGCGATCCCGGATCGTTCCGTCCAGCGCGCCCATCCCTTGTGCAAGCGCAGATCCCGCTGGAGCGGCTTGAGCTGCGCCCACCGGATCGCGGCCTTGTGCTTGAGCTGTTGGACATCGACTTCGTCGAGGTCGATCTCGTGGTCGCAGACATGCCGCGGCACGCGCTGCGGCTGCGCCCGCGCCTATATGAGGCCGTTCGGCAGGCCGCCGAGTTCCGGGGGCCGGTAGGCCAAGGGATCGCCGAGATGTCAGATGTGCGCGGGTTCTACGGGGGACTGGGAGAACTCCCCTCGGCTGAAGGGCTGCGGATCGCTGATCCTGGCGCGGACCCTCCGGCCCTCATAGCTGTGCGAATGCCTCACTTGCGAGACCATGTCTGAACGACTGGCACCGGGTCAGATCGCCACGCGCCTATTCGGTCTCGCGCCGGATCGTGACGAGCGCGCTCCGCAGCTCTGCCAGGAGGCGCTTCTGACTCTCTCAATGAACGGCTACGAGAACGCCGGGGGCGAGGAGCTGCAGTGCCCGCCTAAGCGCGAGCGCTTCGGCTTGCGCTCGCTGGCGCTCGGCCAGAACTTTCTCGCAGGCCGCGCCGACGGTCGTGTCGGAATCGGCGAGATGTCCCCGCAGCTCTATGGGGAGAAGCTGGCCTCGGGCGAGGAGCTTCCCGGCTCGGCGAACCTGCCGCTGGCTCGCGCCGCGCTCGAAGGGCTGATCGACCCCGATACCCGCAAGGGGCAGCCAGGCGGCTGGCTCCTGTTCCCGTTTCACGAGTCGCTGCTGTGGTATGACGCGCGCCGACAGGGAAGCCGCGGCAAATGGGGAGTGCGCCGGGTTTGGATGCGCGGCAGTGGCGTAACTATCGCCCGCCTCCTCATAGACCCTCCAGGAGGGGACGCCGAGATACGCGCGCTTGGCGCAGCTGCCGTGCGTGCGCTGCGCGAAACGCTGCAAGCGCCGTCTCCGCTAGCCGTCGTAGCGGATCATCTCGAGCGCCCTATCGAAGAATCCGACGAGCAGCGCCAGAGCGCGGAGGAGGAAGCGTGGCAGCTCGGCGGCGAACCGCGACTCGCAGAGCTGGCAGAGCGGCTGTGCCGCCACGCTGAGGGAATCATGCTCCAAGGTGGCGCTAGCGGACCGGCGAAGCTCTGGCAGCTTCGCAGCATCCTCGCGCTCGATGTGGCCCTGCATGCGCTCACCGTCGCTTGGGAGGCAACAGGGACACCAGCCGAGCAGCGTTACCTGCTCCTCAGCTTCGTCGGGCCGCCGCGGGCCGAAAACCGCATCAGGCAGGGCTCCGAGGCGTCGTTCGACACCGCCCGGATTCGCGTTCGAGAGGCGATCCTGCGCACACTGGCCAACGCGATGGGCGAGCTGGCAGCCGAAACGGGGGTGCAATGGCATGACGAGTTCGTCTCCCGCCGCGACCAGCTGGCAGACCAGATAGGGCAGCTGGAGGAAGGCGTTGCTCAGGCGGATCTTGAGCGCGTTGCCCGCGAGATAGTTGCCGTCGCCGACTACGGTCGGCCTGTCGGCGGGTTCCAGGGCTTACTGCAAACGGCAGGGCTGCTCGTCGGCACGGGCCAGTATCGCTACCTCGGGCCAGGCCCAGACCTGCTCGCCGCGTTAGTCGGAGCCCTGTCGGCGAGGATGCCGATGTCATCCGATGACTTTTTCGCGGCGATGTTCGAGGAATGGAACCTCGTTGTAGGCCAGCAAGCAGCGGCGCAGACCGCGCTCGGGGATGAGATCGATGGAGCCGAGCTTGAGCGGAACGCGCGCCGCGCCGAGCAGCAGCTAGCCGACAGCGGGCTGGCGCTTGCCCTGTCAGACCGCACAACAGTCGTGGGCGAGCGGGCCCGGAGGTCGCGATGAGCGCGCGTTTGGGGACGGCGCTAGCGGGATACATCCTCGGCCTTCCCGGCGAGCATAAGTTCGTGCTGGTAGAGGGCGTATCTGAGGATCTCGCGCACAACATGGCTGCGGCTTGGGACGACAGCGAGCTCAGGCTCGCGATCGCGTCTCAGCACCCCGAGCGCTTCGGGCCGCGAGCGCTCAAGAACCAAGCGGCGACCGGCCTTCGCAACAGGGGCCCGGTGTGCCTGGTGCTATGCGAAGGCGCCCAGCTCGCCGACCGCCAATCGCTGCGGGCGTTCGAGAGCGTGGCCCCGAGCGACCTGCTGCGAGAGCACAGCGGCCTCACCCGCCTTGCCGAAGCGGCTCCTCCTGCGCCGCTGGACGGAGTCGCCCGGCATATTCGCGGGGCGATCCTCCAGCTAGGAGCCGCGGCGCGTCCGAGCGCGACGGCGGTTGCCGCCTACCTGGACAGATGCGCCGCGGGCGAGGACCCTCTCCATGCGCTGCCGACTCTGGGCGCATTCCCTGACCATCCGGCAGGCGCGACCGACCAGCGCAGAATCCTCGCCAATCTCTCACTAGCGTCGCGTCGTCGCGGCGAGCAGCTTTCCCGTCCTGCTGATATGCGCCGCCGGGCAGCTCGGATTCTGAGCCAGCGGCCAGGTATCCGCCCGGACGCGGCGCGCGCTGAAGCCAACCGTGTGCTGGCGCTCCTCCAATCAGGCAGCGATGAGCTGCTCTCGGCGCTTACATACGACGAGGCCAGCGAGATCCTGGAGCAGAAGTCAAGCGATTTGCCGGCAGCCGTCGAGCGGGAGCTGGGTTTCTATCGCAAGGAGAAGTCTGATGATCCGGCAATCGCGTGGGGCCGGTACGAGGACGCCGCGCGCCTGCTGCGCGATCCAGAACAGCAGAAGCGCTGCGCGCTCGACCTGCTCGGCTTCGATGAGGTAGAGAGCCGCCACGTCTTCGACGCCTCTGTGCGCCGGCGTCTTGAGCAGCTCCTGAAGGATCAGGTGGTCAGCGCCTCGCAGCCCTCTTGCCCCGAGCTGGCTCTTGTCCGCTGCGCGGTGGCGCTCGGGGGGATTGCTGCCATCGATCTGCTTCAACCTCTAGCGTCTGCTCGGCAGCACCGAAACCGCACTAGCGCGACGCAGCGTCTCGCGGTTGCGTGCGCTCGCCTGCGGCTCGGTCGCCTGCTGCGCGACCTCCAAGAGCACGGCGTCCAGATCGATGGGGCGCTGTTGATTCGAGCCGACGACGAACTCTGGCCCGAGATCTTCGAGGACGCTCAGCTCGACGTCGGGCCAGGATTGCCCACCGTCCTCCTTCGGTTGCGGTCGCCCCACGAGGATCCAGTGACGCGGCAGATCTCGTGGCGACCAGACTTCGACGACATAGCGGCGCTGCGAGCCGCGCTCGCATTCGCTGAGCTGCCAGCCCTAACTCTGCGAGTTCAAGCCGGCCCCAGCCTGAAGGCTTTTTGTGCCGGCGCAGAGCCAGAGCCGGAGCCCGTGCCGCGCAAGCTCGCGGCGCTCGCGGCGCTTCTTCAGCGGACAGCAGCCGGCGCGCTTGAGCACGGCTTCGCCCCCGAGCCGCTCGACGCTTGGGCGGCAGAGTGGAGCAACGCCGTCGAAGCGGCCCGCGCAGATGGCGATACAAGCACCGCCGAGGAGCTGGCCTTGGCCGGTGGCGTGGTAGGCGGCCAAGCCTTTGCGCTGTCCGCGTTCGCGCCTCTTAAGGCGGAGTGGCTGGGCCAGTATCTCGATGCGCTCTGGTCGATGGTCTGGGGCGCCTATCACGCCGGGGGAACGCCGGAGGACGAGCCGTATGAGGACACGGCTGCGGGCGTGGGACGCTCGACGGCTGCTCATTACCCTGCGCACCTTCGGGTTCGGGCGCGCGAGCGCGCGATGCTGCCCACGGGAGAGGGCAGGATCTGGAGCGTGTACGGAGCAGAGGCGCCCGACGACGCCCATCTTGGCGGTGAGGCGCTCGGAGATGTGATCGAACGCTTGCTGACGCTCCAGCCGGACGCGGCGGGCCACTTGCGATGCCTCGCATACGGCCCCGGGGCCGCGACGTTGCTCATCGAGCAAGCTGTGGATCTCGCTGGCAAACGGCTCGGTCGCGCGGGTGCCCGCGCGGTGCTAAGGAACATTGAGATCTTCTGTATAGAAGAGGGTGGATGGCGCCCATCTGCCGAGGCGCTTGCGCGTGCTGACGAACTGCTGATAGCCGAAGGACGGCGGGCGCTTGAGGTTCGCTACGTGCCGACGCTGAAGGAGGCTCGGGAGACGCTACAGCGCTATGCGCCGAGCTTTCCGGCCGCGCACTTGGCGCTCATCACAGGCCTGACAGCAGGCGGGCGGCGTCTCACCATCAATTCTCCGGAGGTTGCGCCGCCACCGCTCGACGGCGAGGTGCTATTCGCCCCCCGGGTCTGGATGCGGCCCAAGCAGACTCGGCGCATGCTTCTGATGCCTCCGGCTGCGAGCAAGCCTGGGATCGCATGGCTGCGGTTGATGAACGCGATCGAGGATGAATGGCCTGAGGACGATGGGACGATCCGCGCTCCGGAGTTGCGCACCGCGAGCGGGGAGATGCGCGAGGAGCTGCTCGCGGTCCACGAGCTGGCGCTATGGGTAGCAACCCTCGACCCCTACGCCAGCCGCGACAGTCTTACCCACGCGATGCAGGGGGAGGTCGCGATCCTCCACCAAGATCGCCGGCTCGGCGGGGACTCGCCGCTTTCGCTAGTGATTTCCCAGAAGTCTGGCGGCCCTGCCGATAGGGCTGTAGGGCGCCGCTTGCGCGCGTCAGGGATCGTGGGCGACTTCGCATCGGCGGTCAAGATCGGCGCGGATCTCCGCAAGGTCGCGTCGGAGGGATACGGCGTGCTCGCTCTTGAGGCCGCGACAACTGGCGCCGGGATCAATGAGCTGGTCGGCCATGTGGTCGCGTTCTCGTTGCTCTCCACACGGACGACGCCTTGGCCGCTGCCGCCGGACTGCCGCCTGTTGCTGGTCAGCCTCGATGACTACAAGCATTGGTTCCCCGCCAAGCGCGCCGACTTGCTCGTGATCGCGCTAGACACTGCGGAGCACGGGGTCCACGTCGCCGCAATTGAGGTCAAGGCCCGAACCAGCGACGTGGATCCTGCCGCCCGCGACGCGCTGGACCAGCTCAAGCAGACCCTGCACGCCACGCGATTTGCGGCTTATCCAGAGACCGGCTCGGTGCATAGCAGGCTATGGCTGAATCGGCTCGCCGAGGCGGCGTGCGCTGTTGCTCGCGAGTCGAACTTCAGGCTCGACCAGGAGGAGCTTGAGGCGATCGAGCGGTTCCGCCGAGGAGACGGACCGCTTGAGTGGGCGGGACTCGGGCTTGTTTTCGGGCCGAAGGAGCAGAACATCGACCGTCATCACCACCAGGAGATCGCCGGCGATCGCGTTCCGATTGTCGTGCACTCGGTTCAACTGACGGAGGAGCTGCTCCAACATGCAACTGGTGTCCGGCTGCGGGAGCTCCGCACCGTCCAGGCTGAGCGTCCTCCCCTGAGAGGGGGTCGCGTCCGCCGCCGGCCTGAGCGCGAGCCGCCCGAGCCGCCTGAGGAGCCAGAGGAGCCGGGGCCCAAGCCGCCATCGAGACCGGAGCCCGAGCCTCCGCCAGGACCAGAGCCCGTTGTCGCCCCAGAGCCCGAGCCCCCCAGCGGCGCAGAGCCCGATCAGAAGCAGCCGCCCGAGGTTGCAGCCTCAGAGGCGATTACGTCCGCCGTATTTGAGGCTCCAATCCTAGGTTGGGATTCAGCCAGCGGAGAGGAGGTGCGCTGGCATGCCGCTGGGCCGGAGGCGGAGCTTGCAGGGCTCGACAACGGCCACACCGAGATATGGGGCGCTTCCGGTGCCGGCAAGACGCAGTTCACGATGGCGCTTCTAGCCCAGCTGGCTACGCATGGTGGCGCGCGCTTCGGTATCGCCGACTTCAAGAACGACTACAGCGACGACAGCTCGGATCGGTTCCCAGAGCGCACCGGCGCACGATTCATCGATATGTGGGAGGGCGCGCCTTTCAACCCCCTCGCGCTATCCACCGGAGACGATCGCGAGAAGCGCCGCGCGATCATCGAGCTGCGGGACATCGTGGACGTTGCCACCCAGTCCTTTACGCGGCTGGGTGTGCGTCAAAAGGGCAAGCTGCTCAAGGCTCTTGAGCAGGCCTACGAGGCCAGCGGTCAGGAGGGGCATTGGCCGACGATGCTTACCCTCAATAACATGCTCGATGAAGACCTCCGTGTCGTGATCGGCGACCTGACCAGGGAGGAGATATTCCGGGACGGTCCGCCGCTAGGAGACGCGATCGAAGAGAACTTGGTCTTCGGCTTGCACGAGATACCGGGTAATGGGCTTACCACCGTGCTCACCGCGGGATTCATCCTGTCAGCTCTGCACCTGCGGATACAAGGGCTCCCGCAGACAGCGAACACGATCCGCTATCTGATGGTCGTCGATGAGGCGCACCGCGTAGCTGCATTCAAGGCGGTGAAGTCGATGCTGCAGGAGGGGCGCTCGAAGGGCTTGGCGGTGCTTCTTGCGACCCAGCAGCCAGGCGATCTTCCCAACGAGGTTGCCACCAACGCCAACACGCGCATTTGCTTCCGGTTGCCGGATTCGACGATCGCGCACGCTGCCGCGCGACGACTCGACGCCGGCGATCCTTCGCTGGCAGAGCAGATCCGAACCTTGGATCGCGGCGAGGCGTTTGTGAGCCTCGGGGGGGCGCGTCCGAGGCTGCTGCGGATGGCGCAATTTTGGCGGGACCGCGAACGCCTCAGCTTGCCAGGTTGAGGAGTTCTTCTTCCGCGCTGCGCAGCGCCCACTCGACCTCGGCGATGGCATCCTCCAGCGGGACGTGTTCCCATACGCGGACGACCCGCCAGCCCGCTGCTTCTAGCCGCCCTGTATCAAGCAGGTCCCGCTGCGCATTGCGAGCGAGCTTGGGGACCCAATATGCGGTGTTCGAGAGCGGTGGCCGCCCATGCTCAGGACAGCAGTGCCAGAAACAGCCATCAACGAACACCGCAACCCGCTTCCGCGTGAACGCCAAGTCCGGTCGCGTGCGCTTGCTCTCAGCAAGGACAGGCAGATCGACGCGGAAACGCCATCCGCGACCGTGCAGAGCTGAGCGAAGCCTGCGCTCGGGCGACGTATCGCGCCGGCGGTTGCCGCGCATGCTCCGCGCTATTCCAGGGCTGCTTGCCGCCGGCACCGGAGCGAGCACGCGGATCGTCTCTGGCGCTGCTCTGCCCACGTCGTCAGCCTGCCTGTGCCATTGGCGGTTCTTCCTCAGCCCGCTGGATACCGTGGCGGATAGCCCCGGATCGGGCTCCTCCAACGTGCGCTCGGCATGGATGACGGGCGAGTGGGCTATTTCGGCGCCACCCACTCGGCGAGCCGGTCCCCGACGGCCACGGCCGGTGGACCAACGACGGCCACCGTCACGACGACACCAACTCCCACGACGGCCGCCACGACAACTCCTGCTCCAGCAGTGAGGGCGGCGACGCACACCGCTGTGGCGCCGGCAAACATCTGAGCCAGAACCTTCGGCTTGGGCAGCGATTCCTCCACGGCGACGATCCGCTCAAACGCGCAGTGCTCGACAAAAGCGCGAAGGGAGGGATCAACCCCCGACAGAGGAGTAGTTGGGTCGGCGGTCACAAGGCGATCCATAAGCCTCATCACGTCCTGCGCATCATCCGTGCCGATCATCGAGGCGATCGTCGCCAAAATGACCGGCTCGGCCGCCCCGTCGAGGCGACCGACAACGTCGGCATTGAGGCCGCGAGCAATGTCCTCGTGGGTGCGCGGCGGCCCTGCGGGGAACGCCTCTGCCGGCACCGTCGTGATCGTCAGCCCGCACCCGAGCGTACGGTCCAAGACCGTTGTTCCATGCAGGTGCGGATACTCGGCCAGTGCCACGGCATCGCCCGACATTGGCGGCATCATACGGCAGAGCGGCGTTCACTGCATCGCTGCGTACAGGGCGGAAAACGCCGCGGGATCGGCATTGTGCCGATGTACGATAGGGATGCGACGGAGCCACCCCAAGCTGGCGCGATAGCTTGGCGGACCAGCACCGTGAGCACACCAGGGGACAAGCCGGGGGGACCAAGGGCGACGGCCCAAACGCCGCATCGCCGCGCTCGCGGCCCGCAGCTCACGGACCGTGACCGCGACATCCTCCGGTGAGCGGGCAGCCATCGAGGAAATCCGCTCCCGGGACGGAGCTCTTGGTGGCCGCATAGAAGATGATCCCAGCCACTGAGGTGAGATCGTGTTGGGACGAAGTAGGGTGCGTTCCGTGTCACGCTCGCGCACTCAGGCCTAGCTCCGCGACGAGCTCATCCTTGCCCTCGACCTGTACCGACAGCACGGTCGCCACGTTCCCCGGACCGAGCTTGAGGCGCTCAGCTTGCTACTGCGGACCATTCCACTTGAACGTGAGCTTGCTGACGACCCGGCATTCCGCAATCCCAATGCGGTGCAGCTGAAGATCTACAACTTCGTGGCGATCGATCCGAGCGCCGAGACCAGAGGGATGTCCCGAGGAGGTCGACGCGACCAGGAGGTATGGGACGAGTTCGTCGGCGATGGGGACCGTCTCAGGCTCACGGCCGAGGCAATTAGCGCGAACGTCCGGGTGATCGCACCCGTCGATGCCGAGGTCGATGAGGAAGACATCGCCGATGCGCCGGAGGGGTGGATCCTCACGCGGGTTCACCGCGTCCGCGAGCGCAACCGCGCCTTGGTGGAGAAGAAGAAGCAGCAGGTTCTGGCCACCGAGGGTCAGTTGGCGTGCGAGGGCTGCGGATTCGACTTCGCCACCATGTACGGCGAGCACGGTAAGGGCTTCATCGAGTGCCATCACACTATCCCGGTTTCGACGCTGAAGGCTGGAGGCCGCACAAGGGTCGCTGACTTGGCGCTCGTGTGCTCGAACTGCCATCGGATGATCCACCGTCGTGCAGAGTGGCTCACGATGGGACAGCTGCGGGAGTTGACGTCTGGATAGTGATCGAAACGCCGGCCGGCTTGGCCGGGTGGCCGTGCCTGCATCCGAGCCAGTCCTCGGGCCGGCGTGATCGCCGGATCGAAGCGAGCCCGCTGACTTGTCGCCGACAGGCTCGCTGGTAGCCTGGAGGCATGGCAACCCGAGCGATCAGGACGGTCGATGTCGATGCTGCCCTGCTGGAGGATGCCC
This sequence comes from uncultured Solirubrobacterales bacterium, assembly GCA_963744535.1. Classification (GTDB taxonomy): domain Bacteria; phylum Actinomycetota; class Thermoleophilia; order Solirubrobacterales; family Solirubrobacteraceae; genus Palsa-744. The sequence continues at coordinate 479,646 of CAVUTW010000005.1, read as the reverse complement.
GCAGCGCGATGAAGCCCTCCGCTGAGGCGGCCGACGCCGAGGTCGTAGAGCGCGCGCTGCGCTCCTACCTGGGACGCCGAGCGCTCGACGCCTCCCAGGCGATGAGCGGGCTCTCCGAAGAGGACGCCATGCGGATCGCCAACGAGGAGCTGCACGCGATGCGCCGCGAGCGTCGCAGCGCCGCGTGAGGCGAGTCGTCATCGACCCGGGCGTCCTGGTTTCCGCGTTCATCTCTCCGAAGAAAGCCGCGCCTGCACTTCTCGTGGATGCGATCCTCGACGGGAACCTTGAGCTGCTCGTGTCCCCGGCACTGATCGCCGAGCTGACCGACGTGCTGGGCCGCGAGAAGTTCGCCGCGCACGCCGCGGAGGGCCGCGCGGCGGCGTACATCGCGGCCCTCCGCGATCGAGCGACGATGGTCGAGGACGCGGCGCCCGGGCCTGCGAGGACCGCCGACGCTGACGACGACTACCTGATCGCGCTCGCACAGGCGCATGGGGTCGATGCGGTCGCGTCCGGCGACCGGCACCTGCTGGACGTGGCCTCAAGCGAGCTTCAGGTGCTCACGCCGAGGGAGCTGGCCGACCGCCTGGGGCTCGCGTCTGCGGGCTGACGCCCGGCCGTCACTGCCTGCCGGCGCCGGATCTCGATGCGGTGCCGGACGAGGGTTCGACCCCGCAATGACCCGCGACCAGCCGGGAGCGCAGCTGTTCGCCGCAACCGCTCTCGTCCGTTGCGACGGCGCGCGGGCCGCGGGTCGTTCACAGTCTCATTTGGGCTGCTTCCGGATCGCCGGTCCAAACGTGCAGCCCGTAGATAAAGTGCCTGCCTTGCTGCTCTACGACTCCCGGGTGTCCGGCAACTGTTACAAGGTCCGGCTGCTCCTCGCACACCTCGGCGTGGAGTACGAGCGGCGCGAAGTAGACGTCGTGGACCGCTCGAACCGTTTCGAGTTGCTGGGCGACCTCAATCCGGCTCTGCGAGTGCCGACGCTCGTGCTCGACGACGGTCGTCCGCTGGCGGAGTCCAATGCGATCCTCGTCTACTTCGGCGAGGGAACGCCGTACCTCCCGGACGATCGATATGAGCGCGCCCAGGTGCTCCAGTGGCTGTTCTTCGAGCAGTACAGCCACGAGCCCAACATTGCGGTGGTGCGTTTCTGGGTCGCCTACTCGGACGCTCCACCCGCGGAGGCTGACGTTGAGACTCGGCGCCGCGGTGGGTATGCCGCCCTCGACGCGATGGAGCGCCATCTATCTGAGCGCCGGTTCCATGTCGGCGAGCACTGCACAGCAGCTGATATCGCGCTCTACGCCTACACCCACGTCGCAGGCGAGGGCGGGTTCGATCTCTCGGACTATCCGGCCGTCAGCGCGTGGCTGGATCGAGTCGCCGCGCAGCCTGGTCACGTGCCGATCACCGCCTGAGCGTCGCCAAACCAACGGCGAGCGCCGGCCGTGCGTTGGGACCGCGCCCTGCTTGGTCACGGAGCGAGTATGTCGATCTGCCTCGGGCAGGCTCAGTTGGTCGTGACACGGCTGTGACCAAGTCGGGCTGGCACGAGAGATAGTGGCTTATGGAGCCGGGTATTCGATCAACCATTGTCCGCTGACCAAGCGGTAGCGCTGGCGGTCGTGTAGTTGGCCGCGCTCTGGTGCCAGAACTCGAATAAGTCGGGGGCCAGGAGGGAGGCCCCCAGTTCGGTGGGCGTATCTGGCGGCCGGACGGCCAGTACCAGACCAGGCGGCCGCGGGTCGTCGCGTCGAGGTGGTGTGGCTTCTGGTTGAGATACCACGCAACGGACAAGTTCTGTGTATCGAACATCCGTCCATCCTCGAAAAGAATCGTGGCAGATCCTGATAGGAATCCGTATCGCAGGGCAGGTCCGTTACCTCGAATGCAGTCAGGAGCGCGGTGATGCAACAACAGATCTCGGTAGGCCGCCGGGTGCGGTCTGCCATCGTCCTCATCATGTTCTCTCTTGCAGCTCTTACATGGGCGTCATCGGCGGCAGCTACCAATATCGGAGCTTGGTTTGGATCAGAAACCGAAAAAGAAATCAACAGAAACTATGGAGGCGATTCCGGATTCTATACGCCGACGGTTAGCGCAGCATCCGGCGAGATAGTCCTCAACAGGACAGCAGAGCAAGGCAATATCGAAGGAACAGGGACATCGGGAATCTTCCAGGCCGGAACGTACACGTCGGGTGAAGGCATACATCTCGATACCTGCTCGTCCACTCTCCCCGGCGAAGAGAGGATATTTACCGAGTATCGTCAAGAAGGCAAAGGATACTCCTACAACTGTGCTCTCTATGGCACAGCCGGCGCATTTGAAACGTGCGTATTCAACCTCGGGTATTCAAGCGGCGGCGAATGGTACGCTGCTGGTGGCTGCCCCAGCTCTCCAAATCTCCTAAACCTCGCACTAAATTGGGGGAAAGGCTATAACTACGTCGGTGGCGAGATAAACAACGCCGCTAACACTCTAGCCAACGGTTCGAGCACGAGCACCGAATACGATCCGGGCGGTCAGGAATGGGTCATCTGGCGAGGCGCCAACCGAACAAACCCACATTATCCGCCGTGGAACTGGTGCGTCTATCCCACAAAGGAATGGCATATGGAATTCGGCGACTATCACTTCCCAATCTCGCACCCGTCCTCCAAACATTTTTGCGAATAATGAACAAGCGCAAAACACATATCCTCATACCCGCAGTAATGGTGTTGATCGGAGCCGGTATCGGTACGGCCGTGGCGGCAGGATCAGGCACTCCCGCCAGTCAACTACCACCTATCGCCAAGCAGACCGAAGAAGCTCAAACCCCGGTCAGCCGGGCGCTCCCCGGCGCCTCGGCTACCCTGACAGCCTCGCCAGAAGGCGCAGGCGACACCCTCACAGTCTTGGTGTCGCACGCGAGCCTTCATCAGCCGGCGAGTAACGTGACAGGATTCACGGTTCCCGCCCCCGGTGAACGCGCGGAAGCGTTTGAAGCCGGCGAAGCCGGATGGCGCATACAGATGGCCGGCGCCTATGCTGCCAGCCGCAACCCAGCGATCCTCCAATGGACCCTGGCACCGACCGAAGGCTCCCTATCAGCCGAAGCGACCAACCTGCTGCACGGGGTTCTGCGCACTGCGATCGAAAATCCGATCGGCTGGCCGAGCGAGAGCAAGATCGGAAGCGTCGGCGAAAAGGCGACGGTACAGCAGCTCGAATCGAACATCGCGGTCTTGAAGAAAGCGACCGGCGAAATAATCACGGACAGTGTAATCGAAACGGTGCCGATCGGCACCACGCCAGCTACATTCGGCCTCCAAGTCGATCTCCGCGTCCATAACCTGAGCGAACTAGCGCCGCACATCGGCGATGTGTTCCTTGGGCTTGCAACCGGGCTGGTCGGTACACCACAAGCCACGGTAGAGGGCCTTGCGATCAATGTAGTCGATGACTCGGGTGCCCGCGCGAGCGTCTGGATGAACGGCCGTACCGGCGACGGAAGCGCACTCGGAACCAACGAAGCACTCAACCCAACCAATGCCCACACGACCGATGCGATCTTCCCCGTCCTCGATAGCGGACCGGACAGCCAAGAATCCGCGAATGGGAATGGGCCAGAAACCCGTGCAGGCGGCCGCGCGGTGCCGTACGAGGCCGGATCGGCGCTACCGTAAGGCTATGGCGAATCTCATGCGAGCCGTCTTGGCAGCATGTGTGAGCATCTGCACAGCCCTTTCGGGCGCAGCCGACGCAGGGAGCAAGGGCTCCCTGCGTCGGGCCGCGGCCGGGACCGTTGTTGTACCCGCCGTGCAACGTCTTCCGGTCGAACAAGCCTACGATCGGTTGCACCACGCCGGCTTTCGCGTGAGCTTCATGCGAAAGCTGACGCTGCCCGCCGAGTCTGTCGCAGAAGTAGTCTCGCAGACGCCACAGGCGGGTAAGCACGTTCGCAGAGGGGGTATCGTCAATATACGGCTGTCAGTGCCGCCTATGGGTGCCGGTAGCCCCGCCGTACCGGACGAACTCAAGTCGTTTACGGTCCCCAACTTCCGCAGTCAGCCAGTGACGACGGCGGCGAGGTGGGCAGAAGGCGCTCAACTCCAATGGGAAGCAACGCTCCCACGTCTCTCTGCTGGGAACGCCGCACACCTACTCGGCAACTACACGGTCGTTCATCAAGACCCCGCGCCTGGTGCTCGCCTCAGCCTCGGGCGCGAGGCACCAAACGGCGGGTTTACTCCGACACCGTTGAAGCTCCGCGTCGGCCAGCGATGAAGCCTGTTGCCGGTCACTCGGTTTCAGGGTGGGGTGGTCGTTGTGGGTCAGGACGTGTGGGCGTGCGTCGGTGTGGCGGGCGGGTTTGGCACAAGTGACCTCGCCTTGACATTCGACGATCTGATTGCGCTCGCGCAGCGCAGGGAGTCCGGTCGTGTCCGGCGACCCGGGCACCTACTGGACGTGGCATCGAGCGAGCTTCAGGTGCTCACGCCCCGGGAGCTGGCCGATCGCCTGGGGCTCGCCTCCGCGGGCTGATGCCCGGCCGTCACTGCTGCCGGCGGCGGATCTCGATGCGGTGCCGGACGAGGGTTTGACCCCCGTCGCTCCCGCCTCTAAAGCCCTGTAAATCGGCTGGTTTTGGTAGTCGTTCAGTTGTGTGGGTTTCCATAACCAGGAGCGTGGCTGGGGACGGCGAACTTTTGGGGTGTGGGGCGTGCTGAGGCTGAGGCGGTTTATGACTCTGGCCGTGAGGCGTGCGTGGAGTTCTTGATGAGGCTGATGGCGGCGCAGGAGCGGTTGGAGGAGCGTGTGCGGGTGCTGGAGGCCAAGAGCGGGGCGAGCTCGCGGAACAGTTCGGTGGCGCCGTCAGCGGACACCGCGATGTCAAGGCAAGAGCGTCGCGCGTTGGCCAGAGCGAAGACGAAGGAGCTGCTCAAGAAGGACGGGGAGCGACGCAAGGCGGGCGGGCAGCCCGGTCACCGGGGTTCGGGACGCGAGCTGTTGGGCGAGGATCAGATGAGCGAGATCGTCGATCACTACCCGAGCGAGTGCTCGGGCTGTGGGCACAAGTTCACCGAGGTGGAGAAGGTCCCGCGGTGGGGCGCCGGGCGTCACCAGGTCGCCGAGTTGCCCCCGATCACTGTCGAGTACGTCGAGCATCGCACGCACCGGTTGCGCTGCCCGGGCTGCAGAACGCGGACCCGTGGCACCCTGGGCGTCCTCGGCGACTCCGCGTTCGGGCCGATCCTTCAGGCGGCGCTAGTGACGCTGACCGCCCGTAACCGGATCTCCCGCCGTGATCTGAGCGAGCTCGCTTCAGAGCTCTTCGGGGTCAAGATCTCTACCGGCGCGATCGATGAGATCTGCCGGCGCGCTAGCGGACTGCTCGCCGAGCCGCATCAGCAGCTTGTGGCTGGGGTGCTGGCGTCTGGGGCGATCAACGTCGATGAGACAGGCTGGTTCCTAGCAGGAGAGAACCGCTCAATGTGGACTGCCGCGACCGGGCAAGCAGCGATCTTCCGGATCGTCGCCGATCGCCACCGCGACCGGCTGATCGAGCTGCTCGGCCCCGCGTACGCCGGGATCGTGACCTCCGATCGCTGGTGGGCCTACGATCACCTGGACCCCGAGCACAGACAGGCATGCTGGTCACACCTGCAACGCGACTTCCGGTTCCATAGCGAAGGACTGGCCCTGCAGAAGACCTTCGGGGAGGCTGGCCTTGACTTGACCGGCCGAATGTTCAAGGCCTGGCACGCGTTCACCGAGCACCAAGACCGTGAGCGTCTGATCCTGGAGATGAAACCCATCCAGGACGAGTTCCTCTCACTGCTCGAGCACGCCCGCCAGAAAACAAAGCGCCACCGGTTGCACCGGCGCTTCGCGAACAACCTCCTGAAGATCTGGCCCGCGCTATGGACGTTTGTGACCGTCGACGGCGTCACCCCGACGAACAACGCCGCCGAGAGAGCGCTCCGCGGACCAGTCATCCACCGCAAGCTCAGCCACGGAAACCAATCCGAAGAAGGCGAGCGCTTCACCGAGCGATCCCTCTCCGCCTCGGTCACCTGCCGACTACAACACCGCTCCCTCTACACCTACCTCACTCAACTCTTCACCGCCCACCAACACGGCGGCGCGCTACCCGCCCTGCTCTGAACCCACAGCCCCAAACCCACACAACTGAACGACTACTGGTTTTGGTAAGCGTTCAGTTGGTCTGGTTGCTTTACGTGAGTAGTAGTGGTGGTGGGTCGCTGCGGGCGTGTGCGGCGAGGGCGTCGGTGAGGTAGGCGAACATCGAGCGTGTGCGAGCCGCGCCTCCGCATCTGCATCAGCCAACACGGCGCGGTCGAGGAAACTCTCGATGCCATGCCGACCAGTGTGCGGCTACTCCTCCCCAGCCCGCCAGAAAAGGGACGCCTTCCCCGGGCACGCGGAGGCCTTGCGGAGGGCGCCGATGGGGTGTCGCGCTGCCCGTCGCGAGGGATGCGTCGCTTCGGCCGAATCAGGATCGGAAAGCTTCACGATCGACGCAGGATCTGGCACCATGGGGCCCATGGCAGCGGAACCGGAGCGCAAGCTCGTGCACGTGACGCTCAGCGGCGGGCGCAGCGGTGAGTACGTCATCACCGAGGAGCGCCCCGGTGGGAAGCTCACGCTCGTGCCGGACACTTCGTGGGCGGCGAGGCTGGCCTGCCACGGGGAGCGACATATGACCCCCGAGGAGTCCGCGGCGTTCTGGGCAGAGCACGGGCCGCACATCGGTCCCCCTGACGGCGAGGGGTAGCCCATGCCCTACATCGGAGCTGCGTTGGCCAGCGCGATTTGACGCCGATCTGTTCGACAAGCATCTCGCGCGCTCCACCCCTGCCGGCCGGCCCACGGCCGAGACTGTCAAGAACGAATTCGAGCGGGACGGCATTCCCCAATCGCATCTGAAGGCGTGCGAACCAGAAGGACGCGATGGAACAAAGCTCCCCGACTCTGGCAAGGTCTACCTTCCACACCCTAACGGCCCCTGGGGCATGGTCTTCAAGATCGTCGTCCCCGCTGACGAACGACCACGTCTGCGGTATCTCGCCTTTGGCGCTCGCCACCATCCGAAGGGCTCCAACGCGCTCACCGTTTACCAACTCGCCGACCAGCAGCTGAACAGCTGAAACGGAACGCTGCGTGGGGGCAACCCCTGCGCCCGTCAAGGCGGCGACTTCCGCCTCGCTCAGCGCGATCGGGTGTCTGCCGGTTCTCGGTCGGTGGGTTCCAAGCTCGCCAAGCGCGTATCTGCGGGTTGATCCCCCGGTTCGAGGAGCAAGGCGCCTACAGGATCGCGTCGCCTTTCCTGCATGGTTCGGTCAGACTGGAGCGATGCGGTCGGGTGAGATGCAGGTCGGTCGTGGGGTCGCTGTCGCAGCGTGGATCGCACGACGGTGGAGGGGCGGCGGGGGCTTGCGCTCTGTGTATGGCGCGTGCGCGACCCTTTTTGCGTTCGTGGCCGTCGCGTTGGTGCTCGCGTGGCCGGTCGCCGCGTCCGCCGTGCTGCCTGCGGCCGGGTCGAACGTCGACGCTCCCGGCCTTGCCGCGGGGCCGTTCATCACCGACGCCGGTCTGGTCTGGGAGGGCCCTGAAGGGGTCGTGCTGACCGGCTTCGCGGGCAGGTCGTCCGTTCTATCCCCGCCCGGCGCTCCCAACTGGGACAATCTCCTCGACTTGGCGTGGTTCGGGCGGGACTGGTGGGCAGTTGCTCGCCCGTCGGGCGTCTTCGCCGGCCGGGTCGGGGGACCGTTGCGCGAGCTGCCGCTGCTGGGTAGGTGCAACCCGGGTTCGACGAGTCTCACGCCTGGCGCCGACGCGGCGCAGTACGCAGTGTCCGGGGACCACCTGTACGCCGCGCTGCCCAATGGCTGCCTCGGGCGCCGGACCGCGCCGTTCGGCGAGGTGCTCGACGTCGACCTGCAGTCACACCGTTCGCGTGTCCTGACACCGATGCCGGGCGCTCTTGCCGACATGGCGGCGGCCGGGAAGTACCTCGCGGTCGCCTACTGGCGAAGTCCGCCGCGCTCCACGATCGAGCCGCGGCTGCTCGTGCGCGTCTTGGACGCCGCGACGGGCGCCCTGGTCGATGAGATCACGCCGCCGCGGAACACCGGCGGCATCGGCCCAAACAGCATCTCGGGCATCCAGGTCGACGACTACGGGGACGTGCTCGTCACCGCCGGATGCTGCGGGGCCTCCCCGGGGCAGCTAGCCCACGTCGCACAGCCCGCTGAGAGGAAGGGATGGTGGTGGGCGAGAGCCGGATCGACAGTCGGCCACGAGGCCCGCCTCGGGAGCGAAGCTGTGCTGTCTGACGGCCGGGTGGCATTCCTGTCCGCCGACCCCGGAAGCCCCGAACGCGTGACGATCGACGTGATGAACCTCCTGGCCGGCACGGCGAGGACCGTCGTGGCCTTCTCGGGCTCGGCGGGCCCCGACGGTCTGGCGCTGAGCGGCGAGCACCTCGCCTGGGCGCAGCAGAGCACCGTGGTCAACGTCCGCGGCGGCCCGGCCGCCGGCAGCGGGTCGTTCGAGGAATGCAAAGAGGTTCCGCTCGGTCCCATCGAACTCGCAAGCCTGGACCTGCACGACACCCCTTCCCCGCCGGTCCTCGTCAGCGGTGTCCCGATCCCGCCGCAGTACACCAACGAACCGCCCTGCATTGAGCATTGAGATCCCGTGAAATCGTGCGTATTTCCGTCCCGCCCGGAAGCGGGCGTATGCGGAACCTCACCAACGCACCCGAGGCTCGTCCTGTGCGAAAGTGCCGGCCTAGTAGCGACCGCTTCCGCTCCTGCTGGAAAGGGGCACTCTCGCGTGCCCGTCTTGTAGCTCAAGAAGTGCCATCGGAAACTACATCGTGGTCCCTAAACGACATGCTGAGGGATACGAGGGAGCCTATGAGAGCCTCACTCCCGATCGGGCTCCTGATACCTTCCGGAACACGCTTCTCGGCCCTGGCCAGTTCGAAGCCAGTCCCCGTGTCAACGATCATCGAAATTCCCCGGTTGCGATCATGGTTTTTCCCCACCTTGGTTGAGGCCGGCGCGTAGCTGTTGGAGGCGGGCGCGGTGTCCGCGCATGCGGTAGCTCTCGCCGTCGATTTGTAGGACGGTGGCGTGGTGTAGGAGGCGGTCGAGGATCGCGCCGGCGACGGTGGTGTCCTGGAAGATCTCGCCCCAGCTGGCGATTCCGCGGTTGGTGGTGAGGATGATGGAGCCGTGCTCGTAGCGGCGGCTGATGACTTGGAAGAGGTGGCTGGCGGCCTCGCCGGGCATCGGTAGATAGCCAAGCTCGTCGATTACGAGGAGCTGGGGGCCGTTCCAGAAGCGCATCGTGGTTTGCCAGCGTCCGTCGATGGCGGCTCTGGCGGTCCTGGTGACGAGGTCCGCGGCGGTGGTGTAGTAGACGCGGTAGCCGGCGTGCACGGCCTTCAGGCCGAGTGCTATGGCGAGCATCGTCTTGCCGACGCCGGGTGGCCCGATCAGCAGCGCGTTGGCTTTCTCCTCGATGAAGCGCAGGGTCGCGAGCTCCTGCACGAGGCGACGGTCGAGGTTGGGTTGGGCGGTGAAGTCGAACTCCTCGAGTGTCTTGGTGGACGGGAACCCAGGTGCAGCTCGCCGAGCCTGAGGCGCACGGTGACGCTCTGGCCGACCAAGCCCGGCGGGACGCTGTAGCGGTTGCCCTCGAACGCGACCATCGCCGTTCGTGCGACGACACGCTCGGCTTCCAGTAGCGCCGGGAACCCCACGGCGGGCAGCGCGAGCAGATGCTCTCCGGCGGCGAGCTCAGCGATTGTCTGCCCTTGGCGTTTGCGGCGGTCTGAGACCGCATTCGCCCAGCGGTCCAGGTCGGCCTGCGCCTGCCCCAGGTTCGAGACTGGCGCGGTGCGCCACCACGAGCGAGTGACGTATTTGATCGCGGCCTCCACGACACCCTTGCGCTGCGGCCGACGCGCCGGGCAGACCCACACCTGCACCCGGTAGTGCTTCGCGAGCTGCGCGAACGGCGCGGTGATCCGATCGCTCCCGGGGTGCACGACTGTCGCCATCCGGTCAGTCCGCCACGCACGCGAGGTACCGCCCAAGCGGCGCAGCACCCCGTCGATCGCCTCGACCAGGTGCGCGAAGGTCTGCCCCTCGCTGATCACCGCGCGGCAGCGCCCCGAGAACGACAGCGCACCAACGAGCACGTGCGCCGGCTCACCCCACGGCGTCTCGCGCAACTCCAGCCAATCCCATTGGATCTCCTCGCCCGGCTCATGCGCGACCACCGTCGTGACGCCGTGCCCGCCCGTGCGGCACGCCTCACACCGCGGGCGCAAACCGAGCGTCCGCAGCTCCCTGACGAACGTCACATACGAGCGGTCGAACCCGAGATCGAGCACCTCGCGATAGAGCACCGTCCCCTCGACATGCGCGTCATCAGCGAACCGCGCAGCCAGATACCCCCGGTAGGACTCAAGGCAGCTCGCCGCCGCCTCGCGCGAGGCCCACCACCGTTCAGATACTTGCGGACCGTCTTGCGATCCCGCCCCGTATGACGAGCGATCGCCGACACCGACCAGCCGCGGCCCGCCAACGCATGAATCTCCACATCGTCCTCCTTGCTCAGCATCCCCAAGGGCTCCCTTCCAAATCGCAGGCATCAACACCAGCGACCCTGGAGGGAGCCCCCGACAGAACCGCGCCGGCGGTAGCCCACTACGCCTCGCCTACGGCTCAGCTCCGCGGGCCACCGCCGCTACGAACTCAAGAGTGGGGAATTCCCGTGATCAGATCTGAGGACAATTGCGTGATCGCGGCCAGCTACGCCGTGACGCGGGGGACGCTGTCCTTTACCGGCCAGGACGGCACGAACAGCGTGCTCTTCATGGGCCGTGTCTCGCACGCCGAGAAGCTGAAGCCGGGACGCTACACGCTCGTGATAACGGCCACCAACACCGCAGGCCAGAAGTCCGCGCCCCAGAAGCTCAGCTTCACCATCGTTCGCTAACTCGCCGAGCTTCCGCCCCCTGCGCTCCGACTGAGGTCACTTTTCGGCGATGTGGTGCAGCAGGTCGGCGAGTTGATCGGGTAGGGAGAGCATCGCCCAGTGCCCGGTGGGGAGGTCGTGAAGCTCCCAGTCGCCGTCGGCGAACGTCGCGGCGCGCGGGTCGCCCTGGGCGATCAGCTCGCGCAGACGTGCGACGTCGATGCCGCCAGCGGCGCAGAAGATCGCTGCGCGGCGAACCCCGGGGGGTCTGTCGTGGGCGAGGTGCACGGGGGAGGTCATGGTCGCGTAGGGTTGGGGGGTGGCGCGCAGGGCGATCAGCCGCAGGTGCTCCTCGCTCAGGCCGCTGGTGCTCCCGTATGTTCCGGCGGTGAGGGTCTCACGGTCGGGGACGGGCCAGCGCCAGCCGTCTCCGTGCTCCTGGACCGCACGTTGCTGGTGTTCGCGCTGCTCGGGCGATTGCACCTCGGCGATGGCCGTTCCGTTGGGGAGCGGGGAGGTGTCGAGGTAGACGACGGTGTGCACCCGTTGCGCGCGGCGGTCGGCGGCGGCGGTGACCACCGTGCCGGAGTAGCTGTGGCCGACGAGCACCACGTCCTCGAGCGCCTCATAGTCGAGCAGGTTCACGACGTCGGTTACGTGCGTCTCCAGGTCGACCCCAGCGTGCGCGAGGTGCACGCGCTCGCCCAGCCCGGTCAGGGTCACCGGGTAGACGTCGTGCCCCTGCGCACGGAGTCTCCCCGCCACCTCGTGCCACACCCAGCCACCGAGGCACGCCCCGGGGACGAGCACGAGCGGCCGGTGCGCAGCGCTACCCATCCTCACCGCCATGCCTGCTCGCGAGCTGCGGGGCTTCCTCACCGGCGAGCCATGCCAGCAGCGCGGTACGTGAGAACCGCCACTCCTCTGCGAACGCACGCCCGGGCAGCTCACCCGCGAGGGCGCTGGCGCGGAGTGCCTCGACTGGCAGGCGCAGCAGCGCGGCAGCCTCCTCCAGCGTGAGCACCTGCTCACCGCCGCTCTGCGCGAGCTCGATGTGGCCGACCGCGAGCTGGTCGGCGAGCAGCTCGCTCACGAGGTGCTGCTTGCGGCGGCCGGTCGCGTCGACGAGCCGGTCCAGCGCAGAGGCCTGCTCGCGCGGCAACCTGACGAACAGGGGAACGCGATCCTCGGGCACCCACCCAACGATAGCAGGTTGCTATCTGTGGCTATCAAATCCTGGCGGACGGCAGCGAGCGCGCTCCCGGTAACGCCGGCGTCATCGCCGCCGGCACCGGATATCGACGCGGTGTCGAGCGATGCCCGTCACTCACGCGCAGGAAGCTTTGCGCCTGGCCGCCAGTCGCAGATGCTGACGCAACCATATGGCGGTTTCGGTGAGCATCGCCGTCCCCATTTCAAACGATCCGCCGCCCGCCGGCGGAAAGGCGACGATCGCCACGGAGACCGCACGCGCGGTGTCCACTTCGACGATGCCCGACTGGCGCACCAGATAGGCGCCGTCCGGTTCGGGTCCCCAGCCGCCCTTGAATGCGACGCCGGCAAATCCGGCGGAGCCGAGTCCCCAACTCTCGCTGGGCTCGATGTGCTGCATCAGATTCAGCACGTAGTGCGTGGCTGGCGCAGACAGTAGGCACCCACGGGCGAGCGCACTGAAAAACTTCACCGCGTTGCTGGGCTTCCACTCGGTCTGCCCGAACGTCGTCACGGCCCCCGGGGGCGGCGACGCGGTGGCAATCACCGTTTCTTCATCACCACCGCTACGCAGCAGTTCTTCGATGTAGCCGCTGGCGCCGATCAGCCCGCCCTCGAGCTGCTCCAGATCGTGAAAGAGCTCAAGGATCGCTTCGTTGTTCGATTCGGTGATCGCCGACGTGGCCCACGACTGCTCTGCTGGTGTGAGGCTTTCGTCGCCGGCCTTTAACAGTGCTGTGAGCACAGGCACCTTGGTGGTGCTCCACCCGTGCGCTGGCGCATCTCCCCCGAGCGTCTCGGGGCTGCCCGGGCCGAGCGGAGCGACCGTCAGCTCGACGCGCCCCGGCAAGCCGGCCGCCAACCGCGCAAACGACGCTGACGCGTCGCCATCCAGCACCGGCGCCACATCCGCGACCGCCCCCGGCGCCAGCTGGGACTGACCGGCCCCTTTACCATGCGCCTGAGCGCCCGTGCGGCCCCGCAGTGTCCCCGCGCTCGCCGGATCGCGCCCTGTGCCCGCCGCCCGCCCTGCGGGCGGGTGGACCAGGGAGTTGGGTTGGGCGGCACCTCCGTGTCCCACCACCAGCGCAGCCACGCCCACTCCGAAGCCCATGCCCGCCAGCAGCACGGCGAGGAGCTCGGCGAAATGGTGGCGCGGGGGAATGGGCGGCGGAGGTTGGTTCGGATGATTGGAGGCGATGCCCTGAGGCGACCGGGCCGAAAGGTCGGCACATAGCCGAATCGTATAGGCTTGCGGCATTGCAGGCCGCCCGGGCGTTCCGCGGGGAGCGGAACGGTGCGGGGCTGGTGGGACCCTGAGGCCCATGAAACTTGACGGTCATCGACGCGACTGGCAACACGACCAAGGAGGTGAGCGTGCCCGACAACGGCTATCCGCGGCTGAGGCTGCTGGTGGCAGTCCTCGGCGCGATCATCGGCTTCGGCCTGTGGACACTGGTGGAGGGAGGGGGCACACAGGCTCCGCGTGCCGGTACGGCCCCCACGATGAAGGGGCACGGCGCGACCCACGGACCCAAGCGCCATGCGCGATCGGCGCCGGTGGCTCGTCCGACGCCCTCGGCGTCGCCGGAAAACCACATAGAAGTGTTGCCGGGATGAGCGCAGCGAGCGCGGGGTGGTGAACATGCAACCGGATCAACCCACCGCTGATCATGCCGTCGCCGGGCGGGAGGCGACGGCGGCGAGTCCACGCCCCCTCGGTGCCGCCCCACCACAGGCGACCGGGCCTGCCCGCACAGCCGCCCCGCCGCCGCCACCACCTACCGGGCGCAACTTGCCGGTGGCGGCGGCGATTGTCGTGCTGGCCATCGCCGTGGCGGGTGCCGCGGTGGCGATCGTGCTCAGCGGGCAGAGTGGCGGCGACGTTCACACCGTCACCAAAGTCACAGGGTCGAGCGCGAGCCCGGCGTCTGGCGTCAAACAGTCGAGCACCACCAATCTCGGTGCCACCGGAACAGCCACAGGCACGGGGACGACCGCGGCTACGACGACGGCACCGACCGGCACCGGCGCGGCGACCAACACGACGCCGCCGACCGGGGCCGGCACGCTGCCACCCGTGTCAGCTCAGCAGATGCAGTCGGAAATTCAGAGCATGCTGCGGGGATGGCACGAAGACGTCGTGCACGGCAACTACCGGGGCGCGTGGGAACTGCTGAGCCGTCGCAAGCAGGCACAGGACAGCAGCGAATATGGGTACGCGGCGTGGGCCAAAAACCAGGCCACGTTGCGTCCGTATCTCAATCCCGCCGGATTGCGGGTGACAGTCGAACGCACCGAACCCGGCAGCGGGGTGGCACAGGTGGATGTGACCGGGATGACGTGGGATAAACCCGGCGCTTCGTGCACCGAATGGTCGGGCATCACGTGGGTCAAATATGAAGCAGGCGCCTGGAAATACGACCCGGGATATTCGACCACCCCGCAGCGCGAACGGGAATGGAAGTCGCGCTTCTCCCGGTTGCTCGGAGGGCAATGCTAGCCGGCCGGGCGGGGATGGTTCGTCGGCATCTTGTACCCGCGTCGATGGTGCTCGCGGGGTGCCTTGCACTGGGCGTTCTGATCGGCGTGCTTGTCGATCGAGGCGGCGATCCCGTCCGCACGGTCCCCGGCGCCACCCCACCGGTGAGGGTCGCCGGCTCGGCGCGGGTGGCCGCATCGCCGCGCGACTCCTCGCGGGCCGGTTCCTCGACGATCGCGCCATCGCCAGCGGGGTCTCCGGCAGCGGGGTCCAGGGTGACGCTCCAGTCTGCGCTGCGGCGAGGCGTGGCCAAAGCGCACGACCTGGGCGGGGAAGCGGCGGCGGCGGTGTGGGTCGACGGCGACGTTATGCCGATCCTCGGCGGCTCCACGGCGGTGGCGCACCGGATGTGGAGCATGAGCAAGGCGGTGGTGACGATCGCGGCGCTCCAGGCCGTCGCCAACCAGCCTGACCCGGTGTTGTGGTCGGCGATGAACGACGCGATCACACGATCGGACAACTGTGCCATCCGCAGGGTGATCGTCGGGCTGCAGGATCGCCTCGGCGGCGTTGCGGCGGCGACGGATGCATTTGAGCGGGTGTTGTCCGTGGCACATGCTCGCATTGAGCGCACGCCGCAGTCGGCCTCCCCCGAATCGGAGTGTGTGCGGTACCTGGACAACCATCGAGGGGGGCTGCCCGGCAGTGACCTCGGTGTGGCGGACGAGTTTGGCACGGCCGAATGGACTGAGTCGGATGCGATCTCGTTCGCGCACGGCCTGTCGATGGGGGACTACGGCGCGTCGGGCGCTCGGTTGCTGGGGCTGATGGCGTTGCCCAAGCAGCCGCCGCTGGAAGAACCGCCACCGCCGTCGGCGCCGCCGCTGGACTGGGGCGCGGGCGCGGCGTTTCCAGCGAGTTGGCATCCCGCGTGGAAGGCGGGATGGGGCGGCAGCCAGGACGTGCCGCCTCACTTTCTCGCCGGGCAGATCGTTGCGCTGCGGCTCGGCGACGTGCCGGTGGCTGTGACGGCAGTCTTTCTTCCGGACGCCCAGCCGGCCACCGACAATCCGGGGCTGACGCAGGCGCCGAGGGCGTTGGAGTTGATGTTTGGCGCCGTGAGGGTTGGTCTTGAACACGAACACGTGGGCGGCGTTGCATGACCAGGGACGGCTGCATGAGCGGGATGGGCGTCGCATGAGCGGAGGAATGTGTCGCATTGGCGAGGGCACAGGCGGATGAGCCGGGTGACCGCGACGGCTGGCGACGCGGGCCGCCAGTGCCCGTATTGCCGGCTTCCCCTGGTGGAGGGAGCGGCGGCGGAGCGTTGTGACGCGTGTGGCTCGCTTCACCACGAAAATTGCTGGCGCCATGGCGGCGGTTGCGCAGTGCCTGGCTGTGCTGGAGCGGTCAGCGTGGCTGGCGCCCACCCGCCCGACTTGCCCACTCCGCTCGGCCACCAGCCCTCGGCGTCGGCAAGGCCCGGCTACCAGCCGGTGCCGCCAACCGTGTCGGGCTATTCGTCGGCACCACCCACCGCGCCCGGCTACCCACCGGCCCCTCCAGCTGTGGCCGGCTACCAGCCGGCGCCGCCAACCGTGTTCGGATATGCGCCCGATCCGCCAACCTACCCTCCGCGGCGTCGCGGGTTGGCGGTGACTGTGGTGTCGGTGATCGTCGCGCTGCTGGGAGCCGGCATCGCGGTGGTGGTTGCCACGGGTGTGCTGGCCGGTGACGCACACGCACACCACGGGTCGACGCACTCCGCGACCACTCCTCCTAGGGGCGTCACTCCAGCGGTGTCTCCCACCAGTGCGAGCGCCCCCGAACAGCGGTCGGACCGCGATGCGATCACGGCGGTGCTCGGCGATTATCAAAGCTCCTACTCCACCCACAACATCGCCGGGCTGGAAGGCATCTTCACACCGGAAATCAGCCGTCGCGGCCTGGCCGCCAGCGGTTGCGCGGTGTCACACGGCCGCGCCGCCGTGTTGGCCGACTATCGAAGCCAGTTTGAAGCGGGCAGTGGCTCCTATCGGCTGGTGGGGCTTTCGGAGGGAGCGATCCTGATCGAGAGCAAGACGCGCGCCCGCCTCAACGCACACTATCGGATCACCCCCGGAGGTTCGGGCTATGCAAACTTCAAGTTTGCCGAATTGGGTGAAGGTTGGAAGATCAGTGAAGTGTATGCGACGTGTGAATAGTGGATCCACATGCCATCCCGCAAGGTTGGCGAAAGCGAAATGAGGCCGACCAATGGAAGATGAGTTTCCCGAGATCAACGACCCGCGAGCACGTATCGAGTTCACCACCCCGACCCCACCCACACATTCATCGGCTGTGTCATCACCCCAAGCGCATCCATCTGCACCGCCTCCCCCCGCCCCGCCAGGGCCCGCCCCGTCGGCGACCGCGGGTCCGTTTGCGCCCGGCCCCGAAAGGAGGGCCGTCGACGGAGGGTGGACGGAAGCGACGCGGTTGATGTGCGCCGCTGCGTATATCGATAGCACGTTTGCCCAGGATGTGGTGGAGGAAATCGTCCACGAACACCACCGCGCGGTGCAGATTCCGACGGGGGTGGATATTACCACGGTCGCCACGCACTGCCTCGCTGCGTGCCGCCGCAAGGCAGTGCGCGATCTGCTGCTGACGGTGGATGTGGTGCTGACAATCGTGCTGTTTTTTACACACTTCCTTGGACACTGGGAGTTGTGGCCGCTCGTCGGGTTTCTAGCGGCGTGGGTGATCGTGATGGCTGACACATGGATCGCCACCTACCTGGTGGTGGTGAAGCGTCTCAACCCGCTGAGCTTCCCCTCGCACGCTGCGCCGCCGCCCCCTAATCCGTATCTCACACGGCGCATTGAACAGCTCGCGCGCGATCAGCGGGGCAACCTCACCGTATACAGTGGGTTCCTGCCGTTCTCGGCGGCGGGCCGGGACGCGGGTGGGTGGTCGTTCCTGGTGGACCTGCAAAAAGGTAGAGAGGACCACGTCGGTGGGCGGTCGAGTGTCCGCGAACCCACGCCGGCCGAGCTTTACGCTGGTGTCGAGCAGGCGCTGGGGGCGCTCGAAATGCCCAACCTCGAGATCCGGGACCGCCTGTTCGTGAGTGGATCGGACGTGCGCAACGACCGCACACTGATGCCCAGCGAGCTGGGCCCGCCGCTGGCGTGGATCGAGCCGAGTGTGGTGGCTCACTACATGGTGGCGCCCACTCACCAGATTCGCCACTACCGCTGCATCGAGATCGTTGACTGGCGCGGCGAGCTGGTGGTCACGTTGTTTCTGCGGTTTGCGGTCCGCAATGGGCGGCTGTTTTGCGAGCTCAACAAGTTTGTGCTGGTGCCGCTGAAGGAGGAGCTCCATCGTCTCGACCACCTCGGGGGAGGGCTCAACCCGGGCAATCTGCTGGCGATGGCGATCGCCACCTGTGTGGCCACTCCTCGCTTGTCGTGGCGCGCGCCACGGGTGATCCTCAAGCCGCTCGGTCGCGACTTGCGACAGTCGGGCAAGGCCAAGGAAGTCGAAGACGACCCGTTCTTCGACTACGGCGCCCCGGTGACGGCATTGGATCGGGTGCGCTCCACGCACTACCGACGCTACTTCCAGATGCTGGACAAGGAAATGTACGTCAAGGTGCTCGAACGCACCGTACTGGACTCGATTGCCGAGATCCTCGATCGACATGGCATCGACACCGGCGAGATCGTGGAGCGGCGCACGACGATCATCAACAACGGGATCATGACCAAAGAGCTCAACGCCACCAACGTTGCGGCGGGGCCCAAAGCGGGTATCAGCGTCAATCTTTCGCGGTCGCATGGCTCCGGTGGTGAGTCGTGACGCGTACGGGTTTGGCGGCGGTCGTGACGCGTGCGGTTCAGTGGCCAGTCGTGACGCGTGGCGCCAGGCGCTGGTTTGGATCGTGGGCAACACTCATCAGACCCACCAGGGCAGAAAGGCAAGGCCGACATGTCTGAGACGGTCAACTATGGGATCAGCGGTGTACAAAACATCACCGCGCAGAACATCGCGGTGGGCGCCAACAGCAAGATCGAGCAGACCATCTCATCTGGGCGGTTCAGCACGCCGCTCGCCGAGCTGGAGCGCGCGATCGCGGCCTTCGACGGTCCGCCGGCGGCACGGGACGCGCTGCTCGCCGCTCAGGCCGAGATCGCCGGCGAGCTCCAAGCGCCGGCGCCCGACAAGAGCACGGTTCTCGCCAAATTGGCGTCGGTCAAGGATCTCGCGGGTACTGCGGCCGCCATCGTCCAGGCAGCGGCGGTGCTTGCGCACGCGGTCACCACGATTCTCTGAAGGCGCGGCCGCAACAATGTGAACCGGCGGCCGTGTCCGTCACGGTTCCGCGTAGCCTTCGCAGAACTGCGCCGCTTCCGTTGCCTTGGCCTGCAGGTTTTCGGTGTAGACGGTCGAGCCATTCGCCCCGAGCACCGTCAGCTCGGAGGGCAGCGCGCTGAACACGCCGTAGACGAGCGGCCCCCTTGCGTGCAGGCGCGGCTCGACCGGGACCACGTTCAGCGCGACGGCACCCTGGGGGGTTTGCGCTACCACTGACTTTCCCGGTGGCACGAGGATTCCGTAGAGGATCGCGTAGGGGTGCGGGGCGCAGCCGACGGACAGCGACCAGGGGAACGTTTTGCTCGCGCCGAGTCCGAAAATCGCTGGTTCGTCGAGTTCCGGGTCGACACCGGTGTCTACGCTGAGGAAAGGCTCGCCGTTGAAACTGCCGAAAGCACTGATCGTGAAGGTTTCCCCTTCGGGGGTGTGACCGCTGGCGAGCTCTGCGCCCAGCGGGAGCTCTTCCGGTTCCTTGCGCGGTTTGACACAGCGGTATCGCGGCAGTCCCACGGTGAGCACGGCCCCGCCGGCATTCAGCTCGACGAGGGACACGGCGTGGCTCGTGCTGCCACGGATCTCTTGGGCGTAGATGCCCGCAGGGCTACCATCTCGTCGCGGCACCCGGACCACGCGCGATTCGATCGTCCGTCCATCGGCGAGCACCAGCCTGACCGAGCGCACCGAGGCCGGCACCGCGGTCTGGATCGTCTCGATGCCCGCTTCGCAGAACAGCGCGGGGTGCCGGTACCGGGGCGGGGAGAAACAGATGGGGTTGTTGGGGGCCCCCACGATCAACACTTCGGGAGCGCCCGGCCGGGTGTATGCCACCGTCGCCCACCGGTGACAAGAGCCTGGAGCGCCCAGCGGGCCGGACTCGCTCACCTGGAAGCGAGTACCGGCGGCGGTGCGCCCGTGGCCCAGAGCGATCGGCTTGGCGGGTTCGGTCCCGACTTTGGGGAACCCGACGATTCGCTCCAAACTAAAAACCTTCCGCACGGCGGCAAATGCGCTGGCAAGGAGTTTGTTTTCGAGCGCGTTGGTCTTGCGGATCAGCGCTCGATCCGAGGCGTTCTCGTAAGGCTTCAGCAGCTTGATCAGGGAAAGTTCCACCCCCTGAGCGGAGCTCCTGTGCGCTGCTTGCGAAGCCTCGAATTCCCGGCTGGCAGCCGACAGGTCGAGATAGCCGCCCTGGGCCCACGCCCTTGCGTCGGCGCAGAACGGGGGAGCGGGGGCGGAGACGGTTTCGAGCCTGGCTGTGGTCGCTGCCTGGAGCGCCGAGGCGATCGCCGGGTTGCTCCACGACAGCTGGCGTATTTCGGCGGCGTACGCCTCCTCGACCGGGCGATACGCGCTGTCGCCGGCCCGGGCGACCGCCGAATAGAGCTCCGCCTCGATTGTTTGCTTCTGTTGGGACAGGCGCGCGTTTTCGCCCCTGGCACGGGGTGGGAACCCCGAGAACGGCTTCGGGGACAGTTCCTGTGGCATCCCCGACACCACCCCGGGGCATGCTCGAGCGATCTGCGCCGCCGCGGCGCTCTCCTCGCCGCGCGCCGCGACGGCTTTGTGCAGCAGCGCCGCAGCGAGCTTGCGCTGGGCGATCAGGTAGGCATGTGTGGCCTGGGCGTCGGAGCTCGACGACCCGGCGGCGATCTGCGCACTGCCGCACAACGCCGCGGAGGCGAGGACGAGCGCAGCACCGACCCGCCCCCTCCATTGTCGCGGCCACTGCTTACGCCGTGGGCGCAGCGACTTCTCACGGCGGCGACTGCCTTCGTTCGCATTCACGGATGGCGAGCATATAGCGCGCGGTGTCCGCCGGACGCATGCCGGTGGTGCCGCGTGCCGGCGATCCGCATTGCGCGCATGCGCAGGATCTGCTCGCAGTCGGTGTACTCCATCTGCATCGTGGTCAGGTGACTCGCGGCGTACTGCAGCGCGGCGACTCGCAGCCGTCGATTCAGGTGGTGGCCGTTCTCGCACTCGGCCGTGGCCCGCCGCGCTTCGTGGTGCAGCCGGGCCGCGGGGGAGCGCTTGGCTCGCGGCGTACGGGCCCCACCCCCACCGCGCTGGTGGTGGGCGCCGGCGTGCGCGCTCCCGCCCGCGGCGAAAGCGTTCTGCGGGGCTGGTGTGGGCGGCTGCTGGCGTTCGTAGGTTCGTTTCATGGCCTACGAGACGCCGTGGGCCTGCAAATGTTGCGCGGTCCGGCCGAGGCCGATGTGGCCCTCAGGCCCCCACCGTGCCAAGCCGTACGACGAGCTTGCCCGGATTGCCCTGCTCGCCGGGGAAGACCAGCTTGACCGTGAAGCGTTTGTGGTTGCGTGAGATAACGGTGGCGCTGATCTTCACGGCGTGCGCCTGCGCGCCGACGATCCGTGCGGCCGCGCTCACGATGCGCCGTTTCGGGCGAGTGTTGAACACGTAGGTCGCGTAGCCGGTGAAGCGGACCGTCCGCTGGACCTTGGGCGTCAACTTGTGCGTCGTGATGAGGATCGCCGGCGCGGAGGATGCGGTACAAGGACCTGCCAGCAGCATGGCGAGTGCCACGATCGCCATTGCCCAGCGATTGCTCATGCCGTGAATGATAAGCCCTCAGGTGTGGGCCCTCCGGGCGTCTCTGTGTCGTGACCAGCCGAGGGCGCTCCCGATCCAGGACCGGTCCCGGTCCAGGGCGTGTCGGTGAGGTTGCGTCTCACCCCGTGGGGTTGGGTAGGGTGGGACGATGGCTGTGAGCGCCCCCGTTGCCGACGCCGCCGTGATCCGCACCGCCGGCCTGACGAAGGTCTACGCCGAGGCCGACTTCGCGGCCGTCGATGGCCTTGACCTCGAGATCCGCGGCGGGGAGATCTTCGGTCTGCTGGGCCCCAACGGCGCGGGCAAGACGACCACCGCGGGGATGCTCACCACGCGCGTGATCCCCACCGCCGGGACGGCCTCGGTGGGTGCCGTCGACGTGATTGCCCACCCGGCGCTCGCCAAGCAGCTGATCGGCGTGGTCTCCCAGCAGAACACGCTGGACCGGCAGCTGACGGTGTGGGAGAACCTGTACTTCCACGGGCGCCTGTTCGGGATCGGCGCGGCGGAGTCGCGGCGCATCTCCGACGAGCTGCTCGAGCAGTTCCACCTCGCGCGCTGGGCGCAGGCGTCGGTGTTCGCGCTCTCCGGTGGGATGGCGCAGCGGCTGATGGTGGCGCGCGCGATCTTCCATCGGCCGGCGGTGCTGTTCATGGATGAGCCCACCTCCGGCCTCGATCCGCAGAGCCGCCTCGCGCTGTGGGAGATCCTCGGCGAGCTCAACGGGGCGGGGCAGACGATCATGCTGCTGACTCACTACATGGAGGAGGCCGACCATCTCTGCCACCGCGTGGCGATCATGGATCACGGCAAGATCCTCGCGCTCGACACGCCCGCGGGGCTCAAGCGGTCGGTGGGGGCCGACACGATCGTGACGGTGAAGGCGCCAGGCGACGGCGCCTCGCTGGCCGCGACGCTCGAGCGAGAGATCGAGGGCGTGACCCGCACGCGCGTGGTGGACGGCGGCGTGGAGCTGCACGTCAAGGGGACGGAGCGGATCGTGCCGCGGGTGGTGGCGGGCGCCGAGAGCGGGGGCTTCGAGCTGGTCGATCTGTCGGTGGCCGAACCGTCGCTGGAAACGGTGTTCATCAACCTCACCGGCAAGGAGCTGCGCGAATGAGTGCTTCCGACGCAACCACCACGACCGCCGTGCGGCATCCGGGATGTGCCGCCCCCGCCGGAGGACGCGGATGACGACGCCCGACGCTGCCACCGCCACGCAGAGCGCCGCCGCGACCAGCACCGACGGCAGGCGGCCTACGCCCCCGGCCGCGATCGTGCTCACTGCCACGCGCTCGACGTTCGAAGCCAGCCGCACCGCGCTCGGCGCGCTGATCCTGCGCGACCTCACGGTGCTGCGCAAGAACGTCCCCGAATTCGTCGCCCGCGTGCTGATCCAGCCGTTCCTGCTGGTGTTCGTGTTCCTGTACGTGTTCCCCACGATCGGCCAGGGGATCGGGGGCGCAGGACACGGCTCCAACGCCACCACCGAGTCGGACTTCGCGACCGTGCTGGTCCCCGGGGTGGTGGCGATCTCGATCATGTTCCAGGGGATCCAGGCGGTGGCGCTGCAGATGTCCACCGAGTTCGGCTACACCCGCGAGATCGAGGACCGTGTGCAGGCGCCCTGCCCGATCTGGCTGGTGGCGATCGCGAAGGTGCTCTCCGGCGCCGTCCAGGGGATGCTGGCGGCGGTGATCGTGTTCCCGATCGCGGCCGTCATTCACGCCCCCGGCGTGCACGCCCACCTGTCGGTGCACTGGTGGATCGTGCTCACGCTGATCCCGCTCGCCTCGGTGGCGATGACCTCGCTGGGGCTGCTGCTCGGCACGACCTTCGAGCCGCGCAACATCGGCTTGATGTTCGGCTTCGTCGTGCTGCCGCTGACGTTCCTCGGCGGTACCTACTACCAGTGGACGAAGCTTGCTCCAGTGGAAGTCGCCGGGATTCACTGGCTGCAGATCCTGGTGCTGATCAACCCGCTGATCTACGTCGCCGAGGGGATGCGCGCCGGGCTCACCGAAGCGTCGCACATGCCGCTGTACGTGATCTACCCGGTGCTGATCGCCTTCTGCGCATTCTTCCTCGGCCTCGGGCTGCGCAACTTCAGGCGGCGGGTGTTGGTGTAGGGATTTTTTTGGGATCGTCCGCGCGCGTGGCCGCGAAGCCCAGCCTGGTAGGCGCCGGGCCTCCATGCCCGGCGACCGACCCCTCTTGACAGCAAGTCTCCATCGCCGCGCGTACCGTCACCTGGGGGCTTGACAGTTGTGCCGTGGTGCGTTACGCTGCGTCAGCAGGCCGGCCCTCCCACGGTTGGGAGTCCGGGTACATAAGGTCTGGTTGAGGTCATACCGCTCTACGGTTGACGTCAAAGCGCTCGCAGGGTTTTCGCAGTTATGGGAGAGGAACCGGATCAGAGCGATGAGGGAGTTGTTTGAGCGTGGTTTCTAGAGGGAGATTCATGATGGGGATGTGCGCGTCGGCCCGTGGGGCTGATGCTAGATGCGCCAGCTTGGCGCTGTCGCATCTCTCTCTCTCTCTCTCTCTCTTCGTCTAGCGGCCTAGCCGCAGAGACTCCTCATCGGGCGCATGCGCGCCATCTTTGCTTCGTCCCCGTGGGGGTTGGGCACAAGGCGGCTTTGACCGAGCCCCCGCGCGTGTGGGGGACATACTGATGGCGGCTCCAGCGCGTAGTGGGGCGAGGACCGCGGCGCGTCTGCGCGCAGGGGAGCGCACCCGGCCGGTCGAGCGTCGCGAACGGCGCGGATCGAAAGAGCTCGTGTTGTCGCGTGGTGCGCCGCGGGTGCATATGGAGGGGATCCAGCGTTCGCGTGTGCTGGCGGCGGCCGCGGCGGTGATCGACGAGCTGGGCTATGAGCAGAGCACGGTGCAGCGGATCGCCGCCCGTGCGCGGGTGTCGCGGCGCACGTTCTATGAGCTGTTCGGCAACCGCGATGCGTGCCTGGTGGCGCTGCTCGACGACGTGGTGGAGCGGGTCGAGCGCGAGCTCGAGGCGGCCGGTCTCGAGGGTCTTGCGTGGCGTGAGCGGGTGCGCGGCGGGCTGTGGGTGATTCTCTCGTTTCTGGACGCCGAGCCGGCGCTGGCGCGGATCTGTGTGGTGCAGGCGCTGCACGGGGGACCTGTGGCGCTGGAGCGTCGCGAGCGGATTCTCAAGCGGCTGGCTGCAATCCTGGACGAGGGGCGCCAAGAGGGTGCGCGCGGCGAGGAGTGCACTTTGGTGACCGCGGAAGGCCTGGTGGGCGGCGCACACGGCGTGGTGTACGCGCGTTTGCGTGGCGGCGATCGTCGTCCGTTGACGGGGTTGCTGGATGAGTTGGTGGGGATGATCGCGCTGCAGTATCTGGGGGCACGGGCGGCACGGCGTGAGCAGCAGCGCCCGGCTCCCGTGTTGCGGCCGGTGCCCTCGAGCGGTGGGCGTGGTGTCCGGGACGAGCCGGATCTGCTGGGGGAGGTCCCGATGCGCTTGACGTATCGCACTGCACGGGTGCTGGAGTGCATCGCCGAGGCCCCCCTCGCGAGCAACCGCACGATCGCCGACCGGGCTGGGATCACGGACCCGGGGCAGATCTCAAAGCTTTTGCGGCGCCTGGAGCGTCTCGGCCTGGTGGTGAACACCGGCGGGGGTCACCAGAGCGGTGAGCCCAACGCGTGGAAGCTGACGCCGCTGGGTTCCCAGGTCGCGCAGCGACTCAGCGTGGCCAATCTGCGCGGGGAGAAAACCCCGTGAGACACAAACGCAACCGACCACTGGCGAGCGGAATGAGCCAAGTTCCTACCGGACCTTGCGCTATCCCGCCGGCCGCGATCGGCCAACTTGTTCAACCCGCGTGCGTGGCGCCGAGCGCCGCCACGCCCGACTCGATCGAGGAGAGATAACCGATGTTCCAAGCACTGCGCCGACACCTGAGCCCGAGCACCTTCATCGCGCTCATGGCCCTCGTCTTCGCCCTCGCCGGGGGAGCATTCGCAGCAACGGGTGGGAGTAGAAATGTAAGTAGGAGTAGGGAAGGTGGCAATAAAATCAATTCAAACCCCCAACGGTTGGTAGCCACCACATCCAAGGCCAAGCCCAAGACCAAGGAGGGACCGCGTGGTCCCTCTGGTCCCAAGGGCGCAACTGGCGCTACCGGTGCAGCCGGCCCTGCGGGAGCGGCCGGCCCCGCCGGCGCAACGGGCTCGGTTGGCCCTCAGGGTCCGCAGGGGCTCGCCGGCATCAACGGAACAAACGGAACAAACGGGACCAACGGCACGACCGGCTTCACCTCAATGCTCCCACCGGGTATGACCGAGACCGGTACTTGGAGCATATCGAGTGATGGTGGAGCCCCACCAATTGAGAACTTGACCGTTACCGCGCTCTCCTTTCCGATTCCTCTCAAAGAAGAGCTCGGCGCATCTCAGGTGCACTACATCAGCAAGACAGGGAAAGAAGTAGTTCAACACAACCCCGAAGACTCGTGGACGGAAGTAGCGTCCACAAACTGCCAGGGAAACGCCGCCACCCCGACGGCAGCCCCGGGTAACCTCTGTGTATACGAAACATTGACTACGGGGCTGGAAGCCGGGTCCGTAGAAGCAACTGACGGAAACACAGAAGGAGCTGCAGCTCACGTCGTCTCGCCGGATAAGACTCCGCTCGACGAAGAATATGGAGCAGGCATCAACGGAGCGGAGCTCTTCTTTAAAGTAAAGGACGAAGACGCGCGTCTAGGGTGGGGCTCCTGGGCGGTGACCGCCGAAGAATAGTACACATGCCCGGGCCCAACCGCTTGTGGCGCGCGCTTCACTTCCGGACCCCCCAGCGGCCCCGGAAGCGCCGGGCGTTGATTTAGACGGAAGACACGAGATCGCATCGGACATCTACAGGGAGCCGAGGAGAATGATGACACCTCACAAGAAGGCACAGTTAATGGAGTCGACTCGGAAAAGGGTGCCGCGTGTGCGCTCCTTCTTGGCTGCCTTTGCGACCCGTGATGGATCTCTCCGTGGCCTTGGTCGTAGTGGGCCTTCGTTCGCTCTACGCCACGGTGTGAGCAGCGGGGGGGGCGACCCTCGTATCCGCGTGGCCCCCGATGGGTGCAAACGCCTCCCCCGCGTTGTCTTCTTTCCCATGGCCCTGGCTCTCTTCTTCGTGGGCAGCATCCTGCCCCCGGCGCTTGCCGCCGAACCTGCCCCGCAGTTCAGTCGCCCCGGCAGCGTGGCCAATATCCACGCAACCCGGGCAGAAATAGAGGAGCCGTTCACGGTCCCTGAGAGTAATAATCTCGAACTGCGCACCGAAATCGCCACCGCCACAACCGGTCCTTGGACAATCCTACGGTCCGGAGAAGCTACTCACCTCACCCCTGAAACGACCTACTTCGTCCGTTTCGGCGCTAAAAACACGGTGGGTGAAGTGACCGAAACGATCAAGTTCACCACGACGCCGCCCAGCGCCCCGGAAATCAGTGAACTCAAGCTGAACGAATACCCCGGCACTTTGGGTGAAGGCAAGAACCTAGGGACAAGTTTTGTGGGTTACGGGACCAGTATTCAAACGAATGGCCCGGAAACGGAATATAATTTTGAATTTGCGACTAGCCCGGAAGGCCCTTGGACAACGTTCTCCTCAGGGGGAAGCGGTCATGTGAGTGTCGCCGAAGACGTTGCGACACGCGAAGCGACCGCCACCGATCTCACTCCTGAAAAGACGTACTACGTGCGCGTGAAGGCAAAAAACGTAAATGGCGAGGCCTTCTCCGAAGTCCAGTCGGTCAAAACGTATGGCACGCAACCGGAAGACTACATGAGTGAAATCAAGGATGTTACGGCAACCTCAGCAAATGTTGGCGGTGGGTTCTTCACGCGCAGCTCTGAAACGCATTGGCGTTTCGAATATGCTACGAGTAAGAGCGGTCCATGGGCGGAACCGTCCGGTGCCGCCGGCACGGTCTCCGCAGCCGAAACCAGCGAACTGGGGAACCATACTCGGGCTACGATCACAGGCTTGAGCCCCCACACAACCTATTATGTCCGGCTCGTCGCCGATAACGGGAATGGAAGCGTGATCTCGGCGCTTTCGAGCTTTGAAACGCTGGGCCCCCCGGCTGTCACGACCCTCGCGGTCCATTCAGTTGACGGTGAAAATATGCGTGCGCTTGGCGCCGTCCGTGCCGCTGTCCAGCCGGTCAATGATCTGCAGACGATCACGGTCGGCGGGGGTGCGACCGGTGGTACGTTCACACTCATGTTCAACGGCGAAACGACCTCCCCCATCCCTCTCAACGCGACCGAGGGTCCCGTACAGGAAGCCCTCGAAGCGCTGCCGAGCATTGGTTTACACAACGTCACGGTGGGCAAGGGCAAAGCGGGTGGCGGTGGTCCCTATTTCATCGAATTTGTTCATGCGAAGGGCGGTGTGAGTGTCATGCAGATGACCGCGGACGCGTCCGGTTTGACGCCCTCGGGCACCGTCACTGTCGCTACCGACCAGAATGGCTATGACTACGACACTCACTACCATTTCGAGTACGTCACGCAGAAGCAATTCGAAGAAAGCGGCTTCGCACAAGCAGACTCGTCGCCCGAAGTCGATCTCGGTGCGGGCAGTGAAGACGAAGCCTTCGCGACAAATATCGTGGGTCAGGATCTTCCTGGCCTGCAGCCTGGTGCTGCCTACCGCTACCGGCTGGTCGCGACCAATACGACTCCCGGGGACCCTGTCGTTGACGGCGGCGAACAGACGCTTACGGTGCCCACCCTCGCTCCCGAAGAAGCGCCCACCGCCTGTCCCAATGAAGCCCTTCGTACCGGCCCCTCGGCCAAGCTTCCCGACTGCCGCGCATACGAGCAGATCACGCCCACGGAAAAGGGTGGCGCCCAGGATATTTTCCACTACGGAGCTGCACTCAACCAGCCTCCGAACATCGGTGTCGATGGCAATCATGTGAGGCTTGAATCGCCTGGGGTGCAATGGGGCGCAAATCCTGGCCCCAAGCAGTCCAACTATTTCTTCACGCGTGCTGAAAGTGGCTGGCAAATGACCTCTCCAAGCCCGCTCGGCCAAGCAGGTCCTGACTATTACGCGCCGTCGGTCTTCAGTGCCGATCTGACCCAGATCGCGGTCGAAGTCGGATGGAGTACGAGTACGTCGATCGCAAATCAGTCTCATAGTCTGGAATTCGATGTAGGCGCTCCGGGCGGTCCCTACGCACGGGTCGCCACCATTCCCAGGTCAGAGCAATCTCAATGGGTTGCCTCGTCGGCTGATGGCAGCAAGTTCGTTCTCCAGACTCAGGACCGTACGCTCACGGGGAGCTCCACAGGCACCACCAGTGGCAACGACCTCTACGAATACGCGAACGGACAGTTGCGCCAGGTCAACGTCCTCGCTGGAGGCGCAAAGATCAGCACCTGCGGCGCCACGATGGCGGGCAGCAACCAAACGTCCAATATGCTAGAACACGGAATTTCAGCCGACGGCTCCCGTGTCTTCTTCATAGACAATTGCACACACCACCTCTACCTGCGCGCCAACGGCGCAGAAACACAAGATATCGGCGAATACGTCTTCCTCAAGTCGAACCCCGAAGGCTCGAAGCTACTACTCGAAAAGAGCAGCGCAGGCGCTCACAAATTCTTCCTCTACGACACAGCGTCAGCAAGCGCGACTCTGCTGTTCTCCACCAGCGAGGAAATTGCCGCCCCGGCGGCCTCCGAAGACATGACGGCGATCTATTTCGCCTCACGGGAACAACTCACCTCCGAATCCCCCCCGGCGAGCGAAGAAACGGAGGACATCTACCATTACGACCTCGCTACCAAGACGCTCCACTTCGTGGTCCAGGCTGCAACCAGCGACAGCCAAGTCCCCATGTCCGTGATGCCCAATGGCCGCTACCTCTACCTGGGCTCGGACGGCGTGGCAGGCGTCCCCGGATGGCAGGAAGGGTACTCCCAGGAGTACCGCTACGATAGCAAAGAAAACACTATCCAGTGTATTGCGTGCGCTTCGCCTTTGAAGCTCGAAGGAGCGACTCTTGCTAAGGAAACCGAGGCAAGCGCCGACGGTAAGTATGTGTTCTTTGACACGGTCGCCGCTCTTGTTCCCCAAGACGTCGATGGCGAAGTCGCGCCTGAAACAGAAACCATCGGAGAAAAAGTAAACGTACACCCTGAACACGAAAGTGGGGAATACTCGGTTTCGAGCGACGTCTATGAGTGGCGTAGAAACGGTGTCGATGGTTGCGCTCATATCCAGGGATGTCTGAGTTTGATCACGACAGGGAGGGGTGGCTACCTGAACATGCTGTTCGGCCCCCCAATCGTTTCGTCCGGGCGCGACATCTTCTTTACCACTCACGAATCGCTCGTGTCCCAAGACGACGACGCGGCCGGCGACATCTATGACGCGCGCATCGACGGCGGTTTCCCGCCGCCCCCGCCCCAGCTGCTCGAATGCGAAGGCGATGCCTGCTCGACGCCATTTGCGGCGCCGAACGACCTCACGCCTTCCACCGCCACCTTCCACGGGGCCGGCAACGTGTTGGGCACGGCGGTGCCCGGTGACGGATCTCGGAGGAAGCTGCCCAAAATCGGCAAGGACTGTGAGGCGAAAGCCAAAACGAAGTGCAAAGCGAGACGCAAAAAGAAGGCCAGGAAGAAGACAACGAAGAGTCGCCGGAGGGGAAAGTAGAGTGTGCCGTTTAACGCCAAATCAAAGCATGGGATGTAGAAGGTCGGTGCTGCGATGAGGCGGTGCTGCGTAGATGATGGAGGGTTTTGTACCTCCGTGGTCGCCCTGCAGGGGGAGATCACAAACCACCCGCAAGCTGCTGCGGTCAAGAGCCGTGGTGGTGAGCGTTGCGGGAGAAGGCGTGCTTTGAGTGCGTCAGGTGTGACCCAAGAAGGCGAACGTGAGTAAACCACTGATGACTTGTCGAAACCCTTTAGATGACATCAAAAGCGGGGCTGTTTACTTGGCCCGTGATGAGCCTGACGGGAGCCTGCTTATTGGTCAGGTGGTGTCCGGCATGAAGGTGGCGCGAGCTTGGGTTGGGCTTCTACGCGGAAGGCGGGAACCTGTTGTCTCGCGAGGTGGTCAGCTAGTGGCTTTTGGCCTGCGGTTGGCTGGATACGGGAGAATTCCAAGCGGTTGCACCCGTGAGGATAAGAGTACCGATGCGGGGCGCAGGGGCGGACCGTCTGGTAGTAGTGTTGAAGGTCCTGTAATAGGGCTGGAGCGAAGCGGACGGGTCATCCAGGCTTGGCTGTTGGGCAACCGCGATGCAGTTGTCGTGGGAGGAACCAATGGGTAAGTCGAAGTCAGAGGTAAAGTCGTTCTGTATTTCGAAGCAGGTCGTCTGGGATGCCTGGGAGCGTGTCAGGGCTAACGACGGTGCTGCTGGTGTTGACGGGGAGTCGATTGCGGAGTTCGAACGGGATCTGAGGAATAACCTGTACGTTCTGTGGAATAGGCTGTCCTCGGGGAGTTATATGCCGCCTCCGGTAAGGGCGGTGCAGATCCCGAAGAAGGACGGGCAGGGAGTCAGAATGCTCGGTATTCCCACTGTCGCTGACCGGATCGCGCAAACGGCCGTAAGGCTATCTTTGGAGTCAGGGGTAGAGCCTCATTTTCACCCCGACTCCTATGGCTATCGACCGGGTCGCTCGGCCCATGACGCGCTGGGGGTATGCCGGGAACGGTGTTGGAAATACGACTGGCTGATCGATCTTGATCTCCAATCGTTTTTCGACTCCGTTGATCACTCGCTCGTTCTGAGGTCGGTGGCTGCCCATACCGATCAGCGGTGGATTCTTCTCTATGTCGAGCGGTGGCTGACTGCGCCGCTCGATCACGGAGACGGCACCTTGGTAGCGCGGGATCGCGGAACCCCGCAAGGGTCGGCGATCTCGCCTGTACTAGCAAACATCTATCTCCATTACTCGTTCGATATGTGGATGGCGCGGGAGTTCCCGACCATCCCGTTTGAGCGGTATGTAGATGATGTGGTCCTGCACTGTAAGAGTGAGCGCCAAGCGCGATTCGTGCGTAGCAGAGTCGCCGAGCGGATGGCGGGTTGCGGCGTGGAGATAAACCCACGTAAGACCCGCATCGTGTATTGCAAAGACGACGATCGCCAAGGCTCTTATGAGCACGAGCGGTTTGACTTCCTTGGGTACACATTTCGTCCTCGACGTTCGCGGAGGAAGAACGGCAAGTTGTCCGTCAATTTTCTCCCGGCTGTCAGCGACGACGCCATGAAGGCGATGAGTAAAACGATCAAGCGATGGAGGCTGCACTTATGGAGCGGGAAGACCCTAACGGCCCTCGCACGGGCAACAAACAAGCGCGTGCAAGGCTGGATCAACTACTACGGGCGCTTCTACCCGTCCGTCTTGGTCAGGTTTCTCAAACGCATCGACGAGTATCTGGTGCGCTGGGCCATGCAGAAGTACAAGCGACTGCGCAAACGCCACAGAAAGACGAGGAAGTTCTTGGAAGGCGTGGAAACACGCGAGCCAAACCTCTTCGCCCACTGGCAACCGACTGCGCAAGCCAGCAACCGGATGATGGGAGCCGTGTGATGGGAGACTGTCATGCACGGTTCTGCGAGAGCCCGAGGGTGAAATCCCCTCGGGCTACTCACCTGCCTGTCGTCAGTATTCTCCGCAAACGCCTGTTGGTTACCATGAGTCTGCTCTTATCAGCCGCGTCGCTGCTCTCAATTGCTGGGCCGGCCGCTGCCCAGCCCAGCAGCAAACCCTTCGAAATAGAACAGGGCAGTTTCAAAGTCACGCCTTCGACCTACCAGGCGGGTGCCCATGCGAACCTGACAGTGTCCTTCGAACTTGCTCACAACAGCGCTGGCTATACGAATAACGATGTGAGGACCACGATCGTGAACCTGCCGCCGGGGTTCCTCGGCGACAACACGTCCGTACCCACGTGCACCGCTGCGCAGCTCCTGACTCCCAGCACGGTTCCCAAGGGGGTGTTGCAGGGCGTCGGCGCCAATTGTCCGCCCGCGAGCCAGGTGGGCACCATCGGTCTCGATCTGAACCAATACGGGAAGCCCATATCGAGCATGTTTCCGGTGTACAACATGGAAGTAACGAGCCCCGGCATCGTTGCCGAGCTCGGCTTCCACGCCATCGCGGTCACGCAGCTTCTGACGGTCACTGTGAGGCCCGGCGACTCGGGTCTCACGATCACAAGCCCGAGTATCCAGGAGATTACCGAACCACACGACATCACGGTCACGACCTGGGGCGTGCCCGACGCCAAGAGCCACGAAGCCGAACGTGGCCGCGAATGCTTTCAAACCGATTCGGAATTCGGAGGCGAATGCGGGGGTGGTGGCGAAACGGTGAACATTCCACCCAGGCCTTTCCTGACGAATCCGACTAGCTGCGGAGCGACCACGGCGACCATGGAATCGAACTCTTGGGAGGAACCCGACAACTTCTCGAAGGCGAGCACGGAAGTCGCCCCGATCGTCGAATGCGAACGCGTGCCGTTCGCTCCCTCGCTCGTGGTGCAGCCGACGACGAACGCCGCGGAATCTCCAAGCGGGCTGGACATCTCCCTAGATGTGCCCCAAAGCTGGGAAAAACCGGAAACGATCTCCACGGCGAACCTGAAGGCCACGACGCTCGCGCTGCCGGTTGGATACACGGCCAACCCCTCGCTGGCGTCCGGCTTGGGTACCTGCACGCCGCAAGAGTTCGAAGCGGAAACGTACTCCTCGCTGCCAGGCGAAAACTGCCCCTCGCAGTCGAAGATCGGCTCGGTGGAAGTCGAAACGCCGGTGCTCTCGGAAAAGCTCGGGGGCTCGGTCTATATCGCGACGCCGTTCGATAACAAGTTCGACTCGCTGCTGGCGTTGTATATCATCGTCAAGGACCCCGAACGCGGGATCATCGTCAAGCTGCAGGGCCGGATCGAACCGAACCCGGTGACGGGGCAACTTGTGACGACGTTCGCGGAAAACCCGCAGGTCCCGTTCAGCCGCTTCACGCTGAAACTGCGTCAGGGCGCGACGTCACCGCTCGTCAGCCCACCTGCGTGCGGGACATACACAGCGGAAGGGCAGCTCACGCCGTGGTCCGAGCCTCTGACGGCGCTTGCCGTGAACAGCTCGTTCCAGATCGAAGACGGCATCGGCGGTGGTCCCTGCCCGACAGGCGGCGTCCCGTCATTTCATCCAGCACTGGTCGCGGGCACCCTGAACAACAGCGCGGGCTCCTATAGCCCGATGGATATCCACATCACCCGTAACGACGGCGAACAGGAGATCACGCGTTTCTCCTCGATCCTGCCGCCGGGGTTGACGGCGAACCTGTCCGGTATCCCGTTCTGTTCGAGCGCCGATATCGAAGCGGCCAAGGAAGTCTCTGGAGCACAGGAGGAAGCCGACCCGTCGTGCCCCGTGGCGAGCGAAATCGGACATACGCTCGTCGGCGCCGGTGTCGGGTCGATCCTCGCCTACACGCCGGGCAAGCTCTACCTCGCCGGCCCCTACAACGGCGCACCGTTCTCCGTGGTCTCGATCACCAGCGCGAAGGTCGGCCCGTTCGATCTCGGCACCGTCGTGATCCGCTTCGCGCTGGAGATCAACCCCGAAACCGCTGTCGTGACCGTCGACGCGAAAGCATCCGATCCGATCCCGCACATCATCAAGGGAATCGTGATCCACGTTCGCGACATCCACGTCTAT
Source organism: uncultured Solirubrobacterales bacterium (assembly GCA_963744535.1). Lineage (GTDB taxonomy): Bacteria > Actinomycetota > Thermoleophilia > Solirubrobacterales > Solirubrobacteraceae > Palsa-744. Next base: position 445,287 of record CAVUTW010000005.1, on the reverse strand, counting down.
GTCGACCGCCCCAACTTCATGATCAACCCAACCGACTGCAACCCACTCACGTTTGCCGCGACAGTCGGAGGTGGCGGCGCGGACCCGACGAACCCCGCGGATCAGCAGTTCGTCACGACCAATGACTCCTTCCAGCTCGCGAACTGCCAGAACCTCAAGTTCGAACCCAAGTTCAGCGTCTCGACGAGCGGGAAGACCAGCAGAACGGACGGTGCGAGCCTGACCGCGAAGTTGACCGTTCCCGGCGCGTTGGGTACCGAGGCGAATATCAGCCGGGTCAAAGTCGAACTCCCCGAGCGGCTTCCCTCCCGCCTGCCGACGCTGCAGAAAGCGTGCACCGCCGCCCAGTTCGAAACGAACCCCGCCGGCTGTCCGGCGGCGTCGATCATCGGGCACGCCAAAGCGATCACCCCGATCCTCCCCGTACCGCTAGAAGGCCCCGCTTACTTCGTCTCCCACGGCGGGGAAGGATGGCCGAGCCTGATCGTGGTACTCCAGGGCTACGGCGTCACGATCGACCTCGTCGGCACGACGTTCATCAGCAAAGCCGGGGTCACGAGCAGCACGTTCAAGACGGTCCCCGACCAGCCGGTCACGAGCTTCGAACTGACGCTCCCCGAGGGCCCCTACAGCGCACTGACTGCCCTCGGGAACCTCTGCGCGACTACGAAGACGGTTACGATGAAGAAGAAGATCGCGGTCAAGATCCGCGGCCGTCGGAGGACCATCACTCGCAAGGTCAAAAAGACCGAGCCCACAACGTTGCAGATGCCTACCGAATTCGTCGCTCAGAACGGCGCCGAAATCCATCAGAACACACCAATCGCCGTCACCGGCTGCCCGAAGAAGGCTGTGCACGCGAAGAGCGCCAAGCGCAAGCCCGCTAAAGGGAAGACGGGCAGCAGGTGATGCCTCACGGCATGATGGTCGGGCAGCCGCGGCGTTCCGGCGAGGAGTTGAGCAGCCTTATGCAGTGGGTGTCGGCCCGGACGCCGCAGCCATATAGAGCAGCGCCTGCGCCCGTGCCACCGCTCCCACCGCATCGTCTGGCACCAGCAGCTCGGGGTGGTGCAACGGGCGCGGCGTGAAGCCCGGGGCGCCGTCGAGGCCGACGAAGGCCATCGCGATCGGTGCGAGCGCGGCGAAGAAGGCGAAGTCGTCCGAGCCGCACGAGCGCCACTGCGGGGCGCGCTCGAAGCCTGCGCCCGCCAGCAGCTCCTGCGCTCGCGCGACGATGCCGGGGTCGTTTTCCAGCGGCGGCTCGCCCGCGGTCAGCCGCACGCTTGCGCGGCAGCCGTGCGCCGCCGCGACCCCGGCCGTGACCTCCTGGACCAGCGTGCGCAGTGTTAGCCGGTCCTCGGGGCGGTGGGCGCGCAGCGCCGCTCGGGCGCGTGCCTGCGTGGGAATCACGTTCTCTGCCCCCCCTCCCTCCAATACCCCGACCGTGAGCGTCGCCGCGTGCAGGGGGTCGATGCGCCGCCCGACCTGCGCGTGCAGTGCCACCACGATTTGCGCGAGCGCGAGGATCGGGTCGCGCCCGTGGTGGGGGTAGGCGCCGTGCGTGGGCTCCCCCTCGACGACGATCTCGACCGTGTCGCACGAGGCGTTGACCGCGCCCTCGTCGAGCGCCACCGTGCCCCATCGCAGCTCGGGGTGCACGTGTGCTGCCACGATCGCCGCCGGCGAGTGCTCCGCGAGCGGACCGCGCCCGATATCCAGCGGCGCGGCGTGCGCCGTCTCCGTCGCCGTCTCCGGACCCCGAACCGTCTCCGTCGCTGGCCCGGGACTCCGCACTGCCCCCGTATGTGCCCCGTGGGCCAGTTCCTGGGCACCCGACGGATAGGCCTCCTCGCTCGGTTGCAACACCACCAGCAGCGGCGCCGGCAGCTGCTCCTCGATTGCGTGCGCGGCACGGGTCAGCGCCACCAGCGCCGCCATGTGCACGTCGTGCCCGCACGCGTGCATCGCACTGCCCCTGGCGCTGAAGGGGGCGCCGGTGCGCTCCTGCATCGGCAGGCCGTCGAGCTCGGCGCGCACCGCCACCGCTGCGCCGCTGTCCGGCCCGGACGGCCCCACCCTGGCGATGCGCCCGGTGACGGCGACTGTCGTGCACGGCACCGGCAGCTCCGCGGCGACCGCCTCCGCCGTCCACTGCTCGGCGTGCGCCAACTCCGGCCGTTCGTGCAGCCGGTGGCGCAGCTCCACCGCGCGCGGCAGCTCGCGCTCGATGCCTGCGAGCAGCCGCCCCAGCAATTCAGAGGGCATGGGGGTTTATATGCAACTTTTTAAAAGCCGTGCGCAATAGCTATCGGGCTTTTAATTTTTTATAACAAACCACGCCCACCTTGATGCATACTATCGCGATACCGAGCGCATAAGTAGCGGCGAACGCGACGCCATCAGTAGATCGCGGCATACCGCTCGCACACCTCGCCGAGGTCGAGCTCGGCGACCGCGTCCAGCTCCGACCGCTTGATGCCGACGTACGCCTCGTACAGCGTTCCCGCCAGCCATCCGCGCACGGTGTCGTCCTCGGCGAGCGCACGCAGCGACTCCTCCAGCGAGGCCGGCAGCGCGCCGACGCCGAAGCGCTCGGCCTCGGCGGCATCGAGGTGCGCGGGGTCGCGGTCGAGGATCGGCGGTGGCGCAAGGCCCGCGCGCACTCCGTCGAGCCCGGCGCGAATGAGCGCCCCGAGCGCGAGGTGGGGATTGGCGGCGGCATCGGCGCCGCGGTACTCCAGGCGCAGCTGCCGAGCCAGATCGGGGGAGGGATTGGGGGAGGAGGGGGAGGGGGAGGGGGAGGATGGTGAGATCCCACCCCCTGCTGCAAGTGCCACCAGCGGGGGGATGCGCAGCAGCGTTTCGCGGTTGCGCTCGCCCAGGCAAACCGCACCCGCGCTCCAGCGGTGGGGTGTGAGGCGCGCGGCCGAGACGGGACTGGGGGCGCACAGCGCGCACAGCGCCCCTGCGTGGCGCAGGATCCCCGCCGCGAAGCGGCCCCCCAGCTCGCTCAGGCAGCCCGGGCGCGCCCCGTCGTAAAGCAAGGGCGCGCCGTCGGCGTCGAGCAGGTTGAGATGGATGTGCACGCCGTTGCCCGGCTGGTCGGGGTGCAGCAGCGGCGTGAAGGTGGCGCGCAGTCCGCGCCGGCGGGCGACCTCGCGCACGACCTCCCTGAGCACCACGCCGCGATCGGCGGCCGTCATTCCCTCCGCCGCTTCGACTGGGATCTCGAACTGATGGGGGGCGAACTCCGCGAAGATCCGTTCGGGCTGGGCCCCCGCCTCGACCAGCGCGCCGATCGCCTCGGCCGCGAACGGTTCGGCGAGCCGCTGCGCCTCCAGCGAGAAGGGTGCCGCCGCCGGCCCCGGGGAGAACGATGCCCCCGCCGCTTCCGGCGAGAGCGCCGCCGTCCCCCACTCAGCGCCCAGGAGCTGGAACTCGTGCTCGAAGCTTGCCACCACGCGCGCGTCGAGCACGCGCTCGAGCTCCGCGAGCGCGTCGCGCAGGAAGCGCCGCGGGCAGCACTCCCACGGCGTCCCGTCGGTCTCGACGATGTCGCACAGCACCAGCTCCAGCGCGTTGGCGGTGGTATTAGGAGACCCGCCCACCGATCCGCCCACCCGCCCACTGCCGGTGGACTCGGCCTCCACGCGCACGTGCGTGTCGGGGTCGGGCAGCAGCCGCAGGTCGCCGGTGGAGTCGAACGGCGTTCGCTCGGCGAGCGGGCCGTGCGGGGTGAGCGAGTGGTTGGCGGGCACCCACCCCACGCCTGCCCGCAGCGTCTCCTGCAGCTCGGACGTCAGCAGCGAGCGGCCGCGCACGATCCCACCGAGATCGCAGCACACCAGCGCGACCAGCTCGGTCGAGCTCACCGCGTCGCCCCGGCGGTGCTCCCACCGCGGCCCGGCGCCCGGGGACCCTCTGAGGCGAGCGGCTCGGTCAGGCTCACCTCGCCACCTCCGCACTCACCGTCCCGTTGTCCCAGATGCCCTCCCGCAACCCCAGCTCACTCGCGCCGGCGCGCACACCCGCGGCATCGTCGGCGGCGAGCACGACCACCACGCCCCCGGCCGGTTTGTCCCGCCGCTCGATCGCCGCGGCGAGCCGCTCGGCCGGCTGCATGTGCACGCCGCCACGGCCCAGCGCGGAATAGGTGTCGGCCACGCCGTAGAGGGTGCCGCGCGGGCCCCGCACGCGGCCGAACACACACACGAAGTGCCCCACGTCCCAGTCGGGCGGCGGGCCGCTCTGCTCTCCCTCGTACAGGTGGTCGAGCAGCTGATCCAGGCGCGCGTGCCCGCCCCACAGGTGGTGGGTGGCGAGGTTGGCGATCAACGTCACCGGGCGTTCGAGCCCGGCGACGAGCTCGAACAGGCCGTTGAGCGTCCCCGCCGTCCACGGGCCGCCGTAGGGGATCGCCGCAAGTGCGCCCCCGGCGAGCCGCTCGATCGCGTCCACCACGCCGGCTGCCGTCGTGCCCGACACGGCGGCATCGTCGACAAACGGCAGCGCCAGCCGATAGTCGCGTCTCCCCGTTTCGCCATGCGGCAGGTTGCCGGGGTCCGGCCGCGCGGAAACGACGCTCCCCGCCGCCAGCGCCACTGCGTCCTGATCAAAAGGCTCGATGCCTGCCGCGTGCAGCGCCAGCGCGCCGCAGAACGCCCCGCACAGGTCGTCGCGCTGCGGCAACTCCCGCGCATGGAACGCCAGCAGCGCCCGCGCCCCCGGCAGAAGCGTCGTCTCCAGTGGGGAGGGCGTGGCCATCGAGCCAATATACGGCGGCGACCGAAGCCGGGAGACACCGGCCTGCGGCCGGAATCCCCGTTTCGACCAGCGGCGCTCGCCGCGCGTGGGTGGACGTTGCGCGAATGTATGCCACCGAGCCTCCGCGCCGGCGACGGCGTCCTCACCCCGGCGCGGGGGAGGCGGGCAGCGCGAAGGCGCTCTTGCCGTCGCCCTCCCGCTTGACCCGCGTGACCTTGCGCTGCCGCGCGAGCTGGCTGAGGTTGGTGCGGATCTCAGGGGTGCTCATTGCGGTGACCATCACCAGCTCCCCGATCGTGTGCGAGCCGTGCTCGAGCGCCGCGATGATCGCCTGACGCACGTCGCCCGGCGAAGCCGGCTTGCGCTCGGACTCGGGCTCGGGCTCGAACTCCTCGACAGCCGGCTCCCGAATCGCCGGCGGGGGCGCCTCGACCGGGGACGCGGACTGGGAGGACGCGGGCTGCGCGGACGGCATGGACGGGGCGCTCAGCATCGGCTGCGTGCGCAGCGTGGGCGTTGTGGGCAGCAGGCGCGGCGTACGTCGCGCGGACGGCGCTGGCTCCGGCTCCGGCGTGAGGGGCTCGGGAGCCGAGGCCACCAGCTCGATCGCGCCGGCGGCCGAGCCGCGCCGGGCGGTCTCCGATCGCTCGCGCGCGCGACGGCGCGAGGGCGCTGGCCGGGACGGGGGCTCGGGGGGCGGGCCAGCGGCCGGCGCGACCTCGATCGAGGCGAGCGTGTCGGCGACTTCGAGCAGGCGCTCGTACTCATCCAACAGCGGTCGCAGCTCTGTCATGCGCTGCTCCAGTTCGGCGCAGATCCGCGCCAAGAGATCAGTCTCCACCGTCGTCCCTTCAGGCTTGAGATGCTTGATTACACAACTGCACGGGCCAGCATATCCAGCGATTCGATTGTGCCGAAGCGTGCTCTACTCGCCAGGCTCGGGCTCCTCGACGGGCGCCACGGCAAACACGATGTGGCGGCGGGCGACGGCGAGGAAGGGGTGATCCTCGGGCGGGCCGCCGTCGAGCGGTTCGACGGTCACCTCGGTGAGCGTCAGGAAGTCGCGCTCGGAGGCGTTGAGCACGTCGGAGACACGGCTGCGGTAGCCATCGCGGGCGAGCGTGAGGGAGCCTTCGATGCGATGGCGGGCGGTCTCGAGGCGGATGCGCTCCTGGCGGTGCTCCATGCTCAAAGCTCTTCTTGCGGGATCGCGCCCGCGGCGGGGTCAACCACGACTCAACTTCCGCCGATGCTCTCGGGCATCTGCGCGGGCAGGCCCGCGCGTGCGATCGGGGCCAGCGGGCCGTGGGCGCCGGTGGGGCGGTTGCGCTCGTCGCGCACGATGTACAGGGGCCGGTGCTTGACCTCGTCGTAGATGCGCCCCACGTACTCGCCGATCACGCCGAGCGCGATCAGCTGGATGCCGCCGAGCAGCAGGATCGCGATCGTCAGCGAGCCGAAGCCCGGCAGGTAGGAGCCGGCGAAGTGCAGCCCGATCACGACCGGGATCGCGAAGAAGGCAAGCCCGGCGGAGAGCAGCCCGACGTATGTGGCGAGCTGCAGCGGCACGTGCGAGAACGAGGCGATCGCGTCGAGCGAGAAGCGCAGCATCTTGCGCAGCGTGTACTTGGTCTCGCCGGCGTGGCGGGCGTCGCGCTCGTAGGGGACGGCCGTCTGCGTGAAGCCGACCCACACGGTCATGCCGCGCAGGAAGCGCGAACGCTCGGTCATCGTCAGCAGCGCATCGAGCGCGCGGCGGTCGAGCAGGCGGAAGTCGCCGGAGTTCGGCTCGAGGTCGACCTGGGCGAGCTTGTCGAACAGCTTGTAGAACCACGAGGCCGTAGCCAGCTTGAACGCGGTCTCGCCTTCGCGCTGCTTGCGCACCGCGTACACCACGTCGGCGCCGGCTTCCCAGCGGGCGACCATCGTGGGGATCAGCTCGGGGGGGTCCTGCAGGTCGGCGTCGATCATCGCCACCACGTCGCCCACGGCATGCTCGAGGCCGGCGGTGAGCGCCGCCTGGTGCCCGAAATTGCGCGAGAGGTGGATGACCCTCACGCGCGGATCCTCGGCGGCCATCCGGTCGAGCAGCTCGGGGGTGGCGTCGGAGGAGCCGTCGTTGACCAGCACCAGCTCGAAGGTGTAGTCGGCGACGGCGGCGCAGGCGCGGCGCACGAAGCGCTCGACCAACTCCTCCTCGTTGTAGACGGGAGCTACGACGCTGAGCAGGGTCGGGCTGCGGGGGGTGTCGGACATCGGGGTTGGGAAAACTGCTTAAGTTGCGGAGGTGGGAAGCGCGGATGAGACAATCGACAGAGTAATGGAGACGGCCACCGTAGTGGACGCCCCTAAGGCGAAGCTCAATCCCGCGCTCATCGCGCAGTTCGTCAAGTTCGGGATCGTGGGGATCTCCAACACGCTGCTGACGCTCGCGGTGTACACGGCGCTGCTCAAGGGCTTCGACATGTGGTATCTGGCGGCGTCGGCGATCGGCTACGCGGTGGGGATGGTCAACGGCTTCGTGTGGAACAGCAAATGGACGTTCCGCGGGCACGCGGGGGACGCGCTGACGCCGGTGCGGTGGTTTGTGGTGCAGGGGCTCGGCCTCATCGCCGATCTGGGCCTGGTCTTCCTGTTCGTGCACGAAGTGGGACTGGACAAGCTCCTGGGGCAGGTCTGCACGACGGCGATCGTGACCGTGTTCACGTTCATCGCCAACCGCGCCTGGACCTTCCGCATGGACTCCTAGCGCAGTACGGCCAACAGCGAGAGCCCGACGGGAATCCGACCCCCGCGACCGATCGCCGCGGCCTCGAGCTCCAGCGGTCGCTGCAACAGCCAGTTGAGCGGCGCCGGTGGCACCCACAGGTCGAGGCTCGATTCGGTCGTTCCGCGATGCAGGCGCTCGAGCTCCCGCAACACGATCGCGACCGGCAGCAGCAGCGCGTTGAAGTGCGTGCTGTACTCGCACTCCCACCCGGCCGCGCGCGCGGCCGAGCCGAGCGTGGCGCGGGAGTAGCGACGGCAGTGGTGGTTGACCTTGTCGTGGCCACTCCACAGCCACTGGTAGGCGGGTACCGTCACCAGCAGCGCCCCGCCGGGCGCCAGCACCCGCCGCAGCTCGCGCAGCGCGCCGCGGTCGTCGGGCAGGTGCTCGATCACGTCGAGGCACACCGCGAGGTCGAACGAGTGCTCGGCGAACGGCATCTCCATCACCGAGCCCTCCACGACCTCGCCGACGTGGCGAGCGCGGGCGAGCTCGACGCTGGTGGGCGAGATCTCCACGCCCGTCACCTCGCCCCAACGGGCGAGCTCGACCATGTTGCGCCCGCTGCCGCAGCCGGCGTCGAGGATCCGCGCGCGGGGTGGCAGGCTGAGGCGCGCGATCGTGCGCTCGAGCACGTGGCGGCGTCCGCGATACCACCAGTGGCGGTCCTCGGCCCGGTGGGTCTGCAGCTCGTAGTCGCGGTTCACCGAGAGCATCTTTCCTAAAACTCGTCTCCCACCACAGTCCGGGGGCATCCCAAATCAAACATCTGGCTATGCCTTGACGAAAATCTTGGCATGCCATAAACTAAACCCAATGGCAGCACGAGAGCAGATGCGATCCTCCGCGGTGGAGGACTACTGCAAGGCGATCTTCACGCTGGAGTCGCGTGGCGATGAGCCCGTCTCGACGAACGCGCTCGCCGAACGGCTGGAGATCACGCCGGGCTCGGTGTCGGCGATGCTGCGCAAGCTGGAGGAGCTCGAGCTGGTCACGCACGTGCCCTACCGCGGGGTGAGACTGACCGACAAGGGCCGCCGCGTGGCGCTCGAGGTGATCCGCCACCATCGTCTGCTGGAGCTGTTCCTCGCGGAGACGCTGCAGATGCCCTGGGATCGGGTGCACGCCGAGGCGGAGGTGCTGGAGCACGTGCTCTCCGAGGAGCTCGAGCAGCTGATCGCCGCGAAGCTCGGCGACCCCGCCTTCGACCCTCACGGCGACCCGATTCCCAGCGCCGACCTGCAGCTGCGCGAACCCGAGACGTGCAGCCTCGAGAGCCTGCAGGCGGGCGCGGAAGGGGTGTTCGTGCGCGTGTCCGACAGCGAGCCGGAGATGCTCCGTTACCTCTCGCAGCGCGGCATCTCCCCCGGCGACCGCTTCGAGGTGCGCGACCGCCAGCCCTTCGGGGGGCCGTTGTTCGTGAGCTTCGAAGGGCGCGAGCACCCGATCGGCGGCCAGCTGGCGTGCGCGATGCGCGTGGAGCTCCACGGCGACCGCGAGGGGGCCACGGTATGAGCGCGCCTGTGCCGAATCGCGCGAGCAACGGCGTCCACCCCGCGGCGGTGAGGCCGTGAGCGCGCAGCCCGTCGCGCAGCCGACGCCCGCGGCGCTGGAGCTTGGCCCGAGCGCGCTCGACCGGCTGCTGGCGCGCGGGCGCGTGCGTGCCACGCTGTCGATGCTCGGCCCCGCGTTTGTCGCCGCCGTCGCCTACGTGGATCCCGGCAACTTCGCCACCAACATCCAGGGCGGCGCACAGTTCGGTTACCTGCTGCTGTGGGTCGTGCTCATCGCCAACGTGATGGCGATGTTGATCCAGTACCTCTCCGCCAAGCTGGGGGTGATCACCGACCACAACCTCCCGGAGCTGTTCCGCGCCACCTACCCGCGGCCGTTCGCGTGGGGGATGTGGGTGCAGGCGGAGGTGATGGCGATGGCGACCGACATCGCCGAGTTCGTCGGCGCCGCGCTGGGGCTCAACCTGCTGTTCGGCGTGCCGCTGCTCACCGCGGGGCTGATGACCGGCGTGATCGCGTTCGTGATCCTCGCCCTGCAGCGCCGCGGCTTCCGCCGCTTCGAGCTCGCGATCACCGCGCTGCTGGGCGTGATCTTCCTCGGCTTCCTGTACGAGACGCTGCACATCGGCCCCTCCGCGCGGGCCTCGCTCGGCGGGCTGGTGCCGCACCTGGCGGGCAGCGGCAGCCTGTACCTCGCGGTGGGGATCATCGGCGCCACGGTGATGCCGCACGTGATCTACCTGCACTCGGCGCTCACCAACGGGCGCACCCCCGTGCGCAACGACCGCGAGCGCGGGCGCGTGCTGCGCTTCGAGCGCCTCGACGTGATCATCGCCCTCGGCCTCGCCGGGCTGGTCAACATGGCGATGCTCGCCGTCTCCGCCAAGCTCTTGCACAACACCAGCCACGCCGGGGTGAGCACGATCCCCGAGGCTCACGCAGCCTTCGGCCAGCTCGTCGGCGGCGGCGCCGCGCTGGCGTTCTCGGTGGCGCTGCTCGCCTCCGGCGCCTCCTCCTCCTCGGTGGGCACCTACGCGGGGCAGGTCGTGATGAAGGGCTTCGTCGGCTTCAACATCCCGCTGGTGGCGCGCCGCCTCGTGACGATGGCGCCCGCGATCGCCGTGCTCGCCGTCGGCCTCGGCCCCACGCAGGTGTTGGTGTTCAGCCAGGTGATCCTCTCCTTCGGCATCCCCTTCGCGCTGATCCCGCTGGTGCTGCTCACCTCCAACCGCGCGATCATGGGCGTGCACGTCAACCGGCTGCACACCACGATCGCCGCGTTCTCGCTCGCCGGGCTGATCACTGCGCTCAACGTCTTCTTGATCTACCAGCAAATCTTCTAGCCGCCTCCCCACAGGCGCGGTTGCGATCGAGCTGGAAACAGGGGTGTAGGAGGCGGTGCTCTTGGGTAGGACTCGCCCGATCGGCCGCTGTTCGACAGGCCGATCGTTTTCTGCTGATCGATCGATCGAAGGAAGGGAGCTGCATCCATGTCCCACTCACCCCTGCCCTCCACCCGGACGCGCGGGCGCTCAGGCTCGGGCGGCCACAGGCCGCTGCGCGCCGCCCTGCTCTCCGCCGCGCTGCTCGCGCTGACGGCGCTCGCGGCGCCCTCGCTGGCGACCGCCACCTCGTACGTGTCGCTCGGGGACTCCTACACCGCCGGGCCGTTGATCCTGCCGCCCGCGCCGGGCGCGCCGCTCGAATGCCTGCAGTCGGCGCGCGACTACTCCCACCTGAGCGCCTCGGCGCTCGGATTGTCGCTGACCGACGTGAGCTGCTCGGGGGCGACCACCGCCAACCTCACGACCACCGCCCAGTACTCCGACCAGCCGCCGCAGGAGAACGCGCTCAGCGCCTCCACCGGCGTGGTGTCGGTGGGGATCGGCGGCAACGACAACGGCCTGTTCGGTGAAACGCTCGTCGCGTGCGGCTCCGAGGACCTCGTGACGTTCGGCTTGCTGAACCTGTGCAAAGCCACGTACGGCAACAAACTCGCCGAAGAGATCGAAGCCGACGGGCCGGTCGTCGGCGGCGCGCTCGCGGAGATCAGCGAACGCTCTCCTGCGGCGTTGGTGTTCGTCGTCGGTTACCCCGACATCCTCCCCCAGAAAGGCAAATGCTTCCCGCAGGTGCCGCTCTCAGAAGGCGACGTCGCCTACCTGAACGGGGTGGAGAAAGACCTCGACGCGATGCTCAGCCGTGAGGCCGCCGCCAACGGCGACATCTACGTCGACACCTTCACGCCCAGCATCGGCCACGACGCCTGCAAGTCGCTGCCGACCCGCTGGGTGGAACCGGTGCTGCCGGAATCGGACGCCTTCTCCGTGCACCCCAACGAATACGGCATGGCACACGACGCCACCGACGTCGAGGCGGCGATGCGCGCCGCGGGGATCTCCTGACAGAGACCCAGCGAAGACGCTCGATCAGTCAGCCTGGGCCCGGCGTGCGACCGGGCCCAGGCGGCTGCTCAGTCAGCGGTGGTGATGGTGATGATGATGGTGGTGACGCCTCGGCCTGTGGCGCGGAGTGACCGTGAGGTTTTGGGAAATCACCGTCAGGTGATGCCCGGGACTCACCTCCCCGCCCACGGTGGAGGCGATCCCCTGCGTCACGCTCAGGTGCACGGGCAGCCGGCCGAACCGCGACAGCAGGATTTTGCCGGTCGAGTTGAGCTGGATCGAGACCGTCACCTTCTGGCCGGCCGGGATCGTCAGGTTGGAGGTCCCGACGGTTACTTCTTCGGAGCGGCTCGCGGGATGGCGCCGCGCGGACACCGCCACCAGCCTGCCGTGACGGATCTTCTCGACCGTGGTCAACGTCGCCCCGATGTTGCAGCTGGTACCCGCTTCGCCCCTGCAGGCGATCGTGAATGTCACCTGGCCGTTCTTGCCCTTGGCGGTGCCCACCTGCGAGGCGTTTGCCACAGATGGCGGCGGGGACGTCGGGGTGTAGGTCACGCCCACCGACTTTTCGGCCGTGAGCCCGACCTGGTTGGTCGCGACCGCGGTGATCGTGTTGGCGCCTTTGCTCAGGGCGACGCTCGTGGACCACGCCCCGCCGGCTCCTACGCCCACCGCTTTGCCGTCCACGGTCAGCGTCGGCGTTCCCTCGCTGTCCGAGGCGGTTCCGGAGACCGTCACGTGCGGGGTGGACACAGTTTCGCCATTCGTGGGTTTGCCGATTGCCAGGGTCGGGTGATAGCTGGCGAGCACTTCATGGGCGAGCGTTTCCACCTCGGAGAGGGCATACGCCTGGACGAAGGCCATCCGCAGCGTGTATGTGCCGCCCGCCGGGATCGTCGCCTGGTAGGGCATTTCGAAACCGGTGCGGCCTTCCTTCGGTTCGGTCGAGCGGTACACCGACAATGGTCCGGTGGGTTGGGTGTCGTAGATGACTGCTCCCTGAGGGTGTTTCCCGTCTCCGCCGTTGGGGGTTGCGGCATCCTCCTTGTAGTAGACCGCGCCCGCGCCTGTGGGGAGGGTTACCACCTGTCCCTTGGTGGCGGGGGAGAACGTGCTGTCGCCCGGGAACTCATAGGTTCCACCCACTTCACCTTCGTTGACGAGCTGCTGGTCGTAGAGGGCGTTGAAGGAATGGGCTGCGCCGTCGGTCGAACGCCAGGTATCGGTCATGGATGCCACCTGGTCGGCGTCGCTCGTCTGCCAGGTCCGTTCGAGCTGCACGCCGGCAGAGACAAAGCTCGTGCAACTGGCGGCCGTCGGCGGGAAGGCAGTCGACCGCGAGCACTTGACGATCGGGTCGACCTCGTGGACCGTGACTAGGCCGGTCGCTTCTTCGAAGGTCTTGGTCACCGCTACCTGCGGTGCGCCCGGTATGACACTTGTCGTTTTCAGTTCTTCCTGAATCTGTTCGTTCACGTAGTCCGCTGTCGCCGGACTGTAGGCGTTGGCACCGTCGATCTGCAGCTGGGAACGGGTCGGTGGACCCGACGGAGGATCGTTTTCTTCGAAGAGTGCCGCGTCGCACGCGAACAGGTGGGCGCTGCCGACCAGCGAGGAGGGAGCGTACAGCTGCGAGGAGTACAACCCGCAATCCCCTACCGACTCGAAATCGAAATAGCCGGCTAGCGTGTTGGATTCGATTTCGTAGTCGTACGGGGATGTGTTTTCGGAGAAAATCGTGAAAAAGGAGCCCACGATCCGCGGTCCCTCGAATGGGTCCGTCGCTTCTTCGGCGGGCGTACCCGGAGCATGGGACGCTTCGCTTCCAAAGGGCACGGCTCGCAGCACACAAGGGGCGAGATAAAGTTCCTTGGCTTCGACTTCCGCGGAGAACGTGCCTCCTTTTGGTTCCACTTCCTTCACAAGGGTCTTGTATTCCTTGGGTCCCGATCCGTAGTAGCAGCGCAGGGCGATGTCCCCGGTGCCGGTGGTCGTGCCGGTGACAGTGAAGGCGTTCCGGGGAGGGATCAGCGTCTTGTCGTAGAGTGCGTACGTCGGGCTGGCGGGGGACGTGATCTTCGAAGCTTCGACTTCGGCGCTAGCTGAGGCCACAGGGACCCCTAGGGCGAACAGGGAGAGCGCGCCGATCAGCATCGCGGCACGCTTCAGGGGAGTCGGTAGCAAGGTGAGCCTCCTGGATGCATGGGCATAGGCGACCGTCGCTGCGCGGGCGACAGTCTGGCCGCTACGACACCTCAACGTACGAGTAGTTGCGGGCGAACCTGTGTAAAAGTGGCCGTATGGACAGCGCCCCCGGCTCGGTTGGGGGGCCGCGGGCGGCTAACATCGCTGGGCACACGGCTGGCGAGCAGGAAGGAGCACCGATGGAGCAACTGCGAGGTCGCACCGCACTGGTCACCGGCGCCTCCGGGGGGCTCGGCGCCCACCTCGCCCGTCGCTTGGCGCGCGAGGGTATGAACGTCGCGCTCGCGGCGCGGCGCGAGGCGGAGCTCTCGGCGCTCGCGACGGAGCTCGAGGCGCTCGGTGTGCGCGCCGCCGCGCTGCCCACCGACCTCTCCGACCTCGACCAGGTCGATCCGTTGATCGAGCGCGCCGAGGACGCGCTCGGACCGATCGACCTACTCGTCAACAACGCCGGCGTGGAGTTGGTCGGGGTCTTCACCGGCTACACACGCGCGGAGCTCACCGCGATGGTCGACCTCAACCTGACCGCCCCGATGCTGCTCACCCACCGAGTGGTCTCCGGGATGCTCGCCCGTGGCCGCGGCCACGTTGTCTTCATCTCCTCGCTGGGAGGGAAGTTGGGCCCCGCCTACGACGAGCCCTACGCCGCCACCAAGGCCGGCCTGATCGGCCTCAACCAGTCGCTGCGCGACGAGTACCGGCAGGCGCCGGTCGGCTTCTCCGTCGTCTGCCCGGGCTTCATCGCCGGCGACGGCATGTACCAGCGGATGGTCGAGCGGGGCATCCGCGCCAACCGTCTGATGGGCGAGACCACCGTCGAGAAGGTCGTCGATGCGGTTGTGCGCGCGGTCCGCCGCGATCTACCCGAGGTGATCGAGAGCGGCGCCCCGATCCGCCCCGCGCTCGCGTTTGCGCAGCTCGCCCCGGGGCTCGCCGAGCGGATCGCGCCGCTGTTTGGGGTCAACGAGCTGTTTCGCCGCGCTGCCGTCGCGCGTGGGCGCGGTGGTTAGCCCTAAGGTCGGGACTTCACGAGCGCGCTGTTTGCGCGGTGCGAGCCCCGCCAGCGGCCCCGGAGGGGGGCCGCCCATCCCCATCTTTTTTTAGGACATCTCCGAATACGCCGGCTCGCGCTCGGCGTGGTCGCGCTCCATCGCAGCTTCCTCGTGCGCGTGTGCAACGCCCGCGGGCTCGGGGACGAGCGCGGTCAGCGCGACCGCGAGCGCGGCCACGATCAATCCCGCTCCCACCGTGAACGCCAGCTGGTAGCCGCCCGTCAGCGCCGCCGCCGTGGAGTGTCCGCTCGCGAGTAGGTGATTGGTGCGGGTCGCCGCGAGCGTTGCCACCACCGCCAGCCCCAGTGCGCCGCCGACCTGCACGGTCGTGTTGACCAGGCCCGACGCCAGGCCGGCATCGCTCGGCGTGGCACCCGACATCGCGAGCTTCATCAGCGCCGGGAAGGCGCTGCCGATGCCTGCGCCCATCAGGATCATCGTCGGCAGGATGTCGCGCGCATAGCTGCCGTGCACCGGCGCGCGCGTGAACAGCGCAAGTCCCACCGCGATCGCCACGAGCCCCGGGATCAGCGTGCGCCGTGCGCCGAAGCGCATGATCAGCGGTTCGGAGAGCTTCAGCGACATCGTCCCCATCACGAGCGTCGTCGGCAGAAACGCCAGCCCGATCTGCAGCGCGTCGTAGTGGAGCACCTTCTGCATGTACAGCGCGCCGAGGAAGAACACCGAGAACATCCCCGCCACGGTCAACGCCTGGATCAGGTTGGCGCCGCTGACGTTGCGCGAGCGGAAGATCCGCAGCGGGATCAGCGGCGTGCGCGCGGTCGCCTCGCGGGCCACGAACGCCACCAGCAGCGCCAGCGCGACCGCCCCGAGCTCCAGCGTTTTGGTCGCGCCCCAGCCGTCTTCGGCTGCCGGCTTGACGATCGTGTAAACGCTGAGCATCAGCGCGCTGGTGATCAGCAGCGCCCCGGGGATGTCCGCTCCCTGGCGCAAGCCGACGCCTCTGTCGGGCGCGATCAAGCGCCGCGCCAGCAATGCCGTGGCGATCCCGATCGGCACGTTCACGAAGAAGATCCAGTGCCAGTCGAGCGCCTGCGTGATCACGCCGCCAGCTAGCAGGCCGATCGAGCCGCCCGCGGAGGCCACGAACGCGTACACGCCGATCGCCTTCGCCTGCTCGTGGGGCTTGGGGAACATCG
Source organism: uncultured Solirubrobacterales bacterium (assembly GCA_963744535.1). Taxonomy (GTDB): domain Bacteria; phylum Actinomycetota; class Thermoleophilia; order Solirubrobacterales; family Solirubrobacteraceae; genus Palsa-744. The sequence continues at coordinate 429,417 of CAVUTW010000005.1, read as the reverse complement.
TCACGATCATCCCCAACCCCACCGCGGAGGTCGCGGCGCCGCCGGCGCCCTGCACGAAGCGCGCCGCCACCAGCATCGTCTGGTCCTGCGCGAGGCCGCACGCCAGCGAGGCGGCCGTGAACACCGCCAGGCCGCCCACGAACACGCCCCGGCGGGAGGTCAGGTCGCCGAGGCGTCCGGCGAGCAGCAGCAGGCCGCCGAAAGCGATCAGGTAGGCGTTGATCACCCACGCGAGCGTCGACTGCGAGAAGTTGAGCTCGCGCTGGATCGTGGGCAGCGCCACGTTCACGATCGTGCCGTCCAGCACGATCATCAGCACTCCCGCGCACAGCACGTACAGCGCCAGCCACCGTGCGCGATCCTGGTCTCGATCGATCATCATGCCGTTGTAGCGCAGCACGATGCGCAGCCCAACCACAGGAGGCTCAAAATGGCCGAGCTCGGCACCAGCACACACATCTCCCAGATCGGGACGGTGATCGTCCCCGTCAGCGACCAAGACCAGGCGCTCGCCTTCTACCTCGACAAGCTCGGGTTCGAGAAGCGCGCCGACATCCCCTTCGGCAAGGGCGACCGCTGGGTGGAAGTGGCGCCCCCGGGCGCCGCGACGACGCTCGCGTTGATGCCTCCGCAGGAGGGCGAATCGGTTGGGGTCTCCACCCGCGTGGCGTTCTCCAGCGAGGACATCGACGCCGACCACGCCGATCTGCGTGCCCGCGGCGTCGACGTCGATGAGGAGGTGATGCGGATGGGCGACCCCGTCCCGCCGATGTTCTTCTTCCGCGACCAGGACGCCAACCGCTTCTTCATCGTGCAGCGCGCCTGAGGGCGCTCGGCGGGTCGCGAGCATCCCGAAATGAGCGCCCCACCGGAGCTCCCCGTTCGGATCGCGCGGCCCGCCGATTCTGCAACGCTTCCCGATGTGTCCGAGCTGGCCATCGTCCCCGTCCCGGAAGAGCGCTTCGAGGATTTGAAGCCGCTGTGGCGAGCGCTGTATGACCATCAGACGGGGGTATCGCCGCACCTGCGCGACCGGGAGGTTCCCTTCGAGCGCGCTTGGGAATATCGCCGCGGCCTGGAGCGGGAGTGGCTCGGGGCCGGGTCGCAATCGTTCGTGCTTGCCGCACAGGACGGCGGCGCTCGCTACGTCGGCTATGCGTTCGTACGGATCGTCTCCGGCGAGGGCTTCGCTGCGTCGTGGAACGCCTCGCGGCCGCTGGCGGAACTGATGACGCTCGTGGTCGCGCCCGAGGCGCGGGGGCAGGGGGTGGGCTCGAAGCTGCTGGATGCGGTGGAAGCGCGGCTGCGGGAGCTTGGGATCGCGGACATGGCGATCGGGGTCATCAGCACCAACACCGAGGCGATCCGCCTCTACGAGCGGCGCGGCGCAGTGCCCTTCCTGACGCAGTTCCTCCACCGCGTGCAAGCATCTGAGGACGATGCGGCTGCGGCCACGGGGTGATCGCTCGCGTCGACGCCGGCACGAGGCGTGACACACTTCGAGCTGTGAGCGATCCCACGGCGAGCGACCCCGTCCTGGCCGGAGGCTGCCTGTGCGGCGGCGTGCGCTTCGAGCTCACCGCGCCACCACCCGCCGCCGGCTACTGCCACTGCACGCGCTGCCAGCGCCGCACCGGCACGGGCTCCTCGCTGCAGGCCCGGATCGACGGGCGCACGCTGCGGCTGCTGCGCGGCGAGGAGCTGGTGAAGGCCTGGCGCCACCCCGACGGAGGCTTTGAGAAGCTCTTCTGCGGCGAGTGCGGTGGGCATCTCTTCAGCCGCAACCCCGACGATCACACGCAGATGAGCGTGCGCATGGGCGCCTTCGACGCAGACCCGGGCGTGCGGGCGAGCTGGCGCGCCTACGTCGCCTACGCCCCCCCGTGGGAGCCCGTTCCGGACGACGGGCTCGAGCGCTTCGCGGAGGGCAAGCCGCACGACTGAGGGGCGCAAGCCGCGGGGGCAAGCCGCGCGACTGAGGGGCGCAAGCCGCAGGGGGCAAGCCGCGCGCTGGGGGGCGCAAGCCGCAGGGGGCAAGCCGCGCGCTGGGGGGCGCAATCCGCGCCACGAAGTGGGCGGATTCTGACACGGCGCCTAAAGGCGTGTAGTGCACTTCGCGCTACACTTGGGCCATGGCATCTGCCCCGCGTCCCCTGTCTCTGCGTCTCGGTCGTGACGGACTCAGCGCCTTGGAGGAAATCGCGAGGCGGCGCGGCCTGAGCCGCGCGGAGGCCGCACGTCAAGCGATCACGGAGACGGCGGAACGCGAGCGCAGGCGCATCGGACTCGCCGCGGAGGCAAGGCGCCTCATGCAAAACAAGGACTACGTACGCGAAGCACACGAGGTCGCCGATCTAATGGAGACGCTGCGTGGTCCGCGGTGATGTCTACGCGATCAAGCTCCCCGGCAAACGCGGTCACGTTCAGAGCGGACGCCGCTACGCAGTAGTAGTTCAGGCCGACGATCTGCTCTCACTTTCCACCGTGGTGATCTGCCCGACCTCACGGTCGGCGTTCTCCGCCAGCTTCCATCCAGAGATCGTAATCGAGGGTCAGCCAACTCAGGTTCTCTGCGAGATGGTTGGCGCCGTAGATGCCCGCGCGCTAGGTGAGCACGTGGGGCACCTGACGTACGACGAGCTGCGTGGGGTCGACGACGCGATCCTGCTGGTGCTCGACCTCGCCTGACACGCGAACCCAGGATGTGCGGGCACCACAGACCCACCGGCTAAAACGGGGAGATCGGGACGACGTGCGAACCCGAAGGCTGTCCTGGAGCGGCCCGTCTGCGCCTGACTCATACGTCGCAAGGTGGCTTTCGATCGCCCTCCGAACAGGCCGCGGAGTTCTCGCTGATCGCCACATGTGCAGAGCATATGCCGAGTGTGCCCGCCGCGAGTTCGACCAAAAGTCTCGCTGCCATCGAAAATGGGCAGATCGGGACGACGTACGAACCTCGATGGCCTCTTGGAGAGTCTGGTGGAGGCGCTAATGGAGCCGGTTGGTCGCGAGGCGCGGCGAAGGCTGCTCACGCGCTCGCCTGGCGGGGCAGGAGCCGGGTACGACCACGGAACGGGCATGGCTCTCGACCAGCTGGTTTGACGGCGCTGATGGAGCCGGTCGGGCGGCAAGCGCATCGGCAGGCGGCGGAAGCGATCGGAGGGACGGACCGCGTGTAGCTGCTGATCTCGCTGTTCTGGTGTTTCGTGGGCGTGAGCTGGTGATTGCCGCATACGCCGGTAGGCTGTCCTGGTCGTGACTACTCAAGAGTTGATAGAGCTGGCTGGACAGCGCCTCGCGGAGGCTGCCGGCGAGAATCGCGTCGCCGAGGCCGTCCGCCTGCGCGATGCGGTCGGCCGGATCGGCTGGCCGGTTGATGTGATTGTGATGGATGAGGATCTCGCGGAACGGCGATCGAAGGTTCGCGGGACGATGGTCCATCACGCTCTCCGGGAGGGTCGGATCGTTGCTCGCTCCGACTCCTGAGCAGCGCGAGTACGCAGAACTGTTGCTGGAGCACGCGCGAGCGTAGGTCATCCGGCGAAAGGCCGGCTGGGGCCTCCTAGCGCCGGCCGTCTTCATCCTTGTCCAAGAGTAATACTTTTTTCGAGAAATGCGAGCGGCAACGCGAGGTAGCCTTGCGTAGCCCACGCCGCGTAACAGGCAGTCGGCGACTCGACCACCACCAATCCGATGGATGAGCGCTCGGTGGAGGTCGCCTAGCTCAGCGCGCGATGTTCCTTTTCGAGTATTGCGCTGGCGTCCCGCTGGAAGGTTGCATATGCCTCCATAGCAGTAACTGTCTTTTCCTCAAGTTCGCGTAGATACTGCCACCCACGCATCCGAAGCGCGAACTCATCGGTCTTATACTCTGCCGCGACGCTTCTCGGGCTCACGAGCTGGTTGATTGCTGTAAGCAACGCAATAAGTACACCAATAACAATCAAGGCGATGTCGATCGAAGTGGAGCGTGCGTCGTTTTTCGTCGCTGCTACCAAGCCGGAACTGACTACACCGAGTGTCGCGGTCCCGATTGATGCTGTGTAGAAAGCGAAGCGGAACTTGTTGCGGCGCTTGCGCCAATCCTCGAGCTCAGATGCATAGCGGCATTCGATAAATGCCTTTCTCAGCCCCCATCCGCCGTCGTCATCACCAAGTCTCTCGGCATGCTCCAAGATCAATGCGACCAGCTTTAGCCGCTCGCCTTCCAGTAGCTGGCGCCACGGTGATAGATCCTTCTCGTAGTCAGTGGTGGTCATCTGCAAAGCATCCTACAGAGTATGTCATTGCATGGGAAGTAAGAGCGTATATCGCTCGTCAGGTGGCGCTCTGTCGCACAACCCGGTAGCGCAACAGGCTTGGTCAATAGCCACCCTCTATGACAGACTCGATGTGTGTGGTAGTCTCGGAATTAGAAGGACACGGCATGTCAGATAGCACGTAAGTAGATCGCAGAGAATATGTTGTAATGTTGCCGAGCGGCGACTGTCTTTGCGTATGCGGCAGCACCCCCTGGGAGGCTGGCTTTTATCCAATCAATGATTGAAATGAAGAAGTCGAGCCTATTCCGCGCATTGAAATGAAGAAGTCGAGCCTATTCCGCGCGATTGGACAACCAACCAATGCGCGTGCTTCCAGTGCGTACGGGTCATTGATCAGACCTCTCTCGAGGTCGTACGACAAGTTGACCCGCACGAGACCAAACAGCTTTATTGAGCTAAGACTTCTACAGCCGGCCAACACGCCGGCGTCGCACGAGCGGCAATGGGGCGCGAAGGTAGTTCTCTTGCGGTGCGTCAAGCGTGCGCTCGCTGGTCATGTCGAGCGCCTGCGCGCCCGCCGGCTGGTGGCGTGGAACGACGCGCGACCCGCTGGTGCGGCTCGGTTCCGGACCGTTAGGTGTGCCAAAGATGAATGTCCATCCTACTGAATTGTGGCATCACCCCAGATCACCTTAGGTTCGCTCAGTCCTGGTTCATCCGTGGTTACGCGCAGTTCAAGCATTTCGCCACCTTCTAGCGGCACGCCGAGTGACTCGGCCGCGCTATTAGGCTGAAATGTGCCTTCCTTGAGCACATTACCGTCGACTGAGACGCGCCAGTGTGTTCCATTGTTGTACGTTGAGTGTACTTCGACTGCGAACTTACACGTGAAGACACTGTTCCGGCCTCCAAGTTGGTAGTTGGTCGCGCGGCAGTAGGCTTCTGGTGCGCCTTCGCAGGGGCTGGCAGTCGACTGCGTGGCGGTTACGTTTTCGTAAAAGATGCTGTTTGCCAGTTCTCGCCCGCGGTATTCCGTATTCCCGGTTTGCGGCCTGTCGCCCGCCGGGTTAAGTTTGCTCAGGAACGCCAAGTGTGACGGTGGGGTCGTGGATGTCCCCGATTGTTTGCTGTTACCTCCTCCGACGATCACAACTGTGGTGCCGCCTCCGACTACGAATGCCACAACGATGGCCGCGACAATCTGAAGCGGATCCCAAGGGTTCTCAAAGAGCCGCGCCAATCGACCCCTTTCTTTGGCTCGGTCCTCCATCAGCGATCAGATATCCTGGGTCGTCCTACGTCCAACAGGCGATATTCGGCACGAGTGACTCTTTGCGCCAACTCTGCGGGATCGCATGCATCGGATCGGCTTGCGTTTACGGCGTCCAGGAAGTTTGAGACGCATTCGCGCTCGGCCTGGTCAGCGATTGATGCGAGACTATTATCAAGGGCCTCGCTCACATTCGAATCGAACCGGAGGTCCGCCATATTTCAGATCTTATCAAGTCAGCCAAATCGTTGCCTTTACGCGATCAGGCTCTGATCGTGGCCTGCGACGGTCCCGAGTTCAGGGTCCTCGTATCTATCCGCCAGACCAGAGTTGATCGAGACGGTGCAGAGGGGCTGATCAGCATGGCCGTGATGTCGCCCACCAGTCGAAGACGAACCGGCCCGGCCTCACCGGAGCCGCGCCTTCGGCATCTCAAGAGGGTAAGGATAGGGTTCGCCATCGACCAGTGCGCGTTGGGAGCTGACTAGCCGCCGCTGTGCGCTGTCTGTATGCTTCCACTGTCCAAAACATGGGGGTTTCGATGAGTCTTACATCGTCGTGGTGCTCTTCTGAGCTGTCTAGGAACTACAGCTAGCCGTGCTCATTGCTGTACCTTCCGCGTTTGCCGAATGCTCCAAATCGATCGCCGGGGCTCCAGGTGTCGTGTTCGGTCAGCAGGAGTTCGGGTCGCTCGTATCACACAACGCAGGCGGCTGCACCGGATAGTGGCTCCTTCCGCTGACGGTCGGCGACTCGGTGCAAATCGATTGGGAAGTCAGCACCGACCCCTGGATCGAACTGTTCGTTTACCCGCCGGGAACGTCCGACTTCAACTATCCGCAGACGAGCGTTATGGAGCAGCAACACTCAACAGCAACAACAAGGCCGAACTAGCCTTCGTGTCGTCGGTGAGCGGGGATGCACCTCTACGGGTGAGCGATCCCGGCTGCCACGATAACGACGTTTCCCGGCGCCTACAGCTTCACCGCGAAGGTCACTCACGCCCTATCGCTCGGGCTTCCGCATCTAACCTCTCTCGCTAGGACAGGGAAACTTGCCGTTGGCGTTCATAACCCGGCAGGCGGCCCGATCGAAAATCCGGCCGTGCTCGTGGAACTACAGGTCAAAGGGCGCGGACCGTGGGTCACGATCGGGGTTGCGGCCGTGAGCGACAGTTCGGCAACCATCGCCTACTCGATCCCGAATTCACTTCGCCGCCGACATATCGCGCTTCGAGCCCTTGCGCATGGGACCGGCTACCAGCCCACCAGCAGCGCCCACCTAAAAGTCCTGGCCCACTAGACAACTTGTGATATGCACTTCGGCCGTTGAGCGATCGGGCGTCTGCTGCGGTCTGCTGCTTCCATAATGCTTCCATAGCGCTGCGACGGCGCGGGGGCCGAGGCGGGTGTGCAACGATGTTCGGCAATCTGCCGTACAATGACGGCATGGCTACCGTCACGATTCGAGAACTGGGCCGCCAGGTCAGCGGCGTGGTCAACGAGGTCAGAACCACCGGGCGACCGACGTTCGTCACGCATCGCGGCACCCCTGTCGCCGTCCTGCTGCCGCTCGACGCGGAGCAGTTGGAGGACTTCGTGCTCGCCAACGCGCCCGAGTACGTCGCCTCGATGCGCGCTGCCGACGAGGCGATCGAGCGGGGCGAGCCCGGCGTTGCGCTCGCCGACGCCATCGCAGAGTTCGAGTCCGAGCACGGTCCGCTCGACGACGAGAGCTGATCTCACGTGGCGCAGGTCGCGGTCGAGCTCGACCGCCAGGCGCAGCGCGATCTACGCAAGCTCCACCCCGACGACCACCGCGCAGCCCTGCGGGCGATGGCCGACGTGCTCACCCACGAGCCGCTGCCGGCCAACGCGAACGATCGCGCACTGAAGGGACGAGCGCCCTGGCGGCGACTGAGGGTCGGCGAGCTTCGCATCTTGTGGCGAGCGGTCGGCAACGGCGAAAGCAGGCGCGTGGCGCGCGTCATCCACCGACGCGATCTAGAGCGCGCGGTACGCACGCTCGGCGACTGAAACACCGCTCGGTGGCTCGTAGACCGCCATCGGCAAGTGTCCGGTGCATCAGATACGACTTTTGAGCTGTTCTCTGCGTTCAACGTAGCCCCGTCAGACTGGGCCTAGAGGCTTGATGCGGGTTTATCGTCCGTCGTAGGCGGAGAGGGCTCGTGGTGGGCGGCCGGTGAGCAGGTTGAGGTGCATGCCGAGGGTGAGCGCGAGGAGGCGTTGCGCGATGCGTTGTATGAGCCCGGGGAGCGTCTTGGCGAGATGATCTTCCATGCGCATCTGACGCTTGAGGTTGGAGAACACGCTCTCGATGACCAGGCGTACGCGTGTCTTGAGGATCTCGCCGGCGGGCCGTGGTCCAGGACGGTGGCGCTCGGGTGTGACGAGATGGACGTTGATGAGTTCCATGCAGTCGCGGTACTCCTTGCCCCAGAATCCCTTGTCGGCATAGAGCACGCTGCCGGCGTGCGCAGCGGCGAGCTCCAGGGCACACTCGCGCTCTTGGCCGGTCTTGGGGCCGGTGAGGTCATAGCCGACGGGGACGCCCTTAGCGTCGCTGATCAGCACGAGGCGCATCCCCCACACGAACAGGCTCTTGGAAGGGCAGTATCCGTAGCTGGCGTGCCCGGCGAACTCGCTGAGTGACGCGCAACCGGGGTAGTTGGCGCACGCGATCAGCGTGCCATCGACCAGCCGCACCTCGCCATCAGCGATCAGCTCCGCGACCATCATCTGTACCGTCGTGATCCACGGTGTGAGCCGTCTGAGCCTGCGGTTGTACTGCGACTGGCCTGGCAACTCGGGAAAGAACCCGGGGAGCAGCCGGCCGATCACGCCCAGGAACTGGCGGTCTGAACAGATGCCCGTCGCGGCCTGCGCGACTGCCAGCGCGACCAGCTCGGTATCAGTCACCTTGCCAGCAGGGCCTGGGCGAGGAAACCGCAACGAGTCGGCGAACACGTAGGCTGCAATAACGAGGGTCTCCAGCGAAGCGCACATCTCGTGCTCCAATCACGAGGTTGCAAAGCTGGAGACCCTCTTCTCAGCTCAGCCCCAGCATCCTGCCCAGCACGCCAACCCGCATCAAGCCTCTAGCCGCTGGCGATGCTTGCGCCCAGCTTCTCATTGCGAACGCGCTGGCGCGGATGAGCGCCAGATCGGCAGCTGTCGTCACAGCGCCTGATCGGCACCGGGGTCAGTTGTGAGTCATCATCGCGGCGTCGGTGGGCATGGCGGCTGGTTAGTGCGGTTGTAGTCCGTCGATGATTAGTCGTGCGAGGCGGCGGGCTCGTTGTTCCCATTCGGGATCGTTGGTGTCGTCGGTACGCCAGATCCCTGTGCTGGCTCGTAGAAGGTCCTCGGCGTCGATGTCGTCGCGCAGCGAGCCATCGCGGATCCCGGCGGCGAGGATCCTCTCCAGGGCGTTGGTTGCCTCTGCGCGTGCGCTGGGACGGGGCCGGAGCCGGGGGCGTGCAGCAGCTCGTACATGGCGTGCTTGGTGCGGGTGAACGCAATGAACCTCGCGTCTGGCTGAACTGCTCGCCTCTGGCGAAGCCGAGCATCGTCGTGGGCGTGACCCGATAGAGGAGCACCTTACCCGCGCGGATCGCGTCGCTGAGACCAAACCACGTGCCCTCGGGTGCTGTGAAGTGCGCCCCATACTTCAACTCGTAGGTGTTGGCGACCTGTTCGAGCTCCGCTGCATCGCTGACCTCGACGGCGCGTCCTTCGACTACGACATCGAGACCGTCGGGACCGTTCTGGCCCGTGGTGAGAATGACGCCGCTCCTCATGCTCCCACTGCGCAGTGCTCACCGCCGCGGCCCGCCGAGCTTCGTCCACGTCGGGATCGCTTCCAAAACGCTTCCATACGGCGCCCAGAGTGGGCTCCGAGCCCGATGGCTCCCGCGGCTCTCGCCAGAAACCGCTTATTCAAGCGGTTTCTGCGGGGACGGAGTGCCTGAGACTGTTTTCGAACCCCTCGCCGGAAGTGCTGGCGCTGCTTGAGCGTCTTGACGAGCAGAACGCAGGCGTCAGCTCAGTTGCGGTGCGAGCTGAAGGCTGAGCTTGGGGAGTGCGCGGCGAACTCTCCCGTCGAACGACGCCACATGGGCATTGTGAGCCTGCGCGGTCGCGAGCGCGAACCCATCCGCGAGGCTGACATTCAGTCCCCGGTGCCGCGCCGCGTTCACCGCGATCGAGGTCGTCGGAGCGACCAACTGGATTCCCAACGCGGCCAGCGCGTCCTTCGCAGTCTTCAAGTTGTGCTCGTCCTCGGCCGGTCTGACGAGTGTCTCGGCGTAGTTGACAAGCGACAGGAGCAACGGCACGCCATCGTCGGCGAGCCGCTCGATCGCCTTGGCCGCATTGGCGTGATGCGGGTCACGTCGGTCGAGCGCGCCGATCACCACGTCTGTGTCGAGCACGCACCCGCTCATGCACGCTCGCCGGCGCGAAGTCGCTCAAGATAGCCCGGCTCGTAGAGGCCGTCGAACACACCCAGCGCTCGCCCGACGTCGCCCGATATGCGCCGAACGACGATCCGATCGGCCCCCTCGGCTTCAATCGCAACCTCATCTCCCACGCCCAAGCCGGCCTGCTTCAACGACGCGACAGGAAGGGTCACCTGATGCTTGCTTGATATCCGCGCCATGCCTTTACTTTAGCGTAAAGGAGGATCGTGACGTTCTCGAGGAAATGAGGCGCCAGCACTGAGCCGGAGCGGAGGTTCGAACGACGACCTTCCGCCCCATCTCGAACGGAGAGGGCGGGACGGTTTGCAAACCATGAAGCCCAGCTCGAGGCCCTGGTGCAGTCTCTGATGGAGCCAGCTGGGCGTAAAGCGCGGCGACAAGCGGCAGGGACGGTGCGCAAAGCGAGCCGGTAAAGCCAGCACCGTGGGGGAGGACAGATCCCTGTGCCCTACTCGATGCCCTATACTCTCGTAAGTGCGAAAGACCAGTGTCTATCTCGATGAGGATCAGGCTCAGCGCCTGGCCCGCGTGGCCCGCGAGGAGGGTAGGTCGCAGGCGGAGATATTGCGCGAGGCCGTCGCGACCTACCAGCCCAAGCCATCCCAGGACCGGAACTTCGCATTGGCCGGCTCGGGACATGGAGATGGTTCATCGATCGCGGACGTACCGGAGGAGGACCTGCTCAAGGGCTTCGGCGAGTGACCGTCGTCATCGACTCCGGCCCACTTGTGGCCTTTGGCGATGCCAACGATCCGTACTTCGATCGCATCGACGAGCTGCTGCAAACCGTTGATGGACCGCTGATCGTTCCGGCGCCCGTCACCGCCGAGGTGGACTACCTACTCGGAGTGCGACTTGGGCGACGGCCACGGCGAAACTTTATCGCCGATCTCGCCGCTGGACGATTTACCGTTGCCTGTTTGGAGCGCGAGGACTATGTGACGGTCGGGGATCTTGACGCACGCTACGCGGATCTGGAGCTTGGGCTCGCCGACTGCTCGGTGGTTGTGATCGCAAACCGATACAAGACCAATCGCATCGTCAGCTTTGACGAGCGCCATTTCCGTACCGTCACGCCACTGCAAGGCGGAGCCTTCACGATCCTGCCCCACGACGCCTGACGCCTGACAGCAGGCGGACTCTTTCGTGGGGGCCGTTCATCGCCAGCCCATCTGGCGGGACGGAGAGGGCGGGATTCGAACCCGCGATGGAGTTTAATCCCCATACTCGCTTAGCAGGCGAGTGCCTTCAGCCACTCGGCCACCTCTCCTGGAGGTCGAGCCACCAGTGTAAAGCCTGGGAGCGCCTCAGTGCCGCTCCCGTAGCGAGGCGTATCGAGCATCAGGTCTCCATGGCCAGCCGCTCATGAACGGAGCGCACCGCGCTCGATCCCTCGCCCACGGCGGCGGCGACTCGCTTCATCGAGCCGTACCGGACATCGCCGGCGGCGAATACGCCGAGCCTGGATGTCTCGAACGGCAGCGCTCTCGCTGTCTCAGCACTGAGCGAGCCGGGTAGCTGGCGGTCGGTGAGGATGAACCCATCGCCGTCGAGCAGCACACTGTCCCCCAACCACGCCGTCGCCGGGCGGGCGCCGATGAAGCAGAACAGGCCTGCGCACGCGATCTCGTGCTCACGGCCGGTCTGTTTGTCCGTGAGCGTCACCCCTTCGAGGTGGTCCCGGCCGGCGAGCGCCTGAACTTCAACGCCGGTCATGAGATTGATTTTCGGGTTGGCCTCGATCCGCTCGATCAGATATTGAGACATGCTCTGGGCGAGATCCTTCCGCCGGATCGCGATCGTGACACTGGAGTTGTTCTGGGCCAGGTAGATCGCGGCCTGACCGGCGGAGTTTCCTCCACCGATGACCAACACGGGCGTTCCGCTGCAGACGCGCGCCTCGAGGTCTGTCGCGGCGTAGTACACACCAGCGCCCTCGAAGCGCTCGAGATCATCGACGTCAAGCCGCCGATAGCGCACTCCGGAGGCGACGATCACGGCACGTGTCGGAACCTCGCTGCCGTCGCGCAGCACCACCACGTGGAAGCTGGCCTCGGATCGCAACCCAGTCACCTCGCACGGGGAGTTCAAGCGAGCTCCCAGTCGCATCGCTTGCACGGCGGTCCTGCCGGTGAGGTCCTCCCCGGAGATGCCGTTCGGGAATCCCGCGTAGTTCTCGATCCGCGAGCTGGCGCCGGCTTGTCCACCTATGGCCACCGCGTCCAGGGACACGGTGCGCAGGCCCTCTGAGGCGCCGTAGACGGAGGCGGCGAGCCCGGCCGGGCCGCTGCCGATGACCACCAGATCGAAGATGTAGCCCGGTTGGGGCTGAAAGGTCAAGCCGAGGTGCTCCGCGAAGATTGCGGGCGAGGGATGGCGCAGAGTCTCGGTGGCGGTGATCACCGCCGGGATGTCCTGCGCTTGCAAACCCATCGGCGCGAGGAAAGAGTCGAGGTCCTCGGCGTCCTCGACGTCGATCCAGGTGTGCGCAAGATGCGAGTGCTCGGCGAATGAGCGCAGGCTCATCGCCTCGGGGGAGTAGCGCGAGCCGATGATCCTAATCGCCTGCGCCCCCTCTCCGGATCGCAGGGACTCACGTCGCGCGAGCAGCGCGTTGAAGATGGTTTCGGAGAGCGCCGGGCGGACGCTCATCAGCCGGCGGAGCTCGGTCTGGGCGATCACCAACACCCGCCCCGGCTGGGAGACGCGGCCGGTCAAAAAGCGCCGCTGGCCGGTCAGCAGCGTCAGCTCGCCGATGAAGCTGCCCGGACCGAACTCGGCGACGACGACCTCATCCGCACCGCCTGGCCGAACCACTTGGACTTCGCCCTCCAGGACGACGAACAGATCGTAAGACGCGTCCCCGGCTTGGAAAAGCAAGTCCCCATCCCGAGTCGCTCTCTCAGTGCCGAACGTGGCCATGTCCGCGAGCTCGGCCGCGCTCAGCAGAGGCGAAGCGACGGAGTCACCAAAGCTGCTCGCGCTCATCGCCGCGACTGGTCTATTCGATTGACTCGAGCCACGGACAGGAGGGGACTTGCCTTACCCGAGCAGCCCCGGGTCGGCTGGATTCGGGTCGACGGCTTGAACGGTGCTGCTGCTGATGTGATGGACGACGACATCGCTCGGACGGGCCCAGTAGCGGCTGGACTTGGCCACGATAGCGGGGGTAGTGACTTCGAACATCGATCTCCGTCCTTTTCGCGTGCGGATCGGTTGGATGATCGTCCTCGCCAACGACCCCGGCGAGAGCTCTTGAGCCGGTAGCCTTGTATTCAGCGTGGAAGGGTGGCAGAGCGGTTGAATGCACCGGTCTTGAAAACCGGCAGGCGGGCAACCCCCGCCTCGGGGGTTCGAATCCCCCCCCTTCCGTCCGAGACGGGGCAGAAAGTCGTCAACTGCCGAACCAGCGCGACCGGCGACTGGAGCCGAAGCGCTCCTTGAGCGCCATCTGCTCGGCTGACGGCGCGTTGAAGGTGCCGGTTTTCTCCGGGCCGGAGAGGAAGTCGATGTCCACACTGCCGATGCGCCCGCGGCCGAACTCGATGTAGCACGTACCGCGCCCCAGATAGCGTTCTGGGGGGTCGCCGTCGTATAGCTCGGCGATCAGCCTCTGCGCCACCACGCGCGCCGCGCCCTCGGCGAACACGCCGGCCTTGGGCACGCCCGCGGTCGCCACGTCGCCCACGGCGTACACCCCGGGGAAACGCGTCTCGAGCGTGGCCGAGTCGACCGGTATGTAGTCGTCCTCGGTCATGCCGCTGGCGATCACCACATCGGGGGCGCGATGCTTCGGCACTCCCAGGAACAGGTCAAACGACAACTCGCTGCCGTCGTCGAGCTTCGCGACCTTGCGCCGCGGATCGAGCTCGTTGATGCGGCGGCCCCCGATGAACGCGATGTCACGCTCGGCAAACTCCCTTTCGAGCGCCTCCGAGGTTTCGGGTGAGGGCGGCACGGGCCTGCTCAAAGGCATCACGAACGAGATCTGACACGCATCGCGTACCCCGCGCGCGGTGAGCTCGTCATGTAGAAGCAGTGCGCACTCGCTTGGTGCCGGCGGGCACTTGAATGGAGCGCCGCACACGCCGATGACCACGTGCCCTTGCGAGAACGTCGGGATGATCTCCGCCAGGCGCTCGGCGCCGGCGACTGAGTAGAACTCGTTCCCGCCTTCCGCGAGGCCCGGGGTGGCGTCCATGTCGTAGTCGGCGCCCAGCGCGACGACCAGCACGTCGGCCTCGTGGACACCCGCGTCGGTGGTCACGCGTCGCGCCTGCGGATCGATCGCCGTGATCGTCTCCCGCAGCACCCGGATGCCCGGCTTCGAGATATCGCTGTAGGCCAGGCGAGCCGCTTGCGGGGTGGTCCGCCCAAACATCACATCGAGCTTCGAGAACCCAAACACGAACGCGTCGGCCTTGTCGATCAGCGTCACCTCGATCTGCTCGCCAACGGCCTCCGACAGCACCGTGCAGAGCTCCAATCCTCCGAACCCCGCACCGAGCACCACAATACGCTTGCTCATCGCATCCCTCCAAGTCAAGGGCTGGAGGACGATACCCAGCCCGATCCAGCAACCCTAGCGCCCTGCGTCAGCTCGCGACGGCGGCGACGCAAACCGCTCGCGCCACGCGTCAGCTCACGACGGCCACGACGGCCAACCGCTCACGCCGCGCGCCCGCGCGTGGGGGTGCCCGAGTGCGCCAGCCGGCGGGTCGTGTACTGCGGCATCTGCATGCGCTCCACCACTTGGCGGGCCTTCTGGCTGAACGCCAGCCGCATGTTCACCTCCGTCTGGTGGCGGTGCGCGTCGGGGAGCGACTCGATCGCCAGTAGTCGCTTGCAGGCCCGGATGGAGGCGTCAAGCTCGCCGCACCAGTAGGCGGCGACGGAGTGCTGGAACAGCAGCCCCCACCGGTAAACCCACGGCTCGACGAACAGGACGTCCTCCGGTACCGCCAACCCGCCGGTTCCGGCCGCCAGCGCGGTGAAGCGGTGGGCGGTGTGATGCTGGCGGCGGTCTAGCAGTCCCGCCACCAGATCGTGCACGGCCTCCAGCCGCGACGGGCGCGCCTCCCAAGCGGCCAGGAACGCGGCGCCGGCGCGCGGCCATTCACCCAGCTCGGCGCTGAGGCGCCCGGCCTGGCGCCAGGCGCAGCACACCTCCTCCTCCCAGCCGCCCATTCCCGCGCGCCGCTCGTACAGGTCGCGCGCGGCGGCGAGCGCCCCGAGGTCGCCGGTTTGCGTGCCAAGATCGCGCTGGGTTTGAGCGAGATAGAACATGGCACGCTCGTTATCGGGGTGTTCTCGCAGCTCCGCCTTCAGCAGCGCGCGATCGCGCTCGAACTTGTCGGCCTTGCTGCCGCCGTCACCGTGGTCGTCGATCGCCAGCGCGTCGAGGCGCTCGACCGTACGCTCCACGTCCAAACAGGAGAGGTACTCGTGGGTGACGCCCACGTAGCGCCAGCGCAAATCGCCGCGTACGAGTCGCTTGTTGCGATAGTCGAAGCGCTCGTCGCCCTGGCGCAGCATGTACGCGTCGGCCGTCAGCCTGCCCAGCGGCGCGCTCTGCACGACGGTCATGTCGGCGTCGATCAACAGCAGATAGTCGGCTCTGCCCGCCGCCAGCTCCATCAGCGCGCTGCGGTTGTGGCCGAAGTCAACCCACTCATGCCGGTGAAGCTCCCCGGGTGTGCCCTCCAGCTCGCGGGCGATCAGCTCCTGCGTGCCGTCGCTGGAGCCGGTGTCGCAGATCACCCAGCAGTCGATCAGGCCTCGGCACGAGCGCAAGCAGCGCGCCAGCACGCCGGCCTCGTTCTTGACGATCATGCACAAACAGATCGTGGGACGTGTGCCGTTCATCGAGCTCACCGCCCCACGTAGCGCACGTGACCGTCGCCGTCGCTCTCGGTGACGGCAAACGGATAGCGCCTGCCGCTCACCGCTGCCGTGCACGTAAACGCCAGCCCCCGCTGCTGCAACACCTCCGATGGGCATGCCACGCGTGCGCGCAACCCTCGCTCGGTGTGGATCGAGGCGGCGATCGATTGCTGCACTCGCTGCGTGTCGAGCGTCCGCAGCGGGGCGTCGTCGCCATAGCTGACGTGCCCGCCTCCATCCACCTCGGTCACATACACCGGGTAGGAGCCCACGCTCAGATTGGCGGTGCACGCAAACCGGTGACCTCGCTGCTGGGGAACGTGCCCCGGGCAGCTGACAAGTGTGTACACGTGGTGTCCGGTGAGGATCGACCCCGCGATCGCGCGCTCCAGCGTGACGGTGTCGAGCGTCGCCGTGCCGGCGCTCGAGCCGCAGCCGGCGAGTGCCGCGAGCGCGAGCAGCGTGGCGGCGATCGTCACCGCCGCCGCGCCGGGGCGGTGACTGGTTGGTGTGTGCATCGTGGTTGATGTGTGCATCTGACTTCCTGGCATGTGCATCGGACCTCCATATCCGCGGTTGTGGGTGACCTTGTTTACCTCGATCGGTGAATCCATAAACACGAAAAGCTTCAGCTAGTCATTACGTCCACTCGGACTCATTTTCAGTGAGAAAGCGCGCGCCGCTGTGTCCCATCGAGTGCGTACCCGTATACGCAAAGTCAAGCCCTTAACAACAACTCAAAGCCCCTCAAAGGAGTGCGTGAACAAATGAGCTCGAGCAATGTGCGTGAGCGTGTGGCCAGGGTGGGAGTCCGTGTGCTGGGCGGCGGCGTGGTAGGTGCGCTGGCGCTCGGCGGCGGTCCCGCTGAGGCGGCAAAGACGCAGTCGCACGGCAACCACGATGCACATGGCCGTACTGCGAAGGCGAAGCCAAAGGGGAAGTCGGGCCCGGCCGGGCCGCGCGGCGCAACTGGCCCGCAGGGTCAACCCGGCCCCGCCGGTCCGCAGGGCGTCGTCGGTCCCGCAGGTCCGCAGGGGGCGACCGGTGCAACCGGTTCCCAGGGTGCGACAGGTGCGACCGGCCTCCAGGGTGCGACCGGCCCCCAGGGTGTCACCGGTGCCACTGGTGCCACTGGGCCCGTCGGCGCCACCGGTCTGCAGGGTGCCACTGGCGCAACGGGTGCGACTGGCGCCACGGGCCCGCAAGGGTCGCAGGGCGCGACCGGACCCGCGGGCGCCACGGGTTCCCAGGGCGTGGCCGGCGCTACGGGCTCGCAGGGAGCGACCGGTGCGCAGGGCGCGACCGGCGCCACCGGCGCGCAAGGGTCGCAGGGCACAACCGGTGCCACTGGTCCTCAGGGCGATACCGGCGCCACGGGCTCCACCGGCGCGCAGGGTGCAACAGGCGCCACCGGCTCTCAGGGCGCGACCGGCGCGCAGGGCGTGGCCGGCACCACGGGTGCGCAGGGTGCGACCGGTGCCACTGGAGCGACTGGCCCACAGGGTCCACCCGTCGACTTCAGGGGCACCTGGGAAAACGGGCACATCTACGCGGTGGGAGATGCGGTCTCCTTCAATGGCTCGTCGTACGTGTCGCTCGAACCGAGCAACCAGGGCAACGACCCGGCGACGAACCCGTCGTCGTGGGCGCTGCTGGCCGAACGTGGCGCGACAGGCCCGCAAGGGGCAGTCGGTCCCGCCGGCCTCACCG
Source organism: uncultured Solirubrobacterales bacterium (assembly GCA_963744535.1). Classification (GTDB taxonomy): domain Bacteria; phylum Actinomycetota; class Thermoleophilia; order Solirubrobacterales; family Solirubrobacteraceae; genus Palsa-744. Next base: position 411,791 of record CAVUTW010000005.1, on the reverse strand, counting down.
GCACCACCGGGGCCACCGGCGCAGCCGGTGCCGGCGGCTCTGTCGGTCCGACGGGCGCACCCGGCGCCACCGGCGCGACGGGTGCCATCGGGGCCACCGGTGCGACTGGGGCCACCGGCGCAACCGGCCCGCAGGGGCCGCCGATGACGTTCAAAGGTGCGTGGAACCCCACGGAAACGTACGCGGCGGGCGAAGCGGTGTCGTTTGGAGGCTCGTCGTATGTGTCGCTGACAGCGGGCAATTTGGACAACGACCCGGCAATCGACCCGTCCGCGTGGGGGCTGCTCGCCGCCAAGGGCGCCACGGGGGCCATCGGTGCGACTGGCGCCACCGGCCCGGCCGGCGAAACCGGTCCCACCGGCGCGACGGGAGCGACGGGTGCGACGGGGGCCGCCGGCCCGGTGGGTGTCACCGGCGCCACCGGTCCAGCGGGCGAAACCGGTCCCACCGGCGCGACGGGAGCAACGGGTGCGACGGGCGCCGCAGGCTCGGTGGGTGTCACCGGTGCCGCCGGTCCGGTCGGCCCGACGGGTGCCACCGGTGCGGCAGGCCCCACAGGAGCGGGCCTGGACGCGGTCGACAAGTTCTCGGCCGGCGGCGTCGCCACGAACGTGGTGGGCGAAGCCCCGAGCGAAGTGACGCACACGGCCGAAGGCAAGTACACGGTGACGTTCGCGAGCGGCGAAAACCTCAACGCCTGCGCGGTGGTGGCCTCCTCCAACGAAACGGCCACCCCGCACCTCGTGGAGGCCGCGGCGACCGGTGAACACCAGATCACGGTGCGCACCTACGAAGGCGCCACGCTGAAGGACACCGCCTTCGCATTGATGGTCAGCTGCCCGTAGCGGCGGCCCCGTGTTGGCCGGCGGCGGGCCCGAACGCCCGCCGCCGGCCGTCACGGACGCGGCGATCCGCGAAGCCTTACGTCGAGACAGACGCGGTCGTGGCGTGCTCCGCACCGGCCGCGTCCGGCTCGGCGCCCTGCAACGCGCGGGTCAGCAGCTGCCACAGGATCGCTCGATCGCTCGGGTCGAGCCCCCGCAGCACATCGTCCTCGATCGTTTCCTGCGCACGCTCGGCGCTCCTCAGTGCTCCGAACCCCGCGTCGGTCAGCTCGACCAGGTGGCGCCGGCGATCGTGGGGGTCGCGACGGCGGGCGACGTACCCCAGGTCCTCCAGCTCGTTGAGCAGCAGCACGACGTTGTTGGCGTCCATGCACAGCGCCTCCGCCAGCTCCTGCTGGGGGGCGTTGTCGTGATCGCGCACGTAGCTGAGCGCCATCAAAAGACGCATGTGCATGCCCAGCAGCTCCTCGCTGCTGCGCCTGTAGACCTGCTTGGCCAGGCGGGTCAGCAGCACCATCGAGTTGGGAGGGCATGAGCGGACACGGTCGGGCATAACGGCATAATTATACCATGCTGCAGCAACCATCACGTTTAAAAAGATGATACCTAGTGCAGTGATCATCCCTGCTATGGTGTTCCCTTCGCGCACCCGAAAGGAGCACTCGATGAGCACCACCGCCACCGCATCAAACCAACTCGAGACACCGGAGCCGGCCACCGGTGAGGAGGCCGTCGGCGGAGCGACCCAACTCCAGACGCTGGAGCCGACCCCCCGCGGGGCTGCCGGCGGAGCGACGGCCGAGCAGAGGGCAGCCGGCAGCCACGAGCGTCGCCGCTGGATCGCGCTTGCCGTGCTGTGCCTCGGCCAGCTGATGATGGTGCTGGACGCGACCATCGTCAACGTCGCGCTGCCATCGATCCAACGCGAACTGCACTTCACGCAGGCCAACCTCACGTGGGTGATCGACGGTTACCTGATCACGTTCGGCGGCTTCCTGCTGCTGGCCGGCAGGTTCGGCGACCTCGTGGGCCGCAAGAAGGTGTTCCTCAGCGGGCTTGTCCTGTTCGTGGCGGCTTCGATCGCGTGCGGGCTGGCGGACAGCCAGGCGCTGCTGATCGGCGCTCGCCTGATCCAGGGGGTCGGCGGCGCGATCGCCTCCAGCGTGATCCTCGCGATCATCGTCACCGAGTTCCCGGAGCGGGTCGAGCAGGCCAAGGCGATGGGCATGTACGCGTTCGTCTCCGCCGGGGGCGGCTCGATCGGACTGCTGGCCGGCGGAGCGCTCACGCAGTCGCTGAGCTGGCACTGGATCTTCTTCGTCAACGTGCCCATCGGCGTGCTCGCCCTGGTGCTCGGCTCGATCCTGATCGAGGAGAACGAGGGCATCGGCCTCACGGGCGGCGTGGATGTCCTCGGCTCGGCGCTGATCACGCTGGCGACGATGTTCGGCGCCTTCGCGATCGTCAAGTCCAGCGACTACGGCCTGCTCTCGGCCCGCACGCTCGGCGCGGGCGGCGCCTCGCTGGCGCTGCTGGGGGCCTTCCTGGTGCTGGAGGCGCGCGTGGCCAACCCGATCATGCCGCTGCGGATCCTGCGTCTGCGCACGCTGATGGGCTCGAGCCTCGTCCGCGGCCTGCTGATCACGGGCATGTTCTCCGCGTTCTTCCTCGGCGCGCTGTACCTCGAGCGCGTGCTGGGTTACAACGCGATCGACACGGGCCTGGCGTTCATGCCGCTGACGATCGCGATTGCGGCGATGTCGATGGGGATCGCGGCGCGCGCGGTCGGGCGTTTCGGTCCCATTCCGACGCTCGCCGCCGGGCTGTTCGGGATCGTCGTGGGTCTCGTGCTGCTGGCCTTTCAGGGCGTTCACGCAAGCTATTTCCCCGGCCTGTTCTTCGCCTTCCTGGCGCTCGGCCTCGGGGCGGGTTCCTCGTTCCTGCCGCTGTTGACGCTGGGGATGTCCGACGCGCCCCCGCGCGACGCGGGCCTGGCGTCGGGGATCATCAACGTCTCCGTGCAGCTGTTCGGCGCGATCGGCCTGGCCGCGCTGGGGACGATCGCCACCGACCACACCAAGGCGTTGAGCGCCGCCGGCGACCCGTTGACCAGCGCGCTGACCGGTGGCTACCACCTCGCGTACGTGGTCGCCGCCGTGTGTGTCGCGCTCGGGATCCTCGCCGCCTTCCTGATCCTGCGCCCACCGGTGGCCTCCCGGCCCCAGGAGGTCGAAATGGCAAGAGACGGAGCGAGCGGCGAGCTGGCGGCACAGGCCGCGTAACCCCCAGAGACACGCGAAGGCGAAAAAACGCTCGAGGCTGTTCGCGACCTGCGGCATCCGTGCCACAGGTCGCGAACAGAGCGTCCCACTGCAAGGGCTGTGGGGATCAGCCCTTCAGCGAGTGGAATTCGCCGAGGGCGCTCGGCAGCGTTGGCGTGAATGGCGCGAACGGGTAGGGCTTCGAGGTGTCGAAGCCTTCCTTTTCGGCGGCTTTCTTTTCCACGAAGGGCAGCAGCGCTTCCACCGCCTGCTCGATGTGGGTCAGCAGGAGCGTGCGCTCGTAGCCATTGTTGTTGGGCGGGGCAACGGATTCGGCAGTCTTCTGGATCCCGGTGATTTCCTTGATCGGACCGCCATCCCCGCCTGCCACATCGGGCCCCACCACGCGCGCGAGGGTGCGGTGATCGGACTCGATCCCCATGATGCGCGCCGCCGTGACCCGCAGGTCGGGGGTGCTGAAGTCGCGGACCCCGATCAGATAAGCGGCGATGAAGGCATCCTCGAGCGTCACGAGGATGTTGAGCGTGGTCTGCGCGTCGGCGAACATCGTGGGCGGGTAGTAGAACGTCGTGTAGGCGGAGGGCTTGCCGGTGAGGCTTTCCTCGAGCAGGTAGTGAGACATCTCCTCCTGCAGCGCCCCCTGTAGGTAGCCCTGGTCGTCGGTGGGGATGTTCTTGAAGAACGGCGCCGTGTTGATGATGTTGGTGTAGGTCGTAACCGCCAGCGCCTCGGCGATCTGAGCGGCTTTCAGGATCGCCAGATCGCCGTGGGTCGGGCCCTTCTTTCTGCCCTTGGCGATTGCGGCGGCGGGCGCGAACGCCCCCAGGCTGGTGGCGCCCGCGCCCGCGACGACCGCGCCCTTCAGGAAGCTTTTGCGCGTGGTGGGTGCGGTCCACGGGTCCTGCGAGGGCTGCCGCCCCGCCCGATCGACCTCGGGATCGTCATGCTGGTTGTGCATTGCTGCCTCCATTCGCTTGGTGGTCCTGGCTCATGCCACATCGGGGAGCACGACATCTCGTTCTCCCGCAAGCCTTACGCGCCAGCCGCGGAGACAGATCACCCCGCGCGTGGACCGACCGGGTCAGCGCCCGGGAGCGCTCATCCCTGCGGCGCGCGCGGGGCGTAGCGATGGTGGAGCATCAGCGCGTTGCCGTCGGGGTCGGCGAAGAACGCCATGTGGCACACGCCCGTGTCGAGCGTCTCGCCGTTGAACGCCACCCCGCGCTCCTGCAGCGACGCGCGCGCGGCCGCGACGTCCTCGACGTGCAGCGCGATCGGGTTGGGGTTGGCGTGGTGCGGGAGGCCCATCGCTTCAGCGTTGTACACACTGAGCGTCAGGTTGCCGGTCTCGAACTCGGAGTAGTTGCGCTCCTTGAGGTACACCGAGCGGGGCAGCCCGAGCGTCTCCCCGTAGAACTCGACGGCGGCCTCGAGGTCTTTGGTGGGGCAGCCGACGAAGTCGACGCCGGTGACGAGCTGGGATGTGGTCATCGTGATGCCTCCTCGATTAAGCGATCGTCCGGCTCGGTGAGCCGGGGTAACGGGATGCGCCCGGCAATCGTAGCCTCGCGCGAGCACATACCCTGGATCCCAAGTGAACTTCGAGACGCTGATCGTGATTGTCCTCGCCGGGCTTGGGGGGCCGCTGTTGGGGGTTGCCGGGCGCTGGTTTGTGCCGGTGGTGATCGGCGAGATCCTCGCCGGGGTGATCGTCGGACCGGCGGTGCTCGACGCGGTGAACCCCACCAACGGGACGGTCGCGTTCCTCGGCGAAATCGGCTTCGCGATGCTGATGCTCACGGTGGGGATGCACCTGCCGCTGCGCGACAGGCGGCTGCCGGCTTCGCTGCGCGGCGGGGGGGTGCTGGCGGGGATCGTGTGCGTGCTGGCGATCCCCGGCGGGCTGCTCGCCGAGAGCATCACGGGCACCGGTCACGCGGCGGTGTACGTGGTGCTGCTCGCCTCGGGCTCGGCGGCGGTGCTGCTGCCGGCATTGGAGGAGACCGGCATCGGGGGGCCCGACGCGATGACGGTGATGGCGCAGGTGACGATCGCCGATGTGCTCACGATTCTCTCCGTACCGATCGTGCTGCAGCCGGCGCGCGTCGGCCACGCGGCGCTCGGGGCTGTGCTGGTGGGGGGAGGGGTGCTCGTGCTGCTTGGTGTGGCCCGGCTGCTGGGCCGCGGGGGGTGGGTGCGCAGGGTGCGCCGCCTCTCCAAGCAGCGCCACTGGGCGCTCGACCTGCGCCTCTCGCTACTGGTGCTGTTCGTGCTCTCGTGGCTGGCGCTGAAGGGCGGCGCGAGCATCCTGATCGCGGGCTTCGGCGCCGGAGTGACGGTGGCGCTGATCGGCGGCCCCAAACGCCTCTCCACGCAGATGCGCGGCATCGCCGATGGCTTCTTCATCCCGCTCTACTTCGTCGTGCTCGGCGCGCAGCTCGACGTGGGGGGTCTCGTCAAACACCCGTCGCTGCTGGTGCTCGCCGGCGCGCTGGCGGCGCTGAACGTCGCGATCCACCTGCTCGCGGTCGCGCTCGTGCGCCGCCCCGTGGCCGCTGGGCTGGCCGCCAGCGCGCAGCTGGGGGTGCCGGCCGCGATCGCCTCGCTGGGCCTCGCCGAGCACGTGCTCTCGGCCGACGTCGCCACCGCGATCGTCGCCGCGGCGCTGGTCAGCCTGGGGGTGTGCACCGCCGGGGTGGAGCGACTCGTACGGTTGTATGCGCCGGCGCCGCGGCGCGCCCCCGCCGGCGCGCCGTCAGCGAGCTGACCCGCTGGCAAGCCGGCGGTGCGTCGGCCGCCCCGAGTCGCACTCGCTGGACGCACTCGGTAACTTTCCGCACATGAGTAAGCGGGAGCGCGAGTCGATCGATGCTGCCGGCGGGACCGAGGGCGGCGTGGACCCTGAGGCCAAAACAATCGGGATCGTCCTTGCTGACGATCACGCGGTGGTGCGCAGCGGGCTGCGGCTGTTGCTCGACAGCGAGCCCGATTTCCAGGTGCTCGCCGAGGCGGCCGACGTCGAGGGCGCGCGGCGCCATGTGCGCCAACATCGGCCCCGGGTGCTGGTGCTCGACCTCAACATGCCCGGCGGCTCCCCCCTGCGGGCGATCCCCGCGATCCGCGCGGAATCGCCCGACACGCAGATCGTGGTGCTGACGATGCAGCAGGAGCCGGCGTTCGCGCGTGAGGCGCTGGGCGCCGGTGCACTCGGCTATGTCCTCAAGGAGGCCGCCGACGAGGAGCTCGTCAAAGCGGTGCACCGCGCCGCCGTGGGCGAGAGCTACCTCAATCCCGGGCTCGGCGCCCGCATTGCCTCCGAGTTGCCCCCCGGCCCGCCTGACGATCTCTCCGAGCGCGAGGTCGACGTGCTGCGCCTGATCGCGCTCGGCCACACCAACGCGGAGATCGCCGAGCAGCTCTACCTCTCCGTCCGCACGGTCGAGACCCACCGCTCCCACATCCAGCGCAAGCTGCGGCTCTCCACGCGCGCGGAGCTTGTCCACTACGCGATCGAGCGGGGGTTGATCAGCACCGGGGGCGGGTCGGGGGGGTAGCAACTGACGTGCCTGGCTGCGTCGAGCGACGTCACTCGCCTGACTTGCCGCTAAAATCTGCGGCATGACGGCGAAGGAGCTTGTGCTGCAGGAGGCTCCCACGTGGAGTGAGGAGCAGGCCGAGCGCGCACTCCAAGCGGCCCACGTCGAGTCTGGCGATGTCATCGACAACTGGGGCAACCTGTCGGCCATGGGTCGTGCGTCCACGTCCCGGGCCATGCACAGGATGGCAGCGGAAGAGTACGTTGCCGGGTTCTCCTGGGACGACCACCTCCCGTCGTGACACGTGGCGAGGTGTGGCTATATGAGCCGCCCTCTGAGAAGCGCCGGCCGGTGTTGATCCTCACCCGCGAAGAGCACATCGAGCGCCAGTTCGACGTGATGGCTGTGCCCGCCACTGGCACCACGCGCGGCTGGGACACCGAGCTGGAGCTTGGGCCACGAGACGGGATGCCTGTCGCATGTGTCCTTGCCATACACAACACTCTGCTTGCTCAGAAGTCATTCCGTACCGAATGCATCACGACGCTCGATTCGGTACGGATGTCGGAAGTCTGTCGGATGCTGGCTTACGCGACCGGTTGCTGAACGAGTCCCATCCTGCACCACTCGATCTGGCTCGCCGCGACGCCCGTCGGCGGCTGAGGCTAGCCTTGGCTGGTGCCATCGCAACCAGCGATCGACGTCGTGGTGCCGGTGTACGAGCACTACGACTTGACCAACTCCTGCCTGGAGTATCTCGCGCGTCAGAGCGTCGACCACCGCGTGATCGTCGTCGACGACGGCTCGCGCGACGGCTCGCCCGAGCGCCTGGAACGGGAGTGGCCGGGCGTGAAGACGGTGCGGCTGCAGTCAAACGGTGGCTACACCCGCGCGGTCAATCACGGTGTGTGCGCTGGCGAGGGGGAGTATGTGGTGCTGCTCAACAACGACGTGCAGCCGCGCCCCGACTGCCTGGAGTGGCTGATCGCGCCGATGCAGCGCGACGAGCGCGTGGGCTCGGTGGCGGCGTTGATGCTCGCGCCGGGGGAGCGGGGCGCGATCGACAGTTTTGGCGTGAGTGCCGACGTCACGCTCGCCGGCTTCGCTCGTATGCAGGGCAAACCGCCGGGCGGCATCCACGCCGGCGGCCCGGCGCTGACCGGCCCGGAGGGCACCGCCGGCGCCTACCGGCGCGCCGCGTGGGAGCAGGTGGGGGGCTTCGACGAGACGATCAGCGCGTACATGGAGATCCTCGACCTCGCGCTGCGTTTGCGCAGCGCCGGCTGGGCTACCGCCCAAGCCCCCGACGCGGTGGGCGTGCACCTCGGCTCGGTCACCTACGGCCACCGCTCGCCGAGGCAACGCCGCCAGGCGGGCTTCAGCCGCGGCTACCTGCTGCGCCGCTACGGCGTGCTGCGCCGTCGCACTGCGCCGCGGGCGCTGTTCACCGAGGCGCTGGTGGTCGCGGCCGACGCGATCGTCTGCCGCGACCTGCAGGCGCTGCGCGGACGCCTGGAGGGCTGGCGCGCGGCGCGGGGATGCGAGCGCCACGCCTGGCCGGAGGAGGCGATCGACCACTCGATCACGCTGCGCGAGTCGCTCGCGCTGCGGCGGGGGGCGTTACGGGACTCGTGAGAGCGTGGTCGAGTCCTCGTCTGCGGGAAGCCGACGAGACCGTTGAGTCGAGCAGAATCAATCCGACTTGGCGCCCATCTGGTCGGCGGCCCCTCCAGCGAGCAGACCGCCGACCGCTCCACGTGCCTTAGATGAACTCTGCTTTTTCTTCGAGCGTGACTTTTAGTTCAAGCGGCAGGTGCGCTTTTTCGAAACTTTTCCCATTTACGCTGATTTCGAGTGTTTCTTTTTCGGATTTTAGTTTTTCTTTTGAGTTGAGCGTGAATTCTTTGGTCAGTTTTTCTTCAGGCGAGACCAGGGACAGGAAAGCACCCTTGACCTCTATTTTGGTGGTGCCGCAGACGATTTCGGTCTCTGGTTTGATTGTTTTTTCCCAGACGTCTTTCCCTTCGACTTCGACGTAACCCCAGAGTAACGGGAACGTGATGGTGCCCACGGGTTCGGTGCCGGTCGCGCATCCGGTCCCGGGGTCTTTGCCCGGCAATTCGCACCCTTTGAAGGTTATCTTCCCTTCCCCACCCGTGGTGCTGGTCACTTTCCCTTCGAGCACGCCTTCCCCGCAGGTCAATTTAGTTTCGCCCGAACCTTCGAGGGTGGCCACTTTCGCCACCCCTTTCACATCATTTTTTTTCAGCGCGACTTTCGATTCGTTTACGAGTTCGCCTTTTTTTGCAGCCTCCGCACTGGGGGCTGCGATCGATACGCACGCGATCGCTGCCACGCAGGCGATCGCGATAGCCCTTGCTTTCATGATGTCCCCTTTCTGTGGGACAACACGCCGGCGACGTCCGGTCGGACGACCGACGCCCTGCCCGATTTATTGCTCCCCCGCATGGTGCGGAGGGGCCCGGCCAAACCCGCACAACACTCCAACGGGCGGCCCTGTGTCATATCCATCTCAGTTGATAGCACAGGCACCTGATCCGTGCCACCAGGTTTTCCGTCGCCGGCCCTAGGGGCACCGATTGTGCGCGTTAACCAGGACTTTCTAGGGATCGCAAGAAGGAAACAAAACGTGACATCTCCGGTGCCACGCGAGCAGCCCGGCAACCTCGAGGGCCCCGAGCAGTGCGTCGGGGTGGATAAGGACTATGGTGGGGCAGGTGACCGATAGATATGTCCCAGCGGCTGGTCATGCGATGCTCACGCCTCTCTACGACGCCATCAACGCGATTGCGATGCGGCAGGGACGATGGCGTCCACGACTCGTCGAGCGTGCGGTCGGCACTGGTGCTCCGAGGCGGATCCTGGATCTCGGTTGTGGTACTGGCGAGATGGCGCTGGCGATCGCTCGTGCTTCTCGGGCGGTGACGCTGATCGGTATCGATGGCGATGCTGAGGTGCTGAGGCGAGCAGCTGCGAAGGCGCGGACGGAGGGTGTCGAGCTCGAGCTTCACGAGGCGCTAGCCGATCGCATCCCGCTTGCGGACGCGGACGTCGATTGTGTGGTGAGCACGCTGATGTTTCACCATCTCGGCCCTGGGGCGAAGCGTGCGGCGCTCGCTGAGGCACGGCGTGTCCTCGCCCCCGGTGGACGGCTCTTGATATGCGACATAGGTCGTGCCAGCGATCCGATAATGCGTGCCGCGTTCTTTGCCGTGCAGCTACTCGATGGGTTTGCAAATACGCGCGAGCACGCGCGAGGCGCACTTCCCGACATTGTGTCGCACGCCGGATTCTCGGCCGTCACGGTGTTCGGCCGGTACCGCACCGGCGGAGGCACCCTCGACCTGATCGAAGCGCTGCGCTAGACCCCACCGGCACGAAGTTGGGCCTCGCGGCCAACCACAAAAAATACGCCAAGTAGCGTCGGTCAGCCGTAGAAACGGCCGGCGACGAGCAGCTGGCTGAAGACATCGTGCGCTAGGAACAGTACGACGATCAGCGTGCCCACGGCGGGGCCAAAGCGGCGTCCGGCCCCCCGGGCGGCCAGGGCCACGCCAACGCCCAGCAGCGCAAGCAGCGGCAGCATGTAGCGCGTCTGTCCGTATTCGGTGTCGGTTTTGGGGAAGGCCCTGAAGGACTCCACGCCGACGAGCGCGAGCAGGCCGATGGCCATCAGCGCATATACGGCAACCTCCGCCCAGCGGCTTCGCAGCAGGGCGCGGCCATTCAGCAGTGAGCGACAGCACAGCAGCGTCAGCGCCCCGGCGGGGATCAGGGCCAAGCTGTAGACCCAGCCGGGAAACGTCGTGTCCAGCCAGCCATACAGTCCGACATAGCCGTCGAACCAGATCTGGCGCGTGGTGAACAAGCCGGGGAAGTAGTTGGTGGTGCCGGGCATGCGTGGCAGGTACAGCTGCCAGACGTAGTCCAGTCGCGACAGCCATGACCCGTGCGTCGCATGGATCGTGGCCGAGACGATCCCGAACAGAGGATGGTTGGACAGGAGGTTGATCGCCGCGTAGAGGATCGCCGGACTGAAGCCGATGCCCAGAGCGAGCGCGAGCAGACGGTAGGCCGAGCGGCCCGGAACTCGTTTGGCGCGCGCGCTCAGGACGAGGACCGCCGCCACCACGCCGGGGATCAAGCCGATGTAGTTGAGCTTGGTCACCAGCCCGATCGCCGTCACGGCGCCGATGGCCACGGCCCCGCGCGTGTCCAGCCCGCGCCGGAACGCTCGCGCGAGGGCATAGAACGTGGCCGCCGACACCGCAAACAGCATCGAGTCGGGATTGACGATGCCTGACGTGAAGCCGAGCAGCGGCACGAGCGCGACCGACAGGCCGCCGACGGTCCACGCCCAGGGCGTCGCGGGCAGCGTCTCGCGGATGAACAGGAACACGAACAACGCCGTCAGCCCGGCGAACAGCGTCGAGAGCAGCCGCATCAGCTGCAGTCGATCGAGGATGTTGCCACCCGCCAGGCCGTAGGGGATCGCCTCCAGCGCGTAGTACAGCGGCGGCTGCGAGGTCGCCACGCCGGCCGAGGGGCTGCCTTTGTCAATGGGTCCGTTGGCCAGTTGGGTTTCGAGGGTGCTCTGTTCGGTGTGCGATGCGATCGTGTAGTGCTGGGGCTGCTGGCGTACCTTGTAGTAGTCGATCGCGTCCAGCGCGAAGATCTCTTCCGCAGAGAAGCTATTCGCTGCGCTCGATGTCGGCAGCGAGCCCGTTTCGGCGAGCTGCTTGACGTATGCGAAGTGGCTGGGCTCATCGGGTGCCTGGAAGGGGGGCGTCACAATCGACCAGCAGATCGCGTTCAGGCAGGCGACCAGCGCGCAGATCCAGGCTGCCCGCGGAATCCGCCTGAAGGGCTCGCTATAGGACACGGACAGCAGCCGCGTGGTGAAGTTGAGCTGCGCTCGCGTGGCTCTCGCGCCGTGCTGCACGGTCTGCCCGCGTCCGCCAGCTCGCGCGCGTCTGGTGAAGTACCGCGAGCCGACCTGCTTGCGCCTGTTGTCGTTGGCCGCCCCCGCGCCCTCGCGCTGCTTGGCCGGGGCCTTCGTGCGCGTCGGCGGGGAGCTGCGCGAGCCGCTGCGTTTGCTCATGATGAAAGCTCCCGTAGGACCAGCCGCGAGGCGAGCACGACGACCGACGCGAGCAGGACAAGCGCGAGCAACACGATCCCCGGCCCCGAGGAGGCGCGGCCGAAGCCCATGTGGCTCAGGGTGGAGGGCAGTAGCGACATCCACGAGCGGGTGCCCGGGCGCAGATATTCGATCCAGATCCTGCCCGCCAGCGCCCGTTTGCCTTCGTGCGCGGCAATCGCCGGCGAGGTTTCCCTGCCGAACACGGTGAGCGATTCGTCGTGCAGCGGAAACGACGCGCACACCGTCGTGTCGGCGACGGCGTGCGCGAGCGGCTTGACCGGGACCGTCACCTCCCTACTGGTCCATCCCGATTCACGTTGACCGCTGGTGATCGCGCTCCCGCCCGCGTACACGACGACCCGCACGCGTGGTCCGGTGTATGCGGACAGCCACAAGCGGATCGCCGATGTGCCGGCGGGCAGCAGTTCGCCGGCCTGGCAGTAGGTCGCGCCGTGGGTCGCAAATTCGATGCGCTCTTCCAGCTTGGGGGTTCCGTTGATGCGGGCCACCGACATCGGAGAGCGCGCCAGCGCCACGCCGATCCCCACGACCAGCAGCGTCAGCCCCGCGACGAGCGCGATCCTCACCTCGCGCATCAGTCCCGCCGTACGACGTGGGCTCCGGCCAGCTCAGCCAGCTCGGCGCTGCCGTCATCGGAATCGTTGTCGGCGACGACCACCTCGCCTGCCACCGCTGCGAGCTCCAGCGTCCTCCACGCGGACGTGACGCACTGCTCGATGTTCTCGGCCTCGTTGAGGCAGGGGATCATCACCGAGACGAGCTTCTCGGGGACCGCCTCGACGGCGTCGACGAGCGACTGCTGCGCGGCGAGCACGTAAGCCATGGAGGTCAGTGTCAACGGATGACAGACGGCCGTCAACGCGGAGCGCTCGTGTCACGGCGAAATGCACTGAGACGCGCGGGAAGAGCGGTTTGTGGCGTCTCCGACTATCGCGGTGTGCCGGGCTGCGATAACTTCCGCTGGGACGAGCAGGCCTCCTAGAGCCTTGCACAGCCGCAGCCCCGCAATCCGCGAGCTGCCCGAGTCAGCCCGTCCGCGAGGATCGAGTTTAGGAAGCACGACCGCTAGCTCGCGCATTCCATGTTCATCCACGGCGCGCTTCTATTTGGCGATGCGTCGTGGTGTCTGCGCAGTAGAGCACGGCCAGAATCGTTCCCCGAACCTTCGCGGGGCAGCCATCGAGGAAATCGGCCCCCGGCACGGAGCCCTTGACGGCGGGTCGCGGTTTCCGCAAAGCCCACGTGAGCGGGAGCCAAGGTCGGGTCACGCGCTTGGAGGACTCCAGGAACAGAACTCCCCAAACCCAGTCCAGTTCGCCGTCTCCGCGAAACAGGCTGCTCATCAATGCAGTGCGGGCAGCAAGTAGCCGATCGTCGGGTTCAGCGTTTGACTCAATACGGTGTGTCCTTCCGATCATGGATGGACGTGAGTGAGAGACAAAGGAGCCAAACCAGTAGAAGCCACGAGATAGCGAATCTCGCTTGACTAGGCCGTTTTTCCTCTGTGCCGAGAGCTAAGTATCTGGACGGCTTGACGTAGAGCGCTGGGCGTTGAGAGTAGATGAGCGAAGACCGTAGCGGCAGCGTATCTGCGAGGAGATAGAACGGAGGGTTGATCGGTGCATGAGCATAGGTCGTTACCACGAGCACGTGAAGATGGTCTCCTCGAAGAGGAGGTCGGCGAGGAGCTCCTCCTCTACGATCGGGAGAGCCACACCGCGCATTGCCTGAGCCCGATCGCAGCCTGCATCTGGCGTCACTGCGACGGTGAGCGTGACGTGACCGAACTTGCCGCACTCGCCGGGGAAAGCGAGAACGTGGTCGTCGACGCGCTCCATGAGCTACGCGAGAAGAACCTGCTAGCCGACGAGCCTGAGCTCGTGCAGAGCACTGTCAAAAGTGTCTCTCGCCGGGAAGTAATCGTCCGGGGCGCGCGTTACGGCGCTGCCGCTGCCGCTGTGCCGCTGATCGTTTCCGCGACCGCTGCGACGCCCGCGATGGCCAGCTCGGGGGAAGGAGCTACAAAATGCCAGACGCCGGGAGTCGCGAATTGCTGCAGGTGCGCTAACGCGTGTTACTGGGGAATCGAAGCTGGAGCTGGTCCAACCAGGGAACAATGTGAAGAAAAATGCAAAAAAAACTCCGAACTGCTCCTGGAGTTCACCGAAAAAGCTAAATGCCCCTAAATGTGACGAATACTGCAGTCAGCCCCAATCATCGGATACGCCCACTGCCGCTCTGGACGGTGGGTGTCGCGCAACTCCCGGTCGGTCCGGGCGGGTGAAGAGACTTCGGGTTATGGCTATGGACTTCTTGGCGTGTGATCGTGAGTAGGCGTTTTTCATGCCGCCGGACCCGCGGGATTGGTTGCCGGGGGGTCATCTCGCGTGGTTTGTGTTGGAGTCTGTGGGGCAGATGGATCTGGCGGCGTTCTGGTTCTTACCGCGTGGATGGTTGGGGTTGGGCGGCGTTTGAGCCTTCGATGATGTCGTGGCGCGGCCGTCGCGGTCGACCGCCACAGGACGCAGGCCGCGCGAGGATCTGGCGGATGAAGCTGTGGTGACCGCTCTCCCAGCGCTCCTACCACTACTGCTGTGGGCTTTCGGCCTTGGCAACAGTGGTGCGTGCCCACTCGACGGCAGCCGTCGCCCAGTTCAGTGCAGTTTGGCGCCCAATCGACTGTTCCGGTGAGCCGTATCTCAGCATTGCCGCAAACGGAGTCAGGTCATCCAGGCCGTCGAGTGCCTCGGGAAGTTCGATTGCGTGCTTCTGGCACAACTCGGCGAGATAGCCGAGGTTATGGACGTAGGGGAATTCGACCTTCTGCGACGCAAGGACGGCCTTCAGCGCCTTCTCGACGGCCTGCTGCGCATGAAATCCGATGATCGCGTCTGTGACCGAACCGACGGACAGCATTGCCCGTGCCGCTGCCTCATCATCGCCCGCAAGACCAAGCAACTCGCGAGCGAGATCAGCAGACTCCGCCATTACGCCGCTAGATCTATGCCCTCGGCCAGGGCCGCATGGACCAGGCTCCCTGGCACATTTCGCCACTCGCGGACACGATCCTCACTCACCACGATCACTTCCGCTGGGACGAGCAGGCCGCGTAGAGCCTTGCACAGCCGAACCGACTCCGCAGCCTCATCCTCGATCTCGGGCTCAACTACCAGGAAGTCCACATCGCTGCGCTGTCTGGCTTCACCACGGGCGTGGGAGCCAAAGAGGATCACTCGGGCCCGCGGCGCGGCCTCCGACAGGCGCCGGCCAGCCTCCACGATCAACGCGTTGTCAACCACGCGCTTAACATAGCGCGCGATCCGTGAGATCTACTGCTGCGCCGCTTTGATCTGGACCCCGTCGAGGTTGGCTGGCACGATGACATCCCCCTCGTGACCCGGGACGAGCCATTATGGGTGGCATCGATCGTCCGCGTGAGCCGACTGGTAGTCGCGCCGCTGGATGGGGGGCCTCCGTGCCCCCGCGACAACGCTATGTCGATGTGCGGCGGCTACGCGCGTCTGAGGATGGCGATGAACTCGTGGCCGTTGGGTCGTAGCGTCTCGGTCGTGAATGGAAGTTGCAACTCGGTGCGCGCGTATCCCAGTAGAGCCTTGAACTCCTGTGGTGTCCAGACGTGGAAGTGGATGGAGTAGTCGCTCTGCTCGAGTTCCTGCACGCGTGCCGGGACTTCGGGGGCTGGAGTTTTGTCCACGAGGCGTGCCCATTCCTCTTGGTGTATCGGTCGTGACCAGCCGGGGCCCTCGCGGTGGTCGCGGACGATGTGCTCGAGGGGCGTGGGCGGGCGGTCTGCGTCGAAGGTGCGGCGGCGGTGGGGCACCGCGAGGTAGTGAATTCCCCCGGGGCGGAGCACGCGCAGGTGGTTGGCGAGCGTTCCAAGTGGGTCTTGGGTGTGCTCGATGAAGTGGTTGGCGATGACGAAGTCCACCGAGGAGTCCGGCTGGCTGGAGAGGGTCTCTCCGTCGTCGATGATGTCCACTTCGACGAGGGGCTCGGCGGCGAGCTCGGGGTAGTGGCTGCGCAGCCCCGCGCAATCCATCCGGTCGACGTAGCGCGCGGTCGCGTCTGGGGGTAGTGGCAGCGGCCTGTGCAGCGCGCCGATCTCCAAGCCGCTGCCGTGCAGATACCGCGTTGCGAGTTCCCGGCGACAATTGCGAATCCGTCGATTCTGGGGGAAGGCTTTGATCTTGGCCGCGTAGCCACCGAGTGATGCGCCGAGGCGCCTAGGCGCACTGGGCGCACCGGGCGAGCTGGGATGTGAGCTCACGAGACCAATCATTCCATAGGGTGGGCGTGGCCTGCGGTCACCGACTCTCGTCGGTCGCGAGAGTTTCTCGGCCCTCCTTGGCTCGCCTGCGATCCCCACGCATCGCGTGAGAGTCGTCGGCGCAGTCGTGTGGAGGCTCGCTCCCAGTCGCGTGTGCGGTTGTCGGCGATGAGCAGGTTGCGCTGGTCCTCCGCGCGGTAGGTGGCGCTGGCAGGCCACTCCTCGATGTCGTAGGCGCGGCCGTCGCGGCCGACGACGACGGGACGTAGGCCGCGCGCGAGGATCTGGCGGGTAAAGCTGTGCGGGCCGCTCTCGAGCAGGTAGGTATCGCGCTTGTCGACAGCTCGCTCAAAGCCGGCCTCGAGCAGCAGCGCGCGGTCGAGCATGAACCCGGTGGTGCGGATGTGGGGATTGGGAAAGCGCGGGTAGTCGCGTCGTGCACGCGGGAGCATCGCGAGCTGGTAGGGCCAGTACACGGGCTTACCGCGAATCCACTCGGCCTGGCTCTCCCAGCTGCCGGTTGCGCCGGCTACCCCGACCTTCGCGCCGTTCAATGCTTGCGCGAGCCGTTCGAGCCAGCCGTCGGCGAGGATCATGCTGTAGGAGTTCAGGAAGCACAGGCGCTCGTGCTCCAGTTGGCGGGCGGCCAGTGCGTAGGCATGGAGGTCGAGCACAGAGCGCGTCAGCTCGATCAGCTGATGCTCGGTGTCGCCCAGCTCCGCCAGCAGGGAGGTGCGCAACCCCTCGCCTCGGGAGTCGCTGACTTCGTCGCGCCGCTCGTCGCGCTCCGCTCCGTTGAGCACAACGATTAGCTGGTGCTTGATCCCCGCGGGGTGGGCGTCGTAGGAGCGTAGGAACTCGCGCAACGGCGCGGGACCGAGTGGCGCCCAGGCTAGATAGATGAGGCCGATCATTGCCACCCCGAACGCGCGGCGTCCTCCAGTTGCGCGACGCTGACCATTCGCGCGCCTTGCACCTCCCTCCGCTTGCGCAGTGCGCCCGGCAGCCCGCTCAGCGCGTCGCGCATCGCGCGCATCCACGCACGCAGCCTATGCTCGCGCAGCGCGCAGTAGAGGTTGCCCGCTTGGCCGCGCAGGAGCGAGGGCGCGTGGCGGATCAGCGCGGGCATTGGGTAACACTTCGCGATCAGCCACACCGGATTGCGCCAGAGCAGGTAGCCGTTGCTGTCGGTCATGCCCTGACCCAGGGTCGCGCTGCCGCGGTGATAAAGCGCCGCCGTCGGCACATAGCGACATCGCACGCCCGCGAGTTGTGCGCGGAAGGCCCAGTCGATGTCCTCGTAGTACGCGAAGTAGTCCTCATCGAAGCCCCCGACTGCCTCCAGTGTCAAACGGCGGTAGAGAGCCGCCCCACCACACGGACCAAACACCTCCTCGGGTGTGTCGTACTGCCCGACGTCGCGGTCTCCATGGCCGCGACGACGCCCGCCACCGCGCCAGGTGAGCAGATCTCCGGCGCCGTCCAGCACGTCCCGCTCGGCGAAATCGAGCATCTTGGGGGTGACTGAGCCAACCTCCGGGTGGCGATCGAGTTCCCTGACGAGCTCCGCAAGACAGTCTGGATCGAGCTCCATGTCGTTGTTGAAGAGGCCCACCAGCTCGCTGTCGGCGGCCTGGAGGCACTTGTTCATGGCGGCGCTCACCCCGCGGCGCTGTGGCTGGCGCACGACCCGCACCCGTGGCCACTGTGCTGTCAGATAAGCCAGCGAATCGTCCTCGGAGCAGTCGTCCACCACTACGATTTCGAAGTCCTTGAGCGTCTGGCGCTCCAGCGATGGCAGCATCTCCTCCAGCAGCGCACGCCCGTTGTAGTTGGGGATCGTCACGGTCAGTCGGGGGCGAAGTGATTCTCGCTCCCGATTGCTCACGATGCGCTTCCCAAAGTCGGTAGAGACGGATCAGCCTGCTGCCCCCAAGCATACGCCGAGAGTAGTCGCCGTCGCTCCAGCCCGCCGTTAGCATAGAGGCGCGTCTGATTGTCGGCGATCAGCAGTTCCTCTTGATCGCCTTGCCAGAAAGTTCGGCTTTGGGGCCAATGCTTGGGCTCATGGAGAGAGCTATCGCGAGCGACCACGGCTACGCGCAATCCCAAGCGCAGGATCTGGTGTGTGAGGCTGTCGTGTCCACTCTCCAGCGAGTAGGCATCCATCTTTGTGTGGATCCCGCCTGTGCGCAAGTCATTAAGTATGGCCCGCTTGGCTATGAATCCGTTCGTGCGCAGGTGTGGCGCCGGGAAACTCTCGAAGCGACGGATCTGCTCTGGCATCGGCGCAAGCCCTTTTAGGAGGGTCGTTAGCGAGCCGAGCCGGGAACGGGGCATTGGCTTGGATGTCGGCTGCAATCCCGCTTCCCGTTCAAGCTCCATCGCCCTGTAGAGCCCACGTGCCGTCTTCCTCTTCGGGAAGACCCTCCGGTAGGGGCTTGGCAGGAAGAGGGTATTCAACGCCGCGGAGCGGAAGCTTGCCCATGAGCCGGTCGCACCAGCCAGCCCAACTCGTGGTTGGTCGAGGGCAAGAGCCAACTTTGCGAGCCAGTCAGACGCGAGCAGCACGCTATGAGAGTTCAGGAAGCACAGACACTCGTGTTCCAGGCGCTCGGCAGCTACCGCGTAGGCAGCGAGATCCTGCAAGGGTTCTGCCAGCACAAGCCGGCGATGCTCAATTCCCTTCAGCTCTGCGTTCAGCGCTGGCTGGCAATCATCGCTCACACCGTTGAAGAGCATGATCAGCTCGTGCTCGGCACCGGCTGGGTATGCGCGATATGACTCAAGGAACCTACGCAGTGGCGCCGGGCCTAGAGGCCCCCATACAAGGTGAATGACAGCGATCATCGACTTGGCGCCTATCGTGATGAATGGGGTAGCGCGATGCTTGTATAGCGCGTCGGCTCTCGCCTCAGCACGCCCACTCCCGCACCATTTGTCCAAACTTGGTGCTGCCGACCGTGCGTGATCGTTGGATCTGCCGGCGAGCCATCAGCCAGTGTGGCAGCTTGTACAGCACGCCTCCCATTGCGCGTAGGTGGACGCCCAACATGCCGGCGCGCGCACTGCGGAGTACGATCTGGCATTGCGCCCAGCCTATCCAAGGCGCGTTCGTAACCAGAAACCCAAGCGGGGGGCCCTTGATCAATACCGCCAGCAGGTTACGACGGTGCAGTCCAAAGTAGAAGCGGTTGAGCTCGCCCCCAGTGGTGGCACTTCCCATATGGTAGGCAACAGCGCTGGGCACGTAGCGGCAGCGGTAGCCTAGGAGCTGCGCTCGTAGACCCCAGTCGACATCCTCGAAGTAGGCATAGAAGGACTCATCGAATGGACCCACGGCCGCGAGTGCCGAAGTCCTGTAGAGGGCGGCGCCGGCGGTCGGTGCGAAGACCTCCGCCTCATGGTCGTATTGGCCGTGATCAAGTTGCCCGTGACCACGTCTGGTGGCAATTCCTGAGCGAGTGAAGATATCCCCCGCACCGTCAAGCTCCTCGCGGCGCCAGTAGTTGAACAGCTTGCATGATGCGGAGCTGGCCTCCGGGTGACGCTCCAACGCAGCGACGAGCTCCCCCAGCCAATCGGGGTCCAGCTCGATGTCATTGTTGAGCAGGGCGACCAACTCGTTCTCGGCAGCCCGCACGGCCATGTTGAGAGCTGCCGCCACGCCGACGTTCCCGGTTCCGGTGCTCACCACGCGAACCTCAGGATGCTGTCCGTGCAGATACGCTACAGAGTCGTCGGTGGAGCAGTCGTCGACCACGACAGTCTCGAAGTCCTGATAGCGCTGTGCGGCAAGAGAAGGCAGCACTACCTCCAGCAGCTGGCGGCCGTTGTAGTTGAGGACGGCGACGGTGACCTTGGGTCTGTGTGAATCGCGTCCGGATGCAGTCATCGTGCGCGGAGCACCATACCTCTCAGGCCGCCGAGCAGCTCCCGCAGCTCGGAGGGGAACCGCCGGCATAGCGCGAGGACCGCGAGGTAGACGCAGGTCGCGACGATCGCTCCGGCGATCGGCTGGATTGGCAGCAGCAGCCCGACTGCTGTGGCGGCGCATCCGGCGAGTGCCGCCACCGGGATGATCCCTATCGGCAGATGGGCATCAGGCAGTGCTCGGATAAGGATCAATGCCGAGACTAGCCCGAGGCCCGTCTCGCCGGCCAGTACGGCCAGCGCTCCACCACGCGCCCCCAGCTCGGGTGCGAGCAGGAGAGTGACAGTGGCGGAGACGACGAGAGCCATCAGATTGGCGATCAGCACCGGCCGGAACCGCCCCATTGTCAGCAGCGGGAAGCCACAAGCAATCGCCGTGAAGTTGCCGAGGAGGGAGAGCGCTTGGATGCGCAGCACAATGATCGCCGGATCGGCTTTGTGGCCGCCGAGTACATGAATCCCAAAGGCAGCTCCTACCTCGACGCAGACCACAAGCCACGTGGCCATCAGTATTGAGAGCTCGAACAGTCGTCCACTGGTGCGCGCGAAGCGGGCACGATCGTTGTGCACGGTTCGCACGAGGATCGGAAAGATCGGCGCGATGACCATCCCGGGCACGCCGATCAAGACTTCCATGATCCGGAAGGAGATCGCGAAGTACCCGGTCTGTGCAGCGGCCGCGATCAGCGACATGGCCACGATCGCGACTCGCAGGTAGACGATGTTGACGGCGCTGACTGTCGCCCACGGGATCGACTCGCGCAGCAGATGCCACCAGTGCCCTACATGGAAGGACGGCTTCAACGAGGTGTAGCGCACAACAAGCGGGATCGTGACCGCCAGCGAAACTGCGGCGGCCGGGATCGCGATCGCGAGCAGCGGCACGATGCCGGCGCCGGCGATCACCAGCGCGACGATCAGGGCGACGCTCACGCCCTGGCGCAGCAGTTCGATCGCAGAAGCCCAGCCGAAGCGCAGCTGGCTTTGGAGCGTCATCGAGAGCAGGCTTTGTAGCAGCTGCAGCACGAGGCCCGCGCCTGCAAGCACGGTGCCGATCACCATCGCGGTGCTGTAGCCGGCTATGGCCGCGAAGGCCACGACTAGGGCGACGCCCGTGAGCGTGAGCAGCAGGCGAATGCCGATCGCGGAGCGCATCATGCCGCGCCGCTGCTCGTCCCCGAGCGTGGCGAAACCGCGCAGGACGATCGTGTTCAGCCCGCCCTCGGTGAAGCCGGCAACGATTGTGACCAACGCAACTACCGTCATGTAATGCCCGAATTCGACTTCCCCAAGGTGCCGTACCAGCAGCGGGGCAGAGACGACGGAGAGCAGCAGTCCGGTGACGTAGGCCCCGGTACGCACAGCGCTACCGCGCAGCGCGGTGGGCCCGGCCTGTGCAGTATCGAGCACGTTCTCTGTGGTTGTCGGCTCGGCCGTTGCGATCGGCATACCCTCAATCTTGCAGCTTGTGGCGGCGGGGCGCGTCACGCTGACGGAGAACCCCAGCTGCGCGGTAGCTTGGCGAGCACTGCCGCGTACGTGCCGACGAAGGCTCCTCCATCGTCCCTGGGAATGATCGCGATCCTATGGTCGCGTCTCGTGACCCGGGGATTTGGGGTAGCGGGCGCAGCCTCCACTCGCTCTGGGTCGGCTTACTTCCCTACGACGACCACAGCACGGCCAGTTGCCTGTGCCACTACATGACCGCTGGCGTCCGTCAGCGTAACGATGACCGTGTAACGGCCAGAGTGCTTCCACCGGTGACGCCCGCTCACACGCAGGGTGCCGATGCCGGTCACGGTTCCAGCACTCTTGGTTCCATCGCCCCAGGAGATTTTGGCTCGGAGATCGGCCGAGGGTATCCTGGCGCGAATCCGCGCTACCTCGTAACGCAGAACCGGCGAGCCGCTTCGCACCTTGAATACGCAGCCGACAACCGACACGCTGCTGTTCTTAGACGGATCGGAAGCTGGGGTATCACACAGCACCGGAGCCGGCGCAGAGTGGATATCTGCCTCCATTTCCGAGCCTTGGGAGTACGTTTGACCGTTCACCACGTCGGTTACCTTCGCCCGGATTTTGAACATGCCAGGGCGCGTATAGACGTGTGTGCCTATCACCACGACGCGGTCTTGTCCGTGGGTCGTAATCTTAGCCATGCTCGTCGTACCGTCGCCCCATTCAATCACAGGGTTTGAGACCGCATCCCCATTCGGAATGCAAAAGATCTCATTGGAGTAGGTGGTTGGCTGACCAGCAACACCGAGTTTGCTTACGCTTGGCAGGGCCAACACGCATGCGCCCGGGGGCAGCGTGTCAGTGTCGGCCCGTGCGGCTACGGGCGCCGCCCATCCTAGTCCTACCAAGAGTACTGGAAGCCAGAATCTCATCGGTCCACCTCGTCTACTTTGCGTTAGCGCTACTCCAATGTATGCTTCGGCGTAGTCTAGCTCGTACCCATACGCCTGTCCACCTTCCAAGCGATCTTTGGAGTTCCTTGGTTTCGCGGACTTGTTTTAACCAGAGGCAGATCAGACTGTCCACCGAATCGGGGGAAGTCCACGTGCTGATGGATTGTTGCCGTTATCAATAATCGAGACAAGCCTCGTGGGTTCCTCCGGGACCTCCCGGAGGAACCCACGTAAAGGAATCCCGGCTTGTTAGCGGGCTATCATGATGTTGGCATGTGTACACCGAGGGCTTTGAGTGCATAGCTGAGCTCGTATCCGAAACTCGAGCAACCCCCGCTTCCCCCGGCTGTCTCAATCGCCGTCCCCCAGTGGCCTGCTGCGTAGGGACCGCCGCTATCGCCAGCCTTGCTTAGAGCACAAAGCCAATCGATATGTTCCACGTAGATTATGCCCTTGCCAACCTCTTCGTAGTTGACTGGTTGAGTGTAGTTGGCCGCTTCCACATGGCCACACTGATCTTCAGATGTCTGACCCATGTGGCACTCAAACAGTCCCACGTACGCAGTATAAGGTTCGGGCTTAATATAATAGTTTTCTTCGATATTCCAAGCAGCTATGTCTGGCTCGGGTGCTGGTGGTTCGCACCCCTCGGTTTCGATCACCGCAGCATCCCCTGTCGAGTTCAGGACCTGAGCAATCATATGTCCCAGTCCGCATCCCGTTAGGCCACCGGGATAGGCGGTCCCCCAAGCGTCGCTCCAGTAAGTGGAGTTTTGAGGATAGACACAATGACCAGCCGTCAGGATGTAAGGATAATTATTGGCATCCCGCACAAAGAACCCAGCTGTACAGAGGTGGTATGTGCCTTTTTCGGGTGTACTAATGATACCAACGCCACCGCGCACTGGTCGTTCACAGTATGGAAATTTGCATGCGGCTGCGTTAGCTTCCAAACTACCGGCTGCGATCGGCATGACACGCGTGGTAACAGGCGCATTCGCTGCATCGGTCTCTGTTTGGGTCACGGTTTTGGGAGAAAGATTCGAGGCGAGCTCGATAGTAACGCCATTGATACGTGGATCGGGTATGACGACGGCATGCTGGCTATGAAGGAGTGAGCTGAGCTTGGTGTCCCAACTGTTGGCCGCTTCTTCAACCCTGGCCCAGCTGTTCTGCGCGGTTTCGAAGGTGGTGCTGCCGATAACGCCAGCGTTACTCATGACTGCTTCAGCTATTCCCACATTGGCGTTCGCAACGGTGGCAACGTGGAAGCGTCCTGTTTGAAGATCGAACCACATTCCAGCATAATCCGCCCCGAGTTGATTCTCCAATCGGGGAACAATGTTCCCGGCTGCCTGTTGTATCTGCAGATCCTGTTCGGCCTGTGCAACAGGAACATCAGCTTGTTCGGCCAAAATGGGGGCACCATGCTGAATAAATGCGTTGTTGTCTAGCGCAGAGGCCCTTGATGTAAGTAGCATCCCTAGCAGGATGAATCCGGCTGCAGCATACAGCAATCGCCGTGTCTGTGACATTGTTATCGAGCTCAAAATAACCACCTTTGATCGGGTTGATAATGGACTTCGTCGTCGAAACCAGGGCGGCGAGCCTCGTCTTCGCCTCCCGCCTTTCCAAAGATGTCAAGTGAATCCATTTTTCAGTCCAGGGCCGAGACGATGTGCTGGGCTGTGGCGGTAATTTTCGGTCCCAGTTCTTTCAACAACTCTGTGCTTGCATATACCTTCGCCGGGACCACCAGCTCAACCGCGGCGCCCGGCCGCCCGCCCGAATCCAACACCGCAGTCGCGAACGCATACCCGCCGGCCGAGAGCTCTTCATCCTCGACTGTCACCCCGCCCGCCGTGACGATCCGCTGAAGCTCAGCGCGTAGAGAGGACTTGGTCACGATCGTCTTGGGGGCATGCCGCCGCGTGAGACGCAGCTTCGCGATCAGAGCCTTCTGCTCCGCCGCGGGCAGACGCGCCAGGAGCGCCTTACCCGCGGCGGTGCAGCGGACGTGCTGGCGTGTGCCCGTCCCGGTGCCCACATCGACCGTGTATTGCCCTTGGCGAGACCCCTGCCAGCGGTCCACGTAGACGATCTCGGTGCCCCACAGGACCCCCAGACTCGCGGTGCGCCTGGTCAGCTTCCTCGATGGATCCCTGGCGGCTCTGCGGATCGCCATCGAGTCCAACAGCGAGAGCCCTGCCACCAGCGAGGAGGAGAACTTGCCGGGGCGCTTGGGATCGAGTGGCTTGGACATCGTTGAGAGCCGATCCGTGATGTCAGGCGGGATGCCAGCGGGGTTGCGGGTCCGAACGCCTGGTCGATTCGCCGTGGGCCTGGGCGTGGGCGAGCGTGCAAAGGTCGCGCGGGCGGCCCGCCGCCTCTCCTTCGGCGGGCATTCCTCGCCCTCGCGTCGCGGCCCGGCCCTTGAATGAGAGTCGGAGACATTGACGGGGCGCGGGGGGCTTGCGCTTGCGGTTTGCGGCCATGAGCTAGATAGTGCAGGACGCTGCGCGCAGGTCAATACCTTTAAGTAAGCATTCCGAAAAGCGGTCTGCGCCTCGATGTCGGAGCTTTTGGGAAGGCGGTCATCGCAGGGGATCCGGGGTTTTCCCCTGCCCCGGCCTGGGATTCAGGAAGGTCGACGACCTCCCGTGGCGTGCGCTGGGCGGGAGCTCAGACGCGATGGCCGGTGGACCTTTAAGTAAGTATTTCTTGATAGGAGCTGACGCCGATCGAGCGCTCGGTGTAGGGTTTGCGCCGTCGGAATACTCCTATCGATGAGGATGGGCAAATGTCGGGTCGTTGTGCGGGAGGAGGCTGAGTGTCTGCCAAACACGCGTTGCTGGGGCTGCTGCTCCATCGGTCGGCGTACCGCTACCAGCTCGGTGAACGTTTGGAGGAGCGCCTTGGGCCGGCGTGGAGCATCAACTCCGGTCAGCTGTACCAGACGATCAGACGGATGTGCGAGGAGGGTCTGATCGAGCGGATCGACAGCGAGTTGGAGGATCAGGACGAACGGCATGTGTTCGCCATCACTCCCAGCGGTGTAGCGGAGTTCGATCGCTGGTTCGAGGAGATCATGGGCGGGGCTCGGCTGTTGCGCCGGCCGCTGCTGGTCAAGATCGCGCTGGCCGGCCCTGAGCGCCAGAAGGACGCGTTGAAGCAGATCGAGGCCTACGAGCGCGACTGCGCGGCCCGCTTGAAGGTCCTCTCCTATCAGCGGGACGAGATTCCCGAGACGCCCGAAGTGGGGTCGCGGGTACGGGCCGATCAGGTGTTTCTCAGGCTTGGGCTGAGCGCCGACGTCGCGCACCTGGAATGCGAGCTGGGGTGGGCCAAGCACGCGCACGAGCGGGTTTCGTGGCTGCTGACCGAGGATGCGATCTGGCCTTCGGAGTACGGGCGCTCCAGTGCGTCCAAGGAGGCGCGTGACCGCCAGGTCGCTCGCGACGAGCTGTTCGGCAGGATCGCCGCCAAGCAGCGCAACCTTTCCTCCCCCAAGCCCAGGCGGGATCGCGATGCCTGACGAGCCCGTGTCCCTGTGTGCGGTCCGGTGTCTGGGCGCGGAGCGCTGAGGCGATGCTTCGCCTCGAGCGTATCTCCAAGCGCTACAGCCGGCCCGGCGGGACGAGGGTCGCGCTGGACGACGTCTCCCTCGAGCTCGACCGGGGCCAGATCGTGGGCGTCTTCGGGCCGAGCGGCTCAGGCAAGACGACGCTCCTGCGGATCGCGGCCGGCCTGCGCGAGCCGGACAGTGGCACGGTCACCTATAACGGGGGGCGCCTCGACCGGATGTCAGCTGGGGCGCGGACCCGCTTTCGCCGTCGCGAGATCGCTTGCGTGTGGGCCTCGCAGTCATGGCAGGAGCGCCTCAGCGTGGTCGACCACGTCGGGCTGCCCCTGCTCGTGGATCGCTGCGGGCGCCGCGGCACCGAACGACGGGTCCGCGAGGCGCTGCTCGCCTGCGAGGCGGAGCGGTGCATCGGCATGGACCTGCGCGAGCTCTCAGACGGGGAGCGTCAACGCGTCGCGATCGCCCGTGCGCTTGTCACCGAACCCCGGCTGCTGCTCGCCGACGGCCCGGCGTCGAACCTCTCGCTCCTCGAGCAGGAGAGCATCATGGTGCTGCTCGCCGAGCTCGCGCACCGAGCGCGGGTGGCGGTGCTGATCACCGACAGCGATGCGGAGACACTGCTGCGAGCCGATCCGATCCTCTACCTGCGCGACGGCAAGCTCGTCGATCCCGAGCCGATCGACGAAGGCGGAAAGATCTACCAGTTCCCGTCGGTCGGGTCGCGCCGCGCCGCAGCCGATGCTTGAGCTGGAGCACGCGCGCAAGGACTACGTGAGTCCGGGCGGGATCGTCCACGCCGTCGCGGACGTGAGCATGCGCGTCAACGGGGGCGAGCTCGTGGCGATCTTCGGCCCGAGCGGCTCGGGCAAGTCGACGCTGCTGCTGCTCGCGGCCGGGCTGCTGCGCGCGGATGCCGGCAGCGTGCGGTTCGAGGGCAGCGACCTCGGCGCGCTGTCCAAGCGCGAGGTGCTCACCTACCGGCGCATGAAGCTCGGCTTCGTCTTTCAGGGCTTCAATCTGGTGGCGGGCCTCACCGCCGAGGAGAACGTCGCGATGCCGCTGCTGCTGCGCGGGATCAACCACCGTGAGGCGGGCCGTCGAGCGCGCGCCGCCCTGGACGACGTGGGGCTGCGCAGTCGCGCCGGCCACACCCCGGCGATGCTCTCCGGCGGCGAGCAGCAGCGCGTCGCGATCGCCCGGGCGCTCGTCGGCGAGCCGAAGCTGATCCTCGCGGACGAGCCGACGGGCAACCTCGACACCGAGACCGGGGATGCCGTGCTCGAGCTGCTGAGCGATCTTCCCCGCCGGCGAGGGGCAGCCACCGTGCTCGTCACGCACGACACGCGGGTGGCGCACTACGCCGATCGTGTGCTCGGGATGCGCGACGGCCGGCTGACGGAGCCCGACCTGGAGGCGCAGGCGGCGATCGGTGGATGATCGGCTACCTCCGCACCCTGCTGCTCTTCTACAGGCGCCATCTGCGTGTCCAACCGCTGCGCGAGCTGATGGCCGTCGTGGGAGTCGCCGCCGGCGTCGCGCTGCTGTTCGCCGTGCAGGTCGCCCACCGCAGCATCACGGGCTCATTTGAAGAAATCGCGCACGGCGTGGCCGGCCGCGCGACGCTCGAACTCGCCGCGCGGGGGCCCGAAGGCTTCGAACAGCGCATCGCCGAAGAGGTCGAACGCATGCCCGGCGTGAAGGCCGCCGCGCCGATCTTCGAGCAGCCGATCGTCGCCGTCGGACCGCGAGGCCGCAGGGCGCTCACCCTGGTCGGCGCCACCGAACAGATCGCCGCGCTCGGGGGCAAGCTCTCCCTGGAGTTCCAGCGCGCCGGCGAAGCCTCCCATCGAGGGCTGCTGGTCTTGACCGAACCGACCGCGCACGCGATCGGCGCCCGGCCGGGCACTCTGCTCGCGATCCGCGTCGGCGCGCGCACCGAACACCTCACGCTCGACGCCACCGTGCCCAGCAGCAAGATCGGTCCGGTCGCCGAAAGCCCGGTCGCCGCCGCCCCCCTGCCCGTGGTGCAGAGCCTCACCGGATCGGCCGGTCGCGTGACGCGCATCCTGATCGAGCCCCAGCCAGGACATGAAGCCGCGCTGCATCGTGCGCTCACCGCCCGCTTTGGAGCCACGCTCAACGCCCGCCCAGTCAAGACCGAAACACAGCTGCTCGCGTCCGCCGCCGGACCGGAAAAGCAGGTGACGCTGCTCTTCAGCGCGATCAGCCTCGTCGCGGGCATCATCCTCGCCTACAACGCGCTGCTCCTCGCAAGCGACGAGCGCCGTCGCTTCATCGTCTACCTGATCGAGACCGGCACCCCGGACTCGATGATCGTCGCCTCGCTCGCGTTCGACGCGTTCATCCTCGGCCTCGTGGGCTCCGTACTCGGGCTGCTCGCCGGCGACGTCATCTCGCTGATCGCCTACCGGACTGTGCCCGGCTACATCGCGGCCGCGTTCGCAATCGGCGGACAGCGAGTCGTCGGGCTGCCGACGGTCCTGATCGCGCTAGGGGGCGGGATGCTTGCCGCCTTTGCCGCGGCGGCCCTGCCGGCTGCCGTCGCTCTTCGAGCGGGTGCCGCGGCCGAGCCCGAAGCAGTCGGTCGCACGCTCTCGCTCGCGCGCAAGCTGCATTTCTCGGACGCCGTCGTCTTTGCATGCGGAGCCCTACTCGTATCCGTCTCGGTTGCGGCCTCTGCGCTGAAGCCGCAGACTACGGTCGTGGCGCTCGTTGGGCTCGCTGCCGGACTCGTGATCTGCCTTCCCATGATCTTGCGCCAGCTGCTCATGCTGGCGCACGCAGCATCGCGGCATTCGGACGATCCCGCCGCTCGTCTCTCTGTCGCCGAGCTTCGAGGCTCACCCACGCGATCGGTCGCGCTCCTCGCCACAGGGATGGTCGCGGCCTTCCTGATGGTCCTGATCGGAGGCTCGGTCTCCGACGTACAGCACGCCGTGCGCAGGGGGGCCTCAGACCTGCTGTCGAGCGCCCGCGTGTGGATCAAGCCCGGCGGCCCTGAGAACGTCTACACGACGCAGCCGTTCGCTTACGCGGAAACACAGCGGAAGCTGCAGCACCTCGGCGTCGTCGGCTCGGTGCTGCCCTGGCGCGACTCATTCCTCGACCTGCCGGGACGACGGGTATGGGTCCTCGGCGTCCCCCCGCAGACCGCTGCGCAGATCGCCCCCAGTCAGCTCGTTGAAGGGTCCCTCGGCACAGCCGACCGGCACATACGCGAAGGTGGCTGGGCGGCCATCAGCCAACCAATCGCCCACGAAGACCACCTGCGCATCGGGCAGCGCTTCACACTCCCCGCCCCCGACGGCAATGCAACTCTCCGGCTCGCCGCGACGATTGCAAACTACGGCTGGCTGCCGGGTGCCATCGTCATGAACAGCAGCGACCACGCAAAACTGTGGGGCAGCGCCTCCTCCGCCTCGGAGCTTGCCGTCACACTCAAGCCCGGCATCCCGGTCGAACGGGGCAAGCGGGCCGTTGAAGCAGCGCTTCCCCCCGGTAGCGCGCTCACCGTTGAGACCACCAGCGAACGGCGCTCGGAAGTCGGCGCTGTTCTCGGCAGCACCCTCTCGCGATTGAACGACACCACGATTATCGTGCTGATAGCCACCATCGCATCGGTGATCGCCCTGATGATCGCCGCCATCTGGCAGCAGCGAGGAAGGATCGAGTCGCTGATTTCGATCGGCATGAGCTTCGGCCAGTTCGTCAGGCTCATCTTCTACGAGAGCGGCTCAGTGCTACTCGCAGGCTGCCTTATCGGCATGGTCGCAGGCCTCGTCGGCCAAGATCTGATCGACGGATGGCTCCACCAGACCACTGGCTCGCCGGTCCATTTCACCCCCGCTTGGCAACTCGGGTTGCGGACCGTTGTGATCGTCGCAGGCATCTCAGCGGCAGCATCGGTGATTGCCGGCATGCAGACCGTTCGATTCGGGCCACGAGCGGCCTTCTCCGCTGAGTGATCGATCGCCGCCAATCATCTCATCGAAGACGCGGGAAACCGACGTGGGAAGTCGATAGCCTCATGGCGCCACGATGCAATCACACATATGCGCCTACAGGCAGCCACCACCGGCAGCACACAGCGCTTGCGCGACCCAGCGTCCGACCTAGCCTCGAGCACGTTCAGCGCGGGCATTCGCTTGCTGCCTCGCGACCTCCAGGCCGACGCTCGCCAGCTCTACTATCTGCTGCGCACAATCGATGACCTTGTAGACGAGGGAGATCCGCAAGCGGAGCAACGAGTCGAGGCGATTGAGCGCTGGGCTCACCACCATGAAGCGGATACCCCCGAGACGCGCATCCTCACCTACCTGTCACGGCGCTACCCATTGCCACCACAAGCGCTGCTCGAATTCTGCGAAGGGATGCGTCACGACCTCACACAGACTGCGGTGGAAGACGAAGACGACCTCGAACGCTACTGCCAGTACGTCGGCGGCTCGATCGGAGTCGTGCTCGCCAAGATGTTCGGCACCTCGCACCCCGACGGCGAGGGCAAGATGGCGACCCTCGGCAGAGCCTTCCAGCGCACGAACATCCTGCGCGACATCGACGAGGATCTCGCGCACGGCCGTCTCTACGTCGCCCGTACCACGATCGAGCGCTTCGGCCCTCCCTCTCCAGGCGAACGCAAGGACCTCCTGCGAGACCAGATCGCTCGCGCCGACCGGCTCTACGACGAAGGGCTCGAGGCGATACCGCTCCTCATCCGCGGACAGCGGGGGATGGCGCTCGCCGCGGCGCTCTACCGCGAGATCCTGCGCCAGATCGAACGAGCCGGCTACGGGCGCACCGCCGGGCGCGTCGCGGTGCCGGCCAGACGCATACGCACGCTGACAGCTAAGCACCGCCTCGCGCGCTACCGGGACCACTCGTAGCCTCGCGCGCGGTCGCTCTCTCCGAGCCGCAAGTGGCCAGCGACCCCGTCGGCGATCGCCCATGCTCGACCCATCTCAGCCGAATGACCGGTAGGATCCAATTCGAGATGGGGAGATTGTTTTGGCCATCCTCAAGGCTAGATCGAGACCGCGCGCGAGGCCGATGGGGGACGATGGGGTGCGACAAGTCAGAACCTCCCCGCTATCACGGAGGGCCGGCGGTGCTGGCGATTCTCGCCGTCGCGAGCACCACGCTCGTAAGCGTCGCCGACTCCACCGCCGCTGGGCACACCAGCGCCCACGCGGCCCGAACGCTGAACGGAGCCGCCACCGCGCACCTGCATCTCATCAAGGCAAATGGATCGCAACTCGACGAGGAAGGTCCCGTGACCGGCGCGCTCCCCGGCACGATGCGCGCAGTGCTCACAACCGGTCTGGTCTTCTCCGGGAGTTTCACTATTCACACCAACGGCGGCTCGATCGACGGCCACGGGAGCGCGACCTTGCGCGGGGCGGGGCGCTACCAAAGCTTCAGCGGCTCGATTACCGTCACGGGGGGTAGCGGCCGCTACCGCCATGCGCATGGCCGTACCAGCCTATCCGGGACCTTCGACCGCCGCACCTACGCAACGGTCATCAAAACAACCGGCACGCTCTCGTATTAGCGCCCACGCACAGGAACAGCCGTAGGCCAGGCTTGTGCGCTCATCGCCGCGCTCGCGGTCTGCGTTTGTCTGTCAACTACGGCACACGCGTGGCAATCGGCCAAACTCCACGTCACATTCGCACCAAGCAGACTGGGTGGCTCGACAACGATCGCGATCCATGTCCAGATCGTCACCGCCCCCAACCACATCCCGTCCCCGCTTACGATGCTCGACCTACGCTACCCAAGCACCCTTGGCATCACCGTAAGCGGCCTCGGGATCGCCACCTGCACTCAGACCACACTCGAATACATCGGTCCCGAAGGCTGTCCCGCCGACTCCAACATGGGTCATGGCGACGTTCTCGCCGAGTTCGCCATCGACGAAAAAATCCTGCAAGAGGCCGTGGGAGTCACGATCGTACGCGCCCCCCCGAACAAAACGGACACTTCGCGCTGCTCTTCTACGCCGGCGGCGGCACACCCATCAGCGCCCAGATCGCGCTCCCCGCGCTGCTGCTCTCAGCCCCCCACGCCGGCAGCATTCACATCGACGTCCCAGCGGTTCCAGCCTTCCCGGGAGCGCCCAACGTCGCCATCGCGGAACTGAACGCCACGCTCGGACCCCGTGGACTCACCTACTACGAACGCATCCACGGCAAGCTCACCAGCTACCACCCCACCGGCATCCTCCTACCAGACCAATGTCCCCGTGGAGGCTTCCCCTTCGCCGCCTCGCTCGCCTTCGAAGACGGCTCCTCTGCCACGGCGAGGACGGCGGTGCCTTGCGCAGGGTCGCGAAAGCCGCGGTGATGCCTTCTGGCGTGCCGAGCCTACACCAGGGAGAGCTTATTGCGTAATCGCAATGACCCCGGTAGACGGTGTCAGGACGTGCGCTTTTGCAGTGCCAGCGCGAAATGGGGGACCGTGGTGGCCAGCAGGCTGAGGATGTCGGCGACGCTCATCGCCGGGCGAGTGAGGGCTGTGGCTTGCAGCGAGAGCGCGGCGCGAATCGCGTCGGGGTTGAGGCGGTAGAGATCGAGCAGGAATTGGTCGGGGTGGATCGGCTCGATGGAGAGTGGTTTGCACGCGGCTGGTGGGAAGTCTCGAAGATTGAGGGTCACAACGACATTGGCTTTTCCGGCAGCCGCGGCGGCGAGTACGTGGCGATCCTTTGGATCGTTGGTCATTGCTGGTTCCAGGCGAGTGATCTCATGCTCGGCCACATTCGCGGTATCGAACGCGCCGCGCATTGCGTCCAGCATCGCTGCGGCATTTGGCGCGAGGGCGACGCGGTTCCTGACGAGATTACGGGCGACCTCATCGAGTATCTGCTCACTCCAGCAGGGCTCGTACATGCCGACCTGCGCCGCTCGCAGAAGCGTGTCCCGCAGGGGCAGCGGATAGAGCACGCTGGCGTCGAGTGTCGCGGTCAGGGCCACAGCCGCGGAGGATATGGCTGAGCCGGGACGGGATACGGTGGTTGCTTCTGTTTATCGGTACCCGCCGGACAGCTCCTCGGAGATGCGGGCCAGCTCGTCGAGCTTGGTACCTCGCATCGTGTCGCGCCTGGCGCGGTAGGCGAGCAGCTCGGAGGTGCGTACGCGGCGGTGGCTGCCGACCTTATGAAACGGAATGTCGCCGCGGTCGAGCAGCTTGATCAGATGGGGCCGCGAGACGTGGAGGATGTCGGCGGCCTGCTGGGTGGTGAGCTCATCTCCGTGGCTTACCAGGGCCAGCCTCTCTCCGTGCGCCATCCTTCTCACGATCAGCCTGAGCGCGCGCAGCGCAGCGTCTGGGATCTCCGTTGCGTTGCCCTCTGCGTCGAGGAGCTGGGCGGTTTCGCGACGGTCGTAGATCGCCTCGATCTGGTGGTCGAGGGTCTCCAGGGCCTCGCCTTCGTCGGGGGCGATCTGGAGTAGGTCATCGGCGGTTTGAATAGGCGTGTTGCTCATGTGGATGGTGGCACGGAGGGCTGGGCTTGCTTGGCTTCAACTTACCACGCAACCGCAATAAACGCAAGGATCACTCAGCCCGCTGGTGACTGGTCGTCGCGGCGGCCGACGAGCGCGCGTCTTGACTAGTGACAACGACTACGCGATTCTCCGGCTCGATGAACACGTAGACCAAGAGCAGCGAGCGCCACGGTCCCAAGAGAAAGCGGAGACCCTCCGCCGCAACGGCTCACACATCGATGAACGCTGCCTCGACGCCCATCGCCTGGTAGACGCCGCCTGCCCTGCGGTCGGCGCTGAGCAGCGTTGCTCCGTGCCTGGCGGCGGTTGCCGCTATCAGCGCGTCGTAGAGCGCGCCGCCGCGCACACCGGCCTTGACGGCGCGCTGCAGCGCCTCGCGCTGATCGGCGGCCTCGAGTGTGAGCCAAGGTTGGGGAAAGCCCAGTTCGAGAGCCTCGAGCACCACGGCCGGCGCGATCCGAAGCCCCTCGGGCATACGGCTGAGAGCCGAGGTGGTCTCGAAGGCGACATGGGCAGGCAATCTGACGTCGCCCGCGAGCAGCGCCGCACGGGCGGGCTGGTGAGCCTCGTGCCATGGCGCCAGGGAGGCGATCACGACACTCGAGTCAGGTGCTATCACCGCCGGACGCGCTCGATCGCCTCACGTGTCTCGGCGACGCTCATCGGCGCCATCGGCTCGTCGGTCACGATCACCGGCAGTCCATTCTGCTCCTCGACATGCGCTGAGACGTCAGCGACGGTCAGCTCTATCCTGCCGTCGGTGGCGATCAACTCCAAGTTGGCCGGTCCGTTGAGGCCCAGCTCGTCCCGCAGGCTCTTTGGTATCACCACACGTCCAACCGCATCTATGGCAACCCTCATGCCATTAGATTACCAAGAAGGCCCGCCCGGCTCGCTCGCGAACGGCTATCGCGGCTGTCGAGCTCGACCAATACGGCGGGCGTGCGGCGCCCGTGGTGTTCGGAGGGGAGGGATAGGGATCGAGGATCAGGGAATACTCACCACGATGTCCTGCCGGACTGTGTGTCCGGCGGTGATCGTCACCTGTTGCGGCGGTGTTCCGATGGGCTGGCTGTTGCTGGTCGCGTCACCGAAGGTGCCAACGATGGTGTAAGTGCCAGGGGCGAGCGGGATTGTGGCGAGCTTCCCGCTGGCGACGCTGTCGCTCGCGACGACCGCGCCGGTGGTTGCGCTGGTCACCGTGATGGTGCCGGGAGATGGTGTTCCGGGCTGGCAGCGCGGGGTGAACCTGTGCGGGCCCCCATCCAGGTACAGCCCGCTGATCAGCTCAGTTGGTCCACGTTTCACGAGCGGCTCACCGGCGGGCGGTCCCGGATCTGCGGACTGAGAGCACAGCGGTTTCAGCCAGATTGTGACCGTCCGCCCCGCGCGGCCTGCGCGCGGAGTCTGACGCACGACGATTTGGGCGGCTTGAGGGCCATATGGTTCCCTTTTGATCGGCTGGCCGGTGCTTGCTTCACGCGCCTGCAGCTTGCAACCAGCGCGTGTCGCCCGGTCCCGCGCGGCCGACAGGCTCAGGCCGATGAGCCTCGGCACGCGGCGGCACGCGTGCCGCTCCGCCGGCGTGGCCGCAACGGACGTGATGGCCTCCGCCTCTCCCACGGTGGTCGCCGGATGGGCAAACGTGGAAGCGGTCGGACTCTGGCCAAAGAGAGACAGGACCACGACAGTGGGAAATAGGAGTCTTGGAGTACGACTCACGATCCTTGTTATACAGCTTCACCGGGCAGCTCGTCCAGCGCGCTCGTCTCGCCAGCTCGCGCCTGCGGCGTGCATCGTGGCGGAATTACGCGACCAGCTCGGCATGGCCGTCGGCTCGTGCGAGGCGTGCATCGGTCGTGAGCAGTGGGATCGAGTCGAGCGCGGCGGCAAGCTCGGAGTAGAGCGCGTCGACGAGACGCTGGTTCTCGCGCCGCGCCCACGCGCCCGCGAGCAGGTCGGCTAGTGGGTGGCGTTGAATCGGCGCAGTGGCGAGCTCGCCCAGCGCCGCGGTCACGGTTGCGTGCGGCACCTCGCCGGCGCGATCGAGACGCCCCAGCACCGAGAGCACCTCAGCATCGAGGTGAGCCGGCGCGTGCAGCCGCTGGCCACGCATCCGCTCGCGAACTTTGACGCCAAGATCGGTGCTAAGCAGCGCCTCCACGACTGCGGAGGCGTCGAGGACGAGCTCCTCAGGCACGGACGGAGTCGCCGAGCTCCATGCGGGCCTCGTCGATCGCGTCGATCACGCTTGCGTGGGAGATGTTCGCGAGGGGCAGGCGATCGAGGCGATCCAGCCAGCGGTCGGTCTCGCTGTGCGCGAGGGTGTCGCTGAGCGCCTCCTGCGCGACCTTGGAGATGTTCAAGCCGGCCGCGCGCGCTTCTTGCGCCAGCTCGTCGGGGAGGTATACGTTGACCCGGGCCATGCGCATAGTATACACACCTCTGAGCCAGCCACGACGTTTCTGGCGGCGGTATGCCGAAGAACCGTTTGATCTCACTTGAGGGCGTCGCACGGCAGGTCGTCACCCTGACCTGACGGCTTGGCGCAAACCCGCCCTATCGCTCAAAAACCCCCACCACGTTCGAAACCCCCGCGGCGAACGGGAAGTCGGCCTCCGCTTCGCAGAGGACGCGGAACTGGTAGTGGGCGGGTCCGGGGAGGCGGAAGCGGTAGAGGTAGGTGAAGCGCCCGCCGGGGCGGGTGCGGATCACGTGGAACTCGATCCAAGGGCCGTCGGCGGAGCGGGCCTCGAGCACGAGCTGCTTGCCGCCGGGTGGGATCGGGCCGCCGCGTAGGCGGCCGCTGAAGTGGATCGTGCCGCTGGAGGCGGCCGTGCGCGGGGCGATGTGCAGGTGAAGCGCGGCGGGGACCGTCAGCGTCAGCGTTTGCAGCGCTGCGGGTGGGGATTCGGCCGGGCTCTGCCGATAGCCGATGCGCAGCGTGGTAGAGGAGAGGTCGTGGGGGAGGGTGAGGCTCCAGTGGCCGGTCGGACTCGTGCGTGGGGTGCCGACCAGCCGGCTCTGCGCGCCCCTGTAGCTGGGCAGCTCGCACACTTCCAGCTGGGCGTCTGGGACCGGCTTCCCGCTCTCCCCTGCTCCGCTTGTCGCGGCCGTGCCGGGTGGGCTTCCGCTTGCGCTCGCGGGGCCGGTCAGCGTCCCTTCGATCGTGTGCGCGGAGCCGTAGCGGGCGCGCAGGCGCATGCCCCTGCGGCCCTTCCAGCCCGCGCTCAGAACGGGGCTCAGGCTGGTGCTCTGGCCCCTCGCTGGGGCGCTCGCGCCGCAGACGGAGGAGGCGGGGGGGCCGGGAGCCACCCGGTTCGCTACGTCGATCTCGTGGTCGAGCATGGTCGCCGCGTTGCCGGCGGCGTCGGTCACGCTCACGACGAGGTGGTGCTCGCCGTTGGTCAGGGCGGTCGTGTCGAACGGGATGTCGGCGCTCGCTTTGGCCGGGCACGGCTGGGTGTAGAGGAAGGCCGGCAGCCCGTCGGTCGTGCCGCCGACGTTGTGGCAGCGTCCGCCGTCTTCGTCGATCACCTCGTGCTCGACCGCCCTACCGTCGACCTCGACGATCGCTTCGTACACGCCCGCTCCGGGGTCGGTCGCGTGGAAGGCCACGTCGCTGGTGCCGCTGACGGTCGGGTCTTCGGCGAGGCCCCCGCTCACCGCGGACACGGTGGGGCCCGTTGACTGGGCGAGGGTTATGTCTGCGGCGAAGAGCTCCACCATGGCCTCGTACCCTTTTGAATTACCCGCGCCAGCCGGGCAATCGCTTTTTATAGGCGACCCGCAGTAGGTGCTCAAGGATAGGTATTGAGTATTCAGTGCAGCGCTTGGAGTAACAACACGATTTTCTGATGCCAATGGACTAACAAGATTGCCTTCGCTTGTGCAACCCTTGCCCGCAATACACTGGTCGAAGATGTGCACGTTGGCTTCTAGGGCTGCACCCTCCGATAGCCAAAAGAGGTAGGAAGCTTCTTCGTTTCCTCCGCCTGCAATATCGCCGGCTCGCCATAGCGTTGCGCCTGTGATCGCCTCCTCTTCGGGTGCTTTAAAGGCCCAAGTAGCTTGATCGGTTTCTGAGTCTGGATTGTGCGCGTAGCCAGCATCAAGGGCCGCGATCAGCCCACCCCCAGACGGGCACGTGTTCAGGGTGGGGTCGTAGGTGGGATGTTCCGGAGCGCTCCACCCATCCGTCGGCGCGACCTGCCCGGACGGGGTGCGGCACGAGTACACGTGGTACTCCCCCGCCCACGCACCTCCCGCGAGCACAGCCAGCGCAAGGCTGGCGGTGAGACCCGCGGCGAACCCGGTGGCGACTGCTCTTCTCAACGTCCCCAACGTCATCTCCTCCGATATGTCGGTCGGGATCCGGCTATGCCCCCCCTGCGAATTGTTCCACGCCACCGCCGACTACGCGCAGGGTTCCACGCCGCCTCCGGGTGGCGCGCGGGAAACTGAGGCGGCGGTGGTCGGAGGCCGCCGGCTACGCGGCGAAGCGCAGCGGCAGCTCGGCGAGGCCGTAGATGCCGGTGATGCCCTCGAAAACCGGCTCTCCCGCCAGTTCCAGCCCCGGCATCCGCGGGGCGAGGAAGGCGAGCGCCTCCTGCAGCTCCACGCGCGCGAGGTTGGCGCCCACGCAGAAGTGCACGCCGGCGCCGAACGTCAGCACGCGCGCGCGGTCGCGCTCGGCGGCGATGTTGAATTCGTCGGGGTCCGCGCCGTCGCCGGGGAGGTCGCGGTTGCCGGTGAACGCGCACACCATCACGATCGTGCCGGCGGGGAACGTGACGTCGCGGAAGGTGACCTCCTCGACGAGGATGCGGGCGGTGAAGGGGGTGATGGGCTCATAGCGCAGCGCCTCCTCCACGGCCTGCGCCGCCAGCTCCGGCCGTTCCCCCAGCAGTTGCCACTGGTCGGGGTGTTCGGCGAGCAGCCTCACCGCGTGCGCAAGCTGACTCTGGGTGGTGTCCACGCCGCCGATCAGTACGTTCAGCACGAGGTTCACGCACTCCACGTCGGAGAGCCGCTCGCCCTGCTCTTCGGCGGCGATCAGCGCCGAGATCAGGTCCTCCCCGGGCTGCTCGCGCCGCGCACGCACGAGGCCCCACGCGTACTCGTAGAACTCCGACACCGCCTGTTCGATCGCCGGTTTCTGCTCGGTCATCGAGATCGCGTCGAACTGGCGCTGGATCCAGTTCGACCAGTGGTGCAGCCGCGGGGCGTCCTGGAGCGGCGCGCCCATCACGTGCGCGATCGCCTGCGAGGGGTAGGG
Source organism: uncultured Solirubrobacterales bacterium (assembly GCA_963744535.1). Taxonomy (GTDB): domain Bacteria; phylum Actinomycetota; class Thermoleophilia; order Solirubrobacterales; family Solirubrobacteraceae; genus Palsa-744. Next base: position 372,924 of record CAVUTW010000005.1, on the reverse strand, counting down.
CTTGGCCACGTCGCCGACGAACTCGCAGGTGGCGCCATCCCTCTCACCCCAAATCCCCTCCAGCAGCTCGCGCATCACCGGGCGATGGCGCTCGACCGCGCGCGGGGAGAGCGCCGGGTTGACGAGGCTGCGCAGGCGGGTGTGGTCGGAGCCGTTGATGTGGAGGATGTTGCGGCGCATCTCCTCATACAACGGCCCCTCGCGCACGTCGAAGATCTGCGCGATGGTCATCCCCGGGAAGATCGCCGCGCGCGTGCGCAGGAAGAACTCGACGGCCTCGCGGTCCAGCACCGCGTAGCCGTACGGACCCGCCGCCAGCCACCCCCCCGCGCGCAAGTCGCGCATCGTGGCGTGGAAGCGCTCCCCGCGCAGCGCGGGGTCGGTGTAATCGAGGGTGGGGAGCTCCAGCTCTTCCACGCGCGGCATGCGGCGACGCTACCACGCGCGGCCCGCGCGCGCGGTGCGTCATCCCTCGTCCCCAACTTCCCTCCCGCGCAGTCGGGACGCGCCCTCCGCGGGTTGCTCGCCAACCGCCCTGGCGCGGCGGGCGGGCCGCTCTATTTTTTGGGGTGCACGATCTGCTTCAGGCCCGCTCCGGGAGTGAACTTGGGGGCCTTCGAGGCCTTGATTTTGACTTTCTCCCCGGTGCGCGGGTTGACGCCCTGGCGCGCCGCCCTTTTCACCACGGAGAACTTGCCGAAGCCGGTGATCACGACCTCGTCGCCTTTCTTCAGCGTCTTGCCCACGGTGGCGACGAACGACTCGAGCGCGCGCGAGGCGTCAGCTTTGGAGAGACCGCTGTCGTTGGACAGCGCGTCGACGAGCTGCGTCTTGTTCATGGGTACTTCCTTTCGAATGAGAGGGTGGCGCAGCCGGCCGGAGGCCGGGGAGCCGAGCCCATCTTGTTTAGATCAAATAACGAGCAAGGCGCGCAGACTAGCGCTAACGGCGGAAAGACCGCTTGCCAGAAAGGAATCGCCTTAACGCGCGAGCTACTTGCCGGGGTTCAACAGGCCCATCGAAACAGAGCGCGAGAGGGGGGCAGGTCCCCCTCCCGACCACCCCCCGACACAGAGCTCAGGGAAGACGCGCGAGCTTCTTGCCGGGGTTCAACAGGCCCTTCGGATCGAACACCCGCTTGATCTCCTCGTGCAGGCGCAGCGCCCCCTCCGGCCACTGCCGGGCGAGCTGGCCGCCCTTGCACCAGCCCACGCCGTGCTCGCCGCTGATCGATCCGTCGAGCTCGACGGCGAGCGCGAACAGCTCCTCGGTGGCCGCGGCGGCGGCTGCGAGATCGGCCTCGCTGCGCGGATCCACGAGCAGGTTGGCGTGCACGTTGCCATCGGCCCCGTGCCCCCACGCGCACGAGCGCAGCCGGTGGCGCGCGGCGATCTCGGCGAAGCGCGTCAGCGCCTCGCCGAGCCGCTCGACGGGGACCACCACGTCCTCGCTCACCTTCCCCCCGCGCATGGCGCTGACCGCGCCCGGCACACGATCGCGCCATTCCCACATCGCCGCGCGGTCGGGGCGGCGCAGCTGCAGGGCGCCCCCGCCGAGCACCCCCGCCAGCTCCGCGTGCGCGGCACGCGCCTCTTCGCGCGTGCCGTCCACCTCGGCGAGCAGCATGAACTCGGCGTGCACCGGCAGCGCCTGCCCGTTGCCGCCGGCCCACGCGCCGGCCGCCATCCGCAGCGCCTCGCCGTCGACGAAGTCGAGCGCCGCGGGGACGATCCCGGCGCCGAGCACGTCGAGGATCGCCGCGCACCCCCGCTCACAGCTGGGATAGAAGGCGATCAACGGCAGCGCCGTCTCCGGCGCCGGCGCCAGCCGCAGGCGCACGGCGGTGACGATCCCGAGCGTCCCCTCGGAGCCGATCAGCAGGCTCTTGATGTCATAGCCGGCCACGTCCTTGCGGTAGGGGCCCCCGAGCGCGATCGTTTCGCCGGGCGCCACCACCGCCTCCAGGCCCGTCACCCAGTTGCCGGTCACCCCGTACTTGAAGGCGTGCGGGCCCCCGGCGTTGGTGGCGACGTTGCCGCCGATCTGCGACTGCTCGGAGGCCCCCGGGTCGGGCGGGAAGCACAGGCCGTTCTCGCGCGCGAGCCGCTGCACATGACGCGTGCTCACGCCGGCCTCGGGCGTCATCCGCCACAGCGCGGGCTCCAGTTCGCGCACCGCGCGCATCCGCTCCAGCGAGCACACCACGCCGCCCCCCAGCGGCACCGCGCCGCCGGCCAGCCCCGTGCCGCCGCCGCGCGGGATCAACGGCACGTCGCGCTCGTAGCAGAGCGCCATCACCGCCGCCACCTCGGCGGTGCTCCCGGGGCGCACCACGAGGTCGGCGCTGCCGCCGAGCCCCCGGCCGCGGGTGGCGTCGTGGTTGTACTGGCCCCACTCGCCCCCCATCCCATCCCGTTGTGCCCCGTTCGTCGAGTCGGGAGGCGCCAGCACGTGCTCCGGGCCAACCAGCCGCGCGAGCTCACCCTGCAGCAGCGCGGTGTCGGTCAATGCGGTCACCATTTCAGCCTAGAGGGTGGCGCAGCCGGCCTTAGCCGGCTAGCCGGGCCCCTCGACCATTCCGATCATCCCGTGGGTGACGAGGGGCGGGGCGGCGGGGGCGTCCGGCGGCTCGACGGGGGTGGGTGGGCCCAGAACCCGCTCCAGCTGGCGGCGCATCAGGCGGTAGCCGCTGAATGGATCGACCGCCGGATGGCCCAGCATGAAGGTCGTCTTGCGGTCGCACAGCGAGGTGTTGGCCGGCAGCGACGGCATGGGGGGAGCGTCGCGCACGAGTTCCATCTCACAGCCAAACGCGCGCGCGAGCAGCCGCATCTGCGCGAGGCGGCCGATCGCCGTCGGGCCCGCGGTGTGGAACAGGCCCTCGCACTCCTGGGCGATCAGCTCACACAGGCGCTGGGCGTAGTCCCACGCGTACGTCGGCGTTCGGCGGACGCCCTCCGGCGCGAGCAGCAGCCGCCCGGAGCGCAGCGACGTCACCCAGCGCAGCGGCTCGCCGGAGCGCTCCCACACGTGGCGCGCGTGTCCCGCGACTTCCCTCGGCGAAAAGGGGTGGGATGGGGGGGTGCGGATCTCGGCTGCCGCGGGGATCGCGAGGTTGACGCCGTACACCTCCGCGGGGCGGGTGATCAGCCAGCTGCCCCCGCAGTCCTGCACCAGCTGCTCGCGGGCCACCAGCGAGCGCCCGAGCGCCGTGGTCGGCTTGGTGATGTCTTCCTCCTCCCAACATTCCCCCGCGGGCCGTGCCCCGCTGAAGACGTGCTCGCAGGAGACCAGTGTGTAGCGGGCCCGCACGGCGTGCGCGGCGGCGAGCGTGTTCTCGGTGCCCAGCAGGTCGGCCTCGGCCAGCCGCGGCTCGCGCTCCAGGCCTCCTCCGTCGCCGGCCGCGCCGGCGTGCACCACCATGTCCGGTTCGAGCTCTTCGGCGAGCCTCACGCACGCGTGGCGGTCGGCCACGTCGAGCTGGACGGTGCGCGCCCCGCGCAGGCTCACCGGCGTCTCGCGCCACGTGCCGAGGACGCTCCAGCTCTGCTGCGCCGCCGCCACGGCGACGTTCGAGCCGATCAGCCCGCTCACGCCGGTCACGAGCAGGCGCATCGCGGCCCTCCCGCGCCCACCGTTGCTTCCTGGGAGGCGCATTGCAACCCTCCCGCGTAGGCACCTCGCGCCGCTCCACGGCAGCCGCATGGCCCCCGCTCCCGCGGAGTCCCGCAGTCAAGCCCTCTGCCCCGCTCCTCTCCCTGTCCCCTGCGGCGCTGCATTCCCCTGCCGCGCATCGCACTTCACATTATACATCGATGTACGGTCCTATCAAGGACATCTAAAAATACCAGATGCCAAGATCTGCCCAACCTTAGGGCGCCGGCAGAAAGGCGTCGCTGCCGTAGCGCGCGAATGAGATCGGAGCGGAGCTCAACCGGTTGGCGAGCATCCAGCGTGACAGTTCGGCGATCCGCGCCGGTTGGATCCTCCCGACCGATCGGAGATCGGCGGGCGCGCCGCCCGCGTCGAACAGCGGCAGGTAGGCGCGCAGCGAGGCGGCGGTGAGCGCGCGCGGCAGGGCGGGGTTGGCGCGCAGCAGCTCGCCCAGCGAGCGCGAGGGATCGCGCAGCGTGTCCTCGTAGCCGCGCACCGTGGCGGCGACGAAGTCGCGCACCAGCGCGGGGTCCGAGCGCGCGAGCGCGCTGTTGGTGAACGCCACCAGCCCGGGATACTCGGGGCCGCCGTTGCGGTCCAGCCAGAAGGGCGCGATTGGATGCCCTTCCACTTCGAGGCCCACGCCGTCGTCGGGGATGAAGCCGGTGAACGCCGCCACGCGGCCGGCGAGCAGCGCCTGCGCGCCGTTGAAGCCGACGGTCACCACGTGTACCTTCGCCGGGTCCCCGCCCGCGTGGCGCACCTCGGTGTCGAGCACCGCCAGATCGGATGGCACGCCGGTGATTCCCACTGCGCGGCCCTGCAGCTGCGCGGGCGAGCGCAGGTGCTCGGAGGCGAGCGCGATCAGCCCGCCGACGGGGCGCTGCACGAGCGCCATCACCGCCTCGTCGCCGGCGCCGTGGCCGATCGCGGCGGCGACGTCGCTGCCGTCGGCCAGCCCGAACTGCGCGCGGCCGGCACTCACCAGGCTGAGCGGTTCGACGGTCGCGCTTGGCGCCACCACCTGCAGCTCGATGTTCTCGCGCCGGTAGTACCCGGCGGCAAGCGCGCGGTAGATCCCGGCGTGCACCGCGTTGGGCGTGAAGTCGAGGATCAGCGCTGCCTTGGTTGGGTGGGGAAGGGGGGAGGGGAGGGGGGCTCGCGCCGCGCTCACACCGCTGCCGCGTGCCACACTCGCCGCCGCGCTTCCGCTGCCGCCCGTGCTGCGCGTGTCCGTCGCGCCACCGCTTCCGCCTGCGCCCATCGCGCCACCCTTCCCGCCCGAGGAGCCGCATCCGCCGAGCGCGAGCGCGAGCGCCGCGACAGTCGCCGCGATCAGCATGCTCGGGGGCCGGTATCTTGCAGTCATCGTGAAAAGCGCCACCTCCCCCCCAGCGCAGGCGGACACGGCGGACGGGCGCACGCTATCGGGGGAACCGGTCGAGGAGCTCTACGCCGCGGAGGACCTTGCCGGACGCGCAGACCCGCCGGGGGCGCCTGCGTTGGGGGGCGCGGATCCGATCGGGCGTCCGGGCGAGTACCCGTTTACGCGCGGGGTGTACGAGTCGATGTACCGCGGGCGGCTGTGGACGATGCGCCAGTTCGCGGGGTTCGGCACCAGCGAGGAGACCAACGAGCGCTTCCACTACCTGCTGGAGCACGGGCAGACCGGGCTCTCCACGGCGTTCGACATGCCCTCGCTGATGGGCCACGACTCCGACAGCCCCCGTTCGCTCGGCGAGGTCGGGCGCGAGGGGGTGGCGGTGGACACCGTCGAGGACATGAAGACGCTGTTCGCGGGCATCGACCTCGGCGAGGTGTCGGTGTCGATGACGATCAACGCTCCCGCGGCGATCATGCTCGCCTTCTACGTGGCGGCGGCCGAAGCGGGCGACAGCGCTGACGGCGGCGTGTCCGGCGTCGGCCCGGTTCCCGCCGAGCAGCTCTCGGGCACGATCCAGGCGGACATCCTCAAGGAGTACATCGCCCAGAAGGAGTGGTGCTTCCCGATCGACCCGGCGATGCGTCTGTGCGGTGACATGATCGAGTGGTGCACCCTCCGGATGCCGCGCTGGCACCCGATCTCGATCTCCGGCTACCACATCCGCGAGGCGGGGGCCACGGCGCAGCAGGAGCTCGCCTTCACGCTCGCCGACGGTCTCACCTACGTGCGCCAGGCGGTGGAGCGCGGCCTCGACGTCGATGAGTTCGCGCCGCGGCTCTCGTTCTTCTTCAACGCCCAGATCGACCTCTTCGAGGAGGTCGCCAAGTACCGCGCGGCGCGGCGCATCTGGGCGCGGGAGATGCGCGAGACGTTCGGCGCGAAGAACCCGCGCTCGTGGCTGATGCGCTTCCACGCGCAGACCGCCGGCGTCAGCCTGACCGCGCAGCAGCCGCTCAACAACATCGTCCGCACCACCGTGGAGGCGCTCGCGGCGGTGCTGGGGGGCGCGCAGTCGCTGCACACCAACTCCTACGACGAGGCGCTCGCGCTGCCGACCGAGGAGGCGGTGCGCGTGGCGCTGCGCACGCAGCAGGTGATCGCCAGCGAGACCGGCGTCGCGGGCACGGCGGACCCGCTGGGGGGCAGCTGGTTCGTGGAGGCCATGACGGACCGCATGGAAGCACGCTGCTACGAGTACTTCGAGAAGATCGAGCAGCTCGGGGGGATGGTCGAGGCCGTCAAGCGCAACTACCCCCAGCGCGAGATCGCCGATGCGGCGTTCGAGCTGCAGCAGCAGATCGACGCCGGCGAACGGGTGGTGGTCGGCGTCAACAGCCACGTGCTCGAGGACGAGCAGCCGCTGCCGATCATGCGCATCGACCCCGCCTTGGAACGCAAGCAGCTCGACCGCCTGCAATCCGCGCGCGCGGGGCGCGACGGCGCGCGGGTCGAGCGCACGCTCGCGGACCTGCGCGAGGCGGCGGCGCAGCCCGATCGCAACTTGATGGAGCCGCTGCTTACGTGCGCCCGCGCGTGCGCCTCCGAGGGCGAGATCGTCGAGTCGCTGCAGCAGGTGTTCGGGGACTACACCGAGACGCCTGTTTTCTGATCTTAACGTGACCTTTGCCTGTTCTTAGGGAGCTGTGGAATAGGTTTGCGGGGGATGCCCGAGCGACGGATCGACAGGCGCACGTTTCTGAAGGGGGGTGTGGTGGCCGGCGGGGCGCTGCTCGGCGGCACCGCGATGGCGGCGGTCGCCAAAGAGGTCGCGGAGCCGACCGCGACGACACCGACCGCGCCCGCGCGCACCCGGCGCTCCCCTCAGCCGCCCACGACGAGCGTGCCCGAGCAGGCGCTCGGAACGCCCCCGCCGCCGGCCCGGAGCGCGCCGGTGCGATCCGCGCAGCCGAACATCCTCGTGATCGTGGTCGACCAGCTGCGCACGCCGCAGTGGTTCACCGCCTCGCCGACGCTCGCGCGGATGCTGCCGAACATCTCCCGCCTGCGCCGCGAAGGGGTCTCCTTCGAGCACCACTACACCGCCTCCAACGACTGCACCCCGGCGCGCTCGACGCTGCTGACCGGCCTCTACACCCACCAGACCGGGTGCATGATCACGGGCGGCTCGACGCTCGATCCGGGCTTTCCGACGTGGGGGACGATGCTGCGCGAACAGGGCTACGAGACGTGGTGGTATGGCAAGTGGCACCTCACGCACAAAGACGGCAAGTGGACGGTGCTGGCGAACGCGGGGGCGCTCGAGCCCTACGGCTTCGCCGGCGGCACCTACCCCTCGCCCGACGGCGGCCCCGGCCAGGGCTGGCGCGTGGACCCGCTGATCGCCAACCAGTTCGAACAGTGGTTCTCCGAAAACGGCGACTCCGCGCAGCCGTGGTGCACGACCGTATCGTTCGTCAACCCGCACGACATCGCGTGGTGGCACAAGTGGAGCGAGCAGGTCCCCTCCGAGCGCACCGCGCCGGCGCTGGTGCGGGGGCTGCCCCCCAACTACGAGACGCCGGCGATGCTCGAAGCCCACCACAAGCCGCTGCTGCAGCTCTCGCTGCAGCAGACCGCGGCGCGCTCGTTTGGGCCGGTGCCGTTCACCGGCCCGCGGGCGCTCCCGAAATGGGAGCGGTTCATGGACCTGTACGTGAAGCTGCAGCGCAACGTGGACGAACACATCGGCCAGGTGCTGCGCACGCTCGAAAGCAACCCGCGCGTGGCGGCCAACACGGTCGTGCTGTTCACCTCCGACCACGGCGAGTACGGCGCCTCGCACGGCCTGCGCGGCAAGGGCGGGGGCGCCTACGAGGAGGCGATCCGCGTGCCGCTGATCGTCAAGGACCCGCGCGGCGCGCTCACCGCGGCGATTCGCCGGCCGCGGATGCAGCTGACCTCGAGCGTGGACGTGGCGCCGCTGCTGCTGCGGATCGCCAGCGGCTCGGACGCTTGGCGCACGCAACCGCGCTACGCGCACATCGCCGAGCGGGCCGACCTGGCGGCGATCCTCGCCAACCCCCGTGCCGGCGGGCGCCCGTACGTGCTGCACGCGACCGACGAGATCGTGACGGAGTTCGCGACCGAACTGTATGCGGCCGACGCGCCGCTGCACGTGGTGGCGATGCGCACGGCGAACGCCAAGTTCGCGACCTACTCCAACTGGAGCACGGGAGGGATCGAGCCCATGCAGGAGGGGCAGGAGCGCGAGCTGTACGACTACCGCACCCGCTCCGGGCGCCTGGAGCTCGACAACGGTGCCGGCACCAGCCGCCGGGAAGGGCAGCTGATCGGGCAGTACGAACGCGCGTTGCGCGAGGAGCTGCGCGGCCCGCTGCCGCGCGAGCTGTCCGATGCGCATGGTCTGGGCCTCGAGAACTACTTCCAGACGGCCAAGAAAGCCGCGCGCGGCGCGGCCGTCGCGAGGCTGCGCCGCGAGGAAGGCGAACACGGGCCGCTGAGCCCGTTCGGCGAATCGGGGAGCGCTCCGCGCGGCGGGGGCCCGGCGGTCGGGAGCCCCGCGGTCGGCGAACCGCCCGAATCAGGGGACGGGCTGCGCGGCGGACGTCCCCAACACCTGCCCCGTCGCTGAGAGCGCCCGCGCGGCAACGTAGGTGCCCGCGGATGCGCTCACCGGGATCGTCGTCTGAAAGCCGTTGCGGGCCACGGTCGTGAGCGGCACGAGGTCTTCCGGCGAGCTGCCGCCGAGCACCTGCCAGGAGGCCACGCCGGTGGCGCCGTTCCAGCTCGCCTCGACCGTCGCGCCGGCCGCCGCGGCCTGCACGGCGATCGCCGGCGCCGTGCTCGGCTGGCCGCTCCACGGGAACAGGTAGGTGCGGAAGTCCTGCACGTCCTTACCGAGCGTGCCGTCGAGCAACACGTGGCCGGAGGAGCTGAACTCGGTGAAGTTCGGCAGCCCCCCGTAGCCGAGCAGCCAGTCGCCGCCCGACAGGCTCAGCGTGTCGCCCTGGCTGGAGGCCAGCAGCGTTTTGCTCGGGTTGGCGAAGCGCTTGACGAGCGCGACGGTGTGGTTGGAGAAGTCGGGGCGCAGCAGCAGACCGCTCGATTCCCGTTCCTTGGGTGGGTCGGAGGCGTTGTTGAACAGCGAGATCAGCCCGCCCGGCTGGAATTCGGCGTCGTGCTGCCAGTAGAAGCGCACGCCGGACCCGAGCCTGAAGCTCGAGTGCTTGCCGTCGCCGAGCAGCCAGTTGTAGCCGCCGGTGTGCATGTTCACGTCATACAGCGTCCAGGTGTTGCGGGAGGAGAGCATCACGTTGCCCGGCTGGCCGGCGCCGGCGGGGCTCGACGGTTCCGGCGAGATCGAGTTGATGTGAACGTAGTCCCACGGATATTCCCCCGAGGAGACGTGGTTGAGCGAATCCCGCAGGGGGATGTGCCCGAGCGCGTGCCACTCCCACATCACCAACCCGGTCTTGATGTCGACCTCCTCGATGATCGAGTCCAGCAGGATCCCGTGCGCGGAGCCGTGCACCGATGAGAGGTTCATGTGGATCGGGTCGAAGGCGTCGATCCAGGCAGTGCCCGCGGGGGTGAGCAGAATCTCGTGCAGGTCGGCGCGGTAGCCGTTGCCGGCGCGCACTGTGGCGATCTGCTGGTAGGAGCTGTTGTAGATCACGTCTTCGCCCTCGCCGAACCCCACCCTGATGATGCGGCCCTGCCACCAGGTGAGCGCGGGCTTGCCTTCGTAGGTCTGCACCTGGAAGTTGGTGGCGGAGTCCTCGCGCGGCAGCGGGTGAAACCACACCAGCGTGCCGTTCTGTTCGGCGATCATCGGCCCGGGCGCCCCCAGGCCCTGGTAGGGGGCCAAGAAGAGGTCGCCGCCGGCCGCGCCGGCCTGTGCCGGCTTTGTGATCGTGACGGTCGAGGGGGTCAGTTCCGGGGCGGAGAGGTAGTGCTGCACGGCGTGCGGGTCCCCCGGGTTGAGCGGGAACTGCACCTGGCTGACGCTCGCCTGGTGGGCGACCGTGAAGGTGGTGGTGAGCGCTTGATTGGGAGTCCCCCCACCCGCGCCCGCGAGCGCATGCACGGTGACGCGCTCGCCCGCGAGGAACGGCTTGTCGGGGATGAAGCTCTCCCCGGTGCCGGTCGAGTATGCCTGCAGACGCCCCGGGTGGGCCCCGCTGTGCGAGCCGACGACGCGCACGTTCGCGACCGTCGTGCCGGCGCCGCCGAGGAAGCTGATCTGCGTGGAGGGCGAGGCGTCGGGGGTCCCCGGCAGCGGCGAGACCGTGACGGGGTTGGCGGCCGCCGCGGCGATCGAGGCCTCGTCGCCGAGGGCGATCGAAGCGGAGGTGGCGCTCCCCCCGCAGGAGCTGAGCGCCACGGCGAGCAATACCGGGGCAAGCATGGCTCCAAGGACCCCCAGCACCCGGCCCCTGCCGTGCCTGGCCGTCCTCAACGCCGGGCTCCTGGCCCGCCAGTCCACGCCCCCAGATCTGCCGACCCGGCCACCACGCCGGCGAGCGCTCTTACCGTCCTCTTGGAATCAGCTCTTAGCATGGCCCTAACATAACCGTTGCCGGCTTGGCGCGGCGCAAGGTTGCAGGCTTCGCGCAACTGGCACCGAAACTCATAGCCTGCGGCGTTGTCTGAGACTAGGATGCGCCCTTCGACCGGCGGGCGCTTACCCCGGAGGACCGATGCGGCAGAGACGATTGCGGGCGACATCGTGAAGAGCAACGACCGCCGTCCGGGGCACACGGACGGGCCGTGGACGCCCGTGCGGGTGTGGCGAGCCAACCGGCGCACCAAGGCCGCGCTCCCGTCGATCGGCACGAATGGAAGCCGGCCCGGCGCCACCGGCGGCGATGCGGCATCCCCCCGCCACCGGCGCTGGAGCCTGCGCCGCCGCGAGCAGGCGGGGAAGGCCCCGGGCAGTCGCGAGGGGCAGCCGCACGCACACCACCGCTGGCTGCGCCGCGGGTTGGTGCTCGGAGGCGTCGCGGTAATCGCGACGAGCGCCGGCGCGCTCACCCTCGGCGGCAAGCGGATCGTGGCCGAGGAGGCCGCCTTCCGCGGGCCGGCGGCGCCGCAGTGCGTGCCGAGCACGCTGAACCGCACCGACGTGCTGTCCGGCACGCAGCTGCGGGTCTCGCCACTGCCCGACTCCCTGGACGCCACGCCGCACACCCAGATCAGCCTGCTGGGAGTGCCCAGCAGCCAGCTCGAGCAGATCACCGTCAGCGGGTCGGCCACCGGCGTGCACCCCGGCCGGCTGGCCGCCTTCTCCCAGGGCGACGGCGCCAGCTTCCTGCCCGCCGCGCCCTTCCAACCGGGGGAAACCGTCACGGTGCACGGCAAGCTGCTCGCGCACGGGCACTGGGAGCCGTTCGCCTTCCACTTCACGATCTCCGTGCCCGACCCGATCCCCAACCAGCCTCCGGGCAAAGAGCCCGAAGGGAGTGCGGCGGAGGTGCAGCACTACCACTCGGCGCCCAGCCTGAACGCGCCCTCGATCCAGGTCGACACCGGCGCCGGCTCGAGCGCAGCTGGGGACATCTTCAGCGCCCCCTACTCCGGACCGGGCGGAGACGGCCCGATGATCACCGAACCCGACGGCCAGCTGGTGTGGTTCGATCCGCTCTCCAAGGGGACCTACTCGACCAACCTGCAGGTGCAGAGCTTCGAAGGCCAGCCGGTGCTGACGTGGTGGCAGGGCTACATCCCCCCGCAGGGGTTCGGCGAGGGCGAAGAGGTGGTCGCCAACGGCTCCTACAAGCAGATCCTGCACATCCACGCCGGCAACGGCCTGACGGTCGACCTGCACGACTTCCACCTCGAGGCCAATGACACCGCGCTGCTGACGGTGTTCAATCCGATCCGCTGCAACCTCACCGCGATCCACGGGCCCCAGGACGGAGCGGTCAACGACAGCCTCTTCCAGGAAATCGACCTGCGCACCGGCCTCGTGCGCCGCCAGTGGGACAGCGTCGACCACGTGTCGCTGCAAAGCTCCTACTCCACCCCCTACGGAGCCAGCGACGAATGGCCGTTCGACTTCTTCCACGCCAACTCCCTGGATCCGGAGCCCGGCGGGCAGATGTTGATCTCCGCGCGCAACACGTGGGCGCTGTACGAGGTCAACGAACAGACCGGCCAGGTGCAGGCGGAGGCCGGTGGCAAGCACAGCACGATCAAGATGGGCTCGGGCACGCTGACCGCCTTCCAGCACGACGCCACGCTGCTGCCCAACGGCCTGATCTCCGTGTTCGACAACGGCGGCGTGCCGGTCGTGCACCCGCAGTCGCGCGGGATCCTCGTGGCGCTCAACCAGAAGACCGGCACCGAGACGCTGGTGTCCGAGTTCGAGCACCCCGGCACCGCGCTGAAGGCGGGCAGCCAGGGCAACGTGCAGCTGCTGGGAAGCGGCAACCTGTTCATCGGCTGGGGGGCCGAACCGTGGTTCTCGGAATTCAGCTCCTCCGGCCAGCTGCTCTACGACGCGCACATGCCCCCCGGCGACGAGTCCTACCGCACCTATCGTTTCCCCTGGACCGGCACTCCCACGGGTTCGCCGGCGATCGCCGCGAGCGCGGGAAAATCGAGCCCACCCACCCCGGTGACGGTGTACGCGAGCTGGAACGGGGCAACCGAGATCGCCTCCTGGCAGGTGCTCGCCGGCCCCTCCCCCAAGCAGCTCACGGCCGTGGCCAGCGGTCCGCGCAGCGGCTTCGAGACGGCGATCGCCACGCCCGGCCCCGAGGCGTACGTGCAGGTGCAGGCGCTCAACGCCTCGGGTGCGGTGCTCGGCACCTCCGCGACGATCAAATCGTAGGCGTGCCTCCGCTGGCCCGCGAGCCCACGGCTGGGGTGGCGCGAGGGGCGCCGGGCAAGTGATGGACGCGGCCGGTGCGGGTCGCTCCTCCGGGGTGGGGCGTGCCGCCGAGCTGGCGTCGCTGGCGCGAGAGATCGAAGCCTGCCGGCGCTGCCCGCGGCTGGTGGCGTGGCGCGAGCAGGTGGCGCGCGAGCGGCGCGCGGCGTTCGCGCACGAGCGCTACGCCGGGCGCCCGGTGGCGGGCTTTGGCGATCCCGCCGCGCGGGTGCTGATTCTCGGGCTTGCCCCTGCGGCTCACGGCGGCAACCGCACGGGGCGGATCTTCACCGGCGACCGCTCGGGCGACTTCCTGTTCGCCGCGTTGCACCGCATCGGCTTCGCCAACCAGCCCACGTCGACCCATCGCGACGACGGTCTGCGGCTGCGGGATGCGTGGGTGACCGCCGCGGTGCGCTGCGCGCCGCCCGCCAATCGCCCCACCAGCGAGGAGCGCGACGCCTGCCAGCCGTGGAGCGCCGCGGAGCTTTCGCTACTGCCCGGCATCCGCGTGGTGCTCTGCCTGGGGGCGTTCGCGTGGGATGCCGCGCTGCGGCTGCGGGCCGGCGCCGCCGGCGAGGGCCTGCCGCGGCCGCGCCCTCGCTTCGGCCATGGCGCCGAGCACCCTGGAGGGCCGTTCGCGCTGCTCGGCTGCTTTCACCCCAGCCAGCAGAACACGTTCACCGGCAGGCTCACGGCGCCGATGATCGACGCCGTCCTGCGCCGCTCGCGGGAGCTGGCGGGGCTCCCGCGGTGAAGTAGGGCCCGTCATCGGCAGTGGATCGGTTTGGAGTAGAAAAGTGGCGACCAGTTCGGAGCAGAGAAGGGGGTGTATAGCCATTGCAATAGGGCGGGGTGTTGAACAAAAAATTCAAAAGCCGTGTGCAATTGCTATCGGGTTCTGCATTTTTTTATAACAACTCCGAGCCCCCCTCTATGCATACTATCGCTATACAAGTCAAAAAACTGCGGAGAAGCGGGACAGCACGCGCCCAAACCGACCCGCTACCCCGTCATCCGTCGAATCCCTCGGATCCGCATCAAGCGCGTGTGCGCGACCTACGATGCCTGGAGGGATGGAGATTCGTCCGCGCCAGCCCCGCACGCCCCGCCAGCCCCGCGCGCCCCGCCAGCCCCGCGCGCCCCGCCAGCCCCGCGCGCCCCGCCAGCCCCGCACGCTGGCCGTGGCGTTGCTGAGCGCCCTGGTGGCGCTTGTACTCGGCGTCGCCGCCGGCCCCGCGGGCGCCGCCGAACCCGGGGTGGTGCTCGCCGACAGCTTCAGCCCCCACGTCGGAGACCTGAAGGCGCTCGGCGTCCACTGGGTGCGCGTGTTCGCCACCTGGCCCGATCTGGAGCCCGCCCGCGGCGACTACTCCGCCAACTGGATCGCCAACTACGAACGGCTCTTCCGCGAACTGCCCGCCGGCACCAAAGTGATCGTCGACGTCGTCGGCACCCCGCAGTGGGAGACCGGCTCCTCCGACGAACACACGCCCCCCGCCAACCCTGAGGATTACGCCGCGTTCGTCGGCGGTCTCGCCCAGCGCTTCGGCCCACGCGTGGCCGCGTACGAGCTGTGGAACGAGGAGGACTCTCCCAGCTGGTGGGTCGGCGCCCCCGACCCCGCCGCCTACGCGGCGCTGCTCAAAGCCTCCTATCCCGTGATCAAGGCCGCCGAACCCAACGCCACGGTGCTCGTCGGCGGGCTGACCGGCAACGACTACCCCTTCCTCGAAGCGCTCTATCACGACGGCGCCAAGGGCTACTTCGACGCCGTCGCCGTGCACACCGACACCTCCTGCAACATCGTCTCCCCCTACAGCTTCCTGCGCGAAAACGACGGGCACATGATCCCCGACTCGTTCCTCGCCTACCGCGAAGTGCACAACGTGATGCTCGCCAATGGCGACGATAAGCCGATCTGGATGACCGAGCTCTCCTGGCGGACGACCTCGGCGGAGTGCGAAGAAGGATTCTGGGCCGGGCACAAGGCGCAGGGCGTCACCGAACAGCAGCAGGCCACCTATCTCGCCCAGGCCTACAACTGCCTCGCGCAGGACCCCTATGTCCAGGTCGCGATCTGGTTTCCCCTGCAGGACCAGGGCGCCGACGTCTCCGGTCTGCTGCGCGCCAACGGCTCGCGCAAGCCCTCGTTCGCAGCGCTGCAGGCCTACGCCCATCACGGCGACCAGCTCACCGAACAGTGCGGGGACTTCAGCGGACCCGCGATCGACGTCGCCGCGCCCGCCGACCGCACCACCTACTCCGGCACCCTGCCGATCAGCGTCTCCGCCCGCGACCCCGAAGGCGTCGGGCGCATCACGCTCGAGATCGACGGCAAGCTGATCCGCAACTACACCAACCAGGGGTTCCCCCGCACGCTCGCCGGGGCGCTCCACTGGCACGGCGCGGCACACATCCGCCCCGGGCGCAACGTGCTCACCTTCATCGCGGTGGACAAGCTTCGCAACATCAGCCAAACCAGCATCGTCATCTATCACCGGGTGCCCAGGCGACACCGCCACAAGCACCGCAGCTAGATCTCCCGCGACACCGCCACAAGCACCGCGACTAGGCCCTCCGCGACACCGCCACAAGCACCGCAGCTAGATCTCCCGCGACACCGCCACAAGCACCGCGACTAGATTCCCACCCAGCCCGGGCGCGGACTGCCGGCCCCGGGGATCTGCGCCGCCGGCCCGGAGGGACCCGCCCGCCCTCCAGCTCGAGGTGGCAAACTTCACCCCATGCCCGCCGACCGTCCGCGGCCGTCTCTGCGCGAGCGCACCAACGGCTACACCCTCACCCCCCGCCAGTACCTGGCGTTGGCGTACCTCGCGCTCGGCGCCCTCACGTTGATCGTCCTCACCGGCGCCGCCGTGCGGCTGACCGGCTCCGGCCTCGGCTGTCCCACCTGGCCGAGGTGCTACGGCAACCTCTACCCGCCGCTGAAGACGCACGCGGTGATCGAGTTCTCCAACCGCCTGATCACTGTGCCGGTCAGTCTGGCCGCCGGCCTGGCGTGGGTCGGCGCGCTGCGACGCCGCCCCTACCGCCGCGACCTCGTGTGGCTCGCCGCGCTGCTTCCCCTCGGCGTGATCGGCCAGGCCGTGCTCGGCGGGCTCACCGTGCGCGGCAAGCTCGACTACGGCTGGGTGATGGGCCACTTCGCGCTCTCCATGCTGATCCTCGTGGCCGCCGCCGCGCTCGCGTGGCGGGCCGCGCACGAGCCCGGCGAGCGCCCCCGCCGCGGCGATCGCACGCTGGTGTGGTCGGCCCGCGCGCTCGTGGCGCTCGCCGCGCTGACGATCTTCGCCGGCACCGCCGCCACCGCCGCCGGGCCCCACGCCGGGGGCAACCCCGGTGAACACATCAACCGCCTCGACTTCGACGGGCGCGGCACAATGGACTTCGTGATCCACCGCCACGGCGAGATCGCCTTCGCGTTTGGTTTGCTCGCGGTGTTCGTGTGGTGGCTGGCGCGCCGCCGCGGCGCCGACCCGCTCGTGCGCCGCTGCACCACGGTGCTCTGCGTCCTGCTCGCCCTCCAGGGCGCGGTCGGCCTCGACCAGTACGAGACCCACCTGCCCACCGAGCTCGTGTGGGTCCACGTCGTCCTCGCCTGCGGCTGCTGGCTGGCCGCGCTGTGGACCGTCTGCGCCGCCGGGCGCCTCGCCGAGGCCCTCCCGGAGCGGGTGGGGGCGGCTGCGGAGCGTCGCGAGTCGCCGCCGCCGGTGCGTGTCTCGGCCTGAATCTGCGCGAGTCTCGGCCCAAGTCCGGGCTCAAGTCCGTGCGTGTCCCGGGCTCAAGTCCGTGCGCATCCCGGGCCCGAGTCCGTGCGCGTCTCGGCCCGAATCTGCGCGCGTCTCGGCCCGAATATGTCCGAATCCGTGAATATCTGTCCTGGCGGAGCGCTAATCTGCCCGTTTTGAGCAATCACACCCCATACAAGGGAGGCGTGCCAAACATGACCAAGAACGATCTGGCCGATAAGGTCGCTGAGCGCACCGGACTGGCCCCCAACGAGGCCCGCCAGGCGCTGGAGGCAACGATCGAGACCGTCTCCGAGGAGCTGGCCGCCGGCGGCGAGGTCGCCATCGCCGGCTTCGGGAAGTTCAGTGTCAGCCACCGCGCGGCCCGGCAGGGACGCAACCCCGCCACCGGCGCCACGATCAGCATCGCCGCGAGCAAGGCGGCCAAGTTCTCCGCCGCGAGCGCGCTGAAGAATCGCCTCAACTGAGCCGAGCACCACTGGGCAACGACCGGCTCCGCATTCGCCGCAAGATCCGGCGGCGGCGCATCCTCGCCGTCACGGGTCTGCTCGGTGTGCTCGGGGCTGTTGTCGCGGTGGTGGCGCTCGCCACGGGCGGCTCCTCCACCGGGTCGCACGCTCCCTCCGCGGCGGGCCCTTCGGCGAAGGCCCGCGGAAGGCGGGCGCCCGCAGGCCGGATCGCACGGGGCCCGCGGGGGACCGAGGCGGTGCCGATCCTCATGTATCACGTCATCAACCCCCCGCCCGCGGGGGCGCCGTTCCCCGGTCTCTACGTGCCCGGCGAAGAGTTCGCCGAACAGATGCGAGCACTCGCGCGCGCGGGCTTTCGCGCGGTCACGCTCGACCAGCTGTGGGCCAACTGGAGGGAAGGCGTGCCGCTGCCGGCGGGCAGGCCGATCGTGCTGACCTTCGACAACGGCTACCAGTCGCAGTACACCAACGCCCTGCCGATCATGCGCCGGCTCGGCTGGGACGGGGTCGAGAACCTGCAGCTCACCGGCCTGCCCCCCTCGCAGGGCGGGCTCTCCCCCGAACAGGTACATGGCCTGGTCGCCGCCGGCTGGGAGCTCGACACCCAGGGCTTCAGCCACGCCGACCTCACCACCCTCGACCCCTCCGAGCTGCACTACCAGGTGGCCCGCGCCCGTACCGAAGTGCAGCGTCTCTACCACGTGCCCGTGAACTGGTTCTGCTACCCCTCCGGCCAGTACAACGCAGCGGTGCTCGCCGCCGTGCGGGCGGCCGGCTATCGCGGCTCCACCACTGTCGTCCCCGGCTGGGCTCAGCCGGACGCGGATCCCGACAGACTGCCGCGGCTGCGCGTGCTCGGCGGCACCAGCGGGGCGCAGCTGCTGAGCGAGCTGGCCGCGATCCGCGAAGATGCGCCCCCGCCGGCCTCCTACGAAACCTGAGGTGCGATAGCCGGCGCATATCGGCGTCCTCAGTCGCTCGTGTGCAAAAGCACACTTCGCTCCCTGCGTCCTTGATCTGCTTGGCTCTCTCGCCTCAGGGGCGCAGTGTGGATGCAGGTCGCAATGAGGAGCCGCGCGTGGGCCACGGATCGATAGGATGCCGCGCATGGCATCCGTACCCGGCTGGGGCTCCTGGACCTTCAATCCGCTCATAATTCTCGCGCTGGGGCTCGCGGCGGTGCTGTACGCGCGTGCCTACCGCCGCGCGGCCGCCCGCTCCGATGCCGTTGGCGCCGGCCACTGGGTGCCCTACGGGGCCGGGCTGATCGTGGTGGCGATCGCGCTGCTCTCCCCGCTGGACCCGATCGGCGACGGCTATCTGCTCTCCGCGCACATGGCTCAGCACGTGCTGCTCTCCGACATCGCCCCTGCGCTGCTCGTGCTGGGGCTGCGCCGGCCGCTGCTGCCGCTCGGCCTCTCCCGCGATGCGCTGCGCGCGGTTGCCCCCGGCGGCGGGCGCTTCGGGCGGGTGCTCGCGCGGCTCACCTCGCCGTGGGTGGCGATCCCGGCGTGGGCGATCACTACGTGGGTGTGGGCGATCCCCAGCGTGTTCGACTACGCCACCGAACACTCCACCGTGCACGCCTTCGAGCACGCCACGCTCTTCTACACCGGCCTCGCGTTGTGGTGGTTGATCGTGGACCCCCTGCCCCGCGCGCGCCTGCGCCCCGGCGGCCAGCGCCTCGCGCTGCTCGGCTTCTCGCGTCTGGCGAGCGCCGCGGTCTGTCTGCCGCTGACGTGGTTGGCGAAGCCGGAGTACTCGCTCTACATCCACGCCCCGCGAGCCTTCGGCCTGTCGGCGATCGCCGACCAGCAACTCGCAGGCGCCGGCATGTGCTTCCTGGAGTTCCTCGTCTTCGGCATCGCCTTCGCCGCCGTCTTCATCAGCATGCTCGGCCGCAGCGACGCGGGGGACGCGGTCGCGGAGCGTGCGGCCGGCGACCACCTCTTGACCTGAATCCACGCTCTGAGGCCCGAGAGCCAAGCAGATCAAGGATTCGAAGCCCGCCCGCCCCGCGAAGTGTGCTTTTGCACACGAGCGACTGAGGACGCAGACCGATCGTCGATCAGATGCGATCGACTGATCGGCCAGCGCCGGCTATCGGGCCTCAGGGGCGGGTGTACGTGGCGTAGGTCGTTGCCGACGCCAACTCGCTGTGGCTGTAGTCGTGCTCGGCGAGCGTTGGGGTGAAGCCGTTGCTGAGCGGGATCGTTTTGCTCAGTGCCCACAGCACGAACTCGACCGAGGCGGACTTGCCTTTCGGCGGGCAGATGCCGCCGTAGGTGGCCTTGCCGGAGTCGTTGAGGCCCACGACGGCTCCAGCCGGCAGCTGCCCGGCGGAGATTCCGGAGAGGCTCGGTGGGATGCCGGCCACGACCCAGCGGATCCCGCCTCCCGCTTCGTCGGAGCTGTCGTCGATGACGAACAGCACGAGCTCCTTGGTGTGGGCGGGCAGGTGCTGCCACTGCAGTGGCGGTGACACGTTGGCCCCGTCGCAGGTGTACTGCGCGGGAATCGTGCCGTTGCGTTCGAACGCGGTGCTGGCGATCGCCATCGCCCCGGGAATCGTGGGCAGCTCGCCGCTCGAGCTCGCGGTGGTCGAGGCCCCGTGTGAGGAGGAGGACTGTGTGGCCGAGGATGAGGAGCTGCTCGTGGCCGGCGGGTGCAGTGTGCCTTTGTACTCGCGGCAGTCTTCCATCACGTAGCCGGGCTGGCAGCTGGTCTTCGCGCGCCAGCGCGTTTCGAAGCTTTTCTGGAAGTCGCTCAGCAGCAGATGGGGTTCGGTGGACGCGGTTTTGCCGGCCGTCACGTGCTGGGCGATCTTCGTATCCAGCAGTTCGCCCTTGACGCGCATCAGCAGATCGGCTTCGGTCTCGCCGACGGAGGCGAGGTAGTGCTTGAGCTGCGATGTCTTGGGGAACTGCTTGGCCGTGTCCTGGTGCAGTCGCTGGCGCACTCCCGCTTCGCTCGCGGCGATCCCGAGGTGGGCCGCTTCGGCGAGCACCCACTGCGAGGTGATCAGGAAGCCGAGCACCTGCTTCTTGAGCGCTTCGCGTGCGGCCTTGCTCTGTGCCTTGGAGTGGCTCAGCGAGGCGGTCACCGACACCCAGTGCTCGAAGGACGCCTTCGCGATCGGCGTCTGCTGCACAGTCGCCACCACCGGGCCGGACGAGGTCTGCGCCGCCGACGCCACGCTGCCGCTCTGGCCCGGTGCGGTGACCACGGTGGTCGTCGTCTTCGCGCCGCTCCCGCAGCCCGCGAGCGCGGCGATCCCTATCAGTGCGGCAAGCGCCGCAGGCGCAACAGCTCTACTCCCCATGCACGGAATGCAATCAGGTTTTAACGAACTTCGTCGCGGTTCCACAGCCCGGTCTTCGCGCTACGGCCCTGAGGTCCGAGGGCCAAGCAGATCAAGGACGCAAGGAGCGAAGTGTGCTTTGCACACGAGCGACTGAGGACGCAGATATGCGCCGGCCATCGGACCTCAGCCACAGCCGGTGTTGTTGCCGCACGATGAGCACGTGTAGCAGGAGCCCGTGCGCTGCATCATCCCCCCGCACTGGCTGCACGCGGGGCCGAGGTCGAGGCCTCGCAGCCTGGCGGGCACCACCGGCGGGGTGTCGGTGAAGGCGCTTGTGGGTGCGCTCGTGCCTCCGTTGCCGCCCGATCCGATCGATCCCCGACCGCTCGCGTCGCCGACGTGCTCGCCTGCGCTGGGACCGGCGGTGTCGGAGGCGATCACCGACTGGGCGGCCTCCTGGGCGGCCTTGCGGGCGCGCACCTCGGGGGTGAGGATGCCGAGCTCCTCCTGGGCGTCGGTGTCGAGGAAGCGCGAGGCCAGCCAGCGCATGATGTAGTCGGGCATCGACTTCGCGAACGGGATCTCCGGGTTGCCCGTGATGCCCTCGGGCTCGAAGCGCATGTAGCTGAACTTCTGCACCAGCGTCTCCAGCGGCACCCCGTACTGCAGCGCGATCGAGATCGCGGTGGCGTACGAGTTCATCATGCCCCGCAGCGTGGAGCCCTCCTTGCCGATGTCGGTCAGGAAGATCTCCCCGACGCTGCCGTCCTCGTACATGCCCGCGGTGATGTACCCCTCGTGGCCGCCGATCGAGAACTTGTGTGTGATCGACTGACGCTCGCGCGGCATCCGCTTGCGCCGCGGGCCCACCTCGGCCAGCGCCTTGGCGACCGCCTCCTGCACCACCGCATCGACGTCGACCTCGGGCGTCGATAGCCGGCGCATATCTGCGTCCTCGGTCGCTCGCGTGCTGAGCACGCCACGCTCCCTGCGTCCTTGATCTGCTTGGCTCTCGTCGCCCGAGGGGCCTTCATCATTCTGCTGCGCGTCGGTGCGCAGCGCCTGGGCGGTCTTGGAGCCGTCGCGGTAGATTGCCAGCGCCTTGATCCCGAGCCGCCACGCTTCGGTGTAGGCGTCCTGAATGTCCTCCACGGTCGCGCTCTGCGGCAGGTTGACGGTCTTTGAGATGGCCCCCGAGATGAACGGCTGTACGGCGCCCATCATCTTCAGATGGCCCATGTGTGAGATCGCGCGCTCGCCGACGGCCACGTCGAATACCGGCAGGTGCTCCTGCTTCAGGCCGGGGGCGCCCACGATCGTGCCGTGCTCGGCGAGGTGCGCCTCGATCTGCTCGATCTGCGGCTCGGAGTAGCCGAGCGTGGCGAGCGCCAGCGGGACGGTGCGGTTGACGATCGTCATCTGCCCGCCGCCCACCAGCTCCTTGAACTTGACCAGCGAGAAGTCGGGCTCCACGCCGGTCGTGTCGCAGTCCATCAGGAAGGAGATCGTGCCCGTCGGCGCCAGCACGGTGGCCTGCGCGTTGCGGTAGCCGAGGCGCTCGCCGAGCTCCACGGCCTCATCCCACGAGCGCCGCGCGGCGGCGAGCAGCTCGCGGTCGGTGCAGGTCTCATCGGCGATCGCGTGGGCGGAGTCGCGGTGCATCCGCATCACCGTGTTGTGCTCCTCGCGGTTCTCCGCGTAGCGCTCGTACGGGCCGAGCGCGCCGGCGACCTCGGCCGAGCGGCGGTAGGCGCGGCCGGTCATCAGCGCCGTGATCGCCGCCGCCGTGCCCCGGCCCCGCTCGGAGTCGTAGGGCATCCCGTCCGCCATCAGGTAGGCCCCGAGGTTGGCGTAGCCGAGGCCGAGCTGGCGGAAGGCGCGGGCGTTGACGGCGATCTCCTCGGTCGGGTAGCTCGAGGGCCCGACCACGATCTCCTGGGCCAGCAGCATCACGTCGACCGCGTGCTCGAAGGACGCCACGTCGAGCGTCCCGTCGGGGCGGCGGAACTTCATCAGGTTGAGCGACGCCAGGTTACACGCGGAGTCGTCCACGTGCATGTACTCGCTGCACGGGTTCGACGCGTTGATCCGCCCCGAACGCGGGCAGGTGTGCCAGCGGTTGATCGTCGTGTCGTACTGCACGCCCGGGTCCGCGCAGCGCCATGCCGCCTGCGCGATCTCGCGCATCAGCTCACGCGCGGGAACCGGCTCCCCGACCGGCTCGCCGGTCACGCGCGAGGTCAGGCGCCACTCGCGATCCTCGGCGACCGCCCGCATGAACTCGTCGGTGACGCGCACCGAGTTGTTGGCGTTCTGGTACTGGATCGAGTTGAAGCCCTCGCCGTCGATCGACATGTCGAAGCCCGCGTCCCTGAGCGCCTGCGCCTTGTCCTCCTCTTTGGCCTTGCACTGGATGAACTCGCGAATGTCGGGGTGGTCGACGTCGAGCACCACCATCTTCGCCGCGCGGCGGGTCTTGCCGCCGGACTTGATCGTGCCCGCCCACGAGTCGGCGCCGCGCATGAACGACACCGGCCCCGAGGCGGTGCCGCCCTTCGCCAGCGGCTCCATCGAGCCGCGGATGTTCGACAGGTTGATCCCCGAGCCGGACCCCCCGCGGAAGATCATGCCCTCCTTGGTGTTCCAGTCGAGGATCGACTCCATCGTGTCCTGCACCGAGAGGATGAAGCAGGCCGAGCACTGCGGACGCTCCTCGAAGCCCACGTTGAACCACACCGGCGAGTTGAACGCCGCCAGCTGGTGCAGCAGGATGTGCGTGAGCTCCGCCTCGAAGGCCTCGCCATCCGCGTCGGTCGCGAAGTAGCCGCGCTCGCGCCCCCACGCCGCGATCGTGCCCGCCACGCGCGCGATCATCTGCTTGACGGAGTGCTCGCGCGCGGGCGTGTCCAGCTGGCCCCGGAAGTACTTCTGGCTGACAATGTTGGTCGCATTTTGCGACCAACTCTTGGGAAACTCCACGTCGCGCTGCTCGAACGCGATCCGGTCTCCGTGGCCGATGCGGGCATCTCGGGACTCCCACTCGACCGCCTCGAAGGGGTGCGTTCCGGGGGTCGTGAAAAAGCGCTCGATCGACAGCGCCGCGCCGGGCGTCGCCTCCTCGAGGGTGGTGGTGCGGGTTGTTGTCTGCATCGGCCTTGCTCCTTCCGCGCCGGCGTCGCTCGGCGGACGCCCACTCGACTCTGAGTTACCTGGGCCAGCTATGGTCTCCAGGCCGTCGGACGGCAAAAACGAGTGGCGCGGAACCCTTCATTTTAGAGGACAAAGGCGATCCGGCCGGGGCTCAGCGGCCCAATCTGAGCCAGTCGGCAAACTCGTTCCAGGTGCCCGACAGGCGCCAGCTCGCCTCCGCGACGCAGTGGCGTAGGGACACCGTCCAGCGGGGCTCGTACGCCCACCAGCGCGCCGCCGCCCACACCAGGCACACGACGATCAGCAATGCCGCCAGCACCACCGCCACGATCGCGCCGGTGGAGAGCTTGGTGGTGGATGCGGCCTTCACCACGGGCGCGGTTTTCGTGGTCAGCGTGACCGCGAGCAGCAGGCCGTGAGCGGAGATGGCGCCGAGTGGCATCGCCTCTCATGCTAGAGGGGCCCGCCTCACAGCAGATCCGCGATCGCAGCCAGCGCGTCGCTCAACACTCGATCCGGCGGCTGCTCGGCGTCGAGCAGCGCGATCCGCCGCGGCTCCGCACGCGCCAGGTCTCTGTAGGCGGCGTCGATCCGCGCAAAGAACTCCTCCCCCTCCAACTCCATCCTGTCGGGGCCTCCCGCGCGCGCGTCCTGGCGGGCGCGCCCGGAGCGCGGCGAGACGCACAGCAGCAGCGTGCGATCCGGCTGCAGCCCCTCCGTGGCGAAGCGGTTGATCGCGCGGATCTGCTCGACCCCCAGCTCCCGGCCAGCGCCCTGGTAGGCAAGCGAGGAGTCCACGAAGCGATCCAGCAGCACCATGGCGCCCTCGTCGAGCAGGGGCAGCAGACGCTCCCGCACCAGCTGCGCGCGCGCCGCCGCGTACAGCAGGGCCTCCGCGCGCGCACCCACCGTGAGGGCGGGGTCCTTCACCAGCTCGCGGATTCGCTCGGAGAGTTGCACGCCACCGGGCTCGCGCAGCAGCTGCACCTGACGCTCGCCCGTCTCGTGCGAGGCGATCTCCCGCACGAGCGCCTCCGCGAGCGTGGTCTTGCCGGCGCCGTCCAGCCCCTCGATCGTGATCAGCGTGCCCGGCGGCATCGCCGGGACGGTATCGCCTTCACGCCTCTACGATGACCCGCGTGAGCCTCCCCGCGCTCGATGCCCATCCCCACGCTCAAGCGGTGCTGCTGCCGGCGCTGGAGTTCCTCGACGGGGAGGGCGCTTCCGCGGGCGGACGAAGGGGCGGGCGAGGGCCGACTCACGCCTACCTCTTTCACGGGCCGCCCGGCGTCGGCAAGCGCACGGTTGCGCGCGCGTTCGCCGCGGCGCTGCTCGCCGCGGGGTCGGCCGCTCCCGAGGAGGCGCGCGGGCGCGCGGAGCGCGGGGCGCATCCCGATCTGACGTGGGTCACGCCCTCGGGCGCGGGAGAAATGCTGGTGGGGGACGTCGACCAGGCGGTGGTCGCCGCGGCGGCTCGCACGCCGTTCGAGTCGCGTAGGCGGGTGTTTGTGCTGGAGGATGCGCACACCCTCAACGACCAGGCCGCCAACCGTTTGCTGAAGACGCTCGAGGAGCCCGCTCCGTTCGCCCACTTCATCCTGCTGGCCCCCACCCCCCGCGAGCTGCTCCCCACGATCGCCTCGCGCTGCCTGCAGGTGCGCTTCGACCCGCTGCCCCCCGCGCGCATCGAGGAGCGCCTGAGGAGCAGCGGAGTGTCGGCCCCCGCCCGGGAGCCTGGCGAGGGCGGCTTGGGGGAGCCCGCCATCGAGCCGGCCGGTGAGCCCGCCGTCGCCGGCGGCACGACCGCAGACGCCGCCACGCTGGCGGCGTGCGCCCGCCTCGGGCTCGGCGACGCACGCCTGGCCGGCCGGCTGGCGGGCGAGTGGGGCAGCCACCTGCGCGCGCGCGTGGAGACGTTCGTGCGCGGGGCGGTGAGCGGCGACACCGCGGGGCGCCCGTGGCTGGAGCTGCTGCAGGCCGCTCGCGACGCCGGGACGAGCGCCGGCGAGGAGCTGGCGGCGCGCGCGGCGGGCGAGCTGGAGCTGCTGCCCGCCAAGGAGCGCAAGCGCCATGAGCGCGAAGCCGTCGAGGCCCAGCGCCGCGCCGAGCGTCGCGCGCGGGGCGGCGCGCTCGACCTCGCTCTGCGTCTCGCCCAGCTGTGGCTGCGCGACATGTGGTGCGTGGCGGAGGGCGCGGGCGAGCTGGTGTATGCGCTGGATCGCCGCCCCGAGCTGGAGCGCGACGCCGCGGGACGCTCCCCCGCGCGGCTGCGCGAGGGGGTGGAGCTGGTGCGCGACACGCGTTTGCGGCTGACGCTCAACGTCTCCGAGGAGCTCGCCCTCGAGGCGCTCGCCTACCGGCTGCAGGCGCTGCTGGCCGATCAGGCGAGTGCATCTGCTCGCCGATCGGCCGCGTCGGCGTAATCCACGGGCGCGGCGATCAACACCTCGACCCGCAGCGCGACGACGGCGCGCAGCTCCTTGACGGAGGCGTGGTAGCGGCGAGCCCTGCCCGGCAGCGGCTGGTTTTCTTCCCCCAAAGGGTGTTGCGCGCGGCTCCACGCCGGCGAGCCAGCGCCCTCCCCGATCGCATCGAGCGCGTCGAGCGCACGCAACGCGGCGTCGGCCTCGCGCGCGAGCCCCACGGCCTCGGCCCAGATGACCTCCAGATAGGCGACGGCCGCGGGAAGCTGCTCCTCGGGCAGGCGTGCGCCGGTCTCGATTTGGCGTACGACGGGGATCACTTCGCGGCTCAGCCAGCGCTGCTCGGAGTGGGCGCGCAGCAGCAGCGTGACGTCCGGCGGAGGGGCGGCGTTCATGGGGTGAACCTCGACGGTGTCCGGGGAAGCCCTTCTAAAGGCATGCCGGTGGTGGACCGATGTCGAGGTGTGCGCCTCGAACGCGATCCGACGGCCCGCGCGCCCGGCCAGTACACCCGCTCGCTGGTGCAGCGGCTGCGGCTGCGCACACTGCTGACGCTGGGGGTGCTGGCGGCCGCGACGACCGTGATGGGACGGCGCTTCGGCTGGCAGGACCCGCGTTTCCTGGGGGCGGAGGTGGGGCTGCTGCTCGCGATCTTCGCAATCTCGCGGTGGGTGCTGCCGCTGGTGGAGCGCCACGACCGGGGGGCCCGGGGCGAAGAGCACGTGGGGCGCATGCTGGAGCGCCTGCCGCAGCGGGGGTGGAGGGTGGTGCACGACGCAAGCTTCGGGAGGGGCAACGTCGACCACATCCTGATCGGCCCGGGAGGGGTGTTCACGGTCGAGACCAAGAGCCACCCGGGCCCGATCCGAGTGGGGCGGCTGCACGGCTCGCTGCTCGGCCAGGCGCAGGCGCAGCGCAAGGCGGTGGAGGGGATCGTCGACGAGCACGTGGAACCGCTGGTGGTGTTCAGCCGCGCGTGGGTGGACCGCCCCCTGAGCCGGCGCAAGGGCGTGCGGGTGGTGCCGGCGCGGATGCTGACCGGCTACGTGGAGCGCCAGCCGCAGCGGCTGGATGAGCAGGCGGTGGAGCGCGCGCACGCGCGCCTTGCACAGGCGCTGGCACAGTCCCACGCGCCCACGCGTCCCGCGCGCCTGCGTCGGCGCCTGGTCGAGGGGCGGCCGGCGCCGCGGTAGCAAGCAGTCGCCGACGCGCCAAGAAGCCGCAAATGCCGAGCTTTTCTCGTCCTACTCGCTGACGGCTCCGGTCACCTGAATTATCAATGACATATGCATGTGACGCTCTCCGCTGGGTCAGAAACATTTTGGGCAAACTGCGGGTCCAGTAGGTACCACCCTTGCAAAGCGGCAAATTCCCTGCTAATGCCGACATTTCTGATTGTCTCATGATCCGTGATCGCGGCGGTCCGACAAAAACTCCCCACATGACCGTCAATTCGTGCTAAAAATCCTCCTACCCATCGGATTCGGTTTCGTCCGTCCATGGCGATGACTGCGGTCGCGGTGGGATTGTTGGAGCCTGCTTGGGAGAGCGGGATTGCTAGGGTGACCGTGAGGAGAGTCAGAGCCCAACACAATTACAAACGTACTCTGGCAGGCTCGCCCAGGTAGTTGGGAGAGTCCCCAGGACCTCGCAGGGGGCCGACGCTACTACGAGTAAGCGGTCGGTTCTATGAGGTCAAACCAATCTCTGTGTGCCAGAGCCGGGAGCAGAGACACATAGGGCCCCAGGACGCCTCTACCGAATTCAAAGGGCGCCCCAGGGCCGCCTACCAACAAAGGAGCATACCACGATGTCAACTCGATTAACACGAGGAGGACACCTGCTGCTCGTCTTGCTGGCGATGTTCGCGTTCGGCGCGGTCACCGCGGCAGCGGCGCAGGCCGAAGAAGCGCCGAGATGGGTCGAAGGCGGGAAAAAGCTCAAACTGGGCGAAAATCGAGAAATCAAAGCAAAAGCAACCGAAAACCTCAAACTGGAAGCTGGCGGCAAAGTTGTGGAATGTGAAAAAGCCGGAGTCAAAGCCGGCTCCCAGCTGGAAGGCACCGAAGCGGGCGTGCCCGGCAAAAGCGAAGAGGTAATTGAATTCTCCGGGAACTGCAGAATAACCGGAAATGGCTCGCCCTGCAGTGTAAAAGAACCGATCGTAACAAAACCCGTTAGAAATGAGATTGTCGAAAATACCGCACGAACGACGTATTTAGTGGAGTTCGACCCGGCGGCAGGTACCACCAAGGAATTCGTTACGCTGGAATTCACCGGAACGGGCTGCGAAGTGACGTCGACCAAAGTGGGCGAAGGGTTAGTTGTCGGGGAGCTCTTTACCGACCCCGCAACTGGTGAACCTCAGCCCGTCGGGCCGACGAGTCATCCAGAAGCAAAATCATTTTTGATCAAATTCCCCGACGCCGCAACCGAAGTCTTTTTATTCACGGAAGGAACGGGTAAAAATTTCGCCCTTACCAGCTTCCGGGCTTTCGGCAAAGCGGCAAAATTAACAGGCACGGTATTAGTTGAATTAGCAAATGGGAACGCCTATGGCGCGGAAGGCTGAATAGCAACGTAGCCACATCGGAGCCTGTGGGGGTCCGAGTCCGTTCGGACCCCCACAGTCCGGTGAGAGGGCGAAGAAACGCATGCAGTTGACGTACTTGCGAAAGGACTCCAAAAGGAAGCCCTACCGAAAGGAAGCTAGATCGAAAAGCAAAGAGACGTATCGATTATCTTCAAGCCAGCTCAAAAATCGAATGGCAGGAATTGACTATCCAAAGCGTGCCGAACACAGAAAGTGTCGCATGCTCAGCTCTGGGAGGAGAGACAGGCAGATGCTCGCTGTACTACGAAACCGTTTGACGTACGCAAATGTCGTGGCCACTTTGGCTCTGGTATTCGCAATGTCTGGAGGCGCTTACGCCGCCAGTCGCTATCTGATCACCTCGTCCAAGCAGATTAGCCCGAAGGTCATCAAGGCGCTCAAAGGCGCCACGGGCGCGGGCGGGGCTGCCGGTCCGGCCGGCCCCGCCGGTTCCGCCGGCCCGCAGGGTCCCGTTGGCCCGCAGGGCGCGAAAGGCGAAAGCGGGACGAGTGGCAAAAATGGCGAACAGGGCAAAGAAGGCGAACCGGGCAAGTCCGGCAAAAGCGTGACCAGCGTCGAATCCTCCACCGAAATCGAAGGTCACTGTATCGGCGTCGGCGGTTCCAAGTTCGAATCGGCGAGCGGAAAGACCTATGCTTGCAACGGCAAAGAAGGAGCCCCCGGCCCCGCGGGCCAGGAAGGCAACATCAAGGGGACACTCGCTGCGGGACAGATGGAGACCGGGGTGTGGAGCTTCCCGCCCTCGACCGCCCAAGAGGTGACAAGGGGACGGGTCAAGATACCGCTCTCATTTCTAATCCCGCTCGCTAAACCGCTGGTCTCGGAATGCGAAGAAGAAGCGGGCGAAATATGCCAGATCCATTTCATCAACGCCGAAGACGAAGAAGTCACGCCACTGGGCCTCAAGGCTTCAACCGAGTGTAAGGGCACCGTCGAAGAACCGACGGCCGAACCCGGCAACCTCTGCATATACAGCCAGGCGCTGGGCTCAAACACTGCCCTCTTCAAAACCCTTGTGACCCAGAACCCAGAGAAGGGGGCAGAAGAACCAGGAGCGGGCACAACCGGCGCGTTGCTGGTGCTCAAGGTGACAAAAGAAGCAGAAGAAGGAGATGGCACCTGGGCGGTGCGAGAAATTGGCTAGCGCACTGCCTCTCACGCGAGCAGACCGGCCGGCACGGATGCCGTCCGAGTCCGCGACCGACACAGAGGGCGAATCTCTCCCCTAAGCTTGGGATCACCAACGATGAATAAACCGATGCTTCGACCAAAACTCCGTCGCAGAGTGTGGCTCCTTGCGCTTATACTGTGTGTACTTGCCGACTGCTTGATGCTTGCTAGCGCTCCGGCGCTGGCCGAAAAGGTGCACGTCCCGGGACCGACTTTTGGTGAACCGTGTACCGCTGACCCCTGCGGTCCCGGACAGTTCGACGAGCCGTTGGGAGTGGCCTTGAACGATTCGACCTCAATGGAGGATCCGGCCGCGGGCGACGTGTATGTGGTCGACAGTGGCAACAACCGCGTCGAGCGATTCAGCTCCGACGGCACGTACCTGGGGCAATTCGATGGAAGCGGCACGTTTGAAGTCGAAGGCAAAGAAGAACACGGTGAACCGGCGCCGACTGGCAAGTTTGCTTCACCAGAAGAGATCGCGGTCGACGACGATCCACTCAGCTCATCTGCTGGCGATGTCTATGTCACGGATGCAAAACAAAAAGCTATCGATGAGTTCGGTCCCACGGGCAACTATATAGGTCAGTTCACCGGAACGTGCCGGTCCGGCGGGTGCAGTGGCACGGAAGCGTTCGGTGTGATCCTCGACGTGACCGTCGACCCGGCCGGGAATGTGTGGGTGTACGAAGAGAACCGCTACGTCGATGAGTGCAGCAACAACGGCGTTTGCGAAAAGAAGTTCGAAACCCGTTTGGCTGCGGGAGCTCCTGGCCTGGTGGTTGATGCCAGGGCAGATATCTATGTGAACTGGGGGGAATTGAAGGGTGAATTGACTAGCGGCGGGAGCGTCTTGAGTGTAGGTATCGTCAAGTTCAATACCGCGACTGGCAAGGAATTGGGGAGGCTGGACAAGTACCCCGAGGGCGCGAACACGTTTGCGCTCGAACCGAACACCGGGGCCGTGTATGAGGACAGAGGAAGCTACATTGCCACGTTCAACCCATTCGGCGAACCGTACGAAACGGGACCGCACGAACCGTTTGGAGAACTCTCAGAATCGTATGGTCTCGCTGTGAGCGCGGCTTCGACGGTCTACGCAAGCGAGCGCGGAGCAGACAATATCAAGAGCTTCGACTATCTACCACTGCCGACCGTAACCACAGAACCGGCATCCGATGTGACGCCAACCGGCATGACCTTGCACGGGACCGTGAATCCCGAAGGCGAACCGGTCAGCGAATGTTACTTCGAATACGGCACCGAAGCGGGCAAGTACTCGGATCGCGAAGCGTGCGCGCAAAATCTTGTAAGCAGCCAATTCAGCGGCACCAAAGGCGTGCCGGTCAGTGCGACGATCGCCGGCCTGCCCGCGTCGGACATTCGCAGCTTCCGTCTGGTCGCCACCAACGCCAATGGTCGGGCGGACGGTCAGGGCATCACGATCAGCTTGCCCGGCGTGACGGGCGAGGCGATTTCCGAAGTCGGACCGACCGCGGCCACGGTGGGAGCACAGGTCGACCCAGATGGCTTGGAAACCTGCTATCGCGTCGACTATGGCACAAGCGCTGGTTTCAGTATCCGTTTCCCGGAAGCCTCGGAAGAATGCCTTGGCGCGGTGAGCGAAGAGGTAGGCGTGCGGCTGAGATTGAACGGCCTGCAGCCGGCAACGCGGTATCAGTTCAAGCTCGTGGCGACTAACGCGCTCGGCACGACCGAAAGCAGCGATGTCGTCTTCACCACCGTGCTGCCGACCTCGGGGTTGCCCGATGGGCGGGTGTACGAACTCGTGAGCTCGCTGGCGCCGGGACAGGACACGGAGGTCAACGTCCCCGATACGGGTGCGGGGATCACCCAGGAAGGCCTGGACGAAGACGTTCGCGGGATCGCGACGACGCGGCCGTTCCAGGTCGCGCCCGACGGCGCCGCGGTGGTCTATCCGGGCTTTCCGCCACCGACCGGCGGGGACGGCAAGGTTGGGGTGCAGAAGGGAAACGAGTTCGTGGCGACGCGTGGGCCAGCGGGCTGGGCCTCGCGCGACATCCAGCTGCTCGGCCGGACTGTGGCGTATGGCGCCTTCTCGCAGGACCTCTCCGTTGGGATCCTCGAAGCGGGCGAACCGCTGACGCCCGGCGCGCCCGCCGAAGGATACGGCAATCTCTACGCGCATACAACCGTCGACGGAGTCGAAGGCGAATACCAGCCGCTCTTCGCCGGGACGCCGTCGTTGGCGCCGGAAGACTTCGGCTGGTGGAGCTTTCCCAAGGCCGATAACAAGACGAAAAGCGCCGCCGGCATCGATGGAATCGCAAGCGGCTACGCCGGTGCAAACACCGGCACGTCTGACGTGCCCTCCTTCACGCATCGGCTGTTTGCCGTCAACGATGCTTTGACGTCGACCCCGGAAGCCACGAATGGAGGAGACCATGCGGACAATCTCTACGATTCGGTGGACGGTCAGCTGCGTCTCGTCAACGTGCTGCCGAGCGGCAAAGCCGAACCAAATGCGACATTTGGCTCCATCCCGGTCGCCACGCTCTACCGGGAGGACCCTTCTGGTTTGGACAATGTGATTTCGGCGGACGGGTCCCGTGTCTTCTGGACCGCGGTGGAAACCAAAGAAGCGGGAGAAGAATTCGTGTATCGCCCGAAGGCGCTCTACGTGCGCGAGAACGACGCACAGCCACAGAGTGAAGTCGAAGGCGAATATTGCACCGAACCGGGAAAGGCCTGCACGGTGCAGATCGATGCCGCCGAACCGGAATGCGCGTCGTGTGCGAGCGGCGGTGGGAAGTTCTGGACGGCGAGCAGCGACGGCTCGAATGTGTTCTTCACCGACGAAGGGCGATTGACGGGGAGCTCCACGGCTGCGACCGGCGAACCGGATCTATACGAGTATGAAGTCAACGGCAAGTCCGGCGAACCAGGCACGCTCACCGATCTCACGGTGACCAAAACGGGCGCTCACGCCGACGTCCAGGGCGTGGTCGGCGCCAGCGAAGACGGCTCGTACGTCTACTTTGTCGCCGACGGCGTATTGACCGAAGGCAAGAACCTCGAAGAAAAGGAACCGGTCGCGGGCCAGCCGAACCTCTATCTCCATCACGACGGTGAGACGACCTACGTCGCGACGCTCTCGGTCGAAGACGGCGACGCGGTAAAGCCGTTTGAACTCGAAGCAGAAGGCGGTGCCATCGGCGACTGGCAGGCGGCGATCGGCGATCGCACGGCGGAGGTCACACCGAACGGCCATGACCTCGCGTTTGTGTCAAACCAAGAACTGACCGGCTACCACAACAAAAACGACAACGTCAGCCTGGATGAGGTGTTCCTCTATGAAGTTGGATCCGGCGAGCTGCGATGCGTCTCGTGCAACCCCACGGGCGAAGCGCCGGTTGCGACCGAATTCAACACTCACTACTCCGATATCCCGCTCGGCGGGTTCCTGCAGATCAGCGAGAATGCCACAGAGCAGGACCAGATGGTCTCCGAAGACGAAGGTCGGGCTCGCGTGTTCTTCGATAGTGGCGAGCCCCTCGTCCCACAGGACACCAATGGCCTGCTGGATGCCTATGAGTGGGAGGAAAACAACGCCGGCACCTGCCGAGAGAGTCAGGGCTGCATCTACCTGCTCTCGGGCGGCACGGATCCCGAAGACTCCTATCTGATCGGTGCCAGCGCCGACGGCGATGACGTCTTCTTCGCCAGCCGAGCCGACCTCGTCGCGCAGGATCGCACCGACGACGAGGTTGTGTACGACGCGCACGCCGGCGGCGTGCAACCGCCAGAACCGGTGGTCTGCGCGGGCGCGGGCTGCCAAGGCGTTCCACCCGCACCGCCGATCTTTGCCACTCCCGCGAGCGTGACGTTCAACGGCGTGGGTAATTATCCGCCACCGTCATCGTCATCCACGACCAAGAAGACCACGAAGAAGAAGACGGTCAAGTGCGCGAAGGGAAAGAGGCTCAGCCACGGCAAGTGCGTCAAGACGAAGAAGAAGACCGAGCGCAGGCGCGGGAGGAAGACGACGAAGAGCGACAGGAGGCGCAAATGAGGATCGCTGCTCGACGTGGTTGGCTGGTGTGCGGCCTCAGCGCGACACTCGTCGCCTGCGCGGTCACTTGGCTGAGTGCCACGTCTGCGTGGGCGGTCGAACCTGGCACCGGTTGGGCGGTCACATCCTCCGCGTATCCTACGAACCTGCCCCCTGGGGGCAGTGGCAGGATCCAGATCGAATTCCTGAACGTCGGAGCGAAGCCGAGCACGGGAGGGATCACGGTGACCGACACGCTGCCGGAAGGGGTCACCGCGACCGCCGTGGGCGGCTTCTCCTACCATTCCGGGACCGGTATCGAGACCGCGGCGGAAGAAGGCTTGGAACTCGGCGGGCCGCGCTGGCTCTGCATCGGGAACGGCTCGGGCGAACACGGCATTGTGGGCGCCGACGCGGTGACCTGCACGAGCAATCCGACGTACATGCCGGCACTGCCAGTGCTCAACAGCACCTCGCCCAGTGCCTATGGCTTCGCCCAGGAAAGGCTCGCGATCGAAGTCGAGGTCGCGGAACACACGGCTGAAGGCGCTCGGCCGAACAGTGTGACGGTCGGCGGCGGCGGAGCCAAATACGAAACAAAAGCGTCTGACCCCGTGACCATCGGTGCAGCGCAACCGGCGTTCGGGTTCTCGGCCTGGGATGTGTGGTTCACGAACGCCGACGGCACGATCGATACGCAGGCTGGGTCACACCCATACGACATGACCGCCGTGAGCGGCTTCAACCAGTTGGCGAGCGGTAGGATGGCGGGTGGCGAAGCCAGGAACCTCGAAGTGGATCTGCCTCCGGGTCTGTTCGGCGATCCTGGCGCGGTGCCGCAGTGCACGCGCACGCAGCTGGACGGGAACAACTGTCCCGCCGACACCCAGATCGGCGTCGACGTGCTCGCTTTGAACCAGTCCGCGCTGAGCCTGGGCCCGGGCGGCTCGGCGGAAACGGTGCCCGTCTTCAACATGGTCCCACCGCCCGGAGTGCCAGACGAGTTTGCGCTCTCGGAGGCGGGCAGGCTCGCGTTCTTCGACGCCGGGATCCGCAACGGCAGCGGCTACGGGCTGGTCGAGCACGTCGACAACGTCCCGCAGGCGCAGGTGGAGGGCAACATCCTCACGCTGTGGGGAGTTCCCGCGGAAGCGAGCCACAATGGACAGCGCCAAGCTGCCACCAACAACGGCACGGACGAACTCGGCCCCAATGGCTGCCTCGACGGCTGCGCGGCGGGGATCATACCGAAGCCGTTCTTGACGTTGCCGACGTCGTGCGTGGGGCCCCAGACGTTCGCGATCCATGGCCTCGGCACCTGGCAGCAACCGAACGTGACTGCCGAGCGCAGCGTGGAAACGCACGACGCCGCCGGCAAGCCGGTGGGATTCATCGGCTGTGAACAGCTATCCGTCGAACCGTCGCTCTCCGCGGTGCCCGATTCGAGCTTTGCCGACACCCCGGCGGGGTTGACCGTGAACGTGAGGGTGCCGCAGGAGAGCCTCGAGGTCCCCGGCGGCCGGGTCGCATCGACGATCAAGGACACGACCGTGACGTTGCCGGAAGGTCTTGTGATCAATCCCGGCCAGGCCGCGGGCCTGCAGGCATGCCAGCCGGGAGATGTCGCCGGCGGTGACGACCTGCCACTGCCTGGCGAAGACGGCGAAGAAGAACGCTTCGACGCGCCAGCGCAATGTCCCGGCGCTTCGAAAGTGGGCACGGTAAAAATCAAAACGCCGCTGCTGGAAGGCGAGCTCGAAAGCGAACTGGAAGGGGACGTGTACGTCCTGCAGTCCAATCCGCCGAATCTGCAGTTGCTGCTC
This sequence comes from uncultured Solirubrobacterales bacterium, assembly GCA_963744535.1. Taxonomy (GTDB): domain Bacteria; phylum Actinomycetota; class Thermoleophilia; order Solirubrobacterales; family Solirubrobacteraceae; genus Palsa-744. The sequence goes on along the minus strand of CAVUTW010000005.1, from coordinate 337,235 downwards.
GCGGCGTCCGGCGACGGACTCAATCTGAAGCTCGTCGGCAACGTGCACCTGAACGAAGCGACGGGCCAGCTGACCACGACGTTCGACGAAACCCCCGAGCTGCCGTTCACCAGCTTTGAACTGTCGTTCAACGGTGGAGCGCAGGCCGCATTGGCGACGCCCACCGTCTGTGACACGTACACGACCACGTCAGATTTCACACCGTGGACCAGCCCGTTCGCGCCGGAACTCTTTCCCTCGAGCAGCTTCCAGGTCTCCGGCGGCGCGAACGGCGGCGCGTGCCCCTCCTTGCCGCTGCCGTTCAGCCCGTCGCTGATCGCCGGTTCGACTACCGACCAAGCTGGCGGCTACACGGACTTCTCGCTGCTGCTGCAGCGAGGGGACGACCAGCAGCGCATTGAAAGGCTGCAGTTCAAGGCGCCCGCGGGTCTATCGGGGATGATCGGCGCCGTCGCGCAATGCCCCGAACCGCAGGCGTCCAAAGGCGAATGCCCCGCAGCCTCGAGGATCGGCTACGCGACGGTCGCGTCGGGCCCCGGACCGTACCCGCTGGTGATCCCGCAGCCGGGCGACCCGGAATCCCCGATCTTCCTCACCGGCCCGTACGAAGGTGCGCCGTTCGGCCTGTCGATCGTGACTCATGTGCTGGCGGGCCCATTCAACCTCGGAACGATCGTCACTCGCGCCAGGATCGAAATCGACCCGCTGACCGCGCAGATCACCGTCACCACCGGGCCACTGCCGCAGGTCGTCGCTGGCGTCCCGACCGACCTGCGCCTGATCGACTCCGTCGTGGACCGATCCGGCTTCATGTTCAATCCCACCAACTGCGATGCCTCGTCGTTCTCGGGCACCGCGTGGGGTACGCCTCCGCCGGGGATGGGCGGCCCCGGCGCGAGCGCTCCGATCGAAAGTCGCTTCCAGGTCGGCTCCTGCCAGAGCCTGAAATTCAAGCCGACGTTCAAGGTCTCGACCTCGGCGCACACGTCACGTGAGGACGGCGCCAGCTTGCATGTGAGCTTGACGTTGCCCAACGAAGGGGGTCTGGGGACCGAGGCGAACGTGCGGAAGGTCAAGGTCTCGTTGCCCAAAAAGCTGCCGACGCCACTGACAACGCTGCAGAAAGCGTGCCCGGCCGCGACCTTCGCCGCCAACCCGGCGAGCTGCCCGGTCGCCTCGCGGGTCGCCCAGGCGAGGGTCAGCACTCCCGTCCTGCCCGGCGGTTTGAGTGGCCCGGCGTACTTTGTGTCCCATGGCGGCGCGGGTTATCCAGAACTGATCGTCGTCCTCGCCGGCGAGAACGGCGTGACGGTGCAGGTGCACGGAGAAACGTTCATCAGCAAAGCCGGGATCACCACCGGGACGTTCTCGACCGCGCCGGACGTGCCATTCACGAGCTTCGAACTGGCCTTTCCCCAGGGCCGGTACCCGGCGTTCACCGCCAATGGAAATCTCTGCAAGGGCACGCTGGTGATGCCGACGGAAATGGTCGGCCAGAACGGCTACGTGATCACCCAGCGCACAAAGATAGCCGTTACCGGGTGCCCAAAGAGGGCGACACATAAGCAGAAGACACGCAGGAAACGGATCGGTAAGAGGGACAGGGCCTGACGCTCCGCCAAGGGTTGAATGATCGGTTGCTGCGTACGTTCGGCACTCCATCAGGGTCAGAAACAGAAATTGAACAGTACATAGTAAAACGCTAGGTTGAAAATGTGAGGCTTACACACCCCCTCAGATTGATGTGAGGGACGTTATCAACGCTAAATGACAAGAGAAAGCGGGACCCCATGACAAAGAATCGCATAGGTTGCACGGCGATTGCGGCGATGGCGCTCATAGCCTTGTTGGCGGCGCTTGGCACGTCATCGGCAGCAGCCGTACCGTCCGGTGAATACGCTGTCTTTTCTGACTGCCCGGTGAGCAATCTCGAATTGGCTGCTTGCCTGGTGTCGCGTACCGAAAGCGGCGAAATCACGCTCGGAAAACAGACGGTGCCACTTGTCGCCACGCAGACTCTGCAGGGTGGATACACCGAAGAACCGTCGGGTGCCCAGCATTTCGTGGGCGCGGCCGACGGCAATACCCTCTCGAAGACCCCCCAGAAAGTCCCCGGTGGTTTGGCGGGCTTGGTCAAGTGCAATGAAATCAAAGGCATCGGGCTCCTCGAAGACCTGGCGCGAGCGGCTTGCGAACTTGTATTCGAAAACAGCGTGACCGGCGTGAATGCCACGACCGAACTGGCGGCCCCCGCGAGTTCGATCGGCATCAATGAGGAAAACATCCTCGAAGCAAGCGGTATCGGGCTTTCGCTGCCAATCAAGGTCAAACTGGAAAATCCGCTCCTGGGAGAAGAATGCTACATCGGCTCCAATGCCCACCCCGTCGTGCTCAATCTCTCGTCCGGAACGTCAGGCTCGGCTAAAGGTAAACGCGGGAAACTTTCCGACAGGGCCGAAGGTGGCATCCTCGTGATCTCAGGCAACACGCTGGTGGACAACACCTTCGCGGCGCCGGAAGCAACTGGTTGCGGAGGCATCTTCTCATCGCTGATCGACCCGCTGCTCAACTCGAAAGTTGGGCTCCCCGCCGCGGCAGGAACGAACACCGCGATCCTCAACAACACGGTGGAACAGTCCGGAGCCGATCTCGCCAGGGAATCTGGCGAATAGGCCACGGACGGTAGGGAGGCACGAAGCAGCAATCCAGGCCGATATCGGGGTCCGTCTCGCATCGTTCGCGGGCGGACCCCGATCGCCTGGGCCGGATGGCCGAGGCGTCCCCGGCCTGCCGGGTCGACGGGGCGATAGCGCCTACCACGGTAGAGTCCCTCCGGAGATGGCCAGCGCAGCAACCACCCTGCCGGCGGTGGAGCAGCCGAGGAGCACCTCGCTGCCCCCGGGGCCACGGTGGCCGCCGCTGGCGCAGACGGTGGCGTGGGCGGTGTCGCTGCCGTGGATGCTCGACCGCTGCGGCGAGCGCTACGGGGAGATGTTCACGATGCGCTTCTTCCCCAGCGGGCGACGGATCGTGGTGGTGAGCGGGACGGAGCTCGTCAAGCAGGTGTTCACGGCCTCGCCGGAGGTGGCGCCCTCGGCGGCGGGAAGCTCACCGATCGCGGCGGTGATGGGCCCGAGCTCGGTGCTGACGCTCACCGGCCCCGAGCACATCCGCCAGCGGCGCCTGCTGCTGCCGCCGTTCCACGGGGAGCGGATGAAGGAGTACGAGAAGACGATCGTGCAGGCGACGCGGCAGGACCTCGCGCAGTGGCCGCTGGGGGCGCCGATGGCGCTGCACGAGCGCACGCGCACGATCACGCTGGAGGTGATCCTGCGCGCGGTGTTCGGCGTGGAGGCGGAGCGGATGGAGGCGATGCGCGAGGCGGTGGGGGCGCTGTTCGCGCCGCTGACGCTGCCGATGCTGCTGCGCGTGGCGCTCAGCCGCCCGACGCTCGAGCGCCCGAAGGGTGGGTTCGGGCGGGCGCTGGACCGGCTCGACGTGGTGCTCTACGCGGAGCTCACGCGCCGGCGCGCGCAGGACCTCGGCGAGCGCACCGACATCCTCTCGCTGCTGCTCCAAGCGCGAGACGAGGACGGCGTGGGGATGAGCGACGCGGAACTGCGCGACGAGCTGGTGACGCTGTTGCTGGCGGGGCACGAGACGACCGCGACCTCCGTGGCGTGGGCGATCGAGCGCCTGGTGCGCCACCCCGACAAGCTGGCACGCCTGAGCGCCGAGATCGACGCGGGCGAGAGCGAGGAGTACATGCAGGCGGTCATCCACGAGACGATGCGAGTGCGCCCCGTGGTGCCGCTCGTGATCAGGGCCCTGGAGGAGCCGCTGCGCGTGGGCGAGCACGAGCTGCCCGTGGGGACGCGCGTGGCGCCGTCGATCTGGCTGACCAACCGCGACCCGCGCACCTACGATGCCCCCCGCGAGTTCCGCCCCGAGCGCTTCCTCGATCGCCAGCCGGAGACATTCTCGTGGATCCCGTTCGGGGGCGGCATCCGGCGCTGCATCGGGGCGTCGTTCGCGCTGCTGGAGATGAAGCTGATGCTGCGCACGATCCTCGCCGAGCTGGAGCCTTCGCTCCCACCACAGACGCGGCGGCGGCGCCTGCCGGCCGCGGCACGACGCGACGGCTTCGAGCACGGCGAGCGCATCCGCCGGCGGGCGATCACGCTGGTGCCGGGCGCCGGCGCGCGCGTGGTGTGGCGTAAGCGCGCCTAGAGACCTGCGCGGCCGCCCCTTTCGTCAAGTCTGGGGATTTGGATGGGGACCCCCACAAGGGGGGTCGGGGATCGGTTGCGGTGTGGAGACACCGGTCGGGCGGGCATGCGCGACTCGGGCGACCGCGCGCCCAATCGAGGGCCGCCGCAAGTCAGAAACCTTTGGGTCTTAGCAGTTGACAAAGTGCCAGACTCTCAACTATCATTGGTGAGGACAGTACGGATCGCCCGCTGGTCGGCGGCTACTCCCGGTGCAGTAGGGGCCGGGTAGGCAGCCGACAGGGCGTGTACGGGATTGATCGCGGGGAGACGTTCCGAGGCGGGGCCGGAAGGCCGGTCTGCTTCGAGTACCGGCTTGATTTTAAAATAACGTGACACACGCGTGGGCGGCGCAGCGAGTACCGCCACGTCTCATTCCAGACAGGGAGAGGTCGATGCCTTCAGCAGTACGGACCCGGCTGACGTACGCGAATGTGGTTGCCACGCTCGCGCTCGTATTCGCGATGAGCGGTGGGGCGCTCGCCGCGACCCACTACTTGATCACCTCGAAGAAGCAGATCAGCCCAAAGGTGCTGAAAGAACTCAAAGGCGGTGCCGGTGCCGCAGGTGCCATGGGAGCTGCCGGTGCGGCAGGTGCACCAGGCAAGGAAGGCGCCGCGGGGAAGGACGGCGCGAGCGGGAACAGCGGGGCGAACGGGGAAAGCGTGCTCGTCAAAGGAGTCTCCCCAGGGGCCGAATGCAAAGAAGGCGGATCTGAATTCAAGGTGGGCTCAGGCACGGCGACCTACGCCTGCAACGGAGCCAAAGGCAAAGAAGGTAAAGAAGGCGCAAGCGTAGTCAACACAGAGATCGCACCGAGCCCGGCCAACCCTGAATGCAAAGAAGGCGGATCTGAATTCAAGGTGGGCTCAAGTACGGCGACCTATGCGTGCAACGGCAAGGAAGGATCCCCTTGGACCGACAAAGGCGTGCTCCCCGCGGAAGCGACGGAGACGGGCACTTGGAGCTTCTCGACAAACTCCACAAAAGCAGTGGGCCGCAAACCGCGGGTTTCGATTTCATTCACCATCCCGCTAGCTGGGCCGCTGCCCGCCGAAGCATGCAACGTGGACGCGCCGACGTGTCACGTCCATCTCATCAAGGAAGAAGAAGAACCTCCCGCCGGAGGCGGTTGCGGCGGAGGTACCGTCGAAAAACCGACCGCCGAACCGGGGAACCTCTGCATCTATATCAAGGAACTCGAAGGTGCGGATGAAGAATTCCTCTATGAAAACCCCGCCAACGCAACCAGCGGTGCCGGAACCACCGGCATAGTCCTGGGGATACCAATGAAGGAAGGGACCGGTGGAGAAGGTCGGGGCACGTGGGCCGTGACCGCTGAAAAAGCCGGCTAGGAATACAAGAGCTTCTCTGGCAGGCCCGCCCAGTTGACTTTGGGCGGGCCCCCGAGACCCCTTGAATGGGACAAGCGTTACCGCAGTTTGGGGCTGACGCGAGTCTTAGAAGGGTCGAACAGTTCTCTGCGTGTCAGAGTTTGGGAGCAGAGAGAACATACCGGCCCCAGGACGCCACTACGCCAATTCAAGGGCGTCCCAAGGCCAACACAACAAAAAGGAGCATACCAATGAAGTCAAGTCGATTAGCTCGATTGGGCCGCCTACTGGTCGCCCTGCTTTCGGTGTTCGCGCTCGGAGCGGTAGTCGTCGCCTCGGCGCAGGCCGCTCCCACCGAAGGGCCGTTTTGGAAGGTGGGTGGGAAAAAACTCAACGCAAATGAAACAAGAGAAATCACGGTAAAAGCCTTTGAAGGTACGACAAACCCGATTAAACTGGAAGCAACACTACTCGGCCTCACAGCCAAAGTTGAATGCAAGGAAGCTAGTGTCGCAAAAGGTTCATTCTTTGCCGGCGGCGCACCCGCAACAAGCAAAGAGATCGCTGAATTCTCGAATTGCACCGTCGTCAATGACGGCGAAGGCTGCAAAGTAAAAGAACCGATCAAAACAAAACCGATTAGAAACGAGCTGGTTTACAACGACGAAGCAAAAACAGTTGGGGAAAAGATCTTAGTGGAGTTCGACCCCGAAGCTGGGACCGAAGCAGAATTCGTAACTCTCAAATTCGAAGGGGAACACTGCCTCGTTAAAGAAACCGAAGTAGGTAAAGGGTTAGTGGTTGGTTCGTCGTTCACGGATCCGACCACCGACGGGGGCAAAGAAGAACAAATTACCCCGAAAACTGCAGAACAGACATCCACATTGGTTACGTTCCCGGACGCAGAAAAATCGGTCTATTTATTAAAAGGCACGACGCTCGAATTAGTTGAAATCAAACCGTATAAAGCATTTGGCAACGAAGCAAAATTAGTCGGTAAGGTATTAGTAACACTGACAAACGGCGAAAAATATGGTGTCGAATCTTAGTATCGGACTAGATGCCTGTAACCCACAACAGTTAAGTGCTATTTAGATGACGTTACGTGGGGCCCGGGCGTGCCTCGGGCCCCACGCACATGCGGCGAGCAGAGAAGGCCTCCTAGCGATGTTTTCACCGAGAGACGACTAGATGAGCGCCCGGCGAGTGATTATATGGCCCATTTTGGCTGTGCTGTGTGGGCTTCCCGTCGTAGCCCTCCCGGCCTTTGCTGAAAAGATCTACTACCCCGGAATCTCGATCGGAGAACCGGGCTCAGGCCCCGGCCAGCTCAAGGAACCTGTGGGCGTCGCGGTCAATAGCGAAACGGAAAATATATACGTCGTCGACAAAGGCAACAAACGCGTGGACGAGTTCAACGAGCAAGGTGTCTTCGTCGCCGACTTTGCGCCTCCCGGGGGCTTCGAAGACCCCGAACAGATTGCGATCGATAATTCCACCAACCTGCTGGATCCCTCCCGCGGCTACGTGTACGTTACCGACACGAGTCATGGAGGTCGTGGGACGATCGACGAGTTCAATCCGGCAGGAGAATATCGGGGTCACATAACGGAAGCCGAAGTATGCGAACCGGAAGAGGGGATCGAAGAATGTGGAATAGCACCCCTCGGCTCACTGCGTGGTGTAGCTGTTGATTCGGCGGGAAATCTCTGGATATATCAAGCTATACAAGCGCGTAGTGGCGCAAAAGAATTCATTGGCTTTGTGGATGAGCTCGCTGATGCCGACGAATTCGTACAGACGTTCGTAACCCCTTCATTTGTTCATAATGACCTAGGGCTTGCCGTCGATTCCAAAGATGAGCTATATGCAGTTGAAGACATTGGTAAGCACGTCCACAAGATTCAGGCTCCGTCCAGCCCAGAGCCGAAAGGAAGCAAGAACGAAGGCAAAAATCTAGGGACTCTCAGCCAGGGCGGTGCAACCGCGGTGGCAGTCGTACCCTCCACGACTGTTCAGCTTGCAAACAATGTGCTTGTTGACACGGGCGACAGCATCGTGCGCTATGGGCCTTTCGGCGAACCTTACTCGGCGCCACTCGAAGCCTTTCCCGGTGAAGATATTCCCAAAGGGTATGAAGGTCTCTCGGAATCGCACGGTCTGGCCGTGAGCCCATCCGCTACTGCCACCGTCTATGCAAGCGAGTCGACTGCCGGCAAGGTCGAGAGCTTCAATTATGTGTCAGTCCCGGTGGTGATCACGGAGTCTCCGTCCGACGTATCGGAAATCGGCGCAACGCTACACGGAAGCGTAGATCCGGAAGGGGAAGCAATTAAGGAATGCTATTTCGAATACGGTACGAAAGCGGGTCAATACGCGGTCCAGGCGCCCTGTCAGCAGAATCCAAGCGGGAAGAATGAACCCGTGCAGGTCAGCGCGGAGCTCTCGGGTTTGCCACCGGCAGAAGTGCGTAGTTTCCGCCTGGTCGCGGTGACTGGGGCGGGAGTCCCCGGGAACGGCAAAGGCTTGACGATTGCGCGGCCGGTTACTACGGGCGAAACGACCTCGGAAGTCGGCTCGGCGACGGCCAAGGTAAGCGCCCAGCTCAACTCGGGCGGCCTGGCGAGCTGTTACTGGATCGAATACGGCACGAGCGCCTCGTATGGCGGGCGGATGCCGCAGGAAAAGTGCATCGCCGTCAGTGCCGGGGAAAAGATTAAGGTGAGCACGGAAGTGAGCGGTCTTCAGCCGAACACGAGGTACTACTTCCGGGTCGCTGCGAGCAACGCGCTCGGATCAAGGTCCGGCGAAGGCGGTACGTTCGTGACGTTTGGCCCAAGTGTTGTCGAGCTTCCCGACGGCCGCGTCGCTGAAGCGGTGAGCGCGATCGGAGAAGGGGATGAGACCGAAGTCTACGTTCCCCACGGGATGGCGGGTGCACTCGACGAGCTGGCACGGCACGGCATTTTCACCACTCTGCCGTTCGAGGCGAGCGCGGACGGTGATACAGTGACGTATGTCGGCGATCCGCCGGCGAGCGGCGGTAACGGCAATGAGGGGGTCGGGGGCGGCAACCAGTATGTGGCGACCCGTTACCAGTCGGGCGGGTGGACGCAGGGGGTGGGCATCAACGCACCTAGCTATACAAATACCTACGATGGGTTCTCGGAAGACCTTTCCGTCGGGATACTCGGGGCTTCGGAACCTCCAGAAGAAGGGAACGACGCGCCACAAGGCTACGCTAACCTCTACCGGCGCTCGATTGGCTGGAGTCCGGCGACGGGGGGATCGCTCGGACCGCATCTCGGTCCATTCGAACCTTTGTTCACGACGCCTCCCTGCCTGTCCGCCAACGAATTTGGCTCTATCCAGGGCAACGCGCTCACTCACGCACCGATCTTCGACGGCGGGAACGCGGGGACGAACACGGCCGCGGTTTTCAGCCATCTCCTGTTTGAAGCCGACGCCGAACTTCCCTCGTCGCCGCCGGCCGAAGCATGCCGGGCCGGGAACGACCTCTACGACTGGTTTGGGGGATGGCGGTATCTGATCAACGTGCTGCCGAATGGCAGGACCGAACCAAGCGCGACGCTCGGGCGTCAGGGCCCCTCCACGAACGGCTTCGTCTCTCCCGAGGCGAGCAATGCGATCTCTGCGGACGGGTCACGGATCTACTGGTCGGCCGTCGAAGCTGTCAAGGTGAGCGGTGAATACGAAGAGCGGCCAAAGGCGCTGTATGTGCGCGAGAACGACACGCAGACGGAAAGCGAAATGGAAGGCGAAGAGTGCGTGGAACCGGCCAAGGCGTGCACGGTGCAGGTGGATGCCTCAGCACTTCCCGGGACGCAGTCAAAGAAAGACGCCGAAGGTGGTGGCGGGCAGTTCTGGACGGCGAGCAGCGACGGCTCGAGGGTCCTCTTCACCGACGAAAGGAGGTTGACAGCCGGATCGACCGCTGAAGCCGGCGATCCGGATCTCTACGAATACGATCTGGGAGCTCCCGAAGGGGAACGTCTCAATGACCTCTCCATTTCAGGCAAGCCCGAACCTGGCGCCCACGCAGATGTACAGGGCGTGGTGGGGGCGAGTGATGATGGCTCATATGTCTACTTCGTAGCCGACGGCATGCTGGCCGAAGGAGCCGCTCCCGGCGACTGCGATGGGCAAGATGAAGCCAGTCAGACCTGCAACCTCTACGTTCGCCACGACGGTACGACCAAGTTCATCGCGACGCTTTCAGGCGAAGACGGCGACTTCACCCATGGTACGGGAGGCAACGACGGTGACTGGCAGGCCGACCCGGGCCATCGCACGGCGGAGGTCACGCCAGACGGCCACAGTGTCGTGTTCATGTCCAGGCGGCCCCTTACCGGCTACGACAACGTGCTGGAAGGAGTGCCGCTGACGGAGGTCTTCGTGTACGACACGGAAACAGACCGGATCGCATGCGCATCGTGTAATCCGAGTGGCGAGCGGCCCGTGGCCCCCAGCCTGGCGGAATACGCAAAAGACATAGCTGGGATATGGGGGTCGTTCCTGCCGGCCAGCGATAGCCTGGATGACTATCAGCCGCGGCTCATTTCGGGAGATGGTGATCGTGTCTTCTTCGATTCGATAGAGCCGTTGGTGCCTTTGGATAAAAATGGCTTGGTGGATGTATATGAGTGGGAGGCGCAGGGTGAAGGCAGCTGCGTGGAGCCGGAGGGCTGTGTCTACCTGCTCTCGGGCGGGCAGAGCACCGACAACTCGTACCTGATCGATGCGAGCGCAAACGGGGACGATGTCTTCTTCGTCTCCCGCGCACAGCTGGTAAAGGCTGATCATGGCGACAACGACGTGCTGTACGACGCGCGGGTCGGCGGTGTGATTGCGCCCGTGGAAACGGAATGCTCGGGAGCGGGCTGCCAGGGCGCGCCCCCCGCGCCGCCGATCTTCGCGACCCCCGCGAGTGCCACGTTCGAAGGTACGGGCAACTTCCCGCCGACGACGCAGCATTCCGAAATCCCCCCGCCGCCGAAATGCCCCAAGAACAAGAAGCTCAGCCGCGGCAAGTGCGTGAAGAAGGCCAAGCCCAAGGGCAACCGCGCGAAGAAAAGGCCAAGAAGAGCAAGCAGTCCACGGAAGAAGCGCAGGGTTGCCAGGGCGAAGAGCGGGGCGGAGAAATGAGATTCTGCTGGCCAAATGCCCTGAGGACGCTCATCGTCGCCGTGGCTGTCTGTGTGGCCCCGTTGGCGTGGAGCGCTTCTGCCGCCGGGGCGGCAGAAGGGACCGGCTGGGAGGCGTTTGTGCAGGCTTATCCGACGAACCTGCATCCGGGTGGGAGCGGCACGATCCAGATCGATCTGATGAACACGGGCGCGAAGCCGAGCAACGGTCCGATCACGGTGACCGACATTCTGCCCGACGGGGTTAGCCCGATCGCGGAGGGTGGGATGATCGAAGACAAGGTTGCGACGGCGAAGGAAGAAGAAGAAAAATTTCACGGGGTGAGATGGAATTGTGAAGCGGTCGACATTGAAGTTGTCGTAGGGGTAAAGGTTACGGAGGTTGTGTGTACGAGCAATCCTCAATACGTCAACGAACTGCCCATTGGTGAAGGCGAAACGTTTTTGGGCATCGAACGGGTAGGGATCGCGGTGCAGGTGGAAAAAGGGCTCGAACCGGCAGCGGAGACGAACGAGGTTGGCATCTCGGGCGGCGGCGCCACCGAAGTGACCGAAGTATCGTCGCCGATGACGGTCAGTCCGTCGGAACCGGGGTATGGATTCTCGGATTTTGACGTATGGTTCACCAACGCGGACGGGTCGATCGATACGCAGGCGGGGTCGCACCCGTACGAGTCGACGTTCGCTGTTGGCTTCAACGAACTGGCTCATGGTCAGCTGGCGGGCGGTGAACAGCGGACTGTGGAAGCCGAATTGCCGCCGGGCTTCTTCGGGGAACCGAACTCGGTGCCCCGCTGCACCCGCGAGCAGCTGAGCGCCGAAGAATGCCCGCCCGAAACCCAGATCGGCGAAGACATGCCGTTGTTCGCCGGCGAAGGAGGGGGCGGGGCACATGGGGGTGGGGCGCTCGCTGTGTACAACATGGTGCCACCACAGGGAGTGGTCGACCAGTTCGGGACGATCATCTTTGGCAAGACCGTGTTCTTCGACACTGGCCCACGCGGCTACGGCAGCTACAACATCGTCACCCACATCGACAACATCGCCGCAGGGGATCACATCGATGGCGACATCCTCAAATTGTGGGGTGTCGCATCGGAAGCAAGCCACAATAGGGCGCGCGACACCGACGGCCCTTCCGAGGAAGATCAGCTCTGCCACGTGCACGGGTGCCCATCGTCAGCACCCGCACGGCCGTTCCTGACGCTACCCACGTCGTGCGAAGGGCCCCAGACGTTCGCGATCCGGGGCGAGGGAACGTGGGAAAACGCGGGCGAGCGCGCAGAAGCGAGTGTTCTGTCACACGACGCCCAGGACGTCGAAACCGGGTTCACGGGCTGCTCGAAGCTCTCGTTCAGCCCATCCGTCACGGCAGCCCCCGAAACGAGCGAGGCCGACACGCCGGCGGGGCTGGGCGTGAGCGTGACGTTCCCCCAGGAAGCGCTCCGAGTCCCGGGAAGGCTGGTCGAAGCGACGGTCAAGGACGCGACAGTCGCACTGCCCGAAGGCCTGGTGATCAATCCCGGCCAAGCCGCCGGCCTTCAGGCGTGCACGTTGGAAGATGCCAAGCTGAAAGAAGAAGGCCCGCCCTCGTGCCCCAAAGCGTCAAAAGTTGGGACCGTCACGGTCAAGACGCCGCTGCTCGAAGGCGCGTTTGAAACCGAACTGCACGGCAGCGCGTATGTACTGCCGCAGTCAAGCGGCGGGCCAGAAGAACCGCCGAACCTGCGGTCCAAGCCGCCGGCGCTGCAATTGCTGATCGCGTTCTCAGGTGACGGCGTCAATCTGAAGCTCGTGGCGAACGTGCAGCTGAACGAAACAACTGGCCAGCTGACGACGACACTCTCGGAAACGCCGGGGCTGCCGTTCACGAGCTTCCAGCTTTCGTTCAGCGGCGGCCCGCAGGCGGCATTGGTGACACCGGTTGGCTGTGGGGCCTACACGACCACCTCGGACTTCACGCCGTGGAGCAGCCCGTTCGACGGGGACCTCTTCCCCTCCAGCACCTTCCTGATCACCAGTGGCGTGGGAGGCGGCGCGTGCCTGCCCTCGCCGCTGCCATTCGCCCCGTCGCTGATCGCGGGCTCGACAACCGACGAGGCCGGCGGCTACACCGACTTCTCGCTGCTGATGCAGCGCGGTGATGGCCAGCAGCGGATCGAAAAGCTCCAGTTCAAGGCGCCCCAGGGTCTCGTCGGGATGATCTCGCACGTCCAGCAGTGTCCCGAGCCGCAGGCCTCTCGCGGCGAATGCGGCGAAGAATCGAAGATCGGCGACGCGACCGTGGCGTCCGGGCCGGGCCAGGACCCGCTGGTGATCCCCCAGCCGGGGAACCCGGCATCGTCGATCTACCTCACCGGCGCATACCAGGGCGCGCCGTTCGGGCTGTCGATCGTGACGCCGGTGATCGCCGGGCCGTTCAACCTCGGCACGGAAATCACGCGGGCCAAGATCGAAATCGACCCAGTTACGGCGCAGATCACGATCACGACGCAACCGCTGCCGCAGATCCTCGACGGCGTCCCGACCGACCTGCGCCTGATCGACTCCGTGGTGAGTCGCGAACACTTCATGCTCAACCCGACCAACTGCAACCCCTCGTCGTTCTCGGGGACGGCGTTCGGGGCGCCCCCGCCGGGTGTGGGCGGCCCGCACGCGGAAGCTCCGATCGCGAGCCGTTTCCAGGTCGGCTCGTGTCAGAGCCTGAAATTCCAGCCGACGTTCAAGGCTGCGACCTCCGCAAAGAGCTCGCGCGTGGACGGCACCAGCCTGCACGTGAGCCTGTCGATGCCCGAAGAGGCCGGTATGGGCGTCGAGGCCAACGTCCAGAAGGTCAAGGTGTCGCTGCCCAAACAGCTGCCCACACCGCTGAAAACGCTGCAGAAAGCGTGCACGGAAAAGGCCTTCGCCGAAGACCCCGCCAACTGCCCCGTTGCCTCGCAGGTCGCCACGGCAAAGGTCAGCACGCCGGTGCTGCCGGGAGGATTGAGCGGCACGGCCTACTTCGTCTCCCACGGCGGCGCGAAATACCCGGAACTGATCATCGTGCTCACCGGCGAGAACGGCGTGACGGTCCAGGTCCACGGGGAAACGTTCATCAGCAAAGCGGGGATCACGACCGGAACCTTCTCGACGGCACCCGACGTGCCCTTCACGAGCTTCGAACTGACCTTCCCACAGCGCCAGTACCCGGCCTTCACGGCGAACGGGAACCTCTGCAAGGGGACCCTGAAGATGCCGACGGAAATCGTCGGTCAGAATGGCTTCGCGATCGAGCAGACCACGAAGATCGCGGTCGCTGGCTGCCCGAAGAAGGCGACGCACAAGAAGGCCAAGAAGCGCCAGAAGAAGCACAGACGCTCCGCCGCCAGACGGTAAGTCGGCGACGGCCCGTCCTCGCGGCGAGCTTACTTTGGCAGACCGAGCCCTGGTCGTTTAAGGGCAGGTTCCCAGGCCACGACCCGGCCGACGCTGCGGCAAAATGCGGCGTTAGGCCGTCAGAGGCCAAGCCAATCCTCTGCATGCCAGAGATGGGAGCAGAGTCAAACCCCGGCCTCGGGACACCGCGACTCGAGTGGTGCCTCAGGGCCTGAAACGATAAAGGAGCAGATCAAAATGAAGTCAACTCGATTAGTCCGATTGGGCCGCGTCATGGCAGCTCTCTTGGCGGTGTTCGCGCTCGGAGCGGTCGCCGTTGCCTCGGCGCAGGCCGCTCCCACCGAAGGGCCGTTCTGGAAGGTCAACGGGAAAAGGCTCAGCGCAAACGAAACGAAGGAAATCACCGAGAAAGCATATGAAGGGACAAAAAACCCGATCAAATTGGAAGCAGAACTCCTTGGCATAAAAGCCAAAATCGAATGTAAGTTAGCAAGTGTCGCAAAAGGCTCGTACCTCTCGGGTGGCGCACCTGCGACAAGCAGGACGGTCGCCGAATTTGCTGACTGTGAAACGGTTAATTTCGGATCAGGCTGTAAAGTAGCAGAACCGATCAAAACAGAACCAATTAGAAGTGAGTTGGTTTACAACGACGAAGCAAAAACGGTCGGGGAAAAGATTTTAGTGGAGGCGGAGCCCGAAGCGGGGACCGAAGCCAAGCTTGTCACCCTTCGTCTCGAAGGCGCCAAATGTGTAGTGAAAGAAACCGAAGTGGGTAAAGGGTTAGTGCTTGGCGAGTCTTTTACAGACCCCGTGACAGATGGAGGCAAAGAAGAACAAGCCACCCTAAAAACATCTGAATCGACGTCCTTTTTGATCAGATTCCCGGACGCAGAAAAATCGATCTACTTATTAAAAGGAGCAACTCTGGAATTAGTTGAAATTAAACAATTTAAAGCCTTTGGTAACGAAGCAACATTAACGGGTACCGTATTAGGATTACTTACAAGCGGCGAAAAATACGGTGTCGAATCTTAGCGCTATGCATTGGTAGCCTGAATCGACGATAGGGGTGATATTTAGCTGACACTGCGTGGGGCCTAGCCTACTTGCTGCGGAAAAAGTAGGGGTGTTGGGGGGCTCGTTACGTCCGGTCTGATCGCCAGAATGTCTTGTAGATGAGTGGGTTTCTGGTCGAAAGGGGTTGGTATGTTGACGTTGTCTGCGGGGCAGGCGGAGTCGTTGTGGGACGAGGCGTTGCCGGTCGAGGTCAAGGAGTTGCCGGAGGATCTGGCGGCACTGGATTTGCTGCTTTCGGATCCTGGGTTGCTCGGGCCGATCGCGGAGCGCTTTCGGCGGGAGGTGGTCGAGCAAAAGCGGGCGGTGTTGACGGATGGTCGTCCAACGATCGCGATGGAGACGTTCATTCGTTTGATGGTGCTCAAGACGCGCTATCGGTGGGGGTATCGGTCGCTGGTGGCGGAGGTTTCGGACTCGATTCACTTGCGGCGGTTCTGCCGGATCTCTTTGTGCGAGCGGGTGCCGGACGAGTCGACGGTCCGCAAGCTCGCCCGCAGGATCGGGCCCGAGACGGTGTCGGATCTGACGCGCACGCTGATCGTCAGGGCGACGCGCGAGAAGCGTTTTCGTCCTCGTGCGGTGCGGATCGACTCGACCGTCGTCGAGGCGGATGTGAAGTATCCGACCGATGCGGGGTTGGCCTCGCATGGGGTGCGTGCGCTTGCGCGGGAGTCTCGCAAGCTGGCGCAGCGGATCGGCGAGGGCAAGCGGCGGGTGCGGGATCGCTCGAGGGCGATGGGTCGCCGGTTGCGGGGGATCACGCGCACGATCCGGGCTCGCTCAGGGGAAGCGAAGGCACAGGTGCTCAAGCTCACGGCCCAGACAGGCGAGTTGTTGGAGCGCTCGGTGCACGAGGCCAGGCTGCTGGTGAAGGTCGCGCGGTCCAAGGCGCGGGGCCGGGGCGCAAAGGCGAAGCTGAAGGCGGCGACCAAGCTCGAGCAGATCGCGGATCGTTGCGAGAAGGTCGCCTCCCAGATCAAGCAGCGCGTGGCGGGCGAGCCGATCCGCGAACGGATCGTGTCGCTGGCCGACCCGGACGCCAGGCCGATCCGCAAGGGCAAGCTGGGCAAGCCCAACGAGTTCGGGTATGTGACCCAGTTGGCGGAGGTGACCGAGAACACCAAGCGCGGCGCACGAGGGCTGATCCTGCCGGCGTCAACCGCGCCGGGCAACCCGACCGAGAACACACTGCTCCCCGATACCGTCGCCGAGCTCAAACGGCTCGGGATCTCCCCGCGCGAGCTGGCGCTCGACGGCGGGTTCGTGCCCGGCCCGACGAACGACGCACTCGAAAATCTCACACCAGAGCGAGTGTTCATCTCCGGCCGCCAGGAACCAGGCTCCAGACGCACCAACCGGCGGTTGCAGCGCTACCGAACAGGCGAGGAGGGCCGAATCAGCCACCTCAAGCGCCGCTACGGGATGGGACGCAGTCGCCTGAAGGGCACCGAAGGCCAGAAGATCTGGACCGAGTGGGGCATCCTCGCCTATAACGCCGACACGCTCACCATCCGAGCCGCCTGAAACACTGCCAGTCGCTCGACAAGAGCAACCCACTCATTCAAAAACGGCCGCGCCCTCGACCAGCGCGGCCGTTTCTATGCTCCAGAGTTTTTCCGCAGCAAGTAGCTACTTGCCGCGGAAAAAGTCTCTGTGATGACGAACGGCCGCGCTTGTTGAGGGCGCGGCCGTTCGTGAATGAGTGGTGCTCTGGTTAGGAGCGTTTGGAGTGTTTCATCGGGCTCGGACGGCGAGCGTGTCGGCGTTATAGGCGAGGATTCCCCACTCGGTCCAGATCTCTTGGCCTTCGGTGCCCTTCAGGCGGCTGCGGCCCATCCCGTAGCGGCGCTTGAGGTGGCTGATCCGGCCCTCCTCGCCTGTTCGGTAGCGCTGCAACCGTCGATTGGTGCGTCTGGAGCCTCGTTCCTGGCGGCCGGAGATGAACACTCGCTCTGGTGTGAGATCTTTGAGTGCGTCGTTCGTCGGGCCGGGCATGAACCCACCGTCGAGGGCCAGCTCCCGCGGGGAGATCTGAAGCCGTTTGAGCTCGGCGATCGTGCCTGGGAGCAGCGTATTCTCGGTCGGGTTGCCCGGCGCGGTCGACGCCGGCAGGATCAGTCCTCGCGCGCCGCGCTTGGTGTTCTCGGTCACCTCCGCGAGCTGGGTCACATACCCAAACTCGTTCGGCTTGCCCAGCTTGCCCTTGCGGATCGGGCGGGCATCCGGGTCTGTGAGCGACACTATCCGCTCGCGGATCGGTTCGCCCTGCACACGCTTCGTGATCTGGGAGGCGACCTTCTCGCAACGATCCACGAGCTGCTCGAGCTTGGTCGCCGCCCTGAGCTTCGCCTTCGCGCCACGGCCACGCGCCTTGGTCCGCGCGAGCGTCAGGAGCCGCCTGGCCTCGCGCACCGAACGCCGCAACAGCTCGCCGGTCTGCGCCGTGAGCTTGAGCACCTGCGCTTTCGCTTCCCCTGAGCGAGCCCGGATCGTGCGCGTGATCCCCCGCAACCGGCGGCCCATCGCTTGTGAGCGATCCCGCACCCGCCGTTTGCTCTCGCCGATCCGCTGCGCCAACTTGCGACTCTCCCTCGCCAGCGCACGCACCCCATGCGAGGCCAACCCCGCATCGGTCGGATACTTCACATCCGCCTCGACGACAGTCGAGTCGATCCGCACCGCACGCGGACGAAAACGCTTCTCGCGCATCGTCCTGGCGATCAGCGTGCGCGTCAGCTCTGAGACCGTCTCGGGCCCGATCCTGCGGGCAAGCTTGCGGACCGTTGACTCGTCCGGCACCCGCTCGCACAAAGAGATCCGGCAGAACCGCCGCAAGTGAATCGAATCGGAGACCTCCGCCACCAGCGACCGATACCCCCACCGATAGCGCGTCTTGAGCACCATCAATCGAATGAACGTCTCCATCGCGATCGTCGGGCGACCATCCGTCAACACCGCCCGCTTCTGCTCGATTACCTCCCGTCGAAAGCGCTCCACGACCGGCCCAAACAACCCAGGATCCGAGAGCAACAAATCCAACGCCGCCAGATCCTCCGGCAACTCCCTTACCTCGACCGGCAAAGCCTCGTCCCACAACGACTCCGCCTGCCCCGCCGACAACATCAACATACCGACCCCCTTCAACCAGAAACCCACTCATTTGCAGGACATTCTGACGATCACACCGGACGGAACAAGCCACCAACACCCCTACTTTTTCCGCGGCAAGTAGCCTAGTGAGCCAGGCCCCACGTCTGCTATCGGCAGAGCCGGGGGATCGCCTCAAATCGGCGCGCCGGGCGAACGTACCGGCCGGAGCGAGAGCTACGGTTGGGCGATGAACGAGATTCTGGAGGCGATCGGGGCAGCATGCCGGGCGCTGGAGCAGCGTCCCGGCGATCCCTTGGCGTGCGCTCGCGCGCGCGGGGTGCTGAGCCAGGCGCGGGAGCTGTGGGGCACGCTGGATGCCGAGCAGCGCGCGGAGCTGGGTGCGGCCGCAAGCCAACTCAGGGAGCTGGTGGACGCCCAGTCGCAGGACACCTCCCCCCCGCCGGCTCCGGAGGAGCTGCTGAGGCGCTTTGGCATGGAGACGTTCCGCGCCGGCCAGCGTGAGGCGGTGGCGGCGGCACTCGCGGGAAGGGACACGCTGGTGGTGATGCCGACGGGGGCGGGGAAGTCGCTCTGCTACCAACTGCCTGCGCTGGCGGGGAGAGGCCTCGTGGTGGTGGTCAGCCCGCTGATCGCGCTGATGAATGATCAGTGGAAGCGGCTGGAGGACACAGGCGTGAAGGCGGTGATGCTGGCGTCGGGGATGGAGGAGGGTCACAACTCGCGGGCGCTGCTGGACATCGAGTCGGGTTGGGCGCAGCTGGTGCTGGCTGCCCCCGAGCGCTTCGCCTCGCGCGCCTTCAGGGAGGCGCTGGGCACTCGCAAGGTGGGGCTGTTCGTGGTGGACGAGGCGCACTGCGTGGCGGAGTGGGGTCACGACTTCCGCCCCGACTACCTGCGCCTGCACGGCGCGATCGCGGCCCTGGGACGGCCCCCGGTGATGGCGGCGACGGCCACGGCCACCCCGCGGGTGGCAGCGGAGATCGCGGCGAAGCTTGGGCTGCGGGAGTGGGTGTCGATCAGCTCAGGCTTCGACCGGCCGAATCTCGCGTTCGACGTGGTGACGGTCGAAGGCAAGGGCGCGGTGGGACGCAAGCGCGCGGCGCTGCTGCACGCGCTGGAACCTGCCGAGGCGCGTCCGGCGATAGTGTACTGCGGGACGCGCAAGGACACCGAGGAGGTGGCGGAGACGATCGCGGGCAGGGGGATCGCCACGGTGGCCTACCACGCCGGTCTCTCCCCGGTACAGCGCCGCCGCGCGCAGGAGGCGTTCATGGGCGGAAAAGCGGAGGTCGTGGTCGCGACCAACGCGTTTGGGATGGGCGTCGACAAGGCAGATGTGCGCACAGTCGCGCACTGGGCGATCCCCACCAGTCTGGAGGCCTACTATCAGGAGGCGGGCCGGGGAGGGCGCGACGGGAAGCAGGCCCGCGCGCTGCTACTGGCCTCGCGGATGGATCTCGGCCGGCTGATCCGCTTCAACACCGAACGCCAGAGCAGCGTGGAGGACGTGCGTGCGTACATCAACCGCCTGGGCCGCCGGGCACAAAAGGGGATCGTGGAGATCGCGCCGCGGGAGCTGGACGACACCGAGCGGGTGCTGCTCTCGATCGCCGAGCGCGCGGGCGCGGCGGAGCTGCAGCCGGGTGCGCGCGGAGTGCTGCGGGTGCGCCTCGCCGGCCAGCTCGACGGCCGCGCCGCGTACGGGGCGATCAAGGCGGCGAAGGACCGCGGCTGGGAGTCCTACCGCGCGATCGAGCGCTTCATCGCCAACGCCAGCGAGTGTCGCCGCAAGCAGATCCTCGCGCACTTCGGCGACTCCCAGGAGGGCGCGCGGAAAGGCCGCTGCTGCAGCGTGTGCGATCCCGACCCGGAGCTTGAGCGGGCGCTTACCGCGGGCGCCGTCCGTGCAGCGCAGAAGGGCGCCCGTGGCGATACTGGGCGTGTGGCGCGCAACGGGTCCGGCACGGCCACCTCGCCGGCCGTGCCGGCACACGGTCCGGTCGACGAGGGGCACTACGAGAAGCTCAGGGAGTGGCGCCTGAGTCGCGCGGGCGGAAAGCCGGCCTTTACGGTGGCGGCGAACACAGTGCTTGAGGAGGTCCTGCGCAGGCGCCCGCGGAGCGCCGAGGAGCTGATGGAAGTCCGTGGCATCGGCCCCGCCTTCTGCGAGACGCACGGCGGGTCGCTGTTGGAAACATTGAACGAGATCGGCATCCCGCAAGTCCCAAGGTCTGATTCGCCTGCAAATAGCGGACTTTTGCAAATCTAATCTGCCGTAATCCATGAGCAGATCGGACCCGAGCGGGCATCAGGCCTTGACATAGTCCTGCCATATAAACTAGCATTGACATATGACCATCGGTCGCACGGCGCTCGTCCCGTTTCTCCTGTGGGAGGCGCCCCATTGTGCCGCCGGGTCACAAGCTTCCTCTGGCAGGCTGGCCCGGATAGTGTTTGGGCTGGTCCCCGAGACCTCGAATGGGCTGGTGTCGCTGCAGTTGGGCGGTGCGGGTCTTTTTCAGAGGTCGAACGAGTTCTCTGCGTGTCAGAGCAGGGAGCAGAGAGATACAGGCCCCAGGACGCCTCTACACGCAAGCGAAGGGCGCCCCAGGGCCAGATACGACAAAAAGGAGCATAACAAATGCAGTCAAGTCGAGTACGACTCATGCTAGTCACGCTGTTCGGCGTGCTGGCGCTGGGCGCCCTTACAGCGGCGGCGGCGCAGGCCGTCGAAGCGCCGAGATGGAGCATCGGCGGTACGGATCTCGCAGAAGGCAAAACCCATTTCATCAGCGCAAAAGCATATTCCGCCAACCTCAAACTTAAAACTGGGAACGTTACCATTGCATGCACGACACTAAAACTGAAAGAAGGGTCGCTGTTAGGCTCGAGTGCAGGTAACGCCGGTAAAAACGACGAGGTCATTGTATTTGAAACATGCACGGTATCAGGCACATCAGGCGGCAAAGCGATCGAAAAATGTAAAATAGGCCCGATCACAACCAATGCCCTCTCCTCTGAACTGGTGGAGTCCGAAGGTGCAGAACCAGCAAATAAAAAAGGCTCGCTCTTAGTGTTATTCACCCCGTTCTCGGGAGAATCGTTTGTCACCCTCACTTTCACTACCGAAGCAGGTGGCACCTGCCCACCGACAACAAAAGTAACGGGGAAGGTGGCCGGCCAGGTGTTCACCGACCCGAACACGCCCCCGACGCTGGGGACGTTAGTCACGTTAGAAAGTGGGGCTACGGAAGCGACGTCGTGGCTAATTAATTTCCCAGCGACACAGCCTAAAAATGTTGTCAGAGTAGCTGGAGGTGTCGCTACGACAGTAGCCAACCCCGGGCTGACCTCCTTTTCGGAACCGGCTACTGAGGAAGGGATTGCGTTAATCTTATTGGCTAAACGGGAAGCTAATGGTGAATTAGTAACCGAAGCGACGAATTGGAGCCCGTTACCGTAAAATTGATATGTTGATTGTGGTGTAGTGTTGCGCGGGCCCGGGGTCGTTTTGGCGCGGGGCCCGCGCTCCCTATCGGTCTGAGAGGGGTTGGGTGCAATTGGTTTGGGAGGCGAGTTGGAGAGGTGGGTCGAGGGTTTTGGGTTGTTTGTCGTTTGGTGCTTTTGTTCGTGGGGTGGTGTTGGTGTTTGTGTTGGTAGTGTGTGGGGATGGGTTGGTGGCTGGTCCGGTGTGGGCGCAGGGCGGGCTGTGTGCCAACGAACAGTTGCGTTTGGGGCAGTCGTTCGCGTTCGGACTCGGGGATTGTCGTGCGTATGAGATGGTCTCGCCGTTGGCGAAGGATGACAATGGGGTTGATGGTCTTGATAGTCGTGCTGCTGTGGGTGGTGGGGCGGTCATGTATTTTTCGCAGGGGTTGTTCGCGGAACCGAGGTTTGCGTTGTTGAATGTGCCTTATGTCTCTCGGCGTGGGGCGGGGGGGTGGGTGACGCAGAGTATTTCTCCGCCATATACTGAGTATCAGGGGCACGCTCTTTATTCTGAGTTCGGGGAATCGCTGTTCACGGAAGATCTTTCGCGCGGTGTCGTGGAAGGCTTTGATACGCCGTTGGTGAGTGGCCAGCCCGCGGGGTATGTCAACCTTTATGTGGCCGACATCGAAACCGGATCGTACGAACCGGTGACGACGGTCGCGCCACCCGAAGCGGAATATCTACCGTTTAGTCAAACAACGACTAAGAACGGCGATACGATACCGGAGGCTGTGGGAGCGTCGAGCGATCTCAGCCATGTCGTATTCCAGTTCAAGGCGAGTTTGTGTTGTGGGGCGTCGCCGAAGCACACGCACGTGTATGAGGAGGCGGGTGGTGTTCTGCGCCAGGTCGATGTGCCGCCCGAAGGAGGCAAGCTTGAAGGCGAAGACAATGTTGGGGCGGCCGCCGCCTCCTCGTGGCCAGAAAATTCTGGGGATCCGTGGCGGGCGGTGTCTGGGGATGGGTCGCGGGTCGTGTTCACGGGTGGGGAAAAGGACATAGGTTTTAGCAGTCCGCTTGCGGGGCAGGTGTATGTGCGGGAGAATCCGTTGAGTGGGGTGGATGGTTGTTCGGTGGCGGGTGGGGCGTGTACGGTCGAGGTGTCGGCGTCGGAGAGAACCAATGAAGTAACAGGGAAACCGGAACCGGATCCGAACGCGGGGAAGGGTCCGTTGGAAGGTACGGCGTGGTATCGGGGTGCGAGTGTGGATGGGTCGCGCGTGTTCTTCACGAGCCGGGTGGAGTTGACGAATGACGCGGACACGCGGGAAGATAACGCGGCGAACCTGTATGAATGTGAAATCGTCGTAGAACATGAAAAATGTAAGCTGAGGGATCTCACGCCTGAAAATGCCGAAGGCGGCGGGGTTTTGGGGTTGGTGACGGCGAGCGAAGATGGGTCGTATGTGTACTTCGTCGCGGAGGGCGTGCTGACGAATGGTAAGAATGGTGAAGGCGGGAAGCCGGTCGCGGGGCAGCCCAACTTGTATCTCTCGCGTGGGGGGAGTGTGTCGTTCATCGCGACGCTCGCTCCGAGGGCCGGCGGTGGCGAATTTCCTGGTTTCGCTAACGCGCTCGGTAATGGTAATGGCGATGAAGAAGATTGGCTGGGCGAAGAAAAAGGGGGTACTGGCTATGATTTTGGTCCGGGGAAGCATTCGGTGCGGGTGTCGGGGGATGGGTCGTTGTTGGTGTTTACGTCGGAGCTGGATTTGACGGGGTTTGATAATCGGCCGGTTGCGGCTGGTGAGTGTGAAGGTGAATTGTGTCGTGAGGTGTATTTGTTTGATGCGGTGTCGGGGAGGCTGGTTTGTTTGTCGTGTGGTGTTGGGCGGCCGGTGGGTCCTAGTGCGCTTGGCGGCCACGAATCGATGGGAGCCAATGACCTCGGGGAATCGTCGCCTTTTTATGTTGCGCGTAATATTTCTGGAGGTGGTGGGCGGGTGTTCTTTCAGAGTGTTGATGCGCTTGTGCCGCAGGATAGTAATGGGTTGTTGGATGTGTATGAGTGGGAGCTGCCGGGGGTGGGGTCGTGCACGGAATCCCTACCGGCGTTTAGGGTTGCGAATGATGGGTGTGTGTTTCCGGTCTCGAATGTGGCGGGTGGCTCTGAATCGTTCTTCATGGATGCGAGCGGGAGTGGGGATGATGTGTTCATCGCGACGGCCGACCAGTTGGTCTCATCGGATACGGATTCCCGGGAAGATGTGTATGACGTGCGGGTCGGTGGCGGGTTCTCTGTGATGGTTGCGCCTCCGGTGTGTGTGAACGGGGATTCGTGCAAACCGCCTGTTTCGTTGCAGCCGGGGGTGTTTGGTGTGCCCGCGAGCGCGACGTTCGGTGGGGCTGGTAATCTCGTCTCATCGTCATCGTCATCGTCGTCGTCGCGTGTGGTGTGTGCCAGGTCTAAGCGCCTGGTCCGCGGGAGGTGTGTGGCTAAAAAGAAGAAGAAGAGGAAGGTGAAGGCGAGAAGGGCGG
Organism: uncultured Solirubrobacterales bacterium; assembly: GCA_963744535.1. Taxonomy (GTDB): domain Bacteria; phylum Actinomycetota; class Thermoleophilia; order Solirubrobacterales; family Solirubrobacteraceae; genus Palsa-744. The sequence goes on along the minus strand of CAVUTW010000005.1, from coordinate 312,932 downwards.
GAAAGGCGAGGTATGCCGCGGGGAAGGCGAGAGGTACGGGGCGCGCTCGTGCTGGTAGGCGAGGGGGGGTGGTTTCGTGAGGTGGTTGGTGGTTGGTGTGTTTGTGCTCGTTGGGTTGGTGTTCGTGCTGGCTGGGTCTGCTGCGGCTGCCGGGTTTGGGGTGCAGAGTTTTGGGGTGTCGGTGACGGAAAGGCCGACGCCTGAACAGGAAGCGAGGCATGAATTGGGTGCGCCGGATGTGCGGGCGGGTTCGCATCCGTTTGCGTTGACGACGAGTTTTGTGATGGATGAACCGGAAGAGAGGGATGTGGGTGGGAACCCTACGTTTTTGGAGGCGGAAGGGTTGAAGGATGTGCGGGTTGCTTTGCCGCCGGGGTTTGTGGGTGACCCTAGCGCGGTGCCGACGTGCTCTTACCATCAGTTTCTTGAGAACTTGTGTCCGGATGATACTGCGGTCGGTATGGTGACGGTCGGGGCGGTCGAAGGGTCGGGTTATAAAAGTGTGTCGCATAGGATTCTCGCGCAGGTGAAAACGGCGACGAACCCGTTGTATAATGTGGAACCGCCGGGTGGTGTCCCGGTGGAGGCTGGGTGTGATGGTGTTGAAAACTCACCCTGTGTTGTTGGATGGGTCGGTGCGGACGGGTGGGGATTATGGTGTGACGGTCAGTTCGCCGAATATCACGGAGGCTGTTGCGGCTATGACTGTGAGGGCGACGGTGTGGGGTGTGCCGGCGGAATCGGCGCATGACCGGATCCGCGGTAAATGTCTTTCCGAAGCGTCCAGCTATCGCGGTGAAGAAGAAGTGGGCGCGCCGCATGATGAAGAAGAATCGCAGAGGGAAAACGAAGAAAAGGCTGGGGTGAAGGAACCGCTTGCGCCTGTTTCTTGCCCGGTGAGTATCCCGGTGCGTCCGTTTTTGATGAATCCGGTGTCGTGTGGGACCCCGCTGGAATTTGGGTTGAGCGTCGATGGGTGGAACCAGCCGGGGAACTTCGCGACGGGTGAACACGTGATCTCGAAGACGGCGGTGTTGCCCGCGCTTTCGGGATGCGAACATTTGGCTTTCACCCCGACGATCGGTGTTCAGCCGGATGGGGCCGCGGGGAGCACCCCGACGGGGCTGAACGTCGATCTGCGTCTACCGCAGGAAGCGACGTTGAACCCGGTGGGGGTGGGTGAGGCCGATATGAGGAACACGACTGTGACGCTGCCGGTGGGGGTGCAGGTCAGCCCGGCTGCGGCGGATGGGCTGCAGGCGTGCTCGCTCGCGCAGATCGGCCTGAACAATGCTGAAAGGCCGTCGTGTCCAGACGCGTCGAAGATCGCGACGGTGCGCGCCGCGACACCGCTGTTGGAACACGAACTGGAAGGCGCGGTATATCTCGCTGCTCAGCAGACGTTCGGTGGGCCGCTTGAGAACCCGTTTGGATCGTTGATCGCTATGTATCTTGTTGTTGAAGAACCGGTGACGGGGGTGCTGGTCAAGATCGCGGGGAAAGCCGAGCCGAGCCCGGTGACGGGCCAGTTGACGGCCACGTTTGAAAACATCCCGCAGTTCCCTGTCAGCGATGTGAAGCTCGAATTCTTCGGGTCCGCTCGCGCGCCGCTGGCGACCCCCGCGCTGTGCGGGACATACACGACGACAGCGGCGCTGACCCCGTGGTCGGCTGCGGGCGCCGGGGAAGTCGCTGAGCCGTCCTCGAGCTTCCAGATCGTTTCGGGTCCTGGTGGGAGCGCGTGCCGTGACCCGTTGCCGTTCGCTCCGTCGCTGACGGGGGGCTCGGCGAATGTCCAGGCCGGCGCGTTCACCTCGTTCGCGATGACGATGAGCCGCGAAGACGGCGATCAGCAGCTGCAGGGCATCCAGCTGCATCTCCCGCCGGGGTTGCAGGGGCTGATCCCGAGCGTGACGCCGTGCGGGGAACCGCAGGCCGACGACGGGACGTGCGGGCCCGCGAGCCTGATCGGCGAAACGACCGTCAGCGTTGGCTTGGGCGGCGACCCGTTCACGGTCACCGGCGGCAAGGTGTACATCACGGGCCCCTACCACGGCGCGCCGTACGGGCTATCGATCGTGAACCCCGCGAAGGCCGGCCCGTTCGACCTCGAGAACACCCCCACGAGCCACCCCGCTTGTGATTGTCTGGTAGTGCGCGCGAGGCTCCAAGTCGACCCGGTCACCGCGGCGCTGACCGCGATCGCGAACACGAGCGCGGAAGGGTTCGCGATCCCGACGATGCTGGAAGGCATCCCGCTGCAGATCAAGCACGTCAACGTCACGATCAACCGCCCCAACTTCACATTCAACCCGACCAACTGCAACCCCATGAAGCTCGAAGGCACCCTCTCAAGCGCGGAAGGCGCCAACGTGTCGCTGCCAGTCCCCTTCCAAGTGACCGACTGCGCCGCACTGGCGTTCAAACCGTCATTCACGGCGTCCACGGCAGCACACAACACCCGTACCGCGGGTGCGAGCCTCACAACGAAGGTGACTTACCCGGCGAGCGTTCCGGGTACGGAGGCGAACATCGCGAGGGTCAAGGTGAGCCTGCCCGCCAAGCTGCCGGCGCGCTTGAGCACACTGCAGAAGGCGTGCACGGAAAAGACGTTCGCCGAAGATCCAGCGAGCTGCCCCGCGGCGTCAAGGATCGGCCAGGCGACCACCAGCACACCGGTGCTGCCCGAACCGTTGAGCGGCCCGGCGTACTTCGTCTCCCACGGCAACGCGCACTACCCCGAACTGATCATCGTGTTGCAGGGCGACAACGTCACGATTGACCTGCACGGCGAAACCGCGATCTCCCGCAAGGGAGTCCTCACCTCGACATTCAACGCGGTCCCCGACGCGCCCTTCACAACGTTCCAGCTGACCCTCCCGGAGGGCCCCTACTCCGCGCTGACCGCGAACAGCGCGAACCTCTGCAAAGGCACACTCACGATACCGACAGAACTTCTCGCGCAGAACGGCGCCGCGATCAAACAGAACACAAAAATCACGGTCACCGGCTGCCCAAAGCGCAAACCCAAGCTTAAGCCAAAAAGGCTTAAGGCAGCAGAAAAGAGCAAGAAGAAGTAGTCGATCTCAAACGCAGAACGGCAGGACCGCCGACAGTAAGCAGGCGGGCAATATCAGGCAAATCCAAAGGAAGGAATGCAACAATGCAAAGTCGCATTGGTCGTATCCTATTGGTAACAGCATCAATGGTAGCGTCGCTCGCGATCCTGGGTGTCTCCTCGGCGCTGGCGACACCAAAAGGGGAATACTCTGTGTTCGAACAGTGCCCCACCAGCATCGAAACGCTCAGTGGTTGCGTGGTGTCGCGCACAGAAAGCGGCGCGGTCACGATCGGTAATACGGAAGTCCCGATCGTGAAAACACAGACACTGCAGGGCGGCACGGAAAACATCGAGCCCGGTGTCAAACACCTCGTCGCCGCGTTGAACGGCGAAACATTGACCAAAACACCGCAGAAAGTCCCCGGCGGGCTGTCCGGCCTCGTCAAGTGCAACGAAATCAAAGGCAACGGGTTCTGGGAAAAACTCGAGCGCGCCGGCTGTGAAGCGATCTTCGAAAACAAATACACCGGTGTGAACGCCACAACAGAACTCGCGGCGCCCGCCACCTCAGTGATCCTCAGCCTCGCGGGAGCCGAATTCCCCGAACTCGGCCCCGCGCTGGTACTCCCGATCAAGGTCAAGCTGGAAAACCCCCTGCTCGGCAACGAATGCTACATCGGCTCCAACGAACACCCAATCGTACTCAAACTCTCAACCGGGAAATCAGGCACCCAGACAGGTGAACTCGGCGAAATCACATCAAGGGGAGAAGGCGGCATCCTCGTCGTCAAAAACAGCAAGCTCGTCGACGGCACATTCTCCGCACCAGCAGCAACCGGCTGCGGCGAATTCTTCTCATTCCTACTCGACCCAATCATCAACGCAAAACTCGGGCTACCCGCAGAATCAGGGAAAAACAGCGCCATCTTCAACAGCACCCTCGAAGTAGCCGGCATCGGAGCAGTCCGCGAAAGCGAATAACAGCAAAACACACCTAACTCCAACCAACACACGCAGCACAAGGTAGATCACAACAAGGGCCCGCTGCCAACCGGCAGCGGGCCCTCTCTTACCCAAGACACTTTGCACGGTACGGAATGGCAACCTACGGTAACGGACTCCAATTCGTTGATTCAGTTTCTAATAGACCATTAGAGTTCCGTTTAGCCAATAAGACTAACGCCGTCCCTTCCAAGACAGCTTCTTCCGAAAAGGCGGCCAGCCCCGGGTTGGCTGCTAGTCTGACGCTGCCATCTTCAATTTTGACAACATTTTTGGGCTGTGTCGCCGGGAAATTTATCAGCCACGAGGTTGCTTCCGTGGCCCCACCTTCTAACGTAACTAACAACCCCAACGTCGGGGGCGTATTCGGGTCGGTGAACACTTGGGCGGCCACCTTGCCCGTTACTTTTGTTTCCGGTGGACAGTTACCACCCGTTTCAGCAGTGAACACGAGGGTAGCAAACAACGATCCCGAGAATGGTGCGAATAACACTAAGAGCGAACCTTTTCTGTTCACCGGTTCTGAACCTTCAGACTCCACTAGTTCAGACAGGAGAGGAGTGGTTTCGATCGGTTCTTTGACTTTACATTTTTCGATCGGTTTGCCGCCCGATGTGCCTGATACCGTACATTTTTCAAATACAATGACCTCGTTGTTTTTACCGGCGTTACCGGCGCTCGAGCCTAACAGCGACCCTTCCTTCAATTTGAATGTTGTGCATGCAATGGTAACATTTGCAGTTTTAAGTTTGAGGTTGGTGGAATATGCTTTTGCACTGATGAAATGAGTTTTGCCTTCTGCGAGATCTGTGCCGCCGATGCTCCATCTCGGCGCTTCGACGGCCTGCGCTGCCGCTGCTGTAAGGGCGCCCAACGCGAGCACGCCGAACAGCGTGACTAGCATGAGTCGTACTCGACTTGACTGCATTTGTTATACTCCTTTTTGTCGTATCTGGCTCTGGGGCGCCCTTCGCTTGCGTGTAGAGGCATCCCGAGCCGGACTCTCGGTAGATGGGTTGTTTCCGTTCATATGAACGACGGAAAAATTGTAGCACCTGGGGTAGCGTAGGTTGCAGACTCCCTGCGGCATGCGCGCCTTGCGTCTGCGGGCCGTCCGGGACCGGGAAGAGCCACTGGGTGGAGGCGCTCGGGCACCACGCGATCGACCACGGCAAGACGGGCGCCTGGCCCACCCTGGAGTCCCTCGTGGTGCTCCATGCGCCGCCACGCGCGAATGACACAGTCGCCAAGGCGATCAGCTAGCTGATCCACGCCGACCTCAAACGGCGCGAAGCGCGCACGGGTTCCCCGGCCGGGGAACCCGTCCGTGCCTCGGCTCAGGCTGCCTCCTTCACCGCCAAGTGAAGAGAGAGGTTGAGCCTGATGACCAAGGATGACGTGCTGTTCGGCTACCGCCAGCAGCTTTTCGCGGAGGCAGCGAGAACGAACGTCTCGGCAGCGTGCCGGACGTTCGGGGTGCACCGCTCCACCTACTACGCCTGGAAGCGTCAGGTCGACCGGCACGGCCTGGAGATGTTGCGCCCCAGGGAGCGCCGGCGTCCGCAAATGCCGAACGCGTTGCCGAAGATGATCGAGGAGCGGATCGTGTCGTTCTCGATCGCCCATCCCGGGCTCGGCCCCAGGCGTGTCGCCTCGGAGCTCGCCCGCGAGAAGTGGGGTGGGATCATCGTCTCGTCGAACGGGGTGTGGAAGGTGCTCTGCCGCCACGGACTGAACACCCGCGCGAAGCGCCTCGGGCTGATCGCGGGCTATGCGGCTCCTTATGAGCCGCCCCGAGATCCCGCTCCTGAGCAGCACATTGACGTCTCACGGCCCGGTGAGCTGGTCGGGATCGACTGCTTCTACGTCGGGCGGCTCAGAGGCACCGAGGGAGCGATCTGGCAGCTCACCGCGATCGACATCGCCTCCTCCCACGCCTGGGCCGAGCTCGTGATCTGCAAGCAAGGCAACCCAACCGCCCGACAAACCAGCGTCCTCGCCAGACGTGTTGCACGCGAGCTGAAGGCCGCAGGCTGGAAGCTCGAGCGGATGCTCAGCGACAACGGCAACGAGTTCAAGGGCGACTTCACGAAGACCGTCGACGCGCTGAAGGTGCGCCACACCCGCATCCACGCCGGCAGGCCACAGACCAACGGGAACGTCGAGGCGCTGCACAAGACGATCCTCGACGAGTGCTGGAGGCCAGCGTTCGCTCGCTACCTCTATCCCCGCTACACCGGCCTGAAACGCGAGCTCGATACCTACCTACGCTTCTACAACACCGACCGTGCACACCACGGCAGACTCACACAAGGACGCATCCCCGCAGACATCGTCTACCGTGCCCGAAAGATGGAGGCCAGATGAGCCGCACCTGTCGGCACATCCCGGAGGCTGCCCAGCTTAGGGCCCGTGAGGGGCGCAGTCCCGGGTGACGGCGCGAGCGAGCTGCCCGCCACAGATTCTGGGGTCCACTTCCCCGCAATTTGCGATCTTTTTACGTCGGGACCTTGACATAGTCCTGCCAAATAAACTAGCATTGACAGATGGCCAACGGTCGTCAGTTGCTCGTCCTGCCTCTCCCTCGGGACACGCAATGCTTTGCTCCTGATTGCGAGGGAGAGGCAGGACGGGAGGAATACCTGGGCGTCATCGGCGCCCTCCACGGGTTGGGTGGCAGGCCGTCAGAAACATATCCGGCTATCCCACTGTTCCGCTTATCCAACTGTTGTAGGGACTGCAGGACATCGAAATCCCTGCAAATCGCGGTCTTTCGCCCTGCTGAGGGCTCGTGTGGCACGCTTCTGTCCGGGGCGACGCCCGCGATGCCTCCGGGCAATGGTGCTAAACATCGGTGCGATCCCTGCCGCAGGGGCGGGGTCGGCGCCGCGGGCGACTGCGGGGAAGGGGAGAACGGCAGATCGCGACGAGCTTACTTTGGCAGGCCGGCCCGGATGGTGTTTGGGCTGGTCCCCGTGGCCTCGGATGGACTGGTGTCGCCGCAGTTGGGTGGTGCGGGTCTTCTTCAGAGGTCGAACGAGTTCTCTGCGTGTCAGAGCAGGGAGCAGAGAGATACAGACCCCAGGACGCCTCTACACGCAAGCGAAGGGCGCCCCAGGGCCAGATACGACAAAAAGGAGCATAACAAATGCAGTCAAGTCGAGTACGACTCATGCTAGTCACGTTGTTCGGTGTGCTCGCGTTGGGCGCCCTTACAGCGGCGGCGGCGCAGGCCGTCGAAGCGCCGAGATGGAGCATCGGCGGCACGGATCTCGCAGAAGGCAAAACCCATTTCATCAGTGCAAAAGCATATTCCGCCAGTCTCAAACTTAAAACTGCAAATGTTACTGTTGCATGCACAGAACTCAAGCTGAAGGAAGGGTCGCTGTTAGGCTCGAGCGCCGGCAACGCCGGTAAAAACAACGAGGTCATTCTATTTGAAAAATGTACGGTATCAGGCACATCGGGCGGCAAACCGATCGAAAAATGTAAAGTCAAAGAACCGATCGAAACCACTGCGCTCACGTCTGAACTAGTGGAGTCCGAAGGTGCAGAACCGGCGAACAAAAAAGGCTCGCTCTTAGTGTTATTCGTACCATTCAAAGGAGAATCATTCGCTACCCTCACGTTCATTAAAGAAACGGGTGGTGTCTGCCCACCGGAAACAAAAGTAGAAGGCAAGGTGGCGGGCCAGGTGTTCACCGACCCGAATACGCCTCCGACATTGGGGACGTTAGTCACGTTAGAAAGTGGCGCTATTGAAGCGCACTCGTGGCTGGTTAATTTCCCGGAAGTACAGCCTAAAAATGTTGTCAGAGTAGCTGGAGGTGTCGCTACGACAGTAGCCAACCCGGGCCTGAAAGCCTTTTCGGAACCGGCTGCTGAGATAGGGACAGCGTTAGTCTTACTGGCTAAACGGGAAGCTAATGGTGAATTAGTAACCGAAGAAACTAACTGGAGCCCGTTACCGTAGAGTAGTGTTGATTTTGGTTGTAATGCTGCGCGGGTTCCGGGCCACTGGCGTGGGACCCGCGCCTCATATCAGTTTGGAGAGGAATTGGATGCAATCGGTTTGGGTGGCGAGTTGGAGAGGCGAGTCGAGGGTTTTGGGTTGTTTGCTGCCTGGTGCTTTTGTTCGTGGGGCGTTGGTGTTTGTGTTGGGGGTGTGTGGGGGTGGGTTGGTGGCTGGTCCGGTGTGGGCGCAGGGTGGGTTGTGCGCTAATGAACAGTTGCGTTCGGAGCAGTCGTTTGCGTTTGGGCTTGGGGATTGTCGTGCGTTTGAGATGGTTTCGCCGTTGGCGAAGGATGATAATGGGGTGGATGGTCTTGATAGTCGTGCTGCTGTGGGTGGTGAAGCGATCGTGTATTTCTCTCAGGGGCCGTTCGCGGAGCCGAGGTCTGCGTTGTTGAATGTGCCTTATGTCTCGCGGCGTGGGGCGGCGGGGTGGGTGACGCAGAGTATTTCTCCGCCATATACCGAGTATCAGGCGCACGCTACCTATTCTGAGTTCGGGGAATCGTTGTTCACGGAAGATCTTTCGCGTGGTGTTGTGGAAGGTTTTGATACGCCGTTGGTGAGCGGCCAGCCTGCGGGGTATGCCAACCTTTATGTGGCGGACCTGGAAACCGGATCGTATGAGCCGGTGACGACGGTCACGCCACCGGAAACGGAATACCGGCCGTTTGGCCAGCCGAATAGGGACGGCGATACGCTGCCGGAGGCTGTGGGTGCGTCGAGTGATCTCAGCCATGTCGTCTTCCAGTTCAAGGCGAGCTTGTGTTGTGGGGCGTCGCCGCAACACACGCACGTGTATGAGGAGGCGGGTGGCGTTTTGCGCCAGGTCGATGTACCGCCCGAAGGGGGCAGGTTTGAAGGCGAGGACAACGTGGGGGCTGCCGCCAGCTTCTCGTGGCCAGAAAATTCTGGGGATGCGTGGCGGGCGGTGTCTGGGGATGGGTCGCGGGTTGTGTTCACGGGCGGAGAAAAGGAAGAGGGTTTTGGTGGCCCGGTGGCGGGGCAGGTGTATGTGCGGGAGAATCCGTTGAGTGGGGTGGATGGTTGTTTGGTGGTGGGTGGGGCGTGTACGGTTGAGGTGTCGGCGTCGCAGCGCTCGGTACCGGATCCGAATGCGGGGAAGGGCCCGTTGGAAGGGACGGCGTGGTATCGGGGTGCGAGTGTGGATGGGTCGCGGGTGTTCTTTACGAGTCGGGTGGAGTTGACGAATGACGCGGACACGCGTGAAGACAATGCGGCGAACTTGTATGAATGCGAAATCGTCGTGGAACACGAAAAATGCAAGCTTCGGGATCTTACGCCTGAGAATGCTGAAGGCGGCGGGGTTTTGGGGTTGGTGACGGCGAGTGAAGATGGGTCGTATGTGTATTTTGTCGCGGGGGGTGTGCTGACGAGTGGAGAGAATGGTGATGGTAGGGAGCCGGTCGCGGGGCAGCCGAATTTGTATCTTTCGCGTGGGGGGGTTGTGTCGTTTATCGCGACGCTTGCTCCGAGGGTCGGCGGCGGTGAATTTCCGGGTTTCGCTAGCGCGCTTGGTGATGGTTATGGCGATGAAGAAGATTGGTTGGGCGAAGAAAGGGGGGGTACTGACCATGATTTTGGTCCTGGGGAGCATTCGGTGCGGGTGTCGGGGGATGGGTCGTTGTTGGTGTTTACGTCGGAGTTGGGTTTGACGGGGTTTGATAATCGGCCGGCTGCGGCTGGTGAGTGTGAGGGTGAATTGTGTCGTGAGGTGTATTTGTTTGATGCGGTGTCGGGGAGGCTGGTTTGTTTGTCGTGTGGTGTTGGGCGGCCGGCGGGTCCTAGTGCGCTTGGCGGCCACGAAGGCATGGGAGCTAATGATCTTGGGGAACGGTCGCCTTTTTATGTTGCGCGTAATATTTCTGATGGTGGTGGGCGGGTGTTTTTTCAGAGTGCTGATGCGCTTGTGCCGCAGGATAGTAATGGGTTGTTGGATGTGTATGAGTGGGAGCGGCCGGGGGTGGGGTCGTGTACGGAATCTTTGCCGGCGTTTAGGGCTGGGAGTGGTGGGTGTGTGTTCCCGGTTTCGGATGTGGCGGGTGGCTCTGAATCGTTTTTTATGGATGCGAGCGGGAGTGGGGATGATGTGTTCATCGCGACGGCTGATCAGCTGGTGCCGTCGGATTCGGATTCCCGGGAAGATGTTTATGATGCGCGGGTTGGTGGTGGGTTCCCTGTGTCGGTTGAACCTCCGGTGTGTGTGAACGCGGATTCGTGCAAACCGCCTGTTTCGTTGCAGCCGGGGGTGTTTGGTGTGCCCGCGAGCGCGACGTTCAGCGGTGCTGGTAATCTCGTCCAGTCGCCACCACCGTCGCGTGTGGTGTGTGCCAGGTCTAAGCGCTTGGTCCGTGGGAAGTGTGTGGCTAAAAAGAGGAAGAGGAAGAGGAAGGTGAAGAGGGTGGGGAGGGTGAGGCGCGCTGCGGGCAGGGCGAGGGGTGTGGGGCGTGTTGGTGGTTGGGGGGTGGTTTCGTGAGGTGGTTGGTGGTTGGTGTGTTTGTGTTTGTTGGGTTGGTGTTTGTGCCGGCTGGTTCGGCTGTGGGTGTGGGTGTTGGGTTTGGGGTGCAGAGTTTTGGGGTGTCGGTGACGGAAAGGCCGACGCCTGAACAGGAAGCGAGGCATGAATTGGGTGCGCCGGATGTGCGGGCGGGTTCGCATCCGTTTGCGTTGACGACGAGTTTTGTGATGGATGAACCGGAAGAGAGGGATGTGGGTGGGAACCCTACGTTTTTGGAGGCGGAAGGGTTGAAGGATGTGCGGGTTGCTTTGCCGCCGGGGTTTGTGGGTGACCCTAGCGCGGTGCCGACGTGCTCTTACCATCAGTTTCTTGAGAACTTGTGTCCGGATGATACTGCGGTCGGTATGGTGACGGTCGGGGCGGTCGAAGGGTCGGGTTATAAAAGTGTGTCGCATAGGATTCTCGCGCAGGTGAAAACGGCGACGAACCCGTTGTATAATGTGGAACCGCCGGGTGGTGTCCCGGTGGAGCTGGGTGTGATGGTGTTGAAAACTCACCCTGTGTTGTTGGATGGGTCGGTGCGGACGGGTGGGGATTATGGTGTGACGGTCAGTTCGCCGAATATCACGGAGGCTGTTGCGGCTATGACTGTGAGGGCGACGGTGTGGGGTGTGCCGGCGGAATCGGCGCATGACCGGATCCGCGGTAAATGTCTTTCCGAAGCGTCCAGCTATCGCGGTGAAGAAGAAGTGGGCGCGCCGCATGATGAAGAAGAATCGCAGAGGGAAAACGAAGAAAAGGCTGGGGTGAAGGAACCGCTTGCGCCTGTTTCTTGCCCGGTGAGTATCCCGGTGCGTCCGTTTTTGATGAATCCGGTGTCGTGTGGGACCCCGCTGGAATTTGGGTTGAGCGTCGATGGGTGGAACCAGCCGGGGAACTTCGCGACGGGTGAACACGTGATCTCGAAGACGGCGGTGTTGCCCGCGCTTTCGGGATGCGAACATTTGGCTTTCACCCCGACGATCGGTGTTCAGCCGGATGGGGCCGCGGGGAGCACCCCGACGGGGCTGAACGTCGATCTGCGTCTACCGCAGGAAGCGACGTTGAACCCGGTGGGGGTGGGTGAGGCCGATATGAGGAACACGACTGTGACGCTGCCGGTGGGGGTGCAGGTCAGCCCGGCTGCGGCGGATGGGCTGCAGGCGTGCTCGCTCGCGCAGATCGGCCTGAACAATGCTGAAAGGCCGTCGTGTCCAGACGCGTCGAAGATCGCGACGGTGCGCGCCGCGACACCGCTGTTGGAACACGAACTGGAAGGCGCGGTATATCTCGCTGCTCAGCAGACGTTCGGTGGGCCGCTTGAGAACCCGTTTGGATCGTTGATCGCTATGTATCTTGTTGTTGAAGAACCGGTGACGGGGGTGCTGGTCAAGATCGCGGGGAAAGCCGAGCCGAGCCCGGTGACGGGCCAGTTGACGGCCACGTTTGAAAACATCCCGCAGTTCCCTGTCAGCGATGTGAAGCTCGAATTCTTCGGGTCCGCTCGCGCGCCGCTGGCGACCCCCGCGCTGTGCGGGACATACACGACGACAGCGGCGCTGACCCCGTGGTCGGCTGCGGGCGCCGGGGAAGTCGCTGAGCCGTCCTCGAGCTTCCAGATCGTTTCGGGTCCTGGTGGGAGCGCGTGCCGTGACCCGTTGCCGTTCGCTCCGTCGCTGACGGGGGGCTCGGCGAATGTCCAGGCCGGCGCGTTCACCTCGTTCGCGATGACGATGAGCCGCGAAGACGGCGATCAGCAGCTGCAGGGCATCCAGCTGCATCTCCCGCCGGGGTTGCAGGGGCTGATCCCGAGCGTGACGCCGTGCGGGGAACCGCAGGCCGACGACGGGACGTGCGGGCCCGCGAGCCTGATCGGCGAAACGACCGTCAGCGTTGGCTTGGGCGGCGACCCGTTCACGGTCACCGGCGGCAAGGTGTACATCACGGGCCCCTACCACGGCGCGCCGTACGGGCTATCGATCGTGAACCCCGCGAAGGCCGGCCCGTTCGACCTCGAGAACACCCCCACGAGCCACCCCGCTTGTGATTGTCTGGTAGTGCGCGCGAGGCTCCAAGTCGACCCGGTCACCGCGGCGCTGACCGCGATCGCGAACACGAGCGCGGAAGGGTTCGCGATCCCGACGATGCTGGAAGGCATCCCGCTGCAGATCAAGCACGTCAACGTCACGATCAACCGCCCCAACTTCACATTCAACCCGACCAACTGCAACCCCATGAAGCTCGAAGGCACCCTCTCAAGCGCGGAAGGCGCCAACGTGTCGCTGCCAGTCCCCTTCCAAGTGACCGACTGCGCCGCACTGGCGTTCAAACCGTCATTCACGGCGTCCACGGCAGCACACAACACCCGTACCGCGGGTGCGAGCCTCACAACGAAGGTGACTTACCCGGCGAGCGTTCCGGGTACGGAGGCGAACATCGCGAGGGTCAAGGTGAGCCTGCCCGCCAAGCTGCCGGCGCGCTTGAGCACACTGCAGAAGGCGTGCACGGAAAAGACGTTCGCCGAAGATCCAGCGAGCTGCCCCGCGGCGTCAAGGATCGGCCAGGCGACCACCAGCACACCGGTGCTGCCCGAACCGTTGAGCGGCCCGGCGTACTTCGTCTCCCACGGCAACGCGCACTACCCCGAACTGATCATCGTGTTGCAGGGCGACAACGTCACGATTGACCTGCACGGCGAAACCGCGATCTCCCGCAAGGGAGTCCTCACCTCGACATTCAACGCGGTCCCCGACGCGCCCTTCACAACGTTCCAGCTGACCCTCCCGGAGGGCCCCTACTCCGCGCTGACCGCGAACAGCGCGAACCTCTGCAAAGGCACACTCACGATACCGACAGAACTTCTCGCGCAGAACGGCGCCGCGATCAAACAGAACACAAAAATCACGGTCACCGGCTGCCCAAAGCGCAAACCCAAGCTTAAGCCGGTGCCGTTCATAAGAACGAAAGCGAGATTGTAGTACCCAGCCATGGTGTTCGGGGCAGCGTAGGTGGCAGACCCTCTTCGCCATGCGCAGCCGAATCAGGATGTGCGCACGGTCGCGCACAGGCGATCCCCACTAGCCCCACTTCCAGGAGGCGGGCAGGGGAAGGCGCGACGGGAAGAAGGCCGCGTCGCCGCAGGCCTCGCGGATGGATCTCGGCTGGCTGATCCGCTTCAACACCGAGCGGGTACTGCTCTCGATTGCGGGGCGCGTGCGAGGACCCGGGGCTCGAGCGGGTGCTTGTGGCCGTCGCCGTCGGGCCGGGGGTTGGGTGTCCACGGCGATCATTACTTTCCCGCAAATTGCGGACTTCTAAGTCTGATCTGTAGCAATCTTACAGCAGAGTCGGATACGACCTGCGCCTCATGCCTTGACATAGTCCTACCGAATAAACTAGCATTGACAGATGGCCAAAGGTCGCCAGTTGTTCGTCCTGTCCCTCCTGCGGGACGCGCCATGCTTTGCTCCTGATCGTAAGGAAGAGGCCGGGCGCGGTACGTGCCTGGGCGTCATCGGCGCTCCCCATGGGTTGGGTGACAGGCCGTTAGAAACATATCGGGTCGATCCGCTGTTTAGTTCATCCTGCTCCTACGGGGCACCGAAATCCCTGCAAATCGCGGCCTTTCGTCTAGCTGGGGGCTCGTGTGGCGCTCTTCCCCCCGTGGTGACGCCCGCCATGCCCCTGGGCGATGGTGCTAAACATCGGTGCGATCCCTGCCGCAGGGGCGGGGTCGGCGCCGCGGGCGACTGCGGGGAAGGGGAGAACGGCAGATCGCGACAAGCTTACTCTGGCAGGCCTGCCCGCATGGTGTTTGGGCTGGTCCCCGTGGCCTCGAATGGGCTGGTGTCGCCGCTGTTGGGTGGTGCGGGTCTTCTTCAGAGGTCGAACGAGTTCTCTGTTTGTCAGAGCAGGGAGCAGAGAGATACAGGCCCCAGGACGCCTCTACACGCAAGCGAAGGGCGCCCCAGGGCCAGATACGACAAAAAGGAGCATAACAAATGCAGTCAAGTCGAGTACGACTCATGCTAGTCACGCTGTTCGGCGTGCTCGCGTTGGGCGCCCTTACAGCAGCGGCGGCGCAGGCCGTCGAAGCGCCGAGATGGAGCATCGGCGGCACAGATCTCGCAGAAGGCAAAACTCATTTCATCAGCGCAAAAGCATACTCTACCAACCTCAAACTTAGAACTGCAAACGTTACCATTGCATGCACAACATTCAAATTGAAAGAAGGGTCGCTGTTAGGCTCGAGCGCCGGTAACGCCGGTAAAAACAACGAGGTCATTGTATTTGAAACGTGTACGGTGTCGGGCACATCGGGCGGCAAAACGATCGAAAAATGCGCAATAGGCCCGATCACGACCAATGCCCTCTCCTCCGAACTGGTGGAGTCCGAAGGTGCGGAACCGGCGAACAAAAAAGGCTCGCTCTTAGTGTTATTCACTCCGTTCTCGGGGACGTCGTTTGCCACCCTCAAATTCACTACCGAAACAGGTGGACATTGTCCACCGGAAACAAAAGTAACGGGTAAGGTGGCCGGCCAGGTGTTCACCGACCCGAACACGCCCCCGACATTGGGGACGTTAGTCACGTTAGAAAGCGGAGCTACGGAAGCAACCTCGTGGCTGCTGAATTTCCCGGCGACACAGCCTAAAAATGTTGTCAGAGTAGCTGGAGGTGCCGTTACGACAGTAGCCAACCCGGGCCTGGAAGCCTTTTCGGAAGAAGCTTCCGAGCAAGGGATTGCGTTAGTCTTACTGGCTAAACGGGAAGCTAATGGTGAATTAGTAACCGAAGCGACGAATTGGAGTCCGTTACCGTAGATTGATATGTTGATTGTGGTGTAGTGTTGCGCGGGCCCCGGGGTCGTTTGGCGCGGGGCCCGCGCTCCCTATCGGTCTGGAGAGGGGTTGGATGCAATTGGTTTGGGTGGCGAGTTGGAGGGGCGGGTCGAGGGTTTCGGGTTGTTTGCCGTTTGGCGTTTTTGTTCGTGGGGTGGTGTTGGTGTTTGTGGTGGTGGTGTGTGGGGGTGGGTTGGTGGCTGGCCCGGTGTGGGCGCAGGGTGGGTTGTGCGCTAATGAACAGTTGCGTGCGGAGCAGTCGTTTGCGTTGGGGCTTGGGGATTGTCGTGCGTATGAGATGGTTTCGCCGTTGGCGAAGGATGATAATGGGGTTGATGGTCTTGATAGTCGTGCTGCTGCGGGTGGTGGGGCGGTCATGTATTTCTCTCAGGGGCCGTTCGCGGAGCCGAAGTCTGCGTTGTTGAATGTGCCTTATATCTCTCGGCGTGGGGTGGGGGGGTGGGTGACGCAGAGTATTTCTCCGCCATATACTGAGTATCAGGGGCACGCTACTTATTCTGAGTTCGGGGAATCGCTGTTCACGGAAGATCTTTCGCGTGGTGTCGTGGAAGGCTTTGATACGCCGTTGGTGAGTGGCCAGCCTGCGGGGTATGTCAATCTTTATGTGGCCGACATCGAAACCGGATCGTATGAACCGGTGACGACGGTCCCGCCACCCGAAGCGGAATATCGGCCGTTTGGTAAAACGAATAGGAACGGCGATACGCTGCCGGAGGCTGTGGGTGCGTCGAGTGATCTCAGTCATGTGGTCTTCCAGTTCAAGGCGAGCTTGTGTTGTGGGGCGTCGCCGAAGCGCGCGCATGTGTATGAGGAGGCGGGTGGTGTTCTGCGCCAGGTCGATGTGCCGCCCGAAGGAGCCAACAAGCTTGAAGGCGAAGACAACGCTGGGGCTGCCGCCAACTTCTTGTGGCCAGAAAGCACTGGGGATGTGTGGCGGGCGGTGTCTGGGGATGGGTCGCGGGTTGTGTTCACGGGTGGGGAAAAGGACGCGGGTTTTAGTGAACCGGTGGCGGGGCAGGTGTATGTGCGGGAGAATCCGTTGAGTGGGGTGGATGGTTGTTCGGTGGTGGGTGGGGCGTGTACGGTTGAGGTGTCGGCGTCGCAGCGCTCGGTACCGGATCCGAATGCGGGGAAGGGCCCGTTGGAAGGGACGGCGTGGTATCGGGGTGCGAGTGTGGATGGGTCGCGGGTGTTTTTCACGAGCCGGGTGGAGTTGACGAATGACGCGGACACGGGTCCGGAAGATAACGCGGCGAACCTGTACGAATATGATTTTTCAAGGCCGGCGGGGGAACGCCTGAGCGATCTCACGGTCGATACGGTGGACTTGAACGGGGCGGGGGTTTTGGGGTTGGTGACGGCGAGTGAAGATGGGTCGTATGTGTATTTTGTCGCGGGGGGTGTGCTGACGAGTGGAGAGAATGGTGATGGTAGGGAGCCGGTCGCGGGGCAGCCGAATTTGTATCTTTCGCGTGGGGGGGTTGTGTCGTTTATCGCGACGCTTGCTCCGAGGGTCGGCGGCGGTGAATTTCCGGGTTTCGCTAGCGCGCTTGGTGATGGTTATGGCGATGAAGAAGATTGGTTGGGCGAAGAAAGGGGGGGTACTGGCTATGATTTTGGTCCTGGGGAGCATTCGGTGCGGGTGTCGGGGGATGGGTCGTTGTTGGTGTTTACGTCGGAGTTGGGTTTGACGGGGTTTGATAATCGGCCGGCTGCGGCTGGTGAGTGTGAGGGTGAATTGTGTCGTGAGGTGTATTTGTTTGATGCGGTGTCGGGGAGGCTGGTTTGTTTGTCGTGTGGTGTTGGGCGGCCGGCGGGTCCTAGTGCGCTTGGCGGCCACGAAGGCATGGGAGCTAATGATCTTGGGGAACGGTCGCCTTTTTATGTTGCGCGTAATATTTCTGATGGTGGTGGGCGGGTGTTTTTTCAGAGTGCTGATGCGCTTGTGCCGCAGGATAGTAATGGGTTGTTGGATGTGTATGAGTGGGAGCGGCCGGGGGTGGGGTCGTGTACGGAATCTTTGCCGGCGTTTAGGGCTGGGAGTGGTGGGTGTGTGTTCCCGGTTTCGGATGTGGCGGGTGGCTCTGAATCGTTTTTTATGGATGCGAGCGGGAGTGGGGATGATGTGTTCATCGCGACGGCTGATCAGCTGGTGCCGTCGGATTCGGATTCCCGGGAAGATGTTTATGATGCGCGGGTTGGTGGTGGGTTCCCTGTGTCGGTTGAACCTCCGGTGTGTGTGAACGCGGATTCGTGCAAACCGCCTGTTTCGTTGCAGCCGGGGGTGTTTGGTGTGCCCGCGAGCGCGACGTTCAGCGGTGCTGGTAATCTCGTCCAGTCGCCACCACCGTCGCGTGTGGTGTGTGCCAGGTCTAAGCGCTTGGTCCGTGGGAAGTGTGTGGCTAAAAAGAGGAAGAGGAAGAGGAAGGTGAAGAGGGTGGGGAGGGTGAGGCGCGCTGCGGGCAGGGCGAGGGGTGTGGGGCGTGTTGGTGGTTGGGGGGTGGTTTCGTGAGGTGGTTGGTGGTTGGTGTGTTTGTGTTTGTTGGGTTGGTGTTTGTGCCGGCTGGTTCGGCTGTGGGTGTGGGTGTTGGGTTTGGGGTGCAGAGTTTTGGGGTGTCGGTGACGGAAAGGCCGACGCCTGAACAGGAAGCGAGGCATGAATTGGGTGCGCCGGATGTGCGGGCGGGTTCGCATCCGTTTGCGTTGACGACGAGTTTTGTGATGGATGAACCGGAAGAGAGGGATGTGGGTGGGAACCCTACGTTTTTGGAGGCGGAAGGGTTGAAGGATGTGCGGGTTGCTTTGCCGCCGGGGTTTGTGGGTGACCCTAGCGCGGTGCCGACGTGCTCTTACCATCAGTTTCTTGAGAACTTGTGTCCGGATGATACTGCGGTCGGTATGGTGACGGTCGGGGCGGTCGAAGGGTCGGGTTATAAAAGTGTGTCGCATAGGATTCTCGCGCAGGTGAAAACGGCGACGAACCCGTTGTATAATGTGGAACCGCCGGGTGGTGTCCCGGTGGAGCTGGGTGTGATGGTGTTGAAAACTCACCCTGTGTTGTTGGATGGGTCGGTGCGGACGGGTGGGGATTATGGTGTGACGGTCAGTTCGCCGAATATCACGGAGGCTGTTGCGGCTATGACTGTGAGGGCGACGGTGTGGGGTGTGCCGGCGGAATCGGCGCATGACCGGATCCGCGGTAAATGTCTTTCCGAAGCGTCCAGCTATCGCGGTGAAGAAGAAGTGGGCGCGCCGCATGATGAAGAAGAATCGCAGAGGGAAAACGAAGAAAAGGCTGGGGTGAAGGAACCGCTTGCGCCTGTTTCTTGCCCGGTGAGTATCCCGGTGCGTCCGTTTTTGATGAATCCGGTGTCGTGTGGGACCCCGCTGGAATTTGGGTTGAGCGTCGATGGGTGGAACCAGCCGGGGAACTTCGCGACGGGTGAACACGTGATCTCGAAGACGGCGGTGTTGCCCGCGCTTTCGGGATGCGAACATTTGGCTTTCACCCCGACGATCGGTGTTCAGCCGGATGGGGCCGCGGGGAGCACCCCGACGGGGCTGAACGTCGATCTGCGTCTACCGCAGGAAGCGACGTTGAACCCGGTGGGGGTGGGTGAGGCCGATATGAGGAACACGACTGTGACGCTGCCGGTGGGGGTGCAGGTCAGCCCGGCTGCGGCGGATGGGCTGCAGGCGTGCTCGCTCGCGCAGATCGGCCTGAACAATGCTGAAAGGCCGTCGTGTCCAGACGCGTCGAAGATCGCGACGGTGCGCGCCGCGACACCGCTGTTGGAACACGAACTGGAAGGCGCGGTATATCTCGCTGCTCAGCAGACGTTCGGTGGGCCGCTTGAGAACCCGTTTGGATCGTTGATCGCTATGTATCTTGTTGTTGAAGAACCGGTGACGGGGGTGCTGGTCAAGATCGCGGGGAAAGCCGAGCCGAGCCCGGTGACGGGCCAGTTGACGGCCACGTTTGAAAACATCCCGCAGTTCCCTGTCAGCGATGTGAAGCTCGAATTCTTCGGGTCCGCTCGCGCGCCGCTGGCGACCCCCGCGCTGTGCGGGACATACACGACGACAGCGGCGCTGACCCCGTGGTCGGCTGCGGGCGCCGGGGAAGTCGCTGAGCCGTCCTCGAGCTTCCAGATCGTTTCGGGTCCTGGTGGGAGCGCGTGCCGTGACCCGTTGCCGTTCGCTCCGTCGCTGACGGGGGGCTCGGCGAATGTCCAGGCCGGCGCGTTCACCTCGTTCGCGATGACGATGAGCCGCGAAGACGGCGATCAGCAGCTGCAGGGCATCCAGCTGCATCTCCCGCCGGGGTTGCAGGGGCTGATCCCGAGCGTGACGCCGTGCGGGGAACCGCAGGCCGACGACGGGACGTGCGGGCCCGCGAGCCTGATCGGCGAAACGACCGTCAGCGTTGGCTTGGGCGGCGACCCGTTCACGGTCACCGGCGGCAAGGTGTACATCACGGGCCCCTACCACGGCGCGCCGTACGGGCTATCGATCGTGAACCCCGCGAAGGCCGGCCCGTTCGACCTCGAGAACACCCCCACGAGCCACCCCGCTTGTGATTGTCTGGTAGTGCGCGCGAGGCTCCAAGTCGACCCGGTCACCGCGGCGCTGACCGCGATCGCGAACACGAGCGCGGAAGGGTTCGCGATCCCGACGATGCTGGAAGGCATCCCGCTGCAGATCAAGCACGTCAACGTCACGATCAACCGCCCCAACTTCACATTCAACCCGACCAACTGCAACCCCATGAAGCTCGAAGGCACCCTCTCAAGCGCGGAAGGCGCCAACGTGTCGCTGCCAGTCCCCTTCCAAGTGACCGACTGCGCCGCACTGGCGTTCAAACCGTCATTCACGGCGTCCACGGCAGCACACAACACCCGTACCGCGGGTGCGAGCCTCACAACGAAGGTGACTTACCCGGCGAGCGTTCCGGGTACGGAGGCGAACATCGCGAGGGTCAAGGTGAGCCTGCCCGCCAAGCTGCCGGCGCGCTTGAGCACACTGCAGAAGGCGTGCACGGAAAAGACGTTCGCCGAAGATCCAGCGAGCTGCCCCGCGGCGTCAAGGATCGGCCAGGCGACCACCAGCACACCGGTGCTGCCCGAACCGTTGAGCGGCCCGGCGTACTTCGTCTCCCACGGCAACGCGCACTACCCCGAACTGATCATCGTGTTGCAGGGCGACAACGTCACGATTGACCTGCACGGCGAAACCGCGATCTCCCGCAAGGGAGTCCTCACCTCGACATTCAACGCGGTCCCCGACGCGCCCTTCACAACGTTCCAGCTGACCCTCCCGGAGGGCCCCTACTCCGCGCTGACCGCGAACAGCGCGAACCTCTGCAAAGGCACACTCACGATACCGACAGAACTTCTCGCGCAGAACGGCGCCGCGATCAAACAGAACACAAAAATCACGGTCACCGGCTGCCCAAAGCGCAAACCCAAGCTTAAGCCAAAAAGGCTTAAGGCAGCAGAAAAGAGCAAGAAGAAGTAGTCGATCTCAAACGCAGAACGGCAGGACCGCCGACAGTAAGCAGGCGGGCAATATCAGGCAAATCCAAAGGAAGGAATGCAACAATGCAAAGTCGCATTGGTCGTATCCTATTGGTAACAGCATCAATGGTAGCGTCGCTCGCGATCCTGGGTGTCTCCTCGGCGCTGGCGACACCAAAAGGGGAATACTCTGTGTTCGAACAGTGCCCCACCAGCATCGAAACGCTCAGTGGTTGCGTGGTGTCGCGCACAGAAAGCGGCGCGGTCACGATCGGTAATACGGAAGTCCCGATCGTGAAAACACAGACACTGCAGGGCGGCACGGAAAACATCGAGCCCGGTGTCAAACACCTCGTCGCCGCGTTGAACGGCGAAACATTGACCAAAACACCGCAGAAAGTCCCCGGCGGGCTGTCCGGCCTCGTCAAGTGCAACGAAATCAAAGGCAACGGGTTCTGGGAAAAACTCGAGCGCGCCGGCTGTGAAGCGATCTTCGAAAACAAATACACCGGTGTGAACGCCACAACAGAACTCGCGGCGCCCGCCACCTCAGTGATCCTCAGCCTCGCGGGAGCCGAATTCCCCGAACTCGGCCCCGCGCTGGTACTCCCGATCAAGGTCAAGCTGGAAAACCCCCTGCTCGGCAACGAATGCTACATCGGCTCCAACGAACACCCAATCGTACTCAAACTCTCAACCGGGAAATCAGGCACCCAGACAGGTGAACTCGGCGAAATCACATCAAGGGGAGAAGGCGGCATCCTCGTCGTCAAAAACAGCAAGCTCGTCGACGGCACATTCTCCGCACCAGCAGCAACCGGCTGCGGCGAATTCTTCTCATTCCTACTCGACCCAATCATCAACGCAAAACTCGGGCTACCCGCAGAATCAGGGAAAAACAGCGCCATCTTCAACAGCACCCTCGAAGTAGCCGGCATCGGAGCAGTCCGCGAAAGCGAATAACAGCAAAACACACCTAACTCCAACCAACACACGCAGCACAAGGTAGATCACAACAAGGGCCCGCTGCCAACCGGCAGCGGGCCCTCTCTTACCCAAGACACTTTGCAAACTTACGGTAACGGACTCCAGTTCGTCGCTTCGGTTACTAATTCACCGTTAGCTTCCCGCTTAGCTACTTGCTGCGGAAAAAGTAGGGGTGTTGGGGGGCTCGTTACGTCCGGTCTGATCGCCAGAATGTCTTGTAGATGAGTGGGTTTCTGGTCGAAAGGGGTTGGTATGTTGACGTTGTCTGCGGGGCAGGCGGAGTCGTTGTGGGACGAGGCGTTGCCGGTCGAGGTCAAGGAGTTGCCGGAGGATCTGGCGGCACTGGATTTGCTGCTTTCGGATCCTGGGTTGCTCGGGCCGATCGCGGAGCGCTTTCGGCGGGAGGTGGTCGAGCAAAAGCGGGCGGTGTTGACGGATGGTCGTCCAACGATCGCGATGGAGACGTTCATTCGTTTGATGGTGCTCAAGACGCGCTATCGGTGGGGGTATCGGTCGCTGGTGGCGGAGGTTTCGGACTCGATTCACTTGCGGCGGTTCTGCCGGATCTCTTTGTGCGAGCGGGTGCCGGACGAGTCGACGGTCCGCAAGCTCGCCCGCAGGATCGGGCCCGAGACGGTGTCGGATCTGACGCGCACGCTGATCGTCAGGGCGACGCGCGAGAAGCGTTTTCGTCCTCGTGCGGTGCGGATCGACTCGACCGTCGTCGAGGCGGATGTGAAGTATCCGACCGATGCGGGGTTGGCCTCGCATGGGGTGCGTGCGCTTGCGCGGGAGTCTCGCAAGCTGGCGCAGCGGATCGGCGAGGGCAAGCGGCGGGTGCGGGATCGCTCGAGGGCGATGGGTCGCCGGTTGCGGGGGATCACGCGCACGATCCGGGCTCGCTCAGGGGAAGCGAAGGCACAGGTGCTCAAGCTCACGGCCCAGACAGGCGAGTTGTTGGAGCGCTCGGTGCACGAGGCCAGGCTGCTGGTGAAGGTCGCGCGGTCCAAGGCGCGGGGCCGGGGCGCAAAGGCGAAGCTGAAGGCGGCGACCAAGCTCGAGCAGATCGCGGATCGTTGCGAGAAGGTCGCCTCCCAGATCAAGCAGCGCGTGGCGGGCGAGCCGATCCGCGAACGGATCGTGTCGCTGGCCGACCCGGACGCCAGGCCGATCCGCAAGGGCAAGCTGGGCAAGCCCAACGAGTTCGGGTATGTGACCCAGTTGGCGGAGGTGACCGAGAACACCAAGCGCGGCGCACGAGGGCTGATCCTGCCGGCGTCAACCGCGCCGGGCAACCCGACCGAGAACACACTGCTCCCCGATACCGTCGCCGAGCTCAAACGGCTCGGGATCTCCCCGCGCGAGCTGGCGCTCGACGGCGGGTTCGTGCCCGGCCCGACGAACGACGCACTCGAAAATCTCACACCAGAGCGAGTGTTCATCTCCGGCCGCCAGGAACCAGGCTCCAGACGCACCAACCGGCGGTTGCAGCGCTACCGAACAGGCGAGGAGGGCCGAATCAGCCACCTCAAGCGCCGCTACGGGATGGGACGCAGTCGCCTGAAGGGCACCGAAGGCCAGAAGATCTGGACCGAGTGGGGCATCCTCGCCTATAACGCCGACACGCTCACCATCCGAGCCGCCTGAAACACTGCCAGTCGCTCGACAAGAGCAACCCACTCATTCAAAAACGGCCGCGCCCTCGACCAGCGCGGCCGTTTCTATGCTCCAGAGTTTTTCCGCAGCAAGTAGCTACTTGCCGCGGAAAAAGTAGGGGTGTTGGTGGCTTGTTCCGTCCGGTGTGATCGTCAGAATGTCCTGCAAATGAGTGGGTTTCTGGTTGAAGGGGGTCGGTATGTTGATGTTGTCGGCGGGGCAGGCGGAGTCGTTGTGGGACGAGGCTTTGCCGGTCGAGGTAAGGGAGTTGCCGGAGGATCTGGCGGCGTTGGATTTGTTGCTCTCGGATCCTGGGTTGTTTGGGCCGGTCGTGGAGCGCTTTCGACGGGAGGTAATCGAGCAGAAGCGGGCGGTGTTGACGGATGGTCGCCCGACGATCGCGATGGAGACGTTCATTCGATTGATGGTGCTCAAGACGCGCTATCGGTGGGGGTATCGGTCGCTGGTGGCGGAGGTCTCCGATTCGATTCACTTGCGGCGGTTCTGCCGGATCTCTTTGTGCGAGCGGGTGCCGGACGAGTCAACGGTCCGCAAGCTTGCCCGCAGGATCGGGCCCGAGACGGTCTCAGAGCTGACGCGCACGCTGATCGCCAGGACGATGCGCGAGAAGCGTTTTCGTCCGCGTGCGGTGCGGATCGACTCGACTGTCGTCGAGGCGGATGTGAAGTATCCGACCGATGCGGGGTTGGCCTCGCATGGGGTGCGTGCGCTGGCGAGGGAGAGTCGCAAGTTGGCGCAGCGGATCGGCGAGAGCAAACGGCGGGTGCGGGATCGCTCACAAGCGATGGGCCGCCGGTTGCGGGGGATCACGCGCACGATCCGGGCTCGCTCAGGGGAAGCGAAAGCGCAGGTGCTCAAGCTCACGGCGCAGACCGGCGAGCTGTTGCGGCGTTCGGTGCGCGAGGCCAGGCGGCTCCTGACGCTCGCGCGGACCAAGGCGCGTGGCCGTGGCGCGAAGGCGAAGCTCAGGGCGGCGACCAAGCTCGAGCAGCTCGTGGATCGTTGCGAGAAGGTCGCCTCCCAGATCACGAAGCGTGTGCAGGGCGAACCGATCCGCGAGCGGATAGTGTCGCTCACAGACCCGGATGCCCGCCCGATCCGCAAGGGCAAGCTGGGCAAGCCGAACGAGTTTGGGTATGTGACCCAGCTCGCGGAGGTGACCGAGAACACCAAGCGCGGCGCGCGAGGACTGATCCTGCCGGCGTCGACCGCGCCGGGCAACCCGACCGAGAATACGCTGCTCCCAGGCACGATCGCCGAGCTCAAACGGCTTCAGATCTCCCCGCGGGAGCTGGCCCTCGACGGTGGGTTCATGCCCGGCCCGACGAACGACGCACTCAAAGATCTCACACCAGAGCGAGTGTTCATCTCCGGCCGCCAGGAACGAGGCTCCAGACGCACCAATCGACGGTTGCAGCGCTACCGAACAGGCGAGGAGGGCCGGATCAGCCACCTCAAGCGCCGCTACGGGATGGGCCGCAGCCGCCTGAAGGGCACCGAAGGCCAAGAGATCTGGACCGAGTGGGGAATCCTCGCCTATAACGCCGACACGCTCGCCGTCCGAGCCCGATGAAACACTCCAAACGCTCCTAACCAGAGCACCACTCATTCACGAACGGCCGCGCCCTCAACAAGCGCGGCCGTTCGTCATCACAGAGACTTTTTCCGCGGCAAGTAGGTAGTAAGCCTAACGTCGTTCCCTCCAAGAGAGTGTCTTCCGAAAAGGCTTCCAGGCCCGGGTTGGCTACTGTCGTAACGGCACCTCCAGCTACTCTGACAACATTTTTAGGCTGTGTTGCCGGGAAATTCAGCAGCCACGAGTGTGCTTCCGTAGCCCCACTTTCTAACGTAACTAACGTCCCCAACGTCGGGGGGGGTGTTCGGGTCGGTGAACACCTGGGCAGCCACCTTCCCCGTTACTTTCGTTTCCGGTGGACAAGCTCCTCCCGCTTCTGTTGGGAATTTAATCGTCTCAAATGACGTCCCCGAGAACGGTACGAATAACACTAAGAGCGAACTTTTTTGTTCGCCGGTTCCGCACCTTCGGACTCCACCAGTTCTGTCGTAATAAGGTTGGTCCTGATCGGTTCATTGACTTTGCATTTTTCAATAGGTTTGCCGCCTGTTGTGCCCGATACTGTGCATGTACTCAATTCGATCACCCCACTCCCTTTACCGGCGTTACCGGCGCTTGAGCCTACCAGCGAGCCTTCTACGAGTTTTCCCACTTCGCATGATAAGGCGATATTGCCAGTTTGTAGAGAGGTGCGACTATATTTCGTTCCGCTGATGAAATGGGTTTTGCCTTCTGCGAGGTCTGTGCCGCCGATGCTCCATCTTGGCGCTTCCGCGGCCTGCGCCGCCGCCGCTGTAAGGGCTCCCAACGCGAGCACGCCGAACAGCGTGACTAGCATGAGTCGTACTCGACTTGACTGCATTGTTATGCTCCTTTTGTCATATCTGGCCTTGGGACGCCCTTCGCTTGCGTGTAGAGACATCCCAGGCCGTTCCAGTGAACCGGCCACAACGAAGACCATCATTGCGCCAGTCGCGCGTGGGCCCTACGCCAATGGCGCAGGGCCCACCGATACTACATCACAATCAATATCAATTTACGGTAACGGGCTCCAATTCGTCGCTTCGGTCACTAATTCACCGTTAGCTTCCCGTTTAGCCAGTGAGATTAACGCGATCCCTTCGAGCAGGGCTTCTTCCCCCTCGGCGCTCAGGCCCGGGTTGGCTACTGTCGTGACGGCACCTCCGGCTACTCTGACAACATTTTTAGGCTGTGTCGCCGGGAAATTAACTAGCCATGAGGTTGCTTCCGTAGCCCCGCTTTCTAACGTGACTAACGTCCCCAACGTCGGAGGTGTGTTCGGGTCGGTGAACACCTGGGCGGCCACCTTGCCCGTTACTTTTGTTTCCGGCGGACAGTTACCACCCGTTTCGGTAGTGTATTTGATGGTAGCAAATGACGTTCCCGAGAACGGCGCAAATAACGCTAAGAGCGAGCCTTTTTTGTTCGCCGGTTCTGCACCTTCGGACTCTACCAGTTCAGCCAGGAGAGTAGTGGTTTGGATCGGGCCGACTTTACATTTTTCGATCGGTTTGCCCTCGGATGTGCCTGATACCGAACATGTTTCAAATACAAAGGCGCCGTTACCTTTGCCGGCGTTGCCGGCGCTTGAGCCTAACAGTGACCCTTCTTTTATTTTTATTACCGTGCATGTAATGACACCGT
Organism: uncultured Solirubrobacterales bacterium; assembly: GCA_963744535.1. Lineage (GTDB taxonomy): Bacteria > Actinomycetota > Thermoleophilia > Solirubrobacterales > Solirubrobacteraceae > Palsa-744. The sequence continues at coordinate 286,056 of CAVUTW010000005.1, read as the reverse complement.
TCGCAGTTTTAAGTTTAAGGTTGGTGGAATATGCCTTTGCGGTGATGAAATGAGTTTTGCCTTCTGCGAGGTCTGTGCCGCCGATGCTCCATCTCGGCGCTTCGACGGCCTGCGCCGCCGCTGCTGTAAGGGAGCCCAACGCGAGCACACCGAACAGCGTGACTAGCATGAGTCGTACGCGACTTGACTGCATTTGTTATACTCCTTTTGGTCGTATCTGGCCCTGGGGCGCCCTTCGTTTGCGTGTAGAGGCATCCCAAGCCGGAGTCTTGGCAGGTGGGTTATTCCCGGTAGTATGAACAGCGGAGATACTGTAGCACCCTGCCGTGGTGTTGAGGGAGCGTCGGTGGCAGACCCCTCGCCGTGCGCGGCCGGGTCAGACGCCCGACCTTTAGGGGGGATTCGGGACGGGCTTTGCTGAATGGGCCGTGTATACCCGATCGCGGCTGGGTGTTTCCGACTATAGCCCGCAGAGGGCACTGCGGGCATGTGTCGGCCTGGTCCCGGTCTCTCGCAGAATCCCCCAGGGACAATGGGCAATGTGGCATGCCCGACGTACGAGCTTGGGGCCTGCCGGCAATGCGGCAGGCCCCAAGGTCACAGCTGTGTTGAGTTACTCGCGCATGGTTTGCGCAGTAACTATTGCGCGGTCACCGCCCAGGTGCCTTCGGCGGTACCGTTTTCTTCCAGTCCCAACGTAGGAGGCACGAAATAGGATAGCGTTGCACCGGTGGCACCAGCGCCTCCCGTTGGTACTCCGTGGAGGGCCGGGTCGGTGATGGTTAGCTGTTCGGTCGCAAATCCTGGGATTTCCGCCGAAGCGATGTAAACGCATAGGTTCCCCGGTTCGGCCTCCGGTTTTGCGGCGGAGGAACCTTCTCCACAGCCGCTACCTTTGCTTGTGGGTTGTTCTACCGGCGCAATGACGTGAACGTCTCCTTCTCCGATGATCGGTGCTTTGGTCACCGATTCTTCGGCAGCGAGCGGGATTGAAAACGAGAGAGAAGCCACGTGTATGGTCTGGACCCTGTCATCAGGTTTAACCGTAAAACCCCAAGCGCCGGTCTCCGTTGCTCCGGAGGGCAACGTAGGGACGTAACCTGTTTTCCCGGTAGGTCCTTGAGGGCCGGTTTCGCCTTGTGGGCCCTGCGGGCCCGTCGGGCCCGCAATGCCCGTTTCGCCTTTTGCCCCAGCGGGCCCCGTGGGGCCCGCTGGGCCTGCCGGTCCCGCCGCCCCGGCGGGGCCGGCCGCTCCTCGTGGGCCGGCAGGCCCACGAGGGCCAACTTTCCCCTTGCTCTTCGACTTACTCGCGGTTCCTTCAACTTCTTCGGCAACAAAAGCCGAGCGCCCGCGCGAGGCGGTCCTGGAGCTCGCTTTGGGGCCAGAGCCACCCTGACCTCCGAATGCAAAGGCTCCGCCGGCCATTGAAAGAACCAACGCTGCAAACGCCACCACCGTGGTGGCGTTCAGGTGTCGGACAATCTTTGAAATCATGATCTCCCTTTCGCTCGTTGACAAATGGGCGTGCGGACGGACCGACGTCCGCGGCGCGCAGCCCATTTGATGGCCTCGAGTCCCGGTAAGGGTCCATTCGTAGGCAGCAGCACACCCGGCATCGATGCCTGCTGCTCGATCGAGGCTCACCGGATCGAGGCCCAGAAGGACGTCCTCGGTCGCTATGTCATTGCCATACCCCTCCCATCCCATAGACCTTCAACATCCTAGCTGGCGGTAAGTCGCGCCGCTGGGACGGATCTATGTGCCTGAACCCCCTACCGCTGCACCGGCGATCGCCGCGCCAAATGCCCCGGTCAGGCGCGACGCAGCCACGACCGCGTGGGCGGGCGCCCTTTGCATATCATTGACACAATCGTATATGATCTTGGTTCCTCGCGGGCTGGCCGCCTTTCCCGAGGCGTGCATTGACGTTGGAGGGCCGGGCGGTGCTACGCCACGGGCTTCCAGCGGCTACATCGCGCCAGTATCGCCGGCCGCGCTAGCATCCATCCCGCGCCGACGTAGCTCAGCTGGTAGAGCACTTCACTCGTAATGAAGGGGTCCGGGGTTCGAGTCCCCGCGTCGGCTTCGCTGAGCGCTGGTCGTAGCTGATCGGCCCCCGGGTAGGAGTCCGCACCCCGCCATGGCGGATGTTGGGGTGCGGGTTCGAATCGCCGCGTCGGCTTCAGACAGTAGGCTGCGTGGATGGCCGACGACGAACTCCTTGTCGCGCCCGTGCGTGAGGGCACGACCGTGTACCGGATCGTACGAGGAGCGGACCGCAACGCTCCCGTGGTGCTGGACTCTCTGCGTTCCCACTACGAGCGCGGATCCGCACCCCGCGGCTATGAGCGGCGCTTGGCGGTGATTCACATGGGCCTGTCCGTCTTCTCGACGCGAGAGGCAGCGGCAGCGATGGCCTTGAAGTGGCCGATGATTGGGATGTTTGTCGCCGAACTAAGCCTGGAGCCGGGGAATGGCTTGTGCCTTGCCGATACGGGCCAGCCGGGCCATTGGACCCTGTGGGGTCGCCCACTGCAGTTGCTGGGCTCAATTGGCGATATCCTCCATATGGAGGCGTGAGCTATGCACTACGCGATCTTCGACAGCACCGGCAACCTGGTCGAGTCCTTCGAGGACGAAGAATCGGCGCGCAAGGCCTTGGACCACATCGTTGACGCCGAGCCCGAAGCCGCCGAGCACGTAGCGCTGTTCGTCCACGGCGACGATGGGATGCCGATTGGCGCCCCGATCTTTGCTCGCGCCGTGTCGGGCGTTCGCTGAGGTCCATTCCCACCTTCCGATAGCCGAGGAGGGCTGTCGTTGCCGCGCGTATCGTGGCGACCATGGAGAGCCCAAAGCCAAGCGCTATCGATCCTGAGGGTCGGCAGTTGTGTGCGACGCCGGATCGCATCTGCACCTTGCTCAGGGGCGCCGTTCCTGGCTGCTCGACCATGTTGAGACGATCCTTACGACGATTGCACGACCCGACTACCGCGAGGACGATCCACGGCCAGGACGCGAGCGCTTCTATCGCCAGAATGCGCTTGAGTCAGGACGATGGATGCGGGTTGTCCTAGACATCAATGATGAACCCGGCTGGGTCGTGACTGTTCACCGCGCCACTCTTCGGCGACTACATCCGCAGACACCACCCGATCGAGTCGCTGCGATAGGGACTTCTCTATGGACCCGATCCCGCCAGGTTCGGTCCATGCATGGCATATGCCCCGAGATCGGCGCTAGCTTCGTGGGGCATGGCCGCGCTGCCAACCACTCTCGGCCGATCGCCACACCACCGGGCGCGGCAGGACGCGCCCGCCGGGAAGGTGCGCACGGGGGCGACGGTGGCGCAGGCGGCGGAGGAGTACCTGCGCTACATCGAGCACGACCGTGCCCGCAAGCCCTCGACGGTACAGGGCTATCGCTGGGTCATCAATGCGTGGATCGTGCCGGCCCTGGGGGAGCTGCGCGTGGAGGACGTGACGAGCGCGCACGTCGAAGCGTGGATCGCCGCGCTCGAGCGCAAGCCGAGCACGCGCCGGAAGGCGCTGGTGTTGCTGCACGGCATCTTCCAGCGGGCCCTGAGGGTGTACGGCCTGCCTATGAACCCGGTGTCAGGCGTGGAGAAGCCACCGCAGACGCGCGGCGGTGACATTGAGGTGTTCAACCCGGAGGAGGTATGGGCGCTGGCGCGTGCCGCGGCGAGCGCGCAGGACCGGGCGATCTTCCTGACGGCGGCCCTCACGGGGCTGCGGATGGGCGAGTTGCTCGCGCTGCATTGGCGCGACGTGGACTTTGCGGGCTCGCTGCTGCGCGTGCGCGCGAGCTACGCCAGCGGGACGCTGACGACGCCGAAGTCGGGCAAGGTGCGCTCAGTGCCGCTCGCCCCGGACGTGGGGCAGGCGCTCGCAGGACTGGCCGCTCGCGAGCTGTTCACGGCCGAGGACGACCTCGTGTTCCCCGGCGAGACGGGCGAATTCCTCGACGGCTCGGCGCTGCGCCGCCGCTACAAGGCGGCGCTCAAACGGGCGGGCTTGCGGCAGTTGCGCTTCCACGACCTGCGCCACACCTTCGGTACGCGGATGATCGCCAAGGCGGACATCCGCCGCGTACAGGAGTGGATGGGCCACGCCGACATCCAGACGACGATGCGCTACCTGCACTACGCGCCACGCGCGGAGGACGCACGGCTCGTGGCGGAGGCGTTTCGGATCGAGACGGCGGCGGTTGACGAGTTCGCCCAGCTGCCGAGAGTCGCAAAAGTCCCACACCGCTGGTAAGCTCGCTCGTTCGGTCGGGAGCCCTCGGGAAGGCGCACATGCGAGAGACTGCCGCCAGCCACCACGCCAAGGCGATGGAAGGGCGTTTGAAGAATGCGAGGCTCTGAGTCTGACAGCCATCCACTCGGCCGCCGCGGTGGCCTGCTGGGTCGAGAAGGCGCCAAGCAGGCGCTCGGCGTCGCGTTGCTCGCGATGGGTGCCATCGGCTTCGCGGACGCGACCGATTCCGGGGCGACCAGCTCCTCGCAGCGCGCAGGCGCAGCTCGGCGGGCCGCAATCGTCGGTACCGCGTGGCCCTCCCCCGTGGCGAGCGCGGCGCACGTGCTGAACGTGAAGGACGAAGGGCATCTGCGCTCGGTGAGCAGCTCCGGCTCGGAACTGCTCGAGGAAGGGCCGGTCGCGGGGACGATCCCGGGGAAGCTGAAGGTGAGCTTCAACATCGGGGCGACCATCTCGGCGAAGTTCACGATCTACGCCAACGGCGGCGGCTCGATCAGCGGCCACGGCGGAGGCGCTCTGCACTCCACCGGCGTGTACGCGAGCTTCGGCGGCTCGCTCGCGGTCACCGGCGGCTCGGGACGCTACGCGCACGCTCACGGCAGCGGCAACCTGTCGGGTGCGGTCAACCGCAAGACGTATGCGCTGACCGTGAGGGCCGTCGGCAAGCTGTCCTACTGACCGGCGCGGCCTCTGTCGCGTTGCCTTGGCCGTGCGAGCCGGTCAGACCAAGGCGGCTGTCCCCGCTTCCATCAGACGGGCGCCGCCTCCGCGGGGTCGGCCTGGGGAGCGTCTGCTGCTTCCCGCTGCACCCCCGCCCGCAGGCCGACCAGCGCAACGATCGCCGCCACCGCCATGATCGCCGCCATCACATACAACACCGAGCGGGTGGCGTAGGCGAAGTCGAGGCGCACGAAGTGGGGGATCGACGCGATGCTCCCACCGCCGGCGCGGGATTGGGAGAGACTGGACGCCTCGGCGTGCGCCCGCGCGCTGGAGAGGCCCTGCGCGATCAGCGACGTGGCGACCCGGGAGCGCAGCTGCGCGACCAGGATCGTGCCGAGGATCGCCAGCCCGAGGCTGGCGGCGTAGTTGCGGACCGTCTGGGTGATGCCGGTCGCCTCGCCGTAGGAGAGCCGGGAGGCTCGACTGACGGCATCGGTGCTGGCCGGCCCGAGCATGAAGCCCATGCCGGCTCCCGTGAGGGCGATGAACCACTGCTGCGCGACGAAATCGAGCCCCGTGACCTTTCCCGCCCACAGCCAGAACCCCACCGCGCCCAGTGCGCAGCCCAGCACCACCGGACGCTTGGCCCCGACGCGGTCCAGCAGCCGTCCGCCGATCTGCGCGGCGAGGACGAACCCGAGGAAGAAGTACAGCAGGATGATGCCCGCCTGCGAGGGCGACTTCCCCAGCGCGATCTGTGCGTACTCGCTGGCGAAGAAGAACACGGGGATGAACACCAGATTGGAGGTGAGCAGCACGATGTTCTCGACCAGGAAGGCGCGGATGCGAAAGATGCGCACGGCGATCAGCGGCGAGGGGGTGCGCAGCTCGACGAAGTAGAACACCACCAGCAGCGCCGCGCCCGCGACGATGCACGCCCAGGTGCCGGGATTGCTCCAACCCCAGAGCGATGACTGCTGGAAGCCGAACACGCTCAGGCCGACCCCCGAGGCGATCAGCGCCAGGCCGCGGTAGTCCATGCGCGCCGGCCGGTGCACGGTGGTGGGCCTGGAGATGGCGATCAGGATCAGCGCGACGATGGCGACGGGGATGTTGACCCAGAAGATCGCCCGCCACGTCCACTGCGTGAGATAGCCGCCGAGGATCGGGCCGATCGCGGTGAGGGCGCCGGCGATGCCGAAGAAGAGCGCCAGGGCCCGGCCGCGTTCGCGCAGGGCGAAGGTCTGCACGACGATCGCCAGCGCGGCGGGGAACATGATCGCCCCGCCCGCCCCCTGGAGCACCCGGAAGGTGACGATCCAGGCCTCGGCGAGGCTCCCTTTGGGGGTGAGCCCGCACAGCGCCGAGGCGCTCGCAAACAGGATCACGCCGAGCGTCACCATCCGGCGGTGGCCGACCGTGTCCGCCAGCCGGCCGCCGAAGGCGAAGAGCGCCGCCAGCGACAGCAGGTAGGCGTTGATTGCCCACTGCACGCCAGTGCTGCTCAGCCCGAGCTCCCGCTGGATTTCCGGCGCCGCGATCGACACGATCGTCTGGTCGATGAACGTCATCGCGACGGCGAAGATCATCGCCGCGAGGATCAGGCTGCGCGATTGTCCGCCGGGGGCAGCAGCGACTGTCATTCGACACTCTCCTCGATCCGGGGCACGGGCTACCTCGAACGGTGTCCGAGGCCGCCAGGGTAGACCACCTACCAGAGAACTACGTCTAGAATGCCCCGACGTGCCCGCGCCAGGCGAGATCACGGCAGAGGAGATCGACAGGCGCGACCGCCGAGCGCCCGCGTCGGCCAGCGCACCACGAAAGACCGTCCAAACCGCGCTCTCTTGGAGCGGTGGCAAGGACTCGGCGCTGACGCTCTGGACCTTGCGCCGCCAGGGGGTGGAGCCAGCGGCGCTGATCACAACCGTGACCGATGCCTACGACCGCATCAGCATGCACGGCGTTCGCCGCGAGCTGCTCACCAGGCAGGCCGTCGCGGTGGGCATCCCGCTCGTCGAGGTGCGCATCCCGCCGGCTTGCGTCAACGATCTCTACGAGACACGCATGGCGCAAGCGTTTGCCGCCCCGCCTCTGTCCCGCGTGGAGGCCGTCGCCTTCGGCGATCTCTTTCTCGAGGATGTCCGCGCCTACCGCGAGGAGCGACTCGCCGCAAACGGCATACGCGGCAACTTCCCGCTGTGGGGGCGCGACACCGGCGACCTCGCGCGAGAGTTCATCGCCGCCGGCTTCAAGGCTTTCCTCGTTTGCGTGGACCCGCGAGCGCTCGATGCCTCATTCGCGGGGCGGGCATATGACGAGCGGCTGCTCGCCGACCTGCCCGCGAGCGTTGACCCCTGTGGTGAGAACGGCGAGTTCCACACCTTTGTCCATGCCGGACCGATCTTCGCCGAGCCGGTCGCGTGCGAGCCCGGCGAGGTCGTCGAGCGCGAGGGCTTCGTCTTTTGCGATTTGCTGCCCGGTCGGCCCTAGTGGGCTCTTTCCTCCTGAAACGTCAATAGAGCCAGCAGAAAGCCTGAAGCCAGGTAGTTGAGCGCTGTTGTCATCTCTTCATCGACGTTCTGCGCGAGCACCATCTCCACGACAAGATCGAGCACCTCGTCGTCGACGCCGTGGGCTCGCAGAAGCACCAGATTCGCTATCAGCACCTCCTTGCTGGATCGGTTGGCGTTGGCGTTGGTCAGGCCATGTAGCTGTGTGATCGCGGCTTTCAATGACGCCGCGCGCACCACCGGCTCTCGGGTGGTCCGCGCCGGCTCGCCATCCCCGGCATCGGCTCGTGGACCGATGTGTCTCGGGAACGGCATGCCTTCGATGTCTGTGTGGGTGCTGCCATACATGGACCCAACGCTACGGACCGCTGGGGTTGTTTCAGTGGCGTCGAGTTGTTCGGCCGCCGATCACCCATCCGCTCAGCCCTGCAACGTCGACGCTATCTCGCTGAACTGGTCGAGCGCGGCCTGGAGGTCTTCGACGATCTCCGCGGCGATCACCTCGGGGGCAGGCAGGTTGTCCGTGTCCTCCAGCGACTCATCGCGCAGCCAGAAGATGTCCAGGGAGGCCTTGTCGCGCGCCATCAGCTCCTCGTAGGAGAAGGCCTTGAACCGCTCGGTCTCGACGCGGTCCTGGCGGCGCCTCGCCTTGTAGCAGGAGACGAAGTCGTCGAGATCCGCCCGCACCAGCTGGCGCGTCTTGAGCGTGAAGCTCTGGTTGGTGCGGAAGTCGTAGATCCACAGCTTCTTCGTCCACGGCTTCTCCGCCGCTTTCTTGCGGTCGAAGAAGAGGACGTTGGCCTTCACCCCACCGGCATAGAAGATGCCGGTGGGCAGCCGCAGCAGCGTGTGCACATCGCACTCGTTGAGCAGCTTGCGCCGTACCGTCTCACCGGCGCCACCCTCGAACAGCACATTGTCGGGCACGACGATCGCCGCGCGGCCAGTCGTCGTCAGCATCGAACGCACGTGCTGCAGAAAGTTCAGCTGCTTGTTGGAGGTCGTCGCCCAGAAGTCTTCGCGGAGATAGCTCATGCTCTCCGTCTCGGTGTCGCCCTCGGCGTTGACCACCTTGTAGGAGGACTTCTTCCCGAACGGCGGATTGGTCAAGACCATGTCGAAGTGCTCCGACGGCTTGGCTCGAAGCGCATCGTCGACGGTCACCAGGCTCTCCCCTTCCGGCGTCCCGATGCCATGTAGCAGCAGGTTCATGGCACATATGCGGGCTGTGGCATTCACGATCTCCCAGCCACGGAGAGCTTCATCACGCAGGAACTTCTTCTGGTCCGGATCGAGCCGGTTCGACTTCATCTGCTCATATGCGGCCAACAGGAACCCACCGGTCCCAGCCGCTGGATCCGCCACGTGCATACCCGCAGTGGGTCGCATCACCTCGACGATCGCCTGGATCAGCGCACGGGGTGTGAAGTACTGGCCGGCACCCGACTTCACATCCTCGGCGTTCTTGGCGAGCAGGCCCTCGTAAGCATCGCCCTTCACGTCGACATCGAGTGTCATCCACTGCTCGTTCTGGATCAGATCCGACACGAGCCGCTTCAGCTTGGCCGGGTCCTGGATCTTGTTCTGCGCCTTGCGGAAGATCACCCCCAGCGTCCCCGGCAGCTTGCCGAGCTCCTCGAGTGTGTGGCGGTATTGGGCGTCGAGACGATCGCCGTCAAGACGGTGAAGGGTCTCCCAGTCCCACTCGGCCGGGACGATCCGAGGTCGATTGAAGGGAGGCTTCGTCTGCTCGTCGGCCATCTTCAGGAACAGCAGAAACGTGAGCTGCTCGATGTAGTCCAGGTAGGAGAGCCCGTCGTCACGCAGGACGTGGCAGTAGTTCCAGAGCTTGTTGACGATGGTGGCGGAGTCGCTCATGCCGTGGCTATTCTGCGTCGAAGGCTGCGAGCTTTGGTGGGCTTTTGGCCGTTGGACGACGCGCGCCCGGCAGCGATACTTTCGAGTAGCACAGATGCAGGCTCATCCTTTGGGTCTTGCGGAACAAGCTTGCCGGAGAAGGCAGCAGCTAGGACAGATGAGCGAAGCGACAACCCACGCTTCTCCGCGATGACTAGCGCAATCCCAAGAGCATCGAGCATTGTGATCCTGCGTTCCGCCTCAGACACAATCGAATCCTGAATACTTCGAGGTGGAATCGGGAAAGGCAGGCGTTCGATCACCCCTTGATCGATCTTTGGCATGGTCCCGCTGATTCCTCGCGCGCGCCGCTGGAAGTAGCGCCGGCTATCAGGAGACTGCAATACCAACTCGGCGTACTCGGGGACCACACTATCCTTGACTCGTGCGCGGATAATCAAATCAGGATAGATAGCGACATCGCTTGGGCCTCGATAGAGGCGTGCCGTGCCGACGAGCTCTCTCGTGTTGGACCGCTCAATGAGAATGTCTTCAGGCCGAATCCAGAGACCACGTATACGTTGAGGATCTGCGGCAGTCATCTTTATATTACGGTCGGAGAAGTCTCCAAGTGTCACGGCGGTCAACGTAAACACCGGCACTGTCCCATGTGGGTCCGCCTTTGCAGAATACCCGTTACGAAGTGGCTCCCGCAGAACATTTCCGAATGGCACCTGATCGCACTTAGCGAGGTCCTGTCCACTAATCGCTTGATGCAGTACCGAAGCCCGCATCCGTCTAAGGCTTTGCCGAATCCTCTCCAACGCCACCATCCCGGCATCGAGTCGGGAAAGCTGTTCCTCGATAGCAGCGACAATACGCTTCTGCTCCGGCGCGGGTGGAACAGGCACGGTTAGATTGCGGAGATCCTCCTGGGGGAGGTGACTGATCGTGCTACCACTCGTATATTGCGCAAACGTTTTTGTGAGGGCGTAGTGCTCCAAGAGATAGCGGAGGAAGTGAGGGTTGAGAGCTTTGGATGTGCGAACCCGATGCAACGCCTTTTGGTAGTAGCACTCGTCGAGTTGCCCAGTCCATATAGCTGCGCGCCCGACCTCGCCTCCCTCACACACGAGCACATCGCCGGAAACGAGACTGAAGCGCAGCGCATCATCTGAATCGAAGTCCATAGTGGGCAACTCCTCGACGTTGATGCGACCCCACTTCACGTCGCGGTTGCGAAGATATGGTCGGACATGTGATCCCGTCTCACGTCCTTTCGACAGCATCCGTCCCAGCTGGCTCGATGCTACATCTCGCAGGCGGGCTTCTGACCAGCCTGGTGGCAGCCCACTCACGCCGCCAATGCCTCGGTCAGTTCATCCGTGATCGGGTTCAACCGCTCACCAAAGATCTGTACGGCCTTGCCGATACCGCCGTGCTCGGCGAAGGGTGTGTATTCGAACGACTCGGCCGTAATCCCCATCTCGGCGGCGATGTTCTCCTTCATCCATGTCAGCCACTGACGCTGCTCCTCGGTGAAGCTGACGCCGTGCTGACCTTGGGCCAAGAGCCACCCCGCAAACCGCTCGTCGACCTGGTCGCGGAACGGCACGAGCTCGTCGTCATGGTCGAGGGTGTAGCGCACGAGCGAGACGATATCGGTCAGCATCCCGCCGCCGGAGCCGCGGACCTTCGACTGGTCGAGCATCTCGTATGCGCGCCACAGCCGCTCCGGCGTCCACTGGCGGGGCGGGCGCTGGATCGTGGTCGCGAGATCCTTGATCTCCGCGAACGTGAGCCGCTCGCTGTAAGGGCGGCTGTAGAGGACCTGCAGGGCGCGGATGGAGTCCTTATGCTCCTCGATGTACTGCCTGAACGAGCCAACCAGCTCCGCCGCCTTTTCCCGTCCCTCCTCGGAGTGCCCGGCGAAGAGCACCGCGTCCCGGGAGACCTCGTCGATCGTCTGCTCGAACGACCTGCGTGCGTCGAGGATCGCGTTGCGTAGCTCGGGGTTGGACGACAGCGGCTTCAGCGCCTGCGCGATCATCTCCCTCGCCATCTGGGAGACCGCCGCCTCGTCCTCAGCGTCCCCGCCTACCCGCTTGACGGCTTCGAGCTGCAGATCGGGATCCAGGGCATCGACGATGCCACGGGCTATGTCCCCAAGGTAGACACCGCCGGCCAGCTTAGCGAGCATCTCCCGATTCTCCCCGGGAAGCTGCCTGTCCAGGCGCGCGAGACGGCCGGCGAGCGTGGAGGCGACCTCGGACCCGCAGTTGCCGAAGCCCACCATCTTCATGAGATCCTTCAGGCTCGCGCTCGGCTTGCGATCGAGCGGAGTGAGCGTCTCCATCAGGTCGGTGTCGGTGATACCGACGGCGTCGACCACGATGAAGCGGTCCTTGTGCTGGGCGTCGTCGGTAACGTCTTGGAAGTCGGTGTCGTCCATCACTCGCACGCCGCGTCCCACCATCTGCTCGAAGTAGGTCCTGCTTTTGACCGAACGCATGAACAGCAGGCACTCCAGCGGCTTCACATCGGTACCCGTGGCGATCATGTCGACGGTTACCACGATCCGTGGGAGTAGCGAGTTGCGAAAGGACTGCAGCAGGTCTTTGGGCTGACCATCGCGGCTGCGATAGGTGATCTTAGTGGCAAACTCGTTGCCCTTGCCGAAGACTTCGCGGACGATCTGCACGATGTCGTCGGCGTGGGAGTCATCCTTGGCGAAGATCAGCGTCTTGGGCACAGTGGTGCGCCCCGGGAACAGCTCGGTGAAGAGCTTCTCCTTGAATGTGGTGAGCACGGTGCGGATCTGGTCAGGCGCCACCACCGCGCGGTCGAGCTGCTTGCTGGTGTATTCGACCGGTTCGTCCACCGCTTCCCAACGGAGCTTCCTCGTCATCCGATTGCGGTAGCCGGCGAGCTCGCCCGTCTCGATCTTCGATCCGCTCTCGGTGATCGCGGTCTTGATGATGTAGACCGTGAAGTCCACGTTCACGCCGTCCGCGACCGCCAGCTCGTGGCTGTATTCCATCACGAGGTTTTGACGGAAAAAGCCATACGTCTGCTTCGTCGGCGTCGCCGTCAGCCCGATCAGGTGGGCATCGAAGTACTCGAGCACCTGGCGCCATACGCCGTAGATCGAGCGGTGGCACTCGTCGACGATGATCACATCGAATGCATCGGGTGGAAGCTTCGGGTTGTACTCGACCGTCAGCGGCTGCAACACCGGCAGCTCATAGATTGAGTGCTCGTCCGTCTCCTCATCCATCTTCTCATCGCCACGCAGGATCGAGAAGATCCGCTGGATCGTCGAGATGCAGACGCGCGAGGTGGGGTCAATCGTGTTCTTTTTCAGATGCTGAATGTTGTATTCCGCCGGAAACTTCCGCTGCGTGTCCGGGACATCAAACTTGTCGAACTCGAGCTTGGCCTGTTCGCCCAGGCTCGCGCGATCGACCAGGAACAGAATCCGTCTTGCCTCTGCGTGTCCGATCAGTCGGTAGGAGATGTTGGCCGCGGTGAACGTCTTTCCCGACCCGGTTGCCATCTGAATCAACGCGCGCGGACGATCGTCGCGCAACGACTTCTCCAGCTTGGCGATCGCTCTCGCCTGAACTTTCCACAGCCTCGTCGAGTCGAGCTCTGGCATCGACTTCAACCGCGCACGAAAAGTCGGCGCGTCCGGGTTCTCGCGGATCTGCCGCACCCACTCGGCGAGCGTCTCAGGTCGATGAAACGAAAAGATGCCCCGGCTGCGGGCCTCGGGGTCGCAGCCATTCGTGAACCGCGTCTCGGTGCCCGTTGACTCGTAGATAAACGGGAGCGGGTATGCCGGTGGCTCCATCCAAGCCGGCAGGCCAGCGACATACTTGCCACTCTGGATCTCCACCTCGACCAGTGTCGTGCCCTCCGGCTTGGCCTCGATCACCCCGGCCGGCTGGCCATCCAGAAACAGCAGGTAGTCGACCCGACCGTGCGGCTTCTCCAGGACGAACTCTCTGATCGCAACGCCAGGACCCGCGTTCACGTCAACCTGGTCGGCGCTCTGAACTATCCAGCCCGCTGCCACCAGCTGTCCGTCGATCCTTTTGCGCGCTCTCGCCTCGCGTGCGAGATAGGCGTCATCCGGGTCCGTCATTGGGGCAGATCCTATCTGCCGGGCCTCGCTGGCGCCAAGAAACATCCGGAATCGTCGTCCTGCGCCGCTGGGACATGGAACCGCTTCGCCGATCGTCGTCAGCGCGATCAGGTCTCTCTGCGCCGCAAGCACGGCAGGAGCCTCGTCTGTTCGATGAGTTGATGGACTGGATTCTCGTCAATGAGCCTCTGCTCAGCGTGCGGCGTCTACGAGCGATGTGCGTCGACGAGGCCGACCGCGCGCTCACGACAGCTGCGCTGGGATGGCTTGGCCGCCGACCCCCCCGAGCTCAGACGCATACTGCGATGGTCCGAACAGCCCGAGCTTGTAAGCATGTCGGACTATCTACGCGCGAGCAGCGCCCGCGACCTGATCGAAGTCATTCGCCCCGATCTGGCATTCGCCGGAACGCCAACAGACCTCAGCGCATCGCCCGCGAACACGCTGAGCGAGCTTGAAGATGTCACCGAGTCTGTACTGATGACAATGAGCGCCGGCCCGCAGTAGGCAAACGCGTGAGCCGCCCCATCGGATGTCGGTCCGTCAGTTGCGTCCCCCGCCGAACAGGCGCAGGAAGAACAGGAAGATGTTGAGGACATCCAGGAAGATCCCCGCCGCCAGGGGCACCGTTTCCTGCATGCCCGCGCGACGCATGCGGTTGAAGTCCAGAACCGTGTAGCCACCGAAGATGCCCAGGCCGAGCAGCGAGTAGATCACGTTGCCGCCGGGGATCGACACGAAGATCGTCACCAACCCGAACACGATCAGCGCGAGCAACAGGAAAAACAGCAGCCGGTAGCCCCCGGAGAGGTCCTTGCGGATCGCGTAGCCCGTGCTGCCCAGCGCGCCGACGAAGAGCGCGGTCGCACCCGCCGCCTGCCACACCGCGTCGGGCTCCGCTTCGGCGTAGCGATCCAGCACGCCGCCCATCCCGAGGCCGAGCAGCACGCCTGCGGCGAACAGCAGCGTGATCGACAGGCTCTCCGAGCGGCGGGCGACGTTCAGCCCGATGATGCAGAGGAAGCCGCCGATGAAGCAGACGATCGAGGTGCCCTCCGCGATTTCGCGCCCCAGGTAAGACCCGAGCGTGAAGAAGCCGACCGTGACCGCGACAAGACCCATCACCTGGCCGAAGACACCAGCCGAGCCCACGGTGTCGACCGAGCCAAACATCCCTTCGTCTCTGTACCCGGTGACCTCCTCGGACACTGTTCGACTCCTTCTGCGGTTGTGTTGCCGGATCCGATGGATTGCTGCCGTGCAGCTTACATTGGGCTCGACGAGGGTCATCCTCGTCGAGCCGCAACGGAGCCGTCACCGACCAGGGAGGATGACATGCCAGCCATCGACCGTTTGCGCATCGCGCGCGAGACCTACCGCGCCTACGAGTTCAACGACCGCGAAATGGTGGAGAAGCACCTGGCGGAGGATTTCCGTTTCTACAGCCCCGCCGACGTCGGAATCGACCTATCGACCTACTGGACGCGCTGCTGGCCGAACGCGGAGATGATCGCTGCGTTCGTGTTCAAGCGGATCATCGAGTGCGGCGAGGAGGTCGTGGTGACCTACGAGGCGACCAAGGCCGACGGCAAGCGCTTTCGCAACACCGAGATACTCACCTTCGCGGGCGAGAAGATCGTCCGCGCCGAGGTGTACTTCGGCTGGAACCTCGACTGAGCCCATGGCGAAGCTGATCCTGCGGGCCGCTGGCTACATGCCGCCCGGCGGCTAGATCGACAGTGCGCAGCTCGAGCAGCTTGGCCCAGCTAGACGCCACTGGGTGTGTAGCAGGACAGCGACCCGCTGAGCGCGATGCCGGCCGCATCACCGTTGGAGCCGTTGGTGACCGTCGCGTCCTGCAACTGCCACGCAGCTCCGGTGAGAGTTGCCGTGAAAGTGACTAGGGACGCCGCGGGCACGCTGACTGAAACTGGATCCGCGTTCTCCTGTGCGACGGTGACTGATGCCACACCGCCCGTCGACGCGGTGTCCATCCCACCGATGGTTAGATTGATTGACCGGCACGTCGTTGACGCCATCGTGAGTAGATTGACGGTCCCGCTACCTGCCGTAGGTATGTAGCCGTCGCCCTCGCAATCATTGATGTTGGCGAAGTCGGCTGTGAACGGCTGCGTCCCGATATCGACGACACCACCGGGGCATTGCGCTCCACCTGCCGTGGAGAACACTGCCGTGAGTGCAACGGTCGCATAGGAGAACACCGGACGAGCCGGTGATATAGCAACCATCCGATTACGGCTATACACGACCACGCGATAGTCGAACCGTCCCTGCACGGAGAGCTGTGGCGCCGTGACCGTTCCTCCGTGAACGGAAAGCACGGCAACCGTCTTGTAGACGCGCCCGGTGCCGAATTGCCGTTGCAGGACAGCCCGTTGGCCACCACGAACACCGTAGGTGACGACTGGGCCCGTGCCTATAGTGATCCGTGGGGTCGGGATCGCGAGTGAGGCCGACGGGCGGCGCGCCGCCAACGCGGGTCGCTTCGCATTTGCTACTGCCGTTGGTATGAGGGCTACCGACCCAGCAAGCAGAATCGCAGCAAGCGATGGCCGCCTGTACCGCCGAACCGTCGCAAAGCACCAACACTCTCCTCGCATCTCGCACACCTTCGGTCGTGGGCAGGTCGGGCGGCGCAGTCTACAAGATGTGACGGGGTCCAATGACGAAGAGGCCAAAACATGAGAAGAGCGAGCGGGCCTATGCCGATGCTCGTCCGAGTCGCATACGAAAGAGCGTGTGGGACGACGCCAAGATCGTCATCGATATCCAATACGCCAAGCCCGGCACCACCCTCGACGACCACCTCCGCAGGGAGCAGACCCCCGCTGCTCGATCTGTTGGCCGACTACGCGCAGAGGCTCGACAAGAACGACGATGCCGGACCATAGTCGCTCAAGATGGCCTGGAGGTCGAACTACCCGCCACTACCTCGCCAACCACTCGCACTTTCCCCTACGCGACAGGCAGGCCGGCTTGACTGCCGGCAAAGCTCAGACAACTGGCATAGCGGGGGCAAGATTCGAACCTTCGACCTTCGGGTTATGAGCCCATTTTTGGGGTGTCTTGGGGTGTCGTCTGGTCTGGCGATTGGCCCTATTGCTAAGGATTCGGCTTCCGGCCGATTTGTCGATGTCGTGGAATGGCGTGGGGCATGTTCGCACTTTGTTTGCACCCGGCGGAGCATCCACGACCCTCGCCGGCCAAGATCAGTCGGGGAGCACCAGCAGCCGCTCCTCTTGTCGACGCTCGCGCCCTTTCCACCAGCGCTCTACGAGATATGGCGGGAGGAACGTCAGAGCACCGACGATCGCGACTCGCGTCGGCTTGTCCAGGCCATCACCGCCCTGGAGCAAGAGTCCCGTGAGCGACCCCACTGCGCCAGCAGGCGCCGCATAGCGCTTGGGAGCGCCTCCCTTGCCGGATCGCAGCAGGGAGCACCACCACGGCACAGGCGTCTCCCCAAACGGATCGCATGCAACCCCGTTCATGGCGCGAAGTCTAGGCGAGTGCGCGGAGACGACGGTCGGCTGCCGTACTCTCTGGGTCGGTCCTACTTGGCATGCCCGGCGAGGTCGATTGAGTCGGGCGCCCGGGCCAACCCGACGTGCCAGCGGTGCCAGGTTGATCAGGACAGGTGCAGCAGCTATCGTCTAGCACGTAAACCACTGTCGGCCTGATGCCGACAAGACCAGTAATGGCTTCGACACTCGACACCCACATGACGAGCCAGCGGCATGATCTGCCCGACGAGATCGTCGCGGTGATAGACACGGCGGAATTCGAGGCAGCTCGACAGGACCCGCGCGTCCGGTCGTTCCTCACGGAGGCCGACGCCTACCTCGCCGAGCTTGAGCAGCAGGGCCGTAACCGCTAGTCCGCTGGTTCTAGCGGCAGCCAGAGCCGCTTGACCTTCCTGGTTTCAACCGACGCGCGAAAGCCGTAGCGCTTGCGCCACATTGCCGCCGTCTCCTCGTCGAAGGGGTCGACGACGAGCACTGAGGTGGCTTGAAGCTCCGCCGCGCGGCGGGCAGTAGCGGCCGCGTGGAGCAGTAGCAGCTTGCCGTCGATCTCGGCTCGCTTGTCCTTGGCGATCCAGGTGATGAGAGCTGCGGGCACTCGTACAGGGGCGACGCCGACGCGGCGGCGATCACGCTGACTGAGTTCGACCTGAGCCGACGCGAGGGAGTAGAAGCCCGCCACGCGACGGTCGGCGATGAGCAGGCGGGTGCGCGAGGTCTGATGGGCAGCGACCGCCTCGGTCTGTAGCCACGCACCTGCGGCTTTGGCCGCCGCGCGTTCCCCAGCGTCGAATTCGTCGAGTGCGAGCCGCAAGTCGGTTGGCAGCTCCTCATCTATCGAAGGGAGCGTGATCCACGTAGGCTGGGGGTCCGCTAGCGTCGCGTCGATCGATGCGGCGATGGCAGCATCTCCGAGGTCCCGGCCCGTCATGCGACCGCAGCCTTTGCGGCCGCATTGGCCTCGTCGATCGCCTGCATGATCTGTGCCTCACTCGGCACCGTCCCCGGCGGAACATGGAAGTAGTTCGTCGTCGGCTGACCTGGCACGTAGCGGAGCGGTGCGTACCGACCATGCGCAACCCTCTGGATCGCGCCTTCGTCAGCGAGCTTCCAGAGTGCCCAGGACACTGTCTTGCGGCTGAATTCGGGCATGTGTTCTGCCACTTCGGCGATGTTCGTCGGCCCGTTGATGATGACGACGACCTTCAAGGCCTGGTCCCTCGAACCTTCCTCGGAGGCGTCAGGCGGAGATGGCTCCTTGCTCCCGCTGAGCTGTTCGAGGGTCAGCAAGACAGCCCTCAAGCGCTGTATCTCGAGTTTCGCGTCGCTCGCCCGTTCGTGTGCCTGCCTTGCCTGTTCGACAGCCGTCGCTACTCGCTGCTCGGCTTGACGTATGAGCGTCTCGGCGTGCGGGATCGTGGGTGCCGACAGTCCAGCGCTCCAAGGGCAGACCCTCACGCTCGACGCGCTCACGGAGCTGGTGGAGCGCACAGGCGCGAAGCTGATCGCCGTCGGCGACGGCAAGCAGCTCCCCTCGATCGGACCTCTCCGCCAGACCCCAGAAAGCACGAAACCCGCTCAGCTGAGCGGGTTTCGTCGAGTAGCGGGGGCAGGATTCGAACCTGCGACCTTCGGGTTATGAGCCCGACGAGCTACCAGACTGCTCCACCCCGCGGCGGACTCATCAGTCTAGCAAAGGATGTGGGGCCAAAGCCATGAGGTACCTCTCCAAACCGCCTCGTTGGCGCGCTTGCGTGCGGGCCGCCGCCCGCGCCGCCGCGTCCCCTACCATCCTCGCCCATGCGCGTGGCCGTGGTGGACATCGGCACCAACTCGACCCGTCTGCTCCTCGCCGACGTGGAGCCCGACGGGTCGGTCACCGAGCTCGTGCGCCTTTCCCGCGTCACCCGCCTCGGTGCGGGTGTGGACGCTCACGGGGGACTTTCGCCCGAGGCGGTGGAGCGCACCTGCGCGGTGCTCGCCGACTACCGCACGCTGATCGATCGGTACGGCTGCGACGCCAACCTCGCGGTGCTCACCTCCGCCGTGCGCGACGCCGCCGACGGGGCCGCCTTCACGGAGCGCGTGCGCCGCGACTACCGGCTGGACGCGCGCACGCTCTCCGGTGAGGAGGAGGCCGCACTGACGTTCCTCGGGGCGATGTCCGACCGCGCAGCCTCGCCGGAGCCCACCGTCGTGGTCGACATCGGGGGCGGGTCCACCGAGTTCGTGGTCGGGCACAACCACACCGCTGGCTTCCACGTCTCACTGCAGGCGGGTGTCGTACGCATGAGCGAACGCCACATCCACTCCGACCCGCCCGCGCCCGCGGAGCTGCAGCGTCTGGCCCTCGACACGCGCTCCATCTACCTCGATGGTCTGCCCCCCGAGGAGCGCGCCCCGGTGCGGCATGGGATCGCTGTCGCCGGCACCGCCACCTCGGCGGCCGCGATCGACCTGGAGCTCGATCCCTACGACTCCGCGCGTGTCCACCGCCACGTGCTGCTGCTCGCCACCGTCGAGCTGCTGCTCGCCCGTCTCGCCGGCATGACCGAAGCCCAGCGCCGCCAGGTGGTCGGCCTGCACCCCGACCGTGCTCCCACGATCGTCGCCGGGATGATCCTGCTCGAGGAGGCGATGCGCGCCTTCGAGCTCGACTGCGTGGAGGTCTCCGAGCACGACATTCTGCGCGGGGGCGCCCTACGGCTGGCCGGGCTGGAGTGACGCCTGCGCGGGCCCGCCCGCGGCCTGGGTATTGATCGCCGCGGCCTGGGTATTTGATCGCGCACCCCTCCACGATCGCGCTGAGCATCATGAGGGTAGGCTCTTTATACGGCACCCGCCCACGCTCGACCGAATGGAATCGGTCCGCAAAGCCTTCCAAAGAATGGCGCAAATGACCGATCTGAAATCTTTTTGGATTGGGCTTGCATGGGATTCTGATATCCGATACACTGTTTTGCGAGGAGGTGTAGGGCGCTGTGTCTTATGCCCCTCAGCCGGTCCATAGACCTGGGCGAATATGCCGAGCGATCGGCATTCCCGCCGTCTGGGTCACCCTACCCCCGAGGCCTCTGAGGAACGTACCCCTGCCTGTCCCTCGAGGCCTACCTGAGGAAGCCGCCCCCTGCCGGGCGGCTTCCTCGCTTTAAGCGAGGTTGGACCGGCGCGGGTACGCCACGCTCGGGTCTGTCAACACGTTCACCAGCGCCGGTCGGTCCGCCGAGAGGGCTCGCTCGAGCGCGCCGCGCAACTGCTCGGGGCGCTCCACCAGCTCGCCCGCGCAACCCAACGCCTCCGCCACTTGGTCATAGCGGGTGCCCGGCCGCAGGTCGGCTGCCACGGAGTACCCGTACACGAGCTCCATCGGGTGCTTCTCCAGGCCCCACACCCCGTTGTTGCCAATCACCCCCACCACGTTGACCCCGTGGCGCGCCAGCGTGTCCCACTCCATCCCCGCGAACCCAAACGCCCCGTCGCCCAGCAGCAGCACCACCTGGCGCTCCGGCCGCGCCAGCTTTGCCGCCAGCGCGTACCCCGGCCCGGCGCCCAGGCACCCGAACGGTCCCGGGTCCAGCCAGCATCCCGGCTCGAAGCTGTCCACCACACGGCCGGCGTAGGAGACGAAGTCGCCGCCGTCGCCGATCACGATCGCATCGCGCTCCAGCACCGTCGCCAGCTCTCCGTACACGCGCAGCGGATGCAGCGGTGCCCTCGCATCTCGCAGCTCCGCCTGCTCGCCCGCGCGCAGCTCTGCCTCTGCCGCGCGCAGCTGTGTGACCCACGCGCGGCTGGGGCGGCCCTCGCCGCTCCCGGCCGCGCGCTCGCTCGCCGCGCGGCGCAGGTCGCTCAGCGTCTCGCTCAGCGACCCATACAGCTCCACCGCCGGCTCGCGCGGGTGCCGGCGCGGGGGCTCCGCCACGTCGATCGCCACGATCTCCGTCTCCTCCCCAAACACACCCCCGAAGCCCAGTCGGAAGTCCATCGGCACCCCGACCACCAGCGCCACGTCCGCCTCCCGCAGGGCGCGGCTGCGCGTGCGCGAGAAGTACAGCTCGTGATCGGCCGCCACGCAGCCTCGGGCGAGGCCGTTGAGGAACACCGGGATACACAAGGCCTCCGCCAGCTCCCGCAGCGCCGTCTCGCCGTGACCCCAATACAGGTCGGTGCCCGCCATGATCACCGGGCGCTCGGCGCCTCCCAGCAACCTTCCCGCCGCTTCGACCGCCGCCCCCGGGGCCCCCGTCGCGCCCTGGCCGTCCTCCCGCCGGGCCGCGGGCTCCTCCGCCTCCATGAACACGTAGTCCATCGGCAGATCCACAAACGCCGGGCCTCCGTGGGGGGCCAGCGCTGCCGCGAACGCATCCTCGACCAGCTCGGGGATCTCCGCGGCGCTACCCGCCGTTGCCGCCAGCTTGCTCAGCGGCCGTACGAACGGCACGTGGTCGATCTCCTGCAGCGAGCCCTGCCCCCAGCGGCCCGCCGGGGCGCGCCCGCCCAGCACCACGATCGGGGAGTGGTTGGCCTGGGCGCTCGCGACCGCACTGAGCCCGTTGGTCACCCCCGGCCCCGCTGTGAGGGCGCACACGCCCACCTCGCGCGTCACCTTCGCCCAGCCCTCCGCGGCGAACGCCGCCGTCTGCTCATGGCGCACGTCCACGATCTCGATCCCCTCCGCGCGGCAGCCGTCGTAGATCGAGAAGAGATGACCCCCCGACAGCGTGAACAGCCGGCTCACCCCATGCGCCTTCAGGCGTCGCGCCACCAGGCGACCGCCATGGAAGGTGCTTGCCCGCTGAGACGGCGGTGAGGTGCTCTCCGCGGCCATGTTCGTCGCGACTCTACTCGCTGCGTGTCGCCGTGTGAGTGCCCGGGGTGGGACTCGAACCCACAAACCCTTTCGAGGCGCCGATTTTAAGTCGGCTGCGTATACCGTTCCGCCACCCGGGCGCGTGCCCTGTGCTGCTCCTCTCTGCGACTATCCAGCCCCCCAAGTTTATGGGAGTGGCGGCGGCGTACAGCCGGGAGGGCTCCGCGAGCGGATTGCTTGCGCGCGAGCCCCAGTGGACACTATGCCTGCGTCTCGGGCTTTCCTGTTTTTCCCCGGGCCTTCGCGCTTTTCCCGAGCCTTTGCGCTTTTTATCTCCCCTTGGGGGTATAGGGGTAAACCATACGCAGGAGCCACCAGCGGCTCCCCAGCCGCAACTAAGTGGTTGGTACCGTGTCTATAGGGCAAAGCCGCAACGCCGTGATTGGACCACCGTGGAGGTCACCGCACTAAAACCAGGCGTCGCACCCGGCCTGCGAGGGGCCAGCCCGCTGCTGCGCCTACAGCCCGACGAGCGTCTGATCGCGCTCACGCGTCGCGGCCAGCACGCCGCCTTCGAGACGCTCTTCTCCCGCTACCACTCCCGCCTGCTGTCCTTTTGCCGGCACATGCTGGGCTCGCGCGAGGACGCCGAGGACGTGCTGCAGGAGGTGTTCGCAGCCGCCTTCAACGCGGTGCTCGCCGACGATCGCCCGATCAACGTGCGGCCGTGGCTGTACCGGATCGCGCGCAACCGCTCGCTCAACCACCTGCGCCGCGCTTCCGCGATCGGGGTGGACTCGATGGACATCCACTTCGCCGAGCATGGCCTCTCCACCGGCGATCAGGTACTGCGCCGCGAGGGCTTCCGCCAGCTGATCGGCGATGTGCAGCAGCTGCCCGAGACCCAGCGCACCGCGCTGCTGCTACGCGAGATCGACGCGCTCTCCTACGAGCAGATCGCGCTCACGATGGACACCACGGTTCCCTCGGTGAAGTCGCTGCTGGTGCGCGCCCGCATCTCCCTCGCTGAGGCGGCGGAGGCGCGCAAGCTCAGCTGCGATGAGGTGCGCGGCGAGCTCGGCGAAGTGGCGGAGGGCCTCATCAAGATCAGTCCCCCCGCGCGCCGCCACCTGCGCGACTGCGAGCGCTGCCGTACATTCCGCAAGCTGCTCAAAGACAACAACCACGCGCTCGCCGCCATCTTCCCCGTCGGGCCACTGCTGCTGCTCAAGCACTTTGTGCTCGGCAAATTCGGTGCCTCCTCGGCC
Organism: uncultured Solirubrobacterales bacterium; assembly: GCA_963744535.1. Taxonomy (GTDB): domain Bacteria; phylum Actinomycetota; class Thermoleophilia; order Solirubrobacterales; family Solirubrobacteraceae; genus Palsa-744. Next base: position 262,976 of record CAVUTW010000005.1, on the reverse strand, counting down.
GCCGGCCACGCCGCTGGGGCCGGGAGTGCCGGCGCTGGCGTAGGCGCCGCGAGCGGGGCGACCGGTGGAGTTGGCGCGGCGGGTGCCGCGGGCGGGTTGCTCACAGCGGGCGCTGGGGCGGGAGCTGCCGGGGGTGCAAGCGCCGCGGGAGGCCTGGTGACGGCGGGCGCGGGAGCGATCGCGACGAAGGCTGCCGCGACGCTCGCTGCCGCCGCGCTGGTTACCGCCGGCGCGGTCGCCGTCAGCCATCCCAGCCATCTTCGCCGTCACTCAGCCGCGGCGGTCGCCGCGGCTGGTCCCATCGCCGTCCGCTCCGCTCCGTTGGTGGTGCGCTCGGAGCCTCAGCCGATCAGCACCGGCGTCCCGGTTGCCGCCGCGAGCGGCGCGGCGCGGCTCGCGACCCGCCGCGTCCACCCCCGTCCGCCGCTCAAGCCGCAGGCGGCCGCGGGCGCCACCGGCACACGGCTGCGCCCACGCGCCTCCTCGCCGGTCGCCACCGACCCCACGACTGACACGCCGCCGCCCATCTCCGCGGCGACCGCCACCCAACCACCGGTCACGCCGCCCGCGGTCGTGCAGGTCACGACCGAGACCACCCAGCTTCCCTCCACGGCTGGCAGCACCCCTCAGCCGACCGACGATCCGACGGTGACGAGCACGCCCACCACGGCGACGCCGCCGGTCGAAACCGCGCCGTCGCCGCCGACCACCACCACGGAATCGGTTGCGCCCGTCGGCGAATCGGCGGAACCAGGAGTGGAAGCACCTGGCGCCGACGAATCCAATGTGACCACCGCGCCCAATCCGGTGGAAGCCGCCGCCGGCGGCGTCGCGGCACCGTAGAGCCCAGCCTGGGTTCATCAGGGCTAAGGCCCACCGTGATAAGGGCCCTTATTCCAGCGCGAACGTCCCCAGAGGTTCTTCGAGGGTGCCTTTGACGCCCACGTCCAGCGGCGAGGTCACCTGGCGGTTGCCGGCCACCGTGGTGAGCATCGTGATCTCAACGCCTCGGCGGACACCCGGCCGGTCGGGCAGCAGCAGCACATCGCGCCCATACATCTGCCGCCCCCGCACGGTGGTTGTGTAAAAGACGTTGTAGGTGGCATAGCTGGACACGGCGTCGATCTGCGTGCTGCCCTGCCCGCGCAGCACAAACCCGCTCTGTCCCGGGACGCGGCTGGCGGCAAGGCGCTGGACGTAGCCGGACGCGTACATCGCCAGCGCGGCCCCGAGCGCGCCGTGGTAGGGGGGCAGCAGGAGGGGACCCACCGCAAAGGAGTCCTCCAGCCGGCCGTCCACCGTGTGCTGCACCTTCACGTCGCCGCCGGGGTTGGGACTTGTGCGGTAGAGCCCCGCGTAGCGGAAGCTGAACGGCACCGGTCCTCCGTAGGAGGCCGTGGGGCTGGCGAGCGTCAGCGCGGCGCCCGCGATCGCCGCCACCACCAACGCCGTCACAGCGACCCACAACAAGCGGACGCCCGCCGACGCCCGCCGCCAACGTGGTGCGAGCAGCTCCCCCAGCGTGGGGCCGTACTCGCTCTTGAGAGGCAGCGCGGGCATTCGCGCCCGAGCCTATCCGAGGCCGATGACCTTCAGTCGCCGGCTGAGAGCGGTGGCGGCGAATTCGCGGGTTTCGGAGATCCGCACGCCGAGCAGTTCGATGTCCTCTTCGCTCTCGTCCACCCACTTCGGTCGCAGCACGCCCTCGGCAGCGGGCGCGACCTCCGCGAGCGTGCGGCCGATCGCCTGCTTGTAACGCTCGTCCTTCAGCGCCATGTCGCGCAGGAAACGTGCCCCGAAGGCGACGTGGCGGTGCTCGTCGCGGGCCACGTTGATGAACCCTTCGACGAACGCCGGCAGCGTGCCCACGCGTTCGTTGTAGGAGATGATGAAGTGCTGGCCGGTGAGCGCGAGCATGCCCTCGATCACCATGTGGTAGATAGTGACGGCCTCGACCAGCGCCTCGGTGTCCTCGGGCTCGCGCGCGAGCCGGTCGACCCGCCCTCGCAGCAGCTCGTCGAACAGCTCCTCGAACTCGGGGTTGAGGTGCTGGCTGGTCTCGGCGAGGCGCCCGCCGAGGTCGTCGGCCTCGAGCACCCCCACCTCGGAGTAGAAGCGGTCGAAGAACGCCACGTGGCGGGCCTCGTCGGCGATCTGGGTGCAGAGGAAGATGCGCATGTCCTCGTCCGGGCACGCCCGCATCATCGGCCCGAGCTCCGCGGCGACGCGCTGCTCGCCGACGAAGAACGAGGAGAGCCCGTACATCCGCATGTAGCGCTCCTCGGCGTCGATGCGCTCGTGCCAATCGATCCGGTCCTGCGTGAAGTCGAGATCCTGCACCGCCCAATGCTGGCGCTCCCACAGGGAGTACAGCTGACGGTAGTCGAGCAGCTCCACCCGGCCACGGTCGCCGGCTTCGGTGAGCGCGGGATCGCTGGTGGCGCGGAAGTCATCGCGCTCGCCCAGGCTCGACGCACTCTGTCCCGGAGGGCTCTGCACCTGCTGTGCGCCGCCGCTGTCGGACACCTGCTCAGCCTACACCATCACTGGCCGTCCGGCCAGAACTACTCACCCACCGAGAACAGCGCTTCCAGGTCGTGGCGGGAGTAGGCCTGGAAGGCGACCATCGTCTGCGTGCGCGAGACCCCCGGCAGCGTGGTGATGTGCCCGGTGACGACGTCGGCGAGCTGCTCGTGGGCGGGAACGCGGACGATCGCGACGAAATCCCACTCGCCCGTCACCGAGTAGGCCTCGGCGACCCCCTCGATGTCTGCCAGCGCGCCGCCCAGCGTGGAGAGCGCGTCGCGTTCGGCCTCGATCAGCACCACCGCGTGGGTCATGGCGTGTGCGTCTCCCCCGGGGCGAGCACCACCACCCGCGAGGAGCCGGCGGCTTCGACGTCGGCCTTGAACGCCTGCGCATCGGTCGCGATCGGGGGGAAGGTGTCGTAGTGGCAGGGGATCGCCTGCTTGGCGCCGATCAGCCGCGCGGCCTCGACGGCGTCGAAGCGGTCCATCGTGTAGTGGCCGCCGATGCACATCAGCGCCACGTCGATCGGCTCCCGCCGGCCGACGAGCTGCAGGTCGGAGAAGAGCGCCGTGTCGCCGAGGTGGTAGACGACCTTGCCGCCGAAGCCCACCACCAGCCCGGCGGGGACGTTGGCGGTGCCCTTGGGGGTCGTGGAGGTGTGCCAGGCCGGCACCAGCCGCACCCACCCCCAATCGAGCTCCACAGTCCCTCCGAGATTGGGATCGTGGACCTTCTGCAGCCCCTCCCCGGAGAGCTCGTTGGCGATCTCCACGATCGCCACCACGTCGGCGCCGCTGCGCTTGGCGATCGAGACGGTGTCGCCGAGGTGATCGACGTGCCCGTGGGTGAGCAGGATCGCGTCAGGGCTCAGCTCATCGGCGCTCACCGCCGCCTTGGGGTTGCCGGTGAGAAAGGGATCGATCAGCACCGTGGTGTCGCCATCCCGCAGCTCGAAGGCCGCGTGGCCGAGAAAGCGGATCTCCATGTTCGTACGCCCTTTCGCTCTCGCTCGTGGTTTTGATTTTTTGGATTTGGATGGGATCTGGGCGCGAGCCCGGGGAGCATGCCGTTCGACGATCGGCCGGCGCCACCATACGCAGTGCAAGTGTTCGTAATCGTATGCCGAAGGGCATACGCGCGCTCAAGCAGCCCCCGCGCGGATGCTGCTGAGACCGTAGCCCAGCGCCAGCCCCACGGCGGCGCCGGTGACGCCGGCCAGCCAGCTGGCTTCCCAGCGGGCAAACGGCATCGCCAGCAGCACCGCGGCGATCGTCGCGGTGCCGAGCAGGTCGCCGTCGTAGTAGTGCTTGGCTCTGGCGGCCCGCAGGTCGGGGACCGCCCATGCCGCGAGCAGCGCGAGCGCGCCGGCGTTGGCGCCGGCGACGATCGGCAGCGGGTACACCGCAAGCGCGACCAGGGCGCCGGTGGCGCCGGCGCCGAAGAACGCGACGAGCACCGGGGCGGGGCCGTGGCGGCGCTCGAGCAGCCAGCCGAAGATCGCGACCGCCAGCATCGCGGAGAATGCGTATACGCCGGCGTACACTTCGCCCGCGTAGGCGAACTGGGTGGTGAGGAGCTTCCACCAGTCGCCTCGCAGCGGGCCGAGCACGACCAGGTGGTTGATGTCGAGGTAGCCGCCGCTGGTCAGGACCCACACCACGCAGCTGGCAGCCACCAGCGCGATCGTGGCGTACGGCGGGGAGTCGGCGCGCACGCCCGCGATCTCGCCCCGGCGCAGTCGTCCGAGCGAGGGCGCCTGCAGCCGTGCCCGCTGCGAGGCCCGCTGGGGGGTGTGCTCGCGCGGCAGCTTGGGCGCTCGCCGCCGCAGCCGGTGCCCGCAGTAGGGGCACTCGGTGATGTAGGGGCTGACCTCCGACCCGCATTGCTTGCACACCACGAACAGATCGGCACCCGAAGACATCGCCGATCCATTCTAGGCCCGTCGAGAGCCTTTCCCGCGAGACGTGGTGAGAGGTCTTGGGCCGACCGGAGCGAGCCGGCGGGTCGGGCCGGGCCGCGTGCGCGAGCAGGCCGGCGCCGTCCCCCGGGGACGGGCCTGCTGCGGCTTCCCTCCTCGCCGTCTCGGCGGTAGAGTCCGGGCATGACCTCACTCGGCTATGACAAACAGCTTTACATCCTCGCGTTCGACCACCGGGGCTCGTTCCAGAAGAAGTTCTTCGGCATCGAGGGCGAACCCGACCCAGAGCAGACGGCGATGATCGCCGACGCCAAGCACCTCGTCTTCGAGGGCATGCGCCAGGCGGTGGCCGCCGGCGCCGACCCGTCGGTGACGGGCGTGCTGGTGGACGAGCAGTTCGGCTCGACCGTCCCCGAGGAGGCCCGCGCGCAGGGTCTGCGGCTGGCGATGCCAGCCGAGCGCTCGGGCCAGGAGATGTTCGACTTCCAGTACGGGGAGCAGTTCGGCGAGCACATCGAGCGCTTCGACCCCGACTTCACCAAGGTGCTGGTGCGCTACAACCCCGACGGGGACGCGGAGGGCAACCGCGAGCAGCGCGAGAAGCTCAAGCGGCTGTCCGACTGGTTGCACGAGCACGAGCGCAAGTTCCTGTTCGAGCTGCTCGTGCCCGCCACACCTGCGCAGCTGGAGGCGGTGGGCGACGACGGCGAGCGCTACGACGCGGAGCTGCGCCCCGAGCTGATGCGCCGCACGATCGCCGAGATCCAGGATGCGGGGATCGAGGTGGACGTGTGGAAGATCGAGGGGGTGGACGCGCGCGCGGACTGTGAGATGCTCGTCGCCCAGGCCCGCACGGGCGGACGCGACGGCGTGGTGTGCGTGGTGCTGGGCCGCGGCGCGGACGACGCGAAGGTCGACCACTGGCTCGGGGAGGCCGCCCCGGTGGATGGCTTCGTGGGCTTCGCGATCGGGCGCTCGATCTGGTGGGACCCGCTCAAAGCGTATGTGGACGGCAAGATCGAGCGTCGCGTGGCGGCGCAGCAGATCGCGCAGAACTACCTACGCTTCGTCAAGGTGTACGAACGCGCCGAGGGCAAGACCCCGGTGGGTTAGCTCCATCGACGAGCTCGACGAGCCCCGGGGAGTAGGCTGGTGGCGATGCACGCCATGAAAATGAGGCGCAGCGTCGCCGAGATCGAGGAGGCGTTCGCCAAGGAGATATCGCTCGATCGCCATCGCCGCGACTCGCTGCGTCGCACCGCCGAGCAGCGCGCCCTGAAGCGTCAGGTGCAGCGGCGCAATAAGCGCGGCACGGTCCGCTTCGCGCTGCTGGTGCTGGCGCTGATCCTCACCGCGGTGGTGGTCACCGTGGCGATGTTCTTCACGCTCTACCAGCTGCTGGGCAGCTAAGTATCCCGATACGGAGGGGCAACAGATCCACGTCCTGTCGGGATAGGGCTTAATCCTTCTCGCCCAGACCGTGGATCGCGTCGTCCACCTCTGAACGGACGTCCTCGGGAGACTGGCCTTCCCCCTGCTGGCGTTGGATCTCAATGTAGATCTCGGTCCGGAAGACCGGCACGTCGGAAGGTGCCTGAATGCCGATGCGCACCTTCTCGCCGACGACCGACAGCACCGACACCTCGACGTTGTCGCCGATCATGATGCTCTGGTTGGTCTTGCGCGTCAGTACCAGCATTCCACGCACCCTTTCGTTTGGGCCGACGGCACTGACACGATCACCGGCAGACCAGACCTTTCATCCAAGCATATTCGAGAGCCCGAAAATGGGCTTTCGTCCGGCGGTCGACCGGTTCTGCCCAAGTAACGTGGGCAAGCGCAGATTTCTGCCGCGACACGGTCAAAGCTACGCATGGCTGTCCATCGACCGGCCCTCCGCGGCGCGCCGCTCGCGGGGAAAAATCGGGCCTTGCGCGTGGGGGCGACGCACGCCGAGGCAATCGACGACGCCCATGCGCTAGTCTCCCGGACCGTCCATGCCGCGCAAGTCGCTCCGTCCACAGCTCAACCAGATCCGCGCCTGGGTGCGTCAGGGTCGCACCGACGCCTGGGTCGCCCACCAGCTCGAGGTCACCGTGCAGGAGATCGAGCAGTTCAAGCGCCAGAACGAGCTGGGAGGCGAGGAGGCCACGCCGGGCGCCGGCACGGGCGACTTCAACGAGGAGATCGATCTCCGCGCCGAGGACGATGCCCTGATCGCCGCCGAGCTCGAGGCGGCCGCGCTGGAGGCCGAGCGCGAACGGGCGGAGGCCGAGGCGACGGCCGAGCGCGAACGCGCTGAACGGGCCGAGCAGGGTGCGGAGGAGGACCAGGGCGACGAGGACGACGAGGAGACGCCAGCACGCCGCCGTGGCCGGCGCGGAGGACGCGGCAGGCGACGCCCGGGGGGGCGCAGCACCGCTCCGCTGGAGGGCACCTTCGACCACGGCGAGGAGGGCTACGGCCTGTGGCTCGACCCAGCCGTCCAGGACAACCCGATCTACGCCGAGCACTGGGCCGGCCACCGCCCCGTGGAGGTCCTCGTGGAGGAGGACCAGATCATCATCCGCCGCGTCGGCGGCGAGGACTAGGGCGCCGCTGGGACTGCGCGAGGCTGCGTCCTCGGTCGCTCGCGTGCAGAGCACGCCACGCTCCCTGCGTCCTTGCCTCGCTTGTCCAGCGACGCCCTAGAGGCGTTTGTTTCTCTACTCCGCAGCCACCTGCCGTCCCCCGGCGTAGTCGGAGGCCTCGCGTAGGTAGCGCCCGAAGGCGGCATCGACGACGATGCCCGAGTCCCACGCCCACGGGTCGGCTGGGGCGGTGTCCATCGCCAGTTGCAGGCACCACGAGGTGCCGTGCTCGTATACCTGTGCGAGCTCGTCTACCGAGAACCTGCCGCCCAGGCGCCGGCGCAGCTCCGCCACCAGCGTGTTGACCACTCGCTCCAGCAGCAGCCGGCGCTCCGGCGGGGCCTGCTCGAGGCGGCGCTGGCCCTGACGCCACTGATGGATCGCGTTCTCGAAGCCCGGCACGGGCCGCGAGGGTAGCAGCGCTGAGAGCCCAGCGCTGAGGGCTCAGCAGACCCGCTCAGTTGGAAGGCAGACCGGTGATCACGTACGTCTGCTCGCCGGGGCGGACCATGCCGAGACGACGGGCCTCCGGCACGAGCGTCTCCGGGTTGGTGAGGGAGGTGCGCTGAGCCTCCAGCGCCGCGTGCTGGCGCTCCAGCACCGTCAGCTGGGCGCTGTCGCCCTGTGCCTCTTTCCACGTCGACACCAGCGAGACGCCGGCGCTCAGGTAGAGGTACAGCAGCGCCCCCAGCACGCACAGCATCGCCATCCGGCCCAGGCGGTCCCAGCGCACGCGCGTGGTCGATCGCATTCTTCTCGCATTCGCCCCCGCGGGGAAAGCTCCTGCTCAGCTGCGGAAAACCGAACGCCCGGGGAACTCGGCGTCGGCGCCCAGCTGCTCCTCGATGCGCAGCAGCTGGTTGTACTTGGCGGTGCGATCGGAGCGCGAGGGGGCACCCGTCTTGATCTGTCCGCAACCCGTGGCCACCGCGAGGTCGGCGATCGTGACGTCCTCGGTCTCGCCCGAGCGGTGGCTCATCACCGCGGTGTAGCCGGCCTCGCGCGCCAGCGCGATCGCGGCGAGCGTCTCGGTGAGGGTCCCGATCTGGTTGACCTTGACGAGGATCGAGTTGGCCACACCCAGCTCGATCCCGCGCCGCAGACGCTCGGTGTTGGTTACGAACACGTCGTCCCCGACCAGTTGCAGGCGCTCCCCAACGCGCTCCGTGAGTGCCTGCCAGCCGTTCCAGTCCTCCTCGGCCATGCCGTCCTCGAGCGAGACGATCGGGTAGCGCGCCGCCAGCGTGGCCCAGTAGTCGGCGAGCTCGACGGCGCTCAGCGTGCGGCCCTCGTGCTCCAGCACGTAGGCGCCGTCGCGGTAGAGCTCGCTGGTGGCGGGGTCCAGCGCGATCGCCACATCCGTGCCGGGCTCGTAGCCGGCGGCCTCGATGCCGGCGAGCACCATCTGCAGCGCCTGCTCGTTGGAGGCGAGGTTGGGCGCGAAGCCCCCCTCGTCGCCTCCCGCCGTGGAGAGGCCGCGCTCGCGCAGCGTGGCCTTCAGCGCGTGGAACACCTCGACGCCCATGCGCAGGCACTCCGAGAAGCTCTCGGCGCCGCAGGGCACCACCATGAACTCCTGGAAGTCCACGCTGTTGTCGGCGTGGGCGCCGCCGTTGAGCACGTTCATCATCGGCACCGGCAGTACCCGGGCGGCCTCCCCGCCGAGGTAGCGCCACAGCGGCAGCCCCTCCTCGGCGGCCTGGGCGTGCGCCGCCGCGAGCGACACGCCAAGGATCGCGTTGGCGCCCAGGCGCGACTTGTTGGGGCTGCCGTCGAGCTCGATCAGCGTCCGGTCGAGCGCGCTCTGGTCACCGGCGTCCAGACCCCGCACGGCGTCGGCGATCTCGCCGTTCACGCCCGCCACCGCGCGGCTCACGCCCTTCCCGTTCCAGCGCCCCCCGCCGTCGCGCAGCTCGGTCGCCTCGAACTCACCCGTGGAGGCCCCGGAGGGGATCGCCGCGTGGCCGTGCGCGCCGGAGCGCAGGGCGATCTCCACCTCGACCGTCGGGTTGCCCCGGCTGTCGAGGATCTGGCGGGCGTGGACTCGGTCGATCTGGCTCAAGGTTCGTCACACGCCCAGGGGGCGCCTGGACGTGCTGAACGCGCGCTAGCCGGCAGGTGTGGCGGGCGTGGCGGGCGCGGGGACCGGTGTGCTCGGCGTGGTCTTCGGCGCCTTGTACTGCTTGCACCGCTGCATCACGAAGCCCGCGCGGCATTCGGTGCGCCCCTTCCACTTCGTTTCGAATTCTTTGACGAACTTGGTGAGCGCCGTCTGCTGCTGGGTGGAGGCGAGTTGGGTTTTGACCGTTTCCTTCACCTGGGCGAGGCTCTGCTGGCTGGCGGCGTGGACGGCCTTGACTTCGTAGATGTAGTAGCCGAAGGGCGTCTTCACGGGCCCGCCGAGCGTGTTGGGCTTGGCGGCGAATACGGCTTCGCTGAGGGCCTTCTGCTCTTGACCCTTGACGACACCTTTGATTTCGCCGCCGGCGCTCTTGCTGGTGGGGTCGATCGACTTGCTCTTGGCGACGCTGGCGAAGCTCTTGCCGGATTCGATTTCCTTCTTCGCCTGCTGGGCCTGCGCTTCGGTCTTGGTGAGGATGATCCGCAGGTCGCGCGATTCCGGTTTGCCGTACTGGGATTTGTGTTCGTTGTAGTACTTGGCGACCGCCGCTTCGTTTACGTTCTTCTTGGCTTCCTTGGTGACCTTTTCCTGAATTTTGGTCGTGAGCATGCTGAGCTTCACTCGCAGCAGCAGGTCGGAGACCGTCTGGCCGGTGGTGGTCAGGAATTTCTGGAATTCGGGTTCCTTGGGGAACTGCTGCTTCTTCAGTTCGTTGAACTTCTTCTGGACTTCCTTGTCGCTGAGCTTGACGCCCTGTTCTTCGGCTTGCCCGATCACCCAATCGGCGCTGATCAGGAAGCCCAGCGTCGTCTGCTGCAGCGCTTTGTACTGCTGTTCGCACTGCGACTTGAGGGCCGCTTCGGTCTTGGGCTGCTGGCCTTTGGCGGGCTTCGGTTCGATTTCTTTGAGGTGGGCGATGCAGCTGGTGTAAGCGGGCGGATCGGGCACGACCGTTTTGGGCGCTTTCTGGCCCGGCGTCGCCGCCGCGCTTGCGGAGGCCGCCACTCCCAGCCAGTGTTCGAACGTCGCCTTCGTGATCGGCTGGCCGTTGACCTGGACCACGGCGTTGCTGGGGATGCCGCCACCGCAGGCGGCGAGGCCTGAAGCGGCAAAGAAAACGGCGCCCAGCGCCGCGACACATCGGATCGGTTTGAACACGACGCGGGCACTCTAGCGGAAATTTATAAGCGACGTTTAAGGAGTTCTTCAACCCGCAATCAAGACCGGCGCCGATGGCGCCGCGGCGTGTCTCCCACACTGCTCGGCCCGCGGGCCCAAATCCCGCTCAAGCGGCTTCGCGCACGACCGACAGCAGCACGTCGGCGGCGCGGACCACGGTGGGGAAGCGCTCGGGGCCCTCGCGCGGGACGCGCACCGACACCTGCGATTTGCCCGACTCGTACAGCGCCTCGGGCAGTTGCTCGTGCAGGCTGCGCGCGCGCGCGGAGTCGAGGTCGATCGGCGTGACCGCGAGGCGATCGCCGCGGAAGCTCACCGTGCGCGCGCCCGCTTGGCCGAGCTTGATGCGGGCGCGCTGCAGCGCGAGCAGGTTGCCGAGCGGCTCGGGCACGGGCCCGAAGCGGTCCTCGAGCTCCTCGCGCAGGCGCTCGACGTCGGCGACCTCCAGGGCGCCCGCCACGCGCCGGTGGATCTCGATCTTGGCCTGCTCGTAGGGGACGTAGTCGGCGGGCACGTAGGCGTCCACGTTGACGTCCAGTCGCACCGGCTCGGGCAGCTCCTCGTCGTCGCCCTCGGCCGGTCCGGCGGCCTGGACGGCCTCGTCGAGCATCTGCATGTACAGCTCGAAGCCCAGCGCCGCCACGTGTCCGGACTGCTCGTCGCCGAGCAGGTTGCCGGCGCCGCGGATCTCCAGGTCGCGCATCGCGATCTTGAAGCCCGACCCCAGCTCGGTGTAGTCCGAGAGCGCCGACAGCCGCTGCGCGGCCTCAGGTGTGAGCGCCGCCGCCGAGTCGTACAGCAGGTAGGCGTAGGCGCGCTCGCGGCTGCGTCCCACGCGCCCGCGGATCTGGTAGAGCTGCGCGAGGCCGAAGGCGTCGGCGTGCTCCACGATCAGCGTGTTGGCCTGGGGAATGTCGATGCCGGACTCGATGATCGAGGTGCACACCAGCACCTCCGCGCCGCCGCGCAGGTAGTCCATCATCACGCTCTCCAGCTCCCCCTCGCCCATCTGGCCGTGCGCGACGGCGAAGCGCACCCCCGGGCACAGCGCGCGCAGGCGCTCCGCCGTCTCGTCGATCGACTCCACACGGTTGTGCATGAAGAAGGCCTGCCCGCCGCGCTCGTGCTCGCGCATGATCGCGCCCCGCACGAGCTCCTCCTCGTACTCGCCGACGTAGGTGCGCACCGGGCGGCGGCCCTCCGGGGGAGTCTCGATCACCGAGATGTCGCGCAGCCCCGCCAGCGACATCTGCAGTGTCCGGGGAATCGGGGTGGCGGACATCGAGATCACGTCCACGCGCAGCTTCAGCTGGCGCAAAAACTCCTTCTGCTTGACGCCGAAGCGCTGCTCCTCGTCGACCACCAGCAGGCCGAGGTCCTTGGCGCGCACGTCGCGCGAGAGCACGCGGTGAGTGCCGATCAGGATGTCCACGCCGCCGGCGGCGAAGCCCGCGATCGCCGCTTTCTGCTCGGCGGGGGTGCGGAAGCGCGAGACGTGGTCGATCGTCACCGGGTAGTCGGCGAGGCGCTCGGAGAAGGTGCCGAAGTGCTGCTGCGCGAGGATCGTGGTGGGCGCCAGCATCAGCACCTGCTTGCCCTGTGTGGCGGCCTTGAACGCCGCGCGCAGCGCCACCTCGGTCTTGCCGTAGCCGACGTCGCCACAGATCAGGCGGTCCATCGGCCGCGGCGCCTCCATGTCGGCCTTCACCGCCTCGATCGCGTCGCGCTGGTCGGGCGTCTCGGTGTAGGGGAAGCGCTGTTCCAGTTCGCGCTCCCACTCGGAGTCGAGCTCGAAGGCGTGCCCGGCGCGCCGGCGGCGCTCGGCGTAGAGCGCGAGCAGCTCGCCTGCCAGCTCCTGCGCGGCGCGGCGCGCGCGCGACTTCATCGCCTCCCAGCGCGCGCCTCCGAGTTTGGACAGAGGCGGGTGATCGCCGCCGGCTCCGACGTAGCGGGAGATCTTCGCGAGCTGTTCGGTGGGCACGAACACGCGGTCGTCGCCCTGGTATTCGAGGTACAGGTAGTCGCGCGTGACGCCCGCCACGGTGCGCGTCTCAAACCCCGCGAAGCGCGCCACGCCGTGGTCTTCGTGGACGACGATGTCGCCGGTGCGCAGCTCGGTGAAGGAGCGCAGCGCCCCGCGGCGCGGCCGACCGTCGGCGCTCAGGTCGGGTCGCTCGGCGCGGCGACGGCGCAGCAGGCGGTGCTCGGGGAACACCGCGAGCTTCAGCGAGGGCGCGATGAAGCCCTCGCGCAGCGAGGCGGCGGCGAAGCGCAGCGAAGGCTCCATCGGCGCCGCTGTCACATCCACCCCGGCTGCCCCCGAGCTCGACTCCAGCAGGGCGGCGCTCTCGGAGTCCCGCTTGGCGTCCCCTGTCGGCGCCTCGCCGGCGCGCGGGCTGGGGGTGGGGGGGGATCCCATCCATGTGGCTTTCAAGCGCGCGAGGTTGTATGCCGCGCGCTCCCCCTCGCCGCGGTGGGGGAAGGTCACCACGGTGCGGTAGCCCGAGCGCACGAGCTTCTCCAACTGGGGCTCGGCTTCCGTCAGCGAGCGCGCCGCGGTGTCGGCGGACTGCGCGCGCAGCTGCAGCTCCTGGTTGGCGGCGAGCGAGGAGAGCCAGATGCGTGTGCGCCGCTGGAGCGCTGCCCGCACCTCGTCAGGGCTGACGTACAGGTGGTGGGCGTCGGCGTCGTGGAAGGCCGCGCACACGTCGCTCCAGTGGTCCTCGAGCACCGGGTCGAGCTCCTCCTCGGCGGCGACGATCACCTCGGTCGCCCGCCGACCAACCCCTCCTTTTCCTCCTCCATCTTGCTCCTCTTCGCCCGCGTTCAGCAGATCCAGCAGCGCTCCGAAGCGCTCGACCGGCAAGAGCTCGGCGATGTCCGGGCGCTCGCCGGCGTCCTCCAGCGCGGCGATCTCCGCCAACTCGCGGTGCTTGGCCGCGAGCTCCGCCGCGGGCGCGATCTCGACCTCCTCCACCTCTCCCAGCGAGCGCTGCGTGAACGTCGAGAACCAGCGCAGCGATTCGATCTCCACGTCGAACATGTCCACCCGCACCGCCCGCTCCTCGGTGGCGGGGAAGATGTCGAGGATGCCGCCTCGCATCGCGAACTGGCCTCGCTCCTCCACCTGATCGGCGCGCTCGTACCCAGCCGCCACCAGCTCGTTGGCGCACTCCTCCAGATCGAGCAGCTCACCGCGGCGCAACGTGAACGAGCGAGGGCGCAGCGCGGGGTCGGGCACCTTCTCCGAGAGCGCCACCGCGGAGACGACCACGACTGGGGGCCCGCCCACCCGCTCGGCCGCGGACTCCGGCGCCAGCAACGCATCCAGCGCGGCGACCCGCAGCCCGATCAGGTGGGCCGGAGGGGTCAGATGGGATTCGTAGGTGACTCCACGCGAAGGGTAGTAGCGCACGCGCCGCGGCGCCAACCAGGCGCGCAGGTCGCTCGCCAGCTCCCGTGCCGCGCGGTCGTCGCCGACCACCACCAGCGTTGGCCGCGGGCCGCCGGACCTCGCCGCCCCCGGGCCGCCAGCGCCGGTGACACCGATCTCGGCGAGGCTGGCGATCAGGTACGGCCGCAGCGAGGCGGAGACGAACGCGTGACCTCCCTCACGCGCCAGCCGCGCGCCCCCGGGGTCGTCCTGCGCCAAGCCCAGCAGCGAGCGCAGGCTCATGTTCGGCCACCTGCGTCTCCCGCCGAGCCCTCCTCGCTTACCAAGCGCTCGACCTCGTCAGCCGCGCGGCGCACCAGCGCACGGATCTCCTCGGGGGGCTCGCGGAAGCGGCCGAGCACGTGCGCGGAGACGATCTCCGGGTCGGTCGAATCGGGGCGTCCAACCCCCACACGCACCCGCCAGAAATCTGCGCCCCCGAGCTCGCGCTTGAGCGACTTCAGCCCGTTGTGCCCCGCCAGGCCGCCGCCCAGGCGGCTGCGTACCTCGCCAAAGGGGATGTCGATCTCGTCGTGCACCGCCACCACGCGCTCCAGCGCCAGCTTGTAGGAGCCGCGCGCGGGCCCGGCGGCGCGGCCGGCCTCGTTCATGAACGTCTGCGGCCACAGCACCGCCACACGGGCGGGTGGGCGGGTTCCAAGTCCAATGCGGCCCTCGGCGAGCAACGCGCGGAAGCGCGGTTTGGGGCGCTGGCAGGCCCCATCGCTCGGCAAGCTCGTCGGCGACCATGAAGCCCACGTTGTGGCGCGTGCGCGCGTACTCCCGCCCGGGGTTGCCCAGTCCCACTATCAGCCAATCGGCGGGCGTGCCAATCATCGCTTGCCTGTGCGAGAACTACGCCGCTGTGGCGGTCGGTGAGCAAGCGAGGCAAGGACGCAGTGAGCGAAGTGTGCTGGCCGAAACGGGGACGCGAGCGAAGCGAGTGTCTCCCGGCTTCGGTACACGAGCGATCGAGGACGCAGCATCGCGCCGCTCAGCGGCCGCCACAGCCCGCAGAGCGTCTACCCCTCGGAGGCGCCGCCCTCGGCGCCATCGGCCTTCTCGGCCTCGCCGACGACCTCGGTCTCCGCTTCGATCTCAGTTGCCGTTTCGCTCTGCAGGCGGGGCGGCGTGAGCGTCGCCAGTACCGTCTCCTCCAGCGAGTCCAGCAGCGTGACGCCCGCGGGGGGCGTGAGGGCGGCGAGCATCAGCGTCTCGCCGATCTTCATCTCCGCGACGCTGTGCACGATCGACTCCGGAATCCCGGTGGGCAGCGCTTCGATGTTCAGCTCGCGCGTGATCTGCTCGAGCACGCCGCCTTCGCGGACGCCGGGGGAGCCTTCCAGGTCCGTCAGCTCCAGCGCGACCACCGCCTGGATCGGCTTGTCCAGGCGTACCCGCAGCAGATCCACGTGCACCGTCTCCCCGCGCACCGGGTGGCGCTGAGCTTCCTTGAGCACCACCGGTGTGGGGCGGCCGCCGTCGATGCTCAAATCCAGCACGGCTCCCGCCTTGGCAAGCGCGAGGCGCAGCTCGCGGGCGTCCACCTCGAAGCTCAGCGGCTGCTCGCCGCCGCCGTAGAGGATGCCGGGCACGCGGCCGTCGCGGCGCGTGCGCCGCGCCTTGCGCGAGCCATCGGGCTGGCGGGCGCGAACCGCGAGCTGAGTTGAGGTCTGGTCGGCCATCGGCGGATGAGGACTTTAGCAATCCGCCGAGGAACCGATCCGCGGGCCGACGTGCAGCAGCGAGATTGAGATGCCCGTGAGGAAGTTGCCGGAGCGGCGGACCTGTACGCACTGCACGACCGGGTAGCGCCCGCTGACCTTCCACGCCACGCGCGTTTCGCCTACCGAGCGGCTCAGCGAGTGGTTGGTGGTGGACTGGGTGGAGAGGATTTCCACCGCCCCCGCCCGCCGCAGGCTGGTGGCGTCGGCGCGCACTGTCGCGACGCACGAGGCGCTGGCGCGGCAGCTGGAGAGCTGCGCGAGCATTTCCGGTACGTCGCCCTGCGCCTCGGCCTGCATCAGCGCCCACTCGTGATCGCGTTCGACGTTTTCCGCCGAGAGGTAGCGCGCGAGCACGCCGCTGATCGTGAGGAACAGCAGCACGCCGACCGCGATCAGCACGATCCGCGCTTGGCGGGAGAAGCGCCGCGGACGTTGATTGCGCCCGCCGGGCCCGGGCCCGCCGTTCGCGCCAGCCTCCACAGCGAGGTCCAGCCGGGACATCCTCAGAACAGCTGGTTCTCGCCGCCGAACACTTCGCTGACCGAGTCGTCGGTGAAGATCCGCCGGATCGAGTCGGTCAGCAGGTCGGCGCAGGGCAGCACGCGGATGTTCTCCGGGCGCTCGGCGGCCATGGGGATGGTGTCGGTCACCACGATCTCCTTCAGCCCGAGGCCGCCAGGTTCTCGAACGCGGGGCCCGAGAAGACCCCGTGCGTGGCGGCCGCGTAGACGCTCTTGGCACCCGCTTCGAAACCGTCTGGGTAGCCGCGGCGAGTGTCCCGGCGGTGTCGATCATGTCGTCGACGATCACCGCCGTCTTGCCCTTGACGTCGCCGATCACGTAGCCGATCTCGGCAACCTGCTGGGCGGGGCGCTCCTTGTCGAGGATCGCCAGCTCGGCGCCGATCTTGGAGGCGAATTTCTTGTTGAGCTTCACCCGGCCGGCGTCCGGCGCCACCACCACGAGGTCGGAGAGGCCGAGGTCGCTCGAAGTACTGGGTGAGCATGAACAGCGCGGTCATGTGGTCGACCGGTTTCTGGAAGAAGCCCTGGATCTGGCCGGCGTGCAGGTCCATCGTCAGCACCCGGTCGGCGCCCGCGGCCTCCAGCATCCGCGCCACCAGGCGTGCGGAGATCGGCTCGCGCGGCGCGGACTTCTTGTCCTGGCGGGAGTACCCGAACCAGGGCGTCACGGCGATCACCCGGTGCGCGGAGGCGCCGACGGCGGCGTCGATCATGAACAGCAGCTCCATCAGCGAGTCGTTGGCCGTCACGCCCGTGTGGGGGTTGCCACAGGTGGACTGCACGATGAACACGTCGGCCCCGCGGATCGACTCGTCGTAGCGGCAGTACACCTCGCCGTTGGAGAACGTCTTCAGCGTCACCGTGCCGAGATCCATCTGCAGCTTGTCGGCGATATCCACCGCCAGCTGCGGGTTGGCGCGCCCGGCGAACAGCATCAGCCGCTTGTTGTAGTCGATCGGCAGACTGGTCGCGGCGCTCGCACGCGTATCCATCGCGCTGCTCATTGCTCCTCGGAGTGTAAAGGTCCGCGACGCGGCATCGCTCACGGGGATCTTGGGGGATCGTCCGCGTGCGCGGGTGGGGCCACAGCCGGGTGGGCGCTGGACCTCCTGTCCAGCGGCGTCCCGCTCTGCTGCGCCCGCTCGTCCTCCCGTCGCTGCGCGTACCCCTCGCGGTTGACTTGCCGCGCGCGCGCCACGCCCAGCGCGCCGGGGGGGACGTCCTCGACGATCACCGAGCCGGCTGCGGTGTAGGCATCGTCACCGACGGTCACCGGGGCGACGAACGCGGTGTCGACCCCGCCGCGCACGCGCTTGCCGATCGTCGTGCGATGCTTGGCGTGGCCGTCGTAGTTGGCGGTGATCGTGCCCGCGCCGAGGTTGGCGCGCTCGCCGACGTCAGCGTCGCCAATGTAGGAGAGGTGCGGGACCTTCGCCCCGGCGCCGATCGTCGGAGTTCTTGATCTCCACGAACGTCCCCACCTTTGCGCCCTCCCGCAACACGGCGTCGGGGCGCAGGTAGGCGAACGGGCCCACGCTGGCGCCGGCGCCGACCACGGCGCGATCCAGCCACGAGACACGCACCGCCGCGTGCTCGCCGATGCGCGAGTCGATCGCGGTGGTGTGCGGCCCCACGATGGCGCCCGCGCCCACCTCGGTGGTGCCGCGCAGCGCGGTGCCGGGCTCGATGCGGGCGTCCGTGCCGATCCGCACGTCCACGTCGACCCATGTGGCGAGCGGGTCCACGACGGTCACGCCGGCGCGCATGTGTCGCTCGAGGATTGCGCGTTGCGCCAGCGCCCGCACCTGCGCGAGCGCCACGCGGTCGTTGACGCCGAGCACGAGGTGGGGGTCTTCGACGGCGTGGCGCGCGCACCGCGGCGCCGTCGGCGCGCAGCAGGTCGAGCACCTGCGGCAGGTACAGCTCGCCCTGCGCGTTGTCGGCGCTCAGCCGCGGCAGCGCCGCGAGCAGCGCCGCGCCGGCGAACGCGTAGATGCCCGTGTTGACCTCGCGGATCTCGAGCTCCGCCGCCGTGGCGTCACCCTCCTGCTTGGTCTCCACCACGCGCGCCACCGCCCCGCGCTCGTCGCGCACCACGCGGCCGTAGCCGCTGGGGTCCGTCCAGCACGGTGGTCGCCATCGTCGCCGCCGCCCCACCCGCGAGGTGCGCCGCCACCAGCTCGGCGATCGCCGCAGCGCTCACCAACGGCACGTCGCCGCTCAGCACGACCACGGGCGCCCCGGGATCGATTGCCTCGGCGGCGGCGGCCACAGCGCCGCCGGTGCCGTTGGAGACGGGCTGCACCACCAGCTCGACCCCCTCCGGGCAGCACCTCCGCCAGCGGCCGCGCCGGCGAATCCACCACCACGACCTTGCCGGCCCCGGCCTCCAGCGCCGCCACCACCGGCCACAGCCCCATCGGCCGGCCGCACAGCTCGTGCAGCACCTTCGGCACATTCGAGCGCATGCGCGTTCCCTGCCCGGCGGCCAGGACGACAACTGTGGGCGCGGTCGCTGCGGTCACAGCTCACACCATCGGCACTGGGGGGCAATCACACTAGTCCTCTCTCCGGAGCAGCCCCGACCGCGCGGCAGGGGCGGGAGTCATTCATTCCATCGTCTTCCCCTCCGGGGATCCCGGCCGCGGAAGCCGGCAACTCCAATCCTTCTCCCTTCGGGGAAACCGTCCGGCGCTTGCGCCGGGCAGAGGGGGTCGCGCTTGGCGCGGAGCTGGGGGGCAGGGACTCGAACCCCGATTCTCAGGACCAAAACCTGATGTCCTGCCGTTGGACGACCCCCCAAAGGGGTCTTCATCGTAGCCATCACGATCGCCGTGAGCCCCGCGGCACGCGCCCCGCGCCGGCGCCGGCCTCCGAGGCGGGGCCGCCGGTGTGGGCGATGCCGAGCACGCGCATCGCCTTCAGCCCGAGCGAAAGCTTCTCGCGGCCATCGCTTGAGCCGACGTCCAGGCCGGAGAGCTCGCGCACGCGCTCGAGGCGGTAGTAGATCGTGTGGCGGTGGGTGAACAGGCGCTGGGCGGTGCCGGCGACGTTGCCGTCGGCGTCGAGGAAGGTCTCGAGGGTGCGCACCAGCTCGGTCTCGTACTGCTCGTCGTAGGCGACCAGCGGCTCGACGGTCTCCGCGTAGAAGCGCTGCAGCTCGAGGGGGTTGTCGCTCATCGTGGACAGCAGCAGCCGGTAGGCGCCGGTCTGCTCGAACGCCAGCGCCGGGCGGGCGGGATCGGTTCCCCCGCCCTCGGCGACGTTGGCGGCGAGCAGCGCCTCGCTGGCGGCGCGCGGCAGGTCGGAGGGCTGCTCGGCGATCCGGCTGCGCCCGACCGCGAAGGTGCAGCCGGGCAGCCCGGCCTGCAGCTCGCGCAGCACCGAATCGGCGGCGCGTGCGGCGAGCGCCTCCTCGCCGCCGGGCACCAGCAGCAGCACTTCCGCGCCGGCCGCGCTGCCGCCCAGCCCGACCCAGCCCTCCGGGCCGGGTGTCCTGCTCCGCCCCGCGGAGGCGGCGCCGGGGGAAGGGCGTTGCACGCCCCCTTCGCGCTCGGTGAGCGCGGCGATCGAACGGCTCACCACGGCGCGGGCGCCGCGCTCGGCGACCGCCCGCACGCGCGGACGCCAGCCATCCTCGGTTGGTGCCTGGGGGTGGGCACGGGCGACGATCATGCTGGCGCCGTCCTGGAGCTCGAGCGAGAGCTCGCGCCCGCGCGCCACCAGCTCCTCGCTGCCTTCCAGCTCGCGCGCGAGGATCGCGCGCAAAAAGTCGGCGGCCGCGTTCTCGGAGGCACGGCCGGGCGCGCGCACGCGCTCGACCTCGGAGGCGATCATCGTCACCAGCAGCCGCCGCATCGAGGCGGAGGGCTCGGTGCGGGCGCGCACGTGCAACGACCCCACCACGGCGTCGGCGACCCGCAGCGGGATACTGCTCACGCCGTCGCCGCCCGCCAGCAGCGAACGCTCCTCGGCGGGCGAGCGGGCCGCCACCGCCAGCGTCCCCCCCTGCGCGTCGGTGACGGCGAGGCTGGCGTCGAGCGCGCGCGCGGCGGCGCGTACCACCTCGGGCAGCCCCGCGCCCGACTCGACCGCCTCGGTGACGGCATCGAGGGAGGAGAGCTCGGCCATCGGAGTCAGACCCAGAAGTAGACGACGGCAAGCCCGCCGGCCACGCCGATGCCGACGAGTACCCCGAGCACGTACAGCGACAGGACGCTCGCCGCCACGCGCTCCCAGACGCGCGAGTAGGCCGACCAGGCGGGGGCGAGGATCAGGCCGACAAACAGCGCAAGGCTGAACACCGCCGCGCAGGCGGCGATCAGGTAGGTGACATCGGTTTCGGTCATCGAGCTTCTAATTGTTGCTTACCGAGAGGTTGCCTGCACTGGGCGAGGCAGCGGGGTCGATCGCATGCTGGATTGGGGTGGCCTGTGCGCGTCGACCGATTCGCAATCGGTCGCGCCTACCGCGCGGAGTAGTCGGTGGGAGCCACGCGCGCAAAGTCCGCCGTGACCGCGTCCGCGGCGAGCGGCGCGGGCACGCGCTCAGCCAGCGCGCGGGTGGCCGCGCGGGCGCGGGCGGGGCCGCGCGACCCGGCGAAGAGCCCCAGCACGGTGGGGCCGGAGCCGCTTACGAGCGCCACGTCGGCGTCGATCCCGCGGATCTCCCGCAGGGCGGCGTCGATCTCAGGGCAGAGCGCGCGGGCGGCTCCTTCGAGGTCGTTGGATAGGAGCTCGGCGGGCGGTAGGGGGGAGCCGTCGGCGAGTGCGTCGGCGAGTGCGCGGTGGGTATCCTCGAGCTCCGTTCGCTCCCGCCCGAGGCCCATGCGGTCGGCCTGCGCATACACGTCTCCCGTGGAAAGCGCGCGGAGGATCGGCAGCACGAGCACCCCGAGGGGGACCACTGGGTCGGGTAGCGCCTGCAACTGCTCCCCCGCGCTGCGGGCCAGCCACCGTCCGGGCTGGATCTGGGCGGGCACGTCGGCGCCGAGTGTGCGGGCGATCTCTTCGAGGAGGGGGTGGTCGCCCAACCCCGAGGCGGCGGCGGCGAGGCGCAGCGTGGCGGCGGCATCGCCCGAGCCACCGCCAAGGCCGGCGGCGACCGGGACGCGCTTGACGATGTGCAACCGCAGCGGTGGGGCATCCCAACCGGTGGCGGCACGGAACGCGGCGAGCGCCACCGCCGCGAGGTTCTCGGCGGGCGGGGTGGGCGGGGTGTGCGGGTCCTCCAACCCCGGGCACACCACGACGTCGCCGCTCGCGTCAGGATCGGGGGCGGCCTGCAGTGTGAGCTCGTCCGCCAGCGAGATCGACTGCATCACGGTCGTCAGCTCGTGGCGGCCATCGGGTCGGGTGGGGCCGACGAATAGGCCGAGGTTGATCTTCGCAGGTGCCAGCGCACGCAATGGCAGGGTGTTCATAGAGAGTGTCGCGATCGCTCGGAGGCCGGCGGGCAGGGCTCCTCTGCTCCGTTCAACCCCAACGCCCCCGCCAGCGCCGCGAACTCCTGCGGGGACAGCCGCTCGGCACGCACATCCAGGGGGAGCCCCATGCCGGCCAGCGCCGCGCGCACCTGCTCGCGCTCCGTCACGCCCGCCAGCGCCAGCGAGCGCGGGAGCGCCTTGCGCCGGTGGGCGAAGGCGCCGGCGACGAGCGCGCGCAGTTCCGGGGTGGCGGCGGGCCCAATGCGGGTCAGCTCGACCAGCACCGAATCCACGTTGGGCACGGGATGAAAGACGGTGCGGGGGATCGCCCGCGCGACACGCACGCGGCAGGCAAGCTGGGCGAGCACCGAGGGCACTCCATAGTCGCGGCCCCCCGGCTCGGCGGCCAGCCGCTCGCCGACCTCGCGCTGCACCATTGCCACCCAGCGGGTAACCGTGGGCAGCTCCTCGATCGTGCGCAGCAGCGCGGTGGCGGCGACGCCGTAGGGGAGGTTGGCGATTACCTTCGTGGGGGCGGGTTGCATCCCGGCGAGATCCACGGTCAGTGCGTCGCCCCAGTGGAGCGTCACGTTCTCGAAACGGGCGAGGGCGTCATTCAACGGGTCACACAGACGCTCGTCGATCTCGACCACGTGCACGTGCGCAGCACGCGCGGCGAGATACTCGGAGAGCACCCCCACCCCGCCGCCGATCTCCAGCGCCACGTCCGCGTCGGAGACCCCCGCGAGGCGGCCGATGACGCCGAGAATGTTGGAGTCGATCAGGAAGTTCTGCCCCAGCTCGCGGTCGGGGCGCACGTCGAACTGGCGCAGCCGGCGCAGCGTGGGCTGGGTGGGGAGGACGGAATCGTCCACCACGGCCCCACTCACCATCCGAACACGCGTGCGGCTGTTGCCGTCACCACAGCCCCCAACTCCTCCTCCGACACACCCCGCAGCTCGGCGAGGAAGGCGGCGGTGTGTGCGACGAACGCGGATTGGTTGGGATGCTTGCGCACCTTCTGGGGCGTGAGGTAGGGGGCGTCGGTCTCGATCAGCAGGCGCTCGTCGGGCACCCGCCGCGCGGCGGCGGCGAGCTCGGCGGCGCTTTTGTATGTGACGTTGCCCGCGAAGGAGATCGCGTAGCCGCGCTCCAGGCACTCCTCCAGATGCGCGGGGATCGAGAAGCAGTGCATCACCACGCTCACCCCCTCGGCCCGTGCCGCGAGCTGTGCGAGCGTGTCCTGCACCGCGGCGCGCGTGTGGATCACGAGCGGCTTGCCCACCTCGCGCGCGAGCTCGATCTGGGCCGCGAACGCGCGCTCCTGGTCCGCTCGCGGAGCGTAGTCGCGGTAGTAGTCGAGACCCGTCTCCCCGATCGCCAGGCAGCGGGGGTGGGCGGCGAGCGCACGCAGCTCCTCCAGGGCGCCATCGTCGAAGCCGGTCGCGTAGTTGGGGTGGCGGCCGACCGCGGCGTACACCTGGGGGAACGCCTCCGCCGCCGCCAGCGCCGCGCGGCAGGAGTCGCTGCCCGTGCCGACGGTGAGGATCCGCGTCACCCCCGCCTGCTCGGCCGCGGCCACCAGCTCCGTGTTGGGCGGCTCGCAGAGGTCGAGGTGGGTGTGCGAGTCGATCACTGCGGGTCCTTGGGGAACAGCGAGTCCAGCGTATGCACGTGCTCAATCCGCCCAGCCCCGAGCTCCGCTGCGGCAAACGACACCTCCGTAGTGCCCAGCGCTCCCAGTAGCCGCTCGCAGCTGCTGGGCAGATATGGCCACAACAGCACCGCGAGCACGCGCAGCCCCTCGGCGAGCGAGCGCAACACGCGGTCCAGCTCGTCCGCGCGGGCCTGGTCTTTGGCCAGCACCCACGGCGACTGCTCCTCGACGTAGCGGTTCAGACGTCTGACTCTCTGCCAGATCTCATCGAGCGCAAGCGTGAGCTCGGCGCGGTCAACCTGGGCGCTCACGCGCTCGCGCAGCATGGTGAAGGCGCTGATCAGGATTGGGTCGAGCTCACCCGCAGACACAACCCCATCGCGGTAGCGCATCAGCATGCCGATCGTGCGGCTGGCGAGGTTGCCGAGCTCGTTGGCCAGCTCGCTCTCGTAGCGCAGCTCGAACGCGGCGGTGGAGACCGAGCCGTCCTGGCCGAAGGGTACGTCGCGCAGCAGGTAAAAGCGCAACGCATCCGCCCCGAAGCGATCGATCACCGTGAACGGGTCGAGCACGTTGCCCAGCGACTTGCTCATCTTCTCGCCTTCCATGAGCAGGTAACCGTGCACGAACACGCGCTTGGGAAGCTCGATCTCGGCGGCCATCAGCAGCGCAGGCCAGTACACGGTGTGAAAGCGCAGGATGTCCTTGGCGATCAGGTGATAGTCGGCCGGCCAGAAGGTGGACACGAGGTCGGTGCTCGTATCGATAGCGGGGGCGGGACTGGAACCCGCGACTGCCGCCGCGCCCGCCGCGACACCGACCGGCGCCGGCGCGTAGGAGAGCGCCGAGTAGTAGTTGAGCAGCGCGTCAAACCACACGTAGAAGACGTGCTCGGGATCCCACGGCACCGGCACGCCCCAGGTGAGCTTGTGGCGCGTGAGCGGCACGTCGCGCAGACCCGAGCGGATGAACGAGAGCGCCTCGTTGTAGCGGCTGCGCGGAGCGACGAAGTCCTCCCGCTCGGCATACAGCCGCTCCAGCTGCTCCTGGAAGGCGGAGAGCTTGAAGAAGTAGTTGTCCTCCTGTTCGCGCACCAGCTCGATGTGGTGGATCGGGCAGCGCTTGCCCTCCTCGATCTCGTTCTCGGCCTTGAAGTCGGCGCAGCGCGGGCAGTACCACCCCTCGTAGGTGCCCTTGTATACATACCCGTGCTCACGCACCCGCGTGAGGATCTCCTGCACCTTCGCCATGTGCTGAGGGTCGGTGGTGCGGATGAAGAAGTCGTTGGACGCCCCCAACCGCGGCGCCAGCGCACGGAAGCGCTCGGCGTTGCGATCGGCCAGCTCTTGGGGCTCAATCCCGAGCGCGTGCGCCGCATCGGCCACCGGCTCCCCGTGCTCGTCGGTGCCGGTCAGGAAGAACACCTGCTCGCCGCGCTGGCGGTGGTGGCGCGCCAGCACGTCGGCGGCGATCGTCGTGTACGCGTGCCCCAGGTGGGGGGCCGCGTTGACGTAGTAGATCGGGGTGGTTACGTAGAAGCTCATCTCGCCGCCGGGTGGTTGGGAGGAGGCCTGCCTGCCCCTCCCGCTAAGGACACCGTTCGCCCAGGCTACTGACTGGCACCGTCACTTCAGTTGGCCCAGGCACGCTGGCAGGAATTCAATCGGTCTCGGTGCTGCCAGCGGAGCCCGCGGCTCCCACCACCAGCACGACCTCTCCCTTCGGGGGACGCTCGCGATAGCGCTCGGCGAGCTCGGCCGCCGACCCGCGCGCGACTTCCTCGTGCAGCTTGGTCAGCTCGCGGCACACCGCCACGGGGCGCCCGGGATCGGCCAGCGCGAGCATCTCGAGGGTGGCAGACAGGCGCCGGGGGGATTCGAACGCCACCAGCGTCTCGGAGGCCTCCGCCAGCAGGCGTTCGCGCTGACCGCGCTTGCGCGGCAGGAACCCCACGAAGCACCAGCGTGACGCGGGTAGCCCGGAGACCACGAGCGCGACCGGCACTGAGCTGGCTCCCGGCAGCACCTCGACCGCGATACCAGCCGCAAGGCACTCACGTACCAGCAGGAAGCCGGGATCCGAGACCACCGGCATGCCGGCGTCGCTGACCAGCGCAACCGTCTCGCCGGCTTGCGCCCGTGCCACCAGCTCGGGGACGCGCGCACGTTCGTTGTGCTCGTGCAGGCTCACCAGCCGCGTCGCCCGAATGCCGTGGCGATCGAGCAGGATCCGGGTGTGGCGCGTGTCCTCGCAGGCGAGCACGTCGGCCTCCCCCAAGACTCGCAGCACCCGCAGCGTCACATCCTCGAGATTGCCGATCGGCGTGGGGCACACGAGCAGCCGCCCCCCCGGCCGCCCGTTTGCAGGCGCCCGCCCAACGTGCGCAACGTGCGCGTCATCGCCGGGCATTGGGCCAATATAGAGAGCCGATGGCCGAGGAGACCGACCCCAAGCCGCAGTACACCCGCTACCGCGCGGGGCGCAAGCTGCCGCGCCCAAGCCCTGCAGATGCGGGTGCGAACGGGTCCGCCGGGCCCGCGCGCAGCCGCGGGGGCAGCCTGTTGGAAGAGGGTCGAGGAGGCCCGCCGCCACCCCGGCGGCCCCCTCGCCAAGGCACCGCGCCCGGCGCGAAGCCTTCCCGGTGGCGGCGGATCACCCCCAAGCGTGCGGTGCTCGGGCTGCTTGCGGTGGTCGTCGGCTGGGTGGCGTTCTCGCTCGTGCTGTTCCTACTCAGCTCTCACTTCCGGCGCGTCTCCCCGCCGGCCAACGTGGCCGGCCAGCTCGAACCTGCGGGCTTCCTGCTCACCTCCGCCAACAACATCCTCGTGCTGGGCTCCGACAAACGCCAGAAGGACTCGAGGGAACCGGGCGCCGACATCGACGGGCCCAGCCGCTCGGACTCGATCATGCTGATCCGCACCGGCGGGGGGCACGCGGCGCGTCTGTCGATCCCCCGCGACACGGTGATCGAAATCCCCGGGCACGGGCCGCAGAAGATCAACGCCGCCTATGCCTTCGGCGGGCCCGCGGAGTCGATCTCGGTGATCAAGCACTATCTCGGAATCCCCATCAACCACGTGATCGAGGTCAACTTCGAAAACTTCCCGGAACTGGTGGAAGCGATGGGCGGCATCACCTATACCGGAGGCTGCGTGGTGTCCTACCTCGACGGCGGCTCCGCCGATGGCGGCTTCACGCTGCGTCTCTCCGCGGGCACCCACCACCTCGACGGCAGGGAAGCACTCGCGCTGTCGCGCACCCGTGAGAACCGCTGCGCCCCCCAGCAGACCGACCTCCAGCGCGAGGAACGCCAGCAGAAACTGCTGCTGGACATGAAGTCGCAGCTGCTCTCCTTCTCCAGCTTCCTGCGTCTGCCGTTGATCGCCTGGAACGCCCCCCCCACGATCATCTCCGATATGAGCGGCCCCGAACTGCTCGCGCTGTTCGCGGCGCTCGAGATCGGCGGCTCCAGCCCCACGCGCCTGCTGGCGCCCACCGGCCAGATCACGCTGCCGGACGGCGAAGAAGGCCTGACCGTCTCCGAAGCGGCGAAGCGCGCAGCCGTGGCACGCTTCATGGCGGGGTAGCGCTCATCCTCCCCGGCTCGACTCTTCCGCCGGCCCGACTCATCCTCCCCGGCCCGACTCATCCGCCGGCCCGGCGGATCTTTCGGGGCTCAGCTCTTGGCCGCGACCGGCTCGGACTTCTTGGTGGAGGAGTTCTGCTCGGACTTCGAGCTCGAGGAGCTCCGGTCGGACTTCGAACCGCTCTCGGATGGCGAGGAGCTCTTGCCGTTGGCTGAGCCCCCGCTGTCGCCGCTGGGCGAGGAGTCCTTGGAGGAGGTCGACTTAGAGGAGCTCTCCGCCGCCGCCGCGTTCTCGCGCTGGCGTTTGCGGGTGCCGTAGTCGGTGTTGTAGAAGCCCTTGCCCTTGAAGTGCACGGCGGGCGCGTGCAGCACACGCTGCACCTTCACGCCGGTCTCCGGGTCCTTGGCGAGGGCCTCGTCGGAGAACGACTGGAGGATCTCGAAGGTGCTTCCGTCAGGGCGACGGTACTCGTAGATCGGCATTGGCACTCGGATTATAGGAGTGCCAGGCCCGAAGGGGAAGGCCGGGGCAGCGGGAGGGCGGCTCAATCTGCCAGCAGGGCGCGTGCGCTGACGATGCCGGCGCGAATCGTCGCGGTGAAGTCGCGGTCGGGCTCGGTGAGCATCCGCAGCGCAAACCCGTCTCCGAGCGAGAAGAGGATCTCGGCGATCGCCTCCGGATCCGCGTGCAGGCGCAGCACGCCCTCGTCTTGTGCCACCGTGAGCATGCCCGCGACCTGCTGGCGCATCGTGCGCATCAGATTGGCGTACTCCGTGGCGATTTCGTCATTGCGTCGCGAGAGCGTGAACAGCTCGAACAGAAGCGTGATGAAATCGGGGTCCTCGTTAATCGCGTCCTGCAGGTGCTGCGCCATCAGGCCGATGAAGTCATCGGCCGTCTGCGCCCCCGCGAGCTGCTGCTCCAAGCGCTCCAGGCGCAGCTGGCAGTCGCGCCGCACAGCCTCCGCGAGCAGTTGCTCCTTGGTGCCGAAGTAGTAGTGCAGCAGGCCCCGCGACACCCCCGCCTCACGCGCGACGCGCTCGAAGGTGGAGCCCGCCGTACCGTGCTGGGCGACGCTGCGGCGCATCGCCTCGACAATTCGCTGTGCGCGCTCGCCCGAGAGCGGCCTAGCGCCCCTGCTGCTCGAGCCGCTCTCCACCGCGGAAGCCATCGTCCTGATGCAGCCTCAGGCCGCCGGTGAGGCCTCGTAGCGGCCTCAGGTGGCGGAGGCGCCGACTGAGCTCGGCGCCTCCTGCGCCGGCATCGTGGTCGAGCTGTAGTCGAACTCCTCCTCGGCCCCGAACAGCATGTCGAGCACCTTCGAGCGCAGGCTTTCGCTGAGCGCGAGCGCGAGCGCGCCCGCCACGAGCGCGAGCATCAGCGTGCGGCCGAAGCCCCCGCGCCGACGGCGGCGCTTGGGGGGCTCTTTGAGCGCGGTGCTCGCGTCGCGCAGTGCGCCCACCGCCTCGACGAGCTCGCGCTGAAGCTTGCGATCCTCGAATAGCGCCTTGGTCGCCGGCTTGCCGTTGCTCATCCGCCCATAGGCGCTGCGTGCGGCGAGGTAGGCCGCGAGCAGGCTGCCGCGCAGCTCCTCGTCCTCGATGATGCGCTTCACATACTGGTTGTCGTGGGCGGCGCGGGCCGCCGCCGAAGCCTTGCCGATGCTCTCTTTTGCCGCCATGCAGCCACCGCCTCTACTTGGAGCTTGGTTACCGTGGGTCCACCCCAATATACCCCTCCGGGGAAACGCTATGCGTGCAGCGCGGCCTGTTCCTGGGCGGTGGGGAAGGCCCACGCGGCGCGCGGGCGCTCCTGGCGGAAGACGAAGCGCAGCTGCGGCGGCGGTTTGAGTTGGGCGGCGTGGGGGCGGAACGTGGCGCACGGCTCTGTCAGATCGAGCGCACAGAGCATGTTGCGCTTGAAATAGCACTCCTCGCACGTCACTTTGCGCGCGGCAGCGCGCGCGCTCGTCCGTCCCTGCGCCAAGGTGGCTCCCCATCTTCGAGTGTTTTCGACATCCGCCTCACCCGGCCGTGGGTGGGCAAGATCAACTGACGACGGTGGGGATCAAAGCACCCGCCGACGCTCCGCTCAAGGGCCCTTCTCGCAAATCGCAGGGAAAATTTTTATACCCCGGAAAGAGCTGGCATAACGTCACTTTCCTGTGACATCCCCCATGACATACCGCATTTTCCGAGGTTCTAAGCCGCTCTCACCGGACGATCCACCGCTCTTACCGGACGATCCACCGCTCTTACCGGACGATCCACCGCTCTTACCGGACGATCCACCGCTCTCACCGGACGATCCACCGCTCTCACCGGACGAACCATGTGTCCCGGCGCGGTCGGCGACGCGCGGGGGCGGGGGATCCCGCTTGAGGATGCCTCACCCCGCGAGCCCGAACGTCTCCCCCGCGCGGTCGGCGACGTGGCGGGCGATCGCCAGCGAGGAGGTGGCGGCCGGTGAGGGCGCGTTGCGCACGTGCAGCGCCCGCTCGGTGTGGGAGAAGACGAAATCGTCGACCAGCTTGCCGTCACGCGCCAGCGCTTGGGCGCGAATGCCGGCGAAGGCGGGTTGCACGTCGCCGACCCCCAGGGCCGGCACGTAGCGAGCGGCGGCGCGCACGAAGGCGGCGCGCGAGGCGGCGTGGCGCAGCTCGGTTGCGCCCGTCCGCCACCAGTTGGCGAGCATCCGCCAGGTGCCGGGCCACGCGAGCGTGTCGAGCAGGTCCCGGCGCTTGAGCGTCGCGAGGCTGTAGGCGTCGCGGGCGCCGACCATCAGGGCCGTCGGTCCGATCAGCACGTCGCCGTTGATGTGCTTGGTCAGGTGAACGCCCAGGAACGGCAGCGACGGGTCGGGCACGGGGTAGATCAGCGAGCGGACCAGCTCGCGGCGCGCGGGAGCCAGGCGCAGATAGGCGCCGCGGAACGGCACGATGCGCGGATCTGGATCGGCGCCGGCGGCGACGGCGAGGCGGTCGGCCCATGCGCCGGCGCAGAAGACGGCGTTGCCGGCCTCGGTGACGCCGTGCGCGTGCGCGAGGCGCAGCGAGCGCCCCACCACGGAGACCCCCTCGACGCCGTGGCTCCTCGCCACCGTGGCGCCGGCGTCGAGTGCGTCCTGTGCGTACGAGCGCGCGACCGCGGCGAAGTCGGCGATGCCCGTGTCGGGAGAGTGCAGCCCGGCGACCCCCCGCGCGTGGGGCTCGAGCGCCTCGATGCCGGCCGCGTCAATGCGGCGCAGCCCGGGAACGCCGTTGGCCTTGCCACGGCGTTCGAGCTCATCCAGGCGCCCCAGCTCGCCGGCGCCGGTCGCCACGATCACCTTCCCGCAACGCTCGTGGGCGATCCCGCGCTGTTCGCAGTACTCGTACAACTCGCGCGCGCCCGCCACGCACAGACGCGCCTTCAGCGAGCCCGGTTGGTAGTAGACGCCGGCGTGAACCACTCCGGAGTTGTGGCCGGTCTGGTGCATGCCAAGCTCGGCCTCGCGCTCGAGCACGGACACCGACAGGCGCGGGTGGCGGCGCGTCAGCTCGCGCGCCAGCGCCAGGCCGACGATCCCGCCGCCGACGATCGCCAGATCGCATCGCGACGGCGCCGCTGGGGCGAGCTCGGTGTTGGATGACGGCACGCGCGTCATTATTGCCGGTGATGCGCATTCTCCTGACGGGCGCCAGCGGCTTCATCGGCTCGGCGCTTACCCCAACGCTGCTTGCCCAAGGACACGAGCTGCGCGCCTTGGCGCGCGAGCCCGCCCGCGTACACTCCGCGCTGGCGGCGCATGAAGCCAGTGGCAACCCCGCGCCGCTCGGCGGGTGGCGGGCACCCTCGATGCGCGAATCGCGCTCAGCGCGTGAGGTGCCACCGGGGGTTCCATCGCGTGAAGCGCCGACTGGGGTTCCATCGCGTGAGGCGCCGACTGGGGTTCCATCGCGTGAGGCGCCACCGGGGGCTCCAGCGATCGAGGTGGTGCGCGGCGACGTCCTCACTGGTGAAGGGCTCGCCGGTGCGCTCGAGGGAGTGAGGGTCGCCTACTACCTGATCCACTCGATGGAAAGCGGCCCGACGGACGCCTCGTCGTCGGGTGGCTTCGCCGAGCGTGAGCGTCTGGCGGCCGGTACCTTCGCCGCGCACGCCCAGCGCGCCGGGGTGGAGCGGATCGTCTATCTCGGTGGCCTGCTCCCGCGCTCGGGCTCCGCGTCGCGTCATCTTGCCAGCCGCGCGGAGGTGGAGGCGATCCTGTTCGAGCATGTTCCCGATTCAGTCGCCCTGCGCGCCTCGATTGTGATCGGTGCGCGATCGCGGTCCTTCCGCCTGCTGGTGCGCTTGGTCGAGCGCATGCCGGTGCTGACACTGCCGGCGTGGCGCGGGTTTCGCACGCAGCCGATCGACGTGCGCGACACGATCGAGATGCTCGCCGCCGCCGCCCACCTCCCAAGCGTGAGCGGTCGCACGCTCGAGATTGGCGGACCGGAGCCGCTCACCTATGAGGAGATGATGCGGCGCATCGCCGAGCTGTTGTTGCTTCCCCGACCGACGCTGGGGTTGAGGGTGACGATGACGCCGCTCGCGGCGCGCCTCGCTGCGGTTCTGGCCGGAGAGGATCCTGCGCTGGTGCTGCCACTGATGGAGGGACTCCAGGGGGATCTGTTGCCCGTCGACGATCACGCCGCCGAGTTGCTGGGGGTGCAGCCGCACTCCTTCGACGACGCCGTCGAGCACGCGCTGGGCGAGTGGGAGGCGGTTGAACCGCTCGCCGCGCGATGAGCGTCGTCTCTATCTCCACCCACATCGCCGCCCCTCCGGAGGAGGTGTGGAGGACTGTGATGGATCCCCATCGTCTCGGCGAGTGGGTCACGATTCACCGCACGTTGCGGTGGGCCGACGAGGGGCCGCCGGGGGTGGGATACGAGATGGGGCAGCAGGTTCATCTGCGCGGGGTGAGCCTCGACGTTCACTGGCGTCTGGTGCGCTGCCAGCCGTGCCGGCTGGCCGTGTGGGAGGGTCGCGGACCCGCCCGTTCGCGTGCTCACACCGAATACGAGCTGCGCGCCGAGGGGGATGGCACGTACTTCGACTATCGCAATGAGTTTCGTCCTCCGCTCGGGCCCGTCGGAGCGCTTGCCTCGCGTGCGCTGGTGGGGGGAATGCCCGAGCGGGAGGCGCGGCGCACGATCGAGCGCCTGCGCGAGCTGCTCGAGGATGGCGGTACCGCGGCTGCCAAGACCGTCCGACGGTGAGGGTTCACAAGACCACTCGACGGTAGGGCTCACAGGCCACTCGACGGTGGGCTCACAAGGCCACTCGACGGTGAGGCTCACGTAAAAGTAGGCGCCCGATCGGAGTCCACCCACCCGCTCGCCCCGTGGATGGGATGAGGCGGGTGAGCAACAGCATCGAGGGCACGAGCGCCATCGCTTGCCCGTCACATCGATTCCCTCCGACATGACAGTCGGCTTGCGCGACGGTGCCCGACGTATGAATGTTGTAAGGTGAACTCAATAAACCGTGATGAAAATCACGCAATCCGAGCGAACAGGATTCAACTGTGACCGACTTCCTTGACGAGAAGCACCGAGAGATCACCGATCGGCTGGCCGAGTTGCAGCCGCTGGTGGAGGAGTACCAGCGGCTGGAGGCAGCCGTCGCCGCGCTCGACGGCTTGGGCAGGTCGGCCGCTGCGCCCGCTGTGTCTGCGCCCAAAGCCGCCGCCAAAACCGCCAAAACCGCCAAAGCGGCTCGCAAAGTGCCTGGCCGTCGCGGACCGGGCCGGCCGCGCGGCTCGAAAACCAAAACCAAAAAAGCAGCCGCCACTCCGGCGACCGCGACCACGACCGCGACCACGACAGAGGCGGCGGGCCGCGGAGGCGCGAGGCGCAAAGCCGGCCGCCGCAAAGGCAGTGGCACGCGCGCCGCGCAGGCACTCGCCTTCGTGCAAGAGCAGGCCGGCATCACGATCCCCGAGCTGGCCGCCCGCATGGGGATCAAGCAGAACTATCTCTACCGCGTGCTGCCGATCCTCGAGGAGGAAGGCAAGGTAACCAAGCAAGGCCGCGGCTGGCACCCCAAGGCCTAGTCTCGTCGCCCCTGGCGGCGTCCTCAGTCGCTCGTGTGCGGAGCACACTTCGCTCCTTGCGTCCTTGCCAGGAACGACGATCCGTCGGCCTTGGCGTAGTCGCACAAATTGGTCGATAGGACTCCAGATGCACGACAGCCCCGGCGGGTTACTCGCCGGGGCTGTTTTTTTGGGGTAATTCGCTTCGCGCGAGCACCAAGCCAACCGCTGGGCCGAGCATCACCGAGAGACCGGTACCGGTGGGCTGGGCTCAGCTCTGCTCGCGCTGAGGGCGGTGAGCGAACTCAGATCAAACCGAGCTCCTGCACCGCGGTGCGCTCCTCCTGGAGCTCGTTGACGCTTGCGTCGATGCGCTCGCGAGAGAACGAGTCGAGGTCGAGACCCTCCACGATCGACCACTCGCCGCCGGCGCAAGTGCAGGGGACGCCGCAGATCAGGCCCTCGGGGATTCCGTAAGAGCCGTCGGAGGGCACGCCCATCGAGACCCAGCCACCGTTGGTGCCGAGCACCCAGTCGTGCATGTGATCGATCGCGGCGTTGGCGGCGGAGGCTGCCGAGGAGGCGCCGCGCGCCTCGATGATCGCCGCGCCGCGTTTGCCCACGCCGGGCAGGAACTGCTGTTCGATCCACACCTGGTCGTCGACCGCGTCGGCGGCCACCTGGTCGCCGACCCTGGCGTGGAACAGGTCGGGGTACATCGTCGGGGAGTGATTGCCCCACACCCCCATCTGCGAGATGTCGCTCACCGGGGCGCCGAGCTTCGCCGCGAGCTGCGCGATCGCGCGATTGTGATCGAGACGCAGCATCGCGGTGAAGCGCTCACGGGGGATGTCGGGCGCGTTGTTCATCGCGATCAGGCAGTTGGTGTTGGCGGGGTTGCCGACCACCAGCACCCGCACGTCGGGGGCGGCGACGGAGTTCAGCGCCTTGCCCTGAACGGTGAAGATCTCACCGTTGGCGCTGAGCAGCTCGGCGCGCTCCATGCCCTTCGTGCGCGGGCGCGAGCCGACCAGCAGCGCGATGTTGGTGCCCTCGAATGCGTCCGCCGGGCGGTCGTGCAGGTCGAGGCCGGTGAGCAGCGGGAAGGCGCAGTCGGTCAGCTCCATCGCGACTCCCTCGAGCGCGCCCATCGCCTGCGGGATCTCCAGCAGGCGTAGATCGACCGGCTGCTCGGGACCCAGCAGCTGGCCGGAGGCGATGCGAAAGACGATGCTGTATCCGATCTGCCCGGCGGCGCCGGTGACGGTGACTCGTATGGGATCGCTCACGAATTCATCTCCTGAAGTGGTTGGGTGCTTGGAGTGTTGGGTGCTGCAGCGGGGTGCATTGTTAGTGGTGTGTGGTGTCAGCCCTTGCCGGCGTCGATGGACCTCTGAGCCGTCTAGGCCATTTCCTTTTGCAGGTTCTGGTCGATCGAGGCGAGGAACTCCTGCGTGGTCTGCCACGGCTCCTCAGGGCCGATCAGCAGCGCGAGGTCCTTGGTCATCTTGGCGCTTTCGACCGTTGCCACGCAGACTCGCTCCAGCGTCTCGGCGAAGCGCGTCACCTCGGGGGTGCCGTCCATCCGTCCCCGCGCGGAGAGGCCGCGTGTCCACGCGAAGATCGAGGCGATCGGGTTGGTGGAGGTGGGCTTGCCCTGCTGGTGCAGGCGGTAGTGACGTGTCACCGTGCCGTGCGCGGCCTCGGCCTCGACGGTTTTCCCGTCGGCGGTCATCAGCACGCTGGTCATCAACCCGAGCGAGCCAAAGCCCTGGGCGACGGTGTCCGATTGCACGTCGCCGTCGTAGTTCTTGCAGGCCCACACGTACCCGCCTTCCCACTTCAGCGCGGCGGCGACCATGTCGTCGATCAGCCGGTGTTCGTAGGTGATGCCGGCGGCCTCGAAGTCGGCCTTGAACTCGGCGTCGTACACCTCGGCGAAGATGTCTTTGAAGCGCCCGTCGTAGCGTTTGAGGATCGTGTTCTTGGTAGACATGTAAACCGGATAGCCGCGCTCCAATCCGTAACGCAGCGAGGCATGGGCGAAGTCGCGGATCGACGCGTCGAGGTTGTACATCGCCAGCGCCACGCCGCCGCCGGGGAAGTCGTACACATCGAGCTCGATCGGCTGACCGCCGTCGGCGGGAGTGAAGGTGAGCACGAGCTTGCCCTCGCCGGGCACGACCATGTCGGTGGCGCGATACTGGTCGCCGAACGCGTGGCGGCCGATCACGATCGGCTTCCTCCAACCGGGCACCAGACGGGGGATGTTGGCGATCACGATCGGCTCGCGGAAGATCACCCCGCCGAGGATGTTGCGGATGGTGCCGTTGGGCGAGCGGTACATGCCTTTCAGCCCAAACTCCTCCACCCGCGCCTCGTCGGGGGTGATCGTCGCGCACTTGACCCCGACCCCGTGGCGCTTGATCGACTCGGCCGCCTCGACCGTCACCCGGTCGGCGGTGGCGTCGCGGTGCTCGATGCCGAGGTCGTAGTACTCGAGCTCGACATCCAAGTAGGGGAGGATCAACTGCTCCTTGATGAACGACCAGATGATTCTTGTCATCTCATCGCCGTCAAGCTCGACGACGGGGTTCTTTACCTTGATCTTGGCCATGTGTCGGTCCTTGCGGGTCTAGAAGCTTTTGCCGGGCGGCGATGCTATCGCGGGGGAGTAACCTGTCACGTGATGGCCACAGCATTGAGGACCGAGACGGCCGAGGGCGCCGCTCCGTGGAAGACCCACGAGGTCGCCAACCAGGCGCCGCCGCTGGAGGGCGTGGATGTCTTCTCCAGCAACCTGCCGTTGGTCGAGGCGCTGGAGCGCGAGGGCGGTGGCTGGGCGCGCGAGCGCGCCGCCACGCTCGGCCAGTTCGTCGGCGGCCTACCGCAGCAGTTCTGGGGACGCCTTGCGAACGAGAACAAGCCGATCCTCCACACGCACGACCGCTACGGCAACCGCATCGACGAGGTCGAGTTCCACCCCGCGTGGCACAACCTGATGCGGATGGGCGTGGAGAACGAGCTGCATTCGCTGCCGTGGACCAGTCCCGAGCCCAGCGCGCACGTCGCCCGCGCCGCGCTGTACATGACCGCGATGCAGGCCGAGGCCGGCTTCGCCTGCCCGATCACGATGACCTTCGCGGTGGTGCCCGCGCTGCGCGCGCAGCCGGAGCTGGCGGCCGAGTGGGAGCCGCTGATCACCGCGAAGACGTACAACCCGATGCTCATGCCCGCCGCCGAGAAGGGCTCGGCGATCGCCGGCATGGCGATGACCGAGAAGCAGGGCGGCTCGGACGTGCGCGCCAACACGACCGTCGCGCGGGCGCTGAACGGTGGGGGCGCCGGCGCCGAGTACGAGATCACCGGCCACAAGTGGTTCTGCTCGGCGCCGATGTCCGACATCTTCCTCGTGCTCGCGCAGACGGGCGAGGAGAGCCCCGCCGCGCCCTCCTGCTTTTTGATGCCGCGCGTGCTGGGCGATGGCAGCCGCAACGCCTTCCACATCCAGCGCCTGAAGGACAAGCTCGGCAACCACTCCAACGCCTCCAGCGAGGTCGAGTTCCACGGCGCCTGGGCACGGATGGTCGGCGAGCCCGGCAGGGGCGTGCCGACGATCATCGAGATGGTGGGGCACACGCGCCTCGATTGCGTGATCGGCTGCGCCGCGGGGATGCGCGCCGGGGTCGTGGCCGCCACGCACCACGCCGCGCACCGCAACGCGTTTGGCAAGCGGCTGATCGACCAGCCGCTGATGCGCAACGTGCTGGCCGACCTCTGCCTGGAGTCGGAGGCCGCGACGATGCTGGCGCTGCGCCTCGCGCGCGCCTACGACGAAGCCGGCGCCGAGTCCGGTGCCTCCAGCGAGGAACTGAGCGACGCCCACCAGTTCAAGCGCCTGGCGACCGCGGTGTCGAAGTACTGGGTGTGCAAGCGCGCCCCCAACCACGCCTTCGAGTCGCTGGAGTGCCTCGGCGGCAACGGCTATGTGGAGGAGTCGGGGATGCCTCGCCTCTACCGCGAGGCGCCGCTGGCCTCGATCTGGGAGGGCTCCGGCAATGTGATGAGCCTCGACGTGCTGCGCGCGCTGGTGCGCACCCCGCGAACGCTCGAGGTGTTCCTGCACGAGCTCGACCAGGCGCGCGGCTCCGACCGGCGCCTGGACGCCCACCTCGACGGCCTCAAGAACCTGTTTGGGGATCCTGCGACGCTCGAGTCCCGCGCCCGCCGCGTGGTGGAATCGATGGCTCTCGCATTGCAGGGCTCGCTGCTGGTGCGCTACGGCGACCCCGCCGTCGCCGACGCCTTCTGCGCCGCGCGCCTCGGCCGTGACGCGGGCCTCGAGTACGGCACACTGCCGGCGGGCACGGACTTCGAGGCGATCATCGCTCGCGGGCGCGTGCAGGCGTCCTAGAGGGTGGCGCAGCCGGCCGTAGGCCGGCGAGCCGGGCCCCTCTTCAATCAGACTCAGCCCGGCTTTGGCCCGCTCGCGGCCTACCATTGAGATCTATGCCCGTACGCAGGAATTTTCAACTGGCGCGTGTCTTCGGCGTCCGCATCGGGGTGGGGATCAGCTGGTTCGTGATCCTCGCTGTGATCCTGATCTACTTCGCCGACACGCTCACCCCCTACTTCCACGAAGTGCTCGGCGGCTCGCGCACCACCGCGTACCTGGTGATGGTCGCGATCGTGCTCTCGTTCTTCGCCTCGGTGATCATGCACGAGCTCGGCCACGCGCTGGTGGCCCGCCGCAACGGCGTCCCTGTGATGGGCATCGAGCTGTGGGCGCTCGGCGGCACCACCCGCACCGGCCCGATGCCCCGTGCGGGCGTGGAGCTGCGGGTGGCGGCGGCGGGGCCGCTCGTGACACTGGCGGTGATCCTCCTCTGCACAGCGTTTGGCGCGGTGGCGGCGAGCAGCCACCACTTCTTCGCGGTCGCCGTCGGAGGAGGCGGCGTGGTCACGACGCCCGTCGTGCTGTGGTTGAGCTGGGTGGTGACGCTCAATGTGCTGGTGCTGATCCTCAACCTGATCCCCGCCTTCCCGCTCGACGGGGCTCAGATCGTGCACGCGCTGCTGTGGTGGCGCACCGACGATCGCAACCGCGCCACCCGCGTGGTTGGGCGCGTGGGGCAGGGCTTCGGCGTGCTGCTCGGGGTGGCGGGCCTCGGCGTGCTGCTGGCGTTCCGCGACTTCAGCGGGCTGGTGATCGCGTTCATGGGGATGTTCGTCTACCAGAGCGCCACCGCCGCGGTGCTGCAAGGGACCGTCAACCAGCGCATCCAGCGGCTGAAGGTGGCCGACGTGATGGACACCGAGCCGGTGACGATTCCCGCCGAGACCGGGCTGCTGGACGCGCAAGAGCACTTCTTCCTGCGCTACCGCTGGCCGTGGTTTGCGGTCGTCGATCCGGCTCGCCACTTCCTTGGAGTGGTGCGCTCCGAACGCGTGGACGCGGAGATCGCCGCCGGCCGCCCCGCGCTGCCGGTGAGCGACGTGCTGGAGGAGAACCTGCCGATTCGCATCGAGCTCGACCAGCCGCTGGAATCGCTGCTGCGCTCGGAGGGCCTCGGGCGCCTGGGAGCGATGGTCGCCGTCGACGACGACGGGGTGCTGCGCGGAGTCGTGACGGTCGCCCAGATCCGCCAAGCGCTGCGCCCGGCGGCGGGTGTATAGAGGGTGGCGCAGGCGGCCGACAGGCCGGCGAGCCGGGCCCCTCTGTTTTCAATATTGTTCCCGCGCGCATGCCAGCACACGACGTACTGATCATCGGCGCAGGTCTCGCCGGCCAGCGCGCGGCGCTTGCCGCGGCGCAGGGCGGCGCGAGCGTGGCGATCGTCAGCAAGGTCCATCCGGTGCGCTCGCACTCGGTCGCCGCCGCGGGCGGGATCAACGCGGCGATCTCCGTCGACGACGACTGGCACTCGCACGCCTACGACACCGTCAAGGGCTCCGACTTCCTCGGCGACCAGGACGCGATCGAGATCATGTGCTCGGAGGCCCCCGCGGAGGTGATGCACCTGGAGCACATCGGCGTCACCTTCCACCGCAACGAGCAGGGCCTGCTCGACCTGCGCGCGTTCGGGGGCGCCTCGATGAAGCGCACCGCCTACGTCGCCGACATAACGGGACAGGCGATCCTGCACGTGCTCTACGAGCAGCTGATGCGCCACCACGAGACTGTGGAGCGCTTCGAGGAGTGGTTTGTCACCTCGCTGCTGCGCGACGAGCAGGGGCGCTGCTGCGGCACGATCGCGCGCGACGTGCGCTCGGGGCGGATGGAGGTGTTCCACGCCAAGAACACGATCCTCGCCTGCGGCGGCGCCGGGCAGGTGTACAGCCCGACGACCAACGCGCTGATCGTCACCGGCGACGGGATCGCCCAGGCCTACCGCATCGGCGCGCCGCTGATGGACATGGAGATGGTGCAATACCACCCGACCACACTGGTCGAGAACGGCCTGCTGATCACCGAGGGGGCGCGCGGCGAGGGCGCGGTGCTGCTCAACTCCGAGGGCGAGCGCTTCATGGAAAAGTATGCCCCCAACAAGCTCGACCTCGCCTCCCGCGACGTGGTCTCGCGCGCCGAGCAGACCGAGATCCTCGAGGGCCGTGGCGTGGGCGCCAACAAAGACGGCATCTACCTCGACATCACCAAGGTGCCGCGCAAGCGCACGCTGGAGGCGCTGCGCGAGATCGTCAACATCGGCAAGGACTTCGCCGGCGTGGACATCACCCGTGAGCCGATCATGATCCGCCCCGGCCAGCACTACATCATGGGCGGGGTCAAGACCGACGTCAACGGCGCCACCCCGATCGAGGGCCTGTATGCCGCCGGCGAGGTGGCCTGCGTCTCGGTGCACGGCGGCAACCGCCTCGGCGCCAACTCGCTGCTGGACACGCTGATCTTCGGTCGCCGCGCGGGCGAACACGCCGCGACGCGCGCTCTCTCCATGCCGATGCCCACCGCCGCCAACGGGCAACTCAACGACGACGTCGCCGCGATCGACGCGATCCTCGCGCGGGAGCGCACCGGCCGGCGCATCTCGGAGATCAAGCGCGAGCTCGGCGAGACGATGAACCAGTACGTCGCGGTGTACCGCGACCAGGAGGGCCTGGAGCAGGCGCTCGGCGTGGTCAAGCGCCTGCAGGAGGAGTCCCAGAGCGCCTATGTCGATGACCACGGCACGGTCTTCAACCAGGACGTGCTCGGCGCGCTGGAGCTGGGCTACATGCTCGACTGCGCCGAGGCGACGGTGGTCGCGGCGATCGAGCGCAAGGAGTCGCGCGGCGCGCAGTTCCGCACCGACTTCCCCGAGCGCAACGACGAGCAGTGGCTGAAGCACATCGACATCTCGCTCGGCGCCGACGGTGCTCCTGAGGTGAGCTACTCGCCGGTGACGATCACACAGTGGCAGCCCGAGGAGAGGAAGTACTGATGGCTGAGACCCACCGTCCACCTGAGCAGTTCAAGCTGCGGGTGCGCCGCTACGACCCGGAGTCAGGCGAAGCCCCCTATTGGGACGAGCACACGATCGAGCTCGAGCCCCACCGCTCCGTGCTGGAGGGCATCCTGCAGGCAAAAGCCCGCTTCGATGGCTCGATCGGGATCCGCTGCTCCTGCCGCGCGGCGATCTGCGGCTCGTGCGGTGTGCGCATCAACGGCGAACCCGGCCTCGCCTGCCACACCCACCTCGACCACGCCCGCGCGTCCGGCAAGGACGGGGTGATCGAGATCGAGCCGATGGGCAACATGCCCGTGATCAAGGACCTGATCGTCGACATGGACGCGGTGCACTGGAAGAAGATCCAGCGCGTCACGCCGTGGCTGCTCGCCAAGCAGCCCGTCCCCGAGCGCGAGTACGTGGTGGCGAAAGACGCGATGGTCGACGTCACCCAGTCGATGGCGTGCATCCAGTGCGGCGCGTGCGTGTCGGACTGCCTGGCAATGGAGGTCGACCCCGGCTTCATCGGCCCCGCCGCGCTGGCGAAGGCCTACCGCTTCGTCGGCGACCCGCGCGACGATCGCCAGCGCGAGCGCCTCGTGGATCTCTCCGAAGACCCGCAGGGGATCTTCGACTGCACGCACTGCTTCAAGTGCGTGGAGGCCTGCCCCAAGGACGTCAACCCGATGGGCCAGATCATGCGCCTGCGCCGCATCGCGATCTCCGACCAGCACATCGTCGACGCCAACAACGGCGAGCGCCACGAGGCCGCGCTGACCACGCTCGTGCGCGACTACGGGCTGTTGCACGAGGCCGAACTGCCGCCGCGCTCCTACGGCGGCAACTCGTGGTTCGGGAAATTCCACCCCGCGGCCGGCAAAGAGCTGCTCTCGCTGCTGCCCACCGCCGTCAAGGCGATCGCGCGCGGCAAGATCGGCATCAAACTGGCGCTGTTCGGCCACAAGATCCCGCCCGCCGACCTGAAGGCAGTCAAGCGGATCTACCAGACCGTCGAGAGCCGGCCCGAACGGTATGAGCTCAACCTCTACATCTCCGGCGAGGACGAAGACCAGGACGACGCCGCGGGGGTGGTCGCAGCCGTTGCGGTGGGCAGCGGTCCCGAGGAGTCCGCCGTTGGGGGTCCGACGGAGTCCTCGATGGAAGGGAGCGCAAGCTGATGAAGGTTGCCTACTGGCCGGGCTGCGTCAGCCGCGGCTTCACCCCCGAGCTGCACGGCTCGATGGCGCGCGTCGCCCCCCTGCTCGACATCGAGCTCGTCCAGCTCGACCGCGCCAACTGCAGCGGCTGCGGCGTGATCGCCGAGCACAACCAGGAGCTCGCCGACACGCTCAACGCGCGCACCTTCGCGCTTGCCCAGCAGGTGGACGGTGCGGAGCTGATGATGAACATCTGCTCCACCTGCCAGGGCGCCCAGAGCGAGTGCCAGGAGCGTCTCGACTCAAGCGCCGAGTACCGCGCGCACGTCAACGCCACGCTCGCCCCCGAGGGCCTCTCTTACGAGAAGGGCCTGACCAACAAGAACTTCCTGTGGCTTTTGGTCGAGGAGCTCGGCCTCGACGAGCTGCGCTCCCGTGTGAAGCGGCCGCTCACCAACCTCAAGGTGGGGCCCTTCTACGGCTGCTACATCGTGCGCCCCCGCAAGCGCCTCGGGATCGACGCCGACACCCCCCGCGATCACTACCTCGAGCAGGTGATCGAGGCGCTCGGGGGCACTGTGATCGAGTACGCCGGGATGCGCAAGTGCTGCGGCTTCCCGATCGTCACGATGAACAAGGAGGCCTCGCTGAAGCAGGCCGGCCGCCACCTCGGCGACGCGGTGGACGCCGACGCCGACTGCCTGGTGACCCCCTGCCCGCTGTGCCACCTCAACCTCGACCTGCAGCAGCCC
Organism: uncultured Solirubrobacterales bacterium; assembly: GCA_963744535.1. Taxonomy (GTDB): domain Bacteria; phylum Actinomycetota; class Thermoleophilia; order Solirubrobacterales; family Solirubrobacteraceae; genus Palsa-744. The sequence goes on along the minus strand of CAVUTW010000005.1, from coordinate 220,831 downwards.
GCCGCCGAAGGTGTGGTCGCACGCGAGCTGCAGATGCCCGTCCTGCACCTCCCCCAGCTGGTCGGCCTCGCGCTCGGCGTGGCGCCCAAGGAGCTGGGGATGAGCCGCCACGTCGTGCGGCCCACGTCGGTGATCGACTGGTCGACGTCGGTCGTCGGCGCAGCTGCGTAATCTGCGCCGGGTGAAGATCCTCACGGTCGTAGGCAACCGCCCGCAGTTCATCAAGGCCGCCGCGGTTTCGGGGCCGCTGCGCGAGCGCCACGAGGAGCTGCTGGTGCACACCGGCCAGCATCACGACGACTCGCTCTCGGGGGTCTTCTTCCGCGAGCTTGGGCTGGCGCGGCCGGAGCGCGAGTTGAGGATCGCCGGGGGGTCCAACACCTCTCAACTCGCCCGGATGCTCACGGCGCTAGAGCCGCTGATCGAACAGGAGCGGCCCGACGCGGTGCTGGTGTACGGCGACACCAACTCCACGCTCGCCGGCGCGCTCGCCGCGGCCGATGCGGGCGTGCCCGTGGTGCACGTGGAGGCCGGGATGCGCTCGTTCGACCGCGCGATGCCCGAGGAGCGCAACCGCGTGCTCACCGACCACCTCTCTGAGCTGCTGCTGTGCGCTTCGGACACCGCCGCCGAGAACCTGCGCGCGGAGTCCGTCACCGGACGCGTCGAGGTGGTGGGGGACGTGATGGTGGACCTCGCGCTGCGCTTGCAGCCCGCCGCGCGTGCGGACATAAGCGTTTTGGAGGCTCATGGTGTGCGGGCAGGCGAGTACCTGCTGCTCACCGCACACCGTGCGGGCAACGTCGATCCGCCCGCCCGCCTGCGCGCGCTGGTGGAGCTGGTGCGGGCACTGCCGGTGCCGGTGGTGTTCCCGCTGCACCCGCGTACGCGCGCGCGTTTGCTCGACACCGGGCTGCTGGAGGAGCTGGTGGGAATCGGTGGGCTGCGCGTCACCGAGCCGCTCGGCTACGGCGAGCTGGCGGCGCTGCTGTGCAACGCCCGCGCCGTTCTCACCGACTCCGGCGGCGTCCAGAAGGAGGCCTACCTGGCGGGAGTGCCCTGCATCACGCTGCGTCCGAGCACCGAGTGGGTCGAGACCGTGGAGGTTGGGTGGAACACGCTCGTGGACCTCGATGCCGCCGCCGCGCTCGCCGCGCTCGAGCTCGAGCCGCCGGTGGCACGGCCGGAGCTGTACGGCGACGGGCACGCGGCCGAGCGCTGCGTGCGGACGATCGATACCCTCGCCTCGCGATGACCTGCTCGAACTGCCCCACTGCCGACCGTCGGTGGGCATGGAGGCCCACCGCCCAGGCGGCCGGTGCCCAAGTCGCGCACGCGGACGATCCCCCGAATGAATGACCGCGACTCCACAGGGGCGAGCGGGGCTCCCATTCAGGTCGGGGTCGCAGGTCTCGGCTACTGGGGCCCCAACCTCGCGCGCAACCTCGCTGCGCTCCCCGGCTGCGAGCTGCGCTGGCTGTGCGATCCCTCCGAGCAGGCGCGCGCTCGGGCGGCCCAGCAGTTTCCCGGGGCGCGCGTCACGGGGGAGCTGCAGGAGCTGCTCGACGACCCCGAGCTCGACGCCGTGGTGCTCGCCACGCCCGTGCCCTCGCACGCCGAGCTTGCCGTCCGCGTGGTGGGGGCCGGCAAGCACTGCTTCGTGGAGAAGCCGCTCGCCACCACCGCCGCCGACGCCGAAGCGGCCGTCGCCGCGGCCGAGCGCGCGGGGCGGGTGCTGATGGTGGGGCACCTGCTCGAGTACCACCCCGCCGTCGATCGCCTGCGGGAGCTGCTCGAGGAGGGAGAGTTGGGGGAGTTGTACTACGTGTACGGGAATCGGTTGAACCTCGGCAAGCTGCGCGCCGACGAGAACGCGCTGTGGAGCCTCGGCGCGCACGACGTCTCTGTGATCTTGTCGCTGATCGGCGAAGAGCCCTCCGAGTGCGTCGCGCACGGGCGCTCCTATGTGCGCGCGGGCGTCGAGGACGTCGTCTTCTGTTACCTGCGCTTCCCCTCCGGGATCGTGGCGCACCTGCACCTCTCCTGGCTCGACCCCCACAAGGAGCGGCGTCTGACGGTCGTCGGCGCGCGGCGGATGGCCACCTTCGACGACATGCAGCTGGAGGGCAAGCTCACGCTCTACGACAAGGGCTTCGACGAGGACACGCGCTCGTGGGGGGAGTACATCGCGCGCTCGGGGGCGATCTTCTCGCCGCAGATCCCTCCCGTCGAGCCGCTGCGCGTGGAGTGCGAGCACTTTCTCGAGTGCATCCGCACCGGTGCCACCCCGCGCTCGGACGGGCGCTCCGGTTTGCGGGTAGTGCGCGTGCTCGAGCAGCTGCAGCACTCGCTCGACGGCTGAGATCTGTAGGTTGCTCTCGATGCGTCCCACCTTCGACCTGCAATCCCACTCGCTGCACTCCGACGGCGAATTTCCCCCCACCGAGGTGGTGCGCGCCGCCGCCGCCGCGGGCGTGGAGCTGCTCGCGCTCACCGACCACGACTCGGTCGCGGGCGTGCAGGAGGCATTGGCGGAGGGTCCGCGCGCGGGCGTGCGCGTGATTTCCGCCACCGAGCTCTCCTCGGTGGACGAGGCCTACGAGGAGCTGCACATCCTCGGCTACCTCGTGGACCATCGCGACCCCACCTTCGCCGCCACGCTCGAAGACCTCCGCGGCGACCGCGAGCGACGCGTGCTGGCGATGGCCGAGCTGCTGCGCGACGAGGGCTTTGCGCTCGATGACACCGAGCTGCGCCGCCGCCAGGCCGCCGGCGATCCGCTCGGGCGCCCGCATCTCGCCCACGCGCTGCTCGACCACCCCGACAATGCCGCCAGGGTCGCCGCCGAGGGGATCGGCAGCCTGAAGGAGCTGTTTCCCCGCTACCTGGTGCCCGGGGTGCCCACCTACGTTGCGCGCACGCGCCCCACCGTGGCGGAGGCGATCGAGCTGATCCACGCCGCCGGCGGCGTCGCGGTGTGGGCGCACCCCTTCTGGGATGTGCAGGAGCCTGAGATGGTGCGCGCGATGCTCGAGCGCTTCGCCTCACTCGGGGTCGATGGCGTGGAGGCCTTCTACCCCACCCACACCGCCGCGCAGGTGGGGCTGCTGTGCGAGATCGCCGAGGAGCTCGACCTGCTCACGACCGGCTCCTCCGACTTCCACGGCTCCGAGCACAAGACCTTCGCCGGCTTCAGAGCATTCCAGCTCTACGGCCACCAGCCCCGTTTGGGGCCGCTGGATGTAGCGAGCGGCTCTCCAGTAAACGCATAACCCGCGCCGAGCGCTGCCAGTGCACGTTGGGGCTACGGTCGGCCATCTACTGCGCCCCGCTCGCTCGCGCCGGCTCCTCCTCGCGGATCGTGTCCGGCCCGGAGAGCTCAAACGCGGCGTGCAGCGCCCTCACCACCGACTCCACGCGCTCGCGCGGGATCACGCACGAGATCTTGATCGGCGAGGTGGAGATCATGTCGATGTTGAGGCCCTCGGCGGCCAGCACCTTGAACACCTTCGCGGCCACGCCCGGGTGCGAGCGCATGCCGGCGCCGACGATCGACACCTTGCCGATCTCCTCGTAGGCGAGCAGCTCCGAGAACAGCTCGCCGGTGAGGGGCGCGAGTGCCGCGCGCGCCTCGCGCAGATGCTCGCGCGGCACCGTGAACGAGATCTCGGCCAGCTCGCCGCCCGTGGGCCGGTTCTGGTCGATCATGTCCACGTCGACGCCCGCTTCCGCGAGCGCCTCGAAGATGCTCGCTGCCACGCCCGGCTGGTGGCGAACCCCCATCAGCGTGATCATCGCTTCCGAGGTCGAGTGGGTGACGGCGGTGATGAGGGGTCGCTCGGCGTGGTCCATGTTCTCTCCTTCCTGCACCACCACGGTACCGGGGGTGTCGTCGAATGAGGAGCGGCAGTGGATGCGCACCCCGTGGTTGCGTGCGTACTCGACCGAGCGCAGCTGCAGCACGCCCGCGCCGGAGGCCGCCATCTCGAGCATCTCCTCGAAGGTCACGGTGGCGAGCTTGCGCGCGTCGGGCACCACGCGCGGGTCGGCGCTGAACACGCCCGCCACGTCGGTGTAGATTTCGCACACCTCCGCGCCCAGCGCCGCCGCGACGGCGACCGCAGTCGTGTCCGAGCCGCCGCGCCCCAGCGTGGTCACGTCCTGGGTGACCGTCGAGACGCCCTGGAAGCCCGCCACCAGCACGATGTGGTCCTCTTCCAGCGCCACCTTGATGCGATCGGCGCGCACGTCGATGATGCGTGCGCGGGTGTGCGAGGCGTCGGTGACGATCCCCGCCTGCGAGCCCGTCAGCGAGATCGCGTGGTGGCCGAGATCCTTGATCGCCATCGCGCACAGCGCGCAGGAGATGCGCTCGCCGGTGGACAGCAGCATGTCCATCTCGCGCGCGTCGGGCGCCGCGGAGACCTCCTCCGCCATCGCGATCAGCTCGTCGGTGGTCTTGCCGCGCGCGGACAGCACCGCCACCACGCGCGCGCCGCCTTCGCGGCGCTCGACAATGCGCCGCGAGGCGCGCTTGATCCGTTCGGCGTCGGCGACGGAGGTGCCGCCGAACTTCATCACGACGATGTTGGACACGCACGCAGGATAGGACCTCTCCCGTTCGGGATGGCGAACGGGGAGGCGCGAGTGCCTATCCTGGGGGACAGTGTCAATGAGCACCACCACTCGATCGGGGGATTCAGGGCGTGGCCTACCGCACAAGCATCTTCATCGACTTCTGGAACTTCTCTCTGCAATGGAGAAACCGCGCCCACGGCGATCTGATCGATTGGCGGAAGGTCCCCGCGCAACTGCTCGGCGAGAGCGAACGGCAACTGCAGCTCGCGGGCGCCGGCGACACGCTGCACCTCGAGGAGGCTTTGGTGTATGCCTCCTACGACGAAGACGACTCCGGCAAGAGGCTGAAGGGCTGGCTGGACGCGTTCCTCGACAAGCAGCCCCGCTTCCGCGTCACCACTCGCGTGCGCCGCTCCAAACCGAGATCGGTGTACTGCAGAGCGTGCGAGCACTCGATCGAGAAATGCCCCAACTGCCAGGAGACGCTGCGCTGGTCGACCGAGAAAGGCGTCGACACGGCGATCGTCACGGGGCTGCTCTCGCTGGCGGGCGAGGGTGCGTTCGACGCGGCGATCCTCGTCTCCAGCGACACCGACTACCTGCCCGCCGTCGAATGGCTGCAGTCGCGCGGTTTCAAGGTGATCAACGCCACCTGGGCCAACCATGGGCACGAGCTCGCACGGGCCTGCTGGGCCTCATTCGAGCTCGACGCGATCGTCTCCAAGTTGCGTCAGTCGAGCCCCCCCGGGCGGGTGTCCGAGGTCGCCGCGCGGGCGGTCTCGGATGGGGAGATGCCACCGCTGGAGGAAGTCACCGACGACCCCGGCCCGCCGGTGCTGGTGGACGCGGCGGAGGATGGGGAGGGGGCGCCGGGGGGCGCCGACGGAGCGCTACAGCGCGCGGCGCCCTGAGAGCGCCTTCCCGAGGGTGACCTCGTCGGCATACTCGAGGTCGGACCCCACGGGCAGGCCGCTCGCCAGGCGGGTCACCCGCAGCTCGGGGCTGCGCTCGTGCAAGCCTTGCGCGATGTGCAGCGCGGTCGCCTCCCCGGTGGTGGTCGGGTTGGTGGCGAGCACGATCTCACGGACCGCCGCGTCCGCCGCGCGCGCGTAGAGCTCGGCGATCTTCAGGTCCTCCGGATCGACCCCATCGATCGGCGAGAGCGCGCCGCCGAGCACGTGGTAGACGCCCTCGAATTCATGGGTGCGCTCCATCGGGATCACGTCGGAGGGCTCCTCCACCACGCAGATCACGCACTGGTCGCGTCGCGGATCGCGGCAGATGCGACAGCGCGGCTCGTCGGTGAGGTTGAAGCACACCTCGCACAGCCCGATCCGCTCCTTGACGTCGAGGATCGCCTGGGCGAGCGCCGTGGCGTCCTCGCCGGAGGCGCGCAGGACGTGGAAGGCCAGCCGCTGCGCGGTGCGGTTGCCGATGCCGGGCAGCTTCGAGAGCTCGGTGACCAGCTTCTGAACGGGGGGCGCGAAGGTGCTCAAGGGTTCTCGTCACAATAGATGCCGACCGGCAGATATTGGGACGTGGGCCCCAACTACAGACCCGGCAGCCCGAGCCCGCCGAGCGCGCCCAGGTCCAGGCCCCCCGTCGCCCCGCCCATCCGCTCGGCCGCCAGCTCCTGGGCGGCGCGCAGCGCCTCGTTGACCGCCGCCAGCACCAGGTCGCCGAGCATCTCCACGTCCTCGGGGTCGGCTGCCTCGGGGGCGATCGTCACCGCCTTGACCTGCAGATCGCCCGACACCTGCACCTTCACCACGCCACCGCCCGCCGCCGCCTCCACGGTCTCGTGCTTGAGCCCCTCCTGGGCCTGCTCCATGTCGCGCTGCATCTGCTGCACCTGCTGGAGCATCTGCTGCATGTTGGGTCGCTTTTGCTGGGCCATCGTGCTCGCTCCTTCTCACTCGCTTTCGCTGATCGCCTCGCCGGCGCCGACGAGCTCCTCCGCGTCGAGCTCATCCTTGAAGCGTGTCACCCACTCCTCTTCGCTGCTGGGCGCCCGCACCTGTCCCGGTGCGGGTGGGGGCAGCTCCTCGCGAAGCTCGTACACGACCCGCAGCCGGGGCTGCCCGGTGAGCTGGCGCAGCGCCTCGGTCACCGTCGCCCGGTGGGTGCTGTCGTCGGCTTTCTTCTTCAGGAACGACGCCGTCGCGGCGAACGCCACGGTCAGCTCCTCGTCGCTCAACGCCACCGCGCGCGCGTCCGTCAGCACGGCGCTCAGCAGCTTGTTCTCGACTCCCACCAGCTCGACCACGGCCGGCCACAGCGTGTCGAGATCGCCGAGGTCGTGCGTCGCAAAGGACGCTTCGGGCGCCTCTGGGCCGGCGTCCTTGGGCTGGAGCGCCGCCGCCGCCTGCGCCCGCGTGGGCTCCTCGCTCAGCGCCGGCGGCGCGAGGGCGGCCGCGGAGGAGTCTTTGCTCGGGGCTGGCGGCGCGAGGGTGGCCTCGGCGGGGTCTTCGCTTGGGGCTGGCGGCGCGAGGGTGGCCTTGGCGGGGTCTTCGCTTGGAGCCGGCGGCGTGAGGGCGCCCGCGGAGGAGGGGTCCTCGCCCGGGGCCGGCCGCGGCGGAGGGGCGATCGCGGCGGGTTGCTCCCTCGCGGCGACCGCCAGCAGGTCGTCCGCGGGGTGCGCCGCGACGGGCCCCGATCCACTCAACTGCCTTTCCAGACGCTCGATGCGGGCCAGCAGCGCCTTCAGCGAGCCGTCGGTTTCCGGGCGCGCCGCCTTCACCAGCGCCAGCTCGAGCTGCGTGCGGGGCTCGCCGCCGGCCTTCACCGCCTCGAGCGCCCCGCCCAGCTGCTCCAGCAGGCGGACGGCCGTCGCCGGCGGCACCCGCTCCGCCTGCGCCCGCAAACGCGTGTCCGCCTCGACCGTCAGCGACAGCTCGGCCGGCACTTCGCCGAGGGTGTGCACCACCAGCAGCTCGCGCGCGCGACCCTCCAGGTCGGCGGTGAACGCGCCCGCGTCCCTGCCGCCCTCCGCGCAACGCGCCACCGCCAGCAGCGACTCCCTGGCGTTTCCCCGCGCCACCGCGTCGATCGTCTCTTCCAGGAGCTGGGAGTCGGTCACCCCCAGCACCGCCAGCACGTCCTCCAACACGATCTCGGGGCCGCTGTAGGTGAGCAGCTGCTCCAGCGTGCCCAGCGCGTCGCGGAAGCTGCCAGTGGCCGCGCGCGCCACGGCGGCCGCCGCCTCGGGTGGGATCTCGATCGCCTCGGCCTGCGCGGCGCGGCGCACCACGCCCGCGATCTGTTCGACCGTGGGGCGCTGGAAGTCGAAGCGGTGGCAGCGGTCCACCACCGTCGCCGGCACCTTCTGCGCCTCGGTGGTGGCCAGCACGAACACCGTGTTGGGCGGCGGCTCCTCGAGCGTCTTCAGGAACGCGTTCCACGCCGCCTGCGAGAGCATGTGGGCCTCGTCGAGGATGTACACCTTGGAGCGCCCGCTGACCGGCGCGAACGCGACGCTCTCGCGCAGCTCGCGGATGTCCTCGACCGAGTTGTTGGAGGCGGCGTCCATCTCGATCACATCCAGCGAGCGCGCGGCGGCGATCGCGCGACAGGACTCGCACTCCCCGCACGGCTCCGTGGTCGGCCCGCGCTCGCAGTTGAGGCACGCCGCGAGGATCTTCGCCATCGAGGTCTTGCCGGTGCCGCGCGAGCCCACGAACAGGTAGGCGTGGTGCACCCTCCCGCGCTCCACCGCGCCGCGCAGCGTGCGCACCACCGGCTCCTGGCCGACGACGTCGGCGAACGTGCGCGGGCGGTTGCGGCGGTAGAGGGATTGCTGCTGTTGCTGATTATCGCTCACCGGCACCTGTGGGGCTGAGTCTATCCGCCCGCTCTCGGCGCTCAGCGGCTAGCGTGCCCACTTGTGGCGTCCCCCACGAAAAAGCTTTCAAAAGGCTTCCCAACCACACCTCTGGCGACCAAGGACACTCCCCGGGGGGCCTCTGAAGGCGATTCGCAGAGTAAGCGCACGGATACCAGTCGTCTTCACGCTCGCCTCGCCGCGCCGCTGGCGATCGTCGTCGGGGCGGTGTTGCTGCGGGTTGCAAGCGGCGTGGGGTTTGCCAACTACGACACGTTGTACGCGCTCGTGTGGGGGCAGCAGCTGACGCGCGGGGAAACCCCGCAGTACGGGATCCCGATCGCGCCGACGCCCCACCCGCTGGTCGAGGCGCTCGGCGTGGTGGCCGCTCCACTCGGACCCCACGCCAGCGAACAGATTGCCGTGGCCCTTGGCTTCCTCGCGCTCGCGGCGTGCGGGTGGGCCGTGTACCGGCTCGGCGCGCTGTGGTTCAATCGCCCAGCCGGCGCGGTTGCGGCGCTGCTGCTGCTAACCCGCGAACCGATTCTCTCCTACGGGGTGCGCGCCTATGTGGACGTCCCCTACTTGCTACTGGTGCTGTGCGCGTTGATCGTCGAGACCCGCCGCCGCCGCGCGGGCGCGCCGGTGCTGGCGCTGCTGGCGCTCGCCGGGCTGCTGCGGCCGGAGGCGTGGGCGTTCTCGGGGCTGTACTGGCTGTACCTCGCGCTGCCGACCGTGCGCGCGCGAGGAGGCGCCATCGCGGAGATTCCTCGACGAGGTGCCATCGCGGAGTCTCCTCGCACCCCCGGTCAGCCTGGCGCCGTCGCGGAGACTCCTCGCACTCCCGATCAGCCTGGCGCCGTCGCGGAGACCCCGCGCGCGCCCGGCGTCGACCCACCGCGTACTCCCGGCCAACTCGCCCGCCTCGCACTACTGGCCGTGGCCGCCCCGATCTTTTGGGTGGCGAGCGATTGGGCGGTGACCGGGAACCCGTTGTGGTCGCTTACCAACACCCGACATACCGCCGCAACACTCCACCGCGAGACTGGCATCGGGAAGGTGCCCGAGTACATCCCGCGGCGGATCGGGGAGATCCTCGGCCCGTTTGCGCTCGTGCCCGCCGCGCTCGGCGGGGTGCTGGCGCTGGCGTGGCTGCGCGTCCGCGCCCTCCCCGGCGCGATCGCGGGCATCGTGGCGGTGGGTGTACTCGCTGCCTTCGCGAGCGTGGGACTGCCGATCGATACCCGCTACGCCTTCCTCGCCGCGGCGATCCTGTGCGTCTTCGCCGGCGCCGCGGTGTGCGGCTGGATGGGGCTGCCACGCGGCGACCCCCACCGGCGCTGGTGGATGGCGGCGGCGGTCGTGTCGGTGGTGGCGCTGGTGGCCTCGATCCCCTCGCAGTACCGCGTCGACCACCACGAACTGAACGCGCTGGGTCGCCAGCAGCGCATCCAGGACGAACTGACCGCGCTGGTGCGCGCGGATGCGATCACCACCCGCTGCGAGCCGATCGGCGTGACCAACCATGCGCCGCTGCCGCTGCTGGCGTTGTGGTTGGAAACTCCCCCGATCCACATCGCCAACCTCCAGCTACGGACGATCGCGCATGGCACCTTCGTGGACCCCGCCAACGCGGAAGTCCAGAACCACTACATCCTCGACCTCAACGACCCCCACCAGCCGGTGGCGGTGCCCGACGGCTTCACGGTCACCCACACCAACCGCTCGTGGCGCATCCTCCAGCGTTGCCGGTAGCGGACCGTGCACCCCCCGTCGAAGTTCCACAGCCGATCGCCGATCGCCGCTCGCGACTCCGGATCGGGAACGCCCGCTGCGCCTGCCGGGGATCGCTTAAGGCTGCTTCCTTCCGGACCTGACCTGGTTCGCAAGCCGACACCGCGCGGGACCCGAGCCATCGACGCCCCGCACGACGGAGCGACCGGAGCGAACACCCCTCGGGAGGGAATTCAGCCCCGCTAGAGCGGATTGCGGGTGCAGGGCACCGCTACCTCCCCGCCTAGCACGGTCCACTGCGGATCCTAGCGCGCGGAGGGCCATCGGCGAGGTCCCCTCTGAAGGGGTGCCCGCCGACCTGCTTGATCGAGGCGCTCGGGTGGCTGCAAAGAGTGGTGCACCACAAATGTGTCGCGTTCCGTTAGGCTGCGCAACCGTGATGAACCTTTCCAAACTTATCTCCCCCCACCGCGGCCTCTGCCTGGTGACCATCGGCGCAGCGGCGCTGATCGCCGGCTGCGGGTCGAGCGGCTCCAGCACGATCGGAGTCGGCAACGAGTCCACCGCGGCGAACGCCGTCGTCGAAAAGACCCCCGTGTCCACCACTGGCACTACGCCCACCAGCGGCCCGCTCGCCACCGAGCCGACGATCACACCCCCCAAGGGCCCCGCCCCGACGAAGCTTGTGACCAAGGAAATCGTCACGGGCACCGGCGCCGAAGCGAAGGCCGGGGAGTCGGTCACGGTCAACTACGTCGGCGCGCTGTACAGCAGCGGGAAGGTGTTCAACGCCTCGTGGGAAACGAAAGAACCCTTCACCTTCACGCTCGGCGAGGGCCAGGTCATCAAGGGCTGGGACCAGGGCGTCGTCGGCATGCGCGTGGGGGGTCGGCGCGAGCTGATCATTCCCGCCGAACTGGCCTACGGCGCGAAAGGGTCGCCGCCCAAGATCCCGCCGAACTCGCCGCTGATCTTCATCGTCGACCTGCTGTCCGCATAAGCGCCGGAGGGACGACGACCTCCCGGTACGCGCACCTCGCCGCGGCGGCGCTCGCAAGCGTCGCCGTCGCGGGGGTGGCGGGCTGCGGGGGAGCCCACCACCGGCCGGCCGCGCTGCGCGTGGAGCGCGTGGACTTCGTACAGCTGGCACACACCCTGCAGCGGCTGCGGACTCCCACCGCCGCCGAGGTCGCCGCCGCGCGCGTGCCGTGGCCCTCGCTCGCCGGCGGCCTGCCCCATGCCGTTGCCCCCGCGCTGCGTGTGGAGGTGGCCGCAGCCGAACGCCACGCCGCGGCGCTCGCGCTACCCGGGGAAGTAACCACCGAAGGCAGCCTCACCGGTCCCGCCGCGGAGCTCGCCGGCATGCTCAAGTCCTACGTGCGCCTCGCCCAGCGCGGGTGGCAGTACCTCGCGACGGCGCTCGGCGCGGGGCCCGCCACCTCTTCTGCGCATGCGACAACCCACCTCCGCCGGTCGACTCGGGGTGTCGCGGGGGGCACCGCCCCGGCGCCGGCCACCAGGAGCAGTGCGGCGGGCGCAGAGAGCGACGGGGTGAGCGCAGCGGCCGCGCGGTTCCTGCGCGCCAACGCGGCGCTCTACATCTACTGCGTGTACGACGGTCACTACCACTTGTCGCTGATCGGCAAGGTTGTGCAGAGCGCCTACCGCAAGCTCGGGGGCCCCTCCGCGTTCGGGGCCTCGCTGACGCCGAGCCAGGTCGAAGCGCTGACGCGTGCCTACTCGACCTCCGGTGCGCTCCTGGAGCCGCATCCGGCGCCCAGCGTGGTGATGTAGGCGTGCCACCAGCCGCTAGCGCGAGACGCCGCGGGCGATCGGACTCCCCGAGCATCTTCGTGGACGCGGACGGCTCGGGGGCCCAATAGAATCGGGTGAGTAGGGCACGTAGCTCAGTGGGAGAGCGCTCGCTTCACACGCGAGAGGTCGGTGGTTCGAAACCACCCGTGCCCACTCCTCGATCTTCTTTATTCAAGCGAGATTCGACTAATCATCGGTGAGCCCGCGTAGCTCGCTTGAGAGGCCAAAATCGTCCATGGGCCCATTCATGGGCCTAAACTCTCCCTCGGAGCCGCGCGTAACCTGCCGCGTGAAGGGGCACTCGGCCGGCTCGTCAGCGAAGCGCATCAGCTCCCAGATCGCCTGGCGCTCGCGGTCGGTGAGGCGGCGGTTGCGGGTCTGCTGGTAGATCTGCAGCGTGAACGCGGCGGAGGTGTGGCCGATCTGGTCGGAGATCCAGTGTGGGTCGCGCCCGGCCTGCGCGGCGAGCATCGCCCAGGTGCGTCGCAGCGAGTGCGGGGTGATCGCCTGCAGCGATGGCAGCCCGTCCTGAGCGCGGCGCTCGTTGGCGAGCTCGACGGCGCGCTCCAGCACACGGTCGCGGAAGCGATCGGGGTCGCGCTGCTTGCCGCCGATCGTGCCGAAGAAGTGGTCGGTCGGCCCCATCGGGAAGTCATCGGCGACGCGCTGCGCCCGGTGGCGGACGAGCTCGTCGCGCAGCCACAGCGTCATCTCGACCTCGCGGACGCCCTTGGCGGTCTTGGCGTCGGGGATCTTGAAACGCGCCCGTGCGAGGTCCACCTGCCGGCAGCGCATCGCGCACAGCTCCGAGATCCTGAACCCCGTGAGGGCGAGCGTCGCCAGTGCGGCGCGGCGCCCGATCCGATGGTCTCGCCGCGCGGCCCGGTCCAACTCGCCGGCGGCATCGAGCAGCGAGCCCAGCTCGTCGACCTCGAGGAACGTCCGCGCCGGCTTGACGGTCGGCAGGAACCGCTCCCTGCGCCCGCCGACCTTCACCGGGTTGCGGTCGATGTAGCCGTAGTCCACCGCGCGCTGCAAGATCTGGCTGAGCAGCGCCAACATCCCGTTGATCGAGGTGTTCGACAGCGGTCGCTTGCGGCGCTCGTAGGGCTTGCCCTCCTTGCGCTCGACGGTCTCCATCAGCGGCTTGCCACGCGCGGCGGCCTCGCGAATTACTCGCGCGCGCCCAGCGAGATCGTCGCGGAAACCATCGACTCGGGCGACGTCGATATCGGCCAGCTCCATCCGCCCGAAGTGCCCAAGGAGGTAGCCGAGCTTCCATTCGAGGTCGGCGATCGTGTCGGAGTCCAGGCCGTGGCTCTGCTTTGCATCGATGACCTTGCGCGCGAACGGCCCGAAGGGCTGACGGCCGTCGGGACGCTCCGCGTCGCTCTGCACGGTCGAGGTCTTGGTCTCGGGCGGCACCCACGTGCCGCGGATCACCTGCTGCTGGATCGACTCCAGTTCGATCTCCGCGCGGGTGCGGTTCCAGCCCTGCCTGTTGGTGCCGAAGACGAGCCGGTGGCGGCGCCCGTAGGCGTAGAGCCGTGCGCCATAGGTGATCGTCTTGCCGTCGGCCCAGGGGCGTTCGGTGACCTGTCCGGTGGTGGGCCTGGGCATCAGTGCCCCCGGCGGTGGCGGTGTGTACGGTTTGGGTGCATCGGGTTTACCTCCCGGTGTCGCGCCGGGGGCCGTAGCCGCGGTGCCCCGGCTTTTCGCGGTGGTCCCACTTTACCGGCGCCTGACGACGATTGTCGGAGGTTGCTTGCGGGCCTGCATCGCCTGGCGCGCAGTGTGGAGATCGAAGCGCAGCCGTGCCTTGGGGCCGTCGCCGAGGCGCATGGCGCCGAGGTCCATGGCGTGCGCGTAGACGTAGTCGAGGGAGACGTTGAGCGCGCGGGCCAGCTCTTTGGGGTCGAGCAGTTGGTAGACCCCTGGGGCGGGGTGGTCGAGGAGCTGCACGACGCGTCGGGCGGCACGCTCAGCGATGGCCTCGATGTCGTCGTGGTCGAGGGTCACGGCCGCTTGCCTTGCTGTGGGTGGCGGCCAGACGGGCGCGGACCCCGTTGAAAGACCATATAGGCCAAAATAGCAAAACAACCAATAAACTACAAACCAGAGCTGCAGGATCGCGCACGGGCTGGCGCTGGTGCGCGTCAGCTACGGCGGCGGCGATTGAGGGAGATCCACGCGAGCGCGGCCGTGTCTGTCACGGTTCCGCGTAGCCTTCGCAGAACTGTCTCGTTTCGACCGCCTTGGCCTGCAGGTTTTCGGTGTAGATGGTCGAGCCGTTCGCCCCGAGCACCGTCAGTTCAGACGGCAGCGCGCTGAACACGCCGTAGACGAGTGGTCCCTTTGCGTGCAGGCGCGGTTGGATCGGAACCACGTTCAGCGCGATGGCGCCTTGGGGGGTTTGCGCGACCACCGAGCTTCCCGGTGGCTGAAGGATCGCGTAGAGGATTGCGTAGGGGTGGGGGGCGCAGCCGATCGACAGAGACCAGGGAAACGCTTTGCGCGCGCCGCGTTCGATCGCGGGTTCGTTGAGCTCGGGGTTGACGCCGGTGTCGATGCTGAGGAAGGGGGTGAGAATGTTGGAGGGGTCGGTGTTGAGATTGCCGAATGCGCTGATGGTGAATGGTTCCCCTTCGGGGGTGCGCCCGCTGGCGAGGTTATTGACCGTCGGGAAGCCTTCCGATTCCCCGCGTCGTTTGACGCAGCGGTAGCGTGGCAGTTGCAAGGTGAGCACGATGCCTCCGCCCGCGTTCAGCTCGAGGAGGGACACGGCGTGGCTGGTGCTGCCCCGGATCTCCTGGGCGTAGATGCCCGCAGGGCCACCATCTCGTCGCGGTACGCGGACCACGCGCGATTGAATCGTCCGTCCGTCGGCGAGCACCAGCCTGATCGAGCGCGCCGAGGCCGGCGCCGCGGTCTGGATCGTCTCGATGCCCGCTTCGCAGAACAGCGCGGGGTGCCGGTAGCGGGGCGGGGAGAGGCAGATGGGGTTGTTGGGGCCGCCCTCAATCAGCACTTCTGGAGCGCCCGGCCGGGTGTAGAACACCGCCGCCGACCGACGACAAGAGCCCGTAGCGCCCAGCAGGCCGGACCCGGTGCTCACCTCGAAGCGAGTACCGGCGGCGGTATGCCCGTGGCCCACAGTGGTCTGCTTGGGCTCTTCGGTCCCGACTTTGGGGAACCCGACGATTCGCTCCAAGCTGAGCCACGTCCGCACGGTGGCAACCGCGCTGGCAAGGAGTTTGTGTTCGACCGTGCTGGTCTTGCGGATCAGCGCTCGATCCGATGCGTTCTCGTAAGGCTTCAGCAGCGTGCCCAGGGATGCCTCCCCCCGTTCGGAGTGCCTCCGCGCCGCTTGCGAAGCTTCGAATCCCCGGCTGGCCGCCGACAGGGTGCGATAGCCGCCCTGGGCCCACGCCCTCGCGTCGGCGCAGAACGGCTGGGCGGGGGTGGAGACGGCTTCGAGCCTGGCCGTGATCGCTGCCTGGAGCGCCGAGGCGATCGCCGGGTTGCTCCACGACAGCTGGCGTACTTCGGCGGCGTACGCTTGCTCGGCCGGGCGTTCCAGGCTGTCGCCGGCATGGGCGACAGCCGCAACGAGCTCACCATCGATCGTTTGCTTCTGCTTGTCCAGCCGGGCGTTTTCGCCCCTGACACGGGGTGAGAGCATCGAGAACGGCTTCAGGGGTTCCTCCGGCATCCTCGACACCACCCCGGGGCATTCGCGGGCGATCCGCGCCGCCGTGGTCCTTTCCGCGCCGCGCGCCGCGGCGGCCTTGCCCAGCTCCGCCGTGACGAGCCTGTACTGCGCGATCAGATACGCGTGCGTGGCCCGGGCGTCGGAACTCGATGCGGCGGCGATCGGCACACTGCCACATAGCGTCGGGGAGGCGAGAACGAGCACGGCACCGACAACCCGGACCGTCCCTCGCCACGGCCACTGCTTCCGCCCGGGGCGCAGCATCTCACGGCGCCGACCACGTGCGCTCGCATTCATACGCGGCGAGCATATAGCGCGTGGACGAACCGCCGTTTGACATCGCAACAAGCTCACGCTTCCGCTTTCGCCCGAGGCGCCCCAATCCTAGCCGCCGGCTGGCGTCTTGGAGTGCTCCGGAGCGTTCGCCTGGGCAGGCTCCGGAGCTCGACGAACCGTGTCCGCAACCCCCTTGGCAGCGTCGGGCCTCGAGCACTGCATCTGCCAGTGGAGCCCGGAAGGGGTTGCAAGCTCGATCTCGCCGTACAGCATCACCGGCAGCTGGCGGTTGTTCTTGTAGCGCCTGTCGGGGCCGCCCTTGACGTTGACGTAGCGCCAAGTCGTGTCGACTTGCTGGCTGTCTCGTGGTGGCCGGTCGGACTCGATGAAGCGCTGCGCGTGGAAGCCGGTGTCCAGGGCGCCATACGGCACGTCGCTGAATCGCTTGCCATCGCGGACGATGAGCCTGTCGGGCAGGAAGTGCAGCGCGTGTCGTCCGCATGAGATGGAGGGGACGGCGATGTTCGTCACCAGCACCTGGGGGCCCTTCAGTTCAGCCTTCGCCGTGGCCCGGGAGACGATGCTGTTGGCCCCGCTGTTGGTCTTGTACTCGTAGGTCGTCCGGACCTGCCCGGAGGCGTTGACGCGCCACAACGCCGCTACCCCCGAGAGCGCTTCGAACGCCTCGACCATCCCAGCAAACCACTCGGCGTGTCCGTCCTCAACCTGGTAGAAGGTCACGACCGAGCGCCGCGCGCGATCGCGCAGCCACAGCCACACCGTGCCCGCCACTCCGAGGACCAGCACCGCTACCCCGGCCACCACCGGGAGAGCCACCGCGGCGATCATCGTTGCGAGCAGCACCCAAGGAGCAAGCCGCGCCCTGTTACTGGCGTCGTTGAGCTGGACGACGAGGTCATCGCCGCCCGTTGGCACAAGATCGACTGCCGAAGCGCCGGTGACATCTTCGAGGGCGATCTCGCTGCTCGCCGGAGGCAGGAAAGGCTTGGCCGGCAAGGGCCTCGTGCCTGGCAGCGCCTTGCGCTGCTTGCCGCCGAGGGATGCCTGATAGTAGACCCCATGACTGCCCGCGTGAACGTAGTTGCCGCGAGGACCCGTGCCCACACGAAACCCGGGTACACCAGCGCTGACGCCGAGACCCGACTTGCTCACGTTGAAGCGAAACGGACCCGCCTTCAGACTCTTGCGTACGTAGAACCCCATCGCGATCACGCCTCCCCTGAAGCCCGCCAATGGACGAGGCCGCGATCATATAACAGTTCCGACCAGTGACATAAGTGGGCGAGCGGCGTTAGCGGCGGCTGGGCGCGCTCTCAGCCATGACCGGTTCGTAGGTCTCAACCAGGGCGCCGTGATCCCGCAACGCTTGCGACGACACAGAACTGCAAGTTACGGTCGATCGTCCGCCGCTCCCCAACCAGGCTGCGCCTGGCCGGGGACCCCGACCGCGGCGGAGCGCAGTCCCCCGGCCCCCGCCGCGGTGTAGCGTGGCACACCCTGTCAACCCGCAAGGGGTGTGACAGGGTGTGCAGCGGGTGCCGGGCCGGGGGCCAGCCGACTGCTCGATCGACGGAGAGGGTGGGCGGCCGTTCTCGTTCCAGGCAGGCCCGACAGCACCTAACGTCGTGACAGTATGCTACTATGGTGCGATGACTAAGAACCTGACCGTTCGCCTTGATGAGGAGCTCGCGGCCGACACCGAGGCGCTCGCACGAGCGGAGGGCATGAGCCTGAACGAGACCGTCAAGCAGGCGCTTGCGGAAGCAGTGGAGCGCCACCGCCGCGATCCAAAGTTCAAGGCTCGCGTACACCGCATCATCGAAGAAGACCGGGAGCTGCTCGAGCGGCTGGCCAAGTGACCGTCGAGTACGTCGGCCTCGCCGACTACCTCGCCATCGCCGTCGAAGTAACCGGCCTGGATACCGACACAGTTGCGAGAGTGGCCAAGGTACATCTCGCCGACTCGGCACTACACGCACCGGCGGCAGGATTCGGCGATACCGACCTCTACCCCGACTTCGTCGACAAGGCAGCAGTGCTCGTCGTGCGGCTCGCCAAGAACCACCTGCTGCCCGATGGCAACAAGCGCTCCGCATGGGTGGCGTTGCGGCTGTTCGTCGAGATCAACAACTGGTTGTGGACCCCGTCTCCCAGCATCGACGACGCCGAGCGTGCCGTCCTCGCCATAGCCTCCGGCGACTGGAGCCAAGATCAGATGGCGGCCTGGCTGCGCAACCACCTGAGCGCCCCGGCCCATGACTGACTGCGGCCTGCTCGGCAGCCGCAGCCCACTCACGCAGCTTGAACTCCCCGCTGTCGTGATCCTGCCGCGGCGGCGCCGCTGACTCGCGCCGCACCCCGAGCGCTCGACCCTGCGCGCTCCGCCACACGACGCCCGCCTACGAGTCACCAGCGCCGCAACATCACGCTCCAGCCGCGCTCTCGGCACCACCGTAAAGGCCACCCCGCCGCTCGGCTCCGCTGCGCTACGCCTCACGTCACACAGTTGCATCTAAAGAGTGCTTCTTTTGCTATTTTGCTCTCAGGATGCTCTCGATCGGCAAGATCGCCCTGGGTCAGCACCGCTACTACGAGCAGCAGGTAGCGCAGGGCCAGGACGACTACTACACCGGCCGTGGAGAGGCCCCCGGCGAGTGGGTCGGCGCCGGCGCGCAGGCCCTCGGCCTCACCGGCCGGGTGGGCGCCGGGCAGTTCGGCGCGCTGATCGCCGGCCACGACCCACGCGACCCCGCGGCACGGCTGCGCTCCTCCGCGCGCGACCCGAAGGTCGCGGCGTACGACCTCACGTTCTCCGCTCCGAAGACGCTGAGCATCCTGTTCGCCATCGCGCCGGAGCAGGTCTCGGGTGAGCTTGTGGGGTGCCATGAAGAGGCGGCCAGGGCGGCGCTCGGGTATCTGGAGGACACCGTAGTGAAGGTTCGCCGTGGTCACGCCGGCGAGCATGTGCAGCCCGGGGAGGGTTTGGTCGCGGCGGCCTACCGGCACCGGATGAGCCGCGCGCTCGACCCGCAGCTGCACACGCATGTCGTCGCGGCAAACCTCTCGTGTGGCCCGGACGGCCGGTTCACCGCGCTGCACGGCGCGGAGCTATACCGGGCGGCGAAGACCGCGGGGTACCTTTACCAGGCGCATCTCCGCGCGCTCGTAACGGAACGTTTGGGGTTGGAGTGGGGGGAGGTCTGCAACGGTGCGGCGGAGCTCGCGGAGATCGAGCGCCCGGTGGTGGAGCACTTCTCGCAGCGCCGTCACGAGATGCTGCGCGAGGCCGAGCGGGGAGGGATCGGCCTGGGGTCAAAGAGCGCGGCGGAGCACGCGGCGCTCGCGACCCGGGAGCGCAAGCAGTACGGGCTTGAGACGCATACGTGGCGGGAGGAGGTGAGGGCCCGCGCCGGCGAGCAGGGCGTCGACGCGGGTCGGATCGTGGAGATTCTGCAGGCGGGCCGGGAGCGGCTGGTGCGCGGCGTTGCCACGCGTGGCGGCGTGGACGAGCAAGCGATCGGCGGCCGGCTGGTGGGCGCGGAGGGCCTGACGGAGCGCAGCAACACCTTCGACGAGCGTGCGGTGCTCCGGGAGTTCGCCGCCGCCGCCGGGGCCGGCGCGCTGGTGGGTGAGGTGCGCGGCCAGGCCAACCGGTTCGCGGAGCGTCCGGATGTGATCGCGACCCGTGGTGGTGAGATGACGACCGCGGAGCTCGTGGCGGTCGAGCAGCGGTTGATCGTGGCTGCGGTCGGCCGCGTCGGCGAGGGGACCGGTATCATCGATCCGCGGCTGGCGGAGCGTGCGATCGCTGCGGCTGATCGTCCCCTCACCGCGGAGCAGGCATCAGCGGTGCGCGCAGTGACTGGTTCGGGGCATGGGGTGAGCGTGATTCAGGCGCTCGCGGGTACAGGGAAGACGTACACCGCGGGGGTGCTGCGCCAGGTGTATGAGAGCGCGGGCTACACGGTGCTCGGCGTCGCGCCGACCGGCCGCGCGGTACGCGAGCTCGCCGAGGAGGCCGGGATACCCACGCGCACACTGGACCGGCTGCTGCTCGACCTCGAGCAGCTCAGCGACGAGCTGCCACAGAGCGGCGTGCTGATCTTCGACGAGTCCGGGATGGCTGCCACCCGCCCCAGCGCACGGCTGCTGGAGGCCGCCGAAAAGGCGGGCGCAAAGGTGGTCGCGATCGGTGATCCTGGGCAGCTCGCCTCGGTGCAGGCCGGTGGCTGGCTCGGTGCGGTTGGTCGTGCGCTCGGCGCGCAGCAGCTGACGGAGGTGATGCGCCAGCGCGACCCGGCGGAGCGCAGGGCGCTCGGCGCGCTGCACAACGGTCACCCACAGCGCTATCTCGACTGGGCCGAGCGCAACACGCGGATCGAGACGTTCAACGACCCCGCCGGCGCATGCGAGCAGGCGCTCGCCGAGTGGTCGCACGCGGCTGCCGCGGCGGGGCCAGGGCAGACGGTGATGATCGCCAGGGACAACGACACACGCAACCGTCTGAACCAGGGTGCGCGCGAGCTGCGGCGTGGTCTCGGCGCGCTCGGACAGGAGCACTCCTACGGCCCGGTTGAGGTCGCGGTCGGCGACCGGGTGATCTGCCGGCGCAACGACGGCCAGCTCGACGTGGACAACGGGATGAGAGGCACCGTGCGCCACCTCGACCCCGACCTGGTCGTGATCGACACCGTCGGCGGGCTGGTACGCGAGCTGCCCGCCGCGTATGTCGCCGAGCACGTGGAGCACGCCTACTCGCTGACCGGGCACGGGATGCAGGGCGGCACCATCGACGGCGCGATCGTCGTCGCCTCACCCCGGGATCTCACCGCCGGCTGGTCCTACACCGCACTCTCCCGCGCCAGAGAAAACCACACGACTGCTCGTCTACGACGACGACCTCGAACGAGAGCGCAGCGAGTTCGCACCCACAGACCAAACCCCGACAACGACCCGGCACGAACTGCTCGACCGCGTTGCGCGGCGGATGCTGGAGCGTGACGACGAAGACCTCGCGATCGAGCAGCTACCCGGCGCAGGCCGCACAGACGACCCCAACCTCGCCAGCGCCCGGGCACACGCGACAGAGCCACCACAGGAGCACGCCGCCGCCCGCGCAGAGCCGACGCCGCCGGCCGCCGCGACCCTGGCGCGGCTGCGGGAGCTGCGCGAGCGTGTCGATCAGTTGCACGTGCAGCTCGCGGCGCTACCGACACGCGAGCTGCAGCGCATCGAGGACCTCGACGCGCGCGCCCTCACGCTCACCACCCAGCGCGAGCAACTCACCCAGCGTCTCGCCGACCTACCTGAGCCACGCCGGCGCCTCGGCCGCGAGCACGACTCCAACGCGATCGAGCGCGCCAACCTCACCACCGCCCTGCAAGCCAACGAGCGCGAGCTCGACACGATCCGCACGCAGCGCGGCCGTCTGGAGCGCGAACTCAGCGACCCCGTGGAGGCCCGCGCCGAACGGGACGGCCTCAAAACACGCGATCACCCAGGCCACCCAGGAGCACACCGCGCTGCGCAACGACCTCGCCGAGCGCGAACTACAAACCCCCGGCGCATGGGTGAGGCCACCTTCGGCGAGCAGCCCGAACGGCCCGCCCAGCGCGAGGCATGGGAGAACGGGGTGCGTCACGCCGCGCGCTACCGCGCGCAGTACGACATCACCAACCCCACCGACGCACTCGGACCCCGGCCCGAGCAGCGCGGCACCCAACAGCGCGACTGGGAACGCGCCCACGAAGCGATCGACCGCGCCGAGCGCCGCCTCGGGCGCGAGGTCTCACCCACGCGCGGCATCGACCTCGGGATCGGACTCTGACTCATGGTGCGTGGTGGACAGCGTGACCGCACCGATCCATGAGGGAACGAGGATCGAGCGCGATCGAGCCGGAGCCCTGTATACGCTGGGGCCATTCCCGCAACGGCAGTAAGCATATTGAGCGATGGCTGAGCAACAGATCCTGACCGTGCCCCAGGTCGCCGAGGAGCTTCAGGTAACCGCTCAGACGATCCGCAACTGGATCGACAGCGGCGCGCTACCGGCGGCGAAGATCGGCCGCGCCTTCCGCATACGGCGGGAGCACGTCGACGCGCTGCTCGCACGCGCGCAGGCCGACAGCAGCTCGCTGGCGACACGCCGCGACCTTTGGGCGCCGGAGACCCTCGGGTTGCCCCACCGCCGCCGCGATGCCCAGCGTCCAGCGTCGGTGTGGGACGAGGCGGGTACCCCGGCGCTGCCGTCCAAGCGCTCCTGAACCACCCGACCCGACTGCGACCGATGTTCTCCCCGCTCAGGCTGAGCGACGCGCGCGGGAGCGTGGCCGCCGGGCGCTCGCGCCGTCTTCGCGCTCGACCGCGTCTGCGAGCTCGGCAGCGGCAGCGGCAGCGGCGAGATCATCGTAGGTGCGGGCAACATCGAGCATGTTCTGTCCAGTCGCGGCGGTGTTCAGCTGCCGGACGGCTTCGTCGAAGCGCCGCCAGAGACCCTCGGGTCCACGGCGCCCGGTACCGGGCTGCAGCTCATACGGCGGCCGAGGGTCGGCGGCGCGATGGGGCGGCCAGTCAAAGCCCGCGGCGTCCGCGGCCCGGCAGGCACGCGCCTCTTCGCTTGCGGCGGCCGCGAGACCAGCCAGGCGCGCGCTGAAGCCATGATCGGGGGGCGCCATGCGATGCGCCTCAAGCGCCATACGCCAGCCGTCGAGCGCGTCCCTGAAGTCGCTGAGTACCTGCTCCTCACCGCTGGCGCTGCTCGTTGTGTTCATTTGGTCATCGTAGCGGTTTCTAAAGGATGACCCCAGCCGATGTATCACGGGCACAAGCGCACAGTAGGGGCAGGCATCCGGTGGCAGCCCATCTGAAACGCCTCCGTGGCGGAGAAGCCACGGCGCGACTATCTCGGGCAGCATCTGCGCCCCGTCGAGATTCGGCAAGTCGAGCAGCATCGGACACCCGGCTTGGCAAGTGTGCCTAACTACTTGCTAGCCGTTTCAGCATCCTTCCAGTCGATGGAATATGGTTTGGCACGATGGCCACTCCCCCCACCAGACGGTATCCGCTACGCACATGGCGCTTAGGCGGTTTTCGCTCAATACAAGATGAGACCCCCTTCGAGCTCGGCGGGCTCAATATTCTGATCGGAGCCAACTCGGCTGGAAAGTCCAGTGTCCTCTACTCGCTCCTAATGGTTGCTCAGACCCTCGCGAATCCATTGACAGATCGCCCGTTGGTCCTCAATGGACATCTGGTAAGGCTTGGCCTGGCTGACGACGTTGTCCACGAGAGCAAGAGCTCGCAGATCAAGATCGGTTTTGACTTACTACCGACAATCGACTTCACCACGCCAGGCGTTCGGAAACAGGACTTCGATGCTCTCAGCGTCACGGCTAGCTTCGCTACGACGCATGCAAACGATCTGACACTCAACGAGACTAGCATTGTCGCCACTCACGAGGCCCAACAAACGAGACTTACAGTATGCGCACGCGAGCGTGCCGAGGCGCTTCAGTCGTTTACCAAGGCCCGTCTCGCTCCAGAGCTTACCGAGCGTTGGCTCGATAGCAATCTCCTTGCGGTAAGTGGCAACGTACCTCCAACCGCAGTTGGCGCCCAACGTCGTCAGTTTTTCCCAACTGACGTCTGGGCGGTCATCAATGCCTACGAGCGAGAGCTCGAATGGCTCCGGTGGTCACTCAATCAATACGAGGCGACTCCCCGTGGCTTGAAGCGGCAGTTGCCAAGCTGGCCCCTGAGCGCCGTCACGCTTACGTTTCTCCGCGACTGCCTCACCGACCAACATGACCCAGCCATCATTTCAGCGATTCCGAAGGACGTAGATGTTACCACAGACGAGTGGGTCCCCGGCTTGCCCGAAGCCGTTCGATCAGCCCTGAGTAGCTTCCTTACAAACACGTACCCGGAGATGGCCGCTAAAATGCCGTTTCACGGCGTTGGACAGGCTGGTGGCTTGCCTGAGCCGATTGCTGGCGGCTTGGACTATGCGCGCAAATGGTTCGGTGAAAACCTGTACCACATTGGACCTCTTCGTGCTGCGCCACAGCCACTATACGAGCTCCCGCTCGCCGCATCCGAAACATCGGTAGGGCGGAATGGCGAGTTTACGGCTGCTGTGCTGAGCGCACATGGTCGCCGAAAAATCCTGTCGCCTAGCCCAGACGGGCGCCCAGCACGCCCGCGGGCGCTAAGTGATGCAGTCAACGAGTGGGTTAGCGCGATGGATCTGCTGGCATCGGTGAAGTCCACTGAGCGGGGCAAGCTCGGGTATGAGCTGCACCTTTCAATCGAGGGTGTTTCTCGCGACCTTGACCTCACAACCGTGGGTGTTGGTGTGTCTCAGGCCCTTCCGATTATCGTTTTGGGCCTCATAGCGCCGCCTGGATCGCTGCTTCTCTTTGAGCAACCCGAGCTCCACCTACACCCCGATGTGCAGGCAAACTTGGGAGATTTCTTCCTTGCCTTGTCGCGGACGGGTCGGCAGCTCATTGTTGAGACCCATAGTGAGTATCTCGTCAATCGACTCCGGCGAAGGGCAGCCGAAGATAGCGATAGTGACATCCCCGAGGAGGTAAAGCTGTTCTTCTTCGAGCGCGACGGAGCGAGTTCTTCGGTCGCGTCTGGCCGAATCGGCCCCGGGGGCGGGATGCAAGGCTGGCCGCGCGGCTTTTTCGACACAGCGTCACGCGAGGTCGAAGCAATCGCATTGGCGAGCAATCGTACCCGCAACGCTTAACGGAGACTCAGTGTTCGAGATTTCGATAGATCCCGCGTTGCTGTTTCCGCCCACACTGGCCGTTCTGCCGTCGACGGAGTGGGCTTTGAGAACGCGGCGATGGACCGCCTTAGTCGGGCACAAAGCGATGGCACCTAGCTGTCCGACAGGTTTGGCCCAGAAGGCAGCAGCTGCTTGGTGGGAAGAACGTGACTCGATAGCAGCCGCGCTCGAGGATGAGGGTGGACCCTTGGGACACGGCGAGCTGACCCGCGTTGCCGAGGAGCTGCGCGCACGCCTTGGGGAGTCGCCCTTGAGTGACGAGCACGAGATCGCCATGACGAGCGTGGCTCTCGTCCCAGAGTATGAAGCACGTGCACTTACGCCTCAAGAGCAAGAGGAGTTCCGCCACCATGTTGGTGAATTGGGTTTACGACGCCGAATACGCCCGTGCTGCGCGGCGGTTGCCACGGAGAGATCGTCGTGGGCCGGCGATCCCGCCGAGATAGTGATCGAAGGGGGGATTGGCGTGTGGATCATCGGCGGCGTTGAACAAGATCTAGACGAAGAATCCGAGAGGGTGCGCGAGCATATTCACGGATGTTGCGTACCACGCGAGCTGTTTGCAGCTCTCTTGCGATATCCAGCAGCCCTTGTTCCATATCCGCAACTCGGTGTCGAAGCGTATGTCGCCTCAGTGTTCGGAGGAGATCCAGAGGAGCCAGAATTTCGCATCGGTCGGGATTTTATTTCGAGTTTACAAGGAATGAACTACGCACATGAGCCGGGGCGTGCTAGTACATGCTGGAGGGCTATGGCGTACATTGCCACGGGGAGAACAGCGGAGATCGGTAGTTTGAACGCTCACGCAGTCAAGCGTGGTGATGGCTCGGGCGCTCCGGCGATCAAGGACGCGGCGGGTCGGATCCTCATGCGAGGCTACCTCGCACAGCACTCGGCCAATGCCCACCGTCTCCATTGGTGGACAGGTCCGCGACCAGAGTTCGTGAGCGTTGGCGGACACGACCATGTTCCGATCTAGATGATCCCGCCTGAGCGTTTGGGCACCCTTGAACCCGGTACGCGGGCGTCTTCGCGTGACTCTTGGCGGAAGGGACCGGGTGAACGCACACTGTCAGGCTGGGCCAGTGCTTCCTACGCGATCTGGAGTACAGCCCTCTCCATTGAGCCGAGTCGCGGTGGCGCGCGGCGCCCAGGAAGTCGCTGGCGGTAGAGCAGCCTCAGCGCCGGCGAGCTGCTTCGCCGACACTGCATCCGTCGGCGTCGAAGGCCACACTTGAGCCATGGATCTACGTGGTGCCTACAGCGCAGACCGCGCGACGGCCCTCTCGGGCGTGCCGAAGTCGACCGTGCACTACTGGGCACGCAAGGAGATCCTCGTCCCGAGCGTGTCGGCTGAGCGCATCAGGCTTTGGTCCTACAGCGATCTGCTCGCGCTGCGCGTCATCGCCTGGTTGCGCGCCACCAAGACCGCACCCGATGGGCAGGCCATCGCGCCCGACACGATGACCGCCGTGCAGACCGGATTGCGCGAGCTCGCCAACATCGACCTCGCCCGGTGGACCGAGGAGGGCAGCCCGAATATCGCGGTGGACCGCGGCGGACGGATCGTCCTCAACGCGACCCCCTCTCCTGAGCACGCCAATGGGCAGGCAGTCCTCCATGCGGACGCGCTTGATCTGCTGCGCCCGCTGGCGATCGGACGGCTGGTACGCGGACCCGACCTTATCACCCCGCGCTCGCGGCTGCGCATAGTCCCGGGGAAGCTCGCCGGAGCCCCCCATGTCCACCGCACCCGCATCGAGACGGAGGCGCTCGCCGCACTGCGGCGCCGCGGGTTGACCGTCGGCAAGATCACCGCGCTCTACCCCGCAATCGATACTGCCGATGTCGAGGACGCACTGGACTTGGAGTGCGAACTTCAGCCGGACTTCGCGCTGGCGGCCTGACCGCCGCGGCCATGCCGCAAGACAGGGGGCGACCTTGTCCGCGCTGTCGCCGACAATGCCGCGCGCCCAGGAGCTGGAGCCCCTGGTGCCGATCGAACCCTTGCCCAAGCATGAAGGAGACGATGCTCCGAGTCACCAGTGTCGATCCGCTAGACGGCTACCACCTGCGAGTTGCGTTCAACGATGGCGTAGTGCGCGATGTCGACTGTGCCTTCTTGCGGCGCGGGACCCTTGGGGAACCCCTGCGCGATCCCGCGTGCTTCCGGCAGGTGCGGGTCGATGAAGAAGCGCGAACGGTGGTGTGGCCCAACGGCCTTGATCCCGCGCCAGAGCTTCTGCATGGCGACCGCGATCCGGCAGTCTCTGGTGGGCCGCACTCCAGCACACCTGCTGTCAGCCGAGCCGCCTAACGATTTCCCATGCCTCCCGATCGACTCGGGAGTAGACATCCCAGTCCAATCCCATCCTGCGGGTTGAGCGCGCAAGCAGGCGCTCAATTGCTGCTGCACGTTGCTCCTCGGGGAGCGCAACCGTCGTATCGGCAGGGGCGAGCCTCGACTGAGTAGCCGCATTGGCGAGGCGGTGGTGACGAATACCACGAGAGATTGGATGAAGCGTACCGCCGCTGCCAACCTGCTCCATTTGTGCTACCTTGTATTACAAATTCTTGAACAGGAGAAGTGGCGATGTCACGGACCAAGCGCACAAAGTCTTTTTCCGCACGGTTCTCCGCAGAGGTCGTCGATATGCTCGATGTCCGCAGCGAACGCCTTGGTCAGTCGAAGGCGCGGGTGGCAGAGCGCCTGATCGAGGAGGGCCTGCGGATCGAAGAGCTCCCGGGGATCGTCTTCCGCTCGGGCCCCACGGGCAGGCGGGCCGGCATCGCCGGCGGCCCCGACGTCTGGGAGATCGCCCGCGATCTGAAGGCGGCGGCCGGGGAGGGCGCAACGGACCCGATCGAGGCGGTCGTGCATATCAGCGGCCTCGACCGCCGCGCGGTGGAACTGGCAGCGAGCTACTACGCCGCCTATCCCGCTGACATCGACGAGCGCATCCAAATGGACGAGGAGGCAGCCGAGCGGCTGCGGCACATGCTTGGGTCCTCACCCACCCGATCCGCGGCGTGAGGCTGCTGCTCGACGAGATGTGGACGCCGACGATCGCGCTCGAGCTGCGCAAGCGGGGATTCGATGTCATCGCGATCAGCGAGCCGGCGCACGCAGGCCGCTACGCCGGGATCAGCGACGATGAGGTCTTCGCGCGCGCACAGGACGACGGCCGCGCGATCGTCACCGACAACATCGCGGACTACGAGCAGGCCAGACACGACCATGAGAACCACGGACGGACCCATCACGGGCTGCTCTACGCGCTCAACCCGCCCTTCAACCGTCACCGAGGCCAGCGCGTCATTGGCCAGATGGTGAACGCGCTCGCCCACTTCCTCTCCTCACCGGACGCAGAGCAGCAGCCGTTCAACCGAGCGCACTACCTCCGCGAAGCCCCGCGTGATACCTGAGCGCACGTCGTCCCGCCGAGCCGGCGCTGGCCGCCACGAGGTAGGACGCGCACCTCAAAACGTTTAGGCCCATGGAGCCTCTCATGGGCCTAAACCCCCCCGATTTGGGCCGAAATCAGCCGAAAACGCCAATCGGGACAATCCCCACTTTCCCGCATGAATAAAGGGAAAACCCTGTATCAGCCCCACCCTGCGGTACCTATTCACACGCGAGAGGTCGGTGGTTCGAAACCACCCGTGCCCATGGTCGATCACAGACATGCCACCGCTGGGAGGCTTGGCGGCGGCGGGTGTCGGCCTCGGCATCGTCGCAGGCATGTTTGCGCAGTCGCTATCCGATAGCGATGGTGAGTATGAGAGCGGTCCTCTCCGGGTCACAGCTCGCGCCACCGTGCCGTTTTGGTTGTCGCCAACACGCTTACGGATCGGGAGCGCTGACGCCGCGGTGGCCTTCCGCGGCGGATTCCTCGGCGTCCATCTGGTCCACATCCGCCAGATCGCGCTGGGCTTTCGCTACGCGCCCGCCGCGACGCTAGTCAAATTTTTTGGCTCTGCCAAGTCAAAAGCAGATGTTTCGGCATGGGCAGAGTTCCTCGATCAACTGGTTGAGCCGGTTGGGCGGGCACGACGAGCCAGAGCGGTGCAGAACCTACGGAACGTACAGCCCAGGAGCGAGGCTCGGCCGATCCCGGTGGCTAAGACAGCTCATCGGTGGGGTTGGGTCCTAGGTGCGGTGATGGAGGTCTTGGAGTTTGCCGGTGGGCCACTTCGGGCTCGGGAGATCCATGTTGCCGCTGAGAAGCTCCTTGGTGAGCCGGTGGCCTGGTCGTCCGTCAAGAACAGTTTGGCCGAAGGTGTACGCCGAACGCCACCGCGGTTTGAGCGGATTGGGCGTGGGCGGTATCGTTTGGCGTCCGACCACCGGACCATCGGTGTTTGATCCGCACTTCGGCGTCGTTGTCGCTCAAATCGAACTCTCGCGGTTCGAGCTCAGTTGATTCGATGGCCTCAAAGATATGCGCTGGAGGGCTCGCATCGAACAAGGGGCGATAGGGTTCAGTCAGCCACCGTGGCATTGAGCAGCGTAAACAGCTTCTCAAATCGTGTGATCGTCGGCTGCTTCACATCCGTGAAAAACTCCTTGCGATGCTCCGTGAGTGCGTGGGCTGGAAGAGCATGGTCGAACTCGCCTACCAAGCCCTCCAGCCGGCGCAGGATCGGCTCGCCGGTCGTGGCGAGATCCTTAGACCTCGTTTCAGAACGTGTTGAGTTGGCGCCAGCAGATTGCGGCGCATCCGAGGGTGAGGAAGGCGATATGGATGATGGGGTCGCGGTCCCAGCGGATGAGTAGGCGCCGGAACTGGTGCAGCCAGCTGAAGGTGCGCTCGACTACCCAGCGCCAGCGCCCCAGGCCAGAGCCGTGCTGGGTTTTGCGGCGAGCGATGATCGGCTTGATGCCTCGTGCCCAGAGCTCGCGCCGGTGTTTGTCGCTGTCGTAGCCTCGGTCGGCGATCACCTTGTCGGGTCGCTGACGTGGACGGCCGCGCTTGCCCGCGACTGGGGTGATCCCGTCTACGAGCGCCAAGAGCTGGGTGACATCGTTGCGATTCGCAGCGGTGAGCTTCGCTAGCAGCGGGATGCCATGCGCGTCAACGATCAGATGGTGCTTTGAGCCAGGGCGGCCACGGTCAACTGGCGAGGGCCCGGTCAGGGCCCCCTGAGAGAGCACGGATATGACTGGCGTCAACGATCCCGCGGGACCAGTCGATCTGCCCTGCAGCGTTCAACCGCCGCAGCATCTCTTGGTGCAAGCGCTCCCAGACCCCGGCTGCCTGCCAGTCCCGCAAACGCCGCCACGCGCTCACACCCGAGCAGCCGATCTCCTTGGGCACCATCCGCCAGGGCACGCCGGTCAGCAGCACGAACACGATCGCCGTGAACGCCGCCCGGTCGCTCACCCTCGGCCGGCCAGTCCTCTGCGGTGCACGCTCAGGCAAAAGCGGCTCCAGCACCGCCCAGAACGCGTCATCGACCAACAACGAGTCCGCCATCAGAGCACCTCCAGCATCGGGGTTATGTCATCCAACCCCAAGATTCGCCGACCCCCAGAACATCCCTTCTGAAACGAGGTCTTAGCAGCGATCGTCGCGTTGAAGCTCCAGTTGTAGAGCTTGAGGTAGTCTTCGACCTCGAAGAGATCCTCAATATCGGCAGTCTTCGGTAAACCCTCATCGGCGTCCGCGCAGACCACGATAGATGTCAGCGGGACGCCATTTGCTTCAGCCGCAGCTTGGATGCGAGCGAGCTTCTTGCTTGATCGTGCGCCATCAACGAGCACGGAGATTGACAAGCGGCGCCCCATGAGGGCAACGAACGCAGGCATATTGTCGGCGCCACCCACGGGGATGATCGCAAGTCTCGGATCGAGCCCGGCCTCGGCGTCTTTCACACGAAGATGTTCAGTCACCCGTTGGAGGTAAACAAAATCGCTACTTCCCTCCACAGCCAGATGCTGCCCAGAGCCGAGAAACAAATGTTGGGCTACCGAATAGCCAAGCGCTGACTCAACGGGTAGGATGGTGTCCCGATCCGCAGACAAATTAACAGGCGTGACAACAACTGCCAGATCTGGTTTCTCCCGCGTCGCCCGATCATGCACAGCCCGCAGTTTTTCGTATTTGGTTGGGTCGACCATATGCTGAGAGTGCGTTGTGTAAATCGTCTGCTTTGAACCGGCAAGCTCTTCGGCTATGAACCGGACGAAGTCCCGCTGCGCGTCGCCGTGCAAACTAGTCCCCGGCTCATCCAACAGAACCACGAGGGGTTGATCGCTCTCCTGGTACTCGCTAAAAGCCGCGAAAAATGAGAAAAACCATCGAAATCCGCTTGATCTCGTCTCGAAGTTCGTCTCAACATCGCCATGACGCCCATCACGCAGCTCGATCTTTAGGAACCGATGCATGATTGGGCCACCCTCGGGAAGGTTGCCGATACTGACATTGTCGGTGTCGAACACGACCGCGAGATCTTCGTTCTGGCGCCAGTATTTGAATGCCTGCCGACTAAGATCGAGGCTCGCGGCCTGGAGCTCGGCCTTGCGGCTATCGTAATGCTCGTCCAAGAAGTCGCTTGGCTTCTCACCAGCATGGGCCAGAAGCGCTACAACGGTCTTCTCTTGAGGGGAAAGCGTTGTCTCGGCTGCAATCTTCTCGGCCAACTCTGTTAGGTCTGCTTCGCCCGGGAGATTTTGGTAATTTGCAAAATAGAAAAACTTCGGCAAGCGCGCCCACAAGGCTTCGCGCGCCTCCTGACCGATGTCGATGCCCCCAAGGAGATACTGATACTTCGCGACCGCCCCTACAAAACTAGTAAACGCCTTTGAGCGTAGCGCAGTAGTCTCGTCCGCCTTAAGATCTTTAGCTTGATCCTTTGCATATGCTGTGACATCGGCGAGGCTGCTGCGGGAAAGAAGTTGCGTTAGGTCATCTCCAGTAACATCGGTACTCGCCGCAGCCGCACGTACCACGCTGCCGAGGTCGGCTGTGAGGCATATCGTCGCTGTATTGTCGTATGTGCGACTTGCCTTGCATGTGGCGCCGATTGGTGGCGGAACGGATAGAAGCTCTGCAAGGGCAGCACAATCGGACTCATCAAGGGCGAAGTGCGCTTCGATCGGAGTCGTCGTCTCAAGACTCGCATTTTTCTTGCGATCTTTCGCAAGTCGCCAGCGTGGATATTCGATGGTCAAATCGAACTTATGATCGTCTAGATTTGCGGGATTCAAGCGATGAAGCGCCTTGAGGATCGTCGTCTTCCCCGACTCGTTCTTGCCAACCAAGACAGTAACGTCGTCCTCGATCGTGATCGTCTGAGGCGCAACAAAGTTGCGGAACATCTGCACGGTGATGCTGGTCAAACGCATAGTCGCTCCCACCTTTCCGAGCGTCCGTCGCCGACCGGCCGTCGGCCCCGCTGGTAGTGATTGATAGTGTCCATAGAGCTTGAATCCATCGTTCGTGCATTATATAGCTTGTTCGCAGAGGAGTAAAGTCGGCCGGAGCTATGCTTGGCTTGTGCTGTCGAGTCCCTAGCTTCTACCCCGGCACGTCGCACAAGCGGCATTGGACGATATGCTACTACCCTCTAACTATACGTCCGTATCCCTAGCTTGACTCTCGGCCAGTGATGCTTGCGCAGGGGTGAGGTGCCGGCTCGGGAGGGATTACCTTTTAGATTTGCTTGTTTCGCGCTCACCGTTTCCCTGCTGGCGGTCTGACCGGGAGTTCGTGTGCTCGGCGTGATGCGAGCATAAGTTTTCGATAGCCAGCGACGCCAGCTACGGCGCTATACGCAATAAAGAGTTGGCCTAGGAATTGGCCGAGATCAAACGAATCACGAAATACGCCTACCGCGTCACCAAGAAGAACGATGCTGACATCCCCGAGCACGGCGGCAGCCACATCAAGCATGAGAGCCGGAATGAGCGTGACGGCCGTCGAGACAAAAGTCGCCTGCAAGAACACTAGTACGAAGAACCTCCAGTTATCCTCGTCAATCGGGTGGTGGCCTGAAAATGCTCCAGCGAACCATGCGTTGAAAACTACTACACCACCGGCGATAACTGCTCCTGCGGTCTTTGGGAGCAGCGCCTTGAGAAGCGACGAGCCGTCGTCGTCCGGCTCGCGACTAAGTCCTTTAGCGCTGGAACCCGACACGGGGTTCACGGATGAAGCATTCACGTTTGTTGGTTGGGATATCACAATCGGCGTTGCAAGATCGTGCGTGATGATCGCTAGGATTGCTTGCCGATAGGCGCTGTCACACTACGGGGTGCAAGCGGAGCATCTACATCAACGAGATCGTATGTCTCGTTCATGAATGCCGTGATCTCGGGCGACGGCATGTCTTGGCCCGCCAACAGCACGGTTCCGTAGTCCGAGGGCTTGAAGTTGCGGCCTGCCTCCATGTCGCCAAACATGCGCTTTAGGTCACGACCGACAAGGCGCAGATAACTGTACACCGGAGCGTCAAACAAGTTTGTGCCTCGCAGCAAGATTACTATCTCGGTATCGAGATACTGATCCTCAACCAAGTCTGGTGACACATAGCTCCCCGTGCCGAGTGAGCTTGAAACTGGTTCTAGAGCCTGTCGATGCAGAACCTTCCAACTACGCAGTTCATCGACGGTAAAGGTCGCGTTCTGCGCATCAACCAAGGAATGGTGATGACCACAGAGGAGAATAAGGTTCGACTCATCGTGTAGCTGAGCCTGCGGGAACTCGCGGACACCACGTGGGCCATCCGAGCTACGGGCGACGATGTGGGCGATATGGCCGATGACAGCTGCCTCGTCGAACGGAGTCGCGGCAGCAACGATAGGGTTTTCGCAGCCAGGCGCCGCGCAGCGGTTTCCTGACAGCGCAAACAGAATCTTGAGCGTCTTTAGGGAAGGACCGCTGGACATATGAGTGGCATCGTACCCGCGGTGGCTGACAGCGTCCGGGCAGCAGATAGCTACCATTCGTCACGGACCGGCGGGCGAGTAGTTAGGGATAAAGGTTCGCACAAGTGCCGTTGCGCGCTGCGGACGACCAACTTGATTGCTCATCCCACACCTTGCCATATCACCGTCTGACGTGGTTTCCTCGGCGGTGGCCCAGGTCGTACGTCTGCAACGGCCTGGGCCACTATTTTGGACCGGGAGTCGATGCCCCGTGGCAGGCATGAGGCGCGTAGCGTGCGCGGGCGGCAAGGAGGTTGGCGACGAGCACCTGATCTTCGGCGCTCCAGACCAACGCTGCGACGGTGATGCCGAGCGCTTCGGCCATCCCGCAGAGCTTCGTCCAGGTTGGGTTGCGTCTGCCTCGCTCGACGGCCGAGAGATAGGTGGGATGCCAGCCGGCAGCACCGGCGAGACCCTCCATCGAGAGCTCGCGATCCTGGCGCAGCCTACGGATGGCCTGGCCGAGCTGAGCGCTCGTGGGCGGCGGCAACCGCTACCCCTCGCCCTGCGATTGATTGGGCGCAACCGTGAAGCACTGGCCTACGCGGGTAACGAGCCCAGCGTCGCAGAGGGCGTCGAGCGCCTCGGCGACCGCTGCCGTGTTGCCGATCACCTCCACGATCGCGGTGATCGGCTGCGGTCGGTCGGCTGCGAGTAGGAGGTCGAGGATGCGCCACTCGGTGTCGGTTGGGCTCATCGGGTGCGGCTCCTGCCGTGGCGATTTTTGACGGCCGGTGGTGAGCCGCGCAGCCCGAAGTAGGTGGTGAGCACTTGGCGTACCCGCTCGACGCCAATGCCGACCTCCTCGCCGATCTCTGTTAGGTGACGGCCCTCGACGACGCGCAGGCGGAAAACCTCGAGATTGCGCTCGTTGGGCCGGTGGCTGTTGATCGCCTTCGGGGTGGGCGGCAGCATCATGTCGTGCTCGGTGAGTCGGCAGAGGACTTCGTAGACCTCCTCGGCCCCGATGGCGGAGTGCCAGATCAGCTCGCGGCAGGAGTGGGTGAGCAACTCGTAGGTGGTGTTGATGCCGGCGCCACGCAGGCAGGTCAGCGTGGCGGGGCTGAGCCCCAGCTCGTGGAGGCACATGGCACGCGAGCCCTATTGGGCGATTTGGCTGTAGCGGACGGCCGCACGGGTGGCGAACACAAAGTCGTCCTCCGTGCGGTGGATCAGACCGGCGCCGTGGAGTCGGTCGAGTGCGTCGAGGGCGTTCTGCAAGTGGCCGTGTTCGCGGATGACCTCGCGGACTGACCAGGGGCGCTGCCGATCGTCGTCGATCAGGAGGTCAAGGACGAGCCAGTCGACGCGGGCCTCCTCGGATTCACCGGCGGGGATACGCTTCTCGTCAGGCATGGGGAGCTTCCCTCCTCGTGTCTGGGCCTCGGCGCGGGGTACCATCCCGTGCCGGGGCCGCTTGGGCTGATGAGCAGCCACCGTAGGGGTGTGCGACCTGATGGGTCAAGCTGTGGATCGGGCCACTCCCCAGGCTCGGCTGCTACGGCCAGGTGATGAGTTGGTAGAAGCGCTGGGCGGCGCGGGTGAGCGTGACGTATCGGCCGCGGCGTCGGATCAGGCCGGCGTCAGAGAGCGCGGCCAGCGCGTCGAGGGCGGTGATGGGATTGGCCGTCTCACGGACCACCTCCATGATCGGGCGCCAAGGCGTCTCGTCGCTTTTAAGCAGCAGGCGCTCGAGAATCTCCCACTCCATCCGCTTGCGCTCTGTGGCGGCGGGGGTGTGGTGGGGCGGCTCGTCCATCGGGGGGGCGATGACCTCCTGGGTAGTGGTTTCCAGGGGTCTACGCCAGAGGCAGGCGAGCGGTCAAGCTGTCGGCTGGCGCTCCGCTGTGGGGCTATCGCGGCTGGGCCGTGGTGGCTGGCCCACCGGGAGCGCCCTGGGCCTCGATCTGCTCGGCACGGGCGATCAGTTCGGAGGCGGAGAGGCTGAGCGCTGCGGCCAAGCGGCGCAGGCTGCTGTAGCTGGGGTTGCGCCAGCCGTTCTCGACGTTAGAGATCCATCTCTGGTGCAGGTCGGTGTCGTTGTCGATCTGCTCCTGGGTGAGCCCGAGCTCTTCGCGGCGGGCTTTGACGGCCTGGCCGAGAGCGTGTTGGAAAGCGGGTGCGGCGGACATGCCGCCAGCTTTTCCGTCCGTCTAGAAATGCGCAATGACATCGCAGTAGACATCGGGACAGACAATCCGCTACGGTCCTAGAAGATCTTATGACATCCAAGTAGAGGGGTCGGCTTGGCGAGCAGCGGTGATGCCGTGGCGGTCGTCTGCGACTCCCCGACCCAAAGGAGCAAGGCATGGGAGCAGGTCAGAACAGATCGAGACCGAGGGGGCGCCCAGCGCTGGTAGCCTGCCTGGTGGCTCTGCTGGGGGTGGGGATGAGCCCGCCTGCCGAGTTGACCGCCACCGCCCAGGCGTCCCACGCTACGCCGGTCCAGTCCAAACCGAAAACCGTCTCCCAGTGTGAACAGAAGTTCAGGCCGGAAAGCGCCGCTCGGGTGTCCTGCATCAAACGAGTGAAGAGTGAAAAGCCCGGCTCAAGCTGCGCCCACCCGTTGGTAAGTGCGATCAGCGCTGCCGGCCCGTCGGGTCGCACCGATGATGTCAGGCTCAAGTTCAACACGATTCACAAACCCGAAAATCCGGGCTCTGGTGAACCGGTAACGTACAAGATTGAAGTAACCAATCTCAATCCCCGAGTGGTTGACTGCAGTCTTACCGTCTCGGAATTTCGGGAAAATGAAACGACCGGCCGAATCGAACGTGGTAAGGTCTTTCATCTGCCTATAGGGCCAGGTGGCGGAATGTCGTCATCGGTCACCACGCCATCTGATGTTGTGGCTGTACCAGCGGTGCGCTTTCGGCTCAAGTAGGTGATGGACCTTTCAGGAGAGGCTCGTAGGCGGCGGGAGATTCACAGCCAGCCGTCAACTGCTGAGGTGGCGACTTTGCTCGTCAGGATGAGGGTTGAGCGCCATTCCGAGGCTGACTGTGCGCCCTCTGCGACCTATGTCGTATACGCTATCGGACGATTGTCAATGACACGAAAGGCACCGGGCATGGGGGTAGCAGACAGGAGGCATGCATCAGAAGCGAGTAGGACGGCACGGGGCGCGTGGCTCCCTCGGCTCTCAGGCAGTTTGCACCTGACAGTCGGTTTGGCCGCCGTGATGTTCGTGGGCGGGTTAGTCTGTGGTCTCATCGTCCCGGGGCCTGCTGCTGCCGATCCGGTGCCGTTGTGGAGCGACCCAATCACCACAAGCGCCTGGGCTGCCTACGGAGCTGGTGGCCGCGAGGCTCTCTATGTCAACGAACTCCAAGCCGGGATGCTCGACACCGAGCGCGTGATCGACCCCGATGGCGCTATCGAGTACAAAGCAGAAACCGGGAACACGACGATTACGCCTCCGGCACTGGCGGCAGACGGCAGCGGCTATGTTCTGAGGGGCGGCGGGGTGGCGGGCGTGATCGATGCGATCGACGCGGCCGGTAAAGTGCGCTGGAGCTACGTAGTCCCGGCCGATGACACGGTCAGGGCTCTGTTGGCCGGGAATGATCTCGCTGCCTACGTCATCGTTAGCAACGCGATTGATGATGAGGTGCTGCGGCTATCGCCAGTCGATGGCAGCGTGACCTTTGACACTCCGTTGCCCGATGGCGCCTATAGCGATGGCTACCTGTTCGCCGAGCCCAGCGGTGTCGCTGCGGTCACCGGTACTCACGTCCTGTTCCTATCCGAACAGGGTCAAGTCACGGCTGATGTTCCAGCGTTTTCTAGCGGCTCTGCCACCGTGTTCACCAGCAACAACGTGGGTGATGTGTTTGTGGGTGCTGCGCCTGTCCTTGGCAGCGAGGTGAACCTTACCAACGGTCTGGCCGTGTCAAAGGCCACCCCAAGCGGGCAGGTTGAATGGACTATCCAGACGCCTGCAACGGGTGAAGAATTGGGGTCTATGGTTCTTGCTGCCCTACCAGACGGCGGGGTCGCATACGAGGTCGCGGGCCAGTCGGTCGGGGTGCTCAACGCCGACGGAACCACTCGCTGGAGCACCAAAAACCCGCTCGGCTATGGAGCTATGCTCGCCGACAGTGCGGATCACCTCGATTTCGAGAGGGTTCTCAGCAACCAAAGCTGCTCTGACACGGTTGCTAATTGTGATGGGTTCGCCGTCGATCAGCTGGACGCAAGCGACGGCCAGGTTCAGCGCAGTGTGTCTTTGATACCCAGTGAAGATCCGAGTCGGTTTTGGTTCTGCGGAGGTTTTTCATTGGGTCCTGGCCTGTTCTACGTACTGGACCGCTTGGCTCCGGCAGACGGTGAGACCTGTGGAGGTGGAGTTACGCAGCCCCAGCTCCAAGCGTTTGCGCTTCCAGACACGACGGGGCCGTATCCGCTACCTCCTGCGACAACTATCCCGCCAACTACAGGACCGACCGGTGGAGGCCCCGGTGGTGGCGGAGTTGGGAGCGGAGCGACGCACAAACTCCCGATCGTACTGATACCCGGTATCCAATCGAAAACCACGCTGACCACACCGGCGACACCGTGGACGCGGGAAACTCGTTGCCCGGAAAAAGAGCCGTTCAAGACGATGTGTTCGACCCTGCGGGCGAAAGGCTATCCCGTGTACGTTGTCGACGCAAGCGTCGGGCCCGACCCCAAGGTAACTCTTGACAGCGAGGGGGACATCAAGACTAACGCGAGCAAACTTGTCACATTTCTCGACAAATACGTGCACGGCCGAGCGCTTCTGGTCGGGCACAGCATGGGAGGTCTAATCGCTCGTGTGGCACTAAAGCGCTACCAGGCAGCCGGCCTGTTCACGATTGGGACACCGTACGAAGGCAGCTACGTCGCGGATGTCGGCGAGGTGGTCAACGACGTCATATGTCTCGCCCTGAAAGCGAGCCCGGCCCTATCTGCGGCGAAACTCTCCTGCTCCACGATCGAGGCCGCTCTTCATCAGGGGATCGCATTCGGCTCCACCGCGGCCAGGGAGCTGACGCACGTAGAACGCGAAAAGGAAGCCGCCACACTTGCGCCCCCGAGCGTACCGCTCTGGACGATCGCAGGCACCGGGGTACCGGTACCGCAGATGCTAAGCGGCTTGCTCCCCAGCTCCGACCTGGGTTACTTCTTCCCCAACGACATTCTGGTTGGCGAGAGCAGCGCATGGGGAATCAATGCACATCTCGGGGTGACGTGCGCCGGAGCTGCACTCGGCGTCGAACTCAGCTGTGATCATCGGATCGCTGTCCCGGCCTTTCATTTCGGTGGCCCGTTTGGGTCGTCCGTGCTCAGCCCCGCCGAGACAAACAATCCGACAATTATCGCTGACGTTCAAGACGTTGCACAACGCCTTGAAAACCACGGAGCCGTGGCGGCAGCGACTGTCGTGAGCACGCACGACCCTGCAAGCCTCTCAAGTCCCAACGCGACAGGCTCCGTTAGAAGCACTGCGGTCGCGGCATCGCGCCGGGCACGGCACCGGCCAGCTGCCAGGCCGCACACGCAACGGTTCGCGCTGGTCGCCATCGGCGGCAGCACCACCAGCCGGTCTCAAGCGGTGCAGGTCGCAAGTCACGGCTTCGTGCTCTCGGACCGAGCGTTCCAGGTGTCCTGTGACGGGCGGACATGGGAAGCCGTGCCTATCGCTCCCGGTGTCTGGGCGGCGTTTGGCGCTCCCGTGACCTGCTCGGCCGTCGCGCAGCTCGCGGCGGGCTCTGAGTATCTGACCGCTGTGGAGCGGCCTCGCACGTCCATCCGCGCATTGGGGACTACACGGGGGAGCTTGCTGACCGTTCGCATCGTCGGCCCAGGCACACTGAAAGCGACACTCTCACTGGCTGGGCGCCGCCCGCTGCGTTTGGCGCGGCGGCGCGGCGGCTATGAAATCACCGCCCACATGGGTAGGCACGGGCCGGTGATTCTTACGATCGTCGGCGGGCGCGAAGTCCTGCGCGGCGTTTTGCGTCCGTAGGCGGGATCTCTCGCGATGTACCCTACTTTGCCGATGTGCCTGCAAGTGTACCGTTGATATCCGTTTCGAGTGTGAGTTCCAATGCGTTCGAATGGTCGTACGTCGGCGGTAGCTGGTCGCTGCCGATGTAGTAGGTAACGAGGAAGGAGATCGTGTCGCCGTGAGAACCCGCACGTCTCCACTCGAACGCATTGTCCATGTCGTTGGGTGTATTCGTTCCGGGTTGATAGAGTTTCCATCCGTGGCTGGTGAGCTGCGCGTTGTAGAAGTCGTACACAGTTTGGCCCGATACCGTCGAGTCGAACGCGTAGTCGCGCTCGCGGTACAGGCTGGAGTTGTAGCTGATCACGGGGCTCACCGGCAGTTGATCCTTCGACACGAGCTTGGCGGGAGCCGGAAGCTGCGACAGTTCAGAAACGTAAGGGTTGAGCGACTCGAATCGGAGAAGCTCACTCGCAATCTGGTACGCGATCAACAACCCGATCAGGACGAATGGCGCAGCAACCACGATGGTAATGGCCTTCCTGACGTTGATGTGGGGAATGGGCACGGTGACCGCGCTCCCGTTACGATATGTGTCAAGTATAAGCGGTAAGCGCGGATCTGTAAAATACGATATCTTTGTTGTTAGAGTGGATGTGGCGACCTCTTTCACCCGACTTGACCGCCGTCACCATGCCCTGCCCACCCTGGGCTCGCCTCATGCCCAACGAGCACGTACAGCCCCAATCCCACTGAGTAGACCGTGGGGAAGTAGAGAAGATCGTCCTCATCAACCATCTTCCATTGCGCCACGGCCGCTGTCTCCATCTTGGGTGCGCGTAGCTGCACTGAGACCTCGACCTCTCTTCCGGGTTCGGTGTCGGGCACTGGCACGAAACGCTGTGAGGTCAGAGTCCAAGGGCCAGTCGTGGGGCCAATGCGGCGTAGCCTGCGTCCCTGCCAGGGCACGCTGCCACTGTTGCGGATCGTCCAGCTCTTGGTGAAGGTAGCGCCACAGGGGACGGTCGCACCGTCCGGAGGCGTCTCGGCCACGAACCGGGCCTCGTCCCCTTCGAGCGGGTAGCGGTTCTGGCGGGCGATCAGGAGGGGGTTGCGCCGCCGCCTGCGGTCGCGCTCAGACTCGCGGGCGATCTCCGCCAACCCGGCCAGCAGGTCGGGGGCACCGAAGCGTTCGCCGTAGTAGCGGATGATGCGGTTTGAGGCTGGCCGGTTGCCGCGCTCGACCCGGGAGATCAGGCTGGGGTCAATGCCGACCTCGGCCGCTACCTGGGCCTGGGTGAGCCCAGCCTGCTCACGCAAGCCGTGCAACAACGCGCCGACGTGCTGGTTGGGCCGGTCTCCGACCGGCTGATCCCACTTGGCTCTGCGAGGTCGCTTCATGACAGGAGGTCAAGAAAGCACACCTGCTCGATTCTGGCCGCGTCGCCACCTGAGCGGCCATCGAAATCGAACCGAAGGAGCCAGCTATGTCGGACTATCTCCCCGCCCCACGATCCCTCTTTGGAGGCGTTCTTGCCTCCCGCGAGGACAAGGCCGCGGGCAAGCACCTCGCCACGATCCAGTCAGGCGCGTTCCTTGAGCGTGCTCAGGACGAGGCCCGTCGCAACCTGATGATGGCCCGCATGACCGATCTCGGCATGGCGACCCGTCACGCGATGGGTGAGGGCAGCGAGATCGTTGGCGAACTCGCCAGCCGCGTCGAGAACGACCCCTTCAGCGCCAAGGCCCTGTCGGGCATCGCCGAAGATGGGATCAACGGCCTGCGTCACGAACTGCGACGCCTGCGGGGGTTCTAGAAGATGCCAGCCCTCGTTCTCATCCTGACGATGACCACCGCCGCCCACGTCTTGGCGGTGGTGGTCGCTGCCGTCATCGTGGTCTTTCTGGTGCATCGGGCGACCATGAGCCCGACTCAGCACATGGTGCGCCAGCGCCGCCTCCATGCCGAACGCACGGCGAAGTCTATGAGGCGAATGTCCAGGATTCGTGCCCGCACGATCAGGCGCATGGACGAAGCCGAACGAAGGTGGCAGCCATGAGCGACTGCCACGATCAGCTACGGCAGGTGTGTGCGTGGAACCACCGACTCTCCCGCGAATGCGCCACGCTGCAAATTGAAAAGCGCAGGCTGGAAATCAAGGTACGAAAGCTGGAAGCAGCCAACGCCGATGTGCTGACAGAACGTGACGCGATCAACACGGCGCTGGGGGCCGCGATGGATGCAGCGCTGGAGGTCAAGCGGCGATGAACAAGCTGCTCTCGACAATCGCGTTGCTCGTGGTGGGGCTGGCGAGTCTTTCACTCGTCGGCCCCGCGCTGGCACGACTGGCCGGGGCGCTGGTGCCCCTGATTTTGGTGCTGGGCATCGTGGTGGCGGTGCTCAGAGTGGTGTGGTTCTACACCCGGTGACACAAAAAGTTCTTGACAGACACATACATCTCGATCAATACTCAGGAGGTTAATAAGCCGAACAAAAGGCGAACACAATACAAGGAGGTCAGCATGTAACAACTAGACGAAAGGAGGTGCATCACTTTATG
This sequence comes from uncultured Solirubrobacterales bacterium, assembly GCA_963744535.1. GTDB lineage: Bacteria > Actinomycetota > Thermoleophilia > Solirubrobacterales > Solirubrobacteraceae > Palsa-744. The sequence goes on along the minus strand of CAVUTW010000005.1, from coordinate 178,614 downwards.
GCACAGGCACGACGTATCAAGGTAAAGGGAATTAAGAAGAGCGAGATTGACACCGAGCAGCTCGCTCTTGTGTATTGGCTTCAGGCCAAGCGGGTGTTGCGTGAACGTAGGGAGGCCGAGGCGAAAGCCAGGGCCAAGCGCCGGGAGCGCAAACAATGAATAGCGATCTCGTACCGGCGATGGTTGCGGCCAGCGGTGGGTCGGTGATGATCGCCGGCATCCACCTGTGGGAGAGAAAACGAGACGACGCCATGCGCGCCAGCATGGTGCCTCTTGGATTGCGGTTTCCCGCTGGCCTTGAGCCACTCCAGGCGCTGGCGGCATTGGATGGCCTGGCGGGGCTATCACACACCACCGAACTTATCGCGGAGGTCGCAGCGCGGGAGGGCTCTATTACTCACGCTGTATGGGTGCCGGCGGCGGTATGCGCTTCGGTGCAATCAACGCTTGCCGGCGCGATTACGAGTCTGCGGATCACCGAGGCAGCACCATCACCGACGGACATGGTCACGCTGAGCTTGCGCCTGTTCGTCCCCGCACCTTGCATTCTCTCGGGTGAGAACACGATTTCGGCTTCAAGGTCGCTACTTGCGAACCTGGCCGGTCTGCGCTCGGGCGAGCAGGTTGCAATCCGCTGGGCGCTACGGCCGGGAAGCGCTCGGCCTCGCCGTGAGGTAGGAAACCCCAGCCGGCGGGAGCGGGAGATCGAGAGGGTGTGGCAGCGTAAGCGCGCTATGCCCGGCTTCAGCGTCAGTGGCTTGGTTCTCATCAGAGCTTCACAGGCCAGAGCGTGGGAGCTGGCCGCGCATATCGAAAATGTGCTCAGAGGTCGTAAGGGTCTGGCCGGTGGCATCCGTATCACCCGAGAGCGCGGCAACCGCCGCCTGAGTGCCAGGCCCCGCACAACCCGGTCATCGGGTTGGCTCTCGAGCGCAGAGATTGTTCCCTTGCTGGCCTGGCCGCTTGGAGCCGATGTCACGCCCGGTGTGGCGCTTGGTGGTCGACAGCTACGTGCCGCCAGCCATCTGCCCAAGTCCGGACGACGGCTGTTCCTCAGTCGCAGCGCCTCCGGTGAGGAGCGGCCGGTGGCGCTTGATGCGACGGCGGCTCGTCACCACATGGCGGTGATCGGCCCGTCAGGGGTTGGCAAGAGTGTCCTTCTCGCTCGGGCAATTCTCAGCGACATCGAGCACGGCTATGCCGGAGCGGTGATCGACCCGAAGGCCGATCTCATCGACACGATTCTTGATCGGGTGAAGCCTGAGCATGCCGACCGAATCGTTGTGCTCGACCCCGGCGATACCACTCGCCCAACACCGGGTATAGCGGTGCTGTCGGGGGGAGACCCCGACTCGCGCGCAGACGTTCTCACGGGAACGCTGAAGTCCATCTTCGGCGCGGCTTGGGGTGTGCGGTCGGAGTTTTACGGTCGTTTGGCGATCAGGACGCTCAGCGAAATTCAGGGAGCTTCCTTGGCCGACATGGGCCGGTTGTTCTACGAGGAGCCGTACAGAAGGGCGGCGGTTGCCCGGCTGCGTGACCCGTTCCTGATCTCATCCTGGCAGGCATACGAGAGCCTGTCGGATGCGGCCAAGGCTGAGCATGTCCAAGCACCTATGGCCAGGGTGATGACGCTCTTGTCGCGGCCCAAGGTTCGGGCGGTGCTGGCGAGCCCGGAACCGAAGCTCGACATCCCGCAGCTGTTCCGAGAAAAGAAGTGGCTGCTCGTCAGCCTGGCTCCTGGTGTGCTCTCGGAGGCTGGGGCGGCTCTCGTTGGGAGCGCAGCTATGTATTCGATCTGGAGCGCGATCGAGGCCAGGGTCGCTGTTCGGCCGGCGAGGCGTCACCCGATCTTCCTCTACGTCGACGAGTTGGCGACGTTGACGAACGGCCTGCCTTTCGGCTTCGAGCTGCTGGCGGAGCGTGCCCGTGGGCTTGGTGCGGGCCTGACGGTGGCGTTGCAGACGCTCGGGCGTATCGGGGAGCCGACTCAATCCGCGCTGGTCGGGAACCTGGCGACGATTTGCAGCTTCCGGGCTGGGGCCAAGGAAGCCCCACGACTGGCGATGGAGTTTCCCGGTTTGAGCGCCGCCGATCTGCAAGCCCTTGGTCGCTTCGAGGTGGCGGCTCGTGTCGGTACCGGCAGCGGCAGCGCTGTATCGGTCGTGACCGGTCGCACCGAGCCGCTGGGGCCGGAGACCGACCAGGCCGAGGCGATCCGAGATGCCTCAGCCCGTAGCTACGGCGTGAGTCCTGAACCGGCCGCGCCGCCACCGGCTCGGGCCGCTCCCGCAGAGGATGAGGGCGGCGAGTTGGGCTCTCGAAGGAGGCAGGCGTGAGTTATCCGCCCGGTTATCCGCTCGCGTCGAGTCGGGCTCCCGGAACAGCCCAGGGCGGCGGGGGTTCTCGCCCGGTAAGTCCAACGAAAGACCTGCGATCTTCCTCTCGCTTATCCGCCTGCAAGCTGGCCGCCATCGAGGCTCGAATGTCCCGGCGTGACCTGGAAATCCTGAAAGCGGTCGGCTGCTTCCGGGCGATGAGCGGCGAGCAGCTACAACGCCTGTTCTGGCCGGAGGGCTCACCGCAGACCAGGGCTCGTCTGGCCCGGCACGGGCTGGCTCGCCTCGCCTCGCTTGCGGTGCTCGCCCCACTCGCCCGGCGGGTGGGCGGTGTCCGCTCTGGCAGCGCTGGTCGCTGCTTCGCGGTCGGGTTGGCCGGACAGCGGCTGCTCGCTACCGAAGCGTCCACGCGGCGAGTGCGTCATCCCTACACGCCCGGCGAGCGTTTCCTCGCGCATACGCTGGCGGTCGCCCAGCTCTACGTCGAACTCGTGGAGAGCGGGGCCGAGGTGCTCGCTTACGACGCCGAGCCCGATTGCTGGCGACCGTACCTGGCGGCCTACGGCGCACGGGCGGTCTGCAAGCCCGACGCCTACGTGAAGCTCGGTGTCGGCGAGTACGAGTACTCCTGGCTGGTGGAGCGGGACATGGCGACCGAGTCGTTGGGAACTGTGGAGCGCCAGGCCCGCCGGCACCTGGCCTACTACCACTCAGGAGTCGAGCGGCGCACCCGTGGGGTCACGCCTCGCGTAGCCTGGATCGTGCCGGACACACATCGGGCCGAGGCGGTACAGACCGCATTGGATCGCTTGCCGGCTGAGGCCGGAAAGCTGTTTGCGGTTGCGACCTCGGCCGATGCGGTCACTCTGCTGACAGCGCAGGCACGCTCGTGAGTACGGGCTCCAAGGTCTCGCTCTACCAGGACGCCACACAGGCTTGGGGTCTCATCGAGGCCGATGCCCTGATGCTGCTGGCGAAGCTGCCGGACGCCTGCGTCGACGCGATCGTGACCGATCCCCCGTATGGGATCGCCTTCGGCGGGGAAGCCTGGGACGGGGTGGCGATCGGGCGGGCGGTTAGCGCCGAGGGGGAGCGGCCGAGCCCGAGCGAGGCGTTCATGCGCTGGACGCGGATGTGGGCAGCGGAAGTCAAGCGTGTATTGAAGCCCGGCGGACACCTCGTCGCGTTCGGTGCCCCGCGCACCTTTCACCGGCTCACGTCAGGCATCGAAGATGCTGGGCTGGAGATCCGCGACGTGCTCATGTGGGTATACGCCCAAGGGTTCCCTAAGTCCCGGTGCTTGCCCGGCGGATATGGCACCGCGCTCAAACCGGCATATGAGCCGATCCTGCTCGCCCGTGCGCCACTTGTCGGTACGACCGCACGCAACCTGGAGGAGTGGGGTACAGGGGCGCTGAACATCGACGCGGCACGGGTCACTGGCTCAGAGACACCGACGGGGTTCTGGCCAGCGAACGTGACGCTCTCCCATGATCCCACCTGCTCGGAGGCAGTCTGCGTGCCTGCGTGTCCGCTGTCGCTGATCGACGGGGGCCGAGCGGTCAGGCCCCCGAGCCGTCTGTTCTTCTGCGCCAAGACCTCTCGGCATGAACGCGAGGCCGGATGTGAGCAGTTGCCCGCCCGGCCGGTGCGGATCTACAACGGCCGCCACCATCCGCCGCGGGTGGTTGCCAATCTGCACCCCACCGTAAAGCCAATTGCGCTGATGCGCTGGCTGGTTCGGCTCATCTGCCCACCGGGCGGACTGGTACTTGATCCGTTCACCGGCAGCGGCTCAACCGGCGCGGCGGCCGTGATGGAGGGCCGGCTGTTCTTGGGTGTCGAGCGGGAGCCTGAATACATAGACATCGCGTGCGCGCGGCTGACTCACTGGGCACACAAAGCTGGGGAGTCCTCGTGAGGGCTGGCTGGCCCCACGGCGGGCGGAAGGACCACGGTCTTTCTGCCCGCCGACATGGCCATTCAGTACCTACCCAAAGGAGGTCACAGTGACAAGCGCCAAAGATAACCAGGCCGAGGCGCCAGACGAGCCGGCAGCCGAAGCCCAGGGTCAGAAAGTGACGAAGGCGCAGGAAATCTATGATCGAGTCGAGGGAATGATCGCCTCGGGTGTCGAGAAGGCCGATGCCTTCAAACAGCTCGCCGAGGCGGCTGATCGCCCCTATGACTCGATTCGTGGGAGTTACTATTCTCACAAGAAAAAGCTCGAAGGGGGTGAGACTAAATCACGCCCGCGGCGTAGGGAGACCACCCCGGACGACGCTCTGGCCGATGCCCGTGCCGCTTTGGAGCGGGCTATTGCCAATATCGATCGTGAGGTCGAGGCGGCAGAAGAGCGCGCCACAGAGAGCGCGGCCGAGGCCAAAGCGATGAAGGCCAGCGCGGCCGATCGCAAGAAGGCGATCACCGAGCGCTTGAAGGCGCTGAAGTGAGCCAACGCGGGCCGGTCTGGACATTCGTTCGGACCGGCCCGCACCCACCAATTAACACGTTGCTTAATCACCGACTTAACGGGAAAATCGTTAAGCCAAATTACCCAGAAAGGAGGATTACATTGCCACAGACTACGACACAGAGAAACAACAACCAAAGTACGGCGCAAATGAAGCGTGCGGTGATCTACCTACGAGTCTCAAGCGACCAGCAGGTAGACCGTGGATACGGAGACGAGGGCTATTCAATTCCGGCTCAGCGCGAGGCGTGCCAGCGCAAGGCCGCTGACCTCGGCGCCGTGGTGGTGCGTGAGTATGTCGACCTCGCCAAGACCGCCAAGACCCGCAACCGGCCACGGTTCATGGCGATGATCGCTGACATCGAGGGGGACCGTGACATTGATTTCGTTATCGTCCACAAGCTCAACCGCTTCGCTCGCAACGCGATGGATGACGCTGTGATCGACTACCGCCTGGGTGAGGCCGGCGCGCAGCTCGCCTCAGTGCTTGAGCACATCGACACCACGCCATCAGGCAAGCTCAACCACCGCATCCACGCCGCCTTCTCAGAGTACGAGAACGAGAACCTCGCCAACGAGATCCGCAAGGGACAGATCGAGAAGCACCGCGCTGGCGGCACTCCCTTCACCGCCCCGGTCGGCTACAGGCACACGCCGGTCGAATTCGAGGGACGGCTCATCAACTCCATCGTCATCGACGACGACCGCTCCCCGCTGGTGCAGCTCGCCTTCGACCTCTACGACACCGGTCAGTACAGCGTCACCCGCCTGCGCGACGCGCTTGAGGAACACGGGCTCACGACCCGCCCGACCCGCAAGCGCGCCTCGCGCCCGCTCTCCCGAGCACAGGTCGCAAGGCTGCTGCGCAACCCTTACTACATCGGGACCGTCGTCTACATGGGCAAGAAAGCCAAGGGACGCCACCCAGCGCTCATCGACCGCGAGGTCTTTGAGCGCGTCCAGACCCGCATGGACGCCCAGCGCGCAGCCGGCGACCGCCAGCGCAAGCACGCCCACTACCTCAAGGGCACCCTGACCTGCGACACCTGCGGCGCCCGCCTGATCTACGGCAAGCACCGGGGCAAGTGCGACGGCATCTACGAGTACTTCAGCTGCGTCAGGCGTCGCGCCCGCAACGGCGGCAACTGCGACACCGGGCACTACAACGTCGAACGGGTCGAGATCGAGGTCGCCGCGCTCTACTGGTCGCTGAAGCTCACGCCCGGACAGATAGCCAGCGTCCGCAAGGCAGTGATAGCGCTCGCGGAGGAGCACACCGGGGTCATCAAGAAGGCAGCCGCACGACACCGCCGCCGCCTCCAGACGCTTGAGAACGAGCAGACCAAGCTCCTAGAACTCCACTACCGGGGCGCAGTCGCCGAGAGCGTCATGCGGCGCCAGACCGAGCGCATCGAAACCGAGGAACGAACCCTCCAGCAGCTCCTCAGCCGCTCAGAGATCCAGCTCGCCGACGTCCGCGAGGCCCTCGATGACGCACTGAAGCTCACCAAGTCTCCGCTTGAGACCTACCTTGCGGCAAGCGATCTCGGCAAACGGCTGCTCAACCAGGCGTTCTTCAGCGAGATCCGAGTTGGTCCCGACGGCGAGGTCACGGAGGCCACCGTCCAGAAGCCATACGAGCGGATCATCGCCAGGCGCCTCATCCGCCGCCGCTCCCACGCAGACGACAAGATCGGGCCGAAAAGAGCCCTACGACGGCCAAACTCCGACCCTTTTTCTTTAGGACCGGAGTTTGACCGCGTTGCAGATGGCGCGCCAGGAGAGATTCGAACTCCCGACCTTCGGTTCCGTAGAATCGCGGTCCTGACAAGAATCCTTTGCAACTAAGCGGGATTGGGTCCCACAGATCACGACCAAATCACGATTAAGTCAGCCAAATCACCTCTCGCTTGTGATGCAAGCGGCGGCCGGCGACTTCGTAGACGCTGGGCTGCGAACTCCGCGAGGGATGGCGCACTCCGAACACGAGGCAGACGAGCAGCGGGCGCTGCGCCCGCTCCGCGGACGGCAGGGCGTCAGCGGCGCTCTCGCCACCCGCCGTCGACTATGTGCTCGAGTGGCGGCGCGTTGCGGAGCAGAACGCCGATTCGCTCCATAAGCGTGTCGGCGGCGACGTCGATGTCATAGCTCTCTGGGTACTCGACAACCAGGCTTGCAAGATCGGCGCGGAAGTCCGCGTCAGTCAGCTTCCCAAGCAGGTTCAGTCTGAGCTGCGGGTAGGTGAAGACGTTCTCCTGCATATAGTGCTCGAGGCCGCCGACGATCTCAGCCGGTGTCGCTTCGCCGCCTGTCAAAACCAGCCAGAGGTCGAACAGGTCGCGCCCCTTGCGGCGCTGGTAGAGAGCGCGGAGCTTGGTGGCCATCATCTCGTCGAGGACGAACGTCGGGATCGGCGCGGCGCCGTTCCGCCATCGCGATGCGACCGCGTGGTGGATCGTGGTAGGGGTCTTGAACGGTGTGGTCTCGGCGATGTTGGTCTCGATCTTGATGCGGATCTGCCCGTGCGGATCGGTTGCCTCGGCGTCCAAGATCATGTGCACCATCTGCCTAGCGCCCTGGACTTGAGAGACACTCAGGCCCACATCGTCGGCGACCTCGCGCAGCTGGTCGAGATACGGTCCAATCGGACCGGCGGTGCGCCTGACATAGTCGAGGTCCTCGCTATAGCGGTAGGGCCTGGGGAGGTGGAGCTTGTGCAGGCAGGTGCCGCCGCGCATCACCAGCTCGCCGCCGAGGAGCTCGTTGCCGGCGATCTCGACCATCAACCGTGAGAGGATGAGATCCTGCTCCACCTGGTAGGACTCGGGCCACGGGACGCGTGCGCGCCACTCGGTGATGAACGCGGCGGGGATCACAGGTCGGGTTCCACCTGCGTGTTGAGGCGCACCTGCCAATCGGGATCGGCCTTGCCGCGCTTGCCCGCAGCCGGGTCCAGCAGCGCGGACTCACCGAGATCCAGGCGCGCGGCTTGGCGCAGCGCCTCCAAGTCCTCGCAGTGACCGTAGCGCTCTACGAACCAGCCCGTGCGGCGCACGACTGCGCGACCCCGGCGGCTGGCGACGCGCGCCAGTTCCGATCCCCCGAGCTCTCCGATCTCACCAAGAATCGTCGCGACGTTGCTGTAGCCGCCGCTGGCGCGGTGGTGAGCGATCAGGTCGACGACCGTGGTCTCTCTAGCCGAGACCGTCAGGTATCCGGTGGGAACAGCGATCCGCTGCGTCTTGTCCTCGTGGATGTGCTTGCTCGTATAGAAGCGCAGGCGGACCCGGCCAAGGTCGCGATCCCTCGGTGCAGCATCCGCGCTCATCACCTGAAAGACCTGGGGCGCCTGGTGGGATGCGCCGTAGATACGCGCCGCGCTCAGCAGCGCGACGTAGTAGGCACGATGCAGATGGGCCATCATCGCGTCGATGAACCAGTCGCCCGGCAGCACCCCCCAGCTGCGGTACTCCGGCGGCACAGCGACATAGAGGCCCCGGGCCGGCGAGAAGACCTGCTTGCGCCGCTGTAGCCTGCCAAGCGCATCCGCGGCCGCTCCCCGGTCAGAGCCGAGAATCGCCGCGGCGTCATCCAGCGTGAACTCGTAGCGGCCGAGCGACAGGAGATGATCGGGCAGGTCGCGGGGGCGAACTGGCATGGGATGACTCTAGCGCTAAGCCGCTTAGTTTGCGGTTTTGGTCACACATCACCCCAAATGAGCAGTATCTTTTTGCAAAAATTCGCCTCAATATACGGATATATGCGCAACTCATACCGGCGGCGTTGGGGACGGGCCGCTGGCGCTGCTGGCGTCGTCGGATGTTGGTAGCTGGCGGCGCCTCCAACGGCTTCTGCATGCTGGCTTGCCACATGTTGTCGCCCCATGCCGGACGAAGGCTGGTTCGCGGCACTCCGGACAACGGATCAGCGTCTTGAGCTTCCAGGAAGTCACTACGTTTCCGACGCTCTCAGGTACGCGGATCGTGACGGGCTCGCCCGCCGCGAGGGCCTTGAGGGTCTCGGGTGATCCGAGGGCGGCAGCGGCGGGTCGGTGGCGGCAGAGACGGCAACGCGACGCTTGTCGAGCACGGCGCGCTGGGCGGAAAACCGCCGAGCAGGAGTCGCACACGATTAGCTGAAAACATTCGCCCCAGTGCTCGCATTGCACTTCGGCGACGTCGCCACCCAGACGGTCGTAGGCAAGGCGAAGGGCTATCCAGATCGCCCAGTCCTTGAGTAGTGTGGGCTCAGCGATCGCTGGTGGCGCAAGAAACCGGCCGTGTCGGCGCACGAGCCCACGCGCGATGATCGGCTCGAGTGCTCGTCGCGCCCTTGCGCGGCCCTCATCGCCGCGGGCGTCGTCAAACGCAACGACCGCAGCGTCCAGGATCGTCGGGTCGATGCGGGACTCCCACTGCTCGCGCAGCCAACCAGCCGGCTTGTCGTTTTCGTAGTCCGCCCAATCTTTTAGCAGTCTGCGAAAGTTCCGGCGCAGATCTTGCGGAGATAGCCCATTCGCGCTTGTCACATGATTTTCTGGTCCCATCATGCGCAGTACAGGATTGCAGCATCAGCGGCAGCACCCTTCTTCGTCGCCGGATCACGGAGCCTGGCGCGGTAGGCCGGCGCACCCGCTTTTCCTTGGCGTCGCAGCCGCAACAGGGCATGTGGCGGCGCTTCCGGAGTTTTTCCAGCTCGCCGCAGGTGTACTGGCGATCATCGGCTACGCAGCACTCACGGCGCGACTTGTCGTGCATCAGCTTGCGATGACGGTCGATGAGTTCACTGCCTGGGCCGAGCGGAGGCGATCTCAGCGCGGGTGAGAGCCGCTTCGGTCACCAGCTTCGCAGCTTCCTTCACGACCACAGCTTGGTTGTCTGGTGGATAGGCTGGATGTGTCAAACGTTGGCTAGCCTTGCTTGCGAATGACCGCCGTTGAGCCGTGTGAGACGCAACGAACCTGGAGCTGTTAGGGCCTCGCCGGCGGCTCGGGTGGCTAGCGAACACAGAGGAATGGCGCCTGCGTGGCGACTGGCGGGTTCGCTTCGAGCGCGACGCCGAAACAGGGCATCAATGACGCGCATCCGTCCGAAGACGTAGAGTGTTGCGAATGGAGACAGACGATTTTTCCTTCCTGGACGAGCAGTTCGGCCCTTATTTGATAGGCGACCGAACCGAGTCGAGCGCAATGCTCGCGTGGTTCCTTGAGCATGTATGGCGGGAGGAGCCAGACGAGGTTGAGGACGCTCTCTGTGATGGCGGCAACGACAAGGGCATCGACGCGATCGTGATTGACGAGGATGCTCGGGAGATCACAGCGTTTCAAGCTAAGCGACTCGTGACCAGCTCTTAGCAGTCGCCCGCCGAACGGTGCGGCCGGGTTTGCTGCCCGGCGAGTACACATTGGTGCCGCGATCGGAGGTGATCGTGGAGTCATTAGAGGGAGATGTCGAGATGGCGATTGCCCTCGTACCAGCCAACGAGCTGGTACGCCTACCCGGAATCGATGATCTAACTCTGTTCGCGATCAACGTTCGGCTGGGCCTTGGCCGCACCAAGATCAACCGCGAATTGGCCGGCACGATCAAGGAAGAGCAGGGAAATCACGCACTCTTTCCTGCCTACCACAACGGGATCACGATTCTGACAGACAAGTTGAAGGCTGACGACGAGGGCCTGCATCTCGACGGCGTAACGGTTGTCAACGGCTGCCAGTCGTTACTCGCACTACATGCAAACCGCCCCCAGTCTCACGCCCGACCTAGCGCTGCTTGTCAAGGCTGTCCAGCTCAGCAACAGCGGGACACTTGCGGACACCATCACGTATCGTAGTAACAATCAGAATGCCGTCAACATTCGTGACCAGAGGGCCAACGATCCTATCCAGCGCGATCTTCAGCGTCAGGTCACTGAGCACTTTGGCGATGAACTCTTCTACGTGATTCGTCGCGGTGAGCAGAGCCCGCCCGGCAGGACCACGCTAGAGAACCAGGATGCGGCGCAACACATTATGGCAATCTGGCTTTGTGAGCCCTGGGCGGCCATTCGAAAGCTCAAGCTTTTTGACGACGACTACAGGCGCATCTTTAGCCTGGATCCACCGGTGTTGTCTGGGTTGGGGTGTTGAGTGACCTCCTGAATCGGGCTTGGTAGCGACAGATTGCGGCTGTCGCGGCCCGGGATCAGGAGGTCACTTAGATGGTGCATGATGGCGCGGCGGTCGGACTGGATGGTGTTGAGGTCGTCTTCGATGATGAGCGGGTCGTTTCGGACGCTGGGATAGCGCTCGTCGCGATGCTTGCGGGGCGGCTCGGGATTGAGGCGCTCGTGGGTCGCCTGGTGACGCTTCGTCGTGATCGTCCGGGGGCGGCGAACGCGGGCCGGAAGGTGATGGCGTTGATCTACGCGATGCTGCTCGGCGCCGATTCGATCGATGATTGCGATGTGCTGCGTGCGGGCCGCACGCGCCGGCTGTTGGGCGGGTGGCTGCCGGCCCCGTCGACATTGGGGACGTTCCTGCGGGCGTTCACCTTTGGGCATGTCCGTCAGCTCGACCGGTTGCTGGCGGAGACTCTCACGCGCGCGTGGCGGGCCGGCGCCGGCCCCGGTGATGATCGCCTCGTGGTCGACGTCGACAGTTTCATCGGCGAGATCTACGGCGATGAAAAGCAGGGCGCTGGCTTTGGATACACCAAAAACGCGGGTATCACCCACTGCTCGCGAGCCGTGCTGGAACGGGCGAGGTGCTGCACATCCGCCTGCGCAAGGGGAAGGCGAACTCGAGCCGCGGGGTACTGCGGTTCGCTGAGGAGTTGATCGCAAGGGTCGCTCGCGCGGGCGCCAGTGGCGAGAAGCTGCTGCGCGCCGACTCGGCGTTCTGGAACAAGAAGCTGATGGGCCGCCTGCAGCAGGCCGGATGGCTTTACTCGATCAGCATCCGCATGCAGAAGGGCGTGGCCGAACAGATCCAGGCGATCCCCGAGCCGGCCTGGCAGACCCTGGAGGAGTACCCCAAGGGCGGGGAAGCACAGATCGCCGAAACGACCTATGGCGAAAGGCGAATGATCGTCAGACGCACCCGGCTGATCGGCCCGCAAGCCGAGCTGTGGCCCGATTGGCGACACTTCCCGTTCCTGACCAACCGCAGCGAGGACATCACCCTCGTCGAGGCTGAGCACCGCCAGCACGCCGTTGTTGAGCTCACGATCCGTGATCTGAAAGACCAGGCGCTCGCGCACTTCCCCTCCGGCCAGTTCAACGCCAACAGCGCCTGGACCGTGATCGCCGCGCTCGCGCACAACCTGAGCCGGTGGACCACGTTGATCGGCCTGCCCGGCCACATCGTCCGTGCCGCCCGCACACTACGCCGCCGACTACTGCAGATCCCTGGCCGGCTGACCCGCACCGCCCGCCAGTGGACGCTTCATCTCCCCGCTCGCTGGCCCTGGCAGGCCGATTTCACCGATGCGCTCACCCGCATCCGAGCGCTTCCCGCGCCCACCTGAACAAACCCCTCAACGCCGACGATACGCACACCCCGCCCGTCCCGCCCAGACGGTTACCGCTGCGCGAAAACACACTCAAGAACACCGAAAACACAACGCGACCCGCGTCACATCAGCGGACAGGACACCAGACGCCCACCACACGACGCCCGACCCCACTCAAACCCGCCAAACAACGCCCGCCACCAGCCGACCGGTGGATTCAGGTTTAGTCGTACCATCGACGCATCGAAGCTCTACCTCACGTATCGGCTCAAGGAGATGACCGAGGAGCGACGCTCACAATTGCTTGCCAGCCTGGGTACGAGCTTCGCATCGGTGCGCTTCACAGTCGTCTATCTGACTGCGGCGGTAGCGCGCGAAAGTGAACTCGGTTCAGCATTCTTCGACAATCCCGGGCGGTGGCTGCCAGACAAGGATGATGATGTCTTTACTCAGCTCGCCGAGCTGATGGACCATGTCATTACCGAGCTGAACAACTATGCGCAGGTTCGTGAGGAGGACCGTGAGAAAGATTCCACGGCGCCGCTGTTTGACGCCAAGATTGCTTTCAAGAGCCAAGCGTCTATCCGACAAATGGAGCAGCAGACCCTGTCAGTCACTCGGGCACTTGCGCGTCGTATTCCTGACTTCCTCTTCTCTGTAGAGCCCGCGCGTTCGACGTGACCGACCGCATCCCCAGATGCAGCTCTTGAGTCCGACTCGCGATCAGTCGTCCAGTAGCGCTCCGGGCTGCACGTCCAGGCCACGCGCGAGGCAGAGGATGGTCGTCAGTCGCGGCTCGCGGGCGCCGCACTCCGGACGCCAGATCGCTGTGGAGTGGATACCGGTCATGTCCGCGAGGTCATCTTGAGACAGACCGTGCTCCGCGCGCAGCTCGCGTAGTCGCCTCCCCAACGCAACGCTCGCGGCGTGCGGGTCCAGGTTCACGGTGCGTCTCACGAGCGCCGAAGTTCGACGCCGAGCCCGTCGGCCAACGAGAGCAGCACATCGTAAGCCAGGTCGAATCGGCCGGCTTCGAATCGTATCGAGGCGTGCTTTATTTCACGCGGCCCCGGAGACGGCGCCACCTATCTCCATGTTGTCCTATTTGTTACCTCGCACTTCACCGTGCCGGTCGATACGACGGGCACGGCCGTTCCTCAACAGGCATGGCGACTCGACTGGGGTAAGCCGTCGAAAGGTGGGCTCTACCACCTGGGATGACTTGCGGACGCAGGCGGTCATACGCCGCGCCGGCAAGCGAGCCGCTTAGGCCGCATCACCATTGCTGCTTCGTGCGCTGATATCGGAAGCGGTTGCCTCGCTTCGTCGGGTCTTGTCAGCTCGCGAGGTCTGTGAGTTGGAGCGCGCTGCCGAGCTCGTCGTCGATGAGATGTCCGTAGGTTTCGAGCGTGTAGGCGGCGGAGTGGTGGCCCATCCAGCGTTGTAAGCGCAACGGACTTGCACCCTGCTCGATCAGCAGTGAAGCACAGGTGTGGCGCAACGAGTGCAGGCCGATCCCCGACACGCCCGCGCGTACGGCCGCAGGCGCGAGAACGCGATTTCTGAGGTTGTCGGGTTTGAGCGGCTGCCCGTTGCGACCGCAGGACACAAGGTCTTCGACGTCCCCGCTGAGGGGTCGTAGATCGCGCAGTCGCATGGCAAGATCCTCGGCTAGGGGGATCGTGCGGGCACCGTGGCGTGACTTCGGCGCACCGACGGTGCCTTTGACGATCGCCCTTCGAACTCGCAATCTCGGTGGACTCCTATCGAGATCGAGATCCGACCAGCGCAATGCGATTGCCTCCGAGATCCGCAACCCGGTCGAGGCAAGCAGCATGAACAGCGGTTCATGGGCCTTTGGAATCTCGGCGAGCAGCCGTCCGAGCTGCTGGCGCGTTAGAAAGCGTCGCTCGCTGACCTCCCAGCGCCGTCCACCCCGACGTGAGGGCAGCACCAGCGACCGCACAAGGTCGCTATCCAGGAGCCCCTCCCGGGCGCCAGCTTCCAGGCATAGGCGTAGCGGGGTCAGCGCGTTGCGGATCGAGCGGTCAGAGAGCCGCCCGCGACGCCCAGGCCGGTCTGTGAGCCAGCCGATGAAGCCCTGCAATGCACGGCGATCGATATCAGCGAGCCGCAGGCTCGCCGGGAAGTAGGCCAAGGCGAATGTGGCAAGTAGCCGGCGGTACTCCTCGCGAGTCTGCTCGCGCACCGCGTCGTGTCCGCTGCCGGCATGGCAGGCGACCCAGGCGAGCGCGTAGGCGTGCAGGGTCGGCCCGCGTCGCTCTTCGTTGGCTTCGGCGTCGCGTGCGAGCTTGATCGCGCGGGCCTCGGCGAATGTGGCGGCAGACTCCTTGCGCTGACTCCCACCGCGGCGATACACCGCCACATACTGTGCGCCACGCCGGTAGACCCCAGGGTGGGCGGTGCGCTTGAGCAACACCGGGTCTGTTGCCCTGTTGCCAACGCTGTTGCCCATCCAGCATGGTTCTCCAGCCAAGGCCGAAGCCCTGCAACCCCGCACCACCGCAGACAATCAGCCCATAAAGGCCACTACGCGCCAGGAGAGATTCGAACTCCCGACCTTCGGTTCCGTAGACCAAATCAGCCGTTGCGTGGGGTGACGTGGAGTCGGCCGATTTGGCTCTAATGCAGGGAATCCGCCCGATCGTCTTCCGGCGTAGTGGAGTGCGTTGGCGTGGGGCGTGTTTGCACTTTGTTTGCACCCTGCTCGCGTGTTGGGGCTCCCGTCAGCCGTCTACATGTCCCGTGGCCTCGTTGTCCTCTGCCAGCTCGTGCGCGCGGCGGGCGGCGAACTCGGCGATCTGCTGCTCCACACGCCGCAGGCCCTCCATCTCCTCCGTTAGGCCCTCCGTGATCTGTGCGTCCTCACCGGCCATCAGGACGCCGCGCTCGCCGACGTTGTAGCGAGTCACGGCGATCGGAGTGGCGATCCCCTGCAACGTCAGGTGGGCGACCGCCTCGTTGCGGCCGGCGCAGAGGATGAAGCCGACGGTGGCGCGATCCTCGGGGTGGGCGATAAGCGCATTGACGGCGTTGACGTACAGGTTCATCTTGCCCGCGAACTCCGCCTTGAAGGGGCCGAGCTTCAGGTCGATGACCACGAAGCGGCGGGTGGGGTGGTGGAAGAAGAGGAGGTCGAGGATGAACTCCTCGCCACCGATCTCAAGCGACTTCTGGCGCCCGGCGAAGTAGAAGCCCTCGCCG
The DNA here is from genome assembly GCA_963744535.1 of uncultured Solirubrobacterales bacterium. Classification (GTDB taxonomy): domain Bacteria; phylum Actinomycetota; class Thermoleophilia; order Solirubrobacterales; family Solirubrobacteraceae; genus Palsa-744. Next base: position 163,087 of record CAVUTW010000005.1, on the reverse strand, counting down.
AGAGCCAGCATGAAGCGCTCGATGTCCGCCAGCAACGCCACTTCCAGATCGCGCTCCTTCGCGCCCTCGGCGAGCTGCACGAAGTCAAGGACGACCGGATCGCGGGTAATGCGCCGCACCGCCTCGGCGTCGTCCGCCTCCAGAGTCCGCTCGAAGTTGGTGATCGCCGCCCCCTCGCGCTCGTGAAGGCGTGTGGCGATGTAAGCCTGTAGCTGCGCGCGGGTCCAGGCGCCGGCACGCTGGACGTACCAATCTCTGGTGTTACGGTCATCGAGCTTCTGCACCAGCTCGACGATGTGCCCCCACGGAAGGTCTTGCACACCGTGTGCGAGACCTCCCTCCTCTGGCCAAGCCACGGCAAAAGACCGCATACGCGCGAGGTTCGTGGGCGAGAACCCGGTGGCTCCAGGGAAAGCCGCCCGCAGATCGGCCGACAGCCGCTGCACCACCCCCTGCGTCCGCCGGCCCCGCTCTGGGCCGGCCTCGGCCTGGCGGCGCTCGATCTCCTTGCCTATCTGCCAGTACACCCCGATCAGCTCGGCGTTGATCGCCCGCGCGGCCCGCGCCTGCGCGCTGCGGATGCGGCCCTTGATGTCCTCAAGGAACTCCTCGTAGCTCTGGGTCGCAAGCCCCAGCGCATCGGCAGACGATGTGGCGGGAAGGTCAGACATTCGTCTCCAGAGAGTACCGGCCGGGTACGTCGTATCTCTGCGCTTCGTCGGCACCCCGCCCGAGCTTCAGCGGCTGCCCTATGTCCCCGTCGAGCAGGTGGATATAAGTGTCGAGCGTGAACGCGGCGGAATGGTGGCCGAGCCACCGCTGGACCTGTACCGCGTTGCGGCCCTCGGCGAACAGCATCGACGCGCAGGTGTGGCGGAAGGCGTGGAATCCGATCCACTCCAGGCACGCCTCCTCGCGCGCCGGCTTGAGCACGCGGCGGCGGACGTTGCCCTGGTTCAGTGGTGCGCCGTTGCTCGCCGGGAACACCAAGTCTTCGGCACCCGGCCACTCCGACGCTTTGCGGTGCTCGCGCAGCTCCAGCACGAGCGCGTGATCGAGCGGTATCTCCCGTTTGCCGTACTTGCTCTTGGGAGGCCCCATACGGCCCTTCACGAGCGCCCGGCGAACCTTGACGTGCGGCGTTGACCCGTCGAGTTCCAGGTGCCGCCACTGGAGCGCCACGGCCTCGCTGATCCGCAGACCTGTGGAGGCGAGGAACAAGAAGAACATCCGCCAGTTGTCCGGAAGCATCCCGAGCAGCGTCGATAGCTCGTCGTGGCTCATCGCCCGGACCTCCTCCTCTTCGGACTCCTCGGCGGTCGGGCGGTGCGGTAGGTCCACGTCCCGGGCGGGGTTCCCCGACCGGATCAGGCCCTCGCGGACGGCCGTGGCGAGGCACGCGCGCAGCGGGGTCACGATGTTGCGCACCGTCTGGTCGCCAAGGGCCCGCCCTTCCTGCTTGGCAGGGTCACACAGCCATCCCACGAAACCCGCGATCCCACTCGGCGTGATCTCCGTGAGCCGCAGGCCGGCCGGGAAGAATTTCAGCGTGTACGTCTCCAGCAAGCGCTTGTATTCGTCGCGGGTGCCCTCGCGGAATCCGCGCCGGCCGCGGCCCTGGTAGCGCTCCACCCACGCGCGGGCGTACTCGTGCAGTGTGATCCGGGAGCGCCCCTCGAACTCGCCCCGCTCGATGTCCGTCGCCCGCGCTGACTTCGCGCGGCGGGCCTCATCGAGAGTCCTGAAAGTCTCGTACCGCTGCTTGCCATTCTCGCGGTAGGCGATCATGTAGCGGGAGCCCCGCTTGTAGATTCCGGGATGCTTCGTCTTGATCGTGGGAGCGGCCATCGGGGTTCCTCCTTTTGTAGCGCTGGACGCGGATGGTGGGCGTTACGACAGGGCTTCGATCGCTACGTCAAGGTGGGATCGCTTGAACAACAGTCTGCGTCCGTCGCGGCGCGGCGTGAGGCGTCCCTGGCTCACCAGATCGTAGATGCGGCTCGTCGGGCACGCAAGGTGCTCCGCGGCCTGCTCCACACCGATCCAGGGCTCCGGCGAGCTGCCTCCCACGAGGCTGTCGGACAGCAGCTCGGCGACGCGCTCGGCGATGGCCTGCACGAACGCATCGGGGACTTGCAGCTCCAGGATGCCCGCGCTCATGGTCGTATGCGCCTGTGGGATCGCATCGGCTCTCTGTATGTAAGCCGAGCACCGCCCCCGCCGAGCAAGCGAATTCCTTCGCGTGCCACACCGCAGGGCGGCTCGATACCGGAATCCGTGGCGGTTGAATGGTGGATATCGGGGTGTGCATCATGGTTTCCTCCAGGGGTCGGGCTCCATTGAGCCAGTTGGGCGGCTGCCCAACTGAGTGCGGCCTTTGCAGGTCGTGGAGGAGCTGTCAAGCAAGTTCGCAAGTGACGGCAGTGCCCCGCCGCAGGCGGGGACTTGAACTTGCTTTACAGCGGGGGAACGACCTGCTACCCCATCCCGGCGCGGCGCCGCCGCCGGCTGACTTTCACCAGCGAACAAGGAAACACCCACGACCCGCAACACCCGACGCTCCCAATGAACCATCGGCCGACCTCGATGACAGCCGACTTGCCCGCCCGACCCGCTCCTGCGGCTCCAACCCCGGCCCCTACCCACCGACCGCCATCCCCCACGTAATGCCATTCCTTCGACGCCGCAACCGGCCCCTCAGCCCGCCACCAAACACATCCGCGCCGACGACGACCCACGTCCGTCCTCCCCTTCCGACCTCTGCCGACCGCTGCCTCTCAGCTCTCCTTGTTGTTGTTCTCCACTTCCACCCTGCTGCCCGCTCGCTCCCCCTCCCACGCTCTGCGCCTGGCCCCACCAAACATCTGTGATGTGGTGGGTCGAGGAAGGGGGTCCCCGGGTAGGAGCGAAGCGGAGAGGCGGGGACCCCCTTCCTCAATGCCATGCGCAGAGCCAAATCTCGCCCGCGAGCGGGCAGCAGAGTGTCCGTCTGGGGTGTTCGCCTTATAGACGTACACCCAAACGAACAACCCAGACGAACACCCCCGCACCCCAAACGGCGGCAAGGACAAGACCCTTGTCGTCGGCGTCAAACAACGCGGCGGGGGGTCCGGGAGAGCGCCACGCCCGGTCCTGCGGCGTGGCGCCCTTGCGGTCGTCAGTTGACTCGGCCGACGATCTGGACCATGCGGAAGGCCGCGCGGGTGGCGAACACGTGGCCGTCGCTGGTCTGGTTGACCAGACCGCTTGTGCGCAGGGACCGTATGGTGTCTTTGATGAGCTTGCCGCGTTCGGTCGCGCGGGCGAGGTCCCAGACGGACCAGATCGGCAGGTCGTACTCGCTGGTGAGCAGGTACAGCACGTCGCGCTCGATCGCGTTGACTTCGGCGACGATAGGGTTCTCGTCAGGCATGGGAGGCATCTTCTCCTGTGCTCAGGTCCCGGCGTTGGGTTCCTGCCCGCGCCGGGGCCGATTGTTATGGTCTGTGCATCAGCTTACCACGCGATGCCTCAAAGTGATTCTTAATGACTCAATCTGACTCCGAGGCAGTGTCCTTCACGGTTCGTCTCCCACGCGAGACCGCCGATCGCCTCCGAGAGATCGCGGCCAGCGAATCCCGCTCCGTCGCGGCCGAACTTCGCCGAGCCGTCCAAGCGCACGTCGATCGGGCATCCCAGGGCAGCAAGCCCAAAGGCCGCTAGCCTTCGCTGCGCTCGGGCTCCGGTTCCCCCCGACTCGGGCTCGGGATCAACAGGCGACGCGTCGGGATCGACCTGTAGCAGCGCGCGCAGCGCCTCCTCGGGCGATAGCGGATTGAGCGACAAGCGATCCTCGGTGATCTTCTCGTCCACGGAGCCCAGCCCAGCGCCAATCAAATCCCCCAACATGCGGGGTTTGCATGAGCATCCATGAGGGCGCCGCATGGAACGCTCATAGATGCGCTAGTATGCGACGCGCAAACCGTCACCGAAGGAGAAGCCCATGACAAACATAGTGCTCGCCCCCGATCCGTCAACGGGAGAGGTTGCAGTCGCTGGGGATCAAAACGCGCGTAGACCGACGATCCCCCGCACTAACCGACCGTTGCCGACCGACCGCCTGAAGTTCGAGACGCAGGTAGCCGCATTGAAGGCCATCGCAATTAAGAGCGAATACGGCAAGCGAGCTGTAGGTGGTGACGACCTTGCCTCCGCTCTCTCGCTGGCGACAACCACGGCTGGTCTCAACAATGCCTTCTTTCTCGACTCGGGCCTCATCACCCGAGAGGGACGCGGGCAGTACAAGCCGATCGAGATAGTCAACGAGTTCGCTCGTAAGCATTCCTTCGATGAGCGCGCAGCCGGACTGCTGCTCGCTGAAACGCTCGCGGAGACGTGGTACTACAGGGCGGTCCGTGAGCGACTGTCAATCAGCGGTGCGACTCGGGAGCAGATGATCGGCGTACTCGCTCACGAGGCAGGGGCCACCAAGGAACGCGAATTGCAGCTAGGGAGCCTGCTCGACTGGCTCCAGTACGGAGGGCTGATCGACGCCCGAGGCGGAGAGGTCAAGCTGGTGGACCCTGCGGCCACACCGACGCCCGAGAACGGGAAGGAGCCAGAGGCCGCCGATCACAAGCACGAGCCCCCGCCAAGTGATCCCGCGCCAGCGAGGGCCACCACGCCCAGGGGGCAAGCGCCCTCCCAGGACGACTCGATCTTGAGCTTGAACTTCGAGTTTTCATTGACCGCAACGGACCTGAGCAAGCTCCAGCCTGAGCAGATCAAGACGCTATTCGAGTCCGTGGGGAGCGTCATGGCGATCAAGGCCACCGCAATGCAAACGGACACGTAGCAAGGACCGAGACCCAAGGGGAGAAGCTTGCAAACCGTCTCCCTTGGGCCTCGGTGCCGCAACCTGGGGCGCTTGGCAGCACCGGCGGATTCTGGAACCTGCCCGGTGGGGGGTTCGATTCCCCTGCGCTCCATTGGAGCACCCAACCAAACGCACCGAAGGCGCTCCCTTCAGTCTACCGACATCCCCGCCGAAGACCAGTGGTGCTCGCCAGCGGAGGCGATGAGCTTCGAGTCGGGCATCAGTTCATCCTACGGCTGGATCACGGTCGCACTGGATCGCACCGCCGGGGTCGGCGTGTTTACACTCCCGTTTACACCACAGCCCCAGACGGCCCTCTTCGCAACCCCGCGAGCACAAAAAAACCCCGCCTGAGCGGGGCTTTTCTGCAACGCGCCAGGAGAGATTCGAACTCCCGACCTTCGGTTCCGTAGACCGACGCTCTATCCAGCTGAGCTACTGGCGCAGAGCATTCAGTTTAGTCGTCTCGGTGGCGAGACGACCTGCGAACCCGAGCCGGGCTTGCGGTTAAGCAAGGGACGGAGAGGGAGGGATTCGAACCCTCGAACGAGGTTAACCCCCGCTACGCGATTTCCAGTCGCGCCCGTTCAACCGCTCCGGCACCTCTCCACCATCGTGTGATGCTGCGGTGTCCATAGGCTACAGACACCACGGCTGGAGCGGGCGCGCCGACCGGCGCCGGCGGCGGGGCACGGGGCGGTCGCTGGGGATGCGGCCGGCCTGGGTCGGGCGCCTGGAATGCGAGCGGATGGTAGGCTCCCAGGCGTCCATCGCACTCCCGACGGAGACCCATCGACAAATGCTTCTCGCGGCAAGCCCAGCTTTCAGCAAGGACGTAGGCCTGATCATCACGTTCATCGGGATCGGGATCGTCGTCAACGTGATTGTCGTGTATATGGCGATCCAAATCAGGGGCGAGCGCCAGCAGAATCAGGAACACCTCTCTTCACGTAGGCGACCGCCGGGCTCGTGAGCGACCGCGCGCCCGCCCCGTCCGCGGAGCTGGCGTTTGCCGGGGTGGCGGAGCACGCGCGGATGCTGGCGGCGGGGGAGGTGTCGGCGCGGGAGTTGGTGGAGCTGTCGCTGCGACGCGTGGAAGCGTCGGAGGAGGCGCTCAACGCGTTTCGCTGCGTGCGCACGGAGGGCGCCCGCGCCGACGCGGCGGAGGCCGACCGCCGCCGCGCGAAGGGCGAGCGAGCACCGCTGTTGGGCGTGCCCGTGGCGATCAAGGACGACGTGGACCTCGCGGGTGAGGAGAGCCGCTTCGGTTGCCCCGGCAACTTCGCGCCGCGCGCCTGCGACTGCGAGTCGGTGCGCCGCCTCAAGCAGGCGGGCGCCGTGATCGTCGGCAAGACCAACACGCCCGAGCTCGGCCAGTGGCCGTTCACGGAGAGCACGGCGCACGGGGCGACGCGCAACCCGTGGAGCCTCGAGCACACGCCCGGGGGCTCCTCCGGCGGGGCCGCGGCGGCGGTGGCGGCCGGGCTGGTGAGCGCCGCGGTCGGCTCCGACGGAGCCGGCTCGGTGCGGATCCCGGCGGCGTGGACCAGCCTCGTGGGAATCAAGCCGCAGCGTGGACGGATCTCGACATGGCCCGACGCGGAGGCGTTCCACGGCCTGACGTGCCTGGGACCGCTGACGCGCACGGTGGGAGATGCGGCATTGATGCTGGACGTGCTGAGCGGCAGCCATCCGGGCGACCGCCACCGCCCACCACCCCCGGCGGAGCCGTACGCGGTGGCGGCGACGCGCGCGCCGGGGCGTCTGCGCATCGGGCTGTCGCTGCGGATCCCGTTCAGTCTCGCGCCGGCAAAGCTGGACGGGCGTGTGCGCGCGGCCGTGGAGCGGATCGCCGAGGTGCTGCGGGGGCTGGGCCACGAGGTGGTGCGCGAGGACCCGGCGTACCGGCTGATCGGGGTGACGTTCATGCCACGCTCGATGGCGGGCTTGCGGGAGTGGACGGGGCGCGTCCCGGACCCTTCGCTGCTGGACGAGCGCACGTTGAACAATGCGCGCATGGGGCGCCTCTTCGGGGGGCCGGTGCTGGCGCTGGCGAAGGCGCTGGAGCGCCCGCTGCACCGCCAGGTGGGGAGAATCTTCAAGCGCGTGGACGTGGTGCTGGCGCCGACGACCGCGAAGCCCCCGGAGCGGATCGGGGCGATCGACGGCCTCGGCCACTGGGACACCGACAAGGTCGTCGTGGGCGCGTGCCCCTACGCGTGGCCGTGGAACGTGCTGGGCTGGCCTGGCGTGAACGTGCCGGCGGGCCTCACCGAGCAGGGCCTGCCGCTCGGCGCCTCGCTGCTGGGGCCGGCCAACAGCGAGTCGCGCCTGATCTCGCTGGCGGCACAGCTGGAGCAGGCCGAGGGTTGGCAGCAGCGCCGCCCACCGCTGTTCGCGAGCTGAGGTGAGCGCCAACCTCTACTTCCACCACCCCGCTTGCCTGGAGCACGACCCGCGCGCGCTGATGCCCGGCCACCCCGACACCCTGGTGGCGCTCGAAAGTCACCTGGAGAGCTGGGGGTGGCTGGGGTGGGAGCGCCGTGAAGCCCCCGCGGCGAGCGAAGCGCAGCTGGAGCTGGTGCACAGCGCGCGCCACGTGCGCGCCGTCCGTGAGCTGTGCGAGGCGGGCGGCGGTGAAATCGACGCCGACACGTACGTGGGCGAGACCTCCTATCGCGCGGCGTTGCACGCCGCGGGCGGGGCGTGCGCGATGGTGCGCGCGCTGCTCGCGGGCGAGGCAGCGGTGGGCTTCTGCGGGGTGAGGCCTTCCGGCCACCACGCCGAACGCGACCGCGCGATGGGCTTCTGCCTGTTCGACAACGTGGCGGTCGCCGCCGAGCTGGCGATCCGCGAGCACGGGGTGGAGCGGGTGTTCGTACTCGACTGGGACGTCCACCACGGCAACGGCACAGCGGAGATCTTCCGCTGTCGCAACGAGGTGCTGTTCGCGAGCATCCACCAGGCCGGCATCTTTCCCGGCACTGGCCTGCTGGGGGACGTGGGCTCGGGGGAGGGCGAGGGCTACACGATCAACCTGCCGGTGCCCGCCGGCTCTGAAGCGGAGCTGTGGCTGTCGCTGCTCGAGCACGTGGTGCTGCCCGCGGCGGCGGCGTTCGAGCCCCAGCTGGTGCTGGTGTCAGCGGGGTTCGACGCGCACGCGGCCGACCCGCTGGCGGGATGCCGTTTGCGGGCGGACTCGTTCGCGCAGATCGCCTGTCACGTGCGCGACGCCGCGGCGGCGTGGGGCGCCCCGCTGGGGGCGGTGCTGGAGGGAGGGTACGAACCGCGTGCGCTGGGCGAGTGCGTGCAGGCGACGTTGAGCGCGCTCGCCGGCGAGGGCGAGGCGCTCTCGGCGACGTCCGAGGAGCCGCAGACCTCACGCGCGGCGATGCGGATCGGCCGCTACTGGCAGCTGTAGGTCGGAGGGGTCGCGCCGTACAGGACAGCGCAGGGCAGGACAGGGCAGGGCAGGGCAGGGCAGGGGTAGCGTGTGGGGATGGCGGGCCGGGCGGCGCGTAGGGCTATGCCACCGCGCGCAGGTGGCGGTAGGGCTCGCCGCGCAGCGAGCGCACGAGCGCGTCCACCACGCCCTCCTCGTCCTCCGCGCGGCCGTCGGTGACGGCGCCGATCACCGCGCGCTTGCGCTCAAGCAGCGTGGCGATCGTCTCGTCGATCGTGTCCGCCGCGAGCAGGTAGGTGGCGTTGACCGCGTCCTGCTGGCCGATGCGGTGGCAGCGGTCCTCGGCCTGGTCGTGCTTGGCGGGGGTCCAGTCGAGCTCCAGGAACGCGACGTTGGAGGCGCGTGTCAACGTCAGTCCCTGTCCGGCGACATCGATCGAGCAGATGATTAGCTGGTTGCCATCCCCGTCGGGCTCCTGGAAGTCGCGCAGCGCCGTCTCGCGTGCGGTCGGGCTGTCCTGGCCGAGGATGTGCAGCGCGCTGGGGAAGCGCTCGTGCAGGGCGCGCTGGATCTCGCGGTGGTGGGCGAACACCACCAGGCGCTCGCCGGAGGAGAGGAAGTTGTGGATCCACGCAAGCGCCCCGTGCAGCTTGCCGCGCGCGGCCAACAGCTTCAACGCGTTCAGCCGCACCAGTCGTTCGGCGCGCAGCGCCGCCGCGACCTTCGCGTCCAGCGTGCGCAGGTCGAGCGGCTGACTCTGCAGCCACGCCACGACGTCGCGCTCGGCGAGGCGGTATTCGGCTTCGTTGGTCAGCTCCACCGGCACCACGGCGCGTGTCTTGGCGGGCAGCTGTGGCAGCACCTCGGACTTCAGGCGGCGCACGAAGCAGCGGGAGCGCAGGTGCCAGTGCAGACGCAGGTGCGCGTCGGGTCCTCGGAAGCGCCTGCCAAACTGGACGCCGGAGCCGAAGTCCCGCAGGCGCCCGAGGATCCGCAGCTGCGCGATCAGCTCCGGGGGGCGGTTCATCACCGGCGTGCCGGTGAGCGCCATCACCAAGCCATCGCTTGGCACCGCCGCGGCGAGCCGCTGCACAGCCTGGGTGCGCTTGGCGGCGGCGTTCTTGCAGTAGTGCGACTCGTCCACCACCAGCGCGCGCGCCTGGAGCGCGCGCAGCTCGTCCAACCGCGCTGCGAGGATGTCGTAGTTGACCACGGTGATCTCCGCTGGCGGTAAGGAGCTGCGGCCAGTGCCCATCAGTACGCGCACGCCGCGCCCCGGCAGCCACCGCTCGATCTCGCGCAGCCAGTTGAGCTTGAGGCTGGCCGGGCACACGACGATCGCTGGGTACGCATCATCCGCCTCGATCGCCGCGAGCGCCTCAATCGTCTTGCCGAGCCCCTGCTCGTCGGCGAGGAAAGCTCGCCGCTGGGTGAGCAGGTAGCTGACCCCGGCGCGCTGGAAGGGCTTCAGCTCGCCTCCCAGCCCCGCGACCTCAAGCGGCGCGTCGGTCGCCGCCGAGAGCGCGACGAGGCCGGCCGCGCGAGCGTGCTCCTCGCGGACCTCCTGCAGCAGCTCGAGCGCCTGCGGATCCACCCACGTCTCGTGCTCGGTGAGGAAGGCGTCGAGCTCCGGCACGCAGAACGGGTCGGCGCGGATTGCGGGCAGCTGAGCGTGCTCGTGTGCGGCGCCGGCGCCGCGCCGCGGCTTCACCGGCAGCGCTCCCCCCAGGCCCGCAAACGCCTCCAGCTGGGTGGGGTCGTGGCCGGGCGCGAGCACGAACGTGGGGTCGTCATGGATCGCCGAGCGCTCCAGCACCGCCGGCGGCGCCGGGCGTCCCTCGCGCAGCGCCGCCGCGCAGCGTGACGCGGCCGAGCTGATCCAGCCGCGCAGCCGCCCGTCCATCAGTCGCCACGACTCGAGCGTGAGCGGCACGCTGGCGCCGCCCGGCACCGTGGTCGCGCGCTCGCGCAGGGCGGCGGGCAGGCGGTCGGAGTCGCCCAACAGCAGGAACACAGGCTCCTCGCCCGAGCCTCCCACCTCGATGTTGCCGCGCCACTCGGTGGCGCGCTCCAGCCACGCGCTCACGCGCGGGTCGACGCTCCCCGCCTCCAGCTGGTCGAGCAGCTCAGCGATCTGCGGCGCGTCGTGCGTCACTGCCGCGAGCGCGTACGTCCCCGCGGGCCCGTCGCCCCCGCGCAGGTCCGCCCGTTCGGCGAGCACACGCGCCAGCGGGGTGTGCCGGGCGGCGAGCAGAATCCACTGCCGGCCGCGGCGGTCGCGACACAGCGCGACCTCGTCCATCGCGTCGAGGCGAGATGCCATCGCCTGTGCCCGCCGCCGCTCGTCCTCCGATCCTCCGTCCTCGGATCCGCTGTCCCCGGATCTGTGGCTTTCCGACCAGCCGTCCACCGCCTCGCGGCCTTGCGCGTCGACGCCACCGGCGCCCCGCGATCCCGCGGCTTCCCGGCGGGCCTGCTCGCGCAGCGCCACCAGCGCAAGTCGTGCGTCCTCGCTTAGGCGCAGGCTCGGGAAGCGGGTGTTCAGCTCACCAACCATCCGCACCGCGAGATCGTCGAGTGGGATCTGTGCGCGCCCGATCGCGGGCAGGCCGTAGGCGTCTGGATGTTCCATCAGCGCCTCCAGCAGCTCCGTGTCGCCGTCGGTCGCAAAACCCAGCCACCACCCCGTGTCGGGTCGCACCCGCTCGACCACGCACTCTCCGCGGCGGCGCTTGCGGCGGCGGCGCTCGATGGCATGCGCGAGCGCCTCGCTCACCTCGGGCCGCGGCAGCTCCTCCAGCAGCCGCGCGAGCGCCTCCGCCGGCTCGGGCTCCAGTGGCACGCACCACGCCCGCTCCTGCGGATCCCAGCGCCGGCCCGGGATCGCGCGCAGCAGCGTGCGCAGGCGCTCGTCGTAAGGGAAGCGCAGTACCGCCTCGCCCTGTTCGAGGGTCGCGTGAAAGGTGGGGGACATGAGTCCTGCACGATAGGCCCCGCCGGGGATGGGAGGGACCGACCCGCTCACGAGCCGGGTGCGCGCATTGGGTCTCCCGTTGTAGGAGGATGCATGCATGCCCGAGCAGATCGGATTCATTGGCCTCGGCATCATGGGCTCGCGGATGGCCGCCAATGTGCGGCGCGCCGGCTTCCCGCTGACCGTCTGGACGCACACCCCCGGCAAGGCCGCGCGGTGGGCCGCCGAGCACGACGCGGTGGCCGTTGAGACTCCCGCCGAGGTCGCGCGCGCGAGCGAGATCGTCGTGAGCATGGTCGTCGACGGCGAGCAGGTCGCCTCCGTACTACTCGGCGAGCAGGGCGCGGAGGGTGCAAGCGGCGCACGGCCGGATGGGGTGGACGCGGGACGGAGCGGGGAGGCCGTGGTGGACGGTGCGCACGACGGGCTGCTGTGTGTGGACATGTCCACGATCGCGCCCACCGACACCCGCCGCATCGGCGCCGCGCTGACCGAGCGCGGGGTGCGGATGCTGGACGCGCCCGTCACCGGCAGCGCCCCGCGCGCGGAGGCGGGCACGCTGACGATCATGGCCGGCGGCGAGGGCGAGGACTTCACTCGCGCGCGACCGCTTCTGGAGGCGATGGGCGAGGTGATCGTGCACGTCGGTGTGCTCGGGCAGGGCGAGATGCTGAAGCTGATCAACAACTCCGTGGGCGCCGCCAACGCCGCCGCGCTCGCCGAGGCGCTGCTGCTCGCGCGCGCGGCCGGCCTCGACCTCGACTCGTTTGCGCAGGTGCTCTCCAACGGCTCGGGCGCCTCCGCCCAGCTCGACCTGAAGGCGGGCGCGATGCGCGCGCACGACTACACCCCCGCTCTGTTCAAGACCGACCACATGCTCAAGGACGTGCGCCTCTGCCTCGATGAAGCCCAGGCCGCGGGGATGCCGTTCCCCGCTGCCGCCCACGCACGCGATCTACTCGCCGCCACCGTCGGGCGCGGGCATGGCGAGGAGGACTACGCCGCGATGATCGAGGCCGCCGAGGGCCTCGCCGGGCGGCGGCTGTAGGCCGCTGCGGGTAAGCGCGGCGACGCTATCGCGCGCTCGCTGGTACCGGGGTCGGTTTGAGCGCGTACTGCCTCGCGTTCGCCGACCACCTGTTGGGTATAGCGATAGTATTTATAAGTAGTGTGGGGTTGTTTATAACAATTTTCAAACCCCGATAGCAATTGCGCACGGCTTTTGATTTTTTTATTCAGCACCCTGTCCTATTGCAATAGCTATACACAGCCTGCGCTCCTCCCAAATCGATCCCCACTACCGAGCTCTCGATCGAAACTGACCCATTACCCGCTTGCTCGAGCAATGGCCGCCGCGGCACCCACGAGGCGATCGTCGCCCCAGAACAGCTCCTCCCCCACTGCGAGGGTCGGCACGCCGATCACCCCGCGTGCGTGGGCGGCCTCGGTGGCCGCACGCAACGTCTGCTTGATTTGCGCGTCCTCCGTTGCCGCATGCGCCGTCTGCCGGTCGAGGCCTGCCTGCGCGGCGGCGTCGAGCACGTGTTCTGGGATGCCGAGGTCTCGTCCACGCTGGAAGGCGTCGCGAAAGGCTCGCAGCGTAAACGCCTCACCGCGGCCCACCCGGAAGGCGTAGGTGGCGACGCGCATCGCGAACAGGTAGTTGCTCGGCCACGGGTCCGGCCACCGCAGCTCGGGTAGGCCGTAGGCTCGCGCGCGCCGCTCAACCTCCTCAATGCCCGCCGCCCGGGTGGCAGGATCGCCTACCGCCCACGAGGAGCGCCCGTTGGCCTTGAACAGCCCGCCAAGCGAGATCGGCTGCCAGACGACCGCGCCGCCGCCCAGCATCTCGTCGGCCTGCGCCTTGCCGCCCCGCGCCTCGTCGGCCTGCGCCTTGCCGCCCCGCGCCTCGTCGGCCTGCGCCTTGCCGCCCCGCGCCTCGTCGGCCTGCGCCTTGCCGCCCCGCGCCTCGTCGGCCTGCGCCTTGCCGCCCCGCGCCTCGTCGGCCTGCGCCTTGCCGCCCCGCGCCTCGTCGGCCTGCGCCTTGCCGCCCCGCGCCTCGTCGGCCTGCGCCTTGCCGCCCCGCGCCTCGTCGGCCTGCGCCTTGCCGCCCCGCGCCTCGTCGGCCTGCGCCTTGCCGCCCGGCATCTCGTCGGTCCGCATCTCGTCGGCCTGCGCCTTGCCGCCCCGCGCCTCGTCGGCCCGCACTTCGCCGGTCCGCACCTCGCTCAAGCGCTCAGCCGTCAGGTACGCGTACGGCGAGCCGAGGTCGAAATAGAAGGTGGCTGGGCGGCGGTGTGAGGTAGTTGGGTCGCGGTGCGCGGAAGGTGGTGGGGTCACGTGTGTAAGCGCAAAGTATGAGTGCCCGCGCCCACGTCCGCGCGCGCGTCACAATCGAGCCGTGACGGTCCTGGTTGTCGACGACGATCGCGCGGTGCGCGAAGCGCTGCGGCGCGCGCTGGCGCTCGCCGGATACGAGGTGCAATCCGCCGGGGACGGCACCCAGGCGATCGAGCTCGTCGCGCAAGCGCTCCCCGACGCCGTCGTGCTCGACATCGGCCTGCCCGGCATCGATGGCCTGGAGGTGTGCCGTCGGCTGCGCCGGCTGGGCAACCGCGTGCCGATCCTGATGCTCACCGCACGTGACGCCGTCGCCGACCGGATCGACGGCCTCGACGCTGGCGCCGACGACTACCTCGTCAAGCCGTTCGACGTCGGCGAGCTGCAGGCGCGCCTGCGTGCGCTGCTGCGCCGCACTGGCCCCGAGGGCTCCGCGAGCGCCGAGGGTGATCCCGACGCGCTCTGCTTCGCCGAGATCCGCCTCGACGGCGACCGCCACGGCGCCCTTGTGGGCGAACGCTTTGCCGAGCTCACCCGCACCGAGTACCAGCTGCTGGAGCTACTGATGCGCAACCCTCGCCACGTGCTCTCGCGCAGCGTCATCTACGACCGCGTGTGGGGGTACGACTTCGGCCCCGCCTCCAACGCGCTGCGCGTGTACATCGGCTACCTGCGTCGCAAGCTGGAGGCCGTTGGCGCCCGGCCGCTGATCCACACCGTCCGCGGTGTCGGCTACGTCTTGCGAGAGCCGTGAGTCTGGACGCCGGCATCCCCGTTTGCGCATACACCGCGGTCGGCGGGCTCGATCGCGAGGCCCACTGGTGACCCTGCGCACCCGCATCGCCGCGGTGGCCGGCCTCGCGGTCGCGATCGCGGTGGTGCTCGCCGCGGTGGTGGTGTATGTCGCGGTCCGCTCCGACCTGCGCGGCCAGGTCGACTCCTCTCTACGCCAGCGCGCCGCCGGGCTCGTCGCGCCGCCTCCCGGGGCACCCGGCACGCCGGGGGCGCCCGCGGCGGGCAGCAGCGGATCCACCGGTGGCAGCAGCGGATCCACCGGTGGCGACTTGGCTCGCCGAGAGGGAGCGGGAGGCGGCGGATCCACCGGCGGCGGCGGTGCAGGCGGGCCGGCTGAAGGCGACACTGCCCGGGTCCCCACACCCGGCGGTCCCGGCGAGGGCTCGGGCGGCCCACCCCCGAAGTTGCCAAGCAGCGTCGCGCCGGCGCGCTTCGGCGGGCCCTCGGGATATGTGCAGTTCATCGACCCCACCGGCGCGGTCGATGTCCCGCGCGGCCAGGGCTCCTCGCCCACGATCGCCCCCAACAGCGCCGAGCGGGCGATCGCCGCGAGCGGACGCGGCGAGCTGCTCGCCGATCGCACGGTGCGCGGCACCCGCCTGCGCGTGCTCACGCTTGGCGCCGGACCCCGCGGCGCCGTACTGGTCGCGCTGCCACTCACCACCGTCGACCACGAGCTCGGCCACATCCTCTTGATTCTGCTGCTGGTCGGCGTCGCCGGCATCGCGCTCGCCGTGCTGCTGGGGGCGCTCGTGGCGCGCACCGCGCTCACCCCGATCGCCCGCTTCACGCGTCGCACCGAACAGCTCACCGGCGACCCCGATCTCAGCCGCCGCCTGGAGGTGAGCGGCCGCGACGAGCTCGCACGCCTGGCTGCCTCTTTCAACGCCACGCTCGAGCAGCTCGAGCTCTCCGTCGCCGCCCAGCGCCACCTGATCGCCGACGCCGGCCATGAGCTGCGCACACCGATCGCCTCGCTGCGCGCCAACATCCAGGTGCTCCAGGATGCCGACCGCCTGACGCCCGAGGATCGCGACGCGCTGCGGCAAGACATCATCGACGAGCTCGACGAGCTCACGGCGCTGGTCAGCGACGTCGTCGAGCTCGCACGCGGCAGCCGCGGCGAGCTGGCCACCGACGATGTGCGCCTCGATGAGATCGTCGCCGGCGCGCTGGAGCGCACCCGCCGGCGCTGCGACCTGCGTTTTGAGGTCACGCTGCAACCCACGCTCGTGCGCGGCGCGGGCGAGCGCATCAACCGCGCCGTCGCCAACCTGCTCGACAACGCACGCAAGTGGAGCCCCCCGGGTGGCCTCGTCGAAGTGCGGCTGCGCGACGGCATCCTCGCCATCCGCGACCACGGCCCCGGCTTTCAGGAGGCCGACCTTCCACACGTCTTCGAGCGCTTCTACCGCGCCGACTCCGCCCGCGCGCTGCCCGGCTCCGGCCTGGGCCTGGCGATCGTGCGCCAGGCCGCCGAAACCCACCACGGGTACGTGCGGGCCGCCAACGCCCCCGGCGGCGGCGCACGGATCGAGGTCAGCTTCGGAGCACCGCTGGCGACGGCGGTCGACGTCACGGCCCCGCTTGTGTCTCCGGGCCTGTAATCCCTCCGGGCCTGAATCGCTCCTGGCCTGTAATCGCTCCCGCGCCGGCTCGCTTCCGACGTACTTCTTACGGACCACGCATGTTCCCCCTATCCGTGGGGCCGAGAGTACGGCGAGCAGCGACTCACGACGCAACGGAAAGGACCGCGCATGTCAGCCCCATCGATCACCGTCCCGCCGATCGACGATCGGCCGGCGGGACTCGAGCACCGTCGTACGCTCCCTGACCACGCGCTCGGGGAGCGCACGCACACGGCGCTGCGCCGCCTGGTGCGCGGGCGCGAGGCCGACCCCGCGTGGTCGCGGCCGTTGCTGTGGCTGATGGGGCTGCTCGCCGGGGTGCTCACACTGTGGGGGCTGACCCGCAACGGGTACGCCAACACCTACTACGCCGAGGCCGCCCAGGCGGCGAGCCGCAGCTGGTGGGCGTGGCTGAGCAACTCGGTGGACACCTCGGGGCTCGAGAGCCTCGATAAGGGGCCGCTGTCCAACATGCTGATGGGGCTCTCCGGGCGGCTGTTCGGGTTCTCGAGCTTCTCGATGCTGCTGCCGGAGGCGCTCTGCGGGATCGCCTCGGTGCTGTTGCTGCACAACATCGTGCGCCGCACGCTCGGGCCGCGCGCCGCGCTGCTGGCCGCACTGATACTCGCGCTCACGCCGATCTTCGTGGCGATGGGCCGCTTCAACAACCCCGACGCGCTGCTCGTGCTGTGCGAGCTCGCCGCCGCCTGGGCGCTCGTGCGGGCGCTGGAGTCAGGCAGCACTCGCCACCTGCTGCTGTGTGGCCTGTTCATCGGGCTCGCCTTCAACGTGAAGATGCTCGCCGCCTACCTTGTCGTGCCCGGCCTCGCGCTTGCCTTTGCGGTCGCGGGCAAGGGCCAGGTGCGCCGGCGCGTCGCGCAACTTGCCGCCGGCGCCGGCGCGATGCTCGCGGTCAGCTTCGCGTGGTACGGCGCGATGATGCTGGTTCCCGCCGCACACCGGCCATTCGTCGGCGACACAACCGACAACTCCTGGTTCTCGCTGATCTTTGGGGCCAACGGGCTCAACCGGGTTTCCGGCGGCAGCGCCGCGGGCGGCCCCACGGGATCAGGGAGCTTTGGCGGCCCCGCCGGCCTCACGCGGCTCTTCAACTCAATCGTCGGCGGCCAGATCTCGTGGCTGCTGCCGCTGGCGCTGCTTGGCCTGCTGCTCGGCCTGTGGGCGCGACGGCGCGCGCCCCGCACCGACGCTGCCCGTTCCGCCTACCTCATGTGGGGCGGCTGGGGCGTGGTCTCGTGGGCGATCTTCAGCTTCTCCGAAGGCATCTTCCACCCCTACTACACAACCGCGCTTGCCCCTGCCGTGGCGGTGCTCGCCGCCGCTGGCCTGGTCGAGCTGTGGGACCGCGCGCGGCGTTCCGCCGTGTGGGCCGTAGTGCTCGGCGCCGTCGCGATCGGCACCGCCGTATGGGCTGCCGTGTTGCTCGCCCGCGCCGGCGGGTTCGTGCCGTGGCTCGCGCCCACCGCGATCGTGCTCGCCGCGCTCGCCGGCGGCGCCCTGTTGCTCGCACGGGTCGAATCCGTGCGACGGCCGCACGCCCCAAGCCTGCGTGTGCTGCTCCCCTTCGCGGCCGTCGCGGGGCTGCTGGGCATACTTGCCGGCCCCGCCGCCTATGCGATCGCCACCGTCGGCGACACGCTGAGCGGCGGCGATCCGCTCGCCGGCCCCGCGAGCGCGAACGCGGGCCTCGCCGGAGCGCCTGGCGGCGGGTTCGCGGGGGGCAGGCCAACCGGCGGGGCACCGCAGGGGCCGCCGGCGGGCGTCGGTTTCCCCGGCGGCGGTCCCGGTGGAGCCGCTCCCGCTGGAGCAGGCGCCGGCGGCCCGCCTCCAGCGGCCGTTGCCGGTGGCACGGCCAGTAGCGGCGCTCGCGCCGGCTCGCGCGCGGCGGGCACGGCGAGCCTCCCCGGCCCCGGTGGCGCCGCGGGCCTCGGTGGCGCGAACGTCAGCAGCGCAACGATCAGGTACCTGGAGGCCCACCAGGGCTCCGCCCAGTACATGGTCGCGGCGGTCGGCTCCAACACCGCGGGCACGATCGCGCTGCAGAGCGCCCGCAACGTGATCGACATGGGCGGCTTCATGGGTGCCGACCCGGCACCGACGCTTGCGCAGGTGAAACATTTGGTGACCACCGGCCAGCTGCACTACATCCTGCTCGGCGGCTCCGGCGGCGGACCAGGCGGTGGTGGGGTCGCCGACTTTCCGAGCGCGGCGGTAGGCGGTGGTGGGGTCGCCGACTTTCCGAGCGCGGCGGTAGGCGGCAGCGCAGTCGCGGGCCGCTCCGGCAGTGGGCTCGGCGGCGGCGTCACGGGCAGTCCGGGCAGTGGTGGACCTGGCGGCACAGACGCGAGCAACGCGACGGTCGTGACCCGCGACCGGTGGATCGAAAGCCACGGGACGGTGGTGACCGTGCCCGGGCAGAGCACCTCCGGAGCGGGCGCCACGCTCTACTACTTCGCCCGCTGAGCGATCACACAATGGCGCCTGGACTATTCTCGACCGATGAGCGCGTGGGGAGCGAGCGTCGCCAACGCCGCCGTGTCGGTGACGTTCGACAATCTCGGCGAGGCAGCCCAGCTGGAGCTGGGCATGTGGCCCGGGGACGTGGCCCAAGGGGAGCACTTCACGGTGCGCGAAGTGCTCCCCCGGCTGCTGGAGCTGCTCGCCGCCCGAGGCGTGCGGGCAACCTTCTTTATCGAGGGCCTCAACGCCGAGATGTACCCCGGCGCGCTGCGCGATCTGGCGCGGGCGGGGCACGAGGTCGCCATGCATGCCTGGCGTCACGAGGAGTGGGGGGCGCTTGACGGCCCCACCGAGACGGCGCTGCTCGAGCGCGCCACGGAAGCCATGCGCTCGATCGGGATCGAGCCGCGCGGCTTTCGTCCCCCCGGCGGCGGGCTGACGGCGTGCACGCTCTCGCTGCTCGCCGAGCGTGGCTATACCTACGTCTCCCCCGCCGGCGCACGCGAGGGGACGCTCGACGGCCTCGCCGTGCTGCCGTTCCGCTGGCAGCTCCTCGACGCCTACGCCTTCCTCCCACAGTTCGCCGGGCTACGCGAGCGCTACCGCGGCGATCCCGAGCCGTACGGGCCCGAGCAGCTGGGTGAGGAGCTGATCGCCGCACTGCGCGCACATGCGCAAGGCAAGAGCCATCTCGCCCTCCTGTTCCACCCCTTCGCCGTCGCCTTCACCGGCGAGCCCGGCTGGAACGCGCTGGATGCCGTGCTCGCGGAGGTTGCCAACCTCACCGCCGCCGGCCTGCTCGCGATGCCGCGCATGGACGAGGCGGCCGCGTGGATGCTCACACACGCAGAGGACTTCCACCATCCACCACAGCTCGACGACGCCACCTGGATGGCGCCATCGGAAAAAGGAGCGGGATGCCACGGAGAGTGATGGTGAGAGCCACCGGAGTCGTCTTGAAAAGCCCACGGTTGCGACGCGCGATCCTGAGCTGGGCAGTGCACAGCGCCAAGCGGGCCGGGGCAGCTCGCACAGGCGATACACAGATGAACGTGAGAACAAAGCCCTCGCCACGTCGGGCCCTCCGGCCGCGCCGCCCGTTCACGGTCTTGAATGCGCTCGGCACCGCCGCGCATCACACCTTCGAGGTGCGCGCCCGCGTGGGGTTGGTGTTCGAGCCCTTCATCGGCCGGAGCGGCGCGGTGGCGCTGTGGGCCACGGGGCTGCCCGCGTGGGCCGCGGCGGCTTGGGTGGGCGAGGGGGAGGCGATCGAGAAGTGGCTGGCGCTCAACAACGGCGCAGGCTTGGCCGGCGGGATCGTGCACTTCGTCGAGTGGCCGTGGGAGCTGCGCGGCGGCATCCCCCAGCTCGTCGAGGCCGAGGGGATGACGCCCCAGCAGCTGCCCGCCTACAACCGGGTTCTGCGGCTGTGGGTGCTGGCGGGTGCGCTGGCGCTCGCGCTGGAGACCCCGCGCCACGCGCGGCGCTGGGCGTTCGCCGGGCTGCTGCTCGGCGAGCCGCTGCGCCGCTCGGCGATCCACCATTTCCGCTGGGCGCACGCGCAGGCCGAGCGCGAGCCCGAGCGCTGGAGTCCCATGTTGCGCGATCAGGCCCACAGGCGCGTCGAGTAGACGGCGTGAGGCCGACCGCGCCCGTCAACCGCCGGCGCCCGAGCGCACCAGAGGCGCAGGTGGTGTGAGCAAGCCCCAACCCGCATCGCCTCCTTCGCAGTCGGGTTCGCAGCCGCCGACCGCGCACGAGCGGCGCCTGCTGCCGGTGCTGCTGGTGCTGACCGTCACCACTGGGCTGATCGACGCAGTCAGCTACCTCGGGCTGGGCCACGTGTTCACCGCCAACATGACCGGCAACGTGGTGCTGCTCGGGTTCGGTCTCGCGCACGCCGGAGGCCTACCGGTACTGGCACCGCTGATCTCGCTCCTCGCCTTCCTGCTCGGCGCGGGCATCGGCGGGCGCATCGCCGCCCGCCTGGCCGGGCGCCGCCGCCGGCACGTGAGCGTCGCGCTGGCACTCGAGGCGGGGCTGCTCGCCTGCGCCGCCGTGCTCGCCGCCGCCGTCACGGTCACGATCGGCTCGCTCGCCGCCTATGCGGTGATCGCGCTGGTGGCGATCGCGATGGGCATACGCAATGCGACCGTGCGCAAGCTCGCGGTCCCAGATCTCACCACCACGGTGATGACGCTCACGCTCACCGGCCTCGTGGCCGACCCGGCGGGTGGCGCCCCGCGCAACTCCCGCCGGCGCACCGGCGCGGTGGTGGCGCTGCTCCTCGGCGCCCTGATCGGCGCGCTGCTGGAGAAGCAGAGTCTCACGCTCCCGCTCGCCGTTGCCGCGGGGATGACGGCAGTGACGCTGGCGGGCTTCGCCGCCGCACCCACCCAGCGATAGCCGCGTCAACGGATGGCGCAGCGGATGTAACGTGCGGCGATGGGCCGGACATAGGTGGGTGATGAGCGAGCCCGACGCGCAGAGACGGGAGCGATTCGAGGCGCTGTTCGAGCTCTGCCACCCCGACGTTCTGGCCTACGTTCTGCGCCGCGCGCCGCAAGCCGCCGTCGACGACGTCGTCAGCGAGACGTTCCTCGTGGCGTGGCGGGCGCTGGATGGAGTCCCACAGGAGCCGTTGCCGTGGCTGTACGGTGTGGCACGCCGGACGCTCGCCAACCATCGCCGCGGACAACGCCGCTCGGCTGCGCTCAGCGCACGTCTCATGCACACCGCCGCCCCGCCGCCAGAGCCGCAGGCGCTGGGCGAGGGCGTCGCGCAGGCGCTGCGAGATGCCCTGCTCGAGCTCTCCGAGCGCGAGCGTGAGGCGTTGCTGCTGGTGGCATGGGAGGGGCTCTCCCCCGCGCAGGCGGCGAGCGCGCTCGGCTGCTCGGGCGCCGCATTCCGCGTGCGGCTTCACCGCGCGCGCGGGCACCTTGCCCAGCTGTTGGAGCACACACCGTCCGAGCGCTCACAGCAGGCGGGCTGCGCGCTGACCGAGCCGTTGAGCGAAGGAGGAGAGCGATGACCGATCCGATCGACGTCGTACGAACCGCGAACCCCGTGCCCGATCCGCGCGCCGATCCCCGCGCGGCGCTTGCGCAGTCGGCCCGTCGGGAGCTGCTCGATGGGATCCTCGCCACCGACCCTCGCGCGCGCGGGCGCGTCGTGCGCGCTGCAGCCAAGCCCAGCTGGCGCCACGGAGCGAGAGCGCTCGTGCTCGTGCTCGTCATGATCGTCGCCACCGGCGTCGCCACCGCCGCGGTTCTGCTCGGCGGCACGAGGCACTCGGCGCCCCTCGCCGGCACCTTCCCCGGGTCAAGGAAGTCACTCTCCAGCACCAGCTACCGCATCGGCTTCACCCCCGACATCACCGGCGGTGTGGTCGGGTGGTGCGATCAAATCGATTTCACCACCAGGCTGGTGCATCCGACGAAGCGTGACCATTTTGCACGTGAGTACGGCACGTTCGGAGGAGGAGCCGCCGGCTGCGGCAGCGGACCCACCGCCGCCGAACCGTTCATCGACGCCGACGTGGTCAGCGGCTCGGGTGGCAGGGACGGTCGGCACTTCGCCTACCAGATTGCCTACTACCTCACCGCGCCGCAGGTCGCCGCTGTGCGTCTTTCGCCAGTGCTCACGATCCTCACCCGCCCCGAACCGAAGCTGCCCGACGGCTACCGGGTTGCCGTCGGCTTTCCCGCGCAGGAGCGTGGCGGCACGCCGCGGACGATCGGAGCACTCGGTCCGGTGGCACTCGCCGGGGATGGCAGAGAGCTCGCCAGACGCCACCGGGCGGGGGGCCAGCCGTGGGTTCCCGATCCCACAGTGTCCTGGGCGCGCGACCCCCACGCGCGCAGAGTCCTTGGCGCTCTGGATCTTGGCGCTCTGAACCTTCGCGCTCTGGACCATAGATACTCTCGGATTTTTAGGAACCTGCCTCTCCGACGGCCACCGGCGGGCCCCTGCGCGATCGACAGCTCCCGGCTCCCTGGCGCGCAGCAGCAGCTCGGCCACGTCGTCTTGCGGGTCCGGCCGGTCCCGCAGGTGATCGGGCGCGCCTACCTCTCCTGCATCGACACCGAAATCACCTACCGAAGGTGGGCGCTGGACGCCGCGCTCCTGCTCGACGCCCATCACCCTGGTGCGCTGCCCGCATCGCTTCCGGGCTCTACCCCCGTGCCGGGGCATCCTGGCGTGGTGGAAGAGGAAAGCGGCGGGATCTTCGGAGCCATCACTGCCCGGCGTGTCGGTGACGCATGGCTGGTCGTGGAGAGCAGCAGCCGCCTGGCCCCACGCACCAGCAGCCTCGTCCAACGTCTGGAAGTGCTCGATGCGCTCCGCGCCTGCGTGCGGATCGCCGGTCGCTGCTGACACTCGGCGCTGAGCGGCCCGGAGAAGCGCGACCGGCCCCCCGACCGGTCGCGCCCCGGTCCCCGGGCGTCCCTGTACGCCCGACCCCAGCTCGGTCCAAGCTCAGCGCATGCGGGGATCGATGTAGATGTCGTCGATCCGTGACTCGCCGGTGAGCGCCGTGAAGCGCAACGCCACCTGCGCGGTGCCGCCGGAGAGCAGGCCGCCCACCACCGAGCCGGTAAGCATCGGCAGCGTCGGCTGCCAGCTGTTGCTCAGCGCCACCGCTCCCAGCGGCAGCGCGACGGGGCCGAGCACCGTTTTGTAGACCACCTGAACCAGCACCGTGGAGAGCAGGCCCCCGTTGCGCGCGAAGAACCGGAAGGAGGGGTAGCTGGCGTTTACGCAGGTGTAGGGGGACTGCGCCGAGGCGCCCGCGGGCAGCGCGAGGGAGTAGTGGCCGACTTCGCCGGTGGCCCCGTAGGGCTCGCTTTCAGGGTCACGTGAGGCGCCGCCGTTGAGGGCCCACTGCGAGAGCGAGCCCTCGAAGTTGCCCTGCGGCACCAGCTCGTAGGAGTTGGTGTCCCCCCACCGGGCGAACGGTTGGCTGAGCGCCGCTTCGTTGCAGGCGCCCGTGCTCACCAGCGCCGCCTGCGCCGGGGTGGCCGCCAGCAGCGAGAGGGAGGAGACGGTCGTGAAGAGGGCGATGCTCCCGAGGGCCGCGAGCGGGCTCCGCGGGGCTGGAAGCGGGTGGCGACTGAAAAAAGATGAAAACGAGAACACAAGAGCCTCCGTTGGTGTGTCGGCGGCCGAGCCATCTCCATCTGCAACGAGGGAGACCTCTTGCTTTGCGTCCTCGCCTCGCGACGAGTTTGCCTTTTTCAGTACATGTGTGTTGGGTGAACGCTTGAAGCTGGCGGCCAGCATGATGCACCGACGGCCTATGCGGAAGGGGTTTGGACGCATGTATGAACTCCAGCGTGAGGGCGGCCCCAATAATTTGAATATATACTGGCCCAACGCACGTTGTTCTGTTCATTTGAATAAAGCGCTGTCGCCTTGAGCTGGTGCTTCGTCGCCTCTGCTCAAGGCGCATGGGCCGCTTGGCGATATAAGCGCGCAGGGGTATAGATCCGTGTCGGCGTACGCCATCATCGAGTCCGAGCGCGCGCGGACGTCGTTCCTGCGTCAGGGCCGGCGGATGGACGTGGCCGAGCGGCGTGGCGAATCGATCGTCGGCGGCGGTTTCGTGTGCGCCGCGCTGATCATGGCGGCGACCGCGGGCGGGCAGGAGTCGGGCGGGTGGGGGTGGGGTGGGGTCAGATGGGACTCGCACTATTCCATGGCGGCGGCCGCCCTGTACGTGGTTGGCCTGGCTGTTGCGGGACGCATCAGGATCGACGTCGGCTCGGGCTTCACGGTTCCCACCCAAGCCGTGTTCGTGCCACTGCTGTTCGCGGTGCCACTCCCGTTGGTACCGCTGCTGGTGGCGCTCTCGCTGGCGCTCGGGATGACGCCGGGGGTGCTGCGCGGTCGCACTCCCCCGAGCCGGCTGCTGACGGTGCCCGCCAACAGCTGGTTCTCCTTCGGGCCCTCGCTCGTGCTGCTGCTCGCCCACTACGCCAGCCCCACCGACCTGGCCGATCTTCGATCGCTCGTCATCCTGCTGCTCGCGCTTGCCGCGCAATTCGCCTGCGACTTCACCGCCAACGCCGTGCGCGAGCACCTCTGCGGAGGCATCGGCATCCGCGAGCTCATCGGGGAGGTGCGCGAGGTCTACCTGATCGACGCCGCGCTCGCCCCCCTCGGACTGCTGGTGGCGATCGCGGGGGCACATCAACGCTGGGCGGTGCTGCTGATCGCGCCGCTGTTTGCGATCCTGCGGATCTTCTCCAGGGAACGCCGCGTCCGCCTGGAGCAGCTGATCGAGCTGGGCGATGCCTACCGCGGCACCGCGCTCGTGCTGGGGGACGTGGTCGAGGCCGACGACGCCTACACCGGCGAGCACTGCCGCGGCGTGGTGCGCCTCGCGCTCGAAGTGGCCACGGTGCTGGGGCTGGACGCCCATCGCGCTCGCAACGTCGAGTTCGGCGCCCTCCTGCACGACGTCGGCAAGATCGCGGTGCCCAAGGAGATCGTCAACAAGCCCGGCAAGCTCGACCCGGACGAGTGGGAGATCATCAAGACCCACACGATCGAGGGCCAGCGGATGCTCGAGCGCGTCGGTGGCTTCATGCGCGAGGTCGGCGAGATCGTGCGCTCCTCGCACGAGCGCTGGGATGGCGCGGGCTACCCCGACGGGCTGCGCGCCGAGGCGATCCCGCTGGAGGCCCGCATCGTTTCCGCCTGCGACGCCTTCAACGCGATGACCACCACCCGCTCCTACCGTAAGGCGATGAGCCTCCAGGACGCGATCGCCGAGCTCACGCGCTGCGCCGGCACCCAGTTCGACCCGCGGGTCATCGACGTGCTGATGACGGTGGTCGAGGGCGATTAGAACGTCTTTCGAAATAGACGGTGCGACCGTGGCGATCAGCGCAGCGTCCAGGGACGTATCCGGGCGTGCCGGTCTTTTTTTGAAAGCCGTTTCTTAATCCGGCGTGTTGCCGTTACGCGCCGCGAGCGTCTGGCGGCCGACCTCGGTCCACACCACCTGATCGCGGCCCGGGCCCACCCCGATCAACGCCACCGGCGCCCCCGCGTGCTCACCGATGAAGCGCATGTAATCCCGCGCCGCCACTGGCAGCTCGGAGAAGCTCGTGCACTCCCCGATCTCCTCCTTCCAGCCTTCAAGCTCGGTGTACGCGGCGGTGGTGTGGTGCAGCACGGTCTGGTGGTAGGGGAAGCTGTCGAACTCGGCCCCCTCGGCGCCGCGGTAGCTCGTGCACACCTTGATCCGATCGAGACCCGAGAGCACGTCGAGCTTGGTGATGGCCAGCGCCGAGAGCGAGTTCAGGCGCGTGGCATAGCGCAGCGCCACGAGGTCCAGCCAGCCGGTGCGCCGGGGGCGGCCGGTGGTCGTGCCGAACTCCCCTCCACGCGTGCGCAGGCGGTCGCCCATTTCATCGTCCAGCTCGGTGGGGAACGGCCCCGCGCCGACACGCGTGGCGTATGCCTTGGCGATCCCCCAGATCTCGTCGATGTCCTTCGGACCCACACCCGCGCCGATGCAGGCCGCGCCCGCGACCGGGTTGGAGGAGGTGACGAAGGGATAGGTGCCGTGGTCGATGTCGAGCATCGTCGCCTGCGCGCCCTCGAAGATCACGCGCTTGCCGTTGTCCAGCAGCTCCCACATCAGCTTCGCCGTATCGGCGATGTGCTGCTCCAGGCGATGCCCGTAGATGAGGTACTCCTCGGTCATCGTGCGCAGGTCGAGCGTCGGATCCTTCTCGAACGGACGCAGCGACAGGCGCTTGGGCTCCATCGCCGCCACGATCTTCTTCTTGAGGATCTTCTCGTCGAGCAGATCCTGCACGCGGATCCCCAGGCGCGCCGCCTTGTCGGCGTAGCACGGGCCGATCCCCCGGCGCGTAGTGCCGATCTGCAGGCGCCCCAGCTTCGCCTCCCCGGCGGAGTCCAGCAGCAGGTGGTAGGGCATGATCAGGTGCGCGTTGGCGGAGATCCGCAGGCCGCTGACGTCGATGCGTCGCGCACGCAGCGCGTCGAGCTCCTCGATCAGCACCTTCGGGTCGATCACCACGCCGTTGCCGATCACACAGCGCTTGCCGGGATAGAGGATGCCGGAGGGGATCAGGTGCAGCTTCCACTCCTCGCCGTCGCGCACGATCGTGTGCCCGGCGTTGTTGCCGCCCTGGAAGCGCACCACCGCGTCGCCGTGCTCGGCGAGCAGATCGACGATCTTGCCCTTCCCCTCATCGCCCCACTGGGCGCCCACTATGACTATGCCAGGCATGCCGCATGGAGTGTAGGGCCCGATAGGGCGTCCCTGGACGCGGCGCTGGATCGCGTCGCCCAGCTTGGTCCAAGAACGCCCTACACCGCCTATTTGAAGGCGTTCTTGCTAGGCGAGCGCCTTCTGCTTGAGCGCGTCGAACTCTGCCTGGGTGATCGCGCCGCTGTCGAGCAGCTGCTTGCCCTTGGCGATCTGCTCGGTCGGGTCGCCCTTCCCTGCCGCCGACTGAACGTACTTGTCGAATTCCTGCTGGGCGGCCTGCTGCTGTTTGACCGCGCGTTCGGCCATGCCGCGATGCTCGGCGATCAGATAGACGAACACCCCGAGATATGGCAGCACGACGATGAAGATGATCCATAGAACCTTGGCGAATCCCGACGTGTCGTGGCGGCGGAAGAGATCGGCGAACACCCCGATCAGGATCCAGATCCAGATCACGAACACGAAGAAGATCAGCATCGTCCAGAAGACTTCGAGGAACGGGTAACTGCTGCTGGCGATAATCACTACTTGCCCTCCCACGGTTGGCTGACGAGGTCTCCAGGGCGCTCCGGCAGAGCCGGTCCGCCACGATTCCGCGCTTGCGTGGAATCGGAGCGAGCAATGGAGAGGTATCTAGCGATTCGAACAGCTTATCGGCCGCTTAGGTTTTGCGCTGCAACGTCTACTGCGCGTAGCGCTCGCCCGCGTAGTTCATGAACTTCGGATACTCCTTGTGGAAGGTCAGCGTGACTTTCCCGACGGCGCCGTTGCGATGCTTGGCGATCAGCAGATCCGCCTCGCCGGGGCGCTCGGAGTCTTCGTCGTAGTACTCGTCGCGGTAGATGAACATCACGAGGTCGGAGTCCTGCTCGAGGTTCCCACTCTCGCGCAGGTCGGACAGCTGCGGTTTCTTGTCGGGGCGCGTCTCCACCGCGCGGGAGAGCTGTGAGAGCGCGATCACCGGCACCCCCAGCTCGCGCGCGAGGATCTTCAGGCCGCGGCTCAGCTCGCCCACCGCTGTGACGCGGCTGTCGTAGCGGCTGTCGGTGCGCATCAGCTGCAGGTAGTCGATGATGATCAGCCCCAACCCGCCCTCGCACTGGGAGTGCAGGCGCCGCGCCTTGGCCCGGATCTCCAAGAGCCCCACGTCGCTCGAGTCGTCCACCCACAGTGGCGCAGCCGCGAGGCGCTGGCTGGCCGTGAGGATCTTCGGCCAGCGCTGCTCGGAGACGCGGCCCTTGCGCAGCTCATCGCCCTTGATCCGCGCCTGCGAGGCGACGAAGCGCTGGGCCAGCTCGGCCTCCGCCATCTCCAGCGAGAACAGCGCCACCGGGCGCTTGTGTTCGACCGCGGCGTTCTCGGCGATGTTGCACACCAGCGCGCTCTTGCCCATCGCCGGGCGCGCCGCGATGATGATCAGATTCCCCCGCTGGAAGCCCCCGGTGATCTCGTCGAGGTCTTTGAACCCGGATGGGGTGCCGGTCAGCGAGGTGCCCTCGATCGAGAGCCGGTGCAGCTTGTCGAGCTCCTCGTGCAGCACGTCCTCGATCGTGCGGAAGTCCTGCTTGCGATCGTCGCGCGCGACCTCCAGCATCGCCTTCTCTGCCTGCTCCACCAGCTCCCGTGGGGGGGCATGGTGGTCGAGCACGCTCGCTTGGATCTCGTATGTGCTCTGCAGGAGACGCCGTAGCAGCGCGTTCTCGCGCACGATCTGCGCGTAGCGGCGGGCATGGCCCGCGGCCGGCACCACGCCGGTGAGCTCGTCCACGGCGGCGATCCCCCCGACTTCGTCGAGCTTGCCGGTCTGCTTCAGACGCTCGACGACCGTCAGCACGTCCACCGGCTCGCTCTCCTCGTAGAGCGCCAGCATCGCCTCGTAGATCGAGCGGTGGCGGTCGCGATAGAAGTCCTCCGGACGCAGCCCCTCCTCGATCACGAGGGCGTACATCGAGTGGTCGGAGAGCAGGATCGCGCCAAGCACCGACTGCTCGGCCTCGAGATTGTGGGGCGGGGCGACGGCCACCGTGGAGGCGCCTGCGCCGTTAGTCGATGCCGTGCTCACAACCGGCGCGAGTCTAGTCCGAGACCATGTCCCGCCGCGGGGGACAACCCGCTATCTCGGAGGAAAAAAGCCTGCACGAACACATGTTCTCACTCGATTCGGATGGAGATGAGAACGGTGTTAGGAGATCAGGGAGTAGGTGCCCTTGGGGTCGTCGTGGGGGCGCTGGTTGTTGGGGCGTCCGCCGGCGAGGTAGAGGCGCTCACGCAGACGGTCGGCCCATTGGCGGCCGTCGGTGTGCCCGTTGAGGTCGAGTGTCATGAGCGCGAGCAGCTTGGCCATCCTGGCGCGGTTGGTGAACGAGCCAATGCGGTCTCCGATACGGCGGTCGATCTCGAGGAGCGTCTTCTCGACGGGGCCGGTCGAGTTGGGGCGGTTGGGGTCCCGGCTCCTGACCTGTGTCTGGATCCTCTGACCGTAAGTCTCAAGCCAGCGCCTCGCGAGCGTGAGCGGGCTGTGCTCACCGTGGCTGTGGTCGGCCTGGATGGCTCCCACGAGCTGCTCCCATGCCCGCGGACTCGCAAACGCGTGCGGGAGCGCATGGGTGATCGGATGCTTCGGGTCGGCGAGGATTGTGTCGGGCAGGTGCTCACGCAGCTTGCGCGAGAGATGCCACTCGCACAACCGGTGCTCGGTGTCGCTGCCGAAGACGCTCTGGATAGCGCATGCCATCGCGTGGTCGGCGTCACTGACGATCACTTCGGGCGCACCGTCCAGCGCACCGAAGAACGCTTCCCAAGACGCCCGGTCTCTGTGTGGGAACGGCTCAAGGCGCCACAGCGCAGGCGCGGGCGCCCATTTGCCGGGCTCACCCTTCTCACAGCCCATCGCGGCAAACACATGAAACCCACGGCCCGAACGTGCACCCGTGATAACACGAAAGTTCTTGCTGTCGATGAGCAGCCTCGACGGCCAGCGCTCCGGCAACTGCCCCTCGCACATCAGGCCAGTGAACACATCAACCCAGTTCGCTACCAGCTGTCCGTCCCGCACCGGATCGCGCCGACGCCACCCACGGCTCGCGCCCTCGCGCGGCGTTGGGACCCGCGCAGCCTGGCGCCTAGAAGCCGCTGCCGCTGTCTGGTAGCTGGCGCCCTTAGCGACAGCGATCAGCGCGTCGCCGACCTCGCGCGCCGCGAAGCGATACTCACGCGCGCCGGCCTGTCCCTCCCATGGCTCCAACGCCGTCGAGCACTCAACGCAATAAGCACGCGGATCGCCCTGCCGTGTCAGGACCGGCGTGAAGCGATGCTCCCGGTCCCCATTCGCAGGAGAACACCGCCACCGCTGGCGACGATGAGGAGCCTTCCCATACCACCCATCCCGCACCACCCGGCCACCAGCATGCTCAGCGATCGGGCAAACCGGAATCTCCACAACCCCAAACTACCCGCGAGCGCGGACGCTATCTCCACGCAAATCGAGTAAGGACACATGTTCGCAGGCTTGGCGGACGAGGACGAGCCCTTACTTCTTCGGGACAATCATGGTCTTGACGGTCGCCGTCACATCGTCGACGATGTCCACCACGACCATGTAGGTGCCGACGTTCTTGATCGGCTCGGGGAGATGCACGTTGTGGCGGTCGAGTTTGAGGCCTCTGGCCTCGCGGATCGCCTCAGCTATGTCCTGGGCGGAGACCGACCCGAACAGGCGCCCGTCGGCGCCCGCCTGCTGGGGGATCGTCAGCACGGTCTTGTTCAACAGGCTCGCGTTGGTCTGCGCCCGTTCGACGAATTCGCGCTCGGCCCGCTCTTCGGCCTCCTGGCGGCGGCGGACGGCCTCGATGGCGCCTCTGGTGGCCGGCTGAGCGAGCTTGCGCGGGAGCAGGAAGTTGCGCAGGTACCCCTTGGACACCTCCACCACCTTGCCCTGCTCGCCGAGCGTCTCTACGTCCTTGAGGAGGATGGCCTCGGGCATCGTGCTCTACCGGCCCCGGTCGCGGTCGCCGCGCTCGCGGCGCGGGCTGTCGTCGCGGCCGCCCTCGTTCACGTAGGGCAGCAGCGCCAGCTCGCGGGCGCGCTTGACCGCGCGCGCCACCTGCGCCTGATGGCGACGGCAGGCGCCGGTGATCCGCCGCGAACGGATCTTGCCCTTCTCGGAGACGAAGCGGCGCAGGGTCGCCACGTCCTTGTAGTCGACCTGCTCGATCTTGTCGCGGCAGTGCTGGCACGGCTTGCGCCGGCCGCCGCCGGGCCCGCCTCGCTTCTCTCGTCTGCGGGCCGGCTTGGTGCGGCCCCGTGCCTTTGCCACTGGTCTCTACCTCACGCTCTCTGGTCTCTTTGGTTACGGACTGCGATGCACAATGATAGAGGCCCCGGCACTCCGGGGTGCACAGCCCGAGGGCTGGGCCGGCCGACGGTGCGCCGGCCCTCTAGAACGGAATGTCGTCCTCGGCGGCCGCCGCCCCGACCGGGGCGGCCTGGAAGTCCCCTTCGTTGACGGGGACATCGCCACCATGCGAGGCTCCGTTTCCGGCGAAGCCACCCCCTCCGGAGGAGTCATCGCGCGAACCCAGAAACTGCACCGAGTCGGCAATGATATCGATTGCCTGGCGCTTGGCGCCGTCCTGCGCCTCCCACTCGCGCCAGTCCAGGCGTCCGTCGATCGCCACCGGGCGGCCCTTGGAGAGGAAGCGCGCGGCGTTCTCGCCCTGTGCGCCCCACACCTTCACGTTGAAGTAGTTGGGCTTGTCCGTCCACTCCCCGCTGGCCTGGTCCTTGCGGCGAGTGTTGCACGCGATCCGCAGCTCGCACACGGAGGTGCCGCTGGGCAGCGAGCGCAGCTCGGGGTCTTTGGTCAGGTTGCCGGTCATCACGACCCGGTTGATGTTGGTTGCGGCCACGGCTTCTTCCTTTCGGCTGTCTCACACCCCTCGAATGGCGGGGCCTCGTCGCATCTCCCGATGCGGCCCCCGAGTGTAGAGGCGTCCGCGGGCGGCACTTCTGCCCGGTGCACCGCGATCCCGCTCGTTGCGTGGTTTTCCAGGTAGCTGGGAGCGCCGATCGAGCTCGTGGTGAGCGCCGATCGAGCTCGTGGTGAGCGCCGATCGAGCTCGTGGTGAGCGCCGATCGAGCTCGGCTACTGCCCCGCCGCGTCCCGGCGGCTGCGAGGGGAGGTGCGGAACACCTCGTCCCAGTAGGGCGCGCTGATTCCAAAGCCGCGCGTGTCATCCTGAAAGTGGTGGCGCATGTGGCGCTCGCGCAGCATCCGCCCCACCCGACCTTTGGGGGCGAAGTGATGCAGGTAGTAGTGCAGCATGTCGTACACCACATACCCCACGAAGAAGCCCACCGCCAGTCCGGGGGCGTAGCGTTCGCCGAAGGCCAGATACAGCACGCCGAACACGATCGCCGCCAGCGGCACGCTCACGGCGGGGGGCATCACCAGGCGCATCGGGTCGTTGGGATGCTCGTGGTGGATGCCGTGGATGATCCAGTGCAGGCGTGCGCCGATGCCATGGTTGGGCTCGAAGTGGAACACCACTCGGTGCAGCCAGTACTCGAACAGCGTCCATAGGGCGTATCCGGCCACCGCGAGGCCGACCGTCGCCGCCACGTTCAGCTGCGCGAGGCTCCAAGCCGCCATCACGGCGATCACCGGCACGAACAGCAGTGGCGGCACCGCGGGGTGCACGCGCGAGAAGAAGTCCAGCAGGCGCGACTCGAACATCGGCGGGGACGCTCTCAGCACGTCCGAGCGACCCATCGACTGATCGCTGCTCTCCAGCCGGTTCACGTGTTGGAGTCTAGCCAGGCTCAGCCGCAACGACCGGCTCGGGTGTGGGCGCGGCGGGCGCAACCACTGCGCTTGCGCCTGGGGCGCTCATGTCCGGCGCATCTGGGGTGCCCGGCTTCAGCTTGACGATCCGGAAGCGCACGACCTCGTCGGCGATCCGCAGGGTGCGGTCGAGGCCGCTAAGCAGCTCCGGGGAGCCGGCGTGGAACTGCAGCAGGTGGTACTTCGCCGTCGCTTTGTGGGCGATCGGGTAGGTCAGCGCTCGGTCCCCCCAATCGTCGTCGCGCAGCAGCTCGCCCTGCGCCGCGATTGCCTCACGGGCGTCCGCGAGGATCTTTGCGCGCGCCGGCTCCTCCGCCTCAGCGTCGAGCAGCAGCACTAGATCGTATGTGGGTGCGGGCAGCGTCATGCGAACGGGCGCGGATGATAACAGGGGCTACCGCGACAGTCCCTTCGCGCGGATGTCGGCCAGCTGCTCGTCGATCCAGTCTCCGGGGTCGCGCGAGGTGACGATCTCCGCCAGTCCCTGCGCGCGGCGGTGGCGCTCGCCGGGCGCCATCGTCAGCGCCGCGAAGATCGAGTCCGCCAGCTCCTGGATGTCAAACGGGTTGACCGACAGCGCGTACTCCCCCAGCTCCTCGTGCGCGCCGGTGTTCTCGGAGAGGATCGACACCCCCTCGCGCTCGTTGACCAGCGGGCCCTCCTTGGCGACGAGGTTCATGCCGTCGAACATCGCGTTGACCAGCAGCACGTCGTAGTGCTTGTACGCCGCCATCGCCTCCTCGAGGTCGTCGCGCAGCTTCAACTGGATCGGCATCCAGTCGGGCGTGCCGTGACGGTGGTTGACGACCGCCACCAGCGCCTCGATCCGTTCCAGGTACTCGGCGTACTGGGGCACGTCCGTACGCGAGGGCATCAACTGGGCCATGAACGTGATGCGCTCGGAGAACTCGGGGTGCTGCTCGAGGAACAGGTCGAACGCGGAGAAGCCGCGCAGCACGTTCTTCGAGAGGTCGGCGCGGTCCACGCGCAGGATCAGGAAGTCCCGCCGGCGCGCCAGCAGCTCGCGCTCGAGCTCCTGCACGCGCGCACCCTGGGAGATGCGCCGGGTCGCGCGGTGGTCGATCGGCAGCGGGTACGCGCGCACCCAAACCTCGCGCTCGCCGTAGCGCACGCTGCCGCGCTCGAAGTCCACCTCGAGATCCATCAAATCCGCGCAGCACTGCAGGAAGTTGCGCCGGTAGGAGCGCGTGTGGAAGCCGATGATGTCGTTCGCCAGCAGGCCCGCGAAGATCTCCTCGCGGATCCGCGAGGGCAGCACCCGCCACGCGTCCGACTGCGTCCAGGGGATGTGGATGAAGTGGTGCAGGAACACGTCCGGGCGCGCACGGCGCACGAGGTCGGGGAGCGTGTACAGGTGGTAGTCGTGCACCATCACCACCGGCTCGTGCGTCCCCTCCAGCTCCTCCACCACGGCGCGCGCGAGGTCCTCGTTGACGACGTTGTAGCCGAACTCGAACGCCTCGATCTCGTGGCGGCGGATGTCCGGGGCGTTGGAGAGGTCCCACAGGTAGTGCTGGATGAACCACAGCATCGGGTTGGCGAACACGTTGTAGAAGCGGTCGTACGCCTCGGGGTCACTCGCCACCAGGCGCACCTGGAACTCTTCGCCCGCGGGCGAGCGCACGGGGAACGCGCGGCCGCCGTGGGTGCGGGAGACCTCCACGTCCTGCTCGCTCATCGCCGAGGCGATCCACACGGCCTCGCGATGGGACGCCAGGCCCGTCAGCGCCGTCACCAGCCCACCCGAGCCGCGCTGCACCTCGCCGCCCGCCTGGAAGGTCACCGGCCCCCGGTTGCTCACCAGCACCAGCGGGGCTCGCTGTGCCGGTGTCTCGCTCATGATTCTCGTAGCTCGTTGAAGATACGTAGATAATCGCGCAGATAGCGCGGCGTGAGGAAGTTGGCGCGCACGTGCTCCTTGCCGCGTTTGCCCAGCGACTTGCCCAGCGCCGGGTCCTCGAGGATCTCGTACGCGCGCTCGGCGCATTGCTCGGTGCTGGAGACGAGAAAGCCGGTGACCCCATCCTCGACCTGCAACGGGATCCCGCCCACGTCGCCGCCGATGAACGGGCGCGCCTTCCAAATCGCCTCCGAGACGGTGAGGCCGAAGCCCTCGCGGGTGGACTTCTGGATCAGCACGTCGGAGTGGGACTGAAACGCGTTGACCTCGATTGCCCCGACGTTGTTGAAGTTGTTGAGGATGTGTATGTCGGGGTCACCGTCGGCGTGGGCGATCGTGGCGTTGAAGAAGTCCCAGCCCTCGGGGTCGTCGCTCGCCATCGACCCGACCAGTGCCAGCTGCGCGTCGGGGATCCGCTCCTTGACGATGCGATACGCGTCGATCACCCCCAACGGGTCCTTCCAGGGATCGAAGCGCGACACCTGGCACATCAGCGGCCGGTCCACGTCGATCCCGAACTGGCCGCACACGTACGCTGCGTCTTCGGGGGACAGCGCCATGTTCTTCGGCGTGAGCGGATCGATCGCGGGCGGCACCACGTTGACGTGGCCGTTCATCCCCGGCGGCACGTACTCCCGCATGTGGAACAGCGACTGGGGATAGTCCTCGATGTAGGGCATCAGGTGCGCGATCGTCTCCGGGTTGGGAGTCGAGAGGTCGATGTGGCAGCGCCACACCCACCCCTTCGCCTTGCCCGGAACCATGCTGTGCAGCGCGGCGGGCTGAGGATCGTGGATCAGGCACACATCCCACCCACCGGACAGCTCGCGGGCGTTCATCTCGTTGTAGCGCCTCCAGGTCTCCCACTGCTCCTCGTCGAGGTCCTCGGGCGCGCCCTGCAGGGCGTTGTGCATCAGCTTGGTGGCGTTGAAGAATTCCTCGCGCCCGTAGATCACCTGCCACTCGCACTCCAACCCCACGTCGCGCATCAGCGGCACCAGCGTGTACAGAATCTCCGACACGCCCCCGCCGAACGCGGTCGCGGAGACGTGCGCCACGCGGCTGCCCTTCAGCGGCTCCGCCAGCTCGCGGATCTCATCGATCAGATCGCGCCCGCAGATGTGGGTGTAATCGGCGAGCGTCTTCGTTCCGACGGCGACGGGCTGGAGCACGCGCGCACGATACCGATAGCCGAGGCGGTCCGGGTTACCCTTCCCGAGGTGCTCAACGGACGCATCTACCGTGCAGCCTTCCTGCCGCTGCTGTTCGCGCTGGTGATCGCGGGATTCTCGCTCACCGGGCGCACCCCGCCGCTCGGCTCCAACCTTGCCCCCGACGCCTTTGAAGGCGCGCGCGCCTTCGCCACGCTGCAAGGGCTCGCCCGGCAGTTTCCCGAACGCCGGCCCGGCAGCGCGGGCGACCAGCGGCTCGCCGCGTACGTGGCGCAGACGCTGCGCGGGCTGGGGAGCGCCCCCAAGGGGGGCTTCGCGGTGAGCACGCGCAGCGTGAGCGCGCAGACGATCGAAGGGCAGCGCACGCTCACGACCGTGATCGCGCAGCGGCCGGGCACCACCGGGGAGGCGCCGATCGTGATCCTCGCCCACCGCGACGCTGCCGGCCGGGGCGCCGAGGCGGAGTTGTCGGGGACCGCGGCGCTGCTCGAACTCGCGCGGGTGCTCGCCGCCGGCGAGACGCAGCGCACGATCGTGCTGGTCTCCACCAGCGGCGGCTCGGGCGGGAACGGGGGCGCCGCGGACTTCGCGGCACACGCGAGCGAAATCCTGGGCGGCCGCTTCGACGCCGCGCTGGTGCTCGGCGATCTCGCGGGCACCCGCGCGTCCGGGCTGCGGGTGGCGTCGTTCTCGGCCGCCGCCAGCTCGGCGCCGGCGCTGCTGCAGAGCACCGTGGCGGCGGCGGTCGTGCAACAGGCGGGGAGCTCGACCGCCGCCCCGGGGACGCTCGCCCAACTCGCGCACCTCGCCTTCCCGCTCGCCGGCGGCGAACAGGGCCCGCTCGGGGCTCGCGGGCTGCCGGCGGTGCTCGTGGGAGTCGGCGGCGAACTGCCGCCCCCGGCGGGCGAACCGGTGAGCGCGGCGCGGCTGGAAGCGTTTGGGCGCGCGGCGCTCGCCGCTGTGTACGCGCTGGACGGAGGGCCCGAAATCGGCGGCGGCGAAGCCGGTAGGGGTCTGGAAACGGGGCTGCCGATCCAGCACAAGGCGATCCCCGGGTGGGCGTTGCGCCTGTTGGTGGCGGCGCTGTTGCTGCCCGCGCTGGCGGCGCTCGGGGACGGCTTCGCGCGCCTGCGCCGGCGGCGCAGGCGCACCCATGCCAACGGGAGGCGGTCCGGAGGACCGGGTCCCGCCGGTGCCTCCGATCAATCGGTCGGGCGCTGGGTGGCGTGGGTGCTGGCGTGCGCGCTGCCGTTCCTGGCGTGTGCGGTGTTCGCGATGCTGTTGGGCGCGCTCGGCGCGATCCCCGCGCCGCGCCCGCCGGTCGCCTCGGCGGCGCTGCCGTTCGACAGCCACGCTCTGGAGGCGGTGCTGGCGTGCGCGCTCGTGCTGGTGCTCGCCTGGCTGGGGTGGCCGGCGCTGATGCGCCGGATCGGACTCCCCGTCCACCCGCACGACGCGGCGGCCCTCGGGTACTCCGTCGGCCCGCACGCCGACGCCGCGGCGCTCGGGATGCTGCTCGTGCTCGGCACCCTCACTGTGGCGGTGTGGGTGTTCGATCCGCTCACCGCGCTGCTGCTCGTGCCCGCCTTGAACCTCTGGCTGGTGCTCGCCGCCGCGCCGATCGGCGCGAGGGGCGCGAGGGGCGCCAGGGGCGCGGGCGGGCGCGGGGGTCGTATCCAGGCGCTCGCGCTGGTCGTACTGGGCGTGGTGCCGCTCGCGCTGCTGGTGGCCTTCTACGCTCACCAACTCGACTTGGGGCCCGGGGGCGTGGTGCACACCGCGCTGCTGCTGCTCGCCGGCGGGCGCATCGGGCTCGCCGGCGCGGTGCTGTGGAGCGTCGCCTTCGGCTGTCTCGCGGCGGCGCTGCTGGTTGCGCTCGCCCCGAGCGGCGTCGGGGAAGACGACACCGGTGAGTTGCACGAGTGGCTGGGCGACCACCAGCCGATCAAGGTCCGCGGGCCGCTGTCCTATGCTGGGCCCGGGTCGCTGGGCGGCACCGAGTCCGCGCTGCGACGGTGATCGTGCCCGAGATCCTCCTCACCAACCCCCCCGCGCACAGCCGCCGTGGCCCCGCGCGCGGTCGCCGCGTGCTGCGGGCGCTCTCCACGGCCCTGATTGTCCTCGGGGTGCTGGCGCTGCTCGAGGTGGGCGTCACGCTGGTATGGCAGGAGCCGTTCTCGGCGTTGTACGCAAAATTGCAGCAAGCCCACCTGCGGAGCACACTGCGTACGCTCGAACACGCCAAGCCCACGGCACTGGAGAGCGCCCGCCTGCAGCGACTCGCCGACGAGCGCCGGCGCGTCGCCTTCCTGGCGGGCGAGCTGGCCCGCCATGCGGCGCTGGGCAGCGCCGTGGGCACCGTCCGCATTCCGCGCATCGGCGCCGACTTCGTGCTGGTGTATGGCACCGGCACCGAAGAACTGGAGAAGGGGCCGGGGATCTACACCCAGAGCACCTACCCGGGCACCCGCTTCCCCGGCCTGGGTGGGACGACCGCGATCGCGGGCCACCGCACCACCTTCCTCGCGCCCTTCCGCCACATCGACGAGCTGCGCCGCGGCGATCGGATCCTGGTGGACATGCCCTACGCGCACTTCCTCTACACGGTGATGGGGCACCGCAGCGTCCTCCCCACCGACGTGTACGCCGCGATCCGCCACGCCGGCTACAGCCGCCTCGTGCTCTCCGCCTGCACACCCCTGTTCAGCGCCGCCGAACGGCTGCTCGTGTACGCGCGCCTCACGCACACCACGCCCGTGGGGGCGGCCCTGGCGCCCCGCCATCTCAAACGGCGCTCTGCGCCACCGCCTCTGCTGCAAGCGCCACCGCCTCGGCTGCCAGCATGACCCGCGCGGGCCGCTCGGCCGTGTAGGCGGGCGAGTCCTCCGTCGCCAGCGACAGCGCTTGCACGGCCAGCGCCACCGCCTCGGCCGCGAGCTTGAACGGCACCGGCCCTTCGGGCGCCGCGACCGAAGCCGGGAGACGCGAGCCGGTGGCCAGCATCCCCGTTTCGGCCAGCGCCGACCCGGGGGTGATGCGCCGGTGACCCCCCACCGCCAGCGCCGCGGCGGCCGCCACGCCGACGCAGCCCAGCGCGAATGCGCCGCCGGGGCCGCGGGCGTCGATCAGCGACCCCCCGAGCGCCGAGCCCGCGGCCATGCCGGCGACCGTGGCGGCGCGATGCCAGGTGAACGCCTCGGTGATGGTGCCCTCCGGCGCGAGCGCGCCGACGAGCGAGAACTGGCAGGAGATCATCGGCGCCAGGCAGAGCCCGGCGAGCACGCTGAGGGCGAACACGGGGGCGAGCGCGTGCACCACGATCAGCGGCGCCACGGCGATCCCCATCGCCGCCAGGATCGCGCTGTAGCGACGGGCGATCTCCAGCGCCCAGCTCCTGGCGGAGTAGATCAGGCCGCCGATCATGCTGCCGAGGCTGAACAGCGCCAGCAGCGGGCCCGAGGACCAGCGCGCGCCCTGTTGCACCGCCAGCGCGGGCAAACCCACCTCGACCGCTCCGATCACCACACCCGCGAGCACGACCGTGTAGAGCAGCATGCGCAGGCTGGGGCTCGCCCCCAGGGCGCTCCCCTGCTTGCGCTCTCCGAGCACCGCGCGCCATCCACGCGAGAGCGTGGAACTCGCGAAGTAGAGGGTTCCGCACACCGTGAGCGCGGCGCACAGCAGCACCGCCGCGGCGGTGGAGAGGAACCCCGCCGTCAGCCCCACCAGCAGTGGGCCGAGCGTCCAGATCGTCTCCTGCGTGGTGGCGTCCAGGGCGTAGGCGGTCTGCAGCTCCTCGCCGTCGGCGACCTCCGACCACAGCGCGCGCACGCAGCCCCCGATCGGCGGCAGCGCGCCGCCCGCGAGGGCCGCGAGCGCAACGATCGCCACCACCGGCGGGCGGCCAGGGGTCTCGACGCCGACCAGCACCAACGCCACCAGCAACCCCGCTTGGGCGAGCGCGGCTCCCAGCAGCACCCGTGTCTGCCCATGCCGATCGACCTGTGCGCCCAACAGCGGGCCGATCGCCGCGCCCGCCAGCGAGAACCCGCCCACCGCGAGACCCGCCACCAGGAAGGAGCCGGTGCTCCCGCGAACGAACAGCAGGATCGCCAACGAGAACATGCCCGAGGGCAGGCGCCCCACCACCGAGCTGACCAGCAGCCGGCCGACACCCGGCGTGGAGAATAGAGCGCGATAGCGGACGATCATGTCCTACTCACGATCACGTTCCGACCAGTCTGACGGGCGAGGGGCCGGTTCCCGCAAATTGCGCATTTCAACGGCGCGTGCGGGCCCGCGGCACGGACTGCTTACGCCACCGATTCGGGTTGTGGGCTCGCCTGCTCGACCGATGGAGCGCGCATCCGCTCGATCGGTGGAGCGCTCGCCTGGTCCACGGGCCGCAGCTCGCCCATCCCCGCGAGCTCCTCCAGCGCCGCGATCAACATGTCGATCTCAGCGTCGGTGTTGGCCGCCGTCAGCTGCACACGAAAGCCCACCTCATCGCGTGGCACCAGTGGGTAGGCCGCAAGCGTTACGTACACACCGCGATCGAACAGCAGCTGCCCCACCTCCCCGATGCGCTGATGGTCGCGCAGCGGAATCTCGAGGATCGGCAGCCCCGAGCGGTTGGGGGTGTGCACCTCTAACCGCGCGAGGCACTCCGTCACGCGGGCGGTGTGCCGCCACACGCGCTCCCGCAGCTGCTCCCCGCGGCGCTCGTTGACGTCGAAGCCGGCGAGCGTCGTCGCCAGCGAGGCGACCGGGGAGGGCCCCGAGTAGAGGTAGGGCGCGGCGGCGACCTTCAGCAGCTCCTTGATCTCGGTGGGGCAGGCGATGAACGCGAGCAGCGAGGAGTAGGCCTTGGAGAAGCCTCCCACCAGGATCAGGCCCTGGTAGCTCTCGCCGTAGTGGCGCACGATGCTGTTGCCGCGCATCCCGTACGGACAGAGCTCCTCAGGGCCGCGCTCGCCGACCACGCCGAAGCCGTGGGCGTCGTCCACGTACAGCAGCGCGCCGTGTTCGCGCGCCACCTGTGCGAAGGCACGCATGTCGGGCGGGTTGCCGGTCATCGAGTTGACCCCGTCCATGCACACCAGCCGCGGCTCATCGCGAGCGCCGCGCAGCAGCTCATCGAGGTGCTGGGGGTCTTCGAAGCGGAAGCGCTCCACGGTGGCGCCGTGCGCGCGCGCCATCTGCGCACCGTCGTAGATCGTCTTGTGCGCGCGCGAGTCGAGGAAGATCGTGCCCGACCCCGCGAGCACGGGGATCGTCGCGAGGTGGATGTGGGTGATCGTCGGCAGCACCAACGAGTCGGGGCTGCCCAGCAGCGCCGTGAGGCGCTCCTCGATCTGCTCGTACAGCGCCGGGCTGCCCAGCAGCCGCGACCAGCTCGGGTGCGTGCCCCACGCGTCCAAATGGGCGGGCACGGCCTCGATGATCTCGCGGTCGAGGTCGAACCCCAGGTAGTTGCAGGAGGCGAAGTCCGCCAGCCACTGCGAGCCGATGCGGATCATGCGCCCGTCGACCTCGTCGATCACGGCGTCCATCATCGGATGCGAGCGCGTCAGCGCCGTCAGGTCGCGCAGCGCCTCGGACGGGTGCCTGCTCGCTCGCCGGCGGTTGTGGCCGTTGCCGCTGTGCCCATTCGAAGGCAGCTCTGCGCTTGGACTGATATCGAGCTGGTCAACCTCGACCTCGACCTCGACCTCGACCTCGGGCAACGGCTGGGCGCGCAGCAGTGTGTCGAGGTCGACCGCCGGCAGCGGCCGCGAGAGCGCGTAGCCCTGCACCAGCTCGCAGCGGTTGGCCACCAGCGAGCTCCACGTCACCTGGTCCTCGATCCCCTCCGCCACCACGCGGATGCCGATCGAGTGCGCCAGCTGGATCGTCGCCTGCACGATCGCCGCGTCGACCGGATCGGTGGTCATCCGCCCGACGAACGAGCGGTCGATCTTGACCTCCCCAACCGGCAGCGACTTGAGGTGGGTGAGCGAGGAGAAGCCGGTGCCGAAGTCATCGAGCGAGAGGCCGAGGCCGAGCTCGCCCAGCTGCGCGAGGACGTCGCCGACGCGTACGGGATCGGCGAGCACCATGTTCTCGGTGACCTCCAGCACGAGCACCTCCGGAGG
This sequence comes from uncultured Solirubrobacterales bacterium, assembly GCA_963744535.1. Lineage (GTDB taxonomy): Bacteria > Actinomycetota > Thermoleophilia > Solirubrobacterales > Solirubrobacteraceae > Palsa-744. The sequence continues at coordinate 121,291 of CAVUTW010000005.1, read as the reverse complement.
GAGCCCGTGAGCCTCGAGCGTCGCCGCGACCTCCGCCGGGAATTGCGTGTCCTGCAGGTCGGCCACCGTCGTGTTCACCGCGACGTGCAGGTCGAAGCCTTCCTCGCGCCAGATCCGGGCCTGGGTGAGCGCCAGGTCGAGCATCCTGCGCGTCAGCGCCCTCCCCAAACCGGCCTGCTCGGCGACTGTCACGAACTCCGCCGGCGAGATCAACCCGCGCGTGGGATGCTGCCAGCGCACGAGCGCCTCGACGCCGACGATCCGGCGGCTGCCCGCGTCCGCCTTGGGCTGGAAGTGGGCTTCGATCTCCCCGTTCTCGAGCGCTTTTGAGAGTTCGCCGGCGAGCGTGAGCCGCTCCAGCGAATGCTTGTCGCGCTCACGCGCGTAACAGGCATACCCCGATTGCGCGGCCTTTGCCTCGTACATCGCGACGTCGGCGTGTTGCATCAGCTGCTCGTCGTTCTCGGCGTGCTCGGGGAACAGGGCGATGCCGATGCTCGCGGTCACGCGCAGGCCCACGCTCTTGATCGGGAAGGGCTGGGCGATCGCCTTGAGGATCTTCTGCGCGACCAGCTCCGCGTTCGCGCCGTCGCTGGAATCGGAGAGCAGCACGCCGAACTCGTCTCCCCCCAGGCGGGCGGCCGTGTCGCTGGCGCGCAGCGCCTCGTGCAGCCGCTCCCCCACCTGGCGCAGCAGCTGGTCGCCGGCGTCGTGGCCGAGCGTGTCGTTGAGCTCCTTGAAGTGGTCGAGGTCGACGATCAGCAGCGCCAGGCTCTCGCCGGTTGCCCGGCTGGCGATGATCCCGTCGTGCACGCGCCGCAGGAAATGGCGGCGGTTGGGCATCGACGTGAGGTCGTCCGTCATCGCCTGGCGGCGCGTTTCCGCGAGCGCGTGCACGTCGCGGAAAGTCAGGGCCACGCGCGCAAACGCCACCAGCATCGTCAGCATCGCGAGTGTCAGCGCGATCGGGTCCAGTCGGCTGAAGTGGTCGTAGATCAAGAGGCCGAGCGCGCTCAGGGTGAAGGCGGCGGGGATTGCCAGCACCGCGGAGCTCGGGACGGTGTCGGTCTCGATCGCCGCCCCCGGCTGCCATGCCGCGAGCGCCAGCAGCATCACGCCGATGTCGTAGGTCAGGTTGGTGAGCGCGCTGGGGGCCGAGGCACCGTGTGCCACCTGCAGCGCGTACAGACAGTCGGCCGCCGCCAGCGCCAGGAAGCCGGCGCCCAGCATCGCCCACATCCGATCCAGCCGCCACCCGCGCAGCGCGAGCACCCCCACCACCAGCGCGGCGAGCAGCAGGTCGCAGAGCGGGTAGGCCATCTCGGTGATCACTGCCGCGGTGTCCCCCGACACGGTCGCCAGCACCGGACGCACCACGATCGCCGCGCCGATCGCCGCGATCCCGAGCCCGGCGACGATGCCGTCGAGCCACATCCGCGCCGGCACGCGGCGCTCGCGCAGGCGGGCGAGGCCCACGATCCCGATGTAGCAGCACGGGTACAGCGTCAGCCACATCCCGTCGCAGATCGAGGGGATCGGCGGGTTGGGGAGGTGTTCGATCCAGGCCGCCCACAGCACGTTGCCGAGGCCGTAGATCGAGATGCCGAACGCGAAGATCATCCACGATTTCCGTGACTCCGTGGTGCGCACCGCACGCCAGCACACGATCACCCCGACGAAGATGTACACCGCCGAGGTCAGCCAGTCGCGGATCGGTTCTTCGACGGCGCCCCCGCCGATCCCGAAGACGGCGTGAGCGCCGGTCGCCACGACGAGCGCGATCAGTACAGCTGTGACGGCGCTCAACACGCGGCGCTCGCGGGGCCCCAACACCGAGTCCAGCGGCAGCAGTGACGTGCGCATGGCACGAGTATCGGACGCCGTGGCTATATCTTGACCGTCGGGCTATTCGGGTAGTCCTATGTATCTCGAATCGGCGCCGTCCATCGAATCGGCGCCGTCCATCGAATCGGCGCCGTCCGGGTCGGTCCCGCCCGGGTCAGCCGCCGGGAGCGCCTCCGCGGCCCGGCGGGCTATCACCAACGGTGCTCGAATCCCTCCAGTTGCTGAACGTGCCCGTCTGCGTCCAGCAGCACGACCCCGGCTTGGACGACTCCACCCGTGGCCGGCGCGGGCCCGTCGGCGGCCTGCGTCACGCGTCCAATCCACGTGACCTGCGCGCCGCCCGCGTCGGCGAGCGCCGCCTCGGCTCGCTCGCGGTCGGCGGGGGCGACGCAGACGCACAGCTCGTAGTCTTCGCCCGCCCCCGCCGCCAGCTGCCATGCGGGCACTCCCAGCTCGGCGGCGATCTCCGAGACCCCCTCGTCCAGAGGCAGCGCATCGAGGTCGATCTCCACGCGCACACCGCTCGCGCGGGCGATGTGGCCGGCGTCGGCCCCCAAGCCGTCGGAGAGGTCGATCATGGCTCGCGCCCCCGCGGCCGCCAACGCGCGCCCCTCGGTGAGGCGGGGTATGGGGCCGCGCAGCCGCGCCAGCGCCGCGGCCACTGCCGTGAGGCGCGCTGGGTTGGGCGATCGCCCTGACCCGGTTGCGGCGGGCGTCGGGCGGGCCCGCCCCTGCAGCACCGCCAGGCCGGCGCCCGCGCCGCCGAGGCGGCCGGTCACGCCAACCAGGTCGCCGGGTTGGGCTCCGTCGCGGCCGACGAGCTCCTCCTCGGAGTCGGCCCAGCCGACGACGGTCACCGACACCAAGAGCGCGGGTGCCGCGACGACGTCCCCACCGACGATCGTCGCCCCCGCCGCTCGCGCCAGATCGTGGGCGCCGCCCACCAGCTCGAGTGCCTGCCCCTCGGTAAACCCCGGCGACAGTCCCAGCACGAGGTAGGCCTCTCCCGGCTCGGCGCCCATCGCGGCGAGGTCTGACAGCGCCGCGGCGAGCGCCCGTGTGCCCACCTGCGCGGGCGTCATCCAGCCATCTCCTGGCTTGACCAGAGGGGCCCCGTCGACCGGAGAAGCCGCTCCCGCCCGTCGCGGCTCGTCACCCGCCAGGCTGAAGTGGACCCCCTCGACCATCGCGTCCACGGAGGTCACGCACACCGCGCGGGCGCGCACCACGGCGGCGTCGTCGCCGATTCCGCGCAGCACCCGACTGTCGGCGCGGTCTCCCCGGCCCAGCTCAGCCGCGATGGCCTCGATCAGAGAGAGCTCGCGACCGGCGCCAGGCAGCGTGCGGAGCCCTCAGCGATGCCGGTAGACGATGCGCGCGCGGTCGAGGTCGTAGGGAGAGAGCTCGCAACGAACCCGATCCCCGGGGAGGATGCGGATTCGGAAACGGCGCATCTTGCCGGCGACGTGACCCAGCACCACGTGATCGTTGTCGAGCTTCACGCGGAACATCGCGTTCGGCAGCGCCTCGATCACCTCACCCTCGAATTCGACCTTGTCTTCCTTTGCCACGAGTGCGCACAACCTAGCACCAGGCCGTCATCACGGTGGCGCGGTGCCACCACTGTCGGAGCCGTCACCCTGCCCGGTCCTGTTGGACGGGATCGTCACGGCGGCGCGGTGCCGCCACTCGTGGCGCCTCCGGAGCCGCCGCCGGCGTTGGGAGTGCTGGTATTGGGCCCACCCGCCCCACCCGCCCCACCCGCCCCGCCCGCCCCTGGGGTGCCAGTGCCCGGTTCGGCATGAGCTTTGTTCGGAGTGGTGGGTTCGACGGGCGCTTCTTCTGCGGGAGCACCGGCACCCGGCTGCGGTTCGGCGCCCGCGGCCGGCGCTTCTTTGGCCACGCCGGGCGCGGCGGTTTCCTTGCCATGATGGGATTTGCCGTGGGCGTTCGGTACAGCGTTGCTGCCGGAGCCGAGTCCGAAGTTCGGTTCCAATCCCGTGCCGGACGCGCCAGACTGGTCCATGGTCTCGTATTTGCCGAAGAACGGCCGGTACACCAGCGGTTCGGTCGGCTGGGGAAATTCGACGCAGGGCTTGCCTTCGGTGACCGCCGCCATGTAGTCGTGCCAGATCACCGCAGGCAGCGCGCCCCCCTGCTGGGCTTCGCCGTGCACGTCGGTCATCGGTACGCGTTCCTTGGGGTAGCCCATCCACACGACCGTCGCGTATTCGGGCATGTAACCGTCCAGCCAGGCGTCGACCAATTCGGTGGTGGTGCCGGTCTTGGCGGCGGTGGGACAGTCGATCGCCGAGTTTTTCGCGGTCCCATCGAGGACGTTCTCGTGAAGGATCGTGGTCTCCTCGGCGGTGACCCCGTTGGAGAGCACCTTCGTGCGGTGGGGCGTGCCCCAGCTGGAGTCGACGTGGCCGCCGGGGAACACGACCTTGGTGATCGCGATCGGCGTGTTGCGGTAGCCGCCGTCGGCGAGCGTGGAGTACACGTCGGCCATTTCCAGCGGCGTAACTCCATATTCGAGGCCCCCCAACGCCTGCGAGGGATTGCCCAGCAGGTGGGTTTTGACGCCCATCTTGTAAGCCATTTCGGTGATCGATTCCTCGCCGAGATCGGCGGCCAGCTGGGCGTAGACGGTGTTGTCGGAGGCAAGCGTCGCCTGCACGAGGTTGATCGACTTGTTCAGCGAGGTGCCCTCGAAGGTGTGCACTTCGTAGTTCGGTTCCGCGGCCAGCCAGCCTTTGTACAGGGTGTGGGAGAGGTAGGAGGTGGTGTTGGGGTCAACTCCACGCGAGAGCGCGTCGGCGAGGTCGATCGCCTTGAATGTGGACCCCGGCTGGCGGTGGCCTTCGGAGGCGAGGTTGAACTGCGACTGCTCGTAGCTTTCGGACTCCGCCATCGTTTCGATGTAGCCGTTGTGGGGATCGATCGTGACGATCGCCGACGCCGGGTCCCCGGGCTCGTCGAGCACTTCGGCGATCGCCTTGTGCGCCAGTTCCTGCGAGTGCAGGTTGAGCGTCGTGTAGACCTTCAGACCGCCCCGTTCCACCGTTTTGCGCCCGTAGCGCTGGATCAGCTGCTGGCGGACGTATTCGAAGAAGAAGCCTTCTTTTTTTTCTGAGTAGAAGTCGCCATGGCGGACCTCCAGCGGCGCGCGTTCGGCGGCGGCGGCCTGCGCGGGGGTGATGTAGTGCAGTTCGGCCATCTTGCCCAGCACCTCGTTGCGCCGCTGGCGGGCCACGGCGGGGTAGAGGAAGGGGTTGTATTCCGAGGGCGCCTGGGGCAGGCCGGCGAGCAGCGCGGCCTGCTCGAGATCCAGCTGGGAGGCCGGTTTGTCGAAGAAGATCCGCGAGGCGGCCTGCACCCCGATCGCGGTCTGCCCGCCGACGGTGCCGTACGGGACGCTGTTGAGGTAGCTGGTGAGGATCGAGCGCTTGCTGTGGCGTTCATTGTATTCGAGCGCCAGCTTCGCCTCGGTGATCTTCTGCTTGAACGTGCGCTCGTCGCCGCCGAGGTAGAGGTTGCGCATCAGCTGCATCGTGATCGTGGATGCTCCCTGGACGGCTTCGCCGTGAACGAGGTCCTTGACGGCGGCGCGGAAAATGCCGGTGGGGTCGATGCCGTCGTCTTTGTAGAAACGCTGGTCCTCGATCGCGACCGTGGCGTTGGAGAGGTTGACGGGAATCTGCGACCACGGGATCGGCGAGCGCAGCACGTTGGATTGGATGAACCCCAGGCGCGTGCCGTTGGCGGCGAACACCTGCGAGGAGGCGCCGTCGACGATCGGATGGCGCCCCGCCAGGCCCGGCGTGGAGTCGGCCACCGCGATCACGTACGCCACCGCTCCGACGGTGCCGAGGAACAGCGCGCTCGCCAGCACGATCAGCGCGACGAACAGGATACGGGAGGGCCCCCGGTGGTGGCGGCGGCGCTGGCGTGCGAGTCTGGACATGCGGATGGGGCGCGAGGGGTCGCTTGTGGGAGGGTACCGCTCCAATCTGTGATTTCCTGCCAGTCACGTCCGCGAACCACGCACGGTTGAGCGCGAGATCGAGAAGCGGACGCCCGACAAATGAGCAGCGACACCGTCGAAATGGCCGTTGTGGACAGCGCGGGCGAGCTTGCCCCCGCGACGCTCGCCGACGCTCCGAATACGCCGGGCGTCGTCCCGATTTCACCGGGCTCCGAGGTTCCAGACGCGCCGGGCTGGTATGCGCGGCTCTGTGCGGACTCGGCGCGGATGGCTGCGGTGCGCGACTGCTGGCGGGCGCTGTGGGTCTCGCGCCTGATCGTGCTCGTGGCGGGCATCGGCGCGGTCGTGGCGTTTGGCGTGGGGCGCGCGCGCAGCGCCTTCGACCCGGCCGGCGTGACAAGCGGCTTCGGCTGGCTGGGCAACCTGTTGGCGGCCCCCGTGGCACGCTGGGACGCGGTGTGGTACCTGGTGATCGCCGGCCACGGCTACCGCCCCGAACTTGCCTCCTTCGGCACCGGCTCACGAGCGGCCTTCTTCCCGCTCTACCCGCTCGGTGTACGCGCGCTCTCAGAAGTGGGCGCTCCGCCGATCGCCGCGGGGGTGGCGCTATCGCTGGTGGCGCTGGCGGCGGCGTTGTACGGGATCCACCGCTTGAGCACGCTGGAACTTGGCCATCTTGCTGCACACAGCGCTCACCGTGGCGACGCGGCACGGCTGGCGGTGCTCGTAACGGCGCTCGCGCCGATGGCGCTCTTCTTCTCCGCGGTGTACTCGGAGTCGCTGTACCTGGCGCTCTCGGTGGGCCTCTTCTGGTGCGCGCGCCAGGGGCGGTGGGGTTGGGCCGGGGTGCTGGGGGCGCTGGCGAGCGCCACGCGCAGCGCGGGCCTGGTGCTGGTGGTGCCGATGGTGGTGCTCTATCTGTACGGGCCGCGGGAGGACCGTCCGCCGGACTTTCCCGACCGCGCTTGGTGGCTGCCACGCTATGCGATCCGCCGTGACGTGCTGTGGGTGGCGGCGCTACCGGCGGGGGTGGGTGCGTACATGGGCTATCTGGCGCTGGCGGGTGGCGGCGCGCTGCTGCCCTTCCATGCCCAGGAGGCGTGGAACAGGCACTTCGCCGGCCCTTACGTGGCCGTGTGGGATGGCGCGCGCGCGGCCTTCGACGGGCTGCGCCAGCTGCTCTCCTTCCAGCGCACGCACGTCTACTTCAAAGTGGCGGGCGGAGACCCGTTCGTGGATGCGGGGCATAACGTGATGCTGTTCGCGTTCCTGCTCGCGGCGGTGCCGATGGTGGTCGGCGTGCTGCGCCGCCTGCCGTTGGCGTACGGCGCGTATGTGCTGGCGGCGCTCGTGCTGCCGCTCTCCTACCCCGTGGCCCCCCAGCCGCTGATGTCGCTGCCGCGCTTCGAGGTGGTGCTGTTCCCGCTGGCGATGTGGTTGGGAGCATGGCTGGCGGAACGGCCGCGGGCGCGCCTGCCGGTATTGGTGGCGATGGCGCTGCTGATGGCGCTGTTCGTCGGCGAGTTCGCGACGTGGCATTGGGTGGCCTAGAGGGTGGCGCAGCCGGCCGCAGGCCGGCGAGCCGGGCCCCTCTCCCGTCAGACGAGGGTGGCGCAGCCGGCCGCAGGCCGGCGAGCCGGGCCCCTCTCCCGTCAGACGAGGGTGGCGCAGCCGGCCGCAGGCCGGCGAGCCGGGCCCCTCTTCTGTCAGACGACATCGACGCGGTGCTGCTGGATGGGTTGGGCACGCTGGTGGCGCTCGAGCCACCGTGGCCCAGGCTGGTCGAGCGGCTGCGCGACGCTCACGGCGTGGAGCTTCTCGCTCGCCGACGCCGAGCGAGCCTTCCGCGCTGAGATCGCCTTCTACCGGACCCACCACCACGAGGGACGCGACCCGGGCGCGCTCGAGGACCTACGCCGCCGCTGCGCTGAGGTGCTGCGCGCACAGTTGCCCCCGCACGCGGTGGAGGCACTCTCGCGCGAGCAGTTGACTGCGGCGATGCTGGACTCCCTGCGCTTCAGCGCCTACCCCGACGCCCCCGACGCACTCGCGCGACTGCGCGCCCGCGGCCTGACGCTGGTGGTTGTGAGCAACTGGGATATCTCGCTGCCGGCGGTACTGCGTAGCGTGGGCCTGGAGCGGATGGTTGACGGGGTGGTTACCTCAGCTGAGGTAGGGCACCCGAAGCCGGCCCCGGAGATCTTCACGGCCGCACTCGCGCTCGCTGGGTGTACACCCGAGCGCGCAGTGCAGGTTGGAGACTCGCTCGACCAGGACATCCACGGGGCGCTCGCCGCCGGGATCTCCGCGGTGCTGCTGCGCCGCGACGATGCCGAGCCCGGGGAGCCGCCCCCCGGCGTGCCGAACATCTCCTCGCTGGCGCAGCTGCCACCGCTGCTTGGATAGCGCCGATGCGATGAGACTGGGACAGTGGCGTGGACGGTGCACATTGACCGTAAGCTGGCTGGACCTCGACGACGATGAACACACACATGGAGCTTCAGCCCGACATCCCATCCCCTCCGCCGCTCGAGACCGACCTCGTCCTGTTTCCGCTCGAGCCCTATCTCGCTCCGGCGTCGAGCGAGGCTCCCGGCCCTCCCGGCCCGAGGTTGCCGGCTAACACCTGGCCATGGTGGACGGCGCCGGCGGCGCTCTTCGGTGGGCTGCTGCTGGCGGCGATCGGGGGGCTGGTGGTGGACATCCCGGCGGCGCTGTTCGGGGTCAGCATCACCTCCTCCTCGATCCCCGGATGGCTGGAGATCCTCGACACCGTGGTGCAGGACGGAGCCTTTGTGCTGGTGGCGGTGCTGCTCGCCAAAGTCGGCGGGCGCACGGTGCGCGCGTGGCAGTTCGGGCTGCAGCGGCCCTGCATCGGCTGGCTGAGCCCGCGTCTGGGCTGGCTGTGGGCGCTCGGCATGATCCTCGTGACGCTGTTCACGTTTCTGGTGTTCAGCGCGATCTGGGCGGAGATCCTGAACGTCAACACGAAAGAGAAACTGCTCGAACAGCTGGGTGCCAACGAAGGGACCGCGTTGCTGCTGCTGAGCGCATGGCTGACATGCGTCGTGGCGCCGATCTGCGAGGAGTTCCTGTTCCGCGGGTTCATCTTCCGCGCGCTGTACAACTGGCGGGGCCTGTGGCCGGCGGCGCTGATCACGGGCCTCGTGTTCGGCGGCGTGCACACCGGCTCGGCGCCGGTCGTCGATCTGATCCCGCTGGCGTCGCTCGGGTTTGGGCTGTGCCTGCTGTACCGCTACACCGGCTCGCTGTACCCGTGCATCGCGACGCACTGCCTCAACAACTGCCTCGCCTTCGGTGCCCTGGAGGGCTGGGGCTGGCAGATCCCGGTGCTGACGGTCGCCGCGCTGGGGACGATCGCGCTGCTCGGGTTGACGCTGCGGTGGGTCGGAGTGATCACCCCGCCACTGGGTGTCGTCCCTGCGTCGTAGGATCGAAAGAGTGATCTCCGCCCCGGCACCATCGCCGCCACCGTCGAGTCCGGTCGCGGGGCAGATGGCGCTCGCGACGCAGCGCCTGCGCGCCCGTCCGGCGTTTCTGCTCACCGGCGAACGCCTCGTGGTGAACGGTGTGGTACGCCCGTTCGAGGCCGGCCAGACGGTGACCGTGCGCTTCGACCGCGACGGACGCAAAGTCTCGACCAGCACGGTGAGCGTGCTCCCCGGGCCCGGCGGTGCGGGCCGCTTCCGCCTCGGCTACTCGAGCTCGCGCCCGGGGCTGGTGCAGGTGAGCGCGGTACACGCCGCCACGGCACAGATGACGGCGTTCAAGGCGAAGCCGGTGGAGATGCGCGTGATCTCCCCCAACATGCGCGAAGGCATGCGCGGCCCGGGGGTGTGGCTGCTGCAGTCGGCTCTGAGCGCGCTGCACTACGCGGTGCCGTTGAATGGCGTCTTCGACGAAGGGACCGGCCAGGCGGTGACGGCCTACCGCAAGCTGACCGGCCTTGAACGCGTGCCCGCCACGGACACCCAGGTCTTCCGCCTGCTGGAGCGGGGCGCGGGTGCCTTCCACGTGCGCTACCAGCGAGAAGGCGAACACGTGGAGGCCGATCTCGCCGCGCAGGTGCTCGCCGAGATCGAACCGGGCGGACGGGTGCGGCGCATCTACACGATCAGCTCGGGCAAGCCCTCCACCCCGACAGTGCTGGGCCGCTTCCGGGTCTACCTCAAGACGCCCGGGGTCAACTCGGAGGGGATGGTGGACTCCAACTACTTCACCCGCGGCTACGCGATCCACGGGTACCCCGAAGTTCCCACCTACGCCGCCAGTCACGGCTGCCTACGAGTGCCGATCCCAGACGCACCGGCGATCTATGCGTGGGTTCGGCTCGGGACCCCGGTGGACGTGTACTACTGACGCTCCGTGCTCGCGGCTACACCCTGAGGCGCAGGACGCGCGCCAGAAACCCGATGCCAACGCCGTAGATGAGCAGCGCCATTAAGGTGCCAACCCCGCGAATCACCCACTGGCTGGTGGAGCCCGCCGTGATCCCGGAGAAAGGCGAGGTGAGCTTGTCGGCAACTTCGTCGATCACCTTGTGCGCTTCGTCCTCCTTGGCGGGGCGCGCGGCCGGCTTGGACGTTGGGCCTCCATTCGTCCCGTTCAGCGCTTCCTGCTGATGGGTGGAGGCGCTGCTGGTCTGATCGAGGACGAACAGCCCGAAGGAGACAATCACGATCAGGCAGGCGATCCGCGAGGCGATCCTCAGCACCGCTACGAGCGCGACAAGCATGACCCCACCTCACCCGCCATCGGTGCCCGGATGATGGCGTTCGCGAGCATCGAGCTAGATTAGATCTCCGAGTGGACACGCTGGCGGAACCTACGAGCAACCTGCAATCGGCGCGCGCGCGCCTGCAGGCGGATCTGCGGGCGCAGGCGCTGGTGATCGGCGAGGTGACGCTCACCAGCGGCCGCAAGGCCCAGTACTACGTCGATGCTAAGCGCGCGATCCTGCTGCCCGACACGTTCGCCGCGATCGGCGCGCTGGTCGCCGATCGGGCCCGCGCGTGGGAGGCAAGCGCGGTCGGCGGCGTTCCCGTGAGCGCGATCCCGGTGGCGTGCGCGGCGCTCGCGGCGGGTATCCCGAAGGCGTTCATCGTGCGCAAAGAGCGCAAGGAGCACGGCCTGCAACGCTGGATCGAGGGTCCCGAGCTTGCCCCAGGCGAGCGCTGTGTGATCGTCGAGGACGTGGTTACGACCGGTGGCTCCACGATCGAGGCGCTGGAGCGCGTGCGCAGCGAGGGACTGACGGTGGCGGGCGTGGTGAGCGTGCTCGACCGCCTTGCTGGTGGAGCACAGGCGATCCAGGCGGCACTCGGCGAGGGTCAAGGTGAGTACGCGGCGCTCACCACGATCGACGAGATCTACCCTCAGCGACCCGACCGGTAGATCGTGGTCGCCGACGACTCCCCGGAGCCTCCCCACCGTCCAGCGCCCCACAGTCGTGCGGACGCCGGCGACCGCTCCATCCCGCCCGATCCACCGGCCCCTTCGAGGCCGCTGATCATCAGGGACGCGCGCGACAGCGACGTGCCCGAGTTGCTGGTGATGTTCGCGGAGCTGGCCGAGTACGAGGACCTCCTGCACGAGCTGCACGCGACCGAGAAACAGCTGAGCGAAGCTCTGTTCGGCCCCCACCCGGCGGCGGAGGCGCTGATCGCCGAGCTCGAGGACCCGCGGGCGGTGATCGGCTACGCGCTCTATTTCCCCACCTTCTCGAGCTTCCTCGCCACCAGCGGGGTGTGGTTGGAGGATCTCTTCGTGCGCGCCGCCCACCGCCGCGAGGGCGCCGGCCGAGCGCTGCTGGCCGCGGTTGCGGCACGCCTGCGCGAGCGCGGCGGCAGTCGCCTGGAATGGGCTGCGCTCGACTGGAACGAACCGGCGCTGCGCTTCTACAGCGGTCTGCGGGCCCAAACGATGCCCGAGTGGATCACCCATCGGCTCACCGGCGAGGACCTCGACCGCCTCGCCGCCTCGCATCCGCCGCGGTAGCCTTTTGGGCAGGCCCGTCGCACCGCACCAAGCCCGGTAGCCTTCCGTTGGCCCCTGCACCCCGCTCGGGCCTTCGCCCTCGTAGTCCAATGGATAAGACAACCGCCTCCTAAGCGGTGGATCCAGGTTCGACTCCTGGCGGGGGCATTTTGGGGGAATCCCCTGCTATGGGGCGGGATTGAGGAACCACCGATTGTTCGCAGCGGGTTCGCTCCTGGGTCTCTGGGCCTCGCTGCTGCCCATTGCTGCCCATTCAGCGCCGACCGTCCGAGCTGCGCTGTACGCTCGATTGTTCAATCGGTTAGGAGCAGCAAATGGCAGCAAGCACTCTGCCGTACGTCACGGGGCACGGCAACATCAAAAAGACGCTGGAGAAGATCAAGACCGCCTCGACCCCGCCGCGCTTCACGCAGGACTTCCTTGGCCACGAAGCTCGATATGAGCGGTGGTAGTGCGCGGCCCGTCATCCCCTTCCTCAAGCGAACCGGATTCCTCGGAAGCGACGGCGTCCCGACCGACCTTTACAAGCGTTTCCGCAACAGCGCACAGAGTGGGGCCGCGGCAGCCGAAGCGTTGCGGATCGGCTACAAGCCTTTGTACGAGATCAACGAATACGTTCATAGCGCAAAAGACGCCGAGCTCAAAGGGTTGATCGTGCAGGTCACCGGCTTTGAGGAGGACTCGCAGACTGTCAAAGTCATCATGGGTTCGTTCAAGGCACTGAAGTCTTTCGCCGACTTCTCGGCCGGTGCCGAGGTAGAAGCAAAGGCAATGCCGGAAGCACCGCCGGTCGACCAAAATGATGACGTTGCTGGCAATGCCAGCGACGCGCTCCCGAGCCAGATCAACCTCGGCTACACGATCAACCTACACCTGCCCGCAACGTCGGATGTGGCCGTGTTCAATGCAATCTTCAAGAGCCTGCGTGAGCACCTGCTGCGGTAACTGCGGTGTCGCTCAATCAAGATGCAATCAAGCTGTTCGCCATGACGTTCGATTATGTCGTGGACCTGCGACGAGATCACAGGGCAGCCGCCGAGGTAGACGATGTCTACTACCCGCAGATCGAAAGCGCAATCCGAGCCGAGGCCGCTGAGATGGCGCCACACTATGAGGTCTTCTACTCGCTGGAGACGACGATTCGTCGGTTGGTACGCGACCAGCTTCAGGCGGCGCGGCCTGACTGGTGGGACAACTGCGTCCCAGAGCAGATTCGCAAGGATGCTGAGAAGCGTCAGAAACAGGAGATCGACAGTGGCATCACGCCGCGCTCCGATGATCCCATCGACTACACCAATTTCGGAGAGCTAGGTATCGTCATCCGCTCGAACTGGGAGGTGTTCGGCGCGCTCTTCTCGAGCGCCAAGGCAGTGGAGCGCGTCATGGCGAACCTCAACACCTTGCGCGGCCCAATTGCGCACTGCAGCCCACTTGCCGAGGACGAGGTCGTGCGACTCCGCCTCGCCGTTGCCGACTGGTTCCGACTCGGAGAGTAGCTCTGCCAAGCTGAGGCTCAGCGCCCGGAACGACAAAAGTGACTTGCTGCTACCCGTCATTGTCCCACCGAGCGCCCCCGACCATCACCCGCAGGCGCTCTCTGGCAGCGCCATCGCGGCGCATCCCGTGGCGGTAGACGCGCAGCGTGAATCCAGGGTCGGTATGCCCGAGCTGGTCCATGACGCTGCCCGGATCGACGCCGAGGGCGACGAGGATCGAGGCGAAGGTGTGGCGCAGCTTGTGGGGTGTCAGTCCATCCGGCAGCGGCACGTCACCGGTCTCGGTCAGCTTCTCGTTGGCCTTGTCGATGGCCTTATCGAGGACGCGGCGGCGGATGTTGCCTTGGACCAGTTCGGTGCCCGCGGCGGTGGCGAACACGAACCCGTCCGGGGTGACGTTCGGCGCCTGCGCCCTATAGGCGGTCAGCTCGTTGTGGAGCACGGGCAGGAGGTCGATCTGCCGTACTCCGGCGTCCGTCTTTGAGGCGTGCACCGTGATCCGGTTTCCGGCGAGGTCCACGTCGCGCCAGCGCAGTGCGGTCAGCTCTCCGATTCGCAGACCGGCGAACACGAGCGTCGCCAGCAGCGTGCGTCGGTAGACCAGCCCGCCCTTCTGGTCGTGGCCTCCGTGAATCTTGGCGTGGTGGTCGAGTTCGCCGGCGTCGTCGAGCAGCGCCTCGACGTGCTCTGCCCGGTCGAGCCATACAGGAGTCGGCCGGACGGCCTTCAGGCGCCTCCGGCGACCCTTGGCGGGGTTACGCTCGATCAGTCCGTACTCGACGGCGACCTCAAGGATCTGCCCCAGCCGCGTGATGGTCTTGTTGATCGACGTGACCGACAGCTCGCCGCGTCGGACCTGCGCCTGGCGGTAGCGGTCTACCTCGGCAATCGTGATCTGCGAGAGCCGGTGCTGCCGGAAGAACGGCAGCAGGTGACACGAGAGCTGCCATTCGTAGTCCAGCACGGTCTTTGGGTGCCACTCACCCTTGGTTGCGTCGAACCACCGCGAAGCGAACTCGTGGAATGTCGGGTCGATCTCGGGGGCCTTCGGCTCAACGGGACGCCAGATGCCTCGCCGAACGTCGGCGAGGACGTTCTGTAGCTCGGTCTGCGCTTTCGCCCGTGTCCAGCCTTCATCGGCGGTGCCGAGGGTTACGTACTCTCGCTTACCGTAGGCGCGGAAACGCAGCCCGAACGTCGGGCTGCGCCTACGCTCGTCTACGACCACCTGCCCTGTTGCTGGGCGCGGCATCACGCATCGACCCCAGCGGTCGCGATTAGCGTCTCCAGTAGCGCCATCCGACTCGATGCGTTGGCGTTCGAACCCTTCCCGCTCCTGGGGGGAGCAGACGCTCGCTCCCTTTCGCGGAGGTAGGCAGCGCGCTTGGCGCAGCCATCCGAGCAGAACAGCGCCCGCTTATCCCGCTCTGGCGGTATCTCCCTGCCGCATCGCTCGCACGCCCGCTCGGGCAGCGGCTCCCCGCCGGGCATCACGAGCATGGCGAGTGCTCGCTCCGGCCTTGTAGCGGGCTGGCACTCCCATCCCGCGCGCCATGCCTCAGCCGTGCCCGATAGCGCTTCCAGCCACTCCGCGCGCTCCCATTGAGAAGCGTTCACCGCGGCCTTTAGCGCACCCGGCCACGCCTCATCGAAGCTCGCACCGGCCCGGCGCGCGGCGGCGAGCTGTTCTCTCAGTTCGACAGTAGGGCGCCTGACGAGAACCACGCGGTCTGCGGGTTCGCTGTCGCCGGGTCTCATATCGACGCCAGCTCCAGCTCGTCCAGGCGGTGCGCGCACGTTGACGCACGCGCGCCTTCCTCGCCGTCGAGCACGATGCAGCAGTCGCCCTCCAACAGTTCCAACGCGACCCTGAGTAGTCGTGGACCGAAGTCCGAGACCTCCGCTTCCAGTTCGCCCCGGGTCCACAAGGGGTCGTGGTCGTCGCGGAGCAGTTGGAGCATGATCGCGCGCTGGATCATCCAGAGCTTCTGATCGCGCGAGGGGCGTTTCTTCTTGGTCATCTTCGGTTCCTCCTTGTGATTGGAGGCCCCGAAGGGCGGCCGGGCGAGGGAGCCACGATCGCCTGAACGGATATCGTGGTCTGCGTGCCGAAGCTCAACCTTCGGTGCCAGGCGCCCGGGTGTTTCCGCACCGCGGGCGCCACTTGTATGGTCCCGTGACGATACCGCAATCCGTAAAACTCTACAAGTCCCTTTGGGCATGACCGCCGCCGCCAAGGACCAGCTCATCCTCGGCCGAGCGTTGCGCACGCTCCGCGAGCGGGCAGGCATGACGCAAGGGGAAGTCGGAGCCCGCGCTGGGACCGACGACACGCACGTCTCAAGGATGGAGCGCGGACAGTTCGATATCCGCTGGCACACCCTCCGGCGCATCCTGGCCGCTCTCGACGCGACCCTCGCCGACCTCGGCGCCGCGATCGACCAGCAAGACCAGCCGCCGAAGCGCTGACGGCCCATCACGAGCGCCCCTGGTCGGCGTCGATCGGGTTTACAGAGCCCCGAATGGGCAGCAGGCCGGAGCCGCTGCCCGTCCGGTGACGCCTCGAACTGCGTGGGGGCACAGGCGTTTTCGGCGCTTGCAACTCCTTGCTGGCAGAGCGAGCAAGCACCTTCCAGGCCACCTCCGGGTCGAAGCGCAGGCGTGGCTTCGAGCCGGTCCCAAGCTGGATAGCGCGAAGTTCGGCACGGTGGGCATAGACCCAGGAGCGATCGACTCCCAACTCGGCGGCGAGCGTCGCCGCATCGACAAGCCGCCGAGCAGCGGAGGAGCCACCTTCGTCGTGGATCAGCTCGACCACCCGCCGCGCCACGGCCTCAATGGATGCCGCGTCAAGAGCGGGTCCGGCCGGCGGCAGCGGTGAGGCAGCGGGCGGTTGTGTCTGTGTGTTGTGGGCCATCGGTGTTAATGACCCTGAGCCGACGAAAACGGCCATGTAATTTCTGTGGGGCCTGCTGGGGCCCTGTTGTGGGCGGGCTGGCCGTCGTGGAGCTGGGCCCGTCAGGGCGGGTTTCGCGGGGGCTATGCAGTGGTGTCCGGTGTCCCGTAGAGGGTGTGGCAGGCGACGGGATGACTCGATTAAAACGGCTGGCCCCGTTTGGGTGCCTTGCGTTGGATCTGTCTCCCGCCGCCTGTCACGGACGCCGCCATGACTTCATAGAAGCGTGCCCCTTGCTCGACATGGCTTTGTCTGGCGGCCTCCAAATCACCAGCGCCAACCAGCAGATAAGGAGACGAATCGGGCCGGCGCGCAACGGTGCGAAGCTCGCGGAGCGTCTCACCGGTATGCGCACCCGCCCGACCGCGAGCCTGCAAGAGAACACCACCCTGCAAGTCCTCCGCGACATCGCCAACCGCACCCGGGCACTCGACGCCCAGGCCGAGGGCTACACACGCGAAATCGAGCAGCTCGTCCACTCCCTCGCCCCCGGGCTCCTCGAGGAGCCCGGTGTCGGGCCGATCTGCGCCGGCAAGCTCCTGGTGTTCAACCCGGCGCGCTTCACCAGCGAGGCAGCATTCGCGCGCGCCAACGGCACCGCACCACAACCCGCCTCATCCGGTAAAACCATCCGTCACCGCCTCAGCCGCGGAGGCGACCGCCAAATCAACGCAGCGATCTACACGATCGCCTTATCGCGCTCCGTTCACCACGCCCCCAGCCGCGCCTACATCACCCGCAGAATCGACGAGGGCAAGACCAAGCGCGAGGCCATGCGATCCCTCAAGCGACACCTTTCCCGCCACCTCTACAGGCAGCTCGCAACAGCGCCCTTGACAACATAGAAGCATCGGGACCCGAGCGGGACCCACAGGTGTCCCCAAATTGCGTGGCCGTTTTGGCGATCTCGCGGTCAATAACCGCAGACGCGCAAACAGCGCGCTCGTCAATCACGACAAAGGGGAGCCCGATGAGCTACCGCATGAAGATCACCCTGCCCGACCCAACAATGGCCCAG
Source organism: uncultured Solirubrobacterales bacterium (assembly GCA_963744535.1). Classification (GTDB taxonomy): domain Bacteria; phylum Actinomycetota; class Thermoleophilia; order Solirubrobacterales; family Solirubrobacteraceae; genus Palsa-744. The sequence goes on along the minus strand of CAVUTW010000005.1, from coordinate 103,970 downwards.
CTGGAGACCCTCGCCGAGCAGCGCGGAGAACCGGCGTCGCGCATCGCGGCCCAGATGGTTTGCACCGGGCTCGCCGACGGAAAGGACCCTCGCCGCGATGACTCCTCGATCTCGGCCTCCTCGCCAGCGACAGCCCCGGATCGAAACGCGCCCTGATCGAACCCGTTCTCGGCGACCCGGAATGGCGGACCCACATGTGGGGCTCGATCGTGGCCCTCTACGGCCGCTACCCGCACGCGCTGGCGCACCTGAAAGACGGTTGGTGGGAGGACGCCGCGCACATCGAGGTGCTGTGCGCACTCGTGGTCTGGCGCGACTGGATCGACCAGGTGGCGGAGGACCCGCGGCACGAGCTGGCCTTTCACGCGCAGCTCTCGGACTACAGCCGAGAACTCCGCCAGGAAGGCGGCAGCGTCACGCGGGCATGGCAGCCCGGCGCGCCGCCGGACGGGTGGGCTCGTTGATCGCTGAACGCGACGGCGAACGAACGGCAGCACCGAGGGGCCGCGCGAGTCGGTGGTCGAGGACGCGCGAGGACCACGGGTGCCCCGAACGGCGGGAGTTGTCGCGGCCGGGTGGCCGCCGCTACGTGCACCGGAGGCGTCGGCTTCGCCTCCGTGTCCGCGCAGCCTCGCGGACTCTGGCAAGGCGCAACCTCTATTTGAGCCATCCGGATGCGTCGTCTTCACTGTAGCCCTCCTATCCGCAACGGGCGCTAGCGTCAACGCGACATGAGCCAAGAGACCACATGGTGGGAGATGTCGCATTGGGCAGGGCCGCTCAAGCAACTTGAGACGGCTGCGCGGATCGCTGAACGCGAGGTGCAGGCCAGAGTGCCGTTCCCCGAGGGCTACGACCCCGACGCTCCTGGGTTCGACGCAGAGAAGCATCGAGCCCATGAAGAAGCAAGGGAAGCACATCGAATCAGCGTGTCCATCGTTGAGAGGGACGGCTACACAAGCCATCTCGACAGTCTTGACGAGATGATCGAGCGCCCTACCCACACGCTCGATCAGATCATGGCAATCGTCATCAAAGTTGGGCGGGACACACCTAGTGCCGAAATCCGCCTTCGTCGTAACGGCGGACTTGCCGTTGAAGTAGTTGGGCACGACCGCAACTGGGTCGCTGGATTGCGCCAGCAGCTTGAGGCTGCTCTCAAACCTACACGCCGCCTCCATGCGCCGCTCGGGTCGGACCCGATCAACTTCGCCTGGGCGGGGATGGTCGGCTTTTTCGTTGTGTTCATCGGCATGGACCAAGCCCTCTACTACGCTGCGCATTGGTCAAAGCCAGAGCGCGGCCTAGTCTCACTCGGCCTGGGGCTGCTGTGGGCGGCTGCTTGCGGGGCACTGGCCTGGGCGTCCGCCAAGCACACCGAGGTACTGCCCGACGACGGAGTGCCCCGTTATGAACGCTGGCGCAACAAGGTTCTCGCCTGGACAGGGGCAGTGATCCTCGCGATCATCGCAACCGCCCTTTACAGTGTTGTTGCTGGCTGAATGCGGTTTCGCACGCTTGCCGGTCTCGGAGCGGTTCCCGGTGTCTGCTCGGCCCACTCGTGCGTCCCTGGAGCGGCGCGTAATCTGCGTGCTGGACCGAAAATCGGCGTGAGCTGACGGAATGTCGTAGACAATCAGGAAGTGCCCAAGGTTGCGGGACTCACGGTGGCCCCCGGTGGCATGATCGACCGCGTGTTACGCCGTGGCCGTGGCGCGCTGCTGAGCGTGTGCGTACAGCGTCTCGGGCGCGATGTCGGCGTCGTTAGGCCAGACGATCGTGCCGGCCTCAGCGTCCGCGCGGAGCTGCGCGAAGTAGGCCAGGTCGCGCAGTGGCTCGAACACACCGCCGTAGTCGAGCAGGTAGGAGAGGTCTACGTCGGCCATGGTGCCGTCCTCGAACCGGACGTGCACGGTGTACCCGGCTAGCGGCTGGGCCTCGGTGAGAAGGGGCGTGCTGCGCATGATCACATGGTAGAGCGTTCAACCCAGCGGCTCAATGGGAGCGAGCGGTTGGTGGTTGCGCGCACGGACCCAGTTCTCGCGTAGCTCGGACTGGTGCGCCTTCGCCCACTCGGCCACGAGCCGCTGCCCACGGGGCGGCAGTCCCCCTGCGAGAGTCGCCAGGTTCTCGATATCGACTGTGGCCTCGTCCCCGCCGTAGCTGGCGTGGAAGTGCGGACGCCCGCCGTGGTGGGACTCGTCGTGGTACATCCAAATCACGATCCCGTAAAACGCGCTGATGCGTGGCATCACGCACCCCGCCCGAAGCATCCGTGGGTTGGCTGGGTGGCATAGGCTCCTTGTGGCCGGCGCCAACGGGGCGGCTGATTCCAGATCGTCATGGCCTCGCAGACTACCCACGACCCCCGACGCCTCAGTCAATGGGCAGCAGCCCCGATCCTGCTGCCCAAACCCTGCCGGATCGCGCCCAATCCGGCCCGATCGAAGATCGGGGCAAATGGCCGAATCGCCAGTAACTGCCTATAGATCCAGTCTTTCTGCCCTCGACGGCGTCGGCCTCCTAAGCGGTGGATCCAGGTTCGACTCCTGGCGGGGGCACTGGGAAAGCACCCTGCAAATCGCCTCGAATCCAGGAAGCCGAGGCCATGGTTCCAGCGCAAAACAGGCGTTTCTGACCGGCGTACTACGCCGTGGCTGTGGCACGCGGCTGGGCGTGCCGGATGGCCGGGTTCCAGTCCGCCGCTGGTTTTGGGGCTACACGTCGAGCTCCGAGCCGAAGCCCGCGATCATCGTGTCAATCGCAAGCCGCCAGCGCCGGTCGATCGCCGCCCGCGAGCTGCCCAGGCGACCGTCAAGATCGGCTGCGGCGAGGCCCTGCACGGTCGCGACGAAGACGTGTGAGACATCCGTGATGTCGCCGCGCAGTACATCGGCGTCGATCGCTGCACGAACGCGCTCGACGATGAGCTTGCGCACCGACGCGCCGGCCTGCAGCTCGGCCTCGCCCGGGTCGAAGTCCGCAAAGGGCCTGGAGAACATCAGCTGTGCGAGCACGGGGTGCTTGTGAATAAAGTCGCGGTAAGCATCGGCGAGTGCGATCAGATCCGCGCGCGGGTCATCGGTGCGAGGCAGTTCATCCAGTCGCCGGCGCAGCAGCCGGAAGCCTTCGAAGAAGACCTCTCGCAGCAGCCCGGCCTTATCGCCGAACAGCTCGTACACGGCGGGTATGGAGGTGGCGGCCTCCCGCGCGATACGCCGAGCGGTGAAGCCCGCCACGCCATCGCGTGCGAGTAGGTCGACGGCGTGGAGGAGCACGCGATCGCGCAGCTCTGGAGTGCGCTGCTTGGCTCTCGGCATCGGATCAGCCGCAGCGCCGGCGCTTAACTGCTGGCGGTGAGGCAGCAGCACGCCCGTGTTTGAGAACGATGTTTCGGAACACTGTTACAGTATATGAACGATCACGACCAATATGAGAGGGGAGACCGGTGAGCGGACTCGTCAACTATCACCTCGACAGCGCCGTCGCGACCATCGCGATGGACGATGGCAAGGTCAACGCGTTCTCGGTAGACATGCTGGGCGCATTGCACGAGGCGTTCGATCGAGCTGAGCGCGACGGTGCGGTCGTCCTTCTACGCGGCCGCGACGGCTACTTCTCGGCGGGCTTCGACCTGCAGGTCTTCGCCAGCGGGGACGCGGAGCGGATCGTCGAGATGCTACGGCTGGGAGCGACCCTGGCGCAGCGGATCTTGGGCTTTCCGGCGCCGGTGTTGATCGCCAGCGACGGTCACGCGGTCGCGGCGGGAGCATTCATGTTGATGGCGGCGGACGTGAGGATCGGGGTCGACGGCGAGTTTCGAGTTGGCCTCAACGAGGTGCAGATTGGGCTGACGATGCCTCAGTTCGTGATCGAGCTCGCGCGCCAGCGGTTGCACCCCGGTCACCTGGCGCGTGCGGTGATCGACGCCGCGATGTACACGCCTCGAGAGGCCGTGCAGGTCGGCTACCTCGACGCGGTCGTGTCAGCGGCCGAGCTTGGCGAGGAGGCACGGCGCGAAGCGCAGCGCCTCGCCGGCCTGAACCGCGTGGCGCACACCGCAACCAAGCAGCGCGTACGATCGCCGTCGCTCGCTGCGATCGGTGCGGCAATCGAGAGCGAGATGAGCGTCGAGGCGCTGAGCGGGGTCAGCGCGCCGGCATAGTCCGAGCTCGAGCGGCCGAGGGTTGGTTGCGTCACCCGAGCTTCTCGACCCCCTCGTAGGCGCCGGGCTTCAGGCCGCGGGCGGTCAACGTACAGATCATGTCTCCCTTTCCAGTCGTGCGTGGGCCCTCGATCCTACGTCGGCTCAAGTGCTCAGGTCTGCGCTCAGCTAGGCGATTGCACCCGGGACCTCGTCTTTGAGCATCTGCGAGATCTGCTCGCGTAGCTGCGGCGTGTTCTCGTGCCCGTGTGCTGTCACCGCGTGGGCGACGGCCGCGTCGAGGACGTGCTCGTCGCTTCCCGCCATCGCCAGATCACAGTTGTTGTCGCTCGGCATCTCACGGCAGTCGATGTACTTACGAGACACAGCTCCTCCAGTCATCGTTGGTGGACCCGCTACCCTACCTACCAATAGGTAAGAAGTCAAATACGCCTGCGAGGATGCTTCAAATGGCTGTGAGAGCGCACGACACGAGGGTTGGCCCCGAAGCGCTCAACGCCGACCAGCGACCCGCGAACACGCGCTCGCGCATCCTCGATGTCGCCGAACGACTCGTCCAGGTGCGTGGCTTCAACGGCTTCAGCTATGCGGACGTAGCCGCCGAGCTTTCCATCACCAAGGCCAGCCTTCACTACCATTTCCCCAGCAAGGCCGAGTTGGGCGAGGCCCTCATCGCCCGCTACGCGGAGCGTTTCGCGTATGCGCTCGCAGCCATTGACGCAAACATCACGCTCCCGCCTGCCAAGCTCGACGCGTACGCGAACCTATACGCCGAGGTGCTGCGCCGAGAACGGATGTGCCTCTGCGGCATGCTCGCTGCCGAGTACCAGACTCTCCCCAGCCCAATCCGCAACGCCGTGGTCGCGTTCCTCAACGACAACGAGGCGTGGCTCGCACTAGTCCTCGAACACGGCCGCAGGGATGGAAGCCTGCGCTTCAGCAACACAGCCGCTGACACCGCCCGAAGCATCGTCAGCGGCCTCGAGGGCGCCATGCTCGTGGCGCGACCCGACGGTGCGGTTGACCGGTTCGAAACCACAGCGGCCCAGCTCCTTGCAGGCCTCGCCGGCACCAAGATCACCAAGCGCTGAGCGACCTCTCTTTGCCCTGCGCGCACCTTGCTATTGCTAGGGACCCCGTGAACGGCCCAACCAACCAGGCATGAGCGACGCGCGCACGGCTGAGAGCGCCACGATGAGCGACGCGCGCGCGGCTGAAAGCGCCACGCCAGAGCCGTCGCGCGCCCGGCGCCGGCTGATCCTCGCGATCTGCTGCATGAGCCTGCTGATCGTCGGGTTGGACAACACGATCGTGAACGTCGCGCTGCCTTCGATCGGGCGCGAGCTGCACACGGGGGTGTCCGGTCTGCAGTGGACCGTGGACGCCTACACGCTGGTGCTCGCCAGCTTGCTGATGCTGTCCGGGTCGATGGCCGACCGCCTCGGGCGGCGGCGGGTGTTTGAGACCGGGCTGGTGCTGTTCACGCTGGGGTCGCTGCTGTGCAGCGCGGCGCCGACGCTGGGGTGGCTGATCGCGTTTCGCATGCTGCAGGCGGTTGGGGGCTCGATGCTCAACCCGGTGGCGATGTCGATCATCCGCAACGTCTTCACCGACCCGCGCGAGCGGGCGCAGGCGATCGGGATGTGGGGGGCCGCCGTGGGCTTGAGCCTGGCGCTGGGGCCGGTGGTCGGTGGCGCGCTCGTGGAGTCGGCGGGGTGGAGGTCGGTCTTCTGGATCAACATCCCCGTCGGCCTCGCCGCGCTGGCGCTGACGATGCGCTTCGTGCCCGAGTCGCGCGCGCCGCGCCCGCGGCGCCTCGATCCGGTTGGCCAAGTGCTGATGATCGCGCTGCTGGCGTCGCTCACCTACGCGATCATCGAGGCGCCCTCCGCCGGCTGGCTCTCCGCACAGAGCCTAGCTCTGTTCGCCTTCGCCGCAGCGGCCCTCGTCGGTCTGGTCGCGTACGAGTCGCGGCGCGCCGAAGCGCTGATCGAACTGCGCTTCTTCCGCAGCATTCCCTTCTCCAGCGCGAGCGCGATCGCGGTCTGCTCGTTCGCGGCGCTCGGCAGCTTCCTGTTTCTCAACACCCTATATCTGCAGGAGGTTCGCCACCTCTCGCCCTTCACCGCAGGCCTCTACACGCTGCCGATCGCGGCGATGACGCTGATCTTCGCGCCCCTCTCCGGGCGCCTGGTCGGCCGGCGTGGGCCGCGTGCGGGACTGCTCGTCGGCGGCGTTGGGATCGCGCTCGGCGGGGGACTGCTGACAGGGCTCACCGCGCACACGCCGCTTGACTCGCTGCTGCCCGCCTACGTCATCTTCGGGATCGGCTTCGGCATGGTCAACCCGCCGATCACCACCACGGCGGTGCTCGGCATGCCTCCCGCACAGGCCGGCGTCGCCGCCGCCGTCGCCTCCACCTCGCGTCAGGTCGGACAGACCCTGGGGGTGGCGATCGCGGGTGCGATCGCTGCCACTGCGCTCGGCGCGATCGGGCCCGGCTTCGTCGCCTCCAGTCACGCCGCGTGGTGGGTCGTCACGGGCTGTGGGCTCGTGGTGCTCGCGCTCGGGCTGCTCTCCACGACGGGCTGGGCGAACGCCACCGCCCGGCGGATCGCCGCGGAATCAGCTCAACTGGCACACGCCGAGACTCCCGAGGCCGAGCTGGTTGGGGCTTGAGCCGCTCGGCGAGACGTCGGACCACCGGACAGGCCGAAAGGCCCAACTATCGGTAAAATCTACGCGCTCTCCTTGACAACCGACTAACGCCGCGCGAGGATGAGCGCCCGCTGACCGCTACCTGAAAGGGGCAAGGGCGGATGACAGGGAGGTTGTACGGCGTAGGGCGCTTCTGCGTCCGCCACCGCTTCGTCGTCTGCGGCGTCTGGCTGGTGGCCGCGGTGGCGCTGATCGCGATCTCGCACTCGCTGGGCGAAACCACGAGCGAAGACCTGTCGCTGCCCGGCACCGACAGCCAGCGCGCGAGCGACAAGCTGGCCAAGTCGTTCCCCGACCAGGCCAACGGCTCCAGCCCGATCGTGCTGCACGTCGCGCACGGCAAGCTCACCGAATCACGCTATGCGAGCGCGGTCAACCAGACGGCCGCCGACGTGGCGAAGGCGCCGCACGTGGCGTCGGTCGTCAACCCGCTGACGCCCCAGGGCGCCTCGGCGCTGAGCAAAGACCAGTCCACCGGCTACCTGTCGGTCACGCTCAGCGAGAGCCCGGGCGAACTGTCGGTGAGCGAAGCGCAAACGATCGTCGACGCCGCCAACCCCGCGAAGGCCGCGGGCCTGGAGGTGCAGACCGGCGGGCAGCTGGGGCAGAAGGTCTCCAAGCCCTCGACCGAGATCAGCGAGCTGATCGGGATCGTCGCGGCGATGGTGATCCTCACGTTCGCGTTCGGGACGGTCGCCGCGATGGTGCTGCCGATCCTGAACGCGATCATCGCGCTGCTCACCTCGCTTGCGATCATCCGCATCCTCGGCCACGTGACGACCGTGCCGAGCGTGGCGCCGACTCTGGCGACGATGATCGGGCTGGGCGTGGGCATCGACTACGCGCTGTTTATCGTCACTCGCCACTTCCGCGGTCTGGGGGACGGCCTCGACTGCGACGAGTCGATCGCGCGTGCCGCCGCCACCTCCGGCGGGGCGGTGTTCTTCGCCGGCGGCACCGTCACGATCGCGCTCGTCTCGCTCGCGGTGGCCGGCATCCCATTGGTGACGACGATGGGGGAGATGGCGGGCATCGCGGTCGTGGTGGCGGTGCTCGCCGCGCTCACCCTGCTGCCAGCCGCGCTGGCGATCGCCGGCCCGAGGATCAACGCGCTGCGCGTGCGCCCACCTCACCGCGACCTGCGCCCCGAGGCCGCCACCGAACAGGGCGCGTGGGCGAAATGGGCCAGCGCGATCGCCCGCCACCCACTGATCGCCGGCCTCGCCGCGCTGGCGATCCTGATCCCGCTGATGATTCCGCTGCTGTCGCTGGAGCTCGGCCAGCAGGACAATGCCGCGCTCTCCACCTCCACCACGGCGCGCAAAGCGTACGACCTGCTGTCCAAGAACTTCGGGCCGGGTGTCAACGGGCCGCTGATCGTCGCGGTCTCGCTGGGGTCTCCCGCCAAGAACGCCGAAGACCCACGCCTGCAGACCCTCCAACACGACGTCGTCACCACCCCCGGGGTTGCCGCGGTCACCCCGATCCAGGTGAGCCAGTCCGGCACAACCGCCTACTTCAACGCAATCGCCACCACCGGGCCCGCGGAGAAAGCGACCGAAGACCTGGTGCGGCGGCTGCGCTCCAGCACGATCCCACAGGCTGAGAAAGGCACCAACATGCACGCGGACGTCGGCGGCAGCACCGCCGGGTTCGTCGATCTGGCGACGCGCATCTCCGAAAAGCTGCCGCTGCAGATCCTCGTGGTGATCGCGCTCAGCTTCATCCTTTTGATCCTCGCGTTCCGCACCGTCGTGATCCCCGCCCAGGCGGCGGTCATGAACCTGCTCTCGATCGCCGCCGCCTACGGCGTGCTCACCGCGATCTTCCAGTACGGATGGCTGAGCGGCGTGATCGGGCTCGAAGGACCGGTGCCGGTCGTCTCCTATGTGCCGCTGTTCATGTTCGCGGTGCTGTTTGGGCTGTCGATGGACTACGAGGTGTTTCTCGTCAGCCAGATCGAGGAGCACGTCAACTCCGGCCAGGACAACCGCGAATCGGTCGTCTCCGGGCTCGTCACGAGCGCGCGCGTGATCACCTCCGCCGCCTTCATCATGGTGTTCGTGTTCGGCAGCTTCGTGCTCAACGGCGACCCCACCGTCAAGCAGTTCGGGGTCGGGCTCGCGGTCGCCGTGATCCTCGACGCGACGGTCGTGCGCTGCCTGCTGGTGCCGGCGCTGATGCTGTTGATGGGAAGTGTCAACTGGTGGATGCCGGCGTGGCTGGGGCGGGTGGTGCCGCACACGAGCATCGAGGGCGCGGAGTTCTTCCAGGCCCGCGACACCGCTGGGGAGCTCGCTAGGGAGACTCCAGCAGCAACGTCACCGGCCCGTCGTTGAGCAGCTCGACGAGCATGTGCGCGCCGAACACGCCCCGCTGAGCGCCGGCCGCGTCACAGAAGCGCTCGTACAGTGGCTCGGCGTGCGCGGGCGCGGCGGCGGCGGCGAAGCTCGGGCGGTTGCCTTTACGCGCGTCGCCGTACAACGTGAACTGACTGATGCAGAGGATCTCGCGCTCGCCGAGGGGCTCGTTCATGCGGCCCTCGGGGTCGGCGAAGACACGCAGCGCGCGCACCTTCGCCGCCAGCCGCTCGGCGGTGGAGGGCTGGTCGTCGTGGGCGACCCCCAGCAGCACCAGCAGCCCGGGGCCGATGCGCGCCACCTCGCGGCCGTCCACGCTCACCCCCGCGCGGGTGACTCTCTGTACGAGCGCTCGCATCGAGCGTCAGGGTAACCGCACCCTGCTCGGCTCTGGCTCAGCGCGCGACCTTCGCTCAGCTGGTGGACACCGCCAGCGAATCCTCGCCGATATGTCCGACCAGCCACGGGGTGAGCTCCTCCGCCGGGACGGGACGTGAGATCAGGTAGCCCTGGCCGGCGTCGCAGCCCATCTCGGCGAGGCGCTCGCACACGTCCGTGGTCTCGATCCCCTCGGCGACCACGTGCAGGCCGAGGTGGCGGGCGAGGTCGATCGTGGTGCGCACGATCGCCTCGTCACGGGCGCTCTCGCACATCGGCGTGACGAACGAGCGGTCGATCTTCAGCTCCCCCACCGGCAGCTTCGCCAGGTAGGCGATCGAGGCGTTGCCGCTGCCGAAGTCGTCGATCGACACCCCGACCCCCAGAGCGCGGAGCGCCTCCAGTACCCCCACCGCCGTGGCGGGGTCGGCCATCGCCGCGCTCTCGGTCACCTCCAGCGTGAGCGCCGCCGCCGGAACCGCGTGGCGCTCGAGCGCCGAGGCGATCTGGGTGGGCAACTCGGGGTCGTGGAGGTTGCGCGCGGAGAGGTTCACCGACATTCCCAACTGCAACCCTGCCTGCCGCCAGTGCGTGGACTGGCGCAGGGCGAGGTCGATCACGTGCAGCGTCAGCGGGCCCACCAGCGCGGTCTGCTCGATCAGCGAGATGAACTGCAACGGCGGGATCATGCCCCGCCGCGGGTGGCGCCAGCGCAGCAGCGCCTCCACTCCCGTCACGCGCCCCGTGCGCAGCGCGATTTGGGGCTGGTAGAAGAGCGTGAACTCGCCCCGTTCCAAGGCGGGGCGCACCTCGCCCAGCAGCGCCAGCCGCTCCGGGCCGGAGTGGTCGTGCTCGGGCGAGTACACCTCCACGCGTCCCCGGTGCACGCGCGCGCGACCGAGCGCCACGTCGGCTCGCTGCAGCAGCTCGTCGGCTGCTTTGGCGTGATCGGGCGCCACCGCGATCCCGATGCTCACCTCGACGTTCAGCGCCACCTCGTCGACGGTCACCGGGTCCTGCAGCGCCGCCTGCGCCGCCGCCGCGATCGCGAGCGCCTCATCTACCCTCTCGATCCGGGTGAGGATCGCGTACTCGTCGCTGCCCAGCCGTGCCAGCAGCGCGTCGGAGTGGAGCTCGGCCCGCAGGCGCGCCGCCACCTCACCCAGCACGGCGTCGCCGGCGCCGTGGCCGAGCGTGTCGTTGACCTGCTTGAACGCGTCGAGGTCGAGCAGCATCACCGCGAGTTTCTCCGCGCCTGCGCCGGCTGCGGCGGAGCGAGTGTCCTCCAAATCGGTCCTCGTCGCGGCCAGCGCGGCCAGCGCTTGCGCGACGCGCTCGCGAAACAGCGTGCGGTTGGGCAGTCCGGTGAGCGGGTCGTAGCGGGCGAGGCGATCGTTCTCCCGTGCCTGACGGCGCAGCCGCCCAGAGGCGCTCGCCACGATCCGGTAGAGGATCGCCCACAGCAGCGCCAGCCCGAAGAACACAACCAGCGCGATCGTGCGCTCGTCGTGGCCGACGGTGGCGGCGATCGGCCCGTAGCTCAGGTAGATCTCAAACGCACCCGCGGGCCGACCGGTGTGAGCGAAGCGCAGCGGAACATACACCTCCACCAGCCGCCCCAGCCCGACCTCGCTGGCGGTCTCGGTGTGCGGGGCGGGGGTTACCAGCTCGGCCGGACTGGGGTGCCCGGCGAGGGCGTCCTGCAGGTCATCGTCGTCGGCGCCGAGGCGGCGCCCGATCAGGGGGTGGTCGTCGGAGTAGACGATCCGGCCCGCGGCGCTCCAGATCTTGATCCGCGCGAGGTCGCTCACCGAGCGCGTGCGCAGCTGCTTGTCCAGTGTATGGATGCTCCGTGCGCTGAGCCCCTCGTGCAGGTCGCGGGGGGTCAGCCAGGGCTGGACACCCAGCCGGGCGACCAGCTGCGCGGACTGGTCGGCGTCGGCGAGCGTGCGCTGCACGATCTGGGTCTGCAGCACCCGTGCGAGGACGAATCCCAGTGCGACGATCGGAATCAAGCTCAGCAACGCGACCTGGGTGGTCAGGCTGAGACGCGCGCGCCATGCTCGCATGCGCGTGTTGTCGGCATTCCACCATCAACCTGAAGCGGCGGCGCTCCTCGCCCATGAATTGGTCCCGCCAGTGGGGCGTGCCACCCCGCGGCCGTTCACTCCCGCTCGTGCTCCCCCTCCAAATCCTCCCCCTCATCATCCCCCTCGTACAGCGACTCGCCGGCGAGCTGCTTGCCCTTGTGGCTCCACAACTTGATCTCCAGCAGGTAGTGACGGTAGTCGTCGGGGGCGATCAGCGTAAAGCGGTTGTCGGCCAGCTCGCACTGGTCCACCGCGAGGTCGGCCAGCTCCGCCGTGACGATCGCACCCCCCGCCACCAGCGGGCGGCCCCACACGAGTGTCATCGCCGCCACGTCGCCGCCCGGCCCGCGCCAGCGGCCGATCACCTCGTCGCACAGGTCGAGGCTCCACTGCGGGTTGGCAGCGGCGGTCTGGTCGGTGAAGTCCACCTGCGCCGTGAAGTCGCTCGGCTCGCCGTCCTCCTCGCCCGCGGGCACGTAGCGCACGTAGCCGTACAGCTCATATCCCCCCGAAGTGGTTGTGGTGGCCGGCACGTATGTACGTCCATGCCAGCTGCGGTCGGGGTACCACGCGATCTCCCCCGGCTCCCCCACGTCTTCGTGCTCGTCGGTCAATCCCAAACACGCCTCCAGCAGCTCCCGCTGCAGCCGCTCCGCCCAGCGGCCGTACGGCAGCCCCTCTTGTGGAGGCTCCGCCGCGAAGCGCGGCACGAATCGCTCTACCGGCGGCATCGTGCGGGCAGCCTACAGGCCGCTCACGCCTCGCGCAGGCGTGCCGCGCGCTCACACCTCGCGCAGGCGCGCCGCGGCGTCCTCGGGGGCCACGATGTTGAGGTTGACTCCGGTGGAGAGCTCCAGCCCCGCCAGGTGGGTGAGGCGCGGCAGCACGTCGATGCGCCAGCAGAAGCGCTCCACTCCCCGCGGAGCCGTGCGCACCCACAGGTTCAGCGGCGGGCTCGTCCCGAAGTGGCGCGCGAGGCGGCGCAGCCCGTCGTGCAGCAGCGCGGCTCCACTCGGGCCCTCCTGCTCGAAGCGTGCGCGGGGGCGGCGTGGCGCGAGCATCAGGTGGTAGGGAACCCGCGAGGCGTACGGCGCCATCAACACCGCCTGCTCGTCGATCGCCACCACCCGCTCGCCCCGGCGCACCTCCTCGGCGACGAGGTCCCCCAGCAGCTCGCCGCCCATCGTGCGCGTCGCGTACGCCCCGGCGCGCTCCCGCTCGCGTGCCACGTCGGCCGGGACGAAGTCCAGCGCGTACAGCTGCGCATGCGTGTGCGGCAACGACGCACCCGCCTCGCGCCGCTCGTTGACGATCAGCTGCACGCACGCGCACTCGGCGTGGGTGCGCATCCGCTCGCGCCACACCTCCACGGCGGCCGCCACCTGCTCCACGGGCAGTTCCGCCAGCGAATACACCGATTGCGGCGCGTTCACGATCACCTCGTGCGCCCCGTGCGCGGGCATCGCCGTGAACAGGTCGGGGCGGGGGTCGCGTTCTGGATCGGAGCTGTCGAGGGCGAGCGCCGGGTAGAGGTTGGGCACCACGCGCACCGTCCACCCGGGACCGTTGGGAGTCCCGCCCGCCCGCCCGCCGTCCAGGCGCACCGCGTACAGCTCCGGAGGCGTGCGCTCCTCGTGACCCTCCGCGAACGGGTCCTGCTCGACGTCGATCGGATCGGGGGGTGTGCAACGCGGCTCGCCGCCCGGGCGTCGCGAGCGCTCGCCCGCCACGATCGTCTTGTGCCCGGTGAGCGGGTCCACGCGAATCTCAGGCACTGTTTGGCCCCTCCCGCGAATTTTTTCGTCGCGGTCTGACGGCTGCCACCGTCGCTCACCCCACCATCGCGTAGCGGTGGACGTCGTGTTCCAGCTTCGCGGCGCCGGGGAAGGCCCCGTCTTGAATATATTTCTCGCCACGGCGGTTGTAGAAGACGGTGGCGGGGACGAATGTGGAGTCCGAGACTTCCAGGCCGATCTGCTCGCTGGGGTCGTAGTAGCTGGGGTAGCTCACTGGGAAGGACTTCAAGAAGGCGAGTGGCTTTGCGCGGCTGCTGTCACCGGAGTCGACCCCGATGAACGCAACCTTGCGCCCCATGTTCGTGGCGGCGCGCTGGAAAGCGCCGAACTCTTCCCTGCAGGGGGTGCACCACGAAGCCCACTTGTTGACGACCACCGGCCACCCCTTCAGCGCCGTCAGCCGCGCCCGCAGCGCGCTCGCACCGCCACCCAGCAGCTCGTCCGCCTGCGCGTGCAACGCCGCCAGCGGCGCCGGCGATCCGACCAGGCGCGCCTGCATCTGCGCGGGGGTCAGCCGCTTCGCCGGCGGCGTCTGCGACGGGGCCGGGCTACCCGCGAGTTGGACGAGACCGACGACCAGCACGGCCACGAGCGCGAGGCCGCCGGCGAGTGCGATCGCGAGCTTTGGAGACACCGTGCTGAGGATGTCAGATCGACGCCGGGCCGCGTTCCGCTCGCCCGCTCATCCCACAGCGTGGGCCCCCGGCTTCGTAGCGGTCGGATGGGGCGCGTGACGCGCCCCCTTCAATCCGGCCGCGGAGTGCTGTATCTTGGATGTACTCCGAGCCAGGTTGCTCTGGGTACCCGGGGGTCTGCCGGCGGTGCCGGCGCTCCGAGCCACGCCGAGTGCTCATTCTGCGGCGGCTCCATCTCGAAGTCCATTGCCTCTATGGCCGAGTCCACACCAGTGGCCCTTGCGGTCGCGTCCATCCCAAGCTCCGCCGACATCGCGCGAGCGGAGGAGTTCGTGCGCGAGCGCTTCCTGCACGAGGGCGAGGACGCCGCGGTGGCGCTCGCTCGGGTGGGCGGGCACCCAACCCCCCGCCGGCGGGCGCTCGACGCCGCGCTGGTGGAGCTCGAGGGAGGGCGCGTCCGCTACCCGTCGACGGCGTGGCGACGGGAGTTCTCGCTGCTGTTGGGGCTCGAAAGAGTCCTCTCCGACCAGGAGCCGCGGCTGCGCGACGGCACCGTGCTCTCCGCCCACCAGGTGGACGCGCTCTCGGGCACCCTCACGGCGCTGCTGGCGGAGGCCGAGCGCTCCAACGGAAACGGCAATGGCAACGGCCGCGCCGCGGCTGCCGCCTCGCCGGAGCTGCTGGCCTCGGCGGCGATCCTCGGCAATGGGAAGGGCTCCACCGATGGCGCCGCCACTCGCTCGCCGCGGCCGGCGGCGAGCGAGGATGGGCTGGAGGAGGAGGAGGGGGGGAGGATGACGAGGACCGGATCGAGGCCGAGGATGACGAGGCGGTTGGGCTCGCGGACGAAGACGAGGATGAGGACGAGGAGGGAGCTGGGGTCGCGGAGGACGATGAGGACGAGGAGAAGGACGAAGAGGAGGAGCTCGGCGACCTCGAGGACGAGCTCGAGCCCCTTCCCGAGAGCGACTCGGAGGAGGCCGAGGAGAGCGACGAGGAGCCGCTCGACTGGGTGGACGAGGACGAGGAGGAGGTGCTTCCCGATCAGCCCGAGGACCCCAACGCGGCGAAGCGCTTCTGGTTCGAGCACGCCACGGGGGCCGGCAAGACGGTGGCGGCGCTGGGCTTCGTCGAGGCCTCGCAGACCGGCGGCATCCTGATCCTCACCCACCGGCGCAACCTCGTCGACCAGTTTCTCGGCGAGCTGCGCGACCGCGGCTACTCGCGGCGCATCTCCCGCCCCCTGTACATGGGCGAGGACTCCACGCAGGGCCCTGTGTCGGTCGAGACCTACCAGTGGTTCGTGCGCAACGCCGGCAAGATCTCGAGCGCCTACACGATCGTGATCTGCGACGAGGCGCACACCGCGCTGGGCGAGAAGACCAGCGGCGCGATCCGCGCGTGGACCGGCCCGATCTTCATCGGCATGACCGCCACCGGCGCGCTGATCGCGCGCCACGTCACCGACCTGTTCCCCACGCAAACCTCGCGCTTCGATCTCGCCCAGGCGGCCCGCCGGGGGGTGATCTCGCCGCTGCGCTGCGTGCGCATCCCGCCGGGCGTGGGCGTGCGCACGATCGCCAAGGTGCCTTTGCGTCGGGGCGAGGTGGACATCGAGTTCGACCAGGAGGAGCTCGCGCAGCTGCTCGACCAGCAGCCCTTCAACATGGCGATGGCGAATCTCTACAAGACTCGTTTCAACGGGGTGCCGGGAGTCGTGTATGCGGCGGGCGTGCGCCACGCCTACAACCTTGCGGAGGCATTCCGCGCCGAAGGTATCAAGGCGCAGGGGGTGTCGGGCGAGACCCCCAAGCGCGAGCTGGCGAGCATCCTCGCGCGCTACGAGCGGGGCGAGATCGACGTGCTGATCAACGCGCAGCTGCTGGCGGAGGGGTGGAACAGCCCGCGCGCCACGGTGTGCGTGCACCTCGCGCCGACGGCCTCCAAGCGCATCTACCAGCAGCGCGTGGGCCGCGTGACGCGCCGCAATCCAGGCAAGGAGGCGGGTCTGGTGGTGGACTTCGTGCATCCCGCCACCAAGCACGACGACCCGGTGGTGACGCTGCACTCGCTGCTCGACCGCGACGTCTACCGTGGCGGCGCGATCGTCGTCGGCCCGGTGCGCCGCGGGCGCGGGCGGCGCATGCGCGTGGAGCGCCGCGTGCTGCCGGTGTGCGCTGAGGAGGAGCGGCGTTTCGCCGTGTTCGAGCGCGAGCTGTGGAGGATCGCCGTGGAGAACCTCGACTACGGCGAGCAGCACGTGTGGGCGGCGCTCGCCGGCGCGCGCGTCTCCGCGGCCGGCTGGCGCCGCGCGCGGGCGATGCTGCACTTCGACCGCGCCGGCGAGCTCAAGAGCCGCTTTTTGATCACCGCCGTGCAACGCAACCCCAGCCCGCAGCTGCGGCTGCGCGCGCTGGCCGACATCGCCGCGGGCCGCGACGCCGACGCGTTCGACACCGCGATCGACGTGATTGGCACGTGGTCGCGCGAGGAGCGCCGCGAGGCCTCGAAGATCATGCTGCGCTCGCTCGTGGAGCGACGCATCGGCCGCCGCGACCAGGCCAGCGCGTGGATCTGGCGGTTGGCGGAGTACACGCGCGAGCTGCACGAGGAGTACGCGGTGCAACGCTGGCCGGAGACCAAGCGCCTGCTGGGGCTGCTCGTCAACTCCTCCGGCGGTGCGCACGCGCGCAACGCGCGGCGGTTGATCCACGCCTCGCGCAAGCAGGATCGCCGCCTCGCAGCGGCGTTGCTGGCGGCCGCCCTGGCGCATACCCCCGAGGCCGAAGAGGCGCTGCGTGGCGCGCGCACGCGCATGGCGCGCAAGCCCCCCGCGCTGGCGCGCGAGCTGCTGCGCAACTTCCCCAAGCGCCGCGCACGCAACAACAAGCGCAAGCGCAGAGGCCCCAAGAGTGGGTCCGCGGCGAGGGCGCAGCCCGCGACGGCTGGGGTGCCGATCGCTGTGGGCAGCGAGGTGGACGGCGTCGCGCCGACCGTCTCCCTCGCCGAGGGTGTCGGGGAGTCGAGGAGCGTTGCGAGCAGAGCGGGCGTCGAGCCGGTGTCTGTCGCCGCGGCGGGGGGTACAGAGCAGGCGCGGGGCACCGAGCAGGCGTCTGCCGCCAACGTGGAGGTCACCGAGCCGACAGGTGCGGCGGGGAAAGGCGCCACCACACCTGCTGACACCCCCCCGCCGGTGAGGGGTGCCGAGCGGGACGCGGAGAAGGCGCGGAAGGCGGCGCCCAAGGGGTCGAGCGTGGCCAAGCAGGCGGGCGGGACGCGCGTGCGAGCCAAAGCCCGGGCGCGCGCCACCAAAAAGCCGGTGGAGTCCCCCAAGGAGGCGGTCGAGTCAGCCGCCGCACGTGTGAAAGCTGCCTCCGTCGCCCTGGTGGAGGACGAGAAGAAGAAACCCACGCGCGCCAAACCAGCTGCGAGCAAACGCACCAAAACGGCCAAATCGAAAACCCCGGCGAGCAAAACGTCCAAGGGTTGAGTCGCGGTCCCTGCGGACGATTCCCGGCAGGTGGGAGGGCTGGGAAGGAGCTCCTCCGCGATGCCCCAAGAGCTGAGCGGCCGATCCCCGAAGCCTCGGACCCGTTGGTCGGACCGTCGGTCTCGTTCAGCGCAGCGCTCGAACCGGTGCGGCGCTCGTCACTGTCCGCATGCTGCCATGGGGGGCGTGGCCGACTTTGACGCTTGCATCTGCGTCCAGAACCGCCCGCATGTCCAGCTCCACCGTCTCCTGGCTGAGATACGCGTTGTCTGAGATCCGACCAGTCTCCCGTGGCTCTCGCCGCCGGTCTTCGGCGGTCATCAGGGGCTCCGCCGCGAAACGCGCGTCGTCGCCCTCGCCCGTGGGCAGCCCATCGGCCACCGCGAGGCCCAAGGCCTCGTGTTCTTTGCTCGCCACCTCGCTCGGATCGGCGCCGTGCCGGCGCCGAAGCTCGAGGTGCTCGCGGATGGCATCGTCCAACAACCCCATTGCGCCGCCGTACTCTAGCGGTCCGCCCGGCGCGCTTTTTCGCGACGCCCTACACTTCCCCCACGGCCACCTGCCGCGCCGGCCGTGTGCGGGGCTATAGCTCAGTTGGGAGAGCGCCTGGATCGCACCCAGGAGGTCGGGGGTTCGAGTCCCCCTAGCTCCATTTCTAAAGATCCCTGCAAATAGGCGGTTTTTGGTAGTCGTTCAGTTGTGTGGGTTTGGGGCTGTGGGTTCAGAGCAGGGCGGGTAGCGCGCCGCCGTGTTGGTGGGCGGTGAAGAGTTGAGTGAGGTAGGTGTAGAGGGAGCGGTGTTGTAGTCGGCAGGTGACCGAGGCGGAGAGGGATCGCTCGGTGAAGCGCTCGCCTTCTTCGGATTGGTTTCCGTGGCTGAGCTTGCGGTGGATGACTGGTCCGCGGAGCGCTCTCTCGGCGGCGTTGTTCGTCGGGGTGACGCCGTCGACGGTCACAAACGTCCATAGCGCGGGCCAGATCTTCAGGAGGTTGTTCGCGAAGCGCCGGTGCAACCGGTGGCGCTTTGTTTTCTGGCGGGCGTGCTCGAGCAGTGAGAGGAACTCGTCCTGGATGGGTTTCATCTCCAGGATCAGACGCTCACGGTCTTGGTGCTCGGTGAACGCGTGCCAGGCCTTGAACATTCGGCCGGTCAAGTCAAGGCCAGCCTCCCCGAAGGTCTTCTGCAGGGCCAGTCCTTCGCTATGGAACCGGAAGTCGCGTTGCAGGTGTGACCAGCATGCCTGTCTGTGCTCGGGGTCCAGGTGATCGTAGGCCCACCAGCGATCGGAGGTCACGATCCCGGCGTACGCGGGGCCGAGCAGCTCGATCAGCCGGTCGCGGTGGCGATCGGCGACGATCCGGAAGATCGCTGCTTGCCCGGTCGCGGCAGTCCACATCGAGCGGTTCTCTCCTGCTAGGAACCAGCCTGTCTCATCGACGTTGATCGCCCCAGACGCCAGCACCCCAGCCACAAGCTGCTGATGCGGCTCGGCGAGCAGTCCGCTAGCGCGCCGGCAGATCTCATCGATCGCGCCGGTAGAGATCTTGACCCCGAAGAGCTCTGAAGCGAGCTCGCTCAGATCACGGCGGGAGATCCGGTTACGGGCGGTCAGCGTCACTAGCGCCGCCTGAAGGATCGGCCCGAACGCGGAGTCGCCGAGGACGCCCAGGGTGCCACGGGTCCGCGTTCTGCAGCCCGGGCAGCGCAACCGGTGCGTGCGATGCTCGACGTACTCGACAGTGATCGGGGGCAACTCGGCGACCTGGTGACGCCCGGCGCCCCACCGCGGGACCTTCTCCACCTCGGTGAACTTGTGCCCACAGCCCGAGCACTCGCTCGGGTAGTGATCGACGATCTCGCTCATCTGATCCTCGCCCAACAGCTCGCGTCCCGAACCCCGGTGACCGGGCTGCCCGCCCGCCTTGCGTCGCTCCCCGTCCTTCTTGAGCAGCTCCTTCGTCTTCGCTCTGGCCAACGCGCGACGCTCTTGCCTTGACATCGCGGTGTCCGCTGACGGCGCCACCGAACTGTTCCGCGAGCTCGCCCCGCTCTTGGCCTCCAGCACCCGCACACGCTCCTCCAACCGCTCCTGCGCCGCCATCAGCCTCATCAAGAACTCCACGCACGCCTCACGGCCAGAGTCATAAACCGCCTCAGCCTCAGCACGCCCCACACCCCAAAAGTTCGCCGTCCCCAGCCACGCTCCTGGTTATGGAAACCCACACAACTGAACGACTACCGGTTCTCGTAACCGTTCAGTTGGTGGGCGCGCAGGCGAGCAGTGGTGCGGGGTGGCCGCGGGCGTGGGCGGCGATCGCGTCGCTCAGGTAGGCGAATAGGGAGCGGTCCGGCGCTCGCGATCACCACACTACCGGCGGCGGGCGGGTAACCCGTCGACATCTGATACTCGATCTCGGCTTGACTATCCTCGGGGTAGATCGGGCGAGCCGCCCGTGCAGTCAGGCTGCTCTGAGATAGCTCCGGAGGGCCTTGCGGATGACCTCTGAAGGGGTGGTGCCCTCGGTCGCGGCCTGCTCGAGCAGTTGGTCGCGTAGCTCGGGGTCGAGCCGCACGGACTCGACGGTCGCCGGGGCGGCGCCGAGCGTGGGGCGGCCGCGCTTGTTGCGTCGTGCGATCAGCGTGTCGACGTCGTACCCGGCCTCGGCCTCGGCGGCGAGCTTCTGGACATCGCGGTCGGTGATCGCGCGGCTCGAGCTGGTGTGGCCGTACACGCGGGGCTTGGTCATCGTTCCAGGAGCCTTCGGTACTTGTCGCGCATTGGCATTGCGTGGATGGCTAGCTGGCTGCCCTCGATCGTGGTCATCACGACCACCTCGAGCACGTTTCCGGCCGTGTCTGGGCCGAGCAGCAGCCAGCGGTCTGGGTCATCACCGGCGTCTTCGATAGCGAGCGCATGATTGATCGCGTGGAGGATGTCCTCATCGGCAACGCCGTGTTTGCGCGCCGAATCATGGATCTCCACGACACTATTGTACTACGAAATTCTTTGCGGGTAGCCCGCTGCCACGGTCTGACGCGTTCGAGCACTCATCGCCAGAAGTGCCTGACACCGCGATAATCCTTAGTTATCGCTGCTGCTGGTCATGGGCGCGAATCGTATGGGAGCATTGAAACTTGTGCGGCTTCGGCTCGTGACCTCGAGCTGACCGTGACGGTTAGTCAGCCGGGCTACTCCGCGGGCCCGACCGGCTCGGGTTCGGGCTGGATCGCAAACGCCTCGGAGGCAATGCCTGGGACAGCGACCCGGATGCGACCGGCCAGTGCCAACACCGGCGGGTCATATTCCCTTTCCGCATCGAATCGCTTCAGGCACTTACCGCAAGAAGTGCCTGAATCAAGGGTAATCGCCTATAATCCACGTTCATCCGCGCCGAGTTGAGTGTTGTAGGAGACTCGCAAACCCCTGCTAATTGGCACCTTTCAGTAAGTGTTCAGTGGGTAGGGGGATATAGCTCTGTTTCGTCGAAGTTGGGGTGTGGAGCGCGCGACCCGCCCCCATCCCTCGCCTGAAGACCAAGGGGTGGTAGCGAGTTCGAGACCATCAGGCAGACGAGTCGTGCTTAAGCCGTCCTCTCTTTTGCGGCCGGCTTGGTCGAGTCGATGAACTGGACAAGCACGTCGAGGAAGCGCTCGGGCTCGTCGAGCTGGGGGAAGTGGCCTGAGTGCGGGAACACCTCTAGGCGGCTATTGGGCATCCGTTCGTGGGTCGCGTATCCGTGGGAGACAGGGATGATCGAGTCGCGCTCGCCCCAGATCAGCAGGAACGGGAGATGTTCGGCCAGATAGAGCCGGTTTGAGGCGTCGACCCGCTGGCCGCCGGGCTCGACGACCGAGCGGAGCGTGTGGACGAAGGCGGCACGGGCGGCGCTGTCGGACAGCGTCGAGTGCCCGCGCGCCATCTCCTCGAGATCCGTCCCGAGGCCCAGGCCCAACCGGCTGAGCAAGCCGCCGGCCCGCGCGCCGGCGTCGAGCAGGCGGGTTGCCGCGATCAAGGGGAGAATGAGCTCGGAGCCGGGAAGCGTTGCGGCCCGAAGCAGCCAGTTGACGTCGCGGCCAAGGCCACCGCTGTCAACCAGGACGAGTCGCTCACAGCGCTCGGGGAACTGGTAAGAGAACTGCATCGCGATCCCTCCGCCGAGCGAATGCCCCACAAAGGTTGCCCGCTCGTGTCCGAGCGCGAGCAGCAGATCACGCAAGCTGCTCGCGTGAGCGCCGAGTGAATAATCGCCTCTGGGCTTGGCCGACTCGCCGTGACCGGCCAGGTCGGGGGCTATCACGGTAAAGCGGTCGGGGAGGTAGGGCATCACCCGCTCCCAGGTCGCCGAGCTGGACGTGATCCCATGGACGAGCACGACGACAGGGCCGCTGCCCGCTTGACGGTAAGCCAAGTCGTGACCGTGCAAGGTCGTGTGCCTGACGTCTTCGAGGCTACGCTTTATTCGAGGCGGTATCTGAAGCTCCAGTTCTCTCGCCGCTCGCGGTGCGGGTGGGGCCGCAGGGCTCGCATTGGAGAGTATCGCTGCGACACCGTCGGTTGGGTGGATCGACTGTCCAGGACGCAAGGCGCTGATTTGGGACCGCAACTCGACCGACGCGGCCCTGCTCGTGCGCCGCTCCTTCCAACGGCTCGCCGCGCGCGCCTTTGCAGAGGCAAATCACCTCCTACCTCACGACGCGGGCCAAGTAAGCATCAGGTGGTCGGGGCGAAACGGGATTGGGCCCGCTCGTCGCGCTTCGGGCAACGCGTCGACGCCGACGACGGCGTTACGCCCGTTTGGCCTGTTTGGCTAACCGCTTACTGCTGCAAGGCCGGCGCCTCAGCAGGTGTCGCTGGCGGCCTCGGCGCACCCGCCGCTGGGCAGTTGTCCGCCCGCGGCGCGCAGCAGCAGGGCGTGCAGCGTGGCGCGCTCCTCGTCGTCGAGAGCGCCCAGCACGTCGTCCTGTACGGCAGCCAGCGCCCGTTCGGCGCGCTCGAGCGTCGTGCTCCCCGCCGGGGAGAGCTCGACGATGTGGCGCCGGCGATCTTCAGGGTCGCGCTGACGAACGAGGAACTTGTCTCGCTCGAGGTCGTTGAGCAGCCCGACGAGGTTGCTCGCGTCGATGCGTAGCGCCTCGGCGAGCGCCTGTTGGGTGGCGCTGCCGTGATCGCGCAGCAGCGTCAGGGCAACGAGATGGAGGGGACGGAGCCCCAACGGTGCGAGCGCCTCCTCGGAACCGCGACGCGAGACTCGCGCGAGATGGTTGACGAGCGCGAGCGACTGGTGAGTGACGGCGTTTCGGTCAGCGGTGGCGGCCATCAGTTCATGGTAGCCGGAAAATCCTTTGTGCTGCTATAACGCTTGGTGATATGTCAATCATCATCCGCAAGCAAAAGGTTTCCCGATGGCCAACCTACTGCACATCGACTCCTCGATGCGCACCGAGCAGTCCCGCAGCCGTGCCCTCTCTCGCCACTTCGCCGAGGCCTGGCAATCCGCGAACGCCGAGGGCATCGTGGTGTATCGCGACCTCGCTGCTGACCCAATCCCGCACCTCGACCACGATGCGTT
Source organism: uncultured Solirubrobacterales bacterium (assembly GCA_963744535.1). Taxonomy (GTDB): domain Bacteria; phylum Actinomycetota; class Thermoleophilia; order Solirubrobacterales; family Solirubrobacteraceae; genus Palsa-744. The sequence goes on along the minus strand of CAVUTW010000005.1, from coordinate 80,768 downwards.
CAGCGCGAACTTCACGCCGGCCGAGGCCCGCACGCCCTACCAGCACGAGGCACGCGCGTTGGCCGAGCGGCTCGTCGGCGAGCTTCTCGAGGCCGACGACATCGTGATCGGGATGCCGCTCTACAACTTCGGTGTGCCGAGCACGGTGAAGGCGTGGTTCGACCGCCTCGTCGTGCCCGGGTTGACCGTCGGTGAGCAGGGAGGGCTGCTGGGCGGCCGCACGCTCACGGTCACCGCCGCACGCGGCGGGGGCTACGGACCCGGCTCGCCACGCGAGGGCTGGGACCACCGCGAGCCGTGGCTGATCCACGCCTTCGAGCAGCTCGGCCTCACCGACGTGCGCTTCATACATGCCGAGCTCACACTCGCCCGCGAGAGCCCGGCGATGATCCCGCTGGACCTCGGTGCAGCTGAGGACGAAAGCCTCGCCGAAGCACACGCGGCAATCGACGCCCTGTTCGTCCCCGACGCGTTGTCCACGCGCTGAAGAGCACCGATCCGGCCGCCGCGCTGAGCCTGGCGTTCCTCCTGATCGCGCACAGTGCTCGCGAGCGCGCAGTGTAGAGCTCAGCGTAGGCGGATGGCGCTGATCCTTTCGATCTCGCGTACGAGCCCTTCTGCTTCGGAGAGCGCGACGGGAGGCTCTCCGGACAGCGCGATCGACGGTGCAGGGACGCACACCTCAGGGTTGTCCGTAAAGGTGCCAAGCAGCGGGCCATGTTCTCCCTCGCTGAAGCTCAGCGACAGCAGTCGCGAGGTTCGACCGATTCCCTCCGCGGGGCAGTTGACGGCGCTACCGGCTGATTCTTCGACGGGCAGCTCGTTGACGTCCCACACGATCATGCGCACGAGCGCTGGCTTGAGGATCGTCACCGGCGGCGGTTCACTCTTGCGCGCGGGGCGATCGGTGACCGTGATCGTGACCGCGCCGACGTTTGCGCCGAGCAGCGAGTAGCTGGGACGCGCGCGCTCCCACGAGGCGGCGGCGGTGACCCGCACGATGAACCTGTCGGCGCCCGCGCCTCGCCGCGCAATGTAGACGCCGAGCGCGCGCAGCCGCAGCGCGCGGCTGCCCCTCGGCAGACGGAATTCCTCGCCCCAGAAGTTCACCGATTCGCGCTTCTCGATTTCAGGCAGCGATTCGTGGCCGTGGGGCGGCGTGAACGACGAGCCGCCGCTCGTGGAGAACACCTCGCGCGTCCCGCCGGGTAGATGCGCGGCGACATACCCAAAGACCCTGCCGGGCGGCGCAGAGATGGCCCAGACGGAGCTGCGCGCCACCAGTTTGGCGCGTTCTTCGGTGCCCAGCGACGCGGCGGGCGTGCGGATCGAGCCCAGCAGCTTGGCCTGCCCGGCCGGCACCCTCTTCAGGCGAGTGGCCCCCTTGGGGAGCGCCGCCGCCTTCAAGGCGCGCTGCACGGAGTGAACTGCGATCAGCGCGCGCGCTCCCGGCGAGGTCGGTGGTTCGGCAGGCACATAGGGAGCGTTGGCGCGAATGGCCTTGGAGTGCACGTGGTGCACCGGCCCGCAGCGCTCGTAGGGTTGGATGTCGACTTCGTTCTCGCCGCCCGGGAACGCGTACAAGGCGCGCGAGTAGTACAGCAGGCCGTCGGCGCAGCGAACGATGCGTTTCAGCGTGAGCGCGCCCTTTTCGACGATGAGCTTACCCGCGGCGCAGTCCGGCTTGCAGTCGTTCTCGTGGATCGTGACCGACGCGCCCGCCCGTGCTGACCCATAGCCTTCTGAGGGGCCGTTGAAGTAATCGACTTCGCTGACGTAAAGGTTGCCATCGCCGCAGGCGAGCGTGATACTGGCCGGGCGGAAGGTGTGCCCGCGACAGTCCTTGTTGGCGACGTATATGCGCGAATGTCGCTCGGGCGCGCGGTGGGCCGCCGCACCCGCCCCCGCGCTGGCAGCGCAAGCCGCCGCCGCGGCGATGCCAAGCACCGCCAGCAAAACCAAAGGGACCCTTATGCGGACTATCATTGCTTCCCTATTACCCAAGTTCCCTACACGTCAGCAGCGGAGTGCTGACGCCAAGACACTGCTCGCCGCGATGATCGCGGAATGCCTGACCGCCTCTGTCCGATAGTGGTTTCAACCGACCTGGTACTTGATGTGCGTGACGCCGGGTGCGTCGACGGCCCGGATCTGCATCAGCTTGAGAGCCCCGTGCTGGAGGCCCTCGAATAGGCGTCTGCCGCCGGCCATGATCACGGGCGCGATCGAGATGTCGACCTCATCGACAAGGCCTGCGGTCAAGTACTGGTTGACCACCGACGCGCCGCCGGCAAGCCAGACGTCCTGCTCTGGGGCGGCGTTCTTGGCCTGCGCGAGCGCCGACTCGATCCCGTCGGTCACGAAGTAGAAGGTGGTGCCGCCCTGCATCTCAAGCGGTTCGCGCGCGTGGTGGGTGAGCACGAACACCGAATGGTGGTAGGGCGGGTCCTCGCCCCACCAGCCTGGCCACGGATCGTCGCCCCAGGGTCCGGTGCCGCCGCCGAACATGTTGCGTCCCATGATCGTGGCGCCGATGTTTGCGCGGCGCTCCTCGACCACCGAGGAGCTGGCGTTGGTCTCGCCGCCCTGCTCGCCGTGCATCTCCCGGAACGCCCTGAGCGGGAAGAACCACTGGTGCAGCTCCATCCCACCTACTCCGAGCGGGTCCTCCTCGCTCTGGTCCGGACCTGCGACATAGCCGTCCAGCGACATCGTGATGCTGAGTCTGAGCTTGCTCATGGCACACCTCCTCGGGGTCTCGAATCTGCCCAAGATCCGGGTTTGGCATCCATTAAAGACCTATGACCGCGCTAGCTCGGTTCGGCTGGCAGGTCGGCCAGTTGGATGCAGATCGCCGCCGACTCCAACAACCGGCGTCCATCGTCGAACTCGACCACAGGGACACGGCCGAGCGGGTGGCGGATGATGTGATCGGCGGTCTTGCGGTCCTCACGCGTCATGACAGTCAGCTCGTAGGGTGCGCCGATCTCCTCGAGCATCCACAGCACACGGGTGGAACGGCTGCCGGGTACGTGATACACGCGCATCATCCGGAGGCCGCCAAGGCGAGGCCGGCGATGATCAGTCCCACAAGATCCTGGCGCGGCATACGGTGATTGTTGCATCGCATGACTGGTGGCGGTGAGCAGGGCGTACTCGCGTCCTCGATGCAGGGGCTTCATCGACATGCGCCCCTCGTATGATCGCTACGCGCTGGATGCGAGCGTCTTCACGGGCGCCGGCTCGTGCCACTGCTCCGGACGAGAAGAAGTCCGTCGCGTTCCCCGCGACGAGCGGCCTGCCGAGGAGCTGCCGGCGACTTGTCTATGCGCAAACCACGGGCGCGCCGACACGGTAGGTGGGCAGGATTTCGCGGCGAGCCATTTGTCAATCTGACCTGTCCTTCAAAGCTCGGGGCGATTATGATCTTCCCGTCTTACGAGCTGGCGCTCGAGTACACCCCGACCCAAGCGAAGAGGCTCGTCGTGGCACCCATGGTGCGCAGCATGTTCGGGTGCGTTTCAGGGTCAGCAATTGGCCCGCCCCACCAACTCGAGAGCCAGAGTCCATGCCCCTTCCCCTCGCCGGCGTTCGTGGCCGCGGCCGCCGCGTTGACCTCCGCGAGCGTCAACCAGTAGGGCTCGCCCGTTGCCTGCCCGTAGGCCATCATCCACTGCATAAAGATCGCGTCGTACTCGGGCCCGTAGTTGTATTCGTAGCCATATTCGTCGACGTGCTGCTCGGCGAGTGTGGCCGCCACTCGTCCCGCCTGAAGGCAGTAGCCTTCTCCCTCCCCGTCCTGGCACAGTAGGTACTGCGCGTAGATCAGGGGAGCCTGCACGTAGTCGTTCACCGATTCCGGACGGTTGGGCATCTCGAGGTAGAACTGACGTTCGTCGTGGTTGTCGTTGGCGTTTGCCCAATCGGCATACATCTTCACGTCTTCCAGCTGCCAGCGTTCGTGGTCTTCGCCGTAGAGCAGAATGCCCAAAAGACTGTCGGACGCGAGAGCGGGTCCTGAGTGGTAGGGATGGCTGGTATTCCACCACATTCCCCCGCCGTCCTTGTCCCAGCCGCGGGCGGCGATGAAGTGAAACGCGCGCTGGGCGTCAAAGAGCCAACGGCGCTCGTGGGTGGCCTTGTAGGCGTTGAAGAACGCGAGCCCCTCCCAGCCGTTGTCGTCGAAGAACGCCTGAACATTTCCTGCACGGTCTCCCGGGTAAGGGGCGTAGCCGCCAAGCGCACCGTCCCAGTAGCGCTCGTTCGCACGCGCGAAACGGTCTACGAGCGCCTGGTGCGCCGATGAGGGCGAGGCCATCTCGAGCGCGTCAGCGGTGTCGAATAGCGGCACCTCACCCCAAATAGTGACAAGTGGATAGGGCCCATGGGTGCAGCGGAGGTATTCGCAGTACCAGGCACCATGGCGCCAGTGCGAAGCCTGACTGACCCCAGCTTCGGCGAGCTGCTGGTAGGCGAGCAAACGCGGAGGCGGAAGTTCGACAGACGGTTGGCGCCACGGGGTGAGCGGCTGGAAGCCCCCAAGCCCGGTGTCGCTCGCGAGTGCCACTGACGCCACAGGCGCAGCCGCCGAAGACGTACGTCCGGCGCTCCCGTTCGCTCCCGCCGCCAGCGCCCCGCAGGCAAACGTTAGGCCGGCCACGGCGAACGTCACGGCAGCTGCCGTGAAGATCCCACAGGCCGATTTGTGTACTGGCAGCTTACTCACCGTCTACCTCCCGACTCTCCCTGTTGGGAGTCATGACGCCTTGGCCAAGTGACGCAGCCTACTAGTGCGGCCAAGCTACGGAGCACTGGGCTATAGCGGCGGTGATCGCAGCGAATCAGCGCCTGGATCACACGACGATCGCGCTGCCACCCGAGTCCTCGCGATGCAGCATGAGCTCCTACGGGAGCATGTCGTAGTCGCTCGGTTCCCAGGCGAGTGCCGCGTAGAGCTCGAGCAGGGCGCCCTGGTCGAGCAGGCGGTAGGAGGAGCCGGGCGAGGACGGCAGGTGGAAGAGGTTCTGGCCGTTGCGGTAGTTGTTCCAGGCGTCGTCGGCGTAGGTCTGGGCGGCCTGGAGGATCTTCGCCTGCAGGGTGCGCTCGCCAGTCGCCGCGTAGAGGACCAGCAGGCCGCGGAAGTAGATGGCGACGAACGCTGCCGGCTGGGTGTCGAGGTAGTCCGCCTCGGTGAAGTAGTCGAGGGATGCGTTCGCGAGCGCTTCCGCATTCATCAAGTAGTCGGTTTCGCCCGTGTCCTGGTAGGCGGTCACGTTGGCAGCGATCATCGCCCCCTGGTTGTAGGTCCACAGCGTCTTTCCGACCCGCCCTTCGGTCACTTTGTCGAAGACGAGAGCAGGCTTGCTCGGTTCGTAGTTGGGATTCGGCGCGTTGGGGTCGGTGGGATTGCTGTCGACGTTGTACAGGTAATGGTTGACCCAGCCGTACATCATCATCGACCCGGTTTCGTAGGTGGCCTGGTCGCTGGGGTCGAGTTGCTCGAGACGGAGCCCGAGCTCGGCGTTGGGCGCGTTCGACGTGGTCGTGCGTTCGTGGTTGGTCAAACCCAAACCCGCTCCCTGCTGGACCCAGAACGTGCCGCCTGGGTCGAATTCGCCGGAGTTGCCGTCCCAGCCGCCCGGGTACACGAACGAGAAGACGTTCTCCGCGTCGCTCAGGGCGCTGGCGTTCTGGGTGAGGCGGTAGTCCTGGGCCAGCGCCAGCCCGACCCACGCCTGGTCGTCGTAGTACTTGTCGCCGCCGCCGCCGAACGGCGCGGTCACATAGGAGTCGTATCCTGGCGGATTGGCCGCGCTGTCCCAATAGTGGGAGAGCCCGGTCAGGCGATCGTTGACGTCGGCCTGATAATCGAGGCCGCCGTCGACGCTCGGGGGGATCCCGGCCAGGGCGATGGTGCCGACCAGCGCCCGCGAGAACGGCCACAGGTAGGAGTAGCGGTTTCCGCCTTCGCTCTGGGGGTAGTCTTCGGCGTACAGGCTGCTGATGTCACCCGGGTAGACGTTGGGGGCGTAGAAGTACTGCTGCATCGCCGCGTAGGCGGCGATGGCGTGGTCGGCGTCTTCCTGCTGGGTGCTCGTCGGCGTCTGCGTCGTGAACGTCTGGTCAGCTCCGTAGGAGGTGCCGAGACTGTTGGTGGCCACCAGGCGGTAGTGGTAAGTCTGGGCGTCGGCCAGGCCCGTCAGCGACGCGGACACGTTGGTCGTACCGACGGCGCCCAACTGCGGTGGCGTTTCAGAGACGTAGGCGCTCGTAGGCCCGTATTCGAAATGCCACGTGGTTGGAAGCCCGTTGGCTGCCACCGTGCCGGTGACCGTCGCCGAGATCTGCGTGATCGTGGTCGCCGGGCCGGTGCTCCCAAGGGGAGCCGCCGGGAGCGGGGCGGGGAGCGGCGGCTGGGGCGCCGGGGGCGGCGGCTGGGGCGTCGGGGCGGCCGTCGTGAACGTGTGGTCCGCGCCGTAGGTGGTGCCCGTGCGGCAGCCCCCGCAGTTGGTCGCGACGATCCGGAAGTGGTACCTCGTGTACGGTCGCAGGCCGGCGAGCGCCACTGAAGTCGCGAATACCTTCGGCCGCCTGCCCGCGTGCCTAGAGGCGCTGCGAGAGCCGTAGCGAGCGGTGGTCCCGTAGCTGAAGAAGTAGGACGTGCTCGCATTCGGCTTGACCAGGCCCGCGATGATCGCGGAAGTGGTCGCGACCGAGCTGGCCGCACCGGTCCGAGCGCTCGGGGGGCACGGCGACCGGGACTCGCGCCGCCCGCGGCGGCCTCGGCCGCGCGACCGGTGCGCACACAGACGTGGGGGGCGGGAGCGCTGCCGATGGGAATGCAAGCCGTGGACATGCGCGCGCGGCGAGGAACGCGCACTCATGACGGGCAGGACCACCGTAAAACACGCGGCGGCGACCAGGACGGCGATCAACCAGATCGTCGCTCGCCGTAAGCCAGGCTGGGGCGCCCCGAGCTGATTCAGGTGCTCGAGGCCGTCTTGGCCCAGCCCAAGGTCAAGGCCGCGCTCCTTCGCCGCCCGGCGCATGTCGCTGTCGTCGGCCAGCTGCACAACGTAATCCTGGCAGCTACGCGGAGTCCCTCCCAGGCGCGACGAATCCGGTTTGTCCACAGCGGCTGGACGACACGCCGGTTGCGAAACGTCGTCGTGGTACGCGGGCGGTGAGCGGCGTGGACCGTTTCCTTACGTGATCTCGCTTGGGGCTTGACATTTATACGTAGCTCGGCTACGGTGTGCCGCAGGGCTGGTTCTCCCACTGTGTCGGGGGGCCGGTATACATAGGGTCCGGTTGGGGTCATTCCGCTCTGTGGTTGACTTCAAGCGCAAGCAGGGTTTGCAGGAATGGGAGAGGGGCTGGATCGAAGCGATGAGGGAGTTGTTTGAGCGTGGTTTCTAGAGGGAGATTCATGATGGGGATGTGCGCGTCGGCCCGGAGGGCTGATGCTAGATGCGCCAGCTTGGCGCTGTCGCATCTCTCTCTCTCTCTCTCTCTCTTCGGCTAGGCAGCTAGCCGAGAGGCCTTCTCGTCGGGCGCGTTTGCGCCGTCTTTGCTTCGTCCCCGCGGGGGGTGGGCGTCCGGAGGCTCTGGGCGGGGCCACGGAGTCGCACCCGCGGGTGGGGGGTGGCTGCTGATGGCCGCGCCGACCGATCGGAGATCGGCCAGCAGCGGTGCGGGGACGGCGGCGCGGCGGGGTGCGGCCAAGCGCGCTCTGCCGGCGGAGGGGCGTTTGGCGCGGCGGCGCGAGCAGCGGGTGTTCTCGCGGGGCGCGCCGCGGGTGCAGGTCGAGGAGATTCAGCATTCGCGTTTGCTGGTGGCGGTCGCGGCGACGATCGACGAGCTGGGTTTTGAGCAGAGCACGGTGACGCGGATCGCGGCGCGGGCGAAGGTGTCGCGGCGGACGTTCTACGAGTTGTTCGAGAACCGCGAAACGTGTTTGGTCGCGTTGATCGACGCGGTCGTGGAGCGGGTCGAGCGGGATCTCGCGGCGGCGGGCCTCAAGGGTATGGAGTGGCGTGAGCGGGTGCGCGGCGGGCTGTGGGTGATTCTCTCCTTCCTGGAGCGCGAGCCGCTGCTGGCGCGGATCTGGGTCGTCCATGCGTTGCACGGCGGGCCACAGACTTTGGAGCGTCGCGAGCGGGTGCTCGCGCGGCTGGCGGCGATCCTCGACGAGGGACGCGGGGAGGGTCCGCGCGGGGCGGAGTGCACGCTTGTGACGGCGGAAGGTCTCGTGGGCGGCGCGCTCGGCGTTGTGTATGCGCGGTTGCGCAGCAGCGACTCCGGGCCGCTGACGGGCCTTTTGGATGAGCTGATGGGGATGATCGCGCTGCAGTACCTGGGGCCGCGCGCGGCGCGTCGCGAACAGCGGCGTCCCGCCCCGGCACCGACGCTGCCCCACGCGCCGAAGGCTGGCTGGGAGGTGAGCGCGCAGGCGGAGTACGACCCGCTGGATGAGGTGAACATGCGCCTCACCTACCGCACCGCGCGGGTTCTGCAAGGCGTGTGGGAGCATCCAGGGGGAAGCAACCGCCGGGTTGCTGATAGCGCGGGGATTACCGACCCGGGGCAGGTCTCGAAGCTGCTGCGGCGGCTCGAGCGCCTCGGCCTGCTGGAGAACCATGGTTTGGGGCATTCCCAGGGCGAGCCCAACGCGTGGAAGCTGACGCTGCTGGGCGGCCAGGTCGCGCGGCGCCTCAGCGTTCTTGCCTGCGACCGGGATCAGGCCGCATGACACGCCACCCCCGATCGACTTATCACTTCACAACACCAACAAGGAGAACAGGGTGATACCCACAGCGCACATCGCGAAGCCCGCCGCCGCATCGAAGATCGGTCGCTTCGCACTGCTCCGTGGCCCGCGCCATGCTCCAGGGAGTGGTGCGCCCGCGCGTGTTCTGGCCGCTGGTCCCTTTGTGGCCCGCTTTCTCATAGCGCTGTGTGTGCTCGCCTCCTCTTTTGCGCTCGCCACCCCCGCCGTCGCCCAAGCCGAACCTCCCAAGCTCATCTCCGAAGGATTGTTCAGCGCGCACGAGGCGCATGCGATTGGCATCGCTGTGGAAGGCTCTGGGGACCTGTTCGTGTCGGGTTTCGTAGGGGAAAATTATGCCTCCTCGACGGTGGTCAAGTTCGATCCTTCGGGCAACTTGCTCTCGCCGCCGTCCCCGTTTGGGTCTGCGTACTACTCGGGTGTTGCGGTGAACCCGACGAACGGCGACGTGTACGTGCTCGGCACCGAAGGCTTCTCCACGCCCTTGACGATCTTTGTCTACGGCCCCAACACAGGCGCGCCGGTGGGAACGCCGTTTGAAGTGTCGGCGTCACGCAATTACTTCGGCCTCCTCACAGATGTCCAGATTGCCGCTGACTCGACCGGCAACGTGTATGTGCCGGTGGTGCCGGATAACGAGGTGCTCGAGTACAGCCCGAGCGGCACGTTGTTGAAGACCTTCACGGGCTCCGGCGCCGGCGCGCTGAAGGAACCGACCGGCGTCGCGGTCGACTCCTCCGGCAATCTCTGGGTGGCCGACTCCGGCAACAACAGGATCGTGGAGCTCGATTCCGGCGGTGCGCCTGTAGAAGTGGACGGCAAGCCCGTGGAAATCGAGAGCGAAGGCGTGGGGTCCGTGGCACTCGACGGGCATGGGGACGTGTTCGCGGTCGTCGACAACAGCGCGGACTCGTGCGGCGACAAGAAATCGCCTTGCCTCCATCTCGTCGAGTACAGCTCGGGAGGTAGGCAGCTCGCCGATGTGGGGGCCGGTAATTTCGGCTTGGAAGGCGGCATACGGGAACTCCTCCTCAGCATGGTCGCGGTGAATCAAGCGAGCGGGCGTGTATACGTGACCGACAGAGGCACCGTCTGGGTGTTCGGGCCCCCCACCGCGCCCGTGGTCGATAGGGAGCTCACCTCTGAAGTCGGCGCCTCTGAAGCGAAGCTCGGCGCGCTCGTGAACCCCGGTGGCATCCAGACGAGCTATCGCTTCGAATACGGCCCTACCAGCGCCTATGGCAGCTCGATGCCCTTCCCGGAAGGAAGCGTCGGTGAAGGAGTGCAATCGCGCGCGGTGTGGGCGTCCGCGAGCGGCCTCGCGCCCGGAACTACCTACCACTACCGGGTCGTGGCGACGAACGAACTGGCGCCCGGCGGAATCGTCGGACCCGATCAGACCTTCACGACGCTGACCGCTGAGCAGGCGGCGTGTCCCAACGAACAGCTGCGCGGCGGCTTCTCCGCGAGGCTGCCCGACTGCCGCGCCTATGAGCTTGTGACGCCGCCGGTCACGAGCTCGTCTCAGTTCGATTCTGTGTTGAGTATGGCGTACGCGAGCAAGGCCGCCGCGGATGGCGAAGCGCTCTCGCTCACGATCCGGGAACCGCGGCCGGGCGCGCCCACCGCCGGCGAATCATACGTGGCGACGCGGGGCGCGGGCGGCTGGATCGCGGAAGATGTCAGGCCGCTCGAATCCTATGACGGGGTGGGCTGCCCGGAACTCCAACCCGTGTACGCCTACTCGGAACAGCTCACCAAGGACGTGATGCTGGCTGGCGGAGGTTCAACCGCGTCCGTGTCCGCAGGAGAAGACCCGGAATCGTGCAACCCCGAAGGCCGTCAGGTCGTCAGCGGCGAACCGGTGGGCCACGAAAACCTGCTGGTGCGCGAGAACGCAACCGGCGCTTACCAGCTTGTCAACGTCACGCCGCCGGGCGTGACGCCGGCCGACGCGCACTTCCAGGCCTCCTCCGCCGATCTCAGCCACGTGTTCTTCACGGAGACTTCGCCCCTGGCCGAAGGTGCGCGGTACGGCGTGGAAAACCTGTACGAATGGGACGAAGGCGCGGTGGGGCTGGTGAGCGTGCTGCCGGACGGCACGGCGGTCCCCGGATCCCTTCCGGCGGCGGCAGAAAATAAGGGCCACTCCGTGTCCGACAAAGGTGTGGTCTCCAGCGACGGCTCGCACGTCCTCTTCACCTACGGCGGCGCTCTCTACGACCGCATCGACGGACAGCGCACCGTCCAGATCGACGAACAGCAGGGTGTGTCCGGCCCCGGCGGTGGCGGCTCCTTCAAGGCCGCCAGCTCCGACGGCTCGAAGGTCTTCTTTCTCGACGAAAGCAAGCTCACGGCCGACTCGACCGCGGCCGCGGGCGAACCTGACATGTACGAGTGCGCGCTGCCTGACGGCGCGAGCAAATGCGAATTGACCGACCTCACGATCGCTGCGGCCGGCGAACACGCCGACGTGCTCAACGTCACGCCGCTTGGCGGCCACGACAGCTCCGACGTCTACTTCGTCGCCGAGGGTGTGCTGGCGTCCAACACGAGGGAATTCACGAACAGCGAAGGCAAGACCGTCGTCGAAGGCGCGGAAGCCGGGAAGCAGAACCTGTATCTGTGGAACGGCAACAAGACGACGTTCATCGCCACCGGCGTCTCCAACAACGAATTGCTTGGCATCAAACAGACCTCGCCCGACGGTGAATGGCTGGCGTTCGAATCGGAAAAGAGCCTGACCGGTTATGACAACCTCGAGCCGGGTAAAGACGACTCCGAAGGGAAGCCCTTTCCCGCCGCCGAGCTCTTCCTGTACAGCGCCGCCACGGGGCAGCTCGCCTGCGCCTCGTGCAACCCCACGGGCGAACCTCCGGTCGAAGGAGGCGGTGTGGCGCAGCGTGGAGAAGCCTATGATGAAGGTTTCGGAGTTGTCCCGAGCCGGCACGTGCTCACGGATGCCGGCCAGGTGTTCTTCGAAACCGAGGAAGCGCTCGTGCCCTCCGACACGAACGGCATACCTGACGTTTACGAGTACGAGGGTGGCGGCGCGCACCTGATCTCGAGCGGCACGAGCTCCTTCGAATCGACCCTGGAGGACGTGAGCGAAAGCGGCGATGACGTGTTCTTCAGGTCAAACCAGCAGCTCGTGTCGCAGGACAACCAGGAAGGACAGATCGTCACCTACGACGCGCGCGTCGCGGGAGGCTTCGCCGAACCGTCCTCCCCGCCGGCATGTACGACCGCCGACGCCTGCCGCACGCCGGTCCCGTCGCAGCCCTCGATCTATGGGGCGCCGGCGAGCCAGACATTCTCCGGTGTGGGGAACCTTTCACCACCATCCCCGGTGGTCAAGACGGCAGTGAAAAGGTCCGCGAAATGCAAGCAGGGCTTTGTGAAAAACAAACATGATAAGTGTGCGAGGGTTAAGCGAAAGACAAAACCCAAAAAGGCGAAAAAGACCAGCAACAAGCGGAGGACAAACTCATGAGCATGCTTAAACGCCTGGTCAGTTCGCAGTCCGCGTGTGAAACGCGAGACCAAGACCAACGGAATCATATAATGATTGGCCAGCAAGCCCACAAGCTGCTGCCATGCAATTACCGCGGTGGCGTAGCAAGATCAAAGACCGCTCTGTTGTTTCTACCTGTTCTGTTGTTGGCCACCCTCGCCTTCTCAGCCCCCACCCCGGCCTTGGCCGAAACGCACCCCTTCGTATCCGAATTCGGCTCGTTCTCCAATCCGAATGGCATCGCGGTCAACGAATCTAGCGGTGACGTGTACGTCGCGGACATCGGCACGGACACAGTGTCGCGGTTTGACGCCGACGGCAACCCGGTCGAATTCCCGGCACTGCACTCCAATGTGCTGACCGGCGCCGCCACGCCGGCCGGATCGTTCTCGTTCCCCTCGTTGTACGGTAGTCCCGCGGCGATCGCGGTCGATAACTCAAGTAGCCCGTCGGACCCTTCCGCTGGCGACCTGTACGTGATGGATGCAGGCGACGGCGTGATCGACAAGTTCAGCCCCGAAGGCAGATACCTGAGCCAGATCGGCGGCTTCCCGCCATCCACGGGCTCCGCCGAAGGCGAACTGCTGGGGCTGGGCGTCGACGAGAGCGGCACCGTGCACGTCGACCTGGGCACGAATTCGTCCGACAGCCTGCTGATCGACGAATTCGACGGCGCGGCGGTGAATCATCTCATTGCTCGCCAGGAATGGAATTCCAATGACGTCAACAGCGCAACGGGCAGGCCCCAACAGAACAGGGCCCACGGCTTCGCCGTCTCCGTCACGGGCGATGACTACCCGATCTATGAACCGTCGTGCGCGTGTACGCTCAAGTGGGGGCAGAAGCTCTCCCCGCTTGGCCGCGTGGACAGCGGCGAAGCGGGTGACGTCGCGGTGGCCGTCGACCCCGCGACCGGCCACCTCTACGCAGACGATCAGTCTTCCGTGGCTGAGTGGGATACGGGCGCGATGAATAGCAACAGCCAAGAATATCTCAACAACTACTCCGCCGGCACGCTCGTCGCGCGCGTCGGCTCGGCACAGCTCTCGGGCTCCTCGGGGCAGGGCGGGATCGCTGTCAACGGTGTCACGGGGGACATCTACGTCTCCAATCCGGCCAACGGCAAGGTCTACGTCTTTGGTAGCGACGCACCCGCAGTCACCGTGGGTTCGCCGACGAACGTGACCAAGGAAGCGGCGACGCTGAGTGGCATGGTCGATCCGCGCGGCTCCGCTGTCAGCGAATGCGAGTTCGAGTACGGCCTCACCGACGAATTCGGCACCGGCCCCTACAACCACAGCGTGCCCTGTGGGCAGACGCCGGGCGAGATCGGAGCGGGAAGCAGTCCGGTGGCGGTCTCCGCACAGCTCGAAGGCCTAGTGGCCGGCGAACTCTACCACTTCCGCCTGGTCGCGACCAACGCCAACGGCGCGGGCGAGGCCAGCGGTATGCTTGCGACGCAGGGCGTTGGCTTCGGCATCAAGAGCTATGGAATCAGCTTCCTGAACGAAGACGGCACCCCCGACACGCAGGCGGGCTCGCACCCGTTCAAGTTCGTCGACAGCTTCACGCTGAACTCGCACTTCAAGCGCCAAGAATCGAACGCTGACTCACGGTACATTCGCCTGCCCGACGGCGTCTTGCGGAATGTCAAGATCGATCTGCCACCCGGCTTCGTCGGCGACCCCAACGCGCCCTCACAGCACTGCACCGGACAGGAGCTGCAGGGGGCTAATGGAGCATCCTGCCCATTCGAATCGTTCGTGGGCGAACTGGAACTGAGGTGGTCGGAGAACCAGGCGCGTCTAGGACAACTCCACGGGCCACTCTACGCAATGACGCCCGTGCGTGGGGTGGCTTTACAGCTCGGCACCAAGTTCTACGTGCCAATGCTGTATATCAACAATGGCGTTCTTGCGGGTGGCAATTACCCCGTGCAGGTGACGGTGACGGAAGCGCCGACGACGGCCCCCGTCATCAGTAGCAAGGCGACGCTCTTCGGTGTTATTGAGCCCTGCGCGCACTTGTTGCAGACCGGCGGCAAGTACAAAGAAGGGTGCACAGAAGAAGAACTAGGAGGCGCCAACGAAGGAATCTTCGAAAGGGGAGAAGGTCCCGGGAAAGCCTTGCTGACGATGCCGACGGGCTGCCACGGCCCGTTGAGCTCGACGATGGAAGCCGAGTCGTGGGAAGAACCGGGCAACTGGGCGAAGAAGAGCACGGTCACGCACAACGTCGCGGGCACGCCCGTGTCGCTGACTGGCTGCTCGAAGCTCAAGTTCCTGCCGGAAATCGGCGTCGCGCCGGACAGCAGCAACGCGAGCACGTCCTCGGGGCTGACGGTCAACGTCCACGTCCCACAGACTGCCGCGTTGAACCCCAACGGCCTGGCGGAGTCGGCGTTGCGTGATACGACAGTGACGCTGCCTCAGGGGGTCGCGATCAACCCGTCGGGCGGCGACGGCCTTGAAGCGTGTACCTCCGAACCGGCAGCGCTCGCGGGTGCGCTCGGGAGCCCCGGCGATCAGATCGGCTACGAGGGCCAGGAAGAACTGAACAAGGAATATGAACCGGGCGTGAAATGGAACACGTTCACGTCGGAAGTCGCGAGCCCGCTTGCGCCGGGGTTCAACTTCTGTCCGGATGGTTCGAAGGTCGGGACTGTGAAGATCAAGACGCCGCTGCTCGAACACGAACTGGAAGGCTCGGTGTATTTGGCGGCGCAGAACAACAATCCGTTCGGGAGTCTCGTGGCGATGTATATCGTCGCCGAAGATCCCTATTCAGGGAGTTTGATCAAGCTCGCGGGCGAAGTGTCGTTGAACCCGCATACGGGACAGATCGTGACGACGTTCAAGAACACGCCCGACGTGCCGTTTGAAAACCTCGAACTGCACTTCTTCGGTGGCGAACGCGCGCCGCTGGCGACCCCAACGCGTTGCGGGACCTACACCACGACCGCGGTCTTCACGCCATGGGACGGCAACGGTCCCGTGACCGCGGAATCGTCGTTCAATATCGACCACGGCCCCGGTGGTGGCGCGTGTCCCGGTGCGAGCCTGCCGTTCAGTCCGACTGTGTCTGCAGGTGCGACGAATATTCAGGCGGGTGCGTTCTCGCCGTTGACGGTGACGTTGAACCGCAAAGACGGCGAACAGAACCTGAAGTCGGTCGAAGCGAAGCTACCGCCAGGATTGTCGGGTGTGCTGTCGGGTGTCGAACTGTGCCCGGAACCGCGCGCCAACGAAGGGTTGTGTGGGGAAAACAGCAAGATCGGCGAAGCGACGATCGGCGTCGGTGTCGGCAACCAGCCGTTCACGGTCACGGGCGGGAAGTTCTATCTCACCGGCCCCTATAACGGCAGTCATGGCTGCACGGTCGGTGAAGCGGGTTGCGCGCCGTTTGGCATCACGTTTGAGGTGCCCGCGAAGGCCGGCCCGTTCGACTTGGCGGACACGAAGAGCAACCATCCGGCGTGCGATTGCGTGGTCGTCAGGGGCAAGATCGAACTGGACCCGATCACCAGCGCGATCACGATCACCACGGACCCGCCGGGCTCACCGGATTCGATCCCGACGAGCATCGAAGGTATCCCTTTGGAAATCCAGCATGTCAACGCCACGACCACGCGTGGGGACTTCCAGTTCAACCCGACGAGCTGCGCGAAGATGTCGCTGACCGGCATGGTGCTGCTCAGCGAAGGCGGCACGAGCACGATCTCCACGCCGTTCCAGGTCACCAACTGTGCCGCGCTGAAGTTCGAACCAAAATTCAGCATCTCGACGTCCGCTAAAACAAGCCGAACGGACGGGGCGAGCCTGAGCGCGAAGCTGACCTACCCGAACGTGCCGCAGGGCACCGACGCGGACATCGCGAAGGTCAAAGTCGAACTCCCCGCGCAGCTCCCGAGCCGCTTGACGACGCTGCAGAAGGCGTGCACCGCCGGACAGTTCGAAGCGAATCCGGCCGCGTGCCCCGCGGCGTCGAAGATCGGCTATGCGGTCGTGCATACCCCGTTGATCCCGGTCCCGTTGCAGGGTCCCGCGATCTTCGTCTCCCACGGTGGCGAAGCGTTCCCGTCGCTGACGCTGGTGCTGCAAGGCTACGGCATCACGATCGATCTCGTCGGCACTACCGACATCAAGAATGGGGTGACCTCGACGACGTTCAAGACGGTCCCCGACCAGCCATTCTCGAGCTTCGAACTGACGCTCCCCGAGGGCCCCTACTCCGCGCTGACAAACGCCGGGAACCTCTGCTCGCTGACGAAGACCGTTACGGTCAAGAAGAAGGTTACGGTCAGCGTTCACGGCCGCAAGAAGACCATCACCCGCGGGGTCAAGCAGACGGAGCCCGCGACGCTTGCGATGCCGACCGAATTCGTCGCCCAGAACGGCGCTGAAATCAAACAGAGCACACCAATCGCCGTCACCGGCTGTCCGAAGCAGATCAAGCATAAGGAGACGGCCAGGCACGGTCGGCGCGCGAGGAAGGCGAGAGGAGGGCGTTAGACGGCGGACACGGCTAGACCGGGGACTCTTCGCAGGAACTCGACCTCGTCGGCGACCATCAGCTCGTGCTCGGGCCCGTCGTAGATGTCGAAATGATCCACGCCGGGGTACGTGCGCTTACGCTTGCTCGGGACGATTCCCAAGCGCGCCCACCGACAGGCTCCGTCAGCCGCCTCATCGGTCATTGATCGGCCATCTCGAGGCGGAGCTTTCAGTTGGTGAGGGGCCGCCGTTATTGCGCCTGTGTCGCCAATGCGCGAGTAGCCCCATGTGGATCAGGTCCCAGTACCCGTTGCTGGCCTTGCGAGCATCTCGCGCGAGGCCCTCTTCTCTGAAGCCGGCTCGCTTGTAGCAGCGCAGCGCTGGCTCGTTGAACGAGAACGCGACGAGCTCCAGCCGGTGCAGGTGGAGGTCGTCGAAGGCGAACGCGACGAGCCAGTCCATCAATTTCCCGGCGATTCCCCGCCCGCGCATCTCTGGAGCGACGGCGAAACGACCGACCTGTCCGAGCTTGTGCTGGGGCAGGACCGTCAGCTCGGCGTGTGCGACGACGGTCTCGGCAGTGCTCATCACAGCGGAGATCAGGTGGCGGTGATCGCTCGAAGTGTCGGCGTACTCGGCGAGCTGGCGCTCATCGAGGGGGAAGCTGAAACGCAACCCAGTCCACTGCAGGAGCTCGTCGGGTGTGCTGGCCCAGCGCAGCAGCGCCTTGGCATCGCCTGGGCGAAAAGGACGGAAGACGATCTCATCGGATGTGGTTGTCATCGCGGGCGCAAGAAGGCTATCGTCGGCGCGGTGCGTCTGAACCATGTCACGCTCGCTGTCGGCGATGTCGAGAGCTCGGCGCGCTTCTACGCGCGCTTGGGTCTCCAACAGATTGTCGCCGACTACCCAGACTACGCTCGGTTCGTGGCGCCGCAGGGCGACACCACGCTCTCGTTGCACCGCGCCGAGCACCAGTTGCCTGGGCCCGGTGGAAGCATTCACTTCGAGGTTGACGACGTCGATAGTGCCGTGGATGAGCTCAAGCGAGCGGGGTTGCGTTTTGCGTGCGACCCGGTCGATCAGCCCTACCTCTGGCGCGAGGCGATCTTGCTCGACCCCGACGGGCACAGGGTGTTCATCTACCACGCTGGCAAGAACCGGCTCGATCCTCCTTGGCGCCTCGCACCCGCCGCCGACACGCGGGACTGACGTTTCAGTCGTCCCGTCCGGTCCTGCGCTATTCGATCATCGTAAGCTGGCTCGGTCGTCGACCGCTCCCCTGATTTCGATCCGATGGTGAGACGTAGATCGGCCGGACTGCCGCGCGAAGCCGGCCTATTGGGTTCGCCTCAGCCTCGGCTCCGTCCTCAGTGTTTGTGCTTCGGCGCCGCCGCCGCGGCAACGGCTACCGTGGGAGCATGACCGCTCTCGGGCGCACCGACCTCGACGTATTCGGCATCTGCCTCGGCGGCAACGTGTTCGGCTGGACCGCCGATGAGCCCCAGTCTCATGCCGTCCTTGACGCGTACACCGGCGCGGGCGGCAACTTCATCGACACCGCCAACTCCTACTTGGTCGAGCACGGTCGCTCGGAGACGATCATCGGGCGCTGGATCGCCGGTCGCAGGAACCGTGACCAGATCGTTCTGGCGACGAAGGTCGGCGGCGGCCACGGAGCGGTCCGCAACCTACGGGCGGACACGATCGAGCGCGAGGCGCACGCCTCGCTCGAGCGCCTGCAGACCGACCGCATCGACCTCTACTACGCGCACTTCGATGACAGGGAGACAGCACTGGAGGAGTCGCTGCCCGCCTTCGACGCACTCGTCAAGGCGGGCACGGTCCGCCACATCGGCGCGTCCAACTACACCCCGGAGCGGCTCACCGCGGCACTCGATTTCCAGCGCACGCATGGGCTTGCAGAGTTCACAGTCCTGCAACCGCACTACAACCTGCTCGAGCGCGACTTTGAGCGCACGCTGCTGCCCGTCGCCGAGACCTGGGACCTGGCCGTGTTGCCTTATTTTGCGCTGGCCAAGGGCTTTCTGACCGGCAAGTATCGGCCTGGCGGCGAGGCCGTGGAATCCGAGCGCGCCGAGGCCGCCCGTGCTTACCTCGACAGCGGAGGGGCCACGGTGCTGGAGGCCCTCGACGAGGTCGCCGCGGCCCACGCGACCACGGTGGCCGCCATCGCGCTCGCCTGGTTGCTGGCCCAGCCGCGGATCGTCGCCCCGATTGCCAGCGCGCGGACCACAGAGCAGCTCGAGCAGATCCTGCCGGCCGTCACACTGAAGCTGACGCCCGCGGAGGTCGACCGGCTGTCGGCTACTACGCAGGTGGCGTAAGCGAAGCCCGCCACGTCGTGCGCATGGCCGCCGCCCATGGCCGCCGCCACGGGCGGCCTACCGAGGAGGCGCCGGCGACTTGGCGGGCGTCTGCCGGCCACGCGAGCCCGTCGCGCGCCTCCCGAGCGCTCATGCTGAGATTCCCTCTCCTTGGGGCTCCTCGAAAGCGCGGACGAACTCGCCCTTGGCCTCGGTGTAGGCATCGCGATCGTCTCGGTAACGCTTGGCGAGCGCCCGCTTCAGCGTCACATACTCGCCCGCGAAAACAGGGTCCGTGCGCAGACAGTCACGGAAGCGCAGGCGACGCTCGAGCTCCTCGCACCGATCCACGAGATGCAGATGGTGGGTGCGGTGCGAGGCGGAGGGGAAGCAGAGGAAGCGCCTGTGCGTGAGCGTCGCGTTGAACGCCTGAGGAAACTGGTAACCGGCTCTGTGCACCAGCGCCGCGATCGGCGCGTCGAGGTCGGGCACGAGCGCGATCATGTCGATCACCGGCTTGGCCGCAAGACCAGGTACGGCGGTGGAGCCAAAGTGGTGGATCTCCACCCCGTCGAGCAGCGGCGCGAGCCGCTCGCGCTCTGTCTCGAACGCGGCCGGCCACGCGGGGTCGTACGCGACGATCTCCACCTCAGCGTCGCGCGTACCCGCTCGCGCGAGGTCTTCGGCTGCGGCTCTGCGGCGTCCCGTGGACGGCATCTGCCGCAGTCTTACAGACGATCGTGGACTTGGGAGCGTGGCGAAAGCGCCGTCTTGCCCACACCTACAACCCGGATTTCACCGCCAGATCCTCGGGGAGCCGTCGGCTAGTCACCCTTATCGTCAGGTGAGCTTCACCAGTCCCCGGCCGATGATCTCGACCTGGCCGTTGGGCTCACAGCTCGAGATCGCGTGAGCCTCTCGCGCGAGTGAGCGTCGAAGCAGCACGAACGCGCACGCTCCGAGGACCGCCGGGACGACGAGGGCGATCGCGCGGTAGGCCAGGACGGCTGCGGTCGCCAGACCCACGGGCACGTGATAGAGGACGAGCGTGCCGACGAGCCCGAGATCCACCCCACCGATGCCGCCGGGAACCGGGATCAGACCGCCGAGCTCGCCGATCAGGTACGCGAGGCAAAGGATCGGGATCCCCGGCGAGCTCCCGAAGGCATTGAACGTCGCCCACAGGACCGCGATGTCGAAAGCCAGGTACCCCAACAAACCCCCGAGCATCAACGGGGCCGGTCGGCGCAGGAGATCGAGCGACTCCTGCACTCCCGCCGAGAGTGCGCCCAGCACGCGCCCCAGCCGCGAGTCGGGTCCTCGTCGCGTATGAATGCGTCGCACAGCGCCGCCGGCCCACCGACCGCTTGCGATCGTCAAGGCGATCGCTGCCGTCGCGACGAGCGCGGGCAGCAGGGTGAGGGCGAGACCGGCACGCCCGGCGAACACGCCTACGGCGAGGCCCACACCGAGGATGATCACCCCGACCACGTTCGGGACGCTGGTCAGCAGGAAGAACGCCACGCTGCGCCGCGCGATCCGCTCATTGCTCATGCCGCCACGGTGAAGCGCCCACGCGCCCAGCGCGAGTCCCCCGGCGCCGCCAGTCGGGATGACGGCGTTCGCGCCGAGCTCCGCAAAGCCGATCTCGCCACTGAGCCGCCAGCTCATCCGCCGGCAGAACACCTCCCGGAATACGACGACGTAGCCGAGGCCCGAGAGCACCTTCAGCGCGGCGCCTGCCAGCAGCCACGCCGGGTCGGCGTGCGCAAAACGCGAACGCAGGCCGGCCAGCCCGGGCACAAGCGAGATCACAGCCACGATCACCACGACCACGGCCACCAATGCCAGAACCCGCCGACGCACGCGTGAGGTCGATAGGTCCGGCTGGCCCACGAGATCCTCGCGGGCGATCGCCTGCTGCTGACTTGCACCCACCGCACACCTCCGTGCGTCCGCGTCGCACCAGCGACATTACCAACCTAAAGTGCGCTCGGCGCGCGGCTACTGGGGCTCCGCGCCAGCTGGGGCGGTCTCCTGTAGCCCGATGCGGTCGTGGAGGCGTCGCAGTGGTCTTGGCGCCCACCAGTTCCACTTACCCATCAGCGCCATCAGGGAGGGCACCAAGAGCGCTCTGACGATGCTCGCGTCGACCGCGACTGCGAGCGCGGCGCCGAGGCCGAGCTGTTTGGTGAGGAACAGGGCCGAGGTGGTCAGGGCGCCGATCGCCACGCAGAAGAGCAGCGCGGCGGCAGTGACGATCCGGCCGGTGCGCTCGATGCCGAGCGCGATCGCCTCGCGGTCGGGCAGGCCGTGGTCGTGGGCCTCCTTGATACGGGCAAGCACGAACACCTCGTAGTCGGTGGCCAGCGCGAAGGCGATCACGAGCATCAGCACGAGGCTCGACTCTTCAAGCCCGCCGATCGGCGTGAACCCGAGGAGACCGGAGAAGTGACCGTTCTGGAAGATCAGCACCTGCAGTCCGACGGCGACGCTCACGCTCAGCATGTTCATCACAAGCGCCTTGATCGGGATCGTCACCGAGCCGGTCATCACGAACAGGAAGCCCGCGGTGAGCGGCAGCAGGATCAGCAGCGCGAGCGGGATGCGCGAGGCGATCGCCGACTTCTGGTCGGCGAAGAACGCGCTCGCGCCGCCCACCAATGCGGCGTAAGGGTGTGCGAGCGTGCGCAGTCTGCCGAGCAGCTGCTGCTGGATATACGAGTAGGGAGAGCCGTGGGGCAGCATCACGATGTCCCAAGTGCCACGACCAAGGTACGCGGGGGTGGAGACGCTCCCCAGGCGGCCCGCGACGCCGGCCGCCGCCGTCGCGAGACGCTGAGCCGAGGAGTGTGGGCCCTTGAAGACGATTTCGGTTGCTTCGCCGGCGTTGGCCGAGAAGCTCCGAGCGAGCGCCGTTTCGACCTGACGGCTTTCCGAGCTCACCGGCAGCAGGTTCGCGCCGGGGGAGGTGAACTGCAGGTGCAGCGCGGGGATCGCCGCCGCGAGTAGAACGAGTGCGCTGATCAGCGCGACGGGAGCGGGCCGGCGCACCACACCATGAGCCAGTTTCCACCAGCCGCCGTCTGTGGGTGCCTTCGCCGTGCGTGCTGCCCGCCGCTTGAGCCAGGCTGGGGAGAGCGCGTCGATGCGCGGCCCAAGGACGATCAGCACGGCGGGCAGGACGAGCAGCGACACCGCGCCGCCGCACAACACGACGAGCGCTCCGCCGATCCCCATCGATGAGAGGAAGCGGATCGGGAACACGAGCAGGCTCATCATCGCCGTCGCAACCGTCAGGCAGCTGAACAGCACCGTGCGGCCGACCGTCCGCAACGTTCGTTCGATCGCCTCGTGAGCGCCAACGCCGCCCGCGAGCTCCTCGCGGTAGCGGTAGAGCACGAACAGGCTGTAGTCGATCCCCAAACCGAGGCCCATGCCGCTGACGAGGTTCAGCGAGAACACCGAGATTGGCGTGAACTGGTCGACCAGCCGCAGCCCCAGAAACGCGAGCACGATCGCAAAGCCGCCGACCAGCAGCGGCAACAGCGCCGCCACCAAACCTCGGAAGAACCAGAACGACAACAGCAGCAGCAATGGAAAGGCGAGCAGCTCGGCGCGCGCGAGGTCGCTGGTCGTGCGTTCGTTGAGTTCCTGGCTGGTGAGCGCGTAGCCGCCGAAGCGCACCGTCGTCCCCGTCAGCTTGGCGTTCGCGGGCGCTCTGGAGGAGGCGACGCGGACATGCGCGATCGCCGTGGTCGCGTCGGTCGTGGTGGCATAAGCCACGAGCACGACCGTTTCGCGACCGTCGCGCGAAAGCAGCGCGCGCGCACGCGAAGCGGCTCCCGCCTCGCCATAAGCCAGGACGCGCTGAAACCCGTGCTGCCCTGAGAGCAGTGCAACGAGCGTCCTGACCGCACCTTGGGCCGCCCTGTTGGTCCTGACGTCGCGGCTGCTCCGCAGCAGCGTGGCCACGTTGTAGTACGGGGTCTGCCCGGTCGCGGCCTGAATCGTGGCGTTCGTGCGTTCATACTGGGAGGCGGGATCCTCGAAATCCTGCGCCGAGCTGCCGAGCATCCCAGTCACGGGCGCGCCCAGCGCAGCCGCGATCACGAACAGCACACCTGCCCCGGCGAGCACCCGCCGCGGGCGGGCGATGGCGAGCATCGTGAACCGTCCAATCACGGCCTACTCCTCAACCAGCCGCCGGTGCACCGCCCAGCGGGTCAGCTCGTGGCGGCTCGAGAGCTGGAGCTTGCGCAGAACCGCGGAGACGTGCGCCTCGACGGTCTTCGCCGAGATGCCGAGCTGGGCGGCGATCTCCTTGTACATGTACCCGCGCGCGATGTGCCGGAGCACCTCGCGCTCGCGCGGCGTGAGCAGATCGAGCTCCGGGTCGACCTGCGCGGTCGGGATCTCGCCGGCGAAGGCGTCGAGCACGAAGCCCGCCAGGCGGGGCGAGAACACGGCGTCGCCGTCGCGCACGCGGCACACTGCGTCAGTGAGCTCGGGACCGGAGATCGTCTTGGTCACGTAGCCCCGCGCGCCCGCGCGGATCAGTGCGATCACGTCCTCAGCGGCGTCGCTGACCGACAGCGCGAGAAAGCGAACGGCCGGGCGGCTCTCGCCGAGCTGCCGGATCACCTCCGCGCCACCGCCTTCCGGCATGTGGACGTCCAGCAGGACGACGTCGGGCTCGAGCTCCTCGATCGCACGGACCGCATCGCGCACCTCGCCGCTCTCGGCCACGACCTCGACCCGCGGGCCGAGACTGGCGCGCACCCCGGCGCGAAACAGGTCGTGATCGTCGACGATCACCACCCGCGCGGCCGATCCCGACGCATCGCTCAACGCCGACTCCCGGGCGATTCCCGGCCTCGCCCCGCTGTGGCCAGTCCCCGGCCCTGCCCTGCGGGTCTCACGCCCACCCTCACCGCCGCTCTCCGCGCTCGATTGCGATCTCGACCTCTGTGCCGCCGCCCGGCAGGGCACGCACCGTCGCTCCGCCGCCGGCACGGCGCATCCGTCCGATGATCGACTCGCGCACGCCGCGCCTGGCCGGCGGCACCGCCGCCGGGTCGAAGCCGGCGCCACGATCGCGGACGAACACCTCGATGCGCTCCTCGGAAAGCTCCGCGTACACCGACACCGGCGCCTCCCCCGCGAACTTCGCGGCGTTGAGCATCGCCTCGCGTGCGGCGCCGACCACGGCGCCGGCGGGCTCATCCAGCGAGCAGTCACCGACGACCACCACCTCGACCGTGCCGCCCGCCGCAGCCTCCACATCGGCGGCGGCCGCCTCCAGGGCGCCGGCGAGCCGCTCGCCATGCTCGCGCGAGTCCCCTCCGGCCAGCCACCCGCGCAGCTCGCGCTCCTGCCGGCGGGCAAGCGCCGCCACCCGCTTGGGGTCCTCGGCGCTGCGCTGGATCAGCGCCAGCGTCTGCAGCACCGAGTCGTGCAGGTGCGCCCCGACGTCGGCGCGCTCCTGGGAGCGAATCCGCTCGGTCCGCTCGGCCGCAAGGCTGCGCGCCAGACGGCGCCAGGAGGGGGCGAAGATCAATGCGAGCGCGATCAGCACCGCGAGGCCCGCGAGCACCGTTTCGCCCGCCGGGCGCAACGCACCGTTCGCCCACAGAAACGCAAAACCACCGGCGAGCACGAGCGTGACGCCGAGCCCACCACGACTCACTTCGGGCCGACCGAGCAGGCGTCCCCGGGCTCCACCAGCGCTCACCTCGGGCCAGCCGAGCGCCCGCGCCCGCGCGGCGGGCTCCCGCGCGGCGGGCTCCCGCGCGGACACCGCGGGCGAGGGCTCGGGCGGGCGATGGGCAGCCCAGCCGCGACGGCGCGCGGGCAGGGCGCCGGACGCTCGCCAAAGCAAGAGCGCACCCAGCGCGGCGACCCCCGCCGGCCAGACGATCGCGTCTCCCGGCCAGGGTCCCGCCGCACGCACGAACAGCAGGCCGCTCACGGCCAGCAGGCCCGCGCCGATCGCGACTCTCACACCGCCGCCGCGCGGCCGGTTCGCCGGGTAGGAGGACATCGCCGCTCATGATCTCAGCCACGGCCACGGCCACGGCCACGGCCGGCCAGACCGCTGGCGAGCAGGATCGCTCCCAGCGCACCGACGAGCACGGGCGCCATGAAGGCAAAGCGGAGGTCGATCGTGCCATCCGCGTCGAGCACGAGCAGCACGCCCAGCACAAAGACGGCGACGCCCGTCAGCAGGACGGTGAAGTTCGGCGAGCGCATCAGCCACTCACCCCCGTCGGGAAATCACAGGCTTCGTTGGTGCCGAGCTGACCCGGATGGGAGTGAGCGCCGAACCAGCCGCCCCCGCCGTACCAGCCACGGTCGATCGGGTGATCGGCCACGAGCAGCGCACCCAGCCCGATGTCCCCGCTCAGCACCAGGCGCGGCGTGTGCGGCGGCGGCGAAGGACGTTCCGACCAGTCCACATCGAGGCCTCCGTACCGCTGTTCGAGCGCCCCGACATAGCCGCCGCCGAGCTGCGCGCTGGTGGCAACGCAGACGCCGCGGGGTACCAGGACGACGAGCTCCCCCACGCCCAGCCGGACGTGCAGATCGGTGTTGCCCGGCGGGAATGCGACCTCACGCAGGTCGACTTCCAGGCGGCCCGCGCCGAGTCGGTAGTCGTGACGCACTTCGCTCAGGGTGTGCGGACGATAGGTGCGTTCGCCGACGCCCCCGTGCAGGTCGACGTGGGCCGCGGCGATCACCGCCACCGACACCACAAACGCCACGGCCGGTACCACCAACAGGCGAGCCCAGCCCGTGAACGCGCTCAGCACGAGCGCCGCGCCGATCGCGACCACCAGCCACGCGGCCAGGTGCCCGTCGATGCCCGCAAGCCACGCGCCCGCCATCGCGAACAGGACCGACCAGGCGGCGATCGCCGCCACGAGCGCGAGGCGGCCGAACAGCCGGCGATCGGCGCTCGCGTGCCCCTGCTCCCCGGTGGGCCGGCGCAACCGCAACCAAACCAGCGCGGCGATGCTCCCCACCAGCACGAGCGACGCGATCCCCACGCCGAGCCCCCATGCGCCGCGGTGTCCCGCGTGGCCGGCCGCTTGGAGGGCGATCCCCGCCGCCACGACCACCACGACGATGCCGAGCACGCTCAGCCAGGACGAGCGGCTGAGACGGATCGGCGCCCGGTTCGCCCCCTCCTCCGGCACCAACAACAGGATTGCGAGGTACAGCGCGATTCCCACCCCGGAGAAGACCGCGAGGCCCACGAACACGATCCGAAACAGGATCGGATCGACATCGAAGTGAGCCCCCAGCCCGCTGCACACACCGCCAAGCAGGCGCCCGCTCCGTGTACGAACGAATCGGGGGCGGCGGGGGCGCTGCTCGCGCCCGCTCTCAGCGCTGGACATCGACTGCGCCGCGGATGACTGCGCGGAGATCGGTGGTCGACTCGAACATGGGCACAGTCTCGCCCCGCGGCCGTGCCCGCGCAATTGGGAATGACCCTTACCCGGCCGGACGCCGCCGCTACGCTTGCCCGGTGAGCACCGCTATGAACGCGCCAGCTGACCTTCCGCTTGGCGAGCGACTGGACTGGAAGCCGGTCCCGCGGCCGACCCCTGTGCCACTGCGCGGCGCTCATATCCTGGTTCGCCCAGTCAACGCCGAGAGCGACGCCGTGCCGCTGTTCTCCGTCTCGCACCTGCCCGACGGCGACCCGGCGATTTGGACCTATCTGCCTGACGGCCCCTACGAGAGCCCAGAGCACCTGCGCCAGATGCTGGCATGGGCTGAGACATCGGAGGATCCCCTCTACTTCACATTGGTGCGCCTCGCCGACGAGCGGCCCGTCGGCTCTGCCTCCTACCTGCGTATCGCGCCGGAGTTCGGCGTCATCGAGGTCGGGCACATCTGGTTCGGTGTGCGGTTGCAGCGCACCACGGCCGCGACCGAGGCCCTCTACCTACTGGCGCAACATGCGTTCGAGAACCTTGGGTACCGTCGCCTGGAGTGGAAGTGCAACGCGCTCAACGCGGCCTCGCGGCGTGCCGCCGAGCGCTTCGGGTTCACCTTCGAGGGCGTCTTCCGTAAGCACCTGGTCGTTAAGGGTCGCAGCCGCGACACCGCCTGGTATGCGATCACCGACGATGAGTGGCCCGCGATCAAGCGCGGGTTCGAGGCGTGGCTCGCCTCGGAGAACATGGACGACGAAGGCCGTCAGAGACGATCGCTTGGGGAGCTGATCGGCGAAGCGCGGCGCTGATCGAGACGCATGGGCTTAGCCGTGCTATTGATGCAGCGTGCTACCGACCGAGGAAGCCCAATTCGACAATCCGGCCTACGCGTCGCTGTGCGGCTCGCACGCGCAGCTCGCGCAGGTGCGTGGACGCGCGCGTCGATATCCGGCCGACGTGGCGCCGTTCCTGGCTCTGCCCTCACCGCCCTCGGCACAGGACTGGCGGGACGCCGCCGATCTCGTTGCGCCGGGAACTTACGTGGCCGGTCGGTACGGCGGCGCCGAGCTGCCAGACGGTTGGCGGGCGGTTCAGGCGTTCGATCTGGCGCAGATGATCGAGGAGCGGGTCACCGGGGCGGACTGCGCCGAAGCGATCCCGCTCGGCGCCGCCGATGTCCCCGAGATACTCGAGCTCGTCGCCCAGACCGAACCGGGCCCGTTTTTGACCAGGACCATCGAGCTTGGCGATTACCTGGGCATCAGGTGCGACGGCGCGCTCGTTGCGATGGCCGGCGAGCGGTTTCATCTGGACGGCTGGACCGAGATCAGCGCCGTCTGCACCAGGCCCGACCATCGCGGTCGGGGGCTGGCCTCTCAGCTCATGGGCGCGTTGATCGCGGGCATCCAGCGGCGCTCGGAACGAGCATTCCTACACGTCATGAGTACCAACACCGGAGCGATCCGGCTCTACGAGGAGCTCGGCTTTCGTATGCGGCAAACAGCGACGCTCACCGTCGTGACGCGCGAGTCGCTCTGAGACACGCGGTCTGCTAAGCGCCGAGCTCCGCCAGGAAGCTGAGCAGCTCAGGCACGAGACCACGTACCGCTGTCCGTCGCCGGCAATCGTGCGGAACTCCACGGGGCAGTCTACGGGCTCTCGGACGCGGGCCCCCGTGCTGATTGCCGGACGGAGGGCTCAGCGCGGCCAGTCGATCCGCTGCGTCAGCTCGATGGCGCCGAGGTCGATCAGGCCGCTGCGTTCGATCGGGCGGTACTCGCCGCCGGCGAGTCCGAGCCAGTGGACGGCGTGTTCCTGTGGATCGACGATCAGCACCTCGTCGACGCGGTGGGCGGCGTAGAAGGGGAGCTTCTGCCAGGTCTCATCGCCAGGCGAGACGATCTCGATGACGAGTGCGGCCGTGTGCAGCCAGACACCCCCGGCGCCCGGGCGGTGCAGCGCGCCGTCGGGGACGCGGAAGTCGTGTTCGCCCTCGCCGAGGTTGGACTGGCCGATCAACTCCAGACCAGCCGCGTCGGCGTACGACCCCAAGAGCCGCATCAGCTGGACTTCGACCGACGCGTGTCCGTAGCTGGGGGCAGGGACCATGTGCAGGACACCGTTCCAGATCTCGTCGAAGCGGTCAAGGCCGGAGACCCGCCGACGCTCCTTGAGCGCATCCACCTCGTAGGCGTAGGGATCGAGCACCATCGTGGCCATGACGCAAGGATAGCCCCCGGCGCCACGGTCGCTGGGCAGCCGCGGTCGTACGTGGGCTCGCGGCTCGCGTATAGGCTTGACATCTGCGCCGCGAAGCGTTACGGTCTGTTTACAAGCCGGTTCTCTCCCGTTGGGAGCCCGGGTGTACATAGGGTCTGGTTGGGGTCATCTCGCTTTGTGGTTGACGTCAAGCGCTCACAGGGTTTTTGCAGTTATGGGAGAGGGTCTGGATCAGAGCGATGAGGGAGTTGTTTGAGCGTGGTTTCTAGAGGGAGATTCATGATGGGGATGTGCGCGTCCCGCCAGGGGGCGGATGCTAGATGCGCCAGCTTGGCGCTGTCGCATCTCTCTCTCTCTCTCTCTCTCTTCGTCTAGCGGCCTAACCGCCAAGACTCCTCGTCGGGCGCGTTTGCGCCGTCTTTGCTTCGTCCTTACGGGGGTTGGGCTCCGGCCGGCTCTGAGCGTCGCGGCGGCTTCACCCGCACGTGTTGGGGGTGGTCGCTGATGGCGGCGCCGGCGCGTGGCGGTGTGAAAACGACGGCGCGTCCGCGGGCGGGAGAGCGGGCGCTGCCGGTCGAGCGGCGCGCGCGGCGCCGGCCGGAGAGGCTGGTGGCGCCGCAGGGCACGCCACGGGTGCAGGTCGAGGAGATTCAGCGCTCGCGACTGCTGAGCGCGGCTGCCGCGGTGATCGACGAGCTCGGCTATGAGCAAGCCTCGGTGCAGCGGATCGCCGCGCGCGGGCGGGTGTCACGGCGGACCTTCTACGAGCTGTTCGGCAACCGCGAGGAGTGCCTGGTCGCGCTGTTGGACGAGGTAGCGGGGCGGGTTGAGCGGGAGCTTGCGGCGGCGAGCCTGGAGAGTTTTGTGTGGCGTGAGCGGGTGCGCGGGGGGCTGTGGACGATCCTCTCGTTCCTGGACGCCGAGCCGGCGTTGGCACGGATTTGCGTGGTGGAGGCGCTGCACGGTGGGCCGCGGGCGCTCGAGCGTCGCGAGCAGCTCTTGGCTCGTCTGGCAGGGGTGCTCGATGAGGGGCGCCGGGAGGGGCCGCGCGGCGAGGAGTGCACTTTGGTGACGGCGGAAGGCCTGGTGGGCGGGGCGTTTGGCGTGGTGTATGCGCGTTTGCGCAGCGGCGACCTTCGGCCATTGACGGCGCTTTTGGATGAGTTGATGGGGATGATCGCCCTGCAGTACCTGGGGGCCACGGCGGCGCGTCGTGAACAGCGGCGTCCTGCTCCCCTGCCGCGCCCGGCGCCGCGGGGCGAGCGGGTTTCCGTGCGCATGGAGAAGGACCCGCTCGATGAGGTGAACATGCGCCTCACCTATCGCACCGCGCGGGTGCTGGCATGCATCGCCGAGCTGGGTGGGCAGGGGCCAGGTCCCAGCAACCGCACGGTCGCGGAGGGCGCTGGTGTTACGGACCTGGGGCAGATCTCGAAGCTGTTGCGGCGTCTCGAGCGCCTGGGGCTCGCCATTAACACCGGCGGGGGCCACCAGAGTGGCGCACCAAACGCGTGGGAGCTGACGCAGCTGGGCGGCGAGGTCGCGCGACGGCTCAGCGTGTTGACCGTTGACCGAACCGAGGCTGCATCGCACAGATGTATCCAAAACATTCCGCGCTCACGCGCATACAACAACGGGGAGGTCGCGTCGTGATGCGTCTAAAGCAAAGCAATGTCGGGGCGCACACGTACATGCTCGCGTTGTTGGTCGTGCTGTCTGCCGTGACTTTCACGGTCGCTCCAGCTCTGGCGCTTCCGCCGGGTCGTGAGTACGAGTTGGTAAGTCCACCATATAAGGGTGGCTATGGCGCGTCAGGGATCGAAGGTGTCTCTCAGGATGGCGAGTGCGCTGCGTTTTATTCGCCGGGTGTCTTTAATGGTAATCCTGCGGGTACGTCCGACTCATTTGACAGCGTCGCTTATATGTCTTGCCGGTCGGACGAGGGTTGGAGTACGGTGCCTTTGACTCCGCCCGATGTGTTGGTCCCGAGGGTGAACGGTAGGACTGATAGTACGCCTGATCTGCGGTCGGTGATGGTTCCGGGGTGTGCTGGCCCGAATTACCTTTCGGGGCTTAAGGAATGCGCACGGGTGGAGTTTTTGATGCATGATACGAGCGAACCAGATGTGAGCAGCAATTGGAGGATGGTCGGGGAACCAATCGAAACGGTTTCCCATGAACCGGTTGAAATTTCGATCGAGGGAGCGAGCGCGGATTTCTGCCATATCGTGTTTGAATCGGAGGACGGAGCGGTGGTCCCCGAAGCGGTGGGCGTCGAACGGCCTTTGTACGATTTGAGCGCGGGTTGTGGGGAAGAACCAACTGGTGTGCGGCTAGTGGGTGTCGACAACCGCGGCCGTATCATCGACCCGTCTTGCAGTGTTTTGCTCGGCTCTCGTTATGAACTTGGTGAAGCAAATCTGTTCCACGCAGTCGCCGATGGAGGGCAAGAGCTTATTTTCACTACATGCGGGGATAGTCAGTCAACTGATAATAGGCAAGTTTTCGCTAGATTGAAAGGACTGCGCACGATCGAAATTTCCCGACCGCTGTCGCAGTCTCCGAGTGAATGTGGTGAAGGCGGCGAAGAAATCCCGTGTAGGAGCGCGGGCGGCCGAGCGAACGCGGTTTTCATCGGCGCTTCGGAAGATGGCTCAAGGGTATTCTTCACGGCGCCGCTGGCGGCCGGGCAGCCCCCGTTGGTGCCGGGTGATACAGACGCGTCAAACAACCTATATCTGGCGAAGATCGGTTGTCCAGCTGGTAATGAAGGATGCAATATCTCTGAAAAGGTTGTAACGGCTATGACGCGTACCTCCGCTCCTGTGGATCCCAGTGAACCCGCTGAAGTACAGGGCGTGGTGAAGGTCGCACCGGATGGGTCTCGCGTCTACTTTGTGGCTCGAGGCGTATTGACCAATGAACCGGGGCCGGAAGGAAGGGTACCTCTCAAGGGCGCCGATAACTTGTACGTGTATGCGGTGAATCCCAGTACCCCAGGAAGGATTAGTTTTATTGGGGACCTGTGTTCGGGTCATGAGATGTCGGGTTCGATCGAAGACGCGTTGTGTCCCAGTGAAAATGGAGTGGACATAACTTTGTGGCACAACGCCTTTGGCGGTGAAGCGCAGACCGCGGGACCTGATGGCAGGTTCCTGGTGTTTTCTAGTTACGCCCAGTTGATCAGGGACGACACCGATCGATCGCGTGACGTGTTTGAGTATGACAGCGAGACGGGACGGCTTGTCCGTATCTCCGCTGGTGAAAATGCTTACGATGCAAATGGTAATAGCGATACTGCGAATGCAAAGTTGTTGCAAACCGGTGTGCAGCCGGGTTCGGTGCGTGCTGAATTTGAGATGACTGAACGGGCGGTCAGCGAAGATGGTGCGACGGTTGTGTTTAGCACAGCTGAGCCGCTGTCGCCGCAGGCAGTGAATGGTCTACCTAACGTGTATGAATGGCACGATGGTCGTGTGTCGTCGTTGTCTGGTGGTGCCTCGGAAACATCGGTGGAAGATGTGGTGATGTCGCCATCGGGTGACGACTTGTATTTCGTAACGACACAGAGTTTGGTTCCGGCGGATAGCGATCAGGCATCGGACGTCTACGACGCGCATCGATGTAGTGCAAGCGCCCCCTGTTTTCCGCCAGCGATGACAGGGCGTAGATCCTGTGAAGGTGATGCGTGCCAGGGTCCGCTGACGAACCCCGCACCGCTGCTGGTGCCGGGCAGCGTCTCGCAGGCGCCAGGTGGGAATTTCGAAGTTCCCAAGGTACCCGCTGAGCCGAAGGCCAAGCCAAAGGCCCAATCTAAGAAGAGAGCCAAGGAGAGGCGACGGCCCGGAAAGCGGCGTGGTAGAACCACTCTGGTGCACAGGAGGAGTAAGTGATGACAAAGGCATTGCTTTTCATCGCCTTGGTGAGCGCGGTGACGGCGGGTGTGTCGTCGGCTGCGTTTGCCGATAAGGAAGGCCAGCCATTTGAAGTGACGAAATTTTCGATGCAGACCGTATCTTCTACGAACGAGATCGGCTTGGAAGAAGGAGAAGTAAGAAGCGGGGTGCGTGAAAGTGAATTGACGAAGGTGGAAAATGTGCCTTACACCTACACCCAGGCGGGGGGTCATCCGTGGGGCTTGACGACAAAGATCGAATTTGCAACCGAAGCAGTGGCGGCGCCTGGGCACGTGGTCACCGGGGCGCCGACGCGTGACGTAAAGGATGTGATCACGAATCTGCCGCCGGGTCTGCTCGGGAATCCGATGGCGGTACCACGTTGCTCACTGACGTTTGTGGTGACTCGCAACAGTGACGAACACTGCCCGGCGGACACTCAGGTCGGCGTCTTCGTCTATCGGCACGAAGGTGGAGGGGAAACTCTTTCGCCGATTGTGAACGTCATCCCGGAAGCGGGGCAGTCGGCTGAGTTCGCGCTTGAAAACACCGAAGCGGTCGATACGCCTCTGTTGACCGGCCACCTTGTGCATACCCCACAAGGCTATGCGTTTACTGTGGTGGGAAACAATATTCCGCTAGTCGATATCGAAGCGGTCGAACTGACTTTCTGGGGGGTTCCTGGGGATCCCAGTCACGATCCGATGCGTGGCTTGTTGTGTGACACTGTCATTGGGACACCCAAGTTAAACTGCCAGGGCGGTAACGAGCATTTTGGTTACTCGCCGGTCGTGCCGCTTTTGACGACGGGTACCGACTGTGCTGCTGGTCCGCAGTTGGCGACGGTGAGGGCGGATTCGTGGGAGGAACCGGGCAGGTGGGTTGAAGAGCAATCTGAAGAGCCGTTGCCGACGGTATTGTCGCCCGCGCCGCAGTCGGGTGTGACTGGCTGTCAAGGTTTGCAGTTTCAGCCGACGATTGAAGTTGAACCGGATACCTTGCTGGCGGATGAACCGGTGGGGCTCGGTGTTGATTTGAAGGTGCCGTTGAGCGAAGGACCGGGTGCGCTCGCGACACCGCAGTTGCGTAACACGGTGCTCACATTGCCGGAGGGGTTGTCGGTGAGCCCTGGGATCGTGGATGGCATTGAGGCGTGCGAAGCGACGGGCCCAAACGGGATCGATATTCCCACCGGTTTGAACTCGAGGGGCGAACCGTTGCAGCCGGGAGAACTCGGCAAAGGCGAAGAGCTCGGGCTCAACGGCGAACCGCAGCTCGCTCCCGGGCACTGCCCGGACGCTTCGATCGTTGGCACCGCGGAAGCATTCACGCCGCTGTTGCCAGAACCGGTCAAGGGCCATGTCTACCTTGCCGAGCCGGGTTGTGGTGGGCCGGGACAGCGCGCGTGCACGGAACAGGATGCGCTTGACGGCAACCTTTACCGTCTCTATCTGGAACTCGGAGGTGAAGGCGCGCTCGCGAAGACCGGTGTGCACTTCAAGGTGCCGCTCGAAACAGCCGCCAATCCAGCGACGGGCCAGCTGACAGCGCGAACGCTCGGGACACCACAGGCGCCGTTCAGCGAACTGAAGATCCACCTCAACGGGGGACCGCGTGCACCGCTTGACAATCCCGCCGCATGTGGACCCGCGCTGACGACGGCAGACTTGACGCCCTGGAGCGCGCCGGGCACCACAAGCGGAGGACTGTTTGTGGCGGGCACGTCGGATGCGACGCCGAGCTCGTTCTTCGATGTCGAAGGTTGCGCGAACCCAACACCGTTCGCTCCGGGCTTCACGGCCGGCACCGTGACGCCACAGGCTGGCCAGTTCAGCTCGTTCACGCTGAACCTCTCGCGGCAGGATCGCGAACAGTACGTGAAGGGCATCCAGCTGAAGACGCCTCCCGGGTTGCTGGGGGTCCTGGCAAGTGTGCCTCTATGCCCTGAAAACCAAGCGAACGAACCCGCCGTCTACGGAGAATGCGCCGCGTCCAAGATCGGCACCACGCGGGTAGCTTCTGGTGCCGGTTCGCACCCGTTCGAAATCGAAGGGAACGTGTACTTGACAGGGCCGTATAGGGGGGCACCGTTCGGGTTGAGCATCGTTACTCGTGCGGTTGCTGGCCCCTTCAACCTCGGCCTTGTAGTAGTCAGGGCTCGAATCGACGTCGATCCCGAAAACTCGACGTTGACCGTGACGACTGATGAAACGGGTCCGTATGCGGTGCCGCAGATTATCTTTGGTGTGCCGCTGCGTCTGCAACGGATCACGGTGGATATCGACCGGCCGAACTTCATGTTCAACCCAACGAACTGCAATGCTCAGCAGATCACAGGGGTTATTTCGGGAAATCAGAACGCGACGGCGACTGTCCAGAGCCCGTTCGCTGTAGGGGGCTGCAAGAGTCTGGCATTCAAGCCGAAGTTCACAGTCTCGACTGCTGGGAAGACTTCGAGGTCAAATGGTGCTGAGCTTGACGTGAAGCTCACCTATCCCGCTGGATCTCTGGGGAGCGAGGCCAATGTCAAGAGCGTAAAGGTCGAACTGCCGAAGCAGTTGCCTTCGCGGTTGACCACGTTGCAGAAGGCTTGTCCTTCGGCTACGTTCGAAGCAAATCCGGGGAATTGTCCGGCCGCTTCTGTTGTAGGCGTTGTCAGGGCTACGACGCCGCTGTTGCCGGTCGGCCTCGCGGGTCCTGTGTACTTCGTTTCTCATGGTGGGGAAGCGTTCCCGTCGTTGATCGTGGTGTTGCAGGGCGATGGTGTCAGGGTCGATTTGACGGGTTCGACGTTTATCAGCAAACAGGGGATCACGTCGAGCACGTTCAAGACGGTGCCTGACGTGCCGGTTGGTAGGTTTGAGTTGTATCTGCCGGAGGGTAAGCTGTCGGCGCTCACCGCAAACGCGAATTTGTGTACGTCGAAGCTGGCGATGCCTACGGAATTCACGGCGCAGAATGGAGCCGTACTCAAGCAGTCGACGAAAATCGCGGTCACTGGTTGTCCGAAGGCGAAGGCTGCCGAGAAAGCCAGAAGGGCGAAAAAGAGCCGTGGGAAAGCTGAGCAGTCGTCTGGAAGGGGTAAGTGATGCGGTTTAGAGGTTTGCCCAGTGATAGGGCGATTGTGGTGGGGGTCGCGATGGCGTTCGCCATGCTCGCACACGTTGTCCCCGCCGGCGCTACGACGGCTCCGATCAAGCCCGTGCTCTCGCGACACATCGGGTTTGAAGTCGATACCACCAACAAAAACAGCACGACCTGCGTAGTTGCAAGCGGGGATTGCAAGCGCGCGATGCCGAGTGGGACGCCAGGTGGCTTCGAATACCCTGAAAGCGTAGCCGGGGCCGCGACCGGAAGCGACATCTATGTGGCAGACCGCGGAAACAACCGCGTGCAGGAGCTCACATCGACGGGCGAATTCGTCATGATGTTCGGCAAGGAAGTCAACAAGACCACCGGTGCAAATGTGTGCACGAAGGCATCGGGAAACACGTGCGGGGCGGGAGTATCCGGGGGAACAGCCGAAGCGTTCGAGGCCCAAAGTATCACGGTAGACCCCGTCACCGGAACCATCTATATCGCGGACATCTTCGACGCTCGTCTGGATGAGTACACGTCGAGTGGCCAGTTCATTCTGATGGTGGGCAAGGACGTCAACAAGAAAGGCGGCAACCTGTGTACGGCCGCCGAAACTGCAGAATGCAAGGCGGGCGTGCGAAGCTCGCCGGGCGGCACCGAAAAGGGCGCCTTCGCATTCCACCAGGGCGTTGGTGACCTGCTCGCGGTAAGTACAGGCGGCAGTGAAGACCTCGTCTACGTCGCAGATGACCAACGAGTGCAAGAGTTCAACGAAAAAGGCGAATGGAAGAGTGAAATCGCCACGGGTAACGGTGAGGTCAGCGCGCTCGCGATCGACAACGCGACCGCCACGACATACGCCGTCACCGAAGGTCAGCCTACGCTACGTGCCTTCAACGCCGAAGGCAAAGAAGAAGCCAGCAAGAACATTACGGTCCAGCCACGAGAAGAAGGCCAACAAATTTATATCGCTGCACTGGTGGCAGATCAGGCTGGACGACTCGCGCTCTCGGCATTCGAAGGATCGGGGTTCGTCATCAAGCAGTTCGGCTCACTCTATGAAGCGAGCACGAAGCGTGTGCTGGCCGAGTTCCAGACACCGCCCTTCCAGGGGACGGAAACGGAAGGCCCCGTCGACATCAACAGTCTCGGTTTCAACAGTCAGGACGAGCTGTTTGCGGTGTTGCCTGGGGTTCACGAATTACGGAGCTACGAACCCGAGCCCGTCGCGGAACTGGCGTCCTCGACGGCGGTATGCAGTCCAGGGCCCGAACATGCATCGGATGTCACGTTCAGCTGCAGCCTGGCTGGCGATGTAGATCCGTGGGGCGTGTCGCAGACCGAAGTGTGGTTTCAGTGGGGGCGCACGGAAACATTGGGCAACGAAACGCTGGCGCGGCCCATAAAAACCCAGAAAGAACCACCAATAGAAGGCGAAGAAGAACCGTTTGTTCCAGTCAGCGCGGTCATCGAAGGAGTGCGCCCTAATGAAACGAACTTCTACTATCGCCTCGTTGGTCGCGACAAGAACGTGAGCCTAAGCGAACCGCTGCTGGGCAGCTTTCCCATAGCTTCCTTCGCGTCCCCGGCGGTTGCGCCCAAGCTGCTTGGTCTGCCGCTCGCGTCGTTCGTGACGGCGACCTCCGCGGTGCTGTTCGGTGAAATAAACCCGGAGAACAGCGTCACCCATTACCTCTTCGAATACGGTCCAGTCGCGGCGCTCGAAGAATGCCCGTCGGGTAGCCTGCGGACAAGCTGCGCGGGCGTATTGACCACGAAGTCATTGGAATCGGCGCAATACGGGAAGGTCGCCGGCACGTTCGAAGCATCAAGCCTCCAGCCAAGCACAACGTACGGCTTTCGGATGGCGGCTGCCGGCCCGGCCGGTGAAAATATTGGTCAGGTCTCGAGCTTTACGACGGCGGGCGCGTCACAGGTCCAGGCCCAGGTCGGGTCCGCCGGCGCTGTCGGTGCGACGAGCGCGATCGTCTCCGGTAGCGTCAACCCCGCCGGTCAACCCGCCACGTACAGCTTCGAATTGGCCATCTACAACGGCGCGCAAACACAGTACGGGGTAGTGTCCTCCGGCCCGGTGACCGGCATCGAACCGGTACCCGAGTCGTTACCGCTCTCCGGCCTACAGCCTGCGACCACGTACGCGTACCGTATCTCGGTACGCTACGGCGACGGGTCGATCGCCGGCTCAAGCGCTGCCTCGCCACCGGCCCTTTTCACCACCGAAGGATTGGCCGTGGTACTGCCCTCGCCGAGCCCGCTTGCGATGCTCGCGACCCCGGACATCGCATTCCCGAAGGAATCGGTGCAGGCCACGCCTAAGAAACTCACGCGGGCACAACAGCTCGCGCGAGCCTTCAAGGCATGTGGGAAGCGGGTCAAGAGCAAGCGTGCCTTCTGCGAGCGCAAGGCTCGTAGGAAATTTGGAGCTAACTCAACCAAATAGAGAGCTCTGAACGGGCATCGTGCACCTGTACTTACGACGAAAGGAAACTACTGATGCTTGGAAAAACCCGTAGGCATTTGACCTACGCGAACGTAGCTGTGACGCTCGCCCTTGTCTTTGTGATGACCGGTGGTGCGTACGCCGCCAGCAAATACGTCGTTACATCTACTAAACAGATAAGCCCGAAGGTCTTGAAATCACTGGCCGGAAAGACCGGTGCTGGAGGACCCGCAGGACCGGCCGGGCCTGCTGGGCCTGCTGGGCCCGCCGGATCTGCTGGGCCGAAGGGTGAAAACGGGGCCGCGGGCGAAGGCAAGGAAGGCAAAGCCGGTATCGGCGTGACGAGCAAAGAACTGACCTCGAAAGATGCCGCGTGCAAAAAAGAAGGTGGCGGCGAATTCACATCGGCGAGCGGGAAAGTCTTCGCATGCAACGGCAAAGAAGGATCGCCGTGGACTGCCGGCGGCACCCTGCCGACCGGCTCGACCGAGACAGGCACATGGGGAGTGGCTGAGCTACCGGCGAACATCGAAATCATCCCGGGGGTAATCTCGGAAGAATGGGCATTCGCATCGATCTCGTTCACGATACCGCTGAAAGCCCCCGCGTCAGGCGAGGCGCTGCCCGTCGGACACGTGCACGTAATCCAGCCCGGCGCGAAAGGCGTAGGCGGAGGCTGTCCCACCACGAGCAGCGTCGACAAACCCGAAGCCGAACCAGGCAACCTCTGCATCTTCCAAGGCGAAAGGGAGTACAACGTCGAAGAAGGCAGCATGCATGCCTTCGACCCGGCGACGGCCAACGAAGAAGAAGCAGGAGTCAGCGGCACCGTGATCCAGGTCAAACCGCCCCCCAGCGGAGCCGGCAAACCCGTCTCCCTCAACGGAACCTGGGCCGTAACAGCCGGGTAGCGGGGGTTAAGAAAGGGGTGATAGATAGTGGCATCTATCACCCCTGCTCCTCGCCCGGCTGGGAGACGACATACCGTTGGCTGCCGCCGGCAATTGTGCGGAGCTCCACGGGGGCAATCTATGTATGGCCCGCCTTGGGCGAGGGCGAGTCGCTCAGCGCCCGGCCCTCCGTATCGGTACGCTAGATGAAGACATGACCGACGCCCCCAACCTGATCACCTCCCAGGGCCTGGAGTCGATGCGCGCCGAGCTCGAGGCCCTGGAGGGCGAGGGCCGGCGCGAGATCGCCGAGCGGATCAAAACCGCACGCGAGTGGGGGGACCTGAAGGAGAACAGCGAGTACCACGACGCGAAGAACGATCAGGCTCACCTGGAGACGAAGATCGCGCGGCTGCGCGAAAAGATCTCCACGGCGGTGGTCGTCGAGGAGGGCGCGACGGCCGCGGACGGCGCGGTCGGCTTCGGCTCGACTGTGGTCGTCAGCGAGCAGAACGGAAAGCAGCGCACCTGGACGATCGTCAGCTCCCACGACGCCTCTCCCACGGAGGGCCGTCTCTCAGCCGAGTCGCCCGTTGCCCGCGCGTTGGTCGGCCGCCGCCCCGGCGATCAGGTGACCGTTGTGCTGCCCCGCGGCGAGAGCGTGCTGAGCATCGTCAGCGTCGACTGACGGCCCCCCGAACGAGGCGACGAACGCATCCACCACGGTCGGGTCGAACTGCGTGCCCGCGCAGGCGCGCAGCTCGGCGATCGCGTCGGCGACCGCCACGGCCGAGGAGTAGGAGCGCTCGGAGGTCATCGCGTCGAAGGCGTCGCACACGAAGATGATCCGCGCGCCGAGCGGGATCCCCTCGCCGCGCAGGCCGTCGGGATAGCCGGCGCCGTCGAAGCGCTCGTGGGAGGAGCGCACCAGCCGCGCGACTGGGCGCAGCGCGGCGGCGGCCGCGAGGATCCGCTCGCCGAGGATCGTGTGGCGGCTCATGAAGCCCCACTCCTCGGCGTTCAACGGGCCGGGCTTGGTGAGGATCGCGTCTGGAATCGCGATCTTGCCGACGTCGTGCAGCTCGGCGGCGCGGGCCAGCACGTCGAGCTCTTCGCCGTCCATCCCCAGGCGCCGACCGACATCGAGCACCAGCGCCCCGACGCCGCGCTGGTGTTCCTGCAGGTCGGGGTGGCGCTCCTGGAAGGCCT
Source organism: uncultured Solirubrobacterales bacterium (assembly GCA_963744535.1). Taxonomy (GTDB): domain Bacteria; phylum Actinomycetota; class Thermoleophilia; order Solirubrobacterales; family Solirubrobacteraceae; genus Palsa-744. The sequence continues at coordinate 40,444 of CAVUTW010000005.1, read as the reverse complement.
GCAGCAGCACGTCGCGCAGCTGGTGCACGGCCGATGCCTCGCGCGTCTCCTCCTTGCGCCGGTAGAGGCGCTGGTCGGCGAGCTGCATCACCGCGGCGGGGTCGTCGAGTTCGGGGGGGATGCTGACGACGCCGTGCGCGGCGCCGATCGAGAAGCCCGGGCCGCGCTCGGAGAGGGCGGCGACGGAGGCCGCCGTCAGCGCGTCCAGCCGCTCGGCGCAGTCGCGCAGCAGCACGCAGAACTCATCGCCGCCCATGCGGTAGGCGGTGCCGTAGGGGGCGACGACGGTCCTCAGCTTGTCGGAGAGGCGCGCCAGCAGCGCGTCGCCGGCGGGGTGGCCGAAGGTGTCGTTGTAGCGCTTGAAGCCGTTGAGGTCGTACAACATCAGCTCCCACGTCTCGCCGCCCGAGACGCGGCGGCAGGCGACGTTGAGGTCCTCCATCAGCTGCCGGCGGTTGCCGAGTCCGGTGAGCGGGTCGGTCAACGCCAGGCGGCGCGAGCCGACGAGCATCGCGATGTTCTCGCGCACGGTCGCCATCAGGTGCACGCACACCGCCAGCACCGTGGCGATCGCGAGGATCAACGCGACCGGTGTGAGCGCGCCGTGGAGGTTGCCGTAGATCAGCACCCCCAGGGCGGCGAGCAGCGAGAGCGAGGGCACTGACACCAGGCGCCAGTCCTCCACGCGCCGGCGCGCCGGGCGCGGCCAGGGCGTCCAGGCGGCGATCGCCAGCAGCACGGCGGAAGCCGGCCACAGGAACTGCGCCCAGTCGCCCACGTGAAAGCTGTCGGTCGCAGTGAGGTCGAGATAGGCCGAGTCGGCCACGGCGCTGCACAGCATCGCCACTGCCACCAGCAGCCACACCCGCCCGGGGCGCCAGCCGGTCATCCCGAGCGCGCCGAGCGTGAACACCAGCAGCAGCAGGTCGCCGATCGGGTAGGCCAGCGCGACCCCCAGCGAGGCGGTGTCGCCGTGCGCGCCGTGCAGGATCGGCGGCAGGATCACCGCGGCCCCGACCGCGGCGGCGGCGAGCCCGCCGATCAGGCCGTCCAGCCACATGCCGATGCGCAGCTCGCGCAAGTGGGCGCCGAGCAGCAGCACGAGCGCGACGTAGCAGCAGGGGTAGAAGATGAGGTACAGCGCGTCGGCGGGCGAGACGCTGCCGCCGGCCGCGCCCGGACCTGCGACGAACAGCGCGTAGTAGAGGTCGCCCAGGCACCAGCACGCGAGGCCCGCGCCCATCGTCAGCCAGGCGGCGCGCTGCGCCCGCACGACCACGCCGCGGGCGATGACGGTGGCGGCCGAGGTGCCCATCAGCACTCCGTAGACGGCGTGGTCGAAGAGTCCCCCGCGCGAGCCCCCGCCCATGCCGGTGAGGGTGTGCAACGTCAGCACTCCCAGACCCCCGACCAGCAGGGCCAGGGTGGCGGTGGCCGGCAGCGGTCTTGTTCGCATCGTCGTGTGCATCCCCATTCGCTTCAGGCATCGGCGGCGGGAGAGCGGCGCTGAAGTTGAATTGCCGGACGTGCGCGAGTTGTCGAGGCGTCGCGGGGGAGCGCTGGCAGCTCTACCGCGCGCGCTTCAGGCGGCGCACGAAGCGCCGCGGCGGTCGCCGGTAGAGGCGCTCGCCTTCGCGCAGGGCCCGCTTGCGCAGTTTCCGCCGCCGCGCGGCGATCAGTGCCAGCAGTCGCTTGCGCACCTTGCGCTCGCCCGCGAACGCGCGCGAGCGCTCGCGTACCCGCGCTTCGAGCAGCGCGAGGTCGTGCTCCTCGCCGAGCATTTCCCCGAGCCGGTCGGCGCGGCGGGCGACGCGGCGCACCGGCCGGTAGGCCTTGCCCCCGCGGTCGAGCGTCTCAACGGCGTAGCGCAGCTCCTTGACGCGTTTGCGCCAAACGTGCAGCGCCTCCACGCTCTGGCCCTGCCTGGCGCGCTTGTCTTTGCGGCCGCGCCGGCTGCGCTTCCCGCGGCGACGCTCCTTCCCGGGAGGCTCGGCGGCGGCGCGCCGGCGCGCGATGCCCATGCGCCCGCGACCCCGCTTGTAGATGCCCTCCAGACCGGGCGCGAGCAGCCGCAAGCCGCGTTCGCGCAGCTCCCAGCGGACCACGCGCGCACGCACGGCGCGCAGCTCGATCGCCACCTCGCTCCGCACGCGGGCGTCGTGGATCGCGTGCGCGGCGGCGGCGTCGCGCTCGGCGAGCAGTTGCGCGCGCAGCGTACGCACCGCGGCGCTGCGCGTGAAGTGCGAGGGGTCGCGCCGTACGAGCGAGTCGAGCGTGCCGAGCATCACCTCCGCATCGCGCGCCCCCGCGAGACGCCGGCCGCAATCGCGCAGCGCGGCGTTCTCGCGCGTGTAGCGCTTGGCGCCGAGCTCGGCGCGCAGCAGCACAAGCAGAGCGCGCAGGCGCTTGAGCGCCTTACGGGTCTCGTGCACCGTGCGCTCGCCGCTCTCGGCCGGGTAACCCTCGAGCAACTCGACGGCGAGGTCGAGCTGGCCGAGGATCACGCGGCGCAACCCCTCGGCGTAGGGCTCGCCGGGAAGCAGCGCCGGCCGGCGGTTGCGCGGGCGGCCACGCGGGTTGCCCTTCGTGCGGTCGGCACGCCGCTCCAGCTGGCCTTTGGCGAGGGCGACCGCGACGCCCACGCCGACCACGGCGAGCGCGCCGGCGAGCGGCGCCACAATGGGACGATGCCCCCGCGCCTTCCGTCGGCCCCATGGTGGACGGTGCGTCGCGCGGCCAACCGCAAGCCCGCGACGTACCGCTGTCCGATCTGCGGCCATCACCTGCCCGCGCTCAGCGAGCACATGCTGATCGCCCCCGAAGGCGACACTCGCCGCCGGCGGCACGCGCACACCAAATGCGTGGTGCGGGCGCGCGAACGGGGGCAGCTGACGATGCGCGACGAGTGGCTGCGCGCCCAACCGCGACCCGCGCCGTGGTGGCGGAGGCTATTGCGACACACCGACGGCCCTCAGGCCCCGTAAGTGTGCACGTATTCCGGCTCGATGCGGATGATCACGCGTTGTTCGCCGGGCTGGCGGTAGGGATAGGTGTCCTGGCCGAGGTACTTCATCGCGAGCGAGTCGATGTGTGCGTCGGCGCCCTCATGGGTGCGCTCGGCGACGCGCCCCCGGATCGTGAGGTACTCGTAGGGGTTGTCCATGTTCTGCACCGTCAACGTGACGCGGGGGTCGCGTTCGAGGTTGCGCGGCCACACGCGCCCCTCGGCCGTGTTGACCGTAGGCAGGCCGTCCTGCACGTCGACCCACACTGGCGCAGCGTGTATCGAGCCGTCGGGGCGCAGGGTGGCGACGTTGCAGAAGTTCTTGCCCCGCAGCAGCTCCTCTGCGTGACCCTCGATCTTTGTGCTCATCAGGTACTCCTTCCTCGTATGGGTTATCGCACCCCATCAAGATAGGGGAGAAACGCTTCCCCCCACCTGTTTGCCGGTCCACGCTCTCGGCCCGCCCAGGACGGGGGCTGAGGCCGCCGCGGCTTACTGCCGCGCGAGGCCGGTGGAGGAGTTGGCGGGCGGGATTGGGTCGAGTGGCACGAGCTGGCCGTTGTTGAGTTGGAAGTGCACCGTGGCGTACCCGCCGGAGGGGCAGCAGAGGGAGTCGTGTGCACGGTAGAGCGCGTAGGTGAGGGTGACTTCGGTGTCGTTCTGGCCGGCGACGTTGACCGAGGCGCTGGGCTCGGCGGAGTCGGTGCCGAGGTAGTGGTTGCCGAGGAAGAAGAAGGCGCGCTCGTTGTAGGGGTCGGCGGCGCCGGTGCGCGTCCCGATCAGCACCCGCAGCGTTTGGTTGGCGTGGTAGTCGGAGAGATCGGCCGCCGTGTACCCGTGGGCACTCACCACCGCTGCCGCCGCGGTGGCTTCGGCGGAAGGAGCGTGTTCGGCGGACCCCCCGTGCACGAACGCGGGCGCGGGCGCGGTGCGGGTGGTGCTGGCGGGCTGCGCGGGCGCGCTCGAAGTGCCAGTCGTGGGCGTCGTGCGGGCGGGCGTGGAGGCGGTGGAGGCGGTGGAGCTCGTGTGCGCCCCAGCCTGCGCGTCGCCGCTCGCCGCGGGCGCGCCGGGCGCGATGACCGTCTTCGTCCCACCCCCGCAGCCGCCGAGCAGCACGCCTCCCATGGCTCCAAGAGCCAGCGCGCATGCCAGCGGCAACGCCCGTCGCATCATCTCCCCGTTATTCGTCGCGGCGCCCGCGCTCACCTCCTCGGGAACACTGTGGTGAAGGGGTGGTTGCGCACCCAAGCCACTTGACAAGATTATTAGTCGCTGCTAATCTCACGTTAGTTAGCAATCACTAATTTCTCTTGCCCCACTCTGGCCCAGGACGATCGGGAGTGGGGAGGGCACCGGCAAGGAGGACACGAGATGAGCAGTTCGCGCAGGAACAACTGGACCCTCGGCATCGTCTCCATGGCGCTGTTCATGGTTGTGCTCGACAACCTCGTGGTGTCGATCGCGCTGCCCTCGATCCACCGCGACCTCGGCGCCTCGATTCAGTCGCTGGAGTGGACCGTCAACGCGTACGTGCTGGCGTACGCGGTACTGCTGCTGACCGGCGCCGCGCTCGGTGACCGCTTCGGGCGCAAGCGCATGTTCCTGGCGGGGCTTTCGCTGTTCACCGCCGCCTCCGCGGGAGCGGCGCTGGCGCGCAGCACGGAGCTGCTCGTGGCCGCCCGCGCGCTGCAGGGGATGGGCGCGGCGATGGTCACACCGCTGACGCTCACGCTGCTCGCCGAGGCTTTCCCGGCTGCCCGCCGCGGGATGGCGCTGGGGGTGTGGTCGGGCGTCTCCGGCTCGGCCGTCGCACTCGGCCCGCTGGTGGGAGGCGCAGTCGTGCAGAGCATCTCCTGGCACTGGATCTTCTGGATCAATGTCCCGATCGGCCTGGCGCTGCTGCCGCTTGCCGCCGTCCGCCTGCGCGAGAGCCACGGACCCAACGGCACGCTCGATCTGCGCGGCCTGGCGCTGGCGTCCGCCGGGGCGTTCGGCATCGTGTTCGGCATCGTGCGCGCGCAGTCGCTCGGCTGGACCTCCACAACGATCCTCGCCTCGCTGGGCGTGGGGGCCGCGCTGCTGGCGCTGTTCGTCGCCTGGGAGCGTCGCGCACGCGAGCCGATGCTGCCGATGTCATTCTTCTCCCGCCGCGCTTTCGCGGTAACCAACTTCGCTTCGCTCACAATGTACTTCGGGATGTTCGGGTCGATCTTCTTTCTCTCTCAGTTCATGCAGGACGTGCTGCGCAACAGCCCCCTCGAGGCGGGGCTGAAGATCCTTGTGTGGACCGGCGCCACGATGGTGGTCGCCCCGTTCGCGGGCGTCTTCTCCCAGCGCTTCGGCAGCCGCCCGTTCATGCTCTCGGGCCTCGCGCTGCAGGCCGGGGCGCTGGCGTGGCTGGCGTCGATCCTCTCGACCCACATGGCCTACGGGGAGATGATCGTCCCGTTCGTCATGGCGGGCGCCGGGATGGCGCTCGTGTTTGCACCCTCCGCCAACGCCGTGCTCTCCGCGGTGCGCGCCGACCAGGCCGGGCAGGCCTCCGGCGCCACCAACGCGATCCGCGAGACCGGCGGGGTGCTGGGGGTGGCGGTGCTCGCGACGATCTTCACCCACGCCGGCGGCTACGGCTCGCCGCAGGCGTTTGTGAACGGTCTCGCCCCGGCGCTGTGGGTGGCGGTGGCGATGCTGGGCGCGGGCACGCTCGCGGTGCTGGCGCTGCCATTCCAGACGCGTCCCGAGCGCGAGGAGGCCATCCTGCCCGCGGGTATGGTTGGGGAGGCCGCTTGAGCATCGAGCCCACCCGCACGCGCGTGCCCGCCGCGGAGCGCCGCGAGGAGCTGATCGCCGCCGCTGTGCACGAGTTCGCGCACGGCGGCCTGCACGGCACCCCGGTCGAGCGCATCGCGCGGCGCGTGGGCGTCGCCCAGCCGTACGTGTTCACGCTGTTCGGCAACAAGCGCGAGCTGTTCCTCGCGGCGCTGGAGCGCAGCTTCGAGCGGATCGCGGCCGCCTTCGAGCACGCGGCTGCCGACTTCCGCGAGGGGCGTGCCCCCGCCGAATGCGAAGACGCCCTGGACGCGATGGGCAAGGCTTACGTGGCGCTGCTCTCCAGCGACCGCGACTACCTGATGCTCCAGCACCAGTCCTACGCCGCTTGTGACGACGAGGTGGTGCGTGCGCGAGTGCGCCACCGGTACGCCGAGCTGGTCGGCCTCGCGCAGCGGCTGTCGGAGGCCGAGGATGAACGGATCGACGACTTCTTCAGGCACGGCATGGCGCTCAACGTCGCTGCCGCGCTCGGCGTGGAGGACCTCTCGAGCGGCTGCGCGTGGGTCAAGTCGGAGCTCGCCTCGGGGTAGGGCCGGCGGAGGATGCCCTACCATTGACGGTGCCATTTCCACGTCGTCTGAAAGCCCTTCGAAGTCCAAACGCAACAACCGCGAGCTGGCGCGCACCACGGGGTTGGTGGTGCTGGCGGTGGTGGCGACTCTGTTCGCCGTGCTCAACCTCAACAAGGTGGAGGTCAATTGGATCATTGGCAAGGGTCATGCGCCTTTGATCGTGGTGATCGCGCTCTCCGTGCTGGTGGGGGTCGTGTTCACGCACTTCGCCGAGCGGCGCTCCGCCAAACGCGGGTAGTCCCCGCCCTCCTTCCGCCGGCGGGCGCCGACCCATTCCCCGTCGCCGCCTGGCCGTTGCTCGTGGCGCCGTTGCTCGCGGCGGCCTCGGTCCCGACGCTGCCCCCGTGGCGGGAGCCCCGCGCCGACGGGCCGTGCCCGCCCGTCCGCGTGGCCGCGGTGCGCGAGCTCACGATCGTCTCCACCGCCGCCTCGGGTCCGAGGTAGGGGGTTAGCACCACATAGGAGACGTACTCCGAGAGCAGCGGCAACCGATGACCCCGGCCGGCGAGCGACTCGCAGTAGAGGATGTGCCACAACCCGCCGGCGATCCCCTCGACCGCGATCCGGGTGCGCGGGCGCCGGGGTGCTCCCTCGGTCAGTCGTGTCGCCAGCTCATAGGCGAGGTCGCCCAGATTGGCGATCGCCACCGGCCCCGCTTCGAGCGCTCGTACGGCGAGCGTCATCAGGCGGGCGGGGCTGCCGGCAAGGTATGTGAGCAGGCGCTCGATCGCGTGGCACACCGCAGCCGGCCACTCCGCGGACACGAGCTCGGGGCCGGTGACGAGCTGCAGCAGTTCGTCGCCCAGCACCTCCAGCGCCTCCAGATAGCAGGCCTGCGGGTCTGGGTAGAGCTCTGTCACGGCCTCGAACGGCAGCCCCGCGCCTTCGGCGATCCGCGGCGCGCTGAGATCTGCGAACTTCCGTTCGCGAAGCCCGGTCTCGATCGCGCTGCGCAGCACGCGCGCACGGCGCGACCCTCCGCCGCACGCGTCGGGCTCGAGCTCGAGCGTCTCCGGGAAGGGTCGGTTGGCGCAGCGGCGCGGACGCAACCTCCCCAGCGCGGATGACTGGAACAGCAGCGACCACTTCTCCATCTCCCGGATCAGCGGTGCGAGGTCCTCGGTGTCGTCGTCGAGCAGGCGCATCTGCGTCGCCCGCCGCAGCCCTCCCACGATCGCCCTTACCACCGGCGGTGGCAGCAGCTCGGAGCCGCTGGATGGCCCGTCGCCGTCGCCGTCGGCGGCTGGGCAGCGGCCCGAAAGGGCGCCCGCGAGCAGCCCTTCGTAGACGGCGGTTGTCTTCTGCAGGCGCCGCAACCCCTCCGCGCCCGCGGCCTGAGACTCTGCGATCGCCAGGCGCAGCGCCTTCGGGTTTTGTTCCAGTTCGGCGCCCAACGCCCGCAGCGCCGCGCGTAGGCGCTGTCGCTGATCGCCCTCCGCCGCGCGGTAGGCCTCGGTGAGTCGCTTGACCGCGCGGTTGGCGATCAGGTCGAACGTCGCCATGAAGCATTCCTCCTTGCCGGAGAACTGCTCGTAAAACGATCTGCGCGATACCCCCGCCAGCCCGATCACGAGCTTTACGCTGGTTTGTGGGTAGCCCCGTGTCGTGACCGCCTCGATCATCCCCCCGTGGATTCGGATGCGCTGGTTGCGGGCCACCCCCGGCGCGCCGAGCGGGTGGGGGCCCCTTGGCAGGCGGGCGTAGATCGGCACGATCTTCGGGGTCGCACGTTGCTTGGGCTTGCCGCTCCCCTTCGCCGGCTTGGGCGTGGTGCTCGCTGTGGTCTTGCGAGCACCCGCGCTCGGCTTGCGAGCATCGCGCTTGGCTTTGCGAGCACCCTCGTCAGACGACCCCGAGCTCCCTCCCTTGGACTCAGACATTCGACCTCCCCGCATCCTCTCGAAACTCCGACTGTCATGGTATCTCGTAGACGGGACATTTTCATGTCAGAGACTTTTTGTCTACGGCGTACTCTACGCAATCTCTTCCGATCGCGTCACGCACTTGCGATCTCGGCGTTTCTCCAGCAATCGCCGTACCTTTGAGGATGGCATCGCGGCCGTGAGAGGGTTGACGGCCGGCCCCGTGAAGTCCTCCGCCCCGATCGCGGTCGGCTCGTCATGTGAGCCACCCGGATGTCTGGGACTCGTTGACCCGCGCCTGCCGCGCCGGAGTCGAGCCTCGGCTCGTCTCGCGGATCCGTGGACCGCCGGCGTGCGACCGGTCTGGTCGAGTATGGCGGAGTCGAGCTGCCCCGAGGGGCCCAGCTCAGGCGTCTTCGCCGGGGCCGTCCTGCGCGCTGTGATCGTCGGGGTGACGCACGACCACCACAGGGCATGCGGCGCGACGCAGCACTGCCTTGGAGGTGCTGCCGAGCAGTTTGGACTTCAGCCCGCCCAGCCCGCGCGAGCCGGTCACGATCGCGCGGGCGCCGTGCTGCTCGGCTGCCGCCACGATCGCGTCGGGGGGGTCGGTGAGATCCTCGACCGCCAGTGGCCGCGCGTCGAGTCCCGCCTCACGGGCGAGCGCGGCGCCCTGCGCGGCGACGCTCTGCGCGTGCTCCTCGCTCGCCCGCTGGACCTCCTGCGTGACCGAGGGATCGAACGGCAGCATCGTGCCGCCCATCCCGGTTGCGTCCGGCACGATCATCATCTCCGCCAGGCCGGGCTCCCACACGGTGAGCACGATCGCCGCGCCGGGCGCAAACAGCCTGCCGGCCTCGCTCACCGCGGCACGCGCCGGGGGCGAACCGTCGAAGGCAATCAGGATCGGGGGCTGCTCGGCCATCGCTCCAGCCTAACCGCTCGCGACGGTTGGCGGTCGTCGGCTGGACGGGCAGAGCTCAATGCAGGATCACCCGCAGCAGGATCACGCCGAAGCCCATCGCCGCCCCGATGCACAGCTCGAGCGCCAGCTCCCGCGGCTGTGCCCGTGCGCGCAGCCCCGCCAGCAGCTCAAACGCCAGCAGGCTCGCCACGCAGGTCCACAGCGCCACGGTGATGCCGGTTTCCTGGCCGGCCCCGACCGCCCATGCGATCAGCAGCGCCAGCAGCGGCGCGCCCGCCCCCCGCACGATCGCCCAGTCGCGCCCCAGCGCTCGCGCGAGCCCGGACACGGTGAGATGCTCGTGGGCGGTGAGCCGCTGGCCGAGCAGTTCGGCGTAGGAGTGCGCCAGCCAGTAGACGATCAGCGCGACCGTCACCGCGGCGATCGTCTCGGGGTAGGTGTCGCGCAGGCTGCTCTCCGCGGCCAGCAGCGCGCCGACGGTGATCGTCCCGTACACGGCTCCCGCCGGGTTTTCACCGGGCAACAGCCGGTCGAGCGTGCGGACCGCCAGCCGCTGCGCGCGGGCGGGCGCACCGGGAGTGTCTGCGCGATCGCGGCGTGCCGAGCTCACGTGCTCCACATGATGACCGTCCGCGGCGGCGGCCGCACGCGCTCGGGCGGCGTCGGCGTCCGCATGTGGCAACGCGCCGACCTCGGCCGCGGGAGACGACGCCGGGGTCCTGCGCGACCTCTTCACCGGAGGACCCGCGCTGGCTGGCCTGGTCGCAAGGGCAGCTCACCAGCGCCGCTCAGCGAGGAGCCCTCGTCCTCAACGCCGTAGTCCTTGCCGAGATCGCCCCATAAACGCTTTCTCGGGGAGGTCAACCTTCTCAGCGGGCATCCTGGTGAGCATGGACGAGTTCTTGGCTGGCTCCGCAGAGCGCCCCGGCTGGGCATAGCTCGGCGGCCACCGAGCGACTGGGATTGCGGATCCCGGCGAACGCAATGAGACCCCCGGTCGCGACGAGTACGGCTGCGATTGCGTCCGCGACGTGGAAGGCGTGCACCGCCGCATCGTCGAAGGCGGCCCTCAGGAGAAGTCGCTCGCCGGGGCGTACTCCCACCAAGCTCGCTGCGCCGAGAGGCTGTCGCTTGGCTCGTCTGATCGCCGAGCGGCCAGTTTCCGACCGTGAAGTTGCGCTTGCGAAAGAGGCTCAGTGGGAGCATCGGCGTCCGGGCTCGCGCCTCGTGCGCAACAAACGCGATCGCTCCGAGAACCCCTGCCGCGAGCGAGCCGACCACGACGCTGCTCCATCCGCGCAGCGGCTCCTCGGTGACGGCGAACACCGGACCCACGAGCGCGACCGCCGCCAAGAGGGCTCCAAGGAAGTCCAGGCGCCCGGCTGCCGGCACGCCGGTGTCCTTGGGCACACCGCGAGCGATCAGGGTCAGGGTGACGAGGACGAGCGGTGCATTGAGCACAAAAATCAGGCGCCACGAGCCGGCAGCGATCAACACTCCCCCGATGAACGGCCCGATCAACCCGACGATCGAGCTGAGCGCGGTCCATGTCCCGATTGCCCTGGCCCGCTCGTCTTCGGGAAACACGTGGACGATCACCGCCAAGGTGGTAGGCGTCACCAGCGCCGCGCACGCCCCCTGCATCGAACGGAACGCGCACAACTCGGGGATCGACGACGCGACCGCGCAGAGAGTCGATGTGAGGCCGAACCCGGCAACGCCAACCAGGAACACACGCTTCTGGCCGAATACATCTCCGAGCGAGCCTCCGATCAACAACAGCGACCCCAGCGCCAGCAGGTACGCGTTCGTCACCCACTGCTGGCCCGCCAGACCGCCACCGAGGTCGCCCCGAATTGCCGGCAACGCGACACTGGTTACGGTCGCGTCGAGGAACACGACGCTCGTACCCAGCACCGCCGCGAGCAGGGTCAGCTGCTTCTCACGCGGTGTGGCCACTGCTCGGATGTCCGGCACATGCGCAGCTTGGCACGTCACGAGCGCCACGCGGCGGGGCAGATCGCATGGGACGGCACACTCGCCGTCCCAGATCCAGCTCGCGGCGGGCCACACCATATGAGCATCTGCCCGTCGGCTGTGCGCCAGCTCCAGACAAGCGCGATGCCGCGGCGATACGATTGCCCTCAGCGCCGACGTAGCTCAGCTGGTAGAGCACCTCCATGGTAAGGAGGGGGTCCGGGGTTCGAGTCCCCGCGTCGGCTCTAACGGCGGCTCTGGGTTCGAACGTGGGGGGCTCATGGGGGGAGCCTGCTCCCCCCATGTTCAAGGTTGGGGTCCGGGGTTCGAGTCCCCGCGTCGGCTCTAACGGCGGCTCTGGGTTCGAACGTGGGGGGCTCATGGGGGGAGCCTGCTCCACCCATGTTCAAGGTTGGGGTCCGGGGTTCGAGTCCCGCGTCGGCTCTGCTTCTGCCGTGGCGTCACCCGGCTCCGTCGCCCAACCCGATACGCCTCCGTTGCGCTGGGTCGTTCGTCCGGCCGGTCTCGGACCCCGGCCACGAGGGTTATAGTGCCCGGCAATGGGGCGCAGCTACATCACGCGGCGCGCTCGACTGGCGGTCTTGGTGTTGGCGCCGCTGCTGGTCCTGATCGGCATGGCAGGCTCGGCTGGCGGCTACTCGATTCAGTTCTGCGCCCAGATCCCGATCGTCGGTGGGATTCCTCCGTGGGGCTTCCACACGGGCGCGCCGATCACGGGGGCGAGTGGCAGCTACGCCCGTGGCCACGGTGACATCAACCTCGCCGACAACACCGTCTCCGGGATCCTCTGCCAGGTCGACCGTGTCCCCAACCAGCCCGACCGCCTGATCGTCATGACAGTCGAGCATCACCTGGTCTACCACTCGCATTACGCGGTGATGTGGGGTTTCCCGGGGAACATCATGAAGATCGTCGTCCGCGTGCAGAGCAGCACCGACCCGCGGTGCAGGGTTGGCACCCGCGGTCGTGTGACCCTGTTCGCCAGCTACAACGGCGTGCGCAGCGACAGTGTTCGGTTCACGTTCCCGGCCGCCTGCGAGGACCACGATCATCTGTACCACGGACCGCAGGTCAACAACCAGGTCCCGCCGCTTTAAGAACGTCTTTCAAAAAGACCGGCACGCCCGGCTGCGGGTGGGCTTTCATCCCTGCGCTCGTTCGCCGGTCACGGCTGCGCCTGGCGGGGCGCCGACTACCCGGGAACAGGGCGACCCGCGCGGGTCCCGAGTAGGATGTGGCCGTTCGCAGGATCGATGGAAAAGATGAGCATTTCGGTAAACCAGTGAGGGGGAGAGCCGCATGTCCTATCCAGTGACCTTCGAAGCCGCGTACGTCGAGCAGCGCAGTCGGCTCACCGCTTTCTTTAGGCTGATCCTGGCGATTCCGCTGGCGATCTGGCTGTACGTGTACGCAATCGTGGCCTATGTGGCGATCGTGATCGCGTGGTTTGCGATCGTCATCACCGGCGCCTACCCACGCGGCCTTTATGACTTCGTCGCGGGCTTCACGCGCTTTCTCGCACGGGTGACCGCCTACACGGCGCTGCTCTGTGACCCCTATCCCTCGTTCGGCGGCTCCGACGACCCCGCCTACCCGGTGCGGATGCGGTTCGAGGGGCCGCTCGATGGCTACAGCCGCTTGAAGACGCTGTTCCGCATCATCCTCGCGATCCCGATTCTGATCCTGCGCTACGTCATGAACCTGATGCTGGAGGTCGGCGCGATCGCATCTTGGTTTGTGATCGTGATCACCGGCAAGATGCCGCGCGGCCTGTTCGACCTGATGGTGCTCGCCAACTCCTACATCGCGCGTTCGGATGCCTACGTTGCGCTGCTCACCGAGACCTATCCCCCGTTCCAGGACGAGCAGACACGCACGGCCGGGACATCGCCCGCGGCACAAACGCCGTAGCGGCGGGGGTCAAACGCCCGATTCGGCGAGGATCTCACCGGCGGCGACGGCGTCCGCGAGTCGCCGGTAGTCGCGCTCGTTCTGATCCGCGTAGGCCGTGGCGAAGCGGGCGATCGCCCGGTCGAACGCCGAGCCGGCGCCCAGGTAGGCGGCGATCGCGAGCCGGTCGCCGGAGCGGGCGTGCGCGCGAGCCAGCGACCACCCGCACGCGCGCGTGTAGGCGTGCAGGCCCGACTCGCTCAGGGTCGAGAGGTCGGCGGATGCCTTCCAGTCCCACAGCTGGCGGACGTAGAAGTCGTGTTCGTCGCCATCCAACCCGACGCTGCGCTGCCAGCCGAGGAAGATGTCGCTCGCGGCCTGGGAGATGCGCTGGCCGCGCACCACCCGCTCGCCGTGGTTGGCGAACTCGCTGGCGCCGAGATATGGCTCGAGCACCGAGGGCTGCGCCTCCTTGGCCTGCAGCACGAGCGGATCCTGCCCGTCGCGGCCGACGAGCAGGAACACCCAGGCGCGCGTGCCGACGCTGCCGACGCCAACGACCTTGCGCGCCATGTCGACGAAGCGGTGGGTTCGAAACAGGTACTCGCGGTCGGCGTCGAGGCTCTCCGCGTACCGATCCAGCACCTTCTGCACGAACGCCGACTGCTCGCGCGCGTCGACCGGGCCGACCAGGTCGCGGATCGGGACCAGCAGTGGCGGGACGTGGTTGAAGCGCAGCCTGCCGTCGGCGCGCTCGGTCAGCTTCTTCACCGCCCGCAGGCTCGTCTTGCGGCGTGCCCGGGCGAACGGTTGCGCGAACTCGATCCGTCCCCTGCCCTTCAACCTCCCACCAAAACGATCGACGAGCTCGCTCGCCGTCAGGCGCTCATACCAGACGTCGAGGTGGCTGCGCCCGGCGAAGTCGCGCATCGCCTCGCGGTACTCGCGCATGCAATCCTCGACGATCCATCGACGGCTGTCCACGGGGAGACCCACGTCGCGACCGGCGATCTCGGCGCTGGCCGCCATCCGCTTGACGTCCCACTCCCACGGACCTGGCAGCGTCTCGTCGAAGTCGTTGGGGCTGAACACCACGCGACGGTCCGGGGCCGCAAACCCGCCGAAGTTGGAGATGTGGGCGTCGCCGCACGCCTGCACCACGATCCCCGAGTCCGGCGTCGCCGCGAGATCCGCCGCCATCACCGCCGCCGCGCCACGGTAGAACGTGAACGGTGACACCAACATCCGCCCGTAGCGGATCGGCACGAGCTCCGGCACGCGCTTGGCTGCCTGCGCCGCGAGCACCGCGACGGGATCGGGCCGGTCGGGCGCAGGCGCCCACTCGCCGTGGGCCGACCGGGGCGTGGCTTGGCGGGCCGCGCGACCACGCTCCGCGGACTCCCCGGACTGCAGCTGTGCGTAGCGAGGTGCGGGTTCAGCGGTCACGGCTGTTGAGTTCCTTGGCGACGCTCACCACCGACGTGCGCTGGTAGAAGTCGACCGCGACGATAGCGCCCTTGAAGCCGCGCTTCTCCAGGCAGCGCTCGATGCGCCCGCGCAGGAATGGCGTCCGGCCGATGGTCGCGTTCAGGGTGACGCTCGGCGGGAACGGGGGGATCCAGTAGTTGATCAGCAGCAGCGGGCTGTCCGCTTCGCCCCGGTAGCGCGCGCAGCTCAGCCGATCCGGGCGCGTGGCGCCGAGCGGCGTGTCCTGGATGAACGAGAACGCAGGCATGTACCAGGTGGGCGACCCACCCTTCTCCTCGGCGAACACCACGAGACGCTGCCCGCGCGCGATCAACTCCCCCAGGGTCGGCATCGGCGCTTGGCGGTCGAGCGTGGCGACATATCGCGTGAGCCCGGTCTGCTCGAACGCCCGCTCGATCGTGGCGGGGGGGACGTAGTCCTCGACGATCACGATCACCACCTGGCCGGGGTGGCGCCTCAGGAAATCCCCGATCACCTCCAGTTCGCGATTCAGCGGCTCGGCTCCCAGCTCGCACAGGGTGTGGCACAGATAGGGCTCGGGCGTGCCGTGCAGTGTGCCCACCCCCACGCGGCCAGCGACCCGGTCGGCGACGCGCAGCGCGCGCGGGGGGACCTGGGCGGCGACCTTGTTGCGATCGGAGCCCTCGGCGCTCAGGTCGGTTCGCACGCGGCCGGTCGCTGGGTCGTATACCCCGAAGTGAACGTCGAGCAGCAGCGCCCGGATGCCGTCGTCGAGCTGGCGCGAGATGCTGTAGCGCTGATTGGCGAAGTGCCAGCCCGGCTCGGCGGAGGCCGCGAAGGAGTTATGCGTGCCGGGGAAGATGACTTCGTTGAGGCGCCGCCCGCACAGCGCCGCGGCGCCGTCGCAGCTCGGGGCTGTCGCCTCCTCGCCATGCCTTTGCGTCCCTCCGCACCCGACGAAGAGCCCAGCCGGCAGCCCGGCGAGCGTCAACGCCACCGTCGCGGCCGTGGCGCGGCCCATGTGCTGACGCCACGACGCACGTGTCTTATGGAAGCGTCTCATCGACTCGGAGAGTATGCAGGCGAGCTGCTTCTCGCTGTCGGACCGCGAAGACCCGCGAGCGTATAGTGGAGGCACGGACGACGTGTCGGGCATCTCCTCTGCTCATGTCTGCGCGTCTGGCGATAGAGCCGAGAGGATCGAGGTGCTCGTGCCAATACCCACCGTACCCCACCTGACCGTGTCCGAGCGTGCGGCGCGCGGCAAGGCGGCGCGCTCGGAGGTGCCGCGCTCCAGCCATGCCACCTTCGAGCCGACGGCCCACCGCGACCCGATCGGGTTGCTGCAGAGCCAGGCCCAGACGCGCGTGCCGGAGCTCGTGCCGATCCGCTATGGGCGGATGCTGGTGTCGCCGTTCACGTTCTACCGAGGGGCCGCGCTGATCATGGCCAGCGACCTGGCGGCGACGCCGCGCTCGGGGTTGATGGTGCAGTGCTGCGGCGATGCGCACCTGTCGAACTTCGGCGTGTTCGCCTCGCCCGAGCGGCGGCTGATGTTCGACGTCAACGACTTCGACGAGACGCTGCCCGGCCCGTGGGAGTGGGACGTCAAGCGCCTCGCCGCGAGCATGCTGATTGCCGCGCGCTTCAACGGCTTCCCGGTCAAGGATCAGGAGCAGATCGTGCTGGACACCGTCGAGGAGTACCGCGTCGCGATGACCGGTTTCGCGGCGATGCACAACCTCGACGTGTGGTACGCCCGCCTGGACATCGAGAACACGCTCAAGGAGCTCGGGTCCCAGCTCAAGCCGAAGCAGTACAAGCGCACCGAGAAGGCGCTCGCCAAGGCCCACACCAAGGACAGCATGTCGGCCTTCTCCAAACTGACGCACGTCGTGGATGGCGAGGTGCGGATCGTCGCCGAACCGCCGCTGATCGTCCCGATCGACGACCTCGTCAAGGGCTCCGAACGCGATGAAATGTTCGACGGCCTGCAAGAACTGGTGCGCTCCTACCGCGCCACGCTGGAGCACGACCGGCGTGTGCTGCTGGAGGAGTTCCGCCTCGCCGACTTCGCGCGCAAAGTCGTCGGCGTCGGCAGCGTCGGCACGCGCGCGTGGATCGCGCTGATGCTCGGCCGCGACGGCCGGGACCCGCTGTTCCTGCAGATGAAGGAGGCGCAGGAGTCGGTGCTAGAGGAGTTCCTCGGCCCCAGCGAGTTTGAGAACCACGGCGAGCGGGTGGTGACCGGCCAGCGGCTGATGCAGGCCTCGAGCGACATCTTCCTCGGTTGGTTGCACGTCAAATCCGGGATCGACGGCCAGGAGCGCGACTTCTACGGACGCCAGCTGAAGGATTGGAAGGGGTCGGCCGAAATCGAGCAGATGGTTCCCTCGGGTCTGTCCGCCTACGGGCGGCTGTGCGGGTGGACGCTCGCGCGTGCGCACGCCCGCTCCGGCGACCGCATCGCGATCGCCGCCTACCTCGGCCGCGGACCCAGCTTCGACCGCGCGATCGTCGAGTTCTCAGCTGCCTACGCCGAGCAGAACGAGCGCGACTACAAGGCCCTCGCCAAGGCCGTCAAGACGGGCAAGATCACCGCTCAAACGGGGCTCTGACACGGCTCCCGACTCGCTGAGAGGCCGTTTCCGCCGGCGCGCTCGCGGAGCTGCTCCGCTTAGCGGATGCCCTCGAGCAACTGGGCGGGCGAGGCGAGCCCAAGGCCCCGGGCGAGGATCACGAGGGTCTCCAGGCGCGGCGAGCGCTTGCACCGCTCCAGCAGGCTGATCTCGGTGCGGTGCAGGTTGCACGCTTCGGCGAGCGCCTCCTGCGAGAGCCCCGAGCGCTCTCGGTGCGCACGCAGGTTCTTGGCGAATTGGCTGCGTATCTGCTCCACGGACACCCGCTAACTCTCGCGCCTCGCAGACGAGAGTTCTACAGATCTTTGTCTACGCCGTATCTGCATCGCAAGTCGCTCCCGCCGTGCGGCTGGACGGTAAACGTTCTGCCAAGCTTATCGACAAGCCGAGATTTCGCCTGCATCGCGGGCAGAAAGGCTATTCCATAGCCCGCTGCGTGCGCCGGAGGCTTGATCGTTGGGCTCGCGGGGATCGTGGCCACCGGGACACGGGGATGTGGCCACCGGGACCTGGCTCAGATGCAGATGAAGCCCATGGCGTCCAGGTGCCGGGCACAGGCGGACGCCCACACCCGCTCGCCGTTGCCGTGCACGACTCCCTGTTCGCGCAGCCGTTTGAGCGCGACGCCGATCGCCTTCGGATCGACATCGTAGAGCTCGCGCTCGAGCTCCCCCCGCGTCCAGTGCAACGCGTGATCGTTGCGCAGCAGTTGCAGTACGACCAGGCACTGCGTGCCCTCCTGCTCCAGTGGATCGACTCGTTCCCCAGGCATGCCGCGTTCTTCGGCTTGCGGCGCCCCGACCCTGCATACAATCGTCTAAGTTGGCGCGAAAAGACGCAAAACTACGTCGGTGATGGTGGGGGCAGGATTCGAACCTGCGAAGGCAGAGCCAAGGCGTTTACAGCGCCTCCCCTTTGACCGCTCGGGAACCCCACCGGGGACGGCGATAATAGCGAGAGCGTGGTCCGGTACGACGGCAGCGGCCTGCCTCGTTCGATTTCGTAGGGGGCATACTTGGGGCCACCAAGGAGAATGCCGCTGCCACCTGCGATGGCGTGTGCGGGGATGAACCAGCGTCGGCCGTCGGCAACAAGCACGAAAAGGTAGTCGACGTCGGCTGGATCAAGGTGCTTGACGACGCCATTCCAGCTCTGGTTTCCGCCCTTGGTGCAGACCATGATCTCCCAGCGGCCTTTGCGGTACCGGGTGGACGTCTTGACCTGAACGCGCATGAGCGTCTTATCTGCCTCGGCAATGAGATCGCAGGTGGGGCTATGGCCTATCGGAAGGAAGATCGCATAGCCCTGTGAGCCGAGCCACTCCATCGCGGAAAGCTCGCCGATATCTCCTTGGCGTCGGGTAGAGATGCCACGCACAACCCAAACATACGTTTGGGTGTGGACGGAACGCGAGATTCTCAGGAGGCCTCGCGCAGCAGCTGCGCCTCGGGCAGCGTCTGCAGCTTCTTGAGCGTGCGGTTCTCGATCTGGCGGACGCGCTCGCGGGTGATGTTGAAGGCGCGGCCGACCTCCTCCAGGGTGCGCGAGCGCCCACCGGTGATGCCGTAGCGCATCTCCAGCACCTCCCGCTCCCGGCGAGGCAGCAGCGCCAGCACGCGCCCGATGGTTTCGCGGCGCAGCGACTCCGAAGCGGTCTCGAACGGCGATTCGGCGGCGATGTCCTCGATGAAGTCCGCCAGCGCCGAGTCGTCCTCCTCGCCCACCGGCTTCTCCAGGGAGATCGGCTGCTGGGCCATGCGCAGGATCTCGCGCACCTCCCCGATCGGGTAGTCGAGCTCCGCGGCGAGCTCGGCGGCGGTGGGGTCGCGCCCCAGCTGCTGGATCAGCAGGCGCTCGGCGTGCAGCACCTTGTTGAGCTTTTCCGCCATGTGCACCGGGATCCGAATCGTGCGGCCCTTGTCGGCGATCGCGCGCGTCACGGCCTGGCGGATCCACCACGTGGCGTAGGTCGAGAACTTGTAGCCGCGGCGGTAGTCGAACTTCTCCACCGCCCTGATCAGTCCCAGCGAGCCCTCCTGGATCAAGTCCAGGAAGGTGAGGCCGCGGCCCATGTAGCCCTTGGCGATCGACACCACGAGGCGCAGGTTGGCCTCGACCATCTGCTGCTTGGCCGCCACGTCCCCACGCTCGATGCGCTTGGCGAGGCACACCTCCTCGGCGGCGCTCAACAGCGGCACGCGCCCGATCGAGCGCAGATACAGGCGCAGCGAGTCGAGGCTCGACTCCGCGCCCTCGAGCTCGGCGGGACGCAGCTCGGCATCGTCGAAGCCCACCCGCCCGCGCAGCTCGACGACCTGGTCGAGGTCCGCGCGGGTGTCCGGGTCCTCCTCGTCCTCGTGTTCGGGCGCGTCCTCCTGCAGGGGGATCGTGGGGCGCTCGTCGGGCTCCTCGTTCGGCTCGCGCTCCAGCCGCTCCGGCGCGGGCTCGCCCACGATCTCGATGCCGTGCTCCTCCAGGTAGCTCAACAGGTCCTGCACCTGCTCCAGCGCAACCTCCGCCTCCTCGAGCGCCGTCGCGAGTGCGTCGGAGGCCACGAACCCACGTTCCTGGCCGTCGGCGATCAGCGTCTGCAGCTCCTCGATTTCGACCACCGCGACCTCCGTCGCCGCGGCCGGCTCCACCGGAGCGTGACCGACCCCCCTGCCCTCCAACCCTGCGAACTCAAACACCTTCTCGCTCACCTCTGTGGACCCCCGGGATCCATCCTGCGCCCATCGCGGCGAGCCCACCCGCCGCGCCTCCCCTACCAGCCTGCTCCTCCGCGCCTCCTACGCGTCTCTTCGGTGACTGCCACCGGCTCTGCTCCTTCTCCCCAGCCGTCTTGCTCGCGCTGGCTCTGTCTGCCCAAACCCGCGACTGCTCTTGACGTTGCGGCCTTGCCCCAAATGATCTGCGGAGTGATACCAGATATCAAGGCCCCCGTGCGCAGCTTCCAGCGATTGGGGTTCCGCGGGCCCGTGGCATTTCCGTGCCGGGTGGCAGCGGTGTACTACGCTTGGCGGGCGGTGCCGACAACGATGCATGTGAACCCCTCGCTTGATCAGCGGGCGCCGGAGGACGTGCAGGCCCGCCTGCCCGCCGTGCGCGTCGGCCTCTCGCGCGTGGGAGTGACCGGCGTGGAGAAGGTGGTGCGCATCCGCGATGAGCTGTTCTTCGCGCGCCTCGAGTGCTTCGTGGACCTGAGCCGCGACCAGAAGGGCGCGCACATGTCGCGCTTCGAGGAGGTCGTCAACGATGCGATCGGGGAGGTGGTGCTCACCGAGTCGCCGTTTCGCGCGGAGACGCTCGCGCGCGACATCGCCGAGCTCGTGCGCAGCCGCCAGGGGGCCGAGCGCGCGGAGGTGACCGTGCAGGCGCGCTACCCCGAGCACAAGCCCGCTCCCGTGTCCGGCGTGTTGACGCAGGAGATCTACACGCTCCACGGCCGCGCCGTGGCGCTGGCGGGGGGCGGCACGCGCCACATGGTGGGGGTCTCCGCCACGGGGATCACCGCCTGCCCCTGCGCGCAGGAGCTCGTCGCGGCACGTGCGCGCGAACGTCTCGCCGAGCAAGAGGGCTTCTCGGCTGAGCAGATCGAGCGGATTCTCGCCGCGGTGCCGGTCGCCACGCACAACCAGCGCGGCCTCGGCACGCTGCACATAGGTTGTCTGGAGGGCTGCGAAGCGGAGATCGACGCGAAGACGCTGCTTGGGATCGTCGAGGGCTCGATGTCCTCGGAGATCTATGAGCTGATGAAGCGCTCCGACGAGGTGGAGGTCGTCGAGAAGGCCCACCGCCGGCCTCGCTTCGTCGAGGATTGCGTGCGCGAGATGGTGGCGGGCGTTGCGGCCACCTTTCCCGGGCTGGACGGCGCCAGCTTCATCTCCGCGCGCCAGGAGAACCTCGAGACGATCCACGTCCACAACGTCGTCGCCGAACGCCATGGTCTGCTCGCGGAGCTGCGGGGCGAGATCGACTCCGGCCTCCCCGCCTCGCATCAGACCACTCTGGAGGAGTGGCTGGGTGGCGGCTCAGGCTCAGCCTGACTAGCGAGTCTGAGCCTGCATCTGCCGGCGCAGGCCGAAGAAGAAGTCGAGGCCCGAGAGCACCGTCACGAGTACGGTCGTGTACAGCAGCAGCGCCACCCACGGCGGTTTGCCGGGCACGGCGATTACGGCGAGGATCGCGGCAATCTGCATGCAGGTCTTGATCTTGCCGAACATGCTGGCAGCCATCACCACGCCCGCCTGGGTGGCACCCATGCGCAGCACTGTGACCGCGAGCTCGCGGGTGATGATTACCATTGCCACCCATGCAGCGAGCCGGCCCAGCGAGACGAGCGAGAGCAGCGCGGCGACGATCAGCAGCTTGTCGGCAAGCGGGTCCATCAGCTTGCCGAAGGTGGTGATCGACCCGCGCGTGCGCGCGAGGTAGCCGTCGGCGAAGTCCGTCAGCGAGGCCGCGGCGAACACGACCGCCGCGAGCACGTCGCCCGACGGTGTGTTGCCGAGCAGGGCGACGACCAGCACCGGGACGAGCATGATCCGCAGCACGGTGAGGACGTTCGGTAGGTTCAGGGGGAACATGGGGAGTACGCAGCATTATGTCGGCAAGGAGGAATCGCACATGAACAGGCGCACGCTGGGGCCCGACGGTCCCGAGGTCTCGGAGATCGGGTTGGGGTGCATGGGGATGTCGGCGTTCTACGGGGCGACCGACGCGGATGAGTCCACCGCGACGATCCACCGGGCGCTGGAGCTGGGGTGCGACTTCCTCGACACCTCCGACATGTACGGGCCGCACACCAACGAGGAACTGGTCGGCCGCGCGATCGCCGGCCGCCGCGACGAGGTGTTTCTGGCGACCAAGTTCGGGATCAAGCTGGAGCTGGGTGGGCGGGACGGGTCCTGGCGCCGCTCGGTGGACGGCAGCCCCGCGTACGTGCGCGAAGCGTGCGAGGGCTCGCTGCGGCGCCTGGGCGTCGAGCACATCGACCTCTACTACCAGCATCGCGTCGATCCCTCCACCCCGATCGAGGACACCGTCGGCGCGATGGCGGAGCTCGTGCGGGAGGGCAAGGTCCGCCACCTCGGCCTCTCGGAGGCGAGTGCCGCCACGATTCGCCGCGCGCACGCGGTGCACCCGATCGCCGCCGTGCAGAGCGAGTACTCGCTGTGGACACGCGACCTCGAGGATGAGATCCTGCCGACGCTCGACGAGCTGGGGATCGCGTTGGTCGCCTACTCGCCGCTTGGCCGCGGTTTCCTCGCCGGGCGCTTTGGCTCGCGCGAGGAGATCGAGGAGGGCGACTTCCGCCGCTACGGCCCCCGCTTCAGCGATGAGAACTTCCAGCGCAATCTCGTGCTCGCCGAGCGCGTCCGCGAGCTGGCGGCGGAGAAGGACGTCACCCCGGCGCAGCTCGCGCTCGCGTGGGTGCTCTCGCGCGGCGAGCACATCGTCCCGATCCCGGGCACCAAGCGGCGCTCCTACCTCGAAGACAACCTCGCCGCCGCCGCCGTGCGACTGAGCCCCGAGGAGTCCGAGCGGATCGCCGCCGCGGTTCCGCCCGCGACGGGGGATCGCTACGACGCGCAGGGGATGACGACGGTTAATCGCTAGGGTGGGCCCCATGGACATGCAACTGGTGCCGATGGTCGTCGAGCGCACGGCGCGTGGGGAACGCGAATTCGACATCTACTCGCGGCTGCTCAACGAGCGCATCATCTTCCTCGGCACGCCGATCGAAGACCAGGTCGCCAACCTCGTGGTGGCGCAGCTGCTGCATCTCGAGGCCGAGGACCCCGAGAAGGACATCGCGATCTACATCAACTCCCCCGGCGGCTCGATCTACTCGGGCCTGGCGATCTACGACACGATGAACTTCGTCAAGCCCGACATCGCGACGATGTGCGTGGGGGTGGCGATGTCGATGGGCTCGCTGCTGTTGGCGGGTGGCACGAAAGGCAAGCGGGCCTGCTTGCCCAACAGCCGCATCCTGATCCACCAGCCCTCCGCCGGCTTCGAAGGGCAGTCCACCGACATCGAGATCCACGCCCGCGAGATCCTCAAGGTGCGCGCGCGCATCGACCAGATCTACGCCCTCCACACCGGTCGCTCCGAGGAGGAGGTCCGCCACGACATGGAGCGCGACCGCTTCTTCACCGCCGAGCAGGCGTTGGAGTACGGGATGATCGACCGGGTGCTCGAGAGCCACTGAGGGGTACTCCCCGCAGCGTGAGTTGGAGCGCCCGGGAGAGCCTTCGCGTGGACTTCAGGATCAGGCCAGCGCGTCCTGAAGTGGGAGTGCCAGCCCCGGCGTCAGCAGGTCGCCGTCGGCCGAAAGCAGCCTGCGCTTGGTGCGGCTGGCGATCGCCGCATAAGAGGCGTCGTAGAAGGTGAGATCGTGTTCGAGCGCGAGCCGCGCGGCGGGGTGATGGTCCTCGGGCGCGAGCTCCACCGGGTCGCCGCAGATCTCGAGCATGAGCCGTAGTGCCGCCGCGACCCGGTCGGCCGTCCATCCCGAGTGCCGAACCAGGATGTTGCCGACCTCGTGCACTGCCAGCGCGGTGGTGCGCATCGCGAGCCTTCCGATTGTCGAGCGCGCGAGCTCGCCGTCAGGCTCGCGATCGACGGGCAGGAACCACTTCAGCGCGACACTGGCGTCGACGATCCACGCGGTTGTGTGCGTCTCAGCCTGCTCCGCCGGTGGACTCATCCGTCGCGTAGCCGCTCGGCACGCACGAGCTTTGCGGCGCCGACGGGCCCCTCCCAGGTGCGGCTGAGCGCATCGAGGTCGGAGAGCACCGCGCTGGACTTGCGGCGCAGCAGGCCGATCTCGCGACGCGCCCCAGCTTGCAGCAGGGCGCTGCGGCTGGTTCCGCGCCGCCGCGCCTCGGAGTCGAGTGCGTCGAGCAGGTTGTCGGGAATCGAGATCATCACCTTGGCCACCATCCGAGTATAGCTAGCTGGCAATACTCCCTCAAGCCACCCCGTGCTCGATAACCCCCAGCCCCTCGATCTCGATCCGCACGACGTCCCCCGCTGAGAGGAAGACCGGCGGGCTCTGGCCGAGCCCCACGCCCGAGGGCGTGCCCGTGAGGATCAGATCGCCGGGGAACAGCGTGCAGGTCTCGGCGATGAAGGCGACCAGCTCGGGGACGGTGAAGACCAGGTTTGAGGTGGAGGAGTCCTGGCGCAGCGAGCCGTTGACCCACGTGCGCAGGCGCAGCGCGTGCGGGTCGGGGACCTCCTCGGCGGTGGTGATCCAGGGGCCGTAGGGGCAGAAGCCGTCGGCGCCCTTGGCGCGCGTCCACTGCGGCTCGCGGCCCTGCAGGTCGCGCGCGCTGACGTCGTCGGCCACGGCGTACCCGGCGACGCGCCCGCCGGCGCCCATCACCACGGCGAGCTCGCCCTCGTAGTCGAGGCGGCGCACGACCGCGGGGCAGCGCACGGGCGCGTTCGGTGGGGCAGCGGAGGCGGGCAGCTTCATGAACACCAGCGGCTGCGCCGGCCGCTCGCCGCCGGTCTCGGCGACGTGGTCGGCGTAGTTGAGCCCGATCCCGAAGATCGCCCGCGGCGCGGGCACGGGTGCGAGCAGCGTCACCTCCTCGAGCGGCCAGGTGGGCCCGGGCCCGTCGGCTCCGCCGACCGCGGCGGCGCTCTGCGCGAGCGCGGGGCTGCCCAGCACGTGGAGCACGGTGAGACGCTCGTCGGCGAATGCGGTGATCTGACCGCCCGCGACCAACCCCGCCCGCGGAGCCTCGCTCCCCGGAGGCTTGAAGGTCGCCAGGCGCATCGGGGCAGCGTACCCGCTTGCCCCGGCGCCCGTACGTCGGCGACCGGCCTCCCCACGCGCGGCGGGAGCAGGGCGTAGCCACGATCTGCCGCCCCCTCGGGGTTTATGCTCGCCCGGCGCCATGGCCGGCCTGAGCAAACTGGAGCGCCTCCTGCTGGCGGCGGTGGCCGTGATGGTGGCGCTGGCGGGCGCGGCCAACTACGGCGCGTGGGCCGCGGTTCCGCGCTTCGCGCTGGCGACAGTGGCGCTGGCGGGTCTGGCGTGGGCGGTGGCGCTGGGAACCGAGCAGTTGGGGGAGCACATCGGCGCGGCGGCCACCGGGGTGCTGCAGGCGACGCTCGGCAACCTGCCGGAGCTGCTGGTGGTGGTGTTCGCGCTGAAAGCGGGCGACCTCGTGGTCGCGCAGACCGCGCTGGTGGGCTCGCTGCTGGCGAGTGCGTTGCTGGTGCTGGGGCTGACGATCGTGGCGGGCGCGCGGCAGGCGCCGGACGGGATCATGCGCTTCTCCTCGCGCCTGCCCAACGACGCGACGACGCTGCTGCTGGTGACGGTCTTCCTGATCGTGCTGATCGGCCTCGCGCTCAGCTCGGGCAGCGCCGCGGGCGCGCACGTGGAGACGATCTCGATCGTCGGCGCCTGCTGCCTGCTGGGGGTGTACGCGACGTGGCTGGTGCCCTACCTGCGACCCAAAGCCACCGCCACGGGTGTGCGCGTGCCGCAGGCGCCGACGGAGCAGGCGCGCATCTCGCTGCGCGCGGCGCTCGTGCTGCTGGTGGCGGCGGGCATCGGCGCGGGCTTCGTCTCGGAGTGGTTTGTCAGCGCGCTGCGCCCGGCGATCGAGATCCTGCACATCTCCACCGCGTTCGCGGGCCTCGTGATCGTGGCGATCGCCGGCAACGCGGTGGAGCACTTCGCGGGCATCACGCTGGCGGCGCGCGGCAAGGCCGACCTCGCGATCGCGGTCGTCAAGAGCTCGGTGGCGCAGATCGCCGCCTTCCTCTACCCGGCCCTCGTGCTCATCTCGCTGGCGCTCCCCACGCAGCTGACGTTTGCGCTGCAGCCGATCTACATCGGCGCGCTGGGCCTGATGACGATCGCTGTGTGGCAGGTCACGGCCGACGGCGAGGCGGCCGCCTTCGAGGGGTGGGCGCTGGCGGCGATCTACGTGATCGTGGCGGTGGTCGCCGCCTACCAGTAGCCGTCAGCGGTCGTACGCTCGCCCGCGTGGCAGGACGTGCTCGACGACGATTTGACGTGCATGTGGCCGGCGACGGAACAGCACCCGCCAGTCGCCCACACGCAACCGCAACTGGTCGGAGCCAGTCAGGCGCAAAACATCGACGCTGGGATCCTCTGAAGCTAGTCGGTCGAGCGCGGCGAGCACCCTGCGCCTGACGGGAGGGTCGAGCCGCCCAACCTCCTTGTCGGCTCGTGGCGTAAGGGTGACAGCCCAGCGAGCGTCGCTCACTGGTGTTCGTACTTGCGCTTGATCTCCTCGAACGGGATCAGACGTCCCGCGGCTATGTCCTCGTCTGCCTCCGCGATCGCCTCTTCCTCATCGGTGGTCAGTGGTTCGTCGTCCTCGGGACGTGAGTCGAGCCAGCGGGCGAAGCTGTCCCCGCTCTCCCGCCGCGAAGCCACATACCGCAGCGCCTCGTCGGCCTCGGCCTCGCTGAGCTCGTCCACGAGCTGGTGCAGGAGTTCCTTGACGGTCATCGGTCGGATTGTAGTTGCCACCTCTTCCTTATCCGCCCGCGCGGCGGAGGTGGGACGGCCGCCATCTACCCCCGAGTCAGCCCCCCGATCAGCGCCCCCGCCAAGCCTCCGGCGGTGGCGGCCTGCGCGTTGCCGGTCTCCGTGCCCTCGACCGGCGCGATGAACATCGTCTGGATCGCCAGGCGACCGGGGCCGGTGAAGCGGTTCCAGGTGAGCTTGCCGCCGCCGCCCATGAGGCCCGTCTTCAGCCCCATCGTGACGGACTCCATCGTGACCGTGGGGTCCTTGTACAGCCAGGCGCCGGCCTCGACGTCGAGCTGCTCGCCGGTGGAGAGTTCGACAAGGAAGACGTTGCCGTTGCCGTGCAGCCACACGATCGCATCGCCGGTAGTGGCGCGGAACTTGTCGACGAAGAAGCCCGACCCGCCGAGCAGCATGTTCTGGATGCCCTTCACGCGTTCGAAGGAGTAGTCGAGGTTGTCGGTGGCGGCGATGAACTGGTGCTCGCGCACGTCGAGCCCTTCGCCGAGCTTCAGGTGCATCGGGATGCACTGTCCGGGCGCGTCGCGCGAGAAGGCGATGTGCCCGGCGCCGAACGTGCGCGTGACGAAGTAGTCGAGACCCGCGATCTTCCGTTTGACCCCGCCGGGCAGCTTCTTCAGCTCGATCTCCACACGCGTTTCCTTCCACAGCAGCACGTGGTGCTCGAACATCACCGAGCCGGGCCCCAGCACGACCTGCAGCTCGGGCACCAGCTCGCCGCGGATGTGGTAGGTGACTTCCGCGAAGCTCTCGTCGCGGATCGTGGTGGGAATCGGCTCGGGCAGCTGCATGGTAGGGCCTCCTTAAAGGCTGGTTTTGAAAATAGTGGGTGGACGAAGGTCCAATGATCGCGGGCGCTCCGGCTGGATCGGAGTATCGGCGGCTGAGGGTGCCGACAGGAGGGACTTGACAACTACCCCGCACACTGCGTATAGTGGTCTTACCCGTTGTCCACCGCTTGGGCCGGGCCATTTGTTCAGAGGGGAAACATGGGGTCTAGTCGGGTCTGGCCAGTTGCGGTCGACCTTCAACAGATGATCTCGCGCGGCCAGGGTGCCGGCGAGAGGACTTCGTGAACCAGTTTGCCGCACGACTCCGAGGAGAGCTGAGCTGATGTTGAAAGCGATAGGTAGACGTGTCAACGCCACGAGCCTTGTGGCAGTGCTGGCGCTGGTGTTCGCGATGAGCGGCGGCGCCTATGCCGCGAGCCGGTATGTGATCACCTCGACGAAGCAGATCAACCCGAAGGTGCTCAAGTCGCTGCAGGGCAAGGCCGGCGTGCAGGGTGCGGCGGGCGCTATGGGCCCACAGGGTCCGGCGGGAGCCGCGGGCGCGAAGGGCGAAACTGGGACAGTGGGCCCGCAGGGTTCGGCCGGCCCCGCCGGTAAAAACGGGGAAAACGGCAAAAACGGCACGACTGGCTTCACGGAAACGCTGCCGAGCGAAAAGAGCGAGCGTGGCGTGTGGGCGTCGATCTACACCGCGACCGCGGCGGGTCAGCTGGGCTCGGCATCGATCTCCTTTGGGATTCCGCTTGAAAAGGCGCCGGAAGCCTTCCAGAGAACCAACTTCATCGGTGTAGAAGAAGGCGAAGGCGAACCAAATGAAAACAAAACTGCTATTCCGGCCCATTGCAAAGGAACGATCAGCAGCCCGGAAGCGGTGCCCGGCAATCTGTGTGTATTCGTACGGTCAAAAGGAAACGCGGCCACGGCCCCTATCGGCACATTGTTCGTCGATCCGCAGGACGACAGCGGTGAAACCTCCGGCGTCGGCGGGGCCGCGATGGATTTCGACTCCGAAGCGGCGGGACCGGTCGTCGTGGATGGCGTTTGGGTGGTGACGGCGGAATAGGTGCTTCGGATGTCTAGTCATCCTCGCATGTTTGTGATCTCCTCGGGCGGCCCGGTCCGCCCGAGGAGGCTTCAAACCTCCCGGCAATTGATTGCATGCACCATATCGACGAGAAAGGCATCAAGGTGAATCGCATCGAGCATCGCGCCCAGAAGAAGTTGTTCGCCACTACAGGTCTCCGCGTGACGCTTCATGCGCTCCTTGGCGCTCGAGTGAGTGGCGAGCTTGGATCGCCACGTGCGCGGCGATACGCGCTTGGCGCGGCGCTGTCGGTCGCTGTCGGCACAGTTTATATCGTGGCTGCGCTTCTCTTTTTCGCCGCGCCGGCCCTTGCGGGCGGGTTGTTGGAACCGGCTCTTGCGGGCGGGTTTCCGCAAGCGGACCCGGCGGGCGGGTTGCCGCAAGCCCGTATCCAGATAATTCAGAGCGAACCGTATTCAACACGTCTGCACGTTCAACCGGAAGTAAACGCCGAAGGCTCCGCCACCACATGGGCATTCGAGATCTCCACAAGCCCGAGTGGCCCCTGGAGCACCCTGCAGAGCGGAACGCTCGAAGCCCACAATAACGGCGGCATTTATATCCTATACCACCACCTCTCTCCAGGCACGCGCTATTACCTTCAGCTCATCGCCACCAACGCCTCCGGGACCACGACTCAGACACAGATCTCCTATTCAGCTGGCGCTCTGAACGAACTCCACTATCCTGAATATTTCGGCAGTAACTGGTTTGCGACCACCTCCGTTAGTCGACCCGAAATTAATATCGACGCGCCTTCCCCCGAAGTCCCCTTTAACTTTTGTGGATCGACGGTGGGGACGGCTGCTGGATGTGACGTGGAAGAAATAGAGACAAACGGCGCTCAGACAACTTATCATTTTGAATATGCCCTCCCGGAAGGGGGCCATGCGCCGGCCGAAGGCAGCCCTTTATGGAAGCCGTTCACCTCGGGCGCCGAAGGCACGATCACCGTCGCTGAAGACTTTGCCGAAAAATCATCCGCCAGTCTCACCGGGCTTACTCCTGAAACCACTTACTACGTTCGCGTCAAAGCCGAAAACGAAAAGGGAGAAAGCTCGCTGATTGGCCACTTTGAAACGCACACCGCCAAGCCGGTGGTGTATAAGCTCAATGTATCGAATGTGACCTCGACATCGGCTCATTTAAGCGGAGGTTTTCAGACCGATGGCTATGAAACCGAATATCGTGTCGAATACACCACCGAACCAGGTAATTCCAGCTCTTGGGTGCAGGCGCCCGGGAGCAGCGGAACCATTGTCGCGGCCGACGCGACCGAAAATTTACCTCTTCATTTTGCTGCGAATCTCACAGGTCTCACTCCCGCCACCACCTACTTTGTTCGACTCTTCGCCAAGAATTCGCACGGCGACGCAACCTCCATCGTCGAAAGCTTTGCTACATCGGGCCCACCAGTCGCAACTACCTTTGCGGTCCATGCTCAACACGGTGCAGCTGTGCGCTTGCTGGGCGTCAGCCCCAATGGGAGCTCGACCAACGAGGAACAGTCGGTAACGGTCGGCGGCGGCGCCACCGGCGGCACCTTCACCCTGAGCTTCGACGGCGAAACCACCGCGCCGATCCCGTACATCATCCCTCGCGAAAACGAACCCAACGAGACGATCGAGGAGGAAAGGATACGGCGAGCGCTTGTCGCTCTCCCCAGCATCGGTGAAGGCAACCTCATCGGTGAAGGCAACCTGGTAGTCAGCGAAAACTTCGCCACCTCCTCGTATACGGTCGAATTCGATGGCGCGCTTGCCGGTAGGAACCTGTCGCAGCTCACTGCCGATGCCTCCGGGCTGACGCCCTCCGGGGTCGTCGCCGTTGCCACTGTGCAGGAAGGTAGTGCCTATCACGTCCATTATCACTTCGAATATGTGTCTCAGCAGCAGTTCGAAGAAAGCGAAAAGGCAGGGGAAAATGGTTTTGCTAAGGCTGTGAGTACGCCCGAAGTCGAAGGCAGTGGTGTCGCGGGGGAAGACGTCTCGGGTCTGCAGCCGGGCGCTACCTATCGCTTCCGTATCGCCGCAACCAGAGGCGCGCCGGGGGGCTCGGTCGTCTATGGGGCCACGCAGACTCTTACTGTTCCGGCGCCGGCCGCGGCGGAAGCTCAGGCGCCGTGCCCTAATGAAGCGCTTCGTGTCGGCCCGTCTGCCAAGCTGTCGGATTGTCGCGCTTACGAGCAGGTTACGCCGACGGATAAGCGTGGTGCGATGGACTTCGACCGCTACGGTTCCACTCAGGACGACGGTGCGCTGCCCGGCTACGACGGCGATCGCGTTGTCGTGCATGCGGTGGGCGTCGATTGGGGCTCTAGCCCCGACGCAAAAGAAGCCAATTATGTCTTTAACCGTACCGAAGCGGGCTGGCGGATGGCGTCGTTTACGCCCCAGCCCGAAGCTGGCCTCAATACCTACAAGCCCGCCATCTTTAGCCCCGACCTGACGCAGGTCGCGGTCGAAGTCGGGTGGACGACGGGACCGAGCGGTTCGCCCGAAGTTGACCTGATGGCTGGCCCCCCGGGCGGCCCCTATGCGACGGTGGCGTCGATCCCGCGTTCATCGATCTCCAATGCCAAAGGCGGCGCCTTTGTCGCTGCCTCGGCGGACTCCAGTAAGTATGTCTTCCAGACCGAAGACCACAAGCTGCTGGGCCAGTCTACCGGCACCCTCTCTGGAGACGATCTCTATGAATTTTCCGCCGAAGAGGGATTGCGGCAGGTAAACGTTCAGGGGGGTTCTCCGGGGACGAGGATCAGTACGTGCGGCGCGCAGATCGTTGCCGGCCTGCAGGCTGTCTCCGCCGATGGGTCGCGGGTCTTCTTCACGGATAACTGCACTCATGATCTCTATATGCGGGTGGGCAGTGCTGAAACGGTGGATCTCGGCGAATACAATTTCCTAGCCGGTAACGCTGAGGACTCTGAGGTGCTGCTTGCGAAGGAAAGCGGTGAAGTCTTCCTCTACGACACCGAAACTGATACGGCGAAGCTCCTGTCCGGCGCCGAGCCGGGGAAGGTCTCCGAAGATCTCTCGACTATCTACTTCGGGCGCAACGGGGCCCTTTACCGCTACGACGTGGCGACCGAGACGACCCAATTCCTGTTTCCAATTGGTTCGGACTCGGACACTGAGCCGTATTCGTTTAGCCTGACCCCCGACGGGCGTTATCTCTATATATCTGGGACCACTGAAACGATTCCGGGGGTTCCTGGTGGCGCTCCGGGTACGCAGCAGATCTATCGCCTCGACACCGTTGAAGATGTCATCGAGTGCGTCTCCTGCGCGTCGTCCTTCGACCCCGAACCAAAGCTCTCGGCGTTCCTCGCGGGGGCAGAAGTTACCGGCGGCAACACCAACAACGGGGCCCTGGAACGAATGTCCGGCTCGGCTAACGGGGACTACCTCTTCTTCGACACGCCCGCCGCGCTTGTCCCCGCGGATGTCGATGGCGAAATCGCGCCCCAGGAACACAGTTACGATTATTTGTCCGACGCTGGAGTCTACTCGCCCTCGTCGGATGTCTATGAGTGGCGTGCGACGGGTGTGGGTGGGTGTGGCGCCGTGCAGGGTTGTCTGAGCCTGATTACGACCGGTCAGGGCAACGGGCTGCGCAATGTTTTCTACGGCACCGACGCCTCCGGCCGGGATGTTTTCTTCGGTACCCACGAATCGCTTGTCGCTACCGACGATGACACGGCCGGGGATATCTATGACGCACGGATCGATGGTGGGTTCCCTTCGCCGCCGCCGGGCGCGGTCGAATGCGAAGGCGACGCCTGCTCCACTCCCGCCAGTCCTCCGAACGACGTCACGCCCTCGAGCCTCACGTTCACGGGTGCGGGGAACCTCGCGCAGTCGCTTCCCGCCAAGCCTGGCAGCGGTTCGCGGGAGAGCGCGAAGCACAAGCCACGGAAGCAGGGTGGTAAGAGGAAGCGAGCGGCCCGCAAAGGCGCCAAGAAGCGGAGTCATGCGAAGAGCTCCAAGCAGCGGAGTCATATCAAGAGTTCAAGGAGGAGCAAGTGATGAGGCTTAGAGCGGCTTTTACGCCACTGGCGCTCGGTGTGTGTTTGCTGGTGGCTGGCATCTTGTCCGCGGGTGCTGAGGCGGTGCCGAGTCCCAACCCGTTCGCGCTCATCCCAGGCTCCTTTCAGGTTGTGCCATCGACGACGGAGGCCGGGGCCCATGAGGATCTCACGGTCACCTTCGATTTCGCTCACGGGGAAAGCGGGCCGATGCAGGGCAGGACCTACAACGATGTCAAGGAAACGGTCGTCGAACTGCCCCCTGGCTTCCTGGGTAACACCACGGCTGTGCCGACGTGTACCGCCTCGCATCTGCTGGAACCCAATAACGACGCGAATAGGTCGGCGTTCGGGTTCGGCGCGAACTGCCCGGGCGACACCCAGGTCGGGACGATCACGTTCGATCTCACGATTGGTTCCACTCCGGAAAGGTGGACGTTCCCGGTCTACAACATCGCGTCTACCAGCCCGGGCGTCGCGGCTGAGCTGGGCTTCCGCGCGCTCCCTCTCACGCAGCTTCTGCCGATCACCGTGCGGCCCGGGGACTCCGGTCTCACTGTCGCCGCACCCGACATCGAGGGCGGTCTGGAAATCCGTGACATCTCGATCACGACTTGGGGGGTCCCCAACACCTCCGCGCACGATCACGAACGCGGCCGCGAATGCCATGAAGAAACGGATGGCAATTCGAGCTGCTACGACATCGGTGGCGAAGAAGTGCATATCCTCCCTGAGCCGTTCCTGACGAACCCAACGACCTGCGGACCGTTCACCGCGCACATGAAAGCCGACTCGTGGGAGGAACCGGGCCAGTGGTCAGAGGCGAGCGACGAAGTCGGACCAATCACCGAATGCGAACGGGTGCATTTCGACCCGTCGATCGAAGTGCAGCCCTCGACGGTCTCCGCGGAATCCCCGAGCGGCCTATCGGTCTCGCTGATCGTCCCGCAAACCTGGGAAGACCCGTTTGGGATCTCGACATCGAACCTGAAGGACGCGAAGGTAACACTGCCGCAAGGGTTTACGATCAACCCTTCGGCGGGGTCGGGGTTGGGCGCGTGCTCACCATCGCAGTATGCGGCTGAAACCCCCGAATCGCCTGTAGGCGCGGGATGCCCGCCGGAATCAAAGATCGGATCGATCGAAATCGAAACGCCGCTGCTGACGGAAAAGATCCTCGGCTCGGTCTATGTCGCCACGCCCTACGACAACCCGTTCAGTGAACAGGGCCACCCCTCCGGCTCACTCCTCGCGCTGTATATCGTGGCCAAGGACCCATTCCGCGGGGTTATCGTCAAAGTCGCGGGACAGGTCGAACTGAACCCCGTCACAGGGCAGCTCGTCACGACCTTCTTGAACAACCCGCAAGCCCCATTCAACAGGTTCACACTCAAGTTCCGCCCCGGCGCGACCGCTCCGTTGGTGAGTCCGCCCTCGTGCGGCACCTACGCCGCCCAGGCCGCACTGACGCCCTGGTCCGCGCCACTCGAACCGCGGTTGATTTCGAGCACGCCCTTCGCGGTCACCGAGGGCACTCGCGAAGGGCCCTGCCCGAGCGGCGGTGTCCCGCCGTTTCACCCGCAGATCATCTCGGGGACCCAGAACAACGATGCCGGCTCCTACAGCCCGTTCTATCTACGGATCCTCCGCGAAGACGGCGAACAGGAGATCACGCGGTTCACGACCGTCCTGCCGCCGGGCCTGTCGGGGAACCTCTCCGGGATCCCGTTCTGCCCCGAAGCCGACATCGAAGCCGCCCGCACCGCCACAGGCCAACAGGAGATCGAAGACCCCTCCTGCCCGGCCGCCAGCGAAATCGGGCACACGATCGTCAGCGCCGGCGTCGGCACCGTGCTCGCGCAAACGCCCGGCAAGATCTATCTCGCGGGGCCCTACCACGGCTCGTCGCTGTCGATCGTCTCGATCACCAGCGCGAAGGTCGGCCCATTCGACCTCGGCACCGTGGTGATTCGTTTCGCGCTGCACATCAATCCCATCACCGCCCAGGTCGAAGTCGAGGGGAACGGGTCCGACCCGATCCCGCACATCATCGATGGGGTCGTCGTGCACGTCCGCGAAATCCGCGTGTACATGAACCGCGAAAAGTTCATTCTCGACCCCACCAGCTGCAACCCCATGCAGATCTCCGAGACGATCGACGGGGCCGGTGCGGACCCGGCGAACCCCGCTGACCAGGTGCCGGTGAGCGCGACCGCGCCATTCCAGGCAGCGGACTGCTCCAGCCTGCAGTTCAAACCCGGCTTCAAGGTCTCCACCTCGTCGAAACCGAGCCGGCTGGATGGGGAGAGCCTGACCGTGAAACTCACGGTCCCCGGTGCGCTCGGCAGCGAGGCGAACATCGCCCGCGTCAAAGTCGAACTCCCCCGGCAGCTGCCCTCCAGGCTGCCGACGCTCCGCAAGGCCTGCCTGGCGGACGTCTTCGAAACCAACCCCGCGGCGTGCCCACCCCAGTCGATCATCGGCCACGCCAAAGCGCTCACGCCGATCCTGCCCGTCCCGCTGGAAGGCCCGGTGTACTTCGTCAGCCACGGCGGCGAAGCGTTCCCCAGCCTCGTCGTCGTACTCCAGGGTTACGGCATCGCGATCGACCTCGTCGGCACCACCTACATCAGCAAACAGGGCGTCACCAGCACAACCTTCATGACCGTCCCCGACCAGCCCGTCACCAGCTTCGAACTGACGCTTCCGCAGGGCCCCTACTCGGCGCTCGCCGCGCTCGGCAACCCCTGCAAGCAGAAGCTCACGATGCCCACCGAATTCATCGCGCAGAACGGCGCGCAGATCACGCAGAGCACCAAGATCGCGGTAACCGGTTGCCCGAAAGCGAAGCAACCCAAGAAGAAAGAGAAGAAGAGCAAGAGGACCCGGGGGAGGGGCAGGAAGGCCACCGGGGGGAAGCGGAAGTAGAGGTAGGGGTGAGGCTGTGGCGGCTTCCTCGCTACTGACCCGTAGGCGCGTGAGCGACCTCCAGCGCGCGCGGATCCTTGCCGCGATCACCGAAGTGGTGCGGGAGAGCGGGGTGCGGAGCGTCGCGGTCGCACACATCGTGGCCCGCTCGGGCGTCTCGCGGCGCACCTTCTACGACCTGTTCGAGAACCGCGACGATTGCCTGCTGGCGGCGTTCGAGCGCGCGGTGGAGTGCGCCGCCGCAACGATACTGCCGGCCTACCAGGCCGCAGGCGGCTGGCAGGAGCGGATCAGGGTCGGTCTCGAGACGGCGCTTGGGTTCCTCGACGCAGAGCCTGCGATGGGCGCTCTCTGCGTCGTAGACGCGCTCGCGGCGGAAGGCGCGGTGCTGGAGCGCCGCGCGCGCGTGGTTGGCCACCTGGTCGACGCGGTGCACGACGGTGGGCGTGGCAGGCCCGCCGCCGCCGCGCGCGGCGCGACCACGAAGCACTCCGGGGGCTCCGCCAGCAGGGGCGGCTTTCGGGCGTCGCGCCCGGCCGGTCAGGGTGGGTCGAGGCGTCCCCCGCGGATCGTCGCCGAGGGCGCGGTGGGGGCGGTGCTCGCGGTGATCCACGCGCGCATGGTCGCGACCGACCCCAAGCCGCTGAGCGATCTGCTCGGGCCGCTGACGAGCATGATCGTGCTGCCCTATCTCGGGCCCGAGGTGGCCGAACGGGAGCTCGCGCGTCGCCCACCCCGGCGCAGAGCCATTCCGGCGCGCCCCAACAGCGACCCGTTGCGCGAGCTGGACATGCGCCTCACCTATCGCACGGTCCGCGTGTTGCTCGCGGTCTCCGAGCGGCCCGCGGCCTCCGGCCGGCAGATCGCCGACGCCTCGGGCATCACCGACCCCGGTCAGATGTCAAAGCTACTCTGGCGCCTGGAGCACGTCGGCCTGATCGCCAACGAAGCCTCAGGTCTGGGGCGGGGCGAGGCGAACGCGTGGAGCCTGACCGCGCTCGGCCGCGAGATCGAGCAGGCGATCCGCGCGCAGGCCGGCTTCTGAGGCTTCCCCGGGGCCTCGCTCGGCGTGAGGTTTCTGTAGCACGGGATCGTCGGAGACAGCACCCGGGGACTCCACCGTGGCGCGTCGCGTCGTAGACCGCCGCTCGGCCACCGCCATCGCAGCGCACTGCGTGTAAAGAACCGGTGGGAACGCGACCGCGAGGCGCAAACCGCGCTAGACTTGCGAGACCTCGCGCCAGGCGGGGTTTTTCTTCGCCT
The DNA here is from genome assembly GCA_963744535.1 of uncultured Solirubrobacterales bacterium. Classification (GTDB taxonomy): domain Bacteria; phylum Actinomycetota; class Thermoleophilia; order Solirubrobacterales; family Solirubrobacteraceae; genus Palsa-744. The sequence continues at coordinate 3,627 of CAVUTW010000005.1, read as the reverse complement.
GGGGCAAAACCTTTTGCACACGACAACGCTTGGAAGACTGGGACCCACATGGCCCGCGGAGACGTACGCATCGCAGTCACGCTCGCTTGCGAGGAGTGCAAGCAGCGTAACTATCAGACCAATAAGAGCAAGCGCAACAACCCCGACCGGATCGCCCTGCGCAAGTACTGCCGCTGGTGCCGCCGGCACACCGGGCACCGGGAGACCCGCTAGCGCGGGAGCGCGCTGTGGCCCGTGACCGTAAACGCGCCAAGCAGCGTCGGGAGCGGCGTGCCCCTCGGGGCGCGCCCACTGCCGCGCACGCCGAGATCCACCGCGCCGATGTGCCCGGTGCGCTCGAGCACGCCTCGGGCGAGGTCGACGAGTTCGACGCCGCGCTCATTCGTGGCGCCGGCGGTGTGCCGATGCCCGCCGACGGGGTCTCCGAAGAGGCCGAAGACGGCAACGGCTCCGGCCCTGGAGAGCACAAGGCGCTCGTCCCCGATTCTGAGGCCGAGGCTGCGGCCAACATCGAGCCCGAGCGGGCTCTGCCCGAGATGTTCCTCGGCGGCGCCCACATCGAGACCGCTCCTGCGGGAGGGGGCGGCGGCTCCGGCCGCGGCGGCGGGGTTGCGCTGGAGCCGGCCGACGAAGGCAGCGGCGGGGACGAGATTGAGCGGGTCGCCGAGCGCCGCGAACACCGTCGCTCGCTGCCGGCCCGCGGGATCGCCTTCCTGCGCGCCTCGTGGGCGGAGCTTCAGCGGGTACAGTGGCCCGATCGGCCGCAGGTCTCGCAGGCCACGGCGGTCGTGCTCGGCTTCGTTGCGGTCGCCGGCGTCTATCTTGGCGCTGCCGACTGGGTCGCTCAGAAGATAATCAACTTTATTCTCTAGCGCCCATGTACATCAACCCCTCTGAGAGGCCCTCCTAGGAGCCCTTTGAATGTTTCGCTGGTACGTCGTCAACACATATTCAGGACACGAGAACAAGGTCAAGCACAACCTCGAACACCGTGTTGTCTCGCTCGGGCAGCAGCGTGCCGTGCGCAACGTGGTCGTCCCCACCGAGTCCGTCTCGGAGATGAAGGACAACCAGAAGATCACGGTCGAGAAGCGCACGATGCCCGGGTACGTGCTCGTCAACATGGAGCTCAACGAGGACTCCTGGGGTGTGGTCAAGGGCACCCCCGGCGTGACCGGCTTCGTCGGCGCCGCCCAGGAGCCGGTGCCGCTGACCCAGGGCGAGGTCGATCGCCTGCTGCACAAGGAGGTCGCCACGGCGCCGCGCACGCGCGCCCAATTCGCGATCGGCGAGACCGTCAAGGTGGTGTCCGGGCCGCTGTCGGACTTCTCCGGCGAGATCTCCGAGATCAACGACGACGCCGCCAAGCTCAAGGTCCTGGTATCAATCTTCGGCCGGGAGACTCCCGTCGAGGTAGGCTTCGACCAAGTCAAAAAGCTCTGATCCAAGAGCTCTTGTCCGGGTCGGCGCATGCGCCGACCCGCGGACGGGCGCATGCGCCCGTCCGGACCACGGCGCATGCGCCGTGGTCAACAGAGATATAAGAAGCATTACCAAGGTACTCTTCACAAAATGGCCAAGAAGGTTCTGACAACGATCAAGCTGCAGGCGCGCGCCGGGCAGGCATCCCCTGCCCCGCCGGTCGGCCCTGCGCTGGGTCAGCACGGCATCAACATCATGGAGTTCTGCAAGGCCTTCAACGCCCAGACGCAGAGCGAAACGGGCACGATCGTGCCGGTCGTGATCACGGTCTACGAGGACCGCTCGTTCACGTTCGTCACCAAGACCCCCCCCGCGGCGGTGCTGATCCGCGAGGCGCTGCGACTCGAGAAGGGCTCCGGCGAGCCGCATCGGCTCAAGGTCGGCAAGCTGACCCGCGCGCAGCTGGAGGCGATCGCCGAGCGCAAGCTGCCCGATCTGAACGCCCACGACGTCGAGCACGCCTCGCGGATCATCGCCGGCACAGCCCGCTCGATGGGTGTGGAAGTGGAGGCGTAGCGATGGCCACCCACTCCCGCCGCCACGCCGAGGCGCTCGCGAAGATCGATCGCGAGCGCGAATACCTGCCAGCCGAGGCGATCGCGCTCGTCAAGAGCCTCGCCGCGGCGAAGTTTGACGAGTCGGTCGAGGTGCACATCCGCACCGGCCTCAACGTCCGCCACGCCGACGAGCAGCTGCGCGGCACGATCGCGCTGCCCAACGGGCTCGGGAAGGACGTCAAGGTGGTGGTCTTCGCCCAGGGCGCGAAGGTTGCCGAGGCCGAAGCGGCCGGCGCCGACGTGGTCGGCGGCGAGGACTTGGCGCAGCGGATCCAGGAGGGCTTCGACGAGTTCGACGTGGCGATCGCCACCCCCGACCTGATGGCCGTCGTCGGGCGCCTCGGGCGGATCCTCGGGCCCTCCGGCAAGATGCCCAACCCGAAAGTCGGCACAGTCACGATGGACGTCGCCAAAGCGGTGCAGGAGTCGAAGTCCGGCAAGGTCGAGTACCGCACCGACCGCACCGCGATCGTCCACCTCGTGATCGGCAAGGCCTCCTTCGACGAGCGCGCGCTGCTCGAGAACTACGCGGCCGTCGTCGAAGAGCTGATCCGCGCCAAGCCCTCCGCCGCCAAAGGCCGCTACCTGTACACGATCACGCTCGCCTCGACGATGGGGCCCGGCGTGAAAGTCGACCCTTCCCGGACCCGCGATATCGTTGAGGAGGCCTCGCCCGCGGCTGTCGCCGCCTGAGTCCTCCCCAACGGCAACCTAAGACCCCCGGCCGCTGTCGCAGCAGAAGTCCGGGACAGGAGCCACAGTGAACCGAGACCAAAAGGCCGCGGCGATCGCCGAGATCGCCGCCGACATCGAGAGTTCCCAGGCAGTCTTCGCGGTCGACTACCGCGGCATCTCCGTGCCCCAAGCGGCCGAGCTGCGCGCCAAGCTGCGCGAGGCCGACGCCGTCTTCCGCGTCGTCAAGAACTCGCTCACCGAGCGCGCCGCCGACCAAACCGGGGCGGAGGATCTCAAGCCGCTGCTGCAGGGCCCCACGGCGCTGACGTTCGTGCGGGGCGACGCCGCGCTCGCCGCGAAGGCGATCGCCGACTACGCGCGCCTCACCCAGCTGCTCCCCTTCAAGGGCGGCGTGATGGACGGCGCCGCGCTCGATCCCGACCAGCTGCGGGCGATCTCGCGCCTGCCCTCGCGCGAAGTGCTCTACGGGCAGCTCGTCGGCGTCGTCGCCTCGCCCATCTCGGGACTCGTACGCACCCTCGGGGCGCTCGTCGGCGGCCTCGCGGTGGCGCTCGGGCAGGTGCGCGAGAAGAAGGAGTCCGGGGAGATCCCCGCGGGCGAGCCCCCGGCCGCAGCTGCGGCGGATGCGCCCGCCGCCGAGGCTGATACCCCCGCTCCCGAGGTAGAGACCCCTGCCCCCGAGGCGCCTGAGGCGGAGGCTCCCGCAGCTGAAGCGGAGGCCACTGCCTCAGAGGCAGAGGCCCCTGCCGTTGAGGCAGAGACCTCGGCCCCCGAAGTGCCGGAGACGGAGTCCCCCGCCGCCGAGGCAGAGACTCCCGCCCCGGAGGCGGATACCGAGAACCAAGCTGAGCCGGCTCCTGAGGCGGCGGCAGATGACAACAAGGCGGACGCC
>CAVUTW010000004.1:0-773459 GCA_963744535.1 uncultured Solirubrobacterales bacterium | reverse complement strand
CCGAGCTCGCCCGTGGGGGCGCTCGCCCTGTTTCGCGAAAACGGGGCGCTGCGCGCGGTTGTGACGGCGGGCGGCAACGGCCTCTCCTCCGGCAGCAGTTCCACCACGCCGGGGTTCCCGCCGCCGCAGGCTCCCACCGGCGGGCTCGCCGCGGGGCCGGAAAGCGGCGGCGTGCTGCGCCAGACGGCAACGGGCTGGCGCGACGAGAGCCACGAACTGAACCCGGTCGGCGGGCAGGAAGGCTCGTTCGTCTACCGCGACCTCCCCTACCGGCCCGACCCGATCTTCGCGGTGCTGATCGACCCGACCGGCACTCAGGGGTGGGCGGTCGGCGGGATCACCAACTCCGAAGACGAACCGATTGAGACGGCCGACATCGAGCGCTACCCGGCCGATGGTGTCACCCCGCTCGGCGCGGGCGCCTCGCCGGTGGCCTCACCCGGCCCCGCGACGTTCGCGTTCGGCGGTGAAGCGCTGTGCGCGGCGCCCTGCTCCGATCGTGCGGATGCGGGTGTGGGACCGCAGGTGTGGCTACGCGCAGCGCTGGCGCTTGCCAGCCGGGTCGGGGAATCGGGTGGGGGACACCTCGGAGCCTTCTTCGACACCGGCCCCACCGTGACGGCGGGCACGTTCGTCGGCTCCAAATCCCCCCGATTCCGTTCGCGGAGGAGCTCGAGGACTCCGCCTCGATCTTCTCCAGCTCTGCGATCCCCGTCTACGACACGATGACGCCGGACGACCTTGATGCCCGCCCCGAGCAAGACGGGAGCGAGGCCTCCTGGGAAGCGGCGTTCGCCGCCTTCCCGCGACCGTTCGGCGGCGCGGGCGCGCCGGGTCCGGCCGAAGAACCGACCCGCTGCGGCCTCTCACCTGCCTGCGAGTCGGCCTACTACGCGGTGGAAAAGGAAGGCGTGTGGGTGCTGGTGCTCGATGACTCCCAGCACGGCGACGTCAACCAGGCGCAGCGCGAATGGGTCGAGCGCCGCCTGGGGGCGGCCGGCGCCGAAGCGAAGCCGGTGATCGTCGTCGCCAACGCCAACCTCGGCGCCCAGGTGGCCGCACACGACATCGAAGCGAGCACGCTGCTTGCCGCGCTGGTGGGCGAAAACCCGGACGGGACCGGCGACCCGGCGCACTACGTCGCCTCGGCCTACTTCTACGACTCCCCCGAAGCCAACGTCCAGGAACACCTCACCTACAACGGTCGCCAGCTCGCCGCGTTCGGGTCGGGCACGCTCGGCTACGAGCTGCTCTCCAACGAGGACGCGGGTAACTTCCACGGGGCGAAGGGCATCCTGCTCGGCCACGTCCACACGACCGAACGCAAGGCGAATGACGAAGCGCCGGTGTCGGTGCAGCTGATCCCCGTGATCGGCGAACTGGCGCTCGAAGCGGACAACGGGACGCTGCTGCGCCGCAGCAGCGTGTCGCTGTTCGAAGGGCTGGCGCGCCGCCCGCGAGCCGGCTGCCGGGCGAGCGAAGCCCGCGCGTCGCAGTGCGAAGAAGACCAGTACACGCCGATCCCCTCGCTGTGCGTGGTGGCGGGTTGCCAGACGGCTGTGCTGCCCGAATACGAACTCGAATCCTCGGATAAGGAAGTGGGCCGCTTCGTGGAGCGCAACACCGCCTCGAGCAACCCCCACGAAGTGCTGCAGAACGCCAAAGGCGAACCGATCTCCGACGAACGCGAAGCGGGCAAGCCCCTGGCGGCGCAGTCTGGGCTCTTCTGCGCCTTCAACCCCGGCACCACGACCGTCACGATCCGGGCAGGCGGCCTCTCCGCCTCGTTGCCGGTGACGGTGGAGGCGGGCAGCGTGCGCGAGCCGTGCGGCACCGTTCCGCTGAAGCCCCGTCCGCTCCCCGAAACGGCGGTGAGCCCGCCGCCACCACCACCTCCTCCGCCGAGCGTCGCGCCCACCGTGACGCCGGCCTCCTCGGCGCCGCCGCCGGTGCCGCTGCCCCCACCACCGCCCGTCGTTGCGCCCGTCCCGACGCGCCCACTGCCGCTGCGCACGCCGCCGCCGGCGCCCTTCTTCCTGCCCCTGGCGGCCTCCCTGCCGGCCGTGGCGTTCGTGCCGCCGCCGTTGCCCCCGGCGGCCAACCCGACCCCCCCGAGCGGTACCTCGGCTGTCACCTCCCCAGTGGAGGCGGCGCAGAAGGAAGAGGAGGAGGAGGAAGCGACCGAGTCGGTCTCCAACCAGGCGGTCGCCTACCGCGCCCACGAACACGAGCCGGCGCCCGTCTACCTAATCGGCCTGCTCGTGCTGGCCGCCTTCGCCGCCGCCTCGACCGGCCGCCGCTCGCGCCGCCGCGGGACGAAGCTGCAGGTAGCCCCGGCCACCGTGTCGAGCACGCGCGCTCAGCGGCGGATGGGCGGGGGGCGGCGGGGCAGGTGGTGAGTTGGGTGGTGCCGGGCGAGTCGCTGGAGTAGCGGTATCGCGTGCATTGGCCCAGAGGCACAAGCCTTCACCAAACATTCACCACTTGGCAACACGATCGTTCACCGCTTGGAAACATGATGCTCGGCGTGAGCGTTCACTCTCTGGCTGACACGACGCGCCGCTCCCCACCGTCCTCTTGACCTCCATTCGCAGATATCTGCCTCTCGCCACGACTTACGCGCTGCTGATGCTGTGCGCGCTCGCGGCTGTGGCCCACGCCGAACAATGGGGCGAGCTGGGTCATTTTCCTATCCCGGTAGGCAAAGGGGCAAAACAGGTCAACTTCGGCCCAAGCTCGAACATACTGGCATTCGCCACGGACTCGGTCGACTCCAGCTACTACATTGGCGATGAGCCGAATCCCGGTGAATTCAGGATTCAGCGGTTTGTCGAAGGCAAGGCAGAAGCGGAAATCTCGTTCAGTCCGCCCGAACCGAAAAAAGTCCACGACGGCATCGGCGAAACCGGGGTGGGGCTGCAGCTGGCTGTGGACTCCACCAACAACCGGGTGTACGCGCTGCTCGTCTACAAACGGCGAAACGCCAGTGAAAATGAAGAAAAGGCGCTGCTGAAAGAAGAAAAAGAACTCGAAAACGAAGGGAAGGCTTGCGAACCGCCCAAAACCTGCTGGGAAAGGGCTCCGCTCGACTCCGAAGAACGTGCGGCCGAGGAGCTGTACGCCTTCGAACTCACGGGTGGCAAACTTGTTCCAGCAAGGGAAAAAGAAGGCAAGCCGGCGCCGATCATCGGTGAAACGACGGCTGCATCGTCGACCACTGCGTTCGCCGATCAGAGCGAACAGCCAAAGGAAGCGCTGCTCAACCCCCGTGGGATCGCGATCGACCCCAAAAGCGGCGACCCGGTGATCCTCGGTGTCGTGGACGAAGAGGAAAGTGAAAAGGTCGAGAAGGAAGAAGCCGAAAAACAATGTCGCGCTGCTGCTCAGTTCGTTGTCATCGTGGTGAAAGCAGGCAAAGTGACCGGAACGCTCGGTCACCGCTACGTCGACAAGGCCGACGCGCTGCGCCCCGAACCGGGATGCGAACACGAAGAAATCCCGATCCCCGACGTTCCGCTCTCTCCCGTGGTCACACCTGGCGGCAACCTGCTCATCTACTCCGGTGCACAGAGCGAAGGGCAGATCTGGGAAGTGCCGACCCCCGGCAGCGAAAGCGGAGAAGGGGAAGTCGATACCACTCCCACGATGATCTACGACGAACACCAGTTTGGTGCAGCGCTCAATCTGGAACCGCCCGAAGAAGGCGCGGGCCCGGCGATGTCGTTCGCTCCGGAAAACGCCACCGAAGGCAGGATCTACCTCTCGGTCCAGGGCCTCGCGCACGAACCGATCCCGCTCGCGCTCCATTACGTTGAATCCTCGGATAAGTCCTCGGAGGTGAGCAACATCGGCTGGACCGCCGGCGGCGCCGGCGCAAACTGCGGCATCCCCTCACCCGACAACGTCACGGCTGTGATGGGCGCAGGCAAGGAAAGCGTGCTGGTGCTCGACGCTTACCTCGAAGAAGGAGGATCGCACAACCCGCGGGTAGAAACATTCGCGTTTGGCCCCAACGGCAGCACAAACGGCTGTCCGAAGGCGACCCTTACCGCACCTCACATGGTCTTCGGACTCGCGCAAAACGCGACCGAAGCACCGACCAACCAGCCGGTGAGCTTCGCCTCGGAATTGAAGGGCGCCGACGCCAAGAGCGTGAAGTGGGAATTGAAGTACAAAGACGCCGCCACCGGCGAAGAAGGCCAGGAAACGGTTGAACAGACCGCCGCTCAGCTTCGCAGCGGGCTCGGCGAATACGAATTCCTGCCGCTCAAATACGAGTTCAAGCACGCCGGGGAATACGAAATTAGCGAGCTGGTGCAGGGCGACGATCTCGCCGAAGAAACTGTCAAAGCGCCTGAAGTCCTGCACGTCGAGGCGACGGCGACCACGCCGATCCTCAAACCGGCGCCGCCCAAAGCCGTGCGCGTCAACGAAGAAGAAGCGACACTCTCGGTCGGGGTCGAAGATCCAAACACCGCCGAAAAACCCAACATGCATCTGAAGAAGATCAAGTGGGAATTCGGGGATGGCACTTCTCAGGAAGTCACGCCTCCGGCGGAACTGGCGGACGGGAGCGAACTGCAGATCAAACACAAGTTCACGTCCCGCTGCAAAGCGGGCAAATGCAAGGTCTCGCTGATCGTCGAAGACACGGTCGCTGAAGGGACGCCGGCCAAGACGACGTTTGAAATCACGGTCAACGAAAGCATCGCCGAAGAAGAACTGCACAAAAAAGAAGCAGAGGAAAAGGCCGCGAAAGAAGCTAAAGAAGCCAAAGAAAAACAGGAAGCGGAAGGGAAAGCCGCCAAAGAAGCGCAGGAAGCCAAAGAACGGCAGGCGGCAGCTGAAAAAGCGACCAAAGAAGCGCAGGAAGCAAAAGCTGCCAAAGAAGCCCAAGAAAAAGCAGAACAGAAAAAACGCGAAGAAGAAGCCGCGCACAAAGCTCCGACCCGTGCGCAGCTGCTTGCCAAAGCCCTCAAGACTTGCAAGAAAGAGTCAAAGAGCAAGCGCGCCAAGTGCGAAGCTACGGCACGCAAGAAGTACGGTCCCAAGGGCAAGAAGAAGCGCAAGAAAAAGAAGTAGCCTCTACAGCGGCAGGCGCCGCCGGTATCGGCCTCGTGGCAGATGGCAGGCTCTGGAATCTTCTTGCCGTAGGGAGCCCAAGTTGCTGATGTAAACGGTGCGTGAAGCATTTGTTATGCACTCCGCATCGGCTCGGTGAAGGATTGGTGAAGCGATCCTCCGCGTGGTGTGAACAGCCGGTGAAATCGGCTCAGGGGCACAGGATCGTAACCCTCTTCGACCCCACGGGTGCAAGATTTTCGTGTGCGAGGAAGCACTCCCCGCTCGCGCGGATGAAGAATCTGCGCTGGAATCGGTAACCAACCAGGAGGTAGTTACGTAATGACGTATCACTCCGCACGACGCATGCTCTCGGCGTGTATCGCCGCCGTGGCCCTGGTGGCCGCGCTGGCGATGGCGACTGCGGGCACGGCGAGTGCAACCAGCGACCTCACGAGCCAGTGCTCGGGGGCCAATATCAAAGGACAGGGGTCCACCTTCCAGGCTCCCGCGCAGGAACCGGTGTGGAACGTTGACTTCAACGCAAGCATCGACACGAACGTGCTGGGATGCGCCGGCAACACGGGTCAGGGCGACCTCAAAAAGCCGACGGTGACGTACGAATCGACCGGCAGCCACTCCGGCAGCGGCGCCTGCCTGAAGGGCTTCGGCGACGGCGAAGCGCCGAAATACAAGGAATACCCGTACTGCGGCACCGACGAAGCGCCCAACGCTGCTGCTGTGGCGGCGATGGAAGCCAACAAAGCCTCAAGCGACACCGAAACCAAAACGATCGAGTCGATCCCGGTGCTGCAGGGCTCGGTGGCCGTGATCGTCCACCTGCCGTCTGGCTGCGTGGCGCAGGATGAAGCGAAGGTCGGCGGCAAAGTTGTCAAACAGGGCCGGCTGGCGCTTGACGACAAGACCGTCGCCAAGATCTACGAAGGCGAAATCCGCAACTGGAAAGAAGTCGAAGCGGCTCAGACCGACTCGCACGACAAAATCACGTGCACGGGTGGTACGACCGAAGAGGAAAGCCCGATCAACGTGGTCGTGCGCACCGACAAATCAGGCACGACGCACATCTTCAAGTCGTTCCTGGCGCAGGCAGAACCTGCCCCGCATGAATTCGAGGCCGAAGAATTCAACGAAATCAGCGAAGAAGGGGTATTGAAGAAAAACCCCTGCGGCGTGGTGATTCCGGCGGGCAAAGTGACGTGGGAAAAGGTTCAGGAAGGATGCGAAAACCAGCGTTGGCCGCTCGCCGCCAAAGTCGTCCGTCCCTTCACGAAGGGTAACCCGGGCGTCGTCGGCGAAGTCAACAACACAGCGAGCAGCATCGGCTACGCCGATCTCGCGGTGGTCCGCAAAGAAGGCTTCTTCTCGAAGAAATGCGTATCGCCCGTGAAACCGCCCCTCTGCGGTGGGGAAAACAAAAAAGGCTCGGAAACCAAACTCGGCGAACAGAACCACAAGTTCTGGGTACCGATCCAGAACAGCGAAGTGGCCGGCGTCGAATACACCGATCCCTCGAGCGATGCGGACGTCGAAAAAGCCGCCAACTCGAACTGCGCCAACACCAAGTACATCGGTAAAATCGGTGAAGTGATCCCGCCGACGAGCACACGTGAACTGTGGTCGACGGTGAAAGCGCAGCTGGTGCAGGTCAAGTACGCGATCTGCGGGCTCACCTACGACCTCGCGTTGCTGACCTACAAGCCGTACATCCTGCCCCACGGCGGGACGCTGACTGAAGAAGAAGAAGGCAAAGCAGTTGCGCAGACCGCCAGGGACTACCTCCTGTGGGAGATCAGCACCAAAACACAGGGTGGCGGCTACGACATCAAAAACCATGACTACGAAAAAGTGTCTGGCACGATCCTCAAAGAGGCCGAAAAAGGCGTCAAGGAAATCGGCTGGGCAGTTCCGTAGTCAGGCACACCCTCACCGTGCGGTCGCCAAGGCGGTCGTGATGGTGGAGTAGCACCAGACGCACCGATGCAGCAAGGCCGGGGTCGCCCAAAGAGGGCGGCCCCGGCCGTCGTCCGTCAACCACCTTGGCCAGCAGCGCGCGCTGCACGTGTCCGGCGCTCACGCAGGGTGTTCGTTGGGCTTGCGAGCGCGCACGATCGCCGATGCTGCCTGCTCGTGGACGCGATGGGTCTCGCGTATCTCGATGCCGATGAGGCCGGCGTCCGCGAGCGCGCTCGTGAACTCCCGGCTGGTGAGCGCTCCGGCGATGCAGCCGGTCCACTGCCGCATGTCCGCGCGGGTCGCATCGTCCATGTCCTCGTCGGCGATCACGTCGGAGACTGCGAAGCGTCCGCCTGGCCGCAGAACCCTCGCGACCTCGCGGAGCACCTTGCGCTTGTCGCCCGAGAGGTTGATCACGCAGTTGGAGATCACCACGTCGACGCTCGCGTCGGGGAGCGGGATCTCCTCGATGTAGCCCTTATGGAACTCGACGTTCTCGACTCCTGCCTGCTGGGCGTTGGCGCGGGCGAGGGCGAGCATCTCGTCGGTCATGTCCAGGCCGATCGCCCTGCCGGTGAGGCCGACGCGCTTGGCGGAGATCAGCACGTCGGTGCCCGCCCCGGAGCCCAGGTCGAGCACCGTCTCGCCCTCTTTCAGGTCCGCGACGGCGGTCGGCACGCCGCAACCCAGTGACGCGGCAACGGCCGTCGCGGGTGCCTCGGCTGCCTCGCCCGGCTCGTACAGGGCGCCGCCGAACACCTGCCCGCCGGACGCGTCGGTGGTGGACACGGCGGGGCCACAGCACGAAGACGTCGCCTCGGTTGAGATGGGCGCACCGGTGCCGCAGCACGAAGACGTCGCCGTGGCCGGGGTGGGCTCGCCGGCGGTCTGGTGCTCGGCGACGGCGTGGGCGGCAGCGGCGTATCGCTCGCGAACCGTCTCGCGGATGTCGGTGGTCTGCTCGGTCAGCTCAGCCATGCGGACAGCTCCTTCAGCGAATCGGGGATGACGTAGTAGTAGGCCCACAGCCCCTGGCGCTCGGAGTCCACGATCCCGGCATCGCGGAGCTTCTTCAGATGGTGGGAGAGCGTGGGCTGGGAGATGTCGAACAGGGGCACCAGCTCGCAGACGCAGACCTTGCCGGCGTGTTTGCGGAGCACGTCGACCAGTTGCAGGCGGATCGGGTCGCCAAGGGCCTTGGCGACCTCGGCCATGCGCAGCGCATGATCGCGCGCCACGTCGGGATAGACGACGGGCTCGCAACAGCGCTCGCCGGCGGCGCGCTTCTGCTTGGGAGCAAGCTCCAGATCGACAGGCATCTATATACATATATCAATAACACTCGCGCTTGTCGATGTAATACGATTTGGACGTGTCTGCTGACGACGCACCCACACCCGCCGCCCGATGAGCGCACGCGTGGGCATCAACGGCTTCGGCCGCATGGGGCGGCTGGCACTGCGTGCTGCGTGGGATTGGCCGGAGCTCGCGTTCACGCACGTCAACGAGCTGCATGGCGACGCGAGCACCGCGGCGCATCTGCTGACGTTCGACTCGGTTCACGGGCGCTGGTCGGAAGACGTGCACGGCGAAGGCAACATGCTCTCCGTCAACGGGAGCACGCTCGGCTACAGTGCCGCCGCCAAGCCCGGGGACGTGCCGTGGGGCGAGCTCGGTGTCGAGATCGTGCTGGAGTGCTCGGGCAGGTTCCGCACGGCGGAGGCGCTCGACGCGTACTTCCAGCGCGGCGTGCGCAAGGTGATCGTCGCCGCACCGGTGAAGGAGGGGGCGCTGAATGTGGTCGTCGGCGTCAACGATCGCCTGTATGACCCGCGGCGCCACGATCTGCTCACCGCCGCGTCGTGCACTACCAACTGCCTGGCACCCGTGGTGAAGGTGATCCACGAGGGAATCGGGATCGCGCACGGGCAGATCACGACGCTGCACGACATGACCAACACGCAGACGCTCCTCGATGCCCCGCACAAGGATCTGCGCCGGGCGCGCGCCGCGAGCGTCTCGCTGATCCCGACCACGACGGGGTCGGCCACCGCGATCGGGCTGATCTTCCCAGAGCTCGAGGGCAAGCTGAACGGCCTTGCCGTGCGCGTGCCGCTACTCAACGCGTCGCTGACGGACTGCGTATTCGAGGTCGCTCGCGCCACCACGGCCGATGAGGTGAACGCCCTGCTCGAGGCGGCGGCGGCCGGGCCGCTCGACGGCATTCTCGGCTGCGAGCGCCGGCCGCTCGTGTCGGTCGACTTCAAGGACGACCCGCGTTCGGCGATCGTCGATCTCCCCTCGACGATGGTGACGGACGGGACGCAGGTGAAGATACTCGCGTGGTATGACAACGAGTGGGGTTACGCCAACCGCTTCGTCGAGCTCGCGCGCACTGTTGCCGAAAGCCTGCCGGACCACGAGCGCGTCACGGCCTCCGGAGTAGTCGCGAATGGCCAATAGCAAAGGAACGACTGTCGGAGGGGCTGCGTCTAGCACGATGAGGACTGCGGATGTCCAGCCCGGCAACGCTCACAGGAGGGGCCACGAATGTCAAGCCCGGTAGCCCCCGCGACAGGCGCCGCGCAGCAGCGCCGAGACGATCTGCGCAACTACGCACTGGGGACCGCGGCGTACTGGACCGAGACGCTCGTCGACGGGGCGACTCGCACGCTGGTGCTGTTCTACTTCGACCAGCTCGGTTACAGCCCGCTGCAGGTCGCCTCGCTGTTCATCTTGTACGAGATCGCCGGCATCGTCACCAACCTTGTCGGCGGCTGGCTGGCAGCTAGGCTGGGATTGAAGGTCACCCTCTTCATGGGCCTCGCCACTCAGGTCGTGGCGCTCTGCATGCTGGGCTTCGCGCCGGCGTCGCTGCTGGTCGTCGCCTATGTGATGGCCTCCCAGGCGCTGTCGGGCATCGCCAAGGACCTGACCAAGATGAGCTCCAAGAGCGCAGTCAAGCTGGTCGTGCCAGAGAACGACCAGTCCTCGCTCTTCCGCTGGGTCGCGATCCTGACCGGGTCAAAGAACGCGCTCAAGGGAATCGGCTTCTTCCTCGGCGGCCTGCTGCTCACGCTCTTTGGTTTCCAGGCAGCCGCGCTCGTGATGGCCGCGTTGGTGCTGATCGTCCTGCTCGCCACCTCCAGCCTGATGCGCGGCTACCTCGATCGCCCGGACAAAACCGCGAAGTTCACCCAGATGTTCTCCAACAACCGCGCGGTCAACATTCTCGCCGCGGCGCGCATCTTCCTGTTCGCGTCCCGCGACGTATGGTTTGTGGTCGCTCTGCCCTTCTACCTATATTCAATCCTGGGCTGGACGTTCTGGCAGGTCGGCACGCTCCTCGCCGTGTGGGTGATCGGCTACGGGGCCGTCCAGGCGGCCGCGCCGCGCTTCGTCCGCCGCCAGGTGCACGACTCGGGCGAGGAGCCCGACGGCAGAACTGCGATGTGGCTGGCGCTTGGCCTGGCGGTGTGCCCTGCCTCGATCGCTCTGGCCCTCTCAGTGAACGTCGACCCGACGCTCGCGATCATCGGCGGGCTGATCCCTTTCGGCGTCGCGTTCGCGATGAACTCGGCTGTCCACTCCTATCTGATCCTCGCCTACGCCGACAACGACAAGGTGGCGATGAACGTTGGCTTCTACTACATGGCCAACGCCTGCGGGCGTCTCGCCGGGACCGTGCTCTCGGGAGTGATCTATCAGTGGCAGGGTCTCACCGCCTGCCTGTGGGTATCTGCGGGATTCGTGCTCGTGGCCGGCCTGCTCTCGCTGCTGCTGCCCAGCGAGGTCACGCGGAGCGCGCGGCCCGCTCGGCTCTCGCAGACGGCGTAGCCTCATTGGGCGCCGGATTGCCGGGAGACGTCGAACAGTCAGGTCGTGTCTTGGGGCGGGAAGAACTCCTGGAAGGATCTGGAGTTATCCCCCCTGAAACCCGATAATCTCCCCGTTAGGTTCTCGATAATCTTCCCGTCGAAATCCTGCTAATCTTCCCGTTGGATGTCCGCTGCATATCAACCGAGGATCGTCGACGATGAGCTGGCGGCGCGATTGAAGGCGACCGGTGCGGTGGCTATCGAGGGCCCGAAGGCATGTGGCAAGACCGCCACCGCGCGACAGATCGCGGCGAGCGAGGTGCTGCTCGACGTCGACGCCAACGCGCGCGAAGCGGCGGCGGTGGACCCCGCGCTCGTGCTCGAAGGTGCGACCCCCCGCCTGATTGACGAGTGGCAGCTGGAGCCCGCGATCTGGAACCACGTTCGCCGTGCGGTCGACGATCGTCATGCGCCCGGACAGTTCATCCTCGCCGGCTCGGCCGTTCCGCCCGACGACATCACGCGGCACACGGGGGCCGGCCGGATCACGCGACTGCGGATGCGGCCGATGAGCCTCTTCGAGTCCGGCGTGAGCAGCGGCGGGGTCTCGCTCGCGAGGCTGCTCGAGGGTGAGCCGGCGCGGAGCCCTGACTCCGGCTTGGGGATCGCGGACCTCGCGCGGGAGATTGCCATCGGGGGCTGGCCGGGCTTCCGCGGCCTGGCGGTGGAGCAGGCTCTGCGCGCCGTGCGCGACTACCTCGAGGAGATCCGTCGCGTCGATGTCAGCCGCGTGGAAGAGCGGCGTCGCAACCCTGACAAAGTGGGACAGCTACTGCGCAGCCTCGCGCGCAACGTCGCCACATACGCGGCCGCCACCACGCTCGCCAGCGACACCGAGGGAGCCGATGGTGCCTTGAAGAACGACACCGTCGGCGAATATCTGGAGGCGCTCCGAAGGCTGATGATCGTCGAGGACCAGCCTGCGTGGGCGCCTCATCTGAGATCGAAGCACGCGCTGCGCGGCGCGGTGAAGCGGCACTTTGTCGACCCTTCGCTGGCGGTAGCGGCTCTGCGCGCCACGCCTGCGCGCCTGCTGCGCGATATCAAGCTGCTCGGCTTTCTCTTCGAGTCGCTCGTGGTACGCGATCTGCGCGTCTACGCCCAGGCCACCGATGCCCGCGTGCTCCAGTACCGCGATAGTCGCGGACTCGAGGTCGACGCGATCGTCGAGTGCGCGGATGGTCGCTGGGCGGCGTTTGAGGTGAAGCTCGGGTCGGGGCAGGTGGAGCAGGCCGTCACCTCGCTTCACAAGTTGGCGGAACAGATCGACACCGAGGTCTCCGGCAAGCCCGCCGCGCTCGGGGTGATCGTCGGGACGGGTTACGGCCACCGTCGCGAGGACGGGATCATGGTGATACCGGTCGGGGCGCTCGGACCGTGACGCACCGGTAGGATCCCACCGTGCAAACACTGGAGCTCCAGGACCGGATCGCGGCGTTCCCCCGCTGGCACTACCGCTTCGAGTTCGAGGGCGGAGTGACCACGCCCGTGGTGGACCTCGGCAAAGTCAACCGCCACGAGCAGCGCCGCCGGTACTTCTTCGACGTGCTGCTGCAGGTGACCGGCGGCTCGCTCGAGGGCCGGCGCGTGCTCGACCTGGGGTGCAATGCCGGCTGGTGGTCGCTGCAGGCGATCGAGGCCGGCGCGGACTTCGTGCTTGGCGTCGACAACCGGCAGATGCACATCGACCAGGCCAACCTCGTGTTCGAGGCGAAAGATATCGACGCAACCCGCTACCGTTTCGAGCAGGGCGACGTTTTCACACACGACTTCGGCGACCCCTGCGACGTGGTTCTGTGCCTCGGGTTGATGGAACACATCGCCAGGCCGGTAGAGCTGTTCGAGCGCATGGCCGCCACCGGCGCCGAGCTGCTGGTGATCGACACCGCCCTCTCTGGCGCGCGCTCGAGCTCCTTCGAAGTTTCACACCTCGACGAGCCCGATGCGCACGGCGAGCTGGTGCTGGTGCCGACCCGCGACGCCGTGATCGCGCTGGCCGCACGGTCGGGTTACAACGCTGTCGCGCTCGCGCGCAACATCACCGACTACAACGGCATGGAGGACTACCGCCGCCTGCGCCGGCTGGCGTTCATCTGCTCGCGTAGCGCTTCGCTTGCGATACTGCCGCAGGAGGCCGGTTCACCACTGGCCGCGCGCTGGACGACGATGATCGCCGCGGCGCGGCGCGGGTAATGGGAAGCACACGAGCTTCATTGTGCGCGGGCGATATGTCCCCCGGGTTGACGGCTCTGTTAACCTGCTCGGCGAGACGGCGCTGAAAAGCAGCCACCGAGAAGCGCTCCGCGTTTGCGCATGCATTGGCAGGGTCGAAATCGAGCTTGTCGATACCCTCGATCGCCTGCGTAAAGGCGTCGACATCATCGACCTTCACCAGCGAGCCGGTGTGCCCGTCGAGGACGGTCTCCAGCGCCCCGCCGGCGGCGGCGGCGATCACCGGCCGTCCGGCCGCCTGCGCCTCGACCACGGTGATGCCGAACTCCTCGACGCTCGGCACGATCACGGCGCGGGCGGTGGCGTACAGCTCGACCAGATCCTCGTCGCCGGCGCGCCCGAGGAACTCGGCCTCGGGGTAGGCCGCCTGCAGCGCGGCATGGTCGGGTCCGCTGCCGACCACGCGGATCGGCGTGCGTGCGCGCCGGGCCGCCTCGAGCGCGACGTGCACACGCTTGTGGCGCACCAGCTCGGAGACCACCAGCAGTGAATCGCCGGGCGTGCCCGGCAGGAAGCGGTGGGTCTCCACCGGCGGGTGCACGATCGCGGCGTCGCGGCCATAGCAACGCTTGATCCGCTCGCGGCCGAGCTCGGAGATCGCGATGTAGGCGTCGACGCGGCGGCTGGCGGCGAGGTCCCACCTGCGAATGCGCCGCAGCTGACGCCGTAGCAGCGGACGCAGCGCCGCGGACACCTCACCGAGGGCGAACTCCTGCTCGTCCCAAGCGTAGCGAAACGGGGTGTAGCAGTAACAGATATGCACCGCACCCTCGGGGACCCGCAGGCCGTGCGCAAAGGCGCTGCTGCTGCTTATAACGACATCCGACGCCGGTGGCCGCAAACGCCCCGCCGCGGTGGGGTAGAGCGGCAGCAGCCGCCTGAAATTCGATTGGCCGGCACCGAGGCGCTGCAGCGGCGAGGTCGTGATCTCGCGGCCCGCGAAGCGCCCATCGGTGCCCTGCTCGTCGTAGAGCAGGGTGAAGATCGGCGCCTGCGAGTAGAGCTCTGCCATCGCCGCGAACGTGCGCTCCGCGCCACGCATCACCAGCAGGTAGTCATGCGCGAGACTGACCCGCTCGACGGGTGGTGTAAAATTGGTGAAGTGCGTCGTCGGGGGCGTGTGGGAGGGGCGGATCTGACCGACGAGCGGTGAGAGGTTGCTCGCCGCTCCGGAGGGTGGCGAGGGGCTTGGTATGTGACTCATCGCGGGTTCACAGTTGGTCCACAGAGCGATCGCACACCGAGGTCTTCCCGGGTCGAAATGCAAGCTATCCGCGGGCGGCGGTGGAGATGTGAAAATGTTGCGGGCGGCGGTCACGATTGCGCCCGTTTCGCAACAACAGCCCCGAGTTGGGGTACGCTCAGCACGTGCCTGCGAGGCCTCTAGGACACGCGGTGGGCAGCCGAGGGGCCATCCTGTGCGCATCCTGATCACGATGCCGTGGGGACACCGTCTCGGCGGTGCGGAGGCGATGCTGCAGACGGTGCTCGACGGCGCGCGGGAGAGCGGTCACGAGCTGGAGCTGGTGTTCTTTCAGAGAGGGCCGTGGCCGGCTGAGCTGCGGGAGGCCGGCTTTCGCATCGAGGTGCTCGAGGCGGGGCGGGTGCGCGACCTCCATCGCTGGGGTGCCACCGTCGGGCGGCTCGCGCGGATCCTCCGGCGCCGCCGGCCCGACCTGATCCTCAACTGGTCGGCGAAGACGCAGCTGTACGGAGCACCGGCGGCGGTGCTGGCGGGGATGTCCGATCGCGTGGTTTGGTGGCAGCACGCGATCCAGGCGCGTCACTGGATCGACCGCTGCGCCACCGCGCTGCCGGCGATCGCGATCGGCTGCTCCTCGGAGACGGTCGCTCGCGCGCAGCGGCAGCTCTCGCCGTCGCGGCCGACGTTCGTCGTCGCTCCCGGCACGCGCCCGCCGGGCGGTGGCTCACGCGCTGAGGATGGCGGGTCGGCGCCCAACGGTGCCGCGCCGCAGGCTCCGCTCAATCTCCCCACGGACGTGCCGATCGTCGGCCTCGTCGGGCGGATGGAGCCGTGGAAGGGCCAGGATCGAATGCTCAGCGCCCAGGCGCTGCTGCGCGAGCGGGGGCACCGCATCCACACGGTGATGGTCGGCGGCGACGCCTACGACATCTCGCCCGCGTACGCCCGCTCGCTGCCGGGGCTCGTCGAGCGGCTGGGGCTCGTCGAGGATGTGACGATGACCGGCCAGGTGCCCGACGCGGGGCCCTACATCGAGCGCATGGACATCCTCGTCAACGCCTCCGCCTGCGAGCCGTTCGGGATCGTGTTGCTGGAGGGCATGGCGCGCGGGGTGGCGGTGGTGGCGGTCGATTCGGGCGGACCCGCCGAGTACGTCGAGGACGGCCGCACCGGTGTGCTGGCACGCTCGGGCGAGCCGGAGGCGCTTGCGGATGCGCTGGAGCCGCTGCTGGTCTCGCCCGCTCTGCGCGAGGCCCTCGGCGCGGCGGGTCGCGAGCGCTTCGCCGCGGAGTTCACCGACGCCGCCATGCGCGAGCGGTTCTTCGCACAGCTGCAATCGCTGGTGGCGCGCCGGCGAGATGCTGGAGACGCCTCTGGACGGGCGAGCGCGGCGGCGCCGCAGGGGTGCCCGCCGCCGCCGCCGGGATGCCCGGTGACGATTGTGGCGCACGACATCGGCCCGGTGGGCGGCATGGAGCGCCAGCTGGCCGAGCTCGTCGTCGGGCTGCGGCGCGCAGGCCGCGAGGTGCGGGTGATCGCACGCGCCTGCGAGTTGCCCGCGGAGGTGGGCGTCGCCTTTCACCGGGTGCGCGGACCGAGTCGTCCGTTTCTCGTGGCCTACCCATGGTTTGCGTTGGTGGGTTCGCTGTTGGTGTGGCGACACCGCCGCAGCGTGGTGCAGGCCACCGGCGCGATCGTGTTCAACCGCGTGGATGCGATCGCCGTGCACTGCTGCCATCAGGTCCATCGCGCGAGCCCCAACCGCCCGCTGCCGCTGCTGCGCTGGTATGTGCGTGCGGTGGGGCTCGTCCAGCGGGTGTGCGAGCGGCTGTGCTTTCGTGCCAACCGCGCGGCGACGTTCGTGTGCGTCTCCGACGGTGTCGCGGATGAGATGCGCGAGCACTTCCCCGAACTCGCCGATCGCGTGGTGGCGATCCACAACGGGGTCGACACCGGTGCGTTCGCGCCGGGGACCAGCGCGCGCGAGGCATGCGCGCTGCGCGAGCGTTTGGGGGTGGCGCCGGAGCGGCTGGTACTGGCGTTCGTCGGCGGGGACTGGGGGCACAAGGGTCTGCGCACGGTGATCGAGGCGCTGGCAGATGCGCGCGAATGGGATCTGGTGGTCGCGGGGCGCGGGCATGTGGCGCCCTATCAGAAGCTGGCCGATTCGCTCGGCGTGGGCGGAGCGGTGCACTGGCTGGGCGTGGTGCGCGACATGCCGGTGGTGTACGAGCTCGCCGACGCGTTCGTGCTGGCGTCGGGCTATGAGACCTTCTCGCTGGTGACCTTCGAGGCGGCCGCGAGCGGCCTGCCGATCCTCGCCACGCCCGTCAACGGCGTACGCGAGCTGATCGAGGATGGCCGCAACGGCCTGCTGATCGCGCCCGAGCCCGACGCGATCGCGGAGCGCCTACGGCAACTGGCCGCGGACCCGGCGCTCGGGAGCCGTCTGGGCGCCGCCGCCCGCCGATCGGCGTTGCAATTCAGCTGGGAGGAGATGGTGGCCAAGCACCAGATGCTGTACGAGCGGCTGTCAAGCTGAGCCTGCTCACATGGAGGTGAACTGATCGGCGGGACTCGGCTTGCTCGTTTTCCTGTTGACCGTGGCCCGTATGTCGACCGTTCCCGCTCTACGCGGTGGGGCCACGACGGTGCATGTGGTTGTCGATGTGCATTCGACAGTTGGGGAGCGCGTTCCGCCGAACTTGACCGTCGTGGCGGTGGCCCCGATGCCAAATCCGGTGCCTGTGATCGTCACGCTCGTACCGCCCGTTGTCGATCCTGTGGCGGGAGTCACGTCGGTGATCGTCGGTACGCCGAATTTGAAGTGGTCACGCGGGTGGCAGCCGCCGGGAGGATTGCGAAGGATGCAGGATTCCGGTCCGCTGGTGCCGTACGGGCTCGTGACTGTCACCAGCGCTTTCCCCGCAGTTCCAGGAGGCGCCACGGCAGTGATCGACTTGTTCGACTCCACCGTGAAGCTCACGGCGCTCGTTCCGCCGAAGTCCACCGCCGTGGCCGGGAGGAAGTAGAGGCCTAGGATCGTTACGCTGGTGCCGCCGGCAGCGGGTCCTTCATCGGGTAGGACCTCGCGTACGACCGGCGGGGAATCGGTGTAGGCGAACTGATCCGCCGCGCTGGCGGCACTGGTGCCTTCCGGTGTCGTCACCGTCACATCCACCGTGCCTGCGCCTGCGGGGGCGACGGCGCCGATGGCCGTCGCCGACCTCACGGTGAACTTGCTCGCGGCGGTCATGCCAAAGTCGACGGCCGTCGCTCCTCCCAGATTGGTCCCGATTATTTCGACTTTTGTACCGCCCTTCGCGGGGCCATCGGCGGGGGCGATGCCCGTGACCGTGGGTGGTTCGGGCGACACCAGTGGGCTCACGGCCAAACCGGGCGTCGCAAGCGATGTATCGGCCACGGCCGGCGTCGCAATCGTGGCGGCCAGAGCGAATGCCGTCGCGCCCAAAGCCAGTGCTCGTTGCTGCCACGACGAGCATCCGGCACCGTGACGTACTGGGAAGCATCTCTCTAAGAATTTCATCTCGGCCTCCTATGCCCGTTCGAAAGGGTGGTGCGGCCCATGCTACGCGCAAGGTGTACCGAGGTTTGACAAAATTGTGACTTTTTGGATAGAGATCACATGATGCCCGGGGTGGATCCGGTGGAGCTGTCGACCGGCCGCCGAGAAGAAGATCGGTCAGCACAGAAGATCGGCAGCACGTTGCCTACGCAGATGGGCCCCAACACTCATACGAGGGCGGGGCCGGGCAGCCGCAGCAACCCGATCCCGCCCTCGAGCGGACGGCCTTGTTAGGAGGCTGTCTTAGACTTCAGCCTTTATTCGAAGCCGAGGTTGCCCGTGGCGATTTCCTCTTCGAAGGTGCCCCTGAACAGGCCGGTCTTGCCCGCTTCCTGTTTGGCGCCTTCTTCAAAGCCGCCTTCGCCCAGGCACTGGCCTTCTTCGTAGCTCCATTCCATGTTTTTGAATTCGTTCGTGATCAGGAGCTTCGTCTGGAGCAGCGAGGGGAATTTCTTGATCTCCTTTTCTTCGACCGGCACCTGCTTGCTGCTGTAGACGGCTGCCGAGAAGGGTTCTTCGGGCTTTTTCACCGCCTTGGCAGGCACAGTCTGGCGCGGCCAGTCGATCTTGCAGATTTTCCCGGCGATCGAGAACGAGGCGTCGCCCGAGCCGACTTCCACTTCCGATGTGGTTTCGCCGGTGCCGAGTTCCGCGAATCCGTTTACGTGGTACACAAACTTCACGGGTTCTGATTTTTTCGTTTCGGGGTTCACGTTGAAGGTCGTTTTGGTGCCCGCGAGGAAGCCGTTGAAGTCGGTGCGGGTGAGGCATTTTTCAAATTTGACCTCCGTCGAGAAGGTCAGCGACGTGGCCCATGACACCGCGCCTTCGGCGATCGTCTTGCCCGACGTCTTGGCGGCGCAGACGATGTAGAACACGCCGAACTTCAATTCCTGGCTGCGTTCTTCGCCCCCCAGTTCGGTCGAGCCGACGCCGCGGCCCCTGGTCTTGCCGGGTTCGGCTTCCGAGAGCGGCTTGGGCAGCCGGCTCGCGGTGAACTGAGTGGTTGCCAGCGCGGGCGCCGCACAGGCGGCCAGCGCCCCGATCGTGGCGACCATTCCGGCCGCGGTCTTCAGACGTCTCATTCGTGTCTCCGTTCGCATCGAGGGAAGGTGTTTCACCTTTACTTCACACAACTTTCACACCATGGAAGCATCCCGTCCATGGCTGGGGATCGCGGGCGCAGCATATCCGATTTGAGTACGGAAAAACGTTGTAAAGAAAATGTTCACACCTTTTGGCGGTCAACTCTTTGGACTAGAGCGCGCCCACCAGCAGGCGTTCGAAGGCGTCGCTCGCCGCGGGCACCGAGAACAGCCTTTCGACGGCCGCTCTTCCACTCCTCGTCAACCGCCGGCGCAGCTCCGGCGATGCGCGCAGCTCGCTCAGCCGTGCGGCCAGCTGCGCCGGGTTGCCCTCCGGGAATGTGAGCCCGCCACCGGTCAGCTCGATCAGCCAGGGGATCTCACCCGAGTCCGAGCCGACCACGGGCACGCCGCACCACAGCGCCTCGACGACCACCCGCCCGAACTGCTCCTTCCACGTTGGCGTGGTGCGCGAGGGCAGCGCCAGCACGTCGAGCTGGGCGTACGCGGCCGCCATGCCATCGTGGGTGAAGCCGTCGAGTACGCGCACGCGCGAGCCGGGGATCGGCTGTCCCTCCAGCTGCGCTCGCAACTCGCCGTCGCCGATCAACAGCAGCTCGACCGGGCCGTCCAGCATCCGCACGGCGGCGAGCAGATCGGTCAATCCCTTGCTCTCGACCAAGCGCCCCGCGTAGCCGATCGTGAATGGGCGCCCGGCCTCCCGGGGATCGCCCGCCACATCGGTCGCGCCGGCCGGCAAGCGATGTTCCGTCTCCCCGGAGGGTGGTGCCAGCTCCCACTCGGGGACCGCGTGCGGTGCGAGCGCGACCTCTCCTGCGGCGCCCCACGCGCGCGCCAGGCCCGCGGCGCTGTCCGAGCGGGCCGCCACGAACGCCGCGCGGCGCAGCACTCGCGAGCGCAGTCCGCGCACCGGCGGGGGCAGTGCCCGATCGATGTTCTCGGCGCACTGCACCCCGAACGGGATGCCCTGCCTCGCGAACACCCGCCCCCACTGGGTCGCGGAGATCGAATAGGGCTCGGCCTCGACGAATGCCACATCGGGCCGCGCGCCGGTGCTCAACGTGCGGCAACGGGTCAGGTAGAAGTGCCGTTGCGGACGCCCCGCCAGCGCGACCGGCGTCGGGCGCAGCGCGTGCTCCAGGCCCGCAAGCGGTTGCGGGGTCATTGTGCGACGCGAGTACTCGCTGCGCCAGCGGCTCGGGACGACGATCGTCACCTCCCAGTCCCGTCGCTGCAGCTCGCGGTACACCTCCTGGTTGACGTTCACCATCGCCGGGTGGCTGATCGCCAGCAACCGCCGTCGGCGCTGTGTCGCGGGCGCCGATGGATCGGGGCTCATGCTGCACGGATCGTGAGGGTTGGGGCTCCCGCCCGATGTTTAGTTTTTGTGAAGCCGGGCGGTCGATGCGGGGGAGCTCCAGTTATGAGCGCCATTCATGTCGCGATTGGGG
This sequence comes from uncultured Solirubrobacterales bacterium, assembly GCA_963744535.1. GTDB lineage: Bacteria > Actinomycetota > Thermoleophilia > Solirubrobacterales > Solirubrobacteraceae > Palsa-744. Next base: position 752,967 of record CAVUTW010000004.1, on the reverse strand, counting down.
GTTGTGGGTGATGGCGATTGAGGGTTGTGGGTGATGTGTACTTTTTGTGAAGAGCTTTGCTCCAGCCCCGCGATCCTGTCAATCTGAGCCCTCGCGACACTCACCGGTCGCGCTTCCACCGCCTCGTCAGGGGCCCTCAGCAATGAACGAGACGACCGAACCAACGGCCATCTTCGCGCCGATCTGGAGGCGCAAGTGGCTGATTCTGCTTGTGGGGATCCTCGTCGCCGCGGCGACCTACCTCTACTACAAACGCCAGCCCACCCTCTACACCGCCAGCACGCAAATCTACCTGGGCGGGGGGTCCGAAGAACAGGGGCTGCTCAACAGCACCCAGAGCAAAATCACGCTCAACGACCGTGACGTCACCGACCAGGCGACGCTGATCAACTCCAGCTCGCTGAGCGAACCGGTGCACCAACGGCTGCGCGCCGAACACCATCTCGCGGCGGCCCGCGGCAAGGCCCGCGCGAGCGCCGCCGGCAGCAGCGACTTCATCACGATCGCCGCCGAAGCGGGCACCTCCAAGGGCGCCGAGCAGCTCGCCGACGCCTATGCCGTCGCCTACGTGAAGCGCCAGCACACCCACTACCGGCATGAGGTGAACGCGGCGATCCTCGCCACCCGCCGCCAGCTGGGCCGGATCGAAGCCGGCTTGGCCGCCGCCGCCAAAGCCAAAGCGAAGGGGAGTGGCAGGGGAGCCGGCTCGGTGGCCGGTGCCGCCAGCGGCGCCGCGACCGTGCAGGCCGCCAACCTCGCCAGCAAGATCAACCAACTCGAAGGCGACCTGGAGGTCGCGGGCGTGCAGGAGATCAGCTCCGGCAAGACCAAGGCCACGCTCGTCTCGCCGACGCCCAAACGGAACGCGATCTTCGGCTTCGTGCTCGGCATCCTGCTGGCCGCCGTCGCGGCCGTCCTGCTCAGCCGCTTCGACCGGCGGCTGCGCTCGCTGGCGAGCATCGAGGCGGCCTTCGGGACGCCGGTGCTCAGCGCGCTGCCCGCGGTCCGCCAGCCGGTCGTACGCACCGGCGGCGAGCCGGCGCCGGCCGAGGGTCTGCTGGAGCCGCTGCGGCGCCTGCACACCACGCTGCAGCTCGGCGACATGCTCGAGCGCGACCGCCAGCGCCCGCCGCGCCTGATCCTGTTCCTCAGTGCCGACGCCGGCGACGGCAAGTCGACGCTGCTGGCCGACCTGGCACTCGTACAGCGCGACGCGGGCGCACGCGTGGCGGTGATCGAGGCCGACATGCGCCGGCCCGTGCTGGCGGGACTGCTCGGCGTGGGCGCCCCCTACGGGCTGAGCGATGTGCTCGCCGGCACGCTCTCGCTGGGCGAGGCGTGGCAGAGCGCGATGCACCTGCAGACCGGCGCCGCGACGACCACCGAGGCGCACGGCGTCTCCACGGCGATCGACTCGCGCGCAGCCTCGGTGTCGGTGTTGCTCAGCGGCGGCCACACCGCAAATCCCCCCGCGCTGCTCGCCGGCGAGCGGATGCGCGGCGTGCTGCGCTCCGCCGCGGAGGACTTCGACTACGTACTGATCGACGCGCCCCCACCGCTGCAGGTGAGCGACGCGCTGCCGCTGCTCGGCCTGGTCGACGGGATCGTGCTGGTCGCACGCGCGGGGCACACGCACGAGGCGGCGGCGCGGCGACTGATGCAGCTGCTTTCGCGCGTCTCCTCCGCCCCGGTGCTCGGGGTGCTCGCCAACTGCGTCTCGCGCGGAGAAGTGCAGGAGTACGGCTTTGGCGCCCCCTACGGGCAGCCGCGCGGTCTGCGCGGCCTGCGCGATCTGATCGCGCGATGAGCGCCTCCCAGCCGCGCGTGGCCGCTCCGAGCATGGGCGCCCATCCGGCTGTCGTGAGCCGGCGGATTGCCGAGCTGGTGCTGCTCGGCGGCGCCGGGGCGATCGTGCTGGGGGTGGCGCTCGGCATCGCGCTGGCGGTGCCCGACCCCAACTTCGCGCTGGTGCTCGCGCTGGCGTTTGGCGCGGTGGGGATCGTCGCGCTCGCGCTCAACACGCGCCTGGAGGTGTCGGTCGCGCTGCTGGCAATCTACCTCGGCGCGCTCGACGGGCCGGTCAAGCTGCTGAGCGCCAACCAGGCGGCCTCGGCCGTCCGCGACGTGCTGATCGCGGCGGTCGCGCTGGGGGCGATCGTGCGCCTGCTCGCCCGCCGCGAGCGTGTGGCGCTGCCGCCGATGTCGGGCTGGGTGATCGCGTTCGTCGCGCTGGTGCTGGCGAACGCCTTCAACCCCAACACGCTGGGGACGCTGAAGATCCTCGGGGGTTTCCGCCAGGAGCTGGAGTGGGTGCCGTTCTTCTTCTTCGGCTACCTGTTGATGCGCTCGCGCGAGCGCTTCCGCCAGCTGTTCGTGATCCTCGGCGTGATCGCGCTCGCCAACGGCGCGGTCAGCCTCTACCAGACGCGCCTGGAACCGGCACAGCTCGCCAGCTGGGGCCCCGGCTACTCCGAACTGGTGTACGGCAACGAAACTCTCTCGGCGCGCAAGTACCTCAGCGAAGGCGTCGCGCGGGTGCGCCCGCCCGCGCTCGGCTCGGACGCCGGCTTCGGCGGCAGCGTCGGCGTGATCGCGCTGGCGGGGACGGTGGTGCTGCTGGCGAGCGTCCGGCGGCGGCGACGGTGGTTTGCGGCGCTGCTGTGCGTGGGCGCGCTGCTCGCGATCGCCACGTCGCTGGCGCGCCTGTCCGTGCTCGGCGCGGTGATCTCGCTGCTGGCCTTCGGGCTGCTGTGCGCTGCCGCCGGCGTCGGACGGCGGATGCGGCGTCCACTCGGGGCGCTGCTGTCGGTCGCGGGCGTCGCGGTGGTGCTCGGCGTGGCGCTCGTCGCGTTCGAGGGCGGGGGAGTCTTCTCGCGCTACATCAGCATCTCCCCGTCCAACGTCGGCTCGACCTCTACCACCTACAAGGCGGTGAGCCTCGCGCAGATCCCCAACGACATCGCCAATGACCCCTTCGGCTTCGGCCTCGCCACCGCGGGCGCGGCGTCGAGCTTCGGCGGGCACACGACGGTGACGCTGGAAGGCCACGGCCACAGCGCCGAGACGCAGTACAACTACGTCACCGACGAACTCGGGCTGCCCGGCCTGCTGCTGTGGACGGCGCTCTCGCTGAGCGTGATCTGGATCGCCGTCACCCGCCTGCGGCGCGTCGACGACACCGAGATCCGGATCGCCCTCGCGGGCGTGTTCGCGCCCTTCATCGCGCTGATCGCGATGGGCACCAACGGGCCGGTGATGGCGAGTGCGGCGGCCGGCCCCTTCTACTGGTTTGCGGTCGGGATCGCCGCCTACTGGCTGGTGGGCGCGGGGCGCGCGAACAATGCGTCGATGCGTGTCGACGCGGGAGGGGCGGGGCGATGAGGGTGGCGGGGTCGGCCGACGCGGGGCGCGCAGGAAGTGACGATTTGGTGAGGGGCGCATATGCGGGTGGCGAGGAGCGTTGATCGGCCATGAGGCGTCGGCGCTCCCCCGAGCATCGTGATTCCGCGCCACCGGTCGCCGGCGGTGAGCAAGATGGCCGCGCGCCGGCGAGCGCCCGCGCGCGGCTGAGCCTGCTGCTCGGCGACCGCCGCGGCGCGGTCGCCGTGCTCGCCGGCAGCTCGATCCTCTCCGGCTTCGCGGAAGCCGGGATGCTCGTCCTGCTCACGCAGATCGCCGCCGCGATCGCCACCGGGTCACGGCACGTGCACACGCACATGGGCCCGCTGCGCCTGCACACGACCGTCGGCGAGCTGCTGCTGGTGGCGCTCGCGCTCACCACGTTCCGCCTCCTGCTGCAGGTGCCGATCTCGACCCTGCCGGCACGGATCGGCGCGGAGGTGCAGGCGCGGCTGCGCCGCGACCTCCTGCACGCCTTCACGCGCGCCTCCTGGAGCGTGCAGTCCAGCGATCGCGAGGGGCACCTGCAGGAGACGATGACCAGCCAGGTGATCCAGGCGACCGCCGGGGCGGTGCAGGCGACGACGCTGCTCACCTCGCTGATCACGTTCGTCGTGCTGCTGATCTCGGCGCTCGTGCTCAACCTGATCGCCGCTGCGATCGTGCTCATCGTGGCGATCGCGCTGTTCGGGCTGCTGCGTCCGCTGAGCGCGCTCGGCGCCCGCCGCGCGCGCTCTCTCTCGCAGGCGCAGATGGAGTACGCCGGGGGGATCGGCGAGGCGATCCGGGTGGCAGAGGACACGCAGGTGTTCGGCGCCGCCGCCGCCCAGCGCGAGCGCATCGGGCGGCTGATCGACTCCGCCCGCGAGCTGTTCTTCCGCACCTGGTTGATCGGCCGCCTCGTGCCCAACCTCTACCAGAGCCTGATCTACCTGCTGATCGTCGTGGGCCTCGGCGGCCTCTACTTCGCCGGCGCCGGCCACGCGGCCTCGCTCGGCGCGGTGGTGCTGCTGCTGGTGCGCGCCGGCAACAACGGCCAGCAGGCGCAAACCTCCTACCAGGGGTTGCGCCAGTCGCTGCCGTTCATCGAGCGCCTGCAGGCCGCCGAAGAGCGCTACGCGCAGAGCGCGCCGCTCGACGGCGGGGCGTTGCTGCCGCGGATCGAAAGCCTCGCATTCGAGCGCGTCTCGTTCGCCTACCGCGCCGAGCGCCCGGTGCTCTCGGAGATCGGCTTCGCGATCGCCGGGGGCGAGGCGATCGGGATCGTCGGCCCCTCCGGCGCCGGCAAGTCCACGCTCGTGCAGATCCTGCTGCGGCTACGCGCTCAGGACAGTGGTCGCTACCTCGTCAACGGCGTCCCCGCCGAGCAGTTCGCGCGCAGCGAGTGGAACCGGCGTGTCGCGTACGTCGCGCAGGAGCCGCGTTTGGTGCACGCCACCGTCGCGGAGAACATCCGCTACTTCCGCGATCTGGACCGCGAGGCGATCGAACGGGCTGGGCGCCTGGCGCGCATCCACGACGACGTGGTCTCCTGGCCGCAGGGGTACGACACGGTCGTCGGCCCGCGCGCCGACGCCGTCTCCGGCGGCCAGCAGCAGCGCATCTGCCTCGCCCGCGCGCTCGCGGCGCGGCCGGAGGTGCTCGTGCTGGACGAGCCCACCTCCGCGCTCGACCCCACATCCGAGCGTCTGATCCAGGAGTCGCTGACGGCGCTCAAGCACGAGCTGACGCTGTTCATCGTCGCCCACCGCCTCTCCACGCTCGACATCTGCGACCGCGTGATGGTGATCCTCGACGGCCGCCTGGCGGCATTCGACACGACCGCCTTCCTGCAGACGCACAGCCCCTACTACCGCACCGCCTCGGGGCTCGCCGCGAACGCGCCGGCGGGGCTGCTGGGAGTACGGTGAGGGCGCCCAACTTCTTCATCGTCGGTCAGCCGAAGAGCGGCACGACCGCGCTGTATGAGATGTTGCGCCGCCACCCGCAGATCTTCATGCCCGACGGCAAGGAGCCGTGGTACTTCGCGCGCGAGCTGCACGAACGCACGCCGCCGCGCCCGGAAGGGACGCCGGCGACGCTCGATCAGTACCTCGCGCTGTTTGCCGCGGCGGAGGGCGAGCAGCGCGTGGGCGAGGCGAGCGCGCTGTACCTGTGGTCGCGCACCGCCGCGGGCGGGATCGCCGAAGTGGCGCCCGAGGCGCGGATCATCGCGATCCTGCGCGAGCCCGCGAGCCTGCTGCGCTCGCTGCACCTGCAGTTCGTGGAGACCTATGTCGAGACCGAGGCCGACCTGGGAAAGGCGCTATCGCTGGAGGAGGCCCGGCGCCAGGGACGGCAGGTGCCGCGCTACTCCTACTGGCCGCGGGCGCTCATGTACTCCGAGCACGTGCGTTACGTCGAGCAGCTGCGTCGCTACCAGGAGCGGTTTGGGCGTGAGCGGATGCTGGTGCTGGTCTACGACGACTTTCGCGCCGACAACGAGGCGACGGTGCGGGAGGTTCTGCGCTTCCTGGATGTCGATGACGGGGTCCCGCTCGAGGCGATCGAGGCCAACCCGACGGTGCGTGCGCGCTCGCAACGCCTGAATGAGCTGCTGCACGCGGTGTCGGTCGGACGCGGCCCGTTCTCGCTGACGGTGAAGGGGGCGATCAAGGCGCTCACGCCCACTGGGTTGCGCCGCCGCGCGCGTGACGCCGCGCAGCGGCACATCGTCTTCGGCGAGCCGTCGCCGCCGGACGCGGAGCTGACGGCGAAACTGCGGCGGCGCTTCATGGGAGAGGTGGAGGCGTTGAGCGAGTATCTCGGCCGCGATCTCGTGACGCTTTGGGGTTATGACCGCGTCGGCTGACACCACTGCGCTCGCGCCCGCCGGGTCGGCGCAGATGCCGGGGCGGGTACCCGACTTCTTCATCCTCGGGCACCCCAAGTGCGGCACCACCGCGCTGTACGAGATGCTGCGCCGCCACCCGCAGATCTTCATGCCCGCGCTCAAGGAGCCGGCCTACTTCGCCACTGACCTGCGCTCGCGCTTTCAGCGCAAAGCCAGCGGCCAGCTGCCCGTGACGCTCGCACAGTACCTCTCGCTGTTCGACGCGGCGGCGCCGGCACAACTGGTGGGGGAGGCCTCTTCGTCATATCTGGTGTCCACCCACGCCGCGCGCAACATCGCCGAGCTGCAGCCCGGTGCGCGCCTGATCGCGATTCTGCGCGAGCCCGCCTCCTTTCTGCGCTCGCTGCACCTGCAGCTGCTGCAGAACCACATCGAGACCGAGCGGAGCCTGCGCCGGGCGCTCGCGCTGGAGCCCGCGCGGCGTCAGGGCCGGCGGATCCCGCGCCGCTCGCCGCGCCCGCAGGCGCTGCTCTACTCCCAGCGCGTTCGCTACGTCGAGCAGCTGCGCCGCTACCGCGCGGCGTTTCCCGAGGAGCGGCTGCTGGTGCTGATCTACGACGACTTCCGCGCCGAGAACGAGGCGACGGTGGGGCGGGTATTGCGCTTCCTCGACGTTGACCCCACCGTGCCGGTCGGGCCGAGCGAGGTCAATCCGACCGTACGGATGCGCTCGCAGCGGCTGGACGAGCTGGTGCACACGCTGACGGTCGGGGGCTCTCCGCTGGCGCGGGCGGTGCGCGCCCCGGTCAAGGCGCTGGCGCCACGGCGGCTGCGCCACGCCGCGCTGCACGGCGTCCGCCGCCGCTTCGTGGTCGGTGCGCCGCCGCCTCCCGACGAGGGGTTGATGTTGGAGTTGCGCCGGCGTTTCGCGCCGGAGGTGGTGGCGTTGAGCGAGTACCTCGACCGTGATCTCGTGAGCCTGTGGGGCTATGACCGTCTCGGCTGAGCAGTCACCAGCATTGCCGCCGAACGCGCACGGCGGCTTGCCGCCGTCAGGTGCTCCTCCAGGCGGGGAGATGGGCAGGGAGGACGAGACGGTCACCGGCGGCGCTCTGCCTGCGCGGCGTACGAGGGCGCCCGACTTCTTCGTCGTCGGTCACCCCAAGTGCGGCACAACCGCGCTCTACCGGATGCTGCGCTCCCACTCGCAGATCTTCATGCCCGACATCAAGGAGCCGTGGTTTCTCGCGCCCGAGCTGCGCTCGCCCTCGCGCGAGGCGGTGGTCGGCAAGCGCCCCGAGACGCTCGATCAGTACCTCGCGCTGTTCGCTCCCGCGCGACCCGACCAGCGCGCCGGGGAGGCCTCCTCCTCCTACCTGATGTCCCGCTCCGCCGCCGGGCGCATCGCGGAGCTGTCCCCGCGGGCGCGGATCGTCGCGATCCTGCGCGAGCCCGCCTCGTTCCTGCGCTCGCTGCATCTGCAGGGCGTGCAGGTGCACGTCGAGACCGAGCGCGACCTGCGCCGGGCGCTCGCGCTCGAGCAGGAGCGGCGCCAGGGACGCCACATCCCGCCCGGCTCGCCGCGCCCGCAGGCGCTGCTCTACTCCGAGCACGTGCGCTACGTCGAGCAGCTGCGCCGTTACCACGAGCTGTTCGGGCGCGCGCGGGTGTTGGTGTTGGTCTACGACGACTTCCGCGCTCGGAACGAGGCGACGGTGCGCCGCGTGCTGCGCTTCCTCGAAGTCGACGAGCTGGCGCCGATCGAGCTGGTCGAGGCCAACCCCACCGTCGCCGTGCGCTCGCTGGGTCTGCACCGGGCGGTGCAGGCCGTGCAGGTGGGGAGCGGGCCCGTCTCGGAGGCGGTCAAGGCCTCGGTCAAGCGGGTCACCTCGCGGCGGCTGCGCCACGCGGGGCTGCGCGCGGTCAGGCGCAACGTGGTCTTCGGCTCGCCGCCGCCGCCCGACGCGGAGCTGATGGGGGAGCTGCGGCGTCGATTTGCGCCAGAGGTGGTGGCGTTGAGCGAGTACCTGGAGCGCGACCTGGTGGGGCTGTGGGGTTATGACGGCCTCGCTTGAGCAGGTGCCGGCGCCGGGGCAGGGTGGGCGTGGGGAGTTGGGGGAGGGGAAGGGGGGCTGTGTCGGTGTGAGTCCCGCTGTCGCCGGGGGCAGGCCGCCCGACTTCTTCATCGTCGGCAACCCCAAGAGCGGCACGACCGCGCTGTACGAGATGCTGCGCCGCCATCCCCAGATCTTCATGCCCGCGCTCAAGGAGCCGCACTTCTTCGCCGCCGAGGAGCCGCCTCCCGACCCGCTCCCCCGCACGCTCGGGGAGTACCTGGGGCTGTTCGCCGCGGCGCGGCCCAACCAGCGCGCCGGTGAGGCTTCGCCGTCGTATCTGTGCTCTCCGATCGCCGCCGGGCGTATCGCCGAGCTGTCCCCGCGGGCGCGGATCGTCGCGATCCTGCGCGAGCCCACGAGCTTCGTGCGCTCGCTGCACATGCAGTACCTGCAGGACCACGTCGAGACCGAGCGGGATCTGCGCAGGGCGATTGCGCAAGAGGAGATCGTGCGCGATGGCAGGACGGTGTTGCGCTACTCCGAGCGGGTGCGCTACGTCGAGCAGCTGCGTCGTTTTCACAAGCTGTTCGGGCGCGATCGGGTGTTGGTGCTGATCTACGACGACTTCCGCGCCGACAACGAGGCGACCGTTCGTCGTGTGCTGCGCTTCCTGGAGGTGGACGACGGCGTGGCGATCCCCCCGCTCGAGGCCAACCCGACCGTCCGCATGCGCTCGGTGCGCCTGGCGCGGCTGACGCTGGCGGTGCGTATGGGGCGCGGCCCGCTGGGGCGCGCGCTGAACGGGTCGATCCATGCGCTCACCTCCGAGCGGATGCGCGCCGGCGCGATGCGTGTGGTGCGCGGGCGCGTTCTCTACGGTGCGCCCCAGCCACCCGACGAGGAGTTGATGGTGGAGCTGCAGCGGCGGTTTGCGCCGGAGGTGGAGGCGTTGAGCGAGTACCTAGAGCGCGATCTTGTCACCGAGTGGGGCTATGCAGGTCCCTGACTTCTTCGTGGTGGGACACCCGAAGTGCGGCACCACGGCGCTGTACGAGATGTTGCGCCGCCACCCGCAGATCTACATGCCCGAGCTCAAGGAACCGATCTTCTTCGCGAGCGAGCTGCCGCCCCGCGCGCACCGCTACCGCGCGCCCGCCACGCTCACGGAGTATCTCTCTCTGTTCGACGCCGCCCTACCCGGGCAGCGCGTGGGCGAGGCCTCCGCCTCCTATTTGTGGTCTGCCACCGCGCCGGGCCGGATCGTCGAGGTCGCCCCCGCCGCGCGGATCGTCGCGATCCTGCGCGAGCCCGCCGGCTTCCTGCGCTCGCTGCATCTGCAGTGCCTGCAGTCGCGTTACGAGACCGAGCGCGACCTGCGCACGGCGCTCGCGCTGGAGGAGGCCCGGCGGCAGGGACGGAGCCTGCCGCGCGGCTCGCGTTGGCCGCGGGTGTTGCTCTACTCCGATTACGTGCGCTACGTCGAGCAGCTGCGCCGCTACAGCGCCCTGTTCGCCCAGGATCAGATGCTGGTGCTGATCTACGACGACTTCCGCCGCGACAACGAGGCGACCGTGCGGAGGGTGCTGCGCTTCCTGGAGGTGGACGATGCGGCCGAGGTGCAGGCGCTCGAGGCCAACCCCTCGGTGCGGGTGCGATCTCCGCGACTCGACGATCTGATCCACGCGGTGTCGATCGGGCAGGGGGGAGCGCGTGCCCTCAAGGCGCCGCTGGTCGCGCTGACGCCGCGTCGCCTGCGCCATGGGGCGATGCGGACGATCCGGCGGCGGATGCTCGTCAGCGCGCCGCCGCCGCCCGATGAGGCGCTGATGCTCGAGCTCCGCCACCGTTACATGCCCGAGGTCGTTGCGCTGAGCGAGCACCTGGACCGCGATCTCGTCGCCGAGTGGGGCTATGACCGCCTCGGCTGAGCGGGGGATGGCTGAGCTCGATCTCGGGGGGTCCGTGGAGCGGGGCGCGGTCGGGGGCGATCTCGGGGGGTCGGTCAAGGAGGGCGCGGTCGGGGGCGATCCGCGCGGTCCATTGGACATGCGGTGGCGCGCCGCGCGCGAGCGCCTTCAGGAGCAGGTCATGCCGCCGGGCCGGGTCGTCGTGTCGTGCTCGGCGGCGCTCGGCGCCGGGGGACTCGGGCGCCACCTGCAAGAGGCTGTGGAGGCGCTCGCGCGCCGGGGGGCGGTGGGGCTCTGCGTCTGCGATCCGGTCGGCGACCAGGGAGCCGGCGACGCCCGGCGCGATACGCGCCACCGCGCCGGGGCGATGCGCGCGCTCGCCGGCGTCATCGCCCCCCTCACGCGCCGCTCGCCCGCGTGGAGCACGTGGGCGGCGAACTTCGCCTTCGATTTCGATGCTGCGCGATGGCTGCCGGCGGCGGAGCACCTGATCGCGTTCAACGGCTCGGCGCTCCTGCAGCTGCGCGCCGCCAGGCGCGCGCGGATGCGATCGGTGTCGCTGATGTCCGCCAACTCGCATCTGCGGCGCGTCGTGCGCATGCACGCCCTCGCCCACCGCCAGTACCCCCTGGAGCGCTCCTGGGCGACGCGCTCGCTGAGGCGCAACCTCGCCGAGTACGCGCTCGCCGAGCGCATCTACGTTTCATCCGAGCACGCCTGGGGGTCGTTCGTCGAGGAGGGGGTACCCGAGCAGCGGCTCGCGCGCTTCCCGCTGACGCCCGCCCCCCGCTTCGTGCCCGACGCGCGCCTGCGCGCGGCCTCGTCGAGCTTCGACGTCGTGTACGTCGGCAGTCTCTCGGTCGTCAAGGGCGTGCCGCTGCTGATCGACGCCGTTCGCCGCCTCGACTGGCCCGATCTGCGGCTGGTGCTGGCGGGAGGTTGGGGAACGCGGGGAATGCGGCGCTTCGTGCAGCGGGCCTGCGCGGAGGACCCCCGCATCAGCGTTCATCCGGGCGACCCGCTGCCCCATCTGCAACGCGCTGCGCTGTGCGTGCACCCAAGCTGGGAAGACGGGTTCGGCTACGCGCCGGTCGAGGCGCTCGCCTGCGGCGTACCTGCGATCGTCAGCGCCAACACTGGCATGCGCGAGCTGATTGAGCCTGGCCGCAACGGGCTGGTCGTGCCGACGGGTGATCTCGACGCCCTCACGCAGGCGATCGAGGCTGCCTACCGTGGGGAGGTCCTCGGTGGGTAGTGAAACGCACGGGCTTGCTCGAGCCGGTCGAGGCTCGGCGACGGCTGACCCTGGGCGGGGAGCTGGTGGAGAGCGCCAGCCCGACCTCTCTGAAGCCGGTGGAGAGCGCCAGCCTGACCTCTCTGCGCTAGTACCAGCGCTGCACGTCGCGGTCGTCGGCATGTCCGCGGGACCAACCTGCGGCGCGCGCGACCACGCGCTCTTGCTCGCCGAGGGGTTGAGCCGCGAGCAGGTGTCGTGCTCCCTGCACTGGCTGGATCGCCGCGCACAGTCGGTGCGCGGCGGGGGGGCCGAGATCCGCGCGTGGGGGCAGGCGCTCGGCGGCGAGCTGGCGCGCGAGCGGCCCGACGCGATCCTGTTGCACTACTCGGTGTTCGCCTTCTCCCACCGTGGCCTACCGCTGTTCGTCGCCCCGGTGATGGCGGTTCTGCGACGCTCGGGGATTCCGGTGGTCACCGTGCTGCACGAGTTCGTCTACCCATGGCGCCACGGTGGCCTGCGAGGCAAGGTGTGGGCGATCACGCAGCGGGTGCTGCTGATCGACGTGATGCGCAGCTCCGCGGCCGTGCTGCTCACCACGGACTTCCGAGCGCGGTGGCTTGAGTTGCGGCCCTGGATTCCGCGGCGGCCATCCGCGGTGGCGCCGGTCTTCTCCAACCTGCCTGCCGCGGTTGCCGGGCCGTCTCCCGCTCCTTCGGCTCTTTCCGCTCCTTCCGATCCGCTCTCCGCGCTCCCGGGGTCGCGCCCTATCCCTTGCCACCCGTCTCCTGTGTTCGCCGAGCCGTTGGGGCAGCGCACGCAGCCGGTGCTCGGGCTGTTCGGCTACTCCTACCAAGGGGCTGCGCTCTCGCTGGTGTTGGACGCGATTGCGCTGCTCGCAAAGAGCGGCGTGGCACCGCGGCTGGTGCTGCTCGGGGCGCCGGGGTGCACTTCGGCGGTGGCCGAGACGTGGCTGCGGGAGGCGCGGGTACGCGGGATCGAGCACGTGCTGGAGTTCTCCGACACGCTCCCCGCGCAGGATCTCTCGAACGCGCTCGCCGCCTGCGATCTACTGCTGTTCGTCGACGCGTCGGGCCCCTCCTCGCGCAAGGGCACACTCGCCGCCTCGCTCGCGTCGGGCCGGCCGGTGCTCGCGATCGACGGTCCCCGTCGCTGGCTTGAGCTGGTCTGGGCCGAGGCCGCGTTGGTGGTCGAGCCGACAGTGTCGGCGCTGGCCGATGCGATGCGGGAGCTGCTCGACGACGGCGCCGCACGCGAGGCGCTCGGGGCGCGCGGCCGCGCGTTCGCCGAGGAGCGGATGGGCGTGGCGCGCGCGGCGGAGGCTGTGAGAAAGCTGTTCGACGGGGTTGTCGGGGTCGAGGCGTCCAGTCGCCTCGTGCCTGAGCTTGTGCGGGCGGTGCCGTAGGTCTTTATCGATCAGCTCTCCAGTGAGCTTCCTCGGCACGGACGGTGGTATCTAGGGATTGTGCCCATGGATCGGCAGGCGCCGGTCCGACGGCTGCGAGCACCGCTTCCATTTCCTCGGAAAACGCAGGATCAGGCGGCGCAGCCTGAGCGAGCAGTGCGAGCGCCTCCCCCAAGGGTCGTCCACGACGCGAGGCGGCAGTTTTTCCCATTGACACACGGTAACGCAGCGAGCAACCTGCCGAGCCTTTCGGCAGCGCGGCGCCGCATCGAAGCCACGCACCTATCCAGGCGCTCAAAGTCGCCCGCCGTATAACCCAAAACCCAAAAACTCAGCGAATTGAGCAGTAGAGCTTCACGAGTGCCTGACCGTTTTTATGGACACGAACTACCTTTGAGCCACAGGAAATCCGCCTCGTTACCTCACTCTCAGGACGTTCAAGGGCTCCTTCAACCTGATAAACGCTGGGACTTACCCAAAAGATAACGTGGCCGTGCCTCGAATACTTGGCCTCCCGAACCAGCTTTTTACTGTCACCAGGTCTTCTCACCCGCACAACAGCTTCACTCGCCGGCAGTAGCTTTTTAGATTTCCCCGCTGGACCACCAACTAGGTAGGTGAATACACTGATTGCGCCATCGCCCTTTTTATGACTGGCCGAGTGCGCGTAGGGTCCGACTTCCTTCGTCGGGTAGGCAGCTGTCACGGTTGCGGGTTGAAGCATCGCAATCGCAACAAGTCCCATGATCAAGGCAACTGCTTTTTTGTTCATCGGCTTCTCGTTTTCCCAGTTGGTTTGACGCTCGTATCAGTTGCCTGTTGAGAGCTGGGCTACCGGCCCGAGCGTTTGTAGGTTCGGCGCAACGACGCCGACCGACCGCCCCTCACGGAAGCCCGTATGGGCATCCAGAATGAGCCCCATCACGGTACCTGTAGGGCTTTTGCGTTCCGGCGGCGTAGGAACATCATCAAGCGTGAATTTTCCATGCATTACTACAAGATACACGGAGCTATCCGACCACGGCACCTTGCCGGATGGTGCCTGCCCACCGAGGCTAGATTCCATGACAGCCTGCGCGTTGGCAAACGAGCCCTGCGCGACACTGATCGCGCTTGGGTTTGGCTCTTGTGCCAGCTGAGCGTCCTTCAGCGCAATCTGCTGTACTTCGGATAGGGATAGTTCTGGGCCAGCCTGTACTTCATCAACTGGTTGCGCTGATTCTGCCGCTTTCTGTATTTCGGAAGGTGACTGACTCGGGATAGTTGGCAGCGGTACTGCAACCGAGCTGGAGGTCGCGGATGCTCCTGAGATGATCTGCATGCTGCCTATACCGATCACCATCGTAATCATAAGAAGCAAACCTTGGACACGTCTTTTCTGGAACATTTTATACCCTATCCTTCCCTCTTTGCTCAGCATGGTGTGTGATAGAGAGAGTTGCCGACCCATGAGCCTGCCCACTGTTCAATACATGTTGCGGGACTCTCTTTGAATTTTGCTTTGGCATACTCCCCTTCCCACGGGTGCCAACCCACCGGTTCCCCCCATATACCGGCCAAAGCCTGTACCGCAGAGTTATACGGCTGGGTATCGGCGCCACCCTCAAAACCGGCTTCCAGTTCATCTGTACTACTAGAGTATCCATGATTATAGGCACCAGCTTCGTACCAGTCGGTGTTTTCCTGACCCCAGTAAACTCGCCAGATTCCGTTATATTCCAAATCCTGGATCACATAATCGTGAGCTTCATGCAAGCTTATGGTTCCTGGCTGTGTATATTCAGCGTAACCTGTGCCGTTATTATTCACATCCGCCTCAAACCGATGCAAAGAGCAGCAACCATACCCTCCTCCCGCTGTTGTGCCGGACTCTACCCAGCCGTCACTTGCTTTACTTGACTCCCAAATCTCATCATCAACAAAATCTCCGCTTTCCCATCCGGGGACATCCATTGATTCTGTTACCTCGTCGGCCACCCCACCTTGAATGCATTCCGTTGGACAACCTTTCATGTGCCATTCAGCGAGCGCATAACAATGGTGAGTTTCTTCAGGGCTCCGATAGCATTTCCAAGTAGCAGCTTTAGCAGGAGCTGTCGGCGCAAACCCGATCATCATTGCGGTGAGAACACCTAAAACCAGGGTACTCAGTGACACTCGCTTGCACGGCCATACCATTCTCCTCCGATTGACTCGCATGGAACAAATTAGATTACGGCAGACCTAACCCTGTCCAGGGGGGTCTGTGGGCTCGCCCATCACTGTCACGGCAGCTACGAGAGTGCATCAAAGTTATCAGGCTGTGGAAACATCTTGTCTGCATGAACAATCTATCAGATGGAACGAAGGAAAGCTACTCAATAGGGCTCTAAAGGTCACAAACTTTTTACATTCGCATCATACAGCAAACTCGTCATTATTCAAATGATCCATCAAATCCTACCAAACGGCATAGTGCGAAGTCAAGCACAAAGTTCCTTTGCTTGCAATCGTGCTCACTGGCCAAGAGGCGACACCACGCGGCATCGCTCGGCCATGCGGGGGCGCCAAGCGCCAAGCGCCACCTCCTCGGCATTATCAGCGAGCTGCGGGGCACGGTCTGAGCCGCAGCCAGCCTGCCAGCACCTCGCCCCGTGGAGATGTGGAGGCACTGGAGCCTGGGCGCGCTGAGTCGGTCCAAATCGAGCTCTATATCAGTGGCCTTCCGTCCGAATCGGAAGGATGAACAAGGCATCGATATGGAACCTACCACATGGCACGGGTGGGTGATCGCATGGAGGGTTGGGGATGTGCCAAACATCGCCAAGGACCCTCAAGCCGCCCTCGGCCGGGCCATCCGTCTTCGCCGCGAAGAACTCGGCATCTCCCAACAGGACCTTGGCTTGGAGGTCGGCTACGACCAAGGCTGGCTGTCGCACATCGAGAACGGCCGCACCAACCCCGCCTACGGGACCGTAGATCGAATCGCCCGAGCCTTGGCATGGCCCATGTCCCGCCTCGTCGCACTTGCGGAGTCCGTCGAGACCGAGGATCGCAAGCCTCTCGACCAACCACTGCATCCCAAGCACACCCAGCCGACGCAACGATAGGCAACAGCCGCTCGCCAAGCCCCGGCGTTCGACCCCACTCCATTAATCTACACTGCGCCTTCGGGTGCCGGACGCTCACATGGCACCAGCGCAGAGTGGTTCGTGTTGACTTCGGCCGGCTCCTCCCAGCTCGCGCGCGCGACGCGGTAGGACTCCAGTAGCACCTCCACATGCCGCGCGGGGGAGAACCGCGCCGCCACCATCTCCCTGCCGGTCGCGCCAATCGCCTGCTGGCGCTCCGGATCGGCGAGCAGCGAATCGAGTGCCCGTGCCAGCCCTCGTACGTCGCCGGGCTGGACGCCCACGCCGGTCACGCCATCCTCCAACCAGTCGGGGATCCCCCCGGTGAGGCTGGCGACCACTGGCCGGCCCGCGGCGAGCGCCTCGATCCCAACCAGTCCGAACGGCTCGGGCCACAGCGAGGGGATCGCCACGACCGATGCCTCCGCCAGCTCCCGGGCGAGCCGCTCGGCGTTGAGCCAACCTTGGAAGCGCACGCGTCGCTCCACCCCCACCCGTCGTGCAAGCCTGCGCATTGCCGTCAGCTGCATACCGTCGCCGCAGACGACCAGCTCCGCGTCCACCGCGCGCATGGCGCGGATCAGCACGCCGAGACCCTTCGGCTTCACCACCCGGCCGGCAAACACGACGCGCCGCGCAGTGCGGTGGTCCGCGGGCCCATGCGGCCCGTACGGCGGATGCGCCGCCAACGTGACGAACAGCGGGATCACCGCTCGGCGGGCCACGCCGTTGACCGCGAGATGCCGCTCCACGGCATTCGAGTACGCCACCGCGAGGTCGGCGCCGCGCAGCGCATCGAGCGCGCGGGTCGTCTGCCGGTAGGAGGCGGGCAGCGGCTGCGGGTTGCGCACGTGCGCGCAGCCTCGTAGTGCGAGATTCGGAACGCAGCCCGGGCCGTGGGCGCGCGCGCACTCCTGGCCGGGGCGGAAGTAATGCACGCCGGCGGTGCACGCGGTGTATCCGTGGGCGCTCACCACCACCGGTGCTTTCAGTCGCAACGCAGCCACCACATCGGGGTCGTCGAGCTGGTGGAGGTGGATCACGTCGGGGCTCGCCGACGCAGCGGCGCCGAGCCGCGCGTCGATCGGGGTGTGCGCCCTGAAGAGCTCCGTGCTGCGGTGCACCGCCACGCCGGGCACGTGCAGGTCGGGATCGACTTTCGCCGCGACCACCATCACGCGCAGCCCCCGCTCGGTCAGCAGACGCGCGCTCGCCTGGACGTGTGCCGCGACGCCGCCGTTGCGACCCCACAGCGGGGTGCCCATCAGCACCGAGCTTGGGAAGGCGGACATCGCGGCGGATGATATCCCCGGTCCCGCCGCTGGAAGAGGTGGTAGATGTGTCTTTTATGTGAAACCGCCGGAGTGGGCGGGCGGCGTGCGAGAGAATGCCGGCGCGATGCAGGGGAGATCGACATCCGACGCGGCGCCCGCCGCCGGCACGGCGCGGGCGAAGGTCGTCTATGTGATGGGATCGGGTCGCAGCGGCAGCACGATCCTCGGCGTCGCGCTCGGCAACTGCGACGGCCTCTTCTACGCCGGCGAGCTCGACAACTGGCTGGTACGCTCGGGCGCCCCGGTCCTCGGCGGCTTGGAAAGGACACGCTTCTGGAGCACTGTGCGCGACGAGGTGCCGGGGGGGCGCGAGCTGTTCGGCAACACGGCGCAGCGCGATCTGGAACGCTCGTCGGCGCCGTTTCGGATTCATCGCCGGCGCGCCCGGCGGCGACTGCGCGCGGGCTACCGCCGGGTCACCGAGGATCTCTACCAGGCGATCGCCCGCGCGGCGGGAGTCACACACGTCGTCGACACCTCGCACTTCCCACTGCGCGCGCGGGAGCTGCAGGCCCTCGCCGGTATCGATCTGTACCTCATATTCCTAGTCCGCGACCCCCGCGGCGTGGTCGATTCGTTCAACCTGTACCTGAATCGCAACGACGTGACTGAGCGCCGGCTGCGGGTGCTCAGCACCAACGCCAACCTGTGGTTGACGCACCTGCTGTCGGTGCTGGTGTTCCTGCGCCAACCGCGCGAGCGACGGATGCTGCTGCGCCACGAGGAGTTCCTCGCCGACCCGGAGGGCATGTTGCGCCAGATCCTCGACCGGGTGGGGAGCACCGCCGAGCTCCCCGACCTGACGTCGCTCAGCACCGGCTTGCCCCTGAACGGGAATCGCCTGCTCTCTGCCGACGTGGTCTCGCTCAAAAGCCAGGCGCTCGCCGCGCGCGGCGGCTCGCGCGTGACGGCGCTGCTGCAACTTCCCTGGACGGCTGTCTTCGCGCGACTGGGCCCGGTGGCGAGCGCATCGGCCACGTGCACGGGGGATGAGGGTCCGCTCGCTGCGTGACATCCCTCGCGCTGCCTGGCGGCGCTCGCTGGCGCTGCGCGAGGCCAACCACGAGCGCCGCTTCCACACGCGTCTGCGCTTCGATCCGCGGGCGCCCGAGCTGTTGCTCTCCCCCCACTGGGACGATGCCGTGCTCGACTGCTGGAGCGTGCTCACCGGCGGGCAGCGGGTGATCGTGGTCAACCTCTTCGCGGGGGTGCCACCGCCCGGGCGTCTAGCGCCGTGGGATGCGATCACCGGCGCCACCGACTCCGCCGTGCGGGCGCGTGAGCGGATCGCCGAGGACGCGAGCGCGCTCACCCGCGCGGGCCGCACGCCGGTCAACCTTCCGTTTCTGGATGCCCAGTACCGCGTGGCCGTGCCCGATCCCACCTTGGAGGAGATCGACCGTGCGCTCTTTGCAGCGGCGCCCAGCGCATCGCGGGTGTACGTACCGGCGGGAGTGGGCGGCCACGTCGACCACCTGCTCGCGCGCCGTTACGGGCGGATGCTGCTGCGCGCCGGCCTGCCGGTCACGCTGTATGCCGATCTGCCCTACTGCGTCCTGCACGGCTGGCCGCACTGGGTGGACGGCACCGAGCTCGATCCCCACCGCGACGTCGACGCGTTCTGGATGGAGTTTCTCAAGGGCGTGCCGGAGCTCCCGGCGCTGCGCGGCGCCCGCGTCGAGCGCCTCGGCGACGGTGCCGCGGCGGCGAAGCTGGAGGCGATGCGCTCCTATGAGACCCAGTTTCCCGGGCTCGACTACGGAGCCGGACGCCTGCTGTCCGATCCGGAGATTCATCGATTTGAGGTTCGGTGGGAGCTTGCGCCTACGGCGGAGCCCGTTGGCTGGAGCGAGAGAGTGGACTAACCGCGGGGGCGGAGTCGGCGCGCGAGCCCCACGTCAAAGTCCGCGGCGAAATCGAGCGCTAGAACACCACAACCGCGAGCGTCGCAAGCCCAAGCACCACCCCCGCCGCAGTGAGCCATGTGACCAGCGAGGAGGAGATCTCGTCATAGTCGCCCCGGCGCAGCGCTGCCGCGACGCGGTTCTGGCGCACCGCGCCGATCAACAGAACCGCAACGGCGAGGACTCCATAGCCAAAGCCCAGCAGCTTCAGCGGCCAACGTGATTCTCCGGTCAGGCCAGGCAGGATTCGACCGATGGCCAGTGCCACGGCGGTGGCGCCGAGTCCGGTACGCCACCAGGCGAGCCACGTCCGCTCCGCGGCCAGCGAAGTGCGCCGAGGGGTGGTCGCGGTCTCCGGGTCGCCACCGTTGGGCTCGAGCGTGGTGGGCGTCATGCCGGCAAACGTAGCGGCTCGGCGCGAGGGCCGCCTCGTCGATGAGATCTACCCGGTGCCGCTGGCCGCCCGGGCCTTGCCCTTGGCTTTGCGCGCCGCCGAATGCTCGGCCTTCTTCTCCCGCGCCTCGCTGTAGGACTGCGCGAGCAGCGTCTTGCCATCGGACCAGCCGAAGGCCCGGACGAGGAGCACGATCGCGAAGAGGATGCCCCAGGCCGTGGTCACGAGCTGCTGGGATACGGAGTAGGCGGTAGCGTTGGAGGCGCTGGTGATGCCCTTCAGCGAGAGCACGTTGAAGCCTTGCACGACGCCCGCTCCGCCCGGAGTCACCGCGCTGACGTTCGCGATCGAGTTCCCGGCCACCACGCGCATCAGGATGTGGAAGCTGACGGGGATGTTGTAGGCCGACAGGAACACCGCGATCACCCCCAGCATCGCCACCCAGCTGATCGCCTCCGGAAGCACCACGCGCCCGAGGAAGGCGCGGCGGTGGACGAGGATCTGCGCACCCACCTTCGCCTGCTTCCACCACTGCTTGACGCGCTGGCGCAGCACCCGGGCAACGAGGAACAGGAGCACCGCGAGACCGACCAGCAGGATCGCGGTGGCCCACGGGTGCTCGCTCACGAAGCCCAGCTGCAGCGAGAACGACCCACCGACCGTCAGGAAGAGGTAGACGTAGCAGAAGGTCCCGATCAGGGTGAAGAAGATCTTCTCGACCGCCATCCCCGCCAGCACGCCGGCGAACGTGGCGGCGGCGATGATCGTGGTGAACATCAACAGCATCACCAGCGTGCCGAGGTTGGCCGGCAGGACGGAGTTCAGCGCGACGGCCGCCGCGTAGCACGCCAGGACCTGGATCCAGCGGACATCGGAGTCGGGATAGCCGTAGCGCAGGATCGAATACCAGGCGTACGCGGTCGCGGTCGTCTGCAACGTGATGAGCGCGATCGCCGCGATCACGTAGCCGATCGGGATGCTCGTGATCGCGTCCCAGATGTGTTCGATCCAGCCGGTGATGTCCCACCCGGCAAGCGTCGCGGCGGCGCCGAGCACGACGATGACCAGCGTGCCGATCAGAATGCGCATCGGGTGGATCCGTCCGCGGCTCGCGGTCGCCACCGCCGGGTGGGTCGCCATGCGCTTGATCTTACGGCGGAGCCGGCAGGCCGAGCAACTGGATGACCGCGAACACGAGGATCAGCGCGCCGATCGCGATCAGTCCGTAGCGCGCTTGACGCAGCGGGAAGTGGCCGCTGATCCCGACCAGGAACAGGACCGTGGCCAGGAACACCGTGTCGCGTACATACTTGTCGCCGATCGCTCCCGCTTCGGTGCCCGTAGCGAAGCTGGCGTCCGCCTCGGCGTCGTCGGCGTTCGCGGCGTGTTCCTGGGGAATCACGTACTGCGGCATGTAGGAGGGGCCGGGCGGCGCGTTCGGGTTGTGCGCCGGATCGGTGGCCAGCCACGCATGGAAGGCGGGTCGGTAGCCCGGACGCAGGCGCTTTTCCGCGAGGTGCTCAGCGAGCGTGTTCCCGGCCGAGAAGGCGCTGAACCACGCATTGAACGACACCGAGTCCAGCGTGCGGATCTGCAGCGCTTCGAGGTCGGCGCGGTTGGCCTTGGTGCGCGTCGCCGACGCCTTCGCCAACGAGACCGATGAGTGGGTGCCCCACTTGGCCGCGGCGTAACCGGAATAAGCCGCGAGCACGGCCACCAGCGACAGCAGGATCGCCTCTGTGATCGACAGCAGCCGATCCCGGCCGTCCTTCGGCGGATCCTCGGCCGCGTGCGTGTGCTCGCCGATCTCCTTGCCCACCTCGCTTGCCGAGAGTCCCTCCGCCACGCGGCACATTCAAACAGGCGCGTCGGCCCGATCGCTGGGATTTTGTGAGTCCAGGGTTGGGGAACGACTCCAGGGGAGCCGAAGGTCGGGGACTATGTGGCCAACGGAGCGGCGGTGGAGCGGCCATATTGGCCAAGCACGAGCCTGACCCCAGATGGTTGAATCCCCCCTTCATCGATCTTGCGATCGATAGGGCAATTTGTGTCAAATGTGTGCCAGGGGCGGCTTAGCGGGATGGCGGCTGCCGACAAAAATGAAAGGGAGGGGTCGATGCGCAATGCAATAGCTGAACGGGGCCGTGCGCTGGTCGTCGCGATGACGGTCACCGCTGCGGCGTGCGGCATGCTCATGGTTGCCGGCGCAGCGCCGGCAGCGGCTCGGGGCGGAGGGCCCCAGGGATTGGGGAGATGGGCGCCGTTTGGGCAGGGACGTACGATCTCGGGCCCCTGGGGCAATGGCTGGCGGAGCGGTTCGCCGTTCGCCCCTCCCACGCTGAACGGCGATTGGGCGCCGTTCAACCGCTGCCCGGTGGACAACCCGACGATGCTGGGGACGGACGGCGTAGAGAACGTCGCCCTATGCGCCGTCGTCAACTCGCCAAATGGCGCGATCAAGCTCGGCGGTCTTGCGCTGCTGACCGGTAACGTCAACGCGCAGTTCGGCTTGGTCGCCGAAGACCACGAAGCATCCGAAACGACATACAAGTTGGTTTCGCCTCTTGGCGGCGCGGCCGTCGCGGCGCCGATCGCGATCCCGAATGGGTTGCCGGCTCTGCTCTGCCCCGGCGCTTCCCGCGAGCTGTGGTGGCTCTGCGGTGGACATCACGGCGGTTTCGGCGGCAGGCTCACCGACATCACCGCGATCCTGCGGCCGGCCGGGGAACTGTCGAGCTTCAACCTCGAGGCCGCACTCACCACGGGAGTTCCGATCGTCTCCATGCCGGTCAAGATCCAGCTCGAGAACGCGCTGCTCGGCCCGGCGTGCTACATCGGCTCCGACAGCGAACCGATCGTGCTGCAGCTTCAGAACCTGACCCCGTCCACCTTTGGGGCCTTTGAAGAGTTCGAATCTGGCGGAGCTCCGGTTGCCGAAGGCGGTGTCATGACCAGGATCGCCCTGCTCGGCGCGACCGACGGCGACGAATCGTTCGCGGTCCCGGGCGTTAGCGGTTGCGGCTTCGGCGGCAATCTGGACGGTGTCATCGACCACAACGCCGGGCTGCCGTTGCCGGCCGGCGCGAGCGCGTTGGTCATGAATGAAAGCGCCACCTACCTCGCCGGGGTATCCGGCCCAGGAGAAGTGGCGCCCAACGACGGCAAGGATCTGTCGCAGTTCTGGCACTCCTCCGTCCAGGGCGGGCACAACCATCACTGACGTACGCCTCACGTAGCACAGCCTGGGGGACGGGCGGTGGCGAGTCATACGCCGCCGCCCGTCGCCTCCCACCCGCTCACGGGTATTCGATTGTGAGGATGCGGGGGTAGTCGGTGGCGGCGATTTCGATGGTGGCGGTGTGGCCGGTTTGGGTGGTGAGTTTGGCGGGGGTGGTTTCGTTGCGGAGGGGGTCGTAGGCGGTGATGGTGGGGGGTGTGGTGGTTTGGGGGAGGTTGCCGAGGGTGATGTGGAAGGTCTCGTTGGGGAGGTCGAAGCGGTGGATGTCGTTGGTGGGGGCGTTGGGTTCGTAGAGGGTGAGTAGGTCGCGGGTCATGACGTAGATGGGGATGACGTAGCGCGTGGGGGAGGATTGGAAGGGTAGGACGGCGAGTACTTCGCGGTCGTAGAGGTTGGGGTGGTTGGGGGTGTCCTCGCCGGTGAATTGGGCGTGGTTGCCGTTTTGGGTGATGGAGAGGAGTGTGAGTTGTTTGAGGTCGGGGCCGGGGCCGGGGCCTTGGAATTGGGCGAGCATGTTGCGGAAGCCGTTCATTGTTTCGCCGCCGAGCGTGTCCCCGGGGTAGGTTTCGGGGTGGGCCTGCAGAGCGGTGTAGAAGCTGGGGGGGATGAGTGCGAGGGCGTGGCCGGCGGCGGCGTAGAAATACTCGCGGGTCATGCCCTTGTTGATCATTGCCACAAGGCTGCGTAGTAGTGCCTTGGCTTGGAAGTGGGCCTTGTCGGCGGGTGTGAGGGTTGCCTGGGTGGGGGTGCTCTCGTCGGGGCCGACCACTGTGGCGCCGTTCAGTGAGAGGTTGTACTCGGTCATCCACTTCTGCAGCGGAGCGCCCCCCGGCGGGCCGACGTCGCGGCCGTGCGGCAACCCGTAGACTTCCGTCGTGATCGGCGCAAGGTCGCGCACGATCGTCTCGGTCTGCGTCGCCGCCAGGTAGTACTCGGGGAACAGCGACTGGTAGCGGGGCACGAACAGCGGGGCGAAGCTGTTCTCGAGCGTGTCCGGTTCGCCCAGCGCGTTGAGCGGTGTGAGCGACCGTTCCTGGTCGGCCGCGGGGAAGGTTTTGGCGCCGTCGTACAGATGCTTGCTGAGCGCGGTGAGCCCCAATGGCGCATTTGCGCCGGAGGGAAACGGCGTCTGGCTGGCGAAGCCGTCGCTGATGCCGACGCCCGGGCCAATCCCGTCGGCGGGGTTACGCACGTAGGCGACCGTTTCGTCGAGCAGCGCTTTGGTGATTTCCCTGGTGGCCGCGCCGACTCCTTCGGTGCCGGCGGGTGTATCGTAGTATTCGGCATTGAGGAACTGTGAGCCGAAGCTGAGCTCGTTCCAGACCTCGAGGTCATACCCTTCGGGGCCGAAGATACTGGCGGCCTCTCTGCACACCGTCGCCACGTAGCTCAACCAGCCGGCGAGGGTTTCCTGGAAGGCCGGGTTGGGTTGGCCGTTCGCGAGGGTGGGAGCGCTGAAGGGCGCATACAACAGCGTGGCGCCCTTGTGTTCGCCGGCTGCAAGCGCGTTGGGCAGCGGTTTGGAGAGCGTGGCGAGGTCGCCCGGTCCGACCGAGTCGATCAGGATGTCGGGGTCGCCGCCGAAGGCGAGACCGTCGAAACCTGTCTTGCCGGGCACCACTGCCGCCGCGGCGGCAGTGGTGAGGGTCACCGTCTGGGCGCCGGCCGGCGCGTCGGCGACGGTTTCCAAGTCGACCGGCTTCGCGGGGGTGGGGCCCTCGCTGTTGGCATCGAGCAGGATCAGCGGCCGCAGCCCGTGCTTGTGCAGCGCTTCCAGGCGCGTGCGCACGCTCGCTTCGTCGGCAAACCGGGTGGGATCGTCGTAGGAGAGGGCGTCCCAGTTGAGCGCGATGCGGGCCAGCTTGAAGCCGCTGTCCTGCAGCAGCTGCGCGGTCGCTTCCGCCTGCGAAGCGCTCACGTTGAAGTTGATCCCGAGCGATTCCACGAGGCGCGACGCCGGCCACGTGTCCATGTAGGCGCGCCACGGCTGGATCCAGAACGAGGTCGTCCCGAAGGGCGTCTCGGTCAGGTACTTGGAGTCGATCGGGTCGGTCAGGGTTCCGCCGGAGCCTTCCCCTTCGCTCTGTTCCGCCGAGCCGCCACCATCTTCGGTGGAGCCGCTGCCCTGTTCGCCCGACACTTCACTGGGCGTGTCTCCCGGTGGGCCGGGGCCCGCGGCATGAGTCCCCCCTGGACCCGTGGTCGCGCCCGTCACTTCCGGCGGCGGCAGCTCGCCGTTCAAAGGACCCGGCGCGGAGCCGCCACCCGAGCCCGCGCCCGCGCGTGCGGTGGACCTGTGGACCGGTGGATGCTCGCCCTTGGTCGCCCGCTTCCTTACACACTTTGCCGAGGAGCGCCCGTGGTCGGAGGACTGACCGCGGCGCTTCGTCTCGCACGACTGATGGGTGCTGCTCCGGTGCGCAACCGAGTGTGGATGCAGAGCGGCTCGAGCCGCTGCGGGGCCGGGCGTGAGCAGGCCGATTGCGACGGCGAGCACCACGGCGAGCAGGCTCGCCGCCGCAGGTCGCCGGGCAGGCGGAAGGGCGCGGGGGTATATGACAGTTCGATGCACTC
Source organism: uncultured Solirubrobacterales bacterium (assembly GCA_963744535.1). Classification (GTDB taxonomy): domain Bacteria; phylum Actinomycetota; class Thermoleophilia; order Solirubrobacterales; family Solirubrobacteraceae; genus Palsa-744. The sequence goes on along the minus strand of CAVUTW010000004.1, from coordinate 727,557 downwards.
AGCCGACGAGGCCTGCCGGGGATTGGCCTCCCCAATCAGATCGACGGCCTCGCTGGCCCGCTTGACGTGGGTATATCGCGGTGGACGTGTGTGCGGTGGCGGGTCGCACATATGTGAGCGACGCGCTACCTCTCCACCGGTGGCATCAGGCCGCCGATGATCCAGAACAGCGGAATCGGAATCCCGATCAGGAACATGATCCAGTGGCCGTGTTTGATCGACCTCAGACCAAGAATCAGAAGCAGGAGGATGTACAGCAACCCGAAGGCGCCGATTCCCGCTGTCGATAGGGCCAGTATGGACATGTCATCCTCTCTGCCTGGCGAGTGTCCAGGACTGCGCGACCATATCAGCGCACCGGCACGGTGGCCACCGGCCCGAGCGCCTCGGCGAAGAACGCCAGAGTGCGAGCCCACGCGTCGCGCGCGGCCTCGGGACGGTAGCTGGGGCGGGTGTCGTTGAAGAAGGCGTGCGGGGTGTCGGGGTAGATCCGCAGCTCGTGGTCCACGCCCGCCGCGCCCAACGCCGCGTCGAACGCGGGCAGGCCCGTGACGATGCGGGGGTCGTCGTGGCCGTAGAAGCCGCGCAGCGGGCAGTGGATCGAGCCGGCCTGCTCGGCGTTCGGCGAGGAGCCGTAGAAGACCACCGCCGCGCCGAGCTGCGGCTCCTCGCCGGCCAGCAGCGCGGACAGGCCGCCGCCGAGACAGAAGCCGACCGAGCCCACCGCCCGCCCCGCGCACGCCGGATGAGCGTGCAGGTGGGCGACGGCCGCCCGCAGCACGCTGAGATGGCGCGCGGAGTCTCCTCCCGCCCCGCCGAACAGCGCCGCGATCGTCTCACCCACCTCCTGGGCCTCGCCGGTGGGGAGCCGCGAGAGTGCCTCGGCCCGCCGCTGCTCGTCGCCGAGCACCGCCATCCACTGGCCCGTGGGAATCGTGTTGAGAAACGCCTTGGCGGCCGCGACACGCTCGGCGGCTAGCGTCGGTGGTCTGCCACCGCCGGCCGAGTACAGGTCGGGCGCGAGCGCGACGTAGCCGGAGCTCGCAAAGCGATCGGCCACATCCGCAATGTGCCCATCGACTCCCCACACCTCCTGGATCACCACCACCCCCGGCGCCGGCCCGCTCACCGCGCCCGACCGGGTGAGGTACCCGGCGACCGTCCCGGCGGGACGGTCGTAGTCAACCCACTCGCTCAGCAGCTCCATACGGTCGTCTCCCAGCGCTCTCATCGCATTGTGCAGGGTCGCCGCCGGAAGGGTAGGGCATTCCGTCAGCGGTACTGAATTGTGAGGATGCGGGGGTGATCGGTGGCGCGGGTCGGTAGGGGTCGGTGCCAGGGTGCCGCAGCACCTGCCTATACATCTCCTCCAGCTGCTTCCCCACGCGTGTCGGGTGATACGCCTCGATCGAGTGTCGCGCCGCGCTTCCCAGCCGCTCTCGCGCCCGCGGATCGGCTGCCAGCGCGCGCATCGCGCCGGCGAGCGCGTCCACGCTGCGGGCCGTGAAGAGGTGGCCGGTCTCGCCGTCGGCGATCACCTCGGCGGGGCCACCCTCGTCGGGCGCGATCACCGGGAGGCCCGCCGCCATGCCCTCGAGCACCACCTGACCGAACGGCTCGGGGATCACCGAGGCATGCACCAGCACGTCGATGCGCGCCAGCTCGCTCCACACGTCCTCGCGGAAGCCGCGCAGTAGCACGCGCTCGGTGAGGCCCAGGTGCGCGATCAGCTCGCGCAGTCGCAGCTCGCAGGCCTCCTCGCCGAACAGCGGCGCTCCCACCACCACCGCGCGCTCCCCAGTGTTGTCGGGAAAGGCGGCGGCGAAGGCGCGCACGAACAGGTCCTGTCCCTTCCACGGCGCGATCCGCCCGACGATCCCGAACGTCGTGGTGGTCGTGGTGGTCGCGACGGGTGACTCGGGAGCGCGTGGGTACGGGGAGTTCTCCACCGAGTCGGGGATCACGCGGTGGACCCGATCGCAGGCGCCGGCAGCGGGTGTGCCGCGTGCGCGGCGTCGGCCGGATGGTGTGGACGGGTCGGCGATCGTGTGGTGCCCCGGGCTGAGATCGTGAGCGCCGGTGGTGTGAAGGGAGGATGTGTCGTGGGTGGCGAGCGTGGCCAGTGTGGCTGTCGAATTGGCGACCACGCCATCCGCCAGACGGTTCACGAGTTGACGCACGAGTCGCACCGCCGGGCGCGGCAGGTAGTCGGGGGCGATCCGGTCGCGTAGATGCCACACCACCGGGATGCCCGCGGCGTGCGCGGCGAGGCTGCCGTACACCCCGGCCTTCAGCGAGTTGGTGTGCACGAGATCGGGTCGCAACTGGCGCAGGCGCAGTGTGAGCCGGGCGGTGTAGGCGAGCGTGCTCGCCAGCGCGGCGGGCGAGGCGCCGCCGAGACGCATCGTGTCCTTACGCGCGTCACGCGCCGCGGCGGCGATCGGCAGCACCTCGACCGAGATCCCCGCCCGTGCCAGCCGGTCCGCGAGTGGCCCCTCCTCGCCGAGGATCACGTGGGCGTTCACGCGGTGCAGATGGGGCAGCAGGCGCAGCAGTGCGATCTCGCCCCCCGACAGCCGGGCGACGTGGTCGAGATACACGACCCGCAACCGCTCTTCGCGGCTCCCGGCCACCAGCCGGCGGTGCAGCGCGCGGTGGCGCTCGGCGACCGCCGGCCAGGCGAAGCGCTCGGCGTAGCCGCGCGTTGCGGCCCGTGTGGGCAGAGTCCCGCGTGCCGCCTCCAGCAGGCGCGCGCCGAGCGCCTCGGTGTCGCCGGCGGCCACCACCAGCGAGGGGTCGAGCGCCGCCGCGGCCTCCGGCAGGCCGCCCACGTCGCTGACGATACTGGGCGTGCCGCACGCCGCCGCCTCCAGCACCACCAGGCCGAAACCCTCCACGGCAACGCTCGGCACCGCCGCCACGTCGGCGCAGCGGTAGGCCTCGACCAGCTCCTCGTCGGAGAGCCTGCCCATCACGCGCACCCGCTCCGCCAGGGGTGGTTGTGCGGCGCGTGCCGCGAACGTCTCGCGCAGCGGCCCGTCCCCGATCAGCAGCAGCGTCGAGCCCTCCGGCAGCCCCTCCACGATCTGGCTCCACGCATCGAGCAGCAGGTCGATCCCCATCCGAGCCACCATGCGGCGAGCGCACACCACGACGAACGCCGCGGGGTCGATCGCCATACGCGCGCGGGCCCGCGGCCGATCGCCGGGAGTGAACCGCTCGAGCGCCACCCCCGGCGCCCACACGTTGATGTTCCACGGCCTCACGCGGTGACGCTCGACCAGCACTCTGCGGAAGGCGGATGACAGCACCACGTGGGCGTCGGCGCGGCGCAGCACGCAGCGTTCCAAGGTCGCGCGCAGCGCGCGCTTCACGCGCGAGGAGTCCCCCGCCGCGGCGTTCTCCTCTGCCCACGGCCCATGGAAATGGAACACCGTCGGGCGCCGCCCGCCCAGCAGGAGCGGCGCCGCCGCGTACAGCGCGAAGTGGGCATCCACCACCTCGGCGCCGCGCGCGGCGCGCCGGGCTGCCAGCCAGAACGCGCCGAGGCGGCGCACGAGCGGCAGGTCGTGGTTCGCCGCGGCGGCGATCGTGGCGGGTGCGCCCTCGGCCGGACCGACCACCACACCGCTCGCCTCGGGAAGCTGCTCGAAGAGCGAGCGGTAATAGCGGTCGAGCCCGCCCACCGTCGAGGGAAACCAGCCCATCCCGAGCATCAGCACGCGGGGGTGGCCGTTGGCTGCTTTCATGGCACGAGCCTGGGCTGCGTCTGCGTACCGGCTGTGAACATCTCGTGAAGCCCCGGAGTACGGGCGCGCCGGGGGAGTTAGATACGACACACGATGCTCCCAACCAAACCAAAGGCTCTACGGCGCGGCGCGCCGGCAGTTGCGCTGCTCGCGCTGCTGCTGCTGGGCGCCGCGATCCCCGACAGCCTCGCCAGCAGCTCGGCTCCGCTGTTTCAGCAGGGCGCGAAGCTCACCGTTGGTGAAGAAGAGAGCGGCGCGGGTCGCTTCGGGCGCAGCGTGGCGCTCTCCGCCGACGGCGACACCGCCCTGATCGGCGCGCCGCGCGACAGCGCAGAAGCGGGCGCGGTGTGGGCTTTCACGCGCACCGGCTCGACCTGGATGCGGCAGGCGAAGCTCACCGGCGGCGATGAAGAGAGCGGCGCGGGTCGCTTTGGGCGCAGCGTGGCGCTTTCCGCGGACGGCGACACTGCCCTGATCGGCGCACCCAACGGGGGCGGCGGGGGCGCCGCGTGGGTGTTCGTTCGCGCGGGCTCCACGTGGACGCAACAGTCGAAGCTGACGGGCGCCGGGGAGAGCGGCAACGGTTGGTTTGGCCAGAGCGTGGCGCTTTCCGCGGATGGCGATACCGCGCTGATCGGCGGCTACGTCGACCACAGCGACACAGGTGCCGCGTGGGTGTTCGAACGTTCGGGCGCCGGCGCGGGCGCCACCTGGGAACAGCAGGGCGCGAAGCTCACCGGCGGCGATGAAGAGAGCGGCGAGGGCGAGTTCGGGTGGAGCGTGGCGCTCTCAGCCGCGGGCGATACCGCGCTGATCGGCGCTCGCAAAGACGACGGGGGCATCGGTGCCGCGTGGGTGTTCGAACGTTCGGGCGCCGGCGCGGGCGCCACCTGGGAACGGCAGGGCGCGAAGCTCACCGGCGGCGATGAAGAGTCAGGCGAAGGCGAGTTTGGCCAGAGTGTGGCGCTCTCGGCGGAAGGCGACATCGCGCTGATCGGTGGCTTCCACGACGACTCCGGTGAGGGCGCGGCGTGGGCGTTCGCGCGCACCGGTTCCGGTGCGGGGGCGAGTTGGGCACAGCAGGGCGCCAAGCTCACCGGCGCCGGCGAGGTGGGCCGCGGCTACTTCGGCGACGCGGTCGCGCTCACTCCCGACGGCGCCGCGGCGCTGGTCGGTGGCGTGAAGGACGACGAACAGCGGGGCGCGGCGTGGGTGTTCTCACGCTCGGACTCCGGTGCGGGGGCGAGCTGGGCGCAGCAGGGCGAAAAGCTCACGGGCGGTGAGGAAGAGAGCGGCAAGGGCGAATTCGGCTGGAGCGTGGCGCTCTCCGGCGACGGCGACTCCGCGCTCGACGGCGACTCCACGCTCGGCGGTGACTCCGCGGTCGGCGGTGACTCCACGCTCGATGGCGACTCCGCGCTTGTCGGTGGCATCGGCGACAGCAACTGGGCGGGGGCGGCGTGGGTGTTCGGGGACGAACCCCCGTCCCCGGAACCCCCGCCCTCCGGATCGCCGTCGGGCGCCAACCCCACCCCGCCGGGCACGCAGACGCAAACCTCGGGTGGCGGCTCGTCTGGTGCCAGCGACACCCCCAAACAGGGCGTGGCCGCCTACCAGGTCGCAGGCGGCGGTGTGGTACTGCTCGCCAAACGTCTGCCAACCGCCGGCGGGCGCGTGCGGGTGAGGCTGCGCTGCGCGACCACCGCCACCTGCCGGGGGCGTCTCACGCTGACGCTCTCACCGCAGGCGCACGCAGCCGGACGCCCCCGTGTGGTCGCGCTGGCGATGAGAACTTTCTCGATTCTCCAAGGTCAAGCCGCGACTGTCGTGCTCCGGCTTGACCCCGCCGGCCGTTCGCGTGTGCGCGCCGGCCACGGATATCTACGCGCGAGCCTCGCGGTCCATGTCGTGGCGCCGGACCCACCGAAGACGCACGCCTACGCGGTCAAGCTCGTGCCGCGGCGAGCCGTGCGCTGACACTGCTACGGGCCGTCGCTCTTGTCATTTGCGCGCAGTGTCAAGCGACGGTGGGTGGAGTGCCAGGCGCGGTTGGGCGGAGTGGAGTTTCAGCGATGGTGGGCGTGCACGCGACGTTTTTTGTGCACGACCGGCGCCGCGTGCAGCATCACGGTGCGGCTGGAGCCCGACACCTGCTTGCCGTTGCTCACCCTGACGAGCGCGCGGTAGTAGCCGCTGTGGCGGACCCTCACCACGGCGCTGAAGCGCGAGCCGCGCGCGGTGCCCCGCTCGAGCACCGTGCTCCCCACGATCACCGGCTTGCCCGTGGGCTTGATCCATTGGAGCTTCACCGGCGCGCCGGCCTCCGCGGGCGCCACGGTGCCCGAAAGGCGCACATAACCGGTTTTCCCGGCCGGGCGCGCGGTGAGCGTGACGAGCACCGCGATCTTCACTTTGACGATCTGGCTGTAGATCGGTGGCGCGTCGAGCGTGCGCACGCGCAGCTCGGTCGTCTGCGTGAGGTTGGGGACGGTGAGAGTGAAGCTGCCGGCGGCGTTGGTGCTCACCGGTGTGCCGAGGTCGCTGAAGCCGGTCAGGTACGGGAACGTGCTGGCCTGGAGCATCACCTGGTGTCCGGCCCCGCCGGCGCCGGAGAGGGTGCCGGTCAGCGAGAACGGACTCCCGAACGTGGTCGACTTCGCCGCCCCCACGATCACGAACTTCAGCGGTATCCGTTTTGTGAGGAAGGTGCGATCGACACCGTCCGCGGTACCTGTCGAGCTGATTGCCACGATTCGGTAGTGGTAGGTGGTGCCCCCCTGCAGCCCGGAGATCGCCTGGCTCACCTTCACCCCGGTGGTGCCGCTGCCGACCACGGCGGTGGGGGTCTGCGAGCCGTAGGCGGTGGTGGTGCCGTACTGGAAGTAACAGGTGGTTTCGGTGCCGTGAGGGTTGATCGTGCCGTCGAGCTCGACGGTGGTTTCGCCCGTGTGCACCGCCCGCTCGGTGGCGGCGTGCGGGGGCTTGACTTTGGGGGTCTTGGGAGTTTTGGGGGAGCCGGAGGTCGCCTGCGAGGAGAGCGGCAGCACCAGCACAACGCCTGCCAATGCCAGCGCGAGGCTCGCCAGCAGCGCTCCCACCAAGGCTGCCCGGTGGCCGATGGGGCTCCTCATATAGCGCTCACCTCACTCCCTGTTGGGGGGGTCGGCTCCGGCGCGAAGCGGTAGCCGATCCCGAAGTGCGTGTGGATGTAGGTCCAGCTGGGTGCCGTCGCGGCGAGCTTCGTGCGCACCTTGCGCACGAACACATCCACCGCGCGGTCGCGGTGCTTCATCTCCCCACCCCACACCTGCCGGTAGATCTCCGCGCGGCGCATCACGCGATCCTCACGGCCCGCCAGCGCGGCGAGCACTTGGAACTCGCGCACGGTGAGACCCACCCGCGTGCCCGCCACCAGCGCCTGCATCTCATCGGGGCGCAGCTCGAGGTTGCCGAAGGTCTGTATCCGCGGCCCCTGATCCTCCGGCTGGGAGCCGGGAATTGGCGATTCGGGGCTGGGAGTCGTAAGAGGCTCGAGAAAGCTGTGCATCGAGGCTGCCCGATCGTGTGAAAAACTTGTGAACGACGTGTTATGGCCACCCGCGCGGTGTGGGCGCCAGTCTTTCACGTCATCCCTCTGCCGGCACGGATGTTCACCGAATCGTCACCAATTGCAGCCGGGGCGAAACCGTATGATGCGGGACCTATGAAAGCCTGCGCTTACTGCGGCGCCTCGCTTGCCGACGATCAGCGCTACTGCCTGGAGTGCGGGGGGCGCCAGGTGCAGGCGCGCAGCCAGTTTCTGAGCCGCTTCACACCCGCCACCGTCTCTGGTCCAACCACGTCGAGCGGCGGCGGGGCCGCGGCCGGTGGCGCCGGCGCGGGGGGCGGGCGCTCCTCGGGCGCGACCGCCGTGGCGGGTGTGGGGGTGCTGCTGCTGGCGATGGGCGTCGGCGTGCTGATCGGTCGCGCGGGCGCGGGCAAGACCACCACCACGCCGGCACAGGTGATCTCGGTCGCCACCCCCGGCGCCGCGGCGTCGGGTACCAGCAACGGGGCCGCTCCGGCGATCACCACGCCCGCGGAAAGCCCCTCCAGCTCATCCACCGGCGCCGGCAGCAAAAATGGCGGCGGCTCGGGATCGACCACGAGCGGCGGTGGCAAAGGCTCGTCCTCCACAACCAAGCCCAAATCCTCCACCTCCACCAAAACGTCCTCCGGAAGCTCTTCCTCGGGCAGCTCCTCGAATGGGAGCGGCTCGAGCAAAACCAAATCGAGCAGCAGCGGCGAAAGCGCCGAGCAGAAGACGCGCAACATTCCCAACGTGGTCACGACGGGCTGACAGGCCTTCCGACGTGGCTAGAACCAGCCGATGCGTACCTTCGACATCTTGAGCACGGGCTGATGGGCGTCTTCGACTCGCTGCGCGGACGTCCCCCCGCGGACGCTCCTCGACAAGCCCCCGCCGCGCCCGGCTCCCCGGACGGCGGCGACGGGCGCGCCAGCCTGGAACGCCGGCGCGACGAGTTGCTCGCGCAGGTCGCCGAGCTGCACTGGGACCTCGGCGGCCTCGCCTACGAGATGGCGATTCGCGATCACTTCCGCCTCGACGTGCTCGTGCGCCGCGCCGGAGAGCTGCAGGAGCGCGACGCTGAGCTCGGCGAGCTCGAGCGCGTGCTCAGCCTCCGCGAGCACGTCGAGACCGGCACCTGCCCCGACTGCGGCGCGGTGCACGGCCGCGGCGCGCTGTACTGCTGGCAGTGCGGCAAGGTGCTGATGGAGCGCGTCCCGAGCGCGGCCAACGGCTCCTCATCGGGCGCGCCGGCTGGCGGAGCGGCGGGCGCGTCGGCTCCCGCCGAGGAGCGGTCTGAGGAGCAGACACTGGTGCTGCCCCCAAGCACGCCCGTCAGCTGAGGGCGTCGCCCGTGAGTGGGGAGTCCCCTGTGCCCGAGCAACCCCCGGACGTCTGCCCTGAGTGCGGCTCGTCGCTGGCGGACGACCAGCGCTACTGCCTCGGTTGCGGTGCCCGCCACGGGCCGCGGCCACCCACGCTGGAGCGGATCCTCGAGGGTTTGAGCTCCGGCGGGCAGGCGCCGGTGGCGCCTGCCCCCGCGCCGTGGCGCTCACGAGGCGGGTGGGCGGATGGGCTGGCGGGCTGGCGGGCGGCCGGCCGGGCGGGCGGGCTTCCGAGTCCACTCACGGCCGCCGTACTCACCCTGGCGATGCTCGCCTTCGGTACGGTCGCCGGCGCGGCCGCCTCCAACCCCTCGGGCACCCTCAACGCGCTGCGCCGCGGACCGCTCACGCTGCTGGTGCCCGCGCCGCCGGCGAGCACCCAGCTTGCCGCCGCGCCCCCGCCGGCCGAAGCAGCGCCCACGCCCGAAGCGTCGCCTTCGAGCCCCACCGAAGAACCGAGTCCCTCCTCGGAAGAATCGAGCTCATCCTCAGGCGAAAGCCACAAGCACTCGGGCAAGGGCGGCTCGAAAGGCTCCGGCTCCGGGTCGAAAGGGGAAGCGCCGAAGCTGCCGCCGGTGAAGCACGTCTTCCTGATCGTGCTCGCCAACCAGGCCTACGCCCAAACCTTCGGGCCGGAATCGCCCGCGCCCTACATCGCGCACACGCTCGAGCACCAGGGCGAGTTGCTGGTGCGCTTCTACGGCGTCGCCCACGAAGAGCTCGCCGACGAGGTCGCTCTGATCAGCGGGCTCGGGCCCACGCCGCAGACGGCCGCCGACTGCCCGACCTTCAGCGACATCGTCCCGGGGCAGGCCAACAGCAAGGGGCAGTACACGGGGCAGGGTTGCATCTACCCCAAGGAAGCCCAAACCGTCGGCGAACAGCTCGCCGCGAAGGGGCTCAGCTGGAAGGTGTACGCCGAAGGGTTGGCCTCGGCCTGCTGGCACCCCGAATTCGGCGCCGCCGACCCCACCTCGCAGGCGCCGCTCCGGGACACGTTCGCCACCTTCCGCGACCCCTTCACCTACTTCGACGGGGTGCTGCACTCGCCCGAATGCACCCACGACGACGTCGGCATCGAAGAGCTGGCAGGAGACCTGAAGAGCGCCAAGAGCACCCCCTCGCTCGCCTACATCGTGCCCGACCTCTGCCACGACGGGCGTCCCACCCCGTGCGCGCCCGACGCGCCGAGCGGGCTGCCCGCCGCCGAAACGTTCCTGCGCCGCGTCGTCCCGGAGATCCTCGCCTCGCCCGCCTACCGGCACGGTGGGCTGTTGATCGTCACCACCGACCAGGCCCCCACCACCGGGGAGTACGCCGACTCCAGCTCCTGTTGCATGCAGCCGCGCTTCCCCGCCGCGGCGGCGCCGACTACGCCGGCGGCGCCGGCGGCGGGCACCACAACCAACGCCGCCACAGCCACGCCCACCACACCGGCCGCGGCGACACCGGGCGTGGGGCCACCGGCCACGACCGCTCCCTCCACAACAGCCACCCCCCCCTCCTCCTCCCCTTCCACAACCACGCCAACCGCGACGACACCGGCCGTGACCACGCCCGCGGCGACCACGCCTGCGGCACCCACGCCCGGGATCGACCTTCCACCCAAGGGCGGCGGCCAGGTGGGGGCGCTGTTGATCTCGCCCTACGTCAAGCCCGCCACGTTCGACCAGGAACCCTTCAACGACTTCTCGCTGCTGCGCACGATCGAGAACCTCTTCGGGCTCCCGCCGCTCGGCTACGCCGCGACGCGCGGCCTCAGCTCGCTGGAAGCCTCGGTGTTCTCGGCCTGGAGCGGCGCTCCCGCCAACTCGTCGTAGGTCACGGCCAGCCGGCGCCGGGCCACGCGGAGAAGTGTCCGCTCCAGCGCCCGCAGCTGGTGGGGGTGTTCGAGCTGTTCGGGTGAGAGGTCCAGGCGCAGGGTGTCGCCCGCCAGCAGCGTGCCCGCGCGGATCGAGCGTGGGCCCCAGGCGGGGAGCAGCCGGCGCCGCTCGGGGACCAGTTGGCTCGGGTTGGGGGTGAGTTGGCGCCGGTCGGGGGTCGGCAGGCCGTGGGCGAGGTCGGCCGGCTCCCGCGCGGGCTCGGCGGCGTGCAGGCTCAACAGGCCGGCCCACCAGCGGAAGCGGGCGCTCACCGCGCGGCGCAACGCGGGAGTGTACGCGTAGGCGGGGGCGACGAAGCCGTCGGGCTCGATCCCCGCGAGCTTCAGCAGCCGCCAGCCGGCGTCCACGGCGCGGCGGGTCTCCTCGTCGTCGAGCCCGGCGAACTCCGCCGCGCGGCGGGTCCGCGCCCGGGCCGAGACGCGGTGGGGCAGGCTCGGGCGGCGCAACTGCTCATGCTGGAAGCCGTGCTGGGCGATCGCGTCGCCGAGGCGGCGGCGGGCCCCCAGCCAGTCGGCCAGCGCCGGCGAGCGCTCGCCCACCGGGTGCAGGTCGCGCGCGGGGATCACCAGCAGCGTCACGCGATCCACGCCGTGCTCGTCCAGCCATTCGCGAATCTCCACGCAGCGCTCGAACGTCGCCGGCTCGACATCGTGCAGCGCCACCGCGATCGTGCGCTTGGAGGGTGGCGCAGGCGGCCGGAGGCCGGCCAGCCGATGATTTGGACCCCACCCGCCCGCTGGCCGCAGGCCAGTGTCCCCCGGCTTCGGTCGGGCCCCTCTTTCTCGATCACGCCGCACGGCGAGCCCCCGGGCTGTCGGCCGCACGGCGAGGCGACCCGTCGAGCACACGGCGGTAACCCTCGGCGAGGCGCTCCAGCGCACCCTCCCAAGTGCGCCCGCGCACGCCCGTTAGCGCCACCGCCGCCAACCGTCCTCGTAACAGCGGCGAGCCGGCCAGCTCCAGCACTCCCTCGGCAAGCGAATCGGAAGCGGCCTCGCACAAAAGTCCGCTGACGCGGTGCTCGATCAGCGACGCGGGTCCCCCGGCGGCGACCGCCACGACCGGCAGCCCGGAGGCGTGCGCCTCAAGGATCACCTGCCCGAAGGTGTCGGTGGCGGAGGGGAACAGGAAGATGTCGGCGCTCGCATACACCTTCGCCAGCTCCGCGCCCTCCTGCCAACCGAGGAAGGTGGCGTGCGCCCCGAGGCGCTCGCGCAGACGGCCCTCCTCGGGGCCGCCGCCGGCCAGCACGAGGTGCAGTCGAGGATCGCGCCCGTGCGCCTCGAGGAAGGCGTCGGCGAGCAGGTCGGCGCCCTTCTCGCGCGTGATGCGTCCGCTGTAGAGGACATTCAGCTCGCCCGGCAGCGAGCACTCGCCGCGTAACGAGGGATCGAAGCGCGAGCAGTCCACGCCGCGGTCCCAGCGGGCGATCCGCGACGCCGGGATTCCGAGCTGCTCGAGCGTTTCATCGGAGGAGGGGGAGGGGGAGAGCACCAGGTCGCACGCCCCGTACAGCGTGCGCACGGCTAGGTCCATCGCCTGCGCGAGGTGGGGATCGCCCGAGCGCAACGCCGCGTAGGCGGTGAGCTCGGTGTGATAGCTGCCGATCAGCGGCACCCCCAACCCGCGCGCCACCAGTGCGCCGGCGATGCCGATGGGCCCCGGCGAGCACACGTGGATCGCGTCGAACGCGCCCTCCGCCAACGTCTCCACCGCGGCGGGCAGTCCCGGCACGCCGATCCGCAAACCCGGGTAGAACGGCACGTCGAGCTCCGCCACCGCCGACAGTCGCCGGTCCACGCCAGGGTCGGTGCCGATCACCTCGATCTCATACCCCCGCACCCCGCGCGCGCGGAGCTCCTCGATCGTGCGCGACACCCCGTGGGTCGAGGCGATCCCGTCGGCCATCACCGCCACCCGCGGGGTCTCCCCCTCGCGCGAGTCCAGCTTCGCCTTCTCCGCCCCGAGGAACGCGGCGGCGGGGGCATAGGGGATCGCGGCGATGCAGCCCTCGAACACGGCCGTGGCAGCCGCAGTGAGGTCGATCTTGCCGCCCTGCTCGATCGCCCGAGCCACCGACTCCACCGCGCTGCCCAGCTTGCGCTCGTGCGCGCGGCAGGCACGGCGGTGCAGATCGGAATGAGTGAAGTCCTCCGCCTGCATGTGCGCGAGCAGCTCGCTTTCGGGCAGCTCCACCGCGGCCAGCCAGGCGCGCAGCAGCTGACGGGCATCGTCCGGTGTGAGATCGCCCCCGGTGGGGCCGTGGCGGGCGTTGCCCTCGCGCAAGAGGCGCTCGGCCATGCGCATCACCATGCGGGGGTCCGGCCCCTGTCCTGGCTCATGCCGATTGCCCCCAGACTCGCGCGCGCCGTCACCCCCGCCGGCTCCGAGCGAGCGGGCGGCGAGCGCGATCGCGGCATGCGCCCACTTGGCGGCGCTGCCCTGCTCGCCGCGTGCGCGTGCCCGCCCGGCGCGCAGGTGGGCAAGCAGCTCCGCGGGCGTGCCGGCGGGCGGCGTCTCGGTGAACGTGCGGCCGATGTCCACCCCCGCGTGGTCGTCGCTGCCGCCGATCCCGATACCGTCGTGCGTGGCGATGTAGATGGCCGCCGGGCGGTTGAGCTCGCGCGCGCGAGCGCCGTTGCGCACCTCCCAGATCGCGAACAGCTCCACCAGACGGCGGCGGTGGCGAGGTGAGAGCGGAGCGGCGACCGTGTAGTAGGGATGCGCCAGCGCGCACACGATCTCGCGCTCGTGCATGTATTCGGCGCACGCCTCCACATCGTGGTTGTGACGCTGCAGCCACTCGTGATCCTCGGGCGTGATCCCGTAACAGAGCACGTGCACCGCCTGGCGCTCGCCGCGGAAGTGGACGGTCAGCTCCTCCGAGACCAACACGTCGGGCCGATCGGCGATCGCCAGCACCCCATCGATCGTGTCGTGATCGGTGATCGTCACGAAGTCCATCCCGCGCCGCTTCGCCAGCTCGTACACCTCCTCCGGCGGCGTGGCGCACTCGGGCAGCCCCATCGCGCGCTGCACCCCCAACCGCGATATCTCGGAGGCCGATGAGTGGCAATGCAGATCGACGCGGCTCACCCCGTCGTCGATGCGCCCCGACCGTACCCCTGCCTGCCTCTCGATGATCGGCGCATCCATACCAACAAGATTCGGCCGCAAATTGCGGGTTCTTGTAACGAGCCGGGAATCAGGTTGTGAACTGTTGGTGAACGTACCCTTAGGGCTCGTCCGCCAGCAGGCGTTCGATTGCGGTGGTGAGCGTCGCCCGCACCGCGGCGCGCTCGAGCTTCAGGTCGTGCGAGAGCAGCCACCATGTGTGCACGTCGCACAGCGTGATCAGCGCGGCCCGACAGCGCATGCGCTCATCTCCGTGGCGGCGCTGCAACTGCGGGCCGAACGCGTACTCCACCCAGTCGTAGTGCATTTGGCGCGCCATCCGCGAGATGTTGGCCAGCACGGGAGGGCCGCTCTGCAGCCATGCGCCGACGCGCAGCGAGCGCTCGCCCCACTCCTCGTAGTGGTCGAGCACATTCTCCACCGCGCCTTCGATGTCGCCCGGCACGGCGCTCCAGCGCTGCGTGTACGTCTCCGCCGCAGTGCTCGCCATCGCCTGCGTCAGCAGCCCATCCTTTGAGCCGAAGTGGCGCAGCAGCGTCTGCTTGGTGACCTGCGCCCGGCTCGCCAGCTCCTGCAGCGACATCTTCTCCCAGTGTCCCTTGGTGAACTCCTCCATCGCCACGTTCAGCAGCGCCGCCCTGGTGCGCTGTCGCGCCTGCGCGCGCGCCACCTGTCTGTACGGGCGCCGGCCCATCTCGGCCGTGAACGTGGTGTGGCCGGGTGTCAATGTGTCGTTGCCGTGGATCGCGGGCGTGTGGTTTCCGTGAACGGTGGGCGCGTCGTCACCATGGATCGCGGGCGTCTCGTTTCGGTGGGTGGCGGGCGTGTTGTTTCCGTGGGTGGCGGGCGTCTCGCTTCCATGGACGGTGGGCGTGTCGTTTCGGTGGACGGCGGGCGGGAGCGGGGGCGCGTGGGGCGCCGAGGGCCGGGAGGTTGGGTTCCTGGTGCTCGGCATCAGTCCTGCAACGCCATCGCCGCCGGCACGCACGCGGCGATGTAGCCGGGGAGCGCGAGGATCGCGAGCGCCGTGGCGCTCACCAGGGCGAGGCTCTCCAGGCCCGCCAGCGCGGTAACCGAGTGCACGACCGGGAAGTTGATCGATTCGGCGAGCGCGCGATCGGCGAGCTGCTGGCCGTACAGGCCGAAGATCGCCCCCGTCAGGCAGCCCACCCCCACCAGCAGCAGGCTCTCCAGCAGGATCGTGCGCCACAGTTCGGCGCGCGCCAGCCCCTCCAACTTGAGCTTCGCCAGACGCGGGCGGCGCTGCCATACCAGCGCGCCCATCGCCGCCGCCATCGCCAGCACGGCGGCGAGTGGGATCAGGGCGGCGATCTGGGTGAGGCGCGCGAGCGCCTGGCGGCTGAGCGCGCTCTGCTTGGCTGCGTGCTGCGCCGCCGTCTGCACCTCCAACCCAGAACGGGAGGGTGGACCCAACGCGCGTTCGATCTCGCGAGCGCCCTGGCTGGGCGTTACGCCGTGGGCGAGCGTAACGCTGTAGGCGGTCGCATCGGCGCTGCCCCACGCACGCGCGTAGTCGGAGGCGTTCATCACGATCGCGCCCGGCTCCCAGCTGAGGTTGGTCGAGAGCGCCGCCACGCGGAACGCCCGGGGATCGGGGCTGGGCAGCGTGAACGCCTCGCCGATGCGCAGGTGGTGTTCTTCGGCGAGCGCTCGCGAGAGCACCACCCAGCCGCCGGCGCGTACGCGCGCCACCGCCTGCCGCGGGTTGCCCTGCACGATCTGATCGGCGGGCACCAGCGGCACGGCCGTGCGCGGCGGGGCGATCACCAGCACGCGACGCGTGCCGTAGTCGAGCAGCCCGCTGCGGTAGAGGCCCACAGCGCGCACGCCCGGCAGGCGCTCCAGGCGCGTGCGCAGCGTCGGCTCGAACGGCGCGGTCTGCAGCAGGTTGTAGGAGCCTGCCGGGGCCACCCACACGTCCGTGAACGCGTTCATGTCGCGCGCCGCCCCTTCCAGGCCCGCGAGCAGGTCGCCGTGCGCGCCCTGGATCGCGACGCTGCCGAACACCGCCACGGCGCCGGTCGCCGCGATCGCCATCGCCCGCGCGCGGGCCGCGCGCAGCTCCATCGTCGCGACGTGCGCCACGGGGCTCGTGATCCTGCCCGCCAGCCGCTTGACGAGTCCGAGCGTGACGCTGAGCGCGAGCGGCAGCTCCAGCAACAGCGCGCCGAACAGCAGCACCATTCCCGGCAGCGCCGCGTCCGGCGCGGCCAGCAGGATCGCGGTCGCGCCCGCGAGGCAGGCCAGGCCGGCGAGTGGCAGCAGGGACGCGCGCTCGAAGCCGGCGCGCCCGGCGTCGAAGGCGCCGAGCAGGCGGGCACGCAAAGTGGTTTTGCCGGTCTCGCGGGGAGGGTCGCCGGGGGCGGCGGTTTGATTACGGGGACCGGCGATCGCCGCGAGGGGGTCGCGGGAAAAAATGTCGCGCAGCGGGCTCATCACCGCCACGATCGCGGCCGTCATCCCCCCGCCCGCGGCGAGTGCGACGCTCTGCCAGCTCACTTCGCGCGCGCTGCCCAGCGCAAACGCCAGCGAGAGGAACGCGGGGTTGGAGTGGAACAGGTGGATCGAGAGCTCCTCGCCGAGCGCCAGGCCGAGCGCGCACGCAATCACTCCCAGCACCAGCGCGTCGAGCATCAGCACCGCGATCACCGTGAGCGGGGTGTACCCGTCGCGACGCAGATCGGCGATCAGCCTTCGCCGCTGCGGCACCGTCAGCAGCATCGCGTTGAACGCGAACAAAAACCCGACCAGCGCGCTGATCGCCGCGAACAGCGCCGTCGACTGGTTGCTGGCCGCCGCGGCCTTCGCGAACAGCGTCTCGTCGTAGCCGATCGGCTCGACGTTCAGCCCCCCCGCGGCGATCCGTCCGAGGGCGGCTCGCAGGTGCGCTTCCGCGCCGGGCGCCGGCTGCACCAGAATGCGGCTCACGTGGGCGCCCACGCCGGCCAGTTCCTGCGCGAAGCCGAGCGGCGCCAGCGCGACCGGGGTTCCGATCAACGAGCCGATCTGACGCGCGTGCAGCTGCTCATACAGCGGTGCCGTGGCGGTGTGCCCGGCGAGCTGGAACGTGGCTTCCTGGCCGAACCGCGTCACGCCGATCGCGCGCGCGAGCGGAGCGGGCAGCACGATCGCGCCGACCCCCCCGAACGGCGTCAGTTCGGCGTGGCGCACCAGCGTGCCGCCGAGCTTGGTGAGGCTCGCGTCCGCGCCCACCAGCTCCACCGACTCGCTGCCCCGCGGCCCGGACGCGTTGGCGTCGGCTTCCAGCAGCGGCGCCGCGGTGCGCACGCCGGGGATCGCGCGCACCCGCGTAAGCGTGCTCTGCGGGAAGCCCTGGGGGCTACGCGCCAGCAGCTGCAGCGTGGCGTCGCCGGCGATCCCGTGCGTGAGCTCTCCCACCGAGCTCTGCAGGGAGGAGCTCGACACCTGCGAGGCGAACAGCAGCGCCACCCCGGCGGCGATCCCGATCACCGCCAGGCACTCCTGTGCCAGACGCGCGCGCAGGCGCACGCGGTACAGGCGCAGGAGATTCGCTGGCCTCACACCAATACCCGCTCGGTCGTGTGGAGGCGCGGACGCGCGCGGTCGGGCTGCGGGGTGGGGGGTCTCATGCGTAGGCCCATGCGGTCGGGTTGCGGGGTGGGGGGTCTCACGCGTACGCCCGTTCGGCCGTGTGCGCGCCGAGCCGCCCGTCGCGCAGCGCGAGCACACGGTCGGCGTACTCGGCGGCCATCGGGTCGTGGCTGACCAGCACGACCGCCACGCCCCGCTCGCGGCACAGCCCCCGCAGCAGCTCCAGCACTTCGCGTCCGCGCTGGGTGTCGAGGCTGCCCGTCGGCTCGTCGGCGAGCAGCAGGCTGGGCTCGGTCGAGAGCGCCCGCGCGATCATCACCCGCTGACGCTCGCCCATCGAGAGCGTCTCGGCGCGGTGGCGCAGCCGCTCGCCCAGCCCCAACCGTTCCAGCAACGGCGCGACCTCGCGCTGCGCTGCGCTCCAGCGGTGGGTCTTCAGCAGCTTCAACACCGCGTTGTCGATCGCGCTGACGCCCGGCAGCAGGTCGAAGTTCTGGCGGATGAAGCCCAGTTCGGTGAGCCGGAAGCGTGAAGCCTCGCGCTCGCTCAGCGAGGAGATGTCGCGCCCGCCGATCAACACCGTGCCCGAGGTGGGCGCCAGCAGCGTGGCGACCATCAACAGCAGCGTCGTCTTGCCCGAGCCGCTCGGCCCGTACAGCGCCACCATCTCGCCGGGCTCCACCCGCAGCGACACGCCGTCCACCGCGCGCACGGTTTCCCCGCCGATCGCGGGGTAGTGCTTCACCAGGTCACGCAGCTCCAGCATCGGTGCTCCTCATCCGCGTATCTGATGCGATCCCACGCGCGCTCGCCGCCTCCGCTGTGTGGTTGTGGCTTGGCACGCCGACCACCATCCACCTCAGTCGGAGATCGGGCCGCTCAGGTGCACGGCGATCGCGTCGTTGGAGTTCTGGATCGTGCCGCCGAAGCTGAGGCCCGAGCCGTGGGCGTGTGCGTAGCTGCCGGTACCGCCGCTCACCGACAGCGAGCCGGAGAAGCTCGCGCTCCCGCTGGAGCGATGGTAGCTCGCGGTCGCCTCGCCCGAGATCGAGCCGCCGCTGCGGGAGATGTTCACTTCGGCCTTCACGCGGTTGCTGGAGACGATCGTCAGACGCACGTGAATCGTGCCGCTGAGCGTCCCCGTCGCCGAGCCCTGCTCGTTGAGCGTGAAGCCGCGTTTGCTGGTGAGGCGCAGGTTGCCGGTCTCGTTCAGGGAGACGGTACGGGCGCTGCGCGCTCGCGGAGCCGGCGCGCGTGAGCCGGCGGCGGTGGCAGCGGGCGCCCGGTGCGCCTTGGCGCCGGCGGGGAGGCGCCTACCTTTCGCCGGGCAGGGCTGCTTGGCGACGGCGCTGTCGTTGGAGCCGTTGGCATAGGTGAACGCGGCGGCGAACGGCCACCCCCCCGCCGGGCAACGTGGCACCAGCACCGTGTTGGCGCTGCGCGCCGGGTGTGGCCCGCTTGCGCCGATCGTGAGCGTGAGGTTGGCCAGGGATGTTTCCGACACCGACGGCAGCGAGGGGACTGGGGGAAACGGAATCACGAGCTGTTCGCCGTAGGGGGGGTGGGCGGGGACGATCGTGCCGGTGACCACCAGCTGCGCGGGCACTGGTTTGGAGCCTTCGCCGACCAGCTCGACTGTCGGGGTGTTGCCCCGCGGGGGGCCGATGAATGCCCACAACTCGACTTCCTCGGAGATCACTTCCGACCCCGCCAGCGCCTCCGCCAGCGCGTGTCCGCGCCCGAGCAGCGACTGCGGCGGGCAGACGCTGGGGCCGAGGGCTTCCAGGCGTGCCGCGCTACAGCTGCGCAGGCTGGGCACTTCGAGCGTCAGCCCGGGGGGGAGGCTCAGCACCGATTGGTGCACTGGCGCGGGCACGCCCATCGCGCCGCCGGTGTATTTGACCGCGAGCGTCAGCGCACCCTTGGCGCCCGGCCGGTTGGGGGAGAGCGTGGGCGTGAGCGTGGCGGAGGTTGCTTCCGGCGCGGCTGCCATTCGCGCCGCGCCGGAGGCATTCACCCGCACGGGCGCTACCAACGCCGCGCAGATCGTCAGGGTCACGGCGATCGCACACGCGATCGCGGCGGGTCGGATGCTGATTGGTACGTTCGTCCCTCTGCGAGTCATGGCACCTGTCCTCCCACAGTGTCCTAATACTCTAGCACAATACTAACGGGCGGGGCTGCCGCTGCGATGCGACACGCCGCCCTCGACCTTCGTGTGACCAAGGGTAATACGAATTCAGGGTGGGGCGTCCCCGCCGGCCCGAGCCTCAGGTTGGGGCGCCCCTGCCGGTTCGAGCCTCATCAGGGTGGGGCGTCCCTGCCGGCGCGAGCCGCCAGGGGTGGGCGCCGCCCGCCGGTCTGAGCCTTAAGCTCTCGCGCGTGCATCACCCGATCTCCTACTTCCAGGCGATTGTCCTTGGCCTCACGCAGGGGATCGCGGAGCCCTTTCCGATCTCCAGCCTCGGGCACGCGGTGGTGCTGCCGCGGCTGCTCGACTGGAACATCCACCAGAACGACAAGTTCTTCCTCACGTTCCTCGTCGCCACGCACTTCGCCACGGCGCTCACGCTGCTGCTCTTCTTCCTGCGCGACTGGATCAAAATCGTCGGCGGCGTCCTGCGCTCGCTGCGGATGCGCGAGATTCGCGAAGACGACGTTTACGCGCGCCTCGGCTGGCTGCTCGTGGTCGGCACGGTCCCCGCCGGGATCCTGGGGCTGCTGCTACAGGAATCCCTGCGCAAATTGTTCGCCTCCGCCGCGATCGCCGCCGCCTTCCTGATCGTCAACGGGATCGCGCTGCTGATCTTCGAGCAGCTGCGCAAGCGCCCCCCGCAACCGGACGACTACATCGGTGACGGCGACGTCCGCATCGCCAAGCTCAGCTGGCGCCATGCGATCGCGATCGGGACCTCGCAGGCCGCCGCGCTGATCCCCGGCATCTCGCGCTCGGGCTTCGCGATGGGGGGCGGCCTGGTGGCGGGGCTCTCCAACGAGGACGCCGCTCGCTACTCCTTCCTGCTCGCCACCCCCGTGATCCTCGCCGCCGCCGCGCTGAAGCTGCCCGAATTGCTGGGCTCGCAGGGCAACGGTGTTCGTGGCCCTGCGCTCGTCGCCGGCCTCTGTGCGGCCGCCACGACGTTTCTGGCGGTGAAGTTCCTGCTGCGGTTCTTCGAGACCAATCGTTTGAGCCCCTTCGGGATCTACTGCATCGTTTTCGGCACCGCCTGCACGGTCGCGTTCGCGGTGTGAGGGGTTCGCCGGGGCGTGCGGGGCGCTCCGCCGGCGCCCGCTTCACGCACGACGCGGGCTGCCCTGCCCGGTCTTGGGTTCAACGGTTCGCGGCCCTGCCCGGTTGCGGTTCAGCGGCTCGCGGCCCCTGCCCGGGCGGCTCGCGGCCCCTGCCCGATCTCGGTTCAGCGGCTCGCTGCGTCCGGCCCGGCGGTGCGGGTTTTTGGGCCGGTCTGAAACCATGCGAACGCGAAGCACGCCAGCGCCACGATCAGGGCGGCCAGCCCGTGCTTGGTGTGGTGATGGTTCGCTTCGGAGCTCCCCGCCGAGGCGTGGCCGGGGAAGAACGAGGGCAGCGAGTGGGCCGGGCTGACGAAGTAAATAATCGCCACAACCACCAGTACGACTCCGAGGGCCACCGCAGGCACCACCAGTTTGCGCAAGGTCGAGCTGCTCACTCGCGGGAAGGCTACACCGACGCCACACGCCGGGCCGCCATGTGAGAGCACTCTCACCCGGCGTGCCCGAGGTATATATGCGGGTATGCGGGGCGCAGAGGCAGCGCCGCGGTGATCCCGCGTCGAGCGGCTGCCCCCCGGGTACGCTGATGAGAGCGATGCCTCGCACCCCGCCACTGCCGAAGACCCCGCCGCGTATGTTCGAGACGCGCAGCCAAGCCTGGCGCGAGGTGGGTCTCGAGGAACAGGTCAGCCCCCGCGAGCTCAAACGCGCACGGGTCGAGGGGCTCGTGCTGGCGGTGCTGTTCGTGGCTGTTGTCGTGCTCTACAACCATCGCGCTTCCCTCTTCGGCGTCACCAGGGCAAAGACGCCGGGCGCCGACAGCGCAGTGCAGATCGCCACGGTGATCGTGCTGTTGATCCTCGGTTGGGGGGTGGCACGCGACGCCGGCCGCGCTGTTGCCCCGGCGCTCTTCAGGCGAATGGATCCCGCGACCGCTGGAACGGTCGGCTTCCTGATCCGGCTGGTGACGATCGTGGTGGCGCTGATCGTCGGGTTGAGGGTCGCGGGCGTCGAAGAACGCACGCTCGCGCTCGGCGGGGCGTTCACGGCGGTGGTGCTGGGGCTGGCAGCACAGCAGACGCTCGGCAACCTGATCGCGGGCACCGTGCTGCTCAGCGCCGGCCCTTTCCGCGTGGGCGACCATGTGCGCCTGCAGGGTGGTCCGCTCGCGGGCCAGCTGGAGGGGGTGGTCAGCTCGCTCGGGTTGCTCTACACCACGTTTGCCACCGATGAAGGCTCGGTGCTGGTGCCCAACAGCGTGGTGCTCAACGTGGCTCTTCACACCGGCCGGGGTCGCATTGGCGCGCGGCGCTCACGAGCCGCGGGAGTGCGCGGCAATCCGCAGGAGCGGGCCGCTGACGTATCGGAGCGGCTGGCCGAAGACGTATCGGAGCGGCCGGCCGAGGGCCCGAGCGAGGAGCGGGCGAGTGTCGCCGGCTACCGCGCCCCGCCCCCCACGCCATAGCGCAGCAGTAGGTACCCGTCGCTCTCGAGCGCCTCGCGCAGCTCCAGCTCGACCGGCGG
Organism: uncultured Solirubrobacterales bacterium; assembly: GCA_963744535.1. Lineage (GTDB taxonomy): Bacteria > Actinomycetota > Thermoleophilia > Solirubrobacterales > Solirubrobacteraceae > Palsa-744. The sequence goes on along the minus strand of CAVUTW010000004.1, from coordinate 705,467 downwards.
AGAGAGCGCCGGACCGCACACGATCCGCAACGAGGTCCGCGGGTCGGCGCCTCCGCCGAGCTTGGGGGCGAGCGTGAGAAACAGCTCGTCCACGAGCCCGGCCGCCAGCAGCGCGCCGTTCAGGTGGGGGCCTCCCTCGCACATCACGGTCTGCGCCCCCAACCGAGCATGCAGCTCGGCGAGCGCGGCCCGCAGATCGAGCTGCCCTTCGTGTGGGGTGCGCACGTACTCGATCGTTGAAGGGACATGCCCGCTGGGGTGTTCGCCGGGAGTTGCCGGCGCGTCGGGGGCGGCAGCTCTGCTCGAGTCGTCGGCCGGCAGCACCCCCGCAACGGAGGGCGTAAGGATCACGACCCGCGCGGCGGGGTCCGCGAGCAGCGGGACGCTCTCCGGGGAGAGCGCGAGGCCGGCGGAGACGATGCAGGCGAGCGGTTCCTCCGCCAGCCCTCGCTCCAGGCGCAGCCGCCGCTGCGACTCGTCTTTCACCAGCCGGCGGTAGCGCTCGGTGCGCGCCGTGCCGGCGCCGACCAGCACCGCGTCGACGGCGGTGCGCAGCGCGAGAAAGAGCTCTTTGTCGGCGCGGTTGCCGATCGGCCCCGAGCGTCCCCCCAGGGTGGCGCGCCCGTCAACGGTGGACGTCATATTGAGGAACACGCGCGGCCGTTCCCCGCGTTCCCCGATCGCCGCGGCCGATGGGCTTGGGTCGGAGCTCGGGTCCCACAGCCGCAGGCGCGCCACCGCCTGCGCCGCGGTCAGCTGCCGACCAGCGGTCTCCCCGGTCAGCGACATGAGCACGGCGGGGGCGACGGCGTCGGGCGTGGAGCTCATCCGCCAACCCTAGCCACGCGCAGCGAGACAGGGGATGAGGCCGCCGCGGCGGCGGGCCACGTCCCCGCAACATCTTGAGAACACATCCGCTTCGCTACCTGCTACCGTCGTGCTCGATTGGGTCGGGCAAAGAACCGGCATAAAGCAGTGCAAGCTCTCGCAGGTCGAAGCTCTTCGCAGCATCCTCCGCGCAGCAGCACGCACGAATCGTGGAGGAATGTCACATGCCTACTGGCACAGTGAAGTGGTTCAGCGACGACAAGGGATTCGGATTCATCACCCCGGATGACGGGGACAAGGATCTGTTCGTCCACCACACCGGAATCAACGGCGAGGGCTATCGCTCGCTCCAGGAGGGCGCCAAGGTGTCCTACGACCCGGAGCAGGGCGACAAGGGGCCGAAGGCAGTCAACGTCCAGGCCATTTAGTCGCGACGTCGTCAGTCCGACGGGCGCTCGCGGGTCACGCCCCTGGTTGGCGTAGTTCGCAAGACGGGGATCGTCGGGCCATCAACATAGAGCAGTAACCTTGGGGGGTCCGGTCGTCACCGGGCCCCTCTGGTATATGTCGACCGACGCGACCACATTTCCCCTGCGGGACTCGCTGCTCGACGACCCCGCCGACGTCGCGCATAAAGGCACGTCCTCGAGGAAGGCGAGCGCATCCAAGGGCGAGCGCGTTGGCGCGCGGGAGCGGACACGTAGAGACACCGCGATCGGTGTGGGGGTACTGATCTGGATCGGCATGTGCGTCCTGTTGATCGTGCTCGCCGCCGCCGACCGTCCGAGCTTCCTCTCCTCGCCTTCCCATTACGGCTTCTTCCCCCACTGGCTGGCCGGCCCGCTGGGCGGGTTGTGGCCGTGGTTGACGCGCAGCCCACGAGCGACCAAGGCGCTGTTGACAGGAGCGCTGGTGACGATGTACCTCGCCTACGTGGTGAGCCTCAGGTATGTGCCACTGCTGCGGGCGCGATGGGCGATCGCCACGATCGTCGGGGTCCACGCGATCCTGTTGCTCTCCCCGCCGCTGTCGCTGACGGATGTGTTCAACTACATCAACTACGGACGCATGGGGATGCTGCACGGTCTGAACCCCTACACGACCATCCCAGCGCTCGGCCCCCATAGCGACCCCAGCTACGCGCTCAGCAACTGGCATCAGCTGCTGACCCCCTATGGCCCCCTCTTCACGCTGATCACCTACGCCGTTGTGCCGCTTGGGCTGGCGGGCTCGCTGTGGACCTTCAAGGGCCTGTTGATGGTGCTCAGCCTCGCCACGATCCTGCTGGTGTGGCGGTCCGCGCGCCTGCTCGGCCGCGACCCGGTGGCGGCGATCGTGCTGGTCGGTCTCAACCCGCTGATCCTCGTGTGGGGACTGGGGGGCGACCACAACGACTTCTTCATGATGTTCTGCGTCACGCTCGCCTTCTACTTGCTCCTGCGCGCGCGTGCGCCCGGGATCTCACCTGGTGTGGGTGTCGTAGCCGGCGAGGCAATGCCGACAAGCCTGGGCGCATGGCTGTGGCCGCTGGCGGCGCCGGAGTTGGGGGCGGGGGTGGCGCTGGCGGCGGCGATCGCGTTGAAGGCCTCGGCGGCGATCCTCGTCCCGGTGGTTCTGGCGGGCCTGCTCAGAGCTCCGCGTCGGCTGGTGCAGGTGGCGTTGGGGCTGCTCGCGGGTGGGATCGTGCTGGGAGCGTTCACGGTGATCGCGTTCGGGGCGCACCTCCCCGACCTCGGCGCCCAGGGACGCCTGGTGATCCCGATGGGCCTGCCCAACCTGCTTGGCCTGGTGCTGGGCCAGGGAGGGCTGACGGAAACGATGCGCGGCCTGCTCAGTGTTGTGCTGATCCTTGCGGTGCTCGGTTGCGGCGTGCTGGCGTGGCGCCGGCGGGACGCATTGAGCGCGTCGGGGTGGGCGACGATGGCGCTGCTTTTGACGTTGAGCTGGGTGCTGCCGTGGTACGTGCTGTGGGTACTGCCGCTGGTGGCGCTGTCGCGCTCCCGCGCGCTGCGCACCACGGCACTCGTGTTCGGGGCCTACCTGCTGCTCACCTGGATACCGCTCGCCACTGCGGTGGACAACGCGCTCGGCATTCGGCCCACGACCACGCTGATCGGGCAGCAAAACCAGCGCTACGTACGCGGCCTGCTGGACTGATCAGGCGCCGTCGATCGGCCCGGCCCCGGCTGCACCGGGAGGGCCACCGACCGCGCTGACGCGCTCTTCGCCCTCCGGGGCGCGCCCGTCGCGGCCGACGTAGCCATCCTTGCCACCGGCGCACAGGTAGATCGCGTCGCCCTCGCCGACGTTGCGCACCCGGCGCACTGTGGGGGCGTCGACGCGCGCGAAGCCGCCCTCCCCGAGGCGGTGCACGGTGCCGTCGCCGAACTCCATCTCGATCGTGCCGCGGTGTACGAAGTACAGCTCCTCCTGGGTGTCGTGGTAGTGACGCCCGGTCTGGTAGCCCGCGGGCATGACGATCGCGTTGACGCCGAACGCGGTCACGCCGAGGCCCTTGCGTACCTTGCGAAAGCCGTGGCCCTCGCCCAGCGCGTCGAGGTCGCCCACGGCGTAGCCCTCGCCGACGGTCACGTTGGGGTACTCGGATGCCTCCATGTCAAATCTCCTCTGTCGCTTTTTGGTTGGGTTGGTCAATGCTCGGCCACGTGGCCGCCCTCAGGCGAGAGCGGTCTGCCCTCCTGTGCCCAGCGCACGAGGCCGCCGGTCATCGAGTGGGCCTGGAAGCCGGAGGCGCGGAACGCCTGGGCGGCCATCAGCGAGCGTGCCCCCACACGGCAGTAAAAGACGACGGGCCGGTCGGCCGCGATCGTAGCCGCCTGGGAGGTGAGCTGGTTGAGCTCGACGTGACGGCTGCCCTCGATGTGGCCGGCCTGGCGCTCGTAATCCTCGCGCACATCCACCAGTTGCAGGCCGGGATCCTCGGCCAGCCACTTGGCGAGCCGCGCGGGCTCGACTTCGATCTCGGAGGAGTCGCCGCCCGCGGCCATCGACGGAGCGTAGCGGCCCCATCGTCCCGTACCCCGGCGACTTTGAGCCGAGGACTCCTCCGGGCGAGCGGGGCCACTAGCATCCAGTCTATGGAGGCAATCAGCGACGTTTACACCATCCCTCAGGAGCACCTTGACTTCTGCGCCACGATCGGCCAGATCGCGCAGGAGAAGATCGCGCCGCGCTCGGCGGAGATCGACGAGCGGGCGGAGTACCCATGGGATATCCGCAAGATCCTGGCCGAGCAGGACATCCTCGGGCTGCCCTTCCCGATCGAGTACGGGGGCACCGGCACCGGCACGCTGATGCTGAACATGGCGGTCGAGGAGATTGCCAAGGTGGATGCGGCGTGCGCGCTGATCCTGATGGTGCAGGAGTTGGGAACGTTGCCGATCCAGCTGTTCGGCGCCGATGAGCTCAAGGAGCGCTTCCTGCCGAAGTGCGCGAGCGGGGAGTGGACGCCGGCGTTTGCGCTCTCAGAGCCCGAGGCCGGCTCGGATCCCGCCGGGATGAAAACCACGGCGGTGAAAGACGGCGATGAGTGGGTGATCAACGGCACCAAGAACTGGATCACCAACCTTGGGGTGGCTGACTTCTACATCTGTTTCGCTGTCACCGATCGTGAGAGCCGGCGGATCACCGCGTTCGTCATCGAGGCCGACCGCCCGGGGTTCAGCGTCGGCAAGCTCGAGCACAAGCTGGGGATCCGTGCCTCACCGACCGGCCAGCCGATCTTCGAGGATGTGCGGGTGCCACAGGAGAACGTGATCGGCGAGGTCGGCAGGGGACTGCGGGTGGCGCTGGGGACGCTGGAGCGCACGCGCCTGGGGGCGGCGGCGCAGGCGGTGGGGATCGCCCAGGGGGCCACCGACTATGCCGTCGGCTACGCCCGCGAGCGCGTGCAGTTCGGTCGGCCGATCATCGACCACCAGGCGATCCAGTTCAAGCTGGCCGATATGGAAACACGCACGGCGGCTGCGCGGGAGCTGCTGTACAAGGCGTGCGCGATGGCCGATCGCGGCGATCCACAACGTGCGAAGTACTCCTCGATGGCGAAGGTGTTCTGCTCGGATACCGCGATGGCGGTGACGGTCGAGGCTGTGCAGGTGCTGGGGGGGTACGGTTACGTGAAGGAGTATCCGGTGGAGCGCATGATGCGGGACGCAAAGATCACTCAGATCTACGAGGGCACCAACGAGATCCAGCGGCTCGTCATTGCCCGTACGCTCAAGTAGGGGTGGACGGGGCGAGCGGGTGGGGTCGGGCGGGCCCAAGTAATTACAATGCGCGCACCCAAGCCACCCGGAGCCGGCGGCCAGCTGAGGAAGATCGGGCTGGCAGCGCTGATCGCGCTGTCGCTGGGCCTGGTCGTGATCGTGGTCGGCGAGGGCTTCAGTACGCAGGGCGCGGTGAGGGCGGTGGAGGACCTGGTCCTCGGGATCGCCGCCGTCGCGCTGCTGACGACGGCGATCGCGTTCATCGCGGTGCGCATGGCCGGCTGGCACGACCCGGAGTCCGAGGAGGAGTTCGAAAAGATCGTGCGCCGCGCGGAGGACCTCGGCCGCGAAGGGCTGGCGGTGGACCCCGACGAAGCGGAGTTCATGGCGCTCGACCCGCTCAACGACGAGGATTTCGAAGAGCTGGTGCGCGATGCGCTCGACGAGCTGCCCGACCTGCTGCGCAACGCGCTGCGCCACGTGGCGGTCGTGATCTCCGACAAGGGCCGCGCGGCGGGCGCGTACGGCCTCTACCAGGGCGACCAGATGCGCGACCGGGTGTTCGGCGCTCCCGCGCACGATCGCATCGTGATCTTCAGGGACACGCTGCGACGCGACTTCGGCCACGACCCCGAGCTGCTGCGCGAGCAGGTCGTGAGAACCGTGCGTCACGAGCTTGCCCACCACGTCGGCTTTGACGAGCTGGGCGTCTCCCGCCTGGACCTCTGACATCGGGCCCGGGTGAGCCCTGCTGGGGCGAGGCCCTGGGCAGATGCAATTTTCGGCCCCCAACCCCTTCATTTTGTGAAGTGGTAGGGTGGCCGACGGGGGAGGCGAGCGGATGCCGCACCGCCGCAGACAAAAACGACAAGGAGAGCTTCGCATGCCTGACGCCGTAATCGTTGACGCCATACGCACGCCGATCGGGCGGGCGGTGAAGGGATCGCTCAAATCGGTACGCGCCGACGATCTGGCGGCGGTCCCGCTGAAGGCAATCCTGGAGCGCAACCCGCAGCTGGAGTCGAGCTCGATCGTGGACGTGATGATGGGCTGCGGCTTCGCCGAGGGGGAGTCGGGCTACAACATCGGCCGCAACGCCTCGCTGCTGGCGGGCATCGACTTTCACGTGCCCGGCACCACGGTCAACCGCTTCTGCGCCTCCTCGCTGCAGACCACGCGGATGGCGTTCCACGCGATCAAGGCGGGCGAGGGCGACACCTACATCGCCTGCGGCGTGGAGGCCGTCTCGCGCGCCACGCAGGGGGGAGAGTTCGAATTCCATCCGAAGCTGGATGGCTCGGAGGGGTCGCTGTACAACGTGTACATCCCGATGGGCCTGACGGCCGAGAACGTGGCGGAGGAAAAGAAAGTCAGCCGCGAGGCGCAGGACGAGTGGGCCGTGATCTCTCAGAACCGCGCGGTGGCGGCGCAGGAGTCGGGCCACTACGACGTGGAAATCGTCCCCGTGACGGCGCCGGCGCACAAAGACACCGACCGCGAAGGCAACGAGGTCGAGATCCCCGAGCAGGTGGTCAGGAAGGACGATGGCCCGCGCCCGGGCACGACCCTGGAGAAGCTGGCGTCGTTGAAGCCGGCGTTCAAGCCGGACGGTACCGTGACGGCCGGCAACGCCTGTCCGCTCAACGACGGCGCAGCCGCGCTGCTGGTCACCTCCGAGGAGCGCGCGCGTGAGCTCGGGTTGAAGCCCAAAGTGAAGATTCTCGCCTCCACCGTGGTGGCGATCCGCCCCGAGGTGATGGGCCTTGGCCCGATCCCCGCGATTCAGCAGCTGCTCAAGAACACGGGCATGTCGATGGGCGACATCGACGTGGTCGAGATCAACGAGGCGTTCGCTGCGCAGATCGTCCCCTGCAAAGAGGAGCTCGGCATCGACGATGAGAAGCTCAACCCCTTCGGCGGGGCGATTGCCCTCGGCCACCCCTTCGGGATGACCGGCGCGCGGATCATGACCACGCTGATCAACGACCTGCAGACGCTCGACGGCACCTACGGGATCGAGTCGATGTGCGTCGCCGGCGGGATGGGTATGGCGATGCTGGTGGAGCGTTTGAGCTGAGGTTCAGTTTGCCGACGGCCCCCGTGTCATGCTCCGTGCGGGGCGGGGCGCGGGGGCCGTTTTTGAATGGGGCTGCCTCGAGAGGGTGGCCTGGATGGATCGCGTTGTGCGGGAACCGCGCTCAGCGCGGGGGCATCCGCAGCGCGCCGTCGAGGCGGATGACCTCGCCGTTGAGCATCACGTTCTCGACGATGTGGCAGGCGAGGTGGGCGTACTCCTCGGGTCGGCCGAGCCGCTGCGGGTAGGGGATGCCGGCGCCGAGCTTCTGGCGGGCCTCCTCGGGCAGCGCGGCGAGCAGCGGAGTGTCGAACAGGCCGGGGGCGATCGTGCAGACGCGGATGCCGTACTGGGCGAGGTCGCGGGCGGCCGGGAGCGTCATGCCGACGATGCCGCCCTTGGAGGCCGAGTAGGCGATCTGCCCGACCTGGCCGTCGTAGGCGGCGATCGAGGCGGTGTTGACGCAGACGCCGCGCTCGCCGTCGTTCCCGAGCGGCTCATTGGAGATCATCGCCGCGGCGGCGAGACGGAGCACGTTGAAGGTGCCGATCAGGTTGATCTGGAGGATCGTCTCGAAGGGCATCAGCGGGTGCGGGCCCTTGGAGCCCGCGACCTTCTGCGCCCAGCCGGTGCCGGCGCAGCAGACGGCGATGCGCAGCCCGCCCTCCGCGGCGGCGGCGCGCTCGACGGCGGCCTGTACCTGGGCCTCCTCGCGTACGTCGCAGGCGAGGAACTCCGAGCCAAGCTCGGAGGCGAGTGCCTGCCCCTTCTCGGCGTTGACGTCGGCGATCGTCACGACGGCGCCGGCGGCGTGCAGGCGGCGCACGGTGGCCGCGCCGAGCCCGGAGGCTCCGCCTACGACGATTGCTGAGCTGCCCTCGATCTGCATATCTGCGGCGGGAGCCTACATCACCTCGTTGCCCTCGACATCGCAGTCGACTCGTCCCGACATCGCAGTCGACCACTCTCGACGTGGGGGGGCGTGGTGTGTATGTAACTTTTTCAAGGCCGTGCGCAATTGCTATCGGGCTTTAAATTGTTTATAACAACACCCAGGCCCACGGTTGATACTATCGCTATACAGGAGGCCTTACCACGACCGCAAACCAAGCCACGACCACGACCACGGCGAGGGCCACGGCTACGACCACGGCGAGGGCCCCGGCCATGACCCAGCCCTCACTGGCTGGGCCGCGACAGCGTCAGCGCGAAGAGATCCTCTGGATCGGTCAGCCACCGCACGAGCTGCAAACCGGCCGCGTCGAGATCCCCCTCCAGGCGCGGGCGGGTGAACTTGGCGCTGATCTCGGTGCGCATCTCCTCACCGGCGTCGAAGTGCACGTCGAGCTCGAGCGCGCTGACGGTGACCGTGTGGTCGCGCCGCGCGCGCAGGCGCATCTCGACCCACTCGTGGCGGTCGTCGAAGAGCGCCACGTGATCGAAGTCGCCGGGGTCGAAGTCGGCGTCGAGCTCGCGGTTGAGGACGTGCAGGACGTTGCGGTTGAACTCGGCGGTGACCCCCTGCTGGTCGTCGTAGGCGTCCTTGAGCACGCCCGCGTCCTTGACCAGGTCGGTGCCCATCAGCAGGTGGTCGCGCGGCCCGAGCAGGTCGGCGATCTGGCGCAGGAAGCGGCGGCGGCTGCCGGGGGGAAAGTTGCCGATGGTGCCGCCGAGGAACACCACGAGGCGGGGGCCGTCGGCGGGCGGCACGCGATCGAGGTGGCGCTCGAAGTCCCCGATCACCCCGTGCACGCGCAGGCCGGGGTACTCGAGCGTCAGCTCGTCGGCGCAGTCGCGCACCATGCTCTCGGTTACGTCCACCGGCACGTAGCGTTCGAGCGTGCCGGCGCGGTGCAGGGCATCGAGCAGCACACGCGTCTTGGCGGCGGTGCCCGAGCCCAGCTCTACCAGCTCGACGGCGCCGGTGAGGGTGGCGATCTCCGCGGCGGTGGCGTGGAGGATCCCGCGCTCGGTGCGCGTGGGGTAGTACTCGGGCAGTTCGCAGATACGATCGAACAGCTCGGCGCCGCGAGCGTCGTAGAAGTGCTTGGGAGGCAGTTCCTTGAAGGGCCGGGTCAGCCCATCCAGCACGTCCTCGGCGAGCGTGCGCTGCTCGGGCCCGCCGAGGTGGGAGTCGATTTGGATGGCGTTGGCGGCGGCGAGGGCACCGTTTGCCGGGACTCCGTTTGCTCGGCCTCCATTGGCTTGGTCTCCGTTCACCGGGCCTCCATTCGTTGGGCCTCCGTTGGCTGAGCCTCTATTCGCTGGGCCTCCGTTCGCCAAGCCTCTGCGCACCGGGCTTCCATTTGCTTGGCCTTCGTCGGTGCCCGTGGTGCCGGCTGGCTCTCGCGCGGTAGCCATCACACATCCCTCGCCAGCCGCACACCCGCAAAGATCTGGCGTCGCAGCGGATAGTCCCAGTTGCGGAAGGTGGGGCTCGCCACGCGCGGGTGAGTTGCCCACGAGCTGCCACGCAGCACCAGGTAGTCCTCGCCGAAGAACACCTCCGAGTACTCGCGGTAGGGGTGCGCGATGAAGCCGGGGTAGCCGTCGAAGTGGCTGGCTGTCCACTCCCACACCTGCCCGATGCCCTCCAGCCTCGGCCCGTCGTTCTGCAGTCCCTGCCCGATGCCCTCCAGCCTCGGCCCGTCGTTCTGCAGTCCCTGCCCGATGCCCTTCAGCCTCGGCCCGTCGTTCTGCAGCCCCTGCCCGATGCCCTCCAGCCCCGGCCCGCCGCTCTGCGGCCCCTGCCCGATGTTCTCCAGCCCCGGTGCGACGCTCTCCAGCCCCTGCTCGGCTCCCTCTAGCCCCAACTGCTCCGAGGTCGCCGCCCGCTCCCACTCCGCCTCGGTGGGGAGCCGCGCATTGTGCGCACGGGCGAAGGCGTCGGCCTCGAACCAGCTGACATGGCAGACGGGCGCCTGCGCGTGGCCGGTTGCCACGGAGGGATGATGGGTGATGTCGTACTCCTCCTTCCATGACCAGCCCTCGTCCGACCACCACTCGCGCCGCTCGTAGCCGCCCCCCTCGCTGAAGTGCAGCCAGCTCGCGTTGGTGACGGGGCGCCGTGCGATCGCGAAAGCGCCGGTGCGCGCGAGGTGGCGGGGGCGCTCGTTGTCGTAGGCGAAGCCCTCGGCTCTGTCGGCGGGAGGGGCACCCATCAAAAAGGCTCCGGCGGGGAGCTCCAGCCATCCCTCCTCGCCGGTGAGCGCCCGCAGTGACGGCTCGCCCGGTGGGAGCAGTCCGGCGAGCGCGAGCGTCTGGCGCATCGTCTCGGAGTGCTGCAACTCGTGGCGCACCACCAGCTCGGTGAGGACGCCGTCACCGATGCCGCGATCCGTCAGCGCGAGTGCAACGCGCTCGCGTACCGCCTCCAGGTAGGCACGCGCTTCGGCGGAGTCGAGCAGCTTCGCTTCGCCCCTTTGCGAGCGGGGCGTCTCGAAGGCGTCGTAGAGCTCGGCGAGGTCGGGCCGCAGCAGCTCCAGTCCGGCGTGACGGTGAGCCAGCCACAGGTCCTCGTAGGCGGCGATATGCGCGAGGTCCCACACGAGCGGGCTCATGATCGGCGAGTGCGTGCGCTCTAGCTGGCGGTCGTCGAGGTGCGCCACCAGCTGCAGCGTGCAGCGGCGGGCCTCATCCAGGGCCGCGAGCGTCTCGGCGGGTGGGGCGGGGGGCCTGGCGACGGTGGGTTGGGAAACGGTGCGGGCCATGAGCTCCGGGCGCGTACTCAAGGTAGGACCTTAGCGCGCTTGGGACGCGGGCACGCCTCATCCACTTCCGGAACTGTCAGAAGGGTCGATTCGTGCCGCCGCAGCAGCGTCCGCCACGACGTGCAGGCGCTCGGACACGAGCAAACTGGCGGGTACACGGGGATCAGGACGCCGCCCACCCCCGGCCAGCGCGGCCGCCAGCGCCTCGGCCTTGCCTGCGCCGGCGACCAGCAGCAGCGAGTAGCGCGCGGCGCGCAGCACCGGAATGCTGAGCGTGACTCGCTCCGGTGGGGGCTTGGGCGAGTTGCGCACCGGCAGGCAGAGCGCGCCGCTGGAGTCCTCCACCTCGGGGTGGCCGGGAAAGAGCGAGGCGGTGTGCCCGTCCTCGCCGATGCCGCCCAGCGAGACGTCCAGCGCCGGCAGGCCGCCCGGCTCGGCCGGGGGCACCGTGGCGCGCAGCTCCTCGGCGTACTCCTGCGCGGCCGTCTCAGGATCGAGCTCGCCGCGCACGCGGTGCTCGATGGGTCCCGCACCACCGTCGCCGGGGATGTGGGCCAGCAGCGATTCCACCACCAGCAGGTGGGTGCTCTCCGGGTCATCGGGCTCGACGCAACGCTCGTCCCCGTACCACAGCTGGACCGCGCTCCAATCCTCGAGCAGCCCGGCGAGCGCCTGGTAGGCGGCCCGTGGAGTGGTGCCACCCGAAAGCGCGAAGTGGGCGACCCCGGTCCGATCGAGCGCATCTCGCAGCGCTCGCGCGATCTCGCCCGCGGCGTACTCGGCGGCGGCCTGCGGGTCGGGAAGGATGGTGAGTCGGCTCACGGCACGATCTCCGCCGCCGCGGCGAGTGCGGGCGCGAAGGTAGGGTCGCGCAACAGCGCCTGGCGGATCCCCTCGCCGAGGATGCCCGCCTCGCCGCGTGAGGCTCCGAGGATCGTCCACTCTCGCTCATTGCCGCGGGCGTCTTGCCGGTGAGCGTGCAGCCCTCCGGGCCCGCGGTCGAGGTGCAGACGCAGCCCGGAGGCGGTCTCGAGCTCCAATCCCGCGAGCCCGCGCACCTGTTGCTCGGGCACGGCGAGCAGCCGCAGCGCGATGTCCTGGCGGCGCCCGCTGGCCTTGCCCGCGAGCGCGCCGTCGTGCGCCACCAGGGGGTTGAGCCGCCAGCCCAGGCGAGCGGCCAGCCAGCCGATCAACAGCATCGCGGCGATTGCCGATTCGGGGTGGTGGCGGATCGTGACCGCCGTGAGCGTATGCAGCTGGCGGCGCATCTCGGGTGGGTCGAAGGCGGTGGCCAGCCGCTCGCGCCACGGGGTGCTGCGCAGCCAGGCGAGATCCACCACGTAGGCATCCTCCGAGAGGGAGCGCGCATACGCGATCGCCTCGCGCGGCTCGGGCTCGTCGACCGAGTCCAGCAGCACGGCCTGCACCAGCGGCAGCAGCTCCCTCACGACCTCGGGGTGGCCGTGGGGCGACCACAGCAGCGTGAGCAGGTCGCTGACGACCAGCGGGTCGGCGATCGTGAGCAGGTCGTCGAGGTGGCGCTTGCCGATCTCGACGATCACCGTCTCGCGCAACAGCGCGAGCTCGCCGGGTCGGGGGTCGCCTTCGGAGGCGACGGTGGCGCGCGCGTCGAGATGCTCGCGGGAGGGCTCGTAGGAGAGGACGATCAGGCGCGAGGCGTGGTAGCGCCCCACGCCGCGCAGACGGTTGGCGATCTCCCCGCTCCAGGCGCGGTCGACGAACGCGATCATGTTCAGAGCGCGCGCGGGGACGTACCCGCCGTTTTCGGTGTGGCGCGCGACCAGCAGCTCCCGCAGGGCGGCTTCGATCGCGTCGGGCGTGGTGTCCTGGGCGCTCCATACGGCGTCGCTGGTGGCGGGCATGGCTCAGTCGCGCTCTTCTATGTGGTTGGTCGTTTCAGCAACCGTTGGGACAGTGGGGGCGAGGGGGCTGTATAGCCATTGCAGTGGGGGCAGGGTGTTGCACAAAAATTAAAAGGCCGTGCGCAATTGCTATCGGGTTTTGAATTTTTTATAACAACCCCCGCCGCCTACCTATACATACTATCGCTATACCTTCAAACCATGCGGATCCATGCGGATGACTCATCAGATTGCCCGCCACGAATGGCCCTCGAGCAGGATCTCGTTCGCCTCTGAAGGACCCTGTGAGCCGGCCATGTACTGCGGCAGGGGCCCCGGCGTGGCGGCCCACGCGCTGACGATCGGGTCGCAGATCTCCCACTGCGCCTCGACCTCGTCGTTACGCGTGAACAGCGTGGGGTCGCCGCGCATCGCGTCCATGATCAGCCGCTCGTAGGCCTCCGGTGACTGCGAGAGGAACGAGGTGCCGTACAGGAACTCCATGTTCACCGGCCTGATGATCATGCGCGTGCCGGGGATCTTGGCCCCGAGCTGCAGCGAGACGCCCTCGTTGGGCTGCAGCGTGAGGACCAGCTGGTTGGGGCGGATACCGAGCGAGCCCTCGGCGCTGAAGGCGAGATGGGGGACTGGCTTTAGGGTGATCGCGATCTCGGTGATCTTGCGCGCGAGGCGCTTGCCGGCGCGCAGGTAGAAGGGGACTCCGGCCCAGCGCCAGTTGTCGACCTCCAGACGCAGGGCCGCGAAGGTCTCGGTGATCGACCCATCGCGAACCCCCTCCTCCTCCAAATAACCCGGCACGTCCTCCCCGCCCGCATGTCCTGGCGCATACTGGGCGCGTACCGCCATCCCCGGCACATCGGCGGCGCTGGGCGCGTGGATCGCCTGCAGCACCTTCACCTTCTCGTTACGCACCTCTTCGGCGGTGAAGTTCACGGGTGGCTCCATCGCCACGTGGCAGAGCAGCTGCAGCATGTGGTTCTGGATCAAATCGCGCAGCGCCCCGGAGTGGTCGTAGTAGCCGGCGCGGCTGCCGATGCCAATGTCCTCGGCGGCGGTGATCTGGATGTTGTCGATGTAGTTGCGGTTCCACAGCGGCTCGAACATCCCGTTGGCGAAGCGGAACGCCAGCATGTTCTGGACGGTCTCCTTGCCGAGGTAGTGGTCGATACGGAACACCTGGCTCTCGTCGAACACCTCGAGCACGCGGCGGTTCAGCTCGGCGGCCTCCGCCAGGGAGGTGCCGAACGGCTTCTCGATGATCGTCCGCACCTCGGCGCCGGCGCGACGGTTGAGGCCCTGCGTGCCCAGCGCCTCGACGATCACCGGGAAGAACTCGGGGGAGGTCGAGAGGTAGAAGGCGCGGTTGAGCGGTTCGCCCGCGCGCTCGTCGAAGCGCTCGAGCACGAATGCGAGCTCGCGGTAGACACGCTCGTCGTCGAACGTGCCGGGCACGTACTTGACGTGCTCGAGCAGCCCCCTCAGCACGTCCTCGTCAGGGGTCCGGCGCGAGAAGGAGCGGATCGCCTGCTCGCACTCGGCGCGGTAGTCGTCGCGCTCCTTCTCTTTGCGCGACACCCCCACGAGGTTGAAGCGCTCGGGCAGCGCGCCCTCGTGAGCGAGGTTGTAGAGCGCGGGCAGCAGCTTGCGCCGGGCGAGGTCGCCGGTGGCGCCGAAGATCACGAGCGTGGTCGGCGCCACGGGCAGGCGCTCCAGCCCTTCGACGAGGGGGTTGTCCTGCGTCTGCTCGACGGTGCTCATTGGGGATCGTCCACGTGCGCCGGCTGCCCAACAGCCGCCCGGGCGCTGGGCCTCGTGCCCAGCGTCGAGCCGTTGCCTCGCCATTCAACGAGGATCATTATTTGCCCTTCCTGACCGCGTGCCCGCCGAACTGGTTGCGCAGCGCCGCCAGCACGCGGTTGGCGTAGTCGCCGTTGCCGCGCGAGGTGAATCGCGCGTACAGCGAGGCCGTGATCGCGGGGGTGGGGACGTCGCGCGCGGTCGCCTCCGCGATCGTCCAGCGCCCCTCGCCCGAGTCCTCGGTGTAGCCGGTGAGCGTGTGCAGGTCGTTGCCGTCGGCTTCGAACGCGCGGGCGGCCAGTTCGCACAGCCACGAGCGCACCACCGAGCCCTGTCCCCAGAGGTGGGCGATCTTCGCGTTGTCCAACTCGTACTCGCACTTGTCGAACAGGTCGAAGCCCTCCGCGTAGGCCTGCATCAGGCCGTACTCCACGCCGTTGTGCACCATCTTCACGAAGTGCCCCGCGCCGGCGGATCCGAAGTGCTGCCACCCGCGCGGTCCGATCGCGGCGACGCTCGTCTCGTTGGTCGGCGGCGCCAGCACGTCGAGGAACGGCGCGAGGCGTTTCACCGCGCGGTTGGGGCCTCCCACCATCATGCAGTACCCAACTTCCAGGCCCCACACCCCCCCGGAGGTGCCCACGTCCACGTAGTGGATGCCGCTCTTTTTGAGCTGTCCGGCGCGCAACTTGTCTTCGGTCCACTTGGTGTTGCCGCCGTCCACGATCGTGTCGTCGCGATCCAGCAGCTTGGTGAGCTTGTCGATCGTCTGCTGCGTAATCTCGCCGGCGGGCAGCATCAGCCACACCGTGCGCGGCGCATCCAGTCGCTTGACGAGGTCGGCCAGCGAGGAGGCGCCGACGGCGCCGTTTGACACTGCTTGCCCCACCGCGTCGCGGTTGGCGTCGTACACCACCACTTGATGTTCGGAGTCGCGGAGGATGCGGTGCGACATGCCGCCCCCCATCCTGCCCATGCCGATGAACCCGATCTGGCTCACGATGACTCCTCCTCTGGTGGTGTAGGTTGCAGGCGCACGCGCAGTAAAGGTACTCATTTGAGCCCTACCAGACTCAGCCACGGCAAGCCGACGGGACGCAGCCCCGGCCACTCCTCCGGACACAGCCTCGGCAAGCCTCTCGGATGCGGCCACTGCCAACCCCTCACATCCAGCGACGGCGAGGTATCGATTTGAGCCCCGATCCCACCCATCAACGACCCGACCGCAACCTCGCGCTGGAGCTGGTGCGCGTCACCGAGGCGGCTGCTTTGGCGGCGGCGCGGCTGGTGGGCAAAGGCGACAAGGAGGGCGCCGACCAGGCCGCCGTGGACGGGATGCACTACGCGCTGCAATCCGTCCAGATGGACGGCGTGGTGGTGATCGGCGAGGGCGAGAAGGACGAGGCGCCGATGCTCGCCAACGGCGAGCACATCGGCGACGGCTCCCCGCCGGAGGTGGACATCGCGGTGGACCCGCTGGAGGGCACCACGCTCGCCGCGCACGGGATGCCGAGCGCGCTGGCGGTGATCGCGCTCTCCAGCCGCGGCACCATGTTCGACCCCGGGCCCTGCGTGTACATGGAAAAGATGGTGGGCTCCCCGGAGATCGCCGACCTGCTCGACCTCGATCGTCCGCTGCCGGAGACGGTCGCCCTGATCGCCGAGCGCAAGAGCTGCGAGATCGGCGATGTGGAGGTGGTCGTGCTCGACCGTCCCCGCCACGAGCAGGGCATCAAGGCGATCCGCGAGGCTGGGGCGCGGGTGCGGCTGATCCCCCACGGCGACGTGTCCGCCTCGCTGCTGGCGGTCACCGAGCGCTCCCCGGTGGACCTCCTGTGGGGCATCGGCGGCACCCCCGAGGGGGTGATCTCGGCGGCGGCGATCAAGTGCCTCGGCGGCCAGCTGCTAGGACGGCTGTGGCCGCGCGACGAGCACGAGCGCTCCGCCGCGCTCGACGCCGGCTACGACCTGCGGCGGATCCTCGACCGCGACGACCTGGTGGCGGGCGAGGACGTGTTCTTCTCCGCCACCGGCATCACCGACGGCGATGTGCTGCAGGGCGTGCGCTACCCGAGCGCCGGCGGGGCCAGCACCGAATCGCTGGTGATGCGCACCCGCTCGGGCACCGTGCGGCGCATCAGCGCGCGTCACGACCGCGCGAAGCTGCGGGCGCTGTACGGCGACGCGCGGTTCGCGTAGCTCCGGGCGCTGTACGGCGACGCGGTGCGCGTAGCTCCGGGCCTTACTGGCCCGCGTTGCATCCCATCACGACGCCCACCAGCCGGCCCACTCTCACGATGCCGTCAGTCGCCCCACGCGGGACTTCGCCAGATCGAGACGGGCGAGCGAGCGCAGGAAGCCGTGCGTGACGATCACGTGGATGCGCGACTGGGTGGCGTTGTAGAGGCGGAGGCTGATCCCCGAGGCGATCGCCGGGTGGAAGTTGGCGACCTCCACTTCGATGTGCAGATGCGCCGCCGTCGCATCCTCACTCGAACCTTCGCTCGAACCCTCGCCAGAGCCCCCTGGGGAGCCGTCTCCAGCGATGCGGCGCACGTCGATCTGCAGGTGCCCCTTGCTCTCCCGCCCGGCGCGAGCGACCAGCAGCCCCCGCTCGATGCGCCAGCGCACCACGCCGTGATCGGCCTGCAGCTCATATTCGGGGGCGCGAAAGGCGAGCAGCGTGAGCGGCCGGAACAGCAGCACCACGAGGCGCTCCCGCTCGGTGTAGCGGACCCGCACCAACCCGAGCGTGACGCGGGTGAGAAAGCGCCAATAGGTCCGTGCCAACCGCTCCAGGTTCTCAGCCGACCACAGCTCGCCGAGCGCGCGCTCGCTGAGCGTCAGATCGGCGGCCTGCACCGAGCGCATCGCCCCGGTCTCCCCATCGACGGTCGTGTGGTCGCACAGGTTGGTGATCGCGGCCTTCGCCGGCACCGGTTGAGCCTAGCTTGCGGAGACTAGCTCGCGGAGGCCCCGCCGGTGGCGCCAGAGGCAGGTGTGGCGGAGGAGGAGTTGGCGAGCGGTTCGGAGGGTGCACCCGGGGATGTGGCACTCGGGGGGGTGGCGCCCGTGGGGGTGGCGCCCGTGGAGGTACCGCCCGCCGGCGAAAGCGTGGTCGAGAAGGGGGACCGGCCGAGTGTGGGGGTGTTGGGCACGCTGCCGACGACCTGCGTGCCGATCCGCACCGTTTCCTTGATCTCGAGCGCCCGCGCGGCACCCGAGGTGAGATCCCACACGGCCCCGCTGTGGCCGTAGGGCCCACGATCGAGCACCGGCGCGGTGAGCAGGTGGCCGCCGTAGGAGATCCGCACCAAAGTCCCGCACGGAAGCGTGCGGCTGGCGAGCCCCACGAGCTTCGGGGTCAGCTTCTGCCCGCACGCGGTTGTGTGGCCGTAGAAGCCTGGTCCATACCACGTCGCCACAGTCTGCTTGCCGGGAGAGCCGGGCATGGGGGCCGCCCCGCCGGAGGTGGAGCCGCTGGAGGTCGAGCCGCTGGAGGTCGAGCCGCTCGACGTGGAGCCGCTGGAGGTGGCCTCGCCGGCGGCGGAGCTGCTCGACATGGAGCCGCCCGAGGTGGAGCCGCCCGAAGTCGAGCCGCTCGAGGTGGAGCTGCTGGAGGTGGAGCCGCCGGTCTCGGCAAGTGCCCGCGCCGCGGGCACGGCAAGGGGTGCGGCCATGCCGAGTAACGCGGCCAACAGGCCAGCCGAAAGGGCGTGCTTGAACGAAACGGTGTGCATAGTCGTCGTCGTACGCCTACGAGGTGAGCTGACGGGCTCGCGCCTGATGGCGCTACGGCCTCGATGAGGCCGATTCGCCCCCGCGGATCGATCGACTCGCTCCGCAATGGATCCCCCGTCCTCCACGACCTGAGCCGTGGAGGTTCGGCGTGCGCGGAGTATACATAGCTCGTCCGGACGCGTTGCTCAGCAGAATGAGCTCCGGGGGCAGGGTGTTCAGCCGCCTGCGAGCCGCGTGAGCGCGTCCCGCAGAACGCGTCCCCCGGCCGAGAGCCCCGTCTGTGCGAGCTCACCGACGAGCTCCACCATCGAGGCCGCCAACTCGCCGCTACTCGGTGGCTGCACCGGGCGCCCCATCTCGATCGCCTCCTCGGCCTCGAAGCCCTGGCGTGGCACCGGCTGCTCGGCGGGTTTGGGCGCGCCTCGGGGTTGGGCGGCCGACGCGGGCCGGGTCCGAGCGGCGCGTTTGGGTTTCGCCGCAACTCGCTCCGTCCGAGGCTGGGCCATCCGTGCGGCGGCCCGACGCGCGCTGGGACGCTGGGGACGGGTGCTGGGCAGGTTGGACAGCACGCCCGGCTCCTCAGCCGCGTCGGCCGGGGGCCGCGTTGCGCCGGTTGGAGGAGGCGTTCCGCCGGCTCGCCGGCGCGCGCCGGATGGTTTCTCTTTACTCGAGGGGCTCATGCGAGGCGCAATCATCGCGCATCGGGCGTCAGGCGTACGTGTAATGCCCCGCGCACGCGTTAATATGGATCTACGTTCGGCTGTAACGTGGGCGGGGCTCGGCCGCGGGGGCGGGCAGGCGCCCACCGTCTCGCTATGGTCGCTCGTTTGACGTGCAGCCCTCCCGGCACGAAATCGCTGTCTAAGGAAACGGAAACCGATGTCAGTAGTCGAACTGCAGGAGCTCGATGAGATCAAGGGCCTGTTGGCGAAGGGCCAGCAGGTGGGGGTGCTGACGTTCGCGGAGATATCCACCGCGACCTCCGAGTTGGACCTGGACGAGACCGACGTCGAGGAGCTGCACGGCTTCCTGGAGAAATCCGAGATCGAGCTCGTCGAGGACATCGATCCGGCGACCGCCGCGGCGTCGCAGGTCGAGCGCGCGCCGGACAAGCGCGGCCGGCGCAAAGCCAAAGCGACGCTCGACCTCAAGCCGGACATGACGACCGACTCGCTGCAGCTGTTCCTCAAGGACATCGGCAAGGTGCGGCTGCTGACCGCCCAGGAGGAGGTCGATCTCGCCAAGCGGATCGAGCGCGGGGACCTCGACGCCAAGCAGAAGATGGTCGAGTCCAACCTCCGCCTGGTTGTGTCGATCGCCAAGAACTACCGCAACCAGGGCCTCCCCTTCCTCGACCTGATCCAGGAGGGCACGCTGGGGCTGGTGCGCGCCGCGGAGAAGTTCGACTACCGCAAGGGCTTCAAGTTCTCCACGTACGCCACCTGGTGGATCCGCCAGGCGATCGCCCGCGCGCTGGCGGACAAGGCGCGCACGATTCGCATCCCCGTCCACGTCGTCGAGAAGCTCAACAAGATCGGGCGCGCCGAGCGCAAGCTGGTGACCGAGCTGGGTCGCGAACCGACCGCCGAGGAGATCGCCGACATCACCGGGATCGACCCCGAAGAGGTCGACTCGATCAAGCGCTCCGCCCAGGCGCCGGTGTCGCTGGAGAAGCCCGTGGGCGACGAGGAGGAGTCCGAGTTCGGCCAGTTCATTGCCGACGAGCGCGCCGAGTCCCCCTACGAGCGCGCCGCCGAAATCCTCACCAAGGAGGCGCTGCGCGAGGCGCTCGAGAACCTCTCCTACCGCGAACGGCGCGTGCTGGAGCTGCGCTACGGCCTCGGCGGCGAGCACCCCCGCACGCTCGACGAGGTCGGCCGCACCTTCAATGTCACGCGCGAGCGCATCCGCCAGATCGAGAACCAGTCGCTGAAGAAGCTTCAAAGCCTCGCGGAGGCGCAGAAGCTCCGCGACGTCGCCTGACGTAGGCGTCTCGCCTCCCCTCTGGCGGCGTCCATGCGCTGCTGAGGCACTCAAGCCCCCTGGCGGGGATGCCGATGCGAGAGGCATGTTCGACGTGCAGGCAGCTCTGCGTGAGCTGGTAAACCGCCACGGCTCGGATCTGCACCTGAAGGTGGATGCGCCGCCGCTGTACCGGGTGGACGGCATCCTCACCCGCGACGAGCGCAGTGGCGTGCTGAGCGCGGAGGACACCGAGCACGCGCTGCACGACCTGCTGCACGACCCCGTGAAGCTGCAGGAATTCGCCGAGCAGCACGAGGTCGACTTCTCCTTCGAAATCGTCGGCCTCGCGCGCTACCGCATCAACGCCTTCCGCCAGCGCGGCGTGATCTCGCTGGCGTGCCGCGCGATCCCCCACAAGATCTCCTCGATCGAGGAGCTCACGCTGCCGCCGGTCGTGCGGGAACTGGCCGAGGAGGAGCGCGGGATCGTGTTGCTCACCGGCACCACGGGCTCGGGCAAGTCGACGACGTTGGCGGCGATGATCGACCACATGAACGAGACGATGTCCAAGCACATCGTCACGATCGAGGACCCGATCGAGTTCGTGCACACCGACAAGCGCTCGGTGATCAACCAGCGCGAGGTGGGGATGGACACCGCCTCCTTCAAGCGCGCCCTGCGGCGCGTGCTGCGCCAAGACCCGGACGTGATCCTGGTGGGGGAGATGCGCGACGACGAGACCGTTCAAACGGCGCTCTCGGCGGCGGAGACCGGCCACCTCGTGCTCTCCACCATCCACACGGTCGACGCGACCGAGTCGATCAACCGGATGCTCGACTTCTTTCCGCCCCACCAGCACGCTCAGGCGCGCTCGATGATCGCGGGCACGGTGAAGGGCGTCATCTCCCAGCGTCTGGTCCCGGGCGCCGACGGCGGCCGGGTGGCGGTATGCGAGATCCTGCGGATGACCGGCCGCGCGCACGACATGATCGTCGACCCCGCGCAGACCGGCAAGCTGCACGAGGTCATCACCGCGGGCGGCTACTACGGGATGCAGACCTTCGACCAGGCTCTCTTCGGGCACCTGAAGGCGGGGCGGGTCACCGTGGAGGACGCGCTGCGCGTGGCCTCCAGCCCCCACGACTTCAAGCTGCTGGTGCAGGCCGACGGCCGCCGCGGCACCACGATGGAGGACGTGGCCTCGGCGCAGGAGCAACGCGGCGAGTCGCCCTCCGGCTCGGGGGCACCCTCGCCTGCCGTGCCCACGCAGCCACCTCCGGTGCCTGCGCAGCCGCCCAACGGCGCTTCCCCGCGGGTTCCTGAGCCGGCGCCCAGTGGCCGGCCTCCGCTGACCGTCGTATAGAACCTCAGCGCATGTGAGTGGCGAGTCGAAGGCCTAACCAGCTACTGGACCTCTCACGGTCGCCATTCGATCCGCTTCCCACCGGTCCAGTTGCCGGTTAGGCCGAAAAACGTAAGCACCACCACAAGGCCCATCGCTTCATTTGGTAAAGTGGTTGGGGTGGCTACAGATGAGGCATGTCCGGTGTGCCGCACGGCTGAGATCGTGTGCGGCAAGTGGACGCTGCTGTTGATCCGTGAGCTGGCCGAGGGCCGTTCGCGCTTCTGCGAGCTGGAGCGTTCGCTGGAGGGGATCAGCCCGCGCACGCTCTCGCTGCGTCTGCGCGCCCTGGAGGAGGAGGGGATCGTCGCGCGCCAGACCTTCTCCGAGGTGCCCCCGCGCGTGGAGTACGCGCTCACCAAGAAGGGCACCGCGCTACTGCCGATCATCGACGGCATGCGCGTCTACGGCGAGCGCTGGATCGTGCAGGGCTGCGGCGAGGACAGGATGAGCTCCGCGGTGTTCGCGGGGACGCCGGTCGCAGCGGTCGCCTGAGTCTGCAACGCCCGCTGCGCAGAGCAGGAGCGCGGTGGCCGCCGGCGAAGGTGAAGCTTCCGTGCGCTCCCACCAACTCGAGACAGCCATCACCCAGTTCGTGCACGAGGCCGCGGCATACATGCAGGCGGAGCTGGACGCCGGCGCGGAGGTGCCGTTCGAGCTCGAGTCGCACTCCTCGCGAGGCAGGGGTCAGGGGAGGGGCGCCCAGCTGTACTGCTACCAGCCGCTTACCGAGGCGTTCATCGGCGAGCGCTGGCAGGCGTTGGCGAGCCTGGAGAGCTGCGCGGCGGCGGAACGCCTGCTCGAATGCCTGCAGGGGCTCGACTGCTACCTGCTCCAGTGCGACGTGCGAATCGGACGGGGCGACAGGCGCACGCGCGCGGCGGTGGTGCTCAGGACGCTGCTGGAGGAGGTGTTCGCCGAGCACACCGACTTCGAGCTCGACGGGGAGCGGCTGCGCGGGGCGCTCGCGCGGCTGGACGCAACGGCCTTCACGAACGCCGGCGAGGTGGCGCTGATCGAGACGCTGCACGGCATGGGCGTGGTGGCGCCCGAGCTGGCGCACACGCGCGCGCCGGCGATCGGCCGCCCCGAGCTGGCGTGGGCGCTGGCCCGCTTCGAGATGGGCTGCGAACGCTCCTCGGAACTGGAGGCGCTGAGCGACCACCTGCTGGCGCTGCGGGCGCTGCTGGAGCCGGAGGGCCCCGCCAGCGGACTGCTCGCCGGCCGGCTGGCAGCGCTCTGCGCGACGCCCGAGACCCGCGCTGGTTTGACGCGGCGGGTGCTGAAGGCGATCGCCCTGGAGCGTGACGTGATCACCGGCGCGGCCGTGGAGCACGCGAGCTGCGACGCGCTGGTGGCGGAACTCGCCGGTCATCTGCGGGCGGTGCTGCGAGATGTGGTGTGCGGCCATCTGCCGCCCGATCTCGTGCGTTGTGCCGACTCGGTGCTCTCCTCGCAGGAACCGACGACGCAGGAGGAGCCGACGATCAGGGCACGGCGCGGGCCGGGCGATCAGATCGAGGCGACGATCATGCGCATGCGCCGTCTCGCGGCCCGCTCAGGCGAAGAGGTGCCGCGCGACGAAGTCGAGACCGGCGAGATCCTGCACATCCCCGTCTAGGTGGGGCACAAGGATCGGGGCGGGATCGTCGAGCGCTTGCGCAAGCCGCTCCACCGTCGCATGGTCGCGCCGCACCAGCACATCGAAATCGGCAAGGTTGTCCGCCACGCGCGCGGCCAGCCGCTCGCCCAGCTCGCCGGCCAGCAGCGTTTGCACCTCGGCCGCGGAGCGACCTCCCAGGCCGTCGCGGTGGACGCGGTTGACGATCAGCGCCACTCGTGCCATCCCCGCGCCGTCGAGCTGCTCGGCGAAGAACAGCGCCTCGCGCGCCGGCTCGGGCTCGGGCGAGGTGACGAGCACGAACGCGGTGGTGGGGTCGCGCAGCAGCCGCTCCACCATGCGGGCGCGCTCGCGAAAGCCGTCCATCATCCCCGCGAGCGCGCCGAAGAAGCCCGACAGCTCGCCGACCAGGTCGATGCCGGTGAAGCGCGAGAACATCGACAGCACCAGCCCGCCGCCGCGGCCGACGAGGCGCGCGGCGAGGTTGCCGGGGGCGAGGAACATCCTGATCGAGCGGCCCTCCATGAAGCGCGTCATGCGCAGCGGCGCGTCGAGGAAGTCCAGCGCGTTGCGCGAGGGAGGGGTGTCGAGCACGATCGTGTCGAAACGACCTTCGCTGTGCAGTTGGTGCAGCTTGACCATCGCGCTGAACTCGTGGGTGCCCGCCACGGCGCTGGAGAACTCTTGGTAGATGCGGTTGGCGAACACGTCCTCACGGGCGCGTTCGTCGGAGGCGAGACGGTCGATCAGCGCGTCGAGGGTCTGCTTGGCGTCGAGCATCGTCGCCCACAACTCCCCTCTGCACTCGATCCCCTGTGCGGCCAGCAGCGCGGGATCGATCCGCCGCGGCTCGTCGTCGAGCTCGTCGACACCGAGGGCGCTCGCCAGGCGCCGGGCGGGGTCGATCGTGACCACCGCCACACGCTGCCCGCGACACGCCAGCCCCAAGGCAAGCGCCGCCGCCGTGGTGGTCTTGCCCACGCCGCCCGGGCCCGCGCAGATGCAGACGCTCTTGTCGCGCAGCCGCTGCGCGAGCGGTGAGGGGCCGGCCCGTGGCACGGGGGGATCGTAGTCGTGCAGGAATCCGACCACCGCGTGCGAATACTCACCACTGAGGCTTTTTTGAGGTGGCGCGGGCGCCGCTGACCGATCGGAGATCCCGTCGATCCGCGATCGGCCGGGGAGCCGGCCCCCTCTTTTCCAGACCCACCATCGAGCATCGGAGCCCGCCGTGCAAGCAAGGGCAAAGGTCATCGCGTTCGCCAACCAGAAGGGCGGGGTGGCCAAGACAACTACCACGCTGAACCTCGCGGCCGCGTTCGCGGAGGAGGGTCACCGCGTGCTGTGCGTGGACATGGATCCCCAGGGCAACCTGACGATGTCGCAGGGGATCGACCCCGACACGCTGGAGAAATCGATGTACGACGTGCTGGTGCACAAAACCTCGATCCGCGAGGTGATCCGCCGTCGCGAGGTGGACATCGCGTGCGCCTCGATCGATTTGGCGGGGGCGGAGATCGCGATGTCCACGATGATCGGCCGCGAGCGCTCGCTGCAGAAGGCGTTCGAGCCGATCCGCGAGGACTACGACTTCATCTGCATCGACACGCCCCCCAGCCTCGGCCTCTTGACGATCAACGCGCTGACGGCCGCCGACAAGGTGATCGTCCCCGTGCAGTGCGAGTATTTGTCGATGCGCGGTTTGATCCAGCTGCAGAACACCCTGGCGATGATTCGCGAGAACCTCAATCCCGACGTCGACATCGAGGGTATCCTTCCCACGTTGGTCGATTCGCGCACGATCCACGCCAAGGAGGCGATCGAGATCCTCGAAGAGAACTTCGGGGACCGTGTGTTTGCCTCGCGCATCCGCAAGACGGTGCGCTTCGCCGAGGCCCCGGTGAAGGGGATGTCGGTGCTCAAGTACGAGCCGGAGGGCGTGGCGGCGCAGTCATACCGCCAGCTCGCGCAGGAGGTGCTGGCACACGGCTCGAAGGAAATTGCCGCGCGGCGGGGCCCGATCGTCGCCCCGGCCGGCCCGGTGGCTGTCGCCCAGGGCAGACTGGCGGTCGTCGCCGAGGGTGCCCAGGAGGTTGTGGCTCATGGCCCAGAGTAAACGCGCAAGCATGCGTGAGGGTCCGCTGGCGGCGCTGTTCAGCAAGACCGAGGAGGAACAGGCCAAGGAGTCCGAGCAGGCCTCCGCGAAGGCGTCCGCCGAGGAGCCCTCAGCGGACGAGCCCCAGCAGTCGCTCGCTCGGGGCCGGTCCACCGCCGCGGAGAAAGCCGCGGAGAAAACCGGAGAGGCGGAGGCGGCGGCCAAGACGGAGCGGGCCGCCAAGCGGGAGCAGGCGGCCGCGGAGGAGGACGAGTCCCCCGCGATCCCCAGCCCGCGCGAGCGCCTGCGCAACGTGTTCTCCGCGGAGATCCCCGCCAACATGATGGAGCGCTCCGACGCAACCGTCCCCGCGACCGCGGCCGGGGCCGCCGCGAGCGAGAAGCCCGCGCCGCCGGTGGACGTGTACGCGCGTGAGGAGCCCCGCCGCGCGGCGGGTGGCGCGATGGTGGGCGGGCAGCCGGTGATCCACCCGGTGATCCGCGTGGTGGGCGTGGGGGGGGCCGGTGTGAACGCCGTCAACCGCATGGTCGAGGCCGAGGTGGAGGGCGTGGAGTTCCTCGCCGTCAACACCGACCTGCAGTCGCTGCAGCAGTCCACGGCGGACATCACCCTGCACATCGGCGCCGAGCTGACGCGCGGCCTCGGGTCGGGCTCGGACACGGAACTTGGCAGGGCGGCGGCGATGGAGGACTACGACCGCGCGAAGGCGCTGCTGAAGGGCTCGGACATGATCTTCATCACCGCCGGCGCGGGCGGGGGCACCGGCACCGGCGCGGCGCCGATCGTGGCGCGGATCGCCCGCGAAGTGGGGGCGCTGGCGGTGGCGATCGTCACCAAGCCGTTCGGCTTCGAGGGCTCCCGGCGCGCAGAAGCGGCCGAGCAGGGCATCGAGGCGCTGGCCGAAGAGGTGGACACGCTGATCGTGGTGCCCAACAACCGCCTGCTGAGCGTGCTCGACAAGCAGACCTCGATGGTGGACGCGTTCCGCGTCGCCGACGACGTGCTGCGCCAGGGCGTGCAGGGGATCTCCGACCTGGTCACGCTGCCGGGCCTGATCAACCTCGACTTCGCCGACGTGCGCACGATCATGAGCGGCGCCGGCAACGCGCTGCTGGGAATCGGGATGGGCGCCGGCGGCGAGCACCGCGCCACGGAGGCCGCGATGCAGGCGGTTGCATCCCCCCTGCTGGAAACCTCGATGGAGGGCGCGCGCTCGATCTTGCTGTCGATCACCGGCGGCAGGGACCTCTCGCTATGGGAGGTCAACGAGGCCGCCAAGGCCGTCTCCGAGGCGGCCCACCCGGACGCCAACATCATCTTCGGCGCGATGGTGGACGAGAAGCTCGAAGACCAGGTGTGGGTCACCGTCGTGGCCACCGGCTACGAGCCGGAGCGCTCGAGCCGCCCCTCCGGGCGCGGACGCCTGGAGGAGCCCGCCGGCGAGCCCCGCGTGCAGCGCACCAGCGGTCGGCGTGAGCGCGAGCTCCGCGGCGGCAGCGCCGCCGTGGAGCTTGACGTGCCCGAGTTCATGCCGCGGGGCTGAGTCGCGTCAGCACTGCGCCAGGCTGCGTCCTCGTTCGCTCGTGTGCTGGGCGAAAAGGGGATGCTCGCCGGAGGCGAGTGTCTCCCTGCTTCGGTCCTCCATGCCCCGCGACCGTCGCGCACCCGTGGCAGGGGTATTGACAAGACGTGCACTCTGTGGTTATGATGGCTGGGTCATAGTCAACCGGTGTGGTTGGCGGGCATACATAGAGTCTGGTTGGGTCATCCCACCCTGTGGTTGACGTTTAGCGCTCGCAGGGAGTGCGGGTGGGAGAGGGATCGGGTCGTCGATGAGGGAGTTGTTTGAGCGTGGTTTCTAGAGTGAGATTCATGATGGGGATGTGTGCGTCGGGCCGAAAGGCTGATGCTAGATGCGCCAGCTTGGCGCTGTCGCATCTCTCTCTCTCTCTCTCTCTCTTTGCGCTAGGGGGCTAGCCCCCGCACCTTGTCGTTTGGCGTTTGCGCGCCGCCTTAGTTCTCCTTTTGGAGAGCGGGGTTTCTCGATGGCGCTGTGGGGGGTGGTGTAGCGGTGCGTGTGCGGGCCGCGACGGCTCCCCGGGCGCGCTCTGGGTCGCGTGGTTCTTCGGTGTCCGGGCGTGGCTCTGTGGCGTCTGGTGTGGCACGTGGCGTGGTGCCGCGTGAGGCGTCTGTGTCGGGTGTGTCGCTTGGTGCGCGGCGGCGGGCGCAGGTGCCTGAGCGGTTGGCGGCGCCGGAGGGGCGGTTGGTGGAGATTCAGCGTTCGCGGTTGTTGGCGGGTGCGGTGGCGGCGCTCGAGGAGTTGGGTTACGCGCGTACGACGGTTACGCAGATCACCTCGCGTGCGCGGGTGTCGCGGCGCACGTTCTATGAGTTGTTCGAGAACCGCGATGAGTGTTTGGCGGCGCTGCTCGACGACGTCCTGGGGATGCTGGAGCGGGAGCTCGCCGAGGCGGGTCTCGAGGGTCTTGCGTGGCGTGAGCGGGTGCGTGGCGGCCTGTCGGTGATCCTTGGGTTCTTCGATCGTGAGCCGGCGCTTGCGCGGGTGTGTGTGGTGCACTCGCAGCAGGGCGGTCCGAGCATTCTCACGCGTCGTGAGAAGGTCCTTGCGCGTCTGGCTGGGGCGATCGACGAGGCGCGTGGTGAGAGTGCGCGCGCGGCTGGTTGTTCGCCGTTGACGGCGGAGGGTCTGGTCGGCGCGGCGTTCGGGATCGTGTATGCGCGTGTGGCGCGGGGTGAGCGCCGGCCGCTGACTGATCTTATTGGTGAGTTGATGGGGATGATCGTGTTGCCGTATCTGGGGCCTGCGACGGCGCGTCGTGAGCAGCGCCGTTTGGTGCCTGGGGTGGCGGCGACAACAGGACATGGATCGTCAGCCTTTCTGCCGGCGCGGCGTGACCCGTTGGGGGAAGTCCAGATGCGTTTGACGTACCGCACCGCGCAGGTGCTTGAGTGCATCGCCGGGGAACCGGGGATCAGCAACCGCGCGGTCGCCGAGCGCGCTGGAGTCACCGATCAGGGGCAGATCTCGAAGCTGCTCGCGCGTCTGCAGCGCCTTGGTCTTGCGGTCAACAGTGGCAACGGGCACGCGAAGGGCGAGGCGAACGCATGGACACTCACGGCGCTCGGCCGTGAGGTCGCGCAGCGCGTGGGCACGAGCCGCGATGAGAAAGCGGCAGCGTGATGCGCTTGCTCCCGTCATCCAGATTTCAGCACCGTAATGCAATCCGCGTGCGCTGCGCTGAGCGCCGGCACGCTCTACTCCCGAAGGAGGAGAGATAACCAAATGAGGTTCTCAGCAATACGCAAACGGATGCACATGAGCCCAGCGACCGCGATCGCCACGCTCGCGCTCGTGTTCGCGATGACGGGCGGGGCATACGCCGCGAGCAAGTATGTGATCACCTCGACGAAGCAGATCAGCCCGAAGGTACTGAAGTCGCTTACGGGCAAGGTCGGTCCAGCGGGTGTGAGTGGCGCTCCAGGTGTGGCTGGGACACAGGGCCCCGCGGGCGCGCAGGGTCCGGCGGGCAGTGTCGGTCCCCAGGGTCCCCAGGGTCCGAAAGGCGAAAATGGTAAAAATGGAGAAAACGGCAAGAACGGCACAACCGGCTTCACCTCCACTCTCCCTTCTGGCAAGACCGAGACAGGCGCGTGGGAAGCCAAGTCATCCGCGGGATTCGCCCCAGGCACCGGTCTTGCGATATTGACGATTTCGTTTCCGATTCCATTGGCGCAGCCCCTCTCGGGGGCCGTCGAACCAGGCGCACACATTCACATAATCACTGTCAAGGATGTCGAAGAAGACAAAGTCCCGACTGGCTGCAGCGGTACCGCGGAAGAACCTCAAGCCGCGGCCGGCAATCTCTGCGTCTTCGAAGGTCGTTTCGCGGAAGGTGGAGAACATCTCACCGGCGAAACCGAGGTTTTCAATCCAGGAACAAGCGTCGAGAATGAAACCGGGACAACCGGCGCTCGTTTGCGGATGGCTGTCGAAGCAGAAAACGTAGTGAATTTTGGAACTTGGGCGGTGACTGGCGAATAAACATCCGTCTAGTCTCACTGTACGCTTGACCCGGAGCAAATCGCCCCGGGGATGAGCGTGTAGCTCGATCATCGCAGAAACAGCTACAGAAAACGATTTCCGCGATATGTACCGCATCCACGAGAAAGGCACGCAAGTGAACCACATTGAGAACAACGCACTGAGGCCGGCCGATAAGACTGGCCTGCTAGCTATGTTCCGTGCCTTCCTCCGTGCCGGAGGGCGTGGTAGGCCCCTCTCCGTCGCGAGCGTTCGGGAGAGTCGTCCGCTTGCTCTCGTCCTGCTCGCCACGCCCGTGGTCGCACTGGCCCTCACCGTTTGCGCGTCGCCCGCTCTTGCGTCTTCGGCGGGACCCCCGGACCTTCATTGGGTTGAAAACAGTTCGGTGAAAGGTTATGACAACAGCGAACTCGCGCTATATGTTTTTCCTACTCACATGAGCGCCGAAGCCAACATATATGTGAACGAACTCAACACGAAGTGGCGCACCGAATATTCCACTAACGAGAGCGCACTCGAAAAAGATTCCGGCACCGTTGCGAGCAGCGGCGAAGAGTCAGATCACGATGAAGTCGAAAACATCAGATTCGGAACCCGTCTGCCCGGCCTAGAACAGACGACGACTCATATACTTCACCACCTCACCCCCGCGACGCACTACTACGCGCAGTTCGTCGCCGAAAACTCAGACGGCAAAGCGGTGCTCCCCTTTGAATTTACAACACTTCCCCTTGCCAAGCCCGAAATCGCAAGGGGGATCACCGGTCAAGGACATCCCGATCTCTTCGTGAGTGCTACCAGTCCCACTACTGTGATCTTTGAAGGCGGTCGGGTTGAGAGCAATGGCGCCGCGACGACGTACAGCTTCGGGCTTTCGACCTCCCCGTCGGGCCCCGCAACTCCCTGCGCCAGTGGATCTGTCAGCGTAGCCGAAGACTTTGCAGTGATCGAAGGCACGTGTACGGGCTTGGCCCCCGAAACCACTTACTACGTCCGCCTCCTGATGAGCAACGAACAGGGTGCTACCGAACAAACCACATATGAAGCGGGGGGAGGAAAAGAACTCAACTCCGTTACCACTCCCACCGACAGGCCAATAGTCGGGGAACCGGATTTCCGCAACGTTACCGACGTCTCTGCTCACGTCCGGGCGGGCGTTCTTCCCCACCATGAGGAAACTCGCTGGCGCTTTGAATCGGCGCCCTCGGCATTGGGTCCTTGGACTCCCGTTCCCGGTGCCGCGGGTACGATCTCCCAGGCGCAAGCCGAAGCTCTCCCCGAAGGGGCTGGAGAGGTCGAAGCCGCGCTCACCGGCCTCAGTTCCGCTACTCCCTACTATGTCCGCCTCTTTGCCGAAAACACAGCAGGAGAAGGCCAGGATAGCGGCTTCGGCGAACCGATCTCAACTGAGATACGTGGATTCGGGGACTTCGAAACAGCCGGTCCTCCGACTATCGGTACGCTTGCCGTCCACTCTTTGCAGGGCGAATCGCTGCGCGTCATCGGCGCAGTGGACCCAAACAGCGAACCGACCTCAGCCGAACAGTCAATTACCATTGAAGGCGCTCCGACCAGCGGTACGTTTACTCTCACCTTCGACGGTCATACAACGGGGCCGATCCCGTTCGATGCGCCCGCCGAAGGTGTGCGAGATGCCTTGATGGGGCTCCCGGGTGAACCCGATGTGAGTGTCAGCGGCCTCGCCGGCGGACCCTATACGGTCTATTTCGGTGGTCAAGTAGGACTAGGGCCAAATCCATTAGGTGAGAAGGCTCAGCCGCCGATCGTCGCCGATGCGTCGGGCTTGACGCCGTCCGGTGCCGTGACGGTCGCGGTTACGCA
The DNA here is from genome assembly GCA_963744535.1 of uncultured Solirubrobacterales bacterium. GTDB lineage: Bacteria > Actinomycetota > Thermoleophilia > Solirubrobacterales > Solirubrobacteraceae > Palsa-744. Next base: position 674,199 of record CAVUTW010000004.1, on the reverse strand, counting down.
GCAGGGTGGCGTTGCGGATGATACGCATTACCATTTTGAGTACGTTTCGCAGCAGCAGTTTGATGCGCCGGGAGGCGACGGTGGTTTCGCCAAGGCCAATTCCACTCCGGAAGTGGATGCTGGTTCCGGTACGGCGACGAAGTTTGTGGCGGTAGATCTTTCGGGGTTGACGCCTGGTGAAACGTATCGTTATCGTCTGGTTGCGACGAGTACGTTTCCGGGTAATCCCGTGGTAGACGGTAGCGAACAGATCCTCAGCGTCCCCGCCCCGCTTGCTCCCGAGCCAGTTACGTCTTGTCCCAACGAGGCGTTGCGCACCGGACCCTCGGGCAATCTTCCCGACTGTCGTGGTTATGAGCAGCTTACCCCGGTGCACAAGGAAGGCGCTCGCGAACCTTTTGATTATGGTACGGCCATCGGGTCGGGTGCGGCAATCGGCGAAGCAGGCGATCGTGTGGTGCTCGAAGACGAAGTTGTCAATTGGGGCGCGGGCCCGGCTGCGGGACAGAGTCCCTACTTCTTCTCCCGTGAAGAAGCGGGGGGCTGGCGGATGACGGCCTCCGCCACCCAGCCCGAAACGGGTGTCAACAGGCCTGTGCCCCAACTCTTGGCGCCCAATCTCACGGAGTTAGCTTTCACGTCGTCGTTTGAGACCTCGGCGGGGAGTCAGTCCAAGGTTGTGGCGTACAGGACGGGTCCCCCCGGCGGTCCGTATGCCACCGTCGCGAATGTTCCAATCGCACAAGCAGGGCCAGGAGATATCGTGGCCGCGGACCTGGGGTGGGTCGGCGCGTCCCAGGACTTCTCGAAGCTCTTTCTGGAGGTTGCAGACCCTGAACTGGTCGAACCCAAAACTGCCACCAAGAGCGGTGAAGATCTCTACGAATACACCGGTGGCGAACTGCGCCAGGTGAACGTGAGCGGCCCGGCTCCGGGGGTAACGATCGGTGCATGCGGCGCGAGGATCGTCAAAGGCGATGAAGAAGCGGGCCACGTGAGCAGCGCCCACGCCGTATCAGCCGACGGCTCGCGTGTCTTCTTCGAAGCCGTGCCGGGTAGGAACTGCTCAGAGCCCAAGCACCTCTACATGCGCGAAGATGGCGAAAGGACGGTCGATTTTGGTGCCGATCGTTTTCTTGCCGCGGACTCAGAAGGAACCGAGGTGTTGTTGGAAAAGCAGAGCGGCGGAGCCCACGAAGTGCTGCTGGATCTGATCGAGTCGGGCACCGTCAGGCCGTTGTTCGTGGTACATCGCGAAACAGCTTTCGTGGTTTCCGAAGAACTCACCGCGATCTACTTTACCTCTACCGAGCAGCTCATCCCCGATGCGCCACCCACCACGGACAGCAGCACGACAGACTACGTCTATCGCTATGATATTCCCACCGCAACGCTCAGCTTCGTCGACTCGGGGTTTGATGTCAGGTTGGCCAAGACCAGCCCCGACGGGCGCTATCTCTATCTCGAGGCCAAAGCCGTCGAAGGGGTACCCGGTGGAGAGCAGGCACCGGAACGAAATGACACGGCGCCGCAGGTTTATCGCTATGACAGCGCCGAAAACCTGTTGCAGTGTATGGCGTGCGCATCGCCGTTTGATCCCGAACCAAAGCTGATATCTATCTTTGGTGACACTGGCGGCAACGGCGGCATGCTCGAGTCGCGCACCGGCAGTCCCAGGACTTGGTTTGCCTCTGGTAACGGGGATTACGTGTTCTTCGGCACACCGTCGGCGCTGCTGTCCTCTGACGTCGACGGTGAAGTCGCCCCTAACCCCCAACAGGGAGGTGGAAACGAAAGCAGCGAATTCTCGACCTCGAGCGATGTGTATGAGTGGCGCAAGCCGGGTGTGGACGGGTGTGCGCACCTCCAGGGTTGTCTGGCGCTGATCACCAGTGGCCGCGGTGGTTTCTTGAATCTCTTCCTCGGCACTGACGAATCTGGTCGCGACGCGTTTATCTACACCAGCTCTCCACTACTGGCCCAAGACAACGACACTGCCGGGGACATCTACGATGTCCGCATCGGTGGGGGCACCCCACCCCCACCGCCACGCGCGGTGGAATGCGAAGGCGATGCGTGCTCGACACCGCCGGGCGCACCAAATGACGCGACGCCGTCCAGCTTGACGTTCTCCGGCCCCGGCAACGCTCCCCCCACAACGGCGTCAAGCACCGTGCCGACGACGAAAAAGACGACGAAGAAGAAAGTCAAGCCGCAAAAGAAGCGGACGAAGAGGAAGCGGAAGGGCAAACGGGCAGCGAATAAAGCCAAGAGAGCCATCCACGTGGGAAGGGGCAACCAATGAAAGCCAAGGTGCGTCGACGCGGGGCGGCGGGCAACCTCACGGGCTTCCGCTCACCACATGCGAGTCGTCTGGCGGGGGTAGCGGTCTGGCGCCCGATCCTCGCCGGGCTCTGGGTTCTTGTGGCGTGTCTGGCACTTGCCGGTACGGTGGTTGCCGCACCCAGCCCCGAACCCGGCGGGCATCCTTTTGAAATAGTCCCTGGCTCCTTCCAGTTCACCCCGGTCAGCGATCAGGCGGCCGCTCATTCGGACTGGGTCACGTCGTTTGACTTCGCTCACGAAGAACCCTTCGGGCGTACCTATAACGATGCGCGTACGATCGTCGTGAACCTGCCTGCGGGCTTTGACGCGAGCGACACCGCCGTCCCGACCTGCACCGACGCGCAGCTACTCGGCAACGGCGGTATCAACGAAGCGATACCTGAGTGTCCGATCTCAAGCCAGGTTGGCCAGGTCACGCTCGATCTCCGATCTGGGTCGAGCCCCACTGAACTTCCCTTCGAAGTGACCGTGCCACTCTACAACATGGAAGTCACGAGCTTCGGGACCACCGCGATATTGGGTTTCAAGACCTCCCTCTTCACCACGACTCTCCTGGTCAGGGTGCGACCGGGTGATCTTGGTCTCAGTGTCACCACTCCCGACATCCCCAAGAACGCCGAACCGCGCCATGTCTCGGTCCGCGTTTGGGGTATTCCCGCTGCCAGGGAACACGATGGCCAGCGCGGGGAGACGTGCGGCATCTTCGGCGAACACCCCGTGCAGTGCCGTGAAGAATTCAACGGTCCGCAGTCGGCGAATATTGCCGTCAAGCCGTTTTTGTCGAATCCCACGAGCTGCGGGTCGTTCGTGGCGAGCATGGAAGCGGATTCGTGGGAGGAACCCTTCAACTTCTCCCACGCCACCGACGATGAAATCGGTCCGATCTCCGAATGCGAACGCGTTCCGTTCGAACCATCGATCGAAATCAACCCGAGTACCCGCTCGGCGGAATCGCCGACTGGCTTGGATGTCTCGCTCGTCGTTCCGCAGAGTTGGGAAAACCCCTATTCGATCTCCACAGCGAATCTGAAGGACGCTACGGTCATACTGCCGGAAGGGGTCACGGCGAACCCGTCTCTCGCGGCCGGTTTGGGAGCGTGTACGCCGGCGCAATACGAAGCGGAAACGAGTGGGTCGCTGCCCGGTGAAGGGTGTCCCCCGGAATCGAAGATCGGGTCGATCGAAATCGAAACTCCGCTGATCAGCGAAAAGATCCCCGGCGCGATCTATATCGCCAAACCCTACGAAAACCCCTTCAACTCCCTGCTCGCGCTGTATGTCATCGCGAAGGACCCCGCGCTCGGGGTGATCGTCAAGGTCGCTGGCAAGATCGAGCCGAACCCCGTGACGGGACAGCTCGTCACGACGTTCCTCAACAATCCCCAGCAGCCGTTCAGCAAGTTCACTTTGAAGTTCCGTCCCGGCGCGACCGCGCCGCTGATCAGCCCACCCACCTGCGGTACGTATACGACCCAGGCAGAACTGGCGCCGTGGTCGGCGCCGCTTGAACCACGGCTGGTCTCGAGCTCGTTCGAAACGACTCAGGGCGTTCATGAAAGATCATGCCCGTCCGGTGGCGTGCCGCCATTTCACCCCCAGATCGTCTCTGGTACGCAGAACAATGCGGGTGGGTCCTACAGCCCGTTTTACCTGCGGATCGTCCGTGAAGATGGCGAACAGGAGCTCACGCGCTTCTCGACGACGCTCCCACCGGGTTTGACGGGAAATTTGACGGGGATACCGTTCTGCCCTGAGACGAGCATCGAGCTTGCCAAGGAAAAGACCGGGGCGCAGGAGGAAGCCGAACCCTCCTGTCCGGCGGCGAGCGAGATCGGACACACGATCGTCGAAGCCGGCGTCGGGACTGTGCTCGCGCAAACACCGGGCAAGGTCTATCTGGCCGGCCCGTACAATGGTGCGCCATTCTCGATCGTCTCGATCACCAGCGCGAAGGTCGGCCCGTTCGACCTCGGGACCGTCGTGATTCGCTTCGCGCTGGACATCAACCCCATAACGGCGCAGGTCGAAGTCAGCGCCAACGGGTCCGATCCGATCCCGCACATCATCAAGGGGATCGTGGTGCACGTCCGTGACATCCGTGTCTATATGGACCGCGAAAAGTTCATCATCAACCCGACCAATTGCGACCCGATGTCGATCTCCGAGACGATCGACGGGGCGGGCGCGGACCCCGCGAACCCCGCCGACCAGGTCCCGGTGAGTGTGACCGCTCCGTTCGAGGCCGCGGACTGCTCAAGCCTCGCGTTCAAACCCACGTTCAAGGTCTCCACCTCGGGCAAGCCCTCGCGGCTTGACGGGGAGAGCCTGAGCGTGAAGCTGACCTACCCCAACGCGCCGCAGGGCACGCAGACGAACATCAAGCTCGTCAAAGTCGAGTTGCCCAAACGGCTGCCCTCGCGGCTGCCGACGTTGCAGAAGGCGTGTCCGGAAGCGACGTTCGTGGCGAACCCGGCGCTGTGCCCGGCGGCGTCGGTGATCGGGCACGCGAGCGCGACCACGCCGATCCTGCCGGTCCCTCTGGAAGGCCCGGCGTACTTCGTCTCCTACGGCGGCGCGAAGTTCCCCGAACTGATCATCGTGCTGCAGGGGTACGGCGTGACGCTGGACCTGCACGGCGAAACGTACATCAGCAAACAGGGGGTCACGAGCAGTACGTTCAAGACGGTCCCCGACGATCCGATCGGCAGCTTCGAACTGACGCTCCCGCAGGGCCAGTACTCGGCGCTCGCCGCGATCGGGAACCCGTGCAAGGGCACCCTGACGATGCCGACGGAATTCCTCGCGCAGAACGGCGACGCGATCCACCAGAACACGAAGATTGCCGTCGCCGGGTGTCCGAAGGCCAAGAAGGCCACCCACAAGCGCAAGCACAAGGCCAAGGCCAAGGCGAAGAAGAAGGCCAAGAAGGCCCGGCGCGGCGGGCAAACGCATCCAAGGAGCGCGCGCCGCGGGAGATGATCACAGGCAGCGCCCTCTACGGCAGCAGCCGCAGCGCGTCCGTGTGTGTGGGGCGCAGCATGTCGAAGTGTCGGTGGTCGAGTGTGGCGAGTTGGGTCTCGCCGAGGCGCTCGAGGAGTGCGAGGACGCTGGCGTCGACCACTCCCAGCGAGTGCTCACCGTATTGCGCCTGGAGCTCGCGGCAGCGGGTGAGGTCGGCCGTTGTGGGGGTCTCGGCTCGGTAGGCGCCTGCCAGCAGGTCGTCCAGGAAGGTGATCCAGGCGTCGGCGCCGAGGCGCTGGTGGCACCAGTAGTCGAGCTCGGCCAGCACGAGGATCGGGATGACGCGGTCCTCACGGGTCTCGCCGATCAGCATGGCGCAGCGATCGTGATCGGGGTCGGCCGCGTCGAGCGCGGCGAGCAAAGGCCCGGTGTCGAGCACCAGGGCCATCTACGACAGGGGCTGCGCGATCGGCTGCGCGGTCACCTCGGCGGCGGAGCGGCCGTCCGTGGATCGGGCGATTCCAAGGCGGGGGCGACGCGCGGCGTGCAGGGCTCCGGCCTTCTCGTCGATCGCCTCGGCGAGTACCGCGGTCAGTGCGACCCCACGCCGGCGGGCCTCGGCCTCGAGCGTGTCGAGCGATGAGCGGCTGGCGGTGACGGTCGTGCGCCTTACCGTCGTTGATGTAGAGGCATCATTCATGATGCATGATTCTAGCATCGTGATCCTCGCGCTGCGAATCCACTCGAGCTCGCTGTGCCGATGCGCTCGTAGGACGCTGTAATTTCTGTGCTACCTTCGAAGGATGGCCACGAAGTCGGCCCCGTTCAGTATGCGCCTGTCCAAGCGGATGGAGGCGCTCGTTGACCAGGAGGCCACGCGTACCGGCCGCAGCAGGGGCGCGATCGTGGAGGCGCTCGCCGAGGAGGCGTTGCGGATGAGGCTGTTTCCGGGGATCGCCTTCCGGGGTGTGGACTGGGAGCGGCGTGCATGGGTGATCGGAACCGCGCTCGATGTGTGGCAGATCGTCGACGCCCATCGTGACATCGGGTCGATCGAGGGCGTGGCCGCGGGCGGATCTGCCAACGAGCGCCAGATCCGGCTTGCTCTTGCCTACTACGAGCTGTTTGGAGATGAGATCGACGCGGCCATAGCCGAGAACAGGCGTCCGATCGAGCAGCTCGAAAGGGAGTTCCCGTTCATAGCCGTCAGCCGTGTCGATGTGTAAACGGGCGCCCGACGCTCCGTGAAGCTCTTCCTCGACGCGCACGTCTCAGCCCGGCGAGTAGCTGCACCGCTCCGCGACCAGGGCCACGACGTTAGGGTCGCTGACGAGGAGCGTGAGCTCGACGGCCTCACCGACGAGCAGCTGCTGTCGATCGCCGCGAGCGAAGGGCGCCTCTTCGTCACGTTCGACGTCAAGGACTTCCCCGTGATCGCGCGCCGTTGGGCCGAGGCGGGGCGGGCACACGCGGGTTGCGTGATCGTTGTCGGCATCGACCACGGTGAGTTCGAAGCGATCCTCAGCGCCGTCGCCCGCGAGCTCGCCGCCCGCCCGCAGCAGGCCGATTGGGTCGAGCTCACGCTGTTCCTCACGCGGATGCCGTAGCCGATCCTACCGGTGCCGTTGACGGGCCCGGCGTACTTCGTGAACCCGTGCAAGGGGACGCTGACGATGCCGACTGAATTCCTCGCGCAGAACGGCGACGCGATCCACCAGAACACCAAGATCGCCGTCACCGGGTGCCCGAAGGCCAAGAAGACCCCCCACAAGCGGAAGCACAAGGCCAAGGCGAAGAAGAAGACCAAGCAGAAGGCCCGGCACGACGGGCGCACCCATGGAAGGAGCGCACCCGGGGGGAGAAGATAATAGGATCGTGATCGTGAGGCGAGAGGGGTCCACGAGCTTGCGGGGAACAGGCCGATGAGAGGCGTACGCCTCGTGGCGCCGCTGCTCGCCGCGGTGCTGGCGGCGGTCGGCCTCGCGGCGTGTGGGGGAGGCGGTTCGAGCACCTCGACGCCGGCAGCGAGCGCGGCGAGCACGCCGGCCACCACGCCGAGCGTGAGCACTCCGGCGACGACCGCGACCGCGACGACGCCGACAACCGCCACCAAGCCGGCCGAAACGGCGCCGCGCCCATCCACTTCGACCTCCTCCTCCTCCTCCTCCTCCTCCTCCGATGGCTCCGGCGGCGGCGCCGCGGGCTTCCGGGCGTCCAGCGGGGACAACAGCATCCCCAACTACGGCAGCGAAGCGCCCCCCAGCGAACGGGAACGCGCCACCGCCGCGCTCGCCGGCTTCCTGCGGGCCCGTGCCAGCGGCGAATGGCCGAAGGCCTGCACCTACCTCGCGGTCGCCACCCGCACCCAGCTCGAACGGCTCCTCGGGGGCGCCAAAGCGAAGACCGGCGGCTGCGCGCAGGTACTCGCCCAGCTCTCCAAGGACTCCGCCGCGTCCCACGCCGAAACCCTCACCCTCGCCGGCGGCGTTGCCGCCCTGCGGATCAAGGGCACGAGCGCCTTCGCCCTCTTCCACGGGCCCAAGGGCAGCAAGTACGTGATGCCGATGCGCAGCGAAGGAGGGGCCTGGAAGATGAGCCAGCTCGCCCCGCTCCCCTACCCGCTCGGGTCGGCCGGCGCCACGCCGTAGGCGGGGGTCGAAGCGAACCTCTCGCCGAGTCGCTCCAGATCCGCAAGATCCTGAGGGCGACCCGCGGCGCGCTTCATGGCCCGCAGGTGCTCGAGGGCGCACACTCGAATCTGCGTATCCCTGAACCTCACAGGGATGGCCTGGTGCGCAAGTCCGGTGTATGCGAGATCTGTCTCGATTCCCGCCACCCACTGCATGATGTCCAGCGGGCCGTGGTTGGTCTCCAGACGGAAGTTGGCTCCTTCGGCGAGCTGGATGGGGTCGGTGGGGTCGTAGGGAAACTCATCGGGGGAGAAGTCGCCGATGCCGACATGCTGGGCATCGATCTCTACGAGCACGCGGGCAAGCCGCTGCAGGTTCTCAGGAGAGGGATCCGGAACGATGTCCAGATCCTTCGTTGCGCGGATGAAGCCGTGTATGCCCACGGCCATTCCCCCGATGATGATGAACTCGACCTGTGCGCCCGTGAGCGCAAGCAGCAGATCATCGGGTTCGAACATCGTCTGCCAGGTCCTGCCTCAACTCGCTCATGAATCGGCTGAGGCGCAATGTCTCCTGCAGACGCACCTCTGAGGGCTTCTTTTGGTCGGCAAGGGTGCGCGCCCTGCCGGCTCGCTCCTCGCGCGCGATCTCCTCCTGCGTCCACGGCCCTCGTGGCGTGGTCTTCGGCTTTGCCTCCATGGGTCCCCATTGTAGATCGACGCGCCCTCTAGTCTTCGCGGATGGGCAGCGGTGAACGAGGGGTGGTGGCGGCCGGTCATCCGCTGACCGCACAGGCGGGCGCGCGCGTATTGCGCGAGGGGGGCAACGCGGTGGACGCGGCCGTGGGGGCGATGCTCACCTCGTTCGTGGCCGAGCCGCTGCTCACAGGCCTGGGGGCGGGGGGCTACCTGATGGTCGCCGGTGGGGGGTGGGAGCCGGCGCTGCTGGACTTCTTCGTAGAGGCCCCCGCGCGCGCCACCGACGGCTCGGCCGCCGAGCTGCGCGCGATCGACGTGTCGTTCGGCGACGCCGCGCAGGTGTTCCACATCGGACCCGCCTCGTGCGGGGTGTACGGGACGCCGGCCGGGGTGTGCGAGGCCGTCGCGCGCTGGGGCACTGCGCCGCTCGCGGAGCTCACCGCCCCCGCGGCGGCGCTGGCGCGCGCCGGCGTGGCGTTGAACGCGGGGCAGGCCTACGTGGCGGAGATCCTCGCCGAGCTGCTGGTGTCCACGCCGGAGTGCGCCGCGCTGTGGGCGCCCGCCGGACACGTGCTGCGCGAGGGCGAGGTGCTGCGCAACCCGGAGCTCGGGGATGCGCTCGAGCTCCTGGGCGCCAAGGGCTCCGGGCCGTTCTATGCGGGCGACATCGCCGCCGCCGTGAGCATCTGGCTGGGCGAGCGCGGCGGCTCGATCACCGCCGAGGCGCTCGCCGCCTACCGGGCGCGGCTGCGCGCGCCGGTGCGGGTCGGCTACCGCGACCGCGAGGTGCTGACGAACCCGCCGCCCTCGGCGGGGGGGACGCTGCTGGCCTACGCGCTCGGTCTGCTCGACCGGCACCCCGGCCCGCCCACGCTCGTCGAGATCGTCGCGGCGATGGCCGCCGCTCAGGGCGAGCGCACTCCCGAGTTCGTGGAGGGCCTGGGCGAAGAGGGCTTCCTGGAGCGGTTCCTCGCCGAGCGCTTGGGGGTGGACGGAGGCGGTGCGGGCGGTCGAGCTGGGGGCGCCGGTGGAGCGGGTGGGGTGGGCGGCGTGGGTGGAGCGGGAGGCACGGCTGGTCGAGCTGGGGGCGCTGCCGGCAACCTGGGAGCCACCACCCACATCTCCGTGCTCGACGGGGAGGGGAGGGCGTGCAGCGTCACCTGCACCAACGGCGAGGGCTCAGGCGTGGTCGTGCCGGGGACGGGCATCCACGTCAACAACATCATGGGCGAGCAGGACCTCAACCCGCTGGGCTTCCACCGCCACCCGGCGGGCCGGCGGATGCCGAGCATGATGGCCCCCTCCGTGGTGATCGGGGGCGCGGGGGAGGTCGAGCTGGTGCTGGGCAGCGCCGGCTCCAACCGCATCCGCTCGGCGCTGCTGCAGACCATCGTCGGGGTCGTCGACCACGGCATGAGCGCCTCCGAGGCGGTGGGCGCGCCGCGCGTGCACTACGAGGAGGGGGCCGTGTACGCCGAGCCGGGGATCCCGCTGCGGGAGCTGGCGGCGCCGGGCCGCGAGGTGGTGGCCTTTCACGCCCTCAACCTCTTCTTCGGCGGCGTCCAGGCCGTCCAGCGCCGCGACGGCGAGCTGCTCGGCGCGGGCGACCCCCGTCGCGGCGGGGTGGCGGTGTGGGCGTGAGGAGGAGGGGTGGGGGGAAGGGGAGGGGTGGGATGCGTGGACGTGGGGAGGGATGGAGCTCGTGTGGGTGTGAGGAGGAGGGAGGAGGAGGGGTGGGGGCTCGCATGGCGGTGAGGAGCGCGGTGGCGGCGGCAGTCGTCGTGGCGGCGGTGCTCGCGGGGGCGGCGGCGTTCGCCATCGCGGGCTGCGGCGAGAGCGTCGAACTCCCCGACCTGTTCGTGGTCACGCGCACGGGCGGCGGAGAAAAGCTGACGGTGCTTATCAACGAAGGCGGCGCGGTGCGTTGCAACGGCAGCCCTGCCCACCAGCTGAGCGACCCCCAGCTGATCCAGGCCCGGGGCGTCACCGAAGAACTTCAGACCCCCTCCGCCAAGCACCTCGCGCTGCCGCCGCGCCCGGGATCGGTGTTCCGCTACCGCGTACGCGACGCCGAAGGCACGGTGCGCTTCGCCGACAACTCCGCCCACCAGTCCTCCGCCATGCACCGCCTGCAGTACCTCGTGCTGGAAGTGGCGCAGCACCTGTGCGGGCTGCCGGGATGAGACGCGCCAGCCCCCCGGCGCGGGCCTTCGCACGATGTCGGGCGGGCCTCCACGCGGTCCAGCCCTACCCGAAGCGCACCTTCCCGTTGGAGCGCGCGTGCGCCTGCGCGCGCTCCACCAGCTCCATCCGCTTGATCGCGGCGCGAAACAGCATTGTCAGCAGGCGCAGGCGGGCGTTCTCCGAGCGCAGCTCCAGCAGCTCCTGCTTGGCGTCGGCGCCGAACTCCACGGTGGCGGCCATCCGGTAGGCGTTGAGCGCCTCGATCTCCTCCGAGGAGAGGGCGTTGTCGGTGGCCTGCTCCACCAGCTCCGCATACAGCAGGCGGGTGGCGCTCACGACCTCGGGGTCGGCCGGCTCCTCGTGCTCGTCGAGGAACTCCACCACGCCCGCGGGATAGGGCAGATCGTCCTGGCGCTCCACCAGGCGAAACGGCCGGGTGCCGCGCGCGAGGATGTTCATGCGCCCGTCCTCCAACCGCTCCAGCACCGTCTCGACGGTACACGCGCAACCGACCGGCTTGAGCTCGTCCTCCGCCATCCACAGGATCCCGAACTCGCGCTGCTCCTCCAGACACCGCTCGATCATCGTGCGGTAGCGGTCCTCGAAGATGTGCAGCGGCACGTTCTCGGTCGGCAGTGCCACGATGCCGAGCGGAAACAGCGGGAAGTCGCGGTGCAGGCGCTCCGTCATATGCAGAGTCTAAGGGGGTGAACCGTCAGGTGCGTGCGAACCGACGGGTCTGTAACGACCGGTACCATCCCGGTGCGCCGGGACGCGATCGATCCCACCTGGTGCGCCGTCGCGGACCGCGGCACCAGCTGGTGCGCCGGCCGCATGACTCGCCCTCTCGGCCGTGCGACTCGCCGTCTGGCCCGGCGACTCGCCCTCTCGGCCCCGAGCTCAGACCTGCGTTCGCGTGAGCTCAGCCGCCCTTGCGTGCGGAGAGCATCAGGTTGTAGAAGATCGCGGCGGGCAATCGCGGCTCGAGCAGCCGACGGTCGAGCTCCTGCAGCGCTAAGTAGCCGCGGTAGGCGTACTGGCGCCACGCCCACGGCACGTCGGCCGGCTCGGCGGTCGCCTCCAGCGTGCGATTGGTCCAGCCAAACCAGTTGGCCAGCAGCTCCTCCCCGCCCACGCGCACCCGCTCCAGGCCCGCGCCCTGGGCGAGCTCGCGCAGTTCGCCGGGCACGAACGCGTGCACATCCACCACGCCCTCCAGCGCCTCATCGGGGGCGCCTCCGGATCCGTTGTCCGCCCACCCGGCCGGACGCGCGCGCAGCGCCGCCCGCCACAGCGGCGCAACCGCGCCGGCGAAGCGCTTGGGCACGTTCGCGATGCGGTCGCCGGCGCGCGAGGGCTCGCCGGCGAACAGCAGCGTGCCACCGGGCGCCAGCACGCGCGCGAGCTCGCCGAAGGCGGTGGGGAGATCGGGGATGTGGTGCAGCACGGCGTGCCCCAGCACGAGATCGAAGCTCCCGTCCTTGAACGGCAGTCGCTCGGCGTCGGCGCTCACGGTCTTCACCTTCAGCCCCAGCCGTTTGGCGTTGGCGTCGAGCGTGGCGAGCATCCCGGGAGAGATGTCGGTGCAGGTGGCCTTCCCGATCAGCCCGGCGCGCATCATGTTGAGCGTGAAGTACCCCGTCCCTGCGCCGATCTCAAGCGTTTGCGCGTAGTGGCCCGGCCGCTCCCCGAGCGCCTTGCGCACCTTGGCGCCCACCTGCTCGAGGCCGATGTCCCCGAAGTCGATCCCCCACTTCGCGTCGTAGTGGCCGGCCGCCACGTCGTGGTAGCGCGTGTTGACGTCGCGGATCTCCTCGGCTCCAAGAGGGTGGCGCAGCCGGCCGGAGGCCGGCGAGCCGGGCCCCTCGTCTTTCGTGCTTGGGGGCGTCATGCCGGGGACCATATACTCGCGCGCGGTGTCGGCGTCTCTATACGTGCAACGCGACCAGCCCGACGGGGTGCCTCCGCTCGCGCTGACGGGGGAGCGCACGCTGCCCAACGTGCCCGAGGAGAACTACTGGTACCGCCGTCATCTGATCGTCTACCAGTGGATCGCCGCACGCATCGGCGGCCTGCGGGCGATCGACATGGCGTGCGGCGAGGGGTATGGCTCGGACGTGCTCGCCGCCGCCGCGGCGAGCGTCGTCGGCGTGGACGCCAATCCCGAGGCGCACGAGCACGCGCGCATGCGCTACCGCCGTCCCAACCTGCGCTTCGAGTGCGATTTGATCGAAACCTTCTCCGCGCCCGCCGACGCGGTGGTGTTCCTGCAGACCATCGAGCATCTGCAGAGCCCGGGCTCTGCGCTGGAGCACTTCCGTGAGCTTGTGGGCCATGGCGGGGTGGTGTACCTGTCCACGCCCAACGTGCTCACGCTCGCGCCGAAGGGCGCGCCGCGCTCGGACAACCCGTGGCACGTGCACGAGTACCGCGCGCACGAGTTCGAGCGGCTGTGCCGCGAGCACTTCGCCTCGGTGGCGCTGTTCGGACTCTTCCATGCCCGCAAGCTGCGCGCGCACGAGCTCGCGCTGCGGCTGGGCTGGGACAGCGTGCACCCGCGGCTCGGCCTCACCGAGCGCTTCTACGACTGGTTCACCCCGGCGATCTCCATCGCCGACTTCGCGCTGCGCCCCCGCGGCCAGGCCGACCTCGACCGCGCGCTCGACTTCGTGGCGGTGTGCCGGGCGTGATCTGCCCCGCGGCTGGTGGCGCGTCTTCGTGAGCGACTCCCACCGACGGCCCGCGGGGGGCGAGCCGGTCTCCGCGGGCGAGGGGCATCGGCGGCGCGGGGGCATGCGGGGCGAGCTGGCGATCGTCCTGCACACCCACATGCCCTACGTGGAGGGCTTCGGGACGTGGCCGTTCGGCGAGGAGTGGTTGTGGGAGGCGCTCGCCACCTGCTACCTGCCGCTGCTGGAGCTGCTGGAGCGCGGCGCACCGCTGACGGTGTCGCTCACCCCGGTGCTGTGCGACCAGCTCGAGGCCGCGGGCGTGGGCGAGCGCTTCGCGCGGTTCGTGGAGGGCACCCGCCGCCACACCCACGCCGAGGACTCCCGCGGGCTGCGCGCCGGGGGCCACGACACCCTCGCGCGCGAGGTCGAGCGCTCCTGGGGCGACTACGAGCGCGCGCTCGCCGGCTTCGAGCGTCGCGGCGGCGAGATCCTGAGTGCGTTCGCCCCCCACGCGCAGTGGACCTCCGCGGCCACCCACGCGGTGCTCCCCCTGCTGGCCAGCGAGGCAGGGCTGCGGCTGCAGGTGCGCAGCGGCGTGGAGTCCCACCGCGCCCGCTTCGGCGCGGGGGCGTGGCGGGGAGGGTTCTGGCTACCGGAGTGCGCCCACGCCAGTCACCTGGAGCCCGCGCTGGCGGACGCCGGCGTGCACGCCGTATGCGTGGAGCTGACCAACCGCTTCGGTCTTGGAGCGCCCACGCACCTGCGCCCGCTGGTGGGCGAGTCGGGCGTGGTGCTGGTGCCGATCGACCGCGCCACGATCGCGCGTGTGTGGAGCGATGAGGGCTACCCCGCGCACGGCCGCTACCGCGACTACCACCACCACACGATCCACCACCACAACCCGTGGGCCAACGACGGCGACGCCTACGACCACGAGCACGCGCTGAATCTCTCGCGCGCGCACGCGAAGGACTTCGTGGCGGGCGTCCGCGAGCGGTTGGAGCGCAACGGGCAGGGCCTGCCCGGGGGCGGCCTGGTGGTGTGCGCGCTCGACACCGAGCTGCTCGGCCACTGGTGGTATGAGGGCCTTGCCTGGCTGGGCGCGGTGGTTGAGGAGTGCACCCGCCAGAACCTCCCGCTGGTGCGCCTCGACGACGCGCTGGAGCGCCACGAGCCGGCGTCGCTGGAGAGCGTCGCGACCGCGCGCGAGGGTGGCGGCGATCCCGCGGCCGGCGTGGCGGCGGCGGAGCGGAAGGGGGAGGAGTGGGAGGTGAGCACCTGGGGCGCGAGCGGCGACCTCTCGACCTGGTCGGGTCCGGCGGTGGCGGAGATCGCGTTCGCCACCCGCGCGGCGGAGCTGGAGGTGGTGCGCGCCGGCCGCCGTGCGGGCGCCGCCGCCGTGCGCGAGCTGCTGGCGCTGCAGTCGAGCGACTGGGCCTTCATGGTTGCCCGCGGCCTCGCGGTGCCCTACGCGCACCAGCGCTTCGAGGCCCACCGCCGCGGCGTCGAGCAGGCGCTGGCGGGCGGAGCGGACGCCGATGACGGCGCCTTGCGCAACCTTGCGGCGCACGCCGAGTGCGCGCCGCTGCATGCGCTCTGAGCACCTCGAGGTCCAGCGCACGTGCAGGATCGGGAGCGCCACACGCAACCCCTCCCCCGACCCCCCTTGTGGGGGTCCCATAAAGCCCTGCTCTTTTACTCCCAGCGCAGCGATTGGGGCGCGTCGCGCATGCGGATCACGCGCGCGGGGGCGCCCCCCACGATGGCGTTGGCGGGAACCTCCCTGGTGACCACCGCGCTGGTGCCGATCACGCTGTTGTCGCCGACCGTCACCCCGCGCAGGACGCAAGCGCCGTAGCCGATCCACACGTTGTGCCCAACGCGCACATCGCGCTTGTAGATGCCCTGCAGGCGGATCGGGCGCTCGACCTCGACGATGCCATGGTCGAAGTCGATCAGCATCACGCGGTCGGCGACGATGCACTCGCGACCGATCGACACGTGCTGGAAGGCGGAGATCGTGCACTCCTGTCCGATCACCGTCTTCGCGCCGATCCGCACTTCGCCCTCGTGCACGCGCAGCTTGGTGCCGTGCCCCACCCACGCCCAGCGGCCGATGTGCAGCTTGGCATGCCTGCCGATCTCGAACTGCACACCCGGGCAGATGAAGCAGATGCCGTCGGTTTGCAAACGCCCGCGCCAGCGCAGCTTCAGCCACAGCCACCGTGCTCCGAGCACCGCGTAGTGGCGGCTGATCATGTTGTTGGCGCGCATGAACCGCAGCAGCGCGAGTGGACCACCCCTGCGCGGGGGCGGCTCTCCCCGGAGCTCGATGGGGGGCCGGGAGGGGGATGGATTGGAGGATTTGGGGGAGGGGTCGCGTGCGGCGTTCCCGGGGGTGGGGTCGGTCATCAGCTCCGATTGGTCCATGGCGGCCAATCGTATTGTCCTGCGATGATTGCGTCCGTGACCGGGAGCACCTCCACGGCGACCCTCGCCCAGCGCCTGCTCGCCGGCGACCGCCGCGCGCTGGCGCGGGGAATCTCGCTGGTCGAGGACAACCGCGCGGAGGGATGGCAGCTGGTGCGGGAGATCTACCCCCACACCGGCGCCGCCGCCGTAGTCGGCTTCACCGGGCCTCCCGGCGTCGGCAAGTCCACGCTGATCGGCGCGCTCACCCGCGTGCGCCGAGACGCGGGCCGCACGGTGGGGGTGCTTTCGATCGACCCATCCTCGCCCTTCACCCACGGCGCGCTGCTCGGCGACCGCATCCGCCTCGGCGAGCACTTCCTGGACCCCGGCGTGTTCATCCGCTCGATGGCCAACCGCGGCGCGCTCGGAGGGCTCTCCGAGGCGGCGCTGCAGGCCGCGCTGCTGCTCGACGCCGCCGGTCGCCAGGACGTGTTCGTGGAGACCGTGGGGGTGGGGCAGGCGGAGGTGGACATCATCGACCACGCCGACACCGTCGTGCTCGTGCTGATGCCCGGCTCGGGCGACTCCATCCAGGCGTTGAAGGCGGGGGTGATGGAGATCCCCGACGTGATCGTGATCAACAAGGCCGACCACCCGCTCACCGACACGATGGTGCGCGAGATCCGCGGGGTGCTGTCGCTGGCCAACCTCGACGGCGACGGTGACCGAAACCGGGGGACACCCGCCTCCGGCGAGCATCCCCGTTTCGGCCAGCGCTGGCGGGTGCCGATCGTCAAGACCGAGGCCGCCCACGGCCGCGGGGTCGAGGAGCTGGTGGAGCGTTTGGAGGAGCACCGCGCGCACATCCTCGCCGCCGGCCAGCTCGCCGAGCGCCGCCGGCGCAACCTGCGCGGCGAGGTGCTGGCGCTGGCGAGCGCCCGCATGCGCCGTCGCCTGGAAGCCCGCCTGCAAGGCGACGCCGAGCTCGAGCGCCTGCTGGATCAGGTCGTGGAGCGCCGCCTCGACCCGGCCAGCGCGGCCGCGGCGCTGCTCGAGCGAGTCGGCGTGGTCGAGGTAGATCTGGCGCCGGCCGATAAGCCCTGAGATCCGGGCTGGCAAACTTTCGGCGGCGGAAGCGTAGGCATCATTCTATTTGAAAGGTTCTTAAGTTCGCTGCACTTGGGAGCGGTTTGGTGTAACGTTCTGGAGGCAAACGGAGTGGCGGCAGGTGGGACGACCGGGAGACGCGATGTCCGTAGAGAGCTTGACGGCTGTCGATGACGAGTCTGCGAATAGTTCGGCCGCCACCGGCGACCGGACCTGGATGCGGGGGTCCTCGCCACTGAAGGGCGCGATCCTCGGCCTCGTACTGGAGCGTCCCGGCCACGGCTACGACCTGGGTGCTCGTCTGGGTGCTCGTCTGGGTCCCTCGTGGGCGATCGACCCCAAGCGCCTCTACCGGATGCTCGACCAGCTCGAGCGCGCGGGCCTGATCTCGGGCACGGTCGAGAGCGATCCCGAGAATCCACGTCTGCAGCGCACCGTCTACAGCGCCACCGAGCTGGCTCCCGACGCGCTGCGGATGTGGCTGGAAACACTCGCCCCGCGCGAGCCCACACGCGTGGAAATCCAGGCGAAGGTCGCGGCCGCGCGCGAGCAGGACGTGCCGCAGTTGTGTCAAGCGCTGCGCCAGTATGAGCGCGAGTGCCTGGAGCTGCTGCGGCAGAGCTCCGGCCCGCCGCTGCCGGTGCGCTCGTGGATGGGGTTGGTGATGGACATCGTGCGCGACGCCTCCGACGCGCAGCTGCGCGCCGAGGTCGAGTGGGCCAAACGCACGCGACGGCGGATCGATGAACATGCCGCCCGCGTCGAGTAGCGCCGCCGCAGCCGCGCCGCTGCTCCGCTTCGAGCAGGTCAGCAAGAACTACCCCGATGGACGCCGGCAGATCCCGGTGCTCGCACAGGTCTCCTTCGAGGTCCATCGGGGCGAGCACGTCGGCATCCTCGGCTCGCGACGCACGGGCAAGTCCACGCTGCTGCGGCTGGCGGCTGGCCTCGAGTCTCCCGACGCGGGGCGGATCGCCTTCGAGGGCCACGACCTGGCACGGATGCCGCTGCTGTGGCGCGAGCGCCTGTTGCGCGACCGGATCGGGCTGCTCGCCAGCGAAGACTGGCATCCCGCCCAAGGCGAGCGGGTCGTGGATCTCGTGGCGCTGCCGCTGGTGAGCGACGGAGCCACCATGCACGAGGCGCGGATCAGGGCGCGCAAGACGCTGTCCTGGGCGGGCGCCTCCGACTGGGCGGACGACCTTGCCGCACCGCTTGCGGTGGGGGAGCGCATGCGGGCGATGCTCGCCCGGGCGCTCGTGCGCCAGCCGCATCTGCTGCTGGTCGACGAGCCATCGGTGGTGCCCAGCCTGGAAGAGCGCAAAGCGCTGTATGAGCTGCTGCGCGCCGGGGCGCGCGAGTACAACGCGGCGCTGATCGTCGCCTCGGAGGACACCGAGGCAGGGCATGGGACCGACGTGCTGATGTCGATCGGCGGGGGCGAACTGGTGCGGGTCGGCGACGAGCCGGGGAACGTGGTGCCATTTCCACCGAGGCACTCCCCCCGTCAGCCCGACGGGTTGGAGCGCTCGGGGTCGTGAATAGAACGTGTTTTGAAAAGATCAGCACGCCTGGATGCGTCCCTGGACACTGCGCTGGATCGCCACGTGACGGCTCGCACGTGCCACCAGCATGCGCTTCGCCGCCCCGCGCCGTCCAGCTTGGTCCATGAACGCCCCAGTCGCACCGCCTATTTCAAAACACGTTCCGAGCGACAGCCTGGAGCTGCGCGAGCTCGTCAAGCACTACACCAGCGAGTCCGAGGTTGTGCGGGCGGTGGACGGCGTCTCGCTGACCGTTGCGCCCGGCGAGCTCGTGGCGCTGTATGGGCCCAGCGGCTCGGGCAAGACCACGCTGCTGCTCCTCACCGCCGGCCTGATGGTGCCCGATCGCGGCAGCGTGTGGTTCGGCCAGCGTGAGGTGAGCAGCCTGCCGGCCGCGGAGGGCGCTCGCTTCCGCCGCCGCGAGGTGGGCTTCGTGTTCCAATCCTTCCACCTGATGGCCGGCGCCACGGCGCTCGACAACGCCGCGCTGAAGCTGCTGGGGGATGGGTGGACGCTGCGCGATGCCCGCCGCGTGACGCGTCCGTGGCTGGAGCGCGTAGGGCTGGGAGAGCGCGCCGAACACACGCCCGACAAGCTCTCCATGGGCGAGCGCCAGCGGGTGGCATTCGCTCGGGCACTCGCGGGGGAGCCGCGCCTGCTGCTGGCCGACGAGCCCACCGGCAGTCTCGACTCCAAGCGTGGCCGAGAGGTACTCGGGCTGCTGCGCGAGCTCTGCCGCGAACGTGGCATCCCCGGCCTGCTCGTCACCCACGACCCCCAGGCGCGGGCGTTCGCGGATCGGGTGCACACGCTCCGCGATGGCCACCTCAGCGAGGGTCTCGACGCGGAGCTGGCGCTGAGCCTCGCGTGAGCGATGAGTCGCCCCAGACTGAATCTGACGATCCTCGACCTGCGCCCGAGCATGCTGTTGCGCTTCTACGGCTGGCGCCTACGCCGCCACACCGCGCAGGAGCTGCTGGCCGGCGGGGGGATCGCCGTGGGCGTGGCGCTGGTGTTCGGCGTGCTGGTGGCCAACGGCAGCCTGATGGGCTCGGCGGGGAATCTGCTGCACGGATTGGTTGGCTCCGCGCGCCTGCAGCTGGTGGCGCGCTCCAGCGAGGGGTTCGAAGAGGGGCTGGCCACCAGGGTCCGCCGGCTGCCCGGTGTGGGGGTGGCCGCCGCGCTCCTGCGTGAGGAGGCGATCGTCGTCGGCCCCCGGGGTCGCGAGTCGATTCAGCTGATCGGCGTGGATCCCAACATCGTCAGGCTGGGCGTGCTGGGCAGTCAAGAAGCCGGCTCCGAAGCGCTGCAGCTCGCGCGCGGGATCGGGTTGCCGGCCGAGGTGGCGAGCACGATCGGCGTGCGGCGGGGAGGCGCGGTGAGGCTGCTGGCGGCGGGCCACGCGCACCCCACTTCGGTCCGCACCGTGCTCTCCGGCGGGCCGGCGGGGGTGGCGAGGTACGGCACGGTGGCAATCACCCTGCTGCCACTCGCTCAGCAGCTCACCGATAGGCCCGAACGTGTGACCGAAGTGCTGGTGCGGCCCCTGCCGGGAGCCGACCGGCTCGTCGCCGGCGAGCTTCGGCATCTGGCCGGCGGTCGCCTGAACGTCGAGTCGGCCGACAACGAACTGCGCCTGCTCGCCACCGCGTCGAAGCCGACCAACCAATCCACCACGCTGTTCGCCGCGATCGGCGCGATGGTCGGCTTCCTGCTCGCCGTCAACGCGATGCTGCTCACGGTTCCCGAGCGCCGGCGCTTCATCGCCGACATGCGTATGCAGGGCTTCGACTCCGCCCAGATGCTTTTGATCCTGGGCTTTCAGGCGCTGTTGCTCGGGTTGATCGCATCGCTCGTGGGGGTCGCGCTCGGCGAGGTGCTGTCGCGAACGCTGTTTCACAAAGTGCCCGTCTACCTCGCGGTGGCGTTTCCGATCAGCGCCCACCAGATCGTTCATCTGGGCACGGTGCTGCTGGCGCTTGGGGCCGGCGTGGTCGCGACGCTGCTTGCGTCGTTGCCACCGCTGCTCGATCTGCGCGCCCATCGGCCGACCGACGCGGTCTTTCGCGAAGGGCGGGGGGAGAGCGGCATCAGCAGGCCGGTGGTCCAGTGGCTGGGTCTCGGCGGTAGTGCGCTGATCGCCGTCGTCACCGCGCTCGTGCTGGCGGCTCCCCAGCTGACCGTCGTCGGTGGGATGGCGTTGGCGCTGGCGGCGATCGCGCTGATTCCGGCGATCTTCGCCGCCGCCATCCGGGTGTTGGCACGGATCGGCGAGCGGATCCCGGGGAGCATGCTGGTGATCGCGGTGACCGAGCTGCGATCGACCGCCACGCGCTCGATCGCGCTGGCCGGAGTGACGGCGCTGGCGGTCTACGGCAGCGTCGCGATTGGCGGCGCCCGACAGGATCTGCTGCATGGTCTCGACAATGCCTTTGGCCAATATCTGAACACCGCCGACATCTGGGTGACGAGCGGTGGCAACGATCTCACCACCAACGCCTTCCCTTCCGGCCGCGCGCCGGCGGCGATCCTCAAGGCACCAGGGGTTGCCGCGGTCCGCGAATACCAAGGCGCGTTTCTGGATGTCGGCGCCAGCCGCATGTGGGTCATTGCCCGGCCCTCGGGCGACCCCACGATGATTCCCGCCAGCCAGGTGCTGCATGGCGACCTCGCGCGGGCCTCGGCCCTGTTGCGCCGCGGGGGGTGGGCCGCGGTCTCGGAAGGGTTCGCCTCCAGTCGCGGTCTGCGGGTGGGAAGCTTCTTCACACTACCCACGCCGTCGGGCCAGACACGCTTCGGCGTGGCGGCGATCACCACCAACCTGGGGTGGCCGTCGGGCTCGGTCATTCTCAACACGAGCGATTACCGCCGTGCCTGGCAGACCGCCGATCCCTCGGCGCTGGAGGTCGATCTGCGGCCGGGTGTGAACCCTGCGCAGGGCAGGCGCGAAGTCCTGCGAGCGCTCCGCGGCTACCCAGGCCTGGGCGTGCAGACGCTGGCCGAACGGGAACGCCAGTACGACCAGAACGCGCGTCAGGGTCTGCAGAACCTCGGCGCGATCGCCACCTTGCTCCTGATCGCAGCCGCGCTCTCGGTTGCATCGGCGCTGGGGGCGGCGATCTGGCAGCGACGCGCCAGGCTCGCGTCGTTGCGGATCCAGGGTTTCGACTACCGCCAGCTCTGGCGCGCGTTGCTGCTCGAGAGCCTGATCCTGTTGAGCATCGGCGGCGTCGATGGTGCTGTGCTCGGGGTATATGGACATGCGCTGGCGAGCCGCTGGCTGCAGCTCACCACGGGCTTCCCCGCGCCTTTCTCGCTGGCGGGCACGCAGATTCTGGAGACCTTCCTGTTGGTTGCCGCGATGGCTCTTGCGGTCATCGCGATCCCCGGTCTGCGCGCGGCGCGGGTGCCGGCGAACGTGGGGCTGCAAGAGTAGGAAACCCCTCGAGTGGTTTGACCGGCCCCAAAGGTTCGTCGATGCCTGCCGACCGGGGTCGAGCGGCGCGGGCGGGCGGATGTTGCGTGATGTCGTCTTCCCGACGCGCCAAGCTGTGCCGGTGGCTGCCGGCAGAGGAAGAGGCGCTGCGCTTGCCGGGGAGTTCGCGAGTGCGGCGCAACGGTACTGGTTGCGAGTCTTTCCGCGCGTCTGTCGGGAAGTCGGCCAGTGGCGGGGTAGAGCCGGAGCGATCCCCGATCCGGTGTTGCGCCAAGCGGCGCTCGAGAACCTGCAGGCGGAGCGTTTGAATCTCGACGGCGCGGCGGCCTTCGCCGCATTTGCGCCCGCTGTGCGCCGTCCGACCGTCGTACGTGCCCAGGTTGCTTTCCAGGCGGCGTACGACTACGTCGATACGCTCGCCGAGCAGGACAATCCCGATCCGGTGCGCAACGGCGATCGGCTCCATCGCGCGCTGCTCGCCGCGCTCGACTCCGTGCCCCAGCGGATCGACTACTACGCCCATCATGCCCACCGCGACGACGCCGGTTACCTGCAGACCCTCGTCGAGACCTGCCGAGTGGCGCTGAACAGGCTCCCATCCTTTGCGTCGGTGGCGGCCCCCGCGCGTAGGGCCGCTGCCCGAATCGCGTCCTATCAAAGCCTCAATCAGGGTGAGTGCAGCGGTGGCCACGCGGGGCTCGAGCGTTGGGCGCGGGAGCACAAACTGTCCGGCAGCGACTTGCAATGGTGGGAGATCGCGGCCTCGGCAGGCTCCTCGCTCGGAGTCTTCGTGTTGATCGCGGCTGCGGCTGAGCAGGCTGTATGCGTGGAGGATGCGGTCGCGCTCGACGCCGCTTACTTCCCCTGGATCGGGTCGCTGCACACACTGCTCGACAGCCTCATCGACAGACGCGAGGACGCGGCAGTCGGCCAGTGCAGCCTGCTGGATTACTACGCCTCGCCTCAAGATGCGGCCAGGGGTCTGGCGCGACTGGCGGTCGAGTCGCTGCGGCAGGCCACGGCGCTCCCACATGGGTACCGTCATTCGCTGGTGCTCGCGGGGATGGCCAGTCACTACCTCTCGGCGCGCGAGGCCACGCTGCCGGAGGCGTTGCCGGCCAGCCGTTCCGTGCTGACGGCGATCGGCGGACTGGCGGCGCCCACGATGCTCGTGATGGGCGTCCGTCGAGTGGTCGAGCGGGGATGATCGGCGGCGCAGGCACGAATCAGAAACAGTAAAAGTGACTTTGTATAGTGGATAGACGGATCGTCGCGGCGGGCATTAATTACTCGCAACGCGACCATTCTTGTTGCGACTTTTCCTCCGCCGGAGCGTAAGTCATGATGTGATTACCTTCTGGAAGGGCGTTTTGCGGGAGATGCCGCAACGAAAGCCGTGAAGTGGTGTTTAAGTAGTTGGACGGCATCGGTGTAAGCGAAGTTAGGCATATCGTCAACTGGAAGCAATCGACCATCGCGAAGCAATCTGACCATCGCAGCTCAGAAACAATCGACCATCTGCAGCTCAGTCTGAAGAGTCAAAATTGCCCCACCATCGTCGAACCGCAACCGCCTCGCCATCGTCGAACCCGAACCGCAACCGCCCCGCCCCGCCATCGTCGAACCGCAACCCCCCAAGGTCGAACCCAAGTAAGTCCGCCACGTCCACATCCCTGATCGCCAACTCCAGCCACCAGGATCGATCCGTCTCTCCGCATTCCTTCCTCCCTCGCGCCAAAAACCAAACCACGTAGCAGTCGTCAAACCCACAGTCGCCATTCCCGAGCCTCCAACCATGTCAAAGCCACTGGATCCCGAGCACCCCGGCAGGTTCTCCTCCTCGCTGGTCGCCGGCCTGGCGATGCTGACATGCTTCACCGCCGAGCACCCGGTGCGCGGGATCGCCGACATGGCTGAGGAACTCGATTTGGGCCGCTCCACCACGCACCGATACGCGACCACGCTGGTGACGCTCGGCTATCTTGAGCAGGGGCCCTCGCGCAAGTACCGCCTCTCCTCGCGGGTGTCCGACTTCGGGCTCTCGCTGCTCGATTCGATGGTGGTGCGTCGGGTTGCGCGCGAACACCTGCGCGAGTTGCGTGCGCGGACCGGGCGCACCGCAAGCCTGGGGGTCCTGGGGGGCGCCGAGGTTGCCTACATCGACCGCTGGCAGGGGTCTCGCCAAGGGCAGTACGCGGTCGACGCGGGCATCGGGTTGGGTACGCGGTTGCCCATCCACTGCACCGCCGCGGGTAAGGCGCTCCTGGCGCGCTTGCCCGAGGCGGAGCAGCGGAGCCTGATCTCCCAGCTGCGCCTGGCGCGACGCGGACCCAAGACGATCACCACCAAGACAGCGCTGCGAGCCGAGCTCGAGCGGATCCTCGCCGGGCAGGGGGTGGCGATCGAGGACGAGGAGCTGCTCGCGGGCCGGCGGGCCATCGCCGCCGCGGTGCTCGACAAGGGCGGCCAGGCAATCGCGGCCGTCGAGCTGGCGGTGCCGGCGGAGGCATACAGCCGCGAAGAGCTGCTCGCCCAGTTTGGTCCCAAAGTCACGGCCACGGCTCAGCGGATCGCAGCGGCGCTCCCATGAGCGCCCCCAACCACCTCGCCCCGCGCCTGCGTCAGGCGCGCTGGCATCGTGCCGACGATGAACTGTCGCGGCGAACGGTCGGCTGTCGTGCCCGTCTGTTGTCGGCCTGCCGGCCAGCCACCACAGCGCGAGGTCGGATGCGAGCGCGACCTACGCGCCGAGGGCCCGGGCGATCACCATCTGTTGCACCTCGTCGGTGCCCTCCCCGATCGTGAGGATCTTCGCGTCGCGATAGAAGCGGCACACGGGGTACTCCTCGATGAAGCCGTACCCGCCGTGGATCTGCACCGCCTCCTCGGCGCAGCGCACCGCCAGGCGGCCCGTCTTGAGCTTGGCCTGGGCGGCGGTGAGCGTAAAGTTGCGCCCCGCGTCCTTCTCGCGCGCCGCCTTGTGCACGAGCAGGCGTGCGGCCGCGATCTCGGTTGACATGTCCGCGAGCTTGCCCTGAATCGCCTGGAACTTGGCGATCGGCTTGCCGAAGGCGCGGCGCTCTTTGGCGTACGCCAGCGCCTGGTCGAGCGCGCCCTGGGCGAGACCGACGCCCATCGCCGCCACGCCGATGCGCCCGATGTCGAGGATGTGCAGGAACTGCTTGAAGCCCTGCCCGCGGGGTCCCAGCAGATGGGTCTCGGGGACGTGGCAGTCGGTGAAGCTCAGCGGGCGCGTATCGGAGGCGTTCCACCCCATCTTGCGATACGGCTCGCCCTGCTCGTAGCCGGGGGTGCCGTTGGGCACGATGATGTTGGAGATCTCCTTGTTGGAGATCCCCTTGTTCGGGTGGCTGGGATCGGCCCCGTCGCTCTCCCCGGTGACGGCCGTGATACACACCATCCCCGATATCTCCGTGCCGGCGTTGGTGATGAACTGCTTGGCCCCGTCGATCGTCCACTCGCCGTCCCGCAGGCGCGCACGCGTGCGTGTGTTGCCCGCGTCCGATCCAGCCTCCGGCTCGGTCAACCCAAACGCCCCGAGCTTCGCTCCCGCGCACAGCTGCGGTAGCCACTCGCGCTTCTGCTCCTCGCTGCCGAACAGATAGATCGGCTGGGTGCCCAGCGACGTGTGCGCGCAGAGCGTGATCGCCACCGAGGAATCCACGCGTGCGAGCTCCTCCACCGCGAGTGCGTACGCCAGCGAGTCGCCTCCGCCCCCGCCGTACTCCTCGGGGAAGGGAATCCCCATCAGGTTGAGCTTCCCGAGCTTTGCGACGATCTCGTAGGGAAACGCCTTCGTGCGGTCGAGCTCCTCGGCGACGGGCGCCACCTCGCCCTCGGCGAATTCCCGCACGGTGCGGCGGATCAGCTCGTGGTCGGGGGAGAGGTCGAAGTCCATCAAGCGTACGAGCGCGCGAGCTCCACCAGCAGGCGCACGCCGTAACCCGAGGCGCCTTTGGGGGCGTAGGCGCGGCCGAGGTCCCAGGCGGAGCCGGCGATGTCGAGATGCGCCCAGGGGGTCTCCCCCACGAAGTTGGAGAGGAACGCGGCGCCCACGATGGTGCCGGCCTTGCGCCCTTCCGGGGCGTTGTCGAGGTCGCCGTAGGTGCCCTTGATCAACTCGTCGTACTCCTCGTGCAGTGGCAGTCGCCACACGATCTCACCCGTCTGCCCGCCGGCGGCGGCGATCCGCTCGGCGAGCTCATCGTCGTTGCCGATCAGCCCCGCATGGGTCGAGCCGAGCGCGATGATCACCGCGCCGGTGAGCGTTGCCAGGTCGACCACCCGTTCTGCGCCCAACCCCACCGCGTGATGCAGGCAGTCCGCCAGCACGAGGCGGCCCTCGGCGTCGGTGTTGTTGACCTCGATCGTCTTCCCGTTCGCCGCCGTCACGATGTCCCCAGGCTTCACCGAGCGGTCGCTCGGCAGGTTCTCGGTCGCGCCGACAACCCCGACAAGCTTCACCGGCAGCTGCAGTCGCGCGATCGCCGCGACCGCCTCGACCACGGCGGCACCGCCCGACATGTCGAACTTCATCTCCGCCATCTTCGCCCCCGGCTTCAGCGAGATGCCGCCGCTGTCGAACGTCACCGCCTTGCCGACCATTCCCAGCAGCGGGCCACTCGCCTCTGGATGCTCGTAGCGCAGGACGATCAACGCCGGCTCCTGCGCAGATCCCTGTGCCACTGCCGCGAACGCGCCCATGCCCCGCGCGAGGATCTCCTCGCGCCCCTCCGTCTCGACCGTCAGCCCCTCGATCTCCTGTGCCAGCGCGCGCGCGTGCTCCGCCAGCGCGGTCGGGGTGAGGTCGTTGGCGGGCCGGTTCTGCAGGTCGCGCGCGGCGTTGACCGCCGCCGCCACGATCGCCGCCTCGGCGACGGCGCGCTCCAGCTCCCGCGCGTCGGCGGCCTCGGGTGCGCTGAGGATCAGCGTCTGCAGGTGCTTCGGCGCGGTGTCCTCGCCCTTGGGTGGGGCCGAGCGGTGGCGGTCGAAGCGGTAGTCCGCCAGCGCGGTGCCCTCCACCAGCGCCGTACACACCGCGAGGTTGTCGTTGGGCGCCTGCCAGCAGAACGTGCGGGTCGAGAGCTCCAGCGCCCGTGCCTGCGCGCCGGCTGCCGCCGAGCGGGCGCGCTCGGGAGTGAAGTCCTTGCGCTTGCCGAGGCCCACCAGCAGCCAGCGCTTGCCGTCGGCGTGGGCGAGCGCGAGCGCCTTCGGGGTGGCGCGCGCCTCGCCGGCAGCGATCAGCTGAGCCGCTGCCTCGGGGAGCCCGCTCGGGGCATCCTCGCCCTCGAAGATCCCCACCGCAACGGTGTCCGCGTCGGTGCTGGCGCTTGGTTGGGTGGTTGCCGAGATGTTCACGGTCCCCGCACGATATCCGTTGTGCTTCACGAAGGTGTGCCGGGCCTCCACTAGCATTGCTGGCACCCACCCGTTCGTAATCGACCCTAGGAGAGCTTGATCAAATGGCCAAGACCGTGATCCTCGGCGCCGCGCGCACGCCGATCGGCAAGATGGGAGGCGGGCTGTCAACGCTGGATGCCACCGAGCTGGGCGCGATCGCGATCGAGGCCGCGCTGGAGCGCGCCGGGGTTGAGCCCGAGCAGGTCGAGCACGTCGTGATGGGCCAGGTACTGCAGGCCGGCCAGGGGCAGATCCCCTCACGCCAAGCGCAGATCAAAGCCGGTATCCCCAAGGAGGTCTCCTCGGAGACGATCAACAAGGTCTGTGCCTCCGGTCTGCGCGCCGCGGTGATGCTCGACCAGGCGATCCGCGCCGGCGACATGCAGGTCGGCGTCGGCGGGGGCATGGAGTCGATGTCCCGGGCACCCTACCTGCTCCCCGGCGCGCGCTTCGGCTTTCGCATGGGCGACGTGAAGGCGCTCGACGCGATGGTTCACGACGGTCTGACCAATCCCTTCTCCGGCAAGCAGATGTTCGTCGAGGCCACCGCCGTCGCCGACGAGCTGGAGATCACGCGCGCCGACCTCGACCGCTGGGCGCTGCGCTCGCACGAGCTGGCTTTGAAGGCGACCGACGAGGGGCGCCTCTCCGAGGAGATCGTCCCCGTCACCGTCAAAGGCAAGAAGGGCGACACCCTCGTCGAGGTCGACGAGGGCCCCCGCCGCGACACATCGCTCGAGAAGCTCGCGTCGCTGCCCGGCCTGGTCGGCAAGGAGGGCTCGCACACCGCGGGCAACTCCCCCGGCGTCAACGACGCGGCCGGTGCGCTGGTGGTCTCCTCCGAGGAGTGGGCCTCCGCCAACGGTCGCGAGGTCCTCGGCGAGATCGTCACCCACGCGCAGAGCGGCGACGATTTCGCCTACCTCGCCCGCACCCCCGCCTCGGCTGCCACCAAGGCGCTGCAGAAGGCCGGCCTGAGCGCAAAGGACATCGACGTGTGGGAGATCAACGAGGCCTTCGCCTCGGTCACGCTCAACTCGATCCGGATGCTTGGCATCGACGAGGATCGCGTCAACGTCAACGGCGGCGCGGTCGCGCTCGGCCACCCGATCGGTGCCTCCGGCGCGCGCATCCTCGGCTCGCTCGTGCTCGAGCTGCGCCGCCGCGGCGGCGGCCTCGGCTGCGCGGCGATCTGCTCCGGGGGCGGGCAGGGCGACGCGGTGATCGTCCGCGTCTGAGCGTTGCCGCATGGACGCGCTCCCGCCTGAGCCACCGGCAGGGGTAAGTGGCGTGCCCGCCCGCGCGGGTGCGCCTTCGTCTGAGCCGCACACAGGGGTCGGTGGGGCGCCCGCTCGCATGGGGGTGCCTCCGTCCGAGCCAGACGGAAGATGGCGGGACACGATGTCCCGCCCCCGGCCCGCTGTGGAGGAGCTGCGCTGCGCGGATGCGCACCAACTGGACAAAGACGGTTCGCGCGGCGCCGCATTCTTCGACCTCGATCGCACTTTGATGGCCGGCTCCTCCGGCATCTTCTTCGCGCGCGCAGCCTACGAGGCGGGGATGATTACGCGCCGGCGGCTGCTCAACGACCTCTATCAGAACCTCCGCTTTCGCCTACGCGGGTCCACCGACGATTGGGCCGACGAGGTGCGCCGGCGAGTCGGCGAGATGCTTGCGGGTGTCGCCGTGCGCGACCTGCAGCGCATGTCTCCGCGGGTGCTCGCCGGGGTGCTGCCGCGCCTGTACCCGCAGATGCTCGAGCGCGCCTACGCCCACCAGGACGCGGGGCGTCCTGTCTACATCGTCACCGCTGCCTCCCAGGAGATGGCCGACCTGCTCGCCCACGTGCTTGTCTTCGACGGCGGCGTCGGCTCGCGTCTTGAGGTTCGCGACGGTCTCTACACCGGCCGCGCCGCCGGCCCGTTCAACTATCGCGAGGGCAAGGTGCTCTCGCTGCGCGAGCTCGCCGCGCGGGACGGCATCGACCTCGCCGCCTCCTTCGCCTACTCCGACTCCGAGTCCGACCTGCCGATGCTGCGCGCGGTCGGACATCCGGTGGTGGTCAACCCCGATCCCGAGCTCTCCCGCATCGCCGCCGGCGAGGGCTGGGAGGTCCTGCGCCTCGACCGCTTGGGGCGGCGTTTGAAGATCGTGGTGGCGCTCTCCGCCGGGGTCTCGCTCGCCGGGCTCGGCGGGGTCGTGCGGGGTCGTGCGGGGGATCGCGAACGGAGGCGTGCAGGCGAGCGCGCGCAGGCGCGGGCATAATCCCCGATGCCAGCCCCGATGCCAGCCCCGATGCCAGCCCCGATGCCAGCCACGATCTTGGGCCGGTGCCGCGCCGGCTTGCGCTTCTGACTGCCACCTGCCACCCCTATCACGATGTCCTCCACCCCCACCCACGGCAAGATTCGCGTCGTCGTCGCCAAGCCCGGCCTCGACGGGCACGATCGCGGCGCCAAGATCATCGCGCGTGCTTTGCGCGACGCCGGCATGGAGGTCATCTACACCGGCCTGCACCAAACGCCCGAGCAGATCGTCGAGACCGTGATTCAGGAGGACGCCGACGCCGTCGGACTCTCGATCCTCTCCGGCGCCCACATGACGCTCGTGCCGCGTGTGGTCGCGCTGCTGCGCGAGCAGGGCGTCGATGACGTGCTCGTGACCGTCGGCGGCACGATCCCCGCGGAAGACATCCCGGAGCTCAAGCGCTTGGGGGTCGCCGAGGTCTTTACGCCCGGTGCGCCGACGCAGGCAATCGTGGACTTCATCCGCGCCGGCGTGACGGACGATTGATTGACTCGTCAGTCAACCGCTTAAAGCGGTAGCATCTGCGAGGGTGGCGCAGGCGGCCGACCCAGTCCTTCGGACTGTGTGCCCCCGGCGAGCCGGGCCCCTCGCGTTTTCAGAAAAGGTCCCAGATACCCATGAGGAGATCGACCGTATGAAGATTTGCGTCCAAGCCATGGCTGGGGGAGGGCGGGCCCTCCCCCAGGGCCCCCTCCCCACGAATCGGAGGCAGGTCCGATGAAGATTTGCGTCCTTGTCAAGGAGGTTCCGGACGCCGCCGTCGAGAAGCGCATCGACCCCTCGACGGGGCGTATGGACCGCAGCGGAGAGAAGAACCTCAACCCCTACGACACCCACGCCATTGAGGCCGCCATGCAGATCCGCGAGGGCGGCGCGGCGCCGGTGGAGGAGATCGTGGCCGTCACCATGGGGCCGGAGAGCGCCGTGCGCGCGCTGCACAAGGCCGTCTCGCTCGGCGCCGACCGCTCGGTGCACCTCACCGACCCCGCGGTCGCCGGCTCCGACGTGGCCGCCACCGGCTATGCGCTGGCCAAGACGCTCGAGCGCGAGAGTCCCGACCTGGTGCTGCTCGGCCAGCAGTCCGACGATGGCGAGTGCTACACGATCGGTGCCGTCGTCGCCGAGCACCTGGGCATGCCTTCGCTCACGCAGGTGATCAAGATGGACGTCGCCGAGGGTGCGTTGCGCTGTGAGCGCCAGGCCGAGTACGGCTACGACACCGTGCAGGTCGGCCTGCCCGCTGTGATCTCCGTGGGCGACGCGATCAACGAGCCGCGCTACCCCTCGCTGAAGGCGATCATGGGCGCCAAGAAGAAGCCGCTCGACACCGTCGGCGTCGGCGACGTCGGCATCGACGCCTCGAAGGTCGGGGGCGATAACTCAGCCGCGCAGTGGGTCGCCGCCAAGGCGCCGCCCGCGAAGGCCGCCGGGGAGATCATCGAAGACGAAGACACGGGCGAAACCGTCGAAAAAATCGTTGCCTGGCTGGACGAGAGGAAGCTGATCTGAAATGGCAAACATTTTGGTCTACGCGCTGCACTACGAAGGCGCGATCAACAAGAACTCGCTCGGTGCCGTCTCTGAGGGCGCGAAGCTGGCCGCGGAGCTCGGCGGCGAGGCGCACGCGATCCTGCTCGGCGAGAACGTCCCACATGAGCTCGCTGCCACGCTCGGCAAGTACGGCGCCAAGAAGGTGCTCGTCGCCGAGGGCCCCGAAGGGCTCGCGCAGCCGCTGGTCGACGCGATGGCCGCGGCGATCTCCGGCGGCGACTATAAGTACGCGCTGTTCGGCGGCGGCCTGCTCGGCTTCGAGATCGGCGCCGGCCTCGCCGCGCGCCTCGGCGCCGGCGTCGCGATGGAGGTCACCGGCGTGCGCGCCGAGGGCGGCGAGCTGATCGCCGAGCGCCCGATCCTCGGCGACTCCGCGATCTCGGAGATCAAATACCGCTCGCCCGTCGGGATCATCATCGGCCGCCTCAACGCGTTCGAGATCAGAGAATCGGATCCCGCCCACCCCGCCGGCGACGCCCCGGTGGAGCAGCTCTCCTTCGAGCTCTCGCCCCACGCCTCGCAGGCGAAGATGCTGGTCCGTGGCGAGCAGCGCGGCGCCGACGTCGACATCGAGGGCGCCTCGATCCTCGTCGCCGGCGGGCGCGGCCTCGGCAAGGCCGAGGGCTTCCAGCTCTGCGAAGATCTCGCTGCGGCCTTCGGCGGCAACACCGCCGTGGCCGCCACGCGCGCCGTGGTCGACGCCGGCTGGTACCCCTACGCCGCGCAGATTGGCCAAACCGGCAAGACGGTCGCGCCGAAGCTCTACCTCGCCGCCGGTATCTCCGGGGCGATCCAGCACAAGGTCGGGATGCAAGCCTCGGAGAACATCGTCGCGATCAACAAGGACTCCAACGCGCCGATCTTCGAGTTCTCCGACCTCGGCATCGTCGGTGACCTCAACAAGATCCTGCCGAAGCTGACCGATGCCGTGAAGGCGAAGAAGGCCGGTTAGTCGTGCCGGTGCCCGCTTCGACGTGGTCTGTCGGAGGCGCTTGCGGATGAGTGATGTTCGACGATGGTATCTACGAACTATGGGTGATGATGCGATAGTATTTACGGGAGAGGGGGTGTTGCTGTATTCAACTTTTTAAAGGCCGTGCGCAATCGCACACGCCTTTTAAAATTTTCATGCACATACCAGCCCCCTCCGTCCACAAACGTGATCCCGCGAGGATGGGTTTTCGCCGAAGCGATCCCGAAAGGAGGATCTGAGCGATGTCCGGTCATCTGAAAAACGAGGGGCCCGGCTCGGCGGCCTCCGGCCGCCTGCGCCACCCTCGTAGCGGCTCCAGCAACGGGCGTGTCATCCCCGCGGCCTACCCGCCGCCGGTCGACTCCAAGAAGGAATTCGTCAAGCGCGGCCTCGACCCCGAGGACGAGCTGATCGAGGTCGGCGTGGCGATCGTCGGCGGCGGCACCGCCGGGCTTGCCTGCGCCAACCGCCTGCTGCAATTGCTGGCAGACGATCCGGAGATGATGGAGCGCCTCGGCGAAGTGCCGGTCGCGGTGGTCGAGAAGGCGAAGACCTGCGGCGGGCACAACCTCTCCGGCGCGGTCATGCGCCCCGGTCCGCTGCAGGAGCTGTTTCCCGACATGACCCGCGAGCAGTGGCGCCAGGAGGGCTTTGCGTTCGGCGAGGTGAAGAAGGAGTCGGTGTACATGCTCACCGGTCCGAAGTCCAAGCTCCCGGTCCCGATCCTGGCGGTGCCGAACTTCAAGAACCACGGCAACGAGGTGGTGTCGGTCTCCGCGCTGGCGCGCTACCAGCAGCGCATGGCGGAGGAGGCCGGCGCCTACATCCTCACCGAGACGGCGGCGACGCAGCTGATCGTCGAGGACGGCAAGGTCGTCGGCGTGCGCTCGGGCGACAAGGGCCGCGGCAAGGACGGCGAGCCGCTCGGCAACTTCGAGCCCGGAACCGACATCAAGGCTCAGGCGACCGTGCTCGCGGAGGGCTGCTGGGGTCACCTCACCGGCGCCGCGATCAAAGAGTTCGACCTCGCCGAGGGCCGCGAGCCGCAGGTGTGGGAGCTCGGCGTGAAGGAGGTCTGGAAGGTCAAGCAGCCGCTCGACCGGGTGATCCACACGTTCGTGCAGCCGTGGCCGCTGAAGGTCGCGGCCAAGTACGGTCAGCTCGGCGGCACCTGGCTGTATCCGATGAAGGACGAGAAGACGGGCGAGGACCTCGTCTCGATCGGGTTCGTCGTCGACCTCAACTACCGCGACGCGACCACCTCGGCGCACGACCTGCTGCAGACGTTCAAGACGCATCCGCTCGTGCGCGGGATCCTCGAGGGCGGCGAGCGCGTCGCCTGGGGCGCCAAGGCGCTCCCCGGCGGCGGCTACTGGTCGATGCCGAAGCTCTCGATGCCCGGAGCGGTGCTCGTCGGCGACGCTGGCGGGATGGTCGATACGGCGGCGCTGAAGGGCATCCACCACTGCATCCGGTCCGGGATGCTCGCCGCGGAGGCGATCTACCGCAACCTCAAGACCGGCCAGCCGCTGGAGTCCTACGAGGAGGCGGTCGAGAAATCCACGATCGCCACCGAGCTCTACCAGGTGCGCAACACGCGCCAGGCATTCCAGAAGGGCTTCCTCGTCGGCAGCCTGCTGGCGGGCCCGTCGATCATGTCGAAGGGCAAGGTTCCGCCGGGCAGGCAGGCGTGGCACCCCGACGATGCCGAGCCGATGTTCATCGGCAACACCAAGGACTCATACCCCAAGCCCGACGGCAAATACACCTTCGACAAGCTCTCCTCGGTGTTCATCACCGGCAACGCCACCCGCGACGACGCGCCCAACCACATCCGCCTCCAGAAACACGTCCCGCGCGAGCTCGCCGAGACGTGGCGCTGGATGTGTCCGGCCGGGGTCTACGAGATCCCCGAGGATGGGGAGGGCGGAGACGACTCCGGCATGGTCGACGTGATCGTCAACTACACCAACTGCGTGCAGTGCGGCGCGATCACCGCCAAGGGTGGGCGTTTGACCACGCCCGAGGGTGGCGACGGGCCGCTGTACCAAATTCTTTAGGTTTGCGAAACCAACACGCCATGTGAGTGTTAGGGAAGAGCATGTTCTCTACGGCCCTGACCACACTGGCGTTGATGGCGGCGCTCTCGGGTGCCGGCACGGGCACAACCGGGACGGGCACCGGCACGGCAAGTCCTGCGCCGGCATTGACCGCAGGCGTTGAACAGTGCGTGACCGCGCCCACCCAAGCCGATCGCTCGGTGACGTTCACGGGGCAGATGGAAACAGTCGCGGGCGCACACCGAATGGCGATCGAGATCGTGGTGCAGGAGCACACCCTCGAAGAAGAAGGCTTCCACACCCTCACCACGGCGGGGCTCGGCTCCTGGCAGCGCTCCGAAGCCGGGGTCAAGATCTACAAGGTGCGCCAGGCCGTCACCGACCTCCCGGCCCCCGCCGTCTTCCGCGCGATCGTCCGCTACCGCTGGCTGAACGAAAAGGGCGAGGTGATCAGGCACGACGAGCGCCGCACGCCGATCTGCAAGCAGCCGGGGGAACGCGCCAAGGCCGCAACGACCTCGGGCAAAACCGGAGCGAGCTGACTACGCCAAGGCTCGAAGTCGTCTCGCCCGGGACGACCTCGCCAAACCCGAGCTGTCCCCCTCGCTACAATGCACTGAGCATGAAGACCTCGATCCATCCCACCTACGCACTGGCGCATGTGCGCTGCACCTGCGGCAACGAGTTCGCCACGCGCGCCACGCGCGGTGAGCTGCACGTCGAGGTGTGCTCCAACTGCCACCCGTTCTACACCGGCCGCCAGAAGCTGGTGGACACCGGTGGGCGCGTCGAGCGCTTCCAGCGCCGCGTGGCGAAGGCACGCCTGCGTCAGGCGCAGAGCGCCGCCGCGGCGCCGGGCCAGAAACAGCCGGAGTAGCCGATGGCCACCGCCGTTGCTCCACCGCAGGCGGCGGCCGGTAACGAGAGCGACGGTCAGCTGGTCGCCCAGCGCGACGCGCCGCTCGGCGGACAGGCGGTGCTCGAGGGCGTGATGATGCGCGGGGTCTCCAACTGGGCGGTCGCGGTGCGCAAGCCCTATCTCCCGTTTGCTCCACAGGCCGAGGTGCCAATCGACGGTAACGGGGAGGGTGCGGCGAACGGGTCGGAGATCGCTGCCGGCGGGAATGGACGGGTCGATATGACGATCGGCGCCGACGGCCATGTCGATCGGGCGGCCGACGAAAACGGACACGCCCCCGTGGACGCCGATGAGCCCCTGGGCGAGATCGAGATCACCAGCTTCCAGCTGAGCTCGCCGCTGCGCCGCCACCGCATCCTGCGCCTGCCGATCGTGCGCGGCGTGGTCGCGCTCGGTGAGTCGTTGGCGATCGGCTTCCGCGCGCTGAGCGTCTCCGCCAACGCGCAGCTGCCTCCGGCGGAGGGCACGGGCGAAGGCGCGGGCGAGGGTGAGGACGGCGAGCAGGGTGGTGAGGCCCAGGAGATCCCCGCCGCGGTGTGGGCCGGCACCGTGATCCTCGCCGTGGTGTTCGCGATCGGCCTCTTCTTCCTCGTGCCGGTCGGGATCACCAGCCTGATCAAGGGCCAGCTCGGCGACTCCTCGGTGCTGTTCTGGCTGATCGAGGGTCTGGTGCGCACGGCGATCTTCCTCGGCTACATGCTGCTGCTCTCGCGCCTGCGCGACCTGCGCCGCGTGTTCGAGTACCACGGCGCCGAGCACAAGACGATTTCCTGCTACGAGGCCCAGCTGGAGCTGACGCCAGTCAACGCCCAGCGCTTCTCGCGCCTGCACCCCCGCTGCGGCACGAGCTTCCTGCTGGTGGTGATGATCGTGGCGATCTTCGTCTTCGCCCCGATCGGCCTGCCCGCGTGGTACTGGCTGGTGATCACGCGCATCCTCGGCGTGCCGATCATCGCCGGCATCTCCTTCGAGATCATCAAGTTCGCCGGGCGCAACCGCCGCCGCCGCTGGGTGCAGGCGCTGATGTGGCCCGGCCTGAAGCTGCAGCTGCTCACCACCCGCGAGCCCGACCTCCATCAGTTGGCGGTCGCGATCGCGGCGCTGAATGCCGTCCTCGCGCACGAGACGCCAGGCGAGCTGAGCGCCGCCGACCTGGTGGGCGTGGAGGTCGTGGCGTAGCGACACATAGACTAGGTCTCGATGATTGAGGACCTCGTCGAGCAGATCGAGACGCGCTTCGCCGAGCTCGGCGCGCAGCTGACCGACCCCGCGGTGATCGGCGACCGCGCTCGCTATGCGGAGGTGGGGCGCGCCTACAGCCAGCTGGAGCCGGCGGCGAAGCTGGCGGCCGAGTGGCGCCGCGCGCAGGACGACGCGGCGGGGGCGGAGGAGCTGATCAGCGAGGACGGCGAGGACGCGGAGGTACGCGAGTTGCTCACGGGCGCGCGCGAGCGCGGGGAGCAGCTCGAAGAGGAGATCCGCCTGGCGATGGTCGAGGAGGACCCCAACGACGAGAAGAACGTGATCGTCGAAATCCAGGGCGGCGCCGGCGGCGATGAGGCGGGGCTGTGGGCGGGCGACCTCTACCGGATGCTGACCCGCTACGCCGAGCGCCGTGGCCTGCAGGTCGAACCGCTGGAGGCGGGGGAGGGCAAGTACACGTTTGCGATCAAAGGCGCCCCATCCGGAGCCCGCTCATCCGGCGCCCGCCCACCCGGTGCGGGCGCCTACTCGGTGTTCAAGTTCGAGGGCGGCACCCACCGCGTGCAGCGCGTGCCCGCG
Organism: uncultured Solirubrobacterales bacterium; assembly: GCA_963744535.1. Lineage (GTDB taxonomy): Bacteria > Actinomycetota > Thermoleophilia > Solirubrobacterales > Solirubrobacteraceae > Palsa-744. Next base: position 637,196 of record CAVUTW010000004.1, on the reverse strand, counting down.
ACCGAGTCCCAGGGCCGCATCCACACCTCCACGGCCACCGTGGCGGTGCTGCCCGAGGTCGAGGAGGTCGAGGTCGAGATCGACCCGAACGACCTGCAGATCGACGTCTACCGCTCGACCGGCCCGGGCGGGCAGTCGGTCAACACGACCGACTCGGCGGTGCGCATCACGCACAAGCCGTCGGGCATAGTGGTGGCGATGCAGGACGAGAAGTCACAGCTGCAAAACCGCGAGAAGGCGCTGCGGGTGTTGCGCGCGCGCCTGTACGAGCGGGCGCTCGCCGAGCAGCAGGCCGAGCTGGCGGCCGACCGCCGCGCGCAGGTCGGCACGGGCGACCGCGCGGAGAAGATCCGCACCTACAACTACGGTGAGCGGCGCGTCACCGACCACCGCATCAAGCTCACCACGCACAACCTCGACGCGGTGCTCGAAGGCGAGCTCGACGAGTTCACCCAGGCGCTGCAGTCCGACGAGAAGCGCCGCGGGCTGGAGGCGCAGACGGCGGCGCCGCAATGAGCGGCGCTCACTTCCGCCGCGCACCCCCGCGGCAGGCGGTGACCGCGCGCGACGCGCTCGACGGAGCGATCACGGCCTTCACCGCAGCCGGCGTAGAAACCCCGCGCCTGGACGCCGAAGTGCTGCTCGCCCACATCCTGGGGGTGGACCGCGCGCGCCTGCTCACCGACGGCGAGCTGACCGTGACGGGCCCCGTAGTACGGCCCTACCAGGAGGCGGTGCGCCGCCGTGCGGTGTCGCGCGAGCCGGTCGCCTACATCACCGGCGTGCGCGGCTTCCGCCGCGTGGAGCTGGACGTGGACCCGCGCGCGCTGATCCCGCGCCCGGAGACCGAGCTGCTGGTCGAGGTCGGCCTCGGCCTGCCCCGGGGCGCCACCGTACTCGACCTCGGCACCGGCTCGGGCGCGGTTGGGCTGGCGCTCAAGGACGAGCGCCCCGACCTGCGGGTGACGGGCAGCGACGTGAGCGAGCAGGCGCTCACTCTTGCCCGCGCCAACGGCGCCAAGCTGGGGCTGAAGGTCGCGTGGATGCACGCCGACCTGCTGGAGGGGATGCCCGACGAGTACGACGCGCTGCTCTGCAACCCCCCGTACGTGGCGGAGTCCGAGCGCACCACACTGGCGCCGGAGATCCTCCGCCACGAGCCCCTCGGGGCGCTGTTCGCGGACGCCGACGGTCTGGGCACGATCCGTGCGCTGCTCGCCCAGCTGGCCTCGCGCGAGCGCGTGCGCCTCGCCGCGCTCGAGATCGGCGCCGGGCAGGCGCCCGCCGTGGGGGAGCTGATGCGTGGAGCGGGTTTCCACACGGTGCGCGTCGAGCGCGACCTCGCGGGTATCCAGCGCGTGGTGGTGGGTGAGCGCAGCTGACGCCAAGCGTCTGCGGGAGTGCATCGCCGGCGGTGGCGTGGCGGTCTTCCCGGCGGACACCGTGTACGGCCTCGCGTGCGACCCGCTCAACCGTGAGGCGGTACGGCGGCTGTATGAGCTGAAGGGTCGGCCCGCCGCGCAGCCCGCGGCGGTGATGTTCTTCTCGCTTGCCCCCGCGCTGGAGGCGCTCCCGGAGCTCGGTGGGCGCGAGCGCGCGGCACTGCGGGCGCTCTTGCCAGGGCCGCTGACGTTGCTGCTGCCCAACCGCAAAGATCGCTACCCGCTCGCGTGCCGGCCGGCCTCCGCTCGATCGGGGGCGGTGGGGACGCCGGACGTGACGGAGGGCCCGCGGGCAGCGGACGTGACGGAGGGCCCGTATGCGGCGGCGATGACGGAGGGCTCGCGGGCGGGCGATGCCGGCGCGCTTGGCCTGCGCGTGCCGCTGCTCCCCAAATCGCTCGCGGCCCTGTGCGCGGTGGACCTCCCGGTGATGCAGTCGAGCGCCAACCGCTCTGGCGGTCCCGAGGCGCGGCGCCTCGCCGACATCCCGCCGACGCTGCTGGCGGGCGCCGACCTCGTGCTCGACGGCGGCGAGCTGCCCGGCGTCGCCTCCACGGTCCTCGACCTGCGCGAGTACGAGACCCACGGCGGCTGGCGCGTCGCGCGCGAGGGGCCGGTGGGATCGGCGGAGCTGGAGTGGGCGTTGGGTCCGTCCGCCCCACGCGTATGACGTCCGCGCCTGCGATGCTTTCCGCGAGTATGAGCGCTCACGGGCTCGACGCGCTGTACGCCTTTCTCGCCGCCGCGGTCGCGACGGCGCTGCTGACGCCGCTCACGATGCGGCTCGCCGTTGCCGTCGGGGCGATCGACACGCCGCGCGAGCGGGGGCTCTCCGAGCGGCCCACCCCCCTGCTCGGTGGGCTGGCGATCTTCGCCGGGACGCTGATAGCCGGGCTGATCTGGCTGCCCGACGAACGGATCTGGCACGGAATGCTGATCGCCGCGGCCTTCATCACGCTGGTGGGGGCGCTCGACGACCGCTTCGAGCTGCCACCGCTGGTCAAGCTCGCCGGGCAGGTATTCGCCGCGCTGATCGTCGTGCACTACGGGATCGTCGTCGAACTGATCACGCTGCCGTTCGTCGGCGCGCTGCACTTCCCGCACGCCGGCGGCGCGATCACCGTCGTCGGGCTGGTTGCGCTGATGAACGTCGTCAACTTCTCCGACGGCGTCGACGGCCTCGCCGCGGGGGTGTGCGCGATCATCGCCGCCGCGCTCGCCGTGATCTCCTTCGACCTCGAACGGTGGGCGCCCGGCGTGCTCGCCGCGTTGATCGCCGGCGCCTCGCTCGGCTTCCTGCTCTACAACTTTCCCCCCGCCTCCTCGTTCATGGGCGACTGCGGCGCCAACCTGCTCGGCCTGCTGATGGGCTGCCTCACGGTCGAGGGCGCCGTCAAGACCGAGGTGGTGCTCTCCTTCGTGTTGCCCCTGATTCTGCTCGCGGTGCCGTTTCTCGACACAACCTTCGTGGTTTTGAAGCGTTTGAAGTACCGTCGCCCCATCTATGCCTCCGACTCCGAGCACTTCCACCACCGTATGGCCCGCATCGGCTTCTCCCGCCGGCGCACGATCGCCTACCTCTACGGGTGGACATTGCTGCTCGCCGGCTTCGCGCTCGCGCTGCGCTTCGTCCCTTACTCCGATCACAAAGGCCACCTCTATCTCGGCTGGACGCTCGTGATCGCCGCGTTCGCCCTGTTCGTTGCGCTCGCCTCCGTCTACCTCGTGTACGTGTTGGAGATTCTCAAGTTCCGCCGCCTCGACGCGATTCGCCTGCGCCGGCTGCGGCCCGCGGCGTCCCCCGCGCAGATCGAGCAGAACGTCACGCAGGACTTCGAGACCGGCGAGTTCCAGACGATCGCCTCGTGAGGGGTTTGCGGATCATCTCGGGCGCGTTTGCGCTCGTGCTTGCGTTGACGCTGTCGGTGGGGTCGTTGGCCGCGTCGGCCGGCGCGGGGTCTGCGTTCGGCGATGCACACGCTCCATCGGCCGGCACGCCGGCTGCCTCCGGCGGCGCACTGGCCGCGTCCACCGCCACGCGGGGGCTGGTGGTGGGCATCGGCGAGCAGCACTCCGCGATGTTCGGCGACCCCCGCTTCTCGGCGCTCGACATCCGCTACGCGCGCCTTGCGATCGGCTGGAACGCGCTCGAAAGCCGCTCCGAATCGAGGGCGCTTGCGACCTGGTTGCGCGCTGCCCGCGCCGATGGCGTGCACCCGCTGATCTCCTTCGAACACTCCTGGATTGCCGGGCACCATCGGCAGCTGCCGAGCGCCGCCGCGTTCGCCCGCCAGTTCCGGCTGCTGCACAAGCGCTACCCGTGGGTCACCGACTTCGCGGTCTGGAACGAGGCCAACTACTGCGGGCAGCCAACCTGCCACAGCCCCGGCGTGGTGGCCGCCTACTACCGGCGGGCGCGCGCCGCCTGCCCCTCCTGCAACGTGCTCGCCTCCGAGCTGCTCGACGTGCCCGGGATGGTCACGTGGGTCGATCGTATGCGCCGCGCGCTCGGTTACGAACCGGGGCTCTGGGGCCTGCACAACTACATCGGCGCCAACCGCCTCTCCACGGCATCCACCCGGGCGCTGCTGGGCGCCACGCACGGCCAGATCTGGTTCACCGAGACCGGTGGGGTGGTCGCCCGCCACAACCACTCTTCCCACGACTTCCCCGAATCGGCTGCCCACGCCGCCACGGTGACCCGCTTCGTCTTCGACCGCCTCGTCCCACTCTCGCCGCGTGTCGAGCGCGTCTACCTCTACCAGTGGAGCGCGGGTACCCATCGTCGCGAATCGTGGGACTCCGGCCTGATCGGCCCCCACGGCACCCCGCGCCCCGCCTTCTGGGTGCTTGTGCAGGAGCTGCACCGGCTGGGGCAGCTCCCCTCTACACCCGCCGCTGAAGCGCTGTTCGCGAAAGCCGCCCGCGCGCGCGGCTGAGAGGGCTCCGGCCCACGCCGGCGAACGTTGAGATTGTGTTTTTCTTGCGCTCCTCCGCCGGTGCGCCCACGAGTGCTCCGTTTCTGCCTGTAGGCTTTGCCGCGCGCGCTACGACGGCTACTGGGAGCCGGGGCGATATGGGACATCAAGAAGAAACACCCGACCATGGCGGGCCCCGCCGTGTCCTGATCCTCTCGGCCGACGTCGGCGAGGGGCACGCCGCGGCTGCCCGCGCGCTGGCCCAGCAGATCGAGAACTCCCCCGAGCCGGCCGAGGTCATGGTGATCGACGGCCTCGCCGCGATGGGGCGCATGCTGCGCCAGGTCGTTCAGGACGGCTACCGCGTACAACTGCGCTTCCTGCCCTGGAGCTACTCGCTGGTCTACTGGCTGCTCGAGCACGTGGCTCCCGTCCGCTGGTTGACGCGCTGGCAGCTGCGCCTGTTCGGCGCCCGCCCGCTCGCGCGCCGCATCGCCGAGTACGCCCCCGACGTGGTTGTCTCGACCTACCCCGCCGTCACCGTCGTGCTCGCGCGGCTGCGTCGCACCGGCGTAGTGCGTTGCCCCACGGTGGCCACAATCACCGATCTCACCGGCCTGTTCTTCTGGGCGCAGCCAGGGATCGACATGCATTTGGTGATGTACGGCGAGTCGATGCCCTCCGTCGAGCGGATCGCGGGGGAGGGCTCCGCGCGCCTGGTGGCGCCACTGATCTCCGCCGAGTTCTTGGAGCCTCGCTGCCCGCTCGAGTCGCGGCGTGCGCTGGGCCTGCCCGAGGAGGGCCGCATGGTTGTCGTATCCGGCGGCGGCTGGGGCGTGGGCGACGTCGAGGGTGCCGTGCACGAGCTCTGCAGGGTGGGCGAGGTCTCGAGCATCGTCTGCCTCGCCGGGCGCAACGAGCAGCTGCACAAGCGGCTCTCCACCACCTTCGCGCGCGAGCCGCGCGTGCACGTGTACGGCTTCACCGACGCGATGCCTCAGCTGCTGGCGGCCGCCGACGCGCTCGTGCACTCCACCGGAGGGGTCACCTGCCTGGAGGCGAAGGCCACCGGGACGCCGGTCGTCTCCTACGGGCTGCCCGTCGGCCACGCGCGCCTGAACACCCGCGCGATGGCCGACCTCGCGCTGCTGCGCCTCGCCAACGACACCGGCGAGTTGCGCGAGCACGTGCAGGCCAGCTTCAAGGAGTCACGTGGCGCGGGGCGCACGCCCGCCGTCGCCACCGCGGCGCGCCCGTCCGCGCCCGCGCAGGATCTGGCACCCGTCGCGTCGCCGTTCACGGGGGAGTCGGCGCCCGCCACTTCGCCGCCCGCCGGGGGGCACCCCCACGCCGTGGACGTCGTGTTGAAGGCCCCCCGCCGCGTCAGCCCGATCCCCCTGTGGCGGCTGCGGCTGGCCGCGCTCTGCGCCCCGCTGGCGGTGGTGCTGAGTGTGAGCATGTGGACGATGTCCACTGACGAGGTCAGCGCGCTCGCCGACGCGATCCTGCACGTGCACCCGCTCGTGCACGTCGCGACCGACAAGCCCGACGTGAGCGTGATCGTGCGCACCCCCGCGGGCGACGTCACGCGTGTGGCGGATGCGCTTGCCGCGCAGGGCATCCACGCCTCGTTTGCCGACGGGGGCGTGCACGCCCCCGCCACGATCGCCGCGCTGCGCGCGCTGGACGACGAACTGCTGCCCGAACTGCCCCCGGGCACGAGCCTACTGCGCTGGATGCACACCCCTAGCGCGCTGCACGCGCAGGCTCACGCGCTGGGCCTGCACCACCGCTTCTACTTCCTGCAGCCACCCGGTGGTCTCACTGTCGGTCAGCTGCTGCTCTCGCGCATCACGGGAGCGAGACCCGTCAAGGGCACGCGGCGGCTCAGCGCCACGTGGCCGCTGTCTCAGCGGCGCGCGCACCCCGGCGACGTGCTCGTGGTGAGCGTCAACGGCTCGAGCGCCTCAGTGCAGGGGGTCGAGCGTCTCGTCTCGCGGCTCGGCTCCGAGGGGCTCTCGGCGGAGTCGCTCGCGGCGCTCACCGGCTCGCGCTGAGGGGCCCCGCCACCTCACTGGCGGCGTGCCCAGCTCAGCGGCTCCCGCTGAGGGCCCCGCAACGTGCCCAGCTCAGCGGCTCGCGCTGACCGGCGCCGCTTCATCGTGCGGCTTGCCGTGCGCGGTGGCCGCCCCAGGTGGTTCGCCCGCTCCGCCGGACTGCGACTCCCCGTGCTCGCCGGCCATCAACGCCAGCAGCAACGGCGAGCGGGCCAGCACGGCCGCGCCGGCGACGACCAGCGCCAGCGAGAACCCCAGCGGCACCCCGCCGCCCGGGGTCGCGGCGAAGCTCTCATTGAAGAGGATCGGCGCCAGTGCCACCGGCACCGCCGTCTGGATCACGAACACCACCGGGGCCACCTGGATCGCCGGGCGCGACTGCAGCGAGCTCATCTCGCTGAGCGTCGCAATCGCCGACGCTCCCGCCGTGGCGAGGCCCCACGCGATCGCCGCGCCGATATAGGCGTTTGCGAGGTCGTCCGACGCCAGCTTGGTGGCCACGCCGCTCCAGCCGAACGCCAGCCCAGCCCCCAGCATCGTCACGAACGGCACTGGGCGGCCAAGGCGCAGCATCAGATACGGCAGCAGGCTCACCAGCGCCAGCGCCCCCAGCACGATCGCGAGCACGGTCCAGTGCGCGTGCGTCGTCGTGCGCGCCGGCGCGAACACGCCCGCGCCGATCACGCCCACCACGATCGCGCCGACCGCCAGGTGCTCGCGCCGTCCAGCGCGCTCCCCCAGCATCCGCTCGCCCATCACCATCAGCACCGGCAGCCCCAGCGCCAGCGCCGGCTGCACCACAACCAGCGGCGCCAGGCTGAGCGCCAGCAGCTGCAGCGGCCAGCCCAGCATCGAGAGGCCCGTGCCGCCCAGCCAGCGCACGCGCCGCAACAGGCGCAGCGCCAGTGCCGGGCGCAGCTGCTCGCTGCGCGGCGCCTCGCGGGCCTCCATCGCCTGAAAGGAAAACCCTAGGCTGTACAGGATCGCGGCCCCGACGGCCGCCACGATGCCAAGGATCAGTTCAAGCATGCGCGCCCCCGATGATCGCAGCCTTCTCGGCCAAATGACCAAAAACGAGGGGCCCAATCGATCGAAGACGAGGGGTCCGGCAGGTCGGCCTCCGGCCGACCGCGCCACCCTCGAGGCGGCCTTCGGCCGGCTGCGGCACCCTCTCGTCGGCACGGCGGTCGGCGGCGAGCGTCGCCTGCTCTTGCCGCTGGCAGGCGCGGCGGCCCTCACCTGCACGGCTGCCTACGCGTTGCCGGCGCTCGCGGGTGCCCGCGCACGCCTGGTGAGCGACGGAGCGGGCGCTCATCCGAGCGGCCCCATACAACGTGCTTCGGGGTGCGCCGGGGCGGCGGTGGGACGATGGCTGGGCATCGAGGATCGCACCGCGGGCGGCGAGGGGTACGCATTGACGTTCGACGACGGCCCCCACCACGAGGGCACGCCGGCGGTGCTCGAGATCCTCGCGCGCGAGCGCGTGCGGGCGACCTTCTTTCTGGTCGGCGAGCAGGTGCTGCGCAACCCCACGCTCGCCGCTGAGATCGTCGCGGCCGGCCACGAGATTGGCCTGCACTGCCACCGCCACCGTAACCTCCTGCGCCTGACGCCCCACCAAGTCCGCGAGGACATCCTGCGGGCGCTGGGGGTCATCGAGGAGACCACGGGCCGCTCGCCGGCGCTCTACCGTCCGCCTTACGGCGTGTCCAACGCCGCGGCGCTGACGCTGGCCCGCGGCCGTGGCTGGCGCACGCTGCTGTGGAGCCACTGGGGCCGCGACTGGGAGGCCCGCGCCACCCCGGAGTCGATCGCCGCGCTCCTCACCGCTGGGGCTGGCCCCGGCGCGGTCCTGCTGTTGCATGACGCCGACGACTACTCCTCCCCCAGTTCCTGGCGGCGTACGGTCGCGGCGCTGCCGCGGGCGCTGGAGACGCTCGCCGCACGGGGGTTGGAGCCTGTGGCGCCCTGACCCCGCCGGTTGCGCGGGGCCTCTAGCCTGTGGCGCCCTGACCGCTCGTTAAGCTGCCCGGATGCAAACCCAGCGTACCCGCCTGTGGGTCGAGGCGCTCGTGATCGCCTGGCTGTGTTGGGTCTACGACGCGATCAACAATCTTGCGCCCGTGCGCCTGCACGCCGCGCTCGCGCATGGCTGGGGGGTGCTGCACCTCGAGCGCTCGCTCGGCCTCGACCCTGAACTCACGCTCAACCGCTGGCTCACCCACCACCACACGCTCGGGCTGCTGCTCTCCGACTACTACGACAACGCCCACTTCATCGTCACGCTCGGGCTGCTCGGCTGGCTGTGGTACCGGCGCGCGGACATCTACCGGCCGCTGCGCAACACGCTGGTCGCGATCAACGCGATCGGCCTGGCCGTCTTCTGGCTCTACCCGACCGCGCCGCCGCGGCTGCTGCCCGGCAGCGGCTTCAACGACGTGGTCGCCTCCACGCACGCCTTCGGCGGCTGGCACACGGGGTCGCTCGCCACTGTCGCCAACCAGTTCGCGGCGCTGCCCTCGCTGCACATGGCGTGGGCCGTGTGGTGCTCGCTGGTGATGTGGTCGATGTCCAAGCGCCCGTGGGTCCGCTGCCTGGCAATCCTCTACCCGTGCATCACCTGCCTGGCGGTCCTCGCCACGGGCAACCACTATCTGTTTGACGTGCTCGCGGGCGTGGCGACCACGGCGCTGGCTGTCGTGCTCGTGCGCGCCCTCGAAGCTGCGTGGCGCTCGCGCACGGCGCTGCTGCCGGCACGGGCGCCGACGTAGGAATCGGCGGCGAGCCGGCGCGGGGGTGTGGCTTACCCGCTGGGGTTTGTATGCTCTTTGGGCCCTAACCAAATGAGATTAGGTCTCATTCTTTTTTGGTTAGGGTCTCAAAAGAAAGCGTTGCATCGTCGAGGTCGCTCCCAAACCGCGTGGGCGCATGCCCGTACCGTATGTCACAAACTTGTTACTAAGTCGCAGATAAGGTAGACTCCGCGCGCTGCCACAGACGGTCAGAGGAGGGTCGGGGGTGATAGTCCGCCATGGGCGGACGCGCTTGGCTCTTTCGTCTGTAGGGTGCCAGCCAACTTCTATGCCCAATCACGAGCCAGAACCAATGGCCCCTGCCCTGAGCCATGCCGGCGCAAGCCCGGTCGTCACCCGATCCCCGCTTCAGCTGCTGCAGTACCTCGACGTCGTGCTCGTGGTGCTCGCCACGCCGGTGGCGCTGGCGCTTGGCGCGCCGGCCTTCGGCTTGCTGATCGCGGCGGGTGCATGGCTGGTGCAGCGCGTGCTTGAGCACACCGACCGGCGCTGGATAGCGCGTAAGCGTGAGCCCGGATCGCGGCTGGGGCTCGACGTCGCCGAGTCGTTCGGGCGGATCTGGCTGCTGGCGGGTGCGATCGTCGTTGCCGGCGCCGTCGGCGGCCGCGCCGACGGACTCGCGGCGGCGTTGACCATCTTCGCGGCGTACTCGTTGGCCTTCGCCACGCGTATGTTCAGTGGACGGGAGGGCTTCGAGCGATGAGCGCCGTCGCAGAGGCTCCGCGGATGGCTCCTGGGATGGGAGCCTCGCCCACTCCCCCGTCCGCGCCGTCCGAGAAGCAGGGGATGAGCCAGGGACGGAAGGTCCTCTACGGGGTGCTCGGCCTGTGGCTCGGCGGGATCGTCCTCTTCGTGATCCTGTTCGGCGCCACCGCGCACAAGGCCCCGGCCGTCGCCAGCGGCGCCTTCTCGCCGACCGACGAGTTCAAACTCGACACCTGGTTTCAGGTCGGGCCGATCGCGTTCAACAAGGCCATCCTCTACCTGCTGCTCACGGTCGGGATCACCCTCGCGGTGATGTTCTACGTCGCCCGGCGTCTGCAGCAGCGCCCCGGGCGCCTGCAGGTAGCGGTGGAGATGTACTACGACTTCATGCGCCGCATCTCCCAGGAAAACCTGGACCCGGAGATGGAAGGGAAGTACTTCCCGCTGATCGCCACGATCTTCGTGTTCATCCTCGTCTCGAACCTGATCGGCTACATCCCGCTGCCGGTCGACTCGGGTGAGAGCTTCAACGTGTTCGGGGCGCACATCCCGTCGCTGCAGATCTACGCGGCCGACACCAACGTCGCCTTCCCGCTGATCCTCGCGTTGAGCGTGTTCGTCCTCTTCACCTACGAGGGGGTCAGGCACCACGGGCCGGTCGGCTATGTGAAAAGCCTGATGCCGGGCGGTGTCAAAGGCCCGATCGTCCTGCTCATCTACCCGATCGAGATCCTCTCCAACTTCCTGCGGCTGATCTCGCTGACCGTGCGGCTGTGGGCGAACCTGCTCGCCGGCCACATGCTGATCGCGTTCATGGGCGGGGAGCTCGGAGTGCTCGTCGGCCTGCAGGTCGTGTCGTGGTTTTTGCTGCCCTTCGGGGTCATGATCTTCCTGTTCGAGGCCGTGCTGATCGCCGGCCTGCAGGCCTTCATCTTTTCCATCCTGACCGCCATCTATCTCGGTGGCGCGGTCTCGAGCCACTAACAAACAAGGGAGCTGTCGAGTAATGGAGTTTCTCCACTTTTTCGGTGTGTTGCACCCACTGATCCTGACCGTGGAACCGATCATCAAGCAGAGCCAGGACGCCGGTCGGGCGATCGCGCTCGGCGTCGGTGCCGGCGGCGGCGCGGCCGGTGCAGGCGCCGGCATCGGTGCGGTGTTCAACGCCTCGATCCAGGCCAAGACCCGCCAGCCCGAGCTGCGCGCCGAGGTCGAGCGCGACCAGTGGCTCGGCTTCGCGCTCACCGAGGCGTGCTTCTTCTACGGTCTCGTCGGCGGGTTCATCGCCTTCTTCCTGTAGGCCACGATGCATCTCACCGCCAACCTCCCCATCGCCAGCGGATCGTTCCTGATCAGCCCCAACGTGGGGCTGATGGTCTGGACGATCGTGGTGTTCGCGATCTCGCTGTACATCTTGCGCAAGTGGGTTTTCCCTTTGATAGGCCAAGCTCTCGACGCGCGCGTGCAGAAGATCGAGGGAGACATCGACGCGGCCGAGCACACCCGCCAGCAGGCAGATGAGATCCTCGCCGAATACCGCGAGCGGCTCAAGGAGGCGCGCACCCAGTCCGAAGAGATCGTGCAGCGCGCGCGCCAGACGGCGGAGTCGCACGAGGCCGAGGGCAAGGCGCGCGGGCAGGAGCAAGTAGTCGAGGCCGGCAAGAGAGCCGAGCGTGAAATCGAGGCAGCCACCAAACGGGCGCTCGACGATATCCGCCGCGAGGTCGCCGACCTCACGATCATGGCCACCGAGAAGGTCACGCGCAAGTCGCTCACCGACGCCGACCAGAAGCGGCTGGTGGAGGAGGCGCTCGGCGAACTCGACTTCTCGAGTATCTCCGGGGGCCAGAACTGATTGCTATGACGGCCCGCTCGCCACTGACGATCCCGATCCCGATTCGCTGTCCCGGCCCGGATGTGCTTGCCTGGGCTGGAGCGAGCGGGCCGCAAGGGTGCCCCTAGACATGGAGGAGCTGGCCCAGGTATACGCCCGTTCGCTGTTCGAGGTGGCCCACGAACAGGGCAAGCTGGATGTGCTGCGCGAGCAGCTCGCGCAGCTGGTCGACGCGCTGCGCGAGAACCGGGAACTGGAAGTGTTCTTCTTCTCCCCCTACTTCTCGACCAAGGAGAAGCAGGCGGCGCTCGGGAAGCTGCTGGACGGCGCCGATGAGGTGCTGCTGAACTTCCTCAACCTGCTGATCGAAAACCACCGGATGCCGGTGATCTTTCACATCCGCCGCCAGTACGAGCGCCTGTGGGATGAGGAGAACAAGACGCTGCCGGTGGAGATCACGAGCGCGATCGAGCTCGACCCCGCCACCACCGAGAGCCTCGGCAAGGCGATCGGCGAGCGTGCCGGGCGCAAGGTGCAGCTCGCCGCGCGCGTGGACCCTGACATCCTCGGCGGCATCGTGATCAGGGTTGGCAACTCGATCCTCGACGCCTCGATCCGCAGCCGCCTGGAGCAGCTGCGCCGGCAGGTTGCGCAGGGGGTCTCATGAGGCTATGCAGATCATTGGGTGCGTTGAGCTGCGCCACCACCCTTACGGTGCAACCACCGTATGTGAGGCTTGCGGGCCAAGGCTCTCGCGGTATCACGCCAGTCAAAGTTAGATCAACAAAGGGATAGGCATGCAGATCAATCCAGATGAGATAACCAGCATCCTCAAGAGCCGCATCGCCGGACTCGACGCCGGCGCGGCGGAGCTGACCGAGGTCGGCACCGTGCTGTCGGTGGCCGACGGCATCGCGCGCTTGCACGGCCTGGAGAACTGCATGTCCTTCGAGATGCTGGAGTTTCCGCACGGGGTCACCGGGCTGGCGCTCAACCTCGAGTCCGACAACGTCGGTGCGGTGATGTTCGGCGAGTGGGAGCACATCTCCGAGGGCGACACCGTCAAGCGCACCGGCAAGCTGCTCGACATCCCCGTCGGCGACGCGCTGCTCGGGCGGATCGTCGACCCGCTGGGGCGCCCGCTGGACGGCAAGGGCGACATCCCGATCACCGAGACCCGCCCGGCCGAGTTCAAGGCGCCGGGCGTGGTGCAGCGCCAGCCGGTGAAGGAACCGATGCAGACCGGCCTGAAGGCGATCGACGCGATGATCCCGATCGGCCGCGGCCAGCGCGAGCTGATCATCGGCGACCGCCAGACCGGCAAGACCGCGATCGCGATCGACGCGATCATCAACAACAAGGACACCGGCATCGTCTCGGTGTACGTGGCGATCGGCCAGCGCATGTCCACCGTTGTGGCACTCGCGCAGACGCTCGACGAAAACAACGCGCTGGAGAACACGATCATCGTCGCCGCCTCCGCCGACGAGGCGGCGCCGATCAAGTTCATGGCGCCCTACGCCGGCTGCGCGATGGCCGAGCACTTCCTCTACAAAGGCCGCCACGCGCTGTGCGTGTACGACGACTTGACCAAGCACGCCTACGCCTACCGGCAGATGTCGCTGCTGCTGCGCCGCCCACCCGGTCGCGAGGCTTACCCGGGCGACGTCTTCTACCTGCACTCGCGTCTGCTGGAGCGTGCGGTGAAGCTCAACAACGACCTCGGCGGCGGCTCGCTGACGGCGCTGCCGATCATCGAGACGCAGGCGGGGGACGTCTCGGCGTACATCCCCACCAACGTGATCTCGATCACCGACGGGCAGATCTTCCTGGAGTCCAAACTCTTCAACTCGGGTGTGCGCCCCGCGATCAACGTCGGGATCTCGGTCTCGCGCGTGGGCGGCAACGCGCAGATCGGGCCGATGAAGAAGGTCGCCGGGAGGATCAAGCTCGAGCTCTCCCAGTTCCGCGACCTCGAGGCCTTCGCGCAGTTCGGCTCCGACCTCGATGCCGACACGCAGCGCACGCTGGCCCGCGGCGAGCGGCTGGTGATGACGCTCAACCAGCACGAGCGCGCGCCGCTGCCGGTCGAGGACCAGACGCTGCAGATCTACGCCGCCACCGCCGGCTTCCTCGATCGCCTGCTGGTCGAGCGGGTGAGCGAGTTCCTGGCCGAGCTGATCGAACGGATGCACTCCGAGCACGCCGACATCGGCGCGAAAATCGCGGGTGGCGACTGGTCGCAGGAGACGCAGAACGCCGTTCACGACGCGGTCGAGGCGTTCGCGCGGGACTTCGGCTACGACCTCGACGAGGAGGGCCAGCCGCTGGATGATGATGCGCCGATCCGGGCGCAGGATGCGCCGGCGACAGGCGCATCCGGGCAGGGCGCCGCTGCGCTCCAGGAGGCGAAGGCGGCGGCCTAGCGCCGACCGCCCGCAACCACCATGGCCTCTCAGCGCGACGTCAAGAACCGGATCTCCTCGGTGAAGAACATCCAGAAGATCACGCGTGCGATGGAGATGGTCGCCGCCGCCCGCCTGCGCCGTGCCGAGCAGCGGATCACGGCGCTGCGCCCCTACGCCGAGGCGCTCGCGCGAATGACTCGCCAGGCGGCGCGCGCCGCGGGCACCAGCGAGATCGCGCGCATACCGCTGATGCGCGAGCCCGGCGGCGCGGCGGGCGGTGGCAGCGCGGAGGGTGGCAGGGGTGGCGGCGCGGAGGGCGGCGGCAGCGGCACCGTTGGGCTGCTGCTGATCACTGGCGATCGTGGGCTGGCGGGGGGCTTCAACTCCCAGGTGATCCGCGCCGGCGTGCGCCTGCACGGCGAGCTCTCAGCCGAAGGGCTGCGCAGCGCGTGGTATGCGACCGGGCGGCGGGGGGTCTCCTCGCTGGCGTTCCGCGGCTATGAGCTGAGCGGCAGCTACACCGGCTTCTCCGACCGCCCCGCCTTCGCCGATGCGAGCGCGGTCGCGGGCGACGTGATCGACGCGTATGTGGGCGGCCAACTCGATCGCGTCGAGCTGATCTTCAACTCCTACGTCTCCCCGCTCACGCAGGTCGTCACGCGCGAGACGCTGCTGCCGCTCTCCCACGCGACGGCCGCGGGGGAGGGGGCCGCGGAGGAGAACGCCGTGGGACGGGCCGCGGGGGAGGGGGCCGTAGGGCGGACCGCGGGAGGCGCCGAGCCAGCGCAGGAGAACGGCGGAGTGCGCGCGCTGGTTGAGTATGAGCCCGACCCCGAGCAGGTGCTCAAGCAGCTGCTGCCCGACTACATCGAGACCTCGATCTACCGCGCGCTCGTGGAGTCGGCCGCCGGCTTCTTCGGCGCACAGATGACCGCGATGCGCAGTGCCTCCGACAATGCCGGCGACATCATCACCGACCTGACGCTACAGATGAACCGCGCGCGGCAGGCTGAGATCACGCAGGAGATCATGGAGGTTGTCGCGGGCGCGGAGGGGTTGAGCTGAGATGGAGCGAGTGGATGTGCTCGATAGCGGAGGCCTTGCTCGAGAGAGCAGTGCTCAATCAAGGTATAGCGATGGTACGTACAAAAGTCCCGGAGGAGTTGTTATAAAAAATTAAAAGCCCGATAGCTATTGCGCACGGCTTTAGGAAAGTTACATACACCCCACCCCCATCCCTCACATCGACAATCACCCGCCCGAAGGCCATCGGCGCGGGCACAATGCCTTTCAAAAAAGCCCTAGAACCCTTTACAAAATGAAGTGGCATAGGCCGAAAAGAACAACAACCACACAGACTTCGATAGATAGATACTGAGGAGAATAAGAGACCATGGAGGCCAGCATCGCCACAGAGTCAACACCAGCCGCGTCCGGCGCCGCCAATGGCAACGGCGTCAAGCGCAACGTCGGGCGCATCGACGAGATCCAGGGCGTCGTGATCGAGGCCGTCTTCCCCGACCGTCTGCCCGAGATCAACCACGCGATCACCGTGGCCCGACCGGTTAGGGAGACACTCGCTTCGCTCGCATCCCCGAACAGGCCAGCGGCAGGTGCAGAGGAGGAGGCGCCTGGCATCAGCACGAGCGCCGGCGAGGGCGTGCTCGTCTGCGAGGTGCAGCAGCACCTGGGCGATGACCGTATACGCGCAGTGGCGATGGACACCACCGACGGTCTGGCACGTGGCGTCGAGGTGGTGGACACCGGCGGCCCGATCACCGTCCCGGTGGGCGAGGCCACGCTGGGGCGCATCTTCAACCTGCTGGGTGAGCCGATCGACCTCGGCGCGGAGCTGCCCGCCGACGTCGAGCGCCGCGGCATCCATCAGGACGCGCCGCGCGTGGAGGACCTCACGCCGACGACCGAAATGTTCGAGACCGGCATCAAGGTGATCGACCTGCTGGCCCCCTACGCGAAGGGCGGCAAGGTCGGGCTGTTCGGCGGCGCCGGCGTGGGCAAGACCGTGCTGATCCAGGAGCTGATCCACAACCTCGCCAAGGAGCACGGCGGGCTGTCGGCCTTCTGTGGCGTGGGCGAGCGCTCGCGCGAGGGCAACGACCTGTGGCTGGAGATGAAGGAGTCGGGCGTGCTCGACAAGACGATGCTCGTCTTCGGTCAGATGAACGAGCCGCCCGGCGCCCGCATGCGTGTCGCGCTGTCGGGGCTGACGATGGCCGAATACTTCCGCGACCAGGGCCAGGACGTGCTGCTGTTCATCGACAACATCTTCCGCTTCGTACAGGCCGGCTCCGAGGTGAGCGCGCTGCTCGGGCGGATGCCCTCGCAGGTGGGCTACCAGCCGACGCTGGAGACCGAGATGGGCCAGCTGCAGGAGCGCATCACCTCCACGCGCGAGGGGTCGGTCACCTCCGTGCAGGCGATCTACGTCCCCGCCGACGACCTCACCGACCCGGCGCCGGCCTCCGTGTTCGCGCACCTCAACGCGACCACGGTGCTATCGCGGGCGATCTCCGAGAAAGGCATCTACCCGGCGGTGGACCCGCTCGACTCGACCTCGACGATCCTCAAGGCGGACATCCTCGGCGAGGAGCACTTCCGCGTGGCCAACCGCGTCAAGGAGATCCTGCAGCGCTACAAGGAGCTGCAGGACATCATCGCGATCCTCGGCATCGACGAGCTCTCCGACGAGGACAAGCTCACCGTCCAGCGCGCACGCCGGATCGAGCGTTTCCTCTCGCAGCCGTTTTTTGTCGCCGAAGAGTTCACCGGCACCCCGGGCGCGTATGTGAAAATCGAGGAGACGATCCGCGGCTTCGACGAGATCATCGAGGGCAAGCACGACGAGGTCCCCGAGAGCGCGTTCTTCTTGAAGGGCACGATCGACGAGGTCGTCGCGGCGGCGAAGAAATAAAAGGTGGTGGGGATCATCTTGCAATCAAATGGAACGGCGCCGCGCATGCGCGGGACGCCGACGGTGCATGCGCTTAAAAAGCGCAAAGCACAGGGCCGCGCATGCGCGGCCCTGCCGACGGGCGCATGCGCCGCTGGCTACACAGATAAAGGGATGATCTGATGGCTCACACCAAGTTCCAGGCCGAAGTGCTCACCCCCGAGGGGCCGGTGTTCAGCGAGGAGGTCGAGATGCTCTCGACCGTCACCGGCACCGGCTCGATCGGGATCTTCGCCAACCACCAGCCCGTGCTGGCGACGCTGAAGCCGACCGAGCTGCGGCTGTACCGCTCGGACACGGAGATCGTGCGCTTCAAGCAGTCCGCCGGCTACCTCCAGTTCGCCGACAACCGCGCGCTCGTGCTGGTCGAGGAGGCCACTCCGGTCGATGGCGGCTGACGGTCCACGTCCGAGCATTCGGCGGGTCTGAGATGAGCGTCGAGCGTGAGCCGGTCGGCGTCATCGGCACCGGCTATGTGGGGCTAGTCAGCGCCGCCGGCTTCGCCGAGCTGGGCAGCGAGGTGTGGTGTGTCGACATCGACGCTGAGAAGATCGAGCGTCTGCGCCGCGGAGAGGTTCCGATCTACGAGCCCGGCCTCGAGGAGCTGCTGCGGCGGCACGCCGCGCGCCTGCACTTCACCACCGAGCTGGGGCCCGCGCTCGAGCACGTACGTCTGCTGTTCGTCGCCGTCGGCACGCCGCCCACCTACTCAGGCGACGCCGACCTCTCATCGGTGCACGCGGTCGTCGAGGCGATCCCCGCCTCCGACCGCCACGCGCTGGTGATGAAGTCAACGGTGCCCAGCGGCACCGGCGCCTCGATTCAGCGGGTCTTCGGCGAGCGGGGCAAGGCGGGGCTGCGCTACGTCTCCTGCCCGGAGTTCCTCAAGGAGGGCTCGGCGATTGACGACTTCCTGCGCCCCGACCGGGTGGTCGTCGGCGACATCGGCGACTGGGCCGGCGACGCGGTGGTCGAGCTCTACCGGCCGCTGCTCGCCGCCGCGCACGGTGGCGCCGGCGGCGGTGAGCTGGTGCGTACCGACATCGCCTCCGCGGAGATGGTGAAGCTCGCCTCCAACGCCTTCCTGGCGACCAAGATCTCGTTCATCAACGAGATCGCCAACGTCTGCGAGGAGACCGGCGCCGACGTCGTCGAGGTGGCGCGGGGCATGGGCCTCGATGCGCGCATCGGACCGAAGTTCCTGCAGGCGGGGATCGGCTATGGGGGCTCGTGCTTCCCCAAGGACGTGGAGGCGCTCAAACA
The DNA here is from genome assembly GCA_963744535.1 of uncultured Solirubrobacterales bacterium. GTDB lineage: Bacteria > Actinomycetota > Thermoleophilia > Solirubrobacterales > Solirubrobacteraceae > Palsa-744. The sequence goes on along the minus strand of CAVUTW010000004.1, from coordinate 618,785 downwards.
GCTCGCGGGCAACTCCGGCTACCACTTCCAGTTGCTGACCGCCGTGATCGAGGTCAACGAGCTGCAGAAGCGCCGCGTGATCGGCAAGCTGCACAAGCACCTCGGCAGCCTCGTCGGCAGGCACGTCGCGCTGCTCGGTCTCGCGTTCAAGCCCAACACCGACGACATGCGCGAGGCCTCCTCGCTGGTGCTCGCCGCGCGGCTCGCCGCCGATGGGGCGACGGTCACGGCGTTCGATCCGGTCGCCGAGCACGAGGCGCGCAGGCTGCTCGGAGGGCTGCAGCTGGCGGACTGCGCGATCGATGCGCTGCACGGCGCCGACGCGGCGGTGCTGGTCACCGAGTGGCCGCAATGCACCGACCTCGATTGGGGGGAGGTCGCCGAGGCGATGCGGGGCAACGTCGTGATCGACGGCCGCAACGCGCTGGACGCCGCCGCCGTGCGCGCCGCCGGGCTGCTGTACGAGGGGGTCGGCCGCCCGTCCGACCCGCCGACCGGGCGCCGGCGTGAGGATCTCAGATGAGCTTTCATGCCTGCACGGGCACCCCGTCCGCGAACGTCGGTGTCGATCGGCGTGGGAGGGTGGGTGGTGTACTCAACTTTTTCAAAGCCGTGCGCAATGGCTATCGGGCTGCAAATTTTTTATAACAAACCCCCAGCAGCCTGATGCCTACTATCGCTAGACAAGATGTTGTGTTAGCCAGGGAAATGTCGTTAGTCATGGGAGCCCCGAGTAGATGCAAGCCGTGATCCTCGTCGGTGGCGAGGGCACACGCCTGCGCCCGCTCACCTCCACGATCCCCAAGCCGGTGGTGCCGCTGGTGGACCGACCGTTCATCGCGTTCATGATCGAATGGCTGCGCTCCCACGGGATCGAGGACGTGATCATGTCCTGCGGCTTCCTCGCCACGAGCGTGCGCAACGTCTTGGGGGACGGCTCTGCCTTCGGGATCCGCCTGCGCTTCGTCGAGGAGCCCGACCCGCGCGGCACCGCGGGCGCGCTGAAGTTCGCCGAGTCGATGCTCGACGAGCGCTTCCTGATGCTCAACGGCGACGTGCTCACCGACATCGACCTCACCGCGCAGATCGCCCAGCACGAGCGTACCGGCGCGCGCGCGACGCTGGCGCTGGTGGGGGTCGAGGACCCCACGGCGTACGGGCTCGTACGGCTCACCCCCGAGCACGCGGTGGAGGAATTCGTCGAGAAGCCCTCCTCCGACCAGCTGGACGGCGCGGGCGACGCCTGGACGGCGGGTCGGGCCGGAGGGGATCGTCCGCTTCACACCTACACCAACCTGATCAGCGCCGGGGCGTACGTGCTGGAGCGCGACGTGCTCGAGCTGGTGCCGCCGGAACGCAACGTCTCGATCGAGCGGGAAGTCTGGCCGCGGCTGATCGGCAGCGGGCTCTACGGCTTCCCCTCGGAGAGCTACTGGCTGGACATCGGTACCCCCGAGCGCTACCTGAAGGGCACCTTCGACATCATCGAGGGCAACGTCCACACCGCGGTGCGCGAGCGTCTCGGCAGCGACTTCATGGCGCTCGCCCCGGACGTGCTGGTCGAGGGACGCGCGATTCCGCCGGCCGTGCTGGAGCCCGGCGTGCGGGTGGCGGCGGGCGCCCACGTCGGCAGTCTCGTGGTGCTGGGCCAGGGCGTCACGGTCGGCGCCGGCTCGACGGTCGAGCGCGCGGTGATCATGAACGGCACGGAGATTGGCCCGGGCTGCACGCTGCGCGACTGCATCGTCGCCGCGGGCTGCCGCATCGGCGAGGGCACCCAGATCACCGACGGCGCCGTGCTGGGCGAGGGGGTCACCGTGGGGGCGCACAACACGGTGTCCCGCGGAGCGCGTATCTTCCCGGGCGTGACCCTGCCCGATGGAGCGTTGAGATTCTCATGACCGCTGAGAACGTGATGACGGTGATCTCCCGTGAGGCGATAGCCGAGGTGGACAGCACAGGACAGCTGGGCGATGTGCTCACGCTGCCCGAGCACCTGCGCGACGCGCTGTGGCGGGTGGAGTCGGCGATCATGAACGAGTGGGACACGCCCGGCGGGCTGGTGGTGGCCGGCATGGGCGGGTCGGGGATCGGGGGCGCGCTGGCGGCCGCGGCGCTGGGCGACCACGCCTCGCGGCCGATCCTGGTCACGCGCGCCTACGGGCTGCCGCCTTGGACGACGCCCGACACCACCGTGCTGTGCGCGAGCTACTCCGGCGACACCGAGGAGACCCTCGCCTGCTACGAGTCAGCCGGCGCGCTGGGAGCCCAACGCGTGGTCGTCACCACGGGCGGTCGCCTGGCGGAGCTCGCGCGCGCCGACAAGGTGCCGGTAATTCCGCTCCCCGGCGGCTTCCAGCCGCGCGCCGCGGTCGCATACATGACGGTGGCCTCGCTGGAGGTCGCCGCCCTCTGCGGAGCCGGCCCCCGCCTCACCTCGGAGATCGACGTTGCCGCCTCCCACGCCGAGCAGCTCGTCGCCGAGTGGGGCCCCGACGCGCCGGAGGAGTCGCTCGCAAAGACGATCGCTCGCGGCCTCTCGGGCACCACGCCGGTGATCGTCGGAGCCGGGCTGACCAACCCGATCGCCTACCGCTGGAAGACTCAAATCAACGAGAACGCCAAGCAGCCCAGCTTCGCCAGCGAACTTCCCGAGCTCGACCACAACGAGATCGTCGGTTGGGAGGGCGCGCGTGAGCTCGGACGCTTCTCGGCTGTCTTCCTCGACGACTCCGACGCCCACCCGCGCGTGAAGGAGCGGATGGACCTCACCGAGCGTCTGATCGCCGACAACGCCGCGGCCAGCTTCCGGCTGGAGACACGCGGGCAGACCGCGATCGAGCGGGTCTTCTCGCTGGTGCTGCTCGGCGACCTCGTGTCGATCTATCTGGCCACGCTGCGCGGGGTCGATCCTGGACCTGTGAAGATCCTGGATGAGCTGAAGTCCGCGCTGGCCGAGCGCTAGGCTGCCTCTGAAGCGGCCAGGAGCGTGTGATACCGTCCGAGACTGGCCGAGGAGCGCTGCGACGGGCTGTAATCCGCCACGCTCGGCATCTCTCTGCAGCAAGGGCGCTCACCTGACCGACAGGAGGATTCGTCATGTCAGCAGTGACCCCCACCGCCACTCAGCCCGCTCCCACTCAGCCCGCTCCCACTCAGCCCGCTCCCACTCAGCCCGCTCCCACTCAGCCCGCTCCCACTGAGGCTGTCCCCGCCCACACTGAGGCTGTCCCCGCCCACGCCGAGGCTGTCCCCGCCCACACCGACTTCAAGGTCGCCGACCTTTCGCTCGCGGAGTTCGGTCGCAAGGAGATCACGCTCGCCGAGCACGAGATGCCGGGCTTGATGTCGATCCGCGCCGAGTACGCCGACGCGCAGCCCTTGAAGGGCGCACGGATCACCGGCTCACTTCACATGACGATCCAGACGGCCGTGCTGATCGAGACGCTCACCGCCCTCGGCGCCGATGTTCGCTGGTGCAGCTGCAACATCTTCTCCACTCAGGACCACGCCGCCGCCGCGGTCGCGGTCGGCCCGGACGGCTCCCCGAAGGACCCGCAGGGCGTGCCGGTGTATGCGTGGAAGGGTGAGACGCTCGAGGAGTACTGGTGGTGCACCGAGCAGGTCCTGCGCTGGCCGCAGGACGGACCGGACGGAGGATCGGAGCTCGCCCACCCTGGACCGAACATGATTCTCGACGACGGCGGCGACGCGACGCTGCTCGTGCACAAGGGCGCCGAGTACGAGCAGGCGGGTGCCGTCCCGGCCCCCACCGACGCCGACTCCGAGGAGTACCAGGTGATCCTGTCCGTGCTCACGCGCTCGCTCGAGGAGGACCCCCAGCGCTGGACGCAGATCGGCGAAGGCATCAAAGGCGTCACCGAGGAGACGACCACCGGTGTGCACCGCCTGTACGAGATGGTCGAGGCGGGCGAGCTGCTGTTCCCGGCGATCAACGTCAACGACTCGGTCACCAAGTCCAAGTTCGACAACCTCTACGGCTGCCGGCACTCGCTGATCGACGGGATCAACCGCGCCACAGACGTGATGATCGGCGGCAAGGTCGCGGTCGTGTGCGGCTTCGGCGACGTCGGCAAGGGTTGCGCGGAATCGCTACGCGGCCAGGGTGCGCGCGTGGTCGTCACCGAGATCGACCCGATCTGCGCGCTGCAGGCGGCGATGCAGGGCTATGAGGTCAAGACGCTCGACGACGTCGTCGCGACGGCTGACATCTTCGTGACGACCACGGGCAATAAGGACATCATCAAGGCGCAGGATATGGCGCGCATGAAGCACCAGGCGATCGTCGGCAACATCGGCCACTTCGACAACGAGATCGACATCGCCGGTCTGACCAAGGTGCCGGGGATCGTGCGCGTGAACATCAAGCCGCAGGTGGACAAGTGGGTGTTCCCCGACGGCCACGCGATCCTGATGCTCTCCGAGGGGCGCCTGCTGAACCTTGGCAACGCCACCGGCCACCCGAGCTTCGTGATGAGTAACTCCTTCTCCAACCAGACGATCGCCCAGATCGAGCTGTTCACGAAGAACGACGAGTACGAGCGCCGCGTCTACGTGCTCCCCAAGCACCTCGACGAGAAGGTCGCGCGGCTGCACCTCGACGCGCTCGGGGTCCGTCTCACGCGGCTCAGCGACGCCCAGGCTGCCTACATCGGCGTGCCCGTCGAGGGGCCTTACAAGCCGGATCACTACCGGTACTGATCGTTCATTTTTCGGACCCCAACCCTTTACTTTGTGAAGTTGGTTGGCCCGGTGGTGGTGGGTCGGCTCCGGTGTGGTGGGTCGGTTGGTGGTGGTGGGTCGGCCCGGTGGTGGTGGGTCTGTTTGGAGTAGGGAGGCCGTATTGGCCTGACCCCCTGAGTTCGGTCCGGTGCGTATGAGAGTTCTACCCGTCCGTGAGAATGGACGAGGAAGGAACTCTGATGAAGCGACGCAGGCATACCCCGGAGCAGGTGATCCGCAAGTTGCGCGAGGCGGAGAGGATGCTCGGAGAGGGCAGGGCGGTCCCGGAGGTCGCCAAGGCGCTGGAGGTCTCTGAGGCGACCTTCCATCGCTGGCGTAACCAGTACGGAGGGATGAAGGCCGATGACGTCAAGCGATTGAAGGAGTTGGAGCGCGAGAACGGCCGGTTGAAGCGGATCGTCGCTGACCAGGCGCTCGAGAACCAGGCGTTGAAGGAGATCACCAAGGGAAACTGGTGAGCCCGGCCCGTCGGCGTCAGGCGGTCGCGATGCTTCGCGGCCGTCTCGGTGTCAGCGAGCGCTGGGCGTGCAAGGTGGTGGGGCAGCATCGCTCTACGCAGCGCCACGAGCTCACGCGCGCCGGCGGCGATGCCGTGGTGCGCGGGAGGCTGCGCGAGATCTCCGAGGAGCGCCCGCGCTGGGGTTACCGGCGTGCGCACCACAGGCTGTGTGAGGAGGGCTGGGAGATCAACCGTAAGCGGGTGCAGCGCCTGTGGCGCGAGGAGGGCCTACGGGTGCCCGTCCGGCGGCGTAAGCGTCGCCGCCTGGGAGATTCGACGGTCCCGGCCAGGCGGCTGCGCGCTGAACGCGCCAACCAGGTGTGGGCGCTGGACTTCCAGCACGATCAGACGGCCGACGGCCGGGCGCTGCGGCTGCTGAACATCATCGATGAGTTCACCCGCGAGGCGCTCCAGATGCTGGTCGCGCGCAGCATCGACGCAGACACGACTGTCAGCGTGCTCGAGAAGCTCGCCGCCGAGCGCGGCGCACCCGAGTACATCCGCTGCGACAACGGCCCGGAGCTGACCGCGCACGCCCTCAAAGACTGGTGCCGCTTCACCCACACGGCGACGAGCTACATCGACCCAGGGGCGCCCTGGCAGAACGCGTTCGTGGAGTCCTTCCACTCCCGCGTGCGTGACGAGCTGCTCAACGTCGAGGAGTTCTCATGCCTCGGCGAGGCCAGGGTCGTGATCGGCGACTGGCATGAGGACTACAACCAGCGCCGCCCACACTCAGCGCTCGGAATGCAGACCCCAGCCGCGTTCGCAAAAGCCCACCCGCGAGCTCCTGCCCGTGGACATGACGCGCTGTGGACAGCAAGCTGACCACAGCGCTTGGACAACCCCTGCGGGGTTGCCCACATGCCCACCGGCACGACCACCACACCCGCCGACCGCCAGGCCCGTTACGCTCCCCGTGTCACCATTCCACCTACTCTCACACGCGGTGGACCGACAAACGGGGGCCGGCCAGTATAGCCATTGCAGTAGGGGCGGGGTGTTGAACAAAAAATCAAAAGCCGTGCGCAATTGCTATCGGGTTCTAGATTTTTTATAACAACCCCAGCACCTAATACTATTGTTATACTAAGTGGTAGGGCGCGGCTTCGATGCGATCCGATAGCCTGCCGTCCTGATGAGAGCCATGGTTCTCGCGGCGGGTCTTGGAACCCGCTTGCGCCCACTGACGTACGAGATCAACAAGCCGATGGTGCCGGTGCTCGACCGGCCGGTGATGGCGCACATCGTCGATCTGCTCGACCGGCACGGGTTCGACGAGACGATCGCCAACCTCCACTATTTCCCCGACTCGATTCGCGACTATTTCGGCGAACGCCTGACCTACCGGACCGAGCCGGAGCTGCTGGGCACCGCCGGCGGGGTGCGGGGCTGCGCGGAGTTCTTCGGCGACGAGGCGTTCCTGGTGATCTCCGGGGACGCGCTCACCGACATCGATCTGCGGGCGTTCGCCGCCCGCCACCGCGAGGCCGGGGGCGTGGCGACGCTGGCGGTGAAGAAGGTCGCTGACACGCGCGAGTACGGCGTCGTGCTGCACGACCGCGCGGGCCGGATCACGGGCTTCCAGGAGAAGCCCGAGCCCGAGGAGGCATTATCGGACCTCGGCAACTGCGGCATCTACATCTTCGAGCCGCGGATCTTCGACTACTTCCCCGACCGTCCGTTCGTGGACTGGGCGCAGGACGTGTTTCCGGCGCTGCTGGCCAACGACGTGCCCTTCCACATCCACGAGGTGCACGACTACTGGAACGACGTAGGCTCGCTGGCGGAGCTGCGCCAGGGCACCTTCGACGCGTTGCGCGGTGAGCTGCGCCTGGAGATGGATGGCGAGGAGGTTGCCCCAGGGGTGATCATCGCGGGAGGGACACCGACACCCGCGGGAGGGACACCGACACCACTACCGGCGGACGCGGAGGTCGAAGGGCCGGTCTGGATCGGACGCGACGCGCAGCTCGGCGCCGGAGTGCGACTGACGGGCCCGCTCGTGCTGGGCGACGGTGCGCGCGTCGGCGCGGCGGCGCAACTGCGCGAGAGCATCCTCTTCCCCGGCACAGAGGTCGCCCCGGGCGCGATCCTGATCGGCGCGATCGCCGGGCACGCGGGGATCCTGCAGAGCATGCGTCCATGGCGGTAGACAACCGCCGCCTAGAGGCGTAGCATCGTAGGAGGGTGGCGCGGCCGGCCGCAGGCCGGCGAGCCGGGCCCATCGTCTTTCAGTCAAAAACAGTCTCCCAACCGCAAAAGGAGGCACGACATGCAGATCGAGATCAAGGGCCGCAACGTTCCGGTTCCCGACGATTTGCGCAGGCACGCCGAACGCCGTCTGACGAAGGTCTCGCGGCAGGTCTCAAAGCTCGCGCGCGTGGAGATCGAGTTGCTGTGCGAGCGCAACCCGCGGGTCGCCGACAGTCAGGTGGCCGAGGCCACGCTCTACCTGAAGGGCACCACGCTGCGTGCTCGCGACGCCTCGCCGCAGATGCTGCACTCGCTGAACCTCGTGGTCGACGAGCTCGCCCGCCAGGTCAAGCGCCATCGCGTGATGCGCCGCCGCAGGCGCAAGACGCGCACGGCGCTGGCCGAGCACACACTGGCCGTCGCTCCCGAGCTTCCGAGCACCCCGTGATTGAAAGGAAGAGGGGCCCGACCGAAGCCGGGAGACACTCGCCTGCGGCTCGCATCCCCGTTTCGGCCAGTCGGCCTACGGCCGCCTGCGCCACCCTCTAGTCGCTACTCTGAGGGCGTGTCCATCCTGGATCGCGCCCTCAACGTCGGAGAGGCGAAGAAGCGCAAGGAATTCGAGAAGCGCGTCGCACTGATCGGTGCGTTCGAGCCAGAGCTCGAACACGACAGCGACGCAGAGCTGCTCGAGCGGATCGACGCGCTGCGCGAGCGGGCCATGAATGGCGAGGATCTGGACGGGCTCCTTCCCGAGTGCTTCGCAATCGTGCGCGAGACCGGCAAGCGCAAGATGGGGATGCGCCACTTCGACGTGCAGTTGATCGGCGCGATGTCGCTGCACGAGGGCTGCATCGCGGAGATGAAGACCGGCGAGGGCAAGACGCTCACGGCCACGCTCGCGGTGGCGCTCAACGCGCTGCCCGGCAAGGGTGTGCACCTGGTTACCGTCAACGACTACCTCGCCCGCCGCGACGCCGAATGGATGAGCCCGATCTACGAGGCTTTGGGGTTCTCGGTGGGGGTGCTGCAGAACATGCAGCCCTACGAGGAGAAGCACCGCGCGTACGCCTGCGACGTGGTGTACGGCACCAACTCGGAGTTCGGCTTCGACTACTTGCGCGACAACATGGCGAAGGATCTTGCCGAAAAGGTGCAGCGCGGCCACCCCTTCGCAATCGTGGACGAGGTCGACAACATCCTGATCGACGAGGCGCGCACACCGCTGATCATCTCCGGTGCCCCCGAACAGGCGGCCGACCTGTACGTCAAGTTCGCCCGCCTCGCGCCCCGCCTGATCCCGGGCAAAACCCCCGAAGGGATGGATCCGGGCTCCAAGAAGAAATACGTCGCCGACTTCGACTACGAATTCGACGAGAAGCACAAGACGGTGTCGGTCATGGAGCAGGGCGTCGCCAAGGCCGAGCGCTTCCTCGGCATCGACCACCTCTACCGCGCCGAGAACGGCCACCTCGTCAACCACCTCAACCAGTCGCTGCGCGCGGAGTCGCTGTACAAGCGCGACGTCGACTACGCGGTGATCGACGGCGAGGTGAAGATCGTCGACGAGTTCACCGGGCGCATCCTCGAGGGCCGGCGCTGGTCGGAGGGCCTGCACCAGGCGATCGAGGCGAAGGAGGGGGTGCGCATCCAGGAGGAGAACCAGACGCTCGCCACGATCACCTACCAGAACTTCTTCCGCCTCTACGACAAGCTCTCCGGGATGACCGGCACCGCGCTGACGGAGGCGACGGAGTTCATGAAGATCTACGAGCTGCCGGTCGTGCAGATCCCGACCAACGTGCCGATGGTGCGCGACGATCGCAACGATCAGGTGTACAAGACCAAGGAGGGCAAGTGGAGCGCGGTCGTCAGGGAGATCGCGGCGCGCCACGAGAATAGCCAGCCGGTGCTCGTCGGCACGATCTCCGTGGAGGTCTCCGAGCTGCTGGGCGAGCGCCTGAAGCAGCGCGGGATCCCGCACACGGTGCTGAACGCCAAGCCCGAGCACGCCGCGCGCGAGGCCGACATCGTCGCCGAGGCGGGGCAGCCGGGCGCGGTGACGATCGCCACCAACATGGCCGGCCGCGGCGTGGACATCAAGCTCGGCGGCAACCCCGAGCACCTCGCTCGCCAGCAGCTGGCTCGCGAGGGCTTCAAACCGCCTCGCGAGGGCGCCGAGCTCGACGAGGAGGCCGCGGCCGCCTATGAGCAGCGTATGTACGAGATTCTCCCTGAGGTCGAGAGCAGGCTGGATACCAGCCGCGAGCAGGTGATGGCGGCCGGCGGCCTGTTCATCTGCGGCACCGAGCGCCACGAGTCGCGGCGCATCGACAACCAGCTGCGCGGGCGTGCCGGGCGCCAGGGCGACCCGGGCGAGACCCGCTTCTTCCTGTCAGCCGAGGACGACCTCGTGCGACTGTTCGCCGGCGATCGCATTTACCGCATCCTCGACAAACTGGGCGGGGTCGACGCGGAGGGCAACGAGGAACCGATCGAGGCGGGAATGCTCTCCAAGCAGATCGAAAAAGCCCAGCGCAAGGTCGAGGAACAGAACTTCCTGATCCGCAAGCGCGTGCTCGAATACGACGACGTGATGAACGAGCAGCGGCGCGTGATCTACGCCTACCGCGACGATGTGCTCGAGGGGCGCGCGATGGGCGAGCAGGCGCGCACCGAAATCGCCGGCGTGATCGAACGCACGATCGAGCAGTACACCGAGGGCGACTACCTCGAGGACTGGGACGTCGAGGGCATGTTCAGGGCGCTTTCGCAGTTCTTCCCGCTGGACATCGGCCCGCGGGAGATGACCCCCGAGGCGGTCGACCGCGCCCATCTCGGCGAACGCTTGGTGGAGCAGGCGATGGAGCGCTACGACGCGCGCGAGCAGGAGCTCGGCGAGGAGCTGATGGGTCAGCTGGAGCGCTTCCTGTTGCTGCAGATCATCGACGAACGCTGGCGCGAGCACCTGTTCGACGTGGACTACCTGCGCGAGGGCATCCACCTGCGCGGTTTCCTCCAGCAGGATCCTCTGGTCGCCTACAAGAACGAGGCGTTCATCCTCTTCGGCGACCTGATCAACAGCATCTGGACCGACTACACCCGCCTGATCTTCAACGTCCAGGTTCAGGTGCAGGGTGAGAATGGAGGAGGGGGGAGTGCGCCGGTGCCGGCGTTCGCGGCGTCGGGCAACTCCACGCGCCCCGCGCGGGTCTCCTACTCGGGCGGCAGTGCCGCGATGGGCGCCGGCGCGATCGCCGCCGCGGCTGCCAATGCGGGGGCTGCCGGCGCACAGGCGTACGCGACCAACGGGGGCGAAGAGCAGGAGCTCGTGCCGGTGGTCGAGCAGCGCACGGTGGACTCCGAGCACACGGTCGGGCGCAACGACCCGTGCTGGTGCGGCTCGGGGAAGAAGTTCAAGAAGTGCCACGGCGCCTGAGGGCGCCCTGGACACTGCGGATAGCTGCGTCCTCGATCGCTCGTGTGCAGAGCACACTTTGCTCACTGCGTCCTTGCTCTCCTTGGTCCGGAGCGGCCTCAGGAGGCTGGGTAGAAGACACGCAAATCTGATGATGCGTCACCGGCACTGATAGCGTGGGGAGATGCCCACCACCGCTTCCACCGAGTCGGTCCCGCAGAGACTTGCCGCCATCCGCGACCAGCTGAAGCTGCTCGCGGATTATCTTTGACCCAGCTGAGTTGAGCGCGCGTACGAGCGCGCTCGAGGGGGAGATGGAAGCGCCGGGCTTCTGGGATGACTCCGAGCGCGCGGGGAAGGTCTCCGCCGAGCATGCGGGGGTGTCCCGGCGCCTGGAGATGTTCCGGGCGCTCGAGCGCGACATCGAGGACCTCGAGGGCTTGGCGGAGCTTGCGCAGGAGGACGAGTCGCTGGAGGGCGAGGTCGAGGAGCACATCGCCTCCGCGGAGGCGCGGTTGGCGGCGCTTGAGGAGCAGCGGCTGTTCTCCGGCCCGTACGACTCCGGCGACGCGCTGGTGAGCGTCAATGCGGGCGCCGGCGGCACCGACGCTCAGGATTGGGCCGAGATGGTGCTGCGCATGGAGATGCGCTGGGCGGAGTCGCGCGGCTTCACGGTGGAGCTGCTGGAGGCCAGCGCCGGCGAGGAAGCGGGCATCAAGTCCGCCACCTTCCGCGCGGCGGGGGAGAACGCGTACGGGCTGTTCGGCGCCGAGCGTGGGGTGCACCGGCTGGTGCGTCTCTCCCCGTTCGACTCCGCCCACCGCCGCCAGACCAGCTTCGCGGGCGTCGAGGTTGCCCCGGTGGTGGAGGAGTCAGGCGAGATCGAGATCGTCGACGACGACCTGCAGGTCGACACCTACCGCGCCTCCGGCGCCGGCGGGCAGCACGTCAACAAGACCGACTCCGCCGTGCGCATCACCCACCGCCCGAGCGGGATCGTGGTGCAGTGCCAGAACGAGCGCTCCCAGTCCTCCAACCGCGCCACGGCGATGGCGATGCTGCGCGCCAAGCTGCTCGAACGCCAGGAGCGCGAACGCCAGGCGGAGATCGCCCGCGAGAAGGGCGAGGCGCAGGACGTCAACTTCGGCTCGCAGATCCGCTCCTACGTGCTGCACCCTTACACGCTGGTCAAGGACCATCGCACCAACCACGAGATGGGCGACGTGCAGCGGGTGCTCGACGGGGATCTCGATGGATTCGTGCGTGCATATTTGCTGCACACGGCGTCGTCGCAGGGATAGCGCACACTGCGTCGTTTGTGCGGATAGCGTTCAGCGACCCGTCAGCGACCCGCCTGGATCTGCTCGCGCTCGGCCAGCCGGTTGCGGCGGCGCAGCTGGGCCTCGCTCTCGCGCCGGTGCTCCTCGTCGGTGCTGGCGAGCAGCGGTGGCACCGGCATCGGGTTGCCCTGCTCGTCGACGGCCACCATCGTCAGATAAGCGCTGTTGCTGTGCCTCCGCTCGCCAGTGCGCGGGTTCTCCGTATCGACTCGCACTCCCACCTCCATCGAGGTGCGCCAGACGGCGTTGACGCTGGCCTGGAATGTGACGAGTTCGCCGACGTGGATCGGGACCCTGAACGTCATGCGATCCATGCTGGCGGTGACGACCCTGTTGCGACAGTGCTTGACGGCGGCCAGCCCGCCGGCCTCGTCGCACAGCTTCATGACTGTGCCGCCGTGCACGAAGCCGGCGCCGTTGGCGTCCAGTGGGCCCATCCAGTGGGCGAGCGTGGCGTGCGAGTCTGGGGCGGGGCGCGCATCCATCTCGCTGATCCTATGCCTATGCTTGGGGGCAGTGGGGGCCGCTATGGATGTCGACATCGCAGGGCTCGTTCGCACGGCGCTCGACGAGGACGTCGGTGGCGGAGACGTGACGACGCTCGCGACGGTGGACGCCGAGGCGCGGGCTGACGCGCTGATCACACAGAAGGCCCCCGGCACGATCTACGGTCTGGACGCGGCGGAGGCGGTGTTTGAGCAGCTCGACCCCGGAGCACGCTGCGAGCGGTTGGTGGCGGAGGGGGTGTGGCGCGAGCCGGGCGAGCATGTGCACGGCGGCGAGGGCACATTGGCCCTACCTGTACCGCACGGCGGCGAGGGCACCCCGGGTCTGCCGGTGCTCCGCATCGAGGGCGCCGCGCGCGCGCTGCTCACCGGTGAGCGCACCGCGCTCAATTTCCTCGGCCACCTCTCCGGTGTGGCGACGATGGCGGCACGCGCGGCGCGCGCGGTGGAGGGGACGGGCGCGCGGGTGCTGGACACGCGCAAGACCACCCCGGGGCTGCGGGCGCTGGAGAAGGCGGCGGTGGCCGCGGGCGGCGCTCACAACCACCGCGTGGGGCTGTACGACGCGATCTTGATCAAGGAGAACCACATCGCCGCCGCAGGCGGGATCGCGCAGGCGATCGCGCTCGCGCGCGCGGCCACCCCTGAGCTGGCGGCGACGCTGGAGGTGGAGGTGCGCAACCCCGAGGAGATCGAGCAGGCGCTCGCCGTGGGGGCGCCGCGGCTGCTGCTCGACAACATGGATGTCGGGCAGCTGCGCGCCGCCGTCGCCCTGGTCGCCGGGCGCGCGCAGCTGGAGGCCAGCGGTGGGGTGACGCTGCAGACGCTCCGAGAGCGCGCGGAGACCGGGGTAGAATGGATCTCGATGGGCGCCCTCACCCATTCGGCGCCGGCGCTCGACCTTTCGATGATCCTGGAGGCGCTGCCATGAACCTGCCCATGGCCCAGTCCCCGACCTTGCCGATGATCCCCACGCAGGCGCCCGCGCCGGCGCTCAGCCCCAAAGAGATCGCCGCGTTGCAGGATGAGGTGCGGGCGCTTGCCGCCGAGCGTGGCGCGGTGATCCTCGCCCACAACTATCAGGTGCCCGAGGTGCAGGACGTCGCCGACTACGTGGGCGACTCGCTCGGGCTCTCGCGCCGGGCTGCCGCCGCCGAAGGTGAGGCGATCGTCTTCTGCGGCGTGCACTTCATGGCCGAGACCGCCTCGATCCTCTGTCCTGAGAAGACCGTGCTGATCCCCGACCTCGACGCCGGCTGCTCGCTGGCGGCCTCGATCGACGCCGAGCAGCTTGCACAGTGGCGCGCCCAGTACCCGCGGGGCGTTGTGGTGATGTACGTGAACACAACCGCCGAGGTGAAGGCGCTCACCGACTACTGCTGCACTTCCGCCAACGCCGTGCAGGTGGTGCGCCACATCTACGACACGCACGGTCCCGACACCGAGATCCTGTTCGGCCCCGACATGTGGCTGGGCGCCTACGTGGAGAAGGAGCTCGGCAAACGCATGCACGTGTGGGACGGCGAGTGCCACGTGCACGCCGGCATCCGCCCCACCGACATCGCCACGACCCGTGCCGCCCACCCTGGGGCGGACTTCCTGATCCACCCCGAGTGCGGCTGCACCACCTCGGTGATGGAGTTCCTCGCCGCCGGCGACATCTCTGCGGAGGGCGTGCACATGCTCTCGACCGGGGGGATGCTGAAGTACGCCGAGCAGGCCGAGCATCGGGCGGCGGCGGGGGCCATTGAGGGCGCGGGCGTCGAGCGGTGGGTGGACGGCGAGGGCGGCGAGAACGGCGAGGGCGCCACGATGTCGGATGGCGATGGCGCTGCGGGCGAGAGCGGCGTGGGCGAGCGGCACGAGGTGGTGGTGGCGACCGAGACGGGGATGCTCTACCCGCTGCGGATGGCTGCGCCCGACATCGATTTTATCCCCGCCAACGCGGAGGCAAGCTGCGTCTACATGAAGATGATCACGCTGCCGAAGCTGCGCGACTCGCTGCGGGAGATGAAGTTCGAGGTGCGAGTGCCGCCGGAGATCGCCGCGCGTGCGCGGGTGCCGATCGACCGCATGGTGGCGATCGGCTAATAGAGGGTGGCGCAGTCGGCCGAAGGCCGGCGAGCCGGGCCCCTCTTCTTTCAGTCAAACTCCTCGGCGCTGTGCGGCCCCACGCAGGCGACCGCCAGATTCTCGGTGATGCCCTCGGCGACTTCGCGGACCTCCTCGTAGGTGACCGCGTCCAGCGCGGCGATCACCGCGTCGGGGTCGATCTCCTCGCCGAACACGATCGACTGGCTGGCGGCGTAGCGCGCGACGGCGTTGGTGTTCTCGAAGGCGAGCACCAGCCGCCCGGCGGCGTACGCGCGGGCGCGGGCGACCTCCTCCTCGGTGGGGCCGTCGGTGCGCAGCTCCTCCACGATCTCGCGCATGCGGGTGTACGCCTCAATGCACTTGCTGGAGTCAAGCCCCGACCCCAGCTGCAGGATCGGCACGTCCGCGAAGGAGTGGTCGAGCGCGTACACCGAGTAGCAGAGGCCACGTTTCTCGCGGATCTCGTCGAACAGCCGCGAGCCCATCGAGCCCCCCAGCAGGGTCGAGTAGATCGCGAGCGCCGCGCGCCGCGCGCGATCCCTGACGTCCACGGTGGGGCGGTAGATCATGCGCAGGTGCGACTGGTTGGTGTCGCGCTGCTCGACCATCGTCTGTGGCGCGAACGCGGGCGCCGGCACGTACGGCTCGGGCTCGCCGAGCGCCGGGAAGCGCCCGAAGCAGTCTTGCAGCTGCGCTTCGGGGGGCAGATGGTCGAGGTTGCCTACCAGGAACGCGCCCCCGCGCGCCCCCGCCCAGCGGCGCTCGCGGAAGGCGACGATCGCCGCGCGCGTGAAGCTGCGCAGGTTCTCCTCCGGGCCCAACACCGTGCGCCCCAGCGGGTGCTCGCCGAAGGCGGCCTTGTCGATCAGGTACTCCGCGATGGTCGAGGGTTGGTCGTAGGCGCGGTTGATCTCCTGGATGACCACGCCGCGCTCGCGGTCGAGCTCCTCGGCGTCGATCTTCGGACGGCCCACGAAGTCGCTCAGCAGGTCGATCGCCGCCGGCGCGGACTCGGCGCGCACGGTGATGTGGAAGGCGACGAGGTCGTGGGAGGTGTACGCGTTCAGCACGCCCCCCAGCCGCTCCGCGGTCTCGTTGACGTCGGTGTACGTCGGGTACTTCTCGCCGCCCTTGAACACGAGGTGCTCGAGGAAGTGCGCCATCCCGTTCTCCTCGGGGCGCTCGGTGCGCGCGCCGGCGTCGAACGCCACGAGCGCCGTCAGCGCGCGCGTGCCCGGCACCTCAATGCGGTGGACGGGCAGTCCGTTAGCCGGGACCGTGGTGGTGGTGATGCTCGCCATCGCTCTACCTTATCTCGCCCTGCGTCTGGGGCGTCGGCTATCTCGCCGACTGCCTTGTGGGCCCCTACCGGGGCGGCCGTGTGTGCGACCTCGTAGGCTTGGGGGCGATGACCACCCGCCGAGGACCCCTGACGTTCGTGGCCGCGCTCGCCGCGGTGGTGGTGCTGTTGCTGGCGCTGGTGGCGGTGGGCATCTGGTGGGGTGGACACCCCGAAGACCTGCCGGGGTTCATGCAGCGCGCGTTCGTCGCCAACCGCGGCACGCGCGTGGTGGACGAAGCGCTGGCGCGGATCCACCGGGAGTACTACCGCCCGATCGGTGAAGCGCAACTCTCCAACGCCTCGATCTCGGGTGCTGTGGCAAGCCTCGACGACCCCTTCTCGCACTACCTCACGGCCAAGGAACTGGGCGAATTCGATCACCCCGGCAGCTTCAGCGGAATCGGCGTCGAGGTCAACCCCGACCCCAGGGGGTTGCGGATCGCGCAGGTTTTCAACTCCTCCCCCGCGGCGCACGCCGGGCTGAAACCGGAAGATCTGATCGTCGCTGTCAACGGTCGCGCCCTCGCTGGCCTGCCGGAGGACGCGGCGACCAGCCTCGTCAAAGGGCCCCCGGACACCGACGTGACGCTGCGCGTGGAAGAACCCGCCACCGCCACCGCCGACGCAGCGGGGCGGGCGGGTGACAACGCGGGGGCGCATGGCAACGGATCCTCGCGCGGACACGCGAATGGCAATCCCCGCATGCGCACCGTCACCCTCACGCGCGCGACGATCTCCCAGCCCGTGGTCGCCTCGATCACGCGCACCGTCCACGGCATCCCCCTCGGCGTGGTGGCGCTGGCGGAGTTCAGCGCCGGTGCGCACGCGGAAGTGTTGGAAGCGGTCGAGCGCGAGCTGCAGCAGGAGCACGTCCGTGGAGTGGTGCTCGACCTGCGATCCAACCCCGGGGGCCTGGTGGAAGAGGCACAGCTGATCGCCTCCTTCTTCCTGCCTCGTGGGGCGGTGGTGGTCACCACGCGCGGTCGCGTACAGCCGACCCAGGTGCTGCGGGCGGAGGGGGGCGCGATCCCGGCGTCGGTCCCGATGGTGGTGCTCGTGGACCGCAACACGGCCTCCGCGGCGGAGATCCTGACGGGCGCGCTGCAGGATCACCGCCGCGCCACCGTGGTGGGCACGCACACGTTCGGCAAGGGCGTCTTCCAGGAGGAGCAGTCGCTTGCCAACGGTGGGGCGTTGGACATCACGGTGGGCGAGTACTTCACCCCCAACGGCCGCAACCTCGGCGGTGGTGGGGTGCACGAGGGCGCGGGGATCGACCCCGAAGTGAAGGTGCCGGCCAAGCTCGTCGACACCCCCCACGGCCTCGCGGTCGCGCTCGAAACGCTCGCGGCTAAAGTCAAGTGAAGCCTCACCAACCTCGGGGTGGTGGGGGCGGCAAGCGAAGCGGCAAAGGCACTCGGCGCGGTGGGCCGGACGGGGCACGGGTGGTGTGGCCGCCGCAGCAGCGCGAGAGCGCGAGGGAGGCGATTGAGCAACTGATGCGCGACCGCGGTCTCGCGCGCTGCTTCGAGCAGGGGGTCGAGCGCGCGGCGCGGGCGGCGCGCGAGCGCCCGAGAGTCGCGGTGGGCGCCGCGGCTCGACGCGACCTGCGTGAGCTGGCGACGTTCACGATCGACCCGGTCGCCGCACGCGACTTCGACGACGCGATCTCCGCGGAGCGCCATGGATCGGATCCCGCCCACCCTGCGATCACGGTGTGGGTGCACATCGCCGACGTGAGCGCTCACGTGCGCGAGGGCTCGCCGCTGGATGTGGAGGCGAGGGAGCGCGCCACCAGTGTGTATGTGCCGGGCGCCGTCGAGCCGATGCTCCCCGAGGCGCTCTCCAACGACGCCTGCTCGCTGCTGCCCGGTAAGGACCGCGCGGCGGTGACCGTGGAGCTGGAGCTGC
Source organism: uncultured Solirubrobacterales bacterium (assembly GCA_963744535.1). GTDB lineage: Bacteria > Actinomycetota > Thermoleophilia > Solirubrobacterales > Solirubrobacteraceae > Palsa-744. The sequence goes on along the minus strand of CAVUTW010000004.1, from coordinate 600,715 downwards.
ACGGCGCCGAGGTGCGGCGCACCGCGTTCTACCGCTCTCGCATCCGCTCCGACGAGCGCCTCGACTACGACCGCGTGGACGCGATCTTCGCCGGGCGCGAGGCGGCGCGCGAGCCGTGGGCGCAGCCGCTGGCGGCGGCGCGCGAGGCATCGGCGGCGCTCGCGCGGGAGCGTCTGCGCCACGGTGGGGCGCTCACGCTGGAGTCGGAGGAGCCCGAGTTCGAGTTCGACGAGCACGGCGAAGTGAGCGACATCGAAGGCCGCGTGCAAACGGAGTCGCACCGCCTGATCGAGCACCTGATGATCGCCGCCAACGAAGCGGTGGCGCGGGAGCTGCAGCGCAAGCAGGCGCCGTGTCTGTACCGCGTGCACGAGCGTCCGCGGGCGGCGAGCGTGGAGCGCCTCGTGGCGCAGCTGACGTCGCTGGGCGTGGCCACGCCGGCGGTGGGAGCGCAGATGTCCCCGGCGCAGGCGGCGGAACTGGTGGGCGAGGCTTCGCGCCTCGTCGAGGCCCACGTGCAGCGCACGATCGCTCGCGCGCGCGGCGGCGACGCGACAGCGGCGCCTACGGGCGGCCGGCAGGCGCTGACCGGGTTGGTGTTGCGTGCGCTGCAGCCGGCCTACTACTCCCCCCGCAACCTCGGCCACGCCGGGTTGGGGTCGGCGTGCTACTGCCACTTCACCTCCCCGATCCGCCGTTACCCCGACCTGGTGTGCCACCGCGCGCTGCTGGCGACGCTGGGCGAGCCCGAGCGTGCCCCGCGCGCGGAGAGCCTGGCGGAGCTGGGCGAATGGACCTCCCAGCGCGAGCGCGAAGCGATGCAGCTGGAGCGCGACGGCGATGATGTGGCGCGCTGCTTCGCGCTGGAGCGCCAACTGCTGGAGCGTGGCCTGGAGCAGACATTCCAAGGCGAGGTCGTCGGCCTGATCGGAGCCGGCGCGTTCGTCGCGTTCGGCCGTCCCGCGGGGGAGGAGCCGAACGCAGGCGGCTACCGCTACGAGGGGATGCTTCCGGTGAGACGCCTCGCGGTTACGATGGCAAGGCGCGAGGGGGATGGGGAGGGGGAGGGGGATAGGGCCCCCGCCCCGGAGGGCGGGGCTGGGTTGGGGACGGCGGACAGCCGCGCCCAGCGCGCGGGGCCCTCCCAGTCGCCTCGCCCGAACGCCGGACGCCCGGTCGGAGGTGGACGGCGGGGGCGCGGGGTTGGGGCGATGCGCAGCGATGGACGAGCCACCCGCGAGTGGTGGGAGCTCAACGAGCAGGGCACGATCCTGCACGGCGAGCGCTCGGGCATGACACTGCGCCTCGGCGATCCGATCGCGGTGCGGGTGGGGCGCGTGGATCCGCGGCGCGGCCGGGTGGACCTGGATTTGGCGCCGACCGACGAGCAGGAGGCGGCCGGCGGCCGCCGGCCAAAGCGGGCGTCGCGTGGACCGGCAAAGCGGGCAACGCGCGGGCGGTAGGCTCGGAGGACGATGGCGAAGACGCGAGGCGGTAAGCGCAAGGTGGGCGCGGGGGATGTGGCGAGCAACCGCTACGCCTCCCACCGCTACCACCTGCTGGAGCGGTTGGAGTGCGGAATCGAGCTGCGCGGCAGCGAGGTGAAGGCGCTGCGCGACTCCGGGGCGCAGCTCAAAGAGGGGTATGTGGCGATCCACGACGGACAGCTATGGCTGCACAGCGTGCACATTCCCCCCTACGCCCCCGCCGCGCGAGAGAACCACGAGCCCGAGCGCGACCGCCGGCTGCTGGCGCACCGGGGCGAGATCGAACGGCTGGCGGTGAAAGTGAGCGAGCGCGGTCTCACGCTGGTGCCGACCAGGATCTACTTCAAGGAGGGCCGCGCCAAGGTGGAGATCGCGCTGGCGAAGGGCAAGGACCTGTACGACAAGCGCGAGGCGATCAAGGAGAGGGAGATGAAGCGCGACATGGAAAGGGTCACGCGCGCAAGACGCTGAGGGGGCCGCTGACCCCTCCGGGACCCGTTACCGTGACCACCTCAAGCGCGACGTGACTTACAACCGGCCGAAGGAATGCCCGGCGCTGGTGAGGATGTGGGTCTCGGCCATCCCGAAGGCCAGTCCCGCGGCGAGGCCGATGTAGACGATGCCGACCAGCAGTCGGTGGTGGGGGGCGACGCGGTAATACGCTTCCTGTGCCGGGGAGCGGGTTTTGCGAAGCTTCCAGCGGCGGTAGAGTTCGAAACCACCGAACAGCACGATGATCAGCAGAACCGGGTTGGAGGGCAGCGAGAACAGCAGCACGAGCAACGCGCCGAAGCCTACGAACCACATCCACGGCGCCATCGCCGCCATCGCGCGGCCCCCGTCGAGCGGCACGATGGGCAGCAGGTTGAAGAGGTTGATCAGGAAGCCCACGTAGGCGAGGGCGATCAGCATGTCGGAGTGGAGCAGCTCCCCCGCGACGGCGACGGCCGCAGCGGCGAGGCTGCCGAGGATCGGGCCGGCGAGCCCCACGCGCGCCTCGGCGAGCGCGTTGTCGCCGAGTGACTTGGAGGTGATGAGGGCGCCCATGAAGGGCACGAACATCGGCGCGCTCGACTTGATCCCCTCGCGCCGCAGCGCGATCACGTGGCCCATCTCGTGGATGAACAGCAGCACCACGAAGCCGGCGGCGAACTCCCAGCCCCAGAAGAGCGAGTAAGCGGCGACGGAGATCAGCGCGGTGCCTGCGGTGAGGAAGATCTTCGCGTTGGGCAGCGCCACCAGCAGCCCCTTCAGCACGGCGCCGAACTTGGCGAGCAGCGCCGCGAGTCCGGCGAAGGCACTGCCGATCCGCTTGCGCAGCCCCTGGCGCTGCTGGCCGAAACGGGGACGCTCGCCGAAGGCGGGTGTCTCCCGGCTTCGGCCGAACGGCTGGGCTCTCTGGTCGCCGGCCTGAGCGGGAGCGGTGGCGGGCGTCAGCGGGACGCCGTTCAGCGTGGTGGTGCTGTGCGATGGGTAGGTCGCGGACACGACCGGGATCTCATCCATGACACCTCCATTGTCGCAGGCGCGCTAAGGGCCGGGTAAGAGGGGTGCTTGGGCACCGTTTCGGCGACCTGCTCAGTGTTTTTTCCGGAGAATGCAGAAAGAGTTATGGAAAGCTCTTGCATTCCTCGCGGAGCGGGCGTATCTTGGATCCAGACGCGGAACCGAGCCGCCAAAGAGCGAGGCCAACGAGGTGTGAGGCCGCGCCACCCAAGCCGGAGGGCCGCAAGGCCGGCCGAGGAGGGTTCCTCGAAAGGCGGCCCGGAACCGCGTCGCTTTGTTAAGCCTTCCGGGCTCCAACCAGCGGTAGCGGTTCGGCGGGGCGTCTTTCTTTGGCTCCCACCAGGGTGTCGCAGAGTGGAGCGTCTTTGGTCCCGGCCAGACACCGGCGCGCTACACTGGCCAGGTAAGAACATCCCTGGGGACGACAGGCTTCGACGCGGTCGGTTCGTGGGGGTGGTGGCGAGCCGAGGTTCCGGGAGGCCTCGTAAATCACCCGGAAAACCATAAGTGCGGACTCTCACGAGTTTGCCCTCGCGGCCTGATTAAAAACCAGGCCTGAGGTCTCGGCCCCCGTTAGCCTGCGGCGGGAATCACCGGGATCAGATAGCAGGCTCACCCGGTAAGGTCCGCTCTCGCCGAGCCGGGGACACTTTAGAGAGCTGGTCCCCCGCAACCCCGCCGGCGAGGCGAGCAGGGGACGAGACCAGAGCGCCGGATACGCTCGTAGATGCCGCCTTTTCACGCGACTGCGGACGCGGGTTCGACTCCCGCCGTCTCCACTTTAGGCTCATTTGCAGGGATTTTCCGATGGCTGCCGGGAATGTTTCGTTACTGGCTCGTCGTCGCCGGCGAGTACGTCGGCCATCGTCGCGGCTAGGTGGTCGATGTCCCAGTCGGCGTAGATGTCACCGGTAGTCACGCCGTGGATGCCCATTGGCTTCGTTGGGTCACTGGTGGTCTTTGCGACGCTGCCCTTCATGCGGGGCATCAGGTAGTGCGCCTGGACCAGCGTCTGGTACAATATCTGGTACCAGATGAAAGGATGCGGCAGTGGCGATCACAGCTAGCGAGGCGCGACGGGCGCTGTTCCCGTTGATCGAGCAGGTCAACGACGATCGCGCGCCGATCGAGATCACGTCCAAGCGCGGCAACGCCGTGCTCATGTCAGCCGACGATTACGCCGCCTGGCAAGAGACCGCCCATCTGTTCCGCTCGCCCGCGAACGCGCGCCGTCTGCTCGATGCCGCCGAGGCGGCGGAGCGCGGCGAGACGGCTGAGCGTCAGCTCGACCGGGCGTGAGGCTCGTCTTCACCCCGCAGGGTTGGGAGGACTACACCTACTGGCCGCGGGCTGACCGCGCGCTCGTCAAGCGCATCAACCGACTGCTCGATGACGCGCTGCGCGATCCAACGAGCGGGATCGGCAAGCCGGAGGTGCTCAAGTACGGGATCGCCGGCGCCTGGTCGCGGCGCATCAATGAGGAACACCGGCTCGTCTACCAGGTGCTCGGCGAAGATCTCGTGGTACTCCAAGCTCGCTATCACTACGAGAAGTAGCGGCTCCACTCGTACCTGCGATGGCGCAAAGCTCGCCACTGCGCTCGACCCGTCCCACCGCCGGGTCAAGTGTGTCAGCGATCTGCTCGAAGCGCGCGCTGCTTGCTCGATGTCGCTGCCTGTGTGTCGCGGTCTTGTCATTGCGTGCGTCCTGCTTAGTGCTAATCACGCCGGGAACGTTACGCGGTTACGCGGGTTCGACTTCCGCCGTCTCCATTTCTGCAGAGTCTAGGGTTGTTGTGTAAACCGAACCGCGCCTGAAGATTCTGCCGGTTGGATCTTTGGCTCCCCAGAGGCCGATCGTGCCGCAGTGGTGGCGTCCCGTTGTGGACGCAGTCCGAAGCAGCCGCGATACTGCTCCTCATGGAACCCCGAGGTGCTTATACCGCCGAGCGTGCCGCAGCGCTGTCCGGCGTCCCGAAGTCGACCGTCCACTACTGGTCCAGGCAGGGCATCCTCATCCCGAGCGTGTCGCCGGAGCGCGTGAAGCTGTGGTCCTACGGTGACCTGATGGCGCTGCGCACCATCTATTGGCTACGGCAGACCAAGAAGGATCTCGCCGGACGCGAGGTGCCCAGGACCGCGATGAAGGCCGTCCGGCGCGCACTAAGCGAGATCGCGGCCCTCAAGCTCGACTGGGGCGAGGACGGGGTGCCGCTCGTAGCGGTAGACCGGTCGGGTGGCATCGTGATCGAGCACGATGGCCGGGCGCAACGTCCGGAGGGCCAGAGCATCCTCGATGCGGACATGCTCGACCTGCTGGCGCCCTTCGCCTCACGCGAGGGACTGCGGGGTCCTGATCTGAGCGTCCCTCGCCCGCGCTTGCGGATCGTCCCGGGCAGGCTCGGAGGCTCGCCCCATGTTGTCCACACACGTTTGGAGTCGCAGGCGCTCGGGGCTCTCGCCGAGAGCGGGCTTGCCAATGAGAAGATCTACCGGCTGTACCCGGACGTCGAACGAGCGGCGATCGAGGACGCTCTGGACCTCGAGCGTCAGCTCGCAGAGAACCTGCAATCGGCGCTCGCAGCATGAGAGGGCGGGGTACGTGCCGCGCCTCTTCGCTCTCGATAGGAACTTCCCCCAGCCGATCGTCGGCGTCCTGTCCGATTTCCAGGCCGACGCGACGCTTGTCCCCCTCGACCGGATCGACACGCGCCTTTCGACGCTAGACGACTGGGAGCTGCTGCTTGCTCTGCACCACCACGCCGATCCCTGGGATGGCCTCATCACGACGGACAGCAGCATGCTCGCGCAAGGTCCCGAGCTTGCGGCGCTCATTCAGACGCAGCTCACCCTCGTTGTGGCCGTGGCCTCTGGGCACAACCCGGTCAAGGCGTCCGGGCTTCTGTTCGCTTACCTCGCCGGCATCTCCCAGCGCACCACTCCGGACCGGGCGCAGGTCTGGCGACTCAACGCCGCAAACCGCCCGCCTGAGGAGCCCTGGGACTTCATCAGGCGCTTCGCCGAGCACAACGACCGCTCGGCCGATGACGTATGGGCGGAGTTCAAGCTGTCAGCCACCGACCTGGCGCGTGATCCGCTGAGCTGAGTCGCCGGTATCAGCGGCCCTCTGCCAGGGCTCGCCGCAGGGCCTCGGTCCGGCCTTGGGGGTTTTGTCTTTGCCCCCCAATGTCCATTTCTGCAGAGTCTAGGGTCGTTGTGTAAATCCCTAGCCTCGCTGGACGAGGCGAGGTGGTCCGCGAGCCGGCGCGGCGTCCACACCGACGGTTTCGTCAGCTCAGCGGCCAGGTCGCCGCTCACGATCATGTTGACCGCGGCCGCTTGGGCGAGCGCCACGAGGTGGTCGTCCTTGGGGTCGCGCGTGGCGTCAAGATCCGATCTGGCGGCGAGCCGCGAGGGACGATCAGGACGGAGACGAAGACGCCGGATCTACGACGACACGGATCACACGCCGCTGCGCCGCTCCTGGCGTGAGGCGGCAAGTTCCTCATAGGCCACGTGCTCAGCTTCCTCTTCGCCGAGCCCGGCGGTGGCCTGTGTCGCGTCAACCATGCGTCGCAGCAGTTAGGCATTGACCGCCCGCTCGATGACTGAGCCATCGGCGAGTCCGGCGGCGGGCTCACCGAGTTGCTCGCGCGCCTGCTCGATGATTGAAGCGTCCATGACCTTCTCGGTGGAAGCAGCCATCGCCACACGGTAGCTCAGATCAGGCGATGTATGCCAATGGAGTCAGCTCAAGGCTCGATGTCCGCAGGTCGCGGCACAACATCCACGATGCGCAGGGTCGGACTTGTGCTGCTCGTCGTCGTCGTCCTGCTGATGGCGGTTCCCGTCGGGCCAATCCTTGGCGGAAGGGCCCGGCGGCGCAAACGGGAAGCTAGGCCCGATGGGTCCGCAGCTGCGCTGCGCCAGCCGTAAGCTGGGTCCCGGTTCACAGGAGGGACCTGATGTGCCGATAGAAGCCAGATGCGTCTGGCGGGCGACACGGCTGCCAATCGGCCTCAGTTCGGGATGGCTTTCTGGCTCTGCGTGGGCGTTGCGTTGGCTGTCTTGGGGGCGGCGCTGATAGTCCATCGACTAGACGAGAGAAATGATGACCACGGCAGCGCCGAAGCTAAGCTCGGCGCCAGCCCTCTCGCGCTGCCAGTCACGCCCGGGACACTCACCAAGCTCCAGCGTCCGGTCGTCTTCAAGGGGGTCCCATGCGCACCTGGGCCGCTGTCCTCTCAGGAAGCCTGCTTTTGGGCACCCCATGCCGTCTTCTTGAGCAACTCCATCGAGTCCAACGACGGGGCAATGCGTCTACTGGTCACGCGCTTCGGTGCAAAGCCAATCGAGCGGGGAGGACTCCGCCCGCTGGCCTGCACTCGCGCCAAGCGATACCCAGCACGCGGAACCACCTTCCTCCATGGCAAGACCTTTCTCTCATGTCACGGCCTGGCCATTCTCGGTTCTGACCTTCTCGGCTTCAAGCTCATGACCGCCACCGTCAACGACCCGAAGCTACGAGGCTCGAGCTCAGGCATACCCTACGTACGCCTCGGCACCGACGTCGACGTCCTCAACGTCGGAGCGCTCAAGAGCGTGCTCAACCAGCAGCGCGAATTCAAGCGGGAAGAAGGCGTGATGCGATCGCGGCCCCGGACTTGACAGGCTCCGGTCAGCGGCTATCAGCCAGGGCTCGCCGCAGAGCCTCGATCCGCTCCCGGGGTTTTGTCTTTGCCCCCCAATGTCCACTAACACGAATAGCTGCGAAAAAACGCGAACTTCGCGCCATGGCTGGGGTTACCTCCTCAACGGAGTACGAAGCGAACCCCGCTAATAGCGGACATCGATCGCTAGTAGTGCTTTGTTAAGTCCCTGGTAGGTTTCGTTGGCTGGGTGGCGAACCCCTCTTTGTGTCTGTCGTTCCCGACGCGAGGAGGCATGATGGTTGCTGTGGCAGTGGCTGATGCGGATGAGATGGTGGGTGTCGATCTCCCGTCGGTGGTGCGTGAGCGCTTGGAGGCGTTCGCGGGCGAGGTGCTGGCTGAGGCGATGAACCGCCCGGTGCAGATGGTCAACGGCGCGTTGTATCTGCGGGGGTTGATTGAGCAGGGAGAGCGCAAGTCTCTCGAGCCGATCGTGGCGCGGTTGGGCGATGACGCTGACTATCACTCGATGCAGCAGTTCCTTGCGGACAGCCCGTGGGATCCAGGGCTGGTGGTGCGGGCGGTGGCGGAGCGCGTGGCGCCGGCGATCGATGTGCAGGCGTGGGTGCTGGAGGACACCGGCTTCCCGAAGGACGGTAAGCACTCACCGGGGGTCAAGCGCCAGTACTCTGGGACGCTGGGCAAGACGGGCAACTGCCAGATCGGGGTGTCGGTGCACGCTGTCGGTGCTCGCGGGACGGTGCCGTTGGGGTGGGCGCTGTATCTGCCCGAGGAGTGGTGTGAGGATCCGGAGCGCCGGCGCAGGGCGAAGATCCCGGCGGAGGTTGTGTTCAAGACGAAGCCCGAGCTCGGGGTTGAGTTGGTCGAACGCGCCGCTGGATGGAAGATTTCCAGGGCGCCGATCCTCGGCGACTGCGCCTATGGCAAGAACACCGAGCTGCGCGAGCGACTCGATCATGCCGACCTCGAGTACGTGCTGTCGGTTTCCGAGGAGGTGAGCGTGTTCACACCGGAGACCAACTTCCAGGTGCCCGATCAGAACCCAGGGCGTGGCCGGCCCAAGAGCCGCTCGCGCCCGGACCGCAAGCCCGAACAAATCGGCGCGCTGATCGCCGGGCTCTCCCCCGAGCGATTTCAGACGGTCACCTTCCGTGACGGACCCGACGCCAAGCGCACAAGATCGCGTTTTTGCTTCTTGCGGGTGCGGGCCGCTAACGACTGGGAGAAGCGAACACCGTTCCCGCCCAGGGAGGAGTGGTTGATCATCGAGTGGCCGGCAGGGCGCAACAAGCCGACCGACTATTGGCTCTCCAACCTACCGGCCGACATCGAGCCCGAGCGCCTGGCGCGCCTGGCGCGGATGCGTTGGAAGATCGAGCTGGACTACAAACAGCTCAAGGGCGAGCTCGGCCTCGACCACTACGAGGGACGCGCATATCTCGGCTGGTATCACCACACCGCCCTGGTCACCGCCGCACACGGATTCCTCACCCTGGAGCGGCAGAACCCAAATCACCCGCGGCCGGCCTGACCCTACCCCAGGCAGTCCAACTATTTCAGCCCCTGTTCAAGTGCTGGACCGGCCGCTGCCAAACCTGCCAGCAACCCATCGACCTCAACCAGATCCCGCTCCACCCAACCCGACAACACGAGTGACACTTAACAAAGCACTACTAGCTATTTGCCCCGGATAAAGTCTGGGTCTGGGAAATGAAACGGCCGCGCTCTTTGCGGGCGCGGCCGTTTCTGCGGGTTGGCGCTCAGTGTGAGCGGTCGATCGGAGTCTGTCAGGTGGCCTGGACGGCGAGGGTGTCGAGGTTGTAGGCCAGGATCGCCCAGCCGACCCAGGTCCGGGCGCCTTGATGTCCTCGTAATCGTGATCGGCGCAGGCCGTAGCTGCGCTTCAGATGACTGATGCGTCCCTCGCAACCGACGCGGTAGCTGGCCAGTCGCTTGCGCGATCGGCGTGCCGCGGGTTGCTGTCGCCCAGCGATAAATACGCTGGCCTCGCCCAGCACGGCGTTGCTGGCCTCGGGCGGGAAGCCACCATCCAGTGCGACCTCGCGGGGTTTGAGCCCAAGACGCGTAAGCTCGCTGGCGGTCGTGGGCAGCAGCTCGCTCTCATTCGGCGAGCCGACTCTGGTTGGGGCCGGGAGCAACAAGCCACGGGCACCACGCCGTGTGTTCGCAGTGATCTCGGCCAACTGGAAGACATAGCCGAACTCGTATCGCTTGCCGAGCTTGCCCTTGCCGATCGGGCGAGCCTCCGGGTCGGCCATCGAGACAACGCGATCTGTGATCTTCTCGCCCGCCAGACGCTTGGTGATCTGCCCAGTGACGGTCGCGGCCAACTCGGCGGTCTGCTCGAGCTGCCGGGCCGCGGCGAGCTTGCGCTGCGCGCCACGGCCCCGCGCGGACGCTCGGGCCTGGGCGGCCAACTTGCGAGCCTCGCGGATCGAGCGCGCAACCAGCTCACCGGCCTGCCCAGTCAGCTTGAGGACCTGCTCACGCGCACCGCCCGCCTGTCCCAGCCGTCGCCCGACAGTGCGCCCGATCAGCCGCAGGCGGCGCCCCGCTGCGCGGGAGCGATCCTGAACGTGGTGCGCACCCTCACCGAGGAGTGACGCGAGACGGGCACCCTCGCGCGCCAAGCGACGCGTAGCGTCCAACGCCAACGCGGCGTCAGAGGGCCAGCGAACATCAGACTCCACTACGGTCGAGTCGACGCGCACCGCGCGCGCGGTGAAGCGCTTCTCGCGGACAGCCTTCTCGATCAAGACCCGAATCATCTCGTCGATGATCTCGGGCCCAAGGCGCCGCGCGAGCTTACGGACCGTCGACTCGTGCGGCACAGACGCCGTCAGCGACAATCCACAGAACCGCCGCAGATGCAACGAGTCCGAGACCTCCCTGACGAGCGTCTCATAACCCCATCCCGAGCGCTGCTTGACGACCATCAACCGCACGAACAACGACATCGCAATCGTCGGCCGCCCATGCCCACGCGCCGAGACCTCCCACCGCTCAGCGATCGGCGCCAGCAGCGCCTCATCGCTCAACAGCTCATCAAGCCGGGCGAGATCCCGCGGCAGTTCACGGACCTCGATCGGCAACGCCTCGTCAAACAACGACTCGACCTGCTCACCCACAAGACGCAGCACCGCAACACCTCCAGAATCGACCAACTCGCACGCACGATTCTGACCCCCACACCGGACGGAGACACCCGACTATTTCCGGGGCAAATAGCTACTTGCCGCGGAAAAAGTCTCTGTGATGACGAACGGCCGCGCTTGTTGAGGGCGCGGCCGTTCGTGAATGAGTGGTGCTCTGGTTAGGAGCGTTTGGAGTGTTTCACCGGGCTCGGACGGCGAGCGTGTCGGCGTTATAGGCGAGGATTCCCCACTCGGTCCAGATCTCTTGGCCTTCGGTGCCCTTCAGGCGGCTGCGGCCCATCCCGTAGCGGCGCTTGAGGTGGCTGATCCGGCCCTCCTCGCCTGTTCGGTAGCGCTGCAACCGTCGATTGGTGCGTCTGGAGCCTCGTTCCTGGCGGCCGGAGATGAACACTCGCTCTGGTGTGAGATCTTTGAGTGCGTCGTTCGTCGGGCCGGGCATGAACCCACCGTCGAGGGCCAGCTCCCGCGGGGAGATCTGAAGCCGTTTGAGCTCGGCGATCGTGCCTGGGAGCAGCGTATTCTCGGTCGGGTTGCCCGGCGCGGTCGACGCCGGCAGGATCAGTCCTCGCGCGCCGCGCTTGGTGTTCTCGGTCACCTCCGCGAGCTGGGTCACATACCCAAACTCGTTCGGCTTGCCCAGCTTGCCCTTGCGGATCGGGCGGGCATCCGGGTCTGTGAGCGACACTATCCGCTCGCGGATCGGTTCGCCCTGCACACGCTTCGTGATCTGGGAGGCGACCTTCTCGCAACGATCCACGAGCTGCTCGAGCTTGGTCGCCGCCCTGAGCTTCGCCTTCGCGCCACGGCCACGCGCCTTGGTCCGCGCGAGCGTCAGGAGCCGCCTGGCCTCGCGCACCGAACGCCGCAACAGCTCGCCGGTCTGCGCCGTGAGCTTGAGCACCTGCGCTTTCGCTTCCCCTGAGCGAGCCCGGATCGTGCGCGTGATCCCCCGCAACCGGCGGCCCATCGCTTGTGAGCGATCCCGCACCCGCCGTTTGCTCTCGCCGATCCGCTGCGCCAACTTGCGACTCTCCCTCGCCAGCGCACGCACCCCATGCGAGGCCAACCCCGCATCGGTCGGATACTTCACATCCGCCTCGACGACAGTCGAGTCGATCCGCACCGCACGCGGACGAAAACGCTTCTCGCGCATCGTCCTGGCGATCAGCGTGCGCGTCAGCTCTGAGACCGTCTCGGGCCCGATCCTGCGGGCAAGCTTGCGGACCGTTGACTCGTCCGGCACCCGCTCGCACAAAGAGATCCGGCAGAACCGCCGCAAGTGAATCGAATCGGAGACCTCCGCCACCAGCGACCGATACCCCCACCGATAGCGCGTCTTGAGCACCATCAATCGAATGAACGTCTCCATCGCGATCGTCGGGCGACCATCCGTCAACACCGCCCGCTTCTGCTCGATTACCTCCCGTCGAAAGCGCTCCACGACCGGCCCAAACAACCCAGGATCCGAGAGCAACAAATCCAACGCCGCCAGATCCTCCGGCAACTCCCTTACCTCGACCGGCAAAGCCTCGTCCCACAACGACTCCGCCTGCCCCGCCGACAACATCAACATACCGACCCCCTTCAACCAGAAACCCACTCATTTGCAGGACATTCTGACGATCACACCGGACGGAACAAGCCACCAACACCCCTACTTTTTCCGCGGCAAGTAGCTACGGTCGCAGCGCGTACGCAGCCCATCGCTCGTGCACGTACGCAGCGGTCGCGAGGGGCGGTGGCGTGATGGCCGAGTATGTGCAGGTGCACGTGCGGCCATGATGGTCTACCAGTCCGCGTTGGCGATCCCGTCGGATGGCGTGGCCGGTGATCTGCCGGGGTTGCCCGGCTGCTTACCCTTCGTCCTTCGGCCACGGAGCTGAAATCCACTCCAGTGCGCCCAGGGCATCTCGAATGCGTGCGGAAACTACCCCCTCGTTGCCGGAGCAGTAGTAGTCGAGGTAGCAACCTCCCTTGCAGGCGAGGTGGGAGACGACGCCGCCTGCGTAGCGCCAGCTCATCGAAACAGGTTCGCTGTCGGCGTCTCGGCGGCGCCAGCGCATGTTGCAAAGCGCGCCGTACAGCTCATGTGCGAAGGCATCGTCCGTCCGGACGCGCTCGGATAGCGTTCGAAGTACCACTTCGAACGCCTCGAACTCATCCGCTGGCGTCGTGTCTTTGCTCGATGTGCCATTGCTCTGGTGGTTCTGCATCGAAGATGCAGTGTAGTGCTTTGTCTGCGCACGGGGGTAGATCTCCGCTCTGCTGGGACTGCGCGGCGGTCCAGCCGCCCGTCGTGCCTGCCGTCGGGCGGGCCTCCGCTCGGCCGAGCCTTCCGCGACGCCGCTTGTGCGACGCGAGCCCGATCCTCGATGCGAGCCCGATCCTAGGCTCACGCTCAAGGGTGATCGTTACGTCCATGCGGATCGATCGGGTTAGCTTGATACGTGGCGCCTACTTCATCCATGGGGGGCACCAAATCTGCCGACTGTCCCGATCACCAGATTTTCACGGGGACCCGTAAGTTGGCGTGCATTATTCGGTGCGACCACAAGCTTTGGAGGCCCTCATGTCGAATAACGCACCGAGTCTCAGCACCCGTACCCTCCCGCGCGCCGCGCACCGCCTTGGCCTGGGGGCCTCGATCCTGCTCCTGACGATGGGCCTGGCTGCCTCGTCCGCCGGCGCGGCGGTCGACTCCGGCATCGCGCCGGCCGAGTCGATCTCGCTGCCAGGGGACGATTCGCAGTACTTCTACGTGGGGAGCACCGCCGGAGACCAGCCGATGGAATCGGTCAGCTGGCTCGCAGGGCAGGATCTGGCTGTCACCGCCGCCTACTCGAGCCAACAGGCTGTCTCGATCGGTAGATCGTCCTCCGATGCTGCGTCCTACAGCTCGGCGGCGGGCGATCACGCGATTGCTGGCGCCGGCATCAGCGGCTACTCCGTTGTGCAGACGTTCTCTGCCCAGGTCAGCAAAATCGGCCCTGGCAAAAGCGGCGGCTCGGAAAAGAAAGCAGGCGGCGTCTCGTTGAGCCTACCGTTCACGACGACCCAGGCCAACGAGACCGTGCTGATCCTTGCCGGCGGCCAAGGCACGGGCACGCTGGCGCTGAGCGAAGTGGAAGCCACGACGCTCCAGAACGCGACATATAGCGAGACAGGCTCGGGCGTACTGGCGTCGGCCGCGATCTACAGTGCGCAGCTCCCCGTCGGTAAACACAAAGCCAAATGGCACTCAACGACATTCCTCTCCAACGCTGGCACCAGTCTCGGCGTGGTCGCCTATGTGCTGGCGCCGCTGCCGCCGCCGACGGTGACAAGCGTAAGTCCGAACAATGGACCCGAAGGCGGCTCGACTTCCGTGACCATCACGGGGACCAACCTCACCGGTGCCACCGCGGTCAAGTTCGGCTCCAGCGGCGCCGCCAGCTTCAAAGTGAGCTCTGCCACCTCGATCGAAGCCACGTCTCCCGTCGGCGCAGGGACCGTCGACGTGACTGTCACGACCCCGAGCGGCACCAGCGCAATCGGCGCCCCCGACCTCTTCGAATACGTACCGCCGCATCCGGTCAACGCCTATGACAACTACGGTTCGGCGACCGCCGGACATGCCATGTGTCGTGGCAACCCCGCCCGACCCGAATCGATGCCCGGCGGCACTGCCACACAGACGTTCACGATCCCACCTGGCGTTGCGTCTCTGTCGAGCGCGCTCGTGCAGATCGACCCCGACAGGACCGTGACAGCACACCTGACGTTGACGATCAATGGCGTGGTATGGGCGGCCACCGAAGCGCTTGCCGCAGGCGACACGCATTTCAGTTGGCCGGCGGTACCGGTGAATCCTGGCGATCAGGCGGCCCTGTCCATCTCGTTCACCGCGACCTTTGGGAAGATCATCACCGTCTACAGCGCCGCCGACATTGGAGGGACCTTGACCTACAGCAACTCCTGTCCCGACGGGGCTCCCTCTGGAACCACCGAAAACGGACTCCGCGCGGTCGTCAGCGGCTTGAGTCCATAGCCTGCTGGACGACGTCAACACAGCTGGCCTCGGGAGCAAGAGAAGGAGGCGCGATCCAGCCAGCGTGCTGTAGCGTTTGGCGATGGAGATGGTGCACGAACCCCGCTCGCCGGTGCACGCGTGATGTACATGAGCGGGGCACCGTCCTCGCCGGCGGGTCCAGCCGAGGCAGAGGACGCGATCAACCTTCCCCCGAGCATCAGGCTTGCGCGGATGGCGCAGATCCTGCGCTTCAGCCAGCGCCAGACCGAGTTCGTGTTCCGCGCGCGGCGGGAGTACGGCGAGGTCTTTCAGATGCAGGCGGGGATCGAGGGAGGGACGGTTGTCAGCAGCCATCCCGACCATGCCCGCTCGCTGTTCATCGCGCGACCCGAGCACGTGCCCTCGCTGACGGCGGAGTCCCCGCTGCGACCGATCGTCGGGTCGGGATCGGTGTTGACCGCCAACGGTCCGCGCCATCTGCGCCAGCGCAAGCTGCTGCTCCCTCCGTTCCACGGCGATGCGATCGACCGCTACCGGCAGATGATCGGCGAGGCTACCGACCGCGAGCTCGAGCGCTGGCCGATCGGCCGCCCGTTCGCGCTCGCACCGCGGATGCAGGCGATCACGCTCGACGTGATCATGTCCGGCATCTTCGGCGTCGATGAGCGGCCCGCCCGCGGCACCGTGGAGCACCGCCTGCGCTCGACGATCAAGTACCTCACCAGGCTCTCCACGTCCCCGCTCGCCAAGCTCGGCGAACTGACCAACATGCGCAGCGAGGAGCCGGTTGGGCTGATGCGCGGTGGCATTGCGCTGCTCGACCGCGCCACCTACCCGATCATCGCCGCGCGCCGGCGCGCCGAGGACCTCGCCGAGCGGGGGGACATCCTCTCGCTGCTGCTCGCGGCCCGCACCGAGGATGGCGAGCTTCTAACCGACCAGGAGCTGCGCGACGAGCTGCTCACGCTCGTGCTCGCGGGCTTTGAGACCACCGCCAACTCGCTGGCGTGGGCGTGGGAGCGGCTGCTGCGTGCACCCGAGGCCCACGGGCGCCTGCGCAACGCCGTGCGCCGCGACGAGCAGGCGGCGGAGTACGTGGAGGCGACGATCGTCGAGGGCATGCGCTGCCGTCCCGTGATCCCGATCGTCGGCCGTCGCGTCACCGTGCCGTGGCGGCTCGGGGAGTACGTCCTGCCGGCGGGCTCGGCGATCAGCGTCAGCATCCTGCTCGTCCACCACCGTGAGGACCTCTACCCTGACCCCTTCGCGTTTCGCCCCGAGCGCTGGCTCGATCAAAAGCCCGGTACGTACGAGTGGCTGCCCTTCGGTGGCGGCACCCGCCGCTGCCTCGGCGCCGCGCTGGCGATGGCTGAGCAGCGGATCGTGCTCCACGCCATCGCCCGGCAGCTCGACCTGGAAGCCGATCGGCTGGAGCCCGAGCACGCCCAGCACCGCAACGTCACGATGATTCCTGTGCACGGCACACGCGTCGTCGTTCGCGGTTACGCCTGAGAACCGTTTCAAATAGGCGGTGCGTCCAGGGTGCTCCTGGACCAAGCTGGGCGACGCTGCGATCCACTCGCGGTGTCCAAGGGCGTACCAGGCGTGCCGATCTTTTTGAAACCGGTTCTGAGCCTGAATCGCCCATCATGTGGTCGCATCGGCAACGGATGACGAATCGCTGGAGCCAATCGTCTTCACCATCAGCCCCACCCAGGTATCGACGAGTGTTTCGTCGTCCACCTGGGCTGGGATCCCGAGGACATCGCGCAACAGGCGGGAGGAGAGGAGCGACCCGAGCCCGAGGGCGGCGATTGCCCTCGCCTTCTCGTCCGGGATCGGACGCTCCGCGTGCGCGGCGATCCATGTGGCAAAGTCGCTGAACGTGGAGCTCACCAGCTGGTCGACGGCGGTCCTCAGCAGCTGTGGCCGGTTGCGTGCGTCGGAGGCGAGAATGCGCAACAACTCCGACTCGCTGTCCAGCTCGGTGAGGATGTAGCGGGCGGTCAGGGTCAGCTCGGCTTTGAGGTCACCCAGCGGGGTCAGCACGTGGCGGATCTCACGGAGCGCATCCAGGCGGGCGAGCTGGCGCTCGATGCCGGCGGCGAGGACCGCTTCCTTGCTGTCGAAGTGGTGGTAGAGCCCGCCGGCGCCGGGCGTGAGTCCGGCCGCGGCCTCGATCTTGGCGATGCTGGTGGCGGTGTAGCCGTGCTCGCTGAACAGGCGCATCGCTTCGTCGACGATGCGGTCGCGGGTCGTACTTGACATTGGCCTGACTAAGTATACACTTAGCCGAAGTCAGTGGTTAGAGAGTAAAGGAGATATGTCGGTGTCCGACGCCAGGCTTCCCCCAGATGCAGGTGACGCGACGCGATCCGGCGACGGCATCAGTCGGGGTCGGTTGCGGCGCTCCGCTCCGCTCGCTGCCCTGAGCGCGCGCACCGCGGGCGAGGCGGTGGTGGTGGGGCTGCGCAGCAAGCTGACCGGCGCGGACAGCACCGAGTTTCACGTGCGTACGGCAGAGCGTTACGCAGAGCTGCTTGGCCGTTCCAAGGGCGCGCTGATGAAGGCCGGCCAGATGCTCTCATTCGTCTCCGCCAGCCCCGCGGTGCCGGCGGAGTTCCAGTCGATCTACCAGGCGGCGTTGACGCGACTGCGCAATGAGGCGCCCCCGATGGCGCCCGAGCTGGCGCGCTCCGCGCTGGAGCGGGAGCTGGGTCAGCCTGCCGAGCGCGTGTTCGCGGAGTTCGAGTGGGAGCCCCTGGCGGCGGCCTCGATCGGCCAGGTCCATGCCGCGCGGTTGCACGACGGTCGCGCAGTCGCCGTGAAGATCCAGTATCCGGGGGTGGCCGACGCGATCCGCGCCGACCTGAAGAACACCGAGTTGCTTTCCACGTTTCTCAGTTTGCTCTTCGGTCTCTCCCCGAGGAAAGTGAATTTCGACCTGCGCGGCGCTGCGCAGGAGATCGGCGTGCGCATCACCGAGGAGCTCGACTATCGGTTGGAGGCGGCCAACCAGGCCGAGTTTGCCGAGTACTATCGCGGACATCCGTTCATCCACGTCCCGGATGTGATCGACGAGCTGTGCACCGGTCGCGTCCTCACCCAAGAGCTCGTTGCCGGCAAAGCCTGGAGCGATGCCCTGACCTCTGAGCGTCAGCTGCTCGACCAGTGGGCGGAGGCGATCTACCGCTTCGTCTATGGCTCCAACCACCGCTTCTGTCTGTTCAACGCCGACCCGCACCCCGGCAACTATCTGTTTCACGACGACGGGAGCGTGAGCTTCCTGGACTTCGGTTGCATCAAGCGCTTCGAGCGCGCGCGAGTCGACATGATGAAAGCGATCGGGCGCGCATGTTTCAGGGCCGACGTGCTCGGCACCTGGCAGGCAAGCGTGGAGGGCGGGTTCTGGCGATCCTCGGATCCCGTCACCCCCGAGGAAGTCTTTGCATACTGGCGTGAGCCCTGGGAAATGTGGTGGGCCGAGCAGCCGTTCACGGTCACCCCGGAGTACGTCGCCAGATGGATCGAACGCAAGTTTTCGCCGACCGGCCCGTCGGCCAACGCTTTCCGCCACATCACCGCGTCCCCCGAGTACACGATTATGGGCCGCATCGAGATGGGTGCGGCCTCGCTGCTCGCCGAGTTGCGAGCCACCAACCATTGGGGGTCGATCGCGGCCGAGTACTTCGAAGGCGGGGCCCCATTCACCGAGATGGGCAAGCTCGACCATGCGTTCTTCGAGGAACGTCAGGCGGCGAGCAGCAATGCCTGACTGGGCAGCCTGGCCGTTTCCGACCGACGACCCCTACCCGGCCTACCACGCCGCACGCCAACAGGCGCCCGTCCAATGGAACGAGCAGCTCGGCGCACACCTCGTCCTTTCCCACGAGCACGCGACGGCCGTCCTGCGCGGCCCCGAGTGGAGCTCCGACCCGCGTAACAGCCCGCAGCTGCTTGCCTCCCTGGGGGAAGGGCCGGGCTCGGGGCTGTGGGGCAGGTCGCTGCTGATGAGCGATCCCCCGGCCCACACGCGGCTGCGGAGCTCAGTGAACCGCTTCTTCACCCCCCGTGCGGTGCAGCGGATCCGCGAGCGCGTCGCCGCGATCGTCGACAGCGCATTCGCGCCCCTGGCCGAGGGCGGGCCGATCGAGCTGATGAGCGAGCTCGCCTATCCGATCCCGCTCGCAGTGATCGCCGAGCTGTTCGATGTCGGCCTCGAGGGCGCGGAACTTCTCAGCTCCGAAACCCCGACGCTCGCGCGGATGCTCGAGCTCGACCCCACACCCGAGGAGCTGGAGGCGATCAGCACGGCGGCGATGACGGTGATGCTGTTCCTCGTCCCGGTCGTCGCGCAGCGGCGGGTGGATCCGGGGGAGGATCTGCTGAGCGCGCTGATCCATCCGCCCGACGGCGGCGTCGCGCTCGAAACGGACGAGATCATCACGATGTGCCTGCTGTTGCTCGCCGCCGGCCACGAGACTACCGCCAACCTGATCGGCAACGGCACGCTCGCGCTGTTCGAGCACCCCGAGGAGCTCAACTGGCTGACGCGGCACCCCGACCTGTCCGCGCAAGCCGTCGAGGAGCTCCTGCGCTATGACGCCCCCGTCCAGGTCGCCTCCCGCGTCGCTCGGGACGATCTCGTGCTCGGCGGAGCCGCGGTACGCAAGGGAGAGCAGGCGCTTGTGGTGCTCGGCGCCGCCAACCGCGATCCCGCGCGTCACATCGACCCGGACCGTCTGGATCTGACACGCACCGGACCATCTCACCTCGCCTTCGGCAACGGCCCGCACTTCTGCGTCGGCGCCGGTTTGGCCAGGCTCGAGGCCCAGGAGATGTTCAACCGCCTCGCGCAATCGGAATTGAAACCAGAGTCCGGCAATTGGTCATACAGCCGGGCGCAATTTCGCACCTTCCGGAGGCTGCAAAACCTGCGCATCACAGAGGGCGTGACACTGTCGGCGGGTCGAGTTTGAGTAGTTGAGTCCGCGAGTTTGAGCGATTGAGTCCGTCTACGCCGCGTGCGCGTCGATCGCCGTCTCGCACCTGCGCGCCTCGGCGAACGTCACGAGGCGCCGGCGATCCTCGTCCCAGAGCTTGAGCGCGACGGCGCGCACGGCGTCCCAGAGGTGAAGTGTCGGGACCGCCTGGAAGATCGCGTTCTCATCGTGGGCTCGCCGCAGGTTGTAGTTGGGGATGCGCGCATTCAGGTGATGGACGTGGTGGTAGCCGATGCTCCCGGTGCAAAAGCGCAGCGGAGCCGAGAGCTTCAGATATGAGCTGCCTCGCAGCGCCGCGTCCTGGTAATTCCAGTCCTCGCCACTCTCCCAGTAGGCGTCCTCGAACTGGTGTTGGACGTAAAACAGCCAAATGCCGATCGAGCCCGCGAGCAGCGCGGGGGGCCCGCACACAAGCAGGTAGTCACGCCAGCCGATCGCCACGCAGAGGAGGCCCACGATCGCGACGAGCGCCACGTCGGTGGCAATCACGCTGCGGCGCATGCGGGGACGGGCGTTACGCGCGACGATGCGCGGCCCGATGATCATCGCCACGATCGGCCCGAGGCCGAACATGATGAGCGGGTTGCGCAGCATGCGATAGCCGAGTCGCCCACGCCACGGCAGCGCCCGGTATTCCGTGACGGTCAGCGTGCGGACGTCTCCGGTGCCGCGGCGATCGAGGTCCCCCGCGCTCGCGTGATGAACCGCATGGTCGTGGCGCCAGCGGACGAACGGCGAGTACAGCAGCAGGCCCGTGGCGATGCCCAGCCACGCGTTGGCGCGCCTGGACTGCAGGAAGGACCCGTGCGTGCAGTCGTGGAAGACGATGAACGTGCGCACGAGGAACACCGCGGTCGGGACGATCAGAGCCAGCGTCAGCAGATCGGACACGCCAAGCAACAGGTACATCGCCACCGACAGGCCTAGATACGGCGCGACCGATGTCGCAAAGCACAGCAGCGCCCGCGGGTGGTTGGCCTTGGCGTAGGGGGCGAGTCGCTCGCGCCACAGGCGCGGGTCGTCCTCGAGCGCTTGGCCTGCGGCGTCATCTGTCGGTGCCGCCGGGTGGGCCAGGAGAGTCACAGCCCAACGGTACTGCATACGGTCTAGGGAAAACTACGGAGGTTTTATCTTAGGATCGGTGGATCCAGGCTTAGGCGGTGGGACGGTGCCGGTGGTCAGCTTCACCCTCCGCGCCCGTCTGCAGGTCGAGGCGGGATATCCCCCCGGGTCGCTCAGCGCGGGTCGGCCGCCGGGCCGGCGAGTCGTTTGCGCTACGCCCGTGCGCCCGCCTGCGGGTCCAGGCGGGACATGCTCACCGCGACGTTCAGCTGCGAGGTCGCCCCGCCGAGGTAGAGGCCCTTCACCGGGGGCACGTCGGCGTAGAAGCGCCCGTGCCCGATCTTTACGTGGGTCTCGCCGGCGAGGCGCCGGTTGGTGGGGTCGGCCCCGACCCACACCGGCTCCCCGTGGGCCGATGGGTCGGAGTCCCCGGGCAGCAGCACCTCCAGCCAGGCGTGGGTGTCCACCTCCACCGAATCGCTGCTGCCGTCCGCCGGCGCCGCCCACAGGTAGCCCGACACATAGCGCGCCGCGATCCCGCGCCGACGCAGCAGCACTAGTGAGAGGTGCACGAAGTCCTGACACACCCCCGCGCCGGCCTGCAGCAGATCGCGGACGCTCGAGCCCACGTAGGTGACTCCCGGGCGGTATTCGAAGCGGTCGGGCACCAGCTGGCACAGCTGTTCCACCACCTGCAGCGGGCTGTCCGCGTCGAGCTGCTCGTCCAGCTCCGCAAGGCCCTCGATCGCGGGCTGGTCCTGCCACGGCAGCGCGAACTCGCCCGCGGCGTCCTGGTAGGAGCCGCTGTGTAGGCTCGCCCAGGAACCGGCGGGCGGGGTCGAGGGATTGGAGGTCACCACTCGCGCGCGCACGTCGATCGTCAGCCGGTCGTGGTCGGTGGGCACGCCGAACTCCAGCACCTCGGTGCCGAAGTAGTCGAGG
The DNA here is from genome assembly GCA_963744535.1 of uncultured Solirubrobacterales bacterium. Lineage (GTDB taxonomy): Bacteria > Actinomycetota > Thermoleophilia > Solirubrobacterales > Solirubrobacteraceae > Palsa-744. Next base: position 578,861 of record CAVUTW010000004.1, on the reverse strand, counting down.
TGGCGGCTCACGCGCGCCTCGGGGTCGATGCGCGTGTGAAACTCGTCGCAGCGCTGCGAGGAGGTCGTCGCGGGGCGTACCCGCAGCGCGTTGAGGTTGTCGGTGACCGAGCCGCCGTAGCGGTACTCGGTCAGGTAGCGGATTGCGAAGTGCAAGTCCTGTTCACCTCTCCTGACGCCCGTCCACATTGCTCGGGCCCCTGGAGGAGCGGCGGATCGCGAAGCGCACCGCTCCTTCACCTCCGCTCCCCGCCGGGGTGGCCCCGGCGAAGTAGCGCTCCGCCACGTCCTGGTCGAGGCGGGCGAGCTCCTGCTGGGTGCGCTCGCAGATCCCGGTCAGCTCCGCTCCTTCGGGCAGCGCGCGGCGTTGGAAGTCCAGATCGGCCGCCAGGCGGCTGACGCGCAGCACCGGCTTGGAGTTGCGCGGGCCGGCGTCGGCGGCGGTGAACACCTCATGCAGCGTGTCCACGCACGCCGCCACGCTGTCGGGGTAGGCGCGCTCGAACAGCAGGAAGCGGGCGACCGGCTGGGCGTTGGGCGGGGCGGTGACGGCGCGCAGGTAGGCGTGGAAGCCTCCCACCGCCTGCAACAGGATCAGCGCGTGCCCGTCGCCGGGGGCCGCCTCACCCGCCGGGGGCAGTGCGATCCTCAGCATCCGCAGCACCATGTCCGCGACCTCGATCATGCCCCCCGCGTCGAGAAAACACTTCGCTTCGTCGCGCAACATCGAGCGGTCGGCTATGCCCCAGATCAGCGCGGTGCGCTGCTTGACGTACTGGGAGGCCAGGTAGGGGCCGGCAGAGGCGGCCCGGGTGGGCGGGCCCCAATCAGTCCCTCCTCCGCGCAGCCCGAGCGCGGTGGTGTTGATCGCCTCCCACATCTCCGCGCTGATCACGTCGCGCACGGTGCGCGCCCCCTCGCGCGCGCGCTCGACGCTCGCCAGCATCGAGCCCGGCCGGCGCGCGTCGAGCGTGAGGCCGCCGAGCGCGTGGCCGCCCGACCCGCCGTCGAGCTCCGTGTCGCCGAGCATCGCCAGCAGCCCATGCGAGCCGAAGCTGACGCCCGGCACGCGGTCGGAGGTGCCCTGCAGCTCGGCCTGGAACACCGCCTCGACCGCGCGCGCGGTGAACTCGGCGCGCGCCAGGTTGCGGCCCAGCCAGTACAGCTCGTGGGCGATCCGCGCCAGCATCGGCTCACACCCAATCCTCGGCGCGGGTTCGGTCGGCTGGGGCCGGGGAATCGGATCCCGCCGACTTCGGCAGTGGTCGGGCGCGGTCGGCTGGGGCCGCGGCGTAGTGGCCCGGCCGCTCGTCCACGGGGCCGCATGCTGGAGGGGGGGAGGGGGAGGGGCTCGCGCCGCGATTCTGCTGCTGTTGTTGCTGTTGGCCGGTCCACGCGCCGTAGCGCAGGTCGGGCAGCGCCGGCGGCGTCGTGTCGGCGATCGTCGGCCCCGCCTGGTCGGCGTCGTCGCCGTCCTGCAGCACCCACGTGTCCTTCGAGCCGCCACCGCGCGAGGAGTTGACGATCATCGACCCCTCCTCCAGCGCCACGCGCGTGAGGCCGCCGGGGACGATGTCGATGTGCTCTCCGAACACGGCGAACGGCCGCAGATCCACGTGGCGTGGTCGCAGCCCGCCCTCGTCGTCGACGGTGGGGACGGTCGAGAGACGCACGAGGTCCTGCGCGATCCACCGTTCGGGATGCGCGCTGATCACCTCTCTCATTCGCTGCAGTTCGTGCTCCTCGGCGTGCGGGCCGATCAGCACACCGCGTCCCCCCGACTCGCCTGTCGGCTTCACGACCAGCTGGTCGATGCGGCCGAGCACGTGATCGAGCACTTCCGGGTCGGACAGCAGGTAGGTGCGAACGTTCTCGAGGATCGGCTCCTCCGCCAGGTAGAAGCGGATCATCTCTGGGACGAAGCAGTAGATCGCCTTGTCGTCCGCCACCCCGGTGCCGAACGCGTTGGCGATCGCCACGCTGCCGGCGCGGTAGGCCCTGACCAGCCCGGGCACCCCCAGCAGCGAGTCGGGGCGGAACTCCAGCGGGTCGACGAAGTCGTCGTCCAAGCGCCGGTACACGGCGTGCACGCGCTCCAGTCCCCGGGTGGTGCGCATGTACAGCACGTCGTCGCGCACCACGAGGTCGGAGGCCTCCACCAGCTCGACGCCCATCTGCCGGGCGAGGAATGCGTGCTCGAAGTAGGCGGGGTTGGCGGGGCCGGGAGTCCACACCACGACGGTCGCCTCGCTCTCGGCGGAGGGCGCCACCGCGCGCAGCGCCCCGAGCAGCAGCTGCGGGTAGTGGTCGACCGGGCGCACGCGGTAGGAGGCGAACAGCTCGGGCAGCAGTTGCGCCATCGCGGCGCGGTTCTCCAGCACGTAGGAGATGCCCGAAGGGATCCGCACGTTGTCCTCGATCACCTTCCACGTCCCGTCGCTGTGGCGCACCAGGTCGCAGCCCGCCACGTGCGTGTACACCCCGCCCGGTGGGCGGATGCCGTGCACCGCCCGCGCGAAGTGCGGACAGCCCGCAACCAGCCGCCACGGCACGAGGCCCTCGCGAACGATCTCGCGGGCGTGGTACACGTCGTCGACGAAGTGGTTGAGCGCGCGGATGCGCTGCGCCAGCCCACGCTTGATCTCGCGCCACTCCGTGCCGCTCAGCACGCGTGGCACGAGGTCCAGCGGAAACGGCCGTTCCTTGCCGGGGTGGGTGGGGGGGTGGGTGGTGTCCGATGCCCCGCCGCCCTCGCCGCCGGTCTCGAACGTGATGCCCTGTTGCATGAACACCGCGTCGCGGCGCCTGCCCGCCTCCAGCAGGCCTTCGGGTCCGAGGCGCTCCAGCTCGCGCACCAACGCTGCCGCCGCCGGGCGTGGCGTGCCGTCGAGCTCGAACAGCTCGTCGAGGAACGGCGCGCGCGGGCGGTAGCCGGCGGCGGCGGGCGTGCTCAGCGCTGAGCTCACCGCGGGATTCTCCCGCGTGCCTCCCCTCTCGGCCTTCGACGGATGGAGCAATCGAGGGGGGTTGCGGATGCTCACCTGTCGCAAACGCCGTCTCTGTTGTGTCGGGGGAGGTGGCTCGGTGTGCGGAGCGCGACCACCTGCCCCAATGCGTCTACCCGTCTCGTGGGGGTGGGATAACAAAGTTTTGCCTCCCAACCATTCGAGATTGAGTCTCATTCTTATTTGGTTAGGCCCCAAAAAGAGAACACAGCACCCCTCCCTCCCTCCTCCCCCTCTTTTTTTTCGATCCCGCACGCCTTCCTTGCGGCGTCCGTCGAGTCGCCAATCTCGCTCAAGCGCAGGGCTTTTGCGGCCGATGCGTTCGCCATGTCGAAGCTCTCCGTAGAACTCACGGAGCGGCGACCCGCGGGCGCCGCCGGCGAGCGTGAGCGCGAACGTCGCGCCGAGGCGCTGCGCCGCCAGCGCGCTGACGAGCGTGTGCAGAAGCTCGCCGGCGCCGGCGAGCTCGCCTACCTGCGTGCGCAGCTGCGGGTCGCCTCACAGCTCACCGCGCGGCTGGCCGCCACGCAGGAGATCGAGGAGATGGCGCATCTGGTGGTGGACGAGCTGCACTGCACATTCTCCTTCTACCTCGCCGCGATCCAGCGTCTCGACCGCGACGGGATGCTGCGGCTGATCGCCTCCGCCGGGCCGCTCGCGGAGGTGATGACCGAGTTCCTGCTCGTCGAGCAGTCGGTCCACGAGGGCGTCAACGGGCGCGTCGCCCGCTCCGGCTCCACCGCGCTCGTGCACGACACCGGCATAGATTCCGACTACATCGCGCGCGATCCCTCCACCGATCCGCGCTCGGAGCTGAGCGCCCCGATCTTCGTCGACGGCACCGTCTGGGGGGTGCTCAACATCGAGGCCGTGGTCCCCTCCGCTTTCGGCCAGGCCGACGCGGTGCTCGTGGAGGCGGTCGCCGCCGCCCTCGGCGCTGCCGTGCACCGCGCGAGGCTGGTCGCCGACCTCGAGCGCACGTTCACGACCACGCTGGCGGCGCTGACGTCCACCGTGGAAGCGAAGGACGACTACACCGCCTGCCACGGCGAGGACGTCGCCGACCTCGCCGAGCGGGTTGCGCTGCGCATCGGGCTCTCGCGCGCGCAGGCGCGCGACGTGCGCTACGCGGCGATGCTGCACGACGTCGGCAAGATCGCCGTACCCTCGGAGATACTGTTGAAGCCCGGCCCACTCACCGACGCCGAGTGGGTTGTGATGCGCAGCCACGCCGCCGTCGGCGGGGAACTGGTCGGGCGCATCCCGGCCTTCGCCCACCTCGCTCCCGCCGTGCGCGCCTCCCACGAGCGCTGGGACGGGGGCGGCTACCCCGACGGCCTCGCCGGCGATGCGATCCCGCTCGCGGCGCGCATCATCGCGGTGTGCGACACCTACGACGCGATCGTTACCACGCGTCCCTATCGCCCCGCGCGCACGCCCGCCGAGGCGGGTGCCGAGCTGCGCCGGGTCGCGGGCACGCAGCTCGACGAGAGCGCGGTCGGCGCGCTGCTCGCTGAGCTTGCAGCGGGCTGAGGGCCTACCCCTCTGGCTATAGAGGCTTGCACGCCCCTATCGGGATCGGCCCTGAGGCGGGAGAGGAGCGGGTTTGGCTCGGTAGCCGGACGCCCGCCGCGCCCTGCTCGTCCCTCGCGATGGTGGCGCCGACGGGCGGTGCGCGACCGAGGTCGCTACGGTGTCGCCATGTGCGCGAGTGAGGCACAGAGCGAGCCGGTCTCCCGCCAGATCGCCCTGCTGCGCGGCGTGAACGTCGGGGGCAACAACAAGGTGCCGATGGGCCACCTGCGCGAGCTGATGGGAGAGCTCGGCTACCGCGACGTGCGCACCCACCTGCAGAGCGGCAACGCCGTGTTCACCGCTCCCTCCACGCCCCCGGAGCAGGCGGCGCGGGAGATCGAAGGCGTGCTTGCGCGTGCGCTCGGGCTGGGCATACGGGTGCTGGTGCGTACCGCCGAGGAGCTCGAGCGGGTGGTCAGCGCCAACCCCCTGCCCGAGGCGGTCGCCGAGCCTTCACGGCTGCTTGTCACTTTCCTCTCCGCGCCGCCCGACCCCGAGCGGTTGCGGGAGCTCGATCCGGTCGACTTCGAGCCCGACCTGTTCGGCTTCGGTGAGCGCGAGATCTACGTGTGGTGTCCCGAAGGGGTGCGCACCATCAAGCTCTCCTACGCCTTCTTCGAGAAACGCTTCGGGGTCGTCGCCACCGCGCGCAACTGGAACACCGTGACGAAGCTCTTGGCGCTGGCGCGGGAGTAGTGGCCCGGGCTGGGCCGCGGGTGAGAGCGGTGGCTGGGCAGGGACTGGGGGAGTAGACGATCAAGCGCGATGGGCCCGGGCTGTGCCTGTGGGCTCGGTTATGGGCCGGGCTATGCCTGTGGGCTCGGTTGTGGCCCGGGCTATGTCTGTGGGCTCGGTTATGCCCCAGGCTGTGCCTATGGGCTCGGCTATAGGCCCCGGGCTGTGCCTGTGGAAGACTGCCGCCCATGCACGCACACGCGCCGCGGGTGGCGGTGGTGGGACATGTCGAGTGGGTGCGCTTTGCGCGCGTGTCTCACATTCCCCGCGCCGGCGAGGTGGCGCACGCGTGGGATCCCTTTGAGGAGCCCGCCGGCGGCGGAGCGGTCGCCGCCGTGCAATTGGCCCGGTTGGCGGGCAGGGCGACGCTCGTCACAGCCCTCGGCGAGGACGAGCATGGTCGCCGCTCAGCGGTGCGCCTGAGCGAGCTCGGCGTGCACGTGCTGGCCGCACCGCGCGATGCCCCCACCAGGAGCGCCGTGACGCTGGTGGACGACTCCGGCGAGCGCACCATCACCACCTTCGGAGCGCGCCTCGAGCCGGTGGGCGCGGATACGCAGGTTTCTTGGAGCGCGCTCGCGGAGATGGACGCGGTGTACTTCACCGCCGGCGACCTCGCGGCGTTACGCGCCGCTCGCGCCGCGCGGACGCTGGTTGCCAGCCCGCGCGCGTTCGACGCCCTCGGTCACGGCGTTCCGCTCGACGTGCTGGTGCTCAGCGGCGAGGATGCGACCGAGCGCGAGGAGGCAATTCGGGCGCAGGCCGACGCCGAGTTGGTCGTGCTCACCGACGGTGCGCGTGGCGGCGCCTACCGGGAGCGCGCCGGCGGGTCGGGCACGTGGAACGCCGCCCCGTTGCCCGGCGCGCCAGTGGACTCCTACGGCTGTGGCGACTCCTTCGCCGCGGGGCTCACCTACGGGTTGGGTGCGGGCATGCCGGTGCGCGAGGCGCTCGCCTTGGCGGCGCGTTGCGGGGCGGTGTGCCTCACCGGCCGGGGGCCTTACGAGCGGCAACTGACACTCTGATCGCCCCCGGCGCCGCGCGGCATGGACAGCGACCGGCGTCGTGGGGCATGGAGGCCCCACGCCCGAGCGGGTGGGACGCGCAAGGCGGCGCGCGGACGATCTCCCACCCTGCTAGCTGCTGGGCCATTCAATCTGCTTCGCCAGCTCGCGTGGGTCGAGGTCGATCAGCCCGCTGTGCTCCACCGGTTGGTACTCGCCATCGGCCAGCGCCAGCCAGTCGACGGAGCGCTTGGCGGGGTCGACGATCAGCACCTCGTCCACGTTGTGGGCGGTGTAAAACGGGCTCGTCGAGGCGGTCGAGCCCGGAGCGGCGCCGGCGCTCGAGCATCTCATTGAGCCCCGACGTCTCAGGATCCAGCACCAGTGCGCGCATTCTCCACATCGTAGCGCTCCGAGGCGTTTCGTTTCGCTGCGAAGTTGGCGTGAACGGGTTCATCGCCCCGACTTGCGCAGGGGGTGTGACGCGATTTGGGCTTGCGGCCGCTGGTTGGCGGAGCTCGCCGTCTCGGCCGAAGGCATTCACCGTCCCGCCCGATGTGAGATCCACACGTACACCGTGTTCACCTTCGACCCTTCGTGGAAGCTGACATCGAACGCCAGCGGCACGTGTTTCACCGGCGGGCGGGGGACGTCACTGAGGTAGATCGCTTCGCGGTAGGGACGTTTGTAGAGCTCATACCAGGTGCCCAGCCGCAGCGAGGACCCGGGGGCCAGCACGCGGGTTCCGCGGGCCACGAGGAAGTACCGCAGCGACGGTTTGACCGGTTCGGTGGCGCCGTCCAGCAGACCCTCCAGCACGACGCTGCCGCCACGGGGCACCAGCCGCGCAAGGCGCGCGTCGATCGCTTTGATCGGCTTGTACAAGGCGGCATGTTCGTCGGGCGTGGCCTGCACGGCCACCGCGTTGCCCACGATCGTGGCCCCGCCGATTCCCACGAGCGTGAGAAGCACCGAGCCGAGCGCCGCGAGGCGGCCGGCGGGGTGGGGCATGCGGCGCACCGCTTTGCGCACTGCCCACACGAGCGCCAGCAGCAACACCCACGTAAGCGCCAGCCACACCACCATCCCCGCCTGCGTGCCCCACCACATCGTGTAGCCGAGCGTCGCCGCCAGCCGCCGTGGCGTGGGGGTGGAGGCGGCTACGGATCCCAGTGCGGGGCACAGCACGAGCGCCGTCAACGCCAGCGTCGCCACATCGCGGCGGCGTCCCACCAGCGCGATCAACGCCACCAGCACGAGCGCGGCGAGCATCGCGATCGTCGAGTTGGTCGCGAGCGTGGAGGGGGCGGAGCGGACTTCGTACTTGCGTTGCCACCGGCTCTTGGGGGTTTGCAACCACCAGGGGACGATTCCCACCGCGTGCACCACCGCGTGCCACCCCACTTCGTCGCCGAGCGTGGCCTTGGGCTTGGTCGCGCTTTCCACCACCAGCGTAAGGTTGCCGGGGTGTTCGGTGAGCTGTCCGTCGATCGTGGCGCTCCAGCAGAACGCGGCCACCAGCACCGTGGCGAAGCCCCATCCGAGCAGCGAGCGGCGGCTCGGACCCGGCGCCGGCACCGCCGGACCCGGCGCCGGCACCGCCTTTTCGATTGTGCTCCCGGCCCCTGGCGCCGCTGATCTCGCCGTGTCGAGGCCGGTCTCCGTGTGGCCCCCCGGTCCCCGGGCGCCGAGCGGCGGTGCCTCGGCCTGGATCGCGGCACCTCGCGGGCGTCGCCGCCGCGCGATCGACCCCACCGCGAGGCCGCCGAGCCCGACGGCGAGCAGCGCGAGAGTGGGAGGGAGATAGGTGAGGTGCGTCTGCACCGTGAAGCTCGCCACCAGCACTGTCAGCGGCGCCAGCCGGTAGTCCCCGCAGGCGAGCGACCAGCAGAGGAAGATCAGCAGCGTGAAGGGGAACAGTCCGGCGGAAGGGTTCCACACGTCGTGGAAGGTCTCGGCCGCCAACGACTGGCACATCAGCGCGATCGCCACGGCGCTCATCACCATCAGCACGCGGCCCCCGCGCCGGCGGGCGAGCGCGACGGCGCCGACGATGCAGCCTGTGTTGAGCGCGCCCATCGTCACGGTCATGCCGACGTCGCTGCCGTTGTAGGCGGTGGGGGCGAGCAGCCAGAACAGCATCGGCCCGAGCGAGTGGGTCACGCGGCCGGTCACTTCACCGGCGAGCGAATACTGGCCGACGAGCGGGGCGTGCGAGGTGAACGCGTCGTGCGCACGGGTGGCGATGATCCCGCGGTCGGCCACCGGTACCCAGCCGGCCCGCACTGCCTTGACGGTCGCGCTGATCACGGGGATCGCGGCGGCCAGCCCGGCGGCGAGTGTGAGTATGCCGTTGCCGACCGCTCGTGCGGCACGTGGGCCCGGCCGGGGGAGTCTGTGCGGGAGCTTGGCGAGGCGGCCGCGCGGCGACGGCGGGCCGGGGGGAGCCGGCGGTGAAACCGTGCGCGGGCCGGGAGAGCTCACTCCCCCGGCATGTGGGGGGCGAGCTCGCGGCGGGCGATCGTGCGCTTGTGGACCTCGTCGGGGCCGTCGGCGAGGCGCAGCGTGCGCAGGTGGGCGTACATCCACGCGAGCGGGAAGTCATCGCTGACGCCGCCGCCGCCGTGCACCTGGATCGCGCGGTCGATCACCTTCAGGGCGATGCTGGGCGCGGCGACCTTGATCGCGGCGATCTCCGTGCGCGCCTGACGATTGCCGGCGGTGTCCATCAGCCAGGCCGCCTTGAGCGTGAGCAGGCGTGCCATCTCGATCTCGATCCGCGACTCGGCGATCCAATCCTGGACGTTGGCGCGTGCGGCGAGCGGCTCCCCGAAGGTGACGCGCGCCACCGCGCGGGCGCACATCGCCTCCAGCGCTCGCTCGGCGGCGCCCAGCGAGCGCATGCAGTGGTGGATGCGCCCCGGCCCAAGTCGCGCCTGGGCGATCATGAAGCCCTCGCCCTCACCGGCGATCAGGTTGGCGGCGGGGACCCGCACATCCTCGAACAGGATTTCGGCGTGGCCCTCGTGGTCCTGGTAGCCGAACACCGGCAGCCCGCGCACCACGCGCACGCCGGGAGTGTCGAGCGGCACGAGCACCATGCTCTGCTGGGCGTGCCGCGGGCCGTCGACCCGCGTCTTGCCCATCACGATCATCACCCTGCAGTGGGGATGCAGCACGCCGGAGATCCACCACTTGCGCCCGTTGAGCACGTACTGATCGCCCTCGCGCTCGATCCGCAGCGCGATGTTGGTTGCGTCCGATGAGGCGACGTCGGGCTCGGTCATCGCAAACGCCGAGCGGATCTCCCCCGCCAGCAGCGGTTCCAGCCACCGTTCGCGCTGCTCCTCGGTGGCGAACAGGTGCAGCACCTCCATGTTGCCGGTGTCGGGCGCCGAGCAGTTGCACGCCTCCGAGGCGATGTGGCTGCGCCCGAGGATCTCGGCGAGCGGGGCGTAGTCGCCGTTGGAGAGCCCGGCGCCGTGCTCGGGGTCGGGCAGGAACATGTTCCACAGCCCTCTTTCGCGCGCGCGGGCCTTCAGCTCCTCCATGATCGGCGGCTGGCTGTGGGCGTCGCCGGACTCGCCCAGCTGGCGCTCGTACACGGGCTCGGCCGGGAGGACGTGCTCCTCCATGAACGCGTTGAGGCGCGCTTCGAAATCGAGGCAGCGGGCGCTGGGCTGGAAGTCCATCGGTCTCCTCCTGAAGGGAATGGGACCTGTATGAAACCAACCCGCCGGTCAAGAGGCGTGTGCCAGGCCATTTCTAACCCTCAACTTAAGCCTGAGGCTTGCTAGGATGCGAGAGGAGTTCGGACTGTGGGGACAAGGAACCGTCGGATACCGATTTTCAACGCTGACTAAAAAGCGGCACAACGGCGGTATCCGTTCGCTCGAACTTGAAGCCATCGGCCGCGACGGGTAGAGTTACTGTAAGAATCGCCACGTTCTCCGAGTCGCGAGGCTCCGGGGATCTCGATGTCGCCGGGCCCGCAATGGTCCGGAGCTACCCGGATCGAGGCGACCTGTCTACATCAACGTACAGAGGAGAGAGAAGCTGATGATGCGCATGGCATCCACCCGCAGGGCGCTGCTCGGCCTTGCCGTCGCAGCGGTCGGAGCACTGGCGATCTCGCCAGCCGTCGCCTCCGCGACACCCCAAGTCACGCTCAAAGCCGTGCCGGTCCCACTCAAGGGCGTTCCGGGTAGCGGGGACATCCTTGGCGCGCCCGCGGCGGTCGAATTCGAATTCACGATCCGGGGCACCGAAGTGACCGGCGACGCGCCCTCGCAGCTGCGAGGCGTCGACGTGTGGGCCCCCAAAGGCGTGAAGCTGACCACCACAGGGTTCGTGACCTGCACGCTGAGCACGCTCGAACTGAAGGGCCCCAATGCAAGCGAAGGAGGATGCCCCAAGAAGTCGCAGGCCAGCGCCCTCGGCTCGGTCGAAGCCTCCGACACGATCGCCGGCGAACCGATCAAAGAGAAGGGGACCGTCCAGGCCTTCTTCGCGCCTAAAGGCGAATTGATCTTCTACGCCAACGCGCCGTCGCCGATCTCGGCGCAGGTCTACGTCGGCGGGACCATCCATCCGTCGAGCGGGCTGTACGCCTACGAGTTCGAGACCGAAGTCCCGCTGGTCGAATCCGTGCCCGGCGCGGCCGCCGTCTCGACCGAAGCGGTCGACCTCAAGGTCGGCTCTTCCTACAAGAAGCACGGCAAGACCGTTTCCTACATCACGCTCCCCAGCAAGTGCCCCAAGGGCGGTTTCCCGCTGAAGGCCGAAATGAAGTTCGAGAACGGCGAATCGGTCGTCTCCGAATACAAAGCCCCTTGCCCGAAAAAGAAGAAGTAGAGCGGTAGGTCTACGGGGAAGAGATGGCGAACAGGTAGACCGCAAGCGATGAGCGCCCGCCGTCACGGCGGGCGCTGACCGGAGCGGCGGCGAGCAGGGACCTCATCGGACGAGGCGCTCGCTCGCTGTTTGGACAAGGAGATTGGGGCAGCTGTGAGGAAGCTGGGCGTCGGGGCGAGCAGGAGAGGAGCGGCAGCGGCGATTGCCGGCGGTCTGTGCGTGGCCGCGGCGGTCGTCGCGGTGCTGCTCGCCGCGGCGGCGGGTGGCTCGAACGGCGGCTACACGGTGCGCGCAATCTTCGACGACGCCGGCAACCTCGTCAACAGCGAGAACGTCAAGATCGACGGCGTCAAGGTCGGCGTCGTGGGGACGGTCACGCCCACCCCGAACGGCAGGGCGGCCGTCACGCTGAACATCGAAAACCCCGGCTTCCAGAACTTCCGCGCCGACGCCACCTGCACGATCGAACCGCAGGCGCTGATCGGCGAGAAGTACGTCAACTGCCTACCCACCCAGCCGCGGGGCGAAGGGCTGCCGCTGCCGCCGCCGCTGCACCGAATCCCGGCCGGACGGGAAGGCGCGGGCGAGTATCTGCTGCCGGTGACCAACACCTCCAGCCCGGTCGGCGTGGACCTGCTCAGCGACATCGGCCACATGTCCGAGGACCAGCGCCTGACGATCATCTTCAACGAACTCGGCACCGGCCTCGCCGGGCGCGGCAGCGATCTCAACGCGGTCCTGCACCGCTCCAACCCGGCGCTGCGGGAACTGGAAAAGGTGTTCGGGATCCTCGCCTCGGAGAACAAGGTGCTCGGCAACCTCGCCGAAGAAGGCAGCCGGGCGCTGGTGCCGATCGCGCGCGAACGCCACGAGGTCTCAGAATTCTTCGCCAAGAGCGGCATCATCGCTGAAGCGAGCGTCCGCCACCGCGCCGAACTTGCCACCAACCTGCACGAATTCCCGACCTTCCTACGGGTGCTGCGCCCCTACATCAAACACCTGGAAGCGTTCGCCGAACAGTCGACCCCGACATTCACAGCCCTCGGGGTTGCGGCGCCGGGCCTCAACAGCACATTCAAGAACATTGGGCCGTTCACGGCGAGCACCACGCAGTTCTTCAAAAGCCTCGGCGCCTCTTCTCAGAAGATCGGCAAAGCGCTGGTCGGCACTCAGCCGCTGCTCACACGGATCGAGTCGCTGGGCGGCGCGGCGAAGCCGTTCGCGAAGAACTTCTCCGAACTCTTCTCCAGCCTGCGCGCGACCGGCGGACTGGAGCGCCTGCTCGATTTCATCTTCATGGGTGCGGGCTCGGTCAACGGCTACAACTCGCTCGGCCACTTCGCCCGTGCGGTCGCAGTCGCGAAGACCTGCGTCGGCTACAAGATCGCGCTCGTCCCCGAATGTCGCTCGAACTTCGTCACCGGCGCCGCCACGGAAAGCGCGAGCGCACAGACGGCGAGCGCGCAGGCGAGCGACACCACGCTGGCGATGGCGCGCGTCGATGCGATGCTCAAGGGCGCCACGCTGTCGCAGGCGATGGCCGAGTACCCCGGCTCGGAAGCTGCCGCGAGCCCCGCGGGCGGTGCCAGTGGCGCGGGCGCCCCGTCCGCCGTCGCCCAGCCGGTGGGAGGGGCGAGCGCCGGCACCACCTACTACACGCCGCCGAGCGAAAGCTCCGAAGCCGGCGGACTGTTGCTCAACTACCTGCTCGGCAACTGATCGATGACCCCACCACGCCACAGCCACCGTCTCCCGGCTCTCGCCGTCGCCTTCGCGCTGGTGCTGCTAGCCGTCGGCGCCTCTGTGGCGCTGGCCGAAACGGGGATGCGAGCCGGAGGCGAGCATCTCCCCGCTGCGGTCAAAGACGAGGGTCTCCCGGCTGCGGCCGAAACCATCTCCAGTCCCAGCACGACTACGACCACGACCGTGCCGGCTCCCGAAGCTCCGGTGGGCGTTCACGGGCAGGTGGGCGAACCCGCCGCGGAACCCGAAACCGCGCCAGCTCCGGAATCGAGCCCAACCACGGCACCCGGCGCCCCGGAAACGACCCCCACGACCGTCGCGCCCGAAGTGACGAGCCAGAGTCCCCAGGCACAGGGTGCGCCAGGCGAAGCCAATGGCCATTCCAGACAGGCCGGCAGACACGCCCACACGAGGACCGGCGCGAGTGGAACGGCCGGCAAGGGCAAGTCCACGACGGCGAAGAGCCCCGCCGGAAAGACCGCGAACGCGCCCGCGCCGCCGCCCTCGACGCTCACCCCTCCGCTGCCCGGCGCGCTGGGGGAGGCGATCGGAGGGATCCCCGACTTCTTCATCGAAAGCTTCCGCGTACCCCCGTTCCTGCTGCCGATCTACCAGGCGGCCGGCACCGCGTACGACATCCCCTGGCAGGTGCTGGCGGCGATCAACGAGGTTGAGACCGATTACGGTCGCGACCTCAACGTCTCCAGCGCCGGCGCGGAGGGCTGGATGCAGTTCCTGCCCTCATCGTGGGCGCGGTATGGGGTGGACGCCACCGGCTCGGGCTACGAGGATCCCTACAACCCGGCCGATGCGATCTTCGCCGCCGCGCGCTATCTGGCAGCCGCCGGCGGAGCCCAGCACATCCGTGACGCGGTGTTCTCCTACAACCACTCCGCCGCGTACGTCGAAGCGGTGATGCTGCGCGCGCAACTGCTCGGCGGGACGCCCCCGGAACTGCTGAGCGCTGTCACCGGCCTCACCGAATCGCGCTTCCCCGTACACGCCGAAGCGCACTTCAGCGACGGCTTCCCCGCCGCTCCGGGGGGATCTGGACCCCGCTCACCCCAGACGCTTGCGGGGACCGTGATCTACGCGCAGGTCGGGGCGCCCGTGATCGCCGTGCAGGACGGCGAAGTGACCGCCGTCGGCGAATCGCCGACGCTCGGGCGCTACGTCTCGCTGCGCGACGCCTATGGCAACACCTACACCTATGCGCAGCTCGGCGAAGTCGCGGGGGTGTATCCGGTGCTCGAACCGCGCGTGGACACCGCGGTCAGCGCGCGGATTGCGCATTCGAGCGGCGGCGCAGGCGTGGGGTCGGCGCCCAGCGAGCCCGCCAGCGCCGGCGTGCAGCCGCACTCGCCGCTCTCCCAAGCCGCCGTAACCACCGGACTGGCGATGGGCGCGGCGAACGCTCTCGAAACGCCCCCGGCGCCCGCGCCAACCTCGTCCCCGCCGGTGCTCCCCGCGCCGCCGCACGCGCCGCCAGTCACCCCGCACCGGTTCCGCGCCGGGCCCGACGAGGTCTACCTCAACCCGCTGCGACCCGACGTGCAGGTGCTGGCCGGCACCGTGCTCGGGCATGTCGGCGCGGGCGGCGAAGACGAAGGCGTGGCGTCATCCCCGGCGACGGGACAGAGCGAGGGGGCATCCGCGTCATCCCCTGCGACGGGGCAGAGTGGGGCAGCGTCATCAGCTTCCGCGGCGGGGCCAACCGCGACCGCGTCCGAGGGGCACATGCTCTTCCAGATCCGCCCCGCGGGAGCGGGAGCGCCGCTGATCGACCCCAAGCCGATCCTCGACGGTTGGGTGCGCCTGGAAGAGACGTCGGTGTTCAGAGCCAAGGGCGAGAACCCCTTCCTGGCGACCTCGCCGACCGTCGGGCAGGTGCTGCTGGCGTCCAAGCCGCAGCTCGAGCAGATGCTGTTGCGCGACCCCGGCGTTCATCTGCCGGCGTGCGAGCGCGGCGCGGTACGCGCCGGCGAGGTCGACCGGCGCGTACTGGCGGCGCTCGAGTTCCTCTCGGTATCCGGCCTGAGCCCCACGATCTCCGCGGCCGGCTGTGGACACGCCACCGCTGTTCCCGGCGCCAGCAACACGATTACCGCCGCCGCGGGTGAGGCAGTGGACATCTCCGCGATCGACGGCACCCCGATCGCCGGGCACGAAGGGCAGGGTTCGGTGACCGACATCGCGGTGCGCCGGCTGCTGCGCCTGCAGGGCACGATGAAGCCGGCGCAGATTGTGAGCGCAATCGGCTACCCGGGCACCGACAACACGCTGACGTCGCCCGGCCACCGTGGCCTGATCCACCTCGCGTTCGCCTCGCCGCGCTCGGCGCGCGCTGCCCGTGGCGCGCGCGCCGCCTCCGTCTCCGGCTCGCCGCTCACCCCCAACCAGTGGCTGCAACTGATCTCGCAACTTGGTGAGATCCCCGAGCCGAACGTCTCCAGCAAGCCCTCCGCGGCCGCGATCCCGGATCCCGGTGTCAGCAGCGCTTCCACCGGGGCCGGCGCGAGCGGCGAGGAGTCCGCGCCGCGGCAGTCTGGCGCGGGTTCCACCTCCAACGGCACCGGCGGTGAATGAGAGTGGCGACGACCACGCCTCCACCTCCTCCCGTGCGCCCCCCGCTGCCGCCTCCGGACGGGGCGGGCGGGCGGACTCCCGGTCCCCCGCAACCGGTCTCTCCGCCACCGCGGAACATGACCCGCTGGGTGGCGGGCGGCGCGCTCGCCGTGGTGGCCGCGGCCGTCCTCTACATCGTGTTCGCGGGCGGGGGCGGTGCCAGCTACAAGTTCGAGCTGGAAAACGGCAGCCAGCTCGTGCTCGGCGACCAGGTGGAGGTCGGCGGCGTGCCGGTGGGGAGCGTGACCGGCATCGCGTTGACCCACAACTACAGACCTCTGATCACGATTCACATCCAAGGCTCGCTGGTACCACTGCATCGAGGCACCACCGCGGCGGTGCGGGTGCCCTCGCTGACGACGGTTGCGGGACGCTACGTGGAGCTTTCCCCGGGCCCCAACAACGCGGCGGTACTGCCCGCCGGCTCCACGTTGCCCGCCGGCTCCGGTCAGGGCACCACCGACCTCGACCAGATCTTCGACTCGCTCAATCCCCGTACGCGCAAAGGTCTACAGGGGTTCATCGTGGGTCAGGCCGAAGAGTATGACGGCGTCAGCGAAGCGCTCGGTGTGGACACCGAATACTTTGGCCCCTTCCTCGCCGCCGCCGATCACATCTTCGCCGAGCTCGCCAAAGACCAGCCGACGTTCACCAACTTCCTCGTGTACTCCGCCAAGGCGCTCGCCACGCTGGCCGCCCACCGTGAAGAAGTGACGGACCTGGTGGGCAACGGCGATCGGGCCCTGGGAGCGCTCGGCGCCGAACAGGCCAGCCTGCAGCAGGGAGTTGCGCAGCTGCCATCCACCCTGCGGCAGGGCAACCAGGCGTTCGCGCAGCTGCCCTCCACGTTCGCCGCACTGCGCAAGCTGTTGACGGTCGCCGGCCCCGACACCAAGACGTTCACGCCGCTGTTCGCGAAGCTGACGCCGCTGGTGAAGGAAGCGGGGCCGGTGCTGCACAACCTCAGCGTCGCGCTGAGCCAGCCGGGGCCGAGCAACGACCTCACCGACAGCGCGCTCGCAATGCCCACGCTCGCCCAGGTGCTCGCCAGCGGCTCGCCCAGCGACGTCAAAGCGTTGCAGGAATCGGTGCCGGTGACCGCATTCTTCGGGCCCTACGCCCCCGACCTGGAGGGCTTCGTGCGCACCTTCGGGACGAGCGCCGGCTACTACGACGCCAACGGCCAGTACGCGCGGCTCAGCCCCGTATTCGACAACTTCAAGGTCTCTGCCAACAACACGCTGACCCCCACCACCGCGCAGGAAGGCCTGCAGGGACTGCACACCCGCGAACTGCGCCGCTGCCCCGGCGCCGGCGCGACCCCCTCGCCGGCCGACGGCTCGGCGCCGTTCACCGACGAAGGCAAGCTCGACTGCGACCCGTCGCAGGTGCCGTGATGAATCCCCGCCGCCGCAACTCCCTCGCCGCCAGCCCGCTACTGATCGGGGCGCTCACCGTGCTGATCGCGGTCGTGGCGGTGTACGTCTCCTACGGCGCCAACAACGGGCTGCCGTTCACGCCGACCTACGACATCAAGGCCGAACTGCCGGAAGCGTCGGGCCTCGAAAAGGGCAATCAGGTGCGGCTGTTCGGCCGGCGTATCGGGATCGTCAGCGCGATCGTCCCGCACCAGAGCTCGGCCACCGGCAAGGTCACCGCGATCGCCAGCCTGAAGCTCGAAAAGCACGCGGGGCCGCTGCCCGCCGACACCACCACGGAGGTCCAATCGGTGTCGACGATCGGCCTGAAGTACCTGGAACTGAAGCGGGGGGACTCCCCGCGGACGATCCCCGCGGGTGGAACGATCTCCGTCTCGCACGCCAGCGAACCGGTGGAGACCCAGGACCTCTTCAACATGTTCGACAAGAAGACGCGGATCGCGATCGAGCAGAACACCAACGCCTTCGGCAACGGCTACGCGGGACGCGGAGTCGGCATCAACAACACGTTCCACACGCTGCGTCCGCTGATCGAACACGCCGTGCCGGTGCTGCACAACCTCGCCTCGCCCCAGACCAGCATCGGCCAGCTGTTCGTGGCGCTCGACAAATCCGCTCAGGAGATCTCGCCGGTGGCCGAGACGCAGGCGGCGTGGTTCCGAGAGCTCGACACCTTCTACACCGCCTTCGCCGGCGCCTCGGCCTCGCTGGAACGTACGATCGAAGGTGGCCCGGCAGCGCTGCACCAGGCGATCCACTCGCTCCAGTACGAGCAGCCGTTTCTTGAAAAAGCGACCGAGTTCGCACGCCTGCTGCGCCCCAGCGCGAAGATCCTCGCAAAGGTCGCCACGCCGCTCGGCCACGCCTTTGCGGTCGGCGCCGTCAACGTGCGCGCCGCCGCCGCCCTGAACGCGCAACTGGCCAGCTCGCTGCAGGCGCTCGAACTCTTCTCCAAAAACCCCTTGGTGCTGCTCGGCTTCGAAGAACTCACCCGCACGGCGGAAGTCGGCACACCGCTGTTCGCGGGCCTGGCCCCCGCACAAACCAACTGCAACTACATCACGCTGGCCTTCCGCAACCTCGCCAACCTGCTCTCCGAGAGCGTCGGCAACGGCACGCTGGCGCGCGTGGTGCCGATCCTCAGCCCCTCCGGCGCCAACAACGAGGGGCTGCCGGCCTCCGCTCCCGCCAACGGGACCTCGAACGACCTGAACGTGACCACGGGCAAAATCATCGAAGACAACCACCTGCACTACAACCCCTATCCCTACGTCGGCGGCCCCGGTCAGCCGAAGGAGTGCGAAGCGGGCAACATCCAGTTCACCCCCGAAAAGACCGTGATCGGCAACACCTCGACCACGCTTGGCACGAACCACGAAAAAACCAAGCGCAGCGAAAGCCTGTACGGGGAAAAGTATCCCGCCTCCCAATTGCAGGACCTCCCCAAGGAAGGCACCGGCTCGAGCAGCGGGCAGGGCAAGAGCGGGTCGAATGGGAGCAAGAGCCAGAGCAAGGGGAAGCAGTCATGAGCGACACGCGCTGGTGGCGCCGGCGTCGGGAGACCCCCGTCTCCGAGCTGCAGAAACGCTCCAACCCGGTGCGCACCGGGATCGTCTTCCTGATTGTTCTGATCGTGGGGGTGTACTTCGGGTTCACCAAACACATCCCGTTCAAACACGGCTATCGCCTCAACGCGGTGTTCAGCTCCTCGGTCAACGTGCGCCCCAAGTCTCCCGTGCGGATCGCAGGCGTCCCCGTCGGCACCGTCACCTCGACGCACCTGGAGAGCGGCCACGTGGCGCTCGTGACCATGGAAATCGAAGGCAAGGGACTGCCGATCCACTCCGACGCGACGCTCAAGATCCGTCCGAAGATCTTCTTGGAAGGCAACTGGTTCGTCGAACTGCAGCCCGGCAGCCCCTCCGCCCCGGCGCTTTCATCCGGCGCCACGATCCCGGTGACGCAGACATCCGAGCCGGTGCAGCTCGACCAGCTGCTCGACGCGCTCAACACCAACACGCGCGCCAACCTGCAGACGGTCCTCGTCGAACTCGGCGCCGGGTGGACCGCCAAGCCGACGCCGGCGGAGGACGCCGAACAGGCCCCCGAAGTACGCGGCCTGAACTCCGCGCAGGCGCTCAACAAAGCCTTCAGCCGCGGACCGGAAGCGCTGCGCGACACCACGATCGTCAACCAGGCGCTGGGCGGGACCGAAACCAACGACCTCTACAAACTGTTCGCGAGCATCGAAAAAGTCAGCGCCGAACTGGATGTGCACGAGCAGTCGCTCGGCGAACTGGTCGGCCACTTCAACACCTTCCTGCACAGCCTCGCCGCGCAGGGGTCCAGCCTGCGTACGGCGGTCGCCGAACTGCCGGGCGCGCTGCACGGCATCGAACACGGTTTCGCCGAACTGCGGGGCGCCGCGCCGTCGATCAGGACCTTCGCGCTGGACCTGATCCCCGGCGTGGAACAGGTCCCCGCCACGGACGCCGCCGCCTTCCCCTGGATCGAACAGGTGCGGGCGACGCTGAAGCCGAACGAGCTCGGCGGCGTCGCCACCGCGCTGCGTACCGCGGCGCCCGAGATCGCCTCTCTCACCAGCCAGCAGGTCGCATTCCAGCCGCAGCTCACCAACTTCAGCAAGTGCCTGAGCAAAGTGCTCTATCCGGCCGGCTCCACCAAGCTCCAGGACGGCGCCAACACCTCCGGGTCCACCGCCGAACGGGAATTCTGGTATGCGATGGCGGGTGTGGCGGGTCTCAGCCAGAACTTCGACGGCAACGGCGCGGACCCGCGCTTCATCGCGGGCGGCGCCGGCACCACGCTGCTCTCGCCGCCGGCAACGGTCGTGAAGCCGGGTGCGCCCACGAACGGCAGCACGCTGATCGCCCAGACGCGACTGGCGCCCGAAGGCACCAGCCCGCGCTTCACCGGCAACGAGCCCCCGTACAAGCCGCTCGTGCCCTGCTACACGCAGAAGCTGCCCGAATTCAACGGCCCGCTGTCGCACGGCCCCGCGGATGGGAGTGGATGATGACGCCTGAGGTGCAGGAGAGCGGGCGCGGGATCCGCGACCAGATCGAGCGCTACCGCTCGGCATCCATCGCGATCGTGACGATGATCGTGCTGGCCGTGGCCACCGCCGGCTACATCCTCGCGCACGAGCGCGTCGCGGTGCCCGCGTGGGTGCCGGTCATCGGCCACGAATCGTTCGTGCTGAAAGGTGAATTCTCGACCGCCCAGGCAGTTACGCCCGGCCAGGGCCAGTCCGTCACGATCGCGGGTGCGAAGATCGGCGAAATCTCGAGCGTGGAACTACACAACGGCAGGGCGCTGGTGAGCATGAACGTGACGCCCAAGTACGCCCACTACATCTACCGCGACGCGACGGCGCTGCTGCGCCCCAAAACCGGCTTGAAGGACGAGACGGTCGAGGTCTCACCCGGCAAGCCCTCCTCGGGGAGCGTGCCCGGCGGATACACGATCCCGCTCACACAGACCTCTCCCGACGGCAACCTCGACGAATTCCTCGCATCGTTCGACGGAGAAACGCGTGCCCTTTTGCAGGAGCTGCTCGCGGGTGCCGGCGAGGGCCTGAACGGCAACGCCGCCAATTTCTCGGCGACGTTCAAGCGCTTCGACCCGCTCGCCCGCGAGTTCCAGGAAATCGGGCGCGAAGTCGCCAAGCGCCAGTACTACGTCGAACATGGAATCCACAACTTCCGTCTGCTGCTGGAAGCGGTGGGCAGCAAGGACACGAAACTCGCGCAGGTGATCCAATCCTCCAACGCGCTGTACGCCACCTTCGCCCAGGAGGACCGCCAGGTGCAGGAAACTCTGCATCAGCTGCCAGGCGTGCTCAAACAGGCCAACCACGGCTTCGGCAAGCTCGCCACGGCGGTGCGCGTGACCGGGCATACACTGCACTCGCTGGAGCCCTTCGCCACCGAGTTCGCGCCGGCGCAGAAGCAGTTGCGAGCGTCCTTCAAGACGACCGCGCCGATCCTCAAGAACGAAGTGCGGCCGCTCCTGCGCCAGATCCTGCCGGTGCTCCAACAGCTGCAGCCCTCGCTGAAAGACTTCACGCAGTCCTCTCCGCAGCTGACGACCGCGTTCACCGTGATCAACGAACTCTTCAACGAGATCGCCTACAACCCAGGGCCCAGTCAAGGCGGCTTCCTGTTCTACCTCGATTGGGCCAACCACGACCTCAACAGCGTCGTCGCGCAGGGCGATGCGCACGGGGCGGAGGGCCAGGCGCTGCTGTACTTCAACTGCGCGCAGGTGTTCCTCCTGCACGCAGCGGCGGGGGCAGATCCGACGGCGAACCTGATCCTGGGTCTGCTCAATCCGCCGACCACGGCACAGTGCGCGTCGGCGCTGAAAGCCAGCTCGGCGGCGGCCAAAGCGGCGAGCCTGCGCACCGGCGTCAGCCCGGATGCGCTGATGGCCGATCGCGTCTTTGGCCAGGGCCCCGACGCCACCGCGGTCGCGCCGACGGCGGCTCTGGGAGGGGGTCACTGATGCAGAAGCGCGCGCCGACGCTCGCCAACATCCTCGTGATCGTGCTGTTCGCGCTGAGCTGCTTCGGTCTGCTGCTGTTCCTATGGGACTCCTTCGGCGGCCCGGTCCCGCTGAAGCCGAAGGGCTACCGCTTCACGGTTCAGCTCTCACGCACGCTGGCGCTGGCTGAAGAGTCCGACGTGCGCATCGCCGGCGTGGACGTCGGCCACGTGATCGGCCTGGCGACGCACGCCAACGGGACGACCGACGTGACCGTCGAAATGGACCATCAGTACACCCCGATCTCCTCCGCCGACCGCATGATCCTGCGCCAGAAGACGCTGTTGGGAGAGACCTACATCGAACTGTTCCCACCGGGCACACCCGGCGGGCAGGGCGGCAGCGGGGGGCAAGGTCAGTCACAGGGGGGTGGGGGGCCGGGTCGTGAGAACGCGGTCGAGGAGACGGGTCACCCAATCCCCGACGGCGGGCAGCTGGCATCGAGCCAGGTCGACCCCGCAGTGACCCTCGACGACATCCTTTCCTCGCTCGACCCTCAGGTGCGAACCGCCTTCAAAGTCTGGCAGCAGTCGCTGGCGGCCGGCGTCAGCGGGCGCGGCGAACAGCTCAACAGGGACTTCGCCGAGTTCGAACCGCTGGCGGAGGAAGCCAACAAGGTGATCACGATCCTGGCCTCCCAGGAAGGCGCTCTGCGCGCGTTCGTGCACGACACCGGCGTGCTGTTCGACGCGCTCACCGAACGCGACCACCAGCTCCGCGGGTTCATCGTCAACGGCGAGCGCACCTTCCACGCCCTCGGCGCGAGCAGCGCTCAGTGGGCCGACGCCTTCCGCCTGCTGCCCGCCTTCGAGCATGGTGCGACCACGACGCTGCGCGAAACCGACAACCTCGCCACCGCGGGTGGCCCCGTGCTCGAACAGTCCTACGCCTGGGAGCGCGAGCTGACGCCGCTGCTGGAAGGCGTGCAGGCGTTTACGCCCGACCTCAACAACCTGCTCACCAACCTCGGCCCGTTCACCAGCGCCTCCAAGAAGGGCCTGCCAGCCTTCGAACGCGTACTCAGCTCACTGACCCCGCTGCTCGGCAACGTCACCCCGCCGCTGCGCAACTTCGAGCCCTTCCTGAAGTTCACCGGCGAGTACGTCCCCGAGCTGCAGGCGCTGTTCGCCAACGCCACCGCGGCCACCCAGGCGCACGACAAAAACGCGGACACCAGCAACGGCCAGATCCAGCACTACCTGCGTGCCCTGCAGACGGTCAATCCCGAAGGTCTCGCGGTCTACAGCCAGCGGATCGGCACCAACCGCGCCAGCCCCTACTTCCAGCCCGAAGCCTTCCGGCTGATCGGCAAAGGCGGGCTGCAGGTCTTCAGTACCGCGGCGTGCGCCAACTCGGCGCCGTCGGTCAACCCGGAAACCGCCAACGAAACGGTGCCCAAGAGCATCATCGAACAGATGATCGCCGACCACGTCGTCAACGGACCCACGAGCACGACCAACGAAGTCGGCGCGCCCGCCTGCACCCAGCAGCCGCCCTTCACGTGGGAAGGCACCACCAGCCAGTTCCCGCACGTCACGAGTGCGAAATAGCTGATCCTTGGAGGCTTGGAGGGAGGGCGATGGCCCCGGCGGTGCGTCATCCGGCGCCCGGTGCGACCCTCGATCGGCGGATCCGGCCTCAGGCGCCTCGCGGGGCCGGCTCCTTGGCATACGCCGCCACGATCGCGCGGTGGTGGCCGAGGTAGGGAAGCATCGCGAAGTAGGCGAGGTCGCCGCGTAGGCGGGGCAGTTCGCCGGTGCGGTCCTCCAATGCCCGGCGGTGCAGGATCGAGGCGATCCCGCCCACCATCGCCTCCGAGGTGTACGGGGGCAGCAGGTCGGGGTTGGCGCAGTGGAAGCGACCCTCCTCGAGCAGCGGCGGGAAGAGGCGCAGCAGCGCATGGTGGCGCTCCGCGGCGGCAGTACAGGCACAGAGGCTCTCGACAAGCACCACGCGTGCTCCATCGGGGTCCTCCGCGAGCGCGCTCAGCAGGGCTTCCAGCCCCCCGCGAACGCGCTCGGGCCACGGCACGGCACGCTCTACGCGCTCGCGCACCATGTCCTCTATGCGTGCAATCAGCGCATCGAGCGCCTGCAGGAAGCACTCTTCCTTGTCTGCGAAATGCTCGTCGAAAACGGCTGGCGCGACCTTCGCGTCCTGCAGCACCCGCTCCACCGTCGTGCGGTCGTAGCCGCGGTAGGAGGCTGTGGCGAGCATCGCGTCGAGCATGCGCACGCGCGGGTCGCGAGCCTGGTGCGTGGGACAGATACGAGGGCCGGCAGGTTGTTGCCGGGCGCCGGAGTGGCTGCTGTGCAACATCTTTCCTCCCTCCCTGCCCGGCGAAGGAGCGGGTGGAGGAGCGCGACGGCCGCGCGCCGCGTTTCCAGGCGCTGAATCTCGGACTGTGGGTTTCCCTCTCCTACTCTCCCCTAGAGTAGACCCGCAGATATGCCGTTGTCAAGGGCCAGTTGCACTTGTCAAGGGATGCGCCGTGGAACGTTGAGGCCTATCTTGGTGGGCTCCGGGAGACCGGGAGGTCCGCGACTCAGGACACCACGATCGACGGTCAGGCGACCAGCCGATCGTCAGGCGGCACCCGCTGATCTTCAGGCGACCCCGCTGGTCTTCAGGCGACCCAGCACCGCTGATCTTCAGGCGACCCCGCTGATCTTCGATCGGCGGGGGATTGGCTCCCCTTCGCCGCCCGGCGTTCGATCGGTCCGCTCTCCGGGCATGCTGAGGAAACTCAGCCGGTAGCGTCCAACCACGATCTCATCGCCGTCTTTGAGCATCCGCCATTCGATCCGCTCGCCGTTGACGAACACGCCGTTGAGGCTGCGATCGTCGAGTACCCGCACCCCGTCGGGCTGGCGCACCAGCAGGGCGTGCCGGCGCGAGACGGTGGGATCGTCGAAACGCACGTCGGCCGCCAGGCTGCGTCCCACTCGGGTCCACTCCTGGGTCAGCGCCACCAGCACGGTCTCTCCGTCCTCCTCGTAGGCGAGGTACTCGCCGGGATGCTCGACCTGCTCTCTTGCCTGCGCCAGCCACTCCAGCGCATCCTCGCCTGTGCCCTCGAATGAGTGGGCTCCCGTGCCGGCGAGGTCCGGCGCACTACTGTGCGTCAAGCGCCCCAGGCTGAACAGCGATGCGCGCACAAAGCTCGCACCTCCGCAGCCAGGGCAGTCGCGCAGGGTGTCGGAGGCGGCCAGCGTCAGTACATAACCGCAGCGCTGGCAACGAAAGGATCCCGCTCCCGCCATCGTGCCCGAGGTCAGTGACTCCACCATCTCACAGCTCCTCTTCTCCTTGGGATACGTCCCGGCGCCCATCTGCCGGCAGACCCTGAGCGAATCATAACCGCACTTTCCCGGCTGGGTCTAAAAGGCTTGTAATTTTCTGGAGACTCGTCGATGAGCCCAGGTCTGCTTGGCTTTGGGGGGCGGGTTGGAACGTGGTAGCGGGGTCTTTCTACCCTGCGCCCGCGGCCTCCAAACAAGCGCCGCGGGCGCCCGACGCGGGCCCAAGGACACGGAAGGAGATGGCCGCCGGGCGGCGAAATCCCGTGGCATGTCCCCCGCGACCGTCACCGACATCGAGCAGTTCGAGCGCGTGCTCCTGCGCCGCAGCGTGGGCGTTTTGACATCCGACCGCAATCGCTGTGCCGACTGCGGTCGCACCCCGCTGGTGGGCGAGCGTGTGCACCTCTACGAGGAGCGCGATGGGGGAGTCGTGTGCGAGCTCTGCCGACCCATGCGCCGCGGGCATCCCGCGGCCACCGAGACGGTGCGCCACTCCCCCCAGGGCAACGGCGTGCGCCGGATGGCGCGCGCGGCGTAGCCTCCCACGGCGCGGCGTAGCCCCCACCGGGGCTCGAGCGGGTGTGTGGGCGCGCGAGGCGGAGTCCAGGGGTGGCGCGCGAGGCGAGTCCAGGGGGGCGTGCGAGTGTCGGTGGGCGCATATAAACTGCCGGGCGCGATGCACCCCCTCACCGTCTCGATCCTGATCGATGCCCCCCGCGAGCAGGTGTTCGACTACCTGCAGGACATCGCCAACCACTCCGAGTTCACCGACCACTATCTGCGCGACTGGCACCTGACGCGCGAGAACTCCGTCGGCCGGGGGGCGGGGGCGCGCTTTCGCGTAGCCGCCCCGGGCAATCGCTTCAGCTGGGGCGACGTGACCTTCGCCGAGGTGGAGGCTCCGCACCGCATCGTCGAGGTCGGCTGCGGCGGCAAGACCAACCGCATCCGCACCCTCGGGATCTACGAGCTTGCTCCCGGCGCCGGCAACACCACGCGCGTGCGCTACACGCTGGAGACCCAGCCCTCCACGCTGTCCGACCGCCTGATGGAGTCCTTCGGGGCGCGCGGGTGGCTGCGACGCAAGAACACGAAGGCGATGCGCCGGCTGCGCTCGATCATCGAGAGCGGCGAGGGGCGCGGCCAGCGCGTCATGGTCGCCGGCGGGTAAACTGCCGCGTCGCATGCACCGTCTTCCGCGCACAACGCCGCTCAGGGTGCCCGCCAGAGGGGATGGCGGCTCCGGGGTCGTGTGGGTCCTCGCGCTGCTCGCCCTGCTCGCCGTGCTGGCGCTCGGGGCCTGTGGGGAATCGCACACCCGGGTCACGACCGGCACCTACGCGGGCGGCGGCGGCAAGAACGCGCCCTACCTCAACGTCGGGTCGCTCGTCTACCAGGTGCAGATCTCGCGCGAGCTCAACCCCTACAACACCGAAGACTCTGCCTACCTGCTCGGGCTCACGCCGGCACAGAGCAAGCTGAACTCCGGCGAAGAGTGGTTCGGGGTGTTCATGCAGGTCTACAACGAAAGCACCGTCCCACATCCCGCCGCCACCGACTTCACGGTGGCCGACACTCAGGGCAACGTCTACCACCCGATCATTCCCGGCCCCGCCAACCTGTTTGCCTACCGCGGCGGAATCGTGCCCGCCAACAACCAGATCCCCGCGCCCAACACCGTCGCCGCCAATGGTCCCACGCAGGGCGAGCTGCTGCTGTACAAGATCAAAGTCGAATCGCTCGACAACCGGCCGTTCACGCTGAAGATCGTCGATCCACGCGACCCCACGCAGACGGCCTCCGCGGAACTGGACGTATAAAAAGAAAAGGCGTGCGCAATGGCGCACGTCTTTTGAAAAGAGTACGTATGCATCGGCCGCTACCCAGCCCTGGTTGGCGGGTCAGGTGGGCCGCAAGGTGGGTGTGGGCCGCCGCAGCTCAGCGGGTCAGGTGGGCCGCAAGGTGGGTGTGGGCCGCCGCAGCCTCAACCGGCCCGCGGGGTCAGCCGCCCGCCTGCAGTGCCGCTTCGATCACCTGCTGGGCCACCGGCGCCGCGCTTTCCCCGCCGGCGCCGTCGCGCACCATCAGCACCCCGACGACGATCTTGGGGTGCAGCGCCGGAGCGAACGCCGCAAACCACGCGTCGGTGTTCTTCGGGTTGTTTTGTTCGGCCGCGCAGCTGCCCGATTCGGAGGCGTGTTCGGAGGAGGATGACGACCCTTGGCCTTCGGTGGGCTTCTGTTCGGAGTCTGCATCGCACTGAGCGGGCGTGCTCAATTCCGCGGTGCCCGTCTTGCCCGCCACTTCCACCCCGGGGATCGCCGCCGCGGTGCCGGTGCCGAAGCGCACCACGTCGAGCATCATGCCCCGCACCGCGCGCGCCGTGGCCGCGCTGATGGCGCGCGTGCCGGTGGTGCTCGCGCCTGCGCTGGCAGCGCCTGCGCTGCCAGCGCCAGCGCTGCCTGCGCCAGCGCCAGCGCTACCCGACCCCCCGCCGGCGCCCGACGCTCTGATCAGGCTTGGCGTTGGGCGGCGCCCGCCGTCGGCGATCGTCGCCGCCACCGTCGCCATCTCCAAGGGGCTCGCCAGCACCTGATCCTGGCCGATCGCGGTTGAGCCGACCGCCAGTTCGCCCTGGATCTGGCCGGCCGGTGGGAGGGTGCTCTCAACGGCCCCTTCGATCCCGGGGGGATGGTTGAAGCCATACCGTTCCGCCATCGCCACCAGCCGCGCCGCACCCAGCTTCGCACCCAGTGGCGAGAACACCGAGTTGCACGACACCGCAAACGCCTCCACCAGCGAGCCACCGCATTCCTCGTTGTTGGCGTTGTGCAGCAGCACCCCATCCAGCTTGGCTGCGGTCGCGTAGGGGAAGATGCTGGTCGGGCGCGCGATCCCCGCTTCCAGCACGCCGCTCACCGTGATCATCTTGAACGTCGACCCCGGCGGCTGCAGCGCGTCCAGCCCGATCCCCGCCACACCCAGCACCTGCCCGCTGGCGGGTTCCATCGCGATCACCCCGCCGTACTGGCCGCCCAGCGCGGTCACAGCCGCGGTTTGCAACGCCGGGGAGATCGTGGTGCGCACCGCGCTGCCCGCGTGGGCGCTCGCGCGCGCCAGCACCCGGCCGCCGCTTGTGGCTTCCGTGCTCGACGCCCCGGTGCTTGTGGCTGCCGTGCTCGACGCCCCTGTGCTTGTGGCCCCCGTGCCCGACGCCCCCGTGCCTGTAGCCCCTGCCCCAGTAGCCCCTGCGCCAGTGGCCCCGCTCCTCACCGCGAGCAGTTCGCCGCCCGGGGTGCCGCGCAGACGCGTGTCCGCCGCGAGCTCCAGCCCGCTCACTCCCACGATGGCATTCGTCGGCACTCCTTCCGCCTCCAGCGCCTGCAGGCGGTCTGAGGGGATCGGGCCCACTTCGCCCACGATCGCGCTCGCCGCCGCCCCCAGAGGAGAGGAGCGCGTCCCGGCCGCGGTGGCCGGTCCCTGCGCCAGCACCGAGCCTTCGCGCGCCAGCAGCGCCGCGCGCGGGGGCAGTTCTGTGCGCCGGCTCAGCAGCTCGCCTTCGCGCAGGCCCGGGAAGGCCAGCGAGCGCGACCACCGCACGCGCGCTTCCCCTTCGCGGGGGCCTGGCACAATCGGCAGCCGGAAGCGCTCCGCGAGGGTGCCGAACAGTCGGGTGCGCACCGTCGCCGCCACCACCTCCACGCCGCCGGCGGCACCCTGTGGCGCTCCCTTCACCCGCTCGCGCTCGGCGGTTGCGGTCATCAGCGCTTCCCTGTACGTCTGCGCGAACTCGCTCGGCGACACCGCCCGCTGCGAGGCGGGGGCGAGCTCGCTGTACATGCTCGGGTAGTCGCCCTTCGTCCAGGCGGCCGCGAAGCGCGCCGCCACACCGGGCGCGGGCGATGCGGAGGAGTGCCCGGCTCCCACGATCGCCCCCACCACGAACGCCACCGCCCCCAGCGCGATCAGAGCACCACCGCTCCGCGTTCGCCGCGTGTGGGGCCGGCGTGCCCGCCGCGAGGGTGGTCGGGCCCGCGATGGTGGTCGGGCCCGCGAGGGTGGTCGGGCTCCACGTCCACTTCTACCATGGCCGGTGGAGGACGCTCTGTTCAAGGTGTTGCGCCTCCTGTGCCGTTGCTCACATTAGGGAACGGTAGACCATGGTCTGACAGGAAAGACTCCGACGCGCGGCGTACGATCGGTTGCGGGAATCGCATGGTGGTAGGGACAACATCCGAATGGGGCCCATCATGGCCCGCCTCCTCCGCGGTACGCCCCGCACCGCATCCGACGCTCGACTCGACCGATCGACCTGGCAGCTCGTGACCACACTCGACTGGCTGATCCTGCTGTTCGTGCTGACCCTCGGCCTGTTCGGCCTGCGTCAGGGCTTCATCGTGGGCGTGCTCTCCTTCGGAGGGTTTGCGATCGGCGCGTTCATCGGCACCCGCGTCGGCCCGCTGCTGCTGCCCCAAGGCTCCGCCTCGCCGTACGCCCCCGCCTTCGGGCTGGTGGGGGCGCTGCTCGCCGGGGCGATCCTCGCCACCGGCCTGGAGGGGATTGGGTGGCGGCTGCGCCGCACCACCCTGCTGGTGCCCGGCGTCGGCCTGCTCGACCGGACGTTCGGCGGGCTGCTCAGCGCCGCCGTCGGCCTCGGGGTGGTGTGGATCGTCGCCGCCGTCGCCGCCCAGATCCCCACCGCCACGCAGCTGCGCGCCGACATCCAGCGCTCGGTGATCCTCGGCGAGCTCAACGTGTTGCTGCCGCCCTCCGGCCCGATCCTCAACGCGCTCGCGCGCCTGGATCCGATCCCCTCGCTGCCCGGCCCGCTGCCGGCGCTCACCGCGCCCTCGCCCCGGACCGCCCACGACCCCGCGGTACTCGCCGCCTCGCGCAGCGTGGTACGCGTGCTCGGCACCGCGTGCGGCCTGGCGATCGAGGGCTCCGGGTGGGTCGCGCGGCCCGAAGAGGTCATCACCAACGCCCACGTGGTGGCCGGCGAGAGCGACACCACCGTCGAGGTGGAAGGCCGCCCGCCGGGGCTGACGGCGCAGGCGATCGCGTTCGACCCGACCTACGACCTCGCGGTGTTGCGCGTGCCCGGCCTCGGCCTCCCCACGCTGAGTCTCGCCCCACAGCCCGCCACCGGCACCGCCGGGGCGATCCTCGGCTATCCCGAAAACGGGCCGTTTGACGTGCAGGCGGGACGCATTGGAGCCACCGAGCAGGTGCTTACCCAGAACGCCTACGGCCAGGGATCGGTGTCGCGGTTGCTCACGCCGCTGCGCGGGCTGGTGCGCCCCGGCAACTCCGGGGGGCCGGTGGTGGACGATCAGGGGACGGTGCTCACCACCGTCTTCGCGGGCACCACCGGGGGTGGGCCCTCCGGTGGATATGGCGTCGCCAACGCCACCGTGGCGCGCGAGCTCGAACACGCCGGTGCGCCGGTCGGCACCGGGCCGTGCGACCCGGATTGAGCCACCCGCTACTCTGAGCCCCCATGCCGAAGACCCTCGTGATCGCCGAGAAGCCCTCCGTCGGGCGCGACCTTGCGCGCGTGCTGCCCGGCACCTTCAAGAAGGAGGAGGGGTGGCTGGAAGCCGAGGAGTACATCGTGACGTGGGCCGTGGGCCACCTCGTGCAGCTCGCCGAACCCGACGAATACGACGCCAAATACAAGCGCTGGCGGATCGAGGACCTGCCGATCGTGCCCGAGCAGTTCAAGCTGGTCGTGCGCGACGAGCGCTCGCGCAAGCAGATGTCGGTCGTCACCCGCCAGCTCTCGCGCGAGGACGTCGGCGAGGTGATCAACGCCTGCGACGCCGGCCGCGAGGGGGAGTTGATCTTCGCCTACATCTACGAGAAGGCCGGCTCGACGCTGCCGGTGAAACGGCTGTGGCTGAATTCGATGACCAACTCCGCGATGAAAGAGGCGTTCGCCTCGCTGCGCCCCGCCTCGGAGCTCGCGCTGCTCGAGCAGGCCGCCCGCTCGCGCTCGGAGTCCGACTGGATCGTCGGTATGAACGCCACCCGCGCGGCCACGATCCGCCTGCGCACCTCCTTCGACGGGGCGGTGTCGCTGGGGCGCGTGCAGACCCCGACGCTGGCGATCATCACCCGCCGCGAGGAGGAGATCAAAGCGTTCGTGCCCGAGCCCTACTGGCTGGTTGACGCGATCTTCGCCGCCCCTCCGCTGGAGGGGGATGGGGAGGAGGAGGGGGGGGTTGAGGACGTCGGGTCGGGCCAGGACGGCGAGGCTGGCCTTCCCGGCGAGCGCGTGTATACCGGCCGCTTCCATGCGGGCGCCAAACCGCGCCTGCCGACTGAGGAGGAAGCGATCGCGATCGTCGAGGCTTGCGAGGGCAAAACCGCGACGATCACCAAGATCGACGTCAAAGAACAGCGCGAGCGCGCGCCGATGCTGTACGACCTCACCTCCCTGCAGCGCGACGCCAACACCCGCTTCGGCTTCTCCGCGCGGCGCACGCTGGGCGCGGCCCAGCGGCTGTACGAGGAGCACAAGGCGCTCACCTACCCCCGCACCAACTCGCGCTACCTCACCAAAGACATGATCCCCGAGATCAAGCCCACCGCGGAACTGGTGGGCGCCAACAAGGATTACGCCGCCGGCGCCGCCTACGTGGTTTCGCTCGACGTGCTGCCGCTGGGGCGCGTGGTCAACGACGCCAAGGTCACCGACCACCACGCGATCATCCCCACCCGCACCGAGCACAAAGTCGATCGCATGTCCGACGACGACCGCCGCGTGTACGACCTCGCGGTGCGCCGCTTCCTCGCCGTCTTCCACCCCGAGGCGGTGTTCGAGAACACCCGCGTGGAGACGACGATCCCCGCGGCCGGCGGCGAGCGCGCCGGCAAGTACGTGTTCCGCACCCGCGGCAAGCTCTTGATCGTGCCCGGCTGGCGCGGCGTCTACGGGCAGGGCGTCGTCGGCGGCGAGCAGCGTACGGGAGAGGAAGACGAGGGCACCGACCAGCTGCTCCCCCGCCTGATCGAGAGCGAGCAGGTGCAGACGCGCGAGATCAAGAGCCTCGCCAAGGAGACCAAGCCTCCGCGCCGCTACTCCGACGCCTCGCTGCTCGGCGCGATGGAGACTGCCGGCAAGCTGGTCGACGACGACGAGCTGCGCGAGGCGATGAAGGAGTCCGGGATCGGCACCCCCGCCACGCGCGCCGCGATCATCGAGCGGCTGATCACCGTCGGCTACATCGAGCGCGACGGGCGCTCGCTGGTCGCCACCGAGAAGGGCCTCAACGTCGTGCGCCTGCTCGGCCGCCACCCCCTCACCTCGCCCGAACTGACGGGCCGGTGGGAGCACCGCCTGGACGCGATCGAGCGCGGCGAGGACTCGCGCGAGCACTTCATGAAGGACATCGCCGGCTTCGCCGGGGAGACGGTGAAAATGCTCGACGAGGCGCTCAAAGACGTTCGCATCCCCAAAGCCACCCTCGGCCCCTGCCCGATCTGCGGGCACCCGATCGTCGAAAACCGCAAGGGCTACTCCTGCTGGGCGCGCACCGACCCCGGCTGCGGCTTCGTCATCTGGAAGTCCAAAGCGGGCAAGCAGCTGCCGCTCGCGGTCGCCCGCGAGCTGATCCGTACCGGCTACACCGCCCGTCCCGTCAGCGGCTTCAAGGGGCGCTCCGGGCGCTCCTTCCGCTCCCATCTCGCGCTCCAGCAGACGCCCGACGGCAAATGGCGCGTGGAGTTCAACGAGGCCTGGGCGAAGGCCGGGGCCAAGCCGCCCGACCACGAGACGGTCGCCGGCGAGCCGGCCGCGGAGGCGCCCGAGCAGGTGGCGGCCGAGGCCGAGGCGGTCGCCGCGGTCGCCGAGAGCTGATCGGTCACGGCCGCCGTTGCGCGGTTGTGTTTGCCCCACATGGGGTGGTGGTCGGTGCGGGCGTAGCGGTTGGGGCTGGGCTGTATAGCTATTGCAATAGGGCTGGTGTTGAAACAAAAAAATCAAAAGCCGTGTGCAATTGCTATCGGGTTCTGAATTTTGTATAACAATCAACCCAATCCCTACTGTCTATACTATAGCTATACCAGAGTCAGGGTCTAAACCACTTGGTCTTGTAGGTGAAGCGGTATTGACGGTCGGTGGTGGGTCTGGTGTCGGGCAGGTGCGCCACTATGGGCGGCCATGCCGATCGCGCTGATCACGGGGCCCGCCAATGCGGGGAAGGCCGGGGTGGTGATGGATGCGTTGCGTGCCCACCACGCGCGCGGGGAGCGGCCGCTGCTGGTCGTACCCACCCACGCCGACGTGGAGCGCTATCGGCTGGAGCTGGACGAGCCCGAGATCGTCTCCAAGGGGGCCGTCGCCGGGGCTGTCGCAGGGATCGCCACGGGGTCTGGCGTGGGGGCTGTCGCAGGGTCTGGCGTGGGGGCCGTCGCCGGGTCTGGCGTGGGGGCCGTCGCCGGGGCTGTCGCGGGGCCTGGCGTGGGGTCTGTCGCAGGGACTGGCGCGGGGGCCGCCCAGGGGCCGCAAGTCCGCGTGGTGCGCTTTCAGGGCCTGCTCGCCGAGACCCTCCGTCGCGCTGGCTCCGCCGAGCGCCCGCTCGGCCGGCTGGCTCGCGAACGGGCGCTCGCAGCGGTATTGCGCAATGCGGGCGAAAAGCCTGCCGGTACCGGTGGGCGTCCCGGCGCCAGCAAGCGCACGGCCGCGCAAGCGCCCCCCACGGCGGGCGTGGTGCGTTCCCTCGCGGCGCTGGTGGGGGAGCTGGAGGTGGAGCGGGTCACGCCCGCGCGCCTGCGTGGTGCGCTCGACGCCTGGGCGGCAGCGGACCCAGGGCACCCCCCCCACGCACGCCAGCTGGGGGAGCTGTTCGAGGGGTACCGTCACGGTCTTGAGAGGCTGCGAGGAGCCGGTGTCAGCCCCGAGCGGCAGGTGACCCGCGCGCTCGACGCGCTGCGTCGCGCCCCCGCGCTGTGGGGCTCCACACCGGTGCTGTTGTACGGCTTCGACGACTTCACGCGGTTGCAGCTCGACGCGATCGAGACGCTCGGCGTCGTGGTTGGGGCGCCGGTGACGGTCTCGCTCACCTACGAGCCGGGCCGCGCGGCGTTCGCCAGCCGGGGCGCAACCTTCCAGCGCCTGTTGCCGCTCGCTGCCGAGCATGTTGGTCTGCCGCCCCGCGCCGAGCACTACGCGCCCAGCGCCCGGGCGGCGCTGCATCACCTGGAGCGCCATATCTTCGAGCCCGACGTCCCAACGCCGATCCCCGCGGGAGAGGCGCTGCGGCTACTCGAGGGAGGCGGGGAACGCGCCGAGCTGGAGCTGGTCGCGGAGGAGATCCGCGAGCTGCTGGGGCGCGGGGTCCCGCCGGGCGAGATCGCCGTCGCCCACCGCACCCCGGAGACGATCGCGGAGCTGCTGAGCGAGGTCTTCCGCGCCCACCGCATCCCGTTCGCGCTTTCGCGGCGGCTCTCCTTCGCTCGCACCGCCACCGGCCGCGCGCTGCTGGGCCTACTGAAAGCGACCTTCCCCGACGCAGCCGACGACGGTGGCGGCCTCGGTGATCTGCTGGCGTGGCTGCGCGCCCCCGGGGTGGTGCGCAGCCCGGAGCTCGTGGACGAGCTGGAGTGGCGGGCCCGGCGCGTCGGAGCGACCGAAGCCGGGGGACACTCGCCTTCGGCCCGAATCCCCGTTTCGACCGAAGCCGGGAGACACGGGCCTTCGGCCCGAATCCCCGTTTCGACCGAAGCCGGGAGACACGGGCCTTCGGCCCGAATCCCCGTTTCGACCGAAGCCGGGAGACACGGGCCTTCGGCCCGAATCCCCGTTTCGGCCAGCGCGGCGCGGGCGCGCGCGTTGTGGGAGGCCGAGCACGGGCCGCTGGAGACGCTCGAGGATCTGCGATCGGCGGCGCAGCGCAGCCCCGCGGCGCTGATCGAGCGCACGGTCACGGAGCTCCAGCGGTTGGGCTACGCCCCGCGGGTGCCCACCATGGGCGATGCAGCGGGGCTGGTGGAGGCGCGCGCGCTGGCGGTCGGACAGGAGGCCCTCGAGGAGCTGCGCGAGCTCGCCCGCGCGGCACCTCAGCTGGCACCGGACGCGCACGAGCTGATCGCGCTGCTGCACGGACTGGAGGTGGTCGTAGGAGAGAACACGGGAGAGGGGGCAGGGGCGGAGGCCGGGACACTCGAGGCGGTGGCGGTCCTCGATCCGCTCGCTTTGCGCGCGCGCCGGGTGCGCGCGCTGTTCCTGTGCGGTCTGCAGGAGGGCGTCTTCCCCGCCCCCGCGCGACCCGAGCCCTACCTCTCCGAGGAGGAGCGTCGCGCGCTCGCGGAAGCCTCGGGGTTGCGCCTGGGGATGGGTGGGGATTCCAGACAGACGCTGGCGGCGGAGCGCTACCTGCTGTACGCGGCCATCTCACGTCCGTGGGAGCTGTTGGTGCTGAGCTGGCACACCTCCGACGACGATGGCCTGCCGGCGGCCCGCTCGCTGTTCGTGGACGACATCTGCGACCTCTTCGCCGGAGATCTCCACGAGACGCGTGCCCGGCGAGCGCTGGGTGAGGTCTCTTCGCGCGTACCCACCGAACCCGGTGCGCGGTCGGAGAAGTGGATCGGGCCTTTGCGCGATCCGCGCGTGCTGGCAGACCTGGGCGGGCAGCGGCTGTGGTCGGCGTCCGGCTTGCAGTCGTGGGCGGGCTGCCCGGTGCAGTGGTTTGTGGAGCGCATGTTGGGCGCGCGTGACCTCGAGCCCGAGGCCGAGCCGCTGGCGCGTGGGGGCCTCGCGCACGCGGCGCTTCGTCAGACGCTCGAACGCCTGCGAGAAGAGACGGGCTCGGCACGTCTCACCACCGAGCGGCTGCCCCGCGCGCGCGAGCTGCTGCGCGCCGCTCTGCGAGAGCACGAGCGCGAGCATCCGCTCTCCACGGTGCCCGAGCGCGTACCCGGGATCCGCCGGCGGCTGGAGGCCGACCTGGAACGCTACCTGGAGCACGCCGCGGAGTGCGGCGATCGAGCGGATGTCGGTGAGCAGCTGGATCTGGCGCAGGTCGGCGCAGCCAGCCAGCTGGAGCCGACCCATCTGGAGCTGCCCTTCGGCTTCCCCAGCCGGGTATACGAGCCTCCGACCGAAGCGGGGGACACTCGCCTTCGGCGAGCATCCCCCGTTCGGCCAGCTCATCTGACTCGTCGGCGGGGACTCCACCGCCGGACCTCGCCGAGGGAGTGTCGGCGCCGCGGGAGCCCGCCGCAGCGGGGCGAGCGTCAGGGGAGGACTTGGGGGGTTTGCCCCCGCTGGACCTCGGCGAGGGCGTGCTGGTGCGGGGTTTCGTCGACCGCGTGGACCTCGCTCCGGGGGGAGAGGCCGTGGTATACGACTACAAGGGCAGCTCTCCCGCCCCGCCCGACCGCTGGCTCGGCGATCGCAACTTCCAGATCGCCGTCTACATGCGCGCCGTGGAGCAGCTGCTGGGTGCGCGCGTGGCGGGTGGCTTCTACCAGCCGCTCTCCGGCCGCGACCTGCGCGCGCGGGGGGTGCTTGCGGTCGAAGAGGGCGTGGCGCTGGAGTGCGTGCGGGGCGACGCCCGCCCGGCACCGGAGGTGCGGGAGCTGGTGGAGGAGATCCTCGTCGCGGCCCGCACTGCCGCGACCCAGGCGCGCGCCGGGCAGTTGGAGGCGCGTCCCACCACTTGCGGGTTCGCGGGCAGCGGATGTATGTACCCGTCGATCTGCCGGTGCGACCGTTGAGGGCGCACGTCCCCACCACTCCGGATCCCCCGTCGATCGCAAGGAGGCCCCTGGGCGTCGAGACCCCCACCGCCCCGACTTTCACGGCCGAGCAGGAGCACGCGGCGGCGTGCCGCCGCGGTCCGCTGCTGCTGGCCGCTGGAGCCGGCAGCGGCAAGACCTCGGTGCTGGTCGAGCGCTTCGTGCGCGCTGTACGCGAGGACGGCATCGCCCCGGGGCGGATCCTGGCGATCACCTTCACCGAGCGCGCCGCCGCGGAGCTGCGCGAGCGGGTGCGTGCGCGTCTGCTGGCGTTGGGGGAGCGCGAGGCCGCGCGCGACACCGAGGGCGCTCCGATCGGCACCTTCCACGGCTTCTGCGCACGGCTGCTGCGCGTCCACGCGCTCACCGCCGGACTCGACCCCGAGTTCGCGATCCTCGATGAGGCCGGCGCGGGACGGCTGCGCGGGCTCGCCTTTCGCCGTGCGCTCGCCGTGCTCCTCGCCGAAGTCGGGGGACACTCGCCTCCGGCGGGCATCCCCGTTTCAGCCGGCGAGCGCCGAGAGGCGGCTGTCGAGCTGCTCGCCGCCTACGGCGTTGACCGCGTACAGCGGATGGTCATGGGCGTGTACGCCGAGCAGCGCAGTCGCGGCGTTGGTCGGCCGGTGCTGCCCGATGCGCGGCGTTCGGCGTCTGCGCTCCTGGAGTCCGTCGTGTCCCACTCTCAAACCCGGTTGCAGCCCGCGCTGTTCGAGATGGAGCCGTCCCCGTCGACGAGGGAGCAGGAATCGCCGTACTCGCCAGCGCCGGAGGCTCTGGACCCGCTGGAGCTGGAGGCGCTCCACGCATGTGCGCTGCTGGGCGAGATCCTGATCGAGTTCGGCGACGGCTATGCGGAGCTCAAGCGCACCCGCGCGACGCTCGACTTCGATGACCTCGAGCTGTTCGCGCGCGATCTGCTGGAGCGTCACGAGGGGGTGCGCCGCGCGTGGTCGGAGCGCATCGAGCTTTTGATGGTGGACGAGTTCCAGGACACCAACCGCCGCCAGCTCGCGCTGCTGGGGCTGCTGGAGCGCGACAACCTCTTCACGGTCGGCGACGAGCTGCAGTCGATCTACGGCTTCCGCCACGCCGAGGTGGAGATCTTCCGCGAGCGACGTCGCAGATTGCACGCCGAGGGGGCTGTGATCGCATTGGCTCACAACTTCCGCGGCCGGCCGCCGCTGATCGCGGCGGTCAACGCCATCTTCGGCGAGCGCTTCGGGGATGCCTACACGCCGCTGATCGCGGCGCGCGAGGGGGAGGGCGAGCGGGAGGGCGAGGGCGACTCGGCAGAGATCACGGACGACGACTCGGGGGCTGTCAGAGGCCCGGGCGACCGGCACGTCACCGTTGAGGCCCACCCCCCGTCGATCGAGCTGCTGCTCACCGACAGGAACGGCTGGGCGGAGTCGCCTCACGCCCAGGACATCGCCGGCGCGCTGCCGCCCGCAACCCTGTGGCGCCACGCCGAAGCACGCCTACTGGCTCAGCGCGTCGCCGAGCTCGTCGCTTCCGGGCAGGCGGTGGCGGGGGACGTGGCGGTGCTGTTGCGCGCCGCGACCGATCTACCCGTGTACGAGCGGGCGCTGGAGGAGCGCGGCCTGCGTACGCTTGCGGCCGTCGGCAGCTTTTGGGGCCACCAGCAGGTCGGCGACCTGCTGGCGTGGCTGCGCGCGCTCGCCAATCCCCTGGACGAGCTCGCGCTCTACTCTGTGCTCGCCTCCCCCTTGGTGGGGCTCTCCAGCGATGGGCTTGCGCTGGTGGCGCTGCAGGCCCGGTCGGACGGCGCCGGTGCGTGGGCGACGATCGCGGGAGTGGCGGGTCAAGCCGCCCGAGCGGTGGACCAAGCCGCCCGAGCGGTGGACCAAGCCGCGGAGATGGCTGGTGTCGGCATGGAAGAGGCGGTCGCCGTGGGCGGGCTCGACGCGCACCTAACCGCCACCGACCGCGAACACCTGGAGCACTTCGCCGAGTGGTTTGCCGCCGAGCGCAGCGCGGCGCCGACGCGGAGCGTCGCCGAGCTGCTGCTGCGCGCGATCGACCACAGTGGCTACGAACGGCATGTGCTCGCGCTGCCCTGGGGCGAGCGACGGTTAGCGAACATCCACAAGCTGCTGCGCCTCGCACGCCGCTTCGAGGCTGCGGAGGGGCGCGACCTGCGGGGCTTTCTCGACCACGTCGCGCAACGCCGCGCGCATGCCGAGAGCTCTGAGCCTCACGCCCCCACCGGGTCCGAGCCCGACGCCGTGCGCCTGATGACGATTCACGCCGCCAAGGGCCTCGAGTTCCCGGTGGTGTGCCTCGCCGACCTCGGCCGCGTCGGCAACGGCGCGCCCCCCGACCTGCTGGTGGACGGCGAGCGTGTCGGCCTTCGCCTGGCGCGCCTCGACGGGTCCGCGGCGGCGGCCTGCCTACGCTACGAGGAGCTCTGCGAGGAACGCCGTCGTGGCGAGTCGGCCGAGGAGGAGCGGATCCTCTACGTCGGGATGACCCGCGCCCGCGAGCGCCTGCTGCTGAGCGGATCGTGCGACTTCAAACGCTGGTCCGGGGGTACGCCGATCGGTTGGCTGGCCCCGGCGCTGGTGCCCGAGCTGCCCGCGCTCGCCGGCACGCTCGAGTGTCCCGTGGTCGACCTCCCGTTCGCCGGCGGGGGCGGCGCGAGAGCTCGCTGTTGGCTGAACGGCCCCACCACCGTCGGCAGCGTGCTGCGGTAGAGGTTCTGCCGTGGCTATGCTCGTGGAATGAGGCCGACGCCCTCCGTGAGCGGTCAGGGATTGGCGGCTGGCCGACCCGCAACCGCGGAAGGTACGCACCTGAACGCCTCTGACGCCGAGCTGTTCGCGCGTGCGCGCCAGCACGGCGATGGGCACGCCCGCGAGCTGCTGATCGAACGCTACCTCCCGCTCGTCCGTCGCCTCGCCCGGCGCTACCAGCATGGCGAGGAGCCGTTGGAAGACCTCGTGCAGGTGGGGTCGCTGGGTCTCATCAAGGCGATCGACCGCTTCGACGTGGAGCGCGAGGTGGTCTTCTCCAGCTACGCCGTCCCCACCATCCTGGGAGAGCTCAAGCGCCACTTCCGCGACCGCACCTGGTCGGTGCGCGTGCCCCGCGACCTGCAGGAGCTCGCGCTGCGCGTCGACCGCGCGGTCACACGCCTCTCGGTCGGCCAGCGACGCTCGCCCTCGGTGAGCGAGATCGCGCACGCCGTCGATGCCTCCGAGGAGCAGGTGCTCGATGCGCTGGAGGCCGCCGCCGCCTACCGTGCGACTTCGCTCGACGCGCCGCGCGCGGCGCTCGGAGGAGAGGAGGCTGGGGAAAGCATCGCCGACACGATCGGCGTGGAGGAGGGCGGCTTCCAGCACGCTGAGGAGCACGCCATCCTCGAGCCGCTGCTGGCACGCATCACGCCCCGCGAGCGCCTCGTGCTGCAGCTGCGCTTCGCGGAGGATCTCACGCAGGCCGAGATCGGCGAACGCATCGGTGTCTCGCAGATGCAGGTCTCCCGCCTGATTCGCCAGGCGCTCTTGCGCATGCGCGTGGGCGAAGACGGCGAGTAGGCAGCGGGTGCCGACACGGCGAGGCCAGGGGCCGGCACCGCAGGATTGCGTTCGACGCTTGACATTCACCGCTCAGTGGTAACACTGTGGGGATGGCCCGTTCGATGTGGAAAGGGACCCTCACCTTCGGATTGGTGAGCGTACCGGTCAAGCTCTACACCGCGGTGAGCGAGCGCAGCGTGCGCTTCCACCAGCTGCACGCCACCGACCACGCGCGCATCGTGCAAAAGCGCTTCTGCGCCGTCGAGGAGGAGGAGGTCCCCTTCAGCGAGGTCGTCAAAGGTTACGAGATTGCCCCGGGGCGCCATGTGGTGATCGAGGCCGAGGAGTTCGCCGCACTCGAACCAGCGTTTACGCGCACCATCGAGATCGAGGATTTCGTGCAGATGGAGGAGATCGACCCGATCCTCTTCGATCGCCCCTACTACCTCGTGCCCAATCGCGGGGGCGCGCGCTCCTATCAGCTGCTGCTGCAGGCGATGCGCGACACCGACAAGGTCGCGATCGGGCGCGTCGTGTTGCGCTCCCGCCAGCAGCTGGTTGCGATCCATCCGCGCGAGGACGCTTTGGCTATGACCACGATGAACTTCGGCGACGAAGTGGTGCCCACCTCCGAACTGCACGAGCTCCATGAAGACCACGTCGAGCTCAGCGACAACGAGCTCGAGATCGCCCACCGGCTGGTGGACTCGATCGCCCGGCCGTTTGACGCGAGCAACTACCGCGACACCTACCGCGAGGCGCTGCTCGACCTGATCGACCGCAAGGCCAGCGGCGAGCAGGTGGTGCTCGAACCGCCCGCGCGCGATCAACCGCTTGAAGCTCCCGACCTGATGAGCGCGCTGGAGGCCAGCATCGAACAGGTGCGTGCCCGCCGAGCGCGCGAAGAGGAGGTGCTTTCGGTGGACGGCGCACCCCCCACCAAACGCGCCAAGGCCCCGGCGAAAAATAAGGCGAAGCAGCCTCCGCGCGGCACGAAGCAGCCTCAGCGCAGCACGAAGTAGCCTCAGCGCAGCACAAAGTAGCCTCTGAGGCAGCCTCCGCGCAGCACGAGGTAGCCCCCCACCCAGCGCAGAGCGAAGTAGCCCGGCGGCTCCCGGCGGCTAAAAAACCAGCCCCAGAACCAGCTCCTCGCCGGCGCCGTCTGAGGCGGGCTCGATGCGCAGCTCGTCGGTCATACGCTCCAGCACGCTGCCCACCCCGGGCAAGACGGCATCTCCGATCAGCTTGCTCGCGGCCTGCTCGTGGAGTTCGCCGACGCGCAGCTCGAACTGCCCTCCACGGGCGCTCACCGCGAAGGCAAGATGACCGTCCGCGGCGTGTGCGGGGGCGTGGGCGCTGAGCGCGTCGCAGATCAGCATCACGTCATCCAGGCGATCCATCGGGCAGTTCGCCCGCGCGAGCACAATCGACACCACCCTGCACAGCACCGGTCCCACCAGTGGACCCTTGGCCAGACGCAATGACGCCGAGCTCTCGTAGGCAGGCTCGTCGCGTTGCAGCTGCGCGTCGTCTGGCTCGTCGCGTTGCAGCTGCGCGTCGTCTGGCTCGTCGCCTTGCAGCTGCGCGTGGTCTGGCTCGTCGCCTTGCAGCTGCGCGTGGTCTGGCTCGTCGCCTTGCAGCTGCGCGTGGTCTGGCTCGTCGCCTTGCAGCTGAACGCCGTCCGGCTCTTCGCGCTCCAGCTGCACGTTGTCTCCCGCGCCGTGCTCGGGATCGTACGGCTCCTGCCGGCTCACTGGGCTCCCGGGGAGTCGGCTGCGCCGAAGACGGCCTCGGAGCGCGAGTCGTAGGGGTGGGGGAGGCCGGAGAGGGAGAAGGTCATGCGCACCTCCGTGCGCTCCTCCTCGTCACGCCCCAGCTGCACGCTCTCGGTGAGCGACGCGATCAGCGGCAGGCCGAGTCCCAGGCCGGGGCTGTCCGGTCGCGGGCCGATGCCCGTGCCTTCGTCTCTGACCACCACCGTCAGCTCGTCCCCCAGCAGCGTGGCGAACACCTCCATCGGCCCCTCCCTGCCGTCCGGGTAGGCGTGGACGACGACGTTGGTACATGCCTCGGTCACGGCCAGACGGATATCCGAAAGTGTTTGGGCATCGAGCGCGTAAGCATCCTCCAGTGCCCCGAAGGCGTGGCGCACGATCGCGATGTTCTCCGCCCGCGCTGGGAGGGCGATCTGCATATCCGAGGTCATTATGTGTGTGCGTCTCCCAATGCGAAGCGGCGCGGATCCCTGTCTTGGGTGATGGTGCCCTGCCGGCGCAGTTTTCACACGTCGAGTCCTTCTTCGCCACCGCTCTGCGCTGAGCTGGAAGTCACCGATGGACGCTGTCGCTGCTGAGGATACGCGAGCCACCGGGCGGACGCCTGGAGGGCTGGACGCACGGCTGGTTCTGAAGCCCGCCCAGCCCCCGCCGACCCAGCCTGCTCCCTGCTCACACCCTCAATCCACTGCTACGCTTCAGCCTCCGCCTCAGGTGCCCTCACCGCCTGCACGGGCAGACCCCGTCTGTGCGGGAGGCACGGCCCTCCCAGGAGCACTGCCATGACTTCGCACACCAAGCAGCCGCCCAAGGCCGTTGGCCTCTACGACCCCCGCTTCGAGCACGACGCGTGCGGCGTGGGCATGGTGGCGCGCCTGGACAACACACCCTCCCACGAGGTGATCGCGCAGGCGATCCAGGCGCTCGAGAACCTCGAGCACCGCGGCGCCTCAGGCGCCGACCCCACGACGGGCGACGGCGCGGGGATCCTCATGCAGATGCCCGACGAGCTGCTGCGCGCCGTCGTGGACTTCGAGCTGCCGCCGCCGGGGCGCTACGGGGTGCTGATGTGCTTCCTCCCGCTCGAGGATGACGAGTGTGTGCGCCTGCGGGAGCTGCTCGAGCGCACCACCCGCGCCGAGGGGCAGCGGGTGCTCGGCTGGCGCGAGGTGCCGGTGGACGCCGCCTGCACGGGACGCACCGCGGGTGCCTGCCGCCCCGCGATCTGGCAGCTGTTCGTGGGGGCGGGCGAGGAGCCCGAGGGCGCCGCCGATTTCGACCAGGACGCCTTCGAGCGCAAGCTGTTCGTGATCCGCCGCGTCTGTGAGCTGTCCGATTCGGTTGTCCGCTCGTCCGGTCTGTACGTCACCTCGAGCTCCTCGCGCACCATCAACTACAAGGGCATGCTGATCTCCAACCAGCTCGCCGGCTTCTATCCCGACCTGCGCGACCCGCGCGCCAAGAGCGCGATGGCGCTGGTGCACTCGCGCTTCTCCACCAACACCTTCCCCAGCTGGGAGCTCGCCCACCCCTATCGCGTGATCTGCCACAACGGCGAGATCAACACGGTGATGGGCAACGTCAGCTGGATGCGCGCCCGCGAGTCGGAGCTCCAGAGCGAGCTGTTCGGGGAGGACCTCCAGAAGATCCTGCCAATCGCCAAGGCCGGCGACTCGGACTCCGCGACCTTCGACCGCGTGCTCGAGC
Source organism: uncultured Solirubrobacterales bacterium (assembly GCA_963744535.1). Lineage (GTDB taxonomy): Bacteria > Actinomycetota > Thermoleophilia > Solirubrobacterales > Solirubrobacteraceae > Palsa-744. The sequence continues at coordinate 535,248 of CAVUTW010000004.1, read as the reverse complement.
TGCTGATGCTCGCCGGGCGCTCGCTGCCGCACGCGGTGATGATGATGATCCCCGAGGCCTACCGCGAACGTGAGGACCTGCCGCAGGAGCTGAAGAGCTTCTACGCGTTCCACGCCTGCCTGATGGAGCCGTGGGACGGGCCGGCGTCGGTGGCGTTCACCGACGGGCGTGTGATCGGCGCCACGCTCGACCGCAACGGCCTGCGGCCGGGGCGCTGGGTGGAGACCTTCGACGGTCTCGTGGTGCTGGGCTCGGAGATCGGTTTGCTCGACATTCCGCCGGAGCGCGTCAAGCGCCTCGGGCGCCTGCAGCCCGGGAAGCTGTTCCTCGTGGACCTCGAGCGCGGCCGCATCGTGGAGGACGGCGAGGTCAAGCGCGAGCTCTCCATCCGCCGGCCATACGGCGAGTGGTATGTGCGCAACTCGGTGCACTTCGACGACCTCCCCCCGTCGGAAGCGGTGACGATCTCCGACCAGCCGCTGCACGCCCGCCAGCGCGCGTTCGGCTACAGCCAGGAGGACCTGCGGGTGCTGCTCGCGCCGATGGCGCGCGATGGGGCCGAGCCGGTGGGCTCGATGGGCAACGACCTCTCCCTCGCCGTGCTCTCCGACCAGGCCCCGCCGCTGTTCTCCTACTTCAAGCAGCTGTTCGCGCAGGTCACCAACCCGCCGATCGACCCGATCCGCGAGGAGATCGTGATGAGCCTCGCGACCTCGCTCGGCACCGAGCGCAACCTCTTCGACGAGACGCCCGAGCACGCCCACAAGCTGATCCTGCGCCAGCCGATCCTGCTCAACCGCGAGCTCGAGACGCTGCGCCACGTCGCCCACGACGAGTTCTCCGCGCGCACCCTCGACATCACCTGGCCGATCGCGGAGGGAGCCGCGGGCCTGGAGCGGGCGCTCGATCGCCTCTGCGCGCACTCGCAGGAGGCGATCGCCGAGGGCGTCAACATCCTGATCCTCTCCGACCGCTCGCTCGGGCCGCTGCGCGCGCCGATTCCCTCGCTGCTGGCGGTGTCCACCGTGCACCACCATCTCGTGCGCGAGGGCACCCGCCTGCGCGCCGGGATCGTGCTGGAGTCGGGCGAGCCCCGCGAGGTGCACCACTTCGCCACGCTGATCGGCTATGGGGTGAGCGCGATCAACCCCTACCTGATGCTGGAGACGCTCGACGAGCTCGCCTACCGGGGCATGATCGAGCGTCCGGCGAACGGCTCCGCGGCGACCACTCTCAGCTCCGAGGAGGCGTCGCAGAACGTCGTCAAGGCGATCGGCAAAGGTCTCTTGAAGACGATCTCCAAGATGGGCATCTCCACGATCCAGTCCTACCGCAGCGCCCAGATCTTCGAGGCTGTGGGCCTTTCCCGCGAGCTGATCGACCGCCACTTCACCGGCACCGCCTCGCGGATCGGCGGCATCGGCCTGCCGGAGCTCGCGCAGGAGGCGCTGCAGCGCCACGCCCGCGCCTATCCGGCGCCGCACGACGACATCCTCCCGGTGGGCGGGGTGTATGCGTGGCGGCGCGACGGGGAGCGCCACATCTGGAACCCCGAGACGATCGCGCTCGTCCAGCACGCCGTGCGCGCCACCGACGACGCGCAGGTGGGCGCCGCGCTCGCCGGGGACGAGCAGGCGCACGCGTCGGTGCGCGAAAGCCCCGCCTACGCCAGATACCGTGAGTATGCGCGCGCGGTCAACGAGGATGCCGCGCGCCGCGCCACGCTGCGGGGTCTGCTGAGGCTGCGCAACGAAGCGGAGGCTCACGCCGGAGATGGCGCTTCACGCGCCGGCGGGTCGGGGGTCGGGGCTGGAGGGCAGGGATCGTCGCCGGGGGTGGCCGAGCGGGGGTCGGAGAAGGGGGGAGGAGGGGGAGGGGTTCCCTTGCGGCAGGTCGAGCCAGCGAAGGAGATCGTGCGCCGCTTCTGCACCGGCGCGATGAGCCTCGGCTCGATCTCGCGCGAGGCGCACGAGACGCTGGCGATCGCGATGAACCGTCTCGGTGGGCGCTCCAACACGGGCGAGGGCGGCGAGGACCCGGCGCGCTTCACGCCCGACCCCAACGGCGACCGGCGTCGCTCGGCGATCAAGCAGGTTGCCTCGGGACGCTTCGGGGTGACGATCCACTACCTCGTCAACGCCGACGAGCTGCAGATCAAGATGGCGCAGGGCGCCAAGCCCGGCGAGGGCGGACAGCTGCCGGGTCACAAGGTGGACAAGTACATCGGCTCGATCCGCCACACCACCCCCGGTGTCGGGCTCATCTCACCCCCGCCCCACCACGACATCTACTCGATCGAGGATCTCAAGCAGCTGATCTACGACCTGCGCTGCGCCAACCCGCAGGCGCAGGTCTCGGTGAAGCTCGTCTCCGAGGTCGGGGTCGGCACGGTGGCGGCGGGCGTCTCCAAGGCCAACGCCGACCGCGTGCTGATCGCGGGGCACGACGGCGGCACCGGCGCCTCCCCGCTCTCCTCGATCCAGGCCGCCGGCGTGCCGTGGGAGATTGGTCTCGCCGAGACCCAGCAGACGCTGCTGCTCAACGAGCTGCGCTCGCGGATCGTCGTACAGACCGACGGGCAGCTGAAGACCGGCCGCGACGTGTTGATCGCGGCGCTGCTGGGGGCCGACGAGATGGGCTTCTCCACCGCCCCGCTGATCGCCACGGGCTGCATCATGATGCGCGCCTGTCACCTCAACACCTGCCCGGTGGGGATCGCCACCCAGGATCCCGAGCTGCGCAAGCGCTTCCAGGGGACGCCCGAGCAGGTCGTCAACTTCTTCTTCTACGTCGCCGAGGAAGTCCGCGAGCTGCTCGCCGCGCTGGGGCTGCGCTCGCTCGACGAGGCGATCGGCCGCGTGGACCTGCTCGAGGCCGGCCCCGCGATCGACCACTGGAAGGCGCGCGGCGTGGACCTCACCCACATCCTCACCCACGTGGATTTGGACCCCGCCCACCCGGAGGACCCTGCCCACCCCTCCGAGCCGCCGCCACGCAGGCGCGTGCAGCCGCCCCCGCCGGTGCTCGAGGACGCGCTCGACTGGCAGCTGGTGGAGCGCGCCGGGCCGGCGATCGAACGGGGCGAGCGGGTGTCGATGCAGTTGCCGATCCGCAACGTCAACCGCTGCGTGGGGGGCATCCTCTCCAGCCACATCGCACGCGCGCACGGCGCCGAGGGGCTGCCGGCGGACTCGATCATGGTCGATTTCGAAGGCTCCGCCGGCCAGAGCTTCGGCGGTTGGCTGGCGCCCGGGGTGGGGTTCACCTTGCACGGGGACGCCAACGACTACGCCGGCAAGGGCCTCTCCGGCGGGGTGATCGCGGTGCGCCCGCGCGAGGGCATGAGTGGGAATTTCGTCGCCGAGCGCAACGTGATCGTGGGCAACACGGTGCTCTATGGGGCGACCGCCGGCAGGGCCTTCTTCCGCGGCCTCGCCGGGGAGCGCTTCGCGGTGCGCAACTCCGGCGCGTGGGCGGTGGTGGAGGGCGTGGGCGACCACGGCTGCGAGTACATGACGGGTGGTCGCGTTGTGGTGCTGGGCCCCACGGGACGCAACTTCGCCGCCGGCATGAGCGGCGGAATCGCGTACGTGCTCGACGAGGAGAGTGCCTTCGCCAAGCGTTGCAACATGGGCATGGTCGACTTCGAAGCGCTCACCGCCGCCGACGCGAGCGAGCTGCGCGCGATGGTCGCTGAGCACGAGCAGCGCACCGACTCCTCGGTGGCGCGGCGCGTGCTCGCCGAGTGGGAGGAGCTGCTCGCGCGGGGGGCGTTCGTGAAGGTGATGCCCCGCGACTACAAGCGGGTGCTGGCGGAACTCGCCGCCGAAGAGGAGCGGGCCGAGGGAGTAGCGGCGGCCTGAGCGGCGCGCGCACCGCCGCTCTAGGAGAATGAGACCGATGAGGACCCCCCGCGTGCACATTGAATTTATGAGAGGCGTGTGCAATTGCGCACACCTTCCAGAAAGAACACATACACGCGCGCGGCAAGGAGAAGACTGATGGGCAAGCTGGGCGGCTTCCTGCAGATCGAGCGTCACGGCGTGCCCTATCGCGACGCGCACGAGCGCGCGCGTGACTACCGCGAGTTCCTGGTGGTGCGCCCCGAGTCGGAGCTGCGCGAGCAGGGCGCGCGCTGTATGGACTGTGGCGTCCCTTTCTGCCACAACGGTTGCCCGCTGGGCAACCTGATCCCCGACTGGAACGACCTCGTCTACCGCGACCGCTGGCGCGAGGCGATCGCGCAGCTGCACGCGACCAACAACTTCCCCGACTTCACGGGGCGCCTCTGCCCGGCCCCGTGCGAGGCGGCGTGCGTGCTGGAGATCCGCGAGGGCGACGCGGTGACGATCAAACAGATCGAGCACGCGATCGTCGAGCGCGCTTTCGCGGAGGGCTGGATCAAAGCCGAGCCACCCTCGCCGCGGCGTCTCACCGGCCAAAGCGTCGCTGTCATCGGCAGCGGTCCCGCCGGTATGGCGGCTGCCCAGCAGCTGCGTCGCGCCGGCCACGAGGTGACGCTGTTCGAGCGCGACGAGGCCGCCGGCGGACTGGTGCGCTTCGGGGTGCCCGACTTCAAGATCGAGAAGCGCATCGTGGAGCGCCGTGTGCAGCAGCTCGTCGAAGAGGGCGTGGAGCTGCGTTGCGGGGTGGATGTCGGGCGCGACCTCACCGTGGGGGAGCTGCGCTCGAGCTTCGATGCGGTGGTGCTCGCCACCGGCTCGCGCGTGCCGCGCGATCTGCCCGTCCCGGGGCGCGAGTTGGGAGGGGTTCACTTCGCGATGGACTACCTCTACCAGCGCAACCGCTGGGTGGCGCGGGAAGAGACCCCCGAGATCACCGCCGCCGGCAAGGACGTGGTGGTGATCGGCGGGGGCGACACCGGCGCGGACTGCGTCGGCAACGCGCTGCGCGAGGGCGCCGCCTCGATCGTGCAGCTGGAGCTGCTGCCCGAGCCTCCCGCACACCGGCCCGACGACCGCACGCCGTGGCCGGAGTGGCCGTTGAAGTACCGCCTCAGCTACGCGATGGAGGAGGCGCGCGAGGAGGGGGTGGGTGAGCAGGACTACGCGGTGACGACCAAGCGCTTCAGCGGCGACGCGGACGGGGGCGTGGCCGCTCTGCACGTCGCCCAAGCCCAACCCGCGCCGCCGTTCGCGCCGGTGGAGGGCACCGAGCGCGAGCTGCCCGCCCAGCTGGTGCTGCTGGCGATGGGCTTCCTGCACCCCGAACAGGAGCTGCTCGATCAGCTCGGCGTGGAGAAGGACCCGCGCGGGAACGTGAAGGCCGTCACGCCCTACACCACCTCGGTGGAGGGGGTCTTCGCCGCGGGTGACGCGCGGCGCGGGCAGTCGCTGATCGTGTGGGCCATCAACGAGGGCCGCCAGTGCGCGCGGATGGTGGACCGCTACCTGGCGGGCAAGCTGGCCGAAACGGGGATGCTGGTCGATTCGGGGATGGGAGCGAAGCGCGTGTCTCCCGAATCGGCCGGAGACGGGCATCCCCCGGCTTCGGTCGGCCGGGCCGACGCGAGCGGCGTGCTCCCCGAAGACGGCGCGCTGCCGGGCCACGCCGACGCCGACGAAGGGCCCGAGGGCCCGCCCTCGCACGTCAGCGGCGGGGTCAGCGTCGAATGACCATTCCCCGCGCGTGCATCATCGGCGCGGGCTCCTCGGGGATCACCGCGGCGAAGGCGCTCGCCGATCGGGGCATCCCCTTCGACTGCTTTGAGACCTCCGACAAGGTGGGCGGCAACTGGGTGTTCGGCAACCGCAACGGGATGTCGTCGTCGTACTCCACGCTGCACATCAACACCTCGCGGGAGCGCATGGAGTATGCCGACTACCCGATGCCGGCCTCCTATCCCGACTTCCCCCGCCACGACCAGATTGCGCGCTACTTCGACGACTATGTCGAGCACTTCGGGCTGCGCGAGCGGATCACGTTCAACACCTCCGTGGAGCACGCCCGCCCGCTGGAGGGCGGCGGGTGGGAGGTGACGATCGTCGGGGAGGGGGCGAGGGATGGCGAGCGTGGAACCCGAGGCAACGGTGGGGGCGAAGTTGAGGACGGAGGTGAGGACAAAGGCGGAGCCGGTGGGGGCAAGGGGGTCGCCGGTGCACGCGAGACGCGCCGCTACGACGCGCTGCTGGTCGCCAACGGCCACCACTGGAACCCCCGCTGGCCAGAACCGCCGATCCCCGGGAGCTTCGACGGGGAGCAGATCCACGCGCACGACTACAAGGAACCGAGTCAGCTCGCCGGCCGGCGGGTGGTTGTGGTGGGGATGGGCAACTCTGCGATGGACATCGCCGTGGACGCCTCCTACCACGCGCTCTCCACCACGCTGGTGGCCCGCCGTGGCGTGCACGTGGTGCCCAAGTACATCCTCGGGCGGCCGCTGGACGCCGGGGTGCGACCCAGCCGCGTGCCGTTCGCGTGGCTGCTGCGGGGGATGCAGCTCGTCACGCGCGTGACGGTGGGGCCGATGGATCGCTACGGGCTGCCGCGGCCCGACCACCGGCTGGGGCAGGCGCACCCGACCGTCTCCTCGCGCATCCTCGACCGCCTCGCCCACGGCGCGATCGCGGTGAAGCCCGAAATCGCCGAGCTGGCCGGCGAGCGCGTGCGCTACGCCGACGGCAGCGAGGAGCAGGCCGACCTGATCGTGTACTGCACCGGCTACAAGATCAGCTTCCCGTTCCTCGACGAGCGGCTGATCGTCGCGCCGGAGAACCGCCTGGTGCTGTACAAGCGGGTCTTCTCGCCCGAGCGCCCGGGGCTGTACTTCGTCGGCTTCGTCCAGCCGTGGGGGGCGATCATGCCGATCGCCGAGCTGCAGAGCCGGCTGGTGGCGGAGCACCTGATGGGCGACTATGCGCTGCCCTCGCCGGCGCAGATGCGCAGGGACATGGAGGCGATGATGCGCCGTCAGAGCCGCCGCTACCAGGCCTCCAAGCGACACACGATCCAGGTGGACTTCTCCAACTACGTGGTCGAGCTCGACGACGAGCGCCGCGCGGGCGTCGAGCGGGCACGCACGCGGGGCTTCGCGCCACCGCCGCCAGCTAGCGCAGCCGTGGCGTGACATTGGCTGGACAGTCCTAAACTGTCTGGTATGGCGAGGTTTTGTCGTCACAACCGATTCGTCGAGCGCTGCCCGATCTGCCGCGAGACCGTATTGAACCCCGCCCACCCCTCGCCGGCGGAGGGGCAGGGGCGCCGCTCGCGTGCGCGCACCGAGGGGCCGAAGAATGGCCGCGGGCGTGTGGGCGCGGGAGTGCGAGGAGCCGCACCGCATAGCCGTCGCCGCGCCGGGGTGCAGGTCAGCCACGAACAGCGCGCCGAGGACGATGGCTACCGCTCGCCGCTGGCGACCGGACTGCGCGCCTCCGCCGACGCCGAGCGCCTAGCCCAGGAGATCGGGTTCGCGGAGGGGCGGCTGCTGGCTCTCAGAACCGCGCCGCCGGATCTATACGGGGAGATGCGCGAACAGGAGGACTCGGAGCAGGCGATGTGGATGTGCTTCCTGAGCGCCTACCTCTCACCGCTGGAGGGCTCCGACCCGTTCGCCGGGATCAGGAGGGCGCTCCAGGCCGACTGGCGCGCCGGCGAGCTGCCGGACCTCGACGAGATCCCGCTCGGCCCCCGCACCTCCCACGACCCCTCCCGCGGCAACGTCACGTTGCGCGCCTATCTGCAGTGGGTCGAGCACGCGAACCGATCGCAGATCGGCCAGCAGGCGCTGGCATTCACGGGCGACCCCGCCTGGACTCCGGCGCGGCGCTTCGAACGGATCTTCGAACGACTCACGCTGCCCGGCCTGGCGAGGATGGGCCGTTACGAGCTGCTGGTCACGCTGGGCCGCATCGGGCTGGCAGAGCTGCGCGCGGAGACGCTGTGCTTCACCAACGCCCCCGGCGTCGCCCACGACGACCTCGCCACGCTGGCCGCCAAGCGCGTGTTCGGGATCGGCGATCAGATGCACCTGGAGAGCCGTGCGCACGAGCTGGCGAAAGCGATGACGGTGCCGATGGAAGCGTTCGACCTGGCGCTGGCCAACTGGGGGGCGGGGGAGCGCGCGACGCTGGGCGTGGCGCCGGAGGTGCTCGACCAGCACTCGCTGGAGCGTGCGCGCGACGCCCTGGATCTCTGAGCACGGGTGGTCCCCGCCGGCGTGAGCGTAGCGCGCGCGAAGCCCTGGATCGCTGAGGGCAAAAATGCCGTCCACTCCGGCACTTACAGTCTGCGTCGATGCCGCTCTGTTTCATCGAGCCTCAAGACGCGATCCGGGTGATCGCCGAGTCGATCGGCCGCGAGGCGCGTCGGCAGCTCGTCGGCGAGGTCGTGAGGGCATGGGTCGACGACATCCCCGACCAGGAGCTCTCGGTGCACTACGCCAAAACGATCGCCGACCTCGATGACGAGGACCTGCAGCTGCTGGCGGCGTGGCACGCCTCGCTGGAGGTGGGGCAGCCGATCGCGAACACCGCATTCCTGCAGGGCGTGTTCCACAGCCTCGGCGACAACCGCCGCGAGGCGCTGAAGATCGCGGCGGGGTTCCGCGGCGAGGAGGCGCTCCAGGAGGGCGTCGCCGAGGACCAGGCGCTGGACGCGGTGCTCCCTCGCCTCTCCCGCGGGCGCGCCGAGGAGCTCGCCAACGAGTGCATCCAGCTGTACATGTGGGACCGCTTAGGCTGCGATAACTAGGGCGTCGCTGGCCGGCGCGCTGCTGCGTCCTCGGTCGCTCGCGTGCTGGCCGAAACGGGGATGCGAGCGAAGCAGTGTCTCCCGGCTTCGGTACGCCACACTCCCTGCGTCCTTGCATCGCTTGGCCAGCGACGCCCTAGAGGCGTCCGTCGTTCTGAGCGTCGCCTTGCGATGCTGTGTGGCATGCGCGCTCCCGTAGATACGATCCTCGCCCCCGCGTTCCTGACGCATCTGCGCTGGGTGAACGTGAAGTCGCTGCGGATGGGCCAGCAGCATGGAAAACCGGTGTTGATCGAGTTCTGGGACTTCTGCCGCCCCAACTCGATGCGGACCCGTCCCTACATGAATGCTTGGCAGGAACGCTACGAGCCCGAAGGGCTGGTCGTGGTGGGGATCCACTCCCCGGGCTTCGAGCCTGCGCGTGAGCGCAAAGCCGCGGAAGCGGCCATGGAGCGCCTCGGCATCTCCCATCCGGTGCTGCTGGACCCCGACCTGGAGATGTGGCGGGAGTACGAGAACGAAGGGTGGCCGGCGCGCTACCTGTTCGACGGCAGGGGGCTGCTGTTCGACTACCACTACGGCGAGGGCGCCTACGAAGAGACCGAGCTCGCGATTCAGGAGCTGCTGGGAGTCGAACGCGAGCCGCTCGCGCCGCTGCGCCCCGAGGACGCGCCCGACGCGCGCCTGCAGGCGCAGAGCGAGGATCGCGAGGGCGCCTACAACGGCCCCTACGAGGCGGGTGGCGTGTGGGGGGTGCTCGACGGCGAGGGCACGGTGCGCGTCAACGGCGCCGAGCTGGTGGTCGCACACCCGGGGGCATATCCGCTGATCGAGCACGAGCGCCACACCGCGGGGGTGCTGGAGCTCGAGGTGGGGCCCGGGGTGGAGTGCCTGGCGACCTGCTTCACGCCGGGGCTGGCATGAGCTCCGCGTGCGTGCGGGCCTCGAGCAGGCGTCGCAGCACGGGCGGGCCGTCGTCCTCCACCAGCACGCAGCTGCCCGGCCAGTAGGGGCTCTCGCCGGGCGTGGGGGTGAGGAAGTAGGCGTCGTAGGTCCAGCAGCCGGTGTTGATCAGGCGGGCTCCGCCGGGGCCGCGCCACTCGGCTGGGTTGTCGCCGGGCAGCGGCCCCGCACGGTGGGTGTGGCCGAACACCACATGCGCGGGGCGGGCGGGGGCCCAATCAAGGCGCGCGGCCACCTCGCCCATCGCGCGCAAACCGGCGCGGCGCAGCTCCCCGCTGGAGAGGTCGGAGTTGAAGGGGCCGAGGCCGGCGCGGTTGAGCGCGGCCACCCCGAGCGGGAAGGCGCCTGCGAGCGCGCGGTTGCGCAGCGTGCGGGCCAGCTCCCGGCGGCGTGTACGGGCCAGTTCCCGGATGCCGCTGGGCCGGCCATTGCGATGGGGCCACTCGTCGTCGTCGGGTGGGCGGCCGTTGGCGTCCGCTGCACGGGAGGACGCGTGTCGATCGCCTCCGAACGCCCGCCACGCGCGCACCGTCATGCCGCCGTTGAGCGCGTCCCCGGTGGGAGCTTGGCGGGCGACCGCGTCGATCCAGGAGAACACTGGCACGGTCACCGCCTCGTAGTCGTCGGGTCCGGCGAAGGTGTGGGCGGGGCGCCGCATGAGGCGGCCCATCGCGCCGATCCCGAGGCGCTCCAGGGTGGGGATGGTGAGGTGGCAGTCGAGGTAGTGGCCGTGAGTGGCATACACGTCGGGGCGCACCCACAGGCCGGGGTAGGCCGTTGTGAGCCGGGCAGGGGCCGACCACTCGGCGAGCTGCGCCATCATCGAGGAGGCCGCGCCTGCCTCGATCCACTGCTCGACGCCGAGCGGCGCCGCCGCCGGCAGTTCGCTGCGACGCTCCAACCACGGCTCGATCAGGGCGTGGTCGTGGTTGCCCGCGACCGCCACGATCTCGCGCCCGGCAAACGCCTGACCGAGCGCCTCGAAGAACGGGCGCGCGGCGGCCAGCGCCTCGCGACGGGGGCCGTGGCGCAACTCCAGCAGGTCGCCGAGCAGCACCAGGCGATCGACGTTCGCCACTGCCTCCAGCAGCGGCGCGCGCAGCCCGGGGCGGCGCAGCAGGTCCACGCCCGCCGCGCCGCCGAGGTGGAGGTCGGAGACGATCAGCGTGCGCATAGCACCGTCGGGCGCCCGCGGGCGGGCTGGATGGGGAGCGGCTGCCGCGCGAGATTCGCGTGGGGGAGGGGCAACGCCCTAGGAGGCTCCGCCCGCCGCGATGGCGTCGCGGATCGGCTTGGGGAGCATGAAGCGGACATCCTCGCGCACCACGTGGAATTCGGAGATGTCCTCGTCGCGCACCCCCCGCGCGCGGAACAGGTCGAGCAGGTCCTGCACCAGCTCGTCGGGAGCGCTGGCGCCCGAGGAGACCCCCACCACGCGCTTGCCCTGCAGCCACTCCTCGAGCACCTCGTGGCGGTTGTCGATCAGGTAGGCCTCGGTGCCGCAGTCGCGCGACACCTCCACCAGGCGCACCGAGTTGGAGGAGTTGCGCGAGCCGATCACCAGCACCAGATCGCACTCGCCGGCCATCTGCTTGACGGCCGCCTGGCGGTTGGTGGTCGCGTAGCAGATGTCATCGGTGCGCGGCCCGGCGATGCTCGGGAAGCGCTCGCGCAGCCGCGCAACGATCGCCGCGGTCTCGTCGATCGAGAGCGTGGTTTGGGTGATGTAGGCGACCCGCTCGGGGTCCTCCACTTGGAGCGCGTCGACGTCGCGCTCGTTCTCCACCAGCACGATCCGCTCGGGCGCCTCGCCCATCGTGCCTTCCACCTCCTCGTGGTCGGCGTGGCCGACCAGCACGATCGTGTAGCCCCGCTCGGCGAAGCGCCGCGCCTCGACGTGCACCTTCGTCACCAGCGGGCAGGTGGCATCGATCGTCTGCAGGTGCCGAGCCAGGGCGTTGGCGCGCACGCTGGGCGCCACGCCGTGCGCGGAGAACACGGTGACGGCTCCCTCGGGCACCTCGGTCTCCTGGTCGACGAAGATTGCCCCCCGCGCGCGCAGCGTGGCCACGACGTGCTTGTTGTGCACGATCTCCTTGCGCACATACACCGGCGGCCCGTGCAGCTCGAGGGCGCGTTCCACCGTTTGCACGGCGCGATCGACGCCCGCGCAGTAGCCGCGCGGCGCCGCCAGCAAGATCTTTTCCACCGTGTTGGCCACCAGACTTATTGTACGGCCGCGTTCGAAGTACCCTGGGCAGTCATGCCCCAGCGTCATCTCGACAGGCTCACCGCGGTGGACGCCTCCTTCCTTCACCAGGAGGGGCCGAGCTCGCACATGCACGTGGGCGGGCTGACGCTGCTGGAGGGGCCGCCGCCGCCGCTGGAGGAGTTCCTCGAACAGATCCGCAAGCGCCTGCATCTGGTGCCGCGCTACCGCCACAAGCTGGCTCACACGCACACGGCGCTGGACAGCGGGCGCCCCGTGTGGGTGGACGATCCGAGCTTCAACCTCGAGTACCACGTGCGCCACACCGCGCTGCCGGCGCCGGGGGATTGGGAGCAGCTGTGCAACCTCACCGCGCGCATCTTCTCCCAGCAGCTCGACCGCTCAAAGCCCCTGTGGGAGATGTGGCTGATCGAGGGCCTCAGCCCCAACCTTGGGGGGGGCGGCCGGCCGGCGGCCGGCCGGGGGGGTCCCCGCGGTGAGGGATTCGCGCTGATCTCCAAGACCCACCATTCGCTGATCGACGGGATCGCCGGGATCGACCTGGCGACGGTGCTGTTCGACCTCTCGCCCGAGCCGCCACCGGTACGCCACTCCGGCAAGGCGTGGCAACCCCACCGCGAACCAAGCACGCTGGAGCTGCTGGCCGCGGGTGCGAAGGGAGCGCTGCGCGTAGGGGTGGAGCTGGCGGCGGGCGCTGCCGATGCGCTGGCGCACCCCGACCGCGCGCTCGCGAACGCGCGCGAGGCGGCGGAGGGGGTGGGGGAGATCGTGTGGGCGGTGCTCAACCCGGCGCCGGCGACACCGCTGAACGTGGACATCGGGCCGCACCGGCGCTTCCTCGGGGTGGGCTCGGCGCTCGAGGACTTCAAGATCGTCAAGAACGCGTTCGGGTGCACCGTCAACGACGTCGTGCTGGCGGTGGTGGCGGGCGCGTTGCGCGATTTCATGATCGCGCGCGGGGTGCGCACCGAGGGCCTCGAGCTGCGGGCACTGGTGCCGGTGTCGGTGCGCGCCGACGATGAGCACCAGCAGTTGGGCAACCGCATCGTCGCGATGCGCGGGCCGCTGCCCGTCTACATTCCGGACCCGGTGCAGCGGCTGCTGTTCGTCAAACGCGAGATGGATGGGCTGAAGGAGTCCAAGCAGGCGCTCGGCGCGGAGGTGATCGCCGGCGCGCAGAACTTCGCGCCGCCCACGATCCTCGCGCAGGCCTCGCGCCTGAACTTCTCCACGCGCCTGTTCAACCTGATCGTCACCAACGTCCCCGGCCCGCAGTTCCCGCTGTACGTGCTGGGCCGCAAGATGCTGGAGGCATACCCCGTGGCGTTCCTGCCCCAGCACCACGCGCTGGCGATCGCGATCATGTCCTACAACGGCCAGATGAACTTCGGCCTGCTGGGCGACCTCGACGCGATGGACGACCTCGACCAGTTCGGGGAAAGCATCGCCGCGGAACTCGCCACGCTGGTGTCGCTGGCGGGTGACGTCACCGCGCTGCCGGCTGTTTGAGTCGCCGAGGAGGGCCCGGGCCCTAAAAACCGAGCGCGAACTTCGCGTCCTCGGACATCCGCTCGGGCGACCACGGCGGGACGAACACCATCTCGCACGCGACCGACGTCACGCCTTCGAGCTCGCCCACGAACTCCTCCATCTGTTCGGTCACCTGGGGGCCGATCGGGCAGGCGGGGGTGGTGAGCGTGAACGTGATGTGCACGTCCCCGGCGTTCACCTCCACGCCGTAGACCAAGCCCAGTTCGACGAAGTCGAGGCCGAGCTCGGGGTCGATCACGTTGGAGAGCGCGTCCATCACGTCCTCCATCTCGACGGTGGGGGTTGCAGTTGGATCAGACATGGCAAGAGTCTAGCTTTGATGTGGACTACGCCTCTGAGACGTTCGAGGCGCAAGCCTGACAAGGACGCAGTGAGCGAAGTGTGCTCTGCACACGAGCGATCGAGGACGCCGTCAGGCGCAGCGGATCGGACGTCTCAGCCGATGGAGCCGACCATCTCCAGCTGAATCAGCCGGTTGAGCTCCACCGCGTACTCCATCGGCAGCTCCTTCGTGACGGGCTCGATGAAGCCGTTGACGATCATCGCGGCGGCCTCGTCCTCGGTGAAGCCGCGCGAGCCCATGTAGAAGAGCTGGTCGTCGGAGATCCGCCCCACGGTGGCCTCGTGGGCGACGGCGACGTTGGGGTTCTGGATCTGGATGTCCGGCCAGGTGTCCGAGCGGGAGATCCCGTCCATCATCAGCCCGTCGCACTGCACGCGCGCTTTGGAGCCCGCGGAGTGGGGGCCCATCCGCACGAGGCCGCGATAGCCCATGATGCCGCCGTCCTTGGAGATCGACTTGGCGAGGATGTTGGAGGTGGTGTTGGGCGCGAGGTGGACGACCTTCGCGCCGGTGTCCTTGTGCACGCCGCCGGAGGCCACGCCGACGTTGAGGTGGTCGGCGCGCGCGCCCTCGCCCATCAGGTAGGAGCCGGGGTAGAGCATCACGTACTTGGCGCCCATCGAGCCGCCGACCCACTCGACCGTGCCGCCGGCGTCGACGACGGCGCGCTTGGTGTTGAGGTTGTAGACGTCCTTGGACCAGTTCTGCACGGTGGTGTAGCGGGCCTTAGCGCCCTCGTGCACGAAGATCTCCACCACGGCGGAGTGCATCGAGTTGACCGAGTACGTCTGCGCGGTGCAGCCCTCGATGTAGTTGACCTCCGAGCCCTCGTCGGCGACGATCAGGGTGTGCTCGAAGGTGCCCTCCCCGGCGCCCTCCATGCGGAAGTAGGACTGCAGCGGCAGGTCGCACTTGATGCCCTTGGGGATGTAACAGAAGGCCCCGCCCGACCACACCGCGCCGTGGAGCGCCGAGAACTTGTTGTCCTGGGCGGGGACGCATTTGTTCATGAAGTATTTCTGCACCAGCTCGGGGTACTCGGTGATGGCGGTGTCCATCGAGCAGAACAGGATGCCCTGCTTGGAGTACTCCTCCTTGAGCCCCTCGTACACGGGCTCCTGGCGCCACACCCCGACGACGCCGGCGAGGTGCTCGCGCTCGGCCTGGGGGATGCCGAGATCCTCGTAAGTCTGCTTCATCTCCGCGGGGACGTCGTCCCAGGAGTTGAAGCGTCCGGCGGTGGGCGGGGAGTAGAGCACGAGGTCGTCGAGGTTCAGCCCCGAGAGATCGATGCTCCAGGTGGGCATCGGCTTGCGTTCGAAGATCTCCAGCGCCTTGATCCGTTTGTCGGCCATCCAATCCGGCTCGCCCTTGATCTTCGAGAGCTCGGTGACGACCTCGCGAGAGATCCCCTGGCGCGCGCGCAATTGCCCCTGCTCGTCCTCGACGATCGGGGAGGGCTTGGCGATTCTGACTGTGTCGGTTGCGGCCATTGGGTGCTCCTTCGCTTGAATCCCGTGCTCTGTGGTAGGGATTCTATCGCGTCTGCCGAGGACCCGGAATCGTGGAGGGCGGGGCTCACACCGGCCAGTCGTGATCGCCGCTGACCGCCCCGCGCACGACCTTGAGGTTCAGCAGCGCGCACTTGCGCCGGGTGGCGGAGACGGGGATGCCGAGTAGGTCGAGCATCCAGTCGGCGCCGAGCTTGCCGACCTCCTCCAGCTCCATGCCCTTCAGCTCCTCGGAGGCGATCGAGGCGGACGCCTGGGAGATCGCGCAGCCGTGGCCGTCGAAGCGCAGGTCTTCGATGCGCCCGTCCTTGACGCGGATCTGCACGCTGAGCTCATCCCCGCACAGCGGGTTGTGCTCTTCGCCCTCCAGGTCGTGGGGCTCCAGCGCGCCGAAGTTGCGTGGGCGCTTGTAGTGGTCGAGGATGTAGTCGCGGTAGAGGTCGTCCATCAGCGCGTCGAAGTTCCTTCCCCATCACCTGGAAGACCTCGCCGCATGCGGCGAGGTCCCAGGCCGCGCATGCGCGGCCTGGCCGGGGGGCGCATGCGCCCCCCGGAACAGCAGCTCCAGGACAGGCGGCTCACAGGCCGAACACCTCGCGTCCGGCCAGCAGCGTGTCGAGCAGCGTGTCGATCTCCGCGGGGGTGTTGTAGATCCCCACGCTCGCCCGGGCGGTGGCCGCCACGTGCAGGCAGCGCATCAGCGGCTGCGCGCAGTGGTGGCCGGCGCGGATGCACACGCCGCCGCGGTTGGCGATCTCGGCGACGTCGTGGGGGTGCATACCCTCGATCGTGAACGATGCGATGCCGCCCCGTTCTTCCGCACGCGGGGGGCCGGCGACACGCAGTCCGGGCACTTCCGCGAGGCGCGTCAGCAGATGCGCGGTCAGCGCTTCCTCGTGCTCGCGCACGCGCTCCATCCCCAGGTTGCGCAGGTACTCCACCGCCACGCCCAACCCGACGGCCTCGGCGATCGGCGGGGTGCCGGCCTCGAACTTGTATGGCAGCTCGTTCCACGTCGCCCCGTCGAAGTCCACCGAGGCGATCATGTCGCCGCCTGTCAGGAACGGGGGCATCACCTCCAGCAGCTCGGTGCGGCCGTGCAGCACGCCGATCCCGGTCGGCCCCATCGCCTTGTGGCCGGTCCACGCGTAGAAGTCGGCTCCCACCGCCTGCACGTCCACCGGCATGTGCGGCACGGCCTGCGCGCCGTCCACCAGCGACACCGCGCCGGCGGCGCGGATTCGCGCGGTCATCTGTGCCACGGGGTTGATCGTCCCGAGCACGTTGGAGACGTGGGTGAACGCCACCAGCTTCACGTCGCCCCGTTCGAGCTCTTTATCGAGCTGCTCGGGGTTGAGCAGTCCGGTCTCGTCCACCTCCAGGTAGCGCAGCTGCGCGTCGCGCTCTTTGCAGAGCTGCTGCCACGGCACGATGTTCGCGTGGTGCTCCATCTGGGTGATCACCACCGCGTCGCCCGCGCTCACGTTGGTACGGCCCCACGCGTACGCCACGAGGTTGATCGCCTCGGTGACGTTCTTCGTGAAGATCGTCGTCTTTGCGTCCCCGCCGGTGAACGCGGCGACTCGCGCGCGGGCCTGCTCGTAGGCGGCGTCGGCCTCCTGCGCGAGCGCGTACACGCCGCGGTGCACGTTCGCGTTGTGCGCGCGCAGGTGCTCGGCGAGCGCGTCGATCACCACCTGCGGCTTCTGCGCGGTCGAGGCCGAGTCGAGATACACCAGTGGGTTGCCGTCGAACTGGCGCGTCAGGATCGGGAAGTCCCCGCGCACGTCGAGTGCCATGGCGCCGCCCTGCGTCTCCGTCTCCGTGGCTGTGGCCGTGCCCGCCATCGTCGCTCTACCTGCTCGCCGCGTACGCCTCGATGTCCTCGCGCGCCGCCGCCAGCTTCGCGGCGATCTTGGTGCGCACCACCTCTTCCAGCGGCTCGTCCTCCAGCTGGGCGATCAGCGGCTCGAAGAAGCCCTCGACGATCACCCTGACGGCGCTTGCGCGGTCCAGGCCGCGGGTCTGCATGTAGAAGATCGCGTCCTCGTCCAGCTCTCCCACGGTGCCCCCGTGCGAGGCCGACACGTCGTCGGCGCTCACCAGCACCGAGGGGATCGCGTCCAGGCGGGCCTTGTGCGAGAGCATCATCGTGTGGATCTGCAGGTACGTGTGGGTCTGCTGCGCGCCGGGGTCGATCTGGATCAGGCCCTCGAAGCTCGCGCGGCTCTCGCCGGTGGCGGCCCCGCGCCAGTGCACGTCACCGCCGGAGGGGCCGGTCTCGTGCAGGTCCACCGCGAACACGTCCAGCAGCTCCTGATCCTGCGCGAAGAACACGCCGCGGAACGCCATGTCCCCGCCCGGCTCGCTCACCGCGAGCTCGAGGTGCTGGCGCACCAGGTGGCCGCCGAGCAGCGCGGGCAGCCAGTGGCAGTAGGCGTCCCTGCCGACCCCCACGAAGCGCGTGGAGGCGTCGAACACCTCGCCCGAGCCCCAATCCTGCACCTGTGCGAGGCGGCAGCGCGCGCCGTCGTTCAGGTACAGCTCGAACGCGCCCGCGTGCAGCGCCTGGCCCTCGAAGTCGCCCGCAAGGTCGTACTCGTGCACGCGGAACTCCGCTCCCTGCTCGCCCACGATCAGCGTGCGCCCGTACTGCGCCGTGCCTGGCGCGTCGATCGCGTACACGATCTCGAACGGCTGTTCCACGTGCAGGCCGGCGGGAATGTGTAGGAAGGCCCCGCCCGTCCACAGCGCGGCGTTCGCGGCCTCCAGCTTGTGGCGGTCGTACGTCAATCGCTTGGAGTACCACTGGGCGAACAGCTCCGTGTGCTTGCGCGCGGCCTCCTCCAGCGAGCAGAGGATCACCCCGCGCCGCTCCAGCTCTGGGTCGAGCTCGACGCTCACCACGGTTCCGTCGCGCTGCACGATCCTGCCGGCGCGGTCGCGCTCGGGGAGGGTGTCGCCGACCACCTGCGGCACGCCGGTGTCGGGGCTGTGGTGGCGCACCTGCAGCCTGTCGAGGTCCAGCCCCTCGAAGCTCGTCGTCCAGAAGCCAGAGCGCCGCCATACTGGCAGCTCCGCTGACTCGTACACCCGCAGCGCCGCTTCGCGCAGCTGCTCCAGGGTGCGGCCGTCGCTCGCGCCGGCGCCGTGCAACGCGTGATAGAGCGTCGACTCGCGGTGGCGCCCCGGCTTGACGGCGACCGCGCCGCCCTGCGCTGCCCCCGCCTCAGGCACCGTCGCCACCCGCCGCCGCGCCCGCGCCAGCCGTCTCGGCGCCGAACTCCTGGCGGATCTGGTCGTACCCCTCGCGCTCCAGGCGCTCCACCAGCTCCACACCGCCCTCCAGCACGATCCGCCCCTCGAGCATGATGTGCACGAACTGGGGCTTGATGTAGTGCAGGATGCGCTGGTAGTGGGTGATGATCAGCGCGCCCAACCCCTGCTCGGAGTGGAGCTTCTCGACGCCCTCCGCCACCGTGCGCAGTGCGTCGATGTCGAGGCCGGAGTCGGTCTCGTCGAGGATCGCCACGTCCGGTTTGAGCATCGCCATCTGCAGGATCTCCGCGCGCTTCTTCTCGCCGCCGGAGAAGCCGTCGTTGAGGTGGCGCGAGGTGAACGAACGGTCCACCTCCAGCAGGTCGATCGCGTGCTGCAACTCGGTGCGGAACTCTTTGACGTTGATCGGCTCCTCGCGCTTGGCGTTGATCGCCATGCGCAGGAAATTCGCCACCGACACCCCCGGAATTGCCACCGGGTATTGGAAGGCGAGGAACAGTCCCGCCTTCGCGCGCTCGTGCGGCTCGGCCTCGGTGATGTCCTCGCCCTTGAAGACGATCGAGCCCTCCGTGATCTCGTAGGAGGGGTGCCCCAACAGGGTGTTGGCAAGCGTCGACTTGCCCGACCCGTTGGGGCCCATCAGCGCGTGCACCTCCCCGCGGTCGATGCTCAGATCGACGCCTTTGAGGATCTCGCGCTCCTCGATGCGCACGTGCAGGTTGCGTATCTCCAGGTCAGCCATATTCTCCTTCGGGTCAGGCGATTGTCGGTAGCGGCTCGCCGGCGACCGGCGCCGGCAGCAGGTCGGCGAGCGACGTGTCCATCAGCGTGCTCACGATCGAGAAGCGCACGCGCGTCCACAGCAGCTTGGTTGGGCAGACGTGGTCCGCGTCCGACTCGCGCGAGCAGACGATGCTTCCATCGGCGCTCTGGGAAATGCACTCGATCGGGGCGATTGCGCCCTCCAGCGCCTCCACGACCTCGGCCATCGTGATCTCCCGCGGCGCCCGCGCGAGCATGTACCCGCCCCGCGAGCCCCTGCGGCTCTCGATCAGCCCCGCCTTGCGCAGCCTCGCCACGAGGTGCTCCAGGTATGCCAGCGGCAGCCCGTCATTCTCGGCGATCTCCGCCAGCGGCACCACGGGCTCCTCCCCGTCGGGGCTCGCCTGCGCGCGCTGTGCGAGTGCCACCATCACGCGCACGCCGTACTCCGCCTTGGTTGAGAACATCATCTTGAAATGCCTTTGGGGGGAGGTCGGGAGGGGGCCTGCCCACCTCCCACTCAGATCATCATCGCTCGAATACCTACCAGGACGGTAGGATATCAGGGGTTATTCCCGCTCCAGCTTGCGCGCGTCGTGGGCGAGCGCTTCCGGGGTGAGTTCTTCGACCGGGAACTCCACGCGCGGGGCGCCTTCCTTGTCGAGCAGCAGCACGAATGCGTCGCGTTCGTATGCGGTTGCGCCCGCGCTCGCTGGCACGGCCGAGTAGGCGCGCCACACCGGACGCAGCTGCGCGGTGCTGCCAGTCAGGTATTCCATGAGCCCCGTCAGCGATGCGGCGTGCAGGAACGCCCGCACGCGCGCCGGCGTGTCGGCGGCCGGGTCGAGGCTGATCGCGAGCGCAGGGGTGCCCCGGGGAAGTTCTTCAAGCGCCCCACGGATCTGTTGGGCGATCAGCGGCCCGGTGGTTTTCGAGGTGGTGTACACGAACGTGAGGATCGCCACCTTCCCTTTGAAGTCGCTCAGCGAGACGCGCCTGGCCCCCTGGTCGGTCAGCGTGAACCCGCGTGGGCGCAGGTTCCCCGGCAGCAGCGCCCCGTCGTAGCCGGTCTCCGAAGGTGCTTGCCCCGCCACGGCCGCTTCGGTGGACGTCGTGCCGGCGCCCCCGCTCGAGCTGCCGGAGCACCCGGGGAGCGCCGCGAGCGCGAGCGCGATGGCGATGGCAGACGCGATTGGGGGATGGCGGCGCATGGGCGGCATGGAATGTAAGAGCAATGTATGAGATGGCGCGCCACCTCTCGCGGGGAGGTTGTGTAATCCGTTGTGCGGTATCTTTTGAGCCCCTGGCAGACCGGGCTCACGGAAGAGGTGCTCCACCAATGTGCGTCGCAAGCTGCCCTGGCTTCGCTGCGCTTGCGCGGGGGGTGCTGGGCAACCTCACTCTCCCCGCATTCGCACCGGCGGCGGCTTCGCCCGGCGGCACACCGCGGGAAGGTGTGGAGTCCGAGCGGGTCGCGATCCTGCGTGGTGGACCGATCCTCACGATGGACGACGCCCACCCGGTTGGGGAGGCGCTCGCGATTCGCGGCTCCACGATCCTCGGCGTGGGCTCTCTCACCGAGGTCAAACGCCACTACTCCCCCGGCACCGAAATCATCGACCTCGCCGGCCACGCCGTGCTGCCGGGCTTCGTCGAGCCTCACGTGCACGTGCTCGCCAGCGCGCTCGCCGCCGCGGGGATCGCCTCGGACGCGGCGGCCCGGTTGTGCGAGCGGGAGCCCGAGCGAGTCGCGGAGCTCGGCGCCCGCGCGCTGCGCGAGCTCGCGATGCGGGGTTGCACCACCGTGTACGACGCCGGCATCGGGCAGCTCGCGGGCGCGGCCGAACATCGGCTGCTGGGCTCGCTTGCGCGCGCCCCCGGCGCTCCGGTGCGGGTGCGCGGGGCCTTCACGCCCGATCTTGCCACCGCGCTCCACGCGGTTCCCGGCGCGGGCGATGAGCACTACGACGTGGTTGGGATCTCCTACGAGGCGGACGGCTCGATCGAGGACTTCGCCGCCGCGCTGGGAGAGCCCTACCTGAACGGCCGCGGCAGCGGCGTGCTCGCTTACGAGGAGGCCGATCTGCGCAATGCGCTGCGGGTCTGGCTTGACGCGGGATGGCAGCTGGTCGTGCATGCCGAGGGCGATCGCGCCACCGAGCAGGTACTGCGCTGCTTCGAGGCGCTGCTCGACGAGGAGGCGCCGGCCGTCGTCGGAGGGCATCACCGCATCGAGCGCTTCGCCGTCGTCCGCGACGAGCAGATGGCCAGAGCGGCGGCGCTCGGGCTATCGGTCAGCCACGCGATCAACCAGATCTACTACTTGGGGGAACGCTTCCGCGACCAGGTGCTCGGGCGCGAGCGCGCCGCGCACATCCACTCGCTACGGCGCGATCTCGAGCACGGCATCGTCAGCTCCTGCCACAGCGACGCCCCCGCCGTGCCGATCGATCCCTGCCTGGCGCTGCGCACTGCCACCACCCGCCTGATGCGCGACAGCGACGACGTCCTCGGCCCCTTCCAGCAGCTGTCGCTCGAGGAGGCGCTGCGCACGCTCACCGTCAACCCCGCGCGCCAGGTCCTGCTCGGCGACCGTGTCGGCGTGTTGCGGCCCGGGATGCTCGCCGACCTGGTCGTGCTCGATCGCGATCCACGCGAGGTGGCGCCGGAACGGTTGCATGAGCTGCGGGTGGTGGAGACGTGGCTGGGGGGGCGCCGTCAGCGGTGGGGATGATCCCCTTCCGGTAGTAGGTCAGTTTGAGCGTGTACCGCCTTGCGTTCACCGAAGGCCTGGGGTCGGTTTGAGCGCATGCTGCCTTGCGTTCACCGAAGGCCGGAGTCAGTTTGAGCGCATACCCGTCTTACGTTCACCGAAGGCCGGAGTCAGTTTGAGCGCATACCCGTCTTACGTTCACCGAAGGCCCGGGGTCAGTTGAGCGCATACCGTCTTACGTTCATCGAAGGTCCCGCTTGGGTATAGCGATAGTATTTATAAGTAGGGCTGGGGTTGTTATAAAAAATTCAGAGCCCGATAGCAATTGCGCACGGCTTTTGTTTTTTTATCAACACCCCGCCGCCCTATTGCAATAGCTATACAGCCCTCTCTACTCCCAAAGCGATCCCATAACCGAGCTCTCGATCGAAACTGACCCACTACTCCCCTTCCGAGGCGCTATACTTTCTGAAGTCCATGAAATCCGACCGCCGTTCGGGGAGTTTCAAGATGACCGTTTCCTCGGCGGAGCTGCTCCGCCAGATCAAGAGTCGAATCGATGAGGTCGACCCCTCCGAGGTCAAGGAGCTGATCGGGGAGGGCGTGGCGATCGTCGACGTGCGCGGCAGCGAAGAGTTCGCCACCGGGCATCTTCCGGGTGCGAAGAGCATCCCCCGCGGCCACCTCGAGTCGCGGATCGAGAGCGCCGTGCCGGACCGCTCCGTCGAGGTGATCCTGTACTGCGCCTCCGGCATCCGCTCCGCGTACGCGGCGCGCACGATGATCGAGGACATGGGCTACGAGCAAGTGCGCTCGATGACCGGCGGGATCACGCTGTGGAAGGACCGCGGCTACGAGGTCGAGATCCCGCGCGCGCTCACCGCCGAGCAGCGCGATCGCTACTCGCGCCACCTGCTGATCCCGGAGATCGGCGCGGAGGGCCAGCAGCGGCTGCTCGACGCCAAGGTGCTGCTACTCGGCGCCGGTGGGTTGGGTTCCCCCACCGCGCTCTACCTCGCGGCCGCCGGCGTCGGCACGCTGGGGATCGTCGACGACGACGTCGTCGACCTCTCCAACCTCCAGCGCCAGGTGATCCACTCCACCCAGCGCGTGGGCATCCCCAAGGTGGACTCCGCGGAGGAGTCGATCCACGCGCTCAACCCCGACGTGAACGTCGTCAAGTACCAGACGCGCATCGACGCATCCAACATCATGGAGATCATCGACGGCTACGACGTGATCGTGGACGGGGTCGACAACTTCCCCACCCGCTACCTGCTCAACGACGCCACCGTGCGCCTGCGGATCCCCGTCGTCTCGGCCTCGATCCTCGGCTTCGACGGGCAGCTGTCGGTGTTCAAGCCCTACGACGGCCCCTGCTACCGCTGCCTCTTCCGCGAGCCCCCGCCGGCGGAGCTCGCGCCCTCCTGTGGCGCCAACGGCGTGCTGGGGGTGCTGCCCGGCACGATGGGCCTGCTGCAGGCGACGGAGGTCGTGAAGCTGATCCTCGACATCGGCGACCCCGCGATCGGGCGCCTCTTGCTCTACGACGCGCTGGCGGCGACGCTCACCGAGGTCAAAGTCCACCGCGACCCCGAGTGCCCGATCTGCTCGCGCGACCCCGAGGAGATCCGCGACGAGGAGATGGGCGTGTTCCCCGACTACGAGGCATTCTGCGCCGCCGCCGGGTAGGCTGCACGCCGATGGCGACGATCAAGATTCCCCCGGTCCTGCGGGCCTCCGTGGGCGGCGAGAGGGAGGTGAGCGCCTCCGGCGAGAACGTCGGCGATGTCCTGCGCGACCTCGCTGCCACCCATCCCGCCACGCAGAGCCAGCTCTTCTCGGCCGACGGCGAGCTCAACCGCTACGTCAACGTCTACCTCAACGACGAGGACGTGCGGGTGCTGGATGGGTTGGACACCGCCGTTGGCGGCACCGACACGCTGGTGATCCTCCCGGCGATGGCCGGCGGCCGCGCGTAGGTTTTCCGCCGCACCCGTCTCTACGCTCCACGTCCAAGATTTCTTTCAAGATTCAATCGTCTTGGCTTACCGAACGATCCCTCTCGTGCCCGTGAGAGCCAGCCGCGTTCCCATCCCTGGATTCAATGCCTGCAGCCGCATGCTCTGGTGCGCGTCGTGCGCCGTGCTGCTGGCGCTTGGCTTGGGTGCGGCCCTGCCCGGCGTCGCCGGCGCGTGGAGCGAACCCAAAGCCCCCGTGTACTCGATCTCGGTCGTCGAGGGGGAGACCACGGACCCCGCGCACTCGATCCTCTCCACCAGCGGCTCCGTCTTCATACCGCACGCCAAGGAAGTGCAGGTCAAGCTGCGCATCACCGAACCCAACGGCGTCACCGTGGCGGAAAACACGCAAGCAGGGGGAGGCCCGGAAGAAGGAGTTGGGCTCTACAACCAGGTGCCGCAGGTGGGCGACCCCGTCTATCTCGAATCTCCCGAAGGCCACATCGTAGGCTCGGAGGTCTACGACGGTCTGCCTTCGATGGACCCCACGGTGTGTGCGGGCTCGACCAACTTCTCCGGCCAGCGCTCATCGCCAGAAGACGTGGTGAAAGGCAATTACGAAACATTGGTGGTTCATCCCAGCTACGTTGCGTATCACTTCGGCGGGGATGCGCAGGTTCCCA
Organism: uncultured Solirubrobacterales bacterium; assembly: GCA_963744535.1. Classification (GTDB taxonomy): domain Bacteria; phylum Actinomycetota; class Thermoleophilia; order Solirubrobacterales; family Solirubrobacteraceae; genus Palsa-744. Next base: position 510,543 of record CAVUTW010000004.1, on the reverse strand, counting down.
CGCAGTCCGGGACCGCCTTCGCGGGCAGCTTTCTGAAGCCACTGGAAATCGGGGAGACGGTGAAAGCGCTCGAGAGCGTGGAAAAGCCGCTGGAAGGTGGGGCGACGTTCATCTACACCAGCGAGAACGATCGCCCCGTGGGCGCGTGCCCGGCGCCGCCCGCTCCTCCTGCGCCCCCACCCCCACCGGCACTGCAGGGCTCGATCTTCAAGCTCGTTGGCACCACCATCAAGAAGCTGCTGAAGCATGGTTGGACCGATCAGGTGACGATCAACCAGCCGGGCACGGTGATCCAAGACCTCTATCAGGTGGGAGGCACGGTACCCGCTTCGGCTGCGTCCGCGCACAAGAAAGGGAAGGGCCACAAGCGCAAGCCGCCGGCTCTGCTGCTGGCGCACGGCTCGACGCCGGCCGCCGCCGCGGGCACCGTGAGCGTGCTGCTGCGAGTCACCGCCAAGGGGCGACATGTCCTGCGCCATAGCCACAAGGTGCGGACCGAGCTGGTTACAACGCTGAATACCGGCTCTGGGGCCAAGCTGAACCTTCAGACGCGCACGGTTACGCTCGATCGTTAGAAGGCCCTTAGGACGCGGAAAGGCGGTGGGCGTGCTGGGTAAGCTCACGCGCGTTCCCTTCCGGCGCATGCTCCGATCGGCACCGGCCCTCGCGTTGACAGCCGCTGCGTGGCTGCAACCCCCGGCGGTCCTGCCCACCCCCTCGGCCAATGGCCTGGAAGGGCCGCCCCGACCCTATGGCGCCGAACCGTCGCCCGGGGTTTCCCCGCCGCCCACCAACCCAAGCATCGCGCGCGCCCAAAACCACGCGCTGCTCTACGGCCCCTTCCCGAGCGGTGGGCTCGCCAGGGGCATCTCCGACCCGAGGCTGATCGTGAGCCCCGACGCGGCCGTGCGCGAACAGGCGTTGGCACGCATCCGCGCGACGGGCGCGAGCGTGGTGAGGATCCCGGTCGAATGGCGCTACATCGTCAGCCCCAACCCGCCCGCTGGCTTCGACGCGAGCGATCCGGCCAGTCCGGCGTACGACTTCACCGCGGTCGATGCGGCTGTGCGCGGCACTGTCGCGGCCGGTCTGACCCCGCTGCTGACGGTGCTCCGCGCGCCGGCCTTCGCGGAAGCGCCCAACCGCTGGCCGTACGCCTACCCGGGCAGCTGGGCACCCTCACCGACCGCCTTCGGGGAATTCGCCACCGCCGTGGCGCGACGTTACGACGGCTCCTTCCCCGACCCGCTCGCGCCCGACAACGCACTCCCGCGCGTGCGGTTGCTCGAAGCGTGGAACGAGCCCAACCTCGCCCGCTACCTCGAGCCGCAATGGGTCGTCGCGGGGGGGCACTGGCGTGCGTTCTCACCGCTGCTCTACCGGCAGCTGCTGAACGCCTTCTACACCGCCGTCAAGTCGGTCGAGCCCACCGACACGGTGATCGCGGCCGGGTTGGCTCCCAATGGCGAACCGACCGGGGTCGGGCGGATGACCCCGGTGCGGTTCCTGCGGGAAATGCTGTGTCTGGAAGGGAGGTGCCCCGACCCTCCGCACTTCGACGTCCTCTCGTTTCACCCGCTCTCCTTCGAATCGCCCGACCTCCCCGCGCACTCCTCGCAGGACGTGGCGATCGCGGACATCGCCAAGGTCACCGATCTGCTCGCGCGGGCGGAGCGGATGCGCACCGCGCTGCCACGTGGCGCCAAGCCGCTGTGGGTGACAGAGCTCAACTGGGAAAGCGACCCTCCGTCCGCGCACGGCGTGCCCGGACGCCTGCAGGCGCGTTGGATCTCGCGTGCGCTGCACCGCCTGTGGGTTGCGGGTGTGGGGCTGGCCGACTGGCAGTTCCTCCTCGACCCATACCCCGATTTGAGTCTCGCGACTCCAACCGGCGGCACGGTCACGGAGTCGCGACCCGCGGGTCTCTACAGCCCGGGTCCCGGCGGAGAACTCACGGGCTCACGTCCCAAGCCGTTCTTGCGTGGCTTCACGCTTCCCTTCGACCCCCTGCGCGTGAACCGCACACAGGTACGCGTGTGGGCGCTGCTGATGCACGCCGGTCAACCGGCACTGCTGCAGCGCCGGGCTCATGGCGGGGTGTGGCGGACGATCGCTCACCTGCATGCGGGCCCCAACGCCGTGCTGAACGCGTTGATCGGGCTGCGTGGCGCCATGACCCTGCGCGTGGTCAGCGGCACACTTGCCGAAACGCGGACCGATTGGGAAGACACTCGCTGCGCTCGCATCCCCAAATCGGCCAGCGCCGCAAGCGCATGTCTCCCGGCTTCGGTCAGCGCCTCGGCGTGGCTGCCTCGAGGCCGTAGCCCGCTGTGACTTTCTCAACGCAGGGTCGTCGTGTACTTCAGCAGGCGCGACCGTCCGGGGGCCAGAGTGATGACGTCGCTGTCCAGCTTCTCTGCATACGCGGAATGGAACGTGCCCGCATCGCTGATGCTGACGGGAAGGTTGAAGCTGTAGGTCTGGCTGGTGCCATCCGGCTCGCTCACGCTCAAGCGCTCGCCGGTCGTGGTTATTTGTGCGCCGGGCAGATACCACACCTGGAGCCGATAGGTACGTCTCGGCAGCGTGTGGAGCGTGAGCGTCACGCCATTCCCGCGCGGGGTGGGCAGGTAACTCCAGACGGTGCCGTGGCTCAGCTTGTGCGATCCGTCGGCTGTGCCCCACTTGCCATGGATCGTGATGCGTCCGCGGGCGTTGGCACTGAGACGCTCGCCAATCGGGTAGAACTGCCTGCCGCCATTCAATATGGCCACACCGCCGACCTGTGCGGTGGAAGTCAGCGGGCGCGATGGGAGCACGGACCGCCAGCCATCGGCGGTGCGCAGCTCTGCGGCAACCAGGCCAAAGCCATACCGAGCGTCACCGGGGTTGCTGTCGGTGGCATGAATCGCAAGCCAAAGCTTGCCGTCGGTGACGGTGGCGAAGCGAGCGTGGGATGGGTCGAGGAAAACGCCATCGGTGTCGCTCGGCACAGCCCCAGCAGGTGCGGCGGGGATGTGGGCGAGTGTGGTCGCCGCCTTCTGTAGTGCCCACAATGTGAGGCCGTTGTACTCAACCGTGTTCGCGTAGCCATCGATTCCGAGGTAGTTGGGCTGTGCGTCGTCGGCGAGTCGCGGCACCAGTGGAAAGCCCCAACCGTTGAGTGGGTAGGCGGTTTCCAGGTGCTCGAGCGCCAGTGTGACACCAGCGAGATAGCGGCCGCGCCAAGCGGGGGTGGGGGCCAGCTCGGCGGCAATCGCGAGGGCATCGACGGTCGCGCCCACCGTCCACACCTGACCCTGCCCGCGCCCGATGTAGGTCACGTTCCCGTCAGGAGCCATGAGTCCGAGCAGAGCACGGGCGGCACGCGAGAAGGCCGAGCGGACCGCACGCGGCGCCTGCGCTCCGAGCGCAAGGGCTGCCTGCCCGAGCATCATCGTCGAGAGCGCGTGGTAGGCGAGCGGGTTCTGGCTGGGGTCGCTGAGGATGCCCGCGCCGGTGAAGTTGGTGGAGCCGACACGGCGGGCATCCTCGCCGGTGTTCCGTGCCGCCGCCGCAAGCCATGCGAACGCCTGCCCACGCAGCTTGGGTCGATCGCTCAACAGGGCTCCGGGCGCAAAGCTGGTCAGGCCGGTCCGCAGCAGCGCCAGGTCACCGACCGCCGCCACCAGCTTCAGGTTGTCATAACAGCCAGTAACCGTGAAGCAGGAGCCGGCGTCGGACACCAGCGAGCGGTGTTCGCCGAGGAAGGCGGCGATTGTCGGCTGCACCGCCACCCAGGCTGGGGCTTGCGCCAGATGAGCCTGGTTCCAGTCGTACGCCTCGGCGAGCGCCAGCAGCTCGAAGCTGCCGCCCTCGGGATGTTCGACCTCGGCGACCTCCGACCGCAGGGCATCCACGATCAGCGCTTCATTGCCGCTCGCATCGCCGGCTTCGACCATCGTCTGCCCGGTCATGCCGACGCCGTAGGTGCCGGCGAGCGGGCCGAGCACGGGGTCTTCCAGCCAGCCATCCGGCTGCTCGTGGGCTGCCCAGTCGCCGAGCGCTTCGCCCACCAGCGCGGATGTGCGCCGGCTGAGCGACTGTGGGGAGAGAGGCTCGGCGCTCGCGCCGGCCGGCGCCGTAAGCAGGGCTCCGACGCTTGCGACGAGCGATATGAGGACAGACGCTATGAAGCGTGGATCGCGGATGCCGATGTCCGAGAGTGCTCGCTCGCGGGGGGCACGAAACCGATCGCGCGCTCCGCCAGCGCGGTGATCGTGAGCGACGGGTTGACGCCGACGTTGGCGGGGATCGCCGAGCCGTCGCAGACGAGCAGGTTCTCGTAGCCGAACACGCGCTGGTGCGCGTCGATCACACCGCGCTCGGGGTCGGGAGCGATCACCGCGCCGCCGAGGATGTGGGCGGTGGTGGGGACGTTGAAGAGCGCCTCCATCACCGAGCTCTGCGCGATCCCACCGGTGCGTCGCGCGATCCATTCGGCGGCCTGGTTGGCGACGGGGATGAAGGTGGGGTTGGGGCGCTCGGGGTCCTGTTCGGTGCGCAGCCACAACGTGCCGAAGGGGCCTTTGCGCGGGCGCAGCGCGATCGCGTTGTCGAGCGTCTGCATCACCAGCAGGATGATCGTGCGTCGCGACCAGCGCTTGGCGAGCAGCACCTTGGCGAAGCGCCCCGGGTGGAGCAGGATCTGTCCGAGCAGCTTCAGCGGGCGCGTCAGGCGCGTGCCGTCGCCGACGAGCAGCGTATAGAACATCCGCATCGAGTCGCCGTCCTCGCCGTAGGAGACGGTCTCGATGTGGGTGTGGGGGTCGGGGTAGATGCTCGAGGTGATCGCCACGCGCTTAGTGAAGTCGGCGGCCTGCTCCTCGGGGACCGTCACGGTGAGGATCGCCTCGCTGTTGGTGCGCACCAGCTCCCCCAGGCGGGGGGAGATGCGGGGCAGCGAGCCGCTCGTGCGACAGCGCTGCAGCAGCGTGTTGGTGCCCAGCGGCCCGGCCGCGACGACCACGCCGCGGGCACGGTGCACCGTGCGTTCCCTACGCACCCAGGCGCCGGAGCGCACGCTTTCGACCTCATACCCCTCGCTGCCATCGCTTGGGCCAAGCGGACGGATGTCGATCACGGTCCGTTCGGGCAGCACCTGCGCGCCGCGGCGTTCGGCGAGGTGGAGGTAGTTCTTGACGAGCGTGTTCTTGGCGCCGTGCGGGCAGCCCACCATGCAGCGCCCGCACAGCTTGCAGGCCGTCCGTTCGGGCCCCTCGCCGCCGAAGAAGGGGTCGGGCACGGTCATGCCGGCCTGGCCCTCCTCGCCGAAGAAGATCCCGACCGGCGTCTTTTTGTAGGTGTCGGCGACGCCGAGGTGCTCGCCCAGCTCGCGCAGCAGTTGGTCGGCGGGGTCGTCGTGGGGGTTCTGCACGACCCCGAGCATTCGCTGCGCCTCGGCGTAGTGGGGGGCCAACTCGCTCTCCCAGTCAGCCATCTCGGCCCACTGGCGGTCGGCGAAGAACTGGGCGGGAGGGACGTACAGGGTATTGGCGTAGCCGAGGCTGCCGCCGCCCACGCCGCAGCCGGAGACGACGGCGACGTCGCGGAAGAGCGTGAGCCGGAAGATGCCCTTCATTCCCAGGTGCGGGCGCCAGGTGTAACGGCGCACGTCGGCGGTGTTCTTGGGGAATTCGTGGTCGGCGAAGCGCCGTCCGCACTCCAGCACGCCCACGCGGTGGCCCTTCTCTGAGAGGCGCAGCGCGCTGACGCTGCCCCCGAAGCCCGAGCCGATCACCAGCCAGTCGTAGTCATACCCACGCCCCATCGCGGGTCATCCTACTTGTTGCCCCAGCCGGCGGGCGAGTGTCGCTATATTCCGTGAAGTAATGGCGGCTGAGGGTCTGCGCAACAAGCCCTGCGGGGGTCGCTACGGCGACATCGTGCAGTCGATCGGCAACACGCCGCTGATCGAGCTGCCCCGCCTCTCCCCAAAGCCTGGGGTGCGGATTTGGGCGAAGCTCGAGTCGCGCAACCCCACCGGCTCGGTGAAGGACCGCGTGGCGCGGGCGCTGATCGAGGATGCCGAGAGCCGGGGCGCGCTCAGCTCCGGTCAGACGATTCTCGAGCCGACCTCCGGCAACACGGGGATCTCGCTGGCGATGATCTGCTCGCGCAAGGGCTACCGCCTGAAGGTGGTGATGCCCGAGAACGTGACCCCCGAGCGCACGCAGCTGCTGAAGATGTACGGCGCGCAGATCGTCTACTCGGAGGGCTCCAAGGGCTCCAACGGCGCCGTAGAGAAGGCCCTCGACATGGCTCAGGCGGACGCCTCCTACTACATGCCCTACCAGTACGGCAACCCCGCCAACCCGAACGCCCACTACAACGGTACGGCCCTCGAGATCCTGGAGGAGCTCGACGAGGTCGCGGCGTTCGTGGCGGGGCTCGGCACGGGCGGCACGCTGATGGGCAACGGCAGGCGCCTGAAGGAGACCTTCGGCGACGCCGTGAAGATCGTGGCGGCCGAGCCGATGCAGGGCGAGCCCGTGCAGGGCCTGCGCTCGCTGGACGACGGCTTCATCCCACCGATCATCGACCTCTCGCTGTTGGATCGCAAGATCTTCGTCACCAACCGCGACGCGATCCTGTGGACGCGCAAACTGCTCGACGAGGAGAGCGTGTTTGCGGGGGTCTCCTCCGGCGCGATCGCGCGGGTGGCGGTGCGGATCGCGGGCGAGCTGGACGAGGGCAACGTCGTGTTCATCGTCGCCGACGACGGCTGGAAGTACCTCTCCAGCGGCATCTACACGCTGCCCGTGGATGAGATCGAGAACCTCGACTCCACCGTGTGGTGGTAGCCGCCCACACGGGGGGCCGGCTGAACGACCTCGGCGCTCGCCTCGCGATCATCGCCCACGGCTCCCGCTCGCGACGATGGTCATAGCTCCCGCCCTCCTCGACGACGTGATCGCGCACGCGCGCGAGGAGTACGACGCGGAGTGCTGCGGGATGATCGCCTACGAGCACGGTGCGCCGGCGAGCTCGCCGCGGGCGGTGAGGGTCCACCGGGCGACTAACGTGTACGCAAGCCCGAAGCGCTTCGAGATCGACGGCAAGGATGTCCTGCGGGCGGTCAACGAGTTCGACGACGCGGGGTGGGAGATGGGCGCGATCTACCATTCGCACACGCACACCGCCCCCTACCCTTCCCAGACCGACATCAACTTCGCTCGCAACTGGCCGGGCGTCGAGTGGCTGATCGTCGGGCTTGCCGGTGGTGAGCCGGAAGTACGCTGCTACCTGATCGCGGAGGGTGAGGTCACGGAGGTACCGATCGAGGTGGGGTGATGGCTGGCGGGGATCTGTTCAAGGCGGCGCCGGCGGCGGGCAAGGATCCGTTCGCGGTGCGGTGATGACGGATGAGACCCTCCTCTGCCCGTCGTGCGGCGACTTCCATCCGCCCACCGAGCGCTTCTGTCCGCGCTGCGGGATGCCGCTGGTGTACCCCGCCGGCGCCAAGGGCGCCGCGGTCGATGAGCCCCATCCGCTGGGCGAGCTGTGGCAGCGGGCGAGGAGGATCAAGCCGCAATACTCCGAGGGCGACCTGACACGAGTGGTGGGCGCTCGCAATCAGGTCGAGGCGGACTTCATCCAGAACCTGCTGCTGGAGGAGGGCATTCCCTCGATGCAGCGCCGTGCGCGTGGCTTCGACGTGCCCGACTTCCTGGCGGCTGGCCCGCGCGAGATCCTTGTCCCTGCCTCGGGCGTCCCGGCGGCGCGCGACGTGCTGCTGCAGAGCGAGCTGCTGCCCACGACCCAGACAGCGATGCCATGGGGCGCCACCGCGTGGCGGGTACTGGCGTTCCTGCTGGCGGGCCTGGCGCTGCTGGCGATCCTTGCGTATCTACATCCCTGACTGGGATACGCCGCTAGGCCAACACAGGCTGGGGGGCGCCGACCTCGCGGGTGATCGTCTCGATTTCCTCCGACGCGCGCTCGAACTCGTCGTCGGAGAGCACCGGGGTGCCCTCGAAGGGCAACTCGCGCTGGAGCTCCAGCCACGAGTGGCAGCCGAGGTACTCCTCGCGGACCTTCACCGTGACCGGCCTGGGGATGCGGTAGGTACGCAGCAGCAGCACGTGCAACGGGTGACGCGGCTTCCAGGCGAGGCGCTTGGCGGCATAGTCGCTGCGCCACACGTAGAAGGGTGATAGCGCGTCCACGCAGCGCGGGTCGGTGATCGTGAAGTGTCCGGCGACTTCGGCCCACGCGCGGATCCGCACGCGGTCGGGCTGCTGCACGCCGCCGTCGACGGCCAGCGCCTGCAGCGAGGGCTCGCCCTCGCTCCACACGCCCTCCTCGAGCGCGCGGCGCAGCTCGGGTTGGTGGGACTCGCGTACGAGGTCGTTGCGCTGGTGGTCGAAGGTGGGGTAGAGGAAGAAGCGCTCGTGCTCGAGCTGGAAGTGCCGGTCGGCCTCCCGGATGCCGCCCTTACGCAGCGTGACAAGCTGCTCGCCTTCGGCAAGCGCGCGGACGGTGACCGCCCATTCCTTCAAAGCAATTGGCATGGCAAATGTGAGGGGACGAGGTTCTCTAGAGGATGATTCCGGCTTGGTGCTCGACGCAACGGCACCCCGAGGGGCGGGCCACCGTCCTACGACTTGGCCTTCTTAAGATACCGAAATCCTAGCGGAAATCCCAAATCACCTGGAAATCTTCGCCTTTTTTGCGAGATTTTTCGGAGCGGAAGGTTATCTGGGGCCGGTTTTGGGCGGTCCATCGCCGCCGCCGCCGGGCGTTTCGATGCGCAGGCGCTGGCCGGATCGCAGCACGCCGGTGACCTTGCCGGGCAGCTCGCGGTCGTCGAGCATATTGAGTCCGCGAGCCCCCGGCCGCCCGCCATGCGCGCCGGGGGGAGGATGGCGGCGGCGCTCGGTGATCAGCGAGAAGCTCATCTCGCGCAGCGCTTCGATCTCGCGCACCACCCCGTCGCCGCCGCGATGGGCGCCCGCCCCGCCGGAGCCGCGGCGCAGGGCGTAGCGGGTGACCCGCAGGGGCAGTTCGCGCTCGAGCGCCTCCACGGGGGTGTTGAGGGTGTTGCTCATCGCCACGTGCACCCCGGAGGGCCCGTCGGCGTCGGCGCAGGCGCCCTGGCCGCCGCCGAGCGTTTCGTAGTAGCTGAAGCGCTCGTCGCCGAGCGTGAGGTTGTTCATCGTGCCCTGGCCCAACGCCCGGCCGAAGGCCGCCAGCACGAGGTCTGCCACGCGCGAGGATGTCTCGACGTTGCCGGCGGCCACCGCGGGAGCCTCGCCGGCGTCCGGGTCGTCGTCCTCGCCGCGAGCACCGGGCGTGCGGTGGGGAGCGCTCGAGGGATCGCCACTGGATGAAGGTGGGGGGCAGGCTTGGTGCCCGCTTGCCCTCGCGTTCAGCAAACACCCCTCCGGGACACGGATCTCCACCGGCCGGTAGGCCCCGGCGGAGGGCGGGATGTCGGGATCGGTGAGCACGCGCACCGCGAAGTAGCACGCGGAGTGCGTCACCGTGAGTGGGCAGTTGAGATTGCCGCCGTGTTGGGGGGCGCTACCGGCGAAGTCGAGCAGCAGCCGCCCGCCCCCCACGGTGGCGCGCAGGCGCAGCACGAGATCGCCCTCGATCGCCTCCAGCACGTCCTCCGCCACATGCACTCCGTCGGGGAGCGTCGCCAGGCAGGCGCGGGTGCGCCGCTCGGCATAGTCGAGCACGGCGTCGAACCCCTCACGCAGTCGCGCCACCCCGGCGCGCCTCGCCAGTTCGCGCAAGCGCTCCACGCCGATCCGGTTGGCGGCGAGCTGGGCGCGTAGGTCGGCGCGACGCTCCCGCGGCTGGCGCATGCGCGCGACGAGCCGCTGGATCTCCTCCTCTGTGGCTGGACGGGGGGAGATCACCACCCCCTCCTCCGCGAGCGTGCGCGAGTCGGCGGGCATCGATCCGGGCACACGCCCGCCCACGTCGGCGTGGTGGGCGCGAGAGACGGCGAATCCGATCAGCTGATGCCCTTCGCCGGCACCGCTACCGCCGCGCCCGTACGGGCGATTCCGGTGTGCCCCGCTCGCCAGACGGTGGCTGGGCTCATCGAGCACGGGGGTGATGAGCGTGATGTCCGGCAGGTGGGTGCCACCGGCGAAGGGGTCGTTGAGCACCCACGAGCGGCCCTCCGAGTGATCCTCGCCGAGCACGGCGGCGACGGCGGCGGGCATCGAGCCGAGGTGCACGGGGATGTGCTCGGCCTGCATCACCATCTGCCCGCGCGCATCGAACAAAGCGGTGGAGCAGTCGCGGCGCTCCTTGATGTTGGGCGAGTGCGCGGAGCGGATCAGCGCGGCGCCCATCTCCTCGCAGGCGGCGCGCAGCGCGCCGGTCAGCACCTGCAGCTCGATCGGGTCGAGGCTCATACGCCAGCCCCGTCGTCATACAGGTGCACGGTGCCGTGGTCGTCGACCGCGCCCCGCCAGCCGTCGGGCACATACAGGGTGGAGCCCGGCAGTGAGCACACCGTCGGCCCCTCGATCGTCGTGCCGGGCGCAGGCTCGCCCTCCGCGGATGCCAGCCGCAGGCGCGGGGCGGCACCCCACGCGGAGACGCGGATCGTCACCAGCTCCACCTCGACGCCGTCGTCGCGATAGCCGTAGCGCTGCTCATGTGCTTGGGCGAACGCCTCGCGCAGCGCATCGGGGGCGGGCGGGGGACCGTCGTCGGCGGGCGTGAAGGCTTCGTGCATGGCGGCCACGGGCTGCTCGCCGCGCGGGGGCCGTGCTGGCACTGCAGGCGCCCGAGCGCTCGGCGAGCCCGCCATGCCTGCCTGAACATCCTCCTCCTCCACCGCCAGCTCGAACGACTGCCCGCGGTAGCGCAGCTCGTAGCGGACGGCGACCCGCACGGCCGTCTCGCCGAGCTCCGCGCACGCCCGCGCCACGAGCGCCTCGCGCTCTGCGGCCAGGCGCTCGGCGTCGAGGGCTGCCCCGGCCGAAGCCGGGTGACACGCGCCTGCGGCGCTGGCCGAAACGGGGATGCTCGCCAACGGCGAGCGTCCCCGGGCTTCGGTGGAGCGAGTGTCTCCCCAATCGGTCCCCGTTGCGGCCAGCATCACCGTGCGCGCCGCGTCGCGCCGGGGGGCCGCCGTGGCGAGGCCGAGCGCGCACAGCACCCCGGAGGCGCGGGGGACGAGGATGCGCCGCATCCCCAGCTCGCGCGCGAGCGCCGCCGCGTGCAGCGGGCCGGCGCCGCCGAACGGCATCAGCGCGAAGCCGCGGGGGTCGATCCCACGCTCGACGGTGATCGCGCGCAGCGCGCCCGTCATCGCCGCCTCGGCGACGTGCACGATCCCCTCCGCGCAACGCCGGGTCGAAAGGTCGAGCGTGGCGGCGAGCGCGGCGACCGCGCGCTCGGCGGCGTCGCGGTCGAGCTCGAGACCGCCGGCGAGTGGGGTGTCCGCGGGTAGGCGCTCCAGCAGCAGGTTGGCGTCGGTCACCGTCGGGTGCTCGCCGCCGCGTCCGTAGCACGCCGGCCCGGGGTCGGCGCCGGCGGAGTGCGGGCCCACCCGCAGCGCGCCGCCTTGGTCGCGCCACGCGATCGAGCCGCCGCCCGCCCCCACGGTGTGGATGTCGAGCATCGCCAGCGCCAGCGGCCTGCCCGCCACGACCCCCTCCGCCGTCTCCGCCACGCGGCCGCCCGCGATCAGGCACACATCGCAGGATGTGCCGCCCATGTCGAAGCACACCACGTTGCGCTCACCCGCCAGCTCCGCCAGCGCCAGGGCGCCGCGCACTCCGCCGGCGGGGCCGGAGAGCGCCGTCAGCGCCGCGTGGGCCGCGGCGCCCTCCGCGTCGGTGAGGCCGCCCGAGGATTGCATGATCGCGGGCCTGGTCAACCCAAGCGCGTCGGCCTGCTCGCCAAGGCGGCGCAGGTACGCCCCGACCAGGGGAGAGAGGGCGGCGTCGGCCTCGGTGGTGGCGGCGCGCTCATACTCGCGGAAGGTCCCCACCAACTCGTGCGAGAGCGACACGTGCACGGTTGGCAGGCGCGCGGCGAGCAGCTCCCCCAGCAGGCGCTCGTGCTCGGGGTGCGCGTAGGCGTGCAGCAGCGCCACCGCCACGGATTCGACGCCTGCTCCCTCGATCTGCTCAACCAGCTGCTCGGCCGCCGCGGGATCGAGCGCCCGCAACGGGCCGTCGGGGGTCATCCGCTCGGGAGCCTCGAAGCGCAACTCCGCCGGCACCAGCGGGGCGGGAGCGGCCGCGCACAGCCGGTACAGGTGCGCTCGCGCCTGGCGTCCCAGCTCGACGATGTCGGCGAAGCCCTCGGTGGCGATCAGCGCCGTGCGGGCGGGAGGGTGGGCCTGCGAAAATTCGAGCAGTGCGTTGGTCGCCACGGTCATCCCGTGCGCGAAGCGCTCCACTTGGCTTGGCTTGGCACTTGCCTGGGCGAGCACCGCGCGCACTGCCTCCATCACTCCGCGCGACTGCTCGTCGGGGGTGGTTGGCACCTTCGCGGTGTACGCCGCCGAGCCCTCCGGGGCGATCAGCACCGCGTCCGTGAAGGTCCCTCCGACATCCACTCCAAGAAGCACGCTGCCAGCCTACGGCGAGTCGGCGGGTGGTGTTACGCGGCTCGTTCTGCGATCGCCGACGCGTCGGTTGCCACCGGCGCTCGCGACACCGCCACGGCGAGCTGCCCGTGTGCGGGCCGGCCGAGCGCCGCGAGCGCGATCCCGGCGCCGAGTGCGCCGGCGGCGGTGATCAGCCAGGCTGCCTGGAAGTCCGCTGCGGTGCTGGTCGCCGTGCCGAGCACCGCGACCAGCACCGCCACGCCGAGCGCCGCGCCGATCTGGCGGCCCATCGTGAGTACCGCGGCGCCCGTCGCGAAGCGCTCGGGCGGCAGCGAGGACGCGCCGGCGCCCGTCAGGGTGGGGATCACCAAGCCCACGCCCGCTCCCCCGATCGCCATCCCAGGCAGGAACTCCGAGAGATAGGCGGGGGTGTCGCCGATCTGGGCGATCCACCAAAGCGCTCCACAGACGAACAGCGCCGCGCCCGTCACCCCCGGGATCCGGTAGCCCACGCGCGCGCCCAACCGTGCCGAGGGCACGCTGAACACGGTTGCCATCGCCGGGCCGGGGAACAGCATCAGGCCGGCGTGCAGCACGCTCTCGTGCCATACGCCCGTGAGGAACAGCACGCCCGCGAGCAGCATCGCCGCGAAGCCGGCGAAGAACAGCAGCGACGCCCCCACCGCCAGGCCGAAGCTGCGCACGCGCAGCATCGCCGGATCGACGACCGGCGCGGGCTGGTGTTCGGAGCGCACCCAGATCGTCGGCAGCAGCACCGCGGTGGTGGCGAGCAGCGCGAGGATCGCCGGGGAGGTCCAACCCCATTCCTGGCCCTTGACGATCGCCACCACGAGCGAGCCGATCGCGGCGATCAGCATGACTGCGCCCAGCACATCCGGGCGTTGGCCACCACGCTCGCGGCGCTCGGTGAGCGTGCGCAAGCCGAACGCCAACCCGGCCACTCCGATCGGGACGTTCACCAGGAACACCCATCGCCAGTCGGCCTGCACCAGGACGCCGCCGAGGGGTGGCCCCGCCGCCGCGGCGATCCCGCCGGTGGCGGCCCACACGCCGATCGCCACGTGGCGCTCGTGGGGGCCGAACTCCGGCAGCATCAAGCCGAGTGAGGTCGGCACCATCAGGGCGCCGCCGATCGCCTGCACGACGCGGGCTGCCACCAGCACGTCCACCGATGGCGCCAGCGCGCATCCGGCGCTGGCCAGCACGAATATCCCGAGGCCCAGCAGGAACGCGCGCTTGCGCCCGAACGCGTCCGCCCAGCGGCCGGCCGGCACGAGCAGCGCGGCGAACACGATCGCGTACGCGCTCAAAATCCACGACAGCGAGCTGAGCGACGCGCCACCGAAGTGCTTGGCGATCGCCGGGAACGCGATGTTGACGATGAACAGGTCGAGGCTCGACATGAACACCCCGACGCACACCACAAGTGAGACCCGCCATTTGCGTTGCATGATGAAACGCACCCTAGCACGTCAGTTGCGTCATGCAACTAAATAGCTAAGCTGGGTAGAGGACGTTCGAAGAAAGGGCGGGAATGCCGCGCTCGGGTGGACTGCTGAAAGGGCGGGAATGCCGCGCTCGGGTGGACTGCTTTGAAAGAGGCCGGCCGCCGCGGTCGCGGGCTATTTTGAAAGAGGCTCTCTGCATGCTGGGAAACTCCTACGACAGCCAGATCTGCAGCATCGCGGCGGCGCTCGAGGTCGTCGGCGAGCGCTGGTCGCTGCTGATCGTGCGCGACGTCTTCCTCGGGCTGCATCGCTTCGACGAGCTCCAAGCCGACCTCGGCATCGCGCGCAACGTGCTGCACACCCGCCTCACCAAGCTCCTCGAGCAGGGTGTGCTCGAGAAGCATCCCTACCAGGAGCGTCCGGTGCGCTGGGAATACCGACTCACCGCCAAGGGGCTCGACCTGTGGCCCACGGTGGTGTCGCTGATGTACTGGGGCGATCGCCACGCCGCGCCCGACGGCCCGCCGGTGCTGCTCGAACACCGCGGCTGCGGCGGCGGGGTCGACTCGCATCGCATCTGCGAGACGTGCGGTGCGCGGCTGTCAGCCGTCGACGTGCGCGCGCGCCGGGGGCCCGGCGCGCGCGACGATCGTCGCCTGCGGGCCGCACGATAGTGCGGGCGCCGGGACTCGACACCAGCGATCGTCGTGGGGCATGGAGGCCCCACGCCCACCCGCGCTCGTCCCCGCACCCACGCGCGCGGACGATCCCCCAAAATCTGCTTTATGCCGCCAGCTGCTCGCTGTTCTCAGTGTCAGCCAGGTGCTGGTGCGAGGGGCAGTATCCGTTGTGCGGCAGCGGCGTCCGTTGGCACGCCGCGCCCTTGCGGGTGGTCGCGCGGCACTGCAGCGGCTCGTCGCTCACCGACGCGTGCGCCGCGTGTGGGTTCTCCGCCAGATAGCGCTGCGCGAGGCCCATGTAGCGGACCACCACGCTGTGCACGCGCGCCTGCTGGCTCATCGGGAAGTGCATCCGGATGTCCCAGAACAAGGTCCTTTCCGGCCGTGCGAAGTAGTGGCGGTCCGTCGCCAGCCGCTCCATCGCCGACTCGCACGCGCGCAGCACCTGCTCGTGGTTGCTCTTACCCGCCGCCGCGGCGGCGGGATTGGATCCCGCCCGCCCGGGAGCGACGATGTATGGGGCCAACTCCCGGTAAATCGCTCGACTGAACTGATACATGGCGAGCTCCCCTCGCTTCTTCTCTATCTCCGTATCGACCAGGGCTCTGCTCGCGACCTTCGCCGCGCACCTCCGCCGATCCCAGGGACTCCTTTAGCTCCTGAGACCTTTCACCTGATTCAACACGTCTCCTACCCCAAAGGACCGAAGATCTTCATAAATCTTCGCGTCTCTTTAGGGAGTCAGAGAGTATCTGGCACTCACATAAAGCTGGGCCGAAGAGATGATTAAGGGCTGGTTAACAAGTCACTCCCACGTTTCCCACGTCAGCGTCCCCTGCGCGCTCACGACGATGTGACGATGCTCCAGTTCCGAGTCGGCCTCAGGGTGCTCCACGCGACGGTGCGCCCCCCGGCTCTCCCGGCGCTCCAGCGCGCACGCCGCGATCGTACGCGCCAGCGGATGGTAGGCCCGCCCGCCCTCCGCCGTCAGACGCGCCAACCCGTCGGTGCGACGCTCGATGCCGGCATCCCGCCACAGCGCCTCGCGCGTGGCCGCGTCCACGGGCGGCGGCGCCTGCAGGTGCGCCAACGCCTCCAGCTCCCCCGGGCTCGCCGCCTGTCCGGAAGCTGCCGCGGCGGGCTCATCCAGAGCGCTGTGGGCGGCGCGACGACCGAATACGAAGCACTCGCTCAGCGAGTTCGAGGCCAGCCGGTTGGCTCCGTGCAGGCCGGTGCACGAGGTCTCCCCAACGGCATACAGTCCCGCCACGGTGGAGCGCGCATGCAGATCGGTCACGATTCCGCCCATCGTGTAGTGCGCAGCCGGCGCCACGGGCACCAGCTCCCGCGCCGGGTCCACGCCCGCCTCGCGCAGCGCCCCCACCACGTTTGGGAACAGCGCGGGGTCGATCGCGCGCATGTCGAGGCCCACCGACTCCGCTCCGGTCTCCCGCATCCGTCCCCAGATCGCGCGCGCCACCTCGTCGCGTGGTGCCAGCTCGTCCACGAAGCGCTCTCCCGTGGCGTCGTGCAGCGTCGCTCCCTCGCCCCTGATCGCCTCGGTGATCAGGAACGCCTCGCGTCCACCCACCCCCTTCACGGCGGTGGGGTGGAACTGGACGAACTCCAAATCCGCCAGCTTCGCGCCCAACGCCTGTGCCAGCAGCAGCCCCGCCCCCTGCGAGCCCGGGGGGTTGGTCGTGCGCGCCCACAGCGCCGCCGCGCCACCGGTGCTCAGCACGACCGCGCGCGCCGCGATCGTGCGCCCGTCCTCGCACACCAGCCCGCAACAGCGGCTCTCCCGTTGCCACAGCGCGCGGGCGCGCACGTTCTCCAGCACCGCGATCCGCGGCTCCTCCACCGCCAGCGCCGCCAGCGCGCGCAGCAGGCGCCTACCGGTCGCGCTGCCGCCCGCGTGTACCACCCGACGCACCGAATGCCCACCCTCCAGGCCCAGTGCCAGGCGCCCGAAACGGTCCGCGTCGAAGCGCACCCCCAGCGCCTGCAGGTCGGCCACGCACTCCGGCGCCTCCTTGACGAGCACCTCCGCGGCCGCCGTGCGCATCGCGCCCCGTCCCGCCCGCTCGGTGTCGCGCAGGTGCAGCTCTGGGCTGTCGTCTTCCGCCAGCGCCGCCGCCAAGCCGCCCTGCGCCCAGTAGCTCGCGGTCTGCGCCAGTGGGGCGGCCGACACCAGCGCCACCCGCGCGCCCTCACGCGCCGCGCACAGCGCCGCGTACAACCCCGCCGCGCCGGCGCCCACCACCACCACATCCACCTCCAGATCCACGCCCCCCCGCGTTGCTTGCACGCTAGCCCGCCGGCGTGCCTGTGCCGGTGGTGCCCGGCGCGACTGTGCTCGTTGTGCTCGTGCTCGTGGTCGCCCCTGTTTTCGGCGCCGCGGTCCCCGGCACGCCGGTGGTGCTCGGAGCGGTCGCTGTCGAGCCGGTGGCGCCCGCCCCGGGCACGCCGGTGGTAGTGCCCGGTACGCCGGCGGTGTTCGGAGCGGTCGATGTCGTGCCGGTGGTGCCCACCCCGGGCACGCCGGTGGTAGTGCCGGGCGCGCCCGCGGCCGCGCCCGGTGTCGTGGTTGCCCCCGCCGCCGGGGCCGTCACGGTCCGCGTCACCGCGACCGTGTCTTGCGCCCCGCTCGAACCCGCCAGCGACACCAGCGCCGCGCTCAGCGCCCCCAGCGAGAGCACGATCACCGTCGTCAGCGCGACCACCGGTGGGCGCCACCGCGGGGTCGCCGCCAAACGCGTGCGCGCCGCGGCGCCACACCGCAGGCACCACTCCTGCTCTGCTCCCAGCGGCCCACCGCACAGTGGGCAGCGCTCCTGCGCCGGCTCCGGCGGGAGGGGCGCGGGGGGTGGAGGCGCTGCGACGCTCACCCCGACTCGTCCCGCGGGCGGATGATTTCCGTGGGGCGATCCTCTGCTTGGGGTTTCGATGGGGGCGCGGGCACGGGCGCCGGTGGGCTGGCGGGGGGTGTCGATGCCGATGGAGTCGGTGCCGGTGGGCTGGCGGGGGGTGTCGATGCCGACGGATTCGCGGGCGCCTGGCTCGCAGCCGGGGGAGCCTGCCCGGCGGCGGCGCTCAGCGGCAGCTGTCCGGGAGTGACGCTGGATGCCGCAGCCACCGAGGCCGCGGCAAGCGGTGGAGGGGTGCCGGGGGCGACCACGGGCGCTCCCGCGATCGGACTCTCCGCTGGGCGACCCATCGGCATGCCGCACATCGGGCAGAAACGGTCCTCGCTGCCGTGGATCGCGGCGCACCGCGGGCATGCCCCGATGCCGGCCTCTCGCAGCACCGTCACCGGGCGGCGCTCGTCGAGAGCGCCCTCCAGCGCGTGCAGCTCCGTGTCGAAGGTTGCCAACACGCCCAGCTTCGCCGCCACCAACTCGTCGTTGCGCTGGCTCAGGCGCTGCATCTCGAACACCAGCCCCCCGAGGTCGCGGTAGGCGAGCTCCCGCGCCTTGCGCAAAAACCGCACCCTCCTGCGCATGCGCCCGCGCTCGCGGAAGCCCGGGGGGCGTGGCTGTCCGAGGGGCGGCTCCATGTCCGCGGGCGGCTCCGCGCCGGCGGGGACCTCGCCGCCCAGAGCTGTCGCCGACCCGCTCGACTCGGTGGGCTTGGCGAGCTCCTCGGTCGGCGTCCGGTGCTCACGGTCGATCGCCGGCTGGTCGGACGGACTCGTGGTCTGAGCGTTCATCGACCACCTCATCCTACCCATTGTGGGCTGGGACTCTCACGCGGCGCCCCGCTCGAGCAGCTCCCGCCACGCCTCCGCCAGGCGCCCCGCCATCTGTATCGCGGAGTACGGCTCCGCGTGGGCTTGGCCCGCGATCCGGGGGTCTGGGGCGTCGAGGTGTGGCATCGCCGCCGCCCTCCAACGCTCCACGTCGAAGGGTGCGCACAGCGCTCCCCGCACGCCCTTCAGCGCCTGCGGGTGAACCCCCACCGGAGTCGCAAGCACCGGCACGTCGCACGCCAGCGCCTCCAGGACCGCCAGCCCGAAGCCCTCCGCGTCCGAGGGCACCACCACGGCGTTGGCTGCGTTCACCCACAGTGGCACCTGCTCGGGGGCGACGCCGCCGAGTGTGTGCAGGGGCACGTCGCGGGCGAGCGCCACCGCGCGGTCGTGACGCTTGCCGGGGCGTGCCGGGTCCGCTGGGAACAGCAGGCAGGGGGTGTGCGGGTCCAGGCCGAGCTCGGCGCGGGCGCTCGCGCGGGGGATCGGGTGGAAGCGCTCCAGGTCCACGCCGCACGGCAGCACCCGCGTGCGCCGCGCCGCGCGCCCCGGCAGCTCGTGCGCGAGCTCCGGGGTGGGAGCGGCGATGAGGTCCATGAGCGGGAGCACCGCGCGGGTGGCCAATCGCGTGCGGGGGTGGCGCACATCGGTGCCGTGCACCGTCAGCCCCCTGACTCGTGCGCGTGCCGCGAGCGTCGGCCAGGCGGTGAGGCCGAAATGGGCGTGCACCACGTCGATGCGTCCCGTGCGCCGCCGTCGGCCGCCACCGTAGTCGCGGTGCAGCCGGCGAGCGGCCTCGATCAGCGCGGCGCCGCCGGGGGGAAACTCGTACAGCTCGACCTCCACGCCGGGCAGCCCTCGCAGCGCATCCACCTGGTCGCGCACGAAGCCGCCCCGCTCGGGGTGGCGGGCGTCGGGAAGCATGTTGGACACGACCAGCGCCCGCACGCCTCGCGACGGTAGCGCTTTGAGATGATGAGTCGCATGACCAACCTCTCGGCAGGCAACCGCGAGCGCCCCATCGGGGTGTTCGACTCCGGCATCGGCGGCCTCACCGTGCTGCACGAGCTGCTGGTGGCGCTGCCGCGGGAGGACTTCCTCTACCTCGGCGACACCGCACGCTTCCCCTACGGTGAACGCTCCCGCGAGGAGCTCGAGCGCTTCTCGGTGGAGATCGCCGAGGAGCTTCTCAGTCGCCGCGTGAAGTTGCTCGTGGTGGCCTGCAACTCGGCGACCTCCGCTGCGCTGGGGGCGCTTCAGCAGCGGATGATGGACACCACGCTGGGTGTGGATGTGCTCGGGGTGGTGCGCCCCGAGGCGGTGCAGGCGGTGGCGGCTACCCGCACCGGGCGAATCGGTCTGCTGGCGACGCCCACCACGGTCTCCAGCCGCGCGTATGAGCGCGCGGTGCATGCGGTGGACCCCCACGTCACGCTGACGGCGGTTCCGTGCCCCACGCTCGCGCCGATCATCCAGGCGGGCGAGCAGTTCGACGAGCGCGTGGTGCAGAGCGTGCGCGAGGCCTGCGCCCCGTTGAAGGCCACCGAGGTGGACACCGTGATCCTCGGCTGCACCCACTACCCGCTGATCGCGCCGATGCTGCAGCGGATGCTTGGGCCGGCGGTCACACTGATCACCTCCGGGGCGGCGCTCGCGCGCCAGGTCGAGCACGCGCTCTCCACGCGCAACCTGCTCAATATGCGCGAGGGCGGCGAGGAGGGCGACTACAGCTTCCTCTGTACCGGCGACGTGGAGACGTTCAGGGAGCAGAGCACGCGCTTCCTGCAGATGCCACTCGGCCCGGTCGAGCAGGTGCGCCTGGCGGCGGTGGAGGCAATCGCGTGAGCCGCGCGCGCAGCTACGACCGCACTCCCGACGGGCTGCGTCCGGTGACGATCGAGCCGGGCTTCATGCGCACCGCGACCGGTTCGGCGCTGATCTCCATCGGGGAGACGCGCGTGATCTGCACCGCCTCCGCGCAGGAGAACGTGCCGCGCTGGATGGCCGGCAAGGGTCGCGGGTGGGTGACGGCGGAGTACGGGATGCTGCCCGCCTCCACCGGCGAGCGCAAGCAGCGCGATGCCACCCGCGGGCGCCTGGATGGGCGCTCGGTCGAGATCCAGCGGTTGATCGGGCGCGCGCTGCGCGGGGTGATCGACTTCAAGGCGCTGGGGGAACGCACGATCTACCTCGACTGCGACGTGCTGCAGGCCGACGGGGGCACGCGCTGCGCCTCGATCACCGGCGCCTACGTCGCGCTCTCACTTGCATGCGCGCGCCTCGCGAGCCGGGAGGCGTTTGAGCGTTCCCCGCTCACCGGCTCGGTGGCCGCGGTCTCCTGCGGGATGGTCGATGGGGTCGCGCTGCTTGATCTCGACTACTCCGAGGACTCGAACGCCGAGGTCGACGCCAACGTGGTGATGACCGGCGAGGGCGACCTCCTCGAGGTGCAGGCCACCGCTGAGCGCACCCCGCTTTCGCGCGCCTCCCTGGACGAGCTGCTGGCTCTGGCCGCGGGCGGCATCGAGCAGCTGCGCGTCGCGCAGGAGCGGGCGATCGCCTCCCCGTCGGGCTGATGCTCTGCGTGGTCGTCTCGCGGAGCGTTGTGTCGGCAGGTGGCCGTGCCGGAGTCCCTGAGGCTGAGCGCTCCTCTCCTGTGAGTGAGGCTGGAGCGCTCCTCCTGTGAGTGAGGCTGGGGCGTTCCTCCTGTGAGTGAGGCTGGAGCGTTCCTCCTATGAGGTTGCTGCTGGCGACCCACAACGAGCATAAGCGCCGCGAGCTGGGGCGCTTGCTCCCGAATCATGAGATCGCGCTGTTGCCCGCCGCAGTGGAGCTCCCTCCCGAGGATGGGGAGACGTTCGCCGAGAACGCGTTCGGCAAGGCGCGCGCCGCGGCCGCGGCCACCGGCGAGGTGACGATCGCCGACGACTCCGGAATCCAAGCGGCAGCGCTCGGTGGCGCCCCGGGGGTGCGCTCGGCGCGCTACGCCGGAGCGCATGCCACCGACCGGCAAAACCTCGACAAGCTGTTGCGCGAGGCGCCCGCGGGCAGCGCGCTGGCCTATGTGTGCGCGCTCGTCTACGTGGACCCCGCCGCGGGGATCGAGCAGCTGTTCGAGGAGCGCTGCACCGGCCGTCTCGCCGCCGCGCCGCGGGGGGAGGGGGGCTTCGGCTATGACCCCGCGTTCCTGCCCGACGACGGGGAGGGTGGGATCCCGTCCATCCTGACGATGGCGGAGCTGAGCGCCGAACAGAAGGACGCGATCAGCCACCGCGGTCGCGCGGCGCGGGCTTTGGAAGGATGGGTGTCCAGGGAGGCAAGAAAACCTGTATAGGCGAGGTGGGGAGGCCTGTATAGGCGAGGCGGGAAAACCTGTAGGCGAGGTGGGGAGGCCTGTATAGGCGAGGCGGGAAAACCTGTAGGCCAGGCGGGGAAGCTTGTATAGGCGAGGCGGGAAAACCTGTATAGCTATTGTATGGCGGCCTGTGCGTTGTATGCAAAATAAAAAAAGGTGTGCGCAATGGCACACGCCTTTCAAAAAAGAGAATGCACCACCAGGCCTGTGCGCAATAGTGCACACATCATCGAAAGCGCAACACCACCACCCCTTCGTCCCCTTGGGCGGCTTGCGAAGGACCCGCGCTCGGACACCGGGCAAAGACTTCTCAGAAGAGGTTGATCGCCGCCGACGCGCCCACGGCGACTGACAGCACGGCGTAGCCCGTGTAGCCGGCGAGCAGCAGCAGCGCGGCCGTCAGCAGGGCGATCAGCACGGTTACGATCCAGGCGACGTGGGGGAGGTCCATCGGCGAGGGTATTCTCGCACGGAGATGGGATCCGGCTTCGGCGACATCCTGGCGGCCCGCGTGGCGGAGCGCGAATCGCAGATCGTGCTTGGCCTCGATCCGGACCCTGAGGCACTGTGGCCGGGGGCACATGACGTTGCGGCCGGCGCGCGGGCGGAGCACCGGCCGACGTGCGGCGCCGGCAGTTCGGCGAGCTCACAAGCGGGGCCTCCGTCCACGGCGCCTCTCGACCGCTCGCCGGCGTGGCGCACGGCGGTGGCGACCCGCGTGCACTGCTGCGCCCTGATCGACGCCGCGGGCCCGGCGTGCGTGGCGGTGAAGCCCCAGCTGGCCTGTTTCGAGCGGCTGGGGGCGCCCGGGTGGGACGCGCTGGAAGCCGTGATCGAGCACGCGCATCAACGCGGCCTGCTGGTGATCGCCGACGGTAAGCGCGGCGACATCGCGCTCAGCGCGCGCGCCTACGCGCAGGCGCTGTTCGAGCGCCTGCGCGTGGATCTGGCGACGGTCAACCCGCTGCTGGGCGCAGATGCGATCGAGCCGTTCGTGACGGGAGCCCGGAGGGTGGGGGCGGGCGTGCTGCTGCTGGTGCGCACTTCCAACCCCGGCGCCGCCGACGTACAGGATCTGGAGCTCGCATCGGGAGGCCCGGTGTGGGAGCGCCTGGCGGGGTTCGTGGCCGAACAGGGCGCGGCAGGGGTGGGCGCGTCGGGCTTCAGCGACGTGGGTGCGGTGGTCGGCGCCACGCAGCCGCGGCACCTCGAGCGGGCGCGCGAGTTGATGCCTCACGCGGTGCTGCTGCTGCCCGGCGTGGGCGCGCAGGGGGGGCGCGTCGAGGATCTGGCCGCGGCTTTCCTGCCGGGCCGGGCGGGCGGCCTGATCACCGCCTCGCGCAGCATCGTCGGCGCGCACCTCGCGACCGGCGGCGACCCCGCGGAAGCGGCTCGTGCGGAGGCGGAGCGCCTGCGCGAGGTGGCTTGGAATCTGGGCGTTTGACCGGCCGCAAGAATTTTTAGGCAACATTGTGGAGCGGTCCGATACGCTAGGCGTGCGCGAGACGGAGCCACCCGGCGCCGCGCGGCGCAGACGTGGATGAGGCACTCGGGATGATCATCACGGTCACGCTCAACGCGGCTATCGATAAGTCGCTCTCGGTGCCCAACTTCCGCTTGGGGCGCCGGCACCGCACCGTCGAGCAGCGCACGATGGCCGGTGGCAAGGGGGTCAACATCGCCCGTGCCCTGAAGGCGCTGGGCCAGCCGGTGATCGCGACGGGGATGGCGGGCGGCCCCACGGGGACGCACATCGTCGAGCAGCTCACCGAGGAGGCGATCCTCAACGACTTCGTGCGCATCCGTGAGGAGTCGCGCACCAACACCTCGGTGCTCGATCCCACGACCGGCGAGCAGACCGAGATCAATGAGCGCGGGCCGAAGGTGAGCGAGCGCGAGGTGGAGCTGTTTCGCGACAAGCTCCTGTACCTCGCGCGCGGCGCGGCGATCGTGGTGTTCGCCGGCTCGATCCCGCGCGGCATGGAGAGTGACGTCTACGCCGGCCTGATCCGCGAGCTGCAGCGCACCGGGGTCACGACCGTGATCGACACCGACGGCGACCCCCTGCGCCACGCGGTGCGCGCCGAGCCAGACGTCGTCTCGCCGAACGTGTTGGAGGCCGAGGAGCTGGTCGGTCACGAGTTCGCCGACGAGCAGGAGCGCTCGCTGGCGGTCGGCGAGTTGGTCGCGCTGGGCGCGCACGAGGCGATCATGACGGTGCCCGACGGCTGCTTCGCGCAGGTGCAGATCGACGGCCACCCGGTGCTGTTGCGGGCGCGTATCGACCTTCGCGAGCCGGTCGCCAAACGCGGCTCCGGCGACGCCTTCCTCGCCGGTTATGTGGCGGCGCGTTACGAAGGCAAACCCCCGCCGGAGTGCCTGCGCTTCGGCGTGGCCTGTGGCGCGGAGTCAACCGGACGCCTCGGCGCGGGCCTGATCGAGCGCCGCGAGGTGTACCGCCTGGAGCACGAGGTGGAGCTGGAGCCGGTGGAGCTGCCGGCCGCGGCACAGGGCTGAGTCAGCCTCCCGCGACGTCGCGACGCAGGAACACCAGGTAGGCGGCAAACAGCGCCGGCACCGCATACAGCGCGCAGACCCACGCAGAGTGCCCGATCGGCGCCCAGTCGGTGGGGGTGCGCAGCAGGCCGTGCCAGTTCTCGTACTGTTCGGTGAGCAGATAGGGCTTGATCCCTTCCAGGCCCGGGATCTGGCCGACGATGAACAGCAGGATCGTGAAGCCCACGGTGCCGACGACGGCCCCGGCGCTGTTACGGGTGGCGGTGGATAGCAGCACGCCGATGCACACCACGGTCAGCAGTGGGATCAGGTAGACCGCGTTCGAGGCAAACACCAGCAGCAGACCTTCGGGCGCGGAGACCACTGTGCCGGAGAAAGTGACCACGTGGTTGAAGCCCCACGAGGCCACGCCGGCGACCGTCGCCACCGTGGCTGAGAGGAAGACCGCGATCGCCCCGTATGTCATCGCCGCAAGCGCCTTGGCTGCGAACACCTGGCCACGATCGACCGAGCGCGTGAGGATCGTCTTCAGCGTGCCGTTGCCATCCTCGGCGGCGACGATGTCCCCGGCGACCAGCGAGGCGATCAGTGGCAGCATGAACACCGACAGGAACAGCAGCATCAGCACGGGCGTGGCCAGCCCCGACTGGGTGATGTGCGAGGCGAAGATGTTGCCCTGGTCGTGGCCGCGGTCGCTGCGCAGGTTCTGGGCGATCACGAAGATGATCGGCAGGATCGCCGCGAGCCCGAGGCCGAGGTAGGTGCGCTTCTGGGAGATCAGCTTGCGCAGCTCCCAGCGGTAGGCGATCAGGGTGGAGGGCCGCCGCACGCGGGTTGTACCGATGGGGGCCACGGGCGGAGCGCTGACGGCCGCGCTGCTCACCGGGCCTCCTCGCGCGCCCGCGCGGTGACGGCCAGCCCGGACACGGCGGGTGCCGGCGCTGGGGGGACCTCAAGCGCGCTCATGGACCTGTCCTGGTGGGAGGTGTCCATTGCCCGCCGCGATCGGTCCGCTCGCCCCGGCCCGCCCGCTCGCCCCGGCCCCCTCGCCCTCGGTCAGCCTGAAGAAGAGGTCCTCGAGCGTCGCCAACTCCGGGGTCAGCGCGAGGATGCCGACGCCGACCGCGCCGAGCGCGATCGAGAGGGCGCCCACGTCGGCCTCCTGCGCCTGGAAGGAGAGGCCATTGTGCTCGGGCGGGTGGGCACTGGTCACGTGCTCCACGCCAGGCTGGGCGCGCAGCACCGACAGTGCGCGCGCGTCGTCGGTGGAACGCAACCGGTAGCCGGCCCCGCCCTGGCGACGCAGATCGGCGAGCGCGCCCTCGTAGACGACGCGCCCGGAGTCGACGATCGCCACTCGATCGCACAGTTCCTGAACCTCCGGCAGCTGGTGGCTGGAGAGCAGCACGGTGATCCCCTGGTCGGCCAGCCGTCGGATCAGGGCGCGCATGTCGCGCATCCCCGCCGGGTCGAGGCCGGTGGCGGGCTCGTCGAGGATCAAAAGGCGCGGGCGGCGCAGCAGCGCGGCGGCAATGCCGAGGCGCTGGCGCATGCCGTGCGAGTAGCCACCCACGCGGTGCTCCGCGCGCGGACTCAGCTCGACGATCTCGAGCACCTCGGGGATACGCGCGCGCGCGCCGCCGCCGTCGAGCGCCCCAAGCAGTTCGAGGTTCTTTTGCGCGCTGAGATACGGATAGAACTTCGGCGCCTCCACGAATCCCGCGACGCCGTCGAGCGCCCGTGCGCCCTCGCGGATCGGGTCGCGGCCGAACAGCTCGACGGTGCCCTCCGTCGGCATGATCAGGCCCAGCGCCATGCGCAGCGTGGTGGTCTTGCCGGCGCCGTTGGGCCCCAGGAACCCGTACACGTCGCCGGCATGGACGTTCAAGTCGATGTGGTCGACCGCCAGCACCTCCTTGTAACGCTTGACCAGCCCCCTGGCACGGACCGGCGGCGACTCGTCGCCCCTGGCTGCGTCCTCACCGATTGGAGATCGCATGATCTCCAATCGGCCAGCACACGAGCGAAGCACGCCACGCTCCTTGCGTCCTTGCCAGGAACGACGAGTCACTCGCCGGTGCCCGCTGAGTTCTGCGCTCGGGCGGCCACACAGGCGGTGCCTCGCTCACGACTACAAACCCTTGGCCACCGCTTCGACGGCGGCGGGGGGACCGCGCCGGCGATCAGGTAGCGCACGCCGGAGCGCTCGAAGCTGAGCAGCGTGCCGAGCTCGGTCGGCAGCTCGCTGGCCGTGACCCCGTTGATCCTGACCTGTTGCAGCCCTTCCGGCAGCGACGAGGACTGCGAGGAGGAGTCGGCCTTGGCCTTGGCTTCGAGCACGGCGATCGTTCCGGGCCCGCTGCCGTGCGTGGTGACGTTCGGGTGTTCGTGTTCGCCGCCCTGCGAAGAGCCGCCCTGATGTTCGCCGGGCTTGGGCAGCACGACTTCTTCGACCTTGGCGTTGGCGGGCGGCGTGAATTCGAACACGGAGGGTTCGACAGGGCCGTAAGAGATGGAGGTGGCGGCCAGTTCGAGCACCGGCGCGGCGCTCTCGGTGGAGTAGACGGCCGCGCGCAACGGCACGCCGTGCACGGCGTCCCAGGAGAGCTCGGCGCCGGCCAGCAGGCTGCCGCCTTCCTTGGGCGACACCCGCATGGTGTAGGCGGCCTGGCCGGCCACGTCGGTGGGGGTCGCGCCGGAGACGTCGGCGTGCTTTTCGAGGTGGGCGATCGCTTCTTCGATCTTGGCCACGCTGGGAGCTTCGTGGGGGGCGTCCGCGCCGGAGGAGCCGCCCGATGAGCCCGGCCAGCCTTCGTTCGACCCTCCTTCGCCGGAGCTGCCCGCTGCGCCTTCGCTCTGCGGCGGCGTGTAGCGGTAGAGCGTGTTGGTCGAGGCGTCGTACATCGACAGCGTGTGCCCGTCGTAGTAGACCTGGGTGTCGCCCTTTTCGGACTGCAGTTCGAGGCGCACGCGGCCAGCCTTTGAGATCCACAGCCGCCCGGAGGCGCCGGAGAGCAGCGGGCTGGAGGTCAGCTGGCTGGCTTCGCCGCCGCCGCTGGCGAGGCTGGCGCCTTCGAGTAGGTGGTCGGTGAGCTGGATCTGGGCGCTCACGCCTTCGACGGGCGCCGCAGTGAGCGCGTCGTGGACCGCGTCGGGCAGCGGCTTAGGCGGAGGTGTGGGCCCCACGCCGAGCGCTGTGGCAAGCGCCGTCGCGCCGACGCCCACGCCGATCAGCACGCCGCACAGGAGCAGCAGACGGGAGAGCGGTAGGCGGCGCAGGAAGTAGCTCATGGCTGGTGCCTTGGGTTGCGACGAAGCTCGCGTGGGGACACGATCGACGTCTCCATGAAAAGGCTAGCGCGATAGATCAAGAGATCCTGAAGGAGTTGATGGGGAAGCTCTCATCTTCGCCAACGTATATCGTGCCGGCCGGCATGTTCCTCCCACTCGCAATCGCCGCGATCCCGCTGCTAGTCACCGTCGGCATCCTCGCGCTCGGCTTCGGCGTTTTCCTGCTGGCGATGCGACGCCCCCGAGGCGCCCCCGAGGGCTCGACGCCTCCTGAATCGAAGGCCGCCCAACGGGGGCTGACCGCGGGCCTCGTGCTGGTGTGCGCCTTCGGCCTGGTGGTGCCCGCCCTGGTGCTGGCATTCAACAGTGCGCACAAGGCCAGCGTGGGGGTGGGGGGCGTGCACCTGGACGCTCAGCAGCAGAAGGGCAGGGAACTGTTCTCGCACTCCTGCAACCTCTGCCACACGCTCGCCGGCGCCGCCGCGGTGGGTCGCACCGGTCCCGACCTCGACGTGCTGATCCCGACCGTGGGCTCCACGCTGCCGGAAAAGGCGCAGTACGCCACCCGCAAGGCGTTCATCCTGAGCGCGATCCTCGAAGGACGCGCACGCGGCAAAGGCCAGATGCCGAGGCTGCTCTTCCAGGGCGCCGAAGCCGAAGACGTGGCCGGCTTCGTGGCGGCGATCGCCGGTCACTGACGCTTCGGATCCCCGCCGCGGCGTCCACTGAGCGACCGAGCCCGCGGCGGCGAAGCCGCACATCAAACCGGCTTCCAGCGGCGTCGTGCCGTCCGAACGCGCTGTCAGCATCACGCGCATGGTCGAGAGGACCATGCGTCACAGGCGTAGGCCGCGTCGTACGCCGGCCGAGTGGGTCGGTCCGCATCCAGATCGAATCGCTGGGTGGGCAGTGGTGATGGGCTTCGCGCTCGTACTCGCGGCGCTGCTCAGCGCGCACGGGTAGGCGCCGTGGCGGCTGCCAGGTTTGGCCATCCGTCGATACCCGGCGCCCCGGCCATCGACTAAGGTCCGCCGGGTGGCAGAGCAGCCCGACATGCCGAAGACCGCCGCGGACGTGACCGCGTTCGTGGAGGAGCGCGAGATCCGCTTCATCCGCTTCTGGTTCACCGACATCCTCGGCCAGCTGAAGTCGTTCTCGATCAACGTCGCCGAGCTGCAGGACGCGTTCGAGGCGGGGATGGGCTTCGACGGCAGCTCGATCACCGGCTTCAACGCGATCGAGGAGTCGGACATGATCGCGCTGCCCGACCCCTCCACGTTCGCGGTGCTGCCGTGGCGCCCGGAGGAGCAGGGGGTGGGGCGGATGTTCTGCGACATCATCACCCCCGAGCGCACCCCCTACGAGGGCGACCCCCGCCACGTGCTGCGCCGCGCGGTGGAGCGCGCGAAGGGGATGGGCTTCGACACCTTCAACGTGGGCCCGGAGCTCGAGTATTTCCTGTTCCGCGACTCCCGCACCACCGAGCCGCTGGACCACGGGGGCTACTTCGACCTGACCACGCTCGACGCCGGCAGCGACGTGCGCCGCGAGACGGTGCTGGCGCTGGAGCAGCTCGGCATCCACGTGGAGTACACCCACCACGAGGTGGGCCCCTCCCAGCACGAGATCGACATGCGCTACGCCGATGCGCTGAAGATGGCGGACGACTGCATGACGTACCGCATCACCGTGAAGGAGTACGCGATGAAGTACGGCTGGCACGCCACGTTCATGCCGAAGCCGCTGTTCGGCGAGAACGGCTCGGGGATGCACACCCACCAGTCGCTGTTCCGGGAGGGCAAAAACGCCTTCTTCGACCCCGACGACCAGTACTTCCTCTCCGACGTGGGCAAGGCGTTCATCGCCGGGCAGCTGCGCCACGCGCGCGAGATCTGCTCCGTCTTCGCGCAGTGGGTCAACTCCTACAAGCGCCTGGTCCCCGGCTTCGAGGCGCCCACGTACGTGGCGTGGTCGCGGCGCAACCGCTCCGCATTGGTGCGCGTGCCGATGTATCACCCCGGCCGCGAGCGCGCGACGCGGATGGAGCTGCGCTGCCCCGACCCGGCGTGCAACCCCTACCTGACGTTCGCGGTGCTCTTGCAGGCGGGGCTGGAGGGGATCGAGAAGGGGTATGAGCTGCCCGAGGCGATGGAGCAGAACCTCTACCACCTCTCGGGCTCCGAGCGCGCGCGCCTCGGCGTGGAGCAGCTGCCGGAGACGCTCGGCGACGCGATCGAGCTCACCGCCCAATCGGAGCTGGTGCTGCGCACGCTGGGCGAGCACATGTTCAACCGCTACGTCGAGATCAAGCGCCAGGAGTGGGAGGACTACCGCGTGCAGGTCTCCCAGTGGGAGCTCGACCGCTACCTGTCCATCTTGTAGGGCGTCCATGACACGGCGCTGGACGCCACGGCTCGTCTTGCCCGTGCCACCAGCACGGGCTTCACCGATCCGCGTCGCCCAGCTTGGTCCTGAACGCCCTAAAGACGGGATTGGCCTCCGCCGCTGAAGCGGCTGCGGCGGTGGGGCAGTGGTGGCGCTCCCAGCGCTGTGGCTGCCGACTACGTCAGGCAGGCGGTGTCTGCGAGGTGCCGGTGGCCGCGGAGCGGGCGGGAGGCACGGCGCACGCGAGCGCCGCCGCCGGCGAGAGGTGCAGCTCCAACGCCTGCAGCAGATGCCCGAACGAGGAGGGGTGCTGGGGCGCGATCTCGTGCAGCAGGCGCAGCACGCCGAGCGCGTGGCGAACGTATGACTCCTCACCCGTGATCTGCGTCAGCCGCAGCAGCCCGCGCGCGGCCGAGGAGGCGCCGGAGGGGATCGGGGAGTCGTCGAGCTCCTTGCGCCTGGCGATCAGCTCCTCGCCGTCGGCGGGGGTCGAGAAGAAGCCCCCGCGCTCGGGGTCCGCGAAGCGGGCGATCGTCTGCTCGGCGAGTGCGCGCGCCTCGGTCAGCCAGCGCTCCTCGCAGGTCGCTTCGAAGAGCACGATCAGCGCCTCCAGCAGGAAGGCGTAGTCCTCGAGGTAGCCGTCGATGTGCGCGCAACCCTCGGAGTAGGTGCGCAGCAGCCGCCTTGGCTCGGCCTTTTCGGCGGCTGTCGGGTCGTGCTGCCGGGGCGGCTCGGCCTCGCCCGTGGTTGAGGGCTCACGCAGCTCGCGCAGGATGAACTCTGCGCACTGCTTCGCGGCGTCGAGGTAGCGCGGCTCGTCGAGCACCGACCCCGCGTCGGCGAGCGCGGCGATCATCAGCGCGTTCCAGCTGGTGAGGCGCTTGTCGTCGAGGCCCGGCCGTGTGCGGCCCGCGCGGGCCTTGAGCAGCCGCGCGCGGATGCGCTCACGCGTGGCGGCGTCGGGCAGGGGGGCGGGGCTTCTATCGGTGAGCACGTTCAGCCCCGGCTCGGGGTGGTGCGGATCGACGAAGTTGCCCTCCTCGCTGACCCCCAGCCAGCGGATCGCCGCGTCGGCATCCGCGCCGAGGACCTCTCTCAGCTCCGCGACGCGCCACACGTAGTAACGGCCCTCCACGCCCTCGGAGTCGGCGTCCAGCGCGGAGTAGAAGCCGCCCTCGGGCCCGCGCATCTCGCGCAGTGCCCAGTCGAGCGTCGCGCGGGTCACGTGAGCGAGCCCCTCATCCTCCTCCCCCCTTGCCACCAGCAGGTGCCCATGCAGGTAGGCGCGCGCGAGCAGCGCGTTGTCGTAGAGCATCTTCTCGAAGTGCGGCACCGTCCACGAGGCGTCCACCGAGTAGCGGTGAAAGCCCCCGCCGAGCTGGTCGTGGATGCCTCCGCGCGCCATCGCGTGCAGGGTCGCCAGTGACATCTCGCGCTCGCCGTGGCGCAGCAGGAACTCCAGGACCGGTGTCTGAGGAAACTTCGGCGCCCCGCCAAACCCGCCGTGTGCAACATCGAAGGACCGCCGCAGGGTCGCCACCGCGGCGTCGAGCGCCCCTGCGTCGAAGGGCTCGGTCGAGGGCTCCATCCGCGCCGCGCGGGAGAGCTGCTCGCGGATCCGCTCGCCGCCGGCGCGGATCTCCGCCGCGTTCTCCCGCCACGTCTCCGCGATCCCCTGCAGCACCTGTGTCCACGAGGGCATCCCGTGGCGGGGCTCGGGCGGGAAGTAGGTGCCGCCGTAGAAGGGCGTCTGCTCGGGCGTGAGGAACACGTTCAACGGCCACCCCCCGTGGCCGGTCATCCCCTGGACGGCCTCCATGTACAGCGCGTCAACGTCTGGGCGCTCCTCGCGATCGACCTTCACGCACACGAACTCCTCGTTCATCAGCGCCGCCACTCGGGGGTCTTCGAAGGACTCGTGCTCCATCACGTGGCACCAGTGGCAGGAGGAGTAGCCGATCGACACCACCAGCGGCACGTCGCGCTCGCGCGCCGCCGCCAGCGCCTCGGGGCCCCACGGCAGCCAGTCCACGGGGTTCTCCGCGTGCTGGCGCAGGTAGGGCGAGGTCTGGCTCGCGAGCGCGTTGGGCATCGGCGTCAGGGTAGTAGCTCGTGCTGTCTCGAACGGCCGATGAGGTGGTGGGGGGCGGGGTGTTGTATTAACTTTTTCAGGCCCCTACCCTTCATTTTGTGAAGCGAGGAGGCGGGGGTGGATGCTTTGTTTTGGGACCCCTACCCTTCATTTTGTGAAGTAGTTATGGGTGCGTTTTGGATGACATTTGCACCAGCGCCGGCAGCGGGAAGTGCAGCGTTGGCGCCGAGCCGATCGCCCCCCACTCGGGTGGGGACGCCCCCGCCCGCGACAGCTGCGCCTTGGCGGTGCTCACGTTGAAGCGCTCTCCGTTGAGGGTGCCGCTGGCGCGCCCGCCGGAACCGAGCGTGACGGTGCCGTGCGTGGCGGCCGCGCCGCTCACGTGGATCGTGATGCTCTGCAGCTTGCCTTCCTTGGCGGGGAGCGTGCCGCTGATCGCCACCCCGGGCACGAACGCGAAGTTGTGCAGGCTCACCGCGGAGGCGCTCAGCTTGGCGTAGCCGCCGTGCAGCCCGCCGAAGCTCGATCCATTCGGCAGTTTCTGCTCAACCTGCAGCGTCGCTCCGATCAGCTGGCGCTCGAGGTCCACGATCGTGTCGAGCACCGCCGTGAGAGTGCGCCCGCGGTTGCCGCCCAGGCCGGCGATGGGCTGCACGTGAGCCAGCTTCGTGGGTGTGATCGGCGTGGGGCTGAAAGGGTTCGGTTCGGGCTTGCAAGGTTGCACGGGAGCGCCCCCGAAGAAGGCTTCCACGGCCAGCGCCGCACAGTCGTTGAAGTCGCTGCCGATCACCGAGTGGCCGGTGTATGGGACCACGAGCAGTTGCGCGTCGGGGATCTCCGCCGCGATCCGCCGCGCGTTGGAAGTCGGGGTGCGCAGGTCCTGGGCGCCGGAGAGGAGCAGCGTCGGCACGTTCGGCAGCGGACCCGCCGCGGGCGGGGCGGGGGACGAATTGGGCCAGTCCAGGCACACCGGGATGAGGCTGTCCGACCACACGGTGGCGGCGTCGAACGGGTACAGGTCGCCGCTTGGCAGCCCGTGCAGCGCGGCGCGCGCTTCGGCTTCGCGGGTGGCGGGCGTGGCGGAGCGCTGCCAGGGGAATGGCTTCTCTTCGCAGGAGGTGGCGAGGAACAGGGCGTTGTTTTCTTCTTCGTCGGCTTCCCGTTCGGCCCGCGAGCCCTTCGGCTGCAGCGGCACGTTGGGGATCAGCCCTTCGGAGAGGGCCTTCAAGCGCAGCAGCGGGTCGGGGTCGCCGTGCAGCGCCGACTGCACGGCGGCCGGCAGCAGCGCGCGCAGCGCGGGGTTAAGGTCGCCGGCGAGCAGGACGTTGAAGAGGTCGGCCTCCCCCATCGTGGCGGAGTGGCGGTGCCCGGCGCCGTCGTACACCGAGCCGCTGAGCGGGTGCTTGCGCAGCCGCGCCGCCAGCATGGCGATGTCGCCGAGCGCGTTGGCCGTGACGTGCGCGCACGACCCCCCCGAGCACAGCTCTTCGAGCATCGGCGCCAGCGCCTGGATCGAGGAGAGCGAGAACGGTTCGGGGCCTTCGGGGAGCACCACCGAGTCGAGCACCAGCGCTTCCACGTGTTCGGGGTAGCGTTCGGCGTACTCCAGTGCCACCTTGGTGCCGTAGGAGGTGCCGTACAGCACGAGCTTTTCGTAGCCCAGCGCTGCGCGGATCGCCTCGATGTCAGCCACCGATTCCTCGCTCGTGAACGCCCCGCGGGCCGGTCCGAGCTGCAGCGCGCACTGTTCCGCCAGCTGCGCTTCGCTGCGCGCGCGTTCCAGGGCGGGCGAGTTGTGGCAGTTGAGGGGGTCCGAGTGTCCGGTGCCGCGCTGGTCGTACACGATCAGGTCGCGGCTGCGCAGCGCCGGCGCGATCGCCTTGGCGACGAAGCCGGCGAGCGGGTCGGCCGCCTGCCCGGGTCCGCCGGCGAGCGCGAGCACGGCGCTTTTGATCGGAGTCCCACCCGCCCCGCCGGCCTGCAGGCGCTCCACGCCGAGGCCGATCGTGCCGGGCACGGTGCCGGCGCGGGCGAGCGGCACGGTGACGGTGGTGCAGGCGAAGCCGGCTTCGTTGGGGCAGGGGGTGAAGCTCAGACTAGTTCCAGGGGAGCCAGCGGAGGAGGCCGGCAAGCCTGTGAGCAGCAGCACGGACACCAAAGTCACGAAGAGCGAAGAGGGTGCTCGTCTGCGCATCGGACCCGACAATAGCGGCAGTGGCGGTGGGGCTTGCGCCGGTACTGACCCGTTCTCCCCCGAGCTCGCCCACCAGCGCCTTGTGCGCCCCCAGCCGCAGTGTGCCGTGGGCGGCGGTGGCGCCGCCGATGCTCAGCGTGACCTTTTCGGACTTGACCGTGCCCGACACGGTTACGCCCTGCACGTAGGAGTAGCCGTGGAAGCTCAGCCCCCCCTTGGAGAGCTTGGCCCAGCCGGCGCGCAATCCTCCGCTGCTC
Source organism: uncultured Solirubrobacterales bacterium (assembly GCA_963744535.1). Taxonomy (GTDB): domain Bacteria; phylum Actinomycetota; class Thermoleophilia; order Solirubrobacterales; family Solirubrobacteraceae; genus Palsa-744. Next base: position 475,987 of record CAVUTW010000004.1, on the reverse strand, counting down.
AGCGAGGTGAGGTTGGCGGAGCTGCTCGCCGCCAGCAGCTGGATCGTGAGCTGACGATCGAAGTCGGCGATCGTGAGCGCCACCGCCTGCAGCGTCCGCCCGGCGCGGCCGTGGTAGCCGTGCGCCGGGGCCACGTCGGCGAGCCGCGCCGGCGCCAGGGGGGTGGGAGTCAGCAGCGGCGAAGCGGGCGGCCCCGGGCGGCAGGGGACGATCGAGTGCACACCCACCCCGCCCGTGAACATCGCCTGCAGCGCCTTGCGCGCGCACGAGGTGGGCTCGTCCTCGAGCACGGCGTGCCCGGTGTTGGGCACCACCAGCAGGTGCGCGTCGGGGACCTGCGCCGCAACGGCGCGAGCGTTGGCAGTGGGGGTCCGCAGGTCGTCGGCGCCGCTGAGGATCAACGTGGGGACGTTCGGCATCGCTTCCGTCACCACCGGCGGCGCGGGCGTCGCGGAGGGCCAGTACGCGCACGCGCGCAGCTCGTCGAAGTCGAGCACGTTCGCGGGCGTGAACGGCGCGAACGCGCTCGTGGGGAGCGCGCCGATCTGCGCCTTCGCCTGCGCCAATCGTTCTCCCGGGCCGGCGCCGCGGCTCCAGGGGAAATCCTCCTCTTCGCAGGTGGTCGTGTAGTAGAGCGGCGTGTCGATCCCTTCGCCTTCTTCGCTTTCGCCGCCGAACGCGTGCACCAGCAGGCGCGCCAGCGGGGCGTTGTCGCCGCCGGCGGCGGCTCGCACCGCCGCCGGGAATTCGGCTCGTAGGATCGGGTCGAAGTCGCCGGCGAGCAGGATGTCGAGCAGCTCGTTGGCGGAGACGCCCACCGGCTGGGGATGGCCGTGCGGGCCGACGTAGCGCCCGCGCACCACCCCGCCGCCCATGCGCTTCACCAGCCGCGCGAGGTCGGCCACCGGGTTGGGGGTGATCTGGGCGCACATGCGGTAGGCGCACAGCTGGCGCAGGATGCGCGGGATCGCTTCGAACGTCGTGCGGTCGAGCGGGTCGGGGCCGGTGGGGGGCACCACGGAGTCGAGCACCAGCGCTTCCACGTGCTGGGGGTACTCCTGGGCGTACTCCTCCGCCACCTTGGTGCCGTAGGAGGTGCCCCACAACACGAGCTTTTCGTAGCCCAACGCCTTGCGCAGCGCCTCGATGTCGGCCACGGAGTCGAGGCTCGTGTAGAAGGCGCGTTCGGGGCCGATCTGTTCGGCACACGATTTGATCAGCTGCCCGCCACCGTGGTAGGCGCCGGGTACTTCGAAGCCGTGGCAGGCCAGCGGGTGCGAGTAGCCGGTGCCGCGCTGGTCGAACACGATCAAGTCGCGCGTGTCGAGGATCGGGCCGAGCAGTTCCGTGAAGGTTTCGGTGAACGGGATCGCCGACTGCCCCGGCCCGCCGGCAAGCGCGATCACCGCGGAGTGGGCTTCGCCGACGGGGGCGAGGCGGCGGCGGATCGCGAGCGTGATCGTGCCGGGAACCGCCCCGCTGGGATCGAGCGGCACGGTCAGGTGCGCACAGGCCAGTTCGTTGCTTTCCTTGCACGGCCCGAATTGGATCCCTCCCACCCCCTGAGCGCCGGCGGAGGCTGGCAGCGCGCCGGCCGCGACGCACGCGGCAGCCAGCGGGGCCGCCAGGAACACGACGGCAAGCTTCCTGGCGGTCGATCGCATCAGTTGGAATCTATCCGATCGGACAGGGCGGTGCCGCCGGTAGCGAGGGGCGCGCGTTGGATGGGCGTTGTAGGGTCAGCCGATGGACGAGCGCCGCCAGACGGTGACGGCCCCCGGTGCGCCGGCCGCGATCGGCCCTTACAGCCACGCGGTGAGGGTCGCCGGCGAGCTGCTGTTCTGCTCCGGGCAGATCCCCCTCGACCCGGCGAGCGGCGAGCTGGTGGGAGTGAGCGCGGGCGAACAGGCGCGCCGCTGCCTGGAGAACCTGCGCGCGGTGTGCGCCGCCGCCGGCACCACGCTGGAGCAGGCGGTGCGGATCACGATCTACATGACCAACCTCGGGCAGTTCGCCGAAGTCAACGAGGTGTGCGCCGAGTACTTCCCGGCCGACCCCCCGGCGCGGGTGACGATCGGGGTGGCGGGGCTGCCGCGCGGGGCGCAGGTCGAGATCGACGCGGTGGTGGCGCTGGGGTCGAGCCCGGTTGGGGCTCCTCTGGAGCCGGAGGGGGTGCCGGTTGCCATCCGGCCGCCGGCGGCGGTCGCGCAGCCTACGTCGTCCCCACCGCCAGCAGTGGTTCCGCCGCCGACCTCACCGCAACCGCCGGCCGCTGACCAGCCGTCGACCGCCGTCTCGCTGCCCACGCTCTCCGATCCCGCGCACGTCTACCACGTGGAGCTGCGCCACTTCCCGCGCAACCTCTGCCACTTCAACATGGGCGCCACGGAGCTGCAGAGTGCGATCCTCGAGCCGTGGGCGGCCGACCGGATGTTCGACCTGGGGGACCTCCGCTGGGACCCCCGTCAGGCGCGCCTGACGATCCTCGAGGGCCCGCGGATCCCGCCGGATCAGCTCACGATGGGCCGCGGCTGGAGCACCGCCAAGCGCCAGGGCACCGACGTGACGGCGCGGCTGCTGGCCGAGGCCGGGTCGCCGCGCGGGGAGTGAGGGCTCGAGGCGCCGAGGTTGCCTGGCCGCCGCCGCACTCAGGCCGGCGCAGACCCACCGCTACACTTCGTCCCCGGCTTGGTGGGCGTAGCTCAGCTGGTAGAGCTCCGGGTTGTGGTCCCGGCGGCCGCGGGTTCGAGTCCCGTCGCTCACCCCTATAAAATGCCTGCAAATTGGCATGTTTTGAGATTGTAACGTTCCGCCACAAGCTAGCCAGGGTACCAATGGGGTACCAAACTTCAGAGAGAGCACTCCTTGGTGCAAGTTGCTGACGCTACGATCCGTCGCATGAACAGGACGCCGCCTGCCGAGGTCCGTCGAGCGCTCCGGTACGAGGTCGGATTCGGCTGTCCCGCGGACGAATGCGGCAATCCCTACCTCGAGTGGCACCACTTTGATCCTCCATGGTCTGAACGTGAGCACCACGATCCGGCCGGGATGGTGGCGCTCTGTGGTGAGCACCACAAGAAGGCAGACGCTGGGGCATACACCGTCGAGCAGCTACGAGCCTTCAAGGACAATCGGGCTGCGTTTGTCGGCGGCCGATTCGATTGGATGCGGAACGATCTGCTCGTCGTGGTTGGAGGGAATTTCTACTATGAGACGCCGATCGCAGTGCAGTTCCGCCAGCAGCCGGTGGTCTGGCTAAATCGAGATGATGAAGGCTATCTCCTGCTGAACCTCGGCATGCTTACGACCGTCCAGGAGCCGAGAGCAACGATGCAGGATAACTTTTGGGTGGCGCTGGGCGCCCCGACCGATCTCGACTGCCCACCGTCAGGCAAGCGGCTCAGGGTGGCGTACGACAACGGCGACCGACTCGGCATTGAGTTTTTCGCACTCGACAGTGCCGACGAGGTCGAGACGCGCTACCCCGGCACGCAAGCAACATGTTGGGGCATCGCATTCCCGATTACTGCCGTCGAGGTACAGATGAAGGTTGGCGGCACAGACGTCGAGTTTGGGCCACGCTCGACGAAGCTCGGCGGAGTTCAGATGACGAACTGCTTCACGTCGCACTGCGGCGCAGGTGTCGTCCTCGGCTAGAGCTGTCGCGTTGCCCGTCGTGGGGGGTGTCGCGCCGGCGGCGGGTTGTGCGACAGGTCCCCCACCGCGGTTTGTGGCTCTGACATTGGGGTTGTGTGGTGCCGAATCCCTCGCCTGCGCTCCGCTTGGCGTCCTTGACCACCCGCCCACAACTTCGAGTTCGGGTGGTCAAGGACCGGGATCCTGAACGTGGGATGGAAGACAGGGTGATGGTGTGGTGGCGGTGGGGGACCAGAGTGATGGGGTGACCAAGGATGGGGACCAGAGAGATGGAGAAGATGGAGATAGATGGGTGGGTGGGAAGCAGGTGGCGTGGGGTGGGCACATGGGTGGTTGTTTTGTCTGTGGGGCTTCGGCCGACTTCGCTGAAGGCTCGTCGGCCTACGCCCCAAACCCCGCGATGCGCGATGTTAGACAGCGACATGCCCAGTGATGTGCTAACGTGTTGCCTGTGATGCTTCGTGTGTTGATCTATCTCCAGGGGGTGCTCTAGTGGCTGATCGTGCCCGTGGGCTTGGTGTCGCGTCTCGTGGCGTGGTCGCCGAGATAGACCAAAAGCTCGCCGCCTTGGATGGTGAGCTTGAGCGCTACCAGAAGCTTCTATCTGAGCGTGAGCGTCTTCAGGCTGCCCGGTCCGCTCTCCTCGGGGAGCCGCACACACCGGGGCAGATCTCCCAGGGGGACGTAGCGGAGTACCTGGCGGGGCATCCCGGCTCGCGCGCGGGGGAGATCGCGAAGGCGCTCGGTGTGCCGCTGGCAAGGGTCTCCTCGCACCTGTACCGCGGAAAACACACGAGGTTCGTGAACCGCCCCGACGGATGGCACCTACGCGACAGCGACGAGCACGCCGGGGGACGCCGGCGAGGTCGGGCGTGACGGGCTCACAGCATTCGATCCCGGCCGTCGCGGCCGGGATCGGACGCGTCTTGCGGGGGACCCAGCGTGTAGCTCCGGGGTCGGAACCTGTCAAGGGCGCCCCTTCGGGGCCGCCTTCGGCGGGGCCTGACGGCCCGCCCTTGACAGAACCCGCCCCCTCCGCTGGGGGGCACCAGTCTCCGGCAGGCTGGAGCCTGCCGGAGCCAGGCCAACACGAATTCTTGAAAGGCAGTCCCATCTTGAAAGGTAGCCCCGAAATGAGAGCACCTCACGCTCTGGACGGGGTACACCGCGAATCGCTACCAATGAACGGAGGTTTCAATGCACACTTTCCCCACAGGCGTGGCACGGCAGCGCCACATGCGTCGAGGGGCCCCGTCGCTACTGCCCCGACACCGGGCCCGCGGCATCCACGACGCTGCCGCGCCCTTCGCGCCGCTCATCGATGCCAAAGAGGCGGGGCGACTGCTGGGGGTTCCCCACACCTGGCTTTTCGCCCAAGCGCGCGCCGGGCGTATCCCGCACCACCGCCTCGGCCACTATGTGCGCTTCAGCGCCGATGACCTGAAGTTGTGGCTACAGGAGACCAGCTCCGGCGACGGGGCCGGTCGGCGTGCGTAACGCCGCCGACCCAGCTTGGAACGTCAGGCCGCGCTACGCGCTCACCGCCGGGCGGGACACGAGGTGCCGGCGGGCCTCCGAGTAGAGTGGCTCGGGTGCCATGTCGAGGCCGTCGTCGGGCCAGACGATCGTGCCGGCTTCGACGGAGACTCGCGCGAAGCGCTGTGGGTCTCGCAGCGGCTCGAACACCCCTGTCCACTCGCGATCGTCGAAGCTGACGTCGCCGACGGTGCCGTCCTCGAAGGTCAGACGGAGATCGTACGCGCCGATGACTTCGACATCGGTGACGTGAACGAGCGGAGGTAGATTGACCATGGGACCAATGTTAGGGGAGTGGGTCGATCTTCTCCAACGATCGATGGTTGCGGGCGCACTCCCAGTTGGCCAGCAACTTGTCTTGATGGAGAGCCGCCCAATCTTGGATGAGGCGAAGCGCCCTCGCGGGGAGGGATCCGGCGAGCATGGTGCCGTCAAAGGCGATCGACGCGTATTTGCCCGCGTACTCGGCGTGGAAGTGCGCAACGGGGTGGTCGCGCTCGTTCCAGTACATCCGAATGATTATCCCGTAGAAGTAGCTGATTCTCGGCACTATCTTCCGCCTGCCGGGACGGTCGCGGCGGCGGCGAGGCCGTTGCTCGTGGGACGGAACGCCGCCTCGACCCACTCCGCCTCGCGGGCGCTGGGGGCGTAGTCGGCGTAGATCAGCGTGGTCTTGAAGTCGCGGTGGCCCATCATCTCCTGCAGGGCGCGCATGGGGACGCCCTGGGCGGCCATGCGCGTGCCGAAGGTGTGGCGCAGGTCGTGGAAGCGGACGGGGCGGACGCCTCCACGTTTCAGCGCGGCCTTGAAGCGCTTGAGCAACCGCGAGCGGTCGATCGGCTTGCCGGTGTGGGGGTGGGCGAAGACAAGATCGTGGTCGTGCCGGTAGGGAGTCTCCTGGTGCAGACGGTCGAGCTCGCCGGCAAGCCGGTCCGCGAGTGGGACGCTACGGGAGGAGCGCTTCGACTTCGGTGTGCCGAACTCGCCGCGGACAAAGCTGCGGCGGATGCGCACTCGCTGGGCGGGCCAGTCGATGTCTCGCCAGCGCAGCGCGAGCAACTCGCCCTGACGCATCCCGGTCATCGCCGCGGCGAGGTACATCCGCCGCTCGACCCGTCCCAAGTCGTCATCGGGCACGCTCCGCAGTAGCGCCTCGACCTCCTCAGGATCAAGGAAGTGGATGTCGGGGTCGCCCTCCGGTGCCCGGGGCTTGTCGACGAGGGTGCAGGGATTGGCCTGGACCCACCCCTCGCGGCGGGCGTACTCGAAGATCGAATGCAGCACCCCGAGGGCGTTCAGCGTCGTCTTGGCTGCGCGTCCGCTGCGGGTCATGTAGGCGATGAAGGCCTCGATCTCTCGTCGGTCGATCCGCTCGAGCGTGCGGGCGCCGAAGAAGGGAGCCAGCTGGACGCGGACGACGGAGTGGTAGGTCTCGATCGTCGCCCGCTTGCGCCCCTTCGTCTCTAGACCAGCGACGAGCAACTCCCCGGCCTCCGCCACGGTCACCCGCTCGCGCTGCGCGACGGTGGGCTCGACCGAGCCGATCAGCCGCCGCAACTCGGCCTCGGCCTGGGTGCGGGTCAGGCCCTCGCGCGTCGAGGGAACCCGCTTGGGGCCGACTCGGCGCTTGACCTGTGTGGTGCCGACCCACCACTTGCCGTACCACGTCTCCCGTCCGGCGGAGTCGCGTTTGACGAGCAGCGCGCCGGTGCCACGGGGTCGCCGCGAAGCAGAGGCGGGCGACGCGGATTTGGAGGGGGGGGGAGGGGACTCCATGAAGCAATCCTACCCCATGCTCCGGACGTCCAGGGTACCAACAGGGTACCAAAGTGAGCGAATTTGACCTAACCTGAGATCACGAAAATCCTTTATACAAGCCAAAATTCATCTGACATGACCCAGGGTTTTCTAGTTGTGGTCCCGGCGGTCGGGGGTTCGAGTCCCCTCGCTCACCCCTCTGAAACCCCTGTCTAGCACAGGGGTTTCAGGCATTAAGGGTCGGTCGCAGGGCTGAGATCGGGGCTGGGTGGTAAGGAAAGTGGTAAGGTGCCGAGCGAATGGGCGCATCGAAGCGCTACGGTCAGTCGGTCGTGGACCTCGACTACTCCGAGAACATGCCGGGTCGAAGGCAGGATCTCTTCGAGGCGGTTGCCGTCGGGTTGGGCCTTCGGTGACATTGCGTACCGGCTGGTGGGAGAGAACGTAGCGATGCCTGCGAGCGGCGCGGCCTCTGTGGCGGGGCTTGATCCCGATGTTCTCCGATCGATCAACAAGGCCGGGAAGCGTCTGGCCGAGCTTCGGGCAGCCTCAATCGAGGGGAAGGTCGACCTCGACGCGATGACCCACGAGGAATGGCATCCCATCGTCCAAGAATGCGACCTGATTGAGAGCTGGCGGGAGCGGCACGCCGGCCCCTTGAGAAACGCGAACGCGAATCTCCGCCACTACATTCGACCGTATTCCGCCCCGACGGCGACGGTCGTTTCGGTCACGCAGCGACTCAAGAAGTTCTCGACGATCCTCGACAAGCTCCACCGCTATCCGACCATGCGCCTGACCACCATGGAGGACATCGGGGGCGTGCGTGCAGTTCTGCCGACACAAGCCGCCGCAGACGAGGTAGCACGCAGGCTGCGTAAGAACTGGAAGGTCCACCGATATCGCGACTACGTGCGAACGCCCAAGGATTCGGGCTATCGGGCATTGCACCTGATCGTCGTCAAGCAAGGCGTGAAGATCGAGGTGCAGGTGCGGACCTACCTTCAGGACTTTTGGGCCAACCAGGTTGAGCGCGACTCGCGCCACCTGCGCGTCGATTACAAGTCCGGCAAGGGCCACGATGAGGTCCACGCCTACTATGTAGCCATGAGCCAGTTGCTTGCGATGAGGGAAGCGTCGACGGAGCCGTCGGAGAGCTTCAGCGAGGAGCTTCGTCGCCGATATATGATGGCGAAGCCCTATCTTGCCTCGGAAACCGACGAGGAGCAGCCATGAACGTAGATGAGATCCGCCACTTCCTCGTGATCTACGACGTGTCGGCCGGGAAAGCCACGGTCACGGAGTTCGACGACTACGACACGGCGCTTGCCGCCTACCAGAGTATCGAGAAGGAGAATCTCGGCCGGGACGACCTCGACATCGTCCTTCTCGGGGCTGACTCGCTCGAGACGATCAAGAAGACCCATTCAAGCTACTTCGCGACGACCGAGGGTGGCTTCGAGCAGTTCTTCGATCTTCTGACGACCGCCTGAGCCAATCCGTGGTCGGGCGCTTTGCCTTGTGCCACTGCCCTGTGTCGCAGGCTCGCGCCCTCGAAGCGTGTGCGCCACCACGCACACCTCGACATCTCGCACGCCACTCGCGCTCCGATCGGCTCCCGCCCACATGCGTCCCATTACGCCCATCGGCGCTCACCGTTCCTCCGTTCGTGCTACCCGCACCCCAACGGCCAGGCCAACCTGCCGCTCGGCTCCGCTGCGCTCCGCCTTACGCCACACAGTTGCACCAGAGGGTGCCCCGCAGACAAGAGGCTGCTGGCGAAGCGGAGTAAGAACGGACGAGAGGCACGCCGGGCGGTCCGGCGTGCGGTGACCGGCGAGCTGAACTCGCCTTCCCGCGGGCGGCCTGATGGTGGTTCCGCCTTCGGCTGCACGCGACAGCGGTTACTCCCTGGCGGGGGGACGCCCGCTTTGCTCTCAGGGGTGGATCAACAGGGCTCCCGGCGGTCGGGTGGCGCGAGGTGGTCGTGAGGCCCCGGGGTCTGTCGTACGCTCTGGAGTGACGACCAAGGGAGCAACTGACGACATGGCCGCCAAGCGCGAAAAGACACGGACCCCCGGCATCTACAGGCGCGGTAGCACCTACTGCTTTCAGTACGAAGTGGAAGGCAGGCAGCATTGGGAGAGCGCCCGCACGTTGGACGAGGCGCGGCGCGCGAAGGCAGCTCGCACGGCCGACATCGCCCGCGGAGAGTTCGAGGAGCGCTCCCGCGTCACGCTGCACGAGTACGCCCGCGAGTGGATCAAGCGCTACCAGGGCCGCGGCCGTCGTGGGTTCCGCGACCAGACCCGCGAAGAATATGACCGGATGCTGGAGGCGTACGCCCTGCGGTTCTTCCCTGCCCGGATGCGGCTGACGGAGGTCACGCCGTCCAAGGTCGCGGAGTTCATCGCGTGGTTGTGCGAGCAGACGAAGCCCGCGTCGACGAAGAAGGACCCGAACCGGCGCGAGCCGCTGTCGGACAAGACGATCCGCAACGTGATGGGGCCGCTCCGCGCGTGCCTGGCGACCGCCACGCGGGAGGGCCTGATCCGCTCCAACCCCGCGCGGGACGTGGACCTGCCGCACCGGCCGACCGCGGAATACACCGAGGATGATGAGGTCCAGGCGATGAGCCGCGAGGAGCTGAACACGCTGCTCTCGCTCGCCCCGGAGCGCTCGCAGCTGCTCTTCTGGTTCCTGGCCGCGACGGGCTTGCGGATCAGCGAGACCATTGCACTCCAGTGGCGCCACTTGGAGCTTGATGGCTCCAGTCCGCACGTCAAGGTCCGCCGCGGTGTCGTGCGTGGCCGTCTCGGGCCACCCAAGAGCCGCCACGCCCGCCGGGAGGTCCCGCTGGACGATGTGCTCGTCTTGGCGCTACGAGAGCGCCGCAAGGGCAGCGAGTCGCCCGGAGACGACGATCTGGTGTTCCCCGCGACCAACGGGGCCTACCTGCATGTCGGCAATACCCGCCGCCGGGTGTTGAAGCCCGCTGCGGAGGAGGCTTGCCTGGAGTGGGTTGGGTTCCACACCTTCCGGCACACCTGCGCTTCCCTGCTGTTTGCGGAGGGCCGCAACGCGGTCCAGGTGCAGCGGTGGCTAGGGCACCATTCGGCGGCGTTCACGCTCGCCACCTACGTCCACCTGCTCGACGGTGACATCGGCGAGCCGCTGGCCGTGCAGGGTGGTAAGGCTGTGGTAAGGAGCCCCACACCACTCGACACCACACCAGCGGATGATCAGGAGGCGAATCATTAGCAGTAGAGCCAAAACGATGGGCTACACGACTCCCCACAACACCACCGGATAGGGTTGTGGTCCCGGCGGTCGGGGGTTCGAGTCCCCTCGCTCACCCCTCTTGGAACCCCTGTTGAATACAGGGGTTCCGGCGGTTAAGGGGTTGCTGCATCAGTCGTAACGGGCCAAGGTGGCAATGGAAGTGGCAATAGGCAGTTCCCCGGCCATCTTCTGCCTCACGATCATCGACTGCGCCGTCGATAGGCAGCGCGAACACGAACCCGCTTGACAGGTGCTCGCTGACGTTTGTAAGTAAGGCATGTGACGACCTGATGCACGATGCGCTCTTCGATCGTGACCTCCGAGTTCGTCTCGTACGTGCGCCCGCTCGCGTGTTTGTAGATGACTGTGAGCGTTGCGGCGCAAGAGTTTCGCCATTCCGACGACCGGACCTCGATATCTACCGAGTTACCGACACCGAGCGGATAGAAGCGATCCAGACCATCGACAAAGTCAGCATCACCCCGGCGTAGATGCACCTGCTCGACGATTGCCGGCCCGAGACCGATATTCCAGAGTTTGAGACGTACGAAATACCTATCCTCGCCATCATCCTCAAAGGCACGATGAATCTCGAAGGGTGGTCGGACGCCAGACTGCGGACGCTCGTGCTCTCGTAGCCTTATAAACTCCAGTCCGTGTGTTGGCGTTGCGATCACGAACGGCTCCTCTGAGGTCTCGACGGCTGCTTGAGTGGCGCGGGCGCTATTTCGGGTCTCAATGCCCAGGTAGCCGGTGAACAGCGCGAGCAAGCCTGTCCCGACGCCTACGATCAGCTCGCCGAACGTCAGCGTATGGATCAAGGTGATCGTGGACCAGGGCAATGGGGTGGTGATTGCGTGCACGTGGGGATCATCTCGCCCGACGAGGACAGGTGGGACGACGAGGATCAGGCTGAGCTACCAAAGGGGATTCTGTAGGGCTAGGCTCGCTGGAGAGATCGCAGACTGCGGTACAACGCCGCCGGCTACGAGGGTTGCCGCTACGGCTTGCAGAAGATGCCGTGCGTGCCGATGCGCCGCCAGACGATGTGCGGGTCGCCGGGGCGCAGCTCGTCGCCGTACTCGAAGGTGGCGCGGCCGTTGGGAGCCCAGGTCAGCTCCCACACGCCGGGATATCCCTGCCTCTCTTGACCCGTAGGCCCGGCTCGAACCGCCCCGCGTCGCAGGCACGCGATGAACAGGTCAAGGGCGCTCTCCCAGGCGGCTGCCTGCTCGCGGGTCAGGTTTTTGTAGTCGCGCAGGAACCGGGGTCGCGCCTGGTAGGTGGGCACTAATCGCTGCGGACGGCGTGCAGCGCCGCCTTGAAGGCATCGGCCTCCTCGTAGACCTCGCCGGGGTCGGTCTTTCCCTCGCGGTCTGCTTCCAGCTCGCCAGCGAGCCAGTCGGGGGTCCAGAACCATGTCTGGTCGGGATCGATCCTGCCGTCCGAGAGGCTGCGCAGCAGCACGGCGGCGCCGTCGAGCGTGTTCTCGGGCAGGCCCTCTACCAGCTCGTGCAGCTCCGTCTTGGCCATGTCCTCATTTTCGCACGAGTCGCGGACCATCGAGAGGCAATGGCTTCACGCGCTCAGGATGCGCCGCGCGGCTCGCTGAGGAGCCCGATCAGATGTCGCTTGGCTGCGGGGCTCAGGCGCGGCTCCCCGCGGATCGCTCCGGTTATGTCGGCGGGCGCGGTGGCTGCAACGGGCCTGCGGATCAGCGAGGCCATTGCGCTCCAGTGGCGCCACCTGGACCTGGATGCCTCCAGTCCGCACGTTAAGGTCCGCGTTAAGGTCCGCCGGTTGGATGGCGACCTCGGGGAGCCGCTGGCCGTCCAGGGTGGTAACCCTGTGGTAACTGCCCCACACTGCTCAACACCGCCACATCGGAGGAGCCGGAGGCGAATCCTCAGCAGTAGAGCCAAACATCGGAACTTGGATGGAGACCCGGCGGTGTGGGTTGGTCAGGCAAAGCGCACGCGACCATACCTTGATACATCACAACTAGAAAAACGCCGTTCTGGCCGTCGCTTCTATAGCTATGATATGGCCGTGATGGCTGTGGCTGGCCTCTCCGGTGCGAATCGGGCGTTTGTTGCGCAGCTCAATCGCGATCTTCGAGGTCCTTTCACGCCAGCGGACGCTGCGGCGGCGACCGGTGTGGATCATGCGCGGGCTGTGCGGCTGCTGCGGCATCTCGCTGCGGAGGGTTGGGTCGCTCGGTTGCAGCGAGGCCTTTACACGACCGTGCCGTTGGAAGCCGAGGATCCGGAGAACTGGGGTGCGGACCCGTGGGCGGTGGCGATGGCTGCTCTTGCCCCAGGGTACGTGGGGGGCTGGACGGCGCTGCATCACTGGGATCTCACCGACCAGATCTTCTCCACGACGGTCTTCGTCACCGCTCGGCCTGTCCCCCGCCGCCGCCGCACGATCGGCGGCGCCCGTTTCGAGCTTCGCCATCGCTCGGAGTCTGCCTTGTTCGGCACGCGTCGGGTTTGGCGTGAGGGGATGCCGGTCGAGGTCTCTGACCGAGAGCGGACTCTGGTGGACTGCCTTGACGATCCGTCACTTGGCGGTGGCCTGCGCCATACGACCGAGGCGCTCGCGAGCTATGCCGAGAGGTCAGACGTCTCATGGCGGCGGCTCGTCGAATACGGTGATCGGCTTGGCAACCGAACTGTGTTCAAGCGTCTCGGGTATATCGCCGAGACGCTTGGGTTCGGGGACTCTGAGCTCATCGAGGGGTGCCTGGGACGTGTGAGCGCTGGCCTCGGCCGGCTTGACCCCGGTCGCCTGGATGAGGGGGCGATCACGGCGCGTTGGGGTCTGCGGATCAACACGAGGATCAACGCTTGATTCCCCGTGCGGCGCTGCAGGTGCGGGCAAAGGAGTGGGGACTGACCGAAGAGGTCGTCGAGAAGGACTACGTGCTCGGCTGGCTTCTCTGGGGCATCGGCACCCAGCCCGCTCTGCGCGATCAGTGGGTGTTCAAGGGCGGGACCTGCCTGAAGAAGTGCTTCGTGGAGACGTACAGGTTCTCCGAGGATCTCGACTTCACCGTGCTCGAAGGCGGTCCGCTGGAGCCCGACGATCTGCTGCCGGTTCTCATGGAGATGCTCGATCTCGTGGAGCAGGAGATCGGCATCACGCTGTCCAGTCGCCCGCCGGCTGTCAGGCTGCGACCCGACGGCCGCTCGGCAGAGGGCCGCATCTACTACCGCGGACCCCGCGCGACCCCCGGCGAGGCACGGGTAAAACTCGATCTCACCCATGATGAGACGATCGTCGAGACCCCGATTCGCCGAGAGATCGCTCACGCATACGACGAGACGCTTCCTGGCGACGGCGCGGTGCAGTGCTACGCGTTCGTCGAGGTCTTTGCCGAGAAGCTGCGGGCGCTCGGACAACGCACTCGACCGCGCGACCTCTACGACGTGGTCAACCTCTACCGTCGTGCCGACCTACGCGAGAACCGCGACGTCGTCCTGGCGGTCCTCGAGCGCAAGTGCGCCTACAAGGACGTGCCCGTCCCGACGCTCGCGGCGGTCACCGCAACCGAGAAGGCAGCTGATCTCCGGGCCGACTGGGGCGCGATGCTCGCCTACCAGCTACCCGTGCTCCCGCCGGTGGAGGAGTTCATTGACGCTCTTGAAGATGTGTTTGAATGGCTCAGCGGCGAGGAGCCCGTTCAGCCAGGGCCGACGCCGGCCGTCGGCGAGGAGATCGACGCAACGTGGGTTGTTCCACCCACGCTGACCAGATGGCCCGACGGCGCTCCCCTTGAGCAGATCCGCTTCGCCGGCGCCAACCACCTTCTCGTCGAACTCGACTACCAGGCATCTACGCGCCTGATCGAGCCATACGCCCTGCGGCGCTCCAAGGCTGGTGACCTCCTTGTCTACGCGATCAAGGCTCAGACAGGAGAAGTCAGGGCCTACCGAGCCGACCGCATCGAAGGCGTACACATCACCGACACGGCTTTCACGCCCCGCTACGCAATCGAACTGTCGATAGCGCTTCCCGTAAGCACCGGCCGGCGTGGTCCCCGGTGATCATCAGCGCCTTATGCTCGAGGTCGGCGAGCAGTTCTTCGAGCACGAGCTCCTCCTCGATACGCCGTCCAACACGGCGCATGGTCTCGACGAGGCGCGGATCCCAGCTCGCGGGCGTCGGGGCGCCGGACCGCACGATCAGGCGCCGCACCCTTTACGCGACAGCCGCCGGGCGAAGCGAGAGCACCTCTTATATGTCAGGTTGGGGTGCTCTCGCGGTCGCGCTCCTGTAGATACGGCGCTAGGTACTTTGTGGCGATCTTGCTCGGCGGCGACCATGTTGGTGTGTCGGTGATTTGGGAGCTGAACCCGTGTCCTCCGGTGATGTGAGCGGTGAGGTATTGAGGCTTTCCGTTCGTCAACAGCATGCCGTGGATTATGGGGTTGAAGCGCTCAGGCGTTACCGAAGCTCCGGCCAGCGCTGCGATTGACTGTGCAGCAATGTCGGCCTGCTGTGAGCCGACGCCGCCGTGCTTGATGGGAAAGTCGGTCGCATCGCCGGCCGCGTAGATGTGCTCGACACCTGGTACCCGGCAGTGTGGGTCCACCCGGATGAAGCCGTGATCGCCCAGCGGGATGCCGCGCACCTCGGGTCCGAAGAGCTCGGGTAGTGCGATCGCCCGATCCACCTCGAGGTGTCGGTCACCGGGGTTGACCACGACCTCGTGGGCGTTGGGAACCTCGGTGTACGCGGAATTGATCGTCTTGATGCTCGCGCGGGCGAGGAGCTCGGCTACGGAACTGCTCGCCGACGCGCCAAAGATCGCGAGCGGGCCGTCCTCTGGAGTGACAATCGTCGTCTCCAGATCGATACCCATGTCGTAGGCGCGTCCGGCTGTCATCAGCGCGAGCTCGTACAACGGCAGCGGCCAGGCCATGCGGCTGGGCGCAACAAACGCCAGCTTGTGGATGAAACCGCCCTCGACATCCTGGATCAGCCCATGCATGGTTGTGTCCAGATCGCGGTCGTCGATCGTCAAGGCGTGCTTGTAGCGCTTGTTGATGCTCGCGCCAAGCGCGAGGACGAGCGCGTCGTACTCGATGGCCTCGTCGGCCTTCGTGTGGATCGTCTGCCCGACCGGGTCGATCCAGTCAAGTTCGCCGCGCAGAAGCGTTGCGCCAGCATCGCGCACGATCGGGAGGAGTGGATAGCGGCGGGCCGCACCGTGGGCGAACGGCTCGCGGACGACCATCGGCCGGTACACGAACTCGGTGTTGGGAGCGATCACCGTCACATCAGTCCGGTCGCGCCCAAGATCGGCCAGGGCCAGCGCGGTCTCAAGCGCGGCCACTCCGCCCCCTACGATGACCACGCGAAGCTGGTCGGAATGCGAGCCCTTCTCGGTCTCGGCGTGGGAAGTGCTGGCCATGACTACTTACCGGCGTTGCCGTTCTCGGCGTTGCTGTTTTTGTCAGCCTTGCTGCTTTTGGATGGCCTCGGGGCTGGTGTATTCGGTCTCTCTTCGTTCGTGCCGATGAGGATCGTGAGTAGGTCGCTGATCCGCTGCACGCGGCCAAGGCGGTCGGGAAGCGGAAGGCCGGATTGGATCGTGTACTGGTTGCGACGTCCGTTGCGCTCTCGTGTGATGTAGCCGCCATCGGCGAGCTCCGTGACGATCCGGTGGGCAGCCCGTTCGGTGATCCCGACTCGCTCGCTGATCTCTCGTAGAAGCACGCCTGGGTCGTGGGCGATGCAGGCGAGGACCTGAGCGTGGTTCGTCAGGAACTTCCAGCGGTGAGCGGTGGCCTCAGCCATAGGCAGAGACTATCATATCTAGATTCAAATTTCCTAGATTTTTATTTCCTTGATCTAGATTTCATGCTACATTGTTCAAGTCCGCGGTGCTCTTCAGGTCGCTGGCGCTAATGCGCACATCAAACGAAATGAGGTCCACCGTGCCCAGCTCAGTAATGCTCCCTCCGTCCACTGCGACCGCCGGCAACGGCGTCCCGCCCCTCGAAACCGCCGATCCTGTTGCCAATGGACAACTCCAGCCCTCGCCGGGCCCTCAGGCACCGCGAAGCCCACTGCTGGCGAAACTCACTGGCCTGACCTCGATCGCAACGGTCGCCGCGTTGGGCATTGTGATCGTCGGAATCATCGCTGTCGTGGGAGGCAGCTATGACAAGAAGGTCGTCCACGACCAGCTCGTCCCACAGAAGATCTTCTTCCCCGCCTCCAACAGCCCCGAGCTGCTACCCGGCGTGAAGCAGTACGCAGGTCAGCAACTCACCACAGGTAGCCAGGCCAAGGCGTACGCGAACAACTTCATCAACGTGCACCTCTCCAAGATCGCCGGCGGACAGACCTATGCGCAGGTCAGCACAGCAGCCCTCGCCGCACCGACCGACGCAAAGTTGGCCGAAGAGAAGGCAATCCTCTTCCAAGGTGAGACCCTGCGTGGCCTGCTCCTAAACGCCTGGGGATGGTCAGTGGTCGGCACTATCGCCACTCTCGCGGGATGGATACTCATAGCCTTGGGGGCGATCCTGTTCCTGCTCCCGCTGGCCAACTGGCAAGTGAACCTACGGCGAGGTTCCGCCATGGCAGCCGGCCTCTGAGGCGGACGCCTTCACGCATCCGCGATCGCCGCCCATCGATGGGCGGCGATCGGCGCGGCCGTACTCATTTTCGACGCGATCAGACGATCACGAGACCGGGGTTGGCTGGGTGTCACTGCCAGGCACCCCGGCTGCTGCGTAGGCGTCGAGCGCGTCGAGCGTCTCGCCCTCGAGGAGCGCCTGGGCGAGGCTCTCAAGCTGGTCGCGGTGGTCGGTGAGCAGGCTTGTGACCTCCTGATGGGCCGTGTCTACCATCCGTCTGACCTCCTCGTCCACGAGGCGCTGCGTGTACTGCGAGGTTGCGCTCACCCCTGGTAGGAACGGTCCCTCGCCGCCGTCGGCGGGGAGCACCGCGATTGGACCGATCGCCTCGCTCATGCCCCAGCGGCCGACCATCTGACGGGCGATCATGGTGAGCTGCTGGATGTCGGACTCCGCGCCGGTGGTGATCGTGCCGTAGACGACTTCCTCGGCGACGCGCCCGCCGAGCGCCACGCGGATCTTCGCCTGTAGATCCTCCAGGGAGTAGGAGACGCGATCGGCGTCGGGCGTCGAGAGGGTCACGCCGAGCGCCATCCCGCGCGGGATGATCGAGACCTTGCGCACCGGGTCCGCGCCGGGCGTGAGCATCCCAACCAGCGCGTGGCCGGACTCGTGGTAGGCGGTGCGCTCACGGTCTGCCGGAGAGAGCACGATGCCGCGCGGGGAGCCGAGCATGAGCTTCTCCAGGGAGTCGGTGAAGTCGGCCATCTCGACCTTCTCGTGTTCGCGGCGAGCAGCGAGCAGGGCTGCCTCGTTGGCGAGGTTCGCCAGGTCGGCGCCGACCATGCCCGGGGTGCTCGCGGCCAGCGCGTCGAGGTCGACATTCTCGGCGAGTGGGATCGAGCGCGTGTGGACCTTCAGGATTTCGTGACGGCCCGTGCGGTCGGGTGCCTGCACCGCCACCCGGCGGTCGAAGCGGCCAGGGCGCAGCAGCGCCGAGTCCAACACGTCGGGCCGGTTGGTTGCGGCCAGTACCACCACGGCCTCGGAGCTCTCGAAGCCGTCGAGTTCGGTGAGGATCTGGTCGAGTGTCTGCTCGCGCTCGTCGTTGGCGCCCGTGACCGACACCGACCCCTGACGGGAGCGCCCGATCGCGTCGAGCTCGTCGATGAATATGATCGCGGGTGCCGCCTCCTTGGCCTTCGCGAACAGGTCGCGCACTCGAGAGGCGCCTACACCGACGATCGCCTCAATGAACTCCGAGGCTGAGATCGAGAAGAACGCGGCGTGTGCCTCGCCGGCCACCGCCCGTGCGAGCAGTGTCTTGCCGGTTCCTGGTGCGCCCGACAGGAGCACCCCGTGGGGCATCCGTCCGCCCAGGCGTCCGTAGCGCTCGGGGGTTCGCAGGAAGTCCACGATCTCCGAGAGCTCGGCCTTGGCCTCGTCGATGCCGGCGACGTCCTTGAACGTGACGAGGATCTTCGCCGGGTCAACGCGCCGCGCCTGTGAGCGTCCGAAGTTGCCCAGGGCACCCATCGCCCCACCGGCCTTCGCGGCACGGCGGGCGATGAAGATGAACAAGCCCACGATCAAAAGGGTCGGGCCGAAGCCGAGCAGCAGCTCGCTCAGCAGCGACTGGCTGGTGCTCGTCGACTTGGCGTTGACCTCCACGCCCTTTTCCTGGAGCAGCGCCGAGAGCTGGCTGCCGTTCCAGAACGAGGGGACCTGGGTGGCGAACAGCGTGCTGGGCGTCGCCTTCTTGTCCGTGGCCGGATAGCGCAGCTTGCTCTTGAAGGTGCCCTGGATCGTGTTGCCCTTGGAAGAGATCGACTTCACCTCGCCGCGCTTGACCTGTTCGAGGAAGTAAGGGTTGAACGACACAGTCACTCGCGGCTGGCCGCCTGTGGGCGCGAAGATGAGCACCGACAGCCAGTTGAGCGCAAGCAGAAACAGCACGAACCACAAAAAACCCCGTCTACGGTGTGCTGGCGGCCCCTTCGGCGCCTGCTCGGGCATCCCGCGCCCGTCGGGTGCGGGCGATACGCGCCAGCCGCGCTTGTCGCGCGGCATTGGCGGGTGCGTGTTCGTCTGACTGACGCTTGTACGAGCAGGCTCCTTCGGCGTTTGATCGGGCATCCGGGGACCAATGCTACGCATCGACGCCTGCGCGTATGGTCCATCCACGCCACCGTCCGACGGGCAGGACTGAACACGCTTTCTGGCCAGGGGGTTATGCTCGCGACGGTTGGCTGCCGCGCGTGAGCTCTCGCGTCAGCGCCTGGATCGATCGCTGCAGCTGCTTGATGCTGGCGGTCTCGACCCGTTCAACTCCGACCGTGCGATTGACCCAGGCGTTGATCTCGCGGTGGCTGCGCCCGTCGCGGCGGTGCAGTTCCGCCACCAGGCGGCTGCGCTCCTGGCGCAGCTGAGCTTGACGCTCGAACGCGGCCACCGGGGCCGGCTCGGGAGCCTCCTCCGCGGCGTCCGCGGGGGAGGGGGCGTGGTGCGCTCTCTGAGGCGGCCCGAACAGGGTCATCTGGGCGGCGAACTCAGCGCTCAGGGGCACGAACTCCGCGGGGGGCGAGGGCTCGCTCGCGCGTCGTTGCACCGGCTCCTCCCAGCCCTCCTCGGGCTCGTCGCGGTGGAGGGCGTGGCGCAGCTCGGTTTCGACTTCCGAGGCGTGTGTACGCAGGGTGGGATCGGCGGGCAGGTACAGCCAGCTCGGCTCGGCTCCGCGACCTGGGATGGTGCGTACGAACCGTCCGACGATCTGGCGAAAGATCAGCGGCGTCTTGGCGGCCGTGGCGTACACCCCCACGCGCAGCCGCGGGATGTCCACGCCCTCGGAGACCATGTTCACCGCCACGATCCACGGCTCGCGCGAGCCGCGGAAGTCCGCGAGCTTGCGCGCGGCGTTGGTCTCGGTGTGCAGCACCACCACCGGCGCCCGCCCGGTCGTCTCGCCCAGCAGCTTTGCGATCCGCCGTGCATGCGTCGCGTCCGCCGCCACCGCGAGGCCGCCCGCGTCGCGGTGGCCCTCCGCGCGCAGCGCCCCTAGCTTGGCGTTGGCCTCGCGCAGGATCCGCGGCAGCCCCTCCGGCAGCTCGGTTGAGATCGCGGTGCGATAGCGGCGGCTTGCCTCACGCGCGCTCAGCACCGTCTCGAACGAGGATTCGACAACGTCATCGCCGCTGCGCCACGACAGGGTCCCGTCGAACGTGACAAATGCCACCGGGCGGCAGATCCCCTCGGCGACCGCCTCCGCATAGGTGTAGGAGACGTCGGGCACCACCAGTCCGTCGTGGTCGTAGCGCACGCCCGGGATCGGGGTGGCGTCAGAGCGAAACGGCGTCCCCGACAGCAGCAGCCAGCGTGGCGCCGAGGCGAATGCCCGTTGAAAGCCGGTGCCCCACGCCAGGTCCTCGCCGAGATGGTGGGCCTCGTCGACGATCACGAGCATGTCCGCGGGCACCTTGGCCGCCCAGCTGCGCGGGTCGCTCGCCACGCGCGCATAGGTGACCGCGACGCCATGGAAGTCGCGCGGTGGGTTCGGGCCCTTGGAGTCGGGCTGCAGCTGCACCCCGAGAATCGCCGCGGCGCTCGCCCACTGGCGGGTGAGCGGCGTCGTCGGACAGAGTACCGCCACGCGCCCCACGATCCCCTTCGACAGCAGATCCTTCGCGAACTCGAGCGCAGGGCGCGTCTTGCCGGCGCCCGGCGCGGCGGAGATCAGGAACGGGCCCTCTCGCCAGTCGGCCATGCGGTCGAGCGCACGGTGTTGCCACGTGCGCAGAGATGTCGAGCGGGAAGGCGTCAAAGAGCCCGGCATGCTGCGGCATGGGGCGGACGGATCGCGTGGCGAGGTCGCGAATTGGGCAGAGCAGTCGGCCAAGGCCCGTGTGGACTGGAAAGGGGCTGGTCGTGGAGAAGGGGGCTGGTCGGTGGAGTCTACACAGCTTGATACCGTAGTGGTATGAATGGTGGAGATTGGGTTTTGATGGCTCGCCGTCGAGCGCAGTTGACTCAGCGCGAGTTGGCTGAGCGACTCGGGTGCCGTCAGGCGACGATTGCGCGCTGGGAGCGCGGTGATCGTCTGCCCTCGTACGAGGATGCGCAAAGTGCGGTCGCGGCGTGCGGGCTGCAGCTCGACGTCAACCTCGTGACGGAGGATCGCTCCTGGTGGCCGCAGGTTGCGGTTCAGCTTGGTGATGATCCGGTGGAGCGAGTACGTCGGCTGACAGCACCGGAGGGTCCCGACGTGATGGCGGTCCTCGAGGCGCTCGCCCACACAGGAGCGCCTGCGATCGTGATCGGTGAGCTTGCGGGTGCGCTTCATGGCTGGCCGCTTGTCCTGAGCGGTACGGTCGAGGTGTGCGCGAGGATTCACACGATGGATGTCACGCTCGAGCGTCTGGGGGCTAGAGAGAGCACCAGGGGCGCCTATCAGCTACCCGCCGGTGGGCAGCTGATCGTGACCGATGTTCCGCCGGGCACGGCGGGCTTCGGCGATCTTGCGCGCGGAGCTGAGGAGGTTGTCATCGGCTCTGGCTCTGTGCAGGTCGCTGGGCTGCTCGATCTTCTGCGGATCGCTGACGCCTCTGGGGATCCGGACGCGGCTCGTCGCGCGCTGGCCTACCGCTCTGTGCTCGACGTGCAGCGCATACGGCGCCAGAAGCGAGTGACCGAGGCTCGCAGTGATGAGGAGAGGATCGCCGCGTGGCTGAGTCGCCAGACACCGGTGCGATAGACCCTGAGCGTGAGGCGCTGCTCGGGATGCTCGCGCGTCATTGCGTGGCGTTCGTGTTGATCGGCGGCGCGGCGATCCAGTCTCACGGTCACCGCTATGACACGTTGGACATCGACTTGGCCCCGGACGCCGAGCCGGACAATCTGGCCAGGCTCGCCACTGCGCTCAACGAGCTCGACTGCCGTCTGGTCACCGACCCGGCCGATACTGAGAGCTGGGTGGCGCTCCCGCCCGACTACTTCAACGCACGCAGTCTGCTCGCCGCCAGCGTCTGGAGCCTCGCCACGCGCCACGGGCAGCTCGACCTGACGTTCGCGCCCAGCGGCTTCCCGGGTGGTTACCGCGATCTCGCGCCGCGCGCAAGCCAGCGACGGGTGACGGGGACTACGATCGTCGTATCCGTCGCCGCGCTCGATGACGTCCACGAATCCAAGCGCCAAGCCGATCGGCCGAAGGATCGCGAGTATCTTCGCCAGGCCACGTCACACCGGCCCTAGGGTGTGAGAGCGAGCGCTGGTAGCTGGCGAAGGCCGCTGCTCGGCTTCGTGCGCGACGGACGCGAATTCAACGAGAAGCACGCCGAGCGAGTCGAGCAGGAGAACCGACCCTGTCGATTCGCGGGCGCGCCGTTCGTCGTTGATACGAAACCGCGGCCGAGCGAGCAATCGCCGACGGCAGCGCGGTCGTGGATGGAATGCTCGATGAGCCCTACCCTCTGAAGGAGGAACGATGAAGTACATGCTCCAGATCTTCACGCACGACGTGACCGACGCCTTCGAGCGCCTCTCCGAGGACGAGCAGAAGGCGGTCCTCGGCGAGTACATGGCGATCATGCGGACGCCCGGTATCAGCGACGGCGCGCAGCTGCAGCCGACCTCGACCGCCACCACGGTGAGGGTTCAGGACGGCAGCACGCTCACCACCGACGGGCCGTTCCCCGAGACCAAGGAGGCGCTCGGCGGCTACTACCTGCTGGAGGCCGCCGACCTCGATGCGGCGATCGAGCTGGCGGCGCGGATCCCGGCGGCGCGGTTGGGCGGGGCCGTCGAGGTGCGCCCGCTGGTGGAGCGCTGATTGGACGCTTCGGGCGACACGGTTTCGCGCTCGACTCGTCGAGCGCGGCCCCGGCCGGGTGCGATCGAGCGGGTCTTCCACGATGAGTGGGGGCGTGTCCTCGCCGCGCTGATCGGCTTCCTCGGCGACTTCGACCTGGCCGAGGAAGCCGTGCAGGAGGCGTTTGCGGCGGCGGCGGAGCGCTGGCCGCGCCACGGCCTGCCGGAGCGCCCCGGCGCGTGGCTGACCACCACCGCACGCAACCGCGCGATCGACCGCATCCGCCGCGATCGCACGCTGGCCGCCAAGTCGAAGCTGCTGGAGCGACCCCATCCCGTGGAGCAGGAACCCGATATCGGGGATACGGTGTTTCCCGACGAACGTTTGGAGCTGATCTTCACCTGCTGTCATCCGGCGTTGGCCGGGGACGCGCAGGTGGCGCTGACGCTGCGCGCGTTGGGGGGCCTCTCCACGGAGGAGATCGCGCGCGCGTTCCTGGTGCCGGAGGCGACGATGGCGCAGCGGCTGGTGCGCGCCAAGCGCAAGGTCAGGGACGCCGCGATTCCCTTCCGGATCCCGCCC
The DNA here is from genome assembly GCA_963744535.1 of uncultured Solirubrobacterales bacterium. Taxonomy (GTDB): domain Bacteria; phylum Actinomycetota; class Thermoleophilia; order Solirubrobacterales; family Solirubrobacteraceae; genus Palsa-744. The sequence goes on along the minus strand of CAVUTW010000004.1, from coordinate 452,779 downwards.
GCCCACCTGCTGCCCGACCGGCTGGCGGCGGTGCTGGCGGTTGTGTACCTGATCTTCAACGAGGGCTACTCGGCGCCGCCCTCGCGCGTGGAGCTCTCCGCGGAGGCGATCCGCCTCGGCGGGGCGCTGACGGAGCTGATGCCCGACGAGCCCGAGGTGTGGGGCCTGCTGGCGCTGATGCTGCTGCACGACTCGCGCCGCGCCGCCCGGATGCGCGAGGGTGAGCTCGTGCTGCTGGACGACCAGGACCGGGCGCTGTGGAACCGCGAGCAGATCGACGCCGGCCGCGCCGCGTTCGGCCGCGCGCGGGCGTTGCATGGCGGCGGGGCGGCCGGGATCTACACGCTGCAGGCGGAGATCGCCCATCTGCACACCGCGGGTCTCCGCGACTGGCAGCAGATCGCCGCGCTCTACGGTGAGCTGGCCCGGCTGACGGGCTCTCCGGTGGTCGAGCTCAACCGCGCCGTCGCGCTCGCCGAAGCCGACGGCCCCGAGGCCGGGCTGCGGGCGCTGGACGGGATCGATGGCATCGACGAGTACCACTACCTGCACGCCGTGCGCGCCGATCTGCTGCGCCGTCTGCAGCGCCCGGCCGAGGCGCGGGCCGCATACGAGCGCGCGCTGGAGCTGGCCCACGTCGAGCCCGAGCGGCGCTTCCTGGAGCGGCGGCTGGCCGAGCTGGATGCCGACGTGGGAGCCGGGTAGCGTCACACGCACCGGCCACGGGACGCTCTTGCTAGTGGTTTCCGTGCGAGTAGTGCAGGGCCCCGCCCGTCAGGCTGCGCAGGGTGGCATTGCTGGGATCTGAGAGCGCGCGCACGATCCCGCGACGGCGATCGAACAGCTCGGGCTCGGTCAGGTCGAGCGTCCGTGCGATCTGCTCGGCGGGGGTGCCGTGCGCGAACATGCCGAGCAGCGGCCTGTCCCGTGGCGCCAGCCCGGCGATCAGCGTGGTGAGCTCCGGCCGGGTGATGGCGGGCAGCGTGCGACGTCCGTTGCGGGCGGCGTGGATGGCGTCGATCAGCTCGTGGGGCAGCGCGGACTTGGCGATGACGGCGTAGGCGCCGGCGACCATCGCCCCGGCGACGAGTGCGACTCCGGGGAAGGCGGAGTAGACGACAACGCGCGGGGCGAGGGGGAGGGAGCCGAGCCGGCAGGCGAGCTCGAGGCCGCTCTCGCCGCCCATGTGAAAGTCGACCACGGCGATCTCGGGGTGCAGCCGCCGCGCGGCAGCGAGCGCCTGGGTGTGGTCGTCAACGCCGGCAAGCACCTCGATGCCAGGCTCGTCGTCCAGCAGGTCGGTGAGCCCGCGCAGCATCACCGGATGATCGTCCACGACGAGCACGGTGAGCGATCTGAGCGGGATGACCCCCGAGGCTGGGTGCGATGGCATGCGCCGCCGGGCGGGGGGGTGGTGTGCGGGAGCGGTGAGCCCGGCGGCGCTGAATGCCATGCCGAGAGGATCCCCTTCACGTGTGTCGGCAGCTATGGGGTGCAAGCCCCATTCATATGGCTCAAGGCTCGATCAGGCCACGGCGGATCGCGTAGCGGGTGAGCTCGACACGGTCGCGCATACCGAGCTTCTCGAGCATGTTCGCGCGGTGACGCTCGACGGTCTTCTTGCTGATCGTGAGGGCCTCGGCGATCTGCTGGTTGGTGTGGCCCTCGGCGATCAGCTTGATGACCTGCAGCTCGCGTGGGGTCAGGGGATCGGGGTGCTCCTCGGCGGGCCCGGCGAGGTAGTGGCGAACGATCTCGGTGACGGCGGCGGGGTAGAGGAACGGCTCGCCGCGGACGGCGGCGCGGCAGGCGCGCACCACGTCGCGGTCGGCGAGCGACTTGAGCACGTAGCCGCTGGCGCCTGCCTGCAGGGCCTCGTAGAGGAACTGCTCGTTGTCGTGCATCGAGAGCATCAGGATCTTCAGGGCGGGGCGCTGGCGGTGAATCTCGCGCGCGGCGTGCAGCCCGGTCATACGTGGCATCGAGATATCGAGGAGGGCGAGGTGCAAGTCGTCGTGGGAGAGCGCCATGCTGACGGCCTCCAGGCCGTCGCTGGCCTCGGCACGGACCACGAGGTCGGGCTCGCTTTCGAGCACCAGCCGCAGCCCCTGGCGCACGACGGCATGGTCGTCGGCGAGCAGAATGTTGGTCTTCAGCGCGGTCATGTGTCCTCGGGGTGAAGCGGAACATCCAGATGCACCTCGGTGCCGGCGTGGGGCGCGCTGGTGATCTGCAGCGAGGCGCTGACGAGCCCGGCACGCTCACGCATGCCCCGCATCCCGCCACCCTCGCGGCGGCTGTCAGGCAGGCCGCGCCCATCGTCGCGGATGCTCAGCGTGAGGCGGTCGGAGCGTAACTGCAGCGTGATGCTCACGCTGGCGGCGCCCGAGTGACGGACGGCGTTGGTCAGCGCCTCTTGGGCGACGCGGTAGACGACGAGCTCGCGCTCAGGCGATTGCGGCGGGAGATCGGCGGGGATCCGGCAGGTAATTCGCAGGCCGGACTGCTCGCGCATTCGCCGGGTGAGCGCCAGCAGCGCCACGGCGAGGCCGAGATCCTCGAGTGGCTCGGGGCGCAGGCGCTGGGCGATGCGACGGACGTCGTCGATGCTGGCGCGCGTGGTCTCGAGTAGTTGCTCCAGCGGTTGGGTGAGGTTGAGCGGCGCGTCGCGTGAGACGCGTGCCAAGCCCAGCAGCACCCCGGTCAGCGTCTGGCCGACTTCGTCGTGCAGCTCCCGCGCAACTCGCAGCCGCTCGTTCTCCTGGGCCGAGAGCACCCGCCGCGTGCTCTCCAGGCGCTCGGACTCGAGCTCGTCGAGCATCTCGTTGTAGGCCTGCGCGAGCTCGGCGGCCTCCGACGGGGCGCTTGGCACCTGCAGGCGCTCCCCGGACTGCAGCGGGTCGACGCGCCGCAGGAGCGCGGGCAGGTGGGTCAGCGGGGCGAGCGCGTGGCGCAGTAGTAGGGCGTTGGCGACGAGCGTCACGGTCAGGGTGATGGCGAGGATGGCGGTGTCGTCGGCGGCGATGTGCACGAATGGGGTGGGCACCACGATGGCGATCGCGATCGCCATCGTGGTGACCACGGCGCCGTTCAGGGCGAGCACGCGCCAGAAGAGCGGCAGGTACCGGCGGGCTGCCGGCGGCGATCGGTCGGAGTCGGGCGGTGTGGCGTCGGCGACCGCGGAGGGGTGGCTCCCCGCGGTAGTGCCGGCGGCGCCATTCGAGCTCCCGCTGAGGTCGGGCCTCCCACCGGAGCGATCCGCGACGGCCTGCGCGAAACCGGCTTGCTGGTCCGCTTGCTGCACGCCGAATCACGCTAGCGCGCCAGCACCTACCCGAGTGGAAGATGGGGCCGCGACCTCATGGTGGCTGGGGGCGATCGACCTGAACATGTCGGGTGTGGCTGAACATCGCTCGACCGGCCGGAGGCTGAGGCATTCTCGGCGCGCTGGCCGGGGAGCGACTGAACGGCGGCCCCCTCTCCCCACTACGTGTGTGGGCGCCGTTACAGGTACGAACTCAGTCACACGGCACGGGCACCGGGACGGACCCCCAGCCTGTGCCGCTTAGCCTATGCGCGACGCCGTGGAGAGGTGTGCCGCAGAGGCGATCGGAGGGGCCGGAGCTCGATGACCTCGGAGCTCGGTGATCTTGTATCCACATAGGAGGAAGAAGCGATGGCGATCAGCGCGGCGAATATCGATGAGGCGAAGCTCGAAGCATTCATGGGACAGGCGGTGACGGACATGGGCGCGATCATCAGCGCGCCGCTGTTCCTGATCGGCGAGAGGCTCGGCCTCTACAAGGCGATGGCGGGCGCGGGGCCGTTGACCTCACAGGAGGTGCCGAGCGCGCGGGGGCGGCCGAGCGCTACGTGCGCGAGTGGTTGCGCAACCAGGCGGCGGGTGGCTACGTGACCTACGACGGGGAGAGCGATCGCTACACGCTGCCCGACGAGCAGGCGCTCGCGTTGGCCGACGAAGACAGCCCGTTCTACATCCTGGGCGCGTATGAGCTGATCGCGTCGCTGTACGCGGACGAGGAGCGCATCGTGGAGGCTTTCCGCAGTGGCGCGGGGATGGGTTGGCACGAGCACGACCACCGCCTGTTCCGCGGCACGGAGCGCTTTTTCCGGCCGGGCTACCGCGCGCACCTGGTGAGCGAGTGGATCCCGGCGCTCGACGGTGTCAAGGAGAAGCTGCAGCGCGGCGCGAAGGTCGCCGACGTGGGTTGCGGCCACGGAGCGTCCACGATCGTCATGGCTGAAGCGTTCCCCAACTCGCGCTTCTCGGGCTTTGACTACCACATGCCCTCGATCGATCGTGCACGCCAGGCGGCCGGCGACGCGGGCGTCTCCGACCGCGTGGTGTTCGAGGCGGCGTCGGCCAAGGAGTACCCGGGCAGCGACTACGACCTCGTGTGCGTCTTCGACTGCCTGCACGATATGGGCGACCCGGTGGGGGCGTCGGCGCACGTGCGGGAGACGCTGCGTCCCGACGGGACGTGGATGATCGTCGAGCCGTTCGCGAAGGACCGCGTCGAGGAGAACTTCAACCCGGTGGGCCGAGTCTTTTACGGGGCCTCGACGGTGATCTGCACACCCGCGTCGCTGTCCCAGGAGGTGGGGCTCGCGCTCGGGGCGCAGGCAGGCGAGGCGCGCCTGCGCGAGGTGCTCACCCAGGGCGGGTTCAGCCGCGTCCGCCGGGCGGCGGAGACTCCGTTCAACATGATCCTCGAAGCCAAGCCGTAGTCGGCGGTGGGACGCGTCTCGGCACAGCGGCCCTGAGCGGGCATCGAGCTCAACTCAGGAGGTCGCGCACGGCGTTGCGTACGAGCTCGGCCAGCTCGTCCATCGGAACCTCCCCGAACACGGCTTCGCCGGTCGCCAGGGCGCCGACCACGGCGGCGATCGAGCACGCCATTCGCACCCGCCGCTCGAGTGGGATCGCGGGGCTTTGCAGAATGCGGCGGAACCGCTGCTCGATGTCGTCGTTCTCGGCTTGATGGCGCTCGTTGTGCTGGAGCTGGTCGAGCGCGCCGGGGTTGCGCTGATGCATGAGCACGAGCTCGCGGTTGTTGACCACCTCGTCGATGAAGTCGTCGAGCAGTCCTGGCCACGCGTCCGCGCGCTGCTGGTCGTCCTCGAGGGCATCCAGCCCCTCGAGCGCCTCTCGGCCCAGCGCATGCAGGCGCAGATGGAGCTCGAGCAGGATGTCTTCCTTGCGCTCGAAGTGGTAGTAGAGCGCTGCCTTCGTCGTGCCGAGCCGCTCGGCGATGTCCCGCAGCGAGGTCTTGTCGTAGCCCTGCTCGATGAACAGCTCGAGTGCGATGTCGAGGATGCGCTCGCGCGTGGACGAGCCGGATTGCTCGTCCGGAGCACGCTGGCTGCGGGCGCTTCCCTGCCCCTGAAGCTGGCGAGCTGTCGACTTTGCCAGTTGCATTCCTACTAGCTTACTTGACGACCGGCTAGGAATGTGTATGATGCCGCTTGCTTGCCGACCGGTAAGGAACCTTAGGAAGGACCGGTGATGACAAACACCTCAATGATCGAAGCCCACGGCCTGCACAAGCGCTTCGGCGCAACCGTCGCGCTCGAGGGGATCGACCTGGAGGTGCCGGCAGGCGCGATCCTCGGCGTGCTCGGACCGAACGGCGCCGGCAAGACCACGGCGGTGCGCATCCTCACGACGCTCACGCTCCCAGACGACGGCTCGGCGCGTGTCGCCGGCCATGACGTGGTGAGCGAAGCCGCGGACGTGCAGCGCAACATCGGCGTCACCGCCCAGGACGCCACGCTCGACGAGGTGCTCACCGGCCGCGAGAACCTCGTGATGATCGCACGGTTGAGCGGCCTGCGGCGCGTCGAGGCGCGGATGCGGGCGACCGCGCTGCTCGACCAGTTCGATCTTGCCGACGCCGCCGAGCGGATCCTGAAGGAGTACTCGGGCGGGATGCGCCGGCGCCTGGATCTCGCCGCCGGGCTCGTGACGCGGCCGCCGGTGCTGTTCCTCGACGAGCCGACGACCGGCCTTGACCCCACGAGCAGGGTGCGGATGTGGGACGTGATCCGGGCGCTCGTCGCCGACGGCGTGACGCTGCTGCTCACCACGCAGTACCTCGACGAGGCCGACGAGCTGGCCGACCGGATCGTGGTGATCGACCACGGCCGGGTGATCGCCGGCGGCACCGCGGCCGAGTTGAAGGGGCAGGTCGGCGGGGCACGCTTGGAGCTCACGCTCAGCGAGGCCGATCCCTTCGCGTCCGTCGCGCTCGCCCCGTTCGTCGCCGGTCCCGTGCACGTCAGCCACGACGGGCGCCGCCTGCGCGCGCCGGTCAGCAGCGGCGCCGGGGTGGCGAGCACGGTCGTGCGTGCGCTCGACGAGGCGGGGATCACCGTGGATGACGTGGAGGTCCATCAGCCATCCCTCGACGACGTGTTCTTTGCCCTCACCGGCCATCCGGCCGACTCGGTTGAGGATCGTGCCGAGCCCGAGCCATCCGCCTCGGACCTGGAGGTTGCCCGCCCATGAGCGCCACATCATCGACTCCAGCCATGCTCGCCCCCGCCACATCGGCTCCCGTCACACCCACCCCCGTGCTCGCCACGCCGGCTCCGGTCGCGCCGGTCTCGAGACCCACGCGATCCCACGGACTGGCGCAAAGGGTCCGCGACGTCGCCGTGCTCACCGGGCGCAACCTCGTGCACATCAAACGCGAGCCGCTGCAGCTCTCGGACGTCACCGTCCAGCCGGTGCTGTTCACGCTGCTGTTCGTGTACGTGTTCGGCGCCGGGGTGGTGCTGCCCGGAGGCGGCAGCTACAAGGACTTCGCGATCGCGGGTCTGCTCGCGATGAACCTCACCACCTCCGCGATGGGAACCGCGGTTCGACTGAGCACCGATCTGGGCAGCGGCGTGATCGACCGTTTCAGGACCCTCCCGATGTGGCGGCCGGCAGTGCTCGTGGGGCGCTCGCTCGCCGACGTCGCAACCGCCGCGATCTGCGCCGCGTTCGTCGGCGTGACCGGTCTGGTCATCGGCTGGCGCCCCGACGCGGGCGCGGCATCGATCGCCGCGGGCTTCGGCATCTTCCTGCTGTTCAGCTACGGCCTCTCGTGGGGCTGTGCCTGCCTCGGCATGGTGAGCAAGAGCCCCGAGTCCGCGCAGGGGATCGGGCTCGTGATCCTGTTCCCGCTGGCGATCGTCTCCAACGCGCTGGTTCCCACCGAGCGCATGCCCGCGGTGCTGCAGACGATCGCCAACTGGAACCCTGTGAGCGCGGTCACCACCGCTTGTCGTCAGCTCTTCGGGAACCCCAATCCGTCGGCGAGTATCCATGCCTGGCCGATGCAGCACCCGATCCTCGCCTCGCTGCTCTGGTCAGTCGCGCTCGTGGCGATCTTCGCCCCCCTTGCCACCTCTCTGTACCGGCGGCGTACCACCGACTGAGCGCACATTCACCTCTGGGCTTGACATCTGCGAAGCAAAGTGTTACGTTTCACTCACAGGCCAGTTCCCCGTGTGGGGGTCTGGTGTACATAGGGTCCGGTTGGGGTCATACCGCTCTGTGGTTGACGTCAAAGCGCTCGCAGGGTTTTTGCAGTTGTGGGAGAGGGTCTGGATCGGAGCGATGAGGGAGTTGTTTGAGCGTGGTTTCTAGAGGGAGATTCATGATGGGGATGTGCGCGTCGGCCCGAAAGGCTGATGCTAGATGCGCCAGCTTGGCGCTGTCGCATCTCTCTCTCTCTCTCTCTCTCTCGGCTAGCGGTCTAACCGCCGGGCCTCCTCGTCGGGCGCGTTCGCGCCGTCTTTGCTTCGTCCCCTCGGGGGGTGGGCTTCCGGCGGCTCTGCGTGAGGGCACGGAGTCGCACTCGCGTGTGGGTGGTGGCTGCTGATGTCGGCGCCGGCGAGTGGCGGTCTGGGGAGGACGGTGGGTCGGCGCGGAACGGAGCGCGTTCTGCCGGTCGAGCGGCGGCCGGCGGGTGGGTTGAGGCGGCTGGTGTTGCCGGTGGGTGCGCCGCGGGTGCAGGTGGATGAGATTCAGCGTTCGCGGTTGCTGGTCGCGGCGGCGGCGGTGATCGACGAGCTGGGTTACGAGCAGGCCTCGGTGGCGCGAATCACGACGCGGGCGCGGGTGTCGCGGCGGACGTTCTATGACCTGTTCGGCGGCCGTGAGGCGTGTCTGGTGGCGCTGTTGGATGAGGTGGTGGGGCGGGTCGAGCGGGAGCTCGCGGCGGCTGGCCTGGGGGGTCTTGCGTGGCGTGAGCGGGTGCGCGGGGGGCTGTGGACGATTCTCTCGTTCTTCGATAGCGAACCGGTGTTGGCGCGGATCTGCGTGGTGCAGGCGCTGCATGGCGGCCCCGGGGTGCTGGAGCGTCGTGAGCAGATTCTCACGCGTCTGGCGGCGATCTTGGATGAGGGGCGCCGGGAGGGTGCGCGTGGTGAGGAGTGCACGTTGGTGACGGCGGAAGGCTTGGTGGGTGGGGCGCTGGGCGTGGTGTATGCGCGTTTGCGTAGCGGTGATCCTCGTCCGTTGACTGGGTTGTTGGATGAGTTGATGGGGATGATTGTGCTGCAGTATCTGGGGTCGCGTGCCGCGCGTCGTGAACAGCGGCGTCCTGCGCCCGCGCCGCGGCCGGCGCCGCCGCGCAGCGAGCCAGTTACAGCGCGCGCGGAGAGAGACCCGTTGGATGAGGTGGATATGCGTCTCACCTATCGCACGGCGCGGGTGTTGGAATGCATTGCGGAGCTGGGTGGGCGGGGTTCCGCTCCCAGCAACCGTGTGGTCGCGGAGAGCGCTGGGGTCAGCGACCCGGGGCAGATCTCGAAGCTGCTGCGGCGCTTGGAGCGACTGGGTCTCGCGGTGAATACCGGCGGGGGCCATCAGAGCGGCGAGCCGAACGCGTGGCGGCTCACGCCGCTGGGCGCGAAGGTCGCGCGGCGCCTCAGCGTTCTCACCTGCGACCGGGAGCAGGCCGCATGACGCGCAATCTCCGATCGAATTACTACTTCACAACGACAACCAAGGGAGATAAGGTGAGTGCGCCACGAACGCGGAGAGGATCACGGGTAGTGGGATGGCTGGTGTGTTCTTGATGCGGCGCTATGCAGGAGATGGAGGTAGGTCCTCCGTGGTCGCTTTGCAGGAGGGGGCCGCAAACCACCCCAAGGTGCGGCGGTTAAGAGTCGTTTGTGTTGAGCGTTGGGGGAAAAGTCGTGCCTTTGAGCGCGGCAGGTGTGACTCATTGAAGGCGAACGTAAGTAGTGCGTCCTTATGCTGCGTTCAACTTGCCGGTGGGAGTCCGGTCACTGTAATGTCCAAGCAGCGGTGTAGCTGGTGGCCAGCGTGGGGAGAGATCCTTTGCGTTGAAGCGTCACGACAAAGATTCTTTTGGGGTCGAGCAAGCAAGCGGTCCGTAACATTAAGTGAATCCTGCCTCGCCGTTATCGCCCCCGCCTCGGCGGGACATAGAGGGAGCCGAGCCGCGTACTTTCCGGTGAAGGCCATGGACGGGGTGAAGCTCTTGGAGTTGCAGCCCCAAAGGACCCTCCGGCGTATGGGGAATGGAACGTTTGCACAGTTGAACACGGAAGAGGAGAGATCCGTCTGCGCACCGGCATTAGATGGCCGTGGGTTCGCTAGCCTGCGGTGCCCGGTAAAAGGCGAGGCCGATAAGTGTAGCCCACGAAAACGGTCGAGCGCGCAGCGGAAGTCGGCGCAGGTAGTAGTAACGATGATGGGCACGGACAACATAGCCTGCCCTAGTGAAGGACCTGTAGCTGGGTGTGTGATAGGGGTTCTCTGCATCAGTGGGGATGAGGGACTTCGGTCCCCAACTCGCGGCAGCTCATACGAGCTGCGGTCTGGGACCCAGATTACTGGGATGACCCGCCAACGTTTTGGCAGAGCGGAATGCGGGTCATCGACTGCCCGGGGGAACGCCGTGTGCGGGAGAACCGCACGCACGGTGTGGGAGGGAGTGGGAGGAACCGTGCTGATGATGCCTAGCCCTACGGGATCGCTGGGTGGTACGTCGGTGGCGCGTCTCTCGCTTACCTCACAACCGCAGATGACGTGTCGAAATCTCTTAGGTGACATCAAAAGCGGGTACGTCACCTGGACCCGTGATGAGCTTGGGGGGAGCCTGCTGACTGCCCAGGTGGTGTCCGGCATGTATGCGGCGCGAGCGTGGGTCGGGCTCTTGCATGGAACGTGGGAACCTGTCGTCTCGCGGGATGGTCAGCTAGTGGCCGGTTGCCTGCGGCTGGCTGGATACGGGAGAAGTCCAAGCGGCAGAAACTGTGAGGATGAGAGTACCGATGCGGGGCACAGGGGCGGACCGTCTGGTAGTAGCGGTGAAGGTTCTGTAATGGAGCTGGAGCGAAGCGGGCGGGCCGTCCAGGCGAAATTGTTGGGCAACCACGAAGTTGTGGGAGGAACCAATGGTTGAGTCAAAGTCAAAGGCCAAGTCGTTCAGCATTGATAAGAGGGTGGTCTGGGATGCCTGGAAGCAAGTTCGGGCTAATCAGGGTGCTCCCGGCGTCGATGAGGAATCGGTTGCGCAGTTCGAGGGGAACCTTTCGGGGAACCTGTTCGTGCTGTGGAACAGGATGTCCTCGGGGTCGTATATGCCGCCGCCGGTCAAGATGGTGCAGATACCGAAGCAGGATGGGCTAGGGGTCAGGACTCTCGGTGTGCCCACCGTTGCTGATAGGGTCGCGCAAACGGTCGCGAAGATGTACCTGGAGCCCAGGGTGGAGCAGGTGTTTCACCAGGACTCTTATGGTTATCGGCCGGGACGTTCGGCGCTTGACGCGGTAGGGGTTTGCCGGAAGCGGTGTTGGAGGAATGGCTGGGTGATCGATCTTGATCTGCGGTCTTTCTTCGACTCGATTGACCATGAGCGCATGTCAAAAGCGGTGGCTGCTCACACTGATCAGCGGTGGGTTCTTCTCTATGTCGAGCGGTGGCTAAACGCGCCGCTTGAGGAGGGGAAGGGCACGTTGGTAGCGCGTGATCGCGGGACCCCTCAGGGTTCTGCGATTTCCCCGGTGCTGGCAAACATCTATCTGCATTACGCGTTCGATGCGTGGATGGCGCGGGAGTTCCCGGCTGTCCAGTTCGAGCGGTACGCAGATGATGCTGTCGTGCACTGCAAGAGTGAGCGCCAGGCACGGTTCGTGCTCGGCGAGATCAAAGCGCGGCTGGCGGATTGTCATTTGGAGTTGAATGACGACAAGACGCGCGTTGTGTATTGCAAGGACTCAAACCGTAAGGGCTCTCACGAGCACGAGCGGTTCGATTTCCTTGGCTACACATTTCGTCCTAGACGAGCACGTAATGGGCGGGGTGAGCTGTTCACCAGCTTCACCCCGGCGGTCAGTGACGAAGCCGCGAAGGCGATACGTCGAACGATCCGGAGATGGAGGCTGCACTTATGGAACGGGAACCACCTAATAGTGCTTGCGCGAAAGGTCAATCCTATCGTGCGAGGCTGGGTCAACTACTACGGGCGGTTTTATCCGACCACGTTGGCCAAAACCCTCAGAAGCATCGACAAGTACCTGGTGCGCTGGGCAATGCGGAAGTACAAGCGACTGAAGGGCCGCCGCATGCGAGCTTGGGCATTCCTGGAGGGCGTGTTCACGCGCCAGCCAGAGCTCTTCGCTCACTGGCGAATCCTAAGGGCCAACGACCGGACGGTGGGAGCCGTATGACGGGAGACTGTCACGTACGGTTCTGCGAGAGCCCGAGGGTGAAATCCCCTCGGGCCACTCACCTACCCACAGAGCACACCGCGAGGCCCGCCGTGACACTGAAGATCGGGCGCTTCGCTACGCTCCGTGGCCTCCTCCAAGCCCAAGGGATTGGTGCGTCCGCGCGCAGTCTGGTTGCCGCGCCTCCCGTCGCACTCTGTGTTTTGCTGGCGTTCTGTGTCGGTGTCGCCCAAGCCGAACCCCCCAAGCTCATCTCCTATGGGTTGTTCGGCTCGCAGGAGGCACACGCGGTTGGTGTCGCCGTGGAAGGCTCTGGCGACCTGTTCGTGTCGAGTCTTTTCGAAGGTAGCCCTCTTGTTCCGTCGGGGGTGGTCAAGCTCGGTCCTTCTGGCGATTTGATCTCGCCGCCGTCGCCGTTTGGGTCCGCGCACTATTCGGGCGTCGCGGTGAACCCGACGAACGGCGATGTGTACGTACTCGGCGAAGAAAGCCTCTTCGCGCCCGCCACGATCTTCGTCTATGACCCCGACACGGGCGCGCCCACGGGCGCGCCCGTGTCATCGTTTGAAGTGCCGGCGTCACGCAATTTCAGTGGCTTCTTCACGGACGTCCAGATCGCGGTTGACTCGGCCGGCGACGTGTACGTGCCGGTGGTGCCGGAAAACGAGGTGCTGGAGTACAGTCCGAGCGGCACCTTGTTGAAGACGTTTACGGGCTCCGGTGCCGGCGTGCTCGAGGAACCGACCGGAGTGGCGGTCGACTCCTCGGGGAACCTGTGGGTGGCCGGCGACAACAGGATCGTGGAGCTCGACTCCGGCGACGCCCCGGTGGAAGTGAACGGCAAGCCTGTGGAGATCGGCAGCGAAGGTGTGTGGTCGGTGGCGCTCGACGGACACGGGGATGTGCTCGGGCTCGTGAGCAACGATGCCGACGCGTGCGGTGAAATGTCGGCGCCGTGCCTGCATCTCGTCGAGTACGGCTCGGAAGGCAGGCAGCTCGCCGACGTGGGGGCCGGATCTTTTGGCGTGCCCGAAACCGGTGCGACAACACGTTTTTACAGCGGGGTCGCCGTGAATGAGGCGAGCGGACGCGTATACGTGATGGATGGACTCAAGGAAACCGTGTGGGTGTTCGGGCCTCCCACCGCGCCCGTGGTTGGCAAGGAGCTCACCGCGGAAGTCGGTGTGTCCGAAGCGAAGCTCGGGGCGCTCGTCAACCCCGGTGGCATCGAGACGAGCTATCGCTTCGAATACGGGCCCACCAATGCTTACGGCAGCTCTGCGCCCTTCCCGGACGGCAGCGTCGGTGAAGGGGTGGAATCGCATGCCGTGTGGGCGTCCGCAAGTGGCCTCGCGCCGGGTAGCACCTACCACTATCGCGTCGTGGCGAGCAACGAAGTGGGCACGATCTACGGTCCCGACCAGACGTTCACCACGCTGAGCGCCGAACAGGCGGCGTGTCCCAACGAACAACGGCGCGGCGGCTTCTCCGCGAGGTTGCCCGATTGCCGCGCGTACGAGCTCGTGACGCCTCTAGTCGAGGTCTCCTCCCAGTTTGACGCATCCTCCGGCACCTCGTATTCGAGCACGGCTGCCGCAAGCGGGGAAGCGATCACCCTGCGCGCCCAGGAACCGCAGCCCGGCGCGCCCAGCGCCGGCGAATATTACGTGGCTACGCGTGGCGTGGGAGGCTGGAGCGCCGAAGACATCATGCCAATCGAATCCTACGACGGGGTGGCCTGCCTGGAATTCCAGCCCGTGTACGCGTACTCGGATCAGCTCACCAAGGACCTGCTGCAGGCCGGCGGGGGGTCGCGCGGGTCCGCGTCCGGAAACTTCCACGAAAACCCGGAATCTTGCAACCCGGAAGGCTCGCAGGTCGTGAGCGGCGAACCGGTGGGCTATGAAAACCTGCTGGTGCGCGACAACGCGACCGACACCTACCGACTGGTTAACGTTACGCCGCCGGGCGTGACGCCGGCTGACGCGCACTTCCAGGTTGCCTCCGCCGATCTCAGCCATGTGATCTTCACGGAGACCTCACCGCTGACCGAAGGCGCGCAGTATGGCGTGGCGAACCTGTATGAATGGGACGAAGGGGCGCTGCGACTGGTGAGCGTGCTGCCGGATGGTGCGGCGGTCCCGGGCTCGCTCGCGGTAGAAGCCACGGCCGCTCCATGGACGCGCGAGGCCGAGCGGGAAGCTGTGATCGCGAGCGACGGCTCGCACGTCCTCTTCACCTACGGCGGAGCCCTCTACGATCGCATCGACGGGCGGCGCACCGTGCAGGTCGACGAACAGCAGGGCGGGTCGGGACCAAGCGGTGGCGGTTCGTTCACGGCCGCCACCTCCGACGGATCGCGGGTCCTGTTTCTCGACGAAGGCAAACTCACCGCAAACTCGACCGCGTCTGCGGGCGAGCCCGACCTGTACGAGTGCGCGCTGCCCGAAGGCGCAAGCAAATGCGAACTGACCGACCTCACGGCCGAGGCGGGCGGACACGCCGACGTTCAGCGTGTCATGCCGCTCGGCGAGCACGACAGCTCCGACGTCTATTTCGTCGCCAAGGGCGTGCTGGCGTCCAACACGAGGGAATTCACGAACAGCGAAGGGAAGTCCGTCGCCGAAGGCGCGCAGCCCGGGAGGGAAAACCTGTATCTGTGGAACGGCGAAAAGACGACGTTCATCACCGCCGGCATCTACTACGGCGGTCTGCGGCTCGACGACGAACAGACCTCGCCCGACGGCGAATGGCTCGCGTTCGACTCGAAGCAGAGCCTCACCGGCTACGACAACGTCGAACCGGACGGCGAATCCGCCGCGGAGCTCTTCCTGTACGGCGCTGGATCGGGTTCCCACCCACCCACGCTCGTATGCGCCTCGTGCGACCCCACGGGCGAAGCCCCGGCCACGGGAGGCGGCATGGTGCAGCACGAGCAACAGTCGGACGAAGGAACTTTCGGTTTCTTCCGGAGCCGGCACCTGCTCACGGACGCCGGCCAGGTGTTCTTCCAAACGAGCGATGCGCTCGTGCCTTCCGACACGAATGGCGAGCTCGACGTCTACGAGTACGAGCGCGGCCACGTCTACCTGATCTCGAGCGGCACCAGCTCGTATGAATCCAACTTGGAGGACGCGAGCGAAAGCGGCGACGACGTCTTCTTCAGGTCCGACCAGCAACTGGCGCCGCAGGACACACAGGAAGGAGAGATCGTCATCTACGACGCGCGTATCGACGGTGGCTTCCCCGCGCCCGCCTCGCCGCCGCCGTGCACGACAGCCGACGCCTGCCGCGCGCCGGCTGCGACCCAGCCTTCGATTTACGGCGCGCCGTCGAGCCAGACCTTCGAAGGTGCCGGCAACCTCACGTCATCTACCAAAGCCACGACGAAGAAGCAGGTCAAGAAAAAGAAAGCCAAGCTCGAGCGGAAGGTCTGTCAGAAGACGCACGGCAAGCGCAGAGCGTGTGCGGTCAAACCCAAGAAGCGCAAGCATGGTCAACGTAAAGTCAAGTCCCTGAGGAGGGGTCGGCGATGATTGGAATGACTCTCTTGAAAGGGACAGGACGCAAGGTCATACGCCTGGGAGTTACGCTGATCCTGGCGATCGGCATGTGCGTGGCGCTCAGCGCGCACATCGCGCTCGCGGCCGGCGAAGCGCACCCTCTCGTGGGTGAATTCGGCTCCTTCGCTAACCCCGACGGAATCGCGATCGACGAAGCCTCGGGCGACGTGTACGTGGCGGACATCGGCACCGACACGGTGTACAGGTTCGACGCGACTGGCAACCCGGTCGGCTTCTCGGCGCTCGGCCGCAGCGAACTGACGGGCAGTGCCACGCCCGCCGGATCGTTCTCATTCCCCTCGCTGTACGGCAGCCCGGCGGCGATCGCGGTCGACAATGCCTGCGTGGAGCACACGCCGGCGCTCACCGGAACCGCCTGCGAAGCATTCGACCCCTCGGCCGGCGACCTGTACGTGATGGATGCCGGGGACGGCGTGATCGACAAGTTCAACCAGGAAGGCAGGTACCTGAGCCAGATCGCCGGCTTCCCGTCATCCACCGGTTCTGCCGAAGGCGAACTGCTGGGGCTGGGCGTCGATGGGAGCGGCAATCTGCACGTTGACTTGAGCGGACGAGGAGCGAGCGGCCGGCAGGTGGTGATCGACGAATTCGACGGCGCGGCCACGAATCATCTCATCGCTCGCCAGCAGCAGTATGCGGAGGATCAGATCGTGGGCGATGGTGTGCCCAGCGAACCGCAGGCCCATGGCTTCGCCGTCTCGGCCACGGGCGACGACTACTCGACCTATGAACCTTCGTGTTCGTGTACCGTCAAGTGGGGGCAGAAGCTCTCCGGGCTCGGGCGCGTGGACGACGGCGAAGCGGGCGACGTCGCGGTGGCGGTCGATCCCGCGGACGGGCACCTCTACGCGGACGATCAGTCCTCGGTGGCCGAGTGGGACACGGGCGCGATGAACCGCAACAACAAAATCGAATACAGCGGCGCCCGATTCGCCGCCGGCACGCTCCTCGCGCGCTTCGGCTCGCTGCAGCTCTCGGGCCTCGCCGGCGAGGGCGGGATCGCCGTCGACGGCGCGAGTGGCCGAATCTACGTCTCCAACCCCGCCAACGGCAAGGTCTACGTCTACGGTAGCGACGCCCCGGCCGTGACCGCCGGCGAACCGGCGAACGTGACACAGCAAGCCGCGAGCGTGAGCGGCACAGTCGATCCGCGCGGCGTCGCCGTCGGCTCGTGTGAGTTCGAATACGGCCTGACCGACGAATACGGCAACGGCCCCTACAACCACGCCATGCCCTGCGAGCAAACACCCGCACAGATCGGGACGGGAGGCAGCCCGGTGACGGTCTCCGCACAACTGGAAGGCCTCGTACCCGGCGAACTCTACCACTTCCGCCTGATCGCGACCAACGCCAACGGCGCCGGGCAGGCCAGCGGTCTGCTCGCGACGCAGGGCGTCGGGTTCGGCGTCAAGAGCTTTGAAATCAGCTTCCTGAACAAGGATGGCACGCCCGACACGCAGGCGGGCTCGCACCCATACCAGTTCATCGACAACTTCGAACTGAACTCACACTTCAAGCGCCTGGAATCAAACGCCGACTCGCCGTACATTCGCATGCCCGACGGTGTCCTGCGCGATCTCGCGGTCGATCTGCCCCCCGGCTTCGTCGGCGACCCCAATGCGACCTCCCAGAAGTGCACCGAGGAGGAACTGCGTGTGAAAGGAGACCTCTGTCGACCCGAAGCGCGCGTGGGCAAACTGCACCTGTACTGGTCGGAAGCAGCGGTTCGCCAACCCGCGCTTTCGGGCGTCATCTTCAACATGCCGCCCCCACGCGGTGTGGCGTTGCAGCTGGGCACCAATTTCTTCCTGCCTCTGCTGTACATCAACAGCGGGGTGCGCGCCGGCGGAGACTATCCCGTACAGGCAACGGTGTCGGATGCCCCGGCGCAGGCCCCGGTCATCAGAAGCAGGCTGGTGATTTCCGGCGTCGTCGGCGAAGGGACCAACCGTAAGCCGTTCCTGACGCTGCCGACCGGCTGCCATGGCCCGTTGCGCTCGACGATGGAAGCCGACTCGTGGGGGGAACCGGGGCGGTGGGTGAAGGCGATTTCGCTCACGCGCAACGCCGCCGGTACGCCGGTGTCGCTGACGGGCTGTTCGAAGCTGAAGTTTCCGCCGGAAATTGGTGTGGAGCCGGACGGCAGCGACGCGAGCACGTCGTCTGGACTTACCGTGAATGTGCATGTCTCGCAGACCGCCGCGTTCAACCCGGACGGCTTGGCGGAGTCCTCGTTGCGGGACACGACGGTGACGCTTCCGGAAGGTGTGGCGATCAATCCGGCCGGTGCGGAGGGCCTTGAAGCGTGCACGGCCGATGCCGCTGCGTTGCCGGAGGGCGCGCTCGGCAGTCCCGGCGATCAGATCGGCTACAGGGGCCAGGAAGAACTGAACGCCGAATACGAACCGGGTGTGAAGTGGGACACGTATACCCCGGAAATGCCGAGCTTGGTTCAGTCGGGTATGAATTTCTGCCCAAACGGGTCGAAGATCGGGACCGTGAAAATCAAGACGCCGTTGCTGGAACACGAACTGGAAGGCGCGGTGTATCTGGCGGCGCAGGACTCAAACCCGTTCGAGAGTCTCGTCGCGATGTACATAGTCGCGGAAGACCCCTTTTCGGGGAGCTTGATCAAGCTCGCGGGCGAAGTGTCGATCAACCCGGCTACGGGGCAGATCGTCACCACGTTCAAGAACACGCCGGACGTGCCGTTTGAAAACCTCGAACTGCACTTCTTCGGCGGCGAACGCGCACCGCTGAGCACGCCGTCGCATTGCGGGACGTACATCACGACCGCGGTGTTCACGCCGTGGGACGGCAACGGTCCCGTGACCGCGGAATCCTCGTTCAACATCGAACATGGTCCGGGCGGGGGCCCGTGTCCCGGTGCGACCCTACCGTTCGACCCTACGGTGAACGCGGGTGCGACCAACATCCAGGCGGGCGCGTTCTCGCCGCTGACAGTGACGGTGAATCGCAAAGACGGCGAACAGAACCTGAAGTCGCTCGAAGCGAAACTACCGCCGGGCCTGTCGGGTGTGCTGACGGGTGTCGAACTGTGCCCCGAACCGCAGGCCAACGAAGGATTGTGCGGGGAAGGCAGCAAGGTTGGCGAAGCGACGATCGGTGTTGGTGTCGGCAACGATCCGTTCACGGTCACCGGCGGGAGGTTCTATCTCACCGGCCCGTACAACGGCAGGGGTAGCTGCACCGTCGGTGAAGCGGGGTGCGCGCCGTTTGGTCTGACGTTCGAGGTGCCCGCGAAGGCCGGCCCGTTCGATTTGAAGCGCAATACGGCGAACCCCGCAGGCGAGGACGCCTGTGACTGCGTGGTCGTCAGGGGCAAGATCGAATTGAACCCGGTGACATCCGCGATTACGATCACCTCCAACCCGCCCGGCACGCTGGACTCGATCCCGACAAGTATCGAAGGGACCCCCCTGGAAATCCAGCACGTCAACGCCACCACCACCCGCGGGAACTTCCAGTTCAACCCAACCAACTGCTCGAAGATGGCGCTCACCGGCACGGTGCAGTTGAACGAAGGCGGTACGAGCACGATCTCCACGCCGTTTCAGGTCACCAACTGCGCGGCGCTGAAGTTCGAACCAAAATTCACGGTCTCGACGTCCGGGAAGACGAGCCGCACAGGCGGGGCGAGCCTGAGCGCGAAGCTGGCCTACCCGAATGTGCCGCAGGGCACCGACGCGGACATCGCGAAGGTCAAAGTCGAACTCCCCAAACAGCTACCCTCACGCCTGACGACGCTGCAGAAGGCGTGCACCGCCGCGCAGTTCGAAGCAAACCCTGCTGCCTGCCCCGCGGCGTCGAAGATCGGCTACGCGGTCGTGCATACCCCGTTGATCCCGGTCCCGTTGCAGGGCCCCGCGATCTTCGTCAGCCACGGTGGCGAAGCGTTCCCGTCGCTGACGCTGGTGCTGCAGGGCTACGGCATCACGATCGACCTCGTCGGCACGACGTTCATCGACAAAGCCGGCATAACCTCGACGACGTTCAAGACGGTCCCCGACCAGCCGTTCTCGAGCTTCGAACTGACGCTCCCGGAGGGCCCCTACTCCGCGCTCACAGCCCCCGGGAACCTCTGCACCGCGAAGAACCTCACGATGCCCACCGAATTCCTCGCCCAAAACGGCGCCGAGCTCAAGCAGAGCACGAAGATCGCGGTCACCGGCTGCCCGAAGGCGAAGAAGACCACCCACAAGAAGAAGCACCGCCACAAGGCCAAGCAGCGAAAGCGTGGAAGGCGGTAGGTCGTTCGAGCTGGGAAATCTCTGGGGTGGATACGCTGCGGTGCCAGCTCGTCGAATCCGCCCAGCGTGTGGCAGAGCGCGGAAGCCCATCGGCGGCCGCAGCCGGTCGGAGTCGGGACGGGCTGAGAGTCAACCGAGTAGCTGGTAAGGCACATTGAGCGCGCGGTAGGTGCGCTCGGCTCGTTTGTCGCGTGTGAAGAGCTCTAGGTTGTGCTCCAGCGCGGTCAGGGCGATCAGCCCGTCGTAGGTCGCTCCGCCGCTGACGCCGGCGGCGGCGAGGCGGCTGGGCGCCTTCGCGTATGTGCTCGCGTCCAGCGTGGCGTACGCGGCTGTCAGGCGTTTGTCGAGTACGGCGGCGGCGGTTTTTGCGTCCACGCGATGTGGCGCCGGCAGCCGTGTGAGGACGCTGTAGGTCTCGGCGGCGGCGTGCGCGATCGTGGTTTTGCACCGGGCCAGCGCGTCGGCCGCGGTTGCGTGTGCCGGATGATCGCTCAGGAGTGCGGCGATTGTGACGCTGCTGTCGGCTGCTTTTCTCACCGGCGCTCGCGCACGGCTTCGAGCGTGCGGCGCACACCCTCATCGGTGATCGGCATGCCGGTGGCGGCGATCGAAGGCCCATGGGGTCCGGTGATCAGCTCGGCCGGCTTTTGGGGCACCGAGAGCTCGAGGTGCCCGTCGACGACTTCGATCTCCAGTGCCACGTCGGGCGAGAGCCCGAGCTCGTCGCGTAGCGGCTTGGGCACCACCACCCGGCCCACGCTGTCGATTGACACTTGCATGGTAGGAGCATACCATGACAATGGCATCTCCCCGAGACGGTGACTCCGGGGAGGCGGGGGCTGTTTGTTGACGGCAAGCTGCGGTGGCCGTACACGGGCTCACCTGTGGGCTTGACATCTGCGAAGCAAAGTGTTACGTTGGGCTCACGGGCCAGTTCTCCCGCTGTCGGGGGGCTGGTGTACATAGGGTCTGGTTGGGGTCATGCCGCTTTGTGGTTGACGTCAAGCGCTCGCAGGGTTGTTGTTGTGGGAGAGGGTCTGGATCGGATCGATGAGGGAGTTGTTTGAGCGTGGTTTCTAGAGGGAGATTCGTGAGGGGTATGTGCGCGTCGGCCCGTGGGGCTGATGCTAGATGCGCCAGCTTGGCGCTGTCGCATCTCTCTCTCTCTCTCTCTCTCTCTTCGGCTAGCGGTGTAGCCGAAGGGCCTCCTCGTCGGGCGCGTTCGCGCCGTCTTTGTTTTGTTCCCGTGGGGGGTGGGTGCTGAATGCCCGCTTCTGCGCGTGTGCGTGTGGGGGAGTGTTCTCGGCCGGTCGTGCGGCGGCCGGCGGGTGGGTTGAGGCGGCCGGTGTTGCCGTTGGACACGCCGCGTGTGCAGGTGGATGAGATTCAGCGTTCGCGGTTGCTGGTCGCGGCGGCGGCGGTGATCGACGAGCTTGGTTATGAGCAGGCCTCGGTGGCGCGGATTACGACGCGGGCGCGGGTGTCGCGGCGGACGTTTTATGACCTGTTCGGCAGCCGCGAGGCGTGTTTGGTTGCGCTGTTGGATGAGGTGGCGGGGCGGGTCGAGGGGGAGCTCGCGGCGGCTGGCCTTGGGGGTCTTGCGTGGCGTGAGCGGGTGCGCGGGGGGCTGTGGACGATTCTCTCGTTCTTCGATAGCGAGCCGGTGCTGGCGCGGATCTGTGTGGTGCAGGCGCTGCACGGCGGCCCTGGGGTGCTGGAGCGCCGTGAGGAGGTTCTCGCGCGTCTGGCGGCGATTCTGGATGAGGGTCGCCGGGAGGGTTCGCGTGGTGAGGAGTGCACGTTGGTGACGGCGGAAGGTTTGGTGGGTGGGGCGCTTGGCGTGGTGTATGCGCGTTTGCGCGGCGGTGATTGTTGTCCTTTGACTGGGCTGCTTGATGAGTTGATGGGGATGATCGCGCTGCAGTATCTGGGGTCACGGGCGGCGCGCCGTGAACAGCGTCGTCCCGCCCCCGTGCCGCGCCCAGCGCCGCCTGGCAGCGGGCCGGTTTCCGTACCCACGGGGGAGGGCGATCCGTTGGATGAGGTGGATATGCGCCTCACCTACCGCACGGCGCGGGTGTTGGAATGCATTGCGGAGCTGGGTGAGCGGGGTGCCGCTCCCAGCAACCGTGCGGTCGCGGAGAGTGCAGGGGTCAGCGACCCGGGGCAGATTTCAAAGCTTTTGCGGCGCTTGGAGCGCCTCGGTCTCGCGGTGAATACCGGCGGGGGCCACCAGAGCGGCGAGCCGAACGCGTGGCGGCTCACGTCGCTGGGCGCGAAGGTCGCACGGCGCCTCAGCGTACTCACCCTCGACCGGGAGCGGGCCGCATGATGCGCTACATCCGATCGATTGACCGCCTCACAACCTCGACGAAGGAGAACATGGTGATACCCACAGAGCTCATCGCGAAGGCCGCCGTCACGCCGAAGATCGGGCGCTTCGCGACGCTCCGTGGCCAGCACCGAGCCCAAGGGAGCGGTGCGTTCGCCTGCGGCCCGATTGCCGCGCCGTTCGTGGCTCGTTCCCTCGTGGTCCTCTGCGCGCTCGCCGGGCTCTTCGCGCTCTCCGTCGCTGCCGCCCAAGCCGAACCTCCGAAGCTCATCTCAGAGGGCAACTTCAGCACGCACGGCCCGGCCACGGTCGGCGTCGCTGTGGAAGGCTCTGGAGACCTGTTCGTGTCGAGTCTCTATGCGGAAGGGTTTGCCCCCTCGACGGTGGTCAAGCTCGACCTTTCAGGCAAGTTGCTCTCGCCGCCGTCCCCGTTTGGGTCTGCGCACTACTCGGGTGTTGCGGTGAACCCGACGAATGGTGACGTGTACGTGCTCGGCGAAGAAGCCTTCTTCACGCCTGCGAAGATCTTCGTCTACGACCCCGACACGGGCGCGCCGGTGGGAACGCCGTTTGAAGTGCCGCCGTCACGCAATTTCGACGGCGTCTTCACGGATGTACAGATTGCAGCCGACTCGGCCGGCGACGTGTACGTGCCGGTGGTGCCACAAAACGAGGTGCTCGAGTACAGCCCAACTGGCAAGTTGTTGCAGACCTTCACGGGCTCCGGCGCCGGCGCGCTCAAGGAGCCGACCGGCGTCGCGATCGGCTCCTCCGGCGACCTGTGGGTGGCTGACTCCGGCAACGGCAGGATCGTGGAGCTCGATTCCAGCGGTGCGCCTGTAGAAGTGAACGGCAAGCCCGAGGAAATCGAGAGCGAAGGCGTGTCGTCTGTGGCACTCGACGGGCATGGGGACGTGTTCGCGCTCGTCGACAACGGCGTGGATCCGTGCGGAGAAATCGGCAAGTCCTGCCCCCATCTTATCGAGTACAGCGCGGAAGGCAGACAGCTCGCCGATGTGGGAGCCGGCTCGTTCGGCGAACATGAAGGCTCCACCGGTGCGCTCGACAGCATGGTCGCGGTGGATCAAGCGAGCGGGCGTGTATACGTGACTGACGGCCTCAAAGAAAAGGTCTGGGTGTTCGGGCCTCCGATCGCGCCTGTGGTCGGCAGGGAGCTCACCGCCGAAGTTGGTGTCTCCGAAGCGATGCTCGGTGCGCTCGTCAACCCCGGCGGCATTCAGACGAGCTACCGCTTCGAATATGGCCCGACCAGCGCCTACGGCGGCTCGACGCCATTCCCGGAAGGGAGCGTCGGCGAAGGCATCGCCGCGCGCGCCGTGTGGGCGGCCGCGATCGGCCTCGCGCCCGGGAGCACCTACCACTACCGTGTGGTCGCGAGCAGCGAACTGGGAGCGGTTTATGGTCCCGACCAAACCTTCACCACGTCGACCGCCGAACAGTCGGCGTGCCCCAACGAACAGCTGCGCGGTGGCTTCGCCGCGAGGTTGCCCGACTGTCGCGCCTACGAGCTCGTGACGCCGCCGGTTAGGCCCTCGTCCCAGTTCGATGCGGAAGAAAGTTTGGCGTACTCGAGCACGGTCGCCGCAGATGGCGAAGCGATCACGCTCAGGGCCCGGGAACCGCGGCCGGGCGCGCCCACCGCCGGCGAACAATACGTGGCGACGCGGGGAGCAGGCGGCTGGCTCTCGGAAGACATCATGCCGCTCGAATCCTACGACGGGTTGGGCTGCGCGGAAACCCAACCAGTGTACGCCTACTCGGATCAGCTCACCAGGGACGTGATGCTGGCTGGTGCAGGGTCACGATCTTCCGTGTCCGGACCCCAGGGCAGCGAAAACCCGGAATCGTGTAACCCCGAAGGGCGTCAGGTCGTGAGCGGCGAACCGGTGGGCTATGAAAACCTGCTGGTGCGCGACAACGCGACCGGCACTTACCGGCTTGTCAACGTGACGCCGCCGGGTGTGACGCCGGCCGACGCGCACTTCCAGGGGGCTTCTACGGATCTCAGCCACGTGGTCTTCACGGAGACCTCGCCCCTGGCCGAAGGCGCGTCCTACGGCGTCGAAAACCTGTACGAATGGGACGAAGGCGCGCCGCTGCGGCTGGTGAGCGTGCTGCCGGACGGCACGGCGGTCCCCGGATCGCTAGCGGCAAAAGCGGGTACGCCCGAGCACGAAGGTGTGCTCTCCAGTGACGGCTCGCACGTGCTCTTCACCTACGGTGGCGCTCTCTATGACCGCATCGACGGGCAGCGCACCGTCCAGGTCGATGAAAAGCAGGGGGGGGCGGGCACCAGTGGTGGCGGCTCCTTTACGGCCGCGACCGCGGACGGCTCGAAGGTCTTCTTTCTCGACGAAAGCAAGCTCACGGCCGGCTCGACCGCGGCTGCGGGTGAACCGGATCTGTACGAGTGCGCGCTGGGAGAAGGCGCGAGCAAATGCGAATTGAGCGACCTCACGGTGGCTGCGGCGGGCGAGCACGCCGACGTGCTCCGCGTCACGCCGCTCGGCCTTCATGACAGCTCCTACGTCTACTTCGTCGCCAAGGGTGTGCTCACTTCTACCCCCAACGAACACGGTGAAGTCGCCAAGCAGGGGACGACGTGCGAAGGGGGGACCCAAAGTGAACGTGAATGCAATCTATATCTGTGGAACGGCAACAAGACGACGTTCATCGCCACCGGCGTCGAATACAGCCGGCTCGGCATCGAACAGACTTCGCCCGACGGCAAGTGGCTCGCGTTCGAATCGGGAAAGAGTCTGACCGGCTATAACAGCACGTGGGCTGGTGGCGGCACCTGCCGCGAAACCGTTGAGTGCAGTGAGCTCTTCCTGTACAGCGCTGCCACAGGGCAGCTCGTCTGTGCCTCGTGCAACCCCACGGGGGAACCTGCGGTCGCAGGCGGCGGTGTGGCGCTGCGCCCGGTGATCGACGGTGAAGAAATCCACGGAGTCGTCCGCCGGAGCCGTCACGTGCTCACGGACGCGGGCCAGGTGTTCTTCGAAACTGTGGAAGCGCTCGTGCCGTCTGATACGAACGGCCAGCTTGATGTCTACGAGTACGAGGGCGGCCGTGTGCCCTTGATCTCGAGCGGCACGAGCTCCTTCGGATCGAATTTGGAGGGCGCGAGCGAAAGCGGAGATGACGTCTTCTTCCGCTCGAACCAGCAGCTCGTGCCGCAGGACAATCAGGAAGGACAGCTCGTGATCTACGATGCGCGCATCGACGGAGGCTTCGTCGGACCGTCCGCGTTGCCGCCGTGCACGACGGCCGATGCGTGTCGTGAAGCGCCTGCGCCGCAGCCGCTGATCTTCGGGGCGCCGTCGAGCGCGACGTTCTCCGGTGTGGGGAACCTCACGCCATCCCTAGCCCAGCCGAAAACGAAACCCAAGGCAAAGCCTGTGAAGTGCAAGCAGGGTCTTGTGAAGAACAAGAAAGGCAAGTGCGTCCGCAAGCAGATGAAACGCAAGCGGGCGAAGAAGGCCACAGCTAAACGATCCAGCAACGACCGGAGGGCAAGTCGATGACCACCTTCAAAGCTCTCCAGAAGCTCGCGCCTGCGCTGCTGGCGACGTTCGCCGTCATTGGCGTCACGGCGTCCCCGGCGCTCGCCGAATCCCACCCAAAGATAGGAGAATTCGGCACATTCTCCAACCCAAACGGTATCGCCGTCGACGAATCGACTGGTGATGTGTATGTCGCAGACATAGGAACGCAAACGGTGTACAAGTTCGATGCGAGCGGCAACTCCGTTAACTTCACCGCCGGGGCCGGTACTGGGACCAATGCCCTCACGGGCATCCCGGCGCAATCCGGCAACCCCGCTGAATTGTTCTCGTTCCCGAACGTGTATGGCACGCCGGCAGCGATCGCCGTCGACAACTCGAAATCGCCGTCGGACCCCTCCGCCGGCGACCTGTACGTGATGGACGGGGGCCATAGCGTGATCGACAAGTTCAGCCCCGAAGGGGCATACCTAAGCCAGATCGGCGGCTTCCCGCCATCCTACGGTGACCCTGAAGGCGAACGGCTACTGGGACTGGGCGTCGACGGGAGCGGCACTGTGCACGTCGATCTGTCCACGGGCACACACGGATCCAATGAACTGCTGATCGAGGAATTCGACAGCGCGGCCGTAAATCAGCTCGTCGCTCGCCAAAGTTGGGTGAACCAGGACATCAGTGGTTATGTGGGTGTACCCTCAGAATTCCCAGACAATAGCTGGGCCCACGGCTTCGCCGTCTCTGCCGCGGGCGATAACTACTCGATGCACGAACCGTCGTGCTCGTGTACGGTCAAGTGGGGGCAGAAACTCTCGGGGCTCGGCAACGTGGACGGCGCGGAAGCGGGCGACGTCGCGGTGGCAGTCGATCCCGCAACCGGCGACTTCTACGCAGACGATCAGTCCTCAGTGGCCGAGTGGGACACGGGCGCGATGAACCGCAACACCCCCGACGAAGGAAGCCCACCCGCCGGTGGGACGCTCGTCGCGCGCCTCGGCTCGTTGCAGCTCTCGGGCTTCTCGGGCGAGGGCGGGATTGCCGTGGACGGCGCGAGCGGGGAAATCTATGTCTCAAACCCGGCCAACGGCAAGGTCTACGTCTATGGCAGCGATGTCCCTGCGGTCACCGCGAGCTCGGCGAGCGGCGTGACCAGGGAAGCCGCGAGCCTGAGCGCCACGGTCGATCCGCGCGGCGTCGCTGTCAGCTCGTGTGAGTTCGAATATGGCCTCACCGACGAATTCGGCAACGGCCCCTACAACCAGAGCGTGCCTTGCCAGCAGACGCCGGCCGAGATCGGAGCGGGAAGCGGTCCGGTGGCGGTCTCAGCACAGCTCGAAGGCCTCAAGCCCGGCGAACTTTACCATTTCCGCCTCGTCGCGAGCAACGCCAACGGCGCGGGGCAGGGCAGCGGTCTGCTCGCGACGCAGGGCCTCGGTTTTGGCATCAAGAGCTATGAAGTTAGCTTCCTCAACGAAGACGGCACGCCCGATACGCAGGCGGGCTCGCACCCGTACCAGTTCGTCGATACCTTCGAAATGAACTCGCACTTCAAGCGCGCCGAATCGAACGCTGATTCACCGTACCTGCGCGTGCCCGACGGCGTCTTGCGGGACGTCACGGTCGATCTGCCCCCCGGCTTCGTCGGCGATCCCAATGCGACCTCTCAGAAGTGCACCGGAGAGGAGCTGCATGCGGGTGGTGAAGGGTGTCCACGCGAATCGACCGTGGGCGAGCTGTACCTGTATTGGTCAGAAGCAGCGTCGCGTGCAGGGAACTACTTGAACGCTCTCTACAACATGGTGCCCCCACGCGGAGTGGCTTTGCAGCTTGGGGCCAATTTCTTCTTGCCTCTGCTGTATATCAACAACGGGGTGGCCGCCGGCGGAGACTACCCCGTGCAGGCGACGGTGACGGTCGCGCCGACGACGGCGCCCGTCATCAAGAGTCGCCTGATGCTCTACGGTGTTGATACCCCCTGCGTGCGCGTGCCGCAGGGAAGCGGCAAGTACAGGGAAAGCACCTGCACACTCCTCGGCAGCAATACCACTAGCGAATACGAAAGGGAGCCCGTGGCCCGCGGCAAAGCCTTCCTGACGATGCCGACCGGCTGCCATGGCCCCCTGCGCTCGACGATGGCGGCCGACTCATGGGAAGAACCGGGCCGGTGGGCGAAAGCGAGCACCCTTACCCACAACGCCGCAGGTACGCCCGTGTCGCTGACTGGTTGCTCGAAGCTGAAGTTTCCGCCGACGATCGAAGTCAAACCCGATGTCCCCGATGCGAGTACCTCGACGGGCTTGACGGTCGGCGTGCATGTTCCCCAGACGGCGGCATCCAACCCGGATGGTCTGGCGGAGTCCTCGTTGCGGGACACGACTGTGACGTTGCCTGAAGGCGTCGCGATTAACCCGGCGGGCGGCGGTGGCCTGGAAGCGTGCTCCGAGGGTCTGGCCGGCTTCACGGGCTTCAACGAATTCAACTCCGAAGATGAACCGGGTGTGAAGACGGCGACGTTCACACCGACGCTGCCGGGCAGCATCGCTGCAACCGAAGCTGGTGAAACCGAACCATTGCAGCCGGGCGGGAACTTCTGTCCAAACGGGTCGAAGATCGGGACGGTAAAGATCCACACGCCGTTGTTGCCCAACCCGCTCGAAGGCGCCGTGTACCTGGCGGCGCAGAACAACAACCCGTTCGGGAGCCTCGTCGCGATGTACATGATCGCCGAAGACCCCGTCTCGGGAAGCCTCATCAAGCTCACCGGCGAAGTCAGTCTTAGTCCGACCGGGCAGATCGTTACGACGTTCAAGAACACCCCCGACGTGCCGTTTGAAGAACTCGAACTGCACTTCTTTGGTGGTGAACGCGCGCCGTTGACGACGCCGTCGCGTTGCGGTACGTATACAACGACCGCGTCGTTTGTGCCGTGGGACGGCAACGCGCCGGTCAACACGTCCTCGAGCTTCCAGATCACCGCGGGTCCGAATGGTGGCCCGTGCCCCGGTGCGAGCCTGCCGTTCAGCCCGTCGTTGACGGGTGGCGCGACGAACATCCAGGCGGGTGCGTTCTCGCCGTTTACGCTGACGATGACTCGCAAAGACGGCGAACAGAACTTGCAGTCCGTGGAAGCGCATCTGCCGCCGGGCCTGTCCGGCATTCTGTCCAATGTCGAACTGTGCCCTGAACCCCAAGCGAACGTGGGCGAGTGTCCTCCGAACAGCCTGATCGGGGAAACGACGATCTCGGTGGGGGTGGGTGGTGATCCTTTTAGTGTCTCGGGTGGCAAGTTCTATCTCACCGGTCCGTATAACGGTAGTGGTGGGTGTACGGTAGGGACTGGTGGTTGCGCACCGTTCGGGATTACGTTTGAGGTGCCGGCGAAGGCGGGGCCGTTCGATCTGAAGCGCAACAGCGCTAATCCTGGGGGCGAGGACCCGTGTGATTGTGTGATCGTCAGGGGCAAGATCGAAGTCGACCCGACGACCGCTGCGATCACGATCACGAGCGACCCTCCGGGCTCGCCGTATGCGATCCCGACGAGCATCGAAGGGATACCCCTGGAAATCCAGCATGTAAACGCGATCACCACCCGCGGTGACTTCCAGTTCAACCCGACGAACTGCAACAAGATGGAAGTCACAGGGACGATCCATTCAAGCGAAAACGCTATCGACACGATCGGCGTGCCCTTCCAGGTAACGAACTGCGCGGTGCTCAAGTTCGAACCAAAATTCAGCGTCTCCACGTCCGCGAAGACCAGCCGGGCGGATGGCGCGAGCCTGAATGTCAAGCTGACCTATCCGAGCGCGCCGTTCGGCAGCCAGGCGAACGTCAAGCAGGTCAAAGTCGAACTGCCCAAAGCGCTGCCCTCACGCCTGACGACGCTGCAGAAGGCATGCACCGCGGCGCAGTTCGACGCGAACCCGGCGGGGTGTCCGGCTGCGTCGATCGTGGGGCACGCGAAGGCGATCACACCGCTGGTTCCCGTTCCGCTGGAAGGCCCGGCGTATTTCGTTTCAAACGGCGGCGAAGCGTTCCCGAACCTGATTGTGGTGCTGCAGGGTTACGGCGTCACGATCGATCTCGTCGGGGACACGTTCATCAGCAAAGCGGGTGTCACGAGCAGCACGTTCAAGGCGGTGCCCGACGCGCCCGTCGGCAGCTTCGAACTGACGCTCCCCGAGGGCCCCTACTCCGCGCTGACGAACGCTGGGAACCTCTGCACCGCGAAGAACCTCACGATGCCCACCGAATTCCTCGCGCAGAACGGCGCCGAGCTCAAGCAGACCACCAAGATCGCGGTCACCGGCTGCGCGAAGGCCAAGAAGACCACCCACAAGAAGAAGCACAAGCGCAAGGCCAAGACCAAGCATGGGAAGCGCACGAAGGGCAGGCGAAAGTAGCGGCTCCCGCGTCGGTAGGGCGTGCGCTCCGTGTCTTCACCGTCCTCGTCACGCGTGTCGGTGAGCAATGGCCTGCAGCAACTTCTCGATGTGGTCGCGCGCCTCGTCGTCTACCGGCAGGTCTGGTAGTCGTGCGAAGAGCACGTCAGCTTGGACGATCCCTGCATTGAGCGCCTCGGTGGTGTAGTCCCAGTCGCGGTCGCGGCCGGCGGCGCACTTGGAGAGCACGAGATCGTGTGCCTCCAAGCACCAGGCGACCGCGGTGCGACGTGCTCAAACTCCTGCGGACCCATTCTATGCGACCTCGCGCAGGATCCGTCTGCGTTCGGGCTCGCTGAGCAACCCTGCAAATGGCGAGTTCTGGCGCAGGTCATGCGCCTCTTGGCTCTCATCCACCAGCGCTCGGCGGATCTCCGGGATGGACCGGTCGAGCAGTTGTTCCCACCGTTCGGCGTACCGCGGGTCGATCCGCTCCTGCGTCCGCCACCGGAACAGTACGTGTCGCGCCTCCCGCACCATCGGCTTGCGCAGTCCCCGCGCGACTGCCCGGTGGTAGGCGAGGCTACGTGCTCGCGCACGGTCGTGAGGGTCTCTTGCGCCATCGCTGTATGCGCCATCGACGCGAAGGCGGCGCGCGGCATCCCGCCGTCGCGCCATCGTTGGGGCCAGCACGTACCGGCGAGGATGTTCGGTGCGTTCGGCTTGCACAGCCTCGTACAGGTCCAGCAGTGCCGGCACCGGGACCTCGAAGCGGCCGGCAGGCGAGTAGACGACGGGCAGATCGCCCGCTTTGATCCAACGATCCAGCGCCGTGTGGCTGACGCCCAGCACGCGCGCAGCAAACCGGCGCGACACGGTCTCTCCCAGTTCGCGCTCCAGCGTTGCGCGAACCGCCGCGATGTCGGGATTGCCCGGCAGCTCGAGCCCGGCGCGACGCAGCCGCACGATGTTCTCGAGCAGCTCCTGCTTGCGATTGACTACACCCATAGCGTAAAAGCATAGCAAATGAGCTAACAAAAATCACGGAAAACGACAACTCAATATCCCGGCGTGCTCGCCGAGGCTCGACATCATGGCTCGCCGGCACCGACATAGTCGGCACAACCGGGCGATCGCCGTGCTCCTTGGCCTGGCGTTGACAGGCTGAGCGATGAACTGGGTGAGCGCGCCGTAGAGCGCGGCGATCTGCTGCCAGAGTCGCGGGACGCTCCAGCGGCCGAGTTGCAGGCACGCTGGCGACTCCGCGCGGGGGCTGTCGTTGACAGTAAGCCGCGGTGGCCGTACACGGGCTCACCTGTGGGCTTGACATCTGCGAAGCAAAGTGTTACGTTGGGTTCACGGGCCAGCTCCCGGTGGTTGGGGGCCTGGTGTACATAGGGTCTGGTTGGGGTCATGCCGCTTTGTGGTTGACGTCAAGCGCTCGCAGGGTTGTTGTTGTGGGAGAGGGTCTGGATCGGATCGATGAGGGAGTTGTTTGAGCGTGGTTTCTAGAGGGAGATACATGATGGGGATGTGCGCGTCGGACCGGCGGGCTGATGCTAGATGCGCCAGCTTGGCGCTGTCGCATCTCTCTCTCTCTCTCTCTCTCTTCGGCTAGCGAACTAGTGGGGTGTCAGGCAACGTTTGCCGTGTTGATGAGTCGTTTTAGCCGGGGGTTGTCGGTGTTGCGGTTGCGCCAGTGGATGTATCGGCGAATGAGGCGGGCTTGGGTGGAGTGGTCGGGGTGGTCGGTGCCGGCGAGCGTGAAGTACCGCAGCGCGCGGAACTGCGCCTCGATCCTGTTCAGCCAGGAGGCGTAGTGCGGGGTGTACGCCAGCTCGATGTTGTTCAGCGCGGCCCATGCGCGCATCTTCTTGCCGTGGTGGGGGCTGAAGTTGTCGAGGATGAAGTGCAGGCGCGTCTCGGCCGGGTAGAGCGAGCGGATGTAGCGGCAGAACTCCAGAAAGTGCGCGCGGTCCTTGCGCTTCTTGATGTGCCCGTAGAGCCGGTCGGCACCGACGTCGTAGGCGGAGATCAGGTGCCTGACACCGTGCGGGCGGGTGTAGGTCGCGCGTATCCGCTTGGGCTTGGCGCGGGGCGCCCAGCCACGGCCGCCAGGCTGGGGCTGCAAATTTAGCGGCCCGAACTCATCGAGGCAGATCACGACCGCCTCGCTGGCCTCGGCCATCTCGTAGAGCTCGACGATCCGGTCGTGCTTGGCCTTGAAAGCTGGGTCAGTCGAGCGCTTCCACGTTCTCACGGCTTGAAAGCGGACGTTCTCCTCGCGAAGGAGCTGACGCAGCCCCTCGTGAGAGATGTCCGTGACCACCCCCTCGGCGACCAGATAATCCGCGAGCTTGGACAGGCTCCAAGTCGCAAACGGCTGGTCGAGGTCCTGGGGGTCGGCCAGCGCGATCCGCTTGATCTCTTGGCGCTTTGGCAGCGTGAACGTCTGCGGCCGCCCGCCGCGGTACCGCGGGTAGAGAGCATCGAACCCGTCGACGTTGAAGTTGTGGATCACATCCCGGACTGTGTCCGAGTCGGTGAACACGACCTCGCTGATCTTCGGCGGCGACATGCCCTGCGCGGAGAGCAGCACGATCTGTGCGCGGCGCCACGTCACAACCGATCCGGACGTGCGCCGCACGATCCGAAACAGCCGGTTGCCCTCCTCGTTGGTGATCTCCCGCAACTGCACCCTGGCGGCCATAGCCCCTCCCGGTCGAGTATCGATCTCGACCACAGGACTTCGCCACCAGCGCCATCACCCCTCGCTACCCAACCCGGCAAACGTTGCCGGGGAACCCACTAGTCGAAGAGGCTCCTCGTCGGGCGCGTGCGCGCCGCCTTTGCTTCGTCTCCGCGGGGGGTGGGCTTCCGGCGGCTCTCCACGGGCCCACGGCGGCTCGGCGCGGGGACACGGAGTCAAACGCGTGCGTGGGGGGTGGCTGCTGATGGCGGCCTCGGCACGTGGCGGTGTGAGGACGGCGTCGCGTTTGCGCGCGTCCGAGCGGGTATTGCCGGTCGAGCGGCGGCCGGTGCGTGGGGCGAGGCGGCCGGTGTTGCCGTTGGAGGCGCCGCGGGTGCAGGTGGATGAGATTCAGCGTTCGCGGTTGCTGCTCGCGGCGGCGGCGGTGATCGACGAGCTGGGTTATGAGCAGACCTCGGTGGCGCGGATCACCACGCGGGCGCGGGTGTCGCGGCGGACGTTCTATGAGCTGTTCGGCAACCGCGAGGCGTGTCTGGTCGCGCTGCTGGATGAGATCGCCGGGCGGGTCGAGCGGGAGCTCGCGGCGGCGGGCCTGGAGGGTCTGGCGTGGCGTGAGCGGGTGCGGGGCGGGCTGTGGGCGATTCTCTCGTTTCTCGACGGCGAGCCGCTGCTGGCTCGGACCTGTGTGGTGCAGGCGCTGCATGGTGGCCCCGGGGTGCTCGAGCGCCGCGAGCAGATCCTCGCGCGCCTGGCGGCGATCTTGGACGAGGGTCGTGGGGAGGGTCCGCGTGGCGAGGAGTGCACGTTGGTGACGGCGGAAGGTTTGGTTGGCGGGGCGCTTGGCGTGGTGTATGCGCGTTTGCGCGGCGGCGATCGTCGTCCGTTGACGGGCCTTTTGGATGAGTTGATGGGGATGATCGCGCTGCAGTATCTGGGGTCGCGTGCGGCGCGTCGCGAACAGCGCCGTCCCGCTCCCGCGCCGCGGCCTGCGCCGTCGCGAAGCGGGCCGGTTTCCGCGCACGCGGAGAAGGACCCGTTGGACGAGGTGGACATGCGTCTCACCTATCGCA
Source organism: uncultured Solirubrobacterales bacterium (assembly GCA_963744535.1). GTDB lineage: Bacteria > Actinomycetota > Thermoleophilia > Solirubrobacterales > Solirubrobacteraceae > Palsa-744. The sequence continues at coordinate 419,191 of CAVUTW010000004.1, read as the reverse complement.
CGGCGCGGGTGTTGGAATGCATCGCGGAGCTGGGTGGGCGGGGTTCCGCTCCCAGCAATCGCGTGGTCGCGGAGGGCGCCGGCGTCACAGACCCGGGGCAGATCTCGAAGCTGTTGCGGCGCCTGGAGCGCCTGGGTCTCGCGGTGAACACTGGTGGGGGTCATCTCTCTGGCGAGCCGAACGCGTGGGCGCTGACTCCGCTTGGTGTGCAGGTCGCTCAGCGCCTCAGCGTCCTCACCTGCGACCGGGAGGAGGCCGCATGACACGCCACCCCCGGTCGAATTACTACTTCACACCACCCACCAAGGAGAACAAGGTGATATCCACAGCGCATACCGCGAAGTCCGCTTCCACGCCGAAGGCCGGTCGCTTCGCGCTGCTCCGTGGCCCGCACCGTGCTCCCGGGAGTGGTGCGCCCGAGCGCGGCCCGATCGCCGCGCCGTTCGTGGCTCGTTTCCTCGTGGCCCTCTGTGCGCTCGCCGGCCTCTTCGCGCTCTCCACCGCCGCCGTCGCCCAAGCCGAACCCCCCAAGCTCGTCTCGAATGGCTACTTCCGCGCACCAGCTGCCGATGGCATCGCGGTCGACCAGTCGAGCGAAGATCTGTTCGTCTCGGGCTTGCTCAGCGAATTCGGGTTTGGGTCGATCGAGAAGTTCAATGCCTCGGACGAACTGCTCTCGCCGCCCTCGCCGTTCGCCGAAGCGTCGCTCTCAGGGCTGCACTACGGCGTGGCTGTCAACCCAAGAAACGGGGATCTGTACGTGGCCAGCGCAGCCAGCTCATCTGGATCGATCGAAGTCTTCAACCCGAACACGGGCGAACTGCTCTCGTCGTTCTCCGTACCGCCGTTCTCTACGGAAGCTGAAGGCGTCTTCGGCCGGCTTTTCAACGGGGTACAGATTGCGACCGACGCGGCCGGCAACGTGTACGTGCCCAACGTGCCTGAAAGCAAGGTCTTCGAGTATAACGAAAAAGGGGAACTGCAGAATGAATTCACGGGTTCAGGCGCCCATGCCGTAATGCGACCGACCGGGGTGGCGGTCGACTCCTCCGGCAACGTGTGGATCGCCGACAATTTCCACAACCGGATCGAGAAGCTCTCCCCGACCGGCGCGTTTCTGAGTGAATTCGAAAGCGAAGGCGTGAGGGCGCTCGCACTCGACGGCCACGGCGATGTGCTGGCTATCGTCAAAAATGGCGCGGACTTCTGTGGCTCGATCGACCCGCCCTGCGAGCACTTCGTGGAGTACAGCTCGAATGGCGCGCAGCTCTTCGACGCTGGTGCCGGCAACTTTGGTCAACTAGCCTCCGAATTTCCGTTGCCGGAGAGCTTTGTGGCGGTGAACGAGGCGAGCGGGCGCGTGTACGTTACCGACGGTTTCAAAGACCGCGTCTGGGTCTTCCAGCCACCGGAAGCGCCGACGATCGGTCAGGAGTCCGCCGCCGAAGTGGGCACCTCCGATGCCAAGCTCGGCGCTCTGGTCAACCCGGGCGGGGCCCAGGCCAGCTATCGCTTCGAATACGACACGCGCCCTTATGCCGCAGGCGAAGGGGCGCATGGCACCAGCGTGCCGTTCCCAGAAGGCGTTGCGGGAGAAGGCATCTCGATGCGCGCGCTGTGGGCGGCGGCGAAGGGCCTGGAACCGGGCACGACCTACCACTACCGCGCGATCGTCACAAATGGCGTGGGCACTGTGGTGGGCCCCGATCAGACCTTCACGACAGCGACGTCCGCGCAGGTCGCCTGCCCCAACGAAGATGCGCGCGGGGGCCCTTCGGCCCTCCTGCCCGATTGCCGCGCCTATGAGCTGGTCACGCAGGCGGGCAAGACCGGGGCCCAGCCCGCCCACGACAACCCGGTCCGTACCGGTACAAACACCTTCGTCGTGGCCAATGACGGCGACCGCTACACCTACAATTCGCGGGAAGTCATGCCCGGTTCGCAGTCGGCCGGCCTGGATTTCATCTCAACGCGAGGGCCGGAAGGCTGGAGCACGCAGGATGCGCTGCCGCTTCAGCCCTACACCGGCGATCGCTGCACGACCTTCGAAGATGGTGCCGTGAGAGCGAACTCCGCCGATCTGGCGAAGGCGGTTATTCTAGTTAACAACTACCAGGAGCCGCCCGGAGGACTGGGACCAGTTTCATGTCACGGAGAAGCTGTGGAAGTGGTTCCTGGTGAACCGTTGGGTGTGGAAAACCTCCTGTTGGACGATTATGAAACCGGGTCCTACCGACTGATCAACGTCACACCCCCCGGCGTCATGCCGACTCCCCCCAAGTTCGAAGCGGCCTCGGCCGATCTGAAACTCGTGCTCTTCTCAGAGCGCGCCAAGCTCACGCCCGAAGCGCAGAACAACACCGTAAACCTCTACGAATGGCACGATGGCACCGTGAGCCTGTGCAAGCTGTTTTTGCCCTCTGGCGCTCCGGTGGCCGGTGAAGTGGTGAGCGTCTCACCCAACGGCTCTGAGATCTTCTTCAAGGCGGGCGGCAGGCTGTACGTGCGCGTCAACGACGAACGCACCGTTCAGATCGACGGGGCCCGCGGCGGATCGGGCCCCGGCGGCGGGGGCTCCTACGCGGGCCTGAGTGCCGATGAATCGCAGGTCTTCTTCAGCGATGAAGCGAGCGCGGGGCTAACGAGCGACACCGCACCGGGCAGCGGCAGCAACCTCTACCGCTACGACATCGACACCGGTCAGCTCAGCGATCTCACGCCGGTCGCCGGGGCTGACGCGACCTTCTCGGGTGTCGGTGAAGACGGTTCCTATCTGTACTTCACCTCACCTACCGCAGTGACGGGCTCCCAAGCCAACCAGTCCGGTGAAACTGCCCAGAGCGGTCAGGAAAATCTGTATCTGGACCATGAAGGGACGATCGCGTTCGTCACGCACGCAGGGGCCTTCACGGACAGTAACGGTATTAAGCATGTGCCAGTCGTCTCTGCGAACGGCGCGTTCCTAGCGTTCACATCGACAGACAGCCAGGCCGGATATGACAACAACGGGCAGCCCGAGATCTATCTCTACAGCGCCCAGGCCAATCGCTTCGAGTGCGCCTCGTGCAACCCAGACGGGGAAGCACCGAGCAGCGGCGTGAGCCTCGGCAATGCACCCGGGCTCAATCACTGGGTCACAAACCATGGACAGGTCCTCTTTGAAACGGCCGAAGCGCTCCTGCCCAGGGACACCGACGGCGTGAGCGACGTCTACGAGTTCGACTTCGACAGTGGGCTGCATCTGATCTCGAGCGGCACGAGCGCCTACGACTCGCGCCTGCTTCCCGCGAGCGTGAGCGGCAACGACGTCTTCTTCCTCACGCGCCAGCAGCTGGTGCCGCAGGATGGTTCCCAGGAAGCGCTCAAAGTCGATGACGCGCGCGTTGACGGTGGCTTTCCTGTGGCCGCCGCGCCGCCGCTCTGCACGACCGCGGACGCCTGCCGCTCGGCGGCGTCGCCGCAGCCCTCGATCTACGGGGCGCCGTCGAGCCAGACGTTCTCTGGGGCGGGCAACCTTGCGCCGGCGTCCGAAGCCAAGCCGAAGGCGAAATCCAGGTCAAAGCCCGTGAAGTGCAAGAGGGGTTTCGTGAAGAAGAAGGGCAAGTGTGTGAAGAAGTCTGCGAAGAAGGCCAGAAGGTCCGCTCACGCCAACAAGAAGGGTAAGTGATCATGCTCTCCAGAAGAATCGCAACAGGGCTCTCACTGCTGGCAGGCGTGGTTGTGGGGTTTGGAGCTGCTGGCGCCCCGGCGCTGGCCGCCGAAACGCATCCCTTCCTCGAACCGCTCGGTGGGAGCCCCAGCCCCGTTACGTTCACCGACCCCAACGGGATCGCGGTCGAGGAATCCACGGGTGACGTGTACGTCGCGGACATCGCCACTGGCACGGTCTCCAAGTTCGACGCCAAAGGTAATCCGGTCGAATTCTCCTCGCTGCACTCCAACGTGCTGAGCGGCGCGGGCACGCCGGCAGGCTCCTTCTCCTTCCCGAACGTCTACGGCACCCCCGCGGCGGTCGCGGTCGACAACTCGACTGAACCCAGCGATCCCTCCCGTGGGGACCTCTACGTGATGGACGCGGGGCACGGCGCGATCGACAAGTTCACTCCCAGCGGCGAATATCTCTCCCGGATTTCAGGGCCGTTCGAAGGCAAACTGTGGGGACTCGCACTCACCGCAAACGGAAGCCTCCGGGTTGAGGCTGGAATCTTCGGGGAAGACGTTGTAGGGGGGATTGTCCTGTTCGACAACGCGCAAGCTAACAATTTCATCTCGCGATTGACGCTTCTTGAACCAACCGACAGCAGCGCCGAGAGCACTCCCGAGCACAGCTTCGCCGTCGGCCTGACCGGGACTGACTACACGCTATTTGAATGCGGTTGTGTCGAGGAGTTCGGCAGTAACAGCACCTACATGAATGGGCTAGGGCGGGTCGACAACGGTCCCGGCGACGTCGCTATGGCCGTGGATCCGGTGAGCGGTCACCTCTATGTAGATGAGCAGTCCTCGGTGGCGGAGTTGGACACCGGGGGGGTGGACGGGTACACATCCGAAAGCGTCGAAGAGGAAGGTTCGGGCGTGCTCGTCTCGAGCTTTGGCTCGCTGCAGTTCTCGGGCGCGTCAGCGCAGCAGGGTGGGATCGCGGTGAACGGCGCCAATGGGGAGATCTACGTCTCAAATCCGGCCACAGGGCAGGTGTACGTGTTCGCGAGCACGCCGCCGGCCGTCGCGGCGGGCACGGCGACGAACATCACCCAGACGCACGCGACGCTGCAGGGCAGCATAGATCCCCGTGGCGCCGCTGTGACCTCGTGCGTGTTCGAATACGAAAAGGCACGCCGCGGGACCGGAGGGGGAGAGGAATTCCAATTTGCAGTGCCGATCACTTTTTTCGCGCACAGCGCTCCCTGTGCGCAGAGTGCGACGCAGATCGGGTCGGGCGCCAGTCCGGTCGAGGTCTCCGCCGAAATCGGCGGTCTCGAAGCGGGGGTGCTCTACGTGTTTCGCCTGGTCGCAGGCAACGCCGGCGGCACCAGCCCAAGCGAGGGCCTGGTCGCGGCGCAAAGCGCGGGCTTCGGCATAAAGAGTCTCTCGGTCTCCTTTCTGAACCAGGACGGGACGCCGGACCTTCAGGCCGGCTCGCATCCATATGAAATGGTGACGAGCTTCACGTTCAATACACAGGCGGCGCAGCGTTTTGTGAACCTGCAGTCGTCATACCGCTTTGTCCCTGTGGGCAATGCCAAGGACATTGTCTTCACCCCGCCGCCCGGCCTGATCGGCAACCCCAACGCGACCGATGCGAAGTGCACGATCAGCGAACTGGGGGAAGGTTTCGGCGACTGTCCGGCGGGGTCGCAGGTTGGTGTGCTGTACGTGGAAACCACCGCCTACGGCACGGGCAACTATCCGCTCTATAACATGGTCCCGCCACATGGAGTCGCGGCGCAGTTCGGAGCGAAGGTGATTGCCCCCAAGGCGTTCATCGACGTCGGCCTGCAGGCGGGCGGGCAGTACCCGGTGCAGGCGGAATCGCTGAATATCCCCGCGATCGAGCCGGTGCTCAGACTGCGAACGACGCTCTATTGTCTCGCTGGTTTAATTTGTTTGCAGTTAGGGTAGGTGGTGGTCATGCCTATTCCTTCTGCAGTCTCAATCGAGTTGACCGATGAGGAGCGCGCGGTGTTGGATGGCTGGACGCGGCGCCGGACGAGCGCTCAGGCGCTGGCGCTGAGGGCACGGATTGTGTTGATGGCGGCTGAGGGCCTGTGGTCCAATGGCGAGATCGCCGAAGCGTTGGAGATCTCGCGCCCGACGGTGACGAAGTGGCGCAACCGGTTCGCGCAGCGTCGGCTCGAGGGCCTTGCGGACGAGCCGCGGCCGGGGAAACCGCGGACGATCACTGATGAGCAGGTCGAGGCAGTTGTGAGCAAGACCTTGGAGAGCGCACCGAAGAACGCGACGCACTGGTCGACCCGCTCGATGGCCAGAGAGATGGGGATGACCCCTGATGCGGTGATGCGGATCTGGCACGCGTTTGGGTTGCAGCCGCACCGTCAGGAGACCTGGAAGCTCTCCAAGGACCCGCTGTTCATCGAGAAGGTCCACGACATCTGCGGCTTGTACCTGAACCCGCCCGAGCGCGCCGTTGTTCTCTGTGTGGACGAGAAGAGCCAAATCCAAGCTCTCGATCGCACCGCGCCGACGTTGCCGATGCTCCCAGGCACGCCGGAGCGTGCGACCCACGACTACGAGCGGCACGGCACCTCCAGCCTCTACGCGGCACTGAACCTCAAGAGCGGGCAGGTGATCGGCTCACTGCACCAACGCCACCGCGCCGTCGAGTTCCTGAAGTTCCTCAAGGCGATCGACCAGAACGTGCCTGCCAACCTCGACGTACATCTCGTGCTCGACAACGCCTCCAGCCACAAGACTCCGAAGGTTCGACGCTGGCTGACTCAGCACCCACGGTTTCACCTGCACTTCACCCCGACCAGCAGCTCCTGGATCAACCTCGTCGAGCGGTGGTTCGGCGAGCTCACCACCAAGCTCCTACGACGCGGCGCGCACCGCTCCGTTCAAGCGCTAAACACAGACATCCGCCAATGGATCGAGACCTGGAACGAAGACCCCCGCCCCTACGTCTGGACCAAGACCGCCGACCAAATCCTCGACGCCATCAGCCGCTACTGCCAACGAATCAACCCGACAGGACACTATGGGGTGGTGGGCAGCAACGGCACCCGCAGGCCGTTCCTGACGCTTCCGACCAGCTGCACGGGGCCGCTTCACTCCTCGGTCACCGTTGACTCCTACCAGCACCCCGGCCAGTTCCTGACCACGGAAGAAATCACGCGCAACTCAGCAGGGGAACCGGTCGTTCTGAGCGGCTGCTCGAAGCTGACCTTCCCGGCGGCGATCTCAGCGGTGCCCGATGTGCCCGACGCGAGCAGCGCCTCCGGGCTGAGCGTGGGGGTCCACACCCCGCAGAACGGCCTCTTCAACCCGGAAGGGCTCGCCGAGTCGGCGCTGCGCAACACGACCGTGGCGCTGCCTGCGGGCGTCGCGATCAACCCGGCGGGCGCGGACGGTCTGGAAGCCTGCTCCACAGGGTTGGCGGGCTTCACGGGTTTCAAGGAATTCAACCCGGAATTCGAACCCGGCGTGAAGTGGGGGACGTTCACTCAGGCGCCCATCGAAGCGTTGCAGCCGGGCGTGAGCCTCTGCCCGGATCAGTCGAAGATTGGGACGGTGAAGATCAAGACGCCGCTGTTGCCCAACCCGCTCGAAGGCTCTGTGTACGTGGCGAGCCAGAACACGAACCCATTCGCGAGCCTGATCGCGATGTACATGATGTTCGAAGACCCCGTGTCGGGTAGCACCGTCAAGCTCGCGGGCGAAGTGCGCCTGTGCGAAACCACGGGCGAAGTCATCAGCGGCGTGTCCTGTCAGGCCCCCGGGCAGATAATCACGACATTCGAGAACACCCCCGACCTCCCGTTCGAAGACCTCGAACTGCACTTCTTCGGTGGGGAACGCGCTCCGCTGAGCACCCCGTCGCGTTGCGGGACGTACACCACCCAGGCGATCTTCACGCCGTGGGACGGCAACGCTCCGGTCAAGACGTCCTCGTCGTTTCAGATCACCTCAGGCCCGAACGGGACTCCATGCCCGGGTCAGAGCCTGCCGTTCGAACCGACTCTCACGGGGGGCACGACGAGCAACCAGGCCGGCGGGGTCAGCCCGTTCACGATGACGATGAGCCGTCCAGACGGCCAGCAGAACCTGCAGTCGGTCAGCCTGCACATGCCTGCGGGCCTGTCGGGCTTGCTGGCCGGGATAGAACTCTGCGGTGAAGCGCAGGCGAACGCGGGCACGTGCGGACCGAGCAGCCTGATCGGTGAAACGACCGTCAGCGTCGGTGTCGGCAGCGACCCGTTCAGCGTCAAGGGCGGAAAGGTCTACCTGACCGGCCCGTATAGGGGCGCGCCGTTCGGATTGTCGATCGTCAACCCCGCGAAAGCTGGGCCGTACGACGTCGAGCACGACACGTCGAAGCCCGGTCTATACACGCCTGCGTGCGATTGCATCGTGGTGCGCGCCAAGATCGAAGTGAACCCCGCAACGGCTGAGCTGACGGTCACGAGCGACAACGAAGGCCCGTACAAGATCCCGACGATGCTCGATGGTATCCCGCTCGAGATCCAGCACGTCAGCGTGACGATCAACCGGCCCGGGTTCACCTTCAACCCGACCAACTGCGAACCGCTCAGCATCAGCGGGAGCCTTTACAGCGCCGAAGGCGGCGTTGACACTGTCTCGCTCCCGTTCCAGGCGACCAATTGCGCTGCGCTCGGGTTCGCCCCCAAATTCGCGGTTTCGACCTCGGGGAAGGCGAGTCGGGTGGACGGCACCAGCCTGAATGTCAAGCTGACCTACCCGAACGCGCCGTTCGGGTCGCAGGCGAACATCAAACAGGTCAAAGTCGCACTCCCCAAGCTGCTGCCCTCGCGGTTGCCGACGCTCCAGAAAGCGTGCACCGCCGCGCAGTTCAACAGCAACCCGGCTGGGTGCCCGGCCGCATCGATCGTCGGGCACGCCAAGGCGATCTCGCCACTGGTCCCGGTCCCGCTTGAAGGCCCGGCATATTTCGTCTCAAACGGCGGGGAAGCGTTCCCGAATCTGATCGTGGTGCTGCAGGGCTACAACGTGCGGATCGACCTGATCGGGGATACGTTCATCAGCAAAGCAGGGGTTACGAGCAGCACGTTCAAAACGGTGCCCGACGCGCCGGTGGGCAGCTTCGAACTGAACCTCCCCGCCGGCCCCTACTCCGCGCTGACGACAGCGGGGAACCTCTGCACCGCCAAGACCCTCACGATGCCCACCGAATTCATCGCGCAGAACGGCGCCGAGCTCAAGCAGAACACGAAGATCGCGGTCACCGGCTGCCCGAAGGCGAAGAAGACCGCCCACAAGAAGAAGAAGCGCAAGGTCAAGCACAAGCGCAAGTCGCGCAAAAAGGGCGGGCGAAAATAGCGACTCCCGCCGTCGGTAGGCCCCCGCGCTTCGCGGGCCTACCCCTCGGCGTAGGCCCGCATCGCTTCGACGACCGGCGCGAGCCGCTTACCCCGGGCGGTGAGGCGGTACTCGACGGTGGGTGGGCTGGAGGGGATCACCGTGCGCTCCACCAGCCCCGCCGCCTCGAGGTCGCGCAGGCGCTCGGAGAGCATCCGGGGTGAGATGCCCGCGACGGCCTCGGCGAACTCGCTGAAGCGCAGTGCGCCGGTGAGCGCGGCGTAGATGATCGAGAGTTGCCAGCGCCGCTCCAGGAGGTCCGCCGTGCGGCGGACCTCCAGGGGAACGGGGTGACACTTACGGGTGCTGGCAGGGGGCATGGCGGTGGTGGGGTCGCTGACGGTGTCCGCGGTGGCTCGAGCTCTGACGAGTACCGGCGGCGCGCGCCCTAATGGGCGACGACATCGCGCGTGGGCTCCAGCGCCCGGTCGAGCACCTCCTGGACGGTCATCACCGGGTGGAAGCTCATCTGCTCGCGCACCTCCTTGGGGATGTCGTCCAGGTCGCCGCGGTTGCGCTCCGGCAGGATCACGTCGGTGAGACCGGCCGCGTGGGCCGCCAGCACCTTCTGCTTGAGCCCGCCGATCGGCAGCACGCGACCCTGCAGGGTCACCTCGCCGGTCATCCCGACGGTGTGCTTCACCGGGCGGCCGCTCAGCAGCGAGGCGAGGGCGGTGACCATCGTCACGCCCGCGGAGGGGCCGTCCTTGGGGATCGCCCCGGCGGGGACGTGCACGTGGAACTCCTGTCCCTCGAACGCGCTGGCCTCGTCGATGCCGATCTCCTCGGCGTGGCCACGCACGTAGGAGAGGGCGATGCGCGCCGACTCCTTCATCACGTCGCCCAGCTGGCCGGTGAGCACCAGCCCACCGCCGCCGCCCGAGCCGCTGCTCTTCATCGCGGTGGCCTCCACGAACAGCACGTCCCCGCCGGTGCCGGTCACGGCCAGGCCGGTGGCTACGCCCGGGGTTGCCGTGCGCGACGCGGACTCCTGGAAGAACCTCTGGCGACCCAGCGCCTCGCGCACGGTCTCCAGGTCGATCTCCACGGGGGTTTTGAGCGTGGGCGCCTGCTTGGGGGTCTGCTGGTCGGAGGCGAGTGTCTCCCCGCTTCGGCCGGCCGGCTCGACGGTCGCCTCCGGTGCGGTCGTATCGGGCTCCGCCGTTGCGCCATCGCCGGGCTCAGGGCCCTTCCCCGCGTCGGCGGCCGGCACTGCGCCGTCCTCCGCCGGAAGTGAGGAGGCGATCTTCGTCGCCGTCTTGCGCAGCAACGTGCCCAGCTCGCGCTCCAGCGAGCGTACGCCCGCCTCGCGGGTGTACTCCGCGATGACGGTGCGCAGCAGCTCGTCGCTGATCTCCACCTCGCCCTCCAGCAGGCCGTTGCGGTCGCGCTGGCGCGGCCACAGGTAGCCCTTGGCGATCGCCAGCTTCTCCTCGGAGGTGTAGCCGTCGAAGCGGATCACCTCCATGCGGTCGAGCAGCGGGCCGGGAATGGTGTCGGCGACGTTGGCGGTGGCGATGAACATCACCTGGCTCAAATCCAGCTCCACGTCCAGGTAGTGGTCGCGGAAGGAGTGGTTCTGAGCAGGGTCCAGCACCTCCAGGAGTGCGGCCGATGGGTCCCCGCGCCAGTCGGCGCCGACCTTGTCGACCTCGTCCAAGAGGATTACGGGGTTCATCGTGCCGGCGTCGCGCAGCGCCCTCACCAGGCGGCCCGGGAGGGCGCCGATGTAGGTGCGCCGGTGGCCGCGGATCTCGGCCTCGTCGCGCACGCCGCCGAGCGACATGCGTACGAACTCGCGGCCGAGCGCGCGGGCGATCGACTCGCCGATCGAGGTCTTGCCGGTGCCGGGGGGACCGATCAGCGTGAGGATCGCCCCGGACTTGGGGTCGGCCTCGATGCCGCGGTCCTGGCGCAGCTTGCGCACCGCGAGGTACTCGACGATGCGGTCCTTGACGTCCTCCAGGCCAGCGTGATCGGCGTCCAGCACCGCGCGCGCCCCGGTGGGGTCCAGGTGCTCCTCCGAGCGCTTGGCCCACGGCAGCGCGATCAGCCAGTCGAGGTAGGTGCGGATCATCGAGGACTCGCCGGTCTGCTCGCCCATGCGCTCCAAACGACCGAGCTCCTTCAGGGCCTGCTTCTCGACTTCCTCTGGCATCTCCGCGGCCTCGATCTTGGTGCGGTACTCGTCCACGATCGAGCCCTCGTCCTCGCCCAGCTCCTTGCGGATCGACTCCATCTGCTTGCGCAGGAAGTAGTCGCGCTGCTGCTTCTCCGCGCCGTCCTGCACGTCCTCGCGGATGCGCTTGCGGACCTGCAGCTCGGCGAGTGACTCGCGCTGCAGCTTCACCGCCAGCTCCAGGCGGTTGCCGACGTCGAGCGTGCGCAGCAGCTCGACCTTCTGCGCGTAGGAGAGGTTGGGGGAGTAGCCGGCGGAGTCGGCCAGCGGGCCGGGCTCGACGATCGCGCGCAGGAACGCCGCGATCCGCCCGTCGTCGCCGCGCAGCTCGAGGATCTCCTCGACGATTGCGCGGTACTCGCGCTCCAGGTTGCGGGTGCGCCCATCCGTCGGCACCCCGTCGGGGCGCTCGTCGACCTCGACGCGCAACTCGCCGTCGACGCCGGTCTGGGCGGCGCCGATCTGCGCGCGGTGCTGGCCGGAGAGCGCCACCGCGCGCCCGCCGCCGGGCAGGCGGATGTGGTCCTCGACCTCGGCGACGGTGCCGACCTCGAGGAACTCGTTCTCGTGGCGGGGGACGAGCACGACGCGCTCGTCATCGCCGACGTCGATGGTGAGGGTGATCCCCATGTTGGGGAACACGACGGTGTCGTCGAGCGGGATCAGCCGCAGCAGCTTGCGCGGCTCCGCCTGCTGGCCGATCTCGGATCGGTCGGCGTCGGCGCGGGGGGTGGGTGTGGGCTGGGACTTGCCGTTATCTGAGCTTGTGGGCATCGGTATACGCTCCATATGAGCTTACGAATTGATAGCTACTATAACAAAGGACCGCAGGGTGCGCAAGGGGTCGGCGCCGGCCCTCTCGCGAGACGCCGGAATCGAGCTGCGAGCCCCGCCAGCGGCCCCGAAGGGGGGCCGCCCATCCCATCCCCCTCCCCCAAAGGCCGGGCGCGCGCTACCCGTCGTTCTCGAAGCGGACCTCGACGTTCTCCTCCTCGACGCGCTCCTCCACCTCCGCCAGCGAGGTGAGCGCGCGCCGGTCGGCGTCCAGCAGCGGCGCCGAGAAGAAGCTGCGCGGCCACAGCCGTTGCGCGCGCACGACGTTGATCTCCATCGCGAACAGCGTCACCTGGCTGCCGAGGTACAGCCACGAGAGCAGCCCCAGCACGAACGCGAACAGGCCCGAGGTCTCCTTCGCGTGGCGCACCACGTGCTCGACGTAGTAGCCGCCGAGGTGCTGCAGGATCTGCCACAGCACCGCGGCCACCACGACGCCGGGGAGCAACTCGCGCGTGGGCACTTCCTGCGTGGTCAGCAGCCGGAAGGCGCAGAAGAAGAGCAGCAGGTTGGCGATCAGCGCCAGCACCACGCCCGCGAGCGCCGTCAGCGCGCTGGGGGCGGCGGCCGTGACGTAGCCGGCGACGACGGTGGAGACGATCGTGAGCGTGCCCAGCGTCACCAGCAGGCCCAGCCCGCGCAGCCGCCACGCGAGGAAGTTGGGGCGGCGCTTGCGGGGCACGTGCCACACTTCGTCGAACGCCGTGCGTGCCGCGCCGGTGATGCCGAGTCCCGCCAGCAGCGAGCCCACCACGCCGATCGCCAGCCCCACGCCGCTGCCGGTGAGCGAGTGGACGTTGTGCTGCAGCTGGTTGCCGATGATCGGGAACTGTTTGAGCGTCGAGTCCAGCACGCTCTCCTGGGCGCTGCGGTTGCCTTCCAGCACGAACCCCAACACGGTTACGAACACCAGCAGCAGCGGGAACAGCGCGAAGAAGCCGTAGTACGCGATCAACGCCGCCAGCCGGCCGGCGCCGTCGTCGCCGAACTTCTTCACGACCGCGGCGAGGAAGCTCAGCCCGCGGTGGCGCTGCTGGAAGCTGTCGATTGCCTGCAAACGCTCGTTGAAGGTCATTTTTTTGGAGGAGGGGGAGGGGGGTCGATGGCGCTGGCAATTGGGCGGCGTGGCCCTATCGCCGTGCGTGCTCGCAACGACGCAAATCCGGAGGGGGGTCTCCGCGCGGCTGAGTGCGACATGCCTATGTGTCTACCCGATCTGCGCAGCGGTTGCAGCCCCGGTGGAGCGGCGACCCGGCCGAGGAGATCGCGCTCGTCGCGCGCGCACGGCGCGAGGCGATGCTGCGCGCCTACCGCAGCATGCTGCGGCGCGAGGACCTCGAGGACTGCCTCAGCCAGGCAGTTTGCGAGCTGCTCGCGCGCGGACGTCGCGGTCACCGCTTCGCCAGCCGCGAGCACGTGGCCAACACGCTCGAGCAGCGCTTCCTCTCGCGCGTGCAGGACCGCCGCCGCGCGGTGCGCGGCCGCAGCCCGCTGCAGGCCCACCTGGAGAGCGCGCTCCCGTGGAGTGGCCTGGGCGAGCGGGAACTGGAGCTCGCCGACCCCCGCGCCGAGGTCCACCCGCTCGTCGCCCATCGCTTGCAGCTGCGCCAGGTGGCGCGCCTTGCGCCCCTGCTCACCCCCGACCAGCGGCTGGTGCTCGCCTGCCAGGTGGCGCTCGGCATGGACCGCGCCGAGTTCTGCCAGCGCTACGGGTGGTCCTTCGAGAAGTACCGCAAGGTCGCCCAGCGCGCCCGCGCGCGCTTGCGGCGGCTGACGGAGACCGAGCCGTGGGCGGACTGAGCCGCCAACCGTCCGCTGGCGCCGGCGCCGACTCGTGAGCCAACGGAATCGAAAACAGTTTGGCCGCACCGTTGTGGGATCGGACCCATTCGTGCTAGGCAGTGATCGTTGTAGACATCACCCATAAACAAGTAGGAGGTAAAACGATGAGTTGCGCAAGAGTAAAGAGCATGATGGCCGCCCTCGTGGCGGTGTTTGCCTTCGGCTGTGCCGCCGCGGCGGTGGCGCATGCCGAAGAAGCGCCGTTCTGGTCGGTGGAAGGTGCGAGACTGGCAGCGGGCGAAACCCGCGAAATCACGGCAAAAACATATAAAACAAAATCTCATTCGGGCTTCACGCTCACGGTGGGCTCCAAGAAAATCTCGTGCTCCACGATCAAACTGAAAGAAGGCTCGATCGGGGGCTCGAAAGCTGGCAACCCCGGCACCGACCACGAGGTCATCGAACTCTCGGGAAGCTGCACTGTGGAAGGCAACGGCACCGAATGCAAAGTCAAAGAACCGATCGTCTCGAGCGCGGTCAGCTCGGAGCTGGTGGAATCTGAAAAAGGCGAAAAAGAGGCGCTGCTGATGGAGCTCAAACCTGTCAGCGGGACGAAATTCATGCCGTTGCTCTTCGAAGGATCCAAATGCACGATCAAAGAAGCGGTGGTGGAAGGCGAAATCGTTAGCGAAATGCTCGTCGATCCCAACAACGAAGAACTCGGAGCCAAAATAACGCAGTCCAACGAACCGGATGAAACAAAATCGGTGCTGGTCAACTTCCCATCGACGGCGATCGCCAAAGTCTGGTTAGTCAAAGAAGAAAAAGGCTCGGAAGTGGCGGTCAAAGAACTGTCGACTTCCGCCAAAGAAGCGGTGAAAATCGAAGGCACGGCGTTAGTGTCGCTGGCGAGCGGCGAAGAATTTGGCGAGGGCAAAGGCCCGAGGATCAGGGCGACCAAAATCAAAGGACGCGCCGGCGCCGGCACCAAAACCTGCATCTTCAAAGAAGCCGCCGACAGATGCGTGGTCCGGGTGGAAGGCGTCGCCGTTAAAAACGCCGAAATCTTTGGAGAATTCCTGCTCACGATCAACGGCATGGGCGGGCTGGGAACCGAACCGGCCTTTGAACAAGTGGAGCCGGGGGCCAATCTCGAAGGGGCAACGGAATGCAAACCGACGGTGATCCTCAAAGTGAATACGTCGTGCAGTCTCGAATTCAGGTATATCGGACCCGCCAATCCGGCAAACGGACAGTACTCCTCCAGATATGAAGTCGACGCGAAAGAAGGAGCGGTACGGACCAACAGCGAGCGCGTCAGACTCGAAACCGTGGCGTAGCCCGGGTGAGTAGCTCGACGTTGGCTGGGTAGGGCAAAGGCAGCACGGCTGGGTAAGGCAAAGGCGGCACAGGGCGGCGCCACGCGGAAACCTCGGAGGTCAACCGGTCGGGGAGATGCGGGGCGCCGCTGCCGCTCGCCGAGTTGTATGGGGGCCTCGGGCTCGTCGCCCCCGCTCATCGAGTTGTGCGGGCCGCGGGCTCCTCGCCCTGGCTCGCCGAGTTGTGCGGGCCGCGGGCCGGCCGCTCACGGAGCTCGTGGGTCGCTCCCGAGAGGTCAGCGTTGTCCCGCTCGACGGTGGGGGACGGAACAGGGAATAGGGACCCACCTATGAACATCCCTCACCACCCCCATAGGCGCGTCCCCTGGGACGCCACAGGTCGGTCGCAGGCACGACCTCGCGGCGATGCCCATCCGCGCGCATGCGGCCGGGGGCCGGGTATCTCCCCACCTTGGCCCTCGGTCGCTCGCGTGGCTGCACGACAGAGACGGCATTCACCGATCTCGGGGTCGCGAGGGCGGGCCCCGAGGCGGGGGCATCGCGCATGACGCGCCTGCGCTCCGCGCCGCGGCAGACCTACCGCATCTACTCCGAGGAGGAGTTCCTCGCCGCCGAGGATTGTCAGGTTGAGGCTGGAGTCGGGCCCGCGCCGACGTTCACGTCCGAGTCCGCGTCCACGTCCACGTCCACGTCCACGTCCGAGTTTGCCCTACTCGGTCAGGCTGGCCGGCAGCGCCAGCCGAGGCGGTGGGGGCGTCTCGTGGCCGTCGCGGCCCTCGCCTGCGTGGTTGCGACGGTCGGCGGGGTGGTCGCGTTGAGTGCGACCGGATCCAGGCCGGAGAGCGATCGCAGGCTTGCCCGAGGAGTCGCGGCTCGAGGAGGATCGCCGGAGGAGATCGTTGCCAGTCGGTCGAGCGCCCGGCCGCTCGACGCACGCCCTCCCACGCGCATTCGGCCGGCCCCTGTGGCGGTTCGACGACGCGTTGCCGAGCGCCGTCCTCGCCCGGCTGGTCGGCCGCCGATCCCAGCGCATCCATATGTTCCCCAGCAGCCTTCGCCCTCGGTGGCAACACCGGTCTCGGGACCTGCGCCTGCGGGCGCTACAGCGGCAGCAACGACCGCGGCAACCACTACGAATGCAGCAACGACCGCGGCTACGACTACGACCGCGGCTACGACTACGACCGCGGCTACGACTACGACCGCGGCTACGACTACGACCGCGGCTACGACTACGACCGCGGCTACGACTACGACCGCGGCTACGACTACAACTGCGGCGACCGCTCCGGCCGCGAGCACGGTGACGGCGACGACCGCGACAACGGCGACGGATGCCGCCACCGGTGGGGCGGGCTCGGAATTCGGGTTTGAGCGGCGATGAGCGGCGCGCCTGCACACCTTCGACTCGCGGACGACCAGCCACGCGTGACGATCGCGCGGCGGCCACTGTGGCGGATCCGGCTCGCGCGGGGGCTGCCCCGGTATGTGCTCTACGCGCTCGCGCTGGCGGGGACGCTGGCGAGCGCACGCTTCGCGCTCGACCCCCCGCGCGCAGCGCTGCCCGCGGCGCTGCTGCGGCGCCCGGTGGGCGAGGATCTCGCAGCGGAGAGCTTCGCGACGCTGTTCGCGCGTGCCTACCTCACCTGGGAAGGGCAGCATCCGGAAGCCCGCGAACGCGCGCTCGCGCCGTTCGTCGGGTCGGGGATCGACGCCGGCGGGGGACTGCAGCCGCCCGCGAGCGGGGAGCAGCGGGTGCAGTGGACGCAGGTCGTTCAGGAACGCGAACCCCAGCCCGGTGACCACGTCTACACGGTCGCCGCCGACACCGACACGGCCGGGCTGCTCTACCTCACCGTCAACGTCCTCCGCAAGTCGGGGGGCGGACTGGCGCTGGCGGGCTACCCCGCGTTCGTCGGGCCTCCCGCTTCCGGCCCCGCGCAGACGGCCGCCGACGGGCGCCTGCGCGAAGTGAGCGAACCGGCGCTCAGCACGGTGGTGGAACGCGCGCTGCGCAACTACCTCGCGGGCTCGCCGTCCGAGCTGGCCGCCGACCTCGCCCCCGGAGCGCGCGTCTCGCTGCCCGGCATCGAGCTCGCGCTGCAGTCGCTGCAATCGCTCCAGTGGGCGCCCGGCACGGGCGCGGTGCTCGCGCTCGTGCAGGCCCAAGACCAACGCGGCGCCTCATACACGCTCGCCTACGAACTCGACGTCCTCCGCAGCCAGGGCCGCTGGGAGGTGTCCGCCATTCAGATGGACCCCGACGCCGCGTAGCGCTGGGGCTGCACGGAGCTCGACACCACCAATGCCATGGCCCCCGCGCGAAACGTCTCTTGACCACCCGACCCGAGCCCACCACCACCACTGCCATGGCTCACGCGAAACGTCTCTCGACCACCCGACCGAGCCCACGACCAACAGAAGGAGCCCCGATGCGCACCGTGCACTTCCCTCGATCGCTCACCTTCCGTCCCTTCTCCGGCACGTCCCTGCTGCTTGGGGTCGTGCTCACCTGTGCCCTCCTCGGCCTGACCCCGATCGCCGGGCGCGCCGCGGTTGCTGCTTCTCCCTCCTCCTCCGTGCCCGGAGCCGGGTCCGGATCGGGCGGCGCCGGCGCGAGCGGCTCCTCCGAAGGCAGCACGCTCGAAGCGGCGGCCAGCAAGGCGGGCAGCACGGGGCGCAAGGTGGCGATGAGCCTGATCGGGCTGGCGTTTGCGGTGGCGGGGATCGTGCTGGCGTTCCGCCGCGACTTCAAGGAGGCCGCGGGCGTGTTCGCGGTGGGGATCGTGGCGGTGCTGCTCGCCACGCCCGCGGGCATCAACCTGCTGCGGGACACCGTCAACTCGCTGTTCGGCTCGTGAGCGTGAGGCCCAGGGCGAGCGCCGAGATGACCGTGGACCTCGCCGCCCTCCCTTACTCGACCGTGAGGCACCGGGCGTGAGCATCGAGATCCGCTCCTACCGCGCCGTGTTCGACCTCGAGCGGCGCATCTACCGTGTGGACCGGCTGCGGCTCAACCCCGGCGGGGTGCCCGTGCGCGGGGTCGTCTACTGCTTCGCGATTCTCGCCTGCCTGGCGCTCGCCGGCGCGCTGCCGCTGGTTGGCTCGGCCGTGCGAGCGCTGCCGTGGTACGTGCGAGACCTGCTCCTGCCGGCCGGCGGCGCGGCGCTGCTCACGATGATCCGCGTGGAGGGCCGGCCGTTTCACCTCGCCGCCGCCGCGCTGCTGCGTCATCTGCTTAGCCCCCATCAGCTCGCGGGGCTGCTGCCCGCGGGGGGATCGCTCGGCGTGCTTTCGGATCGGCGCGGCGTACCTCCGGGCCGGCTGGGCTCGGCTTCTGGTTGTGTGTGGCGCCCGGAGGAGCTGCTGCTGCTCCCCGACGGCTCCGACTCCTGCCCGCGGCGCCTGCGTTACAGCGGCCCCGGCGCCGTACGCATGACAGCCAACCGGCAGGTGCTCGTGCTCGATCGGGGGGCCGAGCTGCGGGTGAGAGCCCCGAGCCAGAGAGCCCGCCGGAGCCGGTAGCGAAACGTGCGTCCACCGATCAGCCTCGTGTACGGCAACCTCGTGTTCGGAGCCGACCTCGATGACGGCTGGGCTGCGTTCGCGGTGCCGACCGGCTCCTACGAGTGGCTCTCCGAGGACGGCAAGCGCGAGCGCTTCCTCGCACTGCTCGGCGCCCTGGAGGCGGTGGCCGCCGACATCCAGATTGTGCGCGTCAGTCGCCGCTGGGAGGTCGCCGGCTACGCGCGGGAGATGGGTGGCCTCACCTATGTGGCAGGCGGTGCCGGCGGGCGGGTTGGGGAGCCCGGCGCAGCCGACAGGCCCCAGCCCAACCGTGAATCGGCCAGGCAGGCCGGGGGGCCTCACGCGAGCGTTCTCACGCGCTACCTCGCCGCGCACGTGGGGCGCCTGGAGGAACTGGACGCGCAGCGCCCGACGCTGTTCTTCCTCGTCAGCCTACGCGACCCCGAGCGTGATGTGGCCTCCTACGTGTCGCGCGCGGCGGAGCGCCACCCGCGCGAGTGGCTGGGGGGGCTGCGGCGCGGACTGCTCCCGCGCGACCGCCGTCTGCTGCGCGCCACCGCGCTGGAGCACGCGCGGGTGCGCGCCGACCAGGCGCACGCGCGCCTCGCCGACTACCTCGCGGCTCGCCCCGCGACCGGGGCGGAGCTGCAGTGGCTGGTGCGCCGCGCCTTCTGCCGCGAGCTGGGAGAGCCGTACGTGGATAGGCTGCACGAGCCGCGGGCGCTGGTGTTCGAGCGCAACGGCGAGGCCGTCCTGGCGCCGCTGGAGGGTGACGTGCTGCGCTGGATGGACAGCTGGGTGGAGCACCGTCCGCGGGCGCTGCGAGTCGAGTCGGAGCTCGGGGTGTGCTGGCAGGCGCAGCTCGTGGTGGGGGCGCTGCCCGAGCAGGTCCACTTCCCCGGCGCCCGCGCCGAGTTGATGTTTGCGCCAGTCGAGAGCCTCCCGTTCGGCGTGGACCTCTCTCTCAACGCTCGCTTCCTGCCCAACGAGCTGGCGCTGCGCATCGCGCGGCGGCGCATCCAGGACGCCGACCAGATCCTGCGCGCGGAGTCCGACGGCGAGCAGGGGGCCACCGACCTCGGCTACCGCCGTACCCAGGAGGCGCGCGACCTGCTCGCTCACCTGCAGTCCTCCAGCCGTCCGCCGCTGCTGCGTGCGACGCTCGCGATCGCGCTCGCCGCGCGCGAAGAGGAGGAGCTGGAGGAGCGCGTGGAGATGTGCCGGCGCGCATACGGGGAGATCCGTCTGCACCGCCCGCTGGGCGACCAGCTTGCCCTCTTCTGCCAGCACCTCCCCGGGCAGCGCACGCGCGTGGCGGGCTACGACGACACGCTCACCGCCGAACAGGTCGCGGCGATGATGCCCACCGCCACGCACGAGGCGGGCTCGGCCGGCGGCTTCTACCTCGGCCACACGCTCAGCGGCTCGGCGCGGCCGGTGCGCTTCAACCTGCGCGAGGGCTCCGATAGCGACCGCAACACGACGATCCTCAGCGTCGGGGCGCTCGGCTCGGGCAAGACGACGCTCGACCAGAAGCTCAAGTACGAGGCGTTCCTGCAGGGGGCACGCGTGATCGACTGCGACCCCAAGGGCGACCACCGCTTCCACCTGCTGGAGCAGGTGGCCCCACACACGGAGTGCATCGCGCTGCGCCCCGACCCGGCCCTGCGCGGGGTGCTGGACCCGCTGCGCGTGGCGCCCGAGCACCTGCGCCAGGACACCGCCGTGTCGTTCCTGCGCGACCTGCTGCCCGGCCGCGCGGAGCCCGCGTGGGAGACGGCCGTGGTGGGAGCCGTCGACCGGGTGCTGCGCCGTGCGCGCACGGCCACCTGCTTGGAGGTGGTGCGCGCGCTGCGCGAGGGCGATGAGATCGACGCGCAGGTCGCCAAGACGCTCGAGGTGTACGCGCGCTCGGGCCTCACCCAGCTGGGCTTCGCCGACCCCGAGGTGAGGCTGCCGCCCGTCGGCCACCGCCAGGTCACCTACCTGCCGATCCGCGACCTTCCCGCCCCCGAGCCGGGCACGGCGCGCTCGGAGCACTCGCAGGCCGAGCGCGTGGGGGAGCAGATCGTGCGGCTGATCGCGATGTTCGCGATGCACCTGATGGGCGCCGAGCGGGAGCGCTTGAAGATCTTCAGCTTCGACGAGGGGTGGAGGTTGCTCGGCGACCCGATCGGCCGCACGCTGCTGGTGTCGCTGCAGCGCATGGGCCGCTCGGAGCTGGCGGTGCCGATCATCTCCACGCAGCTCGTCAGCGACACGCTGCTAGGGGAGCGCGAGTCGATCGAGAACCTGCTCGGGGCCACGTTCGTGTTCGGGATGCGCTCCGACGCGGAGGCGCGCCGCGCCCTGGCGCTGCTCGGGCTCGATCCGGAGGACCGGCGGATGCGCCAGACACTGCTGGAGCTGGACGCCGGTCGCTGCCTGCTGCGCGACCACCACGGACGCATCGAGGCGGTTCAGGTGGACGTCGTCGTGCCGTCGCTGCTGCGAGCGTTCTCGACCACGCCCGGGCGGGCGCGATGAGAGCCGCGACGGCTGTGCTCATCACACTCGCGATCGCGCTCCTCTCGGCTCCGGCGCTGGCCGCGTCCGCGCCCGCGCCGCACGTGCCCACCGCGCCCACCGCTCCTGCGCCCGCGCCGCACGCGCCCACCGCGCCCACCGCTCCTGCGCCCGCGCCGCACGCGCCCACCGCGCCGAACGTGTCCTCAGCGCCGCACGCACCCACCCCGGCCACTCCTGCCCCCGCGCCGCACGCGCCCACCGCCCCGCCGCTGGCCGAATCGGGGACGCGAGCGCAGCGAGTGTCACCCTATTCGGTCGGCGGATCGGGCTCGGCGCCGGGCGCCGGTCTTGCGGAAGGCGCCGTCACGGGCGCCGACGCCTCGGCCTCGGCGCCGCCGAGCAGCGGCGATCCGCTGGTGGAAAACGGCCTTGGCAGCCCGCTGTGCGGAGCGCCCGCGGAACTTACGGCGGCGGGCAGACGCAACTGCGAAACCTCAGGCTTCGAGGCGGCGGGCGCCCCCACCGGCGACTACGGGCTGGACGTCCACATCGACACCGGCCTGCTCGGCCTCACCAGTCAGACGCTGCTGCAGGACTACGCGATCGAGCCGGTGTGGATGGGCCTCGTGTGGATCGTGCACGCGCTGATCGTGGCGCTGGAGTGGTGCTTCGCGCTGGACCTGCTGGACGGCTCCGTGCTCGGCAACCTCGAGCGCTCGCTGCGTGCGACGCGAACCACGTTCACCGGCCCGTGGCTGGTGGCGGCGCTCGCGCTGGCCTCCATCGCCGCCGCCTACAACGGTCTCGTGCGCCGCCGCGTGGCGGAGACGCTCGGCCAGAGCGCGCTGATGCTGGCAATGATGGCGGGCGGCCTGTGGGTGATCGCCGATCCGGCCGGCACCGTCGGCGCGCTGGGACGGTGGGTGGACGAGGCCAGCGCGGGCACGCTGGGAGCGGTTGTGCAGGGCAGCCCCGCGCACGCCTCGCGGACGCTCGCGCAGAGCATGAGTGGGCTGTTCGGGGCGGTGGTGGGCGCGCCCTGGTGCTACCTGGAGTTCGGCGACGTCGACTGGTGCGAGGACCCCGGGCGCCTGGAACCGCGGCTGCGCGCCGCCGGCCTGGCCCTGCTCACCCGCCCGCCGATCGCGCAGTGCGAAGGCGGCGAACGGGTGGCGCAGTACTGCGAAGCGCTCGAAGGCGACGCGCCGCGGGCGCCGGTGCGGACGCACTCGCGCGGCGCCATGTTGATGCGCGCGGCGCGCACCAACGGCGAAGTCTTCCTGGCGCTGCCCGCCAACGAGGCGGCGCGCAACTCGATCGACGAGCCCGGCTCGTTGTTGCGGGTGCTGTGCGGGGGCTCCGAAAGCGCCACCGAATGCCGCGGGCCGGCGGCGGCGGAGGCGGAGTTCCGCACGCAGGGGGGGACCACGCCCCGCCTCGCCGGGCTGCTGCTGATCGCGATCGGCGCGGTGGGGATGGTCAGGCTGCTCGGCTTCATCGTGCTGCACCTGCTCGGCGCGGAGCTGCTCAGCCTGCTCTACCTGCTGCTCGCGCCGGCGGCGGTGCTGGCGCCGGCGCTCGGCGATGGCGGCCGCGCCGCGTTCCGCGCGTGGGCAACGCGCCTCGTGGGTGCCGTGTGCTCGAAGCTCGTCTTCTCCTTCCTGCTGGGCGTGGTGCTGTTGATGACGCGCACGCTGATTGGCCTCGAAGCGCTCGGCTGGTGGACCAGGTGGCTGCTGGTGGCGGTGCTGTGGTGGGGCGTCCACCGCCAGCGCCACCAGGTGCTCGGTCTGATCGCCGGCGAGCATCGCGCCACGAGCGAGCGCCACCGCTCCCTGCTGCAGCGCTTCAAACAGCAGTTGGAGGGGCCGCGCACGGTCCTGCAGGGCGCAAACTGGATGCGCAAGAAGCTTGCCGGTCCGGGTGGGCGGGCTCCGATTCCAGAGCGTCGGCGCACGCGCGAGCGCATCGGTCGCGAGCGGGCGCGGGCGACCGCGGACGAGCAGGTGACGCGAATGCTGGAGCGCGAGCACACCGCGGCGACCGCCCATGCGGCGCCGGGTTCCGAGGGGCAGCGCGAGCTCTCCGCCAAACGCACCCAGCTGCAGCGGGTGCGCGGCGCGCGAGAGCAGGCGGCGGCCGCCGGCGACACCCGCCGCGCCGCCCGCCTCGGCGCTCGTGCGCTGCGGATCGAGGGCGAGGTCGCGCAGGAGCAGCGAGCGCTCAACGAGGCGCGGCACACCGCCGCCGAGGGGGAGCGCGCGCAGCTGCGCACCGGCCACGCTCATACGGCCGCGCAGCTGCGCGAGCGCGGCGAGTGGTTGGACGCGCAGGCCGCACTGCCGCCCGCGCGCACGGGCGGTGGGGTCTGGAGTGGCGTGGGGGTTGGCGCCGGGAATTGCGCGGAAGGCGAGGCAGTGGGAGGCGCTCACGGGGGAGACCCCCACGGGGGCGGCGTCCACGGGGGAGACGCCACGGCGGGCGCGGCGCGGCGCGACTACCCGGCGCTTGCCGGCCTGGTCGGATATGGCCGCGAGCAGTACGAGCGCTTGCACCCTCGCGCGCAGCGCGAAGCGCGCCTGGAGATCGATCGCGAGCTCGCGTTGCGCCATGAGCTGTGGGGTGCGGCCGGCGCCGTCGCGGATTCATGGCCGCCCACCCTGCGCGCGCCGGGACGCCGGGAGCGCCGCCGCGCCGAGCAGGACTTCGACGGTGCGCTCGATGAGCGCCTGGGCCAGGGCGGCCACTCCGCGCCACGCTCCCGAGATCGTCCCCCGCGCCGCGAACGCCCCCGCGACGTCCCACCCCGCCGCTCGCCTCGCGCCGAGCCACCCCGCCGCTCGCCTCGCCCCGAGCCACCCCGGCGGCCCGGCGGCGGCTTCGAGTCGCCGGTGCTGCGCGACGCGCACGAGGTGGCGCGGCGGCGCAAACGCCAGCTGGGGGGCTGATGGCGGCAGCCCACCGAATCCCCCGTTCCGCGTTGACTGTGCTGGCTGGCATGGCCGCGCTGGCGGTGGTGCTCATGCTCGGCGTTGTGACCGCCACGCTTGGTGGGCGCTCCACGGCGTTCGCCGGCGAACCGAGCGCGGCCGAAGAGGAGAGTGGCGGCCACGGCGTGTCGGCGCTGGCGCGCGCGGAAATCCCGCCCGAATACCTGCGCCTCTACCTGCAAGCGGCTGCCCGTTACGGCCTCGATTGGGCGATCCTCGCGGGAATCGGCAGGGTCGAGTGCGACCAAGGACGCGACTCCGCGCCCTCGTGTACGCGAGAGGGGGCAGTCAACTCGGCGGGCGCGGGCGGGCCGATGCAGTTCCTCGCGTCGACCTGGGCGGAGTACGGTGTGGACGCCGAAGGCGACGGCCCACCGGATCGCTGGAACCCGGCGGACGCGATCTTCGGGGCCGCCAACTATCTGCGGGCCTCGGGCGCCCCCGGCAACTACCGCGAGGCGATCTACGCGTACAACCACGCCGGCTGGTACGTGGAAGAGGTCGAGAGCTGGGCGGCGAGGTACAGCGCCCCGCCGGCATCGCCAGCCTCATCGGCAGACATCGTTGAAGGCGCCCTCGAAGGGGCCGACACGCGCCTGGCGAACGAGACCGCGACACCGGTGCGTTTCATAGCGGGTGAAAGCGCGATGCTCGCGCCGGGCAACGGCCACGTCGCGCTGGTGCCGGCGGGCGTGCCGGCGGCGGTACAGGCGATGGTAGTTGCGGGCAACGAGTTGCAGGACCTCCCCTACGGCCCCGACGGCCACCCCGACCCGCTGGGGGCGCCAGACGAGGACTGCTCGAGCACCCTCAACTATGTGCTCTACCGGGCCGGCGTGCGGCAGCTCGCGGAAATCGTGCGCGAGAACCCGCTGGCGCAGGACTACGTGAGCTGGGGAGCCCCCGGGCCGGGGCGGTGGGTGACGATCTACGCGACCGACACGCCAACGCCGCACGTCTTCATCGTCATCGCCGGACTCCGTCTGGACACAAGTCACAACGGCACCGACGTCGGCCCCAACCGCAACGAAAACGGCCCGCGCTGGCGGATCCTCGACCACATCCCCACCTGGGCGCACTGGTCGGTGCGCCACCCCGTGGGGCTATGAGGTAATCGCCGGGAGGTGGGGTTTGAGGACCCGCCCACCCGGGTTGGCCCTCCGTTGGTTATGTCTGCGTCACCCGATGGGGTTGTAGGGTTGTGGCTGTGGCATCCCGCAAGGTGGACTATCTGCTGATCGGCGGCGGGCTGGCGAGCGCGAACTGCGCGCGCTGGCTGCGCGAGGAGGGCGCCGAGGGCTCGGTGCTGGTGGTGGGTCGCGAGCCCGACCCGCCGTACAACCGCCCCAACTGCTCGAAGGGCTACCTGCGCGGAAGGGAGGAGCGCAGCGAGGCGTTTTTCCGTCCGCGGGAGTGGTGGGGAGAGCAGGAAATCGAGCTGCTCACGCGCACGAGCGTCACCGCGCTCGACGCGGGCGCGCGCACCGCGAAGCTCTCCACCAAGGAGGAGCTCGAGTTCGGACAGGCGCTGCTCGCAACCGGGGCGAACGTGCGGAGGCTGAACGTGCCGGGGTGCGAGCTGGAGGGCATCCACTACCTGCGCACGCTCGGCAACGCCGACGCGATCCGCGCGGATGCGGCGGATGCCGAGCAGGTGGTCTTGATCGGCGGCTCCTACATCGGCTGCGAGGTTGCCGCCTCGCTGACGTTGCTGGGCAAGCGCTGCACGATCGTGATGCAGGAGCAGATCGTGCTCGAACGCGGCTTCGGCCAAGCGGCCGGGCGCTTCTTTCAGGAGCTGCTGGAAGAGCACGGCATCACCATCCACGGCAGCGACGAGCTCGAGCGCTTCGAGGGCGACGGCCGTGTGGCGAAGGTCGTCACGAAGAACGGCCTGGAATTGCCGGCGCAGCTGGTCGTGATCGGCGCGGGCGTGGCGCCCGACCTGCAGCTCGCGCGTGGAGCGGGGTTGGAGCTGGGGGAGGGCGGCGGGGTGCGCTGCAACTCGCGTCTTGCGACCTCGGCGCCCGGGGTGTACGCGGCGGGCGACATCTGCGAGTACGACTCCCCTGTGCACGGCAGGCCGTTGCGGATCGAGCATTGGGACGTCGCCTTCAACCATGGGAAGACCGCCGCGCTGAACATGCTCGGTCGCGACGTCCCGCACGAGACCGTCCCCTACTTCTTCTCGGTGCTCGGCGATTGGGGCGAGCTCGAGTATGTCGGTCCGGCAAGGGAGTGGGACGAGGAGATCGTGCGGGGGTCGCTGGAGGACGGGAACTTCACGACGTGGTATCTGCGCGACGAACGCCTCGTCGCGGCGTTGACTTTTGGGCGCTCCGATGATCTCGACCACGCGCGCCGACTGCTCGTCGAGAGCCCCAAGCTCGACGCTGCCGCACGCGCGGGGTTGGCGGATGTGGACAGCGAGCTGAGCGCCATCTGACCACGCCGGCTGCCGTGCGCGTTGGTCGCCCCGCGGGGCGAATCAGCTCGGCCAGCTGGCTGGGTGAGGTGCCGCTCCTGTCGAGCCGGCAGGCGGCCGGGCGTGGCGTCTGAACCGACCCAGCGCTGGCACCGGTCCCGGCGGGCGGTAGTATCCGTGGCGTTCATACGGTCGGTGGTCGAGGGAAGCCGGTGAGAATCCGGCGCGGACCCGCCACTGTGACCGGGGATGCCCCCGCTGCACGCGTTGGAGCGTGAGCCACTGATCGGCCGCAGGCCATCGGGAAGGCGCGAAGGGTAGGCCCGGAAGCCAGGAGACCTGCCTCCGGCCGCAAGCCCACAAGCCCTCGTGGAAAGGGGTTGGCTCATGTCAATCGCAACTCGCCGTTCTCTGCCGGTGCTCACCGGCGTCGTTGTTGGCCTGCTGGTCGCCGTGATCTCGTGTGCGACCTCGGTTGCGGAGCCGGTCACGGTTGAGCTGCGGGTCGAGGGTTCCACGAAGACACTCTTCGAAGGACCCATCAGCACCGAAGCGATCCTCGATTCCCCCGGCATCGCCTCCTCGAAAGGTGGCGCCTTTCCCTGCGACTTCACCGAAAACGGGGAACACGCCGAAGGCTTTGGCACGGTTGCGGCCACGCCCACGGCGGCACTCTATGACGCGGCGATCGCCAACCACCTGGAATTCGCAGCGGCGTGGTCGACCAGCCTCAAAGACTTTCTCGTGGCACAGGTGGGACCCGACAAGGAAGGGGGGCCGCCGAACTACGAAGCGTGGGGGTACGCGGTGAACTACACAACCGCGAACGTCGGCGGTTGCCAATTCCAGCTCGCACCGGGCAGCGAAGTGCTGTGGGCCTACAACTACTTCAACCTGCACCATCTTCTCAGCCTCTCGGGTCCAACGAGCGTCGATGCGGGCACGCCATTCACCGTGCATGTCGTGGATGGGCAGACCGGGCAGCCTGTCGAAAAGGCGTCGGTCGGCGAAGTGGTCGATGGGGTCACGACCACGATTCCGGGCAGCTCGACGACCGACGCGCACGGGAACGCTACGGTCGTCCTCGCCCACGCTGGGACGGTGGCGTTGAAGGCGACCGAACCGGAATCGGTGCGCTCCGACGCGCTGACCGTCTGCGTCCACAACGGCAACGACGGCACCTGTGGTACGACGAAGGCCACCGAAGAGGCATGTCCAGCCAGCTCGTCCGGTTGCGGTCCCGTGAAAACGATCTTCTCGCCCCCGCCGATCCCCGAGGTCGCGCGCGTGGGCGGGGCGGTCGACGGCCGCGCCTACTCCAGGCGCACGGCTCCGCGCATCCTCGCCGGCAGCGTCGATGTGCCTCCCGGCGAAACCCTGCGCGAGGTGCGCATCGCGCTCGAGCGCCGCGCCCACGGCCGTTGCTACGCCTTCAGCGGCAACCGCGGCGCGTTCGTGCGCGGCGGCTGTCGCAAGCTGCGCTTCTTCGACGTCGGCGACACCACGTCGTTCACTTACCTGCTGCCTGCACGGCTGCCGCGGGGCAACTACGTGTACGACGTGCAGGCGGTCAACGACGCGGGCGGGATCACCGCGCTCACCAAAGGGCTGAGCAGTGTGGCGTTCTCGGTCAAGTAGTGGCGGCGCCGCGCGGTCGGCCGGCGGGGCGCCTGGTCGGTCGGGCGGGGTGCGAGGCGGCGGCCGGCGGCGTGGCGGCCAGTGGCTCTACGGCGGTTGGCGTGGCAGGCGGTGGTCCATCGGGCTCGTCGCCCTCACGCTCGTCGCCCTCCCGCTCGCCGGCTGCGGCCTCGGCGCCGGGACGACGCCGACGGGCGTGCGGCTGGATGTGACGCGCGGCTTCGGAGCCGATTCGCTGCTCTCGCTGCATGCTCCCCACAATCATGGCGAAGAGACGGTGATGAGCCTGTTGCTGCGCAACGCGACCGTCACCACCCGCTATGGAGGCGGTTTCGTGGAGAGCATCGATGGTCACTCCGGCGGGCACGAAGGGGGGCAGCCGGTGGATTGGTTCTATTACGTCAACGGCGTGCAGGCCTCCAAGGGGGCGGCGGAGACCGACGTGCGGCAGGGCGACCGCGTCTGGTGGGATCTGCACGACTGGAGCCAAACCGAGGAAGTGCCAGCCGTGGTCGGCTCCTTCCCGCAGCCGTTCCTCACCGGGCTCGAAGGCAAGCGGCTGCCCGTGCGCGTGGAATGCACCTCGCCGAGCGGCGCCACCTGCCGTACCGTCACGGCTCACCTGCGTGCCGCCGGCGTCACCTCCGCGGTCGCCGAGCTGGGGCCCGCCGGAGAGGAGCCCGACACGCTGCGGTTGCTCGTCGGCACGTGGTCGCAGGTCAGCGGCGACCCCGGAGCGCGGAGGCTCGAAAGCGGGCCGTCGGCGAGCGGGGTGTACGCGCGCCCGTCGGCGTCTGGGCGCAGCATCGCGCTGCTCGATGCTCAGGGTGCCACCGTGCGCACGCTCGCCGGCAGCGCCGGGCTGATCGCCGCCACCCGCTACACCGAACAGGAACCCGAGTGGCTGATCACCGGCACCGACGCGGCCGGCGTGCAGCTGGCCGCCAGCCACCTCGACGCAGCGGCGCTGCACGACCGCTTCGCTGTCGCCATCGCCGCCGGCGGCGGCCCGCTGGCGGTGCCCCAGCCCGGTGGGACATCGGGGAGGGGGTAGATGTCATCCAAAAGCACCCGGTAGTGGTCAGGTTGGAGTAGAGAGAAAGGTGGAAAGGTGTATAGCGATTGCAATAGGACGGGGTGTTGAACAAAAATCTAAAAGCCGTGCGCTATTGCTATCGGGTTCCAGATTTTTTATAACAACTCCAGCACCTTCCTATAAATACTGTCGCTATACCCAAAGTACCTACCCACTTCGCAAAATGAAGTGTTCTAGGCCAAAAAAGTAAATGCACACACCCACACCCATCCCCACTCCATGAACCGCGTCGACCTGCTCCTGTACCGCCCGTTGGCCAGCCCGCTGCACGCCACGCGCGCGGGGGTCGCCGCGCTGTGGGGGCTGGCGCTGGTCCTCGCCTCACTGTTGCTCTACCACCCGGTGGGCCTGGCGGCGCTCGTGCTGGCGGTGCTCGCCGCCGGCTGGGGGGCGGGGGTGGGCCGCGCGCTGTTGCCCGCGCTGCGCACTGCGGCGATCGTGGCCATACCGATCGTGCTGATCAACGTGCTCGTCTCGCGCGATGGCCTCACCGTCTTCGCCCGCCTCGGCGACCTCGGCCCCTTCGGGCAGGGCGACCTGACCGTCGAGGCGCTTGTGTACGGCGCGGTGATCGCGCTGAAGATCACGGTCTTGATTCTCATCACCGCGCTCTGCAGCCTCTGCATCGACCCCGACGCGCTGCTGCGGATCTGCCGCCGTCTCTCGTTCCGCTCGGCGCTCACCGCCTCGCTGGCGGTGCGCATGATCCCCGTGCTCGCCGCCGACGCCCAGCGCATCGCCGAGGCGCAGCGCACCCGACCCGACGGTCACACCGACCGGGGATGGACCGAAGCCGGGAGACGCTCGCCTTGGGCTCGTATCCCCGTCTCGGCCGGCGGCGCCCGCGCGCGGGTCGCGCTGATCGGCGCGATGCTCACTGGCTCGCTCGATCGGGCGATGGACGTCGCCGCCACGCTCGAGCTGCGCGGTTTCGCCGCCGCCCCTCGCGCACCCCGGTTGTCGCGGCCATGGTCGCGCCACGACCTCGCCTTCTCCGCCTCAGGGGCGGCGATTCTCGGGCTCGCGCTGTTCGCGCGATTCGCCGGCGTCGCCTCGTTCACCGCCTACCCGCTGGTGCACGCCCCGATCGGCCTCGGGTTGTTCGCGCTCTGTGGGGCGCTGGTGCTCGCGATCCTGCTGCCGTTCTCCGACCGCCGGGGGATCGAGCCGTGAACGTCCTCTCTTTCCACAACGTCACCTACCACTACCCCGACGCCGTGCGCCCGGCGCTCGACGATGTCAGCTTCGAGGTCGCCGCGGGCGAGTTCTGCCTGCTTGCCGGGCTCTCCGGGCACGGCAAGTCCACGCTGCTGCGCGCCGCGTGCGGCCTTGCGCCGCACTTCCACGGGGGCCACTTCGCCGGGCGCGTGCAGCTTGCCGGGCTCGACACCCGCGAGCACGGGCCCGCGCGCCTGGGCACGCTTGCCGGTGCGCTCTTCCAAGACCCCGAGAGCCAGCTCGTGATGAGCTCCGTGCGCGCCGAGCTCGCGCTTGCGCTCGAGAGTCGCGGGCACACCGCCGCCGCGGTCGCGCGCGGGGTCGAGGAGGTGGCGCTGGCGCTCGGCGTCGATCACCTGCTCGACCGGCCCACCCGCACGCTCTCCGGCGGTGAGGCCCAGCGGGTCGCGCTCGGCGCCGCGCTCTCCGGGCGTCCGCCTGTGCTGCTGCTCGACGAGCCCACCTCGCAGCTCGACCCGGTCGCCGGCGACGAGCTGATCGGGCTGTTGCGCCGCCTCAACCAGGAGTGGGACGTCACCGTCCTGCTCGCCGAGCACCGTTTGGAGCGCTGCCTGCCCTCCGCCGACCGCGTGCTCGCGCTGCGCGACGGGCGCCTCGCGCACGACGGTTCTGCGGACTCGTTCTTGGAATGGGCAATTCGCGAGGAGCCCGCGCTGCAGACCCCCGGTGCGCGCATGTTCGCGCTGGCGGGATTGGCTCCGCCGCCGATCGGCGTCAAGCAGGCCCGTGCAGGCCTGCGAGCGCGACGCCTATTGTCATCGGAATCTGTATCCTCCCCGGCGCCCCCTGCCGTCCGTCATATAAACATGGGCAACCGCAGGCAGGGGGCACTTTCCTCTGGTCGTCCCCCGGCCTCCCCGCCCACTCCGGCGCTCGCGCCGGCACCCGACCCTTCGTCTGGCCGCGCCGCCCCGGCGTCTGCCTGCCGGCCCGTCCGCGCCGCCCCGGCGTCTGCCCGCCGGCCCGTTCGCGCGGCCCCGGCGCTGCGAATACGAGGCGTGTGGCACGAGCTCCACCGCGGTCCCGCGATCCTGCGCGGCGCCGATCTGCTGTTGCAACCAGGCGAAAGCGTCGCCCTGATGGGGCGCAACGGAGCGGGCAAGTCGACGCTGCTGCGCCACGCCGCCGGCCTCTTGGAGCCTACCCGCGGGCGCATCGAGCGCGGCGGGCGCGTGGCGCTGCTGCTGCAGAACCCCGGCGACTACCTCATCCACGAGCGCGTCTCGCGCGAGGCCTCTCCCCGTGCGCTCGCGCTCGCCGGCCTCGCCGAGCTGGCGGATCGCAATCCCCGCGATCTCTCCGGCGGCGAGCGCCAGCGCCTGGCCCTCGCGATCGTCACCGACGGCGAAGAGGCGCCGGCGGTGCTGGCGCTCGACGAGCCCACGCGCGGCATGGACCGCCTCGCGAAGAGCGAGCTGGCGCGGGAGCTGCGTCGCCGCGCCGAGCACGGCCAGGCTGTGATCGTCGCCACCCACGACCCTGAGTTCGCCTGCGCCTGCGCCGAGCGCGCGGTGTTGCTCGCCGACGGCCGCGTGATCGCCGACGGCCCCTGTGCGGAGCTGCTCGCCGGCGGCTGGTACTTCGCCACCGAAACCGCGCGCATCCTCGGCGGCGCCGGGGGCGCGCTCGCGCCCGAGCAGGGCGCCGCGCTGCTCGCCGAGCGCGCCCGCGCGGGCGATCCGTCGCTCGGAGCCACCGCCGGCCCCACTGCGGTGAGTGCCGCGGCCTCTGCGTCGATGCCACGCCTGGGTGGGAGGGCCTCCGCTGCGGCCAAGGTGGCCTCCGCTGCGGCGGCGGGGTTGCCTGTGGGGGAAGCCGCGCGATGAGTTGGCCCCTCGCCTCCTTCACACTTGTCGGGCTCGTGCTGCTGGTGGGGTGGCTGGCGTACGAGCGCGCGCGGCCCTCCGCGCGGATGGTGGCCGTAGTGGCGACCCTGGCGGCGGTCGCGGCGCTCGGGCGCGACGCTTTCGTGGCGCTGCCCGACGTGAAGCCGATCACGGCGATCGCGCTGGTCGTCGGCTACGCGCTCGGCCCCCTACCGGGCTTCACCGTCGGCGCCGTGGGGATGCTGGCCTCCAACATGATGCTCGGCCAGGGTGCCTACACCCCGTGGCAGATGGCCGCCTGGGGGCTGGTCGGCCTGATCGGCGCCGCGCTCGGGCAGCTCTCGGGCAGGCGCCTCGGGCGGGTGCCGCTGGCGTTCGCCTGTGCCTTCGCCGCCCTGTTCGCCAAGGAGATCATGAACGTGTACACATTCACCCTCGGCGCCACCCACACCCCGGCGGCGTTCCTGCTCGTCGCCGGCGGCGCGCTGCCCTTCGACGTCACCGACGTCGTCGCCTCATTCCTCTTCGGCCTCGCCTTCGCCCCCGAGTTGGCGCGCGTGCTGGCGCGGGTGCGCTCGCGTATGGACATTGACTGGGAGCCCGCCCGCCCGCCCGTCGCCGCCACCACGGCCGGGGGGGCCGGCGGCGCGGTGCCGCTCGCCGTGCTCGCTCTCGGACTTGTGTGCGCGCTGGCGCTGCCAGGCGGCTCGGCTCGCGCCTTCACCCCGCGGTCGAGCGCCAGCACAGCTCGTTCCGGCGTGGGTGCATCGACCGGTCAGGCTGCCATGGCGGCGTCCCCCGCCTCCGGCGCCCGCGCGAGCGTCTCCCGCGAGATCGCCTATCTGGCCTCCACGCAGAACACCGACGGCGGCTGGGGCGCCGCGGCGGGGCAGCCCACCAACGAGCTGTACTCCGCATGGGCGGCGATCGGCCTCGCCGCCGCCGGGCGCAACCCGCAGAGTGTGCGCCGCGACGGTCACACGGTGCTCGACGCGCTGCGTGCGCAGGCCGGCACGCTCGAAGGCGCCGGTGACTACGAGCGCACGATGCTGGCGCTGCGCGCCTGCGACGCTCAGGTGACGTCGCTCGCCGGCAAAAACCTGCTGGCGGGGTTGCTGCGCTACCGCGAGAGCGACGGCTCCTTCTCCAACCAGGTCAACCTCACCGCGTTTGCCGTCTTCGCGTTGCGGGCCGTCGGGCACTCGGCGGGCGACCCCGCGGTGCGCGCCGCGGGGGCGTGGATCGCGCGTCAGCAGGACGCCGACGGCGGCTTCAACTTCGACGAGCGCGGTGGCGCCAGCGACGTGGACGACACCGCCGCAGCGCTGCAGGCCCTGGTGGACGCCGGTGCCGAAGCCGGGAGACACTCGCCTTCGACCGAAGCGGGGAGACACTCGCCTTCGGCTCGCGTCCCCCGTTCGGCCAGCGTCCCCGTTTCGGCCAACAGCGGCGCCGGCGTCGAACACGCTGTCGCGTTCCTGCTGCGCGCGCAGAACCTCGACGGCGGCTTCCCCGCGCAGCCCGGGGGCGAATCCAACGCGCAGTCCACCGCGTGGGCGGTGCAGGGCCTCACCGCGACGGGGCGCAACGTCGAAGAGATCCATCGCTCCGGCAGCCGCTCGCCGCTTGGCTATCTGCAGAGCCTCCTCGCCCCCAACGGCAGCGTGCGCTACTCGCGCACCAGCACCCAATCGCCGGTGTGGGTCACCGCCGAGGCGCTCACCGCGCTGGCACGCGCGCCGTTCCCGATCGGGTGAGTCCCCGGCGTTGGCGGTGCGGCGAACGTCTACCCTCTGAGAGATGTCGAGCGCACCTCTGACGGCGTCCACGCGCGCTGCGCACCGTGGTGTGGGGGGACCGGCGCGCGGTCGCGTCGGCCGCGCGCCCGAGCGGAGCATTGCGTGGGCGCTGTGGGCCGCCCTCCTGTGCGTGGTTGCGATGGCTCTCACCTGGACGCTTGCCGAGCTCGTCCCGGCGGTCCACTGGCGCGATGCGATCTTGCTCAACGACTTCACCAGGCTGGAGCGCCCCGGTGTCGACGCGTTCACCAACAACCTGCTGCACCTGCTCGATCCGCTGCTCTACACCGTGTGGGCGCTGTTGCTGGTGACCATCGCGCTGCTGCGCGGGCGCCCACGGGTGGCGCTCGCGATAGCGGTCGTGCTGCCCGCGGCGCCGGGCATCGCCGAGCTGCTCAAGCCGCTGCTCGCCCACCCCCACGACAGCGTCGGCTGGCAGTGGGTGGGAGCCGCCTCGTGGCCCAGCGGCCATGCGACCGCGGCGATGACGCTGGTGCTGTGCGCGCTGCTCGTCACCCCCCACCGTCTGCGCCCCCTGGTTGCCGCGCTTGGCTGCGCATTTGCCGTGGCGGTCGGCTGCTCGCTGCTGATCCTGGCCTGGCACATGCCCAGCGACGTGCTCGGCGGCTACCTGCTCGCGGCGCTGTGTGTGTTGCTCACGATCGCCGCGATGGGCCCGGCGTGGGATCGGCCGGGCCGCTGCTGCGGCGGCGTCGCTCCGTCTGAGGGTCTCCTGCGGCTGGTCCACCGCCGCAGCCGGCTATTCGGAGGCCGCCGTGGCCTCGTGCGCGCCGGGATCCCACAGCGGCTCCGACCCCGCGTCTTGCTCGTTGACCGTGCGGGTGAGAATGAACAGCAGGTCGGAAAGGCGGTTGAGGTAGCGAACCGTCTCGGGGTTGGCGTCTTCCACCGCGAGCGCGCGCCGCTCGGCGCGGCGGCACACCGTGCGAGCCACATGCAGCTGGGCCGCCGCGGGGGTGCCGCCGGGGATCACGAATGAGCGCAGCGGCGGCAGCTTCGCATTGGCCTCGTCGCAGGCCTGCTCCAGCCACTCGGTGTACGCGGGGGTGACGCGCAGTCGCTCGCGTGCGTTACCGGCCGGCACCGAGAGGTCGGCGCCGAGGTCCAGCAGATCGTTCTGCATGCGGCGCAGCCACGTGGCGACTTGGTCGGGCAGCCCCGGCTGCGCCAGTGCCACGCCCAGCACCGAGTTGAGCTCGTCGACGGTGCCGTACGCCTCCACCCGGGGGTGCAGCTTGGAGACACGGCTCATGTCCCCGAGGTGGGTCTCGCCCGCGTCCCCGAGCTTGGTGTAGATGCGGGTGAGATTGACCGTCATGCGCACTCCGAGTGTCGCAGATGGTCCACCGGGGTGGCGTGCGTCCGCGCGATCGGATACGTTCTCGCACCTCAATGCGGGTTGGCGTTCCGAAGGAGACTGCGGCGGGCGAGCACCGGGTGGCGCTCGTGCCCGAGGTGGTCGGCAAGCTGAAGGCCAGAGGACTGGAGGTTCTCGTGCAGCGTGGCGCGGGTGCCGGCGCTCTGCTGCCCGACAGCGCTTTCGCCGATGCTGGCGCGGAGTTGACCGACGACGCCGCCGCGGTGTGGCGCGCCGATGTGGTTGTCACGATCTCCCCGCCCACCGCCCGGGAGATCGGACTGCTGGGGGAGGGCTCGCTGCTGATCGGCTTCCTCGCGCCGCTCACCAGCCCGCAGTGCACGAGCGCGCTCGCCGCCGCGAAGGCCACGGCGCTCGCGATGGAGGCGATCCCGCGGATCTCCCGCGCGCAGGCGATGGACGCCCTCTCCTCCCAGTCCAACGTCGCGGGCTACCGCGCGGCGCTGCTGGGGGCGGAGCAGATGGGGCGCTTCTACCCGATGCTGATGACCGCCGCGGGCACGATCCCGCCGGCGAAGGTGCTCGTGCTGGGGGCCGGCGTGGCGGGCCTGCAGGCGATCGCCACCGCCAAACGGCTGGGGGCGCGCACCACCGGCTACGACGTGCGTCCCGAGGTCGCCGAGCAGGTGCGCTCGCTTGGTGCCCAGTGGCTGGACCTCGGCCTCGAGGCCGCCGGCGAGGGGGGTTACGCGCGCGAGCTCACCGAGGAGGAGCGCGCCCGCCAGCAGCAGGCGTTGACGGACGCGATCAAGGGCTTCGACGTGGTTATCACCACCGCCCTGGTGCCCGGCCGGCCCGCGCCGAAGCTGGTGACGAAGGAGGCGGTCGAAGGGATGAAGCCGGGGTCGGTGGTCGTGGACCTCGCCGGCGAAGCGGGGGGCAACTGCGAGCTCACCGAGCCGGGGCAGACCGTGGTGCGTCACGACGTCTCCATTGTTGCCCCGCTCAACCTCCCCGCAACGCTGCCCGAGCACGCCTCGGCGCTGTTCGCGCGCAACGTGCTCGCGCTGCTGGAGCTGTTGGTCGGGGAAGACGGCACTCTGCAGGTGGACTTCGAGGATGAGATCGTCAAGGGCGCCTGCATCGTGCGCGCGGGCGAGATCGTCAATCCGGGGGCCAAGGCCGCCGTGGAGGCTGCCGCCGGAAGCGGATCGCGCGGCGGCGGGAGCGGCACGAGCTCCGGGCAGACGGCGCCGGCGGGAGGCTCTCCGGCATGATCCTCGCCTCCGTCCTCACCACCAACCTCGCGATCCTCGTGCTCGCCGGCTTCATCGGCTTCGTGGTCATCTCCAAGGTGCCCAACACGCTGCACACCCCGCTGATGTCGGGCACCAACGCGATCCACGGAATCGTGCTGCTCGGCGGCCTGATCCTGCTCGGCCTCCCGGGCCTGGACGGCTTGAGCAAGGGGCTGCTGGTGATCGCCGTGGCGTTCGGCACGATCAACGTCGTCGGCGGCTTCCTGGTCACCGATCGGATGCTGGAGATGTTCAAGTCCAAGTCGAAGCCGCCGCCTGCCAAGGTGGACGCAGAGGACGACGGGGAGGCCGGCAAATGAGCGCCCCCCTCGCCACCACCTTCCTGCAGAGCGAAAGCTTCATCTACGTCCTGTACATCGTCGCCTTCGCGCTCTTCATCCAGGGTTTGCGCGGGCTCTCCGGCCCGACGGGCGCGGTGCGCGGCAACCGCACCGCCGCCGTGGGCATGGCGATCGCGGTCATTGCGACGCTGCTCAACCCGGGGGAGGGCAACTGGGGCCTGATCGCGCTCGGCATCGCGCTCGGCGTCGCCGTCGGCATCCCCGCGGCGCGCAACGTGAAGATGACCGCGATGCCGCAGATGGTGGCGCTCTTCAACGGCGTCGGCGGTGGCGCGGTGGCGCTGATCGCGTGGGTGGAGTTCCGCCACTACGGCTCCACCTACGGCTCGCACACGATCCACCTGCTGGGCGAAACGGGCAGTGTGTCGATAAGCACCGGTGGGCCCCCGACCTATTTCGCGATCTTCTCGGTGTTCGCCGCGATCGTCGGCTCGATCTCCTTCTGGGGCTCGAACATCGCCTTCGGCAAGCTCCAGGAAGTGATCCCCGGGCGCCCGATCTCCTTCGGCTCCGCCCAGCAGGCCGTCAACCTCGTGCTGCTGATCCTGGCGCTCGCCGCCGGCATCGACCTGGTGGCCGGTGCGCACTCCGAACTGCTGTTCATCGGCATGCTGATCGTCGCCGCGCTGCTCGGCAACGCCGTGGTGCTGCCGATCGGCGGCGCTGACATGCCCGTGGTGATCTCGATGCTCAACGCCTTCACCGGCCTCTCCGCGGCGGCCACGGGGATGGCGCTCGACAACCCCGCGCTGATCGTCGCGGGGATGATCGTGGGCGCCTCCGGCACGATTCTCACCAACCTGATGGCCACCGCGATGAACCGCTCGATCCCCGCGATCGTCGCCGGCGGCTTCGGCGGTGGCGGCGCCGTGGAGGGCGCCTCGGGCGCGGGCGAGCACGCCGGCACCGTGCGCTCGACCACCGCGGCCGACGCCGCGATCCAACTCGCCTACGCCTCCCGTGTGGTCGTCGTCCCCGGCTACGGGATGGCGGTCGCGCAGGCCCAGCACGCGGTGCGCGAGCTGGCCTCGGAGCTCGAGGCGCGCGGGGTGGACGTCAAATACGCGATCCACCCCGTGGCGGGGCGGATGCCCGGGCACATGAACGTGCTGCTCGCCGAGGCCGACGTGCCCTACGACCAGCTCAAGGAGATGGACGACATCAACCCCGAGTTCCAGCGCACCGACGTGTCGCTGGTGATCGGCGCCAACGACGTCACCAACCCGGCCGCCCACAACACCCCCTCCTCGCCGATCTACGGCATGCCGATCCTCGAAGTGGACGACTCCCGCTCGATCATCGTGATCAAGCGCTCGATGAACCCCGGCTTCGCCGGGATCGAAAACGAGCTGTACTTCGACCCCAAGACCTCGATGCTGTTCGGCGACGCCAAGGCCGCCGTCAGCGAGATCACCGCCGAGCTGGCGCAGCTGTAGGTCTCCCCAGCCCGGCCTGCGGTGAGGGCCGCTGAGGAGCAGGGGATGGACCATTCCAACCCTATTCGGTGAGGGCCGCCGAGGAGCAGGGGATGGACCATTCCAACCCTATTCGGCGAGGGCCGCCGAGGAGCAGGGGCGACCCATTCCCGCCCCAGCTTCCGTGCAGCGGAGCCGGGCCGCAGGCGCTCCGGAGCCCACGCATGTTTTTCCGTAGCTTTGGCTTGCATCTCTAGTAGATGTACTCTAATCTCAACTGAGAGGGATGAACGGTCTTGGTTCCGCACCGCGGCGCATTGGCGCTGCGTGGGCGGCGACGGCCGTGCTGTGGGTCTTGGGAGTGGGTACGGTCGGCTCGACGCTTGCGCAGGGGAGTCCTCTGCGGGCCAAAAACGATTCCATCGCCCACGCGAGCATCGTCGGCGGCAGCGTGGCCTCGATCACCGAATTCCCCTTCCAGGTGGCGCTGTACAACCCGCGCACCGGATCGCCGGCGAAGGGCTTCTTCTGCGGAGGAGTGATCCTCGACGCCACGACCGTGACGACCGCCGCGCACTGCCTGTTCGAGGAACGCGGAGGGCACACCCCGCCCGCCGAAATCGAGGTGCTCGCCGGCTCCACCTACCTCGAACCGACCGATCCCGGAAGCGTCAGAGACCCGGTGGCCTCGGCGACGGTGGACCCCGCCTACAACCCCGCCGCCAGCGACTACGACGTCGGGGTGCTGCGGCTGCAGCGGCCGCTGTGGAGCGGCCCCACGCCGGCGCTCGACGGCCACAGCGCGATCGCACCGCTGGCGCTGGATACCGCGCTGGCCGAAGCGCGCACCGCCGGTACCCAGACGGCGACGTCCTCCGGTCAGGCCGCGACCGCGCCTGTGCAGGCCCTCGTCAGCGGCTGGGGGGATCTCGTGCCTCAGCCGGGAGGCTCGCCCAGCTACCCGCTGCGCCTGCGCAAGACGCATGTGCCGCTCGTCGCCACCACGCTCTGCGAAGAAGCGTACGCCACGATCGAACAGCCGATCACGCCGCGGATGATGTGCGCCGGCGGCACGCCGGGCGAAGGACAGGGGCACGCCGACTCCTGCTACGGCGACAGCGGCGGCCCGCTGGTGGCGCCCGGCTCGGCTGAGGGCTCCTCGCCCGCCGGCGACATGCTGCTGGGGCTGGTGGACTTCGGCAACGGCTGCGGTCAGGTCGGCTATCCGGGCGTGTATCTGCGCGTCGCCGATCCCGCGGTCGCCCGCTTCCTCGGGGCTCCCCCGGTGGCCTCGGCCGGAGGAATCCACCGCGGCGTGTGCCCCAGGGTCGTGCGCGGGGGGCACGCTCACAGTGGGCACGCCCCGCACCGCTCGCGCCGGCCGGCCCGTCGCGCGCGTCGCTGCAAGCGCTGAACCACCAACGCCGCGGGAGCCTCTGCCAGACTGGCGGACGTGATCGAGCGAGGTCAGGCGCTGCAGGCGCTCGCGGACAGCGAGTTCGACGTGGTGGTCATCGGCGGGGGGATCACCGGCGCCGGCGTTGCGCTTGACGCTTCCACACGTGGCTACAGCGTGGCGCTGCTGGAGCGCGCCGACTACGCCTCGGGCACCTCCAGCCGCTCCAGCAAGCTGGTGCACGGGGGGCTGCGCTACCTGCAGAATTTCGACCTCGGCCTGGTGCGCGAGGCACTGCTGGAGCGCCAGCTGCTGGTCGCCCTCGCTCCCCACCTCGTGCGCCCGCTACCGCTGGTCGTGCCCGCCTTCGACGGCGCTCGCCCCGACCGCATGATGGGCGTGGGGCTCAACCTGTACGACGTGATGTCCGTCGAGCGTGGACGCCTGCGCCCGCGGCGCGGACGCTCTGAGCGCGCGGCCGCCCGCGGCGGCGAGGCCGAGGAGGCCGCCGACCGCGGCTGGAGCCCCGAGCGCCACCGGATGATCACGGGCGAGGAGGTGCTGGAGCTGTTGCCCGCGCTCGGCCCCCGTGAGCCGACCGGCGGGTACCTCTTCTACGACTGCCAAACCGACGACGTGCGCCTGGTGCTGACGGTGCTCGGCGAGGCCGAGCGCTTCGGGGCGGTGTGCGCCAACCGCGTGGCCGTCGTCGGGCTGCTCGAAGACGACGACGGCCGTGCCCACGGGGTGCGCGCGCGCGAGGAGGAGGGAGGGGGGGAGTTCGTGGTGCGCGCCGCCAACGTGGTCAACGCGACCGGCGTGTGGGCCGATCAGCTGCGCCCGCAGGAGCTCCACGAAGCGGCGGACCTGGACGGGCCCGCCCGCGGCGAGCGGGTTTCGGCTCCCTTCATCAGACCCAGCCGCGGCACCCACCTCACCCTCTCTCATGAGGACCTGCCGCTGGTTGGCGGCGCGATCGTGCCCGCCGGCGAGGGCCGCTCGATCTTTGCGCTGCCATGGCTGGGGCGCACGCTGGTCGGGACCACCGACAACGACTACGAGGGCGATCTCGAGCACGTGCGGCCCTCCGCGGAGGACATCGACTACCTGCTGGAGGCCGTCAACACGTTCTTCGCCACCGACCTGCGCCCGCGCGATCTGACGGGTGCGTACGCCGGGGTGCGGCCGCTGATCTCCAGTGGCGACCCCAAGAAGTCGGTGGACATCTCGCGCCGCGCCGAGCTGTACGAGACCGCCAGCGGCATGCTCACGATCACCGGGGGCAAGCTCACCACCTGGCGGCGGATGGCCAAGCTCACCGTCGACCGCCTCGTGGAGCGCGACGCGCGCGAGGCGCCCTGTCGCACGCATGAGATTCCGCTCGGCCAGCCGGTCGCGGTGGAGGAGCTGCCGCGGGTGGAGGGCGTGCCCGAGGAGTCCTACGCCGCGCTGGCGGCTCGCTACGGCTACGCCGCGCACGAGGTGCTCGCGCTGGCCGCCGAGCGGGGGGAGCTGGCCCAGCCGATCGTGCCCGGCCTCCCCGACCTGCTCGCCGAGGTCGCTCTCGCCGCTCGTCGCGAGCAGGCGCGTGGCGTCGCCGACGTGCTGCTGCGCCGGACGCGCCTGTGGCTGCTCGCCGCCCGTGCGCTCGACGGCTCCTCACTCGACTCCTCGCCGGAGGGGTCGCTGCTTGGCGTGCCGCCGGAGGGGTCGCCGCTCGGCTCACCGCGAGAAGGACCGTCACTCGGCTCCTCGCCGGAGGGGCCACTGCCCGGCTCGTTGCCGGAGGGGCCCCCGCCGGCGGTACGGCGCGTCGCGGACGTGCTCGCCGGGGAGCTGGGCTGGAGCGCGCAGCGCACCTCGGAGGAGATCGAGCGTTTCGCGGTGGAGGCCCGCGCCGAGGGACTCGAGGCCGGGTGACGCGCTTGCGCCTGCGTGCCGTCGATCGCGTGCTGGAGCTCGGTGCGGAGGCGGGCGGGCCTCTGATCATGGGCGTCGTCAACGCCTCGCCCGACTCCTTCAGCGACGGCGGTCGCTACGAGGACCTGGAGCAGCGGGTGGAGCTGGCGCTGGCGCATGCCGCCGCCGGTGCGGAGATCCTCGACATCGGCGGCGAGTCGGCGACCACCGGGCGTCCGCCCGTGCCGGTGGCCGAGGAGATCGAGCGCGTGGTGCCGCTGATCGAGCGCATCGTCGCCGAGCTGGAGCGCGTTCGGTCTCCGTCCTCCGGTGAGGGTCGGATTTGGGGTCCGACCGGGGAGCGTCCCGGCCACCCCGTGGTCTCGATCGACACCTACAAGCCCTCCGTCGCACGCGCTGCGATTGCCGCCGGGGCGCGGATCGTCAACGACGTCAGCGGACTGCGCGACCCCGAGCTGGCCGCCGTCTGCGCGGAGAGCGGAGCCGCCTTGGTGCTGATGCACACCTCCGCCGCTCCCCGCGTGCGCATGCAGGACCCCGACCTCTACGGCGACGTGGTGGAGGAGGTGCTCGCGTTCCTGCGTGAGCGGGTCGCTCTCGCGCTCGGGGCCGGGGTCTCCCGCGAGCAGCTGATCCTCGACCCGGGACCCGACTTCGCCAAGACTCCCGCCCAGACGATCGCGCTGCTTGCGCACGTCGAGCGCCTGCACGAGCTCGAGCTGCCGCTGCTGATGGCGATCTCGCGCAAGGACTTCATCGGGGCGCTCACCGGTCGTCCGCCGCGCGAGCGGCTCGCCGGCACGCTCGCGGCATTGGCCCACGGCGTCGACGCCGGTGCGCATATCTTCCGGGTGCACGACGTCGCCGCCGCCGCCGACTTCCTCACGGTGCGCGCCGCGCTGGCCGGGGAATTGCCCCTGAAAAGGGATCTTGCGCTTCCCGCGGAACTGAGACACCAGCAAGCGTCGCGCGGCTCGAGGGCCTCGGAGTCTGTTCGTCCGATGTCCTGAGCCGTATCGATCGATCCCGGGCCGCACCGAAACCGGCTCAGCCCGTCAGCGGGGATTCAGGCTAAGCTGCATGACGCCGGGTGCCGACCGCTGTCCAACGCGGTCGGGCGCCAACCACCCATACATACGAACAAGAGAGAGAAGAGGGCACTGACATGACCGTACTCGAGCGCTCTGAGCTTGACGCCAGCCCGCTGGCCGACCTGCACGCGATCGCCGACCAAATCGGCCTCGATGGGTTTCGCAGACTGCGTAAGGCCGAGCTGATCGACGCGATCCTCGAGCGCTCCGGCGGCGCCGGCGGCGGCGAGGGGGAGGGCACCG
This sequence comes from uncultured Solirubrobacterales bacterium, assembly GCA_963744535.1. GTDB lineage: Bacteria > Actinomycetota > Thermoleophilia > Solirubrobacterales > Solirubrobacteraceae > Palsa-744. The sequence continues at coordinate 375,868 of CAVUTW010000004.1, read as the reverse complement.
TCGGAGGGAACGGCGATCGCGGGGGCGATGGCGTCAGCGGACGGCGCGCGCGCGGCAGCCGTTCCGGTGGAGGGCGCGCCGGTCGAGTGCGCACCGGCGGCGCGTCCACCGACGACGGTGAGGGAGGCGTCGAGGAGGCTGCCGGCCAGGAGGCTGCCGGCGAGGAGGATGCGGGCGAGGAGCGCGAGGCTCGGCCCGCGCGTCGCAGGCGCCCCACGCGCTCGCGCCGCTCCAAAGGCGCCGGCGAGGAGGACCGGGAGCGCGAGTCCGAGGGCGCGACCGCGCACGAGGAGGAGCCCAGGGCAGCCAGGGGTCGCGACCGAAGCCGGGAGACACGCACCTCAGGCGCTGGCCGATCTGGGGAGGCGAGCGGAGCGAGTGTCTCCCCAATCGGTCCCCGTTTGGACCAGCGCGCCGCGGAGGATCGCACGGTCGAGGGCGTGGTCGAGCTGCTCGGCAACGGCTCGGCCTTCCTGCGTGTCTCGCCGCCGGAGGCCTCCGACGAGGACGTCTATATCTCCGCCGCACAGGTGCGCCGCTGCGAACTGGTCTCCGGCGATCGGGTGAGCGGCCCGGTGCGCACCCCCCGCGCCTCCGAGCGCTACCCCTCGCTGGCGCGCGTGGACACGATCAACGGCGCCCCCGCCGAGTCGGTCGCGGAGGGCACCCGCTACGAGGATCTTGCCGTCGCCCACCCCTCCGAGCGTTTGGAGCTCGACCCTCAGGATCCAACGCTCGGGGCGATCGAATGGCTCACCCCGATCGGTCGCGGCTCGCGCGTGGCGATTGTGGGTGAGGCCCGCTCGGGCAAGACGGAGACGCTGCGGCGTCTGCTGGCCGCGCTCGCCGGGCGTGAGGGCCTGGAGGTGATGCTCGTGCTCAGCGGCGTACGCCCCGAAGAGATCGCCGTCTGGCGCGAGGGGCCCGTGGCGCCGGCCGCCGCGCTGGACCTTGGCGCCTCCGCCGAGCTGCAGGGCCAGACCGTCGAGCACGTCGTGGACACCGCCAAGCGCGTCGCCGCGCGCGGCGGGCATGTGCTCGTGCTGATCGACTCGCTCGACTGCCTCCCGCCGCACACCGCCCGGCGGATCCTCGCCGGTGCCCGCAACCTCGTCGAGGGCGGTTCGCTCACGCTGATCGCCACCGCGACTCGTCCGCTCGGCGGCGAGAGCACCGTGATCGCGCTCGACGTCGCGCTCACCTCCACTGGGCGCATTCCCGCGCTCGACCTGGCGGCCAGCGGCGTCGTGCGGCCCGAGCTGCTCGTGGGTGAGGACGGCGCCGAGGCGATTACCAAGGCCCGCGCCTCGGCTCTAGCGGGCTAGCGCAGGTAAGCGACGCGCGCCCAGGAGGGCTCGGGCGAGAGCTCGATCGGCTCGCCGCGGCGGGCCGAATGCGGATCGGTGGGTTGGACGTAGGCGAAGCTGCACGTCTCCTCGATGAACGCCACCCCCAGCTCGCCCTCGTTGACGCGCTGATCCAGCCATGCGCCGCGGAACACCAGACGGCGCAGCCAGTGCACCAGCGAGCGCTCCGCCGGCCCCACCAGATCCTGCCAGCACTCGTTTACGTGCTCTCCGAGGGCGGATGCCGGGTCGAGGATCTCGCCGTTGACCGCGAGGTTGACGAGGTCTTCCAGCTCGTCGTCCCCGAGTCTGCCGTCCACGAACCCCAGCTTCAGCGCCGCCTGCTCGCAGCGCTCGGCGAAGTCGTCCTCGTTGAAGGTGAAGCGCAGCTCCCCGTATTCGAGGACGAAGTCCTCTCCCGAGTTGTAATTTCCGCGGCGTGTCTTGTCCATGACGTTAGGGCCGGAGATAGTGGATTGATAAAGAGAGGGGCCCGACCGAAGCCGGTAGACGCTCGCTTCGGTGAGCGCCCCCGTTTCGGCTGGCCGGCCTCCGGCCGGCTGCGCCACTCCCTTGGGGCTCCGTGCCGTCGGAATCATAAGCTGAGTTCCTCCATACGTGGGGGTGTTGCACGGGAGATTGCACGGGCACTACCCTCCATGTTGAGATGGCCCGCCCCACCGAGCATGGACGGCAGTCGCCCGGAATCCCCCACGGCTATCGCACCGCGCTGGTGCCGATCTTCGGGGATGACGTCAGCGCCGCCGCGATCGGCCGTGTCGCCAAGCTGATCGGCAAGGGTGGGGTGGTCAATGCGGTTTTCGTGCTGCCCGTCCCTCCCCAGCTCCCGCTCCAGGAGGGCTTGGAGCGAGAGGAGGCTCAGGGTCGCTCGGTGCTCGAGAGCGCTCGCATCCAGGCCCGTCGCGCCGGAATCCGCATCCACACCGGTGTGATCCGCACGCGCAACCCCGGCGCCGCGTTGGTGGACGAGGCCCTGAGGCTGGAGGCGGACATGATCTACTGGTCCACGCTCCACGCCCCCGCCGGCGAGCGGCGCATCGGCCCGACCGCGCTGCACCTGCTCAGCAGGCGACCCTGTCGAGTGATCATCGAGACCGAGGGTTCCCGACAAAGTATCTGACGGTTCGACTCGCGCCGGCTACTGCAACTCGATGACGACCCGTGCTCGTTTGACCCCGTCGGACAGCGACTGCCCACCGCCGGCGGTGATGGTGCCGAGCGGGGCGATCGCCGAGGCGACGCTCGAGAAGCCGGGGGCCTGATTGAGCCCCAGCGATTCGAGTAGCCCCGAGAGCGTGTGGACTTCGATCAGCGCGCTCGGCTGGATTCCTCCGCCGAGGGTGCTCGCCGCGGCGCCGTAGGAGGGAGCGCTCCCCAACGTGCTCTGCGGGCTGAGCGCTTCCTCGATCGAGGCGCTGCCCAGCCCCGCCACGAACTTACCCTGTCCCGCCGCAAGCGTCAGCTGCAGCGGGAAGCTCGGGAGCTTCACGGTCACCGCGGTTTCCGTGCCGGGCACCGAGGTGGGCGAGGTCTGGCCACCCGCTTCGCGGTAGGCCTGCGCGAACTCTGCCACCGCCGCGCGCGAGCGAGCCGGATCCTTGGAGGCGATGATGAGCGCCGCCCGCAGCTCGAGGATGCTGCTGCCGCTCGCATACACTCCGGTGGCGCCCGCCCAGCTGACGAGGTCGCGCTGCAGGCTCAGCGAGTGCGAGCTGAACGGCGCCAGCATCGCGCCGAAGTCGATGCCACCGATGTTCAGCGCCGAGCTCAGCGAGCCGAACGCGCCAAAACTATGCGTGCCGTGGCCCAGCGCACTGCCGAGGTCGCCGATGCCCACCGCCAGCCAGGAGCTGCCGGGGAGCCCGCGGAGCACCTGCGCTCCGCTTTCGCCGAGCGCTTCGGAGTGGCTCGCGCTGGATTCGGTGGAGCTCGAGGACGAACCGCTCGAGCCGGAGCCGCCGGCGGTCGGGGGCAGCGTGTCGAGGTTGAGCGCCACCGCGTTTGCGCTCGGAATGACCGACAGGTAGGCCTGGCCGGGGTTGCCGAGCAGGCCTTCCAGCAACGGCAGGATCGATCCCGCGCCGCCGGTGCTCGCACTGCCACTACCACTGCTCTTGAGCGCGCTTGCGAGCTCTTCGGGGCTCAGGTAGGCGTTGGCCAGCGATCCGTGTTCGGCGGTGGAGGTGAGCTTCGAGTAGGCGCTTGCCTGCGCCAGCGAGGCGCCGCCGGCTGACGTTTCGATCACGCTCTTGAGACCGGCTTCGCTGCCGATCACCGCGAACTTGTGCACGATCCCCTCGGCCACGCCGTCGGGGGAGACCTGGAAGGTGACGCCGTGATAGCTGGTCGTGTGCGCGCCCGCGCTGTGGGCCTGGCCTTCCAGGAACGCCTGCGCCTTGGCGACGTCGGTCGTGTCGAGCACCAGCGCCCCCTGCGCGGAGCTCGAGCTCAGCGCCGCCTGCAGGCCGCCCTGCCCGAGCAGCGCCGCTTCCAGGCCGGGCAGCCCTTCCGCGAGGAGCTTCTGAAGCGTTGCGCCGCTCAGCAGGCCTTCCGCGTGGCCGAGTGAGACGGCGCTGAGAAACGCCCCCGCGTTGGCGCCCAGCCACGGCTCGACTTCCTTTGCGTAGTTGGGCGTCTTGCCGGTGGGGCCGGCCAGCAGTTTCAAAAGCCCTTCGAACGGGTGCTGGCGGCCGGTGAGCGTGTGCGCGGTGGAGGTCGCGTCGGTCTTCAAGCTGCCTTCGGGTCGCACCACCGCGTCGATGTACAACGGGATCGAGGCCGGCGTCACCGTCGCGGGGCTGGCGCTCGTCCCGCTCGGGCTGGAGCCGCAGCCACCGAGCGCCGCGACGAGGAGCGCGCCGCTCGCCAGCATCGTCGCCGCGACCGACGCACGGCGGCTTGGGCGGGCGCCGCTCACATGGCCGATATGCGCGTTGGCATGCAGTCCCGCCCCGGGAGCGACCGGGGGGCTCTGGGAGGCGAGCTTGGTGGTGCTGGCTGAGGACAACGCGGTGGGTCCTTTCTCGGCGGTCGGGACGGGGTGCACATAACGATCGTATGCGCCCCAGCGGCGTTCGCGCAAGTCACAGGTGCAGATGCAACTTACGTGGCAAATCCGCGCGGTGCAGCCCGACTTGCGTATTTGTGCGTCCCGATCGCCCTCTGGGCGAGGTCTTGAAAACGGGCGATATGCAGGCATTTTTGGCCACATGAGGGGTGTGTGGATGGCAAAGTGGGGGAAAATGTGCAACTAGGGTTGCGTTGTGGGGGAAAGTGGGATACCGTGCCGGGAACGAGCCGAGGTGGAGAGGCTCCTCCCACCTCTCCACCTCGGCTCCTAAATAAGACCGCGGTCGGCCGGATGCCGGCCCACCGGCTCTCTTGCAGTCAGATCGATCTGGAGCACAGGCACAGTGGCTTTCCGTGGCACCTACGACCACACGCTCGACGCCAAGAACCGCCTCACCGTGCCGGCGCGTTACCGCGCGACGCTGGCGGAGGGAGTGGTGATGGCGATGCCCGTAGACCTCGAGCCGTGCGTGGGGGTGTGGCGCCCGCAGGAGTACGAGCGCTACACCGAACGCGCGCTCGCCGAGCTGCCGCCGCTCTCGTCTCGCCTGAGCGAGCTGGAGCGCTTCTTCTACGGCAGCTCCCAGGACGCCGAGCTGGACTCCGCAGGGCGGATCATGCTCCCCGGCTTCCTCGCCGAGCACGCGGCGCTGAGCAAGGACGTCGTTGTGGTCGGCGCCGGCGATCGGCTGGAGCTGTGGGATCGCGACCGCTGGAACGAGCACCGACCGACGCTGCTGAGCGGCGTCGCGGAGATCACCGCGCGTGTCGACCATTCTGCTTAGTGCCCCCACCACATCCGTCTCGTGCTAGGCACTATCGACATGCCCACTGTCCACATCCCCGTGCTCGCGGGTGAGTTGATCGACGTGTTGAACCCTCAGCCCGGGCAGGTGGCGATCGACTGCACCTTCGGTGGCGGCGGCCACGCGCGCCTGGTCGCCCAGCGCGTGGGAGCCGGTGGGACGCTGGTCGCGATCGATCGCGACCCCGTCGCCGAGGAGCGCTTCGCCGAGCTCGCCGAGGAAGTGGGGTGCGCGGTGCGCTTCATCCGCGGCGGCTACGCCGAGGCGCTGGAGCTGCTTGCGCAAGAGGGGCTGCAGGCGGACATCGTGTACTTCGACCTCGGCATGTCCTCAATGCAGGTGGACACGCGCGAGCGCGGCTTCTCCTACTCCTACGACGCGCCCCTCGACATGCGCATGGACCCCGAGCAGGAGCTGGACGCGCGCGAGATTCTCGCGACCTGGGATCAGCGCCGGCTGGCGGGGATGCTGCGCGAGCTCGGGGAGGAGCGCCACGCGGGCGCGATCGCCCGCGCGATCGTGCGCCGCCGCGAACGGGAGGGCGCGGATGCGATTCAAACCACGCAGGAGCTGGTGGAGATCGTCAACTCGGCGATTCCCGCCCCCGCGCGCTTCGCCGGGGGGCACCCGGCCAAGCGGGTGTTCCAGGCGTTGCGGATCGCCGTCAACGACGAGCTGGAGCAGCTCGATCGCGGGTTGCCGCTGGCGTGGGAGCTGCTGCGCGAGGGCGGCGTGCTCGCCGGCATCTCCTTTCATTCGCTGGAGGACCGCCGCGTGAAGCGCTTCATGGTGGCCCGTGCGCAGGGTTGTATCTGCCCGCCCGACCTGCCCGTGTGCGCGTGCGGACGCACGCCGGAGGCGGCGCTGCTCACGCGCCGCGCGATCACCGCTTCGGCGGGCGAGCTCGCGCACAACCCGCGCGCCTCCTCCGCGCGCCTGCGGGCAGCGCGGAAGCTGGCGGAGGATGCGGGGGATGCGAGGTGACCCCTCCCTCCGCCACGGCTGCCGCCCCCGCCGTCCGCCCGCGCCGTCCCGCTCGCCCCGGCCGTCCCCGCCAGCCCTCGCGCCCGGCGCCGCGACCGCGTCGGATATCGGGCCCCATGGGCCCCGCTCGTCGTGGAGGGGTGGGCGTGGGGGGGGTGGGCTCCGGCACGGTGGGAGTGCGGTGGGGAGGACTGCATCTCCCAGTTCCCGCTCGCGTCGGCCGGCGTGTGCCGGACCGCCTGCTCGACCGGCTGATCGGAGGACGTGCGTGGATCGCCGTGATTGCGTTCGCGCTGATCGGGATCGTGGCGATGCAGTTGTGGGTGGTGAAGCTCGGCGTGGGGATCGGCCGCGCGCTCGAGCACACGCAGCTGTTGCAGCAGGAGAACGCGACGCTGGCGAGCGAAGTCTCCGCGCTCTCCTCGGCGGAACGCATCGAACGGCTGGCGCTTGCCAAGGGGATGGTGCCGGCATCGCCGGCGGCGCTGCACTTCGACACGCTGCGCGGCCCGCTCGACGCGCGGCTGGCGGCGGCGGCGCTGGCCAAGCCGATCCAGGCGTCGACGAGCACTTCGACCCCGGTGGGCGGCGCCAGCACCGAACCGAGCACGGGCGCCGCGGCAGCGAACGTGAGCTCGACGAGTGGCGAACCAGGCTCGGTGAGCGGCGCGTCAAGCTTGGCGAGCGGGGAACCAAGTCCGACGAGCGCCACCGCCGGTACGGCGGCCAACCCGGGCTCCACGACTTCCGCCGGCGGCGAAACCATGGGCGCCGGAGCGACGCCCGCGCAGGCGCCGACCACGCCTGAAACGACCGCGGCGCAGGCGCCGACCACGGCCGCGACCGAAGCCGCGCCCACCGCGACCGGCGGCGCCCCCGAAGCGACGGGCGCGTCGAGCGCGGGCGGCGGTACGCAGGTGGCCCCGGGGGGCTAGCCGAGTGGCGAATGTGCAGAGCCGCATCGGGGTGCTGTTCGCGGTGTTCTTCGGCCTGCTCGCGATCGCGGCGGGCCGCACGTTGTATCTCGGGGTGCTGCACAGCGCGGCGTTGCGCCGGGCGGCCAACACCCAGCAGGTGACGATCGTGGAAGTGCCCGCGCAGCGGGGGACGATCACCGATCGCCACGGGACGGTGCTGGCGATCTCCGAACCGGCGGATGACATCTCGATCGACCCGTACCTGGTGAAGGCAGACCCCAATCTGACGAAGGGACCGCTCGGGGTGGCCGAAGAGTTGGCCCCGCTGGTGGGAAGCTCGCAGGCGACGGTGCTCAGAAAGGTGAGCGAGCACAGTGGCTTCGTGTACCTCGCGAAGGAACTGCCGGCGGCGCGGGCGAAGGAGGTGATGGCGCTGAAGGTCCCCGGGGTGAACAGCACGCCGACGATGCGCCAGGTGTACCCTCGCAACACGTTGGCGGCGCAGGTGCTGGGGATGATGGGTGAAAAGGGAGGGTTGTCAGGCGTGCAGTATGCCGACAACGCGATCTTGCAAGGGAAGGCAGGGGAGCGCCGGGTGGTGAGCGACGCGTATGGGCAGCCGCTTTCGATCACCAACGTTCACCGCGAGGCGCAGGGAGCGCAGTTGAGCTTGACGCTGGACGCGAACATCCAGCAGCGCGCCGAAGCGGTGCTGGACGCGGTGGGAAAGGTGTTTCACCCCAAAGACGCCACTGCCATAGTGATGCAGCCGGACACGGGCGCGCTGCTGGCGATGGCGAGCTGGCCGCAGCTGAGCCTCGACGATCCGCCCACCTCCAAGGCGGCGCTCGAAGCGGCGCTGGAGAACCGGGGGGTGAGCTTCAACTACGAACCGGGATCGACCTTCAAGGTCGTGGCTGTTTCCGGAGCGCTGCAGAAGGGGCTGATCACACCCCGCACCGAATTCGACATCCCCGATCAGATACAGGTCGCCAACCGCACGATCCACGACGCGGAGGAACACCCCGAAGAGATGCTCACCACTGCGCAGATCCTCGCGCAGTCGAGCAATGTGGGCGCTATCACGATCGGCAAATTGGAGGGTGAAGACACCTTCAACGAATGGGTGCACCGCTTCGGCTTCGGGGCACGCACGGGCGTGGACTTGCCGGGTGAGGAAATGGGGAAGGTGCTGAACCCAAGCGAATACTCGGGCTCCTCGATGGGCAACCTGCCGATCGGGCAGGGCGAGCTGGTCACCCCGATCCAGATGGTGAGCGCGTACGCCGCGCTCGCCAATGGTGGCATCCTGCGCACGCCGCACATCATGGCGGCGGTGAACGGTCACCCCACCAAGCTGCCGCGGGGGCACCGCATCATGTCGGCGAGCGTCGCCGCGCAGGTGCGCCAGATGCTACGCGGCGTGCTGGCGCCCGGGGGCACGGCGAGCGAGGTGGCCGTGCCCGGGTACACGCTCGCGGGCAAGACCGGCACCGCCAGCAAGGTGAACCCGGAAACCGGGGAATACTCGGAAACCGCGTATGTGGCCTCGTTCATCGGCTTCGCGCCGGCGTCCGACCCGAAGCTGCTGTGCGCGGTGATCGTCGACGAACCGCAGGACGGCTCGATCTACGGCGGCACGGTCGCCGCCCCCGCGTTCGGCCAGATCATGGACTTCGCGCTGCCCTACCTCGGCATTCCGCCGGGGTAGAGGGTTCCCGAGTAGGTCGCTGATTCGTCGCAGTGGCTGACGCCCACGCCGGCGCCGGGTTCACGCCTCATATGTCAAAAGCGCGTGCGCCTCATGCGGCGCGAGCCGCTCGCGGCCCCGCAGGAACGCCAGCTCGACCAGGAACCCGCAGCCGACCACCTCACCCCCGAGCTGCTCCACCAGCTCACACAGCGCCGCCGCGGTGCCACCGGTGGCGAGCAGGTCGTCGTGGACGAGCACGCGCGTGCCGCGCCCGATCGCGTCGGTGTGCAACTCCAGCTGGTTGGTGCCGTACTCGAGCAGGTACTCGGCGCTGACGGTCTCGTACGGCAGCTTGCCTGGCTTGCGCGCCAGCACGAACCCCGTGCCGAGCTCCAGCGCGAGCGCTGGCCCGAGCAGGAAGCCGCGGGCCTCGGCGGCGACGACGCACTCTGCCCGCAGCGGACGCGCGTACCGCGCCAGGCCTCGCACTGCCAGCGCAAGGGCATGCGGGTCGGCCATCAGCGGTGTGATGTCCTTGAACAGGATCCCCGGCCGCGGGAAGTCGGGGATGTCGCGAATCAGCGCGCGCAGCCGCTCGGTGTCGATCGCCGTTTCGGGGCCGTGCACACGCCCATCGTAAGCCCCGGCGAGCTGACATCCCACGTTTCGGCAAGCGGGCATCCCGCGGCCCCGGCGAGCTGACATCCCACGCCCCAGCAAGCGGGCATCCCGCGGCCCCGGCGGGCTGGCATCCCGCGGCGTCGGTGGTCTCGCCGCGCGCGCCGGCGGTGTTAGGGTCGGCACGTGAAGGTGCGGGTCGACTACGAGCGGCACGGGCGCACGTATGCGCGCCATCGGCGCACGGATCCCCGGATCGCCGCGCGCATCCATGCGGCGCTCGGCGACGCGCGCACGGTGCTCAACGTCGGCGCCGGCGCGGGATCGTATGAGCCGGAAGACCGCTGGGTGCTGGCGGCGGAGCCGAGCGCGACGATGCGAGCGCAGCGGCCGGCCGGGGCCGCGCCGGCGATCGCCGCACGCGCGGAGGCGCTGCCCTTCGACGACGGAACGTTCGACGCGGCGATGGCGTGCGTGACGATCCACCACTGGGAATCGCCCGAGGCCGGTCTGGCGGAGCTGCGCCGGGTGACCCGCGGCCCGGTGGCGGTGTTCACGTTCGAGCTGCAGGCTCTGCCCGCGTGGCAGCTGGAGTTCCTGCGCGAGGGCGTCGCGGCGGAGCTGCCGCGGTTTCCGGCGATCGAGGACGTCGCCGCGGCGCTGGGGGGGCGCACGCGCGTGGAGCGGATTCCGACTCCAGGGGACTGCCTCGACGGCTTCTTCGAGGCCTTCTGGTGCCGTCCGGAGGGGCTGCTCGACCCGGCCGTTCGCGCCGCTCAGTCGGTGTGGGCGCTGCTCGACCCGGACGTTGAGCGGGGGATCGTCGAGCGGCTCGACGGCGCGCTTCGCTGCGGAGCATGGGACGCCGAGCATGGTCATCTGCGCGAACTGGAGAGCTTCGACGGAGCCCTGCGCCTGGTGGTCTCCGAGGCGCCGTGAAAGCGGGCGGTTAGACTCCTCGGCAGCCGATGCAGACGCCGCTCGAACATTTCGACGTCCTGATCGTCGGGGCCGGTCTCTCCGGGGTCGGCGCCGGCGTGCATCTGCAGAAGGACTGCCCCGGCCGCAGCTACGCGATCCTCGAGGGCCGTGACAGGATCGGGGGGACCTGGGATCTATTCAGGTACCCGGGCATCCGCTCGGACTCGGACATGTACACGCTGGGCTACTCTTTCAAGCCGTGGGAAGACGCCAAGGCGATCGCCGACGGCGGGTCGATCCTCAGCTACATCGAGCAGACGGCGCGCGAGCACAGAATCGATGAGCGGATCCGCTTCAACCACCGCGTGGTGCGCTCGGAGTGGAGCTCGGAGGACGTGCGCTGGACGGTGGAGGCCGAGCGTGGGGACACCGGGGAGACCGTCCACCTCACCTGCCGCTTCCTGCTGATGTGCAGCGGCTACTACCGCTACGACGAGGGCTACACCCCCGAGTTTCCCGGCGCCGAGCGCTTCGCCGGGCAGATCGTGCACCCTCAGCGCTGGCGCGATGAGATCGACTACGCCGGCAAGCGGGTGGTGGTGATCGGCAGCGGCGCGACTGCGATCACGCTCGTCCCGGCGATGGCGGGCAGCGCGGCGCACGTCACGATGCTGCAGCGCTCGCCCAGCTATGTCGTGTCGCTGCCGGCGGAGGACCGGATCGCAAACTTCCTGCGTCGCAAGCTGCCGGCGAAGGTGGCGTACGCGATCGTGCGCTGGAAGAACGTGCTGCGCACGATGGCGAGCTTTCAGCTTGCGCGGCGGCAGCCGGCGGCGATGAAGGCGCTGCTGCGCAAGGGCCTCGAGGGGCAGCTGCCGCCCGGATATGACATCGACACCCACTTCAAACCCCGCTATGGCCCGTGGGACCAGCGGCTGTGCCTGGTGCCGGACGGGGATCTGTTCGAGGCGATCCGCGCGGGCTGCGCGGAGGTGGTGACCGACCGGATCGAGACGTTCACCGAACGGGGCATCCGGCTCGCCTCCGGGGAGGAGCTGCAGGCCGACCTGATCGTCACCGCCACCGGGCTGAACCTGGTGGCCCTGGGGGGCATGGAGATCGCCGTCGACGGCCGCGAGGTGGAGCTCGGGCAGACGATGAGCTACAAGGGCATGATGCTCAGCGGCGTGCCCAATCTCGCGCTCGCGGTGGGCTACACGAACGCCTCGTGGACGCTGAAGTGCGACCTCACCTGCGAATACGTGTGCCGGCTGCTCAACCACATGGCCGCGCACGGGTACCAGACGTGCACCCCGCGCCGCGACCCGGCGGTGGGCGAGCTGCCGTTCATCGACTTCTCTTCCGGGTATGTGCTGCGTGCGATCGACCGGTTCCCCAAGCAGGGCTCGAAGGCGCCGTGGCGGCTCTACCAGAACTACGCGCTCGACATCCTCAGCCTCAAGCGCGGCGCGATCGAGGACGGGGTGCTGGCCTTCTCGCGCCCCCCCGCTACGGTCGAGGCGATGGAGCCGGTGCCGGTCTGAGGTCCGCGTTGACGCTTGCCGATCTGATTCCCGGCGGGCAGGCGTCGCCGGAGGAGGTGGAGATCGAAAGCCTCGCCTACGACAGCCGCACGGTGACCCCAGGGGCACTGTTCTTCTGCGTGCCGGGCGAGCACAGCGACGGGCACGACCATGCCGCGCAGGCGGTGCAGGCGGGAGCGGTCGCGCTGGTGCTCGAGCGCCCACTTGGACTGGGTGTGCCGGAGATCAGGGTGGAGTCGGCGCGCGCGGCGATGGGGCCGGTGGCGGCGCGCTTCTACGGGGATCCCACGACCGCGCTGCAGGTCGTCGGGGTGACGGGCACCAACGGCAAGACCACCACCGCGTTCCTGGTGAGGGCGCTGTTGCAGGCGAGCGGCAGGCGGTGCGGTCTGCTGGGGACCGTCACCTCGATCGTCGGCGGCGAGGAGCGCGCTGCGCGACGCACCACCCCCGAGGCGATCGACCTGCAGGCGGACTTCCGGGCGATGCTCGACGGAGGCGAGCAGGCGTGCGCGATGGAGGTCTCGTCGCACGCGCTGGCGCTGGGTCGCACCGACGGGGTGCGCTTCGCGGCGGCGATCTTCACCAACCTGACGCAGGACCACCTCGACTTCCACGGCACGATGGAGGAGTACTTCCAGGCCAAGCGCAGGCTGTTCGTGCCCGCCCCACCGGGCGTGAGCGTCATCAACCTCGACGATCCGTACGGGCGGCGCCTGGCGGCCGAGCTGCCCGAGGCGGTGACGTTTGCGATCGAGCGCGACGCCCACTACCGCGCGCACGACGTGCGGGTGGGCCACGACGGCTGCCGCTTGCGGCTGGAGACCCCGTCGGGCACGCGCGCGCTGTCGCTGCCGCTGCGGGGTCAGTTCAACGTGGCGAACGCGCTGGGCGCCCTCGCGGCCGTGCACGCGCTGGGTGGGGATCTGGACACGCTGGTCGAGGCGCTCGAACGTGGGGTGCGGGTGCCGGGGCGGATGGAGCCCGTCGATGAGGGCCAGGAGTACGCGGTGCTGGTGGACTACGCGCACACGCCCGATTCGCTCGAGAACGTCCTGGGCACGGCCCGCGCGTTGACGGCGGGGCGCGTGATCTGTGTGTTCGGCGCCGGGGGCGACCGCGACACGGGCAAGCGGGCGCTGATGGGCGAGATCGCGGCGCGTGGAGCGGACGTGGTGGTCGTGACCTCGGATAACCCCCGCTCCGAGCAGCCGCAGGCGATCATCGCGCAGATCATGGAGGGCACGACCGGAGCGCGGCCGGTGGGCGCCGCGAAGATCGTGGTGGAGGCCGACCGGCGTGAGGCGATCCACCGCGCGATCGCGGTCGCATGTCCCGGGGATGTGGTGCTGATCGCGGGCAAGGGCCACGAGCAGGGCCAGGAGCTCGCCGCGGGCCGAGTGGTCCCATTCGACGACGTGGCGGTGGCGCGTGAAGCGCTGCGTGCCCGTGGCGCACACACCGCGGGAGCCGCTGCGTGACCGGGTGGGGCGCAGAGCGGATTGCGGCGGCCGCGGGAGCGCGCCTCTTGCGGGGAAGCGACGGCGCGCCGCGGCGCGTGGTCATCGACTCACGCGATGCGCAGCCCGGCGACCTGTTCGTGGGTCTGCGCGGAGAGCGCGTGGACGGCGGTGCCTACGCGGAGCAGGCGTTGCGCGCAGGCGCTTGGGGGGTGCTGATCACCGCAGAGCACGCGGATGCGCTCGTCAACGGGGCGGCGGTCAGCGGCGCGGTGATCACGCAACCCAACCCGCTCGCGGCGATGCAGGCGCTGGCCCGTGAGTGGCGCAAGGCGCTCGGCGAAGAAGGGGCCAAGGTCGTGGGGATCACCGGCTCGACTGGAAAGACCTCGACGAAGGACATCCTCGCGGCGTTGCTGCGCGGCGCGGAGGCGCTGGCGGAAACGGGGATGCCGGCCGCAGGCCGGTGTCTACAGGCTTCGGTGTGCGGACCCATCGTGGCAAGCAAGGCGAACCTCAACACCGAGATCGGGCTGCCGCTGACCGTACTGGGGGCGCCCGCGGGCACCAAGACGCTGGTGCTGGAGATGGCGATGCGCGGAACGGGGCAGATCGCGGAGCTGACGGCGATCGCGCAGCCGGAGGTGGGGGTGATCGTGAACGTGGGGCCGGTGCACCTGCAGCAGCTGGGCTCGCTGGAGGCGGTGGCCGCCGCCAAGGCCGAGCTGATCGCTGGGATGGCGCCCGGGTCGACGGTGATCGTGCCGGCGGGGGAGCCGCTGCTGGAGCCCCACCTGCGCTCCGACCAGCACACGGTGACCTTCGGCGAGGGCGGCGACGTGGAACTGGCGGGGCGCGCGGCGAATGGCGAGGTGACGATCCTCGACCGCACGCATGCGCAGGGCGCGAGCGGAGCACGCGCAGGCGGAGAGAGCCCGGGCGCAGAGAGCCCGGGCGGAAAGAGCCTGAGCGCAGAGAGCCCGAGCGTCGCCGACGACGCGCACCGTGGCGAGCGCATCACGGTGCGGCCGTCGTTCGCGCAATCCCATAACCTGCGCAACCTGCTGGCCGCGACGGCGGCGGCGCGGGCGCTCGGCGTCACTCCACACGGGAGGCTGGACGTGGAGCTCTCGGCGCTGCGCGGCGAACGCGTGGCGCTGGCAAACGGAATCGTGCTGATCAACGACTGCTACAACGCCAACCCGATGTCGATGCGAGCCGCGCTCGACGAGCTCGCCGCGAGCGAGGGTGCTCGCCGGGTGGCGGTGCTGGGCGACATGCTCGAGTTGGGTGGCGAGGAGCGACGGCTGCACCGCGAGATCGGTGAGTACGCCCGCGCGCGCGGGGTCGATCTGCTGCTGACGGTGGGCCCGCTGGCGCAGGAGATGGGGGAGGGGAATGGGGATATGCCGGTCCACTGCGTTCCCGACGCCGCGGCGGCGGCAGCGCTGCTGGGGAGGCTGTTGCGTGCCGGTGATGTCGTGTTGGTCAAGGGCTCGCGTGGCGTGGGGCTGGAGCAGATAGCCCAGGTGCTTACGGCGGCGCCCGCCGGGGTGGCCAGCTCCACCGCGCCCGCCGGGGGCAGCTCCACCGCGCCCACCGGGGGTGCCAGCTCCACCGGAGCCGCGTCGCACGCGCTCAGACAGAGCGGGAGCAGCTGAATGGGCCGCGTCCTGATCGGGGGAACGGCGGCGCTGCTGATCTGCATCTTCCTCAGCCCCAAGTTCATCGAGTTCCTGCGCCGGCGCGAGTTCGGGCAGCACATCCGCGAGGAGGGCCCCGCGGGGCACCGCGAGAAGGCGGGGACGCCGACGATGGGCGGGGTGATCATCTTCATCGCGGTGGCGATCCCGTTCCTGATCCTCACCGGCTACGAATGGCGCGCGCTGGGGGTGTTCGGCACGGCGCTGGCGTGTGCGCTGCTGGGCTTCGCCGACGACTACACCAAGCTCGTGCGCCGCCGCTCGCTGGGCCTGCGGGCGCGCACCAAGCTGGCGGTGACGATCGCGATCTCCCTGGCGCTGTGGTACGTGGCGCGACACGAGGCCCACCTGCAGAGCACGCTGCGCCTGCGGTTCGTCGACTACACGATCGATCTCGGCCCCTTCTACCCGCTGCTGATCTACCTGGTCGTCGCCGGCACCACGAGCGCGGTGAATCTCACCGACGGCCTCGACGGTCTGGCGGCGGGCTGCGCGGCGATCGTGCTGCTGGCGTACATCGGCATCACGTTCATCACCTCCGAGTACAACGTCTCCAACCAGTACGAGCTCTCGATGCTCGCCGCCTGCCTGGTGGGAGGCTGTATCGGTTTCCTCTGGTTCAACGCCTTCCCGGCGACGATCTTCATGGGCGACACCGGCGCGCTCGGACTGGGCGGGGCGATCGCGGGCCTCGCGGTGATGACGAAGACCGAGGTGCTGCTGATCCTGCTTGGCGGGATCTTCGTGTTCGAGGCGCTGTCGGTGTTGATCCAGGTGGCGTACTTCCAGCTGCGCCACAAGCGCGTCTTCCTGATGGCGCCGATCCACCACCACTTCGAGCTGCGCGGCTGGTCGGAGACGAAGATCATCCTGCGTTTCTGGATCATCGCTGCGATCTGCTGCGCGATCGGCTTCACGATCTATCGCCAGAGCCTTGGGTGAGATGCGGACCCGGCCGCCGATCCCCTCAGGTCCCTATTTGATCGTGGGCCTGGCTCGCTCGGGGGTGGCGGCGGCGCGGCTGCTGCGCGAGCGCGGGGAGCAGGTGATCGGCGTGGACGCGGGCGCGCCGCCGGGAGCGCAGGCGCTCGCGGCACGGGGAGTCGAGCTGCAGCTGCACGATGACGGCCTGGCGCAGTTGGAGCGTGCGGGAGCCGTCGTCAAGAGCCCGGGGGTGCCCGCGCAGGCGCCGGTCATCGCCGCGGCCCGCGCTCGCGGGCTGCCCGTGCTCGGCGAGCTGGAGCTGGCGTGGCGGCTGCTTCCCAACGAGCTCATCGCGGTGACCGGCACCAATGGCAAGACCACCACGGTGGAGCTGATCGGGCACATCCACCGCGAGGCCGGCCTGCCGGTCGCGGTGGCGGGCAACGTCGGCACGGCGTTGAGCAGCCTGGTGGGAGAGCTGGACGAGCGCGCCACGATCGTCTGCGAGGCATCCTCCTTCCAGTTGGAGGACACGCTCGCGTTCGCCCCCGAGGCGGCGATGCTGCTCAACATAACCCCCGACCACCTCGACCGCCACGGGACCCTGGAGGCCTACCGCGAGGCGAAGCAGCGGGTCTTCGCCCACCAGGGGCTGGGGGATGTCGCGGTGATCCCGGCGGAACTCGCCGAGATCGAGTTGCCGCCAGGCGTACGACGGGTGTGCTTTGACGCCGACCCGCGACCGGACATCGCGAGCCTGCGCCTGCGCGGCGAGCACAACCACCAGAACGGAATGGCGGCTGCGGCGGTGTGTCTCGCTCGCGGGATCGACCCCGACGCGGTGCGCGAGGGCCTGCGTACGTTCCCGGGAGTCCCCCATCGCCTGCAGGAGGTGGGCAGTCGCAAGGGGGTGCTGTACGTCAACGACTCGAAGGCCACGAACGTCGCGAGCACGCGCGTCGCGCTGCAGGCCTTTCCCGAGGGCGGCGTCCACCTGATCCTCGGCGGCCAGGGCAAGGGCCAGGACTTCGCCCCCCTGCGCGAGCCAGTGGCGGCCAGCTGTCGAGCGGTGTATCTGATCGGCGAAGACGCCCCACTGATCGCCGAGGCTCTGGAGGGCAGGGAAACTCCTGACGGCGCGACAGTGTCGCTGCACGAATGCGGCGACCTGGAGCGGGCCGTGGCGGCGGCGAGCGTGGCTGCAAGCGAGGGCGAGACAGTGCTGCTCTCCCCGGCCTGCGCCAGCTTCGACCAGTTCGCCGACTTCGAGGCCCGGGGCGAGCGGTTCGCGGCGCTGGTGCTGGAGGCCGTGTAGAATTCCCTGCAGGTATGGGTTGATGATGCGTACGGCGAGGTGCACCGAAGGGGGTCTTGGCTGATGCGGCGTCCATTTCGTTGGCTGATCGCAAGCGTGGGAGCCACGCTTGCCATTGCACTGCTTCCTGCGGGGGCGCTTGCAGACAGCTCGGGCGGCCCCAGGCCGACGGTCGAAAGCGAGTCGGCCACGCATGTCACCGCCACCGACGCGACGCTGGAAGCGCTGATCGACCCGGGCAGCGGCGAAGATGGCTTCGCGCTGGAAACCACCTACGAATTCTTTCTGGAATCGCCATGGTGCGGCTCGGTGCGCCCGTTCGGCGGCTGCGAAGCGTCGGGCGGGGTGCTGGTGTACAAGGGCACGATCGCGGGTGGCGCCACCTCACCGCAGCTGGAGAGCGTGGATCTAGGCAGCGTCGGCCAAAAACTCTCCCCCGACACCACCTACGGCTACCGTGTGGTCGCCCGCAACGAGGTGGGGGAAGCGTTTGGCTTCGAGAAGACATTCACCACGCTCGCCGAAGGCAAAGCCCCGGCGATTGAAGCGTTGTCGGTGTCGCAGCTCACCAAAACCGAAGCGACGTTGGAAGCGACGATCGACACCGAGGGTCTGGAAACCGAATATGCGTTCCACCTGTGGTCATCGCCGTGCAGCAAACACGGCTCCGGGTGCGAACTGGTCGTGGACGTGAAGCTGCCGTGCGGCGGCAAGTTGTTTGGCTCATTCGTGCCGCAGACCGTCAGCCTCGACCTTCACAGCGCTGGTGTGGTGCTGGGCGGCGGGGAATACGGCTTTTCGGTGACGGCCACCAATGCCGCCGGTCAGACGACCGCCGGCGGCGGCGTGTTTGAAGCGCCCGAAGAAGGCGTCAAACCGCTTGGCTCCACGGGTCCCACCGTCACACCCGGCCCCAGCGGTTCGACGCCCGGCGCGTCCAACGATGGCAGCCAGTCGACCGGGTCTGGCAGCCCCTCCTCCTGATGGCGCCCGGGACGTCGAGCGCCCTCGTCATCGCCTCGAAAACGGACGCGGGGGGCAAACACGGCAAACACCACAAGCACAAGCACCACCACACCAAAGCCGCGAAGCACCCGGCGAAGAGCAAAAAACAGAAGCGGTAGCCAGCCGCGCTGCGGGAGGCTTTCATGCCCTGGCGTCGAAGTGACCTTGGATGCCATCAGCCGCGCGCGGCGCGAACGCTAAAGCCAAAGCCCACGGACGGGGCGCGAGCACGCGTCGCTCCGGCCGGACGGCCGGGGGTCGAGCCGCTGCCGCCCACCAACAGCCGCTCGAGCACCGCATCCTGCTGACCGCCACGCTCTGCCTGCTGGCGTTTGGGGCGGTGATGGTGTACTCCGCCTCCTCGGCCACCGCGCTGCTGGAAGGCAGCGGCACCGGGGGCAGCTACCTCTTGAAGTTCGTGGTCTTCGGCGCGGTGGGGCTGGCGCTGATGCATCATCTCGCGCGCCACGGGATCGCCAAGGTGCAGGACCTGGTGGGGCCGCTGCTGGCGGTGTCGTTCGCGCTGGTGCTGGCGGTGCACATCCCCCACGTGGGCGTGTCCGTCAACGGCGCGCGCCGCTGGATCGGGCCCAGCATCTTCCAGTTCGAGCCCGCCGAGCTGCTGAAGCTCGCGCTGGTGCTGTACTCCGCCACGCTGCTCGCTCGCAAGCCGCGACGCGTGGAGGACCTGCGCGCGCTCTGCCGGCCGCTGCTGATCGTGGTCGGCGCCGCCTGCCTGCTGGTCGCGACCGAGCCGGACATCGGCACCGCGTTGGTGATCGCCTTCACGACCTGCGCGCTGCTCGTCGCCGCGGGGATCCCGCTGCGCAACCTGGCGATCATCGCCGGTTGCGCGCTGGCGGCGGTGGCGCTGTACGCGCTCGCCCGTCCCTACGCACGCGAGCGGCTCACCTCGTTCGTGGACCCGTGGGCGCACGCGTCCGGCAGCGGCTTCCAGGCGGTGCAGGGCCAGATCGCGGTCGGCTCGGGCGGCCTCTTCGGCGTCGGGCCCGGCCAGTCGATCCAGAAGGCCTTCTACCTGCCGGAGGCGCAAACCGACTTCATCTTCGCCGTGATCGCCGAAGAGCTGGGCGTAATCGGGGTGTATGCGCTGCTGTTCCTCTACGGCCTGATCGGGTACGCCGGCCTGCGCGCTGCCAAGCGCGCGCGCAGCCTCTACAGCGCGCTGATCGCGGTGGGCATGACCTCGCTGATCCTCTCCCAGGCGGTGCTCAACGTGTTCGCGGTGCTTGGCCTCGCGCCGCTCACCGGCGTGCCGCTGCCGTTCGTCTCCTACGGCTCGAGCAGCCTCGTCGTGATGCTGGCCGCGATGGGATTGCTGCTCAACGTGGCCTCCGGCACCAGCGCCCACGTGCGCGCGGTGGGCGAGGGGCGGACGGTGGGCGACGCGCGGAGGAGCAAACCGGCAGGATTGGCCGGTGAGCGCAACACCGAGCAGGATCGTGATCGCCGCCGGAGGGACCGCCGGGCACGTGGTGCCGGCGCTCGCGGTGGCTGACGCCCTGCGGGCGCGCGGCGCTGAGGTCACATTCATCGGCGGCGAGCGCGCCGAGGCGCAGCTGGTGCCGGCGGCGGGCTACCCGCTGCACACGATCGCCGTAGCCGGCCTCGATCGCCGCAACCCGCTGCGCGCCGCCCGTGCGCTGGCGCTCGCGGTGAAAGCGTTCCTGCGCGCCCGCGCGCTGCTCGGGGAGCTGCGACCCGGCGCGGTGATGGGGGGCGGCGGCTACGTCTCCGGCCCGGTGGGGCTGGCCGCGGTGACGCGCCGCATCCCGCTGGTGCTGACCGAGGCCGACAGCCACCTCGGCCTCGCCAACCGCGCGCTGGCCCCGTTCGCGCGGCGGGTGTGCCTCGCGTTCGCGATCGACGGCCGCGGTGGGCGCCGCTACCGCGTCACCGGCCGCCCGATCCCGCCGCCCCACGAAGACCGAGTGGGTGCGCGGGCGTGGCTGGGGATCGCGCCGGGCGAGACCTGTGTGCTGGTGTTCGGCGGCTCGCTGGGGGCGCGCTCGATCAACCTCGCCGCGATCGAGGCGTACGCGGGCGCCGCCTTTCGCGTGCTGCACGTCAGCGGACGCCGCGACCACCCGGAGCTCGCGGCCCTACCGCGCCCGCCCGGGTATGACCTGCGCG
Organism: uncultured Solirubrobacterales bacterium; assembly: GCA_963744535.1. Taxonomy (GTDB): domain Bacteria; phylum Actinomycetota; class Thermoleophilia; order Solirubrobacterales; family Solirubrobacteraceae; genus Palsa-744. The sequence continues at coordinate 355,388 of CAVUTW010000004.1, read as the reverse complement.
AGTACCTCGACCTCGCCGAGTTCGCGCAGGCGCTCGCCGCCGCCGACCTGGTGGTGGCCCGCGCGGGCGGCTCGCTGTTCGAGGTCGCCGCCCACGGCCGCCCGGCGATCCTGATTCCCTATCCGCACGCGGCCGCGGACCACCAGGCGGCCAACGCCCGCTGGATGGAGCGGGGCGGCGCTGCGGTGGTGGTGCCCGACGGCGAGCTGTCCGCCGCGCGTCTCGCGCGCGAGACGGCGGCGCTGCTCGCCGACCCGCAGCGGATGCGCGCGATGGCGGCCGCCGCCCGGCGGCTCGCGCGGCCTGACGCCGCGGAGGCGGTAGCCGAGGAGCTGCTGGAGGCCGTGGCATGAACACGCATAGCTGCGGTGGCCATGCGAGCGTAATGCGCATTCGAGGGTCCCGTTGGGAATGAGCGCGCCGTGGAGCGGGCGGCGCTTGCACTTCGTGGGCGTGGGCGGCGCGGGGATGAGCGGCTACGCGCGCGCCGCACACGCGCTGGGGGCGCAGATCAGCGGCTCCGACCGTGCCGACTCGCCGTACCTGGAGCGCCTGCGCGCGGATGGGGTGCTGGAGGCGAGCATCGGCCACGACGCCGCCAACCTGCCCGCCGGCGAAGGCGTGGAGGTCGTGTACTCGAGCGCCGTGCCGCCCGAGAACCCCGAGCGGGCGGCGGCGCGCGAGCGGGGGCTGCGCGAGCGGCCTCGCGCGGAGCTGCTGGGCGAGCTGAGCGCGCTGCGGCGCACGATCGCGGTGGCGGGCACGCACGGCAAGACCACCACTTCCTCGATGCTCGTGCACATTCTGCGCGCCGCCGGCGCCGACCCCGGCTGGCTGGTGGGGGCCCCGGTGGGTGGCGGTCTGCCCAACGCGCACTGGGGTGCGGGCGAGTGGCTGGTGGTGGAGGCCGACGAGTCCGACCGCTCGATGCTCTCGCTCGAGGTGGAGATCGCGGTGCTGACCAATGTGGAGCTCGACCACCACGCGAGCTTCGCTTCGTTGGCGGAGCTGCGTGGGGCCTTCCGTGCCTTCCTCGCGCTCGCTCGCGGCGCAGTCGTGGTGTGGGACCGTCCCGAGCTGGTGGAGCTCACGCGAAAGGGAGTGTCCGGGGGGGGTGTGGAGACGAAGCGCGGCGCTGAGGTGTGCACCTACGACGTCCCCAACCCGACGCTCACGGGCGGGGGCTCGCGCTTCGTCTGGCGCGGCCACGAGGTGAGCCTGGCCGTGCCGGGCGCTCACAACGCGCTCAACGCCGCGGCTGCGCTCGAGGCAGCGCGCACTGCCGAGGCCGATCCGGAGCGCGCGATCGAGGGTCTCGCGGGCTTCACCGGCGCGGGGCGGCGCTTTCAGTGGGTGGGTGCCACCGCGGGCGGGGGGGTGGTGTATGAGGACTACGCCCACCACCCCACCGAGCTGGAGGCGACCCTGCGCGCGGCGCGCACGCTGGAGCCCCGGCGGCTGGTGGCGGTGTTCCAGCCGCACCTCTACTCGCGCACGGCGCTGCTCGCGCGTGAGTTCGGCGAGGCTCTGGCGCTCGCCGATGTGGCGGTCGTGCTCGACATCTACCCCGCGCGCGAGCGCGCCGAGGACTTCCCGGGGGTGAGCGGGCTGACGATCGCGCAGGCTGCCGCCGACGCTGCGGACGGGCGTCCTGTGATGTGGCTGCCGACATTCGCCGACGCGCTGCCCGTCCTGCACGGTCTGCTTGGCGAGGGCGATCTCTGCCTGGTGATGGGCGCCGGCGACGTCGACGCGCTGGGGTACCGCTTGGTCGAGGATGCCACCGAGGTGGGGGTGTCCGGGAGTGGGCCGGTTGAGGGTGTGGGCGATGTCGAGACCCCCAGTCGCCATCTGGCGGAGGGCGGCGCAGGTTCGTGAGCGTGCCCACGCCACTGCCCCCACCGTCGGTGCAGCGCGACTTCCCGCTGGCCCGCCTCTCGACCGTGCGCACCGGGGGCTCGGCGGAGCTGTTCGCGCGTGTTGGCGACGCCCCGCAGCTACTGGAGCTGCTCGCGTGGGCGCACGCCGCACGGGCGCCGGTGGCGGTGGTCGGATCGGGCTCCAACCTCCTGATCGCCGACGAGGGCGTGGCCGGCCTGGTGCTGAAGCTCGAGGGGGAGCTGGCAGGGATCGAGCGGGTCGGGGAGCGGGGCCTGGAGTGCGGTGGCGGCGCGCGCCTGCCAGCGGTGGCCGCCCGCGCCGCCCGGGCGGGCCTATCCGGGATCGAGTTCGGCGTCAACATCCCCGGCACCGTTGGCGGGGCGGTGCGGATGAACGCCAACGCCTACGGTGGCGAGCTTGCCCGGACGCTCGAGTGGGTGGAGGTCGCCGGTGCGCGGGGGATCGAGCGTCGCGCGCCATCCGACCTCGAGTTCGCATACCGCAGCTCCAACCTGCGCGCCGGGGAGGTGGTGGCGCGCGTCTCGTTCGCACTGCACCTTGCGCCACCCGCCCAGGTCAAGGCAACGCTCGCGGAGCTGCGCGCCCGCCGCCACGAGGCCCAGCCGCAGGGGATCAAGACGTTCGGCTCGACCTTCAAGAATCCGGAGGACCCGAAGGTGCAGGGGCGCACGGCGGGCCTGCTGCTCTCCGAGGCCGGCTGCAATGGCCTCGCCGTCGGGGGCGCCCGCTTCGCGCCCAAGCACGCCAACTTCATCGAGAACACCGGCACCGCCACCACCGCGGAGATCGTCGCGCTGATGGCCGAGGGTCGCCGCCGCGTGCAGGAGCGCTTCGGCGTGGCGCTGGAACCCGAGGTGCAGACGCTCGGGCCGGTGCGCTGGCCGTGGAGGTAGGGGTTCGCCCGCCGAGGTCGAAGACTCCAGGGTGGATCGCTCCTTCGTCGCCCGCGCTCCTGTCGGCCGTTTCATGCGCCCCCTGTCGTTTGCGCTCCCACGCGGTGCCACTGCGCGGAGGCTCGGCATCGCCCTTGCCGTCCTCGCGCTGCTCTTCGGCGGCTGGCTGTTGCTGCGCAAATCCCCGCTGGTGTCCGTCGAGCACGTCCAGATCGCCGGCGTGCAGGGGGTCGACGCCGGCTCGATCGACGCGGCGCTGCGGGGTGCCGCGCGCGGGATGAGCACGCTGAACGTGAACGTCGGCGCGCTGCGCGCCGCGGTGGCGTCCGATCGCGTGGTGCGGAGCCTGAGCGTCAGCACGAGCTTCCCCCATGGCCTGCGCATCCACGTGGTGGAGCAGCTCCCGGTGGCGGCGCTGAGCGTCGGTGGGGCTCACACCGCGGTCGCCGCCGACGGCGTGGTGCTCGGGCCCGAGCTGCTCGCGAGCGAGCGTATCCCGCTGCCGGCGATCGCGCTTGCCGCCGGCTCGGCCGTGACGCTTGGGGGCCACGTCGAGAACGCCACCGCCCGGGCGGAGCTGACCGTCTTGGGCGCCGCCCCGCGCGTGCTGCTGGGGTGGGTGAGCAAGGTGCTCATCGGGCCCGAAGGGTTGACGGTGGCGATGCGCAACAGCCTCTCGATCTACTTCGGCGATGCCACACGGCCGCACGCCAAGTGGCTGGCGGCCGCCCGCGTGCTGGCCGACCCCAGCTCGGCGGGGGCCACCTACGTCGATGTGCGCGCCCCCGCACGCCCGGCGGCGGGCACCACCGCGGCGGGCGGTCTGGCGGGGGACACGGCCACCGGGCAGGCAAGCGCCACCGACGCGACCTCCGCGGCGCTGGCCAACGTCCTCGCGGAAGCGATCAGCGGCGGGTCCGGCACCACGAGCACAGCCAATTCCGGCGCAGCTGCAGGCGTCAGCGAAGGCTCCACCCTTGAACCCTCACCCTCGACTTCAGGTTGAGGCAGCCGAAAAGCGATTCCTCGGGTGGCGGTTGAGAGTCCGCCGTTCTGCAAGCGATCTTGCAAAAGTCCTCGCGGCTGTTGACAGGGCGAAGTTCCCTGCATAACGTGCTAATCCGGTTTCTCACGAAAAACCGGTTCGCAAACCCTTAACTCTTACTCAAGTCTTCGGACGGAAAGCAGAACACACCATGGAGAGCGGCGTAGGCAGCTACCTGGCGGTCATCAAGGTCGTCGGCGTGGGCGGCGGCGGCACCAACGCGGTCAGCCGCATGGTCGACGCGGGGCTGCGCGGCGTGGAGTTCATCGCCGCCAACACCGACGCGCAGGCGCTCGCCATGTGCGACGCCGACATCAAGCTCAACATCGGCCATGAGTCCACCCATGGCCTCGGTGCGGGCGCCAACCCCGATGTCGGTTCCGGCGCGGCGGCGGAGTCGCGCGACGACATCAAGGAGGCGCTGAAGGGCGCCGACATGGTGTTCGTCACCGCGGGCGAGGGGGGCGGCACGGGGACCGGCGCGGCGCCGGTGATCGCGGAGATCGCCAAGACCGAGATCGGCGCGCTCACCGTCGGCGTGGTGACGCGCCCGTTCGAGTTCGAGGGCACCCAGCGCGCGCGCCAAGCCACCGAGGGGATCGCCAAGCTGCGCGAGGTGGTGGACACGCTGATCGTGATCCCCAACGAGAAGCTGCTGGCGGTGGTCGAGCGGCGCACCTCGATGCTCGACGCCTTCAAGGAGGCCGACGACGTGCTGCGCCAGGGCATCCAGGGGATCACTGACCTGATCACGATCCCGGGCCTGATCAACCTCGACTTCGCCGACGTGCGCACGATCATGCACGACGCCGGCTCCGCGCTGATGGGCATCGGCTCGGCCGGCGGCGAGAACCGCTGCGCGGAGGCCGCCAAGATCGCGATCTCCTCGCCGCTGCTGGAAGAGGCGGTGGATGGCGCCACGGGCATCCTGCTGAACATCACGGGCGGCAAAGACCTCGGCCTGTTCGAGGTCAACGAGGCCGCGGAGATCATCCAGAGCGCCGCCGACCCCGACGCCAACATCATCTTCGGCGCGGTGATCGACGAGAGCCTCGGCGAGGAGGTGCGCGTGACCGTGATCGGCACCGGCTTCGACCATCGTCCGGGCAGCGCCGCCCGCCGCGAGCGCCCCGGCCGCGCCGTGGATCGCGGCCCGCGCATCGGCGACCGCGAGCGCTCGTCGCTGGAGATCTCCGACGACGACATCGACGTGCCGCCGTTCTTGCGGTAGCTGAGTGGATGGGTAATGGTGGGGCGGGGTGTGTGCTTAACTTTTTGAGAGCCGTGCGCAATTGCACACGGCTTTCAAATTTTTAATGACAACACCAGCCCCTGTAATACTATTGCGATCGGGGTGGAGCGGTGAGTGGGATGGGCTGTGAGTGGGCAGGGCCGCATGCGGCCCTGCCGGACACGCCGCATGCGGCGTGTCCTCCGGAGGGCGCATGCGCCCTCCGGCAACCCCGCGCATGCGCGGGGTTGAACAGCAAACGCTAGCCTGCGGGCGATGCGCCGCACCGCTCTGTACGACCGCCACGTCGCCGCCGGCGCGAAGATGGTCGACTTCGCCGACTGGGAGATGCCCGTGCAGTACGCCGGCGTGCGCGTGGAGCACATGGCGGTGCGGGAGGGCTGCGGGATCTTCGACGTCTCGCACATGGGCGAGATCGAAACCGCCGGCCCGGACGCGCTCGCGCTGCTGCAGCGGCTGCTCTCCAACGACGTCGCCGCGATCCCCGTCGGCGGCGCGCAGTACAGCGTCCTGTGCCGCGAGGACGGCGGGGTGCTCGACGACCTCTTCACCTACCGCCTGGGCGCCGAGCGCTTCCTGACGGTGACCAACGCCGCCAACCACGCGCGCGACCTGGAGTGGTGGCGCGAGCACGCGGGCGACTTCGACGCGCAGGTGCGCGATCGTCTGGATGCTTACGCGATGCTCGCCGTGCAGGGCCCCCGCGCGCGCGAAGTCGTGCAGGCGATCTCCGACTCGCCGCTGCCCCCGCGGATGACGGCCTCGGAGCGCATGTTGGGTGGCGCGCGCATGCTGGTGTGCGGCACCGGCTACACCGGCGAGGACGGCGTCGAGCTGCTGCTCGCCCCCGCCGACGCGCCGCCGCTGTGGGATGAGCTCGTGCGCCGCGGCGCGCTGCCGTGCGGCCTCGCCGCGCGCGACACGCTGCGCCTGGAGGCCTGCTTTCACCTCTACGGCCACGACCTCTCGCTGGAGCGCAACCCGATCGAAGCGGGGCTGGGGTGGTGCTGCAAGGAGGCCACCGGCTTCATCGGCGCCGACACCGTGCGCGCGGTGCGCGAGTCCGACCCGGCCGAGCGGCTGGTCGCGTTCGCGCTCGACGGGCCCGGCATCGCCCGCCAGGGGAACCCGGTCGTCGGCGGTGGCGAGGTGACGAGCGGCACGCTCTCGCCCTCGCTCGGGGTGGGGATCGGCCTCGCCTACGTGCCCGCCGCGCGCGCGGCCGTGGGGAGCAGCCTCGAGATCGACGTCCGTGGCAAGATTCGCCCCGCGGTCGTGCGGGCGAAGCCGCTGTATCGGAAAGGCTCGTAGGGGTTCCCGCAATGGCCAGTGCGACTGCAACTGGCGTCACAAGACATGGGCGCGGCGCATGTAGCGATCGAACTGGGGGACGGTGAAGGCCGCCAGCCCGTGGCCGGGGGTGTAGAGCAGCCCCTTCTCGATGAGGCGTGAGCGAGTGGGCCCGAGCTGCTCGGAGGTACGTCCCATCAACGCCGCTACCTCCTTGGCCGGTTGAGCGTCTGCGCCGAGCTCCGCCATTGCCCTCATGTATCTGAGCTCAAGGTCGCTGGTGCGCTCGGCACGCACTCTGAAGAAGCTGCCGTCGAGCTTTGCCTCCACGGCCTCTCGCGCAACGGCGACATCGCTGCGTGTGATCGGCGACCGTGGCGCGCTGTCCCACACCAGCTTTCCGTACTCCTGCAAGAAATACGGGTAGCCCTCGGTGTACTCGACGATCGCCTCGACTGCATCGGGCTCATAGACAACGTCGAGTCTTTGGGCTGGGGTGACGAGCGCCAGCGCGGCCTCCTCCCGCGGCAGCCGGCCGATCGCCGGGAAGCGAAAAAGTCGCTCGGCATAGGACTTCGCGTCGCCTGCCAGGCGAGGCAACTGTGGAAGGCCGGCTCCGGTGAGGATGATCGGAAGCCCGCGTTGAACGGTCTTGTGCAGCGCCGCGATGAGCGCCTCGAACTCGCCGGAGCTCAGGAATTGCACCTCGTCGAAGAGAAACAGCACGCCAGTGCCGTGCTCGATGGCCGCCTCGCCGAGCGCGAGGAGCACATCGGTGAGATCCTCGCCAAGATCGCCGCTGTCCGCGGACCCCTCGAGCGCGTCGACGTCGAGTTGAAAGCTGATCTTGCCCTGGGGATCGAGCGTCATTTGAAAGCTCTTGAGTACCCGTGCCGCACGCTGGGCGCGGTCTCGCCATCGAGCGCTGGGAGCGATGCGCAGGAGCGCCCGGCGAGCCAGTTGCGCCATACGGAGGCCGAAGTCCGAGCTCTTCGTGATCTCTGCGTCGACCGTGATCCAATCACGCGCTTGGGCACACTCTTCGAAGGCGCCCAGGAGCACGGTCTTGCCAACGCCTCGCAGGCCGGTGATCAACATCGACTGCTCGGTATGCCCTGCCCGCACTCGATCCAGCAGCACCTCGAACGCCGTCAGCTCCCGATCGCGCCCGACCAACGCCGGCGGCCGAGCACCGGCGTTGGGGGTGTAGGGATTGTCGTGAGCCCGCATCGGTCACTGACCTTATCAATCTTTTCATGCTTTATCATTTGTGGATAAACCTGCGATAGCTCGATAATGCTTTCCCATCTCCTGTCTGCGTCGTCGTGGGCACGCCGCCGGCGATCGACGTTCGTGGCAAGATCCGCCCGGCGACCGTGAAGCCCAAGCAGCCCTATAGAAAAGCCTCCTGAACCAGCGATGCCCGACGCCAATTATCCCGAGGACCTGCTGTACCACCCCGAGCACGACTGGGCGCGCATCGAGATGGATGGGGACCCCGCCCACCCGAACCCCGCCGGGGACTCCCCCACCCACCCCGAGGCGACGCTGGGGATCACCTGGTACGCGCAGGACCTGCTCGGCGAGATCGTCTTCTGCGAGCCCCCCGCCGTCGGGACGCTGCTGGCGCAGGGCCAGCCCTACGCCGAGGTCGAGTCCGTGAAGGCGGTCTCCGACGTGATCGCCCCGCTCTCTGGGGAGATCGTCGCGGTCAACGACGCGCTCGCCCAGGAGCCGGAGAAGCTCAACGACGACCCCTACGGCGAGGGCTGGCTGGTGCGGATCCGGCTGACCGACCCGGCCGAGCGCGCCGAGCTGCTGGACGCCGCCGCCTACGCGGCGAGTCTCGACTGAGCCGCGCAGCGGCTTACGGCGGGGCGCCTGAGCGGCGGCCCCCGGTCAGGGAAGGCGCTCGCCGGCCCGTGTGAGGGCGGCTCGTGCCGAGGCGCCGGCTGCCTGGTCGGGAGCGCTCGCCCCGGGGTTCTTTGCCGTTGGGCACTTGACAAAAAGTGACGCGTGCGCTTATGATGGCAATGCCACGGTGATCGACGGTGATTACTGGGGACAAACATAGGGTCTGGTTTGGGGTCTGCCCGGGGTGGTCGACCGTTCCAAGCGCACAGGGGTCTTTCGGGAGAGGGGCCGGGTCGGTTTTCGAAGAGGGAGCTTGGTTAGCGTGGTTTCTGCAGGGAGATACGTGCTGAGGGTGTACGCACCCGATCTTGGGGCTGATGCTAGATGCGCCAGCTTGGCGCTGTCGCATCTCTCTCTCTCTCTCTCTCTTTCAGCGTCGCGGCTCGAGACAGAGGGCGCTAGTCGCTTAGTTTCGACGCGCCCTGCGCCCCCGCTCGCGCGGGGGAGGGGCTCGCTGCGTTCACATCCGTGGTCGTGTAGCGGGCGGCTAGATTTTCTCAGGCACCCCGACCCCACCGGGTGTCCGAGTGTTCTGCTCGGGGGGGCCGCGTAGTGTCGCGCGTACGTACGCGTGTGCCGCCTCGCCCGGCCCCGGCCGCGGTGGGGATGGCTGCGCGCAGGGCGCAGCCGCGGGAGCAGGTCGCGGAGATCCAGCGTTCGCGTGTGCTGGCGGGCGCAGTGGGCGCGATCGACGAGCACGGTTACGCGCACACGACGGTTGGCGAGATCGCTTCGCGTGCGAGGGTTTCGCGGCGCACGTTCTACGAGTTGTTCGCGGATCGCGAGGCATGTTTGGCGGCGCTGTTCGAGGACGTGGTCGGGATGATCGAGCGCGAGCTCGCCACGGCGGGACTGGCAGGGTTGCCGTGGCGTGAGCGGGTCCGGGGCGGCCTGTGGGCGATCCTTTCGTTCTTTGATCGGGAGCCGGCGCTCGCGCGGGTGTGTGTGATCCAGGTGTTGCGCGGTGGCCCTGCGGTGTTGGAGCGTCGTGATGAGGTGCTCGCGCGTTTGGCGTCGGTGCTGGATGAGGGTCGTGGCGAGGGCGCGCGGGGGGCGCAGTGCACGGCTTTGACGGCAGAGGGATTGGTTGGTGCGGGGTTTGGGATTGTGTATGCGCGGCTGTTGCGTGGTGAGCGGGCGCCGCTGACGGATCTGTTTGGCGAGTTGATGGGGATGATTGTGCTGCCCTACCGCGGCCCGGCGGTGGCGCGGCGCGAGCAGGCGCGTCCTGTGCCCGGGTTGGTGGCGGTGGCGGGTGTGGAGTGGGCGCCGATGGAACCGCGGGGTGAGCGTGACCCGCTGGCGGGTACCGGGATGCGTTTGACGTATCGCACGGCGCGGGTGTTGGGGTGCATCGCGGGTGTGCCTGGTGCGAGTAATCGCGTGGTGGCCGAGCACGCGGGGGTCGCGGACCCGGGGCAGATCTCGAAGCTGTTGCGGCGTTTGGAGCGCCTGGGGCTGGTGGTGAACACCGGCGGGGGGCACCTCAGCGGCGAGCCCAACGCTTGGCGGCTGACGGCGCGGGGCCGCCAGGTCGCGGGGCGGCTCAGCATCGACCCCCGCGACCGAGAGAAGGCCGCGTGATGCACCGCGCCCGACTGGTGCCCAGTGGTCTCGCCTGTGCGCGTGGCTGCAACCTCGCGTGGCGCTCGGCCTCGGCGCCGTTCGCTCCTCAGATTTTCAGCAACGCAGCTCAATCCGCGTGCGTAGCGCCGAGCGCCGGCACGTCTTCAAAGGAGAGATAACCGATGTTCTCAGCAACGCGCAGAAGGATGCATTTCAGCCCCGCGACCGTGATCGCCTCGCTCGCGTTGGTGTTCGCGATGACCGGTGGCGCCTTCGCTGCCGGGCGGTATCTGATCACCTCGACCAAGCAGATCAGTCCGAAGGTGCTGAAGTCTCTGCAGGGTAAGGCGGGGGCAAATGGCGCCAATGGCGCGCAGGGGTCGGCGGGTCCCGTTGGTCCGCAGGGCCCGGCGGGTGCCAAAGGCGAAACCGGCGCTGCCGGCGCCGCCGGCGCGAATGGCACAAGCGGCACGAGTGTGACCAGCGCGGTGCTCGCGAAAGGAAGTAAAGAATGCAAAGAAGGCGGCTCGGAATTCAAAGCCGCTGGTAGCACGACGTTTGCGTGTAACGGTAAGAACGGGACGTTTGAAGGGCAGTTCTTGTCTGCGGGTAAGACGTTGACGGGTGTGTGGGCCGCCGCTTCGTGGGGCGAAGAAGCGTTCCCGGAAGCGGGGGTTGGTCTCGCGGAGGATGCCGTCAGCTTCCCGCTTTCGGTGACGTTCAACGCGTCGCATGTCGAGCAGGTCGGCAAGGAAGAAGGCGAAGGCGAAGCGCATGAAAACCTTCCCGAAGAAGAAGTGGGCGGCAAAAAAATGAAGGTGTGTACCGGTAACTTCACGAAGCCCGCGGCCGCTGAAGGTTATCTCTGTGTCTTTGTGCAGGGCGAAACGAACGCTGTTCTTCGTAGCGTCAGCCCCCGCGGGTCTGGTGAAACCGCCTTGGGTTTCGTGATCTCCGCCTTCAGCGGCGCGAAGGGCAGGATCGTGATCGAAGGCTCTTGGGCGGTGACCGCCGAATAGCCCAACCTCGCGCGCCTAGCACACACGACGCGCCCGTTGTTCTCCCCGGGGTCAAGCAGCCCCGGGGAGAGGGGGCTCTCCGAGACCCGCCTAGACGCGACCGCACGAACCCAGCACGCTCACGTCACACACGCGACACGCACTTCTTACATATGCACTCTCTCACGACAAAGGACAGCACGGTGAAACCCACAGAGCCAAGCGCGAAGTCACCTTCCACGTCGCAGGCCGGTCGCTTTGCCACGCTCCGTGCCCGTCCGCGCCTTGCCGGGAGCGGTGCGTCTGCATACGTCTGCCGGCTTTTCCTTGTTCTGATTCCCGCCGCCCTGGCGGTGCTGTCCCTCGCCGGCTTTGCTTCCTCGGCCTTTGCGGCTGTCGGCCCTCCCGGCTGGGGAGAGCTACCGCAGTATCCACCCAATGTGGTTGTCCACTCGACGCGGGCGTCAATCTACGTGACACTGTTCGTTGAAGGGCTCCCGACGAAGTGGAAGGCGGAGTACGCCCCGGCTGAAGCGGACGGTGAAGCGCCCCCTGAAGGCAGCCCCGCCTGGAAGGTCAGCAATAGCGGGGTAGAACCAGGCAGTGCCCAAGGCAGGGTTGCGATCGCGCCGCCCGAAGCAGGGCTCGGGCCGCCGGATGCTTGGTTGCGTCACCTCGTTCCCAGTACCTCTTACTATGCTCGCTTCATCGCTGAAAACGCGGACAGCGTCCATCCTACGGTCGACACGATCCCGTTCAAGACGCTCCCGATCGCACCACCCGAAGTCGACAAGAACCTAGACGGCGGGGGTGACGAACAAGAGATTACGTTCGGAGGGGCGGAAGGATTGAATGACGAAGAGGGAGAAGTATTAACCGACACTACTGCGGTGTTTGTTGCCGAACTGGATGCCAACGGCGCCGAAGCGACGTACGGCTTTGAATATGCTCCTGCGGAGGCAGGTGGCGTTCGTCCCGCTGAAGCAAGCTCGTCTTGGAAGGTCTTTACCTCGGGCGGGTCGGGCACGGTCACCGTCGCGGCGGAACACGTGAAGGTCGAAGCGCGGCTCGGCGGTCTGACACCCGAAACGACCTATTATGTCCGTCTAAAATTGAAGAACGCACAAGGTGAAATCACATACACCAAGTACTTCATCAGTGCAGCGTCGGGAGAAGTTGGTTCTTTCACGACGCGGACTGCCAAGCCTTTCGCGCAGGTCACTGATGTTCGTAATGTGACAGCGGATTCGGCATATCTCCTTGGGAACGTCCTACCGCGTGGTTCGGAAACGCATTGGCGTTTTGAATATGCGCCGTCTTTGCTTGGCCCGTGGAGCGTCGTTGCCGCTCCTGGCGCCGAAGGTACCATCCCTCGGGCGCTGGCTGAAGCTATGCCTTACCAGCAGAACGTCGAATTCGGGGTCAAGTTCGCTCCTCTCTCGGCTTCTACCCACTATTACGTCCGTATGTTTGCCGAAAACGTATGCCCCGTGGGTCATGTGGGTTGCGGCGAAAATCTCCAGGAACCTGCGAGCTTCGAAACGTTTGGTGCGCCGTCGGCGACGACGTTCGCCACGCACGCGTTGCATGAAGAATCGCTGCGTTTGTTGGGTGCTGTGAACCCGAACAGCCTCCCTACGTCAGCGGAACAGTCGATCACGTTGGAAGGCTCACCGACGGGGGGTACCTTCACGTTGACGTTCAAGGGCGAGACGACCGCTCCGATTGCGTATAACGCGTCCGCAGAAGCTGTGAAAGACGCGCTTCAAGTTCTCCCTAGCAGTCCGGAAGTGATAGTAACCGGCTCCGCTGGCGGTCCGTACACGGTTTTTTTTGCTGCCGGTCGAGGTTCTGATGGTGGTGTGGGTCAGCCTTTGATCGAAGGTAGCGGTCTCGGGCTGACCCCTACGGGCGGTGGCGTCGGGGTGCAGAGCACCCAGCAGGGTGGTGTTGCGTATGACACGCACTATCACTTCGAGTACGTCACCCAGGGACAGTTCGAAAGCGAAGGGTGGGCGGGGGCAGCTTCGACGCCCGAAGTGGATCTCGGCTCGGGTGACAGCAGCGAGATCCTCGGTGTCGACGTTCCGGGCTTGCGGGCTGGGGAAGCGTATCGTTATCGTGTTGTTGCGGGTAATACGGCGCCGGGCACCGGGCCTGTCGATGGTGCCGAACAGACCCTGACGGTGCCCGGCCCGCCTGCTACGGAAGGCGCCGGTGCTGGGGGTGGGTGTCCGAATGAAGCGTTTCGAACTGGGTTGTCGGCGCGTCTGCCTGATTGCCGTGCGTATGAGCAGCTGACGCCGGTCGATAAGGAAGGCGCGCAGGAACCCTTCAACTATCGCGTTAACTATGGCGCGGCCGCGTTGCTCGTCGGTGAAGACGGCCGGAGTGCCGCCTTCGAAACGGGGACTGTGGACTGGGGTAAGAGTCCCGGTGCGGGGCAGAGCCCGTATCTCTTCTCCCGCTTGGAAGGCAAGATGTGGTCGTTGAAGGCGGGTGCGCCGCAGCCGCAGACGGGTGTCAGCAAAGTCGAACCACAGGTCTATAGCGCCGATCTGACCCAGCTCGCGTTTCAGTCGCAGTACGTCACCTCGCAGGCGGGAGAATCCCCCGATATTCAATATGGGGTGGGTCCGGTTGGTGGCCCGTATGCGATGGTGGCGTCCGTGCCCCGTGGGGATGTGGCGTTTGGTGGGGAAGCGAATGGCTGGGTTGCTTCCTCGGCTGATTTCTCAAAGCTCGTCTTCGCCACCCAGGACCACACGCTCGTCGGTGAAGAACCGACCGGCACGAAAAGCGGGTCGGATCTGTATGAATACACTGCTGCTGGGGGTTTGAGCCAGCTCAACGTCAGCGGTGAAGGCGTGACGATCGGCAGGTGTGGCTCGACGCTCGCCCATGGCTTCGAAGAAGGCTCCCAGTCTCACCGAGACAGCGGTCCGCACAGTCTCTCCGCCGATGGTTCGCGTGTCTTCTTCGAAGCCGTCCCTACGGGTAGCTGTTCGGAAGCGAAGCACCTGTACATGCGTGTGGGCGGCACCGAAACAATTGACCTTGGTGTCGATAGGTTTCTGGCGGCGAGCGAAACCGGCGGCGAAGTCTTGCTGGAAGGCGCCGGCGGTGAAGTCCTGCTCTACGACACCGCAACCGCGACCACCGCCAAGCTGCTTACGACGCATACTACGGATCTTCATGTCTCTTCGGTGGGCTCTCATTTGACCGCGTTGTATTTCGCCTCGCCCGGATTGCTCACCCCTGAAGCCCCGCAGGCCTCAGACGAAGCAGAAGACATTTACCGGTACGACATCCCGGGCCGGTCGTTGCGCTTCGTCGTCCAGGCCACCCGTGTATCGATCCAGTCCGTCAGCCCTGACGGGCGCTACGCCTATCTGAACGTCATAGGGGTCGCGGGTGTCCCTGGCGGCGCCGCCGCTCTCGGCGGAGGCAAGGTTCCGACTCCGGGATCAGAACCTCAGCTGTTACCCACTGTGCAGGTCTATCGTTATGACAGCGCCGAAAACGTCATTCAGTGTGTGTCTTGTGCCTCGAGCTCGGACCCTGAACCAAAGTTGCCCGCTTTTCTCGACGGCGTGGCTGGCCTGCCGTTCATCAACGGTGGCTTGCCCAATTACAAAGCTATCTCGGCGAATGGCGACTTCGCGTTCTTTACGACCCCCGCCGCCCTTGTCCCTCAGGATATCGATCAGGAAATTCCCATCGAAGTTAACGGCGATGCCGGCGAATTTGTGGACGTTTTCGGTACGACGTCGCCGTCGAGTGATGTTTATGAGTGGCGTAAGGACGGCGTCTCTGGCTGTGCGCAGTTGCAGGGGTGTCTGGCGTTGATCACGTCAGGTCGTGGTGGGTATTTGAATCTGCTGCTCGGCACGAGCCCGTATGTGAACAGCAAGGGCGAAACGGTCGAAGGCGGCAATGTCTTTATCTATACGCGTTCGCAGTTGCTGCCGCAGGACCAGGACACCTCGGGTGATGTTTACGATGCGCGTATCGATGGTGGTTTCGCGCCGCGGCCGCCGCGTCCAACCGAATGCGAAGCGGACGCTTGTTCCACGCCGCCGGGTGCGCCGAGTGACGCGACGCCGTCAAGCCTGACGTTCAACGGGTCCGGGAACCTTGCGCCGGCGGTCGGTGCACCGAAGGTGACGGTGAAGAAGACCGCGAAGAAGAAGGCAAAGGCGAAAAAGAAGAGGCAGAAGCGGGTCAAGTCGAAGCGGAAGGCGAAGCGGTCTTCCCGTACCGTCGGGCGGAGGGCAGGACGATGAGGATTCCTATTTGTTTGAGGCTGGTTCTTGGTGTTTGCCTGCTGGCTGGTGGTGTATTGCCGGGGGTGGCTGTGGCGAAGCCCAGCGAACATCCCTTTGAAATTGTGCCGGGGAGCTTTCACTTCACGCCGTCGAACGATCGTGCCGGTGCACATGCCGATTGGGTGACGTCGTTTGACTTCGCCCATGAAGCGAGCGGTGCGACGTATAACGATGCGCGGGATATCATCGTGAATGTTCCGACGGGTTTCGTCGCGAGCAATACGGCTGTCCCGACCTGTACCGAGGCGCAGCTCATAGCCTCGGACCCGGTGGATAACCCGTCGGGTTTGCTGCCGGATTGCCCGGTCGCGAGTCAGCTTGGTACGCTCAGTGTCGAAATCTCTCCATCAAACGGCACGCCCGACGAGTTGACTGTCCCTGTTTATAACATGGAAGTCACGAGCTTTGGTGTGACGGCGGAGCTGGGCTATAAGACGATCGCGTTCACGGGTCTGTTGCAGGTCCAGGTCCGCCCGCAGGGCCTCGGGTTGACAGGCACCACGCCAGATATCCCCCCTGTCGGCGAAGTCCACAACGTCGTTTTCACGATCTGGGGTGTTCCTGCCGCGCATGGACACGATGCGCTGCGCGGAGCGATCTGCGGCGCGAAGGGGGAACGCCCCGCGATTTGCCGCAACGAACTCGGCGAAGGACCCCAGGAAGCGCATGTTCCGGAAAAGCCGTTCCTGTCGAACCCGACGAGCTGCGGTCCGTTTGAAGCGAGCATGACGGCGGACTCGTGGGAGGAACCCCTGATCGAAGCGCCCCAGGAGTGGACACAGGCGACCTCAGAAGTCGGCCCGATCACCGAATGCGGCCGCATTCCCTTCGAACCCTCGATCGAAGTGCAGCCGAGCACTCGCGCCGCCGAATCCCCCACGGGCCTGGAAGTGTCGCTTGTGGTGCCGCAGCAGTGGGAAAACCCGCTGACGCTGTCGACCGCGAACCTCAAGGACGCGACGGTCACGCTCCCCGAAGGGATGACGGCGAACCCGTCCCTCGCGGCTGGCTTGGGGGCGTGTACCCCGGCGCAGTACGAAGCCGAAACGAGCAGCTCGTTGCCCGGGGAAGGGTGCCCCGCGGAATCGAAGATCGGGTCGATCGAAATCGAAACGCCGCTATTGGCGGAAACGGTGCATGGCGCGATCTACATCGCTACGCCGTATGACAACCCGTTCCCCGAACCCGAACACCCCGGCGGGTCGCTGCTCGCGCTGTATGTCGTCGCGAAGGACCCTGCCCGCGGGATCCTCATCAAAGTCGCGGGAAAGATCACACCAAACCCCGTGACCGGCCAACTCGTAACGACATTCGACGAAAACCCGCAGCAGCCGTTTAGCAAGTTCACGTTGAAGTTCCGCCCGGGTGCGACCGCACCGCTGGTCAGCCCCCCGACGTGCGGGGCCTACAGCGTCCCGGCGGCATTGACGCCGTGGTCCGCGCCGGAAGAACCGCGCTTCGTCGCGAGCCAGCCGTTCCAGATCACCGAGGGCGTCCACGAAGGCCCCTGCCCCACCGGGGGTGTCCCACCCTTCAAACCGCAGGTCATCTCCGGTACGCAGAACAACGCGGGGAGCTCTTACAGCCCGTTCTACCTGCGGATCCTCCGCGAAGACGGCGAACAAGAGATCACACGCTTCTCGACCACCCTTCCCCCGGGGTTGACGGGGAACCTCACGGGCATCCCGTTCTGCCCTGACGCCAGCATCCAGCTCGCCAAGGAAAAGACCGGCGCACAGGAGGAAACCGAACTCTCCTGCCCACAAGCCAGCGAGATCGGACACACGATCGTCGAAGCGGGCGTCGGGACCGTCCTCGCGCAAACACCCGGCAAGGTCTACCTCGCAGGCCCCTACAACGGCGCACCACTCTCAATCGTCTCGATCACCAGCGCAAAGGTCGGCCCATTCGATCTGGGGACCGTCGTGATCCGTTTCGCGTTGAACATCAACCCCACCACCGCGCAGGTCGAAGTCTCCGCCAACGGGTCCGACCCGATCCCGCACATCCTCAAGGGCATCGTCGTGCACGTCCGGGACATCCGCGTCTACATGGACCGCCACGACTTCATCCTCAACCCCACCAACTGCGACCCCCTCCATGTCACGGACACGATCGACGGCGCCGGCGCGAACTTCACAAACCCCGCCGACCAGGTCCCGGTGACGGTCGGCACGCCGTTCGAGGCCGCGGACTGCTCAAGCCTTTCCTTCGACCCCGACCTGACGGTTTCGACTAGCGCCAAGACCAGCCGGGCTGACGGCGCGAGCCTCACCGCAAAGCTGACCGTTCCCGGCGGGCTTGGCTCCCAGGCGAACATCAGCCGGGTCAAAGTTGAACTCCCCAAACAGCTCCCGTCTCGCCTCACAACGCTCCAGAAAGCGTGCACCGCCGCACAGTTCGAAGCCAACCCGGCGGGGTGCCCGGCGGCGTCGATCATTGGGCACGCCAAGGCGATCACGCCGATCCTGCCGGTCCCGTTGGAAGGCCCGGCGTACTTCGTCAGCCACGGCGGCGAAGCCTTCCCGGACCTCGAGGTCGTGCTGCAGGGCTACGGGTTCACGATCGACCTCACCGCCTCCACGTTCATCAGCAAAGCCGGAGTAACCAGCAGTACGTTCAAAACGGTCCCCGACCAGCCCGTCACCAGCTTCGAACTGACGCTACCCGAGGGCCCCTACAGCGCCCTCACCGCGCTCGGGAACCTCTGCACCGCCAAGAAACTCACGATGCCGACCGAACTCGTCAGCCAGAACGGGGCGGAGATCAAGCAGAGCACCAAGATCGCGGTCACCGGTTGTTCGAAGGCCCGGCACGTCAAGCACAAGCGCCGCAAGAAGCGCGCCAGCAAGAAGCACGCGAAGAAGAAGTGACGGCCGCGAGCGGCGGCGGCTCCCCGACTACGGCGGTCCCATGATCTCGTCGAAATGGCGGATGAAGCCGGCGACGCAGATCGCGAACATGATGAGCACCAGCGCCCACAGGGGGGCACCCAGGATGAGGGCGCCCACCCATACGGCGCCGGACAGCACGTACATGACGAGGTCGTAGCGATTGAAGCTGCCGAAGCTGGTCATGAAACCATCCTAGTGGCGAAGACAAAGAGCGTCAAGGGGCCCAGCAGCATTCCGAAAACGAAGCCCCATCCCAGTCCCCGGTTGATCCGTCGCACCAGCGAATCGGGCCTGCTCGGGACGAGCAGCGCCACGGCCGCGGGCAGTCCCGAGAAGAACACCGTGCAGCCCCCGAGGACGCCCGCCCAGGCGAGCAGGCCGTTGACAATGGCCGCTCCCAACGATGGATTGGTCCTGCAGAGGATGCGGATGACAGCTATTGCGGACATGCCAGCTACCGTATGCAGGGCTTGGGACAAAACGCTCGATCGGCGCCCCGCCGATCGCACAACTCCCCGTTCTCTGGGGCCGAACGTCGGAAAACTTGGCGCGTTTGGGTCCTCACATGCGAGGGCGGATTGCGGCTAGGCCACGCTGCCTCGAGGCACGATCCACTGCGCGTCTTGGACGGTTATCTCGGCGATGCGCTCGTAGGCGGCGTCGTAGTGCATGACCGTCAGCCCTGCGTTCTCCGCGCAGGCCGCGATGAGCAGGTTGGGCAGTGGCACGGCGCGGTGCTGGGAGGCTTGGGCCAGTTTTGCCTGGACTTCCAGTGCCCGCGCGACGGCGGCCTCGTCGAGGGGACCCGTGGCATCCCGCGCAGCGCGTCGGCGAGGGCGTGGTCCTTCCGCATGGCCTGTGGCTGGGTTGCCCCGGTCGCTTTTCAGCGCCGGGCGTCCGCTCTCGCGGCTCTGCGCAGCAGGTAGTCGCGGAACTTGGGCGCGGTGTAGGCGTACTCGCCCTTGCGGGTGCGGTAGAGCGCGCCGGCGTCGACGAGGCGGCCGAGCAGGACGTTGACGTTGCCGGGTGTCTTCGCGGATGCGTTGCCGAGGTTGGAGGAGCGCAGCGGCGGATAGGGGCAAAGGGCGGAGGCGAGCAGGAGGTCCTGCTCGGCGGGGGTCAGGGTGGCGAGGCGCGGCTCGTAGAAGTCGTGGTCGAGGCGGTCGTAGATGTCGGGGCGGGTCGCGTCGAGCAGCTTCGGTGTGAGGCGCTCCACGCCGGCGAGGTCGGCGGCGTCCCACAGCTCCGATCCCCACAACTGCAGGAAGTAGGGGTAGCCCTCGACTTCGGTGGCGACGGCCTTGGCGAGTGTGGGGGAGGCGTCGCGGGAGGTCTGTTTGAGTGGCCTGGTGAATGCCTCCAGCGCCTCCTCGGGCGCGAGCGAGTCGACCTCCTCGCCGCGGAACAGCCGCTCGCTGTAGGAGCGGGCCTTCTGCAGGTTGCCCGCGAGCGTCGGCAGGCCGCAGAGGACGAGCCCGAGCGGCAGCTCCTGGCGCTGCAGCGCGACGATCGGCGCGAGCAGCAGCGAGAGCGGGTGCTCGCCGTGGCGGCCGCGCTCGTCGTGGACCAGTTGCGCCTCGTCGAGGAGCAGCACGACCCCCGCGCGTCCTTTGGCGAGGGCGAGCCCGACGGTGGCGAACAGCTCCCGCGCGAGATCCTCCTCGCGCTCGGAGCCGAAGGAGACCGACAGCGAGACCTCCTCCCAGTTCACCGAGAGACTCGCGGAGCGCAACGCCCGGCCGGCCGCGGATCGCAGGCGCGCCATCCGTGAGAGCCGCTCGCCGGTGCGCTCCAGCAGCGATCCGATCGCGGCCGCGATCGCCGTGTCGGTGTTGTGTCCGGGCTGCAGCTCCATGAACGCCGGCTCCCACTCGTGCTCCCGCGCGCGTTCCGCGAACGTCTCCAGCAGCACGGTCTTGCCCACGCCCCTCAACCCCGTGACTCGCATGTTGGCCTGCTGCTCGGGCGCCGCGCGGAGCATCGCGTCGAAGCGCCGCAGCGGCGCGTCGCGGCCCGCGAGATAGAGGGGGCGCACGCCGACGCCCGGCCTGTAGGGGTTCTTGCCCGAAGTTTCGGTCATTACAGCCATCTTGTAATAATCGACGATTCTAACAGAATCTTGTAATGAGGCAAAGACCGGGAGTCGTCGCTGGTCGTGCCGGGATGTCTGGTCCTTGGCGGCGGTGTTCGGTGTTCTTTGCGGTTTGGCACTTGACAAAAGGTAACGGTGGCGCCTATGATGGCAATGCCACGGTGATCGACAGTGATTACTGGGGACAAACATAGGGTCTGGTTTGGGGTCTGCCTGTGGTGGTCGACCGTTCCAAGCGCATTAGGGGTCTTTCGGGAGAGGGGCCGGGTCGGTTTTTTTGAAGAGGGAGCTTGTTTAGCGTGGTTTCTGCAGGGAGATACGTGCTGAGGGTGCACGCACCGGATCTTGGGGTTGATGCTAGATGCGCCAGCTTGGCGCTGTCGCATCTCTCTCTCTCTCTCTCTCTCTTCAGCTTGGCATCGCCGCACCGGGCGCTGTAGTCGCCTAGTTTCGGTGCGCCACGCGCCCCCGCTCGCGCGGGGGAGGGGCTCGCTGTGCTCACGCCCGTGGTTGCGTAGCGCACGGCTCGGTGTGCTCGGTTGGCCCTCCGTCCTGCTCGGGGGGGCCGCGTAGTGTCACATGTGCGTACGCGTGTGCCGCGCAGCGCGGCCTCGGTCGGGGTGGCTGTGCGCAGGGCGCAGCCGCGGGAGCAGGTCGCGGAGATTCAGCGTTCGCGGTTGCTGGCGGGCGCGGTTGGCGCGATCGACGAGCATGGGTATGCGCAGACGACGGTTGGGCACATCGCGTTGCGTGCGGGGGTCTCGCGGCGTACGTTCTACGAGTTGTTCGCGGATCGCGAGGCGTGCTTGGCGGCGCTGTTCGGGGACGTGGTGGGGATCGTCGAGGGTGAGCTTGCCGCGGCCGGCTTGGCGGGACTCGGCTGGCGTGAGCGGGTCCGTGGTGGTTTGTGGGCGATCCTCTCGCTTTTTGATCGGGAGCCAGCGCTCGCGCGGGTGTGTGTGATCCAGGTGCTGCATGGTGGTCCCGGGGTGTTGGAGCGTCGTGACGAGGTGCTCGCGCGTTTGGCGGCCGTGCTGGATGAGGGTCGTGGGAAGGGTGCGCGGGGTGCGCAGTGCACGGCTTTGACGGCGGAGGGCCTGGTTGGTGCGGCGTTTGGGATCGTGTACGCGCGGCTGTTGCGTCGCGAGCGCAAGCCGCTCGCGGATCTGTGCGGCGAGCTGATGGGGATGATCGTGCTGCCGTATCTCGGCCCGGCGGCGGCGCGGCGCGAGCAGGCCCGTCCCGTCCCCGGGTTGGTGGCGGTGGCGGGTATGGAGCAGGCGTCGGTGGAGCCGCGAAGTGAGGGTGACCCGCTGGCGGGTACCGGGATGCGTTTGACGTATCGCACGGCGCGGGTGCTCCAGTGTGTAGCTGCTCAGCCTGACGCCTCCAACCGGGTTGTCGCCGAGCGCGCGGGGGTCGTGGACCCGGGGCAGATCTCCAAGCTGCTGCGGCGCCTCGAGGGCCTGGGGCTGGTGGTGAACACCGGTGGGGGGCATCTCAACGGGGAGCCGAACGCGTGGCGGTTGACGGCGCGGGGGCGCCAGGTCGCGGGGCGGCTCAGCATTGACGTCGGCCGGAGGGTGGAGGCCGCGTGATGCACCGGGGCCGATCGGTGTCGAGGGACCCTTACCCGTGTGTGCGGCTTCAACTCAGGGTGGCCCTTGCTTCAGGGTCGTTCGGTTTCCGCATTTTTAGCGATGTAACCCAATCTGCGTGCGTAGCGCTGGGCGTTGGCACGTCTGCAAAGGAGAGATGACCGATGTTCTCAGCATTGCGTAGACGGATGCATGTCAGTCCGGCGACGGTGATCGCCTCGCTCGCGCTCGTGTTCGCGATGAGTGGTGGCGCCTTCGCGGCGGGGCGGTATCTGATCACTTCGACCAAGCAGATCAGCCCGAAGGTGCTCAAGGCGCTGGCCGGCAAGAACGGCGCGAATGGAGCTCCGGGCGCCCAGGGGCCGCTGGGGCCCTCGGGTGCGACTGGGCCGGCCGGACCGACAGGCCCGGAAGGCAAGGCCGGGGCGAATGGCGCCGCGGGCACGAGTGTGACCAGCGCCGAATCGAAAGCCAAAATCGGCCCATGCAAAGAAGGTGGCTCTGAATTCAAGGCGACCGGCGGCACTACCTATGCGTGTAACGGGGAAAAAGGCAAAGAAGGGACGTTTGGTGGCGGTACGCTTCCTCCGGGGAAGACGCTCAAGGGTCTTTGGGCCGCGAGTGGATACGGCGCAGCTGGATATCCGGAAGAAGGCACCGGCTATGCCTCGACGGCCGTCAGCTTTGCCATCCCGCTTTCTGCCGAACTTTTAGGGAATGACGCGCATACCGTCAAGGAAGGCGAAACGCCGTCGTCGCAATGTCCGGGTACCGCTCAGGCGCCGGCCGCCGAACCTGGCAATCTCTGTATCTTCGTGACCAATACGCTCAATGTGCATGGAGGTGGACCCGAGTCGGTTATCCCCAGAGTGGATGGGTTCGCGCTAACGGCATTCAGCCAAGAAAAGGGTCCCATTCTGTTCGAAGGCACCTGGGCGGTGACGGCGGCGGAAGAATAGGCCTCCGTCAGATCCCCGGATCGTATGACGCCTGCTCCTTGGGACAGCAATGGTCTTGGGGAACCGAGCGCCGCTGACGACACTCAAACCATTTTGACCACCGACGATCTCACCACATGCACTGCACAGATGAGAAAGGCACGCAAGTGAACCACACCGAGCTCAACACACAGAAGCGGTCCCTCCAGAGCGGCCCCTTCGCGGCACTCCGTGTCTTGCTGCGCGGCCCGGGGAGTGGCCCGTGTTCGTTCGCGCCTCATCTGCGGGGTTGTCGTCCGCTAGTCTCATCGTTGCCTGTCGTGTTTGCGGTTGTGCTTGCTCTCATATGCGGAGCGTCTACCGCCCAGGCCTCCGCACCTCCCAGCCTCCAATTTGGCGGTATCAGTGGACCAAATCCGGTGGTGTTTTCCACGCGGATGTTCGCCCAGGCATCACTGTTCGCAAACGAACTCGACACCAAGTGGCGCGCCGAATATTCCACCAGCAAGAGCCTGCTCGAAGGCGGGTCCGGCGTCGTTGCGAACAGCGGTGATGTCGAGGTCAACGTGGATGGCCGATCAGAAGTATCGTCGGGAAGGGTCGATTTCGGGGAAGGTACTCCTGTTGAGGATAGTGGGGCACCCGAACCCGTTTTTCTTTACCACTTGGAACCCAATACGCACTACTTTGCGCGCTTCATAGCTGAAAACTCGGCGGGCAAGACGCTGCTTCCTTTCGAATTCACCACGCTCCCGGTTGTCAAGCCTGAAATCGCCGGAGTGTTGGGTGATGAATCGTTGACGACCTTCGAGGCTGGCGCAGAGAGTCCTACCACGGCTCGTCTGTCCGCTCAGATCCAGAGCAATGGCGCTGTGACCAAATATAGCTTTGGCTATTCCACCTCGCCCTCTGGTCCCTTTACTTCGTGTGAGAGCGGTTCGATCGCCACCGCCGAAGATTTCGCTGAACCTGTGGCTCTCTGTACAGGTCTCACCCCGGAAACCACCTATTACGTTCGTGTCCTGGCAAGCAATGAAAAGGGCAGCGCGGAACGTACCAAGTTCGCCGCGGGCGGTGGTGGCGAAAGCAGCTCCTTCGGGACTCCAACCGCCAAGCCTGTGGTCTTTGAACCGAGCTTTCGTAATGTCACCGCGATCGCTGCTCATGTCAGCGCTAGCGTGCTGCCTCACCATGAGGAAACGCATTGGCGTTTTGAATCGGCGCCTTCGGCGTTGGGTCCGTGGACTGCGGTCCCGGGTGCGGCGGGCACCGTATCTCAGGCCGAAGCTGAAGCCTTGCCGGAAGGGACCGCGCCGATAGCCGAAGGCGCGATCGCGGGCCTTGATCCAGCGACAACGTATTACGTGCGGCTGTTCGCCGAAAACGCGGCGGGTGAAGCGCAGAACAGCTCCGGCGAACAGGTTTTGATGGAGACTCGCGGTTTCGCGAGCTTCCGCACGACGGGTCCCCCCACGGCGACGACGCTGGCACTTCACACCCTCGACGGTGAATCGCTGCGGATCATCGGTTCCGTGGACCCCAACAGCGCGCCCACCTCAGCTGAACAGACGATCACGATAGGAGGGGCTCCCACCGGTGGCAGTTTCACGCTCTCCTTCAATGGTCATGAAACTGCTCCGATTGCCTCTGACGCTCATGCCTACGGGTTGGCCAGTGTCGAAGAAGCTCTTCAAACCCTCCCGGGCCTGTCGACGGTGCGCGTCAACGGTCCTGCCGGTGGCCCTTACATCGTCTATCTCGGCACCGAAACCGCTGAGCCTCAGATCGAAGCGGATGCCGCGGGTCTGACCCCGTCGGGCACGGTAGCGGTCGCAGTCGTTCAGCGCGGCGGCGAAGCGTATGACGCGCACTATCACTTCCAGTACGTCAGCGAACGGCAGTTCAAGCAGGAAGGCGAATGGGCGAATGCTACCTCCGGCCCCGAAGTCGACGCCGGCTCTGGCACCGCCGCCCAGTTCGTCGCGGAGAACCTTCCCGGGCTGAAGGTTGGAGAAACCTATCGTTACCGGATCGTCGCGACCAGCGCGATCTCCGGTGATCCCGTTGTCGATGGCGAAGAACGGTCTCTCACCGTCCCCAGTCCGCCGGCGAGCGAACCGGCGTCATCGTGCTCCAACGAAGCGCTGCGCACTGGTGCGTCGGCGAAACTGCCGGATTGTCGTGGCTATGAACAGCTCACGCCGATCGAAAAGGAAGGCGCGCGCGAACCATTGAACTATTCCTTCAACCTCGGCGGTGGCGCCGCGATCGGCGAAGACGGCGAACATCTCGTGCTCGAAGCCGTGGGAACAAACTGGGGCTCGGGTCCCGCCGATGGGCAGAGTCCTTATCTCTTCTCGCGGCAGGGGGAAGGGGATTGGCACATGACGGCCGCGTCGACCCAGCCTGAAACCGGCATCGATCAATCCTTTCTCCAGCTGATGAACCCCGATCTCGGCACGTTCGCCTTTGAATCCTCTTTCCAGACAGCCCCGGATGTCGAATCCAAGGAAGTCGAATACCGGGTCGGTTCGCCGGGTGGCCCCTATGTGACCGTCGCAAGCGTTCCGACGAAGCAGACCGGCCTGGGTTGGGTGGGGGCATCCAGGGACTTCTCTCGGCTGTTCCTCGCGGCCGCCGACCACACTTTGCTCGGTTCGTCGACCGATACGAAACAGGGGGAAGATCTCTATGAATACTCCGGTGGCGAACTGCATCAGGTGAACGTCGCGGGTGCTGCTCCAGGGTCGACGATCGGCGCTTGCGGGGCCAAGATCGTCGACGGCGACGAAGAAGCCGGTACGGTGAGCAGCGCGCACGCCGTTTCGAGCGACGGCTCGCGTGTCATCTTCGAAGCGATCCCCAGCGTCAACTGCTCGGAACCCGAGCACCTCTACGTGCGCGTGGACGGCGAAGACACCGTCGACGTCGGCGCCTATCAGTTCATCGCGGCGAACTCCGAAGGCACCGAGGTCTTGCTTGAAAAGCTTAGTGGCGAAGCTCGCGAAATACTGCTCTACGACAGCGAATCGGCGACTGTCAAGCCGCTGTTCACGGTGCATCGGGAAACGGAGTTCAAGGTCTCTGAAGACCTCAGCACGATCTATTTCATCTCCAGCGAGCAGCTCACGCCAGACGCGCCGGCCGATGCATCCAGCATCTACCGCTACGACGTTCCAACTGGAGCTCTGAGCTTTATCGACTCTGGAGAAAACTTCGCTCCGTTCAGTTCGGCGAAGCTGAGCCCCGACGGGCGCTACCTGTATTTCGGCGCGGAAGTTCTTGGCGGGGTGCTTGGAGGACAGAGGTCAACGATGCCTGGGGTGCAGGTACCGCAAGTCTACCGGTACGATAGTGCTGAATCGTTTGTGCAGTGCATGTCGTGCGCTTCGTCGTTCGACCCCGAACCGAAGCTGACCGCCGTCTTCGGTGAAACCGGCGGCACCGGCGGCATGCTTCAATCGCGGACGGGCTACCCCAAGACGGAGGTCGCGTCCGCCAACGGGGACTACGTGTTCTTCGACACCGCCTCTGCGCTACTGCCGTCCGATGTGGACGGCGAAATCGCTCCCGAAGAGGGAGCCGGCGACCAGGGGATTGAAAACGGGAGCGGGTCGTTCTCGGTCTCGAGCGATGTGTATGAGTGGCGGAAGCCCGGCGTCGACGGTTGTGCTCATCTGCAGGGTTGTCTGGCGCTGATCACGAATGGTCGCGGTGGCTTCTTGAACGTGTTCCTCGGGACCGACGAATCCGGCCGCGACGCGTTCTTCTACACGAACTCAGAGCTGGTTTCTCAGGACGACGACACTGCGGGTGACATCTACGATGCGCGTATCGGCGGTGGCACTCCACCGGCGCCGCCCCGTCCCGTTGAATGCGAAGGCGACGCGTGCTCGACGCCGGCGAGTGTGCCAAACGACGCCACGCCGTCGAGCTCGACGCTCTCCGGTGTGGGCAACCTCGTCGGCGAACCGCTTTCGACGAAACCGGTAGGAAAGGCAAAGAAACCCAAGCCAAAGAAGAAAGTCAAGCCGAAGAAGAAAGCGAAGGCGAGGCACGCGAAAAAGAGCAAAGGCAGGGGAAAGAAGGCTTCCAAGGGGAGCGGGAAAAGTGCGTCCTCGAGGAGGAGCAAGTGATGAGCTTTAGAAATGCAATACCTGTCACAGCTTTTTTTTGGTGTCTTCTGCTGGCGTGCGTTTTACCGAGCGTCGCGGTCGCGGAACCCAGTGAACATCCGTTCGAAATCGTGCCAGGCTCGTTTCGCTTCGCTCCGACCGGCGACCAGGCCGCCGCGCACTCCAACTGGGTGACGTCGTTCGACTTCGCCCACAACGAAGAAACAGGGCACACATACAACGACCTTCGTACGATCGTGGTGAATCTGCCCGCGGGCTTCGACGCGAGCGATACAGCTGTGCCGACCTGCACCGATGCGCAACTTCTCAGTATCGGCGGCATCAACGAAATAATCGGGCAGTGTCCGGTCGCGAGCCAGATCGGGCAGATAAGCCTGGAACTGCAGCTCGCTGAGGGAAGGCCTCCCTTCAAACTGACTCTACCTGTCTACAACATGGAAGTCACGAGCTCCGGGGTAGCGGCGGAGCTCGGCTTCAAGACGTCCACGTTCACGACGATCCTCGTGGTCAGGGCACGTCCCTCTGACGAGGGATTGACGATCATCACTCCCAACGTGACGAAGGTGAGCGAACCGCGTAACATCTCGGTCACCACCTGGGGAATCCCGGCCGCCCACGAACACGACTCCCAACGCGGCGAAACGTGTGGCGTATTCGGCGAAGAGCCACCGGTGTGCCGCGACGAATACGGCGCTCCCCAGTCCGCAAACGTGCAGATCAAGCCGTTCCTCTCGAACCCCACGAGCTGCGGATCGTTCACCGCGAGCATGGAAGCGGACTCGTGGGAGGAACCATTCAACTTCTCCCAGGCGACCGATAGCGCGATCGGCCCGATCGGGGAATGCGAACGCGTCCCGTTCGAACCGTCGATCGAAGTCAACCCGAGTACGCGCGCCGCCGAATCCCCGACCGGCCTGGCGGTGTCGCTGGTCGTCCCGCAAGCGTGGGAAAACCCCCACACGATCTCGACCGCCAACCTCAAGGACGCGAAGGTCACGTTGCCCGAAGGCATGACTGCGAATCCGGGGTTGGCGGTGGGTCTCGGGGCGTGCCTGCCCGAACAGTACGAACGAGAAACGTCCTCGTCGTTGCCGGGCGAAGGGTGTCCCCCGGAATCGAAGATCGGCTCGATCGAAATCGAAACGCCGCTGCTCAGCGAAAAGATCCCGGGCGCGATCTATATCGCCAAGCCCTACGACAACCCGTTCAGCGAAGCGGGTCACCCGCACGGCTCACTGCTGGCGCTATATGTGGTCGCGAAGGACCCGCTGCGGGGGATCCTCGTGAAAGTCGCCGGGAAGATTGAACCGAACCCGGTCACCGGCCAGCTCGTCACGACGTTCCTGAACAATCCCCAGGACCCGTTCAGCCGCTTCACGCTGAAGTTCCGCCCCGGCGCGGCAGCGCCGCTGGTCAGCCCACACGCATGTGGGACGTTCACGACTGAGGCCGCGTTGACGCCGTGGTCAGCGCCGGAAGAACCACATCTGCTGTCGGGCTCCTTCCAGGTCACCGAAGGCACCCACGAAGGCCCCTGCCCCTCGGGCGGCGTGCCGCCGTTCAAGCCGCAGGTGATCTCCGGGACGCAGAACGACGCCGGCAGCTCCTACAGCCCGTTCTATCTACGCATCCTCCGCGAAGACGGCGAACAGGAAATCACCCGCTTCTCTACGACCCTTCCGCCGGGGTTGACGGGGAACCTGTCAGGGATCCCCTTCTGCCCCGACGCTGACATCGAAGCCGCCCGCGGCGTCAGCGGCCAGGAAGAGGAGGAACACCCCTCCTGTCCGCAGGCCTCGGAAATCGGGCATTCCCTCGTCGGTGCGGGTGTCGGCAGTGTGCTCGCGCAGAACCCGGGCAAGATCTACCTCGCCGGCCCCTACAACGGCGCGCCGCTGTCGATCGTCTCGATCACCTCGGCGAAGGTCGGCCCGTTCGACCTCGGGACGGTCGTGATCCGCTTTGCGCTCGACATCAACCCGGTGACTGCGCAGGTCGAAGTCAGCGGAGCGCAGTCGGAAGCGATCCCGCACATCATCAAGGGCATCGTCGTGCACGTCCGCGAAATCCGTGTGTATATGGACCGCGAAAAGTTCATCATCAACCCAACCAACTGCAGTCCGCTCTCGATCAGCGACACGATCGACGGCGCCGGCGCGAACTTCGCCGACCCCTCCGACCAGGTCCCCGTCACGGTCAGCACGCCGTTCGAGGCCGCGGACTGCTCGAGCCTCGCGTTCAAGCCCGATCTGACGGTCTCCACCAGCGCCAAGACCAGCCGGGCCGACGGCGCCAGCCTCACCGCGAAACTGGCCGTCGCCGGCGCCCTGGGCACCCAGACGAACATCAGCAGGGTGAAAGTCGAACTCCCCAAAGCGCTCCCGTCCCGGCTCACGACGCTGCAGAAAGCGTGTACGGCGGCGCAGTTCGAAGCGAACCCGGCGGGGTGTCCGGCGGCGTCGATCATCGGGCACGCCAAGGCGATCACGCCGATCCTGCCGGTCCCGTTGGAAGGCCCGGCGTACTTCGTCAGCCACGGCGGCGAAGCGTTCCCCGACCTGGAGATCGTGCTGCAGGGCTACGGGTTCACGATTGACCTTACGGCTTCGACGTTCATCAGCAAAGCCGGCGTCACCTCGAGCACGTTCAAGACCGTCCCCGACCAGCCCGTCACGAGCTTCGAACTGACGCTCCCCGAGGGTCCCTACAGCGCACTGACGGCCCTTGGGAATCTCTGCACGGCCAAGAAGCTCACGATGCCGACCGAACTCGTCGGCCAAAACGGCGCTGAGATCGAGCAGAGCACCAAGATCGCCGTCAGCGGCTGCCCGAAGGCTAAGAAGGCGGCCAAGCACACAAAGCACAAGCACGGGAAGCACGCGCGCGGGAAGCACGCGAAGAAAGGGAAGCCGGCGCAAAAGCGGTAGTGGTTGGCCCGCAAAAGCGGGACGCAAACCCTCGCAAAAGCGGTATCGTGGGGTTGTGGTCGCTTCTGGCTATGTGGCTCCCCACGCCGGTGCTGCTCGATGAGTGGCAGGAGGTACCGGGGGTGCTGGGTGCGGTCAAGCGGGCTGTTGACGAAGGTTCCGGTGCCGGGCGCTTTCTGCTGACCGGCAGCGTCAGGGCGGACCTCGAAACCCAGACGTGGCCCGGAACGGGCAGGGTGGTGCGGGTGCAGATGTACGGGTTGACCGTGCGGGAGATGGTCGGCGAGTTGACCGCAGAGCCGTTTCTCGACAGGCTCGCCCGCGCGGATGGCTGGGCGACCAGCTCGGGGAGCGCTTCCTCGCCGGGGCCGTCCTGCACACCGGGCCGCGGCCGAGCGAGCGCATCTTCGCGCTACCCATCTGCGCGATCTGGTCCTGGCAGAGGTTCTGTGATAGCCGAAGACGGCTCTCCCGGCGGGGGCGTCTGTGGTTCTTTGCGCTTGGCACTTGACAAAAGGTAACGTCTGCGCCTATGATGGCAATGCCACGGGGATCGATGGTGATTACCGGGCACAACATAGGGTCTGGTTTGGGGTCTGCCTTTGGTGGTCGACCGTTCCAAGCGCACTAGGGGTCTTTCGGGAGAGGGGCCGGGTCGGTTTTTTGAAGAGGGAGCTTGTTTAGCGTGGTTTCTGCAGGGAGATACGTGCTGAGGGTGCACGCACCCGGTCTTGGGGTTGATGCTAGATGCGCCAGCTTGGCGCTGTCGCATCTCTCTCTCTCTCTCTCTCTCTTCAGCGTCGCGGCTCGAGACCGAGGGCGCTAGTCGCCTAGTTTCGACGAGCCACGCGCCCCCGCTCGCGCGGGGGAGGGGCTCGCTGTGCTTACGCCGATGGTCGCGCAGCGGGCGCTCCGGCGGTATCGAGCGATCTGGCCTTCTGCTCGGGGGGGCCGCGTAGTGTCACACGTGCGTACGCGTGCGCCGCGCCGCCCGGTCCCGGTTGGGGTGGCTGTGCGCAGGGCGCAGCCGCGGGAGCAGGTGGCGGAGGTCCAGCGCGCGCGGTTGTTGGTCGGTGCAGTCGGTGCGATTGACGAGCACGGGTATTCGCAGACGACGGTTGGGCATATCGCGTTGCGTGCGCGGGTCTCGCGGCGCACGTTCTACGAGTTGTTCCCCGATCGTGAGGCGTGCCTGGCGGCGCTGTTCGAGGATTTGGTGGGGATGATCGAGCGTGAGCTCGACTTGGTGGGGTTGGGGGGCTTGTCCTGGCGTGAGCAGGTCCGTGGTGGCTTGTGGGCGATCCTGTCGTTTTTTGATCGGGAGCCGGCGCTCGCGCGGGTGTGTGTGATCCAGGTGTTGCGTGGTGGCCCCGGGGTGCTTGAGCGTCGCGATGAGGTGCTCGCGCGCTTGGCGGCCGTGTTGGATGAGGGTCGTGATGAGGGCGCGCGGGGCGCGCAGTGCACGGCGCTGACGGCCGAGGGCCTGGTCGGCGCGGCGTTCGGCATCGTGTATGCGCGGCTGTTGCGCGGTGAGCGCGCGCCGCTGACGGATCTGTTCGGCGAGCTGATGGGGATGATCGTGCTGCCGTATCTCGGTCCGGCGGCGGCGCGGCGTGAGCAGGCCCGTCCGGTTCCTGGGTTGGTGGCAGTGGGGGGTGTGGAGCGGGCGTCGGTGCAGCCGTGTGGTGAGGGTGACCCGCTGGCGGGCACCGGGATGCGGTTGACTTATCGCACGGCGCGGGTTTTGGAGTGCATCGGCGGCGAGCCGGGTGCGAGCAACCGCGTGGTGGCCGAGCACGCGGGGGTGGCCGACCCGGGGCAGATCTCGAAGCTGCTGCGGCGCTTGGAGCGCCGTGGCCTGGTGGCGAACACCGGTGGGGGGCATCTCAACGGCGAGCCCAATGCGTGGGCGTTGACCGAGGAGGGGCGCCAGGTCTCGAGGCGGCTCAGCATCGACGCCGGTCGGCGAATGGAGGCTGCGTGATGCGCTGGCGCCAATTACTGCCGAGGCGCTCTGACTGCGGTGCGCGTGCCCACTCGGCCTGGGTCGTGGCTTCGGTCGCGCCCGAGCTGCACATTTTTAGCAACGTAACTCAATCCGCGTGCGTAGCGCCGAGCGCCGCCACGCTCTACTCCCAGGAGGAGAGATAACCGATGCTCCAAGCAATACGAAGGCGCACTAATCCATCGACGGTGATCGCCACTCTCGCTCTCGTCTTCGCGATGACTGGGGGTGCTTACGCCGCAAGCCGGGTCTTGATCACCTCGACGAAGCAGATCAGTCCGAAGGTGCTCAAGCAGCTGAAGGGCGCGGCCGGTGCGAGTGGCGCTACCGGTGCGACCGGGGTCACAGGTCCAGCTGGCGCCGGCACCCCGGGGGCCGCGGGCCCCCAGGGTCCTCAGGGCCCGCAGGGGCCGACAGGCGCCGAAGGCGCGGCGGGAAAAAATGGCACGAATGGCACGACGGGCTTCACCAAAACCCTCCCGTCCAAAGAAACCGAGACGGGCGACTGGGAGCTGGCGGGCGATGCCCCCGGCGCATTTGTCGACTTTGCTTCGGCGGTGAGCTTCAACATCCCCCTCACGGCGGCTCCTGTCGCTCACTACCTCAGGGAGACCGGCAACGAACCGTTTTTCAACCAAGCGACGAAAAAAGAAGAAGAACGCGAACAGCCCGCCTGCCCCGGCTCCGCTTCCGCACCGGAAGCGACGCCCGGCAACCTATGTGTCTACACCGCGAGCGAAACTAACACCGCCACGAATCCAGTGGGTGACTATATCGTGCCGCATATTTGCGCCCTGACTAAGCCGTCCAACATTGGCGGAGGACTCTGCGTCGCCTCTCTGCCCGCGGCGGACGCCGATGGGTTTGGCGTGTTCACGTTCTCCAAGGCAGAAGGCGTCGTCTCCGTCGCCGGCACGTGGGCGGTGACCGCCGAATAGCGAAGGGACGACAGGCTTCGCCCCGGGGCGGGAATCGCGCCCCGGGCGAAGGCGCAGTTCGAGCGGCGGTACACAATGATGAAAGAGGGAGCGAGCATGAGCGGTAGAGCGAGAACATTGAAGACATTGGTGGCCGGCCTAGCGCTCGCAGGAACGCTCGTGCTCGTGCTCGTGAACGTGGTCGTGCCGCTGGCATTCGGCGCCGGAAACACTCTGAGCTTCGCAAAAACACCGAAAGTAGCTGAAGCGTATTCCACGAGCGCCCATTTGACTACCCGGCTGCAGACGGGGCGCGCCCAGGTCAAATGGTGCTCGGAATATTCCACGAGCGAAACCGGCCCCTGGACGCCGTCCGGCTGTCAAAACACCGAAACTAGTGGTGAAAAAGAATTCGCATCTGACGGAGAAGTGGATGCGTTTCTCGGTACCACACCTGGCGAACGGGCATCGGGCCTCGCCATGCAACATCATCTGCTACCCAACACGACCTACTACACGCGGTTTACGGCAGAAAACGCTACGGAACACACCGAAGTCATCTATAGCCCCGGGGGGGGCGCGTTCACGACGACCGGAATCGCAAAGCCGGAAGTGTCACCACCGAACCTCGATGCCTCGAGCGAAGATCGCGGAGGATTCTGGGTGTCCGCTGCGGACCCGACGAGCGCAATCGTAGAAGCGGAGATTGACTCCAACGGGGCGAACACCGCCTATCAATTCGAATACGCGCCCGCGGAATCAGGTCACCCGCCCGGGGAAGCGAGCCCGTCATGGGTCGCTCCAGCTCCAGCGGGCGGTACGGTCAGCGTCGCCGAAGATTTCGCCAACCGCGAAGCGACGCTCACAGGATTGCTGCCGGAAACCTATTACTGCGTGCGGGTAAAAGCTACAAATCTCCAGGGACAGACCGTCGAGCACCGAGGCGGAACGCATGGGAGCGTCAGAGGCGGAGGGCAAGGAGGTTGCTTTACGACCTTCACCGAAAAGCCGCTGGTCACCGAAGTTCACGTTCGCAATGTGACGGGCACCTCTGCGCATCTGTCTTCTTCCGTTCTACCGCACCATCTGGAAACGCAGTGGTGGTTTGAATACGCCACGTCGAGCACGGGGCCGTGGACGCGTGTGCCGGGTGCCGAAGGCGTCGTCACGCAGGCGCAGGCCGAAGCGCTTCCCGAACTTCGCCCGGCGTTCGTCGATGGCGGGCTCGCGAACTTGAGCGCTGGCACGACCTATTATCTGCGCGAGAATGCGGAAAACAGCGCCGGCCAGGGCCAGGTCTGCGCCGACGAAGCCGCCGGGCACATAGGATGCGAACCGGCGTCGACCTCGACCCAAACCCGGGTTGTCTCGCACTTCAAGACCTTCGGTTCGCCTGTCGTCTCGACGCTTGCCGTGCACGGCATCCATGGGGAAGCGCTGAGGGTCATGGGGGGTGTCGCTCCGGAAACGACGCCGACGTCCGCAGAACAGGTCATAACGCTCGAAGAAGCACCGACTGGCGGCACCTTCACCCTCAGCTTCGGCGGCGAAACGACCCAGCCTCTGGCCTTCGACGCGCCCGCCGAAGGAACAGGAGGGGTCGCTACAGCGCTGGAAGCGCTGCCGGTGCTCAAAGGTCAGGTGCAGGTAAGCGGTGCCCCGGGCGGCCCATACACGGTGTTCTTCGACGGCGCCGGTGGGGAAAAGGCGCAGCCCGCGATCACGGCGGCCTCGGCGCTCACACCTACGGGCCAGGTCAAAGTAAAAGTCGTTCTGCAGGGCGGGGAAGCCTACAATGTGCGCTACCACTTCGACTATGTCAGCCAGAAACAGTTCGAAGTGCCCGGGGCAGAAGGCGGCTTCGCGCATGCAGCCCACACGCCTGACGAAAGCGCCGGCTTCGGCAGCACCGTGCGGTACGTGGGTGCCGACCTTACCTCCGGCCTCACCCCGGGCGAAACGTATCGCTTCCGGATCGTCGCGAGCAGCACCGCGCCGGGCAACCCCGTCGAAACTGGTGAAGAAGCGGCGCTGACGGTTCCTTCGCCGCCGCCCGTAACCCCGTCCACGCCCGGTGCCTGTCCCAACGAAGCGCTCCGCACGGGTGCGTCCGAACACCTGCCCGACTGTCGCGCCTACGAGCAGTTGACTCCCGCCGCCAAGGGGGCAGCCAAGGAAATGGCCGGCTATGGCGGTACCCTCGCACAGGGATTCGAAGGCGTGCCGCTCGCCGAAGACGGGAGCCGTTTCGAGCTCGCCGAGCAGCACTTGCCGTGGGGTGGTGCGGGCGGCGGAGGGAGCCCGTTTGTTTTCACGCGTGAAGCGGCGGGCTGGTCGACGACGGGCGTGACAGCCGAGCCGGAAGCCGGCGTGTCGACATATTTTCCCAAGCTCTCCAGCCCGGATCTGGGTGAAATCGCGGTTGAAGGGACGTGGAACACCGGCCCCGGGCACGAATCGCACGTTGTCGAATACAAGAAGGGTCCCGTCGGCGGTCCCTACACGTTGATGGCGTCCGTGCCGGCCGCTGAAGCGGGGGTAGCAGCGGGGGAAGCAGGAGAAAAAGTCAATGGCGCTGTAGGTCTCCCCTTTGGCTGGGTGGCCTCCTCGGCTGACTTCTCGAAGCTCGTCCTGCAGGTGGGCGATCATCACCTGTGCGGAGCGGTGGGCGCTCCGGGAGGCGGCTACCTGTATGAATACGCTGGCGGTGAATGCCGCCAGGTCAACGTCGCCGGCTCGGGGGCCGGAAAAACGATCGGCTCCTGTGGTGCACGCATCGCGGCCGTGAAGAGTAGCTTGGGCGATGTCCCTCTTGGCGGCGAGGCAACGGCCCAGGCGCATGCGGTGTCTAACGACGGGTCGCGGGTGTTCTTCGAAGCCCAGCCCGGCAAAAGCTGCAGCGAACAGTGGCACACCTACGCGCGGATCGATGGCGGCGGCGGAGAAGCACACACGGTGGACCTCGGGCCCTACCGGTTCGTCGCCGCGGACAGCAGCGGTGGTCGCGTCCTGCTCGAACGCCCGACTGGCGAAAACCCCGGCCTGTACCTCTACACGAGCGAATCCGAACACGCCGCGTTCCTCCCCGGGAGCGGAGTCGCGGTGAATGGTCCGAACAGCGAACCCGTGGTGCTCATGCCTTCGGATGACCTGAGTGCAGTCTATGTCCAGCGGGAGAATGGGGGACAAGAGGCCGACCAGGACATTTACCGCTACGACATAGCCGACAGGACGGTCACATTCCTGACGCACGTCGAAGTGGGCCGCAGTCACCGGCACTTCGAGGTGAGCAGCGACGGCCGGTACCTCTATTTCATCGCAACGACGGTCGCGGGGCTGCCCGCGGGGGGGCTTGAACCGGAAACCCCCGGCGCGGGTCCGACGGCACAGGTGTTTCGCTACGACAACGCCGAAGCGCTCGTCGAGTGCATGTCCTGCGCGTCCGCCTATGACCCCGCGCCGCAATTGAGCGCTCTGTTTACCGACGCGAATCCACTTAGCAGCACCCAGAGCAGCCCTGGCGACGGCGAGCGGACGGCGTCAGACAACGGCAACTACGTGTTCTTCGATACGCCGGCGGCACTGTTGCCCGGCGATACCGACGAACAGATCGCGCCGGAAGGCGTTGTCACCGGAGTGCACGTATCGCCGTATTACTCACCGTCGAGCGACGTGTATGAGTGGCGCCGCGACGGAGTGGACGGCTGCGCCGTGATCCAGGGCTGCCTGTCGTTGATCACCTCGGGGCACGGTGGGTTCCTGAACGTCCTGCTCGGTGTCGACCGTACGGGCGAAAACGTGTTCTTCGCGACGAGGGAATCGCTGCTGCCGTCCGACAAGGACACCGCAGGCGACATCTACGACGCGCGTGTCAACGGTGGCTTTGCGCAACCTCCGGTCCCGGTCGCGTGTGCAGGCGACTCGTGCGCGACGCCGCCGGCGCCGCCGAGTGACCAGACGCCCGCGAGCTTCACGTTCCACGGCGCCGAAAGCACGCTCGCCGTCGCGCCGGGCGTGCACGTCACACCGAAGCCGAAGCCAAAACCCAGGCGCCGCTGCAAGCGGACGCGCAGACACCGCTGCAAGACGACGCGCTCGGCGCGGAAGGGTGGAAGAGGACGATGACAAGCATGGGCATCCAACGAGGACGGGGCATCGCCGCGCGCGCAGGGCTTCTCATCGCGCTCGCCGCCACGGCTGCGCTCATGGGCGCCGCCGGAGCGAGTGCAGCGCCCAGCAGCCATCCCTTTGAAATCGTCCCCGGCAGCTTCCACGTGAGCACCGCGACGGGCCAGGCGGGCGCTCACCGCGATCTGACTGTCGCGTTCGACTTCGCTCACGAAGAAGCAGGCGGGGTGCCGACGGCCTCGTTCAACGACGTTCGTACCACTGTCGTCGAACTGCCCTCCGGCCTGATCGGCAACAACACGGCCGTGCCTACGTGCACCGATCAGCAACTCGTGGGAACAGCTGGTGGGCAGAGAGGAAGTCAGGAGTGCCCGGTGGCGAGTCAGGTCGGGACGATCAGCCTCGAAGTGCACCTTGCCCAGGCTGGCTATGAACAGGTCACGGTGCCTCTGTTCAGCATGGAACTCACGAACCCTGGAATCGTCGCCCAGTACGGCTTCAACGTGGCGGGCGGGATCCTCCAGGTGCTCAACGCGCGCGTGCGTCCCGGTGACTCTGGCATCACGATCGAAAGCGCCGACATCGCCAATGTGGGGGAACCGCGCAACGTGTCGGTCACGACTTGGGCTCTGCCTGCCTCGCCCGTGCACGACCCCGAACGCGGCCTTGAATGCTTCTCGGGAGACCTGCCGGTGTGCCAAGGCGGGGCCCGCAAAGCGGGAATCCCGGTGGAGCCGTTCCTGTCGAATCCGACGAGCTGTGAACCGCATCTCGCGCGGTTGCGTTCTGACTCGTGGGAGGAACCGAACAGCTGGCCTGAAGCGCAGACGGAAATGACACCGGCGAGCAGCGAATGCGAACGCGTGCCGTTCGACGCCTCCCTCGAAGTGCAGCCCACGACTCGCTCTGCTGAATCCTCCTCGGGGCTGAACGTCTCGCTGGTGGTACCGCAGAGCTGGGAAAACCCGGTCGGGCTCGCAAGCGCGCACCTGAAGGACAGCGTCGTCACGCTCCCGCTCGGCTACACCGCGAACCCGTCGCTCGCGGCCGGCCTCGGCGCCTGCACATCGGAACAGTTCCAGCGGGAAACGGCTTCTTCGGCGCAGGGCGCGGGCTGTCCCGAAGAATCGAAGATCGGCACGGTCGACGTGGAAACACCCGTGCTCGTCGAAAAACACCTGGAAGGCGACATCTACATCGCTAAGCCCTTCGAAAACCCGTTCGGCTCGCTCCTCGGTCTCTACATCGTCGTGAAGGACCCCCAGCGGGGGATCATCGTCAAACTCGCCGGTAAGATCGAACCGAACGAAACGACCGGGCAGCTCGTCACGAGCTTCGACGGCAATCCGCAAGTTCCGTTCAGCAAGTTCACGCTGAATCTCCGCCAGGGCGCGAACTCGCCGCTCGTGAGCCCCCCTGTCTGCGGCAGCTACGCGGCGCAGGCGGAATTGACGCCGTGGTCCGAGGAACAAGGTGGAAAAATCGTATCCCCACCGCAACTGGTGAATAGTCCGGCGTTCCCGATCGAAACGGGGATCGGCGGCGGAGCGTGCCCGTCGGGTGGGGTGCCGCCGTTCGCGCCCGGGGTGACCGCGGGGACCCTCAACAACGCGGCCGGGAGCTACAGCCCGTTCTACCTGCGTATCGAGCGTCACGACGGTGAACAGGAGCTCACGCGCTTCTCGACCATCATGCCTCCGGGCCTGACCGGCAACCTGACCGGTATCCCGTTCTGCCCCGACGCTGCGGTCCAGGCGGCCAAGGAACGCACTGGCCCGAGCGGCGGCGCGCAGGAGCAAGCCGAACCGTCGTGTCCCGCGGCGAGCAGGATCGGCCACACGATCGTCGAAGCCGGCGTTGGGACGGTCCTCGCGCAGACCCCGGGCAGCCTGTACCTGGCGGGCCCGTATCACGGTGCGCCGCTCTCGCTCGTGTCGGTCACCTCCGCGAAGGTCGGCCCGTTCGACCTGGGGACGGTCGTGATTCGGTTCGCTTTGCGGATCAACCCGATCACCGCCCAGGTCGAAGTGGACGCGACGGGCTCTGATCCGATCCCGCACATCATCAAGGGGATCGTCGTGCACGCCCGCAACATCCGTGCCTACATCGACCGCCCCAACTTCATCCTCAACCCCACGAGCTGCGAACGCATGCAGATCGCCAACTCGATCACCGGCGCCGGCGCGGACCCGTCCAACCCGGCCGACCAGTCCTCCGTCCTGGTGTCGAGCCCGTTCCAGGCGGCGGACTGCTCGAGCCTCGCGTTCAAACCCGCGTTCGCCGTCTCCACATCGGGGAAGACCTCGAGGGCTGACGGCGCGAGTCTCACCGCAAAACTCACCGTCCCCGGCGCGCTCGGCACCCAGGCGAACATCAGCCGCGTCAAAGTCGAACTCCCCAAACAGCTTCCCTCCCGTCTGCCGACCCTGCAGAAAGCGTGCACCGCCGCGCAGTTCGAAGCCAACCCCGCCGGGTGCCCGCCGGCTTCGATCATCGGTCACGCCAAGGCGATCACGCCGATCCTCCCCGTCCCGCTGGAAGGACCGGCGTACTTCGTCTCCCACGGCGGGGAAGGATGGCCGAGCCTCGTGATCGTCCTCCAGGGCTACGGCGTCACGATCGACCTCACCGGCACCACCTTCATCAGCAAAGCCGGCGTCACCAGCAGCACGTTCAAGACCGTCCCCGACCAGCCCGTCACGAGCTTCGAACTGACGCTCCCCGAGGGCCCCTACAGCGCCCTCACCGCGCTCGGGAACCTCTGCACCGCCAAGAACCTCACGATGCCCACCGAACTCGTCGGCCAGAACGGCACCCAGATCAAACAAAGCACCAAGATCGCCGTCACCGGCTGCCCAAAGACCAAGAAGTCGGCCAAGCACACGAAGCACAAGCACACAAAGCACAAGCAGAGGAAGCACGCGAGCGGGAAGCGCACGAAGAAAGGGAAGAAGTAGGGATGCCGCCGAAGAGCCGGGTTGCCCCGGTCGCCGTTCAGCGCCGGACGCCGGCTCTCGCATCTCTGCGCCTCGGAGTAGGCATCATGACAGCATGAATGCTGCTGCTATGATGCGCTGATGAGGACGACGGTGACGCTTGACCCGGATGTAGCGGCGAAGCTTCAGCAGACCGCGCGGGAGCGGGGGGTGTCGTTCAAGGCTGCGCTCAACGACGCAGTGCGCATCGGGCTGACTTCGGGAGCCGCGCCGAGCAGGCGTTTTCGCGTGCACGCACAGCCTCTCGGCGTCCGCCCCGGCGTCGACTTGGACAAGGCGCTCAGCCTTGCCGGCGAGCTCGAGGACGCTGAGATCTTGCGCAAGCTCGAGCTGCGCAAGTGAAGCTGCCGGACGTCAACCTGCTGCTCTACGCATACGACTCCCGCTCCGCGCGGCACGCGCCGGCGCGCGAGTGGCTGCAGCGGACACTGTCGGGCACTGAAACCGTCGCGATGACGTGGATCGTGCTGCTGGCCTTCATTCGCCTCAGCACCCGCGCGGCCGTGGTCGAGCGCCCGCTTGGCGTCGACGCCGCGATCGGGCTGGTGGAGAGTTGGCTGGCGCAGCCGTGCGTTACGGTCGTGAACCCCACCGAGCGCCACGCGGCCCTCCTGCGCCAGCTGCTGCTCCCGCTCGGCACGGCCGGCAACCTGAGCAGCGACGCCCACCTGGCGGCGCTGGCGATCGAGCACGGCGCCCTGCTCTGCTCCTGCGACAGCGACTTCTCGCGCTTCTCCGGTCTGCGCTGGGTCGATCCGCTGCGTGAGGATCAGTAAGCCGTTCGATTCCATCGAGGTAGGACGGCCATCCTTCGGGACATTGGCTTCTTTGCGCCGTGGCACTTGACAAAAGGTAACGTTACCGCCTATGATGGCAATGCCACGGGGATCGATGGTGATTACCGGGCACAACATAGGGTCTGGTTTGGGGTCTGCCTTTGGTGGTCGACCGTTCCAAGCGCATTAGGGGTCTTTCGGGAGAGGGGCCGGGTCGGTTTTTTTGAAGAGGGAGCTTGTTTAGCGTGGTTTCTGCAGGGAGATACGTGCTGAGGGTGCACGCACCGGATCTTGGGGTTGATGCTAGATGCGCCAGCTTGGCGCTGTCGCATCTCTCTCTCTCTCTCTCTCTCTTCAGCGTCGCGGCTCGAGACCGAGGGCGCTAGTCGCCTAGTTTCGATGTGCCACGCGCCCCCGCTCGCGCGGGGGAGGGGGTCGCTGCGTTCACGCGCGGGGTTGCGTAGCGGGCGGCCTGGCGTTCTCGGGCGATCTGGAGTTCTCCTCGGGGGGGCCGTGTAGTGTCGCGCGTGCGTACGCGTGTGCCGCGTCGCCCGGCCCCGGTGGGGATGGCTGTGCGCAGGGCGCAGCCTCGGGAGCAGGTCGCGGAGGTTCAGCGCTCGCGGCTGCTGGTCGGCGCGGTTGGCGCGATCGACGAGCACGGGTACGTGCACACGACCGTTGGGCATATCGCGGTGCGTGCGGGGGTTTCGCGGCGAACGTTCTACGAACTGTTCGCGGATCGCGAGGCGTGCCTGGCGGCGCTGTTCGAGGACGTAGTGGGGATGGTCGAGGGTGAGCTCGCGGCCGCTGGGTTGGCCGGCTTGCCGTGGCGTGAGCGGGTTCGCGGTGGCCTGTGGACGATCCTGTCGTTCTTCGATCGGGAGCCAGCGCTCGCGCGGGTGTGCGTGGTGCAGGTGTTGCGTGGTGGTCCGGGGTTGTTGGAGCGTCGCGATGAGGTGCTCGCGCGTTTGGCGGCTGTGCTCGATGAGGGTCGTGGTGAGGGCGCG
Source organism: uncultured Solirubrobacterales bacterium (assembly GCA_963744535.1). Classification (GTDB taxonomy): domain Bacteria; phylum Actinomycetota; class Thermoleophilia; order Solirubrobacterales; family Solirubrobacteraceae; genus Palsa-744. Next base: position 313,786 of record CAVUTW010000004.1, on the reverse strand, counting down.
CGGGGCGCGCAGTGCACGGCTTTGACAGCGGAGGGTCTGGTCGGTGCGGCGTTCGGGATCGTGTACGCGCGGTTGTTGCGTGGTGAGCGCGCGCCGTTGACGGCTCTGTTCGGCGAGTTGATGGGGATGATGGTGCTGCCCTACCTCGGCCCGGCGGCAGCGCGGCGCGAGCAGGCTCGTCCTGTCCCCAGGCTGGCGGCGGTGGCGGGTGTGGAGCGGGCGCCGGTGGAGCTTGGGGGTGGGCGTGACCCGCTGGCGGGTACCGGGATGCGTTTGACATATCGCACGGCTCGGGTGCTGGGGTGTATCGCCTCTCAGCCTGGTGCGAGCAATCGTGTGGTCGCCGAGCACGCGGGGGTCGCGGACCCGGGGCAGATCTCGAAGTTGCTGCGACGCTTGGAGCGCTTGGGGCTGGTGGTGAACACCGGCGGTGGGCACCAGAGCGGTGAGCCCAACGCGTGGCGGCTGACGGCGCAGGGTCGCCAGGTAGCGGAGCGGCTCAGTATCGATAGCCGCGGCAGGGAGCAGGCCGCTTGATGCGTCGAGCTTGGTTGGTGCCGAGGGGGTCTCACCCGGGCGTGCGCCTGCAATCGCACGGGGCGCGTGACTGCGGCGCCGTCCGGTCTCGCATTTTCAACGTAACTCAATCCGCGTGCGTAGCGCTGGGCGTTGGCACGTCTTCAAAGGAGAGATAACCGATGTTCTCAGCATTGCGTAGACGGATCCATGTCAGTCCCGCGACCACGATCTCCAGCCTCGCGTTGGTGTTCGCAATGACCGGTGGCGCCTATGCCGCGGGTAGGTATGTGATCACCTCGACGAGGCAGATCAAGCCGAGTGTGCTCAAGCAGCTTCAAGGCAAGGCCGGCGCGAACGGCGCTTCGGGCGCGCAAGGAGCGTCGGGACCGGCCGGATCGCAGGGTCCCGCTGGTGCCAACGGCAAAGATGGGACACCGGGGACGAACGGACAGAATGGTGTGAGCGTGACGAGCGCGGTGCTTGCGGCTAAAAACGCCAACTGTCCCAACGGTGGCTCTGAATTCACGGCGGCGGAAGGCAAGAAGACGTATGCCTGCAACGGCGAAAAAGGCAAGGAAGGGACGTTTGGTGGGCAGATGCTGCCTGAAGGCAAGACGCTGACCGGGGCGTACTCGGCCGCGGCGTTCAGCGAAGCGTCGGCAACTAAAGGGGGCGGCAAGGCCTCGACGGCTGTGAGTTTTGCGCTTCCGGTTCCCGGCGGCACGATTCTCGTCCACGAAATCAAGGCTGGGGAAACAACGCTCCCGGAAGGCTGCACCGGCAATGCTAATGAACCGGGGGCAGAACCAGGCAATCTTTGTGTCTTCTCGAGAAGTGAAGAAAATGTGCTCGCGGTAGGTATTAGCCCCCAGGGAGGGGCCACGGAGATCTTTGGTGTCGAGTTCTATGGTTTGGCCGCGGCCAAGGGGAATGTATATATCTCTGGTACGTGGGCGGTAACGGCTGGCTCCGGTGTGGGAAAAGGCTAGCCTGTTTTGTCCATATGAGCTCTACTCTCGCGCGAGAGTAGACGAGTAGTCATTAGGGGAATAATGCCCTCGACGCAGCTAGAGCAGCCGGTCATCGTTGTAGCTCGTTCGCTTTATTTTTGAGAAAGGCATCATCATGATTTCCAGACAGCTTTCGTGGCGTAGCTCATGTGTTCGGCCCGGCGTCGTTGTGGTGGCTGTCATCGCGGGGATGTTGGCGATCGTCTCATCCGCATTCGCGGCGGCGCCACCACAATTCAGGAAGTCGGAAACCCTGGTGAGGGTTTACCCGACACGGGCGCACGTGTTTGCGTCCGTAGAAATACCTTTCAAGCTGAATACAAAGATTATCGCCGAGTACGCTCCGGCGGAAGCGAGCGGCGAAGCGCCCCCGGAAAACAGTCCCGCCTGGAAGGTCCTCAACGAACAGGAATCAGGACCTACCCCACAAGAAGATATCATCCTTGGGTTAGGAGCCCAGCCGTGGGAATATGGTGGCGATGCGGTCGTGCGGCATCTCTCGCCGGATACGGCCTATTTTGCACGGTTCGTAGCTGAAAATCAGGAGGGCAGGGGCGTGGAAACGGTGCCGTTCAAGACGCTCCCGCTTGCGCCGCCGGAAATCGACCCACTATTCGCCAGTCCGGCTAAGCCCGAAGCGGATTTGGAAGGCCGCTACTTTAAGGTCTACGTCGAAAATGCCACCACTGCGACCTTCTACGGTGTGCTGGAGGGTAATGGGTCTGAAACATCGTATAGCATTGAATATTCGTTGCCGGAAAATGGTCATGAACCGGTCGCGGGTAGTTCGTCGTGGACGTTGTTCGAAAATGGTTCGGGGACGATCACGCCGGTCGCTGAATATGCAAGGTTCGACGTGCGGGCTACGGGTCTCACCCCGGAAACGACCTATTACGTGCGGTTGCGGGCAGTCAACCCGCACGGCGAACTGAAACAATCCAAGTATTATGGTCCCTCGGTATCCCCCCCGAAGGAAGGTTCACTTGTGTCCGGGGGCGAAGAATACGGCACGTTTACCACGGCTACCGCGAGGCCGGGGGTGGACAGTACTGGTTTTCGTAATGTGACTGGGGTGTCTGCGCGTGTGTTGGGTTCTGTTCAGCCGCATGGGTCTGCGACTGTGTGGCGGCTTGAATCGGCGTCTTCGCCGTCTGGTCCGTGGGGCGTGATCCCTGGTTCGGTGGGTTCGCTTTCCCTGGCGCGGGTGCAAGCGTTGGAAGCGGAAGCGCCCGAAAGTCAAGCGCCATATGACGTGACTGTGCCGGTTCAGGCAAGTTTGACGGGGTTGCGTGCGTCCTCGTCTTATTACGTGCGTGCGGTCGCGGAAACCCAGTGTGGGCAAGGGTGTGGGAGTACGGTTGGTGCGGCTGCGAGGTTTACGACGTCGGGTGCGCCGAGCGCTACGACGTTTATGGTGCATGCGTTGGATGGTGAAGCGTTGCGTTTGCTGGGGACGGTCGACCCGAACAGCGAACCGACTACGGCTGAACAGGTGGTCGCGTTGAGCGAAGCGAGCGGTGGGACGTTCGCGTTGACGTTCAAGGGTCACATGACCGGGCAGATCGCGTATAACGCGACGCCCGGTGCCGTAGAGCAGGCGTTGGGTTCGTTGGAAGGCGATCCGCAGGTGACTGTGGCGGGTGTGCCTGGTGGTCCGTATACGGTGTGGTTCAACGGGGCGGATGTGCAGGGTGCGCAGCCGCCGATCGAAGCCGACGGTCTGGGCTTAGCGCCGCCGGGGACGGTGTCGGTGTCGGTCATCCAGCAGGGCGGTGAAGGGGATAAAGCGCATTATCGTTTTCGGTATGTGAGCGAGAAGAGCTTTGAAGAACATGGTTGGACGGGTGCGCAGGAAACGCCTGAAGCGGATGCGGGGTCGGGTACGAGCGCGCAGTTGGTGGGCGCCGATCTGCCGGCTCTGAAGGGCGGTGAAACGTATCGTTACCGCTTGGTGGCGAGCAACGGCGCGCCGGGCACGGGTTTGGTGGAAGGCGGCGAACAGTCATTGGTTGTGCCGCAGGCTCCTGTTGGGGGAGAATCCGTGGCGTGTCCGAATGAAGCTGTTCGTACTGGGTTGTCGGCCCATTTGCCGGATTGTCGTGCGTATGAGCAGGTCACCCCGGTCGATAAGAAGGGCGCGCAGGAACCGTTTCACTATATTGCGGGCATCGACGACGCGGCGATGGCGGGCGAGGATGGGGAACATCTTGTGGTGGAAGCGTTGGGTGTGTTTTGGCCGGGTTCTGGTAATTCGCCGTATCTGTTCTCGCGTGGGCCGGATGGCTGGTCGATGGCGGCGGGTTCGCCTCAGCCGCAGACAGGTGTGCATTTGGTGGCGCCTGAAGTGTATGGTGCGGATTTGAAGTCGTTTGCGTTTCGCTCCAGCTATCTGGGTGCGGAACATGAATCGCCAGTGGAATATAAGGTCGGGCCGGTGGGTGGCCCGTATACGACGGTGGCGTCTTTTCCGTATACGGAAAAGAGCTCGACAGGTTGGGTCGCCGCGACGGGTGACATGTCGAAGCTCGTGTTCGAGACGGTCGATCGTACGCTCACGAGTGAAGAACCGACGGGCACCAAGAGCGGCGCCGACCTGTATGAATATACGGCCGCCGATGGTTTGCGTCAGTTGAATGTTGCCGGCGAAGGGGATACGACGATCGGTGTTTGTGGTGCGCGGATGGCTCATGGTCACGAAGCTGTGGAGGAATTGAACGGTAGTGGGGGTAGTACTCGTAGTATTTCTGTGGATGGGTCGCGTGTGTTCTTCGAAGCGGCGCCCGGCAATTGCGGTGAACCGCTGCATTTGTATATGCGTGTGGATGGTGATGAAACGGTCGATATCGGCGCGTACAAGTTCGAAGCGGCCGATACGCAGGGCACGACACTGCTGTTGAGGGACGGGACGGGGAGCCTCGTCGGCTATGACACGGAAACCAGGGAAGTCGTGCCCGAGCCGCAGTCGGAGCTGACGCTTGCCTCCGAACTGGAACAGCTCGCGATCCCCGACTCGTTTCGTCCTGAAGATGGCGAAGCGTTTCACCATCCGCGCTACATCACGTGGGGCGACCGCGAACCGCCGAATGCCACGGATGACGAACAGGCCTACCGCTATGACGGTGCTGAGCACCTGTTGGTGTGCATGTCGTGCGCCTCCTCATTTGACACGCAGCCCAAGCAGCCGGCTTTCACGTCCGACGGTACCAGTGCTCCTCAGTTGAAAGGCGGTTCATGGGAATACGCGGCCTCTTCTGAAGACGGCCGGTTTGCGTTCTTCTCGACTCCGGCGGCGCTTGTGGGGCAGGACATCGACGGGGAAATGCCGATCGAGTACGGCGTCTTCGCCGAATATCTCAGCCCGAGCGATGAAACCTCCCCGTCGAGCGATGTTTACGAGTGGCGGGCGGATGGTGTCGACGGGTGCGAACACGCGCAAGGCTGCCTAGTCCTGATCACCGACGGCCGCGGCGGCTATTTCAACCTGTTACTGGGGACCGGCGACGAAGGCCGTGATGTGTTCATCTATACGCGTTCGAAGCTGTTGCCACAGGATACCGATACCTCTGGTGATGTTTATGATGCGCGTGTCGATGGTGGGTTCGCACCGGCGCCGCCGCGGCCGACCGAATGCGAAGGCGACGCCTGCTCGGCGCCGCCGCCCCCGCCGAACGACGCGACACCCTCCAGCCTGACGTTCAACGGCGCAGGCAACGTTGCACCCACAGCGTCATCTGGTAAGCCCGCGGTGAAGCCCAAGAAGGCGAAGCCGAAGAAGAAAAAGGCGGCGGGTAGGGGTGCGCACAGGACACGAAAGCGGGGGAAGGCAAAGAAGGGGAGAAGGGCCGTTGCGAGCGATCGCGGGGCTGAGGTCGCGAACGCAAGGAGCGGACGATGAGACACAGAATCCTGACCATACTGGTCGCGTACGGGTGTCTGTTGGCGGCTGGTGTGTTGCCTGGTGTGGCTCAGGCATACCCCAGCGAACATCCCTTTGAAATTGTGCCGGGGTCGTTCAGCTTCGTCCCGTCGAGCTCGCAGGCCGGCGCGCACGCCGATTGGGTAACCTCGCTGGACTTCGCACACGAAGCGAACGGCGCTACCTACAACGACGCGCACAACATCGTCGTGAACGTCCCCGGCGGCTTCGACGCCAGCAACACCGCCGCACCGACATGCTCACAAGAGCAGCTGCTCGTAGAGAACTTGAAGACGCTTCGTGAGAATGTGCCGATGTGTCCGATTGCCAGCCAGGTCGGCCAGCTCAGCTTGGAATTCAACACGGGCACCTTAGCCAATGGGAAACGCGAACTCGACCAGAAGGATACGGTCCCGATCTACAACATGGAAGTATCAAGCCCCGGGGTCACCGCGGAGCTAGGCTACGAGACAGTTGTGTTCACCGGGTATCTGCGGATTCAGGTGCGCCCCCAGGATCTCGGTTTGACTTCGTCTACGATTGATATTCCTCCGGTTGGTGAAGTGCATAACATCAAAGTCACGATCTGGGGTATCCCCGCGGCCGCCGAACACGACGCGGCCCGCGGGATGGTCTGCCGCGGGCTGAACGGTCAGACGCCGTCGTGCGTCAACGAATACGGCTCGCCGCAGCCAGCAGGGATCCCCGTAAAGCCATTACTGGCGAACCCAACGAGCTGCGGAATCTTCGAAGCAAGCATGGCAGCCAACTCCTGGGAGGAACAATTCAACGAAGAAATCGCGCTATGGCCCAAAGCCACTAGCCAGGTCGGGCCGATCACGGGCTGTGAACACGTACAGTTCGAACCGGAAATCGAAGCGCAACCCTCGACGGTGTCCGCGGAATCGCCTACAGGCTTGGAAGTGTCGTTGGTGGTGCAGCAGACGTGGGAAAACCAGTTTACGCTCGCGACCTCCTACCTGAAGGACGCAAAGGTCACATTACCCGAAGGCATGACCGCCAACCCGGGGTTGGCGGAGGGGTTGGGTGCTTGTACCCCTGAGGAGTACGCGCGGGAAACAAGCAGCTCGCTGCCCGGAGAAGGCTGTCCGCCGGAATCGAAGATCGGGTCGATCAACATCGAAACACCGCTGTTGAACGAATCGATCCCCGGCTCGATCTACATCGCCACGCCCTATGACAACCCGTTCGGGGACACAGAACACCCCGGCGGCTCGCTGCTGGCCCTGTATGTTGTCGCGAAGGATCGCGAACGGGGGGTGCTGATCAAAGTCGCGGGAAAGATCACGCCGAACCCCGTTACGGGTCAGCTCGTCACGACGTTCGAGGACACGCCGCAACAGCCGTTCAGCAAGTTCACGCTGAAGTTCCGTCCCGGCGCGACCGCACCGCTGATCAGCCCACCCGCATGCGGCAGCTACAACCTCCAAGCCGCCCTCTCACCATGGTCAGCACCCGAAGAACCGCGGTTCATCTCGAGCCAGCCGTTTCAGATCACCGAGGGCGCCCACGAAGGATCATGCCCGGCGGGTGGTGCGCCGCCGTTCAAACCCCAGGTGATCTCCGGCACTCAGAACAGCGCCGGTGGCTCCTACAGCCCGTTCTACCTGCGGATCCTGCGCGAAGACGGCGAACAGGAAATCACCCGCTTCTCCACCACCCTACCCCCAGGGTTGACAGGCAACCTCTCAGGAATCCCGTTCTGCCCCGACGCCGATATCGAAGCGGCGCGCGGCACGACCGGCCAGGAACAGGAGGAACACCCCTCCTGCCCCCAGGCATCGGAAATCGGGCATTCCCTCGTCGGCGCGGGCGTCGGCAGCGTCCTCGCGCAGAACCCCGGCAAGATCTACTTGGCGGGCCCCTACAACGGCGCGCCACTGTCGATCGTCTCGATCACCGCGGCGAAGGTCGGCCCGTTCGACCTCGGCACAGTAGTCATACGCTTCGCGCTGAACATCAACCCGGCCACAGCGCAGGTCGAAGTGAGCGGCACGCAGTCGGAAGCGATCCCGCACATCATCAGGGGCATCGTCGTGCACGTCCGCGAAATCCGGGTGTACATGGACCGCGAAAAGTTCATCATCAATCCCACCAATTGCAGTCCGCTTACGATCACGAACACGATTGACGGCGCCGGCGCCAACTTCGCCGATACCTCCGATCAGGTCCCCGTCGCGGTCAACACGCCATTCGAGGCTGCCGACTGCTCGAGCCTTTCTTTCAAACCCGACCTCACCGTCTCGACCAGTGCCAAAAGCAGCAGAGCGGACGGTGCGAGCCTCACCGCGAAACTGACCGTCGCGGGCGGGCTGGGCACCCAGGCAAACATCAGCCGCGTCAAAGTCGAACTCCCCAAGCAACTCCCCTCCCGCCTACCGACCCTACAAAAAGCGTGCCTTGCCGCCCAGTTCGAAACCAACCCCGCCGGATGCCCGCCCGCATCGATCATCGGACACGCCAAGGCGATCACTCCGATCCTCCCCGTCCCGCTGGAAGGACCCGCATACTTCGTCTCCCACGGCGGCGAGGAATGGCCGAGCCTGATCGTCGTTCTCCAGGGCTACGGCTTGACGATCGACCTCGTCGGCACCACATTCATCAGCAAAACAACAGGCGTCACGTCAACCACCTTCAAGACAGTCCCCGACCAGCCCGTCACCAGCTTCGAACTAACACTCCCAGAGGGCCCCTACAGCGCACTGACGGCCCTCGGGAACCTCTGCACGGCCAAGAAGCTCACGATGCCAACCGAACTCGTCGGCCAGAACGGCGCCGAGATCGAGCAGAACACCAAGATCGCGGTCGCCGGCTGTCCGAAGGCCCGACACGTCAAGCACAAGCGCAAGACCAAGAAGAAAGCCAAGCGCTCGAAGGCAGGGCGCTCGACCAGGGCTGGGGCTCGCAAGCGCGGGAGGCGGTAGGAGCCCGCGTTCCAGCGCTCCCAGCGGCCTGCGGTCTTGCCCGCGTCGCCGTGCCATTCCCTGCTCGCCGGGTCGAGCGGGTGCGTCATGGCGGCAGGCTAGGCTGGGAGTCGGTGACCCGCTATACCTCCACCACCCCCGAGGACCGCGCCGCGATGCTCTCGGCGATCGGCGTCTCCTCGGTGGAGGAGCTGTTCGACCGCCAGATCCCCGAGGCGGTGCGGCTGCGTCGTGCTTTGGACCTGCCGTCTGGGCTGCCCGAGCTGGAGGTCTACGCGCACCTGCGGGCGCTGGCCGCGCGCAACGTCAGCGCTGAGGAGGAGATCTGCTTCCTAGGGGCCGGGATGTACGACCACTACGTGCCGGCGCTGATCGACATGCTGATGGAGCGCTCGGAGTTCCTCACCCCCTACACCCCCTACCAGCCGGAGGTCTCGCAGGGAGGGCTGCAGGTGATGTTCGAGTACCAGACGGCGATCTGCGAGCTCACCGGCCTGCCGGTCGCCAACGCCTCGGTTTACGAGGGGCCCTCCGCGGTGGCCTCCGCCGCGTACATGGCGAAGCTGCACAACGGCCGCCGTCGCTTCGTCGTCTCAGCCGGTCTGCACCCGCATACGCTCGCGACGCTGCGCACCTACGCGCACGGCTTCGACGCGGAGGTGGTCGAAGTGCCGCTGCACGAGGGCGCCACCGATCTGGCGGCGTGGAGCGCGGCGATTGACGGCGAGACGTGCGCGGCGATCTTCGCCCAGCCCAACTTCTACGGCGCCGTCGAGGACGCCTCCGCTTTGAGTGCCGCCGCCAAGGCCGCCGGCGGCGAGCAGCTCGTCGCGATCTGCCAGGTCGACCCGATCACGCTCGGGATCCTCGCCCCGCCGGGGGAGTGCGGCGTGGACGTCGCCGTCGGCGAGGGGCAGTCACTCGGCAACCGCCTGGACTTCGGTGGGCCCTCGTTCGGCTTCTTCGCCGCGCGCGAGGCCTACCTGCGGCGGATGCCCGGCCGCATTGCCGGCGAGACGGTGGACGCTGAGGGGCGGCGCGGCTTCGTGCTCACTTTGCAGACGCGCGAGCAGCACATCCGCCGCGAGAAAGCCACGTCGAACATCTGCACCGCGCAGGCGCTGAACGCCTTGGCGGGGGTCGTCTACCTGACGTGGCTGGGGCGGCGGGGGATCGTCGAGCTGGGGGAGCTGCTGCTCGCCCGCACCCACTACGCGCGCGAGGCGCTCTCTGCGCTGGAGGGCGTCGAGAAGCTCCACTCGCAGCCGGTTGTGCGCGAGTTCGCGCTGCGTCTCGACGCCGACGTCGCCGCCGTGCGGGAGCGCTGCGCCGCGCAGGGGATCAACGCCGGCGCCGACCTGCACGCGCTCACCGGGCGCGATGAGGACCGCGGCGGGCTGCTCGTCGCGCTCACCGAGCGGCGCTCGCGTGCGGACATCGACCGGCTTGTCGAGGTGCTGGGGGCAGCGGTTGCCGCCGAGCGGGCGCGCAGCGGCCGGCGGGCGGTCATGGCATGAGGGCGGCGGCCGGGCGGTGATGGCATGAGCGTGGGCACCGAGACCCCGCAGCAGCGAGATCGCGCGCGGACGATCTTCGAGCAGGGCGCTCCCGGACGCCGCGCGTTCGTATGCCCGGAGATCGATGTGCCCGAGGTCGACGCCGAGACGCTGCTGCCCGCGCGTCTGCGCCGGGCCGCGCCCGCGCGGCTGCCCGAGCTCTCCGAGCCCGAGATCGTGCGTCACTACGTGCGCCTGTCCAAGCGCAACTTCGACCTCGACTCCGGCTTCTACCCGCTCGGCTCCTGCACGATGAAGCACAACCCCCGCCTGCACGAGCGCGTCGCGGCGCTGCCCGGCCACGCCCGGCTGCACCCCCTGCAGGACCCTGCGCGCGCGCAGGGGGCTTTGGAGCTGATGTGGAACCTGCAGCAGGCGCTCGGGGAGATCGCCGGCCTGCCGCACGTCTGCCTGCAGCCCTCCGCCGGCTCCCACGGCGAGCTCGCCGGCGTGCTGCTCGCGCGGGCCTACCACGAGGCCCGCGGTGAGACCCGGCGCCTGGTGCTCACACCGGACACCGCCCACGGCACCAACCCCGCCACCGTCACGATGGCCGGCCTCGAGGTCGTCAAGCTCGCGACCAACCCCGCGGGGGGCGTCGATCTCGACGACCTGCGCGCCAAGGCGTCGACGGACGTCGCCTGCCTGATGCTGACCAACCCCAACACGCTCGGCCTGTTCGACCCCGCGATCGAGGAGATCGCGCGGATCGTGCACGGAGTCGGCGCCACGCTCTACTACGACGGCGCCAACCTCAACGCGGTGATGGGGCTCTCACGGCCGGGCGACATGGGCTTCGACATCGTCCACTTCAACCTTCACAAGTCCTTCACCCAGCCGCACGGCGGCGGCGGCCCCGGCTCCGGGCCGATCGCGGTCTCCGAGCGGATCGCCCCATTCCTGCCGGTCCCGGTGGTCGTCGGCGACGGCGAGGGCCACTTCGATCTCGACTACGGCGAAGGGACGGTCGGGTCGAAGTCGATCGGGCGCCTGCGCGGCTTCCAGGGCAACTACGGCTGCTTCGTGCGCGCCTACGCCTACATCTGCTCGCTTGGCGCCGAGGGGTTGCGCGACGCTTCCGAGACGGCGGTGCTGAACGCCAACTACCTGCTCGCGCGGCTGCGTGAGCAGGGCGTCGCCGAGTACCTGCCGCTGGCCTACGGGGATCTCTGCATGCACGAGTTCGTGCTGTCGGGCGGGCCGATGCGGCGCGAGCTTCAGATCAAGACGCTCGATCTCGCCAAGCGGCTGCTGGACTTCGGCTTCCACCCGCCCACCGTCTACTTCCCGCTGCTCGTCGAGGAGGCTTTGATGGTGGAGCCCACCGAGACCGAGACCAAGGAGACGCTCGACGCCTTCGCCGACGCGATCGCCGCGATCCTGCGCGAGGCCGCCGAGGATCCCGAGATCGCCCGCACCGCCCCGCACACCACGCCGGTGCGACGCCTCGATGAGGTGGCCGCGGCAAAGCATCCGGTGATCCGGCAGTCTCTCTGACGTGCGCATCTTCTCCGGCATCCAGCCCACCGGCTCCAAGCACCTCGGCAACTACATCGGCGCGATCCGCCAGTACGTCGAGGGGCAGGAGCGCGGCGAGGCGCTGTTCTGCATCGTCGACCTGCACGCCACCACCGTCGCGTATGAGCCGGCGGAGCTGCGGCGCAGCGTGTACGACCTCATCGCGTTGCTGCTCGCCGCGGGCCTCGACCCTGAGCGCTGCATCCTCTTCCGTCAGAGCGACGTGCCCGAGCACACCGAGCTGTGCTGGCTGTTGTGCTCGCTCACCGAGCTCGGTCGTCTGCAGCGGATGCACCAGTTCCGCGACAAGTCGCACGTCCAGCGCGAGCTGGTGAGCGCGGGGGTGCTCTTCTATCCCGTGCTGCAGGCCGCCGACGTGCTCGTCTACCGCGCGCACGAGGTGCCCGTCGGCGAGGACCAGCGCGAGCACCTGGAGCTGATGCGCGACGTCGCGCGGCGTTTCAACGCGCGCTTCGGCGAAGGCGAGGAGGTGCTGATCGTGCCCGAGCACCGCATCCCACCCGTCGGCGCCCGGATCATGGACCTGCAGGACCCCACGCGCAAGATGTCCACCACGGGGGGCACCCCGCCGGGGACGGTGTACGTGCTGGACGAGCCGCGCGCGATCGAGAAGAAGATCAAGAGCGCCGTCACTGACTCCGGCACGGAGATCCGCCGCGCGCCGGAGAAGCCGGGCGTCGCCAACCTGATCGAAATCCTCGCGGTCGCGCGCGCGCTCACGCCCGAGGCGGTCGAAGCGGAGCTGGCCGACGCGCGCGGGTACGGCGAGCTGAAGGCGGCGGTCGCCACCGCCCTGATCGAGTACCTCGCGCCGGTGCGCGAGCGCTACCCCGACCTGCGCGCCGACGAGGCGGCGCTCGAGGCGGTGCTGGCCGCCGGCGCGGCTCGTGCGCGCGCGATCGCGGCGCCCACGCTCGCTGACGTGCGCGAGCGGATGGGTGTGGGCGGGGCCGGACGAGGGGGGCATCCTTCGTGATCGGTACGGTGAGGGCATGAGCTCCGTCGCCACGCTCGACCTCGATCTGGACGTCTTCAGCGGCCCGTTCGACCTGCTCTTGACGCTGGTTCTGCGCGAAGAGATCGACCTGCTCGAGCTGCAGCTCGCCGAGGTCGTGCTCGCCTACCTCGATCACCTCGAGGCCCGTGGCGAGCTCGACCTCGAGACCGCCACCGAGTTCATCGTGCTCGTCGCCGCCCTGCTCGAGCTCAAGTCGCGGCTGATGCTCACCGGCGAGGAGGACGAGCAGCTGCTCGACATCGAGCCCGCCGAGGCCGCCGAGGAGCTGCTCACGCGGATGCTCGACGCGCGCCGCTACCGCTCCGCCGCCACCCACCTGCGCGAGCTGCTCGCCGCGGAGGACGGCGTGCGCTTCCGCTCGGCTCCGCCGCCCGCGCAGCTGCTGCGCGCCGCGCCCGCGCCGGTCGACGGCGTGCTCGACCCGGCGGCGCTCGGGCAGGCGCTCGGCCGGCTGCTGGTGATGCCGCCCGCGATCTCGCTGCGCCACATCACGATCCCGCGTGTGTCGCTCGCCGACCGTCTCTTGCACCTGCGTTCGCTGCTGCGCCGCGGGCGCTTCACCTTCGAGGAGGCGGTCGGCGACACCGACGATCGCATGACGGTCGCGATCACGGTGTTCGCGCTGCTGGAGCTCTACAAACGCGGCGAAGCGGCCTGGGAGCAGAGCGAGTGCTTCGGCGAGATCCACGTCCACGCGCTCGCCCCGCCGGCTCCCGCCGTCGTTGCCGCGGGCGCCGGAGGCGTTTGAGTGAGCGACGCCGCGGACGCGCCTTTCGCACCTGCGGAGCCACCCTCGGCCGGCCCCGAGCCGGATGCCGTGGGTGAGCCGACCTCCCCCGAGCTTGCCCGCATCCTCGAGACCCTGCTGTTCCTCTCGGCCGACCCGCTCTCCATCCGCGAGCTGGCCGACGCGGCCGGGGCCGACGAGCTGGAGATCGCCGCGGCGCTGGGCCTGCTCGCCGAGCAGTATGCCCCCGGGCTGCGCGGCATCCAGCTGCGCGAGCTCGCGGGCGGCTACGCGCTCGCGAGCGATCCCGTCTGCGAGGAGGCCGCGCGGCGCCTGTTCAGCCGACCGCGCACCGCCACGCTCACCCCCGCCCAGGCGGAGACGCTCGCGATCGTCGCCTATCTGCAGCCGGTCTCGCGTCCGGAGATCACGCGCATCCGCGGCGTCAGCGCCGACTCAGCGGCCACCACGCTGCTCGAGCGCGGCCTGATCGAGGAGGCCGGCCGCTCCCAGTTCGGCGCCGTCCTCTACCGCACCGGCACCCAGTTCCTGAAGCTGTTCGGCCTGCGCTCGCTGAACGAGCTGCCCGACGTGGCCCGGTGGGATCCCACCCCGGAGGAGCAGGCCGAGCTGCGCGAGCGGCTGCTGCGCGCGGGCGAGGCGCGGGCCGAGGGGGGGCCGTCGCCGCTGGAGGCGTGACGGTGGGTGGGGGGGTGTTGCTTCTCAGGCGGCCTTCGCCGCCAGCTGACCGCACGCCGCGTCGATGTCGCGCCCACGCGTGAGCCGCACCGTCGCCTGCACGCCGTGCTCCTCCAGCGCCGCCTTGAAGGCCGCGATCGCCTCGCGGCTCGACCCCCTGTACCCATCCTCCTCATCCAGCGTGCCCGTCCCGCTCGCGGGACTGGTACGGGGTGCGGGGCGCACGCCCGTGGGGTTGTATGGGATCAGGTTGACCTTGAACATCAGCGGAGCGTCCGCGCCCACCGGGGCGAGCAGCTTCGCCAGCGCCACCGCCTGCGCGTAGCGGTCGTTGACGCCCGCCAGCATCACGTACTCCACGAAGATCCGCCGCCGCTTGCGCGCGTAGTGGGCGCGGCAGGCGTCGAGCACCTCGTGCAACGGGTAGCGCTCGTTGACCGGCATCAGCTCCGAGCGCAGCGCTTCGTCGGCGGCGTGCAGCGAGAGCGCGAGGCGCAGCGGCAGCTCACACTCGGTGAGGCGTTCGATCCCGGGGATCCACCCCACGGTCGAGATCGCCGTGCGGCGATGCGTGATGCCGAGGTCCGGCAGCCGCTCGCAGGCGCCGAGCACCGCGTCGAGGTTCAGCAGCGGCTCGCCCATTCCCATGAACACGCAGTGGTCCACCCGCTCCAGCCGGCGGAAGTGCAGCGCCTGGTCGAGGATCTCCGAGGGGGTGAGGTTACGCGCGAACTTCATCGTGCCGGTGGCGCAGAAGGTGCAGGTCAGCGGGCACCCCGACTGCGAGGAGAGGCAGATCGAGCGCCGCCCGCTTCCGCCTCCCGCGGGTTTGCGAGCATCCACAGGGCTTCCACCTCGCGGAGGGTTTCCACCTCCCGGAGGGTTTCGATACCGCATCAGCACCGCCTCCAGCGGCCGCCCGTCGGCGGTGGCGAACAGCGCCTTCACCGTGCCGTCGCGGGCGTGCATCTCGCGACGCACCTCCAGGCTCGAGAACGGCACATCCCGCGCGAGCTCCTCTCGCAGCGCCTTCGGGAGGTTGGTCATCGCCTCGTATCCCGCCGCGCCCGCCGCGGCCCACCGCCACACCTGGGCGGCACGGAAGCTCGGCTGCCCGTTCGCCCTGAGGGTCTCGTCCAAAAGCTGCAGATCCATCTCCCTATCGTTGCAGCCCATGCGTCTGGCCAAGCACCTCGCCCACGCCGGCCTCGCCTCGCGGCGCGCCGCCGAGACGCTGATCGTCGCCGGGCGCGTGCGCGTCGATGGCGAGCTGGTGCGCGATCCGGCCCGCGACGTGGACGCGCGCAACCGCGTCGAGGTCGACGGGCAGCCGCTCGGGGGGCCCGAGCCGCGGGTCGTCTACGCCGTGCACAAGCCCGTCGGCGTGCTCTCCACCGCGCGCGACACCCACGGCCGTCCCACGGTGGTGGAGCTGATCCCCGATGAGCCTCGTCGCCTCTATCCCGTGGGGCGCCTCGACGCCGACAGCAGCGGCCTGATCCTGCTCACCAACGACGGCGCGCTTGCCCAGCGGCTCACGCATCCGCGCTACGAAGTGCCTCGCATCTACCGTGTGCGCCTCGCCGGGGGGCCGGTTGGGGAGCGCGCGCTGCGAGCGCTGCGAGCCGGCGTGACGCTGGAGGACGGCCCGACCGCACCCGCGCAGGTGCGGCGCGTGGGCGGCGGGGGGGACGAGCTCGAGGTCACGATCCGCGAAGGCCGCAACCGCCAGGTGCGGCGTATGTGCGCGGCGGTCGGCCACCCCGTGCTCGCGCTGCGGCGCGTCGCCTTCGGCCCGCTGCGGCTCGGTGCCCTGCAACCCGGCGCTCACCGGCGGCTCGGCGAGGCCGAACTGCGCAAGCTGGGCGAGCCCGGCCGCGCGCTCTGACACA
Source organism: uncultured Solirubrobacterales bacterium (assembly GCA_963744535.1). Lineage (GTDB taxonomy): Bacteria > Actinomycetota > Thermoleophilia > Solirubrobacterales > Solirubrobacteraceae > Palsa-744. The sequence goes on along the minus strand of CAVUTW010000004.1, from coordinate 297,965 downwards.
ATCGCCCGCCATGCGACTGTACGCCTTACGCGGCGCGATCAGCGTCGCGCACAACGACGCCAAGGACATCCTCGAGGCCACGACCGAGCTGATGAGCGCGATCATGGAGCGCAACTCGCTGCGCCCCGAGGACGTCGTCAGCTGCATCTTCACCGCCACCAACGACCTCAACGCCGAGTTCCCCGCCGTCGCCGCGCGCGCGCTCGGCTTCGAGAACGTCCCGCTGCTGTGCGCGCGGGAGATCCCCGTGCCGCGCGCGCTGCCGCGCGTGATCCGAGTGCTGATCCACTATTACGCCGAGGATGGCCACCGCGCCCAGCACGTCTACCTGGGCGAGGCCAAGGCGCTGCGCACCGACCTGCAGTCCGCCCAGTGAGCGCCTTGGCGCCGACCTGGAAGCCCGCACCATGAGCTCCTCGGCACAATAGGCCGGTGCCCGTCGAGTTCTCCGAGCGGATCAGGCGCCTGCCGAGCTACCCGGCGGCCGGCGGCTACGCGGACGCGGCGCCGCGCGTGCGGCTGGCCAGCAACGAGTCGCCGTGGCCGCCGCTGCCCGCTGTCCAAGAGGCGATCCAGCGCACGCTCTCCTCGCTGAACCGCTACCCCGACCCCACCAGCGGCGCCCTGCGCCGGCGCCTGGCCGAGCGCTACGAAGTGCCGGCCGAGCAGATCGCGATCGGCAACGGCTCCTGCGACATCCTGCTCGCCGCGGGCGAGGCGCTGCTGGAGCCCGGCGCCGAGCTGGTGTACGCGTGGCCCTCGTTCTCGATCTACCCGCACCTCGGTGCCGCCTCGGGCGCACGCGCGCTCACCGTGGCGCTCGACGAGCGCGATCGTCACGACCTGCCCGCGATGCTGCGCGAGATCACGGTCGCCACACGGCTGGCGATCGTGTGCAACCCCAACAACCCCACCTCCACCGCGCTGGGGCTCGCCGAGATCGCGAACTTCCTCGCGGACGTGCCGCCGCACGTGTGCGTGGTTATCGACGAGGCCTACTGCGAGTTCAACCTGCTCGAGGACCCCGACGCCTCCGTCGAGCTGCTCTCCGAGCACCCCAACCTGATGCTGCTGCGCACCTTCTCGAAGGTGTACGGCCTGTGCGGGCTGCGCGTCGGCTTCGCGCTGTGCGGCTCGCCCGAGCTGCCGCGCGCGCTCGACCAGGTGCGCCAACCGTTCTTCTGCAACGCCGTTGCCCAAGCCGCCGCCACCGAGTCACTGAATCACCAGGACGCCGTCATCGACCGCGTCACCCGCACGATCGCCGAGCGGATCGCGATGGACGAGCGGCTGCGCGCGCTGGGGCTGGCACCGGCCGACTCGCAGGCCAACTTCTGCTGGTTTGGGCTCGGCGAAGAGAGAAACGAAGCGGAGGTGATGCGTGGCCTGCTCGAGCGCGGCGTGCTCGTGCGCGGCGGTGGCGCGCTCGGGCGCGAGGGGGCGCTGCGCGTCACCTACGGCACGCCCGAGGAGAACGCCATCTTCCTGGATGCGCTTGCCGAAGTGCTGTGACGCGCGGAAGCGCTGTGAACGAGTCGTGCGAAGCGCTTGCCGTGTGAGAGCGAAGCTGCTACAAACAACTGAGACGACCGTGTCCGCATCCGCTTCCGCACCGCGCCGCCACATCCCTGCGCCTTCCGACTGGTCGTCCTCCTACGCCTACGCCTGGCGATTTATCTAGGCGCTTCGGCCCGATCCCGCCCGTGAGCGGGATCGCATGCCGCCCCGGGTCTCTCTTGACCGAGCGCCACCCCACCGGGCGCATCACGCCTTTCACGATCCTCCTGTCGCTCCTGCGGCGAGAGACTGACACTAAGATTCGAAGCCCAGAAAGGACCCACCGATGATGATCGTGATGAAGGAGTCGGCCACCGACGAGGAGATCGCGGCGGTCGCAGAGAAGATCGAGCGAGCCGGCGCGCGGGCCCACCGCAGCCAGGGCGCGCGCGTGACCGTGATCGGCGCGATCGGCGACGTCGAGCAGGACGCCTCCGTGGAGAGCCTCGGGCTGGAGGGCCAGCCGGGGGTGGACAGAGTGGTGCCGATCCTCAAGCCCTACAAGCTGGCCTCCGCGCAGTTCCGCCATGGCGAGCGCACCGTGCTGGAGATCGACGGGCGCAAGGTCGGCGGCGATCACTTCGCGTTGATCGCCGGTCCCTGCACCGTCGAATCGCGCGAGCAGACGCTGGAGACCGCACGCGCGGTGCGCGACGGCGGCGCCACGCTGCTGCGCGGTGGCGCATACAAGCCGCGCACCTCCCCCTACGCCTTCCAGGGTCTGGGGCAGGAGGGGCTGCGGCTGCTCGCGGAGGCGAAGGCCGAGACCGGCCTGCCGGTCGTCACCGAGCTGATGGACGTGCGCGACATCGACGTGGTGCTCGAGGTCGCCGACGTGATCCAGATCGGGGCGCGCAACATGCAGAACTACTCGCTGCTCACCGAGGTCGGGCGCTCCGGGCGCCCGGCGCTGCTCAAGCGCGGGCTCTCGGCGCCGCTGGACGAGCTGTTGATGGCGGCCGAGTACATCCTCAAGGAGGGCAACCCCGCCGTGATGCTCTGCGAGCGGGGCGTCCGCGGATTCGAGAACGCCTACCGGCGCTCCACGCTCGACCTGATGGCGGTGCCGATCCTCAAGGAGCTCTCGCACCTGCCGGTGATCGTCGATCCCTCGCACGCGGCGGGCCGCCGCGACCTGGTGCTCTCGCTCTCGCTGGCGGCCGCCGCGGCGGGCGCGGACGGCATCATCGTCGAGGTGCACCCGGACCCCGACGAGGCGCTCTGCGACGGACCGCAGTCGCTGCCGACCGACACGTTCGCCGAGTACGCCGCCGCGGTGGAGCGCGCCGCCGCGCTGGCGGGCAAGGCGCTCAGCGCCGCGTGATGGCGGGCCGGCCGATGCCCTCCCGGATGGGCATGGACGCCCGTTCGCCCGCTCGCGAGCGGGCCCGCCACCGTCGCCCGGGGCAACCGCGTTGAAGCTGGCGGTCCTGGGGGTGGGCTTGATCGGCGGCTCGATCGGCCTGGCCGCACGCCGGCGCGCCGGCGCCACCGTCAGCGGGTATGACCCCGACCCGCGGGCGTGCGCCGCGGCGCTCGAGCTCGGGGCGATCGACGAGCAGGCGCCGGACATCGCCGCAGCGGTGGCGGGGGCACAGGTGGTCTTTACCGCCGCGCCGGTCGGGGTGCTTGCGGCGACCGTGCGCGAAGCGCTTGCGCTCGCCGGCGAGGACTGCGTCGTCAGCGACGTCGGCTCGACCAAGCTCGCGCTCCAGGACGCGCGCGAAGACCCGCGCTTCGTGGGCGGACACCCGCTTGCGGGCGCGGAGACGGCTGGTGTGGAGCACGCCCGCGAGGATCTCTTCGAGGGGGCCACCTGGTACCTGACGTCGGCGCCGAGCGCCAATCGGGTGTTGTACGAACGCCTGGAGAGCTTGATCGAGCGCCTCGGAGCAAGGCCTGCCGCAATCGAGGCCGACGCCCACGACCGTCTGATGGCGAACGTCTCGCATCTGCCGCACGTGTTAGCCAACGTGCTGGTGGCACAGGCGGCGCAGGCGTTCGAGCGCGAGGACGCCACGCCGGCGGTCGGCCCCAGCCTGCGCGACACGATCAGGGTCGCCGGCGCCAACACGGCGATCTGGACCGACATCTACCTCGCCAACGGCGAGGCGCTGATCGAGGCGATCGAGCAGGCGATGGGGGGGCTCGAGGATGTGCGCGCCGTGCTCATGCGCGCGGACGCCGGCGCGCTGGCGGCGTGGAACGAGCGTGCCCGCGCCGCTCGTACACAGCTGTTGGGTGGCGACACGCCTCCCGCAGACGCGGCCCCATAGGCTTGCGGGCGGGATGAACCAACGCTTCGAGCCCTCCGGCCCACTCACAGGCGAGCTGACCGCGCCCGCGGACAAGTCGATCTCCCACCGGGCGGCGCTGCTCGGCGCGATGGCGTCATACCCGCTGCGGATCGAGAACTACCTGCACGCGGCGGACACCACCTCGACGCTCAACGCGGTGCGTGCGCTCGGGGCGCTCGTCGAGGTGAGCCCCGAGGAGGTCGTGGTGCGCGGGACCGGCCTGCGCGAGGCGCGCGAGCCGGCGGGGCGGGCGGGACCGATCGACGTGGGCAACGCCGGCACGCTGATGCGCCTGCTGCCGGGCTGGCTGGCGGCGCAGGAGGGCCGCGCGTTCGCGCTCGACGGCGACGAGTCGATTCGCGGGCGCCCGGTGGACCGCGTGATCGAGCCGTTGCGCCTGATGGGCGCCACGCTCCAGGCGCGCGAGGATCGCTACCCGCCGCTGAGCGTGCGGGGCGCGCGGCTGCACTCGATCTCCTACACGCTGCCGGTGGCGAGCGCCCAGGTGAAGTCGTGCGTGCTGCTCGCCGCGCTGGCGGCCGACGGCGCCAGCACCGTCACCGAGCCCGAGCGCAGCCGCGACCACACCGAGCGGATGCTGCTGAGCGCCGGCGCGCGAATCCACCGCAACGGCCGCAGCGTCACCGTCACCAACACCGACGAGTTGGTGCTGGAGCGCGTGCGGGTGCCGGGCGACCTCAGCTCCGCCGCCTTCATGATCGCCGCGGGTGTGCTGGTGGGGGGCTCGCGTCTGTTGATCCGCGACGTCGGCGTCAACTGGACGCGCAGCGGCTTCCTGCGGATCCTGATGCGGATGCGGGGGATCGTGCTCGGCGACCTGGAGGATGAGAGCGGCGAGCTGATCGCACACGAGCCCGTCAGCGACCTCGACGTTGCCGCGGGCGGGCTGGAGGGGACCTTCGTGGGCCCCGCGGAGGTGCCGCTGGCGATCGACGAGCTGCCGCTGATCGCGCTGCTCGGCTGCTTCGCCGAAGGCGAGACGGTGGTGCGCGGCGCGCACGAGCTGCGCCTCAAGGAGTCCGACCGGATCGCCACCGTCGTCGACGGTCTGCGCGGGCTCGGCGCCGACATCGAGGCGACCGACGACGGTTTCGCCGTGACCGGGAGCGGTGGCCTGCGTGGCGGGGTGCTCGACGCCCACGGCGACCACCGCCTGGCGATGCTGGGCGCGGTCGCCGGCCTCGCCTCGCGCGAGGGGGTGGAGGTGCGCGGAATGGAGGTCGCGGCGGTCTCCTACCCGGGGTTCGTGGAGGATCTCGAACGGTTGGCGGGCTGATGCGCTTCCGGCCGGCGGGGCTCCAGAGGCTGACCTTGCGCACGGTGCCGATCGCGTCTGCGGGGGCGCCCCGATGGTGATCGCGATCGACGGTCCCGCGGGCGCCGGCAAGTCCACGGTCGCGCGCGCGGTGGCGCGCAGGTTGGGCTTCACCTACATGGACAGTGGCGCGATGTATCGCTGCGTGGCGCTGCTGGCATTGGCCGCACCCGATCGGCCGCCGGCGCAGTTGGCGCGGGCGGCACAGATCGAGTTGGGGGAGCGCATCCACCTGGAAGGCCGCGATGTGACCGAGGAGATCCGCACGTTGGAGATATCTGAGAAGGCCTCGCGGGTCGCCTCCGACCCGGCCGTGCGCGAGGCGCTGGTCGCACTGCAGCGGGAGCTGGTGTCCCGCGGCGATTTGGTGGCGGAGGGCCGCGACATCGGCACGGTGGTCGCCCCCGACGCGGCGCTGAAGATCTTCCTCACCGCCGACCCGGCCGAGCGGGCGCACCGACGCGCCGCGGAGCTCGGCCTCGACCGCGAGGCGGTGCTGGAGGAACTGCGCCAACGCGACCAGCGCGACGCCGAGCGCAAGCACAGCCCGTTGCGTGCGGCCCCCGACGCGGTCGTGCTCGACACCACCGGCTTGAGCATCGAGCAGGTGGTCGAGCGCATCGCGGGGCTCGCCCACCCGGCCGTGCGACCGTCATAGCTCATACTCACTCAATGCAGAAGGTCGCCATCGTCGGCTATCCCAACGTGGGCAAGTCCTCGCTCGTCAACCGCCTGAGCGGGACGCGCACCGCCGTGGTGCACGAGCGCCCCGGGGTGACGCGCGACCGCAACGAGGTCGACTGCGAGTGGAACGGGCGCACGTTCACGCTGATCGACACCGGCGGCGTGGACTTCCGCGACGAGGATCCGCTGGCCGGCTCGATCCGCGAGCAGGCGCGCGCGGGTCTCGCTGAAGCGCAGGTGGCGGTGCTGGTCCTCGACGCGCGCGCGGGAGTGCGCCCCGGCGACGAGGAGCTCGCGGATCTGCTGCGCCGCTCGCCGCTGCCGAGCATCGTGGTGGCCAACAAGTGCGACACGGTCGCCGATCTGCCGCTGGCGGCGGAGCTGCACCGCCTCGGGTTGGGCGAGCCGCTGGCGGTGTCGGCCGCGCAGGGGCTCGGCTCGGGCGATCTGCTGGACCGGATCGTGCAGCTGCTGCCTCCGGAGGACGCGGCGCCCGCGCCCGAGACGCTGCGCCTCGCGTTGATCGGTCGCCCGAACGTCGGCAAGTCCTCGCTGGTCAACCGCTTCCTCGGTGAGGAGCGGGTGATCGTCTCCGAGCTGGCGGGCACCACCCGCGACGCGATCGACACGCCGCTGCTCGTGGAGGGGCGCGACGTGACGCTGATCGACACCGCTGGCATGCGCCGCCAGTCGAAGGTGGCGGACTCGGTCGAGTACTACACCGCGCTGCGCTCGCGTCGCGCGGCCGAGCGGGCCGAAGTGGCGCTGGTGGTGTGCGACGCCACCGAAGGGGTCACCGCCCAGGACCTGCGGATCGCGGAGCTCGCGATGAAGGCCGGCTGCGCGACGGCGATCGTGCTCAACAAGTGGGATCTGTTCGCCGAGTCCCACCCCGAGGTGCAGGACGACAAGGCGCGCGAGGCGGCGCTCGCGCACGAGCGCGGGCGCGTGGCGGACAAGCTGCGGCTGCGCCCGCGCGTGCTGACGGCGAGCGCGATCACCGGCCGGCACACCGCGCGCCTGCTGACCGAGGCGCTCACGTTGGGGGATCGGATGGCGGGGCGCATCCCCACGCCGGAGCTCAACCGCTTCCTGGCGGAGGCGGTGCAGGCGCGCCAGCCACCGATCGGCACGCGCCGGGGCTCCAGCCAGCACCGGCTGAAGCCGATCTACATGACCCAAACGGGAGAGCGCCCGCCGCGCTTCGCGATCCAGGTCAACTCGCGCGAGCGGGTGACGCGCGACTACGCCTACTTCCTGGAGAACCGCCTGCGCGCGCGCTACGGCATGGACGGGGTGCCGCTGATCATCGACTTCGTGGAACGGGGTCAGCGCAGCTCCGCCGGAGCCGACCCACCGCGCGGACGGCGCCGTGGTGCGCGCGCGGGCGCGTGAAGCACGCGGCGCGTGCCGGTACACTGCCCCCAATGAGCGAGCTTTCAGACAACGAATACCTGTTCACCAGCGAGTCGGTGACGGAGGGGCATCCCGACAAGATCGCCGACCAGATCTCCGACGGGGTGCTGGATGCGGTGCTGCGCGAGGACCCCAACGGCCGCGTGGCGTGCGAGACGCTCGTGAACACCGGCCTGATCGTGGTGTCGGGGGAGATCACGACAGAGACATACGTGGACATCCCCGCGGTGGCGCGCGAGACGGTGCGGGGCATCGGCTACGACAACGCGGCGTTCGGCTTCGACTGCGACACGTGCGCGGTGATCAACGCGATCGACCGTCAGTCGCCGGACATCGCGCAGGGCGTGGACGCGGCCTACGAGACCCGCCACGATCCGCTCGACGACGACCGCTTCGACCTCGCGGGCGCGGGTGACCAGGGGATGATGTTCGGGTACGCCACCAACGAGACCGAGGAGCTGATGCCGCTGCCGATCCTGCTGGCGCACAAGCTCTCCAAGCGCCTGGCGGAGGTGCGCAAGGCGGACGTGCTGCCCTACCTGCGCCCGGACGGCAAGACGCAGGTGACGGTCCGCTACCGCGACGGGCGGCCGGTGGGGGTGGAGAAGATCCTGATCTCCACCCAGCACGCCGACGGGATCGACTCAGAGACGCTGATCAAGCCCGACCTCTTCGAGCACGTGCTGCGCCCGGTGCTGCCGGCGGAGCTCTACGAGGAGAAGCAGCTGCTGCGCGACTTTCTGGTCAACCCCACCGGCCGCTTCGTGATCGGCGGGCCGATGGGCGACTGCGGGCTGACGGGGCGCAAGATCATCGTCGACACCTACGGCGGCATGGCGCGCCACGGCGGCGGCGCGTTCTCGGGCAAGGACCCCTCCAAGGTGGACCGCTCGGCGGCCTACGCGGTCAGGTGGGTGGCGAAGAACATCGTCGCCGCCGGTCTCGCCGACCGCGCGGAGGTGCAGGTGGCGTACGCGATCGGGGTCGCGCACCCGGTGTCGGTGATGGTCGAGACGTTCGGCACCGAGAAGGTCGGCCGCGGGCGGATCACGGAGCTCGTCAAAGAGCACTTCGACCTGCGCCCCGGCGCGTTTCGCGAGGAGCTGAAACTGCACCGCCCGATCTACCAGAAGACCGCGGCATACGGCCATTTCGGCCGCGACGACCACGACTTCACGTGGGAGCGCACCGACAAGGCCGAGGAGCTGCGCGCCGCGGCGGGCCTGGGGGCCACCGCGAGCCTCTAAGCGGTCCGGTGCTCCATCTAATGTGAGGCTTAGAGGGTGGCGCAGCCGGCCGAAGGCCGGCAAGCCGAGCCCCTCTTCTTTCAGATGCCGAGCGAGATTGCCCAAGTGGAGCCGCTGACCACGGCTCGCGCACTGCGCGGTCCGTTCGACTACCGGCTGCCGCTGGAGCTCGAGGGTGGCGTGGTGGGTGTGGGCTCGATGCTGGTGGTGCCGTTCGGTCGTCGCGAGGTGCTGGGGGTGGTGATGGGCCTCTCCACGCGCAGCGAGGTGGCCGAGGAGAAGCTGCTCGAGCCGGTGCGGGCGCTGGAGCTCGGCGTCCCGGTCGACCTGGTGGCGCTGGCGGAGTGGCTGGCGGCGGAGTACTGCTCGACGGTGGCGCGCGCGCTGCGGCTGGTGCTGCCCGCGGGGGCGACCGGCAAGGGGCCGAACGGTCTCGGCGTGCGCAAGCGCCGGGCGCGTGCGGTCGCGCGCCCGACGCACGAGCCGATCGGGGCACTGCACGCCGAGCCGCCGCCGCTGACGGAGGACCAGCGGCGGGCACTGGATGCGATCGAGCAGCGGATTGGGAGCTCTCCCACGCAGGCGCTGCTGCTGCACGGGATCACCGGGTCGGGCAAGACCGAGGTGTATCTCCGCGCTGCCGCGTGTGCGTTGCAACACGGCCGCGGCGCGATCGTGCTGGTCCCGGAGATCGCGCTGACGCCGCAGATCGTGGGCCGCTTCGTGGGGCGCTTCGGGGAGACGGTGGCGGTGCTGCACTCGCGCCTGACGGCGGCCCAGCGCCGGGAGGAGTGGCGACGGCTGCGGACGGGCGAGGCGCGCGTGTGCGTGGGCCCCCGCTCGGCGGTGTTCGCGCCGATCGAGCAGTTGGGGTTGATCGTCGTCGACGAGGAGCACGACGCCTCCTACAAGCACGAAGGCGACCCCCGCTACGACGCACGTGAGGTCGCCGCCAAGCGTGCGGCGCTGCAGGGCGCGCTGCTGCTGCTGGGCAGCGCGACGCCGCGGCCGGAGAGCTACCACGGGCTTGACCGTGTGCGCCTGCCGCGCCGCGTGGACGGCCGTCCACTGCCGGCTGTGGAGCGGCTGGACATGCGCGAGCAGAGCCACGGCCTGCACCCGGAGACCGCGCAGGCACTGGCGGAAGTGCGGCGCGAGGCGGGCAAGGCGATCGTGCTGCTCAATCGCCGAGGCTGGTCGAACTTCCTCTCGTGCCGCTCGTGCGGAAAGGTGTGGAGCTGCCCGCAGTGCGACGTGTCGCTGGTGCTCCACCGCCGCCAGGCGCAGGTCAGATGCCATCACTGCGACCACAGCGAGCGTGCGCCGGAGCGCTGCGGCTGCGGCTCGACGGCGGTCGCGCGCCACGGTGCCGGCACCGAGCGGCTGCAGCACGACCTGCAGGCCGCGCTGGGAGACGGCGAGCGCTTCCCGATCTTCCGGCTGGATGCGGACACGATCCCAACCGGCGCGGGCGGGGAGGGCGTGGGCGCGCTGCTGCGCCGCTTCGGCGAGGCCCCGGCGGGCGTGCTGATCGGCACGCAGATGGTGGCGAAGGGCCATGACTTCCCGGATGTGCGCCTCGGGGTGGTGCTGGACGCGGACGCCACCCTGCGCTTCCCCGATTTCCGCGCGGAGGAGCGCACGTTCTCGCTGATCGCGCAGCTGGCGGGCAGGGTTGGGCGCGGCGGGGAGGGGAGGGTGCTGGTGCAGGCGATCGCCCCCGAAGCGCGCGCGATCGCCTACGCGGCGCGCCACGACAGCGACGGCTTCCTGGCGGGTGAGCTGCAGCGGCGGGCGGCGCTGCGCTACCCGCCGTTCGCGCATCTGATCCGGATCGTGTGCTCCGCCGCGGAGGCGGCGCGGGCGCAGGCGGCGGCCAGTGCCGTGAGGGATGGCATGGCCGAGCTGATCGCTCCCGACCGCGCGAGCGTGCTGGGGCCGGCGACGCTGTTTCGCCTGCGCGGCCGCGAGCGCCGGATGCTGCTGGTGAAGGCGACCGACCGGGCTGCGGCGGTGGGGAGCGTGGGCGCGGCGGTGCAACGCGCGGCGAGCGCCAGGGAGCACGCGCGGGTGAGCTTCAGCGTCGATGTGGACCCGCAATAGAATTACTCGGGATGGGCACAGGCGCTGAGAATCTCACTGAGGCAGAGGAGCAGGACGAGCCGGCGGAGGAGCTCGACGAGGAGACGCGCGCGCGCCGCGACGCGGCGCTGCGCCAGGTGCGCAAGCTGGGGGACCCGGTGCTGCGCGCGAGCGCGGTGGCGGTCGAGCGCTTCGACGAGCGCCTGCGCGCCGAGGTACAGCGGATGGGGGAGCTGATGCAGGACGCGCTCGGCGTCGGTCTGGCGGCGACGCAGGTGGGGGTGCTGCACCGGGTGCTGGTTTACAAGGCGTACGAGGACGACCCCGTCAGCGCCCTGGTCAACCCCGTGCTGGAGTGGGAGAGCGAGGAGCGTGAGACAAAGGAGGAGGGCTGCCTGAGCCTGCCCGGAGTACACGTCGAGGTGGAGCGCGCGGTGCGGGTGAGGGTACGCGCGCAGGACACGCACGGCAAGGAGCTCGTGGTCGCGGAGGAGGGCCTGCCGGCACGCGTGATCCAGCACGAGATGGATCACCTGGAAGGGGTGCTGATCCTCGATCGGATCTCGCGCGAGGCGCGCCGGGATGCGATGCGCGGGCTGCGGGAGGCGCGGGAAGCCGACGACGGATCTCCTCGACCGAGCGCGGATCGGTCAGCGGCTCCCGCTTAGGGCCCTCGGCGCTTGCGTACCGTCTTCCTCGGCACCTCCGACTTCGCGGCGGCCGTACTGGAGCGCCTGGCGGCGAGCGGGCATCGCCCGCGGCTGGTGTTGACGCGTCCCGACCGCCCGCGCGGCAGGGGCCGGCGGCTGGCGGCGCCGCCGGTGGCGCCGGTGGCGCGGGAGCTGGGCATCGCGCTCGATCAGCCGGAGCGGATCAACGATCCCGAGGTGGGCGCGCGGGTGCGGGATGTCGCGGGGGAGGAGGCGGTGCTGGTGGTGTGCGCCTTCGGAGCGTTGATCAGGGAGCCGCTGCTGTCGGCCTTCGCGCTGTTGAACGTGCATCCTTCGCTGCTGCCGCGCTGGCGCGGGGCGGCGCCGGTCGAGCGGGCGATCATGGCGGGGGACGCGCGGACGGGCGTGTCGATCATGCGCCTCGTCGAGGGCCTCGACAGCGGGCCGGTGTGCGCCGCCGCGCGGGAGGCGATCGAGCCGGCGGACACGTACGGGTCGTTGGGGGAGCGCCTGCGGCAACTCGGTGGTGAGCTGCTCGTGGAGGTGCTCGACCGCTGGGAGCGGGGAGAGCCGCCGCGCTTCGAGGAGCAGCCCGAGGAGGGGGTGACCTACGCGGAGAAGATCGGCCCCGAGGATCGCCTGCTGGATCCGGGGCGCACGGCGCTCGAGCTGGAGCGCCAGGTGCGCGCGCTGCATCCCCACATCGGCGCGCGTCTGGCCCTGGAGGATGGCACGCTGCTCGGGGTGTCGCGCGCGGCGCTCCCGGACCCGGCGATCGCGGCGGATGACTCGGGGAGCCCTCCCCCGGGCAGGTTGGCGGGGATTGGCGGCACGCCCGCCCAGTTGCTGTACGGAACGAGCGGGGGGGCGCTGGAGCTGCTGGAGGTCCAGCCTCCCGGCGGGCGGCCGATGGACGCGGGGGCGTACCTGCGGGGACATGCCCTCTAAAGCGCGCGTCTGTGCGTATGCGGTGTTGCGCAGGGTGTTCGAGCAGGGCGCGTACGCCGACCTGGCGCTGCGCGCGGAGGCGCGCGAGCTCGACGCACGCGACCGGGCGCTGGCGATGCGCCTGGCGTATGGCGCGGTGCAGCGCCGTGGCACGCTCGACCACCTGATCGAGCGGCTCGCCGAGCGGCCGCTGAAGCGCCTGGACCCGCCGGTGCTGGCGGCGCTGCGGCTGGGGCTGTACGAGCTGCTGTATCTGGGGGGCGCGCCCGACCACGCGGTGGTGGCGGACGTGGTCGAGTTGGCGAAGGGTGGCGGCGGGACACCGGGAGGCCGCGCGCTGACTGGCGCTGGCTCGAGGACCGGCCGCGGGGGCCACGGTCTCGTCAACGCGGTATTGCGCCGCGCCACGCGCGAGGGCAGGGCGCTGCTGGCCGCGCTCGACGACAGCACGCCCGAGGGCGCTGCGCTGAAGCACTCCCACCCGGAGTGGGTTGCGCGGCTGTGGTGGGAGCAACTGGGCGCCGAGGATGCCCGCAAGCTGCTGGCGTTCGACAACGAGCCGGCGGAGCTGGCGCTGCGCGTGAACACGCTCGTGGCGGAGCCGGCGAGCATCGCGGAGCAGCTGGAAGCGGCCCCCCGCCCGGTGGGCGTCCACGGCGACCCGCGCATCCCGGAGGCGCTGGTGCTGGAGGGTCCGTGGGACGTGCAGGGCTCGCCGCAGTGGCGCGCGGGCGCGCTGCTGGCGCAGTCACGCGGGGCGATGCTGCCGGCGCGGGCGCTGACGCCCCAGCCGGGGGAGCGGGTGCTGGACCTGTGTGCCGCGCCCGGCGGCAAGACCACGCACCTGGCGGCGCTGATGGAGGGCACGGGCGAGGTGGTGGCGGTCGAGCGCAACCCCCGTCGCGCCGCGGAGCTGCAGCGGACCGTCGGGCGTCTGCGCGCGCGGGAGTGCGTGCGGGTGGTGCTCGGCGATGCGGCACAGCCGCTGCGAGGCGAGGCGCCGTTCGATCGCGTGCTGGTGGACCCACCGTGCTCGGGGCTGGGGACGCTGCAGGCGCGCGCGGACCTGCGCTGGCGGATCGCGCCCGGGGATCTGGCGCAGCTGGCGCAAGCACAGGCGGCGATCCTTGCAGCCGGCGCTGCAGTGGTGCGTCCGGGCGGTGTGCTGGTCTACTCTACGTGCACGATCTCCGCAATCGAGAACCAGAGTCAGATCCTCGCCTTCCTGGAATCCAATCCCGGCTTCTGCCTGGATGACGAAGTGCTGACGCTGCCCCACCGCGACCACACCGCCGGCTTCTTCGTCGCGCGGCTGCGGCGCCAGTGAGCAAGTGATGGCCAGCGAGCGCGACTCGACTGCCCCGGGCGGCCTCGGGCCGCTGTGCCCGCACTGCTCGGAGCCGTGGCTGCGCCCGACCAACCTGCCGGGGCGCTACCGCTGTGTGTACTGCCTGCACCGCTTCGAGCTCGCCTCGGTGTGCCCCAACTGCGGCGAGCACTCGACGATCGTGAGAATGTCCTCGACCGCGATTCTCAAGTGCAATAACTGCGGCGACTCGATGCTGCAACCAATCTGAGCCTCTCATGGCTGCGCTGGATCTGCGTCCTCAGTCGCTCGCGTGCCAAGCACGCCACGCTCCTTGCGTCCTTGACCAGCTTGCCCTGAGGGGCTCAGATGCGCTGCTGGATCTTCAGAGGCACACGAGATGAGCGCCTCGACAAAAGGGCTGCTCGCGGGGGTGAGGGTGGCGCCGTCGATCCTCTCCGCCGATTTTGGCGCGTTGCGCGCGCAGGTGGGCGAGGTGTTGGCCGCCGGCGCGCGGGTGATCCACGTGGACGTGATGGATGGCCACTTCGTCCCTACGATCACGCTCGGTCCCGTGGTCGTCTCGGCGCTGCGCGAGCAGGTCGAGGAGGTGGGGGGGATGCTCGACGTGCACCTGATGATCGAGCGCCCCGAGCGCCAGGTGGGCGAGTTCGTGCGCGCCGGAGCGCACTCGGTCACCTTTCACGCGGAGGCCACCCCCCACGCGGAGTACGCCGCGAACGAGATTCGCGCCGGGGGCGCCTGCGTGGGGATCGCGATCAACCCCGCCACACCCGTCGAGGCGCTCGCGGAGCTGGCGGGCACGATCGACCTCGCGCTGTGCATGACGGTCAGCCCCGGCTGGGGCGGTCAGGCCTTCATCGCGCGCTCGCCGCGGAAGATCGCGCGGCTGCGGGCGCTGCTGGATGGGGAGGGATCCTCAGCGGCGCTCGAGGTGGACGGGGGCATCGACCCGACGACCGCTGCGGTCTGCCGCGAGGCGGGCACGACTCTCTTCGTGGCCGGCTCGGCGATCTTCCACGCTCCTGAGCCCGGAGCGGCCTACCGGGCGATCGCGGAGTCGATCGACGCATAATCGGGATCCGCCGCACCTATTTGATCGTCACGTAGAAGAAAATCCCGCAAAATCCGGCGATCCGATGAGTTGGACCCTTGATGACGCTTGTGTCTATGCATAGAGTTGCGCCCCTTGAAACTGTTGGCTTCAATCGAGTGGGGGGGCGCCGCCGGGAGCGAGTCCGCGATGCATGGATCATCGGGGCCGTTCGCTCTGCTGGGCGTCGTGCTGGCCTTAGCGGCGAGCTCGCTGCTGGGCGCGGCGCCGGCGGCGTCGGCTGAGACCTATCGCGAAGCGGTCGAAGGTACGGCGGGGGTATCGCACTTCTGGCCGATGGGTGAGGCGTCGGGCTCGTCGTTCGCGGATGTGGTTGGTGGCGCGAACGCCGCGGTCGCGGGCGGGGTCACGTTGGGCGAGCCGGGTGGGTTGGTCGGTGATGCCTCGACCTCGGCGTTGTTCGATGGCTCCTCGGGTGCGGCGCAGGCGAATGTGGATCTGTCGGGCACGCACGAGCTGACGGTGGAGTTCTGGATGAAGTGGAGCGCGTATGGCTCCGACGATCATCTCGCGCTCGAGTTCACCCCGAACTTCAACGACTACGAAGGTGGGTTCCTCGTCGACCCCGACGCGACGCCGGGCTCGGACTTCGCCGTCTCGATCGGGCTCGGCCCCTCGTCCAACACCGTCTTCTTCGAACGCCCGAGCGCGGGCGAATGGCACTACTACGCGTTCGTCATCGATACCGAAGCGTCCGCGGAAGAAGAGATCACCCCCTACGTCGACGGCCACCGGGTGTCCTACACCAAGTCGCGCACCGGGACCGGCGCGGGGAACTTTGCCGACTCCACCCTCTTCTGGATGTCACGCGACGCGAGCACGCTGTTCGGGGCGGGGTCGATGCAGGACCTGGCGCTCTACGAAACCGCGCTCAGCTCCGGCACGATCCTGCACCACTACGCGCTCGGCGCGGTGGGGCCGAAAGCCTCGTTCACCGACGCGCCCGTCGTTGCCACGGCCGGGGTGCCGGTGCGTCTGAACGCCGCGGGCTCCTCGTCCACGGTGGGGCCGATCACCGACTATGCCTGGGACTTCAACGGCGGCAAAACGTACGGGAGCGACGCCGGCGAAAGCCCCACCACCTCCCACACCTTCACCGAACCCGGCACGTACACCGTCGATCTGAAGGTCACCGAAAGCGAAGGGAAAACCGGGACCGTCAGCCAAACGATCACGGTCGGCGCGGCGCTGCCCCCATACGAGCAGGCGGTCGAGAGCACCGGTGGGCTCGCGCACTTCTGGCCGATGGGCGAAGGCGGCGGCGAATCCCTGCTCGCGGACGTGTTCAGCGGCGCGGACGCGGAAGTGTTGGGCGGCGTGACGCTCGGGGAACCCGGTGGCCTGGTGGGCGACTCCTCGACGTCGGCCTCGTTCGATGGCTCCTCGGGTGCGGCGCAGGCGAATGTGGATCTGTCGGGCACGCACGAGCTGACGGTGGAGTTTTGGATGAAGTGGAGCACGTATGGGCCCGACGATCGGTTGGCGTTGGAGTTCACGCCGGACTTCAACGAACACGTGGGTGGGTTGCTGGTCGATCCCGATGCGACGCCGGGCTCGGATTTCGCGGTGTCGGTGGGGAAAGGGTCGCTTTCCACCGCGAACACGGTGCTCTTCGAACGTCCGAGCGCGGGCGCGTGGCACTACTACGCGTTCGTGATCGACACCGAAGCGCCGGCCGAAACGGAGATCACACCGTATGTCGATGGTCAGCCGGTCGCCTACACGAAGTCCGAGTCGGACCCGGGGGCGGGCGCCTTCGCGGATTCGACGCTCTACTGGATGTCGCGCGACGCGAGCACGCTGTTCGGCGCCGGGTCGATGCAGGACCTCGCGCTGTATGAAACGACGCTCGGCGCGAGCGCGATCGCGACGCACTACGAGGCCGGTGAGGGTGGTCCGAAAGCGTCGTTCAGCTCGACGCCGGTTGCGGCGACGGCGGGCGTGCCGGTGCGCCTGGACGCGTCGAGCTCGTCCTCGCCGGGTGGCTCGATCGCCGACTACGCGTGGGACTTCGACGGCAGCAAAAGCTACTCCGACGATACGAGCGGCACCCCGACGGTCTCGCACACGTTCTCCGCGCCCGGGACGTATACGGTCGATCTGCGCGTGAAAGACACCCTTGGCGAGACGGCCACGGTCAGCCACACGATCACGGTCGGCGCCGCGCTCGGCCAGTACGAGCAGGCGGTGGAGGAGACCGCCGGCCTGTCGCACTTCTGGCCGATGGGCGAATCCTCGGGCTCATCGTTTGCCGACGCGATCGACGGCGCGAACGCATCGCTCGCCGGCGGTGTGACGCTGGGTGAACCGGGTGGCCTGGTCGGCGACTCCGCGACGTCGGCCTCCTTCGACGGTTCCTCGGGTGCGGCGCAGGCGAATGTGGATCTGTCGGGCACGCACGAGCTGACGGTGGAGTTCTGGATGAAGTGGAGCACGTATGGGTCCGACGATCGTTTGGCGTTGGAGTTCACGCCGAACTTCAACGAACACGTGGGTGGGTTCCTGGTCGATCCGGATGCGACGCCGGGCTCGGATTTCGCGGTGTCGGTGGGGAAAGGGTCGCTTTCCACCGCCAACACGGTGTTCTTCGAACGTCCGAGCGCGGGCGCGTGGCATTACTACGCGTTCGTGATCGATACCGAAGCGCCGGGCGAAACGGAGATCACGCCCTATGTCGATGGCCATACGGTCGCCTACACAAAGTCCGAGTCGGACCCGGGGGCGGGCGCCTTCGCCAACTCCACGCTCTACTGGATGTCGCGCGACGCGAGCACCCTGTTCGGCGCCGGGTCGATGCAGGACCTCGCGCTGTATGAAACGACGCTCAGCTCGGGCACGATCCTCGAACACTACGAGCGCGGCGAGAACACCTACAAAGTCGCCAACACCACCGCGCCGAGCATCGAAGGCACCGCCGAGGACGGAGCGACGCTAACAGCTGACCCAGGCGTCTGGTCAGGGGCCACGCCGATCACGTATGCCTATCAGTGGCAGAGCTGCAACTCCGACGGTGGAGCCTGCGAAGACATCGAAGGCGCCACCGGCAGCAGCTACACCATCTCCTCGGGGAATCTCGAAACGACGCTCCGTGTGATGGTCACGGCCACCAACCCCGGCGGCACGGCGGAAGCCACCTCGGTCGCCAGCGCGGAAGTCGAACCCGGACCGCCCGTCGAGCTCGAAGCGCCCTCGGTCGAAGGGATTCCGGATGTCGGCCAGACGCTCTACGGGGGTCTCGGAGAATGGGGAGGGACCGAACCCGAATTCAGCTATCAGTGGGAGCGCTGCAACTCCGCGGGCGAATCCTGCGCGGACATTACTGGGGCGACAGGCCTTGAATACGAACCCGGTGCGGGGGATATAGGCAAGACGCTGCGGCTGGTGGTCGGGGCGAGCAACGAATTGGGCTCGGTCAGCGCCGCCTCTGCGCCCACGCCGCTGATCGGCGCGGAATTCACGCTCGCGAGTACGTCACCCCCGACGATCACAGGCACCCGCCAGCAGGGCCACACGCTGACCGCGGAACCGGGAGGCTGGTCGGGCAGCGGGTCGATCGGCTACGCATACCAATGGCGGCAATGCGACGAGTATGGGGCGAGCTGCGAAGACATCTCAGGTGCGACCGGCTCAAGCTACACGCCGGGGGAAGCGGCGGTGGGCGCGGCGCTGCGCGTGGTGGTCACCGCCACAGACGCCAACGGCTCATTGGCGGCAACCTCGTCAGAGACACAGCCGATCGCCGCGGCGTCGAGTCCGACGATCGGCGAAGCGCCGGCCATCTCGGGAACCAGCCAGGAAGGCCAGACGCTGACCGCGAGCACCGGGACGTGGTCCGCCTCGGGTGCCATCAGCTACGCCTACCAGTGGCAGAGTTGCGAAACCGGCGGAGCGGAATGCAGCTCGATCACTGGCGCCACAGCGAGTTCCTACACGATCGCAGCGAGCGAGGTGGGAGCAATGATCAGGATGCTCGTGACGGCAACCGCGGAAGGCAAGAGTTCCGTGGGAGTGTCGAGCCCGACCGAACCTGTCAGCCTCTCCACGCTTGTCGATGTCTCCTTGCCGACGATCGCGGGCGCGGCGCACGCCGGGGCTTCGCTGACCGCGGAATCGGGGATCTGGACGGCCTCTCCGGGACCCATCAGCTACGGCTACCAGTGGGAGCGCTGTGACGCATCCGGGCATGAATGTGCTGTGATCGCGGGCGCAGCCAGCTCCACCTACACGTCTGGGAGCGGTGACGTCGGGCATACCCTGCGCGTGCTCGTCACGGCGACGAGCCTGTGGGGCGAAGCAGATGTGCTCTCCGAAGCCACGTCTGTGATCGGTCCGGCACCCACCGCCCCCGAAGCGGTCGAAGAACCGTGGGTATCCGGAGCTGCGATCGAAGGAGAAGTCCTGACCGTCGAACGGGGGACATGGGAAGGCACAGAACCAATCACCTACAGCTATCGGTGGCAGCGCTGCAACGCGGAATACGAAGACTGCGCCGACATCTCAGGAGCGACCGCTGGCATGTACACGTTGACATCGGCCGACCTGGGCAGCACCGTGCGAGCGGTGGTAACCGCCAAAAACACGGTTGGCGAAGTCAGCGCAAACGCATGGCTCTACGGCGTTGTGGAAGAACCGGCTGCACCGCTACCCGAAGAGCCACCGGTCTCCGTCGTCGCGCCGAGCATCGCGGGCTCCGCCTACGACGGCCAGGAACTGTCGCAGAACACAGAAGGCTCCTGGCTGAGCCGCGAACCGACCAGCTTTTCAGACCAGTGGGAGCGCTGCAACGAAGCGGGCGCAAGCTGCACCGACATCTCCGGCGCGACCGGAACCACCTACGCCCTTGGCGAAGCGGACGTGGGCTCCACGCTGAGACTGGCGGTCACGGCGACGAATCCGTACGGCAGCACGACTGTCGCCTCGGAAGCGACGGCGATCGTCGCCTTTGGGCCGCCGGTCGGACAGGCCCCGGTCGTGGACTACGAATCGTTCTATGTCGGAGAAACGCTCACTGCGGGCAACGTCGCGGCGCGTGGGGCCGGCCCGATCGGCGAATCCTACAAATGGGAACGCTGCAACAGCAGCGGCGGGGGCTGCGTGGAAATCAGCGGCGCAACCAGCTCCAGCTATGTGTCGAGCAGCAGCGACATCGGGCATGAGATCAGGGTAACAGTCGTCTATAGCAACTCCTATGGCACGGACACGAAGGTATCATCCCCCACGTGGTGGACCGTCCAGAATCACGCTCCGTTCAACTTGACCTCACCGTACATGACGGCCAGTGACATCGGCTTTGGGGTCGGCGACACGGTCACCGTGCATCCCGGCAAATGGCTTGGGAATCAGCCGATCTCATACACATATCAGTGGGAAAGCTGCGGGGTCGGCTGCGAAGCGATCTCCGGGGCAACCGGCTCGACATACACCCTCACCACCGGCGGCAAAAGCATCCGAGTCAAAGTCAAAGCCACGAACTCGGTGGGCTCCGCCACCGAATACGCTCGCGCCCAATACGTGTACCCCGAAGACAGCGCTCCCGGGAGCGTCGTTGCACCGACGATCAGCGGCATCGCCAAGGACGGGGAAACACTGACCGTCAACCACGGGGAATGGCACGGCGAACCGACGAGCTACAGCTATCAGTGGCTGTCATGCAGGGTCGACCACACCGAATGCGCCGAAGTCATGGGTGCCACAGCAGAAACCTTTGAACCCACCGCCGAACTCGATGGGCTGCAGCTCACCGTCGAAGTGACCGCGACCAATGCCCATGGCTCAACGACTGCTCGAGCGGAAGAAAGAACGAGCGCTGTCGTCGCTCTCCCCCCGGTCAACACAGTGCTCCCCGAAGTCACCGGCGAAGCGGTGGTCGGCAACCAGTTGCAATCGACCGCCGGCTCTTGGTTCGGCAACACTGGCATCCTCACGTCACTCTCCGGTCCGTCCTACACCGACCAGTGGCAGCTCTGTAATGCAAGCGGGGAAGACTGCGTTGACATCCCCGAAGCATTGTCCTACGGCTACGAAAGCGCCTACAGTCCCCCGGCGGCGGATGCAGGATCGACGGTACGGGTGCTGGTGAGCACCAGGAGCGCCGACGAAAGCGCCGAAACAAGCGCTGCGTCGCCCGCCACCGCTGTCCTCGACGCAGCTACGCTGCCATCGAACGCCTCCGCACCGACGATTTCCGGCACCGCGCAAGACGGCCTTGTCCTTACCGCCAGCCCGGGCAGCTGGAGCGGCAGCCCGGTCATCCACTACACCTACCAATGGGAGCGCTGCAACTCGGGAGGCGGCGAATGCGTCGAAATCAAAGAAGCCACCGATGCGACCTACACAGCAGTCAGGAGCGACATGGGTCACAAGTTGCGCGTCGTCGCGTCGGCCACCAATGCCGCAGGCAGTGTTTCCAGCACAAGCGAACCCACTGGCGTCGTGGCGGATCCGGACGCACCGACGAACGTCGAAGCGCCAAAATTTCCGTTTTTCCTGGAAAGCTGGGGCGAACCGGAGTTTCCGGTGTACCAGCCGATTCATCCCACACCGGGGATCTGGACGGGCGACCCGACCGTCACGTACGAATGGCAGCGGTGCGATCCCACCTGCACCGCAATTCCGGGCGCGACCAGTCTCACGTATACCCCGCGCGCTGCCGACGTGGGCTACAAGCTGAACCTCGTGGAAACCGCGACCAACGTCGCCGGGAGCGCCACCAGCGAAACGGGACTCAGCACCGATGACGTAAAAGTGACAGGCATGTCCTATAGCGGTATGTCGAACCCAAGCGAAACCTACACCGGGGCTGCCGCGGTCGGCCAGACGATCACCGCAGGCGGCACGTTCTCGAGCTATCCCGAACTGCCGATCACGACGAGCTACGAATTCCTCAGGGTCAACGAACCCGAAGCGCCGAACACCGTGCTTTCGAGCGGAAGCAGTCCCAGCTACACGCTGACCAGCGAAGACCTGGGTCACGAAATCGAGATCGTCCTGACGGGAACCGCCTGGCGGGTCGACGAAGCGGTCGCTGAGGAAACGGATACCGTGGACGTCTACACGCACGTGGTCGAAGTGCCGCCCACCAACGACACCGCGCCCACGATCACCGGCGAAACGACCGCGGGATCGCAGCTGACTGCCCACCCGGGCACATGGCACGGTGGTGGGGGGACGCTTGGCTACGGCTACCAGTGGCAGACCTGCAATACCAGCGGCGAAGGATGCACCGACATCGGTTCTGCCACTGCCTCGACCTATACCACGACTTCAAGCGATGACGGAGACACACTGCGCGTCCGCGTGACCGCTGCCAACCAGGGTGCCAGCTCTAGCGTGACCTCGGCGCCAACGGAAGCAATGGTCGCGGCGAGCTCTCCGGAAAACACCTCTCTGCCAACGATCTCAGGCGAAGCCAAGGCGTTGCAGACCTTAATAGCGAACCATGGGGAATGGTCGGCCAGCCCACCACTAGCATATGCTTACCAGTGGCTGAGCTGTTCGACCGAAGGCAGCGAATGCTACGAAATGCCAGGTGCTACGGGCGCTAGTTACCAGGTGGAAGAAGGCGACACGGGCAATACCTTGAAGGTTCAGGTCACCGCGACCAACGCGGCCGGTACGAGCACCAAGACATCAGCCGCAACCGCTGTTGTCGCAGCCGTCCCGGCGCCGGTCAACCTGACGTCGCCAGGTATCACTCTGCTAGGTACCGCCGCCCCCGGTGCTCAGATCACGACGGATGGCGGCAGTTGGCAGAATATCGACGCTACGTCATCTCGAGAGGGTCTTACCTACCAGTGGCAGCGCTGTAAAATGGAAGGGGGCAGCTGCGAAAACATCGCTGAAGCCGCCCAGCAGACCTACGACATCGACTCCGATGATGGCGGGTACCAACTGCGAGTGGTCGTGACAGCCCAGAATGAGTCCGGCCGGGTATCCAGAGCCTCGCAACTGAGCCCAACGATCGGTGAATCGACACCGTCGAGCAGCGAAAAGATCCTCTACACCACGTCTGATGCGATCTTTACCGCCAATACGGAAGGTGGCGAATCGCACGAGCTTACCAACTGTGAAACGCTCGATCTGGAAGCCGGCGCAAGCGCCTGTGACCTCCACCATCCTAGTATCTCCCCGGATGGAGAGATGATCGCCATCGAAGCCTTGCCTCCAGGGAGCTCTTCCCACGGATGCGTTGAAGAAGACCTGTGCCCGAGTGCTCCGAGCGGGGGGCCCGAAGACCTCAACAGCGAGGCAAAAATCGTGCTCATGAACTACGAAGGCAGCGAGGCCAGGTTCATTCCGGGGAACGGAAGCCAGCCGACATGGTCACCAGACGGAACCATCATAACTTACACCCATGTCATCGAAAGCGAAGGCTCAAAGATTACTCAGCTCTACCAGGTAGATGCCGATAGTTCCAATGCGACCGACCCCACTCGGCTAGAAATAGGCACCAGATATGCGGAGTCTCCAACTTATTCCCCCGATGGCAGTCAACTAGCATATATTGGCAGGGAATCCAGCGGTGAACCCTGGGGTCTTTACGTTGCCAACCCCGATGGCACCGAAGCCGAACGTCTGGACCTTGGTGACATAACCGCTGCGGATACACCGCAGTTTACATCGAACAGCAACGAAATCGAGTTCGTGGGTATTACACCGCAAAGCAAATATCCTACCGGCTTTGAAGAACTGGTTGCACGTTTCAAACCTGACGTCAGGAATCTCTACAAGATCAAAACGGACGGAACCGGCCTGACAGATATGACCCCCACCGAAGAAGAGGATTCGAACTCACCAGCGCCAGGTCCTCATGAAGTTGACGTCCTTAGGGATGGCTATGAGGTGGTTGAAGCTTACCCTGGAATTGCCTTGAACTGGCTCGCTCCTCATATCGAAATGATCCCCACGGAAGGGGGGAGCGAACCGGTCTCCCTATCGCTTCCTTCTGGAGAAGAAAAGATTGAGGATGTAGCCAGGGGTAAGCTAGGACCCCACATCTCTGCTATTCACCAAGCGTGTTCGAAAAGCAAACGAGTGTGCGGGAGCTGGAATGCTCGAAATACAGAATTGGCGTACTATTACGCAAAGCGTTACTATAAAAATGCAAATCCAGAATTTTATGAATATGAAGATGATTGCACTGACTATGTCAGCCAACTGCTGTTTGCTGGTGGGATGCAGATGCTGCGTCTCGGCGAAGAAGTAGAAAATGCATGGTGGACAAAGGTTTCTGAACAATACTTTGGGGTGTTTATCCCGGACCATACTAAGTCATGGTCGGCCGTAGAAGCCCTCTACCATGAGCTTCGTAACAATGGGCTCGCGCGTCCTCTCAAATCGGGAGAAACACCGCGCGCGGGCGATCTGATATTCTTCCACTGGTATCCTGCAAAAGATCAGATCAACCACGTAGGAATGATCGTCGCAGGTAACGGTCGCAACCCGAGCACAGAGATATACACGTCTCACACGCGTAGTCGCCTATGGTCGATGACGAGAGAGTACGAAGAAATCGGGCACTATCTTCACGAACTCAACCCTCATATATCGCCCACCGAAGATGCGCGTGGTCGACACTGGAACTGGTATATACTTCGACCGATGCACCTTTCCGCATACGTACCGTAACGACTATGAGATATTGGGAATATCACATTCGACGGGGGGGCCGTGTGTTGCTTGGGTCACTGTGCGTCTTGGTCATGGGGTGTGGGGGCAGTGGTAGCAGTCCAGCACAGTCAAGCTCGAACATTGCGAGTGGTGTGCCGGATGCGACGGTTGGTGTTGCGATGGGTGATAGTGGAAAAATCGTTGATCCTGAAAAGGTTCCTAGGATTCTGAGGCACACGGGCTTCCATATTGTCTTTCGTCCTGGGCCTACACCCGCAGATTTTGTGAGTGCGATTTATGGAACTGCCAGTAATGCTCACGGAACTAGTATCAACTTTGGTTTTTTCTTTGTGACGAATGACAAAACAGGATTATATGATAGGCCGGAACTAGAAAAGCTTGTACCTGATTCTACAGCTGAAGGCTCGACCAGCGGCGAGAGTTATATTGCGATAACCAGCGCCGGGGCCCGCGATAAGCAGGAAAGCCCTCGGACACGCGAAGAATTCAGTATCGCTGGTACTTTGGGGTGGGCTGTCGCCGGGTTGGCACCCAAGGCGCTTAGGGAAGAAGGCCCATAGTACGAGCAGGGTGGCAGTCCCCGATGTTATCATCGGCATCTATCCATTCGATCGATAGACTCTGTGAGGATGAGAGGGGTAAGTAAGCGCTACCGCAGGCGACGAGCCATGGCGCTGGTCGTGCTGACGATGGTCGTTGGTGCTATCGCGGTTGTGCTCGCGTCGGCGCTGCGCGGAGTCGACACACATGGTGCGCGGGTGATCCACTTCACGATGGACAGCCCACTGGTGCGTCAGACATTGACGGAGGTGGCGGTGATCCCACCGGGCAGCTCTGGCGCAGCCCGGCCACTACTCGTGTTCCTGCACGGCAAGGGGGAGAATGAGGACTCCAACCTGAGCGGCCAGTTCTTCGCAGCTCTAGCGCAACTGGGATCGCGAGCGCCGGATGTCGTCTTTCCCGATGGGACCGAAGACTCTTACTGGCACAACCGCGCCGATGGAGCGTGGGGCGGCTATGTGATGGATGAGGTGATTCCGCGAGCGGTCCGCCTACTGGGCGCCGACCCTCGCCGTGTCGCCATCGGCGGACTGTCGATGGGTGGCTTCGGTGCCTATGATCTGGCCCGGCTGAATCCTGGGCGCTTCTGTGCCGTCGGTGGTGACTCGCCGGCCTTATGGCTGAACGGTGGGGAATCGGCCGCTGGGGCGTTCGACAACGCCGAAGACTTTGCACGCCATGATGTCATCCAGGCGGCGACGGAAAGTCCCAGCCCATATCGTGGGGTACGGCTATGGATGGACGTAGGCAACGAGGACCCGTTCAGGTCTGCTGATACGACATTCGCCCAAACCCTTAAATCAAATGGACTCGCCGTCGAATTTCACGTGTGGCCTGGTGGACACGAACAAACCTACTGGAACAGTCATTGGGGTAGCTATTTGGACTTCTACGCCCGGGCGCTTGAGCACTGTTGAGTCAGGGCGCATTTACCGAAAGCATCAATCTGCAGCAAGGACAGTTATGCTCGTACGGGGAGAGAAATTCGTTAAGGTCATCTGCGGCCTTCGCAACTTTAGAGGGTGTCGGTAGTCTTAAGGACTATGCGACGAATAGCGATTTCCACGATTCCAATGCTAATGCTGCTCGTGGCAGCGGCTTCGCCCAGCGCTGCGCGCGTCCGTCATGGGACTGCGGCGAGATGTCCGCCGGCGAAGTCGCATGTGCTGCTTGCCGACGCGCAAGTGGTGCTCTACTCAAGCGTTGAAGTTGTTGATATGTATCACGACAAAGGCGTGGTGATCTACGGTTGCGCTTACGGGCACAGGTGACCGGACCCCGTTCATTGGTCCACCTGGTCTGGTCCCTTATTAATGGACCGGGTTCGTGCGAGTCAGGCGGCTATGGGGTTGTTTGTTTGTAGTGGTCTGGTCCCCGAGTAATGGACCGCGTATATGAGAGGCTGGGCGGCGTGATTCCCCGAAGGAGAGGTGCATGCCGAAGTCTTATTCGCCGGAGTTTCGTCGTCGTGTGATCGATCTGTGCCGGTCTGGTGAGCGCAGACCGCGAGAGGTCGCCGAGGATCTCGGAGTCGCTGAAGCGACGATCTACCGCTGGATCGCCGAGGAGGAAGTCAATCTCGGCGAGCGGCCGGGCGTCCGCAGCGGCGAGCGTGCTGAGCTCTCTGAAGCCCGCGCTCGGATCAAAGAGCTTGAAGCCGAGCTGGAGCTGACGCGTAAAGCCTCGGCGTTGTTTGAGGAGCAGGAAGGACGACGGGCGATCCGCCCAAAAGGATCTACCCGGTCATAGAGGCCCTGGCCGGGCAGGGACACTCAGCGAAGGCGTGCTGCAGGATGCTGGACGTAGCCCCGTCGGGCTACTTCTACTGGCGTACTCGTCCACCGTCGATCCGCCAGCTACGCCAAGGACAGCTCGCGGATCTCGTACTCGATATCCACCGGGCATCGAACGGCACCTACGGCAAGCGCCGGATCACCGCGGAGCTTCGGCTCGGCTATGGCATGACGGTCAACCAGAAGGCCGTGAGAGCAGCCATGCGTCGGCTCGGCATCCAGGGGCTGCCGGCGCCCAAACGTAAACGACGCGGGCCGCAGAGCGACGGGGCGGCCGCCAGCGACCTGGTCGCCCGGCAGTTCGCCAGGGACGCGGCTGACCAGCTATGGCTCACCGACATCACCGAGCACCCCACCAGGGAGGGCAAGCTCTACTGCTGCGCCGTCCTTGATGCCCATTCCCGACGCGTAGTTGGCTGGTCGATCGACAGCCGCCAAGCGACCTCGCTGGTGACCAGCGCGCTCGGGATGGCCGTCAAGAACCGCAAGCCCACCAGCGGCACGATCATACACTGCGACCACGGCAGCCAATTCACCTCGTGGACCTTCAGCGAGCGGATCAAGGCCGCCGGGTTGGCACTCTCGATGGGCAGTGTCGGCGACGCGTACGACAACGGCATGATGGAGTCCTTCTGGGCCCGCATGCAGACTGAGCTACTGAACCGCAAACGCTGGCGCACCCGCCTCGAGCTCGCCAACGCGATCTTCGAGTACCTCGAGATCTTCCACAACCGCAAGCGCCGCCACTCCGCACTCGGAATGCTCACACCAGCTGAATATGAGACGCTACAAACAAACAACCCCATAGCCGCCTGACTCGCACGAACCCGGTCCATTAATAAGGGACCAGACCACCTGGACCACCTACGGGGACCCCCTCAGCGGAGCCATGTACGCCGACCGCTTCGCCTCGATCGTTGGTGGCGAATTGCCATTCTTCGTCCTTCGTGGGCAGACGCACCGGCTTCGAGAAACTACCAGCAACCGCAGTCGCAGGCGGTAGCCGTGTGATGGCACCCAGCAGAACGATAAGGGTCAAAAAGATTGCTCGCGGTCGCATTTGCAAACCAAAACACACGCACCGGCGGCATAAGTTGCGGATTGTCAGCGGATCGACCCGGATGTCTCGCGTTGGTAGAGCAACGCGAGCAGCACCGCAAGCAGCGCGGTTGCCCAGCCAGATTTCGCCGATTTGCGGGTCTGATATTGCGGATCTGCAGACCACGATCAAAGGTCATTGAGCGTCGCGCGGAGGTCCTTGATCAGGAGGATCAGGTGCAGCGGATGGGTTGGCGAGCGTTCGAAGCCGAATGGCTTGTACCACCCCCGCGCGCGCTCGTCTACGGCATGCACGAGCAGCGCACGGATTCCGATCGGCTCGCCGGCCTGCACGACCCGTGCCATCGCGTCGAGCAGCAGCGAGCGGCCAAGATGCTGACCTTGATGACGAGCGTCGACCGCGAGGCGACCCAGCAGGACCACCGGGACAGGTTGGTTGGCCGCGAGACCGCGGGCGAGTCGCTCCGAGGCGCTGGAGGGCATTACCACGCCTGCAGCGAGAGCGTAATAGCCGACGACATCCGGATCGGAAGCGGTGGTGACGAACACGCGAGAGCCACCGCTGCGATGACTTTGAAGCGCGTGCTTGCTCAACCACTCATCGAGTGACAGCATCCCGCAGCGGAAGCGCTCGGTGCGGTGTTGGGCCTCCAGAGCGACGGGCCGTTGAAAGGCCGCCACGAGAGCTAATCGTCGAAGACGCTGGCGGAAGACAGCAGTCGGGCGAGCTCGGGCACAGTGCGGGCGGGCCGATCCAAGATCTCGACGAACTCATCCCAGGCGGCGTCGTCGAGACGAAACACCCGCCGATCGGCGAGAGTGTCCTCGGCGAGCACCCGCGCTGCCCGGACGACGAAATCGGTCAACGGCTGGTTTGTCTGCTCTGCCGCCATTCGCACGATCGCGTCGACATCCTCCGCCACACGCATGTTCCAGCGGTGCGTCTTGCTCTCGATGGTCGTCATAACGCGATTGTACTCCCAGTGTGCGTACAGTTCAAGGGTGCGTGAGAGACCCTCGGCGAAGGCGTCGGGATCGAAACGCACGCCCCGGCCGCGTACTGTCCTACTGCCTTCCCCGCCGATACAGCACCGCCAGCAGTGCCGTCGCCCCAGATACCATGAGCAGCGCAATGTGATAGACTGCGTTGTATTGCGCAGAAGGTCAGCGAACCATGCCCCGGTCGACTACAAGCATTCGCCTCGACGATGAGCTTCGCCGCCAACTGGCCGCACGGGCCGGTGCCGAGGCGACGACCGTCACCGATTTGATCGAGCGTTTCGTGCGCGAGGGACTCGCCTGTGCGGCGCACCCCGGGGTGGTGTTCAAGTCAGGCCCGGCGGGTCGGCGCGCGACGTTGGCGGGCGGGCCCGACGTGTGGGAGATCGTCGCTGCGCTACCTCACACCAGCGGTGCGGAGGCCGTGCGGGTTGCCACGCTCGCCGATCAGTTCGGGATTCATCCAAGGCAGGTGGAGATTGCATTGGCGTATGCCGCCGCCCACCGCGAGGAGATCGAGGCGCGCATCGAAGCCAACGAACGCGCGCTGGCGCTGGCCGAGACACTCGCCGTCGAGCGCGACCGTCTGCTCGCTTGAGATTCCTGATCGATTCCATGCTGCCGCCCGGCACGGCCGGGCTGCTGGCGGCTGGCGGTCATGACGCCACCACCCCTGCCCAGCTCGGCGCGCACAACCTCCCTGACGACACGCTGGTGTCGCTGGCCGCTGCCGAGCAGCGCGTGATCGTAACCGAGAACGCAAGCGACTTCGCGGCCGTCACCGACCGCCCAGTGCTGCTCATCCGCAAGACCTGGTGGCCCCAGGAATCGCTCGCTCCGAGGCTCGCCGCTGCGCTTGATCGGTGGGCGTGCGAAAACGAGCAGCCGGGCAACTGGGCGCACTGGCTCACCGCCGAGTTTCGCTAGGGCATGCCCCTGAGCGGGCGGCCTCGATCGTTTTTACGGTGCGCCATAAGGTCTGTCACCGCCCGGTCGCGACGATCGGGAGGCTGACATGAGAGAATGTCGCCGTTGGGATTTTGAGTTCCTCGGCTTCCCGTTCGAAGAGGCCTTCGGAGTCCGGGGTGCTCGTTCCGAAGACGAGCTCCAGCCGCATGTGTGGATGGCGCCGCAGCTCACGCGCGAGGCCGCGAACCGTGGGATGTTCTTCATATTCACCCGTGGACAGCAGCTTGAAAGTCTGGGACTGACCAGGAGCGAGGGAGTAGCTGTTGCCGGCTGGTTCGCCGGTGTACGGTTCACTGCCAATCTGTTGGCCGACCTCCCCCGCGCGCACCTCCTTGGCGGTGAGCAGCCATGCGGTGAAACTCCCACGACAGCCGAGGGGGCAGCGAAGGCTCACGCTCAGCGACTTTGCCGTGAGCGTGGCATGGAGCGGCGATACGCTCACTGGGCAGCTCTTCGGCAGCGCCGGTGGAGAGCCCGGTTCGGCGAGTGGCGCGCTGTACACCCTGGGGTAGCAGCCGCTGAGCTCGTACAGAACGGTCGTTTCGTTCATGTCGGGTGGCACCGTTTCCAAGGAGCCGTCGCTGCCGAGATCGGCGATCGGGTGGGCGAGCGGCGCTTCGATCGGTGACCACTCGAGCACACGTTCATCTCCAGCGCCGGGCGCCACGACCAGCACTCGCCCGTCACGAACGCGACGCACGTAGCACGCTGGAATGCCGAGCGGGCGTGGCAAGGGCGCGGCGATCGTGCTCACCGTGGCGCTGCATGTCTCGGGGTCGGCGATCACGAGCGTGCCATCGGACTGCAGGTCGAAGGTGGGGGCTGCGATGCGACCGGGTTCGCGGGTATTTTCGGCCGGCAGCGGCACGCTGTACACCTCGCTCCCGGTGTCGATGTCGTAGACCACCACGGATGCGGGTCCTTCGCCGCCGGGCGGGTTAGCCCGATAGGCGACCAGCCTGCCCGCGACCCGCAGCAACGCCCCCTGCGGCAGTCCTCTGAGGCTCCGTTCATTCACAGGCTCAAGCGTCGCCGCGAGTGGCACGATCCGCTGCAATCCCGGGGCGAAGTCGTGGATCACCAGGCAGCCGAAGCTGTCGTAGGCGACCACTTCTCCGTCGATCGCGACTGCTGAATGGTCTTTGAAGCTGCCGCCGTCATTTCCGACGGTTTCGTCGAGGGTTGGCGCGAGCTGGCAGCCGGCTGTGAGGGCGCTGAGCGGAGCGCCGAGCGTACCTGAGACCAATTGTTCATAGGAGATCCCGGGAGAACCCTTGTAGCCCGGTGTGTAGCCGAGCGCGAGCAGCGCGATCCGACTCGGCGAGGCGCCGAATGAGATCGAGTCGAATTCGGATTTGGGTGACAAGCCGGCGATCGTGCTCGGAGGCCGGCCGGGAGCGAAGGAGAGGACAACATCGGGGCCCGAGCGTGCCACGACACCCACGAGCGCTGCGGATCCCTCGAGTGCCAGCTCGTCTTCGCGCCCGCCGAGTGGGTGGGCGTTGGTGACCAAGCTGGGCGCCGCACAGGCCACGGGCGCCGTGACCGCGAGCACGGACAGAATGATCGCAAGAAAGCGCGGCAGGTACCTCCACAGGGACGCGTGGTTGAGGCTCATCGTGGGCATGATTGGCCATTGGGAGTCTCGCCCAGAACGACGGCGTGCTCTGCGTCGGTGGCGAGGCCGCGCACCGACACGCGGATTTCGACCGCATCGTCATCATGGCGATGTACGGAACGGCAGTATGTTTGCAGCAGTTGTTGGGTGGATCGGATCTTCGACACCTCGGTCTTTTTCGCCCGGAGTGTGCGATGAAGCGTAAGGAAGGCGCTGATCTTGTGATAGGCGTTCCCCCCCGCTTCTTCGGCGTTATCGGTCTTCAGGGCGAATATGCGAGCGCTTGCGGTCAGCGCGCACCTTTCGGCGCATCGGACCTTGATGGCTATGCCATGTGTGCGCACGAGATCCCTACTGCCGGTGAGGGCGAGCATCGGTTCGCTTTCAGTAGGCGCAGGCCCAACAAGCCCTGTGGCGAATGTGTATCGCACCGCTTCAGAGGAGGAGTCCAGCGGCGAGTCGCCGATCCATGCAAGTACGGGTGCGCCACTTCCACCCGCCGTCAGAAGCGTTTCTGTGGATTCGTGCCCCACGTGGATGACTACGCCGGGTGCTGGCAGGCTGCCACCCGCGGGTGTCCAATGGGCGGCGAAGAGATTACCTTCCGTATGCCATGACATCAGGGCACTGCCGTCGGGAAGCCAGGCGTCTTGGAGTCCCGTTCGTTCCTCATCAGGGGCGGCCACGCTCGGAGAGCCGACTGTGAAGGCCGCGCCCACAGGTGCGGTCGCGTAATTGAACACCGGACCGGATCCGTCACTTGTGATTTCGCTCCACGTGATCAGCGCTCCACGCTCAGGATTCAGCGCCACTGCAGGTTCGCGTGCTTCGACGCCCGGCATCGTCACCGACTCGGCTTGCAAGAACGACGCGCCCGGTTGCCGCCATGCGGCCCGTAGGGCAACCGCGTGAGGCCTGTCGGAGGAGTGCAATCCACTCAGCCATGTCGCCATCTCATCACCCGAGGCGTCGGCCTGGACATGCAAGTCGCTGAGGTGCGAGCTTGCCAGCGGTTCGCTGGTGCTGCTCTGTTCTAGGACGGTGGGGGCCGCCGATGGGTCGCCACCTGCCGGCCAGGTGGATGCGAGGACTTGCTGATGTTCTTCGGGTCTACACCACAAGACTGTGGCTTCTAAGATCCTGCCGATATTCGCGGCCTCGATAATGATGGCATCAGCATTCTTTGGCGGAGCGTCCCGTCCCGCGAACGCCGCACGATCAAAAACCCAGGCGACCATCGCGCATTCAGCGAGGGAACTCGATGCCGCGATCGATCTGTTCGCGCGGTTCACACCCGAACTGCTGAAGCCAAACAAGCCCGCCACCGTCGATGGCCATCGCATCAAGCCAGCTTTCAGTCCCCTGCACTTTGTCCGCGAAGGATCGGAAGGTGATTTCCTCACACACCTGGTCGGCAGCCTGGTTTCGGGAGAAATGGACGAACTCCAGATGTCTCTCGACGTCGGCTACGATCCAACCTTTTCCCTGCCTGCCCACACCCTGACCTCGCTGAAGAACGCCATCGACACCGAAAGCTGATCAACTCGACGGCCTTCATTGAGGGGGGCATCCAGCGACAGACGGATGTCCTTGTTCGCCCGTTGCCACTCGGATTCAGCTTCTACCTTCAGTTCAGGTCGCGCGCCAGCCCCGAACGTGTCACCGTCGCGTCTAACATCCTATGCGCACCAACCGGCTCGGAAATCGTCAGGCGAATGGGTGCCGGGACCATACGCGATGGGTTAGATCGATGGCAGCCACCTCAGTACTCGCGCTTGCGTTCACTCTAACCGGCGCGCCGCCAGTCCACACCACCGAAGCACACAGTGATCCATCATTCACGGTACCGCTCACTATCGCTCCGCCGTTTGGCCGGCACACAGCGCTGACCGGTGCCATGGACGCAAGCGGGGCAGTGACACTCGTGTGGAATACCGCAGTCGGCGAAGCGCACACGGTTCAAATCACAACGATCCCCCCAGGCAGCACGGAAGCTGGGCCGGTCAGAGCACTTAGCGGTATCAATCTCCGGAACTCGCCACCAGCGCTCGACGAGGATCCCTCCGGGCAAACCGCGATCGCCTGGTTCGACGAGCGGGAAACTCAGACAGTCGACGGGCCCGAACTCATCGCTCTGCAGGTTCGCAACCAACTCCCTGACGGCCGGCTCGAACAGCTGCAAACGGTGTGGCACCCCGCCCACCGGGCCGAATACTCATTTTGGGGCCCCATTTGTTTGCCCGGGCCGATCTAGTTCGCACCGTACGAACACGCTTGAGCATTGCGAGTTGCGGGGAGTGGTACGTATGTCTGCGTCGTGTATTGATCGGCGGTCCTTGGGAGATCCTTGAGTGCACCGATGCGCGAGGCCAATCGGGCGTTGGAGAATCAAAACGCGCCGGAAGGCGCTGGCCGATCTCGGACGATCGGTCGGATGGGGCATGGTTTACCCCTCGCCGTCAGGTGGCTGCATGTGCGGTCCGTGCTCGGCGAGGAAGTCCTGCCATTCCTCTGCGGTGAGACGTCGGGTGCCGGGACGCTTGCGCTGCGTCGTCGCCGACAAACAGCCCGACGGCGAACTGAGGCTCGTCCCGGATACATACGTCAAGGGGATCCGCTCAGCGTCACATGCTGTTGCGCTGCCACGGTGATGGCATGCCTCCTTCAGTTTGTGGATGCGCACCGTTTGGGACGGTACGCGGCCCGGCTGGGCACTCGCCGCGACCCTGGATTTCGCCGATCCGCGCCTGGGATTGCGGATCTGCGGAGCTTCTTTGCGTTCGGCCTAGCCTTCGTTGTCGGTAGCGAGGACATTACGAGCGAAGTCGTCGGCGACGGCGAATGGGGCGGGATTGCCTTGGGCTGTTCTCGCAAGCGCTGCCAGGTCGTCGTAGAAGGAGTCGGGCAGCGCCTTGGAGTTGGGCTTCGCGCCACCGTCGATGATCACCACGCGATTATCGTTGCGCTGCCAGAGCAGGTAGAGACGGTAGAGCATCTGACCGTGCTTGTCTCGGGCCTCGTGCAGATCCGCACAGGAGCCATGCATCGAGTCGTGCGAGGTTCGGTCCTTCCACTGATCGGGCCCAGTGGTGCGTACGGCATCGACAATCGCCAGGAGTTGCAATCGGACAGCCGAAGGTTGGCCGAGTAGAAAGTCGAACGCGGGCACGCTGCGCACGCCGCCGTCGGTCTTTACGAGCCACTCGACCTTCCAGATAGCCACGCGTGCCAGAGTATGCGTCGGGTCGGCGGCGAGCGGCTGATGGCGATCAAGAACTGTTGCATATATGCCACGGCCCTGCTACGCTCCAGTCATGCCCAAGAGGACCGCCCATGACGCAGCCGTCGGTGCGCTGTTGTCTGATACCGAGCGCGCCGAGCATGCCCGACGGGTGCAGGCTCTGCGGTCGCGCAATGCGTTGCTGGCGATGCTTGAGGCGACCCGGGAGACGCAGGGTATGACCAAGCGCGCTCTGGCGAGTCGCGCGGGCTTGGAGGCCTCAAGCGTGCGACGATTGCTGACCTCGGAGACTGCTAACCCGACGACCGACAACGCGTTCCGGCTGATGGCCGCGATGGGCATCGTGCTCGAGGCGACGCTGCCGACTGGGGAGCGTGTCCAGCTGGTCAATCCTGGGGTGTGAGCACCAACTCTGAAGCGTGTATCTGCTCAACCACTCGTTCCTCGCGTGTGGACATACACGACCTTTAGTGGACGGCCCCCCGCCGATACAACACCCCCAGCAGCACCGCCAGCAGCGTTGTCGCCCCCAGGTACCCAATCTCCGCGCGGAGCACCTGTTCGCCCACCGCCGGGATGAACATCCATCCCAGGAACGCCACGGCCGCCGCGAGCCAGCAGAGCGCGGCGGCGCGGGCGCGGTTGCGGGCCAGGGCGGCCTGGTTGAGGGTGCCCGACGCGAGGTGCATGCCCATGCCGAGGCCGACGAGGGCGAGGCCGAAGCGGTTGTAGGTGTAGGTCTGGCCGAACAGGACGTGGCCCATCACGAACGGGCCGATCACCAGCAGCCCGAACGCCACGGCGGCGGCGAAGGCGGCGATCGCTCGCAGGGTGAGGCGGATCGCGTGGGCGAAGGCGGTGTGGCCCTCGCGGGCCTCCAGGCCGGTGAGGTGGGGCAGCAGCGAGGTTTGGATCGCCTGGAAGAGCTGCAGGGGAGCGCGGGCGATCAGCATCACGTTGAAGACGATTCCCGCCAGCGCCTTGTCGGGGGAGAGCGCATCGACTGTCAGCACCGAGGCGTTCAGGAGCGTCTGCTCGGAGAGCATGATCCCCGAGACCCACAGCGCGAAGCGCCCACCGCGCGAAAGTGAGAGCTCTTCGTGACCGATCGAAGATCGGCCAGCCACCTCCTGGACACCCTCGGTGCCCGGGCCGGCGAGTGCCGCGTCGGCCTCGTCGACGGTGAGTGGGGGGGCGTCGGGTTGGTCTGGGGCCGAAGGAGCGGCTTGGACCACGGCGTCCCCGCGCTCCCGCGCGGCCCGCGCGAACGCGGCGGGCACCACCACCAGCGAGAGCAGCGGCGCGGCCGCGATCCCGAGGGCGACCGCCGTTTGGCCGCTGGCGAGGCCGAGCGCGACCGCCAGGGCGAAGCAGATCCGCGAGGTGGACTCCATCAGCACCAGCGCGCCGAACAGGCCGAAGAACTGGTGGCCGGCCAGCCAGCCGCGCGCGAAGTAGCTGCCGGCGTAGGCGAGCGTGCCGACGACGAGCACCCAGTAGAGCGCGGTGTAGCCGTCGAAGACTTCGTGGATCAGCTGTTCGTGCAGCGCCAGGGCGACGACGAGGAAGAGCAGGGCGAAGCCGCCCTGCAGCGCGAGCGGGACGCGCAGCGGGTGCTGGGCGTGGCCGTGGGCGCGGCGCTCGGCGATCGTGCGCGAGAGCAACTGTTCGACGGGGCGGTAGATCACCGAGATCACGACGAACATCACCGACCACAGCACGTCCAGGCGCTGGGCCGCCTCTTCGCTCAGCACGTGCGAGGCGATCGAGAAGTAGGCGAACGTCAGCAGGCCCGTCGCGGCGATCCCGATCGACAGGAGCCGCGCGCCGCTGCCGTATGAGCGCGCCGGCCCAGTGCCAGACGGTTCCTCGGGCTTGGACGCTGAAACGCTGGGGCTAGAGGCAGACAAGCAGCATCGTCCACGGGAAGGGCGAGCGCACCTCGGCGACCGTCCCGTGGCGCGCCAGCAGGCGCACGAACGAGCGCCGCGACCAGTGGTTGAGGTGCCCCGGGGTGTTGCCGAGCTCGCGCAGGTAGGCGCCGCGGGCCATGTTGAGTCCGCGCCACAGTGGCTCGCGCGGGACCGACACGAGCAGGTGGCGCTGTGCGCAGCGCGCCATCTCCGCGAGCGTGTGGGCGGGGTCGGGCACGTGCTCGAGCACCTCGATCGCGCTCGTCAGGTCGAACTCGCCGTCGGCGAACGGCAGGCTCTCGGCGGGCATCACGCGGTACTCGAGGTTGGGCGCCTGCCGCTGTGCCCACCCGGCCTGAATCGACTCCTCCTCGAGGTCGATGCCGACGATCCGCCGGCCCTCCAGGCGCTGCGCCCAGCGGTGCACGAGCACCCCCTCGCCGCAGCCCACGTCCAGCAGCGAGCCGGGATCGGCGAGCGCGAGCAGCCCGTCGAGGTCGCGCTCGAAGCCGGCCATCAGCCGCCGCGCGAGCGGGTTGGTCGAGCCGTACTTGTCGTAGGTGTTGCCCGTGACGACGCCGTCGCGGGAGAGCGTGACGTCGGTGCTCAAGCCCCGATCACCTCGTGCTCCTGGGGCTGCGCGCGCTTGTTGCCATCGGGCAGGGGGTGGGCATCCGGGGGTGGAGGGGTGTCGCCGGGCTCGTAGTGCGACGGCGGCACATCCAGCTGCAGCTCGATCCGCCTTACCCGCTCGAACGTGCGCTGTGAGAGCACACGCTGGGCGGCCAGCAGATCGCCGATCACGCCGAGCGCCCACAGCACGATCGCGGCGATGAACAGCACCGCGCCGAGGATCAGCGACTGCACATGGCCCTTGCCGTTGCCTTCGGCGTAGGCGACCACGAAGCGGATCCACACGCCGAGCGCCGCCACGCCGATCACCGCGGCGAGACTCCAGAAGATCCGCAGCGGCTCGTATTGGGCGTAGATGCGGAAGATCGACACCGCGTTACGGCGCACGTACGCCCCCATCGAGGGAAATAGGCGCGACTCGCGCGTGGCGGGGTTGGTGCGCACGGGGACGTGCTCCACCGCCACCAGCAGCTTGCCCGCCTGGATGATCGTCTCCAGGGTGTAGGTGAATTTCGAGACCACCTGCACCTGCAGCGCGGCCTCGCGGTTGTAGGCGCGGAAGCCCGAGGTGGTGTCGGGCACCGAGGTAGAGGAGGCCTGGCGCACAACCCACGAGCCCAGCCGTTGCAGCGCCTTCTTCAGCGGCGAGAAGTGCTCGATCGAGTCAACCTCGCGGTCGCCGACGACCATGTCGGCGCGGCCCTCGAGGATCGGCGCCACCAACCGTGCGATGTCGGGGCCGTAGTACTGGTTGTCGGCGTCGGTGTTGACGATCACGTCGGCGCCCAGCTTCAGGCAGGTGTCGAGGCCGGCCTGGAAGGCGCTGGCGAGGCCCTTGTGGTTGGTGAGCGCCACGAGGTGGTCCACGCCGTGGCGGCGCGCCACCTCGATCGTCGCATCGCTGGAGCCGTCGTCGATCACCAGCCACTCGACCGTGTCGAATCCCTCCAGCTCGCGTGGCAGCTCGGCGAGCGTCACGGGCAGCGTCGCGGCCTCATCCCAACAGGGGATCTGGATGATCAGCTTCATGCGTCGGAAGGCATTCGGTACATCGTGAGGCTGGGTCTCCTGGGAGGGGCTTTGAAGGCCCGCCCTCCCGGGCCTGCCCTCCCCCAGCTAAAGCAGGGGATCTGGATGATCGGCTTCATTGCAGGGGTGGTGTTGCCATCGCCTCACAGCCTACCGGCCGCATAAGCTCTACCCAATGCAGAGCGCAACGCTCGCCCGGCCTCGGCGCGACCACACATGGCTTGCGCGCCTGCGCGCGGTGCCGGGCGCCACCTGGGCGCGGCTCGGCTTCGCGGCGCTGTGCGTGGGGGCGCTCGTCGGGTACTTCGCCTTTCCCACCTACCCGACGTACGACTCCTTCTACGCGCTGCTGTGGGGGCGCGACCTGCTGCACCTGCAGCTGCCCGACTTCAACGTCTACCGCGCGCCCACCGAGCACCCGCTGGCGCTCGCCTTCGGGATGCTCTGCTCGCTGTTCGGGCAGGCCGGCGCGCGGTTGATGGTGCTCGGCTCGATCGCCTCGTTCGTGGCGCTCACGGTCGGTCTCTTCCGGCTCACGCGCCTCTGCTTCGGGCCGCTCGTGGCGACGCTCGCGGTGCTCCTGATGCTGACGCGCCTGTACGACGCCAACCTCGCCGCGCAGGGCTACCTCGACCTCACCTACCTCGCGCTGATCGTGTGGGCCACGGCGCTGGAGGTCGAACGCTCGCGCCGTGGCACGCCCGTGTTCGTGCTGCTCGCGCTCGCCGGCCTGCTGCGCCCCGACGCGTGGGTGCTGGCGGGGGTGTACTGGCTGTGGTGCGTTTGGCCGCGCACCGTGAGCAACCGCCGGCGGCTGGGTTACGCCGCGCTGGTCGCCGCCGCGCCGCTGCTGTGGGTCGCGATCGACACGCTCGTCACCGGCGACCCGCTCTACTCTCTGCACTCCACGGCGGTGCTCGCCGCCGAACTGGAACGCACCAAGGGCTTCACCTCCGTGCTCGCCGCCACGTGGCGTTACCTGGTGCGGATCGACAAGCTGCCGATCGTGCTCGGCGGCCTCGTCGGGGCGGTGCTCGGGCTCTGGCTGACTCCGCGCCGCGCGCGCGTGCCGCTCGCGGTGCTGGCGCTGCTGCTGCTCGTGTATGTCGCCGAGGGCGCCGCCGGCGCGTCGGTGATCGACCGCTACATGATGGGCGCCGCGGCGCTGCTGCTGCCCTTCTGCGCGCTGGCGATCGGCGGCTGGTCGCTGCTGCGCCCCGGCTCGGCGCTGCGCCGCGCGTGGATCGCGGCCGGCGCCGCCCTGCTCGTGTACGGCGCCGTGGCGGCTGTGTCGGTCACGAGCCTCTCCAACGCACGCACCACGCTCGCCTACCACGACGACTTCCACGAAGGGCTCGCCACCGCCCTGCACAGCCCGGCGGTGCGCGCCGAACTGGCCCGCTGCCCGCTGCTGTCGCTGCCCGACAACAAGCTGATCCCCGATGCCCGCTGGATCCTCGGCGCCGCCAACCAGCACGAGATCGTGGCACGCAGCGAGGCGCGCGCCGACTCCGAAGCGGGCGACCCTACGCTCACGGACCGGATCGCCCACGCCAGCGTCGCGGTGTACCCGCTCGGCGCCGCCGTCTTCCAGGAGGCGATCGTCGACGTCGGCGACAACCCGCTCGACCAGATCGCCCTGCCCGGCTTCCGGCGGATCTACACGAGCCGCTACTACGCGGTCTATGGCAACTGCTGAGCCCAAGGCATCGGGGCCATGTCCGCCGGCGGGAGGGCTCGGGGGCACGGGCGCCACGACCGAGCCGGTGGGCGGACCGGGAGAGGGGGGAGGGCGCGCTGGCGCGCGGGGGGGCTCGTATGGCTGGGAGTCGCGCTCGTGCTGCTGCTGGCGCTCGGCCTGCGCCTGTGGGGCATCCGCCAGGGCCTTCCCTACGCCTACAACTCCGACGAGGATGCCCACTTCGTGCCGCGCGCGATCGGGATGCTCACACTCGGCTGGAACCCCCACTACTTCGCCAACCCCCCCGCCTACACCGACCTGCTGCGGCTCGTGTTCGCCGCCTGGTTCGGTGGCCGCGCGGGGGTCTCGCACACGTTCGCGGTCAACCCCACGGCGGTCTTCACGCTCGCGCGCGTGTGCGCCGCGCTGCTCGGCACGTTCGCCGTGTGGCTGCTGTACATCGCCGGCGCGCGCCTCTTCGACCGCGGCGTCGCGCTGCTCGCCGCGGCGCTCGAGGCGGTCGCGTTCCTGGCCGTCTTCTACTCCCACCTCGCGCTCAACGACGTCCCCACGCTCGCGCCGCTGACGCTCTCGCTGCTGGGCACGGCGGGCGTGCTGCGCAAAGGCCGCGCGCGCGACTACCTGCTGGCGGGAGTCGGCCTCGGCCTCGGCTGCGCGACCAAGTACACCGCCGGGGTCGTGCTGCTGCCGCTGCTCGCCGCCGCCGCCGCGCGGTATCTCGATGCGCCAGCGGCCGGACGGCGCGTCGTGGTCGGGCTCGCGCTCGCCGGCGCCGCCGCGCTGGTGGCCTTCCTGGTCGCCGACCCCTACTCGGTGCTCGACTTTCACGCCTTCGAGCAGGGTCTCGCCCACCAGTCCTCGCTCTCCGGCGAAGCGCAGGGCAAGCTCGGCGCGCCGCATGAAAGCGGGCTCGTCTACTACCTGTGGACGCTCACCTGGGGTCTCGGCTGGGTGCCGGCGGTGGCGGCGCTCGCCGGCGCGGTGATGGTCTGGTGGCGCGAGCACCGGCTCGGTTGGGTGCTCGTGCCGGCGCCGCTGCTCTACCTGCTGTTCATGGGCTCCGAGGGGCGCTACTTCGGGCGCTGGCTGCTGCCGATCTTCCCGATCCTCTCGCTGCTGGCCGCCTTCGCCGCGCTGCAATGCGCCCGCGCGCTGGCGCGTGCCGTCCAGGCTGTCATCGAAAAGCGAGCCCCCCCCGCGGAGCCGGCTCGGCCGGCGGAGCTCATCCAAACCAAGGCCGCCTCGCCGCGCGCGAGGATCGTGCCGGTCGCGTTCACCATGCTCGCCGTGCTCGCGCTATGCGCACAGGGGCTCGTGTACAGCATCCACTCGGGGCTCGTGCTTTCGCGCGCCGACACCCGCTCCCTCGCGCGCGCATGGATGGTCGCGCACGTGCCCGTCGGCGCGAAGGTGGTGGTCGAGCCGATCGTGCCCGACGAGTGGGTGCAGGACGTCGGCCACCCCACGCTCTCCGTCGCCGACGGCGATCGCTGGCTGAAGTACCACTCGCTGCACTCGGCGATCTCGCCGTCGGGAGCGCTGGTGCCCGGCGAAGGCCACGTCGTCAGCCTCGAAAACTACGAGCTCACGCTGGCTCCTTCGCTGATCCCGTTCTACGAGCGCGAAGGGTACTGCTGGGTGTTGAGCGGCTCCGCGGAGTCCGGCCGCGCGTTCGCCGACCCCGCCCGCGCGCCGCTCGCGGTTGCCTACTACCGCGCGCTCGCGCGTGCGGGAGAAGTCGTCTACCACGCATCTCCCTACCGCGCCGGGGCGCGTCCGGTGGCGTTCAACTTCGACTGGTCCTTCGACTACTACCCGCTCTCCTACCACCGGCCTGGCCCCGAAGTCGTGGTCTACCGGCTGCGCGACGGGCGCTGCGCGCGCGGATGAGTCAACTTTCACATTCGACACTTCGTCCCGCGCACGCCGGTTATCCTGGACAGTTGGGATGACCGTTGTCACCGACACCGACCAACTGCACCTCTCGCGCGCGATCGAGCTCGCCGGCCGCGGCATCGGGGCGGTCAAGCCCAACCCAGTCGTCGGCGCGGTGATCGCGCGCGACGGCGAGGTCCTGGGGGAGGGGTGGCACGAACGCTTCGGCGCCGCCCACGCGGAGGTCAACGCGATCGAGGCCTGCGGCATGGCCGACCTCGCCGGGGCCACGCTGTACGTGTCGCTCGAGCCCTGCTGCCACGAGGGCAAGACGCCGCCCTGCACCGAGGCGATCGTGCAGGCCGGGATCGGGCGCGTCGTCGTCGGCTCCGACGATCCCACCGAGAAGGCCGCCGGCCGCGGCCTCGGCATCCTGCGCGACGAGGGCGTCGACGTCGTGCTCGCCGGTGGCGAGCTCGCCACGCGCGCCCGCTTGCTCAACCAGGCCTTTCGCAAGCACGCGCGCGTCGGGCGCCCGTGGGTGCTGTTCAAGTCTGCGATGACGCTCGACGGCAAGGTCGCCACCCGCGCGGGCGACTCGCAGTGGATCAGCGGCGAGGCCTCGCGCGAGCTCGCCCACCGCTGGCGCGCCTCGGTCGACGC
The DNA here is from genome assembly GCA_963744535.1 of uncultured Solirubrobacterales bacterium. GTDB lineage: Bacteria > Actinomycetota > Thermoleophilia > Solirubrobacterales > Solirubrobacteraceae > Palsa-744. The sequence goes on along the minus strand of CAVUTW010000004.1, from coordinate 255,601 downwards.
GGTCGTCGTCGGCATCGGCACCGCGCTCGCCGACGACCCCCAGCTCACCGCGCGCCCCGATGGCACTCCCACCTGCCCCTCCGAGCAGCCCCGCCGCGTGGTCTTCGACTCCCTTGCGCGCGTGCCCTCCGACTCGCGCCTGCTCGCCGCCGCCGCCGAGATCCCGCTGACCGTGGTCGTCTCCAGAGCCGCCGCCCGCGCGGACACCGACGCCCTCGAGGCGGCCGGTGCCCAGGTGCTGGTCGCGACGGGCGAGAACGAGCCGGCACGCGTGCGCTCCGCGCTCGATCAGCTCGGCCAGCTCGGCGTCGCCTCGCTGCTGCTGGAGGGCGGCCCCCACCTCGCGGGCGCCTTCCTCGACGCCGGGGAGATCGACGAGATCCGCCTGTTCCTCGCGCCGCTCTTGTTCGGCGGGCGCACCGCACGCGACCCGCTCGAGGGCGAAGGGGTCGAGCGCATCGCCGACGCGGTCCGCGCGCTCACGTTCGACTGCGAGCGTGTCGGCGAGGACCTGCTCGTGTCCGCGCGCATGCGCGAGTGGTGACCGATGGGCACGCATGGCGGCGCATGGCGTTGTCCTCGGTCGCTCGTGTGCACAGCACACTTCGCTCCCTGCGTCCTAGCCCTGCTTGCCCTGCCTGCCCATCGGCTGCGTTGAGGACATGTTCACCGGCCTGATCGCCGATCTTGGCAGTGTCGCTGCGATCGGGCAAGACGGTGGGGGCGCGACGCTGCGGATCGGCACCTCGCTGGCGGGCGAAGTCGCGGTGGGGGATTCGATCGCGGTCAACGGGGTCTGCCTCACCGCGACCAGCGTGAGCTCCGGGCGGTTCGAGGCGCAGGCGATCCACGAGACGCTTGCGCGCACCACGCTCGGCGCGCTCTCCCCCGGCGACGCGGTCAACCTGGAGCTCGCATTGCGCGCCGACGGGCGCCTCGGGGGACACATCGTGCAAGGGCACGTGGACGGCGTGGGAACCATCGCGCAGGTGCGCGAGGAGGGCTTCTCCCGGGTCGTCGCGATCGATGCCGACCCCGCGCTGCTCCCCTACGTGGTGCGCAAGGGCTCGATCGCGATCGATGGCGTCAGCCTCACCGTCAGCGCGCTGCGCGAGGGCGGCTTCGAGGTCTCCCTGATCCCCGAGACGCTGCAGCGCACCACACTCGGCCGAGCCGCAGTTGGGCGGGCGGTTAACCTTGAGGCCGACATCCTCGCCAAGCACGTACAGCGACTGCTGGAGGCCGGAGCATGAGCGCATCGAAGACGACCACGTTGTTTGCCACGATCGAGGAGGCGATCGAAGAAATCCGCGCCGGGCGGATGGTCGTCGTCTGCGACGACGAAAACCGCGAGAACGAGGGTGACCTCGTGATGGCCGCGCAGTTCGTCACGCCCGAGGCGATCAACTTCATGGCCAAGGAGGCGCGCGGCTGGATCTGCCTGGCGCTCAGCCCTGAGCGCTGCGAGGAGCTCGGGCTGGAGCTGATGACGGCCAAGAACGAGTCGGCCCTGCAGACCCCCTTCACGGTCACGATCGAGGCGCGCAACGGCGTCACCACGGGCGTCTCCGCGCATGATCGAGCCCACACGATGCAGGTCGCCGTCGACCCGGGCTCGCGGCCCGAGGATCTCGTACAGCCGGGGCACGTCAACCCGCTGAAGGCGAAGGCCGGCGGCGTGCTGGAGCGCACCGGGCACACCGAGGCGAGCGTTGACCTGGCACGCCTGGCGGGGCTGATCCCGGCCGGGGTGATCTGCGAGATCATGAACGAGGACGGCTCGATGGCGCGCGTGCCCGACCTCGCCGACTACTGCGAGCGCCACGGACTGAAGATGGTGACGATCGCCGACCTGATCGCCTACCGGCGGCGCAACGACCGGCTCGTCGAACGCGTCGTCGCCACGCGCCTGCCGACCGCGTTCGGGGACTTCGAGGCCGTCGGCTACCGCTCGCTGATCGATGAGAAGCACCACGTGGCGCTCGTCAAGGGCGAGGTCGCCGGCCACGCTGACGTGCTCGTGCGCGTGCACTCGGAGTGCCTCACCGGCGACGTCTTCCACTCGCTGCGTTGTGACTGCGGCGAGCAGCTGGAAGCGGCGCTGGCGATGATCGAGCGCGAGGGGGAGGGGGTGCTGCTCTACCTCTCCCAGGAGGGCCGCGGGATCGGTCTGCTGAACAAGTTGCGCGCCTACCGCCTGCAGGAGGACGGCCTCGACACGGTCGAAGCCAACGAGCGCTTGGGCCTGCCGGCCGACCTGCGCGACTACGGGATCGGCGCACAGATCCTCGCCGACCTGGGCCTCTCCTCGATCCGCATCCTCACCAACAACCCGAAGAAGATCCGCGGCCTCGAGGGCTACGGGCTGTCGGTCTCGGCGCAGATCCCGATCGAGCAGGCTCCCAACGAGCACAACACCGACTACCTGCGCACCAAGGCCCGGCGCATGGGCCACATCCTCCACCACCAGGGCCTCAATCTCGACGAGGAGCTGTTGCACTCCGAGCGCGCTCACGACCGCGAGCAGGAGCGCCAGGAGCGCCGCGGGCGGCCCGGTGGGGCCGCGTGAGCGCGGCGGAGCAGGGCCCGGCCGGCTCCGGGATCGAGCGCCAAGCCAGGCAGGCGTTGAGGGACTTGGGGGACCTGCCCGTGCCCTCCAGTATGAGCGGGCAGCGCTTCGCGATCGTGGTGGGCCGTTTCTACGAGGAGCTGGCCGAGCGACTCGTGCAGGGAGCTCAGGCGGCGTTCTCTGCCGCCGGCTGCACCGACGTCGAGGTCTTCGACGTACCCGGCGCCTTCGAGCTGCCGCTGGCCGCGCGCTATGCCGCCGACTCGAGCCGCTTCCACGGCGTCGCCTGCCTCGGCGCGGTGATCCGCGGCGAGACCGACCACTACGACTTCGTCTGCGCGGAGGCTGCGCGCGGGACCATGCGGGTGCAGCTCGACACCGGCGTGCCGTGCGCCTTCGGCGTGCTCACCTGCGCGACGATGGAGCAGGCGCTGGCGCGGGCGGGCGGCGATAAGCGCGACCAGGGCCGCCACGCCGCCGAGGCGGTGCTGCGGATGGCCGCGCTACGCGCCGAACTGCGGGTTGAGCCGCCAAGCGGCTAAACTCTCTCCCGCAATGGCCAAGGTATGTCACAGCTGCGGCAAGGGCCCGGCGTACGGCAACAGTCGCAGCCACTCGATGGTCGCCACCCGGCGGCGCTTCGAGCCGAACCTGCAGAAGGTGCGGATCCTGGTCGGCAAGGCGCCGCAGCGGGTATATGTCTGCACCCGCTGCTTGAAAGCCGGCAAGGTCGTCAAGGCGCTCTGAGCGCCCGCGCTGCCCTGTTGCCCTTCCCACGCACCGTCTCGGCGGTTCTTTGCACACACCGTTCCGGCGGTACTTCCCACGCGCCGCCCCGGCGGTGGGCGACGATGCCGGGGCTGGTGGGCGTGGGGGCCGGGCGCCGGTGGGTTGCGTAACCTTGGCGGGCGTTCCGCGTAGCTCCTTGCAGGTCCGCGGCACGCCAGGGCGGACAGGACGATGCAGATCGCAGTGACCGACACCAACCTGCTTCGCTTTCGGGCCGCCGTCGCCGGTGCGTTGGCGCATCTGGAGTCCCGCCGCCAGGAGGTCAACGACCTCAACGTGTTCCCCGTCGCCGACGGCGACACCGGCGACAACATGGCGCTCACGCTGCGCGCCGTGCTGGCCGAGCTCGACCGCCTGCAGGGGGCGGACGAGACGCGCACGATCGACGAGATCGGCCGCGAGGAGATCGTGCAGTCGGTCGCGCGCGCCGCGCTGCTGGGTGCCCGCGGCAACTCCGGCGTGATCCTCTCGCAGCTGATCCGCGGCGCCGCCGAGGAGCTCGTCTCGCGCCCCGGCGAGCTGATCGACGCCGCGCTGATCGCCGCGGCGCTCGAAAACGCCGCCGAGCGTGCCTACGCCTCGGTGCGCAGCCCGGCGGAGGGGACGATCCTGACCGTCGCGCGCGAGATGGCCGAGCGGATCGCCGCCGAGAACGAGCGCGATCCCGAGCGCACCCGCCTGCACCCCGACGCCGCCCCCGAGCTGCAGGATCGCGCGATCGCCGCCACGCTGGAGCGGGCCGTTGCCGCCGGGCAGGAATCGGTCAAGCGCGGCCCCGAACTGCTCGCCGCGCTGCGCGACGCTGGCGTGGTCGACGCCGGCGGCTATGGGCTGGTGGTGATCTTCGCGGGTGTCGTGGCGGCCCTGCGCGGTGACGATCCGCCGCCGTTGGACCACCACGCCCCCGCGCGCATCCACCACCCCGAGCACCACTCATCCACCTACCGTTACTGCACCAACTTCGCCGTCACCGGCAGCGCCCTGGAGCCCGATCGCTTCCTCGCGCCGCTGGAGGCGCTCGGCGACTCCCTGCTCGTGGTCGGCGACGCCGCCACGCTGAAGGTGCACATCCACACCGACGACCCCGAGCGTGCCACCGCGGTGTTCGACGGGGCGGGCGAGGTGTCGCATCTGGACGTCGCCGACATGCGCGTCCAGATGGCCGAGCGCGACGGGCGGCTCTTCGACAGAGCCCCGCTCGATGCGGATGTGCCTCCGGCCTCGCGGGTGCGCTGCGGCGCGCTTGCCGTCGTCAGCGGCGAGGGTCTGAAGCGGCTGTTCACCGAGCTGGGCGTGCACACGCTCGACGGCGGCCCGACGCTGAACCCCTCGACCTACGAGCTGCTCGCCGCGATCCACGAGGTGCCCTCCGAGGAGGTGCTCGTGCTGCCCTGCTCGCCGAACGTGGTGATGGCCGCCGAGCGCGCCGCGGAGCTCTCCGACAAGCAGGTGCTCGTGATCCCCGCGCTCAGCCAGCAGGCGGCCCTGGCGGCGGCGGTCGAGCTGCTCGCGGACCGTCCGCTCGAGCAGAACGCGCAAGCGCTGCACGAGGCGCTCGCGCGAGTGCGCACCGGTGCGGTCGCGCCGGCGGCTCGCGCCGACCCGGCGGGCCGCTTTGCCCCCGGTGAGGCTGTGGGCTTCCTCGGCGAGGAGGTCGTCGCCTGGGGCGAGCCGGCAGCGACGCTGCGCCACGTGCTCGTGGCGCTCGCCGACGGCGCCGAGTTGCTCAGCGTGCTCGCCGGCGAACAGGCGCCGCTCGACCCTTCCGAGGTCGTCGCGCTGCTGGACGGCGACCTCGGCGCCGCCGAGCTCGAGCAGCGCCACGGTGGGCAGAGCGCCTACTGGTGGCTGCTCGCGGCGGAGTAGCGACTGGCTCACGGGTCATCATTGCGGGCACATGCCCGCCGTGACCGCGAAGCCCGAGTCCGCCCCGCCGCGGGAGACATCCCTTCAGGGAGATGCGGTGGGACCGCGAGCGTTCGCCTCCACGAGCGCGTTGACGCGCGAGCAGCTACGGGAGTCGCCGGTGCGGTGGCCGCGGCCGGGACGTCTACGGCAGAGCCTGGATACTCCCGCCGGCAAGCTGGCGGACGGCCTGCGGATGCTGGGCATCCAGACGGTTGGGGAGCTGTTGGAGCACCTGCCGCGCGATCGCCGCGAGGCGCGTGCGATCGCTCAGCTGCGCCCCGGCGAGCAGGCGACGGTGGCGGTCGAGGTCGAGTCGATCGCCGCGCGGCCGGTACGCCGCCGCGGGATGCGCCCGCTGGTCGAGGCGACCGTGTTCGACGAGACCGGGAGGATGGGCGCCGCGTTCTTCAACCAGCCGTGGCTGGTCGATCGCTACCGCCCGGGCACGCGCCTGCTGCTGCACGGCAAAGCGCGCTCCGGAGGGAGCTTCGCGGTCGTCCACCACGCGCTCGGGGGCGAGCTGGCGGGCGCGCAGGCCGCGGGGGCGATCGCGCACTACCCAGCCGCGGTGGGCGTCAGCTCGACGCAGATCGCCGCGTTCGTGCGCGAGCATCGCGGCGCATTTACCGACGTCGTCGAGCCGCTGCCGGCACGGCTGCGCGCGACCGAGCGTCTGCCCGACCGCGCGGCGGCGCTGGCCGCGATGCACTTCCCGCGCGGCGGCGAGGAGGCGGAGGCCGCCCGCGCTCGGCTGGCGTTCGAGGAGCTGCTGCTGGCGCAGCTGGCGCTGCTGCGTCGCCGCGCGCTGCGTGGCTCGGGCAGCGCGGTGGCGCTGGCTGGCGCCGGTGCGCTGAGCACGCGGTGGCTGACGGAGCTGTTGCCGTTCGCGCCCACGGCAGACCAGGCGGCGGCGATGGCCGAGATCGACGCCGATCTGGCCTGCACGCGTCCAATGCAGCGCCTCCTGATGGGGGAGGTCGGCTCGGGCAAGACGGTGGTGGCGCTGTATGCGCTGCTGCGCGCGGTCGAGCGTGGCATGCAGGGAGCGCTGATGGCGCCTACGGAGACGCTCGCCGAACAACACTTCGCCACGTTGCAGGCGCTCGTGCCCGAGGCGCTGCTGCCGTCCGCCCTGCTGACCGGCTCGACGCCGGCCCGCCGCCGTGGCGATCTGCTCGGCAAGCTTGCCACTGGCGAGCTGAAGCTGATGGTCGGTACGCACGCGTTGATCGAGGACGATGTCGTCTTCGATCGCCTCGCGGTTGTGGTCGTGGACGAGCAGCACCGCTTTGGCGTGCGCCAGCGCGCGGCGCTGGATCGCAAGGGGCAGGGGGATCTCGCCCCCCACGTGCTGCACATGACCGCCACGCCGATCCCACGCACGCTGGCGCTGACCGAGTACGGCGACCTCGACGTGACGCGCCTGCGCCAGCTGCCGCGGGGCCGGCAGCCGATCGCCACGCACGTGGCGGCGAGCGCCGCCGAGCGGGCGCGCGCGTACGAGCGGATCCGCGAGGAGCTGCGCGCTGGGCGCCAGGCGTATGTGGTGTGTCCGCTGGTGGAGGAATCGTCGGACCGAAGCCGGGGGACGCTCGCCTTCGGCGAGCATCCCCGTTTCGGCCAGCCGACCGATCGGTCGATCGAGTCCGATCGACGATCGGTGCGCGCCGCGACCGCGGAGTATGAGCGCCTGCGCACCGGCGAGCTGCGTGAGTTCCGACTGGAGCTGCTGCATGGCCAGCTGCGCCCGCGGGAGAAGCGCGAGGCGATGGCGCGGTTTGCGGCGGGCGCGGTGGACGTGCTGGTGGCGACGACCGTGATCGAGGTGGGGATCGACGTGCCGAACGCGACCGTGATGCTGGTCGAGAACGCCGAGCGCTACGGGATCTCCCAGCTGCACCAGCTGCGCGGGCGGATCGGCCGCGGCGAGCACCCCTCGGTGTGCCTGTTGCTCGGACCCCGCAACGCCCGCCGGCTGCGCGCGCTCACCGAGCACGGCGACGGCTTCGAGCTCGCGGAGATCGACCTGCGGCTGCGCGGCGAGGGCGAGCTCGCGGGCACCCGCCAGCACGGCCTCGCCGAGCCCCGGGTGGCGGTCCTGCCGCAGGACGCGGCGCTGCTGGAACGCGCGCGTGTGTGGGCCGAGCGGCTGCTCGCCGCCGACCCCGCGCTGGCGGCGCCGGAGCACGCGCCGCTGGGCGAGGCGCTCGAGCGCGCGCTGGGCGATGAGGCGCGCGAGCCGCTGCGGGCGTAGATGTATATGTTCTTTTCAAAGTCCGATAGCAATTGCGCACACCTCCCGAATTTTTTATATGCACACCCCTGCCACCCCGCGGTCCAACCTTCTCGCCCCCCGGTCGTGCCTCGCTCCGGTCGCGCTGCCGGATCCTCGTGCGGGTGATCGCGGGCAAGTACGGCGGGAGGCGGCTGCGCGCACCGCGGGGCCGGACGACGCGGCCAACCTCCGATCGCGTCAGGGAGGCGCTCTTCTCGATGCTGGGCGGGCCGATGTCGGCCGGGCCGGAGCGGCCGGAGGGGGCGGTGGGGCTGCACGGCGTGGTCGTCCTGGACCTGTTCGCGGGCACTGGCGCGCTGGCGATCGAGGCGCTCTCGCGGGGTGCGGAAAGGGCGGTGCTGGTCGAGCGCGACCCCCGCGCACTGGAGGCGCTGAAGGCGAATCTCGCGGAGCTGGAGCTCGGCGCTGAGGAGGCGGAGGTGCGTCGCGCCGACGCGCTGGCGGCACTGCGCAACGCACGCGAGCGCGCGGAGACATACGATCTTGTCTTCGTCGATCCGCCCTACCGACATGCGGGTGTGCTGGGGCGTGAGTTGGGGGAGGCGCTGCCGCCCCTGCTCGCGCCGCGGGCACGTGTGGTGACGGAGAGCGATCGGCGCACCGAGCTGCCGCTGCGATCTCCGCTGATGGAGGTGGAGGCACAGCGGCGTTACGGAGATACCGTGATCACGATTCAACGCCGACGATGAGCCTCGATAAGTCAATAGCCGTATGTCCGGGCTCCTACGACCCGGTGACCAACGGCCACCTCGATGTGATCCGGCGTGCGGCGGGGCTGTACGAGCAGGTGGTCGTGGCCGTGGTGAGACGCTCGGTGCGCAAGAACGCCACGCTGTTCGACATCGAGGAGCGGGTGGGCTTCATCGAACGTGCGACGGCCGAGCTGCCGGGGGTACGAGTCGAGCCGTTCAGCAACCTCGTGGTCGAGTTCGCGCGCAGCGTGGGGGCGAAGGCGATCGTCAAGGGGCTGCGGGCGATCTCCGACTTCGAGTACGAGCTGGAGCTGCACCAGCTCAACCGCCGCCAGGATCCGGAGATCGAGTCGGTGTACCTGATGTCGAGCTCGCAATACAGTTTCCTGTCATCGAGCGGCGTCAAGGAGCTGGCCACCTTCGGGGGCCGGATCGACGATCTGGTGCCCGCGGAGGTGGCGGCACGGTTGCAGGAAGAGTTGCGCCGCTGACGAACAGGAGGTGAGGCGTGATGTCGAACCTTGATATACAGACCGTGGGGCCGGACGCCCCACGGAGGTAACCCCGTTATGGACGTACTTGTACTGATAGACAAGCTGGACGACTTGGTTCACAACGCCAAGCCGGTGCCCCTGACCGACCAGGTGCGGGTCGACAAGGAGGAGATCTACGACATCCTCGACCAGATGCGCGCGACGATCCCCGAGGAGATCAAGCAGGCGCGATGGATCGTCAAGGAGCGCCAGGAGATGCTGGCGGAGGCCAAGCGCGAGGCGGAGAAAATCGTCAAAGAAGCGCGCGAGCGCCAAGAGCGGCTGGTCGGCGAGGAGGAGGTCACCAAGCAGGCCGAGCGCGCGGCGGAGGACATCGTCGAGGACGCTCGCGCCCGCGAGCGCGAGATCCGCCTCGGCGCCGAGGATTACGCGGACGAGATCCTCAGCACGCTGGAGGTCAACCTCTCGAAGATCATCAGCGCCGTGGGACGCGGTCGCGAGCGGTTGCAGGGCAAGGACGAACCGGCCGAGGTCTCCTAAGACCGCCACCCGCAGAGTGGTCGCCGGCAAGGCGCCGAGCGTCGTATCCACCAATTGAAATCTGGTGTGGATCTCGTTGCGATTGTTCTCGGTCGGGTAGCGTTTGCGATATGAGCTCGTCCCTGGAGCACCGCCTGGAGGTTGCCCGTACGCTGCTGGGCACGCGCATCCTGTGCCCGGAACGGCCGGACAAAGTCGTACGCGCGCTGAGGACGCTGCGCCTCTGGGGTTCGAGCTCGGCGGCGGCGTACGCGATCTCGGCGATCCGCTATCCGGAGCGCCTGGCGATCGTGGACGAGCGCGGCACGCTCACGTTCACCGAGGTGGACGCACGCACGAACGCGCTGGCGCGGGCACTGCGGGCGGCCGGCGTGGGGGAACAGGACGGGGTCGCGCTGATGTGCCGCAACCACCGCGGCTACATCGAGGCGACCGTGGCGTGCGCGAAGCTGGGAGCGAGCGTGCTGTACCTGAACACGGCGTTCGCGGGCCCGCAGATCGCGGACGTGCTGCGCCGCGAGGCCCCGGTGGCACTGATCTACGACGAGGAGTTCGAGGGCCTCGTGCACGAGGGCTCGGAGGGGATGTCGCGCTTCGTGAGCTGGCGCGAGTCACAGGGGGACGGCGCCGGGCGCGGGGACCCATGGGTGGAGGAGCTGATCGCGCGCGGCGACCAATCACCGCTGCAGCCGCCCGTGGAGACGGGCCGCGTGGTGATCCTCACCTCCGGTACGACCGGCACGCCGAAGGGCGCGAAACGCAAGCAGCCCGACTCGCTGGAGCCGGCGGCGGCGATGCTCTCGAAGATCCCCTTGAAGGCACGCGAGACGACCGTGATCGCGGCGCCGATGTTCCACTCGTGGGGGTACGGGCACTTCACGCTCGCGCTGCCGCTGGCCTCGACGCTGGTGCTGCGGCGTCGCTTCGATCCCGAGCAGACGCTGGCGGACGTGGCGCGCCACCGCGCGAGCGCGCTGGCGGTGGTGCCGGTGATGCTGCAGCGGATCATGGAGCTGCCGCCGGAGACGCTCGCACGCTACGACACCTCCTCGCTGCGAATCATCGCGGCGTCGGGCTCGGTGCTCCCCGGAGAGCTGGCCACGCGGGTGATGGACACGTTCGGGGACGTGCTGTACAACCTGTACGGCTCCACCGAGGTTGCGTGGGCGACGATCGCCACCCCCGAGGACCTGCGCGCGGCGCCGGGTACCGCCGGCCGCCCGCCGCTGGGCACCGTGGTGAAGATCCTTGACGCGGAGGGGCGCGAGCTGCCACAGGGGCAGCGGGGACGGATCTTCGCCGCGAACGAGATGGTGTTCGACGGCTACACCGGCGGTGGGGGCAAGGAGATCGTGCGCGGGCTGATGAGCACCGGCGACATGGGCCACATCGACCCGAACGGGCGCCTGTTCGTGGACGGCCGCGACGACGAGATGATCGTCTCAGGCGGCGAGAACGTGTTCCCGCGCGAGGTGGAGGACCTGCTGGCAAAGCACCCCCTGATCGAGGAGGCGGCCGTGATCGGGGTGGAGGATGAGAAGTTCGGTCAGCGGTTGAAGGCGTTCGTGGTGGTGCGCGAGCAGGCCGACCTGAGCGAGGAGGCGGTGAAGGAGTACGTCAAGGAGAACCTCGCCCGCTACAAGGTGCCGCGCGACGTGGTGTTCCTGGAAACGCTGCCCCGCAACGCCACCGGCAAGGTGCTCAAGCGGGAGCTGGCCACCACCGCGGATTGAAGCTAGCCTGGGGGTCGTGGCTGCCCTCACTGACAAGCCTCAGAACCCCCTCCGTCCGACCTTGACGGGCCGTGCGGGATCCCCAGGAGGGGGAGGGAAAAGGTGTTGACGGACAAGCTCGACCTGCAGAGCCTGCGTCTCAGCGCCGGCGAGGGGCGGCGCCTGGAGCTGACGGTTGAGATCGAGCCGCTGGTGCTGGGGGGCGAGCGTTATGTCGCCCAGCCATCCCGCCCGCCGGTGACCCTGGATGTCTCGCGCATGGTCGGCCACGGATATGCGCTGCGGCTGCGCTTCACGGCGGCGCTGGCGGGCCCGTGCATGCGCTGCCTGGCGGGGGCCGCCACGGAGGTCGAGGTGGATGCGCGCGAGGTGGACCGTCCGGGAGGGGGGAGGAGCTGTCGAGCCCATACATCCGCGGGGAGACGCTCGACCTCGCGGCGTGGGCGCGCGATGCGTTGGCGCTGAACGCCCCCACCCAGGTGCTGTGCCGGGCCGACTGCGCCGGCCTCTGCCCTGTATGCGCCGTCGACCTCAACGAGGCGGGCCCGGAGCACCACCACGAGCGCGAGCCCGACCCGCGCTGGGCGAAGCTGCGCGAGCTTGAGCTGGAGTAGGCTCGCCGGCGAGTCCGCATGGCCCGACGCCGCGATTTGCCGGGGTGCCGGGCTTTGCCGGCTCGCGTCCGCCGGCCGGGCCCGCTGGCTGCTAGCCTTCCCGGTCCGATGGCAGTCCCCAAGCAGAAGCAGTCGCACAGCCGCACCGCCAAGCGCCGTGCGCAGCACAAAATCACCGCGCCCGCGCTGAGCGTATGCCCGCGCTGCCACAGTCCGCGCCGCCCGCACAGGGTGTGTGGGGTGTGCGGCACGTACGCCGGCCGCGAGGTCGCCGTCCCCGTCGAACACGCCGAGGGTCACGACCACGATCACTGAGCCGGTGGTCGCGGTCGACGCCAACGGCGCCGACCTCGGACCGGCGGAGGTGGCGGCGGGCGCGGTGCTCGCCGCGCGACAAGGGGCACGCGTGCTGCTGTTCGGCCCGCGCGCGGAGCTCGCTGCCGCGCTGGCGGAGCTGGACACCTCGCCCGCGGAGATTGCCACCGCGACCCCGGGTGTCGAGCTCGTCGACGCGCCGCTGTCGATCGCCAAGAGCCCCGACCCCGCGCGCGCCGCACGCACCAACCCCCAGGCCTCGATCGTGCAGGCCGCGCGCGCGGTGGCAGAGGGTCGCGCGCAGGCGCTGGTGTGCGCCGGCGGCACCGGTGCGGCGCTGGCGGCGGGGCTCTTCAACATCAAGCGCGCCCGCGGTATCCACCGCCCGGCGCTGGCGCTGCCGTTGCCCGTGCCGGGCCATCCGGTGACGTTGCTGGACGTGGGCGCTAACGCGCAGGCGCGCGAGGAGCACCTCGTGCAGTTCGCGTTCATGGGAGCGGCGCTCGCGCAGGTGGTGCTCGACGTGCACCGCCCCCGCGTGGGGCTGCTCTCAAACGGGGAGGAGCAGGGGCGCGGCAGCCCGCTGGTGGTGGCCGCGCGCGCCCAGCTCGCCGAGCGGCTCGCCGCTGTAGCCGAGGAGCCGGGTGGCGACGCGCTTCCCTTCGAGTTCGTGGGCAACGTGGAGGGCGGCGACCTGACGAGCGGGGCCGCCGACGTGATCGTCACCGACGGCTTCACCGGCAACGTGGCGCTGAAGGTGATGGAGGGCGTCTCGCAGACGATGCTGCGCTCGATCCGCGACGCCGCGCTCTCATCCTCCCGCGCGAAGCTCGGCGGCGCGCTGCTGCGCCCGGCGCTGCGCGGGTTTCGCGACGAAATCGACCCCGAGGGGCAGGGCGGCGCCTATCTGTTGGGGCTGCGCCGGCTGGGTGTGGTGCCGCACGGCAGCTTCACCCGCCACGGCTTCGCGCAGGCGATCCTGCGCGCCGCGCGCGGCGCGCAGGACGACCTCGTGGGACGCACGCACGCGGCGCTGGAGCGGGCGGGCGCGCTGCGCACGGTCGGACTTCACCGAAGTCCCGACCTTCGTGACTAGAAGAAATCTTTCGCGTTGAAGTAGACTCGCTGTGCTGAGATGACAACGGTCCTGCGCCCGTCGTCGGTCGGCTGCCCGCGCCTCGGCGATCTCGCCAATCGCGTTTATCCATCACCGATTCAGGCGCCACGTGCGGCGGTGGTGGGCGCTCGGGCGAGGCTCGTCCAGATGCTTTGCCACTTTGGGAGTTGACATCAAGCCGCCGATCTGGTTAGCTGGAGGTGTCGCGGTGTCCACCGGAGTGGGCACGGGGCAACATAGGGTCTGGTTGGGTCAACCCCGTCTGTGGTTGGCTTCGAGTGCACTGGCAGGATGTTGGGCCAGCGAGAGGGACTGGGTCGTGAAATGGATGAGGGAGATGTCTTAGCGTGGTTTCTGTTGAGAGATACGTGCCGGGTATGTGCGCCGCCGAGTTGCGGCCTGAGGCTAGATGCATCAGCAGCCTGATGCATCTCTCTCTCTCTCTCTCTCTCTTCGGGTCTAGGGCCGGCCGCTAGCCGCCGCGCCGCGGCGCGCTCGGGCCGTTCAAGTTCCCCCCGCGCGGGGGGTGGGTGTTAGATGCCCGCGTGTGTGGAGCCGGCGGCGGAGGTCCTCGGCGGCGATGGCGTGCCGCGCGCGCAGGTCGTGGAAGTCCAGCGCTCGCGACTGCTGGCCGCTGCCGTCGCGAGTCTCGAGGAGGTTGGGTATGCGCGCACGACGGTCGCGAGCATCACCGACCGTGCGCGTGTGTCGCGGCGGACGTTCTACGAGTTGTTTGCCAACCGCGAGGAGTGCATGGTTGCGGTGCTGGAGGACGTCGTCGGTGCGATCGGCGAGGAGCTTGCCGCCGCGGGCCTTGAGGACATGGTTTGGCGTGAGCGGATCCGCGGCGGGTTGTGGGCGATCCTCTCCTTTCTCGACCGTGAGCCGGCGCTGGCGCGGGTGTGTGTCGTGCAGGCGTTGCGCGGTGGCTCTGAGGTGCTCGAGCGTCGCGAGCGGATTCTCGCGCGTCTGGCAGCCGCCGTGGACGAGGGTTGCCTTGAGGGTGTCCGTGGCGCACAGTGCACGTCGCTGACCGCGGAGGGCTTGGTCGGTGCGGCCTTCACGATCGTCTACGCGCGCCTGCTGCGCGGCGAGCGCGGGCCGCTGACCGATCTGCTGGGCGAGCTGATGGGGATGATCGTGCTCCCCTACCTGGGTGCCGGAGTGGCGCGGCGCGAGCGGGCTCGCTCGGCCCCGGCCGTCCATACGCCTGATGCTCGCCAGCCCGAGCGGGTTGCCATGGCCACGGACGATCCGCTCGGGGGTGTCGCGATGCGCCTGACCTATCGCACTGCCCGCGTCCTGGAAGGGGTCGCGGATCATCCCGGGGCGAGCAACCGTGGGATCTCCGACCACGCCGGGATCAGGGACCCGGGGCAGGTCTCAAAGCTGCTGCGGCGCCTGGAGAGCCTCGGGCTGCTCGTCAACAGCGGTGCGGGCCGCATCAAGGGTGAGCCTAACGCCTGGACGCTCACCGCGAAGGGTAAGCAGGTCGCCAGGAGCATCCGCGCGCACACAGTGCCCCACGAGCGGCGGGCTGCGTGATGCCACCGCCGCGCTCATCCATGTCGAGAGCCCGGCAGTCGCCGCCCATGCGCGCGAGCGGGGCCTGGCCAGCCAGCAGCGACTTCACAACATCAACCAAGGGAGACAAGGTGCAACCCACAAAGCACATCGCGAAGTCCGCCGTCAGACCGAAGACCGGACGCTTCGCGACGCTCTGTGCGCTCCTGCACACCAGAGCGAGCGGTGCGCCTGCAGGTGGACTGATGGCCACCCCCCTAATAGCCTTCTGCGCCCTGCTCGCGCTCTGCGTCGGTGTCGCCCAGGCCGAACCTCCCAAGCTCGTCTCCTACGGCACATTCGCCTCGGAAGGTCCCGGCGTCGCGGTCGATCAGTCGAGCGGCGATGTCTTTACGGCCGGGTTTTTCAAAATCGAAGGTGGCGAAGCCCAAGGCGCCGGTGGCACCGGACTCATCAGGCAGTTCGATGGAGAAGGCAACCCGCTCTCGCCCTCACCTTTTGGCCCTGAATCGCTTTATACCGGAGCGGCCGTGAACCCAACCAATGGAGATCTGTACGTACTCACTCTGTCCGGGACGATCGAAACGTACGATCCGGCTACCGGCGAACTGCTCTCGTCATTCCCAGTGACTCCGGCCCGTAACTTTCACGGCTTTTACTCGATCGTGCAGATCGCGACGGACTCATCCGGCGACGTCTATGAGCCCGTGACCGCCGATAACGAGGTGCTGGAGTACAGCCAGAGCGGGGAACCACTGAACACGTTCAAGGGCTCCGGCGATGGTGCGCTGAAGGAACCCAACGGCGTGGCAGTGGACTCCTCTGGAGACGTGTGGGTTGCGGATACCGGCAACAACCGGATCGAGGAGTTGAGCCCTAAAGTGGGCAGCCTCCGAGATGTGCCGACAGGTGCGGCTCATCTTGCCTCCATCTTTCGGGCACGGTAGACGATGTCTGCGGGGATGCGTCCTTGTGTGAGTCTGCCGTGGTGTGCGCGGTCGGTGTTGTAGAAGCGCAGGTAGGTGTCGAGCTCGCGTTTGAGTCCGGTGTAGCGGGGATAGAGGTAGCGGGCGAACGCTGGCCTCCAGCACTCATCGAGGATCGTCTTGTGTAGGGCCTCGACGTTGCCGTTAGTTTGTGGCCTGCCGGCGTGGATGCGGGTGTGGCGCGCTTTCATCGCGTCGATGGTCTTGGTGAAGTCGCCCTTGAACTCGTTGCCGTTGTCGCTGAGCATCCTCTCGAGCTTCCAGCCTGCGGCCTTCAGCTCGGTGGCGACGCGCTGAGCGAGCTTGCTGGTCTGCGCTGCGGTGGGGTTGCCTTGCTTGCAGATCACGAGCTCCGCCCAGGCGTAGGAGGACGCGACATCGATCGCGGTGAGCTGCCAGATCGCGCCCTCGGTGCCTCTGAGCCTGCCGACGTAGAAGCAGTCGATCCCGACCAGCTCACCGGGCCGCTCGACGTCGATATGGCGCTCTGGCTCTGGGGTTCTCGGCGGCTCATAGGGAGCCGCGTAGCCCGCGATCAGGCCGAGGCGCTTGGCGCGGGTGTTCAGCCCGTGACGACAGAGCACCTTCCACACCCCGTTCGGCGAGACGATGATCCCGCCCCACTTCTCGCGGGCGAGCTCCGAGGCGACGCGTCTGGGGCCAAGGCCGGGGTGAGCGATCGAGAACGACACGATTCGCTCCTCGATCATCTTCGGTAGCGCGTTGGGCATCTGCGGCCGGCGGCGCTCCCGGGGCCTGAGCATCTCCAAGCCGTGGCGGTCGACCTGGCGCTTCCAGGCGTAGTAGGTGGAGCGGTGCACCCCGAACGTCCGGCATGCCGCCGAGACGTTCGTGCGTGCTGCCTCCGCGAAAAGCTGCTGGCGGTAGCCGAACAGCACGTCATCCTTGGTCATCAGGCTCAACCTCTCTCTTCACTTGGCGGTGAAGGAGGCAGCCTGAGACCAGGCACGGACGGGTTCCCCAGCTGGGGAACCCGTCCAAACCTCAAAGACCTATCGAGCCCCCAACTGTCGGGAGCACCCGGAGACAGCCCACCCTAAAGGCACGTTCATCACGGAAATCCAGAGCGAAGGCGCGCATTCGGTCGCTCTCGACGGGCACGGGAACGTATTCGCGCTCGTGGTCAACCAGGCTGACGCTTGCGGCTCTATCACACCGCCCTGTGTTCACCTCGTCGAGTACAGCTCCGCGGGCGCGCAGCTTGCCGATGTGGGCGCTGGCGACTTCGGCACCTCCGAAGAAGATGCAGACTTTGACCCTTACCTGAGTATGCTCGCGATTAACGAATCAGATGGCCGCGTGTACGTAACCGACGACCTTAAAAACGTCGTCTGGATGTTCGGACCGCCGACCGCACCGGAAGTAAGCAAGGAGCTCACGGCCGAAATCGGCACGACAGAAGCGAAGCTGGGTGCGCTCATCGGCGCTGGTGGGCTTGCGAGCAGCTACCGCTTCGAATACGACACGAGGGAATACAAGGAAGGCGAAGCGTCTCACGGTCAGACGACGCCGTTCCCGGAAGGCACAGCAGTGGGCGTGAAGGCCCACATCGTCTGGGCGTCTGCCAGGGGACTCGCGCCCGGCACCACCTACCACTACCGTGTGGTTGTCACGAGCGAAGCTGGAACGGTCGTGGGCCCCGATCAGACGTTCACCACGGTTGGCGCCAAGGAAGCGGAATGCGAAAACGAACAGTTCCGAAGCGGCTTCTCAGCGAACCTCCCCGACTGTCGCGCCTACGAGCTCGTGACGCCTCCGAACAGCGGCTCTGCCGAGCCTGACACCGAACTATCAGGAGGGGGCGCCGCCGGGGGCGCCATCCTCACCCCCGATGGTGGGATTGAGGGCAATTTCGCTGCACGCAGCGGTGAACGGCTTGCGTACCAGACGATCGAAGTGCTGCCGGGCGCAGACTCGAGCGGCTCCAACTACCTTGCGACGCGTGGGCCGGACGGCTGGTCCTCAGAAGATCTGATCCCGCTGCAGTCCTACGACGGCGACCGGTGCGCCTCTCCCTTACCCAGTGGCGATGTGGTCAGAGCGTACTCCTCAGAACTCACGGACAGCGTTCTGCGTGTCGGCGCCGGGGAGAGCCGGGGCAACTCCCATTTGACCGGCGGTTGCGGCGCCCAGGGCTTGGAAGTGGTCGCCGGCGAACCACTCGGTGCCGAAAACCTGCTGTTGCGAGACAACGCGACGGGTGCCTACCGGCTTCTCAACGCCCCACCGGCGGGCGTGACACCTACGGATGCGCACTTCTGGGGCGGCTCCGCCGACCTCAGCCACGTGGTCTTCAGCGAGAACGCGCGGCTGACGGCCAACGCACCGGCTGGGGCCGAAGATCTCTATGAATGGGATGAAGGCGTCGTCCGCCTGGTGACCATGCTGCCGAATGATACCCCGGTGGTGGGGTCGCTGCCTCCAGACCCGGGAGCCGTGTCGAGTCGCGCGAGTGTGATCTCCGCTGAAGGCGCCCGCATCTTCTTCACCGCCGGCGGCAAGCTCTACGTCCGGATCAACGGCGAGGAAACCGCGCAACTCGATGAACCGCGAGGCGGATCGGGACCAGGCGGTGGTGGCTCGTTCCAGGCCGCAAACGGGAACGGGACGCAGGCCTTCTTCACCGATGAAGCGTCTGCTGGCCTCACGAGCGACACGGTGGCCGGCAGCGGCACGAACCTCTACCGCTACTCCAACGGCAAGCTGACCGACCTGACGCCGGCACTACACGCCGAAGTCATCGGTGTGAGCGGCATCAGCGAAGACGGATCGTACGTTTACTTCGCCGCTGACGGTGTGCTGTCAGGCTCACAGGCGAACGAGCGCGGAGAAACAGCACAGGCAGGACGGCCTAACATATACCTCTCGCACAGTGGCACCACCACGTTCATTGTGACCCTCGGTAGCATCGAAGACCAAGCGCTGCACGGGGCAGTACGGGTTTCGCCGAACGGCGCATTCCTGGCGCTCGGTTCGACATCGAGCCTGACCGGCTACGACAACACCGACGCGAACACCGGCAGGAGCGACCCGGAGATTTTCCTGTACAGCGTGGCCTCCAACCAGCTGGTCTGCGTGTCGTGCGATCCGAGCGGCGAACAACCTGCTGCCGGAGGTACTGCACTTGCCGGGCTGAACGGCAATAATGTGAGCGGCGATGCGGGGGAAGGCACCCCCCACTACCTGACGAACCGCGGCCAAGTCTTCTTCGAGACCTTGGAAGCCCTTCTTCCGCGCGACACGAACAGCCAGCCCGATGTCTACGAGTATGAGAACGGCCAGCTGAATCTCATCTCCTCCGGCACTGCCAGCACCCGATCTGTGCTGATCGACGTCAGCGAAAATGGCAACGACGTTTTCTTCCTGAGCCGCCAGAGCCTGGTGCCGCAGGACAGCGGCACGGAAGCGCTGGCCATCTACG
The DNA here is from genome assembly GCA_963744535.1 of uncultured Solirubrobacterales bacterium. Taxonomy (GTDB): domain Bacteria; phylum Actinomycetota; class Thermoleophilia; order Solirubrobacterales; family Solirubrobacteraceae; genus Palsa-744. The sequence goes on along the minus strand of CAVUTW010000004.1, from coordinate 236,582 downwards.
ACGCTCGCGTGAACGGCGGCTTCCCGGCTCCGGTCTCGCCGCCGCCGTGCACGACGGCTGACGCCTGCCGCACGCCTGTCTCGCCGCAACCCTCGATCTTTGGGGCGCCGTCGAGCCAGACATTCTCCGGTGCGGGTAACGTCACACCATCCGCAGTCAAGCCCAAGGCGAAAGCCAAGGCAAAGCCCGTGAAGTGCAAGAACGGCTTCGTAAAGAACAAAAAAGGCAAGTGCGTCGCGCAAAAGAAGAAAAAGACAAAAGCCAAGACATCCAGCAACGACAGGAGGGCAAGCCGATGACCACCTTCAAAGCTCTCCCAAAGCTCGCCCCGGCGCTGTTTGCGGCACTCGTGATCATGGCCGCCGGTGCGTCCCCGGCGCTCGCGGCCGGCGAAGCGCACCCGCTGATGGGTGAATTCGGCTCCTTCTCAAACCCCAATGGGATCGCGGTCGATGAATCGACCGGCGACGTGTACGTGGCCGACATCGGAACCGATACGGTCTACAAGTTCGACGCGCAGGGTAAGCCGGTCAGCTTCTCCTCGCTTGGCGGCAATGCGCTGAGCGGAGCGGCGACGCCGGCTGAATCGTTCTCCTTCCCCACGGAAAGCGGCAACCTGGCTGCGATCGCAGTCGACAACTCCACCAGCGCGACCGACCCCTCTGCCGGTGACCTGTACGTGATGGACGCGGGACATGACGTGATCGACAAGTTCAACCAGGATGGCGCCTACACCGGCCAGATCGGCGGATCGCTGTCAGGCGCGCAGCTCTTGGGCATGGGGGTGCAGGCCAATGGGCACCTTCGTGTATACGTGGATGTCGCGTCCCGAGCGAAGGTGGAGGTATTCGACAGCTCCGTGGAAAACGCCTTCATTACGAGCCTGGACCCCGGCGACGAAAATGAGGGAGTGCCGTTGAAGGGCCCAGGACATGGCTTCGCCGTGGCCCCCGACGGGGACGTGTACCTGCTGGAAAACTGCGGCTGCCTGGAAAAGCACGGAGGCAACATGGAATCGCTCGGCCGAGTTGACTCTGGCCCCTCCGACATCGCGGCCGCGGTCGACCCGGCGACGGGACACCTCTACGTCGACGATCGGTCATCGGTCGCCGAGTGGGACACGGGTGCTATGAACGGGCAGGTACCGGAACCGACAGATGCTTTAGAAGACGTTAGCAGCGGCGCGCTCGTCTCGAGCTTCGGCTCCACGGAGCTCTCTGGCGCTCCCGAAGAGGGCGGTATCACCGTGAACGGTGCCAGCGGGAACATCTACATCTCAAATGCGGGTGCCGGAACGGTCGATGTTTTCGGCTCCGATGTTCCAGCGGTGGCGGCCAGAACGGCAACAGATGTGACAAAAACGACGGCGACGCTGCAAGGCACGATCGATCCGCGGGGTGTGCCCGTGACGTCGTGCCAGTTTGAATACGAAGCCGCCAACGGTGCCAAGATAGGCGTTCCCGTCAGCAGCTACCGTCAGCACGTTCTCTGCGACAAGACGGCAGGCCAGATCGGTTCGGGGCCCGGCCCAGTGCCGGTGACGGCCGAGATCAGTGGCCTCGCGCCCGGGAGGCTCTACGATTTGCGCCTCGTCGCGGGGAACGCGTCGGGGACTGGCTCAAGCAGTGGCCGCCTTGCCACCGCGGGTCCCGGCTTCGGCATCAAGAGCTTCGACGTCTCGTTCCTCAACCAGAATGGCACGCAGGACACGCAGGCCGGCTCGCACCCCTACAAGATGGTAACCACCGTCACGCTCAACACTGCCGCCATCCAGCGGGAAACGACGGCAGATTCACAATATGTGAACCTGCCCGACGGGAGTGTCAGGGACATCGTCGTGGACCTGCCCCCAGGGCTGGTCGGCGACCCCAACGCCACTGAGACGAAGTGCACGCTCGCGCAGTTAGAAGCTGCAGTGGGCGAAAATGGTGGTGGTGGCCACTGTCCTCCTGAATCGCAGGTAGGCGAACTGGAAGTGGAATTCGGCGAAGGCTCATTAGGATCCATCAAGGAGCCGGTCTACAACGTGGTCCCGCCCCCCGGCGTGGCCGCGCAGATCGGCGGGGACTTCGTGCTTCCCGACGTGTTCGTCGACGTCGGCGTTCATGGCGGTGGCAATTATCCCTTGCAGGCGAGCTCGGTGGGCATCTCCGGGGTGGAGCCGGTGGTCACCACCAGGCTGACGGTCTTCGGGTTGGTGGGACAGGCGAATTATGGCGAAAGCTTCCAAGGAGGCGTCGACAGCCGCAAGCCGTTCATCACGCTGCCGACCGGCTGCAGTGGGCCACTGAGATCGACGGTCCGTGCCGACTCCTACCAGAACCCCAACAGCTTTGTTGAAGTCGGAGCCGCGACGCACGATGCCGCTGGTGAGCCCCTAGGACTGACCGGCTGCTCGAAGCTCGAGTTCCCGCCGACGATCACGGTCTCCCCAGACACTACCGATGCCAGCTCCTCATCGGGATTGACGGTTGGCGTGCACATCTCGCAGAAAGCCGCCTTCAACCCAGAAGGCCTGGCCGAGTCGGCGTTGAGGGACACGACCGTGACGCTGCCCGAAGGTGTGGCGATCAACCCGGCCGGTGCCGATGGTCTGGAAGCATGTTCTGAGGCCCTCGCGGGCTTCACGGGCTTCAACGAATTCAACTCCGAATATGAACCCGGTGTGAAGACGGCGACGTTCACGCCGGAAATGCCCGAACCGTTGCAGCCAGGCTTTAATTTCTGTCCAAACGGTTCGAAGATCGGGACGGTGAAGATCAAGACGCCGCTGCTTACGAATCCGCTCGAAGGCGCGGTCTATCTGGCGGCGCAGAACACCAACCCGTTCGGGAGTCTGGTCGCGATGTACATGGTCGCTGAAGACCCTGTCTCGGGAAGCATCATCAAGCTCGCCGGCGAAGTCAGCCTCACTGCGACGGGGCAGATCGTCACGACGTTCAAGAACACTCCGGACTTGCCGTTTGAAGAACTCGAATTGCATTTCTTCGGTGGGGAACGCGCGCCGCTGACGACGCCCTCGCGTTGCGGTACCTACACAACCCAGGCGTCGTTCACGCCGTGGGACGGCAACGCCCCGGTGAACACGTCCTCGTCGTTTCAGATTACTTCGGGTCCGCACGGGAGCCCGTGTCCTGGTGCTGCATTGCCGTTCAACCCATCGTTGACGGCGGGCACGACGAGCATCCAGGCGGGTGGGTTCAGCCCCTTCACGATGACGATGAGCCGCGAAGATGGCCAGCAGAACCTGCAGGCGATCAGTCTGAACATGCCCGCGGGGCTCTCCGGTCTGCTGTCTGGCGTGAAGCTGTGTGGGGAAACGGAAGCGAACGCGGGGACGTGTGGTCCGGAAAGCGAAATCGGCGAAACGATCGTATCTGTGGGTGTCGGCAACGACCCGTTCACGGTCAAGGGCGGCAGGGTCTACATCACCGGCCCGTACAAGGGGGCCCCGTTCGGTCTGTCGATCGTCAACCCGGCGGTTGCGGGCCCGTTCAACCTCGGGAAGGTGATCGTGCGGGCGAAGATCGAAGTCAACCCGACCACCGCGGCGTTGACGATCACGAGCGATAACGAAGGCCCGTACAAGATCCCGCAGTACATCGACGGGATCCCATTGCAGATCAAGCACGTGAACGTCACGATCACTCGTCCCGACTTCACGTTCAACCCGACGAACTGCGACCCGATGGCGATCACCGGCAGCCTGGACAGCACGGAAGGCTCTACGGACGCGCTGTCGTTGCCGTTCCAGGCGACCAACTGCGCGGCACTCGCCTTCGCCCCGAAATTCGCGGCCTCCACCTCTGGCAAGACCTCGCGGGTGAACGGTGCGAGTCTGAGCGTGAAGCTGACCTACCCGAGCGCCCCGTTCGGATCCCAGGCGAACATCAAACAGGTCAAAGTCGAACTCCCGAAAGGCCTGCCGTCGCGGTTGACGACGCTGCAGAAAGCGTGCACCGCGGCGCAGTTCCACGCCAACCCGGCCGGCTGCCTGGCGGCCTCGATCGTTGGGCACGCGAAGGCGATCACGCCGCTGGTCCCCGTCCCGCTGGAAGGCCCCGCGTACTTCGTATCGAACGGCGGGGAAGCCTACCCGAACCTGATCTTGGTGCTGCAGGGCTACGGCGTCACGATCGACCTCGTCGGCGACACGTTCATCAGCAAAACGGGGATCACCAGCAGCACGTTCAAGACGGTTCCCGACGCCCCAGTCGGCAGCTTCGAACTGACGCTCCCCGAGGGTCCCCACAGCGCGCTGACCACCGACGGGAGCCCCTGCACGCAGAAGCTCACGATGCCGACCGAATTCCTCGCGCAGAACGGCGCCGAGCTGCACCAGACCACGAAGATCGCCGTCACCGGCTGCCCCAAGGTCAAGAAGGCGGCCAAGCGCACCAGGCGCAAGGCCAAGCACGGCAAGCACACGCACGGCAAGCACAAGCGCGGGCAGCCCAAGAAGCGCAGGACGCGGTGAGCCGGCGGCGCCGCAGTTGGTGGGCTTTTCGTCCCGGGGGATCGGCGGGCAGGGTCGCGGGCGCCGCCATCCGCGCGGGGCGCTAGCCTCCACGAGGTGACCCGCGAGCAGGTATACGAGCTGATCCGCGACCACCTCGCCGACGAGCTCGACATCGACCCCGATGAGATCGGGGAGGAGAGCCGCTTCAAGGATGACCTCGAGGCCGATTCGCTGGATCTGTACACGCTCGTGCAGGAGCTCGAGGACACCTGCGGGGTGCAGATCTCCGACGAGCAGGCCGTGGAGATCAAGACGGTGGGGCAGGCGGTGGACTTCGTGCTGGCGCAAGCCCCCGCCGAGGTTTGATGCGCGCGGATGAAGCTGCTGAACGCGCTCTTGGAGGAGCTTCCCGAGGAGCTGGCCCGCCAGGTTTTCACGCACGCCTCGTGGAGCGAGCGGCGCAGCGACTCCTACGTGCGCCTCGCCTTCCTCGGCGACTCCGTGCTGGGGCTGGCGGTCACAGCTCATCTCTACCCGCGCCTGGAGGCAGAGCGCTTCGGGGCGGGACGCCTGACGAAGATTCGCGCCCAGGCGGTCTCCGGGCCCTCGTGCCGGGCGGTCGCCGAGCGCTTGCAGGTGCCGGAGCGGCTGCGCGCCGCGGCGCCCGCGGGAGTGCAGGAGAACGCGGTGCTGCTCGGCGCCACCGAGCGAGTGCTGGCCTCCGTGATCGAGGCGGTGATCGGGGGCTGCTACCTGCAGTTCGGCTACGAGCGCACCGCGGAAGCTGTGGTCGAGGCGTTTCGCCCCGAGATCGAGCAGGCGCTGGAGAACCCCGTGGACTTCAAGTCCACGCTGCAGGAGCTGCTCGCGCAGCGCGGGGAGCTCGTCACCTACGAGGTGACGGCCGAGCACGGCCCCCCGCACGAGCGCACCTTCGAGGTGGCCGCCTCGGTCGACGGCCGCCCGCTCGGGAGCGGCTCCGGGCGCAGCAAGAAGCACGCCGAGCAGGAGGCCGCCCATCAAGCCGTGGAGAAATTGCAGGCATGATCCTGTGTATCTGAAGTCGCTCACGCTGAAGGGCTTCAAGTCCTTCCCCGACCGCACACGCCTGGATTTTGGCCCGGGCGTCTCCGTCGTGGTCGGGCCCAACGGGTCGGGCAAGTCCAACATCACCGACGCCGTGCTGTGGGCGATGGGCGAGCAGTCCCCGCTGGCGGTCCGCGGACAGTCGATGCAGGATGTGATCTTCGGCGGCGGCCGCGGCGTGCAGGCCCGCAGCGCCGCCGAGGTTGAGTTCGTGCTCGACAACTCCGACGGCACCGTTGCGCTGCCGCTCAGCGAGATCTCGATCGTGCGCCGTCTGCACCGCTCCGGCGAGGGCGAGTACCGGCTCAACGGCGCCCGCTGCCGGCTGGTCGACGTGATCGAGGTGCTCTCCGACACGGGTCTCGGCAAGGAGACCCACTCGGTCATCTCCCAGGGCCGCGTCGATGCGATCGTCAACTCCAAGCCCCGCGACCGCCGCCTGTTGATCGAGGAGGCCGCCGGTCTTGGCAAGCATCGCAAGCGTCGCCGCCGCGCCCAGCTGAAGCTCGAACGCACCCAGGACAACCTCGACCGGGCGCTTGACGTCGAGCGCGAGGCCCGTTCGCGGCTGCGCCCGCTCAAGCGCCAGGCCGAGGCCGCGGAGCTGCACCAGCGCCTGGAGAGCCAGATGCTCGAAGCGCGCCTGCAGCTGGCGCGCGAGGCGCTGCGCGTCCGGCGCCTGGAGCTCGCCGAGGCCGAGACCTTGGTACAGGCGGCGCGCGCCGCGCGCACAGAGGTGGAAGGCGGTCTGCAGGAGGTCGTCGCGCGGCGCAGCCTCGCCGAGCGCGCGCTCGCCGAGCGCTCGGCCAGCCACGACGAGCTCTCCCGGCGCGCGCTGCACGCCGGCGCCGCCGCCGAGCGGCTGCAACTGCGCCACGAGCAGGCCCTCACCACGGCCGCCGGCCTCGCCGAGCGGGTGCAGCGCGCCGCGCGCGAGATCGAGCTGCTCGAGGAGGCCTCCACGGAGGGGGAGAGCGGGGTCCTCGATGCTGACGGGGAGCAGCGCATCGGCACCATCGAGCAAGAGCTGGCCGAGCTCGAGCGCGAGCGCGAGCAGCAGCTGGAGCGCGAGCTCACCGATCTGGAGCACTCCCGCGAGGCCGCCGCCACCGAGGTCGCCGAGCTCGACGCCACGCTGGCCGAGGCCCGCGAGGCGCGCGAGGTAGCCGACGAGCAGGCCGAGGAGGCCCGCGGCGCGCTGCGCGAAGCCGAGCGCGCGGTCGAGGCCGCCCGCCGTGACGCCGCCCGCGTGGGCTCCGAGCTGGCCGCCGTCAACCAGTTCCTGCGTACCGCCTCCGTGGTCGGTGGAGCCGCGGATGGCAAGTACGGCGATGGCGCCTCCGGCGATGACGCTCCGCGTGCGCTGAGCGAGGCGCTTCGTGTCGAGCCGGGCTACGAGCTCGCGCTTGCCGCCGCGCTCGGTGGGCGCCTCGACGCGGCACTCGTGGCCGATCTGGCCGGTGCGGCCGCACTGCTCGATCGCGCCGGGCCCGACGGTGCCACGGCGCTGTTGACGGATCGGCGCTCGTCGGACGTCGCGCCGGCGCCGGTCGGCGCGTCCGCCCCCCCGCTCCCGGCGCGCGTCCCCTGATCGAGCTGGTGGATGGGCCCGCGCCGGTGCTTGCGCTCGCGCGGCGGCTGCTCGCCGATACGTGGGTGTTGGAGCGTTTGGAGGATCTCCCCGACGACTTCGCCGGTGTGGCCGTCACGCCACGCGGTCGCGTGTGGTTTGCCGCCCTGGGCGAGGTGCGCCAGGTCGCCGAGGGCGGCTCCGAGCGGGTGCTCGCCCGCCGCAACGAGCGCGAGCAGCTGATCCTCGCATCCGAGGCCGCCGCCGCCGCCGAGCACGCCGCGCGCGGTGCGGCCGAGCAGGCACAGGAGGGTGCCGCGGGCGCCGATCTCGCGCGCGAAGAGGCCGACGGAGAGCTGCGCGAGGCCACGCGCGCTCACGCCCATGCGCTGGAGGCTGAGCGCCACGCCGCCTGGCTGATCGAGCAGCGCCGGGCTGCCCCCGAGCAGGGGCCGTTGGCGGTGCGCCGCGCGCAGCTGGAGGGCGAGCTCGCCGCCGAGCGTCGGGCCGCCGAGCGCCTCGCGCGAGAACACGCCGAGCGTCTGGAGCGTCTCGGGCGCCTGCGCTCCCAGTATGCCGCCGACACCGCCCTCGCTCCGCTCGCCGAGCGGCTCGCCGTGGCGCTGCACGCCGCCGGGGAGGCTGTCGCCGCGTGCGCGAGCGAGCTGCAACGGGAGCTCGACACCTACCGTGCCGCCGGCGAGGCGATGGCCGCCGAGCTGCGCGCCTGCGCCGCGCAGGAGGCCGACATCCAGGCGCACCTGCGCGCGCAGGGCGAGGCCGTGACCGCCGCCGAGGTGGCTGCGCAGCGCCTGCGCGACCACACCGAGGAGGCGGCCCTGGAGTTGCGCACGGTGCGCGAACGGCTGGAGCTGCCCGCCGCGGAGGGCGTGGCGGGGGCAGCGACCGAGGGCGAGTCGGAGGGCACGGGCGAGGTTCGGCTAGAGGGCGCGGCGGAGGGCGCGACCTGGGGCGCGGCCAAGGCCGGGTTGGACGACGCGGCGGAGGAGGAGGATGCGGGCTCGGAGGTCCCCACGGCTTCGGGCGTGGAGCGCGAGGTGGAGGATGGCGCGGCCGCGGACGAGCGGGATCGAGAGGTCGCTGAGCTACTCGACGAGGACCTCGAACCGCTCGATGCCGAGCAGGTGCAGGCGCTCACCGCCCGCCTGGAGCGTCTGCGCCGCCGACGTGAGCAGCTCGGCCCCGTCAACCCGCTCGCCAAAGAGGAGTACGCCGAGGCGCTCGCCCACGTCGAGGAGCTCGAGGCCCGCCGCAGCGATCTGGAGACCGCGCTACGCGAGCTGCGCACCCTGATCCGCGACACCGACCGTCAGATCCACGAGACCTTCCGTGCCACCTTCGAGGCCGCTGCGCGCAACTTCGAGGAGCTCGCGCGCGACCTCTTCCCCGGCGGCGGCGGCCAGCTGCGTCTCGTCAAGGACGCGCTCGTCCCCCGGCCGGTGCTCGGCGGCCAGCCGCTGCCCAACGGCGGCGCGGGTGGGGCCGGCGGCGAGGAGCGCGATGGCGAGGCCGCTGCGGAGCGCGAGGAGCAGCGAGCCGGGATCCGGGGCCCCGCCGGCGAAGGCGGGAGTGAGGAGGGCGGTGACGGAGAGCGCGCCGCCGAGGAGGGTGGGGATGCGGCCGGCTCGACATACGACCCCGACGAGGAGCTGCTGGGCGTCGAGATCGAGATAACCCCCGCCGGCAAGTCCGCCAAGCGCCTCTCGCTGCTCTCCGGTGGAGAGAAGTCGATGACCGCGCTCGCCTTCCTGTTCGCGGTGTTCCTTGCGCGGCCCTGCCCCTTCTACATCCTCGACGAGGTCGAGGCGGCGCTCGACGACCTCAACCTCGAGCGTTTCCTCTCGTTGCTGCGCCGCTACGCCAACCGCGCGCAGTTCATCGTGATCACCCACCAGAAGCGCACGATGGAGGCCGCCGACTGGCTGTACGGGGTCTCGATGGCCGGCAACGGTGTCTCCAAGGTGCTCTCGCGGCGGTTGCCCCCCGCTGCGCAAGCACTCTCGGATGTCGCGCCGGCGTCGGTCCCCCAAACCACCCTGGCGCTTGAACCGGAGTCGGCTCCTGCACCCGTGCAGGAGCCGGGAGCCGAGCGCGAGGACATTGCCGAGCTTGGGAACGTCACCGAGCTTGTGGACACAGCCGAGCCTAGAGACGTCATCGAGCTTGGGGATGCCGCCGAGCTTGGGGACATTGCCGAGCCTGAGGACGTCGCTCAGCCTGTGAACACCGCCGAGCTTGGGGACGCCATCGAGCCCGGGGACGTCACCGAGCCCGATGAGCTGGGGGAGGCGCCTCCCGCGACGGCCGAGGTTTCCCATTTGGCCGAGGTCGCGTAGAGCGCTGGTATCGTCGCGCGGCTGTGCCACGCGACTGGAGCGACCTATTCATCACCGGCGAGCACGCCCCTGAGGCCGCGAGCGACGGTGAGAGTGCCGGGCGCCGCGGCTTCTTCCGCCGCCTGCGCGAGAACCTCACCAAGACCCGCCAGGCGCTCGGCGGCGAGATCCACGCCACGCTCTTCCAAACCCTCGACGAGCACACCTGGGAGCGCCTGGAGGAGGCGCTGATCATGGCCGATGTGGGCGCCACCGCCACCGCCGCGGTCGTGCAGACGCTCGAAGGCGAGGCGCTCGAGGGGGGGCTGAGCGGGGGCGAGGCGCTGTCGGAGCGGCTGATCGCGCTGCTCGCCGACACCGCCCGAGTGGGCGATGGGCGCATCGACATCCGCGCCCATCCCACTGTGATCCTCGCGGTGGGCGTCAACGGCACCGGCAAGACCACGACGATCGGCAAGCTCGCCTGGCATCTACAGCAAGAGCAGGGGCGCAGCGTGCTGCTCGCCGCCGCCGACACCTTCCGTGCGGCCGCCACCGAGCAGCTGGAAGGGTGGGCGCAGCGCGCCGGCTGCGAGATCGTCACCGGTCCCGAAGGCTCCGACCCGGGCGCTGTCGCGTTCGAGGCCGTCGCGTGCGCCCGTAGCGAGGCGCTCGACGTGGTGATCGTGGACACCGCCGGGCGCCTGCACACCCAGGACGACCTGATGGCCGAGCTCGCCAAGGTGCGCCGCGTAATCGCACGTCAGCTGGAGGGCGCGCCGCACGAGACGCTGCTCACAGTCGATGCCACCACCGGGCAGAACGGGCTGCGCCAGGCGCGCGTCTTCGCGGAGTCGGCGCAGGTTGGAGGCATCGTGCTCACCAAGCTCGACGGGACCGCCCGCGGGGGGATCGCGCTGGCGATCGCCCGCGAACTCGGCATCCCGGTGAAGCTGATCGGGGTCGGCGAGTCGCTGGAGGACCTCCGCCCGTTCGACCCCGATGAGTTTGCGCGCGCGTTGATCGCCGAGTAGTGGCAAGGCTCTGGCCCCCGGCCGGTGCCGGCCCGCCCGACGCGCGCGGCAAACCGCCGGCGCGGTGCGATAATCGGACTATGGACGCATGGATCGTATGGACCGTGGCGGCCTGCGTGCTGGGCGCGGGAGAGATGCACACCGGTGGGTTCTTCCTCGCGCCGTTCGCAATCGGCGCGCTGGTCGCGGCGCTCGTGAGCCTCGCGGGCCTTGGCCTCCCGCTGGCACTGGTCGTCTTCCTGGTCGCCTCGCTGCTGGTGCTGCTCACCCTGCGCCCCGTCGCCCGGCGCCACCTGCAGCATCCGCCCCGGATCCGCACCGGCACGGCGGCATTGATCGGATGCGACGCGGTCGTGCTCGAGCGGATCGCCAATCAGGAGGGCGTGGGCTGCGTGCGAATCGGCGGCGAGGTGTGGACGGCGCGCAGCTATGACGAGGATGACGTGATCCCCGCCGGGGAGCGCGTGCAGGTCGTGGAGATTCGGGGCGCCACCGCGCTGGTGATGCACTGATACCGACGCCACGCACGCCCACCGGGCACTGAACCCAACAGGTATGTAGAAAGGCAAGTGAACCCCCCATATGGTCGCTCTCATCGTCGTCGCCGTGGTCGTGCTGTTCGCGCTGGTCGTGGCGGCGCGCACGATTCGCGTCATCCCCCAGGCGCGCGCGGGCGTGGTCGAGCGCCTCGGCCGCTACAGCCGCACGCTGGAGCCCGGCCTCGCGATCGTCACGCCGTTCGTCGACCGCGTCAAGCCGCTGGTGGACCTGCGCGAGCAGGTGGTCAACTTCGCGCCCCAGTCGGTCATCTCGGAGGACAACGTGGTGGTGGGGATCGAGACGGTCCTGTACTTCACGATCACCGACCCCCGCTCGGCCACCTATGAAATCGCCAACCCGCTGCAGGCCATCGAGCAGCTCACGGTCACCACGCTGCGCAACGTGATCGGCGGGCTCACGCTCGAGGCCACGCTGACCGCCCGTGAGAACGTCAACACCGAGCTGCGCACGGTGCTCGACGAGGCCACCGGCAAGTGGGGGATCCGCATCAACCGCGTGGAGATCAAGTCCGTGGATCCGCCGGCGGACATCCGTTCGGCGATGGAGAAGCAGATGCGCGCAGAGCGCGATCGCCGCGCGGCGATCCTCACAGCCGAAGGCGAGAAGCAGGCCCAGATCCTCACCGCCGAGGGCGAGCAGCAGGCCGCCGTCCTCACCGCCGAGGGCGCGCGTCAGGCGGCGATCCTGCGCGCGGAGGGCGAAGCGAAGGCGATCGACACCGTCTTCAAAGCGATCCACGAGGGCGGCCCCACGCGCGATCTGCTCAGCTACGAATACCTGCAGATGCTCCCCCAGCTCGCTGAAGGTGACGCCAACAAGGTGTTCGTTATTCCGTCCGAGTTCGCCCAGGCGTTCGGCGGCATCGGCGAGGCGCTGACCCGCCGGATCCAGGAGGACTCCTCCGGCGAGAAGGACTGACCCTCTGTGTTCGACTCGCTCGCCGAGAAGCTCCAGGCCACACTCTCGGACGTCCGCCAGCGGGGGACGCTGACCGAGCAGGACATCGACCGCGCGCTGCGCGAGATCCGTCTCGCGCTGCTGGAGGCCGACGTCAACTTCAAGGTCGTCCGCCAGTTCACCGCCGATGTGAAGGAGCGCTGTCTGGGGGCGGAGATCGTCGGCAGGCTCAACCCCGGCCAGCAGGTGGTGAAGATCGTCGCTGAGCAGCTCACCGAGCTGATGGGGGGGAGTCTGAGGAGCTGCGCTTCGCGCCCACGCCGCCGACCGTGATCCTGCTCGCCGGCCTGCAGGGCTCGGGCAAGACTACAGCCGCCGCGAAGCTCGCCCGCTATCTGCGCGAGCACCACAACTCCTCGGTCGCGCTCGCCGCGTGCGACACCTACCGTCCGGCGGCGGTCGAGCAGCTGGTGAAGATGGGCGCCCGCGCTGGCGCGGCGGTATATGAGCAGGGCACCGAGCCCGATCCGGTGGAGATCGCGACGTGGGCGCTCGCCCGTGCGCGGGAAGAGGGCAAGGACGTGCTGATCGTCGACACCTCCGGCCGGCTGCACGTCGACGAGCAGCTGATGGCGGAGCTGGTGCGCATCCACGCCGCCGTCGAGCCTCGCGACACCCTGTTGGTGGTGGACGCCATGACCGGCCAGGACGCCGTCAACGTCGCCGAGCAGTTCGCCGCCGCCGTGCGGTTCGACGGGGTGGTGATGAGCAAGCTCGACGGCGACGCCCGCGGTGGTGCTGCCCTGTCGGTCAAGGCGGTCACCGGCCAGCCGATCCTGTTCGCCTCGACCGGTGAGCACCTCGAGCAGTTCGAGCGCTTCCACCCCGACCGCATGGCCCAGCGGATCCTCGGCATGGGCGACGTGCTCAGCCTGATCGAGCAGGCCGAGCGCCAATTCGACGAGCGCGACGCGGTGGAGCTGCAGCGCAAGCTGCGCCGCAACGAGTTCGGCCTCGACGACTTCCTCGATCAGCTGAAGGCCGTGCGGAAAATGGGGCCGCTCAGCAGCGTGCTGGGGATGATCCCGGGCCTCGGCGGCGCGCAGCTGCGCAACCTGAAAATGGACGAACGCGAGCTCGATCGCCTGCAGGCGATCATTCTCGCGATGACCCCCGAGGAGCGTCGCCGCCCCGAGCTGATCAAGGGCTCCCGGCGGCTGCGGATCGCACGCGGCTCGGGCACCAACGTGCAGCAGGTCAGCCAGCTCGTCAAGCAGTTCGGCCAGATGCGCAAGGTGATGCGCCAGGTCGGCCGCGGCAAGATGCCCGATCTCGGCGCGCTGATGCGCCAGGCGCGTTGAATGGCTGGGGAGGGCAGGCCCTCCGCCAGGGCCCCTCCCGAGGCCCCTTCCCGAGGCCTCCTCCCGCCAGGCAGGCTGAACCATCTGGGCCTGAATCCGCCGACAACTGGCTGAGCATGCGGTGGCGGTGCAACTCCGGGAGCGGTGAATTCAGGCTAAGCTGCGCCAATCGTGTTGAACTCCCAGCGAGGTACTACGTGTCGGTAAGGCTCAGGCTCACGCGAGTGGGCGGCAAGAAGGACCCAATCTGGCGGGTGGTCGTCGCCGACCAGCGCTCCCCCCGCGACGGGCGCGTGATCGAGACGATCGGCCACTACAACGCGCAGACCAACCCCTCGACGATCAAGATCGACGAGGAGCGCGCCCGCAGCTGGCTGGCCCGCGGCGCGCAGCCGTCGGACACGGTCCGCAAGCTGTTGCGCATCCAGGGAATCGGCTCCTAGCCGGAGCGCCCGAGATAGATCGATGGTGGCGGAGAGGGTGCAGGAGCTGCTGAGATACCTCGCCCAGGGCTTGGTGGACGAGCCGGAGGAGGTGTCGATCGAGCGCTTCGAGGAGGACGACGGCACCGTCGTGTTGGAGCTCGCGGTGGCGAAGGAGGACTACGGCAAGGTGATCGGCCGCCACGGTCGCACCGCGCAGGCGCTGCGCGCCGTAGTGAGGGCTGCCGCGGCGGAGGACAAGCGCCGTGTGGTCGTCGACATCGTCGACTGACTCGCAGCTGGAGGCGGGTCGTGTGGGTCGTGCGCACGGTCTCGACGGAAGCTTCTATGTGACCGGCGCCCGGCCGCGGCTGCTTGCGGAGGGGGGCGAGGTGACGGTCGCCGGCGACGTCCGCCGGATTCTGCGCCGCGCCGGCGTCGAGCGACGCCCGATCTTGCGTCTCGACGGCGTCGGCGATCGCACCGCCGCGGAGGCGCTGCGCGGCCAGCCGTTGACGGTGGCGCCCGCGCAGGCGCCCGCGCTGGGGGACGGTGAGTGGTGGGCGCACGAACTGGAGGGCTGTGCGGTGCGCGACGGCGAACGGTTACTCGGCACGGTCAGCGGCCTGCTTGAGCTGCCCTCCTGCGAGGTGCTGCAAGTGCGATGCGAGGATGGCCGCGAGTTGCTGGTGCCGATGGTCAGAGACGCCGTACGCCAGGTGGACGTCGCCGCGGGTCGCATCGAGGTCAGCCTCGATTTTCTGGGGGAGACGTAGTGGAGATAGACGTCTTCACGCTGTTCCCCGAGTGGTTTCAGTGGTTCCACACGCAGCGCCACGTCCGCAACGCTTTGGCCGCCGGAAATCGCCTGGAGTGCGTGGGTATCCGCGAGCACACCCCGCTCACGGGCGGCCAGGTCGACGACACCCCGTTTGGGGGCGGGGCGGGGATGGTGCTGCGGGTGGACGTGATGGATGCCGCGCTGCGGGCTCGATACGGGGTTGACCCGGTCGAGCTGCACGAGCAGCGGCGGGTGATCGCGCTGACCCCCACGGGACGGCCGCTCGACGACAGCTATGTGACGGAGCTTGCGGGCGAGAGGGCGCTGACGCTGCTGTGCGGCCGCTACGAGGGCTTCGACGAGCGGATCGTCGAGCACTTCGCCGGCGAGACGCTGTCGATTGGGCGCTACATCCTCTCCGGAGGAGAGCTGGCGGCGATGGTCGTGTGCGACGCGGTGTTGCGCAAGCTGCCGGGTGCACTGGGAGATGCCCACTCAGCCGTCGAGGAGTCTTTCAGCGAGGCGTTGGGGGGCGACCCCGAGTACCCCCACTACACGCGCCCCGCCGAGTACCGCGGGTGGCGCGTCCCCGAGGTGCTGCTCTCCGGCCACCACCAGCGGATCGAGAGCTGGCGGCGGGAGCGCAGCCGCGAACGGGCTGAGGATCGCTGACGTGTACCGCGCGGGCTTCTCTGAGGATCGCTGATGTGTACCGCGCCGGCTGTCCCTGAGGATCGCTGACGCGTACCGCGCCGGCTGTCCCTGAGGATCGCTGACGCGTACCGCGCCGGCTGTCCCTGAGGATCGCTGACGCGTACCGCGCCGGCTGTCTCTGAGGATCGTTGACGCGTACCGCGTGGGCTATCCCTGAGGATCGCTGACGCAGACCGCGACGGCCGTCCGCTACCATTGCTGACCGCGCCGGACCGCCGACAATCGGCTCCTCGGGGCGCGAGACCCTTCCTGAACTTATGAGCAGCGTCATCGACACCCTCGAACGCGCGCAGTTGCGCCGCGTGCCCGCCTTCGCGCCCGGCGACCGCGTCAAGGTGCACTTCCAGGTGATCGAGGGCACTCGCCGGCGCATCCAGGTATTCGAGGGCGTCGTCATCAAGCGCCAGGGCCATGGCGTGCGGGAGACGTTCACGGTGCGCAAGCAATCCTTCGGCGTCGGCGTGGAGCGTATGTTCCCCGTGCATTCGCCGAAGATCGAGCGCATCGAGCTGGCGGCCAGGGGCGATGTGCGCCGCGCGAAGCTCTACTACCTGCGCGACCGGGTCGGCAAGCGCGCGCGTGTACGCGAGCGTCGCTACACCGGCCCGGAAGAGACGGTGCAGCCGGGGCTGTTGCATGAGCCCGAGACGCCGCCCACCGCGAATGGCTCCGGTGTCGATGGCTCAGCCGAGGAGGTCGCCGCCGAGGGCGTCGCCACCATGGGCGCCGAGACCGAGGGCGTCGCCGTCGGAGAGGTCACGAGCGACGCAAGCTCGGCCACCGCCCAGGATGAGGCGGTGGAGGACAGGTCGGCGGATACGTCCGCCGGGGGGAAGCCTGATGTGCCGCCAGCCAGCTCGGACGAGGCGGAGCGTTCCGACGCGCCGTCGGCGACGGCAGCGGATCAGGTCGATGCCCCCGATGCCGGCGAGCAGGCCGCCGGCGACGCTCCGGCGTGAGCGCGATCCGCGAGGACCTCGCGTGAGCGTACGTTCCACGAAGAAGGGCACGAGCTTGGCTCGCCCGGGAACGCCCGGCGGCCCGGCGACGTCGATGGGCTCGGGCAACGGCGCCCAAAAGTCGAAATCGACCGCCGAGCTCGCTGTTCGAGCTGGCTGCGATCATCGTCATCGCGGTGCTGCTGGCGCTCGGCATCCAGAGGTTCCTCGTCAAGCCCTACAAGATCCCCAGCGGCTCGATGGAACCGACGCTGACGATCGGCCAGCGTGTACTGGTGAACCGCCTCGGGATGATGCTGAACGGGCCGCACGTCGGGGAGGTCGTGGTGTTCCACCCGCCGAAGGGCGCCAAGGAACAGCGCTGTGGCCCCACGCACTACGAAGTCAGCCCGGGCGGCGCGCCCTGCGACCAGACCAACCCCGAAGAGGCCAGCGAAAACTTCATCAAGCGCATCGTCGCGGGCCCGGGGGACACGATCTACGTCAAGGAAGGTCACGCGATCGTCAACGGCAAACGTGAGTCCGACCCCTACATCAAACCCTGCGGAGGAGTACGGGAGTGCAATTTTCTGACCCCGATCAAGATTCCCGCCGGGCATTGGTTCATGATGGGGGACAACCGTGGGGAATCTGACGACAGCAGGTTCTGGGGACCTGTCCCCAGAGCATGGATCATCGGGGGGGCGTTCTTCACCTACTGGCCCCCCGACCGCATCGGCACGGTCTAGCTCCGGCGTCGGCGGCAGCTCGCGGGCCCGTCGCCGGGCGCGTCGTGCATCCAGCGGGCGGCGGTTGTTCGCCTTCGATCGTCGCCTCGGTGTGCGGCTGGTGGCGGGTGCGGACGAGGCCGGCCGCGGCTGCCTGGCGGGGCCGCTGGTGGCGGCCGGCGTGCTGTTCGACTACGACACCCTCTCCGCTCCCGAGCTCCGCGCGCTGGCGAAGCTGAACGACTCCAAGCAGCACACCGCCGAGGCGCGCGAGGAGCTCTACCCGCTCGTATTACGCAGCGCGGCCCGGGTCACGGTCGTCTCGCGCTGCGTGCGGGGAATCGACTCCCGGGGTCTGCACAAGACCAACCTCGCGGCCCTGCGCGACGCGCTGCGGGGCGTCACCGAGGGCGTGACGGGCGAGGTTGCGTGCCTCGTGGACGGCTTCTCGGTACCTGACTTTGGGCGTCCTCAGCGGGCGATCGTCGACGGCGACGCGACCAGCGCGGCGATTGCCGCCGCATCGATTGTCGCCAAGGTGTCTCGCGACCGTTACATGTATCACGCCGACACCCTCCACCCCGGCTGGAGCTTCGCCGAGCACGTCGGTTACTCCACGCCCGCCCACCGCGAGGCGATCATGCGCCTCGGCGTCTCCCCGCTGCACCGGCTGTCGTTCCAGTCGCTGGCGTATCAGCAGCTGGCGCTGTAGGCGGCGCCCTACGCAATAGCGTCAGCCAGGCCGGCGACGGACCTGGTTGATGACGATTCCAGCTCATCCTCACCACGCGCCTTCGATGTGATCGAGGCACACGAGACGGTTGGCTTCGTCGACGATCACGCCGATGCCGTCGAAGCGGATCGTGTGCGCGGTGGGGCGGTTGCGGGACTCGTGGTGCAGCCACGCTGCGGCGAGGCGCCGCAGACGTGCGCGCTGGCTGGTGCGCAGCCATGCCAGCGGCTGCTCCTCCGCGCTCAATTGCCAACGCCTACGCGCACGGCGCGTCTTGACCTCGACGAAGACAAGGGTGTGTCCGTCGAACGCGATCAGGTCGATCTCGCCGTAGCGGGTGCGCGCGTTGCGCGCGAGGATCGCGAAGCCGAGGCGCTCGAGGTGCGCGGCGGCAAGCTGCTCGCCGAGGCGGCCGAGGGCATGGCGGGGGTCCTTGGGAGGCGGGCCTGCGCGGAGGTTGCCTGCGGTGCCACGCGGGTTCCCGCCGGCTCCGCTCTCGCCGGCTCCGCTCGCGGCGGGTTGCTCAGAAGGAGGGCCGGAGGGTACGGGCACATGGCAAACGCTAGGCCGGTGAGTGTGCCTTGAGAGCGCTCTTTGTGTCAAGAGTGTGGCGAGATCGTGACAGCACAGAACACGTACTCGGCTGCTGTGCGCGCGGCGAATGGCGCTACGATCGCGGCATGTGCCGGAACATCAGAACGCTCTACAACTTCGAGCCGCACGCGAGCGAGGAAGAGGTGCGTGCGGCCGCGCTCCAGTATGTGCGCAAGATCAGCGGCTTCACGCAACCTTCGCAGGCCAATTCGGAGGCATTCGAGCACGCGGTCGACGCTGTTGCGGCGGTTTCGAGGGAGCTGCTCGATGCGCTCGTCACCTCGGCGCCGCCGAAGGATCGCGAGGTCGAGGCGGCCAAGGCGAGGGTTCGCGCCGCGCAGCGGTTTGCGGCCTGAGAACGCGTTGGTGCCGGCCGTGAGCGGGCGGTCAACGGTCGTCCCGGCCGTGAGCGGACGGTCAACGGTCGTCGTCGCGGGGTTGTCGACGCAGGGCCATTGAGCGGAGCCGCTGGATCGTGAGCGCGCAGACCCGCACCCCCCGGGTGCTGGCGATCGCCGGCTCGGACTCCGGCGGCGGCGCTGGCATCCAGGCCGATCTGAAGGCGTTCGCCCGCTGCGGGGTTCATGGGATGACGGCGCTCACGGCGATCACCGCGCAGAGCACGGTGGGGGTGCAGGCGGTGCACATGGTGCCGGCGGAGCTCGTGCTCGCCCAGGTGCGGGCGGTGGTGGGGGACATCGGCGTGGATGCCGTCAAGGTGGGGATGTTGGGAACAGTCGAGGTGACGCTGGCGGTGGCGCAGGCGCTCGATGAGCTGCCCCCGGGCACCCCCGTGGTCGTGGACCCGGTGATGGTGGCGGAGTCGGGCGCGCGGCTTCTGCAACCCGACGCGCAGCGGGCGCTCGTCGAGGAGATCCTGCCGCGCGCGGCCGTGCTCACACCCAACCTGCCCGAGGCGCGCGTACTTGCGGGCGGCGGTGGCGAAGGCGAGGCGGACGCTGCGGGCGGCGGTGGCGACGGTGAGGCGGACACCGACGCCGAAACGCTCGCTCGCGCCGTGCTGGCGCTGGGCCCGCGGGCCGTGGTGCTGACCGGGGGCCACCGCACGCACGCCGTCGACCTGTTCGTGGACAGTGCGGGCGGCAACGCGGTGGAGATCCCCGGGGAGCGTCACCCCGACGGCGCGGCGCACGGCTCGGGCTGCACCCACTCGGCCGTGCTGGCGGCGGCGCTCGCTCTGGGCCAGACCCCGCTGGAGGCCGCGCGTACGGCCCGCCGGCTGGCGGGCGAGGCGGTGAGGCAGGGCCTGCGCGACATCGGCGCGGGTGCCGGCCCCGTCGATATTCTCGCGTTGGAGGCCCGCCGGAGTGCCATAATCGAGCGACCATGAAGCTCCTGCGTCTGAAGCCCGGTCGTCGATGAGGATCTTGCGTCTAAAGCCAGGCCATGGGGAGATCGTGCTCGCGGAGGGCGACGTGGAGGTGCCCGAGCAGGAGCGTGAGCTGATCGAGGCGTTCCGCCGCGAGCTCGACGCGGGGATGTGGGCGGCGGTGCCGACCGAGCGCCGCGACGGCCGCCGCGAGGCGGAGATGGTGAGGAGCTTCGACGAGGTGCCGCGGGATGCGGAGCGGGTGATCTTCTTCCCGCGGGCCGCCGGCGGGGCGAGCCGGTAGGCGAGCGGATGCTGCTCCCGCTGAGCGCCGCCGCGATCATGGCAACGGTGCTGCTGTGGGAGCTGGCGCTGCCGCGCCTGCGGGGCTCGCTGCCGGGGCTTGCGCGCGAGCTCGCCACGCGCCGCCGGGCGCGCCACACGGCCGAGCATCCGGGTTATGACCCCGGCCGCGAGCTGCGCGCCGAGCAGCGCGCCCGCGAGCTGCTGCGCTCGTGCGTCAACGAGGAAGAGTGGGGGATGTACCGGGATCTGGGGTTCCTGCGCGTGTGGGCGCCGAGCCGTGCGCCAGCCCGCGCCGAAGGGGGCCCTTACGCCTACCTGCTGTACCCGCACAAGCCGATCGTGGCGTACGTTCCGCAGACGGGGGCTCTGCTCAACGAGTACTGCGTCGCGTTCCCCGACGAGACCCGTCCGTACGGGAGCGCACGGCTGCCCGACGCCGACGACGTGCTGGCGAAGTGGATGGCGTTGAACGCCGACGAGCGGCGGTTGATCGCCGACGCCAACATGCACCTCCCGGGACGCCAGGTGGATCCCCAGCAGGTGCGCGAGGATCTCGCCCGGCTGGCGCGCTGGGAGCGGGAGCGCCTCGAGCGCCTGCGGCGGGCCGCACGAGCCGAGCCGGGCTCGGCTAGTGTTCGCGCCGCGTGAGCACCTTTGATGTCAGACACCGCAGCCGTGCGCTGACCGAGGGTCCCGAGCGGGCCGCGGCGCGCGCGTACCTGCACGGGATCGGCTACTCCGCGGAGGACCTCGCGAAGCCGATCGTGGGGGTGGCGCACTCGTGGATCGAGACGATGCCGTGCAACTTCAACAATCGCGTGTTGGCGGCCAAGGTGAAGGAGGGGATTCGCGCGGCCGGCGGCACGCCGATGGAGCTGAACACGATCGCGATCTCCGACGGGATCACGATGGGCACGGCGGGGATGCGCGCCTCGCTGGTGTCGCGCGAGCTGATCGCCGACTCGATCGAGCTCGTTGCAAGCGCCCACTGCTTCGACGCGCTGGTGTGCATCTCGGGCTGCGACAAGACGATCCCCGGCACCGTGATGGCGCTCGCGCGGCTGGACATCCCCGGCCTCATGCTCTACGGCGGCTCGATCCGTCCCGGGCACTTCCACGGCGAGGACGTGACGATCCAGCAGGTATTCGAGGCGGTGGGGCAGTACGCCGCCGGGAAGATCACCGAGGAGGAACTGCACGAGCTCGAGGAGGTCGCCTCACCCGGTGCGGGGGCGTGCGGCGGGCAGTTCACCGCCAACACGATGGCGATGGCGTTCGAGGTGCTGGGCATCTCACCGGCGGGCTCGGCGATGGTGCCGGCGGAGGACGGGCGCAAGCTGGAGGTCGCCGTGCAGTGCGGCGAACTGGCGATGGACGTCCTGCGCCGCGGGCTGCGACCCAGCGAAGTGATCACGCGCGCGGCCTTGGAGAACGCGATCGCGGCGGTCGCCACCAGCGGGGGCTCGACCAACGGCGTGCTGCACCTGCTGGCCGTCGCCAGCGAAATGGGGGTGCCGCTGAAGATCGACGAGTTCGACGGGATCTCCGAGCGCACGCCGCTGCTGTGCGACCTGCAGCCCGGGGGCCGCTACGTGGCGACCGACCTGTACGAGGCGGGGGGCATCCCGCTGGTGCTGAAGCGCATGGCGGAAGCGGGCGTGTTGAACGAAGCGGCGGCAACGGTGACCGGCCGCACGATCGGCGAAGAGGCCGCCGCCGCGAAGGAGACGCCCGGCCAGCGGGTCGTGCGCCCGCTCGCCAACCCGCTGAAGCCGACGGGGGGGTTTGCGATCCTGCGCGGCAACGTGGCGCCCGACGGCTGCGTGGTGAAGCTGGCCGGCCACGAGCGCCGTCGCCACACCGGCCCCGCGCGCGTGTTCGACGGCGAGGAGGCCGCGATGGCGGCGGTGCTGGCGAAAACGATCGGCGAGGGCGACGTCGTCGTGATCCGTGGCGAGGGCCCGGCGGGGGGCCCGGGAATGCGCGAGATGCTGGCGGTCACCGCGGCCATCGTGGGAGAGGGACTGGGCGAGACAGTGGCGCTGATCACCGACGGGCGCTTCTCCGGCGCCACGCACGGGTTCATGGCGGCGCACATCGCCCCCGAGGCGGTGCGGGGCGGCCCGATCGGGGCGCTGCGCGACGGCGACGAGCTGACGATCGACGTGGACGCGCGGCGCATCGACGTGGCGCTCAGCGACGAGCAGATCGCCGAGCGCCTGCGCGCCTACACCCCGCCAGCGCGCCCAGCACACGAAGAGGTCGCGATCGCCAAGTACGCCAAGCTGGTCGGCAGCGCCGCCGAAGGCGCCATCGCGCGCTGAAATTGGACCCGCCCACCCCTGGCCGCCGCATGCGGCGGCCGGCCAGGGCGCGCATGCGCGCCCTGGTGACAGGGCCGCATGCGGCCCTGTCGGGACGGCCACATGCGGCCGTCCGCAGGTCGGCGCATGCGCCGACCTGAACAGCTTCATCGCCAACATGCGCCAGCCGGGACAGCTTCTATTCGCTGAGGAACTCCGCCAGCAGCTCGTTGAACTCGGCGGGGCGCTCGAGCATCGCCACGTGGCCGGTGTCCTCGAAGACGACCTTGCGCGAGCCTGGGATCAGCTCCGCGAAACGCGCGGCGTCGCGCACGGTGATCACCCGATCGCGATCCCCCCACACGATCAGGGTCGGGCAGACGATCTCTCCGAGCCTGTGGCTGAAGTCATATTCGAGGTTGGCGGCCAACCCCTGGATGAAGCCCGGCTTGCCGGCGCCGCGGATCTGCTCGGCGGCGAGCGGCGCGGGCAGCCGGCCGGGGTGGGCGGCGACCAGTCCAAGGGTGGCGTTGCGCAGCATCGGGCGCCTGGTGACGGTGTCGGAGTGAGCGGCAACCCAGCCGGCGTACGTGGCGACGATGCGCTCGATCCGGCGCATCCGGCCCAATGCGCGCAGACCTCGAGGGTCGCCGTAGGTGCTGAGTCCCGCGGCGGACACGAGCACGAGGCGCTCCACGCGCTGGGGGTAGTTGATGGCGAGCTCGGCGGAGACGAAGCCGCCCATCGAGTTGCCCACCACCGCGGCGGCGTCGACACCGAGCTTGCCCAGCAGCGCGTCGAGCGTGCGGGCGTAGCCGGAGATCGAGATCTCCTCGGCGGGCATCGGCGAGCGCCCGAATCCGGGCAGGTCCAGCGCGATTACACGGTGGTCGGCGGCGAACACCGGCAGTTGCTCCAACCAGTTGGGCCAGGAGCCGGAGAGACCGTGGACGAACACCAGCGGCGGGCCTTCCCCCAGCTCGATCACGTTGATAGGGGTATCGTTTACAATTGTCCAATGCTGGTGGGAGCGCCAGTCGACGTCAAGCCAGGGGGAGCGCCCTTGGGGCCCGTAGGCGCGGCGCAGGTCCGGTTGAGGAGGTGAGGACACGGAAGCCATCGCCACAAGTTTAGTGCTCTTGGAGCATCCGCCGGCTCCCGCCGGCCGTGCGCTGCCAGCTCAGCGCGTCAAACGGGTTGAGCAGGTAGGAATCGGATCGTCCATGCGTTGTGTTACAAGGGAAGAGGGTCGCGGTGGGGGCGGCGCTCGAAACAGGCATGGCAATTGCGCCGCGGCGGGCGATCGCGGCACCGGCAGGCATCGACTCAGGGTAGGCAATGGAAGCGGGGTAGGCAATGAAGATCGCAGTGGACATCGACTCGACTTTGCATCACCACTGGGACGTCATCTCCGACGTCTCGATGCGGCGCTTCGGCGTGAAGCTGCCGTATGAGGAGCAGCTGACATGGGGCCTCACGCGCCTGCGCCCGGAGCAGTTGGAGGTGTGCGTGCGCGAGAGCCACTCCGACCAGCGCATCCTCGCGGGCGTCCCCTACGAGGGTGCGGCCGCCACCATCCGCGGATGGCACGCCGAGGGGCACTTCGTGCAGCTCTTGAGCCATCCCGCCACGTGCTGTCGCCGCTCGACGGCCGCCTGGCTGGACGCGATCGGGCTGCCGTTCGACGATCTGCAGTGTCCCACCGAGCGCGTGGAGATGTGCGTGAGGGAGGGAATCGAGCTGCTGATCGACGACAGCCCGCTCAGCATCGCGGGGGCGCTGAAGCACAGCATCGTCGCGGCGACCCTCGTGCACCCCTGGAACGAGGAGGTGTGCGAGGAAGAGGATGTGGTCTGCGCGCGCGACTGGCACGAGCTCGCGCGGCTGCTGGCACCGGTGGTTGGCGCGCCCGTCGGCTCCGAGGAGAAGGTGGCCGCGAGCAGGTTATAGGCGGCTGCGCGGCGAAATAGTTGGCATATGGCCGCGGAGGGAAGCGTCGGCAAGGGGAATCGGGAGCTGTCTGCGGAATGGAGCGCGGCACTGGCGCTGCTGCAGGAGGACCTGCGCCGCCGCGACGCCGCGCAGCGCACCCGCCGAGCCTACGCGGTGGACCTGGAGCAGTTCGCGCGCTGGGCCCACGCCCGGGGTTGCAAGCCGGAGGACGTGGATGTGCGCGCCGTGCGCCGCTACGTGGCAGGGCTCTCGGAGGCGGGCGCGGCGCCGGCGAGCACGGCCCGCAAGCTGGCAGCCGTCAGGGGCCTGTTCTCCAGCCAGCGCGAGCACGGCCTGATCGCGGGCAACCCCGCCGACCTGGTGGCCACCCCTCGCCAGCCCTCGCGTCTGCCGCGCGTGCTGAAGACGAGCGAGATGGCGCGGCTGCTGGAGAGCGTCCCCACCGACACGCCGCTGCAGCTGCGCGACCGGGCGCTGTTCGAGCTGGCCTACGCCTGCGGACTGCGGGCGGAGGAGCTCGTGTCGCTGAGACTCGACGACGTCGATTGGGATGGCGAGCAACTGCGCGTCGAAGGCAAGGGCCGCAAGACGCGTTACGTCCCGGTCGGCGAGCTGGCGCTGGCCGCGCTGCGGGAGTATCGCGGCGAGCGGGGCCGGGAGGCCCTGGTGGCCGCCTCCCCCCTCGTGGGGGGCCGCAGAAGCAGCTGTTCCTGAGCAGGTCGGGCCGCCGCCTGAACACCAGCGACGTGCGCCGGCGCCTGCGCAAGTGGACGGAGCGTGCGGGCGTGGTGGGCGGGGCCTCGCCGCACACCCTGCGCCACAGCTTCGCCACGCACCTGCTGGACGGTGGAGCCGACCTGCGCAGCATCCAAGAGCTGCTCGGCCACGCCAGCGTCTCGACGACGCAGGTATACACTCGGGTAGAGTCCGCCAGGCTGAAAAGCGCCTATGCACGCAGCCACCCTCGAGCCTGACCAGTCGGAGTAAAGCCCTGGAGACCAACGTAAAGACGGTCGAGCTGCGTGACCTGTGGCGGCGCTACAAGGCCGATGGGGATCGGCGGGCGCGCGAGCGCCTCGTGGTCGCATACTCGCCCCTGGTCAAGTACGTAGCCGGCCGCACCGCCGCGGGACTGCCCCCGCACGTGGAGGAGGCCGACCTGATCTCCTACGGCCTCGTCGGCTTGATCTCGGCGATCGAGCGCTTCGACCCCTCGCGTGAAATCAAGTTCGAAACGTACGCGATCACGCGCATCAAGGGCGCGATCATCGACGAGCTGCGCTCGCTGGACTGGGTGCCGCGCAGCGTCAGGGCGCGCGCGCGCGAAATCGAGCGCGCCAACTCGAAGCTCGAGCACAGCCTGCAGCGGGCCGCCACCGACGCCGAGCTGGCGGCGGAGTTGGGCATCTCCGAGGACGAACTGCAAACGTCGCTGCTCGCGATCTCGCACTCCTCGATCGCCGCGCTCGACGAGCTGTGGAGTGTCTCGGACTCCTCCGGCGACCAGGTGTCGCTGATGGACACGCTGGAGGACCCGGGCGCGCCCGACCCGGCGCGGGCGCTGGACGTGGGCGACATGAAGGACCGCATCGCCGACGCGATCGCGCGGCTGCCCGAGCGCGAGAAGCTGGTGATCGCGCTGTACTACTACGAGAACCTGACGCTGCGCGAGATCGGGGAGGTGCTGGGCGTGACCGAGTCGCGCATCTCCCAGCTGCACACCAAGGCGGTGCTGCGCCTGCGCTCGCGCATGCAGAGCGACTCCTTCGACTGATCTGGAAACGCCCCCTGGCGCGCCGACCGCCCGCGCGGTATTTTGAACGGACCCCCTGAAAGGAGAGGTCCATGCACACAGCGGCGGATCGGATTCGCAACGTCGCCCTCGTCGGCCACCGCGGGGCGGGGAAGACCTCGCTGCACGAGGCGCTGCTGTTCGAGGCGGGGGTGACCACGCGACTGGGGAGCGTGGTGGACGGCAACACGGTCTCCGACGCCGACCCCGACGAGCAGGCGCGGCAGATGTCGATCTCCACTGCGCTGAGCTCGTTCGAGTGGGCCGAGCGCAAGATCAACCTGCTCGACACCCCCGGCGAGCCCAGCTTCGTGGCCGATGCCCTGGGCGCGCTGCGCGTGTGCGAGTCGGCGGTGTTCGTCGTCAACGGGGTGATGGGCGTCGAGGTCTCCACCGCGCGCCTGTGGGCGCGCGCCGCCGAGCTCGACATCGCGCGGATGCTGTTCGTCAACATGCTCGACCGCGAGCGCGCCGACTTCTTCCGCACGCTGGAGCAGCTGAAGGCGGCGTTCGGCCCCCACGTGGTCGCCACGGAGATCCCGATGGGCGTCGAGCAGGATCTGGAGGGCGTGATCGACCTCGTGGACATGCGCGCCTTCCGCCAAATCGATGGGAATCCCGCCCACCCCGCCGCCACAGGCGGCGGCCAGCGCCGGGGCTGGACGGAGATCCCGATCCCCGACGAGCACTCCCAGCTGGCGCAGGAGTACCGCGAGAAGCTGATGGACGAGGTCGCGGAGGTGTCGGACGCGTTGATGGAGCGCTACCTGGAGGGCGAGGCCATCTCCCACGAGGAGATCGTCGGGGCGCTGAAGGAGGGCACCAACCACGGGCGCATCTTCCCCGTGGTGTGCGGCGTGGCGAGCGCCAACCTCGGCACCACGCGCCTGCTGGACGCGATCGTCGAGGACCTGCCCTCGCCGGTGAAGCACGGGGGGTTGGAGGTGGGTGGGCTGACGCTCGAGCCGGCCGAGGAGAAGGAGCTGTTCGCGTACGTCTTCAAGACCCGCGCCGATCCGTTTGCGGGGCGGATCAACCTGCTGCGCGTCTACCAGGGCACGATGCGCCACGATACGCAAGTGCTCAACACCCGCGCGCACGCACGGGAGCGGATCGGCCAGCTCTTGACGTTCGCGGGCAAGGAGGTGGTGCACGTCGAGGAGTTCGGCCCGGGCGACATCGGCGCGGTGGCGAAGCTCAAGGAGACCCGCTCGGGCGACTGGCTGGCGGCCCGCGACGAGCCGATCGAGCTGCCGGCTTTGAAGCTGCCGGCGCCGGTGATGGCGTTCGCGATCGAAGCCGGGAGCAGGGGGGACGAGGACAAGGTCTTCTCCTCGCTGCGCCGCCTGCAGGAGGAGGACCCCACGATCGACCTGCACCGCGACCCGCAGACGGGCGAGCAGATCGTGGCGGGCCTCTCGCAGGTGCACGTCGAGGTGATCGTCGACCGTCTGCGCCAGCGCTTCGGCGTGGAGGTCGCGCTGAAGCCCCCGCGCGTGCCCTACCAGGAGACGATCCGCGGCTCAGCCAAGGCGCACGGGCGCCACAAGAAGCAGTCGGGCGGACGCGGCCAGTTCGGCGACTGCCACATCGAGATCGAGCCGCTCGATGGATCCGATCCCACCCACCCCGATCCCACCCACCTCGACTTCGAGTTCGTCGATCGCATCAAGGGCGGAGTAATCCCCTCCTCGTTCATCCCCGCCGTCGAGAAAGGCGTGCGCGAGGCGATGGGTGAGGGCGTGCTGGCGGGCTATCCGGTGAAGGGCGTGCGGGTGACGCTGTACGACGGCTCCTACCACGCCGTGGACTCCTCGGAGATCGCCTTCAAGCTGGCGGGGGCGGCGGCGATGAAGCAGGCGCTCGAGCAGGCCGACCCGGTGCTGCTGGAGCCGATCATGCTCGTCACGGTGTCCGTGCCCGAGGCGAGCGTGGGCGACGTGATCGGCGACCTCAACTCCCGCCGCGGGCGCCCCCAGGGGATGGAGCCGGTGGGCGCGACCACCGAGATCAAAGCCGAGGTGCCGATGGCGGAGATGCTCAGCTACGCCCCCGACCTGCGCTCCATAACCGGCGGCCAGGGCGACTACACGCTCGAGTTCCTGCGCTACGAGGAGATCCCCGCCCACCTCGCACAGAAGGTCGTCGAGCAGGCCACCGGCGAACGGGCCGCCGCGCACGCGTAGGGAGCGGTCAGACGGTGACCGTCCCCGTGACGCAACGCATCTTGGGAGCAGGCGTGCCCCTGCGTGCCAGCTCGTCCAGGTAGACGCGAATCGCCTGCTGAATCTCCCGTTCGACCTCCTCGCGTGTCTCGCCGGCCGAGAACACGGGTAGGTCGGCCGCCTGCGCGCTCCAGCTGCCGTCGGCCGCCGTCTCGTAGATAACGCAGTAGGTGGTCATCGCAGATCTCGCAATCCAGTCTTCCTACGAATGCTAGCCAATGTGCCGACCGGCACCTCCAGGTTGTCCTTGCCGCCGGCCGGGACGACCACCGGCGCGCGATCTGGATGCTCCCAGATCTCGTGCGAGCCGGCAGTGCGAACCCTTTCCCAGCCGGCGGCGCGAAGCGCTCGCTTGACGTCTCTGTACTTCTTCGCCATCGGCCGAGCGTAATCAGCGACGGGGATGGTTTAGTTTTCCCGCCGGACGGCAACGCATAATCGTCGGGGATGCTCTATCTGCTCGCTCTGCTGCTGCTCGTCCTGATCGGACTCGTCGCTGTTCTGCTCCTGCGCCAGGGACGGGAGGCGCCCGCGCAGCTCGACTCGGGCGAGACCGAGCGGATCGTGGCGGCGCTGCACTCCAACCTCGCGCGCGTGCAGGGCGAGATCCAGAAGGCGGGGGTCGAGCAGCTGGTCGCTCACAACAAGGCCGAGCTGGAGAAGGAGACCGGCCGCGGAGAGGAGCAGCTGAAGGCTCGTCAGAGCGAGATCGACAAGGGCTTGGCGGAGGTGCGCAAAGAGCTCCTCACGCTGCACGAGTGGGTGCGCGACGTCGACTCCAAGCGCGGCGAGAGCATCGTCAAGCTGGAGGCAGTCACGCGCGAGAGCAAGCAGCAGACCGAACTGCTGCGCTCCCAGACGGGCCGTCTCAACGAGGTGCTCTCGGGCTCGCAGACGCGCGGCCAGTGGGGCGAGCGGATGGCCGAGGACGTGCTGCGGATGGCGGGGTTCATAGAGGGCGTCCAGTACCGCAAGCAGCAGCAGATCCCCGGCGGCGCGTCGCGGCCGGACTTCACGTTCTTCGTGCAGGACCAGCGGCTGAACATGGACGTCAAGACGCCGATGGTCGAGTATCAACGCTACCTGGAGGGCGCCACCGAGCGCGAGCGCGAAGACGCGGCGAAGGCGTTCAAGCGCGACGTGCGCGCGCGCATCAAGGAGGTGGGGACGCGCGAATACATCGACCCCCAGGGCGGCACGCTCGACTACATGCTGATCTTCATCCCCAACGAGCAGGTGTACGGGTTCATCCACGAAAACGACCCCCACCTGCTCGACGAGGCGCTGGGGCGCAAGGTGGTGCTGTGCTCGCCGCTCACGCTGTTCGCGATCCTCGCTGTGATCCGCCAGGCGAGCGAGAACTTCAAGCTGGCGCGCCAGACAAACGAGATCCTGGGGGCGCTGGGCGACTTCAACAAGCAGTGGGGCATGTTCAAGGACCAGATGGACAAGGTCGATCGCGCGCTGGAAAGCTCACGCAAGGCGTACACCGAGCTGATGAGCACGCGCACGCGCCAGCTCGACAGACAGGTCGAGCGCGTCGATGACCTGCGCGTGACAGCCGGCCTGGGCGACGGCGAGGAGTCCGCGGATCCGGCCATGCAGATCACGGCGTCAAGAACGCTACGGGCCGTCGGCGCCGGCACCGACGGATCCTGACGGACCCCGCCAAAAGAGACCGGCTCGCCAATGGCGCCTACCCCGGCCGACGCGCCTTGTCGGAGATCACCAGCAGCAGCGCGAGCAGCACGAAGTTCATCACCACCGAGGAGCCGCCGTAGGCGACGAACGGGAGCGTGACGCCGGTGAGGGGGATCACGCGGGTGACGCCGCCGACGATCACGAACACCTGCAGCGCCACGATGAAGGAGAGGCCGGTAGCGAGCAGCTTTGAGAAGGAGTCGCGCGCCAGCATCGCGATCTTCAGGCCTCTGGCCACGAACAGGAGGTAGGTGAGCAGCAGCGCCGCCGCGCCGGCGAGGCCGAGCTCGTTGACGATCACCGCGTAGATCATGTCGCTTTCGGGGACCGGCAGCAGGGTGATGAGCGAGCGGTCGAAGCCCGTACCCAGCAGGCCGCCGTCGGCCTGCGCGAACAGCGATTGCGCCAGCTGGTAGCTACCGCCGGAGGTCTGTTTGAAGAGGGCTTCGTTGAACGGGTGTTCCCAATCCAACACGCGCGCCTCCACATGGCTGACATGGGTCGCCAGCAGCCACGCCCCGAGTGCGAACAGCACGAAGCCGATCAGCGGGAACGAGAGGCGTCCCGTGGCCACGTACAGCAGCGCGAGGAACGCGCCAAAGAACATCAATGAGGTGCCGAGCTCGCGCGTCAGCAGCAGCGTCGCCATCGCCGCGCCCCACACCACGAGCATCGGCCCGAACTGCTTCATTGGCGGCAGCGTCACCCCGAGCACCCGCCGCCCGGCGGTGACCAGGATCTGGCGGTTGTCGCGCAGGTAGCTGGCGAGGAAGATCACCAGCGCGATCTTCGCCAACTCTGCCGGCTGAAAGGAGACGCCCCCGACGTGCACGTTGAGGTAGGCCCCGTTGACTTCCTCACCGATCCCCGGCACCCGTGGCAGCACCGTCATGCCGATTCCCACCGCCACGATCGTGTAGCGGTAGCGCTCCAGGACCCCGATGCCGGTGCGCCGCAGCACCAGGATCGTGGCCGCGAACAGCACCAGCCCCAGCACCATCCACTGCGCCTGCTGGCGCGCCAGCGTGGGGTTGATCCGATACACCATCACGATTCCCACGCTCGCCAACACCGCCCCGAGCGGGAACAGGTAGGGGTCGGCGTTGGGCAGCGCGAACCGGATCACCAGATGTCCCGCCAGGCACAGCCCGAGGAAGATCGCCCCGTAGGTCAGCGACACGGTGGAGGCGTGGTTGAGCGTCACGTCCGCCGCCGCCCCCGCGCTCAAGCCCTGCTCCTGGATGAAGATCGCCGTGAACCCCGCCGTCACCAGCAGGGCGGCGGGCAGCAGGCCGAGCAGCTCGCGGTTGCGGGGGCTGAGGATTGGTTTCAAGATAGGCGGTGCGGTCGGGGCGTCTCTGGACCAAGCTGGGCGGTGCGGGCTGGTGAAGGCCATGCTGGTGGCATGGCCGAGCCGGCACGTGCCGATCCAGCGCCGTGTCCAGAGGCGCAGCCGGCCGTGCCGATCTTCTTGAAATCGATCCCTAGCACTCGCTGAGGGTATCCCCAGGCCCGGCGTGACACGCCGATTGCGCCGGTACCCTGCGGCGATGGACGACGAGCGCCCGCCGCGGCTGGGGCTGGGCATGTGGAAGCGCTTTGCGATCGCGGGCGTGCTGATCGTGCTGCTGTGCGGGGGAGCAGCCGCCGCGGTGACGGTGAGCACCGCCAACCGCATCGCCAACGAGGTGTTCCCGCGGCTCAACCAGATCCACACGCCCAAGGGCCTGATCTCCTCGATCTACACCGGCGGGCCGAAGACCTTCCTGATCCTCGGCTCCGACAAACGCTACGGCTCCACCAACGTCGACGAACGCGAAGCGGGGCCCCACAGCGACACGATCCTGCTGGTGCGCTTCGACCCCGAACAGGACCAGACATCGGTGCTCTCGATCCCGCGAGATTTGCTCACCACGATCAAGATGCCCGACGGCGAATCGCTCTATCCCGAGAAGATCAACGCCGCCTACACGCTCGGCAGCGCGCTGCCGGGGCACGACGAGGGCGCCAACCTCGCCGCGGAGACGATCAAAGAAGTGCTGCCCGGCCTGCGGCTCAACGGGATCATCGACGTCACCTTCGCCGGCTTCATCCGCGTGGTCGACTCGCTGGGGTGCGTGTACGTCAACGTCGACCATCGTTACTTCAACGAAAACATCGGCACCCCCGAAACCGACTACACCAGCATCAACCTGCAGCCCGGCTACCAGAAGCTGTGCTACGAAAACGCGCTCAACTACGTGCGCTACCGCCACACCGACTCCGACTTCGTGCGCGTCGCCCGCCAGCAGGACTTCCTACGCGACCTGCGCGAGCAGGTGTCGCCCAACATCGGGGAAGTCGACAAGGTCGCCCAGGCGGTGGGGCACGCGATCAGCACCAACTTCTCGCCCTCCGCCTCGATCCTGCTGGAGCTGGCGAAGCTGATCGGCTTCTCCCAGGGCAAGCCGCTGCGCCAGGTGAAGTTCCAGACCGAAAACGTCGACTACGTGCTGAACGGGGGGGACTACGTCACCTCCTCGTCCACCCTGGAGCACGCCACGCTCGAGGACTTCCTGTACGGCCACGAGCACCCGCAGGCGCTGAACGTCCACTCGAGCGTCGGCGCCAACGCCTCCTCCGGCGGCCGCGGTCGCAGGCACGGTCACCGCCACGGCTCCAGCCACAGCGCCGCCCCCAACCCCGCGAGCGAGGATCTCTACCCGACGCCCTCCAGCGACCAGCAGCAGGCGGTGAGCGCGGCGGTGCAGGTGCCCTTCCCGATGCTCTACCCGCGTCTGCAAACGGGCCCGGCCACGCAGGAAGAGGTGCGCCCCTATGCGCTGCGCGATCTCCAGGGGCACCTCCACCACGCATACACCGTCGTCTTTCAGCAGAACACGATCGGCGGCTACTACGACGTCGAGGGCACCGACTGGCTTGACCCCCCGATCGTCGAGCACCCCCAGGAAACGCGCTACGTGGGCCGGCGCGCCTACATGATCTTCGCCGACGGCGAACACATCCACATGATTGCGTGGCGCGAACACCACGCCCTCTACTGGGTCATCAACACATTGCTGGAGGAACTCTCCGGCCAGCAGATGCTGACGCTCGCCGACTCCACGCAGCCGCTGAGCTGAGCTATCCCACCTTCGTCCCGTCGAGGGCAGCGTTGACCAGCGCGTCGGCGTGCGCGTTCTGGGCGCGCGGCACCGAGCGGATCGACCAGCGCTCGAATTGCCGCAGCGCGGCCATCGCCTCGAGGTGCAGGGGGCGCATCGCGGGGTGCTTGACCTTGTAGATGCCCTGCACCTGCTTGGCGATCAACTCGGAGTCGTTGACGACCTCGACGTCGGTGGCACCCAGCGCGCGGGCGCGCTCCAGGCCCAGCAGCAGCGCGCGGTACTCCGCCACATTGTTGGTCACCTCGCCCAGCAGGCGCGCGTGCTCGTCGAGCACCTCGCCGGCTGGGTCGCTGACTACGGATGCGGCCGCCGCCGGGCCGGGGTTGCCTCGGGCGCCGCCGTCGACGTGAACAATCGCCTTCATCGTCCCGAGCCTATCCCGCGGCGGGGACGGTGCGCGCGCCGGCGACGAGAGTGGCGGTCGTTAGGCCGAGCGCGGGGGAGGGTGGCAGAGAGAGGAGGAGAGAGAACCGACGGCGACGCGACAGTTCAAGGCCGCGCCAGCTGCGGCAGGTCGCCGGGCACCCGTGCGCGACGGCGATCGCGCACGATGCGCTGCCGGCGCGCGGGGTGGGCGGGGTCCTTATCGACGCTGCCCGCGCCACCGCTGCGACCGCGCCTGTCGGCCTTACGACGGTCGACGATCACAGTTACGTTCTCGTTGTCCTTGTAGTGCTCGACCAGCTTCGGGTACAGCTCGTCGGCAAGAGGTCTTGGCACCACGCTGTAGATCATCGTGTGCTCGATTCTACCCGATCAGCAGCGACAGCTCGCCGCGCTCGTCCACCATGGCATTGGCGATGCGATCCTCCGCGGGGAGTTCCTCCAACTCCATTCCCTCCGCTGCCAGCCATGCGCCTCCTGTCTGGTCTTCCGGGTCGATCTCGTAGCGATACCAACACAGCTCCCACGCGACCACGATCGTCACGTTTGCGCTCTGGAGCCGGGTCGCCCGCACGGTGGGGGCGCCAAGCGCACGTGCCACCCCCGCCAGCCGCCGCGGATGCTCGCCGACGTTGAACACCGCAAGTGCCCGCTCCACGTTCGCGTCGGGCGGGTCGGCGACGAGCGGATCCGCCGCATACTGGACTGCGCTCGCCTCCTCCGGCGTGCCCCACTCCTCATCCACCGCCGCCCACTCCGCGTCGATGCCCGCCCCCGTGTCTGCGCTCTCGGTTGGATCGTCGGCGTCGATGCCGTCCGCACGCACCGGCTGCACGGGCTCGCGCAGTTGGCGCAGCTTGCGCAGCAGCGAGCGTCCCCGCTGGGAGCGATCGGCACGCGGCCTTCCGGGATGCGTCTCGGTCTCGCGGCGCCAGCCCTCGTGGGTGGCGCGCGTGGTGCACAGCTCGCACACCATCCGTCGCTGCCCCCCGCCGAGAAAGACGTCGGGCTGCTCTCCCCGCAGTAGGCGTCTCCCACACACGTCGCACTCGACGTCGGGGTGGGAGGTCACGATTGTTCTGGCTGCCATCTAAGTGCTCCAGGGTAAACCACGCGGCCGGTGGGTGTGCTCTTCCGCCGCCGGGGCTGGAAAATGTCGCACGGTGCGGCGTCGCACGATCCTCTAGGCTGCGTGCCCGATGCGCGCAGTCACGTTCCAGGCACCCGGCAGGGTGGCGGTCGAGGAGGTCCCCGAGCCCGAGCTGACGGGCCCAGAGGACGCGATCGTGCGGATCGAGGCGTCCGGGGTGTGCGGGTCGGACCTGCACATCTACCACGGGCGCGTGCAGATCGACCCGGGCTTCACAATTGGCCACGAGTACGTCGGCACAGTGTTGGAGGTGGGCGAGGCGGTGCGCGAAGTCGCCGCCGGCGACCGCGTGCTGGGCTGCTTTCAAAGCGCCTGCGGACGCTGCTGGTTCTGCCGGGCGGGCGCCTTCCACAAGTGCGAGCAGTCGCGCACCTTCGGCCACGGGGCGGCGCTCGGATCGCTGCAGGGCACGCAGGCCGAGCGGGCTTTGGTGCCGAGCGCCGACCTGGTGCTGCGCAAGGTGCCGGAGGGGATGAGCGACGACGTGGCGCTGTTCGCCGGCGACGTGATGGGCACCGGCTTTCACGCCGTCCTCGACAGCGGCATGCGCCCCGGGGACGTGGTGGCGGTGCTGGGCCTGGGGCCGGTGGGATTGTGCGCGGTGCAGGCCGCGCGAGCAGCGGGCGCGGCGCACGTGATCGCCGTGGACTCGGTGCCCGAGCGCCTGGCGATGGCCGAGTCCTTCGGCGCGCAGGCGGTGCACTTGCA
This sequence comes from uncultured Solirubrobacterales bacterium, assembly GCA_963744535.1. Lineage (GTDB taxonomy): Bacteria > Actinomycetota > Thermoleophilia > Solirubrobacterales > Solirubrobacteraceae > Palsa-744. The sequence continues at coordinate 201,349 of CAVUTW010000004.1, read as the reverse complement.
GGAGGGCGACCCCCGCGCGGCGGCGCGCGCGGCGACGGCGGGGCGCGGGGTGGATGTGTGCATCGACGCGGTCGGGCACCCCTCCGCCCTGGACCTCGCACTGCGTCTCACGCGCAAGTGCGGCACCGTGCAGGCGATCGGGGTGTACGCGGAGCGCGCCGAGCTGCACATGGGGCTGCTGTGGATCAAGTCGCTGCGGATGTGCGCCGGCCACGCCAACGTGATCGGGCACATCGACCGCGTGCTCGCCCTGATGTCCGCGGGGGTGCTTGACCCCACGCCGCTGGTGACCCACCACATGAGCCTCGACGAGGCGCCGGAGGCGTACGCTTTGTATGACCGCCGCGAGGCGCTGAAGATCGTCCTCCGACCATAGGAGCCAAAGATGAGCACCACCACCATTGAGTTGCCCGAAGCTCTCGGCTCCGAGGCGCGCGCCTTCATTGCGGGCGAGCACCGGCTGCTGATTGGCGGCGAGCGCCCACCTGCCGCCGACGGGACCACGTTCGCCACGCTCGACCCCTCCACCGGGCGCGAGCTCGCGCACGTGCCACAGGCCGGCGCCGAGGACGTGGAGCGCGCGGTGGCGGCCGCGCGGGCGGCGTTCGCGGAGGGACCGTGGGCGAGCATGCCGGCGTCCGGGCGCGAGCGGCTGATGCTGGCGCTGGCGGGCGCGATCGAGGAGCGCGCGCAGGAGTTCGCGCAGATCGAGTCCGCCGACAACGGCAAGCCGGTGGGGCTCGCCCAGTACGTGGACGTCGCCGGGACGGTCGCCCACCTGCGTTACTTCGCGGGCTGGCCGACGAAGATCGAGGGCGCGGTGCTGCCGGTGACCGCGCCCAACATGCTCTGCTACACCCGCCGCGAGCCGGTCGGGGTGTGCGGGCAGATCGTGCCGTGGAACTTCCCGCTTTTGATGGCCGCTTGGAAGCTCGGGCCGGCGCTCGCCGCGGGCTGCACGGTCGTGCTGAAGCCGGCCGAGCAGACACCGCTGAGCGCGCTGCGCCTCGGCGAACTGGCGCTGGAGGTCGGTTTCCCGCCGGGGGTGCTGAACGTGCTCACCGGCGACGGCTCCACCGGCGCGGCGCTGGTCGACCATCCCGGGGTCGACAAGATCGCGTTCACCGGCTCCACCGCGGTGGGGCGCGAGATCGGCGCGAAGGCCGGCAAGGCGCTCAAGCGCGTGACGCTCGAGCTGGGCGGCAAGTCGCCCAACATCATCCTCCCCGACGCCGACATCGAGGCCGCCGTCAAGGGCTCCTACCAGGCGATCTACTTCAACTCCGGCCAGGCCTGCAACGCCGGTTCGCGCCTGTTCGTGCCGAAGGAGCGCTATGAGGAGGTGATGAGCGGACTGGTCGAGCAGGCCGCCAAGGCGCAGCTGGGGCCGGGTCTTGACCCGGGAACCCAGCTTGGCCCGCTCGTCTCCGCCGAGCAGCACGAGCGCGTGCTCGGCTACATCGAGGCCGGCCGTGCGGAAGGCGCCGAGGTGCTGGCCGGCGGCGAGGCGGCGCTCGCCGACAGCGGCGGCTACTTCGTCGCGCCCACGCTGTTCAGCGCCACCGGCGCCGGCGCGGACGAGCTGCGGATCGCGCGCGAGGAGATCTTTGGCCCGGTGCTGGTCGCCTCTCCCTACGACACGCTCGAGGAGGTGGCGGCGCGCGCGAACGACAGCGACTACGGGCTGGCCGCGGGGGTGTGGACGCGCGATGTCTCGAGCGCCCACCGCCTGGCCGCGCTGCTGCGCGCGGGCTCGGTGTACATCAACACCTGGGGCGCGGTCGATCCCTCGGCGCCGTTCGGCGGCTTCAAGGCCTCGGGTCTCGGCCGCGAGCACGGCCACGACGGCCTCGACGCCTACCTGGAGACCAAGAGCGTGTGGACCGCCCTATGAGCGCATCGATGCCCGGCCCCGGGCGCCTGATGATCTCGACCGCTGTGGACGACGGCACCGTCAGCCTCGCCCTGGAGGGGGAGCTCGACCTGGCGGGGGCGCCTGAGATGGAAGCAAGCCTGGCGGCCGTCGAGCGGGATGAGCTCACGCGTCTGGTGATCGACCTGGGGCGCCTGCAGTTCATCGACTCCACGGGGCTGCGGCTGCTGTTGCAGGCGGACGCGCGCGCCAAGGAACAGGGCTACGAGCTTTTGCTGCGTCCGGGCGCGCAGGCGGTGCAGCGGGTGTTCGAGGTGACGGGGGCGCTCGCGATCCTGCGCTTCGAGGGCCTCGAGGGCTAGACCCCGAGGTCCTCGCCACCGACCGAGATCGGCCGAGAAGCCCTTGTTTCGTGTGCAGACCAACAAATCCGAGAGCACACCCCCGCACCTCGGCTGGCTTCCTCCTGCTTCGTGACTCCTGACGCCCTTTCCTCGGTGCTGCCGCAGTCGCCCGCCGGGGCGAGTGAGGCCGCCGTGACCCACCGTGCGGGCGCCGAGCGCACCGCCCCCAGCCGCGCAACGCTGGCGCTGGCGGGGATATGCGTGGTGGTGATGCTCGCCGCGACGCTCGAGGTGGTGCTAGATGCGGCGGTCGGTCACTCGCCGCTGACCCCGGGCTCGCCGGGGATTGCGGGGTGGCTGCAATGGGGGGTCGGCGAGCGCCTGGGTTTCCGCGTGTTCCTGATCGCGCTGCTGTGCTTCACAGGTGCCTACGCCGTCCTCCTGGCGCTGGCACGGCGCATCTCCGCCGACCGCCGCGCCGCCCGCTGGTCGATCGCGCTGGTCGGGACGCTGACGGTGATCGTGTGCGCCGGCCCGGTCCTCTTCTCGACCGACGTGTTCAGCTACATCGCCTACGCGCGCATGGGGGTGCTGCACGGGCTCGACCCCTACCTGCACGGCCCGATCAGGATCGAAGGCGACCCGATCTTCAAATACGTGGGCGAGGACTGGCTCAAAGTGGCGACCGCGTACGGGCCCCTGTACACGCTTCTCTCCTACCCGCTGGCGCTGCTGGGGCTGAAGGGCGCGGTGTGGGGCGCGAAGGTCGAGGCGCTCGCCGCGTGCGCGGGCACGCTGGCGCTGACGTGGCGCTGCGCGCGGGCACGGGGGTACGATCCGGTGGTCGCGCTGGTGGCGGTCGGCGCCAACCCGTTGTGGGTGTTGTACGGGCTGGGGGGCGCCCACAACGACGTGATCATGACCTTCTTCATGATGGCGGCCGTCGCGTTGGTGGTGAGCGAAGAGAACCCCACCAGCGCCACCGGCTCTGGCTCGTCGCCCAACCGCCGGGCTCTGCGCAATCGCGAGGCCTGGGCCGGCGCCTCGGTGGTCGCCGCGGGCCTGGTGAAGGCGACGGGAGCGGTGCTGCTGCCGTTCATGCTGCTCGCACGTCGCGACTGGCGGGCGCTGGCGGGCGCGGTCGGGGCGCTGGTGGCGATCGCCGTGGTCTCCTATCCGGTGTTCGGCCTGCACGGCCTCGACGTGATCTCGGCGCTCAACCGCGACGCCGCGCTGGTCTCGACGGACAGCTTCCCCAACGAGATCGCGCACCTGCTGGGCAAGCCGGGGGTGTTCCCGGCCGATCACACGCTGTTGAAGATCGCACTGGTGGTGATCGTGCTGCACCTGCTGTGGCGCACTTGGCGGGGGTATGACTGGGTGTCGGCGTCGGGCTGGACGCTGCTGGCGATCACGGTGACCAGCACGTGGCTGCTGGCGTGGTACACGCTGTGGGCGCTGCCACTGGCGATGGTCGCGCGCGACCGGCGGCTGCTGATCGCGATCTTCGCCGTGCAGGGCCTGTTCATCGCTCACCAAACCGCTCCGCTGTTCTCGCCGGCGTCGTCATGAATGGGGCGAGCACGCACATCGAGCCGGGTGGCCGCTGGGAGCGCCTGCCGGAGCGTCTGCGCCCGCGCACGCAAGGGCGCCGCGGCCGGGGCGAGCTGCGCCGCGTGGAGAGCACGCTGCTGGTGCTGGCGTTCCTGGTGCTGGCGGTGGCGGTGGTCAACGACGTGGTGCGCCAGGTGCACGTCAACGAACGCCTGACGGTGGACCTGCGCACGTGGCAGACGATCACCGGCAACAAGCTCAAGAACATCTCGATCGAACAGGACCTCACACACCACACCACGCGCGATGTGCTGTGCGGCAACACCGGGGCGGGGCCCCCGGGGACGCAGCCACAGGCGTGCCTGATCATGACCGGCCCAACCGTGCACGGAATGCGCGCGGCGAAGGGCGGCTTCTACCTGCCGCCGTACTTCCAGGACAAGCACGTCAATCGCTACGCCTGCTTCGGCACGGCGGTGAGCGAACACCTGTGCGGCCTGCCGACCCCGCCGGGCGCGCCGGACGAACCGTTGACGGGGGGTTAGATGGTCGAGCCTGCGGCTGCGTCGCGCGCGGGGGGTGAGTATTTGCTCAATCAGGACCGGGTGGGCGGGAACCGATTCAAGGGTCGGGGATGGGTTGCGCAGCGAGGGATGAACGCCAAGAGTGGAGCCCTCGCGAAGTGGTGGCCGCTGGCGGCGTTGGTGGTGCTCGCGGCGCTGCTGCGCCTGAGCACGCTCGACCTGCAGAGCTTCTGGTACGACGAGGCATATGTGCCGGTGCACACGCTGCACCCGTCCCTGATGGCGACGCTGCGCTCGGTTGAGCACCGCGAAAACACGCCGCCGCTGTGGTACGTGCTGATCTGGGGCTGGTCACGGGTCTTCGGCACCGGAATGCTCGCCTTGCGTCTGCCCTCGGCGCTCGTGGGGATCGCCACGGTGCCGGTGGCATGGGGGATTGGGCAGCAGCTAGCGGGTCGGCGGGCGGCGATCGCCACTGCCGCGCTGGTCGCAACCAACCCGCTGTTCGTGTGGTACTCGCAGGAGGCACGCGCCTATGGCTTGTTCGTGCTCATGGCGGCGCTCGCGATGTGGTGCTGGCTGCGCGCCGACGCCTCGCCGACGCCGGGCAGGCTGACGGCGTTCGCCGCGAGCGGCGCGGCGGCGCTGGCGACGCACTACTTCGCGGTGTTCCTGCTGGCGCCGATGTGCCTCTGGCTGCTGCGCCCACGGCGTAGCGCGCACGCGGCGCCACCGGGCGCGCGCTCTACGGAGCCGCGGTCGATGCCGCCGGGGACCGCGCGGCCTGCCGGCCCGCGGTCCGTGCCGCCGAGCGGGGCGTTCGCGGCGGTCGCCGCAATCGTGCTCCTCGGCGCGGCACTGGTGCCGCTGGCGCTCACCCAGGGAGGGCACGGCACGCAGTGGATCGGGGAATGGGACCTCGCCAGCCGCCTGGAAACGATCCCGCAGTACTACCTGACGGGCTATTCCGGGGCGCCGCTGGGCCACGGCCTGGAGCTGCTGGTCGCGCTGGAGATCTTCGCCACCGTGGGCTACGGCCTGTGGCGAATGCTGACCCCGCGCGAGAGCGAAGGCGCGCTGCTGGCGCTGGGGGTGGCGGCGTGCGGGGTGCTGATCCCGGTGGCGATGGCGCTCGCCGGCGCCGACTACCTGGCGCCGCGCAACGTCGTGGCGGCGATGATCCCCCTGACGGCGGGGATCGCCGTGATCGGCGCGGCGCGGCGCACCGGCCGCACGGGGCTTGCGCTGGTGGGCTTGATCGCGGTGACGTTCGCGGCGCTCTCCCTCGACGTGGATCTCAGTCCGCGCCTGCAGCGCGGCGACTGGCGCGGGCTCGCGCAGGTAATCCGGCGGGCGTCCGGCGACCGGCGGACGGGAGGCGCCGTGGCGATCACCACCGTGGAGCTGGGTGCGGCGCCGCTGGAGTACTACCTGCCGCCGCTGCGCAACCTGCAGCAGGGGGCGATGGTGAGGGTGAGCGAAATCGACGAGACCGGATACGCGCCGCTGCGCTCGGGCGCGGGCGAGCCGCCGGCACCCGGCTTCCATCTGGTGCAGTACCGGAATGTCAATGGGATGATTCTCTACCGGTTCACTTCACCCATCCCCCGCACGGTGGCGGAGGCGGCGCTGCGCGAACACGTGATCGCCGAAGGTCACCCGGAGGTGCTGTCGTCTGCAAGCCCGGCACCCGCCCCCTCCCCGCTCGGCGCGGCGGGTGGGGGCGCCTTTGAGTCGAAGGGACCATAGGTGCAGTCATCGTGACGTCGTGAGTGCGCCGGTCGAGTCCATAACGTGATATCACCGCCCGCGCAGTCGTTGGATACGAAAGGATTAGCTCCTCTCTAGATCATGCCGACCTCGACCGCCACGACCCGCAGCGAGGCACGCATCGCGCTCGAACGCGCTTGCGAGCACCTGCTCGCCCTCCAGGATGACGCGGGCTGGTGGCGGGGCGAGCTGCAGACCAACGTGACGATGGATGCTGAGGACATGCTGCTGCGCGAGTTCCTCGGGATCCGCACCACGGCCGAGACCGAGCGCTCGGCCGCGTGGATCCGCTCGCAGCAGCGCGAGGACGGGACCTGGGCGAACTTCCACGGCGGGCCGGGCGACCTCTCGACGACGGTGGAGGCCTACTGGGCGCTGCGCCTGGCGGGCGATCCGGCTGAGGCGGAGCACATGCGCACGGCGGCGGAGTGGGTGCGCGAGCAGGGCGGGGTGGAGGCGGCGCGGGTGTTCACGCACGTGTGGCTGGCGCTGTTCGGGCTGTGGCCGTGGGAGCGGATCCCCGCGTTGCCGCCGGAGATCGTGATGCTGCCGCGGTGGGCGCCGCTGAACATCTACGACTTCGGCTGCTGGGCGCGCCAGACGATCGTGGCGTTGTCGCTGGTGATGGCGCGGCGTCCGAAAAAGTCGTTGCCGTTCGACCTGCGCGACCTGCACGGCGTGCAGCCGTGGACCCCGAACGGGGTGGCGCCCACGCCCCGCCCCGGCACCCGTCCCCCCCGTCCCGCCGCCTCAGCGCGCGGCCGCTTCTCATTCCTGTCCTCCTCCGCCGCCACCGCCACCGCCGCCGCCATGGCCCGGGCGGGCGTATGGCTGGGGCGTCTGGACAGCATGCTGCGGCTGTATGAACGCCATCCGCTGCCCCCGTTGCGCCGCCAGGCGATCGCGCGCGCGGAGGCATGGATCGTGCGCCGCCAGGAGGCCGACGGCTCGTGGGGTGGCATCCAGCCGCCGTGGGTGTACTCGTTGATGGCCCTCCACCTCGGTGGCTACCCGCTGGATCACCCGGTGATGCGTCGTGGTCTGGACGGGGTGGAGCGTTTCATGGTCGAGGATCGCGACGAGGAGCTCGATTCCGACCTGTCCGACCTGCGATCGTCGGTGTCGCCACGTCCCCGTCCTTCGCGTCCACCCGGAACCCCCGCGGTCGCGAGCCGGCGCCTGGAGGCCTGCCAGTCGCCGGTGTGGGACACGGCGCTGGCGGTGGTCGCGCTCAGCGATGCCGGAGCGCCGCGTGAGCATCCGGCGCTGGTGCGCGCGGCGCAGTGGCTGCTGGACGAGGAGGTGCGCGTGCGTGGCGACTGGGCGGCGACACGTCCGGAGTTGCAGCCCGGAGGGTGGGCGTTCGAGTTCGAGAACGACAACTACCCCGACGTCGACGACACCGCCGAGGTGGCGCTGGCGCTGCTGCGCACGATCGAGCTGGAACCCGAGCAGATCCGTCGCGCCAACCGCCACCGCCGCCGCAGTGGGGAAGTGCCCCCGGCGGAGGGTGCGCAGGGGGTGCGCGAGCGCGCGCAGGACGCGGTCGATCGCGCGGTCGAGTGGGTCGAGGGGATGCAGAGCGAGGGCGGGGGCTGGGGGGCGTTCGATGCCGACAACACACGGGCGCTGGTGAGGGCGCTCCCGTTCCTGGACTTCGGCGAGGTGATCGACGAGCCGAGCGCCGACGTGACCGCGCACGCGTTGGAGATGCTCGCCGCGCTCGGTCGCGCCGACAGCGAAACGGCCCGCGCCGGCCTCGGCTGGCTGCTGGGGCAGCAGGAGGCCGACGGTTCGTGGTTCGGGCGCTGGGGGATCAACCACGTCTACGGCACGGGCGCCGCGTTGCCGGCGCTGGTCGCGATGGGAGTGGGTCCCGAGGAGCAGCCGATCCGCCGGGGGGTGGCGTGGCTGCGCGAGCACCAGAACGAGGACGGTGGCTGGGGGGAGGATCCGCGCTCCTATGACGACCCCGCCTGGATCGGCCGCGGGGACTCGACCGCCTCGCAGACGGCGTGGGCGCTGCTAGCGCTGCACGCGGCCGGCGAGGCGTTGGAGCGCTCTGCGCCGATGGAGCGCGGAGTGGCGTGGCTGATCGCCAAGCAGCGCCCCGACGGGACGTGGGATGAGCCGCAATACACCGGCACCGGGTTTCCGTCTGACTACTACATCAACTACCACCTCTACCGCCTCACCTTCCCGATCATGGCGCTGGGCCGCTGCGCGGGAGTCGAGGTATCGGCGTGAGAGCCGCGGCGTTGAGTCGGGGCAGGTCGTCCTTCAGAGCGACGGCGCTCCTCAACGCGATGTCGAGGGGGGATACGCCATCCAACGATCCCCCCTCGACCACTCCTCTCGTAGCTGGGGCCATCGCGCCCCACTCATCCCCTGCCGACCTGCCCACCCCGGCGGCGGTGATGGCAAGGGCGGACGGCGAGAACTTCCCGGTCGCCAGCCGCGTGCTGCCGCGCCGCGTGAGGAAGCACCTGCTCGCGCTGTACGGCTTCGCGCGGCTGGCGGATGAGCTGGGCGACGCCGACGTTCGCCCGACCGCCGAGCGGCTGGCGGCGCTCGACTGGCTGGAGGGGGAAGTGGCGCGCGTCTACGCCGGCGAGGCACGCCATCCGCTGTTGGTGCGCCTGCAGGGCACGGTGCGCGAATGCGCGCTGCCGCGCGAGCCCTTCCTGCGGCTGATCGAGGCCAACCGGGTCGACCAGCGCGTGGCGCGCTACGACACCTGGGAGCGGCTGCTGGGCTATTGCCACCTCTCGGCCGACCCGGTGGGTGAGCTGGTGTTGGGCGTGTTCGGCGTCGCCACCCCGGAGCACGTGGCGCTCTCGAATCGGATCTGCACAGCGCTGCAGTTGGCCGAGCACTGGCAGGACGTCGCCGAGGATCTGCGCACGGGCCGGATCTACCTGCCGGCGGAGGACCTCGCGCGCTTCGGCTGCACCGAGCGCGACCTCGCCCAGCCGCACGCCGGCTGGCGCGTGAAGGGGCTGATCGCCTTCGAGGTGGCGCGCACGCGCGCGCTGCTGGGGGAGGGGGCGCCGCTGATCGGCACGTTGCACGGGCGCGAGCGGTTGGCGGTGGCGGCTTTCGTGAGCGGTGCCAGCGCGGCGCTACGGGCGATCGAGTGTGCCGGCTTTGACGTGCTTGGTGGCCCACCACGTGCCGGGCGCATACGGCGGGTGGCGGTGCTGGGGAGAACGCTGGCGGGGCGGTGGCGGTGAGAGCGTGTCTTGCAATTGCTGGCCGTGCTGCCTTTGGCGTGAACCGTGCTCGGATGAAAGCTCGATGGCTTCGCGTATAGCGACAGTATGTATGGGGAGGGGGTTGGGGTTGTTATAAAAAATTCAGAACCCGATAGCAATTGCGCACGGCCTTTGAATTTTGTGTTCAACACTCCGCCCTATTGCAATGGCTATACGACCCCGGATCCCTACCCCAAACTGACCCCGCCACCGTGACTTTGAACACAGTTATCCCGGGGAGGCGATGGTGAGCGCCGCTTCGGCCCACACTCAATCGGCCTACCGCCAGTGCGAGTCGCTGACACGCGCGGCGGCGGGCAACTTCTATTACGGCATCCGCCTGCTCCCTACGCCCAAGCGCAGGGCGATGTGCGCGGTGTACGCGTTCGCGCGGCGCGTGGACGACATCGCCGATGGGACCCTTGCACGGGAGGAGAAGCTGCGCCGGCTGCAGGCGACCGAGCAGGCGCTGGAGCAGATGAATCCCCATGACCCCGACCCGGTGATGGCGGCGCTGGCGGACGCGAGCGCGCGCTTCGAGCTGCCCGCGGACGCGTTGCGGGACCTGATCGAGGGGGTGCGGATGGACGTGCGGGGCACCTCCTACGCGAACTTCGGGGAGCTCGAGCTCTACTGCCGGCGCGTGGCGGGCTCGATCGGACGGCTGTGCCTGGCGATCTTCGGTACGCGCAGGGGTGGACGGGTGGACGGCTGGGCAGGCGGGTGGGTGGGCGGGCGGGCGGATGGGTGGGCCCCCAATCGACCCAAGCGGCCGGCGAGCGAGCTGGCGGATGACCTCGGAGTGGCGCTGCAGCTCGCAAACATCGCGCGCGACCTGCGCGAGGACGCTGAACGGGGGCGGGTGTACCTGCCCCAGCGCGACCTGATGCGCTACCACCTGTACGACGACGGCCCGCTCGACGCGCCCGCGCTGCAGGCGCTCACGCGCGAGGCGAGCATGGCGGAGCCGGCGATGGTGGCGGGCTTCGAAGGAGGCGATGTCGGCCAGTTGTACGCGCTGATGCGCTTCTACTGCCTGCGCTCGCGCGATTTCTTTCACCGCGGCATGGAGCTGGTGGCGCTGCTCGACCGGCGCAGCGCTGCGTGTGTGCTGGCGATGGCGGGCATCTATTGGCGCCTGCTTGGCCACATCGAGGAGCGCCCCGACCGCGCGCTGGCGCGCCGTGCGCGGCTGAAGAAACGTGAGAAGGCGTGGGTCGCGGCGCGCGCGTTGCTGGGCAAGGGGATACCCGAGCGCCACCCCGCCGAACATATCCAGGAGCAAGACACATGAGCGCCCCGGGGGAAGCAGGCCTTTCTTGAGCGCGCCGGAACCGTCCGCTCCCCGCGTGGCGGTGATCGGCGGCGGCCTGGCGGGGATCGCGGCGGCGCTCGACTGCGCCGACGCCGGCGCGCAGGTGACGCTGCTGGAGGTGCGCCCGCGGCTTGGCGGGGCGGTGTACTCCTTCGAGCGCGACGGCCTGCGGATCGACAACGGCCAGCACGTGTTCCTGCGCTGCTTTCACGCCTACCGCGCGCTGCTCGCGCGGCTGGGCAGCGAGGGCGGGGTGGCGCTGCAGCCGCGTCTGGAGATCCCGCTGGTGCGACCCGGCGGCGAGGTGAGCGTGCTGCGCCGCTCCGGGTTGCCGGCTCCGCTGCACCTGGTGGGAACGCTGCTGCGCTACCGCAACCTGACCGTCCGCGAGCGCCTCGGCGCGGTGCGCGCGGCGGTGGCGCTGGGCCGCCTCGACCCGCGCACGCCGGAGCTTGACCGGCAGACCCTTGGCGCGTGGCTCGCCGCCCACGGTCAGGGCCCGCGCGCCACGGCGGCGCTGTGGGACCTGATCGCGCTGCCGGCGCTCAACCTGCCCGCCGACCAGGCGTCGCTGGCGCTCGCCGCGTTCGTCTTCAAGCGCGGCCTGCTCGAACATGCCGACGCGGGCGACATCGGTTTCCACCGCCTCCCGCAGAGCCAGATCGTAGGGGAGCCGGCCGAGCGCGCACTGCGCGCGGCGGGCGTCGAGGTGAGGCTGGGATGGCGTGCGGAGCGGGTAGTGGCCGGCGACGGAGAGTTCGAGGTGGAGGGCGGCCGGCCCGGCGTGAGCGCCGACGCGGCGATCGTGGCGTTGCCGCGCACGCGCGCCGCGGCGTTGATCGAGCCGCTCGACCCCGCGAATGCGACCCGCGCGCTGAAGCTGCGAGATACCCCGATCGTCAACCTGCACGTGGTATACGACCGCACTGTGTGCGAGCGTCCGTTTGTGGGTGGGGTGGAGTCTCCGGTGCAGTACGTCTTCGACCGCAGCGACGCCGGTGGGGTGGACGCGGGGATGCAGTATCTGGCCGTCTCGCTATCGGGAGCCGACGAGGAGATGGGGATGAGCGTCGAGGAGCTGCGCGAGCGCTACCTGCCTGCGCTCGCGGAGCTCTTCCCGCGCGCCCGCACGGCGCGGGTCGAGCGCTTCCTGGCCACGCGCGAGCACGCCGCCACCCTGCGCGCCGAGCCGGGCGCCGGCGCGCTGCGGCCCGGGCCCCGTACCGCGGTCCCTGGATTGGCGCTGGCAGGCGCGTGGACCGACACCGGCTGGCCGGCAACGCTCGAGAGCGCGGTGCTGAGCGGCCACGCGGCGGCGCGTTGCGCGCTGGAGGCTCTGCGGTGAGATTGAAAAATGAGGGGCCCGACCGAAGCCGGGAGACACTCGCCTTCGGCGCTGGCCGATTTGGGGATGCGAGCGGAGCGAGTGTCTCCCCAATCGGTCCCCGTTTCGGCCAGCCGGCTGGCCGGCTGCGCCACTCTCATGGTGATCTGCTGATCGCCGCGCCGCTGCGCCTGGAGGCGTGGGCGATCTCCGCCGGGATCCGCTTCCCCCAGACCCGTTCCCGCTCGGCCGGCGCACGTGTGCACCGCACCGGCATGGGCCCGCGCCGTGCGCAGGCGATGGCGCCGGTGCTGCGCGGCCGCCCGGGAACGGCGCTGCTGGTGATGGGCTTCGGCGGCGCCCTCGACGAGCACAGCGACGTGGGCGACGTGGTGGTCGCCGAAGCCGTGCAGGGACCCGACGGCATGGGGCCGGTCGCCTGCGCCGGGGCGCAGGAGCTGGCGGGGGCGCTCGAACGCCGCGGCCTGCGCGTGCGCCGCGGGACGGTCGCCTCGGTGGCGCGCCTGGCGATGGGCGATGCGCGCGTGCGGTTGCGCGAAGCGGGGGCGATCGCAGTGGACATGGAGTCGGCGTGGCTTGCCCCGGGTGCGGGCGAGCGCCCGTTCGCGGTCGTGCGGGTGATCACCGACACGCCCGCCCGGGAGCTGACCAACCCGCTGTTGACGGTGGCGGGGGTGGCCCGTGCGATGGCGGCGCTGCGCCGCGCGGCGGGCGCGCTGCACGAGTGGACGCCGGAGGGCTGAGCCTCGCGCGTGGCCGGCGCGCCCGGCCGCGGCATGTCGGCCGGGACGCGGCGACCTTCACACCAATGGCGGGGCGCAGTGGCGGGGCGGCTAAGGTAGTTGGCACTGATGGCGGCGCGCATGAGACAGAGCACGCGCATGGGGTGGTACCTGACGCGCCAGCGCTTGGCCAAACGCGAGAAGTTCCCGTTGATCGTCGAGCTGGAGCCGCTGTTCCAGTGCAACCTGGAGTGCTCGGGGTGCGGCAAGATTCAGCATCCCGATCACGTGCTGCGCCGGCGGATGTCCGTCGAGCAGGCGGTCGCGGCGATCGAGGAGAGCGGCACGCCGATGGTGTCGATCGCCGGTGGCGAGCCGCTGATCCACCCCGAGATCCACCTGATCGCGGCGGAGCTCGTCAAGCGCAAGAAGTTCGTCTACCTCTGCACCAACGCGCTGCTGCTGGAGCGCAAGCTCGAGAACTTCAAGCCCAGCCCCTACTTCGCGTGGGCGATCCACATGGACGGCCTGCGCGAGCGCCACGACGCCTCGGTCGAACGCGAGGGCGTGTTCGACAAGGCGGTGTCGGCGATCCGCGCGGCGCAGGCGCGCGGGTTCAGGGTGACGACCAACACCACGTTCTTCACGCACGATTCCCCGAAGACCGTGCGCGAGGTGCTCGACTTCCTCAACGACGAGCTCGGGGTCGACGAGATGATGATCTCCCCGGCGTACGCCTACGAGAAAGCGCCCGACCAGGAGCACTTCCTGGGGGTGCGCCAGACGCGCGAGCTGTTCCGCGAGGCGTTCGCGGGCGGCCGGCGCAAGCGCTGGCGCCTGAACCACAGCCCGCTGTTCCTGGACTTCCTCGAAGGCAACGCCGAATTCGACTGCACCGCCTGGGGGATCCCCAGCTACTCGCTGTTCGGCTGGCAGCGTCCCTGCTACCTGATGTCCGACGGCTACGCCTCCACCTATAAAGAGCTGATCGAAACCACGGACTGGAGTAAGTACGGCCGCGGTCGCGACCCCCGCTGCGAGAACTGCATGGCTCACTGCGGCTACGAGCCGACGGCCGTGCTGCAGACCACCCACTCGCTGCGTCAGTCGCTGCGTGCGCTGGTCAGCTGACGCGGTTGAGCCCGCTCAGGCGCGGGTGGGCTTCCGCTCCGATGTATCGATCGGCCAGCCGATCGCTGCCTGGCTCATCAGCCCATCTCGGCCCGCTGCTCGATGTCGTCCGCGGTTGCGACGGGCTCGGCGGACTCCTCGCCCTCCAGCGTGGCCGCGCCGCGGATGTCGCGCCAGGTCATGCCCTCGCCGAGTAGGGCGGGGATGCCGAGGCCGAGCGCGGTGAGGACCTCGACGGCCTGGAGGATGATTCCGTAGGCCAGGGCGGGTCCGGCACCCACGCCATAGGCCGCGAGCACCACCAGGCAGGCGGCTTGGAAGACACCGACGTTCGACGGGGTGGCGGGCAGCACGGCGGAGACGTTGACGGCCAGCAGCACCGCGGCGGCGGCGATCAGGCCGCCTTCGGATTGCAGGCCGAACGCGCACAGCACCGTGTAGCAGGCCAGCCACTGCAGCGTCCACGCCAGCAGCTGCAGCAGCACCGCGGGGATCCCGTGGCGGGGGTTGGCGAACACGGCGAGTCCCTGCCTGCCGAGGCGCAGCAGGCGGGCGAGCGTGGCGGCGGCAAGCGCGATGCGCAGCGAACGCGAGCGCTGTGCAAACGCCAGGATCCGTGGGCCCATCAACACCAGCAGGCAGATCGCCAGCGGCACCGCGAGTGCGATCGCGAGACCGGAGACGTGCTGGCGCAGGAGGTCGAGGCTGGTGAAGGTGACGGTCGCGAGGATCGCCAGCGCCACCAGGTTGATCAGCGTCTGCGAGAAGACGGTGCCGGCCACGACCGGCAGCTGACGACGCGAGGAGCCGGGTAGGCGGCGTGTCAGCACGAGCATCTTGGCGGGCTCGCCGATGCGTCCGGGGAACACCGCCGAGCCCATCACTCCGATCATCGTCGCGCGAATCACGGGCGCCCACGCGATCTCGATGTCGGGCAGCGCCGCCCGCAGCACCTCATGCCAGGAGCCGGCGCGCAGCAACAGCGAGAGCCCCATCAGCGCGAGCGCCAGCACGATCCATCCGGGCTGCGCGGAGGTCAGTGCGTTGCCGACGCGGTGCAGCCCCAGCCGCGAGAGCGCGAACGCGAGGATCGCCGCGAGCATGAGCAGCAGGATGGGCACGACCATGCGTCTGCGCGGGCGCGGCCGGGAGGGACGCCGTTGGGAGGAGACGGTATCGCCCATCACTTGGGTGTATCAGAGCGTGGGGCTGGTGCGCTACGCCGAGTAGGTCAGCGTGCCCCCGCGTCAGTTCATGTTCACATAGCCGGTGGCTTCCGTCGGCGTGCGCACGTTGGCCGCGACCTTGTTTTCGTAGTTGCCCTCGATCGTCTGGATGTCCCCGTTGGGGAGGACGTCCCTGACGATCCCGACGTGTTCGTCGCCGAACACGATCAGGTCGCCCGGCTGGGGAGTCACGCCGGGGCCGTTGGAGATCGCGCGCCCGGTGTTCTGCGCCCATGACCACACCTGAGCGACTGAGCCGAGACCTTCGCCGTTTGCGCCCAGCGGCTCGCCCGCCTGGCGCGCGGCCCATGAGGCGAAGTAGGCGCACCAGGGGGCGCCGGGGATCGCGCCCGCGGTGGCGGTCCGGTACATCGCGATCGCCGGCGATTCGTTGCTTCCGGGTGGCTGCTCGGTCTGGCCGAGCTGGCTTTCGGCGATCCTCACGATCTGCTGGCCGCGGGTGGAGGTGGGGCTCGCGAGGGCGGTGGTGCCTGCGAGCCCGGATGTGCCCGCGAGTGCCCCGACACTTGCGTTGACGAGCGTGGGCGTCGCGGTTTCCAGGCCAGCAGAGCCGGTGGGGGCGATGCCGGTGGGGGCGATGTCGGCGGTCGCGGTGCTCGTAGGGATCGCCATGCCCGCCTGGCCTTCGCTCGCGCTCTGCAGCGCCCGGGCGAACGAGCTGCCGCCGCCGGCCTGCGTCGCTTCGGGTGCTGTGGGCGCCGCCGTGCCACCGGTGCCCGCCGCATTGGTGGCGAGCAGGGCGGCTGGGTTGGCGATCGCCTGTTCGAGCGTGGCCACGCGCGTGAGGACGGATTCGACGGACATCCGCCTGGTGATCGGCAGTCTCTGCCGGCGGTTGAACCGGGTGCCTGGAGAAGGTGGGGACCCGCTTCGGGACGGGCGTGGGCCCGGGAAGGTGCGAGCGGCGGGTGTTTGCCGGCGCACTCTTGGACTGCCCGCCCGGCCTCCCCCGCCCGCATGAATGCTTGCATCCCGAAATCTGGCCTAAAGCGCTTCCAATAGTTCGTCGATAGCGCCGGCAAAGGACACGCAAGTGTCCACATCACTGTTCAATCCAAGGGGGCTAGACGTGTCTATGCGTATTGGCAAGCGAAACTTCGCTAGCCGCAAGCGAAAGATAGCCGGCCTGTGCGCATTCGTGCTCGCAGGCCTCCTGGCTGTGGGCGCGTACGCGTTCACGGCAAGCAACACACAAGCGGAAGAATCGGGCGCCGGTGCCAACACCGCAGTTGTGTCCGGCTACAAAACCACGAACCTGAAATTCACGCTCACGGGCGGAACTGCTCCGACGGCCACATTCACAGCAGAAGCAACACCGGGAGAGGCGGACGCCAAAGAAGCCGAAATCAACGTAGTGAAGACGGCCGGAACGAAAGCTTGGGTGCATTGCGAACTGACCACTCCGGGCTCACCGGCTCTGTTCACGTGCACATTTGCAACCCCGCTCACGAAGACAGAAATCGAAGAAGACGTCGTACAGGAAACCATCGTCACATCGTAGGTGTAACGACCGAGTGGCAAGCGTGGAGGGCCGGCCCTGCCGGCCCTCCACGCCCACGCCCACGTCCACAACCAACACAACAAGAATGCGACCTCGACGCATTAGAAAAATCCTCCTCTCGGCCCTGGGACTCATCATCCTGGGGACTATGTGGTTCTACTTCGCCCCGGTCCAGCTCGGCGGCTCGACCACCTACGTGGTCACCCACGGGACCAGCATGGAGCCGCGCTTTCACACCGGCGACCTGGCGATCGTGCGCAGCCAGAGCAACTACCATGTAGGTGAAGTCGTCGCCTACCAAAACCAGCAGCTGCACACGATCGTGCTGCACCGGATTGTCGGGCGCGAAGGCGACAGGTATCTGTTCAAGGGGGACAACAACAACTTCGTCGACCCCGAACACCCGGCTGCCAGTCAGCTGATCGGCGCCCTGTGGATACATATCCCGGGCGTGGGCCTGCGCCTGCAATCGATCCGCTCGCCGCTTGTGATGGGGATCCTTCTGTTCGTCGGGATACTGCTCCTCACCGGTGGAGCGTTCGCGCGCACCCAAGGGCGCAGGCACAGGCAGAGGCGCGCGGGCGAGGGCGCCGCGACGCCCACGTTCGCGACGCCCACGTTCGCCGTCCTCGCGATCGGCGCTCTGCTGGCGATCCCGTTCCTGATGCTCGCGCTGCTCGCGTTCACCCGCTCGCCGACGAAGCTCCACTCCTACACGGTCCCTTACCGGCAGAGCGGCAGGCTCTCCTACTCCGCCGAAGCGCCTGCGGGGCCGACCTACCCAGATGGACAGGCGGTGACCGGCGACCCGCTCTTCGCGCATGTCCTGAACGCGGTGGACTTCAGCTTCGCCTACCGCCTGCGCGCCGCCGGCCGGCGCTCGCTCCGCGGAAGCGCCTCGCTCGAGGCGATGGTGGTCTCCTCCGATGGCTGGCACACCACGCTGCAGCTCGCGCCCCCCACGCGCTTTCACGGCAGCCGCGCGCTCGTCACGGGGACGCTCGGTTTGACCTCGCTGCTTGCGCTCCTGCACAGCGTCGAAACCGCGACGAAGGCGAACGGCGCCTACACGCTCATGCTGCTACCACGGGTGAGCGTGAGCGGGAGGGTCGACGCCGTGCCGGTGCACACCACGTTCGCGCCGAAAGTCCAGTTCTCGCTAACCCCGATCGAGGCGCAGCCGGCCATCGCCGGCGGGGGCTCGCTCACCACGACTTCGCCCTCCGGCGAAGACACCGCGCTGAGCATGTTCTCGCCCTCGGCGCCGGGCACGGCGACTGGCGCGCGCTCGGAGCCGGCATCGCTCTCGCTCGGGTTGGGGCAGCTCTCGGTCGCGAGCGCACGTGCGCTCGCGCGCGACGCGCTCGCGATCGTCGTCTGCGCCGTGCTGGCGGCACTCGCCTGCCTGCGGCTGGCGCTCGGTCGTTCGCAACCGCGTGACGAGTCGGCCTCGATCCGCGCCCGCTACGGTCGGATGATCGTGCCCGTTGCGCGCGTGTGGCAGCTGCCCGGGGTGCCGGTGATCGACGTCGAGGGAATGGAGGCGCTGGCGCAGATCGCCGAGCACTACGACCGCTCGATCCTGCACGAGGTGGCGGAGGACGGCGAAGCCTTTTGGGTGACCGACGAGAGCGGGCAGTTCCGCTACGCGGTTGGCGTGTGGGGCAGTGCCTCCCACGGCGAGACCGCCAAGGGGATGACTGACGAGGAGCTGGCTTACGACGCGTTGGCTGACGAGGCATTGGCCGGCGAGACGCTCGTGCATGAGGCTTACGGCCGTGAGTCCTACGCCCATGAGCCCAAGCTCGCCGGGCCGATTTCGGCGCGCGGTGCGCCCGATGCGCTCGGGGTGGCGCCGGAGGACGACACATTCGCCGCCGCCGACGGCGTCACGCAGGGCGAGTGGACGCCGCGACGCGATGGCGGGCGCCGTCGCTCTGGCAAGCCCGGCCTCGTGTGAGCGCTCGCTTGCAGCCGTCCAGCGGTCTCGCCGGCCCTCAAGTATCGCCCGCCGGTGACGATAAACAGGCATGTGAAGAGTGTCTCCCGGCTTCGGCCGGGTCCCTCTTCAATCAGAAAAAGGACCGACAGGGAGTCGGCCCGGGACTGACCAAACAATCGTCATCAAGGAGATGAACGTATGTCCCTCAGCATCAACACCAACATCGATTCGCTGATCGTTCAGCGCAACCTCAGCACCAGCCAGGGAATGCTGACTCAGTCGACGGAACGTCTGTCCTCGGGTCTGCGGATCAACTCGGCCGCTGACGACGTGGCCGGCTACGCCGCCAACCAGCGCCTGCAGGGCCAGGTCAACGGCGTCAACCAGGCCGCGCAGAACACCCAGGAAGCGGTCGCGCTCGTGCAGACCGCGCAGGGCGCGCTCAACGACGTGGAGCAGATGCTCCAGCGGATGCGCGAGCTCTCGGTGCAGCTGGCCAACGGCACCAACTCGACTTCGGACAAGGAAGCGATCGAAGGCGAGGGGAAACAGCTCGAAAAAGAGCTCGAAAGGGTCGGCGAAACCACCAAGTTCAACGGTGTCGAACTGCTGGCGAAGAAAGAAGCCATCAAGTTCCAGGTTGGCCCCGATGAAAAAGAAACGATCGAAGTCGAAACCGCCGAACTCAAGGAAGACACCAAAGGCATCAAAATCGGAGAAATTAAGACGGTCGAAGAAGCGATCGAAAAAGTCGCCACGCTGGCTGGCGAATTCGGTTCGGTGCAGGATCGCCTCCAGTACACCCAGAGCAACCAGGCGATCTACGGGGAGAACCTCTCCGCGGCCCAGAGCTCGCTCGTTGACGCCAACATGGCGGCCGAAATGAGCAACTTCACCAAGGCCCAGGTGCTGCAGCAGGCCGACGTGGCGATCCTCGCCCAGGCCAACTCGCTGCCCCAGGCAGTGCTGAAGCTGGTCGGCGGCTAATCAGACTCCTAACCGATCTTCCTCAGTGGTGGCGACTAGC
Organism: uncultured Solirubrobacterales bacterium; assembly: GCA_963744535.1. Lineage (GTDB taxonomy): Bacteria > Actinomycetota > Thermoleophilia > Solirubrobacterales > Solirubrobacteraceae > Palsa-744. The sequence goes on along the minus strand of CAVUTW010000004.1, from coordinate 181,800 downwards.
GCGCCACCACTGCAGCGAAGCCGTCCCGGGGTGGGTTCACCCCCGCCCGGGGGTGGTCATAACGCTTCCGACGGTCTGGGAAGGCCGGCAAGAAGCTATATACCGCCGATTCATCGAGGGAACGGTGGTCGAGGTGGGCGGTCTTCGGGCTGCCCACCTCGTCGTTAATGGTCAGCCCGGGTAGGGGTCTCAGCCTGCCGGGGCCTGTAGGCACAATGGGATGCCATATAAATACATTGGCGGCCCACCAGCTACTGGACCTCTCATGGCTGTCATCTGGTGTTGCCCAGAGGTCCAGTTGGTGGTTGGGCCTTCAGCCTAAGACACCACTCCGCGCCCGGCTTGGGGCTGCCCACTTCGTTGTTCAAGGCGCGTCAGGCGCGCACGTCGATGTGCCGGCCGTCGGGCTTGTCTTCATCGGGATCGTCGGGCTCGCGCGGCGGCGGACGGCGGGGTCCGCGCTTGGCGTCTGCGTCGGCTTGCTTGCGCCGCTCGCGGGAGAGGCCGCGCGTCTGCTCCGCGGCCAGCTCGGCGATCCACGGGGGGCGGGGTCCGATCGGTTGGATGGGATCCATGGTGTGCTCCTCCGTGCGCTACGACGCCCTGCGGCTCACACCCCCGCCCGCCACGGGCGAGCGAGCGCGCTCGAACTTGGCGAGCTCCTCGGCGAGCAGATCGTGCTTGGCCTGGTGCAGCTCGGCAACCAGCATGCGCCGCCACAGGAACACGGCAGCGGCCCACGCCGCCACATAACACACCACGCCTGCTGCCAGTGCGCGCAGGCCGGCGCCCGCCAACGTTTGGGTAGGCAGTGAGAGGTAGCCGCCGAGCAGGAAGCCCGCGAGGCCGCCCCACGCCTTGACCCGAGCCACGCCGCGAGCCGCGCGGGGGTGCTCGGCGAGGATCAGATTGGACTTCGGCGCGCCACCCGAGCCCTCCGCGCCCGCGCCCTCCTGCTTGCCCTTGCCGCCCTTGTCGGTCTTGCCGGCCTTCGCGGACTTCGCGCTCTTAGCGGCCACGACCACCACCGCTCTTGTCCTGAGGGACTCGATCCCGCCCATCCCGGCTCGACGGCCTCGGGCCGCCTGCGCCACCCTCTAAGCCGCGGCGCCGTTCGGCGCGCTGACAGTCGAAGATGAAGCGCACGAGGCGCCGGTGCTCGCCCTCGCCGATCTCGTCGAAGCAGATCGCGCGCCGGCCCTGAAGGTCGGTGCGCACGACCGTGCCCACGCCCGCGATCGGCGGGCTCCCCTTGGCGGTCGTCAGCCGGAACTCGACCTGCTCGCCGACCTTCAGCGTGCTCGGTCCCGCCAGCAGCATCCCGCCGCCGCTGATGTCCACGGAGTAGGTCTGGACCGTGCCCCCATGGCCCCCGGTGACGACCAACACCGGCCGGGTGGATTGGATGCGCACGTACTCGCGCTGCTGGATCAGCTCGACCGAGTGCAGCTCGCGGAAACGCAACAGCTCACGGTCCTCGAGCGTGACCGTGCCCTGCAGCCGGATGCGCCCGCGGCTGTTGGTGAACTCGAGCACCAGCTCATCGAGCGATCCGGGGCTGAAGGGCACCTCGGCACGGAACATCAGCGCCACCAGCAGCCCATTGCCGTCGCGCTCGGCCACCCGCGCCTGCACGCGCTCGCCGCTCGGGCGCACGATCGTGACTGGATCGGCGCGCTCCGGAAGCTCGATCTCATCGCGATCCCGCTGCGCCTTTGCCGAGCGCCCGAGTTTCATCGCGGCGGGAGCAGCCTGTCGGTGAGCAGGAAGGGATCGGTCCACGTGAGAGCCCACGCCGCTCTGGGGGCGTCCGGGGCGTTGGCTGCAACTCCCGCGCCGACGCCGCCATGCTCGGCGCGCGCCAGCAAGTGGATCGGGGCCAGTCCGAATGTGCACGCCGTCTGCGTGGCGACCCCCAGCTGGTCGGTCTCATCGGCGTGGGTGATCGCGAGCGCGTCTGCACCCAGCGGGCCCAGCGCCTCCAACAGCTGGGCCGCGGGTGTGGCGCCGAGCGTGGCGGGGAGCGCGAGCACCACTCGGTCGGGTCGCAACCGCTCGAGCAGTCCCGCCAGCGCCGAGATCGAGTCGGGGTCGGCGCAGGAGACGGGGGGCGTGTCGAGCAGCAGCACGCCTCCGGTGCGGGCTTCGTGCAGCGCCGGCTCCTCGGGCATGGCGCCGGGCAGGATCGCCACGCAGGTCGCGGGTAGCGTGCTGTGCTCGCGGTAGGCCTCAATCAGTGCTGCGCAGCAGGCGCTCTTGCCGCTGCCGCCCGCCCCGATCACGGCGATCGTCGCGCCCGCGGCGGGCAGCGGCGCAGCCGCCGGGATCCTCTGCGCCAGTGCGATGCGCACGGCCTGGGCGAGGCTCGTGGAGGGGGGCATCAGCGGCAGCACATGGGCGCTGGCCGCCTCAATCAGCTCCTGCACGAGCTCCTCGCCGATTCCCACCCCGCGCAGCGTGTGCTCGATCTCCATGAGCGCGGAGGGCACGGTGTGCTCGATCTCCGCGAGTGTGGAGGGCTCGGTGTGCTCGATCTCCCCGCGCGCGGAGGGCTCGGGGGCGGGGGACATGGCGTGGTGGTCGAGAGGGCCGGCGGACTCGGCAGTAAGCGCCACCACCGCGGCGACGGGAGGCGGGGCGGCCGCGGGCTGCTCGTAAAGATCCGAAGGGGGAGCAGCGAGGATCTCTTCGGGTGCTTCCGCGTCTTCGGCTTCGGCGAGCGCTTCAGCGAGCGCGGCATCGAGGTCGGGCGGGACGGCGGGCTCGGCCGCACGCACCGCGGCCTCGGCCTCGGCGAGCGCGGCGGCGAAGGGGTTGGTGGCCCACACCTCTGTCGCCCCGTCCCAGTTGGGAGGTTTTGGAGGGGCAACCGGCGCCCGGGCGTAGTCGAATTCGCCGGGCAGCTCGCGGGCTGCGTCCCGGGGCGGCGCGGGAGCCACGTTGTTCGGCGGTATGGCAGCGCCGTTGCCGGGCGGTAGGAGGCTGGCGTCGCGGGGCGGCGCTGGAGCCGCGTTGTTCGGCGGTATGGCAGCGCCGTTGCCGGGCGGTACCGGGATCGCGCCGCCGGGCAGCGCGGAAGCTGCGTCGCCGGGCAGCGCGGGGGCCGCGCCGTCCTCGTCATAGCGGTCGAGCAGCGAGCCACCCGGATCCCCTCGACGGGCCTCGATTTCGACGAAAGACTTCTGAAAGAAGCCGACGAAGCCGCCGGTGAGCCCGCGATGGTGGCGGATCACGACGGCGTCTTCGCCGAGCTCGGCGACGATCGTGGGGATCAGCTCGTCGACGGAGCGTCCACGGTAGATACGCGGCGCGAAATACCCGGGGACGTTGCCCTGCGAGTCGGGGTGGCTGGGGTCCTGGCCGGCCTCCCAGGAGTCAAGCCAGGCGTCATCGCGCGCGAGGGTATGGCGGGGAGTGGCGCGACGGGAGGCGTTGTCATAGGCGGCGGTGCTCATGCGTGGATTACTCCAATCGTCTCGACGTTGACGCCGGGTGCGATCTCGTTGTAAGAGCAGACGGGTAGATGAGGCTGAGCCTGGGCGATCAGCCGGCGCAGGTGGCGGCGCACGCGCGCGGAGCAGAGCAGGACAGGATTGCGTGTGCCGCGCGCGGTGGCGTGGTCGACCTGGGCACGCAGCGCACCCACGATCGCCTGCGCACGGGGCGGGTCGATCGCCAGGTACTCGCCGTCGGTGGTTTGGGTGATGGAGGTTGCGACCTCCTGCTCGATCGCAGGGTCAAGGGTGATCGCCTGCAGACAGAGCCGCTCGTCCAGATGGGGGGCTGTGATCGCCCGGCCCAGGGCCTGGCGGGCGTACTCGGTGAGCAGGCTGGTGTCACGTGTTATTCGCGCCTTGTCGCCGATCGCCTCCATGATCGTGCCGAGATCGCGGACGGGGACGCCTTCGGCCAGCAGCGAGCGCAGCACACGCTGGATCTCGCCGAGCGAGAGCGCCTCGGGCACGATCTCCTCGACGACGGCGGCGTTGGTCTCCTTGAGCCGGTCGAGCAGCGTCTTCACATCCTGGCGGGTGAGCAGCTCGGAGGCGTGCGTGCGGATCGTCTCGGTGAGGTGGGTGACGATCATCGACTCCGCGTCCACCACGGTGTAGCCCAGCGCTTCGGCCTCGGCGCGGTCGGAGGAGTGCACCCACACGGCGGGCAGACCGTAGGTGGGCTCGGTGGTGGGGATCCCCTGCAGGCCGCCGGCGGCGTCGCCGGGGTCCATCGCGAGCAGGTGCCCGGGCATGATCCGCGCGCGGGCGACCTCCGAGCCGCGCACCTTGAAGACGTACTCGTGTGACTCCATGCCCAGCTCGTCGTGGATGCGCACGGCAGGGATCACGATCCCGAGCTCGCCCGCCATCTGGCGGCGAATCGCGGAGATACGCCGCAGCAGAGATTGGGGCCCACCCCCCCCGCCTCCCCGGGCGGAACCCGATCCCCCATCCACGAGCGGGACGAGACCAAAGCCGACGGCGAGCTCCAGGGCGTCGACCGAGAGCCGCTCCATCGCCTCCTCAGAGCCCTGCCCCTCCCCGATCTGACCGGCCGTCCCGGCCGGCGTGGCGGTGGTGAGAGCCAGCGCGCCGTCCTTGGCCTCATCGCCGGGGAGGCCATGGCGCACGGACCAGCCGACGGCGGCGAAGATGCCGGCGATCGCCAGGAACGGCAGCTTCGGCAGGCCGGGGACGAGCGCGAACAGCCCGATCGCGGTGGCGGCGACCAGCGGCGCTTTGCGCTGGCGCAGGATCTGCGAGGCGATGTCGGAGCCGAGGTCTTTGTCGGAGGTGGCGCGGGTGACGATGATGCCGGTGGCGACGGAGATCAACAGCGCGGGAATCTGCGCGGCGAGGCCGTCGCCGACCGTCAGCAGCGAGAACTGGTGGGTGGCTTCGGTAAAGGAGAGGCCATGCTGTGCCACGCCCACGACGATGCCGCCGATGAGGTTGATCGCGGTGATGATCACCGCCGCCATCGCGTCCCCTTTGACGAACTTCGAGGCGCCGTCCATCGCGCCGTAGAAGTCCGCTTCCTGGGCGATCTCCGAGCGGCGGGCACGGGCCTGTTCGTCGGTGATCAGCCCGGCGTTGAGGTCGGCGTCGATCGCCATCTGCTTGCCGGGCATCGCGTCGAGGGTGAAGCGCGCCCCGACCTCGGCGACGCGTCCGGCGCCGTTGGTGACGACCACGAACTGGATCACGATCAGGATCAGGAAGATCACGAGGCCGACGACGACGTTGCCGCCCACCACGAACTCCCCGAACGCCTTCACCACGCTGCCGGCGTCCCCGGTGGTGAGGATCAGCCGTGTGACCGATACGTTGATCGCCAGGCGGAACATCGTGGTGAGCAGCAGCAGCGACGGGAAGGAGGCGAAATCGAGCGCCTTGCCGAGGTACATCGTGGCGACCACGATCGTCAGCGCGGCGGAGATGTTGAGCGTGATCAGCAGGTCCAGCAGCGCGGAGGGCAGCGGGACGACGAGCATCGTCACGACCATCACCACCGCGATCGCGGCGAGCAGGTCGGTGTGGCGCAGCAGGCGGCGTACGGAGTCGAGGTTCATGCTCCAGCCCTCCTCCGGTCGGCGCTCTCGAGCGCGTGGGCCGCTCTACTGGCGGCCCTGGTTACGGCTTCGATGCTCATAGCGCATACCTCCTCTGGCGGGCGAGGCGGTAGACGAAGGCGAGCACACGCGCGACGGCGGCGTACAGCTCCTCGGGGATCACATGTCCGATCTCGCACGAGGCGTACAGCGCGCGCGCGAGCGGCGGCTCGGAAACGATCGGCACATCGTGCTCCTCGGCGATGCGACGGATCTGCAGGGCGATCAGGTCCTTGCCCTTGGCCACGACCTCGGGGGCGGTGCGGGTGCCGTCGTAGCGCAGCGCGACGGCGAAGTGGGTGGGGTTGGCGATCACCACATCGGCCTCGGGGACGGCGGCCATCATCCGCTTACGGGCCGCCTGGGACTGGCGGCGGCGCAGCGCGGCTTTGACCTCGGCGGGGAGTCCGTACTGGCGCTGCTCGTCCTTGAGCTCCTGCTTGGTCATGCGCAGCTTGTGCTCGGTACGCCGGCGCTGCCAGGCGTAGTCGATCGCGGCGATCGCGAGGTAGGCGAACGTGGCGTGCTGGGCGATTTCCATCCCGCGATGTCCCAGCACGAGCCCGAGGTCGCCGGGGGAGATGCCGACTTCAGCGGCGAGGACGGTCATGCCGGGGACGATCGCGAGCGCGGCAACGCCGGCGACGACCGCGACCTTGGTGACCGCCTTCAGCGCCTCGAAGAGGATGTTGGGCCCGAACAGGTTGCGCGCCCCCGAGACGGGGTTGATCCGCTTGAAGTCGAGCGCGAGCGCTTTGGGGGCCGGGCGAAAGCCGACCTGGGCGGCTCCGGCGAACAGGCCGGCGCCGAGGCAGATCGCGGCGATCGGGCCGACGGTGAGCAGGAGCGTGGTGAGCCCGACCTCCATCAGCGAGTGCAGCCCGTTGGCGGTCATCGCTTTCGCGGGTGTGGCGATCTCGGCGAGGATCTCGCGGAAGGCGGCCTGCGCGGCGCTCACCACGGAGGGGCCGAGCAGCGTGATCGCGAACAGGCCGCCGGCGAGCACCAGCGAGCCGCCGACGTCGGCGGAGCGCGCGATCTGCCCCTTCTTGCGCGCGCGCTCGCGGTGCTTGGGGGTGGCCTTCTCGGTGCGGTCCTCTTGCGCCATGGCTTACCCGACGTGCAGAGCGCCGAGGGCGGCGCCGACGGAGGTGGACATTTGGTCGGCGATCCAGCCGGCGACGAACGGCATTGAGGCGCCGACGAGCAGCAGTGCCACGGCGACCTTGGCGGGGAAGCCGACGGCGAACACGTTGAGCTGGGGCACCACGCGCGAGACGACACCGAAGGCGACATCGGTGATCATCAGCGCGATCAGAACGGGTGCGGCGATCTCCAACGCGGAGGTGAAGATGGTGGAGAAGACCTGTTCGGCGCCGGCGAAGAGGGTGGCGATGCGGGGGGCGGAGGTGAGGGGAACGAGCTGAAAGGTGCGGACGAGGCCGCGCAGCACCCACGCTTCGCCGCCGATCACGAAGAAGATGGCGATTCCCACGAGCGAGTACATGTGCGTGATGGGACCGCTTTCGTTGCCGCTGACGGGGTTGATGAGGTTGCCGTAGGAGAAGCCCGCGCCGAGGTCGGCGAGCGAGCCGGCCGATTCGACGGCGGCGAACAGCACGCCGAAGGAGAAGGCGAAGCCGAGCCCCACCAGCATGCCCTCGACGATCAGCGCGGCGAGGGTGAAGGGGTCGGTGGGGATGGGCTGCCCGTGCAGGGCGATCGGCGCGAGCCCGATCGAGATTCCCACGGCGATGATCCCTCGCACGCGCGGGGGCACCATCGGGGAAGAGAAGGGGGGGGCGAGCAGGAACAGCGGTCCCACCCGTGCGAGCACGAGAATGAAGCCGGCGAGCTCGTTGCCCGCGAGGAGGCTGAGGACTTGAGTCATCAGTTCGTCAGGGTGGGGATCGAGGAGTAGAGGTTGGTGGTGTAGCCCACCATCTGGTCGAGCATCCACGGGCCGAGCAGCACCACGATCACGGCGATGATCGCGATCTTGGGGATCAGCGTGAGACTCTGCTCCTGGATCTGGGTGACGGCCTGGAAGATCGAGACGAGCAGGCCGACGACCATCGCGCCGAGCAGCATCGGCCCGGCCACCTTGAAGGCGAGGCTCATCGCCTGCGAGGCGAGGTTGATGACTGTGTCTTGGTCCATGAGCTTTTTGAGGGAGGGGAAGGAGGAGAGGGGGAGGGGGCTGTTTGCGGGGTGAGAAGCGTTTGGTGAAGATCGCGCCGCTAGTGAACGTGAAAGCTCTGCACGAGCGCCTTGATCACAAGGTCCCAGCCGTCGACCAGCACGAACAGCAGGATCTTGAAAGGCAGCGAGATGAAGGTCGGGGGGAGCATGATCATCCCCATGCTCATCAGCGTGGAGGAGACGATCAGGTCGATGATCAGGAACGGCAGGAAGATCAAGAAGCCGATCTGAAACGCGCTCTTGAGCTCGGAGACGATGAACGCGGGGATCAGCACCTCGGTGGGCACTTCGGCGCGGGTGCGGGGGTCTTTGGCGTGGGCGAGGGTGACGAACAGGGAGATGTCCTGCACGCTGGTCTGGTGGAACATGAATTCGCGCAGCGGCTGCTCCGCTCGCTTGATCGCGGTGGTGGTGGAGATGTGGTGGGCGCTGAGCGGTTCGACGGCATCCCGCCTGATCGCGCTGATCGTGGGGGCCATCACGAAGATCGTGAGGAACAGGGCGATGCCGACGAGCACCTGGTTGGGGGGCGCGTTGTTGGTGCCGACGGCGGTGCGGATGAAGCCGAGCACGATCAGGATGCGGCTGAAGCCGGTGACGGTGAACAGCACGGCGGGAATCAGCGAGAGCCCGCCGACGAGCAGCAGGATCTGCACGGCGTTGGAGGAGCTGACGTTCACCGGTTCACCTCCTCACCGTTCCCGGGTTCGCGGGGTGCGATGCGGACCCGGGCGTCATTTGCGCACCGTCCATTCGCGGACCTTCTCGATCGCGTCTGCCACGGCGCTCGGGAGGGTCGGGTTCCAATCTGGGCGTGTCTCGCCGGGGATCTGCATTGGACGGATTCGCGCCCTGCCCGCCCTGCCTTTTCCGTCGCCTGGGCTGCGGCCGACGGGGGGCTCTGGGAGATCGAGCAGTCCGGCCGCGCGCGCCTGCTCTTCGGTGTAGCGGTGGATCGGCGCCACCCCGTGCTCGGCTGAGCCCACCAGCAGGTAGTCGCGTCCGGCGCGCACGAGGTGCAGGGTGCGGCCCGACCCCAGCGCCAGCGTGGCGAGGCTCGTCAGGCCGGAGCCGGAGGGATTAGAACCCCGCCCGCCCTCGCGCCCGGTCTTGACCTGCTTGAGGATCCACGTCAATCCCCAGATCACGGCGATCACGATCAACAGTCCGACGATCGTGCGCACGATGCTGGCGCCTCCGGAGCTCGTGTGCGAGCCGGTCGAAGTGGGGGAGACGAGCGGAAGTGCTTCGCCGCCGTGCTTGGAGGCGGGCGTGAAGGCCTGCGCCGGGCAGGCGTCAGCAAGCAGGGCAAGGCCGATCGTGGCCATGCCCAGCGCGGGAAGGGCGACCCATGAGGTCGCGCGCGAAGGCGTAGTAAACCTGATCATCGAGGGACGACTCCGAGGAGAGTCGCTCCGGTTATCGGCGCCGCTTCAGATGCCTTGAGCGCTGCGCGCCGCCGCCCCGGATGGGAGGTGGTGGGCTCAGACCAGCGCGTCGATCTGCACGGCCCACTCGCCGTCGGCGTCCAGCAGGGTGCCGTGCGCGAAGCGTGTGCCGTTGACGAACAGCTCGATCGGAGACTCGGCGTCCTGGTCGAGCTCCACGACGGTGCCGGGCGGCAGTTCCAGCGCCTGGCCGAGCGGCAGCGTTGTGCGGCCCAACTCGGCCCACACCCGCACCTGCACGTCCATCATCCGGGCGAGGCTCTCGCGCGTGGGCACCGCCTCCTCCGGGGTCGGTGAGCCCATGGCACCGCGCTCGGGATGCGGCGCGCCGGTGGCGCTCTGCACGAACAGTGACTGCATCGGGCTGGTTGACAGCCCGCCCGCTCGCGCGATCGCCTCGGTCAGCTTGACCGCGCGCTGTGCGCCGCGCAGCCCGGGTCGGCCGCGGCCGATGGGGACTCCCTCGGCGAACAGTCGCACCCCCTCCGCGGCGCGATCCTGCAGCCCCAGCAGCGTCCCGGGGGTGAGCGCCAGCATCCGCTCGACCGGCATCTCGCGCGCGCCCACCTCGGCCCGCAGGCACACGTGGGCGCCGGCCAGCCCGCGGCGCATCGCGTGCGCCTCGCGGGAGTCGCCGTCCTGAAGCCGGGGTCCCGCGCCGAGGATCTCTTCCGCGACGGGCCCCATCGCCGACCACGGGATCAACAGGGACATGCCGGAGGGAAGGTCGTCGATCCGGCTCGCCAGCGTGAGCATGAAGGTGGGTTCACCGATCGGTGCCACCACGCCGGCGTCGCCCTCCACGTCGACCTCGCCGAGACTCAGCTCCAGCCCGCCGAGGTCGCGCCACGCGGGGCCGAGCTGGGCGATCATCGATTGCAGCAGGCGCCGCGTGAGCGCCCAATCGACTTCGCTGAAGCGCCGTTCGGGGGCCGCCTGGGCGGGGTGGCCGCCGAGCAGGCACTCGAGCGCCTGCAGCACGAGGGGCGGCTCGATGCACAGCAGCATCTGCGCGTTGAGCGGCTGCACGCGGAGCGCCACGGCGATCGTGTTCACCGGCAGCTGAGCCTTGGCGGCCGCCCACGTGAGCTGGCTTGAGTCCGCCACGGCGAGCTCCACGGGAGCGCGCAGCTCGGTGGAGAGCCGCAGCGCGAAGGCTTCGCAGAAGGAGCCCAGCACGCGCACGATCCTGCGGCGCAGCTCGGCCGTGAACTTGGTGGGCTGCGAGAAGTCCACCGTCCGGATCAGGTGCCCGCCCCGCTCGCCGATCCCATCCGCCGGCGGGGAGTCTGTGGCGTCGGGGTCCGCATCGCCGACCGCGTCGGCGGGGGGCGGGTCCGGGGTGTCGGGGTCCGCCTCGCTGATCCCGTCCGCGGGGGGGGTGTCCGTGGTGTTGGGGTCCGCGTCGCCGACTGCGTCGGCGGGGGGCGGGTCCGGGGTGTCGGGGTCCGCCTCGCTGATCTCATCCGTTGGAGGGGTGTCGGTGGGATCGGGCTCCGCCCTGCCCACCTCCTCCGCCGGGTGGATGTCTCCGGCGTTGCCTCCCACCTCGGTGTGCGCGGGGTCGCGCGCGTCGCCGAGCGGGGTCTCTTCGAGCTGGTGGTGCGGGGCCTCGCTCATCGTGGCCTCCCGGTCACGCTTGCATGGCGGGGTCGGCCTGCGCGGGGTCGGGCTGCGCCGGGTCGGGCTGCGCGGGGATGGGCGGCTCGGGGTAGCCGGCGTCGATCTGGGGGCCACCCGCCGGCTCGCCGATGTCCGCGGCGGGGGGGTCACCCTCGACGATCTCGGTGACGCGCAAGCCGAACTCCTCGTCGACGATCACCACCTCGCCGCGGGCGATCGGCGTGCCGTTGACGAGCAGATCCACCGGTTCGCCGGCCAGTCGCTCCAGCGTGACGATCGAGCCCGCGCGCAGCTGCAGCATCTCACCGACGGTCATGCGGGTGCGGCCGATCTCCACGCTCAGCTCCATGAGAACGTCGCTGAGGCGGCGTAGGTCGGCGCCGTTGCGCGATTCGGCGCTGGAGGAGGCTCCATTCCCGCCCGGCTGGTTGGACGCGTGCGCGGAACCGGACGGCTGTGTCTCCTGGTCGAGCTGCTCGTATACGACTGCATCGCTCATGTCGTGCGCTCCTCTCGCCCTACTGGACCGTCAATTCGGGGAACAGCACGGCTTCGACCTTGACGTCGGTCTGGCGGTCGATGCTCGCGAGGATGTGGTGCTTGATCGAGCTGCGGCCCTGACTGGAGGTGAGCATGCTCCCGTTCTGCCCGGTGACCGTGTTGGTGACGATTTCACGGACGGCCGGTTCCTCGGGCAGCGTCCCCGCGCCTTCCCCCGAGCTCGACGAGCCCGCGGCGGACGCCCCATCGCTCTGGCCCGGCGCGAGCTCCAGCGCGACCGAGATCTTGGCGTAGTGCCCTTCGGCGAGGTTGAGCAGGAACGGCTGGGGCATCAGGTAGATCGTGCCCGGGATCTTCTGCTTGACGGTCTTCTTGGGCTTGCTCATGGTGTAGCCGACGCCGAGCACCAGCAGCAGCACGAGCGGGATGAGGAGCTTCTTCTTGGACATAGTCGTGGGAGGAGGGTTGGGGGGTCGGTAGAGGAGGAGGGGGAGGGGGCTGTGGTTGCAGCTCGAGTCGGGCCTGCGATATCCGGTGCGGGTGGTGGTCTTGGTTGGTGCTGGGTGTATCGGGAGGAGACCGGTATTTCAGTAGCGCCGGGCTCGGTTCTTCAGGGGGCGTTTCAGTAGAGGCGCTGCAGGACGATCTCCACGCGCCGGTTGAGCGCCCTCCCCGCCGGCGTGGAGTTGGTGGCGATCGGGTGCTGTTCGGCGTAGCCGACCGCGCTGAGCCGCTGGGAGTCGACGCCCTTGGCGATCAGAAAGCGCACGACGCTGCTCGCGCGGGCGGTGGAGAGCTCCCAGTTGCTCGGGAACGCGCCGCCGGTGATCGGTACGTTGTCGGTGTTGCCTTCGACGGCGATCGGGTGGACATGGTCGACGTTCAGCAACGCCGCGATCTCGGTGAGCAGGGGTTCGCCATGGCTCTCGAGGGTGGCGCTCCCGGAGGTGAAGAGGAGGCTGTCGGTGAGCACCCGGATCGCCAGCCCGCGCTGTTCGATCGTGACGTGGACGGACTTCGCGAAGCCGTGCTTGGCGGCATATGCGTTGAGCTCGCGCTGCAGCGCCTCGAAGCTGGCCTGCTCCTGCTGGGCGGCGGACACCTGGACGCTCGCGGCGCTCGTGGCGGCGCTCTGCGCGCTCGCCTGGGAGCTGCCCGACTGGCCGCCGGACACGTGTTCGAGTTCGCTTGTGACGTTGGGGGTGAGCCGCACGATCGCGGGCGTGTCGATCGTGGTGGGGGCGCGGCTGGAGTTGGCACTCGCGCCCGGCTGCTCGATCGACTTGCCGCCCGGCAGGATGTCCCCTGAGAAGGCGGCCTTGAGCGCCATCTGCAGGGTGCGGTACTTGGAGATGTTGACCGAGGAGATCGAGAACAGCACCATGAACAGCGCCATCAGCAGCGTGATCATGTCGGCGTAGGTGAGCAGCCAGCGCTCGTCGTTTTCGTGCTCGGCGCTGTGCCCGCGGCGTTTGCTGCCGTGCCCGCGTGCCATGGCCTAGCTCCCGCCGTGAGTCCGCCGGCGCTCGCGCGGGATCGACAGGCCGCCTCGGCTCGCTGGCTGGCGGCAACGGCCGCGGGGGAAGCTCACGCCGTGAGTCCGCCGGCGCTCGCGCGGGATCATCACGCCGCCTCAGCTTGCAAACTCGCTGCCTGTGGTGAGGCGCCCTCGCCATCCTCGCCCTCGCGCTCGGCGGGGGGTAGGTAGGACATCAGCTTGTCCGCAACCAGGCGTGGGTTGTCGCCGGCCTGCAGCGAGAGGATCCCCTCGAGCGTCATCATCCGCAGCTCGACCTCTTCGGCGGAGATCGCCTTCAGGCGGTTGGCGATCGGCAGGAAGATGACGTTGGCCGAGCCGACTCCCATCAGCGTGGCCAGGAAGGCGGCCGAGATCGAGGGCCCAAGCGTGGAGGGAGCGGCGAGGTTCTGCAGCACGTGCACCAGTCCCAGCACGGTGCCGATGATCCCCATCGTGGGGGCGAAGCCGCCGGCCTTCTCGAAGGGCGCCGCGCCGGCCGCGTGCCGGGCCGCCATGCCGTCGACCTCGGCCTCCATGATCGCGTGCACCATCTCGGGGTCGGTGCCGTCCACCACGAGTTGCAGCGCGTTGCGGGTGAAGGGATCCTCCACCTCGGAGAGCTGCGCGTCGAGCGCCAGCAGGCCTTCGCGACGGGCCTGGTCGGCGAGCGACACCAGCAGGTCCATGCGCCCGCGCAGGTCGGGTGGCTCGGCTGAGAAGGTGAGCTTGTAAAGGGAGGGGATGCGCTTCATCGACTGCATCCCCACGCTCGCAAGCGTCACCCCGAAGGTGCCGCCGAGGATGATCATCAGCGCCGAGATGTTGATGAACGAGGCGGGACTGGTCCCGTCCATCAACGCGCTGAGCAGCAGGGCGCCGAATGCGGTGCCGATTCCGATGGCTGTTGCGGCCTTCATCGCCCTCGTTCATCGGCCGGGAGGCGCGATCCTTCAACTCGTTCTGGACGCTGGCCCAGAGTGTGGACTGGGGAGGGGTCGTGCTCGGGGCGACGGTTGCGCATCGCCTCGGAGAGCACGCCTACGCGCCAGGCGCGCACCGCGGCGGCCACCTCGTCGGGGCTCTCGGCCACGACAACCTTGGCGGTCGTGGCGAGCGTCACGACGGTGTCGGGGGTCGACTCGACCGTGACGATCAGGTCGGGATTCAGTTGGAAGGGCTCGTCGGTGTGCCCGAGCCTGTGAAGGATGATCATGGTGCCTTCTCTCTTTCGTGTCGCCGGAGGTGGGGCGCGGCGCTGCTTGCTGCCACGCCCCACCGGGCGCCTCGTTGTCGTCCCGGCCCTTTCCCTGCAGGTCCGACGCTGCCCGCGATCGACGGTGCGAATCGCGCCGGCGTCCTGCCGTCAGGGGGAGCCGCAATGCGGTTACTGGACCATCGTCACCACCGTCTGGAGCATTTCGTTGGCGGTGGTGATCACCTTCGAGTTGGCCTGATAGCCACGCTCGGCGGTGATCATGCTGGTCATCTCGGTGGCGAGGTCGACGTTCGACATCTCCAGCTCCCCGGCGACGGTCTGGCCGAAGCCGCCGGTGTTGGGGGTGCCGACGATCGGCGCGCCCGAGTTGGTGGTCTGGCCCCACAGCGATCCGCCGAGGCGCTCCAGGCCATCCTGATTGGGGAACTGCGCCAACGAGAGGTAGCCGGCGGTGACCTGCTGTTCGTAGGTCGGGGATTTGGGGTTCTCGTCGGTGTAGCTGACCGCTCCGTCCTCGCCGATCGACACGTTGGCGGAGCCGGGAGGGATCACGATGTAGCTGTCTTTGGCGCCAGGCGCGTAGGTGGTTTCGGCTCCCGCACCGGTTGCGACGGCTTCGCGGCCGATCACATAATCACCGGCCTGCGTGGTGAGGAAGCCCTTGGTGTTGGTTGTGAGATCGCCCTCGCGGGTGTACTGGAAGCCGGCCGGCAGGTTGGCTGTGTAGGGGGGTCCTGCAGGTGGTGTGCCGCTGCCGACGCGCAGGAAGCCTTCGCCCTGAATGGCGACGTCGAGGGGGTTGTTGGTGGTCTGGAAGGAGCCCTCGGTCATTTCGTTGTCGGTCGAGGAGACGACCACGCCGAGCCCCACCTGCATGGGGTTGGTGCCGCCGTTGCTGGTGGTCGGCCCAGAGGCTCCCCGCACGATCTGCGACAGCGAGTCGGCGAACGTCACGCGCTGGGACTTGTAGCCGATCGTGTTGACGTTCGCCAGGTTGTTGGCGGTCACGTTGAGCATCGTCTCGTTTGCGTCGAGGCCGCTGATCGCGGCATACATTCCACTCATCATGGTTTTGCGTCACTTCCTTTCGCGGCCTCCTCGAAGAGGTCCAGCCGTGGGTTTTGCGTTTTGCGGAGTTCTCGGAGTTACGTCGTGTCGATGAAGTTGGTGTGCTCGGTGTTGAACGTCAGGCCCGAGCGGTTGTCGGCTTGGTCGGGCTCCTGTCTGGTGGTGGTTTCACAGGGGGATGCATCGGGTGGCCGATCGGCGTGCGCCTCATGCGATCACGGCGCTGTCGATGTTGGTGAAGATGTGCTCGCGCATGTGTTCGGCGCCGACCGCTGTAATGACGGTGCGGTTGGGCACGGACACGACGAAGGCGGTGCCGTCGACCAGCACGAGCGAGTCGCGCGAGCCCTTGCCGGCGGCGCGCCCTACGCCTTCGTGCAGGCGGCCGAGCGTCGTCGGGTCCAGCGCAATCCCACGGCGCTGCACGCGCTCGAGGGCGTGCTTTGAGAAAGATAGGGTCCCATCCGCCCTGGCCCCGCCCGCCGCGGCCGTGCCCGCCTTGTCTGCTCCCGCCGCGCTGGTCGTCCCCTTGAGGACATCCGCGAACGACGGTCCGCAGGGGCCGCCGGCATCCGCGGCGGGCTTGGTCGCGGGAACGCCTTGCGGGCCCCCGAGAATCCCCGGAGGGAGCAGCGCGGGGTTGAGCTCGACGCTCACGACACCTCCGATACGCCGGCGAGTTCGATCCCGGGGGTGCCTTCGACGGTGAGGGTGGCGCCTTCGGGCGTGATCTCGGCGCTCTGCACCGCACCGGTCCGTGTGGCGCCGGTGGAGGGATCGATGTAGGAGACGGCGTGCCCGATCAGCGCCACCGCCTGGGAGACCCGCTGGGCAGTGACCGACTGGGAGCTGCTCTGCGCGAGGTTGGTCGTCTGCTCGAGCTGGGAGAACTGCGCGAGCTCGCTGATGTATTCGGTGCCGTTGCTCGGTTCCAGTGGGTTCTGAGCCTGCAGCTGGGCGACCATCAGCTGCAGGAAGGCGTTCTTGCCGAGTTCGCCCTTGGGGTTGACGGGTTCGGTTTCGGTGGAGCCCGCGGCGGAGCCGGCTTTGGCGGCGGCGGCGGGGGGCGCCGTGGTGGATGGGGTGACGGTTGTCATGGGTTTGCCTTCTCGCTCTCGTGCTCGGTGTGGTTCGGTGTGCGTTTGCGTTGGGATTGGTGGGGGTTTTCGGTCGGCTCGTGGTGCTCAGGCGAGTACGTCGATGAGGGTTCCGTGCGATGACGCGGGCGTGACCGGCGCAGGCTCGTCGGCTACGGGCGAATCGGTTTCGGTTTCAAGGTCGGCGGGGGCCGCGATCGCCGTGGGCCGGCCGGGACGACCGCCGGAGAAGCCTTCGCCGCGGCCGGCGCCGCCCTGACCGTTGTCCTTGGCGCCAGCACCCCCACCCTGGGCGGGATCGTGGTGGCCGATGTCAAGACGCGTGAGGTTGATGCCCAGCGAGCTCAGCGATTGGCGCAGCTGGGCGTGGGCGGCGGCGAGCGCCTGGGCGGCGGCGGGCGACTCGGCGGTGACGCGCGCCAGCAGACCCTGGGTGGTTTGGGTCAGATTGATGCGGATTTCGCCGAGATCCTCGGGCTGTAGCGAGATGCGGGCCTGGGCGAGGCCCTGGCGGGCGGCGAGCTGAATCGTGCCGTGGAGGTTCTCGATCGCCTCCTGCAGGCCGACTCCGTAGCCGGCCGCTCCGAGGTCGCCCGACGGGGCGGCGGGGTTGCCGTCCGCCGCGGCGGACATGAGCGAGGAGGCGATATTTTCGGAAAGCCCGCCTGCTGTGGCGCCCCCGCTGGCGGCACCGTCAGGTGAAGCCTGGGCGGGGTTGGCCACCCACAGCTTGTCGTGCGCGCCCGCGTTGCCTGTCCCGGTGGAGGGTGTGGGGGAACCGTGAGGTGCGAGAGGCGCACCGGCGGGTGCAGCCGCGGGGATCGAGCGCGTCGGTGCGCCGTCGCCGCCGATGGGGGCGTTCTTCGAGGCCGCCGCCAGAGCGTTCGCACTCCAGCCGGCGTTCGGGCTGCCGTCGCGGGCTGTGGCGGGCCCACCGGCGGTGGAGGCGCCGTCGTGGGCCATGGCAGCGGCACCGCCAACGGGAGTGGTGGGCGTGGAAAGCTGAGTGTCCTCGTGGCTCACCGCGGCGGCGGTGAGAGCACCATCGGCGTGCGCGGAGGAGCCGGGCGCCGCGGGGGTGCCGGAGTTGGAAGTGGCGTCGGCTCCCGCGGCGGACACACTCATGCCTGCCGTCGCGGGGCCGGTGGAGGCACCCGCCGTGAGCTCGCCGGAGGCGCCCACCCTCAACCCGCCGTAGGTTCCCACCCCCGACCCGCCGGTGGCCCCCATGGCCGACCCGCCGGAGGTGCCCACCGTCGATTCGCCGGTGGTGCCCGCCACGAGCGCGCCGGTGGGGGCGGCATCAGGGGAGGTGGGGGCGAGCGTCGGCGTAGAGCCGGCAGGTGTGGGCGCGGGGGGCGCGAAGCCCGCGGTCGCCTTGGTGCCGGCGGGCGGCGTGACGCGGTGCCCTGCATGGCGGCGGGCGGGCTGCCCGGAGCCGTGCGGGATGCGATCGAACGCTTCCGCGGTGCTCGCCGGTCCGCCGTCGGCAGGCGGGGTGCTGGGGGAGTGGCTCTGCTGCTGGCCTTCCGCAATGGCGGTCCGGGCCCATTCGCTTTCGAGCGCGCTCTGGAAGGGCGGCCCTTCGGGGGGGGCGCCCGGTGGGGCGCCGCCGGAGGGAAGCGGTTCCCGCCCACCCGGGATCGGTTCCGCTCCACACGGAGCGGTGCCGACCGGCTGCGAGGCGCTTGGGCTCATACGATCGCCTCTGAGGCGGTGGCGCCGCCGGTCGTGATGGCCGCGGTGTTGGAGGGGAGCGCGGCGAGGTCCACGTCCTGCCCGCTCGGGCTGTATGAGGCTGCGTAGCCGAGCACTTTGGCGACGTACTGCTGGGTTTCGGCGTAAGGAGGGACGCCGCCGTACTGCTCGACCGCGCCGGGCCCGGCGTTGTAGGCGGCGAGCGCGTCGGCGGTGCTGCCGTCGAATTGGTGGAGCAGCTGGGAGAGGTAGCGGGCGCCGCCTTCGATCGACTGGGCGGGGTTGAGCGGTTCGCTGACACCCAGAGAGGCGGCTGTGGAAGGCATCAACTGGGTGAGCCCGAGCGCCCCGGCGCTGCTGGAGGCGGTGGGATCGAATCCGGACTCCTGCTCGATCAACCCAGAGAGAAGCGCGGGATCGAGCCCGTAGCGGGCGGCGGCCCGTTCGATCAACGGCGCGTATGTGGAGCCTGCGTCACTGGCACCCGCGGGTGTGGCGGAGCCGTAGGTGGCGGTGGTTGGAATGGAGTCGTAGGCGACCGTTGTGGGGGTGGAGTCGTAGGTGGCGGTGGTGGGGGAGGAGTCGTAGGCGGCGGTGGTGGGAACGGAGTCGTAGGCGGCGGTGGTGGGAACAGAGTCGTAGGCGACCGTTGTGGGGGTGGCGGAGGTGGGGTAGGCGGCGGTGGTGGGGATGTCGGCGGCTGTGGAGGTGTTGGCCTGGGCGGCATCAAGGGCCGAGGCGAAGGTCTTGGAGGCTGCGACCGAGGGTCCCTGTTCGACCTGTTCGAGGAGGGCCTGCAACTGCTGGACGCGTTCGCCGGCGGTCGTGGCGGCGATCGGTTCCAACCCGCTGAGGGCGGCGGTGCTCATGCGGCGCTCCGGCGGAAGCGCTCGAGGGCGATCTCGTCGAGTTGCTCGCCTTCACGGCGACCGGCCTCACGCTCGTACTCGGTGCGCTGGCGATCCCTGAGGCGCTCGAGGATCTCGTGCTCGCGCGCGGCGCAGCCAAGCCGGGTGTCGCGGTCGGCGACGTTGGCCTCATGGCGCTCGAGCTCACGCATGCCCATCGTGCGCTGCGCCTCGACGTGCTCGACGAAAGCCTGGCGCGCCAGCAGCTCGGCGGCGCTGACGGTGCTCGCGCCCGCGTCTCCACCGGTCGCGAGGCGCTGGTGGGTGAAGGCTCGCTCGAGGTGCTCCTCCACGCGCCGCAGGCGATCTCGGCTGCTGCTGCGCTCGGAGATGGCGCGGGCGAGCTCCTCACGCGCAAGGAGCTCTGTGCGCTGGCGCAGCGCACGGACACGCTCGAGGCGAAAGCGGAACGAGGGAGCGGTGCTCACGGCCGCGTAATCGGTCGCGCGACGCGGTTCTTGAGGGTGGCTGAGATCCGGTGCGCCGGCCGGCCGGACGAACGCTGTCCCGAAGAGCGAATTAATGTAAGCTCTTGTCTATGCGCCACAGCGGAGAAGGCTCTGCGTGGGCAATGGCCCTGGGCGAGGGCGGCAAACGGCCGCGTACGCGAACGTCGCGCAGAGGATACCTGGGCGCCACCGTGCGGCTGTCGCACCCTCGTGTTGCGCATCGGCGTGGTCAGGGCGGAGGGCGCCCCTCTTCCCGGGCGATCCCGCCACCGGCGGGCTGGTGGCTGGAGCGTCGCCCGTGTCGCGGCGACCGGGTCGCCAGTACGGGCAGCGCCTTGCGACGGCGGTTTCCCTGGCGACGGCGGCTCCCGATGGATCCGGGGATTTATGCGATCGGCAGTTGGATTTATTCATTTGAGATGTGATCCGAACGACAAAATTATTCGCAAGAGCACATGTCTACCCGAAACATGTGGGCAAGGAGGCGACATAACCGCATCGATCCGCTGATAGGACCTTCAACCAAACACCACCCTGGGGATGAACGACATGAGCAAGAGGAAATCGGACGAAGTGGCGATCACGCTTTCACCGCTGCAGGTGGAGCAGGTGATGCGCTCTGCGGGTCGCAACCGCACCGGCACGGTCTCGAACCTGCTGCTGGCTGCGCTCGACCACGCCTACCAGCCGATTGAGAAGAACGGTGGCAAGGCGAAACCCTCGCCGCTGCAAAAGGCGACGCGAGCCGCGCTGGAGGACGCGCTCGAGGACCCGCAGCTTTCGCAGTCGCTGTTGCGCGGGCTGGCGATCCTGGCCTCCTATGGGCCGGATCGGCCGTGGCGTGCGATCATCGACCTGGCGGGGCAGCTGGGCATGTCGCCCTCAACCACGCACCGCTACGTGAAGACGCTGCGGGCGGTCGGCCTGCTGGAGCAGAACCCCGAGACAAGGGAGTACCGTCCGGTCGCGGTGGCGTAGCCCCACGCCGAGCGCCGACTCAGAGCTCCAGCCCGATCGCGGGTATGGCGGAGGTTCCGAAGGAGTCGGGCACCGTCATACCCTCCGGCTCGGGCACCCCAGCACTGCCTGAGCCGGGTGTGTGTTCCACCCGCTTGCCCCCTCTGCCGCCGGGGAGCACCTCCTCGGCATCGAGAATCTCACCCGAGCGTTGAGCGAGGGAGCGCTCCAGGGAATCGGTGAGCTCGAGCAACGCGCGATCGGAGCCGGCGGGGCTGCTGGGCTCGGTGACGGCCTGGCGCAGGAAGGCGTCGATCCGCGGGCGGTGCTCCAACGTTGCGTCGAGCAGCGGATCGCTCCCGGAGTGGTAGGCGCCGATTGAGATCAGGTCCTCCTTCTCGCGCAGCGCCGCCAGCGCCGCGCGCAGACGCTGCCCGGCGGTGACGACCTCAGGTGCGACGATCTCGCCGGTGAGACGGGAGACGCTCTGGAGGACGTCGATCGCGGGGTAGTGCCCGGCGTGGGCGAGCGACCGGGTGAGCACGATGTGCCCGTCGAGGATCGAGCGCACGGCGTCGGCGATCGGCTCGTTCATGTCGTCGCCGTCGACCAGCACGGTGTACAGACCGGTGATCGAGCCCTCGGGGCTGGCGCCCGCGCGCTCCAACAGGCGCGGCAACAGCGCGAACACCGAGGGGGTGTAGCCGCGGGTCGCGGGGGGCTCGCCGATCGCGAGGCCGATCTCGCGCTGGGCCGTGGCAAAACGGGTGACGGAGTCCATCATCAGCATCACGTGGTGGCCTTGGTCACGGAAGTGCTCGGCGATCGTCGTGGCCGTGAAGGCGGCCTTGATGCGCACCAGAGCGGGCTGATCGGAGGTGGCGACGACTACGACGGAGTGCTCCAGCGCCGGGCCGAGATCGCGCTCGACAAACTCGCGCACCTCGCGTCCGCGCTCGCCCACGAGCGCGATCACGTTGACGGCGGCGGAGGTGGAGCGGGCGATCATGCCGAGCAGCGAGGACTTGCCGACACCGGAGCCGGCGAAGATGCCAAGACGTTGCCCGCGCCCGCAGGGTACGAGGCTGTCCAGGGCGCGCACCCCGAGCGCGACGCGCTCGCGGATGCGTGGCCGGTGCAGGGCGGAGGGGGGAGCGGCGATTGTGGAGCGCAGGCCGGGACGTCCCCCCCACTGGTGGGTGTAGCCACCAGGGCCCGCCTTGCCCGCGTGGGCCCACGGGACATTGGCCCCAGGGACCGCGCTGCCCGCGTGCTCCCTCGGGAGATGGCCGGCGGGGCCCGCGTCGCTCACGCCGTCGAGTCCGTCGAGGGGTGCGCCGAGCCCGTCGATCACGCGCCCGAGCAGGTGCGAGCCGACGGACACGCCGAAGGGGGCGCCGGTGGGAAGGACCTTGGTGCCGGGGCCAATGCCATGAAGCTCACCCAGTGGCATCAGCAGGGTGCGACCCTCGCGGAAGCCGACGACCTCGGCGGGAACGGCCTCGCGGTGACGATCGGCCCCCACGAGGCACACCTCGCCGACCTCGGCCTGCAGCCCGGTGGCCTCGATGATCAGCCCGATCAGATTGCTTACGCGCCCGTGGCAGCGCGCGAGATCGGCGCCGGCGAGCGCGGCGCCGGCGCGAGCGAGCAGCTCACTGCTCATGGCGGCCCGCCAAGCTCTGCCTGGATGACTTCGCGGGCGCGCTCCAGCTGGGTGTCGACGCTGGCGTCGACCTCGCTCTCGAGCGTGCGGACGATCGCGCCGCCACGCCCGACCCGGCGGTCGGCCTGGACGTCGCAGTGGTCGATGCCTCCGACCTGGGATTCCAGTTCGGTGACGGCGGCGCTGACGGTTTCGAGGTCGGCGGGGTCCACGAGCACGGTGACGCGGCGGCGGTCGGTGACGCGTCGCAGCGCGCCGCGGACGGCGTCGAGTACACGCTCGGGCTCGACCGCGAGCGTGCCGGCGAGGATCTTGGCGGCGAGTGCGAGCGCGAGCGCGACGGCATCGGCCTCGGTCTCATCGGCGAGTTGCTCGCGCAGCGCCAGCGCCTCGGTGAGCGCCTGGCGCAGAGCGCTCGTGGCGGAGCGGGCCTCCGCCAGGCCGTCCTCGCGACCCTGGGCGAGACCTTCGGCGTGGCCTTCGGCACGCGCGAGCTCGCGCACGCGCTCAGCCTCGGCGGTGGCGTCGGCGAGGATCCGCGCGGCGCTGTTGACGGGTGGAGGCGCCGAGGGCTCGAGCTGCTCGAGCTGGTAGCCGGAGAACGCGGCATCGCCACGCGGGGTCTCATCCGCGGAGAGCGTGGCGATGGCGCGCGGGGTCTCACCCATCACACGACCGCTTCCTCTTCGCCCTCGCCCTCGCCGGTGGAGAGCACGATCGTGCCGGCCTCCTCCAGGCGACGCACGACGGCGACGATGCGACCCTGTGCGGCCTCCACGTCGCGGCGGCGCTGGGGCTGCTGAACCTCCATCTCCTCCAGCAGCATCGCGGCGCCGCGCTCGGACATGTTGGCGAGGAGCTTCTCCTTGACTGCCTCGGGAACCCCCCGCAGCGCGAGTACGAGGTCCTTCTGATTGGCCTCGCGCAGTACCTGCTGGATTGCGCGGTCTTCGAGCGTGACGATGTCCTCGAACACGAACAGCATCCGGCGTACCTCCTCGGCCAGCTCGGAGTCGGTCGCGCCAAGGTGATCGAGCACGGCGCGCTCGGTCGAGCGGTCGGCCTGGTTGAGGATGTCGGCGAGCGCCTTGGCGCCCCCGGCGGTGGAGTACTCCTGCTCGACGACGGTGGTGAGCTTCTGGCGGATCACCTCTTCCACCTGCTGGATCACGGAGGGGCTGGTCTCGCCCATGCGCGCGATCCGCAGCGCGATGTCGGGCTGCAGCGCGTCGGGCAGGCGGGCGAGCACTTGGGCGGCAAGGGCGGTGTGGAGGTTGGCGACCACCAGTGCGATCGTCTGCGGGGCCTCGGTACGCAGGAAGCCGACGATCTGCTCGGGCGGGGTGCGAGCCAGGAACTCGAACGAGCGCGCCTCGTTGGCGCTCGCGAGTCGCGCCAGCAGCTCCTCCGCGCGCTCGGGGCCGAGCGCGCGTTCGAGCACTTCGCGGGCGAACTCCACCCCGCCGACGACGTCCCCCAGGCCCTCGGTGCCGGCGGCGGCGGCGAGCTCGCCGAGGATCGCCTCGGTGGTGTGCTCCTCGATCGCCCCAAGCTTGGTCATTTCAAGGGAGAGGCTCTCGATCTCCTCCTGGCGGAGGTGCTGGATGACCTCGGCGGCGAGGTCGGGGCCGAGCGCCGCCATCAGCACCGCGGCCTTGCGGCGGCCACCGAGGCGGGTGACCGTTCGCTCCGGCAGCGCGGCGCTCGGCGCCTCAGAGGCGGGGGGCAACTGAATCGCCATCAGGCTTGCCTCACGATCACGCCAGCGTCGATGCGGTCGGGAGCTCCCGCCGAGTGGGTGCTCAACATTCGCCTGGTGCCGCGCGAGCGCCGGTCAGCTGGCGTGATCGCTCTGCCAATCATCAGTCCTCCTGCATCCAGCTGCGCAGCTGCTGGGCGACACGATCGGGGTTGGACTCGGCGAGCTGCTCCACCTGGCGGCGGATCGGAGCACCGGCCCCGTTGGCGGCGCCGGCGGCGACGAGAGTGGGTGTGTCGGCGGGCCGTGGTGGGATTTCGCGTTCGAGCTCGGAGAGGCGGACGGGCAGCTCCAGCTCGCGCAGCCACGGTGGCTGGTTGTCGATGCCCTCCTGCTCGCGGCGGCGCAGCGCGCGCGTGGTGAAGAACAGGAAGAGCGCCGAGGCGATGCCGATCAGCGCGTACTTGGCGTAGCCGAGCATCCCGCTGGAAGCCCCTTCCGCGGCGGGCGCGGCGGACTTGGCGAAGGTCATCTGGGCCACCGAGATGGTGTCGCCGCGCTTGGGCTGCAGGCCGGCGGCGTTGGTGACGGCTTCCTTGATCGCCGGCACCGAGGCGGCGGGGACGGAGTGGTCGAGCAGCACCGAGACGTGCTCGCTTTCGACTTCGCCGGGGGCCTTGGTGGAGTGGGTCACGGTCTTGTCCACGCCGAGCGCGGAGCCGGTCACTTCGTGCTTGTAGTTGGACTTGCCCGAGGCGCCGGTCTGGGCGTAGGCGGGGATGTTGGCGGTGCCCGTCGCCCCCGCTCCGCCGCCGGAGCCGGTGAGGGTTTCGAGGTTCTTGCTCTGCTGCAGCGGCACGCCGGTCTTGCCGTAGGTGAGCGATTCCTGGGTGGTTTGGTTGGTGTTGAGGTTGGCGTACACCTGCACCTCGGCCTTGCCGGCGCCGAGCGTCTGGGCGAGCATCTCGTCGAGGTTGGCCTCCATCCCGTCGTCGTAGCGTTCCTCCGCGGCCTGCTTGCCGGTGGCGCCGCCGCCGGCTTCGCCGTTCTGCGAGGGCCACAACAGCTGCCCGGTGCCGTCGGTGATCGTCACCTTCTGCAGCCGCAGCCCGGGCACCGAGGAGGCGACGAGCTGGGCGATGCCGCGCACGGAGGTCGAGCTCAAAGAGCTCGAGGAGCCGCTGAGTAGAACGGCGGCCGAGGAGGCGTTCTGGCTTTCGCCGAACAGCTGGTTCTGGGGGTTGGGGAGGACGAGCTCGACCTGTGCGCCGGAGACTCCCTGGATGTTGTCGATCGTCTGTTCGAGCTGGCCCTGCAGTGCGCGCTGATAGGTGACCTGCTGCTGGAACTGGCTTTCGCCGAGGCTCGATTTTTCAAACAACTTGAAGCCGGGCTGGGCGTTGCCGAGCAGCCCGGCGCCGGCGAGCGCGACCCGGGCCTGGGCGGTCTCGTTGGACTGCACCGCCAGCGCGGTGCCATTGTTCTGCAGTTCGTAGCCGATCCCCTGCTGGTCGAGTGCGCTGGTCATCTTCCCCGTCTGCGCCGGTTCGAGGCCGGTGGCGAGCGTCGAGTAGGAGGGCTTGGACACCATGTGCACAAACAGGTAGATGAACAGGATCCCGGCGATCGCGCCGGCGCCGAGGATGATCCATCCACGGGGGGTCAGTCGGGTGGCGAGCTGTTTTATGGGCATTGGTCAGGTGGGGTTGTGTGAATGCGGTAGTGGGAAGGCCGGGTTGGAGTGCGGGTCTATTTGGTGAGGGCTGCCGCCGGGTGTTGTGAGTGTGGGGTTCGGAGTGGATGGGGGGAGGTCGGGAGGGGGGCCTGCCCCTTCCCGCTCTACACCTGTGTCTGGAAGATCTGCTGGGTGGCTTCGACTGCCTTGGTGCGAATCTGCGAGGCCAGCTGCATCGCGAGCTGTGCGTTCTCGACGGTGACGACGGCGCTCTCGGGGTTGGAGGCGGTGCCGGTGGCGAGCGCCTGCGCCGCGCCGTCGGCGCTCTGCTGAGTCTTGTCGAGCGAGGTGATCGCCTGCGTGAGAGCTTCGCCGAAACCGCCGGATTCGCTGCCGCCGGTGCCTTCGATGCCGCTCGGGGCGGTCGGTTCGGATCCCGAGAGTCCGCCGACTCCGCCCACGCCTGAGCTAGCGCCGGTCGTCCGTTCCGCGGCGGCAGGCGCGGTTGGGCCGAGGTTGGAGGTGCCGGCCGCGCCTGCGCCGGTTGCGATGCCCGACGTTTCGCCCGCGCCGAGGCCGGTGACGCCCTGCGAGAGCACGCTGCCGATCGCGCCGATCGGAGGGATCGTCACTTGAGGATCCCGAGGGTCGCGGTGAACATCGACTTGGCGGTCTGCATCGCGGTGACGTCGGACTGGTAGGAGCGCGACTCGGAGATCAGGTCCACCATTTCGGTGACGGTGTTGACGTTCGGCATCTTCACGTACCCCTGCGCATCGGCTTCGGGGTTGCCGGGGTCGTACACCTGCTGGTCGGGCGTTTTGTCGGCGACGATCCCCGCGACCTGCACACCGCCGGCGGGCGGATGCGTGAGCCCGGCGTCGGCGCCGGAGCCGAGCGCTTCGGAGAGCGTCGCTTCGAAGTTGGAGGAGGGGGAGCCGGTCTGTTGGAGCTCCACCTCCTGGCGCTGGTAGGGCTGCCCGTTGGCCGCTTTGGTCGTCTGCGCGTTGGCGAGGTTCTCGGAGGTGACGTCCATCCGCACGCGTTCGGCGCTGAGCCCGCTGCCGGCGATTTCGATCGCGTCGAAGAGACCCATCAGCTGGCCCCGACGGCGGTGCAGGAGGGAAGGATCGAGGCGGCAGGGCTGGCGGGGCGTGCCCCGATCTCGTTGGGGATCGTGTTGAAGGAGCCCATCAGCTGATCCCCATCGCGGAGCGCATGATTTCGTTGCGGGTGCCCATCACCTGCACGAGCGCCTGATATTCGAGGCCGTTCTCGGCGAGCAGCGCGGATTCCTGGTCGATGTCAACTCCGTTGCCTTCGGGTCCCACGACTTGGGAGCTGACTTCGGGCTTGAGCTGCACCTGCGCGGGGGATTCCCCGTCGGCAAGCGCCTCGCGCAGCGCCCCCTGGAAGTTGAGGTCCTCGCGGTGGTAGCCGGGGGTGTTGGCGTTGGAGATGTTGTTGGTGAGCAGCGTCTGGCGCGCCCACGCGCCGCGCGCCGCGCTTTCCAATGCAAGCTGGGTGGTGTCGATGAGGGACATCGGGTGGCGGTGGGAAGAGCGTGACTGCTTCGAGCTGTTGCCCTCCGTGGGCCAAACCCGACTCTCATCCGTGTGAGCCGCCCCCGGGCAGTGTGGCCCGGTTCGCTCCGGTCATCGGCGGCGGGGCGGGGATCTTTAGCGCTTATGCGCTGCGATCCATACGGTGCACACGCCGCCCAGCCTGGGCGGCGTAGCCGTGGGCGGCGCGACTCGCGCGCGCGGTGGTACGCAGGTCGCACAGCAGCCCCTCGCGCAGGCATTGAAGGGTGGCGCTCGTACGCTCGTGCAGCGCCGCCGCGCGTTCCAGCGGGCCGCGGGCGGAGATCGGCGGTTGCTCGGGGAGGTCCGCGGTGAGCGCATCCCACTGGGAAGCCAGCGAGCGCAGATCCTCGATCCGGCCATCCCTGGCAAGCTGCAACTCGTGCTCGGCGAGCTCGAGGATCGCCGCGTAGGGATCCAGCGAGGAGCCGATCTGCAACCCGTGATCGACCGCGGAGGGGTTGGCGGGGAGCGGAATGGCTGTGACCGTGGTGGCGTGGGTGTCGCGCTCAGGGGCCATGGCGTTCACCGGTGGGCGATCTCCACCCACGACTCGCGCAGCTCGCCCAGTATCTCCGAGACCTCATCGACCTTGTCAGCCTCCAGGCCCATGCGCGCGCGGTTGAGGTGGGTCAGGCAGAAGTTGTAGAGCACGTGCAGCTGCTCGGCCAGTCCGGCACCCTGCTCGAAGTCGAGCACCCCGTCGAGGTGCGCGATGATCTCTTCCGCTTGGCGCAGCTTGTTATGGGCGCGTTCCACTTCACGCGCTCGCATGGCGTCTGCCGCCTGGTGCAGGAAGCGACGCGCGCCGTCGTACAACATCACCACCCGCTGCGCCGGGGTCGCGCACAGCACGGTGTTCTCGCGGTATGCCTGCGGTGCTGCCGTCAGGGGGGTCATGCGGTCCTCGGTCGCTCCTTCTCAGCTTTGGCTGGACGCTCCGGGTGATCGGTCGCGCCCGCCAGAAGTTGAGCGGGACCTGAGATCAGCCGCTTGAGGACGAGGATTTGGAGCTGCTGGAGGAGCTCGAGTCGCTGCCCAACATTGAGGTGAGCTGAGCATTCAGCCACGCCGACTGCGACTGGCTCTGGGCCATGACTTTTTCCATCGCAGCGAATTCGGACTCCAGCGTTTTCTGGCGGATCGCGAGCATTTCGTTCATGTTCGTGATCCTGGTGCCCAGTTCCGAGGTTTGGGTGGTGTCGCCGGTGATGCGCGCTTCGAGCGAGCCACCCGGGCTGGCGTTCACGTTGACCAGTTCCTGGAAGCCTTTGGAGAAGCTCTGCAGCATCTTTTCCACGCCCGCCGGGTTGGCCTGGATCGCGCTTTCCAGCTGCGCGGTGTTGACCGTCAGCTGCCCTTCCAGCGTTGTCTGCGAAGGGGTTGTGTTGCCCGTCGGCGCGCCCGTGCTGATGCCGATGTCGGCGAGGCTCGACATTTCCGCCGGCAATTCCTTGCCCGGTTCGTAGATCGACTGGCGCATCGCGTTGAGCAGGCTCCCCAGTTCGAAGTCCCCAAACAGCGTGCCCGTCTGCAATTCGGCGGCGCTCTGCCCATTTGTGATGGGCTTGGTCGTCAACTGGTTGTTGACCGCGGCAACCGTCGAGTTGTAGAGGGTGACGAACGCCTGCACCTGTGTGACGATCGAGCTCACGCTGGGTCCCGGCGGCTGCACATCGACCGTCACCGGACCCGTTGTGGTGGTGAGCGCCTTCAGTTCCAGGGTCACGCCCGGGATCGCGCTCGTGAGCTTGTTCGAGGCGGAGCTCCCCGCGACCCCGTCGATCGTGTATTCCGCGTTCTGGCCTTCTTTGGCCAGGCCCGCCTGTTCGATGAGCGTGCCCCCTGGGTCGGTGACCGCGATGTAGCCCGCTTTGGCGCCCGTTTCGCGGGTGGAGAGCGCCACCGTTTCGGTGCCCACGGCCGCCGCGTACACCGTCGCGGTAGAGTCGGAGTTGATCGACTTGACGAGGTCTTCGATGCTGGCGCCCGCCGCGACTTCGATTTCCTTGCCGTCGATCGTCAGTTTTTCGGCGGCCGCCGGGCTTTTGAACGTGAACGTGCGCTGCCCCGAGTTGGCGAGCTGGGTGACGTTCACCTCGTAACCGCCGACCGCGGCGCCCGCCGTGGCTGCGGCTGCGACCCGCGTCGGTTCGCTCGAGGTCACCGCCTGAGTGGTGTTGAAGAGCGTCGGGGAGCCCAGTTCCTGCGCGTCGAAAGTGAGCTTCGTGAGGTTGCTCTGGATCGACTGCAGCTGCGTGCGCTGCCCTTCGAGGGCGATCTGCTCGTCGGTGAGGTGCGTGATCGGCACGCGTTCGACTCCCAGCAGCGCGGAGATGATTTCGCCGGTGTTCAGCCCCGAGGAGAGGCCGTTGAAGCTGATCGGCGCCCCCGAGGTGGATGAGCTGACGACGGTCACGGCAGGCCCCGGCTCTATTCCAGCGGCGTGCCGGCAGCGAGCGCCAACGCCTGTGCCTGGGTGAGGGTTCTCAGCACGTTGCCGGCGCGGTCGCGCACCTCGACGCGCGTGCGTCCGCTCTGCTCGTCGCGTGCGAAGCGCAGTTCCCGGCCCTGCGCGCTCAACGCCTCATAGGTCTGTGCGGCGCGCGCCATCTCCTCGAGCACCTCACGGGGTGGGCTCGGGGGTACGGTGTTGAGGGAGACCGTGGGCTCGAGCGCGAAAGGCGCGCCGGCGCTCTGGGGTGCCGCGGAGGATCTCGACGCAGCGATGGGCCGTACCGGCTGCGCGGCAGGGAGTCTCTGAGGTGGCGTAATCGGCGAGCTCATGCTGTTTTCCTCCTGAAAGCACTGGTCACGGACCCGTCCCTGGGCCGCTTTGCTCTTGGGTGTCTGCATCCTGATCGGCTGATGGTCGAAAAACTTTAGGGTGATCGGCTTATGCTCGCCTGCGGCTGCGGCGATCTACGCAATTACAGTCATCGACCGTTCCACCTCATCCGTGAGCTGCGCTGCCGGATTTGAATACCTACGAGCGGCCGATTCCTTGTGAGATCCCGATTATCGCTCAAGCTCGCCTACCGGTGTGCCGATCAGTGCGGGGTCATTGCGGAATTGGACTCCCTCGGAATCCGGGGGGCCGATCCGCGAGACGCACCACTTTCCCTCGAGAGTCGGAGCACCAGATGAATGCTATGGATCAACGCCAGGAGATGCTCGCCTCCGGCGAGAATCTCCGTTTCGGCCAACGCGCCGCCAGAATCTCGGCCACCGAGGTGCTGTCGCTGTGGCAGCAGTACAAGCGTACCGGGGACCTGCGGGTGCGCGATCGGTTGATCTTCACCTTCACGCCGATGGTGCGCTACATCGTCTACCGCAAGGTACGCGAGGTGCCCGCGCAGTGCGACGTGGAGGACTTCCTCTCCTGTGGCCTGGAGGCGTTGATCCATTCGATCGAGCGCTACGACCCCGCCAAGGGCGCCACCCTGGAGCAGTTCGCCTGGACGCGCATCCACGGCGCGGTGCTCGACGAGCTGCGTCGTCACGACTGGGCGCCCCGCTCGCTGCGCCGGGCCGAGCGCGCGATCAACGGCGCCCGTGAGAGCTTCGCCTCACAGCACGAGCGCAACCCCAGTCGCGAGGAGCTCGCCGCTGCGGCCGGCATGAACACCACCGAGCTGGGGCGCCGCCTTGACGAGCTCGCGCTTGTGGAGGTCGGCTCGCTGAACAAGACGATCCGCTCCGAGGACTCCTCCACGATCGAGCGGATCGACACGCTCGAGAGCGAGGACGAGGGCGCCGATCCCGCGCTCAGCGCCGAGCGCATGGAAGCCAAGGAGCGTTTTCGAGCCGCCTTCGCGCAGCTGCCCGCGCGCGAGCGCCAGGTTGCCGTGCTGCTGTATGTGGAGGGGCGCACGCTGCGCGACATCGGCGCCCGCCTGGGGGTCTCCGAGAGCCGCGTCTCACAGATCCACACCGAGCTGCGCGGTCGCCTGCGCGAGCGGCTCGCCAGCGACGCCTCGCTGTTCTCGGCGGTCTAGACGCTCGCCGGTTGCGCAGCGGGCCGGCCAGCGAACGTGCCGTGTGGGTAGGTGGATTTGATGAATGCCTCACTTGCCCGGCAACCATCCACGCCTCCTAAAGAATCAGCGACCCCGGGCGATCACCCGTACTGAGATGGACCTCGGCCTCTACATCGCTGCCTCGGGAATGGTCGCCGATCAGACCCGCCAGGCGCAGCTCTCCAACGACCTCGCCAACGCCTCCACTCCGGGCTACAAGCCCGAACAGTCCCCCCAGCACAGCTTCGGGGAGATGTTGCTCTCCAATACATCCACGGGGCAGACGATCGGCGCGATGAACACCGGAGTGCAGCTCAGCAAGAGTGTCGTCGACCTGACCCCCGCCGGGATGCAGAGCACCGGTCAGCCGCTCGACTTCGGGATCCTCGGCAGCGGCTTCTTCGCCGTCAAGACCCCCCAAGGCGTCCGTTACACCCGCAACGGCCAGTTCACCACCTCCGCCTCCGGGCAGCTCGTGGACGGCGCCGGCGACACTGTCCTCAGCCAGAGCGGCGCCCCGATCCGGGTCGGCGCCGAAGGCACCGTGCCGGCCGGCGCGCTCGGGGTCTTCAACGTTCCCGGCGCCGCCAAGCAGGGTGAAAACCTCTACACCGGCACGCCCTCCGGGCACGCCGCGGGGACGGTGCGCTCGGGTGTGCTCGAGGAATCGGGCGTCAACCCCGCCCGCACGATGGTCGAAATGATCGGCTCCCTGCGCACGTTCCAATCCGGCCAGCAGGCCATCCAGGCGATCGACCAAACCCTCCAGGCCGCCTCCACTCAGGTCGGCTCCCTCGATGGGTCCACTGGCTAAGGAGGAGGCGCATAATGCTCGAAGGACTGTACGCGGCCGCATCGGGGATGGAAGCCCAGCAGCAGCAGCTCGACACGATCGGCAACGATCTCGCCAACGCCTCCACCACCGGCTACAAGGCCGAACGGGTGGGCTTCCGCGACCTGCTCTACAACGAAGTGAACATCGCCGGCACCGCCGCCTCCGTGGGCGCAGGCGCCGCCGCGCAGGTGCTCGGCCGCAACCAGGCCCAGGGGTCGATCCAGAGCACCGGCGACCCGCTCGACCTCGCGATCGCGGGCCCCGGGTACTTCACCGTCAAGCGCCCCGACGGCACCGTGGCGCTGACACGCGACGGCTCGTTTCAGGTGAACGCGCGCGGCCAGCTCACCACGGCCGAAGGCGACCTGCTCGACCCGCCGATCACGCTGCCCAAAGGGGCCTCCCCGAGCGAAGTGGCGATCGGCCCTGACGGCACCGTGCGTGCCGGTACCAAAACGATCGGCAAGATTACGCTCGTCGACGTCGCCTCGCCCGACCACCTACTCGCCGCCGGGGGCAACCTGCTCACGGCGAGCGCCGCCAGCGGGCGCCCTCGACCGACCACCGGGGCCACCGTCCAGCAGGGTGCGCTGGAGGGCTCCAACGTGGACGTGGGCAACGACATGGTGCAGATGATGGGCGCCCAGCGCAGCTACCAGTTGGAGAGCAGCGCGATCCAAACCGAAAACCAGATGCTGTCGATCGCCAACCAGCTTGTGACCCAATGAGCACAGTCGCCCCGCTCACAGCCGTGCCTGCCACGGCCACCTCGGTCTCGGCCCCACCCGTCACGGCCACGGGTACGTCCGTGGTCGACGAAGCGCATGCACCTGCCTCCGTGCGCAACGGCTCTGCGGCCGTCAAACAGGCCTATGCCTCCGCCCAGGGCTTCGAAGAGATGCTCCTACAGCAGCTCTCCTCCTCGCTCGTGCAGAGCAGCGGTCTCTCCGGGGAAGGGGAATCCGGCGAAGAAGGTTCCTCCGAAGCGGGTGGCGAAGCGGGCAGCAGCATGCTCTCCTCGCTGCTGCCCCAAACGCTCACCGAAGGGGTGATGCGCGAGGGCGGCCTCGGCCTTGCCGGGCAGCTGATGGGCTCGCTCGATCCGTCCGCGTCAACGGTCACCGCCGCGGGCACGAGCGGTGGCGTGTCCGCGCCCGCGAGCACCACCTCCGCGCCCGCGAGCACCACCTCCGCCTCCGCGAAGGGCACGGCGCCGACCGGAGGTGCCTCCGTATGAGCGCCACCCTGCCTGCGCTGCGCGGAAGGTCGCGGGGCACGATGCCCCGCGCCCAAGCGGCGGTTGCCGAGTTCACTCGCGCGGATGCGACCCAAACCACCGCGATCGTGGAAGCCGATCCGCTCGGCTCCGAAGTGCTCGCCCATCTCGACGCCCAAATCGCCTCCGTGCAGCGGTTGCTTGAGATCGTGCTGGAGCAAGGGGCCGCGATTCGCGCTCGCGACGTGCACACCGTCGTGCGCTTCGCCGGCATGCTGCATGGTGAGCTCGCTCGCCGCCAGCAGATCGAGGCCACCCGCTCGCAGCTGCTCGAGCGCGCCGGCGCGCTGCTTGGGATTCCCGCTCAGGCGGTGACGCTTTCGCGGCTCTCGGTACTGATGGACCCTGCTCGCGCGCAGCTCGCTGCCGAGCGCTCCGCGCGGCTACGCGGTCTGCTCGAGGAGCTTCGCCGCGAACACGCCTGCAACAGCGCGCTGCTGCAGATCGAGCTCTCGTTCCTCGACCACCTCATGCAGTCGCTCGCGCTCGACACGGGCGTACACGGCTACGACCCCCGAGGCAACGCCACCGCCGGCGCGAGTGCGGGTGGGTGGGTGGGCGGGCGGGCTCCCACCTCTGCGCTACGCGTGCTCGACCTTTCGGCATAAGCAGGCGGTTTTCCCATGTCCATCCCCACCCTCCAGGGACTCCAAACCGCCCTCTCCGGCCTGATCGCCCAGCAGGACGCGATCGACGTCACCGGCAACAACATCACCAACGCCAACACCGAAGGGTATTCGCGCCAAACGGCCGTGCTGCAAACCAAAGAACCGCTGCACATCGCGGCGCTCTCCGCCGTCACCGGCGAGGGCGGGCAGCTCGGCACCGGCGTCACCGTCGCGACGATCACCCGCATCCGCAACACCTACCTCGACGCTGCCTACCGCGAACACAGCACCGCCGCCGGTGCCGCCGGCACCCAGGCCGAAGAGCTGCAGCAGGCTCAGAGCGCCTTCGACGAACCCTCCTCCACCGGGCTGGCCTCCCAGCTGTCGGCCTTCTGGAGCTCCTGGGGGGAGCTGGCCGATGCACCCGGCTCCGAAGAAGCGGCCAAGATCGGCGTGGTCGGCGCCGCCACGGAGCTCACCGGTTCCCTGCATCAGCTCTCCGCCCAGCTGCAATCGCTGGAAGGGCAGGCCTCCGCTCAGTACGCGGCGATCACCGGCCCCACCGGCGAAGTCGCCGGCGACGCCACGCAGATCGCCGAACTCAACCACCAGATCAAGCTCTCCTTGGCGGCCCACCAGCAGCCCAACGAACTCGAAGACCACCGCGATCTGTTGATCGACAAGCTCTCCACACTCGCCTCCGTCACGGTCACCAAGGCGGCCGACGGCACCGACACCGTCACCTTCGGCAACGCCGCCCAGCCGCTCGTCGAAGGCTCTACGGCGCATTGGCCCCAGGCGCTCACCGCCGCCGCCGGTGGGAAGCTGGGTGCGCTGCTGGAACTGTCGAGTCCCACCGGCGCGCTCGCCTCCTACGGGGCGGCGCTCAACGAAGTCGCAAAGACGCTCGCCGACTCGGTCAACGAACTGCACACCGCCACCCCCTTCTTCAAAGGCACCACCGCGGCCACGATCGAAGTCGCCGTCACACCCGGGGAAGTGCAGACCTCCTCCGAAGGCGCCTCCGGTGGCAATAACGTCGCGCTCGCGATCGCCGGCCTGCGCGGCGGCGTCGCCGACCAGCACTACGCCGCGCTCGTCGCGCAGGTGGGGACGGGCGTGCAGAACGCCACCACCAACCAAACCAACGCGCAGGCGGTGCTCGCCGCGGTCTCCAACCAGCGCCAATCCGTCTCGGGGGTCTCACTGGATGAAGAAATGACCAACCTCATCACCTTCCAGCGCGGCTACCAGGCCTCCGCGCAGGCGCTCAACGTGATGAACGAAATGCTCAACACCCTCATCAACCAGTCTGGACTGTGAGCCGATGAGCACGCGCATCACATCCGACATGGTGACCAGCTCCACGCTCGCCAACATCAACGCCGCCCAGGCCGCGCTGAACCGCACCGAGGAAGAGCTCTCCTCCGGCAAGTCGATCCTCGAACCATCCTCCAACCCCTACGGCGCCAGCCAGATCATCGACCTCCAGAGCGCCATCGACGGGCTCACCTCCTACGAACAGAGCGCCCAGGACGGGCTCTCGCGGATGAACGCCGCCTCGGGCGCGCTCACCTCGATGGACTCCCAGGTGCAGCGCGTGCGCGAGCTTCTGCTGCAGGCCGCCAACGGCACCAACAGCCCCTCCGACCTCGAAGCGATCGCCGGGGAGGTGTCGCAGCTCACCGAAGGCGTCAAGCAGGACGCGCTCACCCAGTACGGCGGGCAGTACGTCTTCTCGGGCACCCTCACCTCCACCGCTCCCTACCTGCAGGGGGCGAACGACGAATACCACGGCAACACCGCCCCGCTTGCGCGCGCGATCGGTCCCGGCAGCACCGTCAATGTCGCCGTCAACCTCTCCTCCGTGCTGGGCTCCGGCGCGGTCGCCGCCGACGGCAAGCTGCTCGACACGCTGCGCACGATCGCCGCCAACCTGCGCGAAGGCACCCCTGCCGCCGTCGAAGCGCTCGGCACGACCGACCTTTCGAGCCTCGACGCCAACCTCACCTCGCTCACCGGCCTGCAGGCCGAAGCGGGGGCGACCACCGACCAGCTCAGCCATGCGCTCAGCCGCATCTCATCGCTGTCGACCACCGACACCGAGCAGCTCTCCAACGTCCAGGACGCCAACATCGCCAAGGTTTCGATGGAATATTCCAACGAGCACGCCGCCTTCGAAGCGGCGTTGAAGGCGGGCGCCTCGATCGTGCAGGAGTCTTTGCTCGAATTCCTGCATTAGAGAAAGCAGGCAGGGGCTTAGGCCTCTCCCGGCCTCCCCGTCCTCACACCTCATCTCTCTTCACCACGACCCACGCACCAGCCTCGTGTCTGCGATCTCCACCACCATCGACCCTTTCGTTTCATGCCCCTAACCATCGACAGCTCGCGCTTTGGCGCCCTGGAGATCCCCGACGCTGAGGCGATCGAGTTCCCGCTGGGGCTGATCGGCCTTGGTGGGCTGCGCTACACGCTGATCGACCGCAACCCCGGCTCGGGCTTTCGCTGGCTGCATTCGCTGGAGGATCCCGGCCTCGCACTGCCCGTGGTCGACCCCCACGACTTCTTCGCCGGCTTTACGCTGGTGCTCTCCGCGGAGGACCGCGAGCGGATCGGAGCTTCCGACCTCTCCGCCGCGCAGGTGTACGTCACGGTGCGAACGGCTCCCAACCCTGCCGACACGCTCGTGAATCTGCGTGCCCCCCTCGTCCTGTGGGAGGGCCGCGGCCATCAGGTGCTCAACACCGCGCCCGGCGCCGAGCTGCGGGTGCCGCTGTTCGGCGAGGTGGCAGGCAGGCAGGCGCGGTAGGTCACAAGCTGGCCGGACAGGGCCGCGCGACTCCACCGCCGGGATGCCCCCGGTGGATGCTGCATAATCCCGCCCCATGCTGATACTTACGCGCCGCGCCGGGGAGCGCGTCGTGATCGGCGAGGATGTGCTCGTCACCGTCATGGAGGTCAGCGGGCAAACCGTCCGCCTCGGGATCGCCGCGCCCCAGGGGCTGCCGATCTACCGCGAGGAGATCTGGCTGGCCGTCAAGGAGGAGAACCGCGCCGCCGCGGAGGCGACCGCCGATGCGCTGCCCGCTCAGGGGGCGCCCGATGCGCCTCCCGCCGAGCCGGTGTGAGCGAGGCGCTCTCGCTGAGTCCGGCTGAGAAGAAGAGGGGAGGAGGAGTAGGGGAGGGGGCAGTTGCGGCAGACCCTACGTCACCCACACGATGTCGCCGATCTGCAGCCTTGGGAACACCGCCGCGGCCGTTTCAATCGGCAGCTCCACGCAGCCGTTTGACTGGGGGAAGCCGTAGGAGGCGCGTGGGTAGCCGTGCACCGCGTCGCCGCCGTTGAAGTAGTTGACCCACGGCACGTCCGGCGCCACGTAGTGGACGCCGTCGGGGTCGGTTCCGGTCATCGTGGTGGATACATAACGGGCGTATATCGGGAAGATCCCCTGTTCGGTTTCCGCGCCCGCCACCCCCGTGTTCGCGGGGCTCGAGATCGCAACGTGGCCGCCTTCGTGGACCTCCATCGTCTCCGGCAGCGACTCCGTCACCGACACCCACGTGTACGGGCGGGGGTTGCGGTGGTTGAGCGCCTCCACCTCCAGCAGCACCCGCCACGTTTGCGCATTCGGTTCGCCCGTGGCTTCAAGGTTGTGGTCGGCCTGGAACACCTCCAGCGCCCCTTTCGTCGTCTCGTCCAGCTTGCCCATCTCCACAGGCGGGGCATCCGCGGGGGCCGGCGCGAGCACCCCGTGGTATGGGCGAAAAGCGTGTTCGGCCGCTTGGTTGAGCGACTCTTTGCCCATCGGGACGTGCGCGGCGTAGCGCGGACGCAGCACGGCGCCGATGTAGCCCTGACGCGCCAGCGCCTCCTGTAGCGCCGCGATCGACAGGCACGCCACGTGCAGGGTGAGCACGTGTCGCTCCTCCAAGCCCGCGTGTTCCTTGGCGAACGTGTGCTTCCACACCGTCAGCGAGTACGTGTCGCACGGCTCGAGCGTGGCGGCCGGGGTGAACACCTCCGAGTTGCCTTCTGTGCTCCAGTTGCCGGGCACGGCCGGGAGCAGCGCCGGGCGCGGCGAGCCCTGAGCCGGTGGGGCGGACAGCGTCACCCGCAATGAAGCTGCCCCGTCGGCGATGACCCGCGAGGGCACGCTCACAAGGCGTGTCGCGGGCAGCGGCGCCGGTTGCGAGGCGCTCGCCGCCGAGGCGAGCACGCCGCCAACGCCGTGGCCCTGAGCCAGTGCCACTCCCAGTGCGATCGCTGCCGCGGCCACCACGGCGATCGCGATCGACAAGCTCATGGGGAGGACTCGGGAGCGCGGTTGCCCCCCACGCGACGCGTCGCTTCCCGCGGTGGTGTGCTCAGCGTCGTCGAGACGACTTCCCGCGCCTGGCCCTCGAGTTCCATCTCGTCCGCGACCGGGCCGCGCGTTCATGGCTCACAGGCTAACGCATCTCGTTGACGGCCGTCTCGCGTGTGTTCCGATTAGCGGACGTTGCCCGTTCGGATTCCCTGGTGGGGGGTACTTGCCCGCCGGCCGCGTACTCTGTAAGGGTGACCACCCGTCTTGCCGCGACTCTGCTGGCCCTCGCCGCGCTCGCTCTGACGCCGGCCGCGGCGCTCGCCGGCTCGCATCGTGCCGCCCGCGCGCGTGGTGGCTCACCCAACTCTGCCGCCACACGCGCCTACGTCAAAGCCAACTACACGCTCGTGAGCGTCGCCCGCGACAATCTCGCCCCGGCGCAGGCGGCGATCACGAGTCTCGGCGCCACGGTCGCCGGGGAATGCCCGCTGGTAGCGGTCGACGCGCCGCAAAACCACGAGGCCGAACAGCTCAGCAACGAGGTGGTGGGCGCACTCGAGGTTGCCGCCTACCAGCCCGACAAGACCTCGATGGTCACCTTCGCCCATACCATCCGTGGCCTGCACTGGAGCAATCGCCGGCTCACGCACATGGTCAACACCTACGCAACCAAGCTGGAAGGGTTTGCGACGCTGGCGGCGCCCAACATCTGCGCAGACGTCAAAGCGTGGGCGGCCACCGGCTACTCCACCCTGCCCGCCAGCACCGTCGCGTTCGACAAAGGCTTCTACGCCTATGGCATTGAAGCCGAAGAAGTCTCGCTGCGGCTGCTCCGTCCCTACGAGAGCGCCACCGAGGCGTCGCTGCTGCGGCAGACCAAGCGCCTGGAAGAGCCGCTGGCCGAATTCGAAGCCGAAGCGGTCTCCGACTACAGCGAGATCCTCGACTCGCTGAAGCTCCCTCAGTGAGGGAGCGGCGCGGGGCTCGCCGGTCGGCTGCCGGCCGGCTCCGGCGGGGGTCGCGGGTGGTGGCGGTTCTGGCGGCCGGGCGGCTACACTGCCCCTCCCGCCGGAGTAGCTCAGCTGGTTAGAGCAGCGGAATCATAATCCGCGTGTCGGGGGTTCGAGTCCCTCCTCCGGCATCAAGAAAAGCCCCGCAAATGAACCTGTTTTCGTAGTCGTTCAGTTGTGTGGGTTTGGGGCTGTGGGTTCAGAGCAGGGCGGGTAGCGCGCCGCCGTGTTGGTGGGCGGTGAAGAGTTGAGTGAGGTAGGTGTAGAGGGAGCGGTGTTGTAGTCGGCAGGTGACCGAGGCGGAGAGGGATCGCTCGGTGAAGCGCTCGCCTTCTTCGGATTGGTTTCCGTGGCTGAGCTTGCGGTGGATGACTGGTCCGCGGAGCGCTCTCTCGGCGGCGTTGTTCGTCGGGGTGACGCCGTCGACGGTCACAAACGTCCATAGCGCGGGCCAGATCTTCAGGAGGTTGTTCGCGAAGCGCCGGTGCAACCGGTGGCGCTTTGTTTTCTGGCGGGCGTGCTCGAGCAGTGAGAGGAACTCGTCCTGGATGGGTTTCATCTCCAGGATCAGACGCTCACGGTCTTGGTGCTCGGTGAACGCGTGCCAGGCCTTGAACATTCGGCCGGTCAAGTCAAGGCCAGCCTCCCCGAAGGTCTTCTGCAGGGCCAGTCCTTCGCTATGGAACCGGAAGTCGCGTTGTAGGTGTGACCAGCATGCCTGTCTGTGCTCGGGGTCCAGGTGATCGTAGGCCCACCAGCGATCGGAGGTCACGATCCCGGCGTACGCGGGGCCGAGCAGCTCGATCAGCCGGTCGCGGTGGCGATCGGCGACGATCCGGAAGATCGCTGCTTGCCCGGTCGCGGCAGTCCACATCGAGCGGTTCTCTCCTGCTAGGAACCAGCCTGTCTCATCGACGTTGATCGCCCCAGACGCCAGCACCCCAGCCACAAGCTGCTGATGCGGCTCGGCGAGCAGTCCGCTAGCGCGCCGGCAGATCTCATCGATCGCGCCGGTAGAGATCTTGACCCCGAAGAGCTCTGAAGCGAGCTCGCTCAGATCACGGCGGGAGATCCGGTTACGGGCGGTCAGCGTCACTAGCGCCGCCTGAAGGATCGGCCCGAACGCGGAGTCGCCGAGGACGCCCAGGGTGCCACGGGTCCGCGTTCTGCAGCCCGGGCAGCGCAACCGGTGCGTGCGATGCTCGACGTACTCGACAGTGATCGGGGGCAACTCGGCGACCTGGTGACGCCCGGCGCCCCACCGCGGGACCTTCTCCACCTCGGTGAACTTGTGCCCACAGCCCGAGCACTCGCTCGGGTAGTGATCGACGATCTCGCTCATCTGATCCTCGCCCAACAGCTCGCGTCCCGAACCCCGGTGACCGGGCTGCCCGCCCGCCTTGCGTCGCTCCCCGTCCTTCTTGAGCAGCTCCTTCGTCTTCGCTCTGGCCAACGCGCGACGCTCTTGCCTTGACATCGCGGTGTCCGCTGACGGCGCCACCGAACTGTTCCGCGAGCTCGCCCCGCTCTTGGCCTCCAGCACCCGCACACGCTCCTCCAACCGCTCCTGCGCCGCCATCAGCCTCATCAAGAACTCCACGCACGCCTCACGGCCAGAGTCATAAACCGCCTCAGCCTCAGCACGCCCCACACCCCAAAAGTTCGCCGTCCCCAGCCACGCTCCTGGTTATGGAAACCCACACAACTGAACGACTACCTGTTTTCAGTGTATCAGGGGGTGCGGCGGGTCGCTCAGATTTCTCTACGGATTTCTCCAGAGGGCCGCTCCGGGGGCGCGAGGCGGGCAACGAGCCTCGTGGGTGGACGGCGAGAGCCCACAGTTGCGGGGCTACTGGTGGGACGGCCAGAGCTGTGGCAGCTCGAACAAATCGGCCGGACTGCGGGTGGCCTCCCTGGTACTGATGCGGCCGTCCGTGGCTATGTTGTGCGTGCGCCAGGGCAGCGCGGCGGTGAGCGGGCGGGCGGCCCAGGGATTGAGCCAAACGGTCGGCTCGACTGCGGTGATCGACCACGACGAGAGCTGTGGGACGGTGACGACGGCGGAGACGCTGGTGTTCTGCGAGCCGTTGGGTCCGTGCCAGAAACCATCGGGTTGACGAACGGTTCGGGTCGCCAGGGTGCGCGGGTCGTACTGGATCGCAGTGGTTCCCAGGAGGGCATCCGCTATGTCCGTGTCGTCGGCAAAGTCTCCAGCACAAAGCAACGCGATGACGTAGGGCAGTTCGAGCGCACCGTAGCGCCCGGCCTTTCGCTTGAGCTTTCGGCGTAGCGGAGTCGCGTCATCGAGTTCGGCGAAGCCCTCAAAGTAGCTACCGATCACTTTATGGTCGGGGCTGTCGCGGTGCTCAGGGCTGACGGGGAACGCCTTGCACTCGACCTCCCAACCGTCGAAGCTCAGAACCTTCCTCGGTACGTCACTGGTCGCCTCGTAGTCGGCGATCACCACGTCGGGGTCGAGGCCGTCGAGCCACTGTTGAATCGGGGCCGTGACCTCTCGGCGTCCAGGTGTGTGCTCGCCACACGCATTGATGTCCACACCGACGAAGAAGTTGGGTGCCTTCACCCGTTCGATCGCATCCTTGAGTGCAGCTACGCGGGCGTGGCTCGATTGGTCTCCGAGCACGCTCGCGCCGAGCGCGGCGGTTGCCTCTAGGAAGAAGTGGACGCCGCCGTGTGCGAGCAGGAAGTCCGGTCGGGGTTGGTCGGGGTTCTCACGGCCGATGTCGAGATCGACCTCGCATCCGAGGCGGCGGAAGGTCTCGTGCAGGTAGAGCTCCCACAGAGCCCCGAGGTGGTGTCCCGGATCGGCGTCGGCGAAGCGGACGCGGATGCTCGCGCGGGCCGCAATCGGCAGCTGGGAGTACCACTCGTCCAGCAGTTCGCGCACCCGCCCAGGAGGGATGCGGGCCGATCTGTCAAGGAACGCATAGTCAGACTCGCTGTGTCCCTTCGGCTCCTGGGATGTACGACGGCTCGCGCTGAAAAGCGAACTCGCTGCCATGACAGGGGTGTCTTGGATCGACATAGCGGGACCGATGATCTCAGTCGTTCGGGATGCCTAGCCAGATTGTTGCTGTGGCTCGCTCCACCGGCCGCTTGAATCGGACGCTTGCAAGCGTTCGAGCAGGCGACCAGTCACGGCCGAGAACGCCTCGCGTCGCGGCGGAGGCTCCCCTGGCCGAACATGCCATGTGGGGTGATCGGGTGGGCAGGTCAGATCGTTTATGGCGATCGAGAACTGAAGGTCGGCAAAGAGCACCATGCCGAGCGTCGAGCCGCCCTCCGGCCGGGGCTGTAGCCAGAGCAGATGCTCGGGGGGTTGCAACATCGCCGTGAGTGGATGCTCCTCATCGAGCTCTGACGGGAACACACCGATCGGGTAAGGCGGTTGAGAATCGTGCAGAAACAGGGCGCGCAGACTGCTGGCTCCGACCGTGTCCAGCCATTCCTCGTTCACGCCGAGCAGGCTGATGGCTCCCAGCGCGACCTTCGCTGCGAACCGAGCCCACAGCCCAACCGTCGTCGGGCCGAGCCCGTAGCGTGTTGTGCCCCCCGTGTAGCTGGC
This sequence comes from uncultured Solirubrobacterales bacterium, assembly GCA_963744535.1. Lineage (GTDB taxonomy): Bacteria > Actinomycetota > Thermoleophilia > Solirubrobacterales > Solirubrobacteraceae > Palsa-744. Next base: position 139,242 of record CAVUTW010000004.1, on the reverse strand, counting down.
CCGGCGGCGCCCGACCACCTCAACGGTCTTTCCCTTCGCCTCCCGCGACGCCCGGAACGCCTCGATGATCTCCTCCGGGACCTCATACACGGCTGGCCCATCGTCCGGGTGCGCCAGGGCGCGCGGAAAGATGTCTGTCGGCCTGGGGCCTTCGGGCGTGAACTCCATGTGGCCTCGGTTGCCGTCGGCGTAGGTAACTTCGCGATGGGGCCGCTGCGCGTCGCCCCTGCGATTTGGGATGGCATAGCGTCCGATGCGCTCCTGAAGGTCTGGATACTGCGCGAGAAGCTGCTCAATCCGACCGCCCGCGCCATTGCACGCTTCGCAGAATCGGTGTGTGACCAGCGTGCCTCCGATGCTCACCGCCAGGATGTGCTCCTCGGTAAGACGTTGATCGGAACGACCGCAGCACCAGCACCTTCCTAGCCGTCGCTCGGCACTCGTGACCATTGATCCCAGGGTAGTCACGTCCACGACAGGCCCGCCCGCGCCGGCGCCTCACGCCAAGACGAGCAGGGCCAAATCCGTTGGCCGCCCCCCGGCCGTGCGGGTCTTTAAGGGGTATGCAGGCACAATCAGCAGCGGACTCAACGACCGCCCTGGCGGAAGACCGACTCCTACGCCCGGAGCAGGCCGCTTGGTATCTCAACGTCAAGACGAGCTGGGTCTACGAGGCGGTGCGAGCTGGTCGCCTCCCTTGTCATCGGGTAGGTCGGCACATCCGGTTCACGCGGCCCATGCTCGATGAATGGCTCGCCGAGCAGCCTCGAAGGTAAGCGTCCTCGTCATGAGCGGGATACGGGAAGGCATCAGCCGTTCGAGGGGAGGCGCCACGATGCGTCAGACGCGCGCGTGAGCTAGACGTTGCCCTGACCCGTAGACTCGTCGGGTGGCTGTCGATGCCTCAACTCCGCGTCGCTTGTTCGTCGCGCCGCTTCTAGTAGAAGCTGACGCGCCGGCCTCTGAGCCGCGCGCGCAATACGACGAGGACAGCGACGTTACGTTGCTGAGCGATGGCACGCCGCTCGTCGAAGCCACGCGACTGGCCGGAACAAGCACCTTTACCAAGAGCGAGGGAGAGCGCGACGATGCCGACGAGGCAGGCTTCGCCGTATCGCCTGGGACGCTGACCTCAACGGCCGTTACCGCTGAGCGCGAAGATGACGACGCGCCTATTGGCTGGGGTGGCACACAGCTAGACACCCGTCGATTGCCAGGCGACGTAGAGCAGGACTGAGCCCCGGCGGGCCGCGATGGTCTTGGTCGTTACAAATCGCGATGACCTCACGGCAGACTGGCTTATCCTTGAGCTACAGCGCCGCGGCGCGTCATACGTTCGCTTCAACACGGAGGACTATCCGCAGCGCTCTACTGTGAATTGGAGCGTTTGTGACCCGCGCCTCGAAGTGAAGGGACGCGAACTGCACGCTCAGGAGATTGATGCGGTGTGGTTCAGGAGACCAGTGCCGCCCCAGCTGCGTCCGGGTCTCCCACCGGACGAGGCGGCATGGGCAACGCGCGAGGCCGCTGAGGCACTTGACGGCTTTTGGAGAACACTCGATACCCGTTGGGTCAGCCGACCCTCGGCGATTCGCTTTGCTGATTCCAAGCCCCTCCAGCTCTCCGATGCTGTGGCACTCGGATTCGAGATACCGGATACAGAGATCACGAGCAACATCGATCGTGTCCTAGCGCTGATGGAGCGCAATCAGCGGCGCATCATCTGCAAGCCTCTACGTCATGGTCGCGTTCGCCGCACTGGCCGCGGGCTGCTGTTCACGTCGGCCGTAACGGTCGAGCAAATCGCTCAACTTGGTGACGAGCCGCATTTGTTTCAGGCACTCGTGGAAAAGCGGTACGACATACGTGTGACGGTCATCGACGACGATGTATTCGCCACGCGCATCGAGTCGCCAGACCTCAAGGGAGATGTTGATTGGCGGCGTAATCACCCCGATTCGTTGCGTTACCTACCCGAGACGCTGCCTGACGATATAGCTCAACGGTGCCGCCGACTTGTTAGTCACTACGGCCTCTCTTTTGGAGCCATCGACCTCGCGCGCCGTGAGGACGGCGGCTATACCTTTTTTGAGCTCAACCCGAACGGGCAATGGGCGTTTATAGAGCAGAGGACCGGACAGCCGTTGCGCGCCCGTCTCGCCGACCTACTCTCGGGATCGAGATGACCGCGCAGTCGTCGGAGCCGCAGGGTCCAGCCGACCCCGAGATGCCGCAGACGGTGCTCCTCGCACGATGGCAGCGCATCCGTGAATGGTTCAGGCCCCAATCATCGCCGGCACCACTTCGCTTTAACGCCAAGAGCCAAGACGTGCTCAGCCGGCTTGGTACTCCAAGCGCCGCCGTCATAGACGAGTTGTTGGCCGAGGCGAACGCTGCGTATGAGGAGGCGGGTATAAGAGCCGAGAGTGCCGAGCGACGAGCGACGACTATTCAAGGATCAATCGCCATCGCGTCTAGTCTGACTCTGGCGGGCGGGTCGCTGTTGCTTAACGCGGGCAAGGTGCCGAGTCATCGGTGGTACATAGCGATCAGCGTCGGCTTCGCTATTACTGTGCTTTGCTTGGCGATTGCGGCGTGGCGAGCCTTTCTCGTCACCTGGCCTCGCTTCCTCTGGGCCTCGCCTGCCGTGGCTGAGATTATCGAGCACGCAGGTGAACCTAGTGCCGAGACAATCAGACTTCGGCGAACTAGTGATCTCCTCGTTGCGTATGGCCGGAATGACAGTATCGCGCGCCTAAAGCTGGATTTGCTCGGGCAAGCCGTCCGATGGCTCATGTCAGCCTTGGCGCTCCTTGCCGTACTTGCGACGATGTTGGCCGCCTACGCCATCGACCGCTCAGCCGGTCATTCTGCGAAAGGTCATTGCACGCCAAGTGGCCTCCGCGATCATGCCTGCCGCATGGAGACCAGCCCGAAACACTAAGGTCGGCTCCTGCACGCCCTCCTATCGCGATGTAGCGTGGGACTTTCGGTGCCGGTGCGTGGAGGCTCGCGCGATAGGGATAGAGCAGCACGCCGCTAGGGCATGAACAGCGCGTCGATCTCAAGGGCGAGCAGATCGAGGACGCGCAGGACATCAACCGGCATCACGAGATGTCGGATGCTCGCGTGGGTGGTCTCGTTACGCAGCTCGCGGATTGCGTCCCACCGATGGCGCTTATCCGCGGCGATGACTCCGTTGTCGATCAGCCAGTCCACGCGCCTCTTGAAACTCGGCCACGTCGGCTGTCCATCATCGGGATCAGGCTTCTTGTTCGGAGGTCCGTCTGCCTGCCGGTATCGGTGTAGGACCGCCGCATCGGCTACGCGCCGGAGCTGGTGTTCTGCGATTGCGTACAGCGGGTAATAGAACCAGCCGTAGAGCGCCAGGCCACGGGCGGCCTCCCACATCTCGCGAACCTCGGCGGGCACCTCATTGTGGAGCTCGACGGCAAGGAATTGATCGGCCCAGCCGTCGCCGCTGGCGGCACGATGCTCGCCGGTGGCGAGGTTGACTTCTCCGAACGCTCGGCCAGTCTTGTCGGGGTCGAGCCAGTTCTGCACGGTCAGGCGCTTCACGCTTTCATCGTGCCTTTCTGAATCGCTCATGCCCGCTGACCTTCCGCCTGCGCGGCTTTGCGGAATCGCTCTCGGGAGGCGCCGACGGCTCCATAGAAGGGGTGTGCCTGGTTGTGCTCGCGGTTCAGCGGCGGGCGCATCTCGCGGACGATCGCGGGCTCGATGGACAACGGCTCAGGTCGGCGAACCCATTGCACACGCAGGTTGGTCTCCATCCATTCGGTCAGCGCGCGGTCGTATGGCTTGGCGAGCATGGGGCGGTCTGTCCTCCAGCGGAGCTTCCAGCCTTCTTGCTCGAACAGGAATGACGCAAGCCCGTAGCGGAGCGTCGAGCGTCCGGCTTCTCGGGTGTGATCGCCAAAGCGTTTGTAGAGAGAGCGTTGCGATGTAGCGGTGCCAGGCGCGATCCCCACATAGACCAATCCCACCGGCTTGGTCAGGTGCGCCGCTGTCGGGACGCCCGGCAGTGCCTCGGGGCTGGTCAGCCACCATGCGTAGATGCCGTGTGCAGCGCGGTCGCCGTCGAGCGCGGCGCGCGTCTCCCGGATCGAAAGCAGCGGCGTCCGCTGGAGACCCGCGATGACCTCAGCGCTCGTCAGTGACACGACTGCGCAGCGTACCCCGCTCGTTTGGCTTGCGCGCACGAATGATCGCCGAGGCCCCTACGGGTGGAACCCGGTGAGTATCGCGGATGTCAATGTCGGTCAGAGCTGCGTTCGATCACGGCGCATAACGACGTGCGCTCAGGGTTCCGTGCCGAGCCGAGGTCTCGCGGCTGAGGCGTATTGTCTGCACTACATATGCAAGGTGCCCCCGCGCTGCGCTAACAGCCGGGGGCGTGGCGACGGAGCCGAGACTCCCCGCGCGGAGGACCATAACGGAGCCTCAGCGTGGTCCTGAGACGACGCCAACCGACGCCTCCTACCGAGATAAGGAGGATCGAAGATGAGCACTGACGATCTGCGGGCGCTACGCGAGTTCGAGGGCGCCGGGCTGCCAGCGACCGAGCGCGATGAGCCGACGAGGGTCATCACGACGATGCCCGCTGAGGTGGTCACGCTGCTGCGTGAGGCTCTGTATGCGGTGCTGCGGCGTTCGTGCGAGGACTCGCCGGGGGCGATGCCAGAGTCGCACACGCGCGCAGGATGGACGCCTACGCTGAGACGCCTCAACGGAGCGCTCAACGGGCTCGACGTGATTGGCTGGGTCACGCCTAGCGAGCAGCGGTCGGTGACGATCGCTCTCGACGCGGCGCTGATCGAGGTTCTGGAGGACGACGCCGAACAGTGGGATTGGCTCTCGGAGCAGGAGAGGACCGAATCGGTGGAGGGTCGTGCTCGTGCGGCGGAGCACTCGGCCACCATCGAGCGGTTTCTCGCGAGCCTTACCGAACGTCCCGAACCCGCCACGTTGTTGATCCCCGTATTGCTGCTCGGTCCTATGCGCGAGGGAGCCGATGACGCCCTTGCTGTCGTGTCTCAGGAGATCGACCACGGAGTTGACCCGCGCGAGTGCTGCCGGCGACTGAACGCGATCTGCGACCTGCTTGACCTGATCGACGGGAGCGGCGAGGACGAGCCTGCCTCAGACGTTGATGCCACCGGGCACGCCCGGACGGTGGCGGAGGTCGCCGCGCTGATGATGCCGATACTGACGACCGCTGTGGGCGACCTTGACGACGCAGACCCGTCGAAGGCTGGCGCGGAAGCCGAGCTCCAGCTGATGCGCCAGCTTCATGCCGAAGCGAGCCGAGCGACGGGCGGATGACGACTGGCCTCATCACCACGGGCGCGAGGAGGTCTACGGACACCTACTCGTCCGTGGGGGTCAGATCAGCCGGTAGCCGACTCCCCATACGTTGATGACCCAGCGTTCACCGGCGGCGCTCAGCTTGCGGCGTAGGCGGCTAGCGTGAGTGTCGAGCGTCCTTGTGGTGCCAGGCGAGCGGTATCCCCACACCGCTTGCAGTAGCTCGTGCTTGCTGAACACTCGCCGTGGGTCGGCGGCCAGATGCACGAGCAGGTCGTACTCCAGGCGGCGCAGCTTCACACAATTACCGTGGAGGCTCGCCGCATGAGTGGCCGTGTCGATCGCCAGCGGGCCGATCTGGAGCGGCCTTTCTCGCTGATCGCTGACGGAGCGGCGCAGCAGCGCTCGCACGCGCGCTCGCAGCTCCAGGTAGCCGACGGGTCGGGGCAGGAAGTCATCGGCGCCCGCCTCGAAGGCCCGCAATAGGTCGGGCTGCTCGGTGCGCGAGCTGAGGACGATCACGGGGACGTTCGGTGAGACCGTCTGACTGTGCAAGCCCTCCAGATCGCCCCCACGGATGCTTTCCAGCAGGTCGAGGGTGCCCCGTGGCGAGTCGAGCGCTCCGAGCACGACTAGCCGCGGCGGGTGCGCGCCAGCCAACACGCCCGCGTGATCCATGCTGCGAGCGATCAACGTTGGATGACCGTCGGCGGTGAGCTGTTGGGCCAGTGCCCGTCCCAATGCCGCGTCGGCCTCGACAACGAGAATCGGCTCGCGTTCTTTGCCCGTCCTCGGCCCCGCGTCGGGTCTGCTGATTGCGGCCCCCTGGTAATTCATGCCGCGAGCGCTTCCGATGCCTCGGGGTGCGTTGACTGGCGCAGTTGGGCACGGTAGGTCGAGGGTGAAACCCCATAGCGGCGCCGGAACGCGCGGGCGAAGTGGGGCGCCTGTGAATAGCCAACCCGCCGCGCCACCTCGCAGACCGGGATCGAGGGCAGGGACAACCACTCGGCGGCGGCGTCCATGCGTCTGCCAACGAGGTCATCGTGAAAGGTGAGATCGCCGAACTGCGCGTAGGCGCGCTGTAGATGGCGAGGGGAGCACGCGAGCGCCTTGGCGACCCTCTCCACCGTCAATGCTCTGCGGTAGTGGCGCTTCACCACCAGGCGGGCGAGCAGGTACAGCCGGCGGCGCTCGCCGAGCGTGGACGACCGCCGTTTGCTCGGCGGTCGCCTTTTCGCGGCAGGCGGTACTCCATCCAGACCGAAGTGGAGGCAAAGCAACTGGCGCACGCGCTCGCGCGTGATGCCAACCCGCTCGCCGATCTGATCGAGGGTCAGTCCCTCCACCGCACGCAAACGGAACATCTCACGCTCGCGCTCGCCCTGGACGTGTCCACCGTGGCGAGAGAACGGCGTCAGGCCGTGGCGGTGAAGCTCGCAGATGAGCTCGTACAGCTCCACCCCGCTACTGAGCTCGGGGCGTTGGATCAGCTCGCCGGTCGTGTGCTCGGCGAGCTGACCCACCTCATGTATTCCGGCCCCGGCCAGGCTGGTGGGGAGGACAGCCTGGCTCGGGGCCAGCTTGGAGACGCGCATAGCTGATCCCGCGCGTCAAAGCGTCATAAGTTCATCGAGGCGCCGTGCGACCTCCGAGGCAATCGCACGCCCGCCGCGACGGTCGATCAGACCGGCCTCGTCCAGCCGGTTCAGCGCGTCGGTGATCGCGAGGCGCTGTTTGCGCTTTTTCGCACCGAACGCCTCGAAAATCTGTTCTTCTGAGCGCGGGCCTTCGCCGTCGGCGCTGCGCACGAGCAGACCTTCGAGGACGGCTTTGTCGTGGTGGCGCTCGTCGGCGGAGTCCGGGTCGCCGCCTTGGGTGATCTCGTAGTAGCGCACGGCGGGACGCGACGCGCTGGCGAGGTCGTTCCAGCGGTGGATGAGCCTGGAGGCGCGCAGGCGCCGGAGGCTGTCGCGGACATCGCCGGGGAAGCTGATGGCGCGGGCGATCTCATCTTCTGCCCACGGGCGCTGCTTGTCGAGGTCCAGCATGAGGTTGAGGACCGCCCGGTCGATGAAGGCGTGCTCCTCCAACCCTTCTGGGGTACGGTGTTTGTGCATGGGGAGTTACTGCTCCTTGTGTCACGGCGTCGGGGCAGTTACCGCTGCCGCCGGCGCCACTTGGTTTTCAGGTCATGGCCCGACCGTACATCGGCGTGAGCGGGCCGCGAGTGTGTGACAGGAAGCGGGCACAGAAGGGCACATGCTGTAACAGTCGGGCTCGCGGGGCCGCTGTCAGCCGGCCCATCCTTGCGGCGGCGCACCCGGCTTCCACGCCTTCGATACGCCGCCGCCCTCCTGGCGCAGCGCTTGGGAGTAGTCGGTGAGCTGTGCGTGGAAAGCAAGCTCCTCGCGCGGATCAACACCGCCGTCGTCGAGCTCCGAGCGCCAGACCGCGAGCGCGCACAACGTCTCGATGTGAGCCTCATCGGCCCACCACTCGTCCTTGAGGTAGGCGAGGATGTGGGGGTAGCGGCCGTGCAGCGCGACGATCTGGCCCCACATCTCCGCGCGCCAGGCGGTGTCCCCGCCGTAGGGCTCAAGCCAGCGCGCTCGATCGCCTGCTTTGCCGCCGACGATGACGGGTGCCTGCCTGAGCGGGCGGACCTTGCCGTCCTTGGCGGCTTGGGCTACTCCGTTGCGGATCAGCTGCGCGGCGAGCCTGGAGTGTGGTTCGCCGGCGGCGCCGGCGAGCTCTTGGAGCTGGGTTGCTACGGGGTCGGGTAGGACGACCTGGACCTTGAGGCTCATCGTGTTCTCTCCTGTGTCGGTTGTGGTTGGACGATGCGGTGGATGGCGCGGGCGAGTCCCGGCAGCCGGCTTCGGCTCGGGGCGATCGTCCGCTGGAAGCTCGGCCCGTACTCGGGGTCGGGCAGCTCGGGGTAGGCCAGCGAGGGTGTCTGCGCGTGGCTTCGGCTCATGTTTTGAGCGAGCCGCTTGATCCGGTCGGTGTCGTGCCCTTCGACGCCGAGGTCATCGCGGGAGACGTACCAATCGGTGCCCTGCCGGGCGCGGGACGCCTCGACGTAGGCGGGCTCCTTGCTCGTCTGCCAGCCGCCGGTGACGACCAGCGTGCGGGTCACGGTCGCGCCCTGCGCGCGGTGGATGTGCTGCGCGTACCCGAGCCGCAGACGCGCGAGGTCATCGCCGGCGAGTGTTCGCCACTGGCCGGTAACGTCGAACTGCACGAGCACTTCCCCGGCCTCGCTGATGTCGAGCACTTCGCCGCGGGCGCCGTTCTCGATCCGCTCGACGCCCGGCTCGTGGTGCTGGTCGATCATCGCTATGCGGTCGCCCGCGCGGACGCCGTAATGAACGCCGGGCACCTGGACCTCAAGCTCGCCGAGTTCGCCGCGCTGGGAGCGGTAGTGCTGCGCGCGGGCGTTCAGGCGGTGAATCTCCTTGTTGGAGGCGTCGGAGATCAGCGCTACCTCGTTGATCGAGTGGGTCTCGGTCAGCGCCGCCCAGTTCTGGACGGCCTGCTCGACTGCCTCATCGCGGGTGTCCTCCATGTGCAGGCGACCCTCGGCGTAGTAGTGCGCCATCGCGCGGTCCGAGCGCCCGGCGCGCAGGTCCGCCCACGCCCGCTGTTCGGCGGGATCAAGGGTGCGCCGCACGTTCGACAGTTCGGCGCTCGGCGCGATCTGCGCGAGCCGGTCGAACATGCCGCCTGCGCCGATCGAGGGCAGCTGCGCGGCGTCGCCGATCGCGACGAGCTTGGAGCCGGTTTCTGCCACGACTTCGGTGAGCCGGTCGAGGCGGTCGGTGTCGGCCATGCCCGCCTCATCGAAATAGATCGTCGTGTGCTCGCTCACCTGCAACTGCCCGCGGTCCACACGGGACACGAGCGCGTCGAGTGTGAGCGTCTTTCCGGCGAGCGCTGGGGAGTCTTGGCCGAGCCGTTGCGCGGTCGAGCCGGACACGGCGATCCCGAAAGTGCGATGGCCGGTCATCTGCTCGGCGCGGGCCGCCGCGTCGATCACCACGCCCTTGCCGGTGCCGGCGGGGCCGACGAGGATCGCGCCGCGCTCCGAGCCGGTGATGACCTCAAGAGCGTGGGCCTGCTCGTCTGAGAGTCGGCCGCTGATCCGCTCCGCGACCTGATCGCCCGCGGCCGAACGCGCGTGCTCGCCCACGTCGCGCCCGGCGTCGCCGGCGAGCTCGCCGAAGCGCCGCTCGATCGCCTGCTCGCGGGCGCGAACGGCGAGCGTCGTCATCAGCCCGCCCTCAAGCGGCAGGATGCGCCGCTCGGCGATCATGCTCTTGGACAGCGCAAGCGCCTCTTTGGGCGCGAGCTCGCCGACGGACTGCTCAAGCAGAACGGCGCGCAGCTCGCCCGGCTCGAACGTCGCGGCGCGCTCGGTCAGCCGCGCCTCGACGCGATCCTCAAGCGCGCGCTCGGGCGCGTCGGGCGCCCGGTGCCCGACCGCCTGCTCCTTGTCGGTCGTGTACTCGAAGCGCGCGGCGGTCTCGTTCCAGACGAGTTGTAGATCGCCTTGGGTGACGAGCACCTTGGCCTTGCGGTTCTCCAACTTCAGCGCGCGCAGCTCCCCACGCTCGGGTGCTCGGCCCCACTTCGCGCGGAAGCGCTCGGCTGCGCGCGCGACCTCGCGGCTGCGCGCCGAGAAGGCGTCGAGCAGGCCGCGCGGGACGCCGGCGATCTCGAAGTAGCGCCCCTGCTTGCCGGTGCCTCGCTCGATCGCGTAGCCGCGCTGCGCGAGCTCGTGCGCGAGCGCCGAGCGGTAGTACGCGCCGAGCTCCCTGGCGGAGCGGAAGATCGGCCTGGAGGCGACCGCGACGATCCGCCCGTCGTCGCGCACGGCGCTCGTGACGACCACATGGCTGTGCAGCTGCGGGTCGGGCGCGTCGCCCTCCATGACGCCACGGGCGGTCGTGTGCCGGTACTCGGCGGCGATCAGCTCGGCGGCGTGCTCCTCGAAGACTTGGTTGTGGCGACTACGACGCACGGTCGGCACGGTCTCGGTCAGGTGCGCCATCGCGTCCTTGACGGCCGCGGCGTGCGCGGCCTCCATGTCGCGGCGCTGCGCCTCGTCGCCGAGCGCCCACACCGCCGAGACGGACTTCGGGGCGCTGAACGTCAGGTCGATCCCGCCGCCCCGGCCGCCGCCGGCGCCTTCCGCTCGCAGCCATTCGCCGGTGCGTGGGTGGCGCCCCTCCATGAGTGCGATGAACTCGCGGCCCTCGACGGTGGCGCCCTCGATGCCGAGCCGCGCGAGCGTGTCCGGCGAGGCGAGCCACCGGCCGGGCGCCTGCGTGGGCTCACCCTCGGGGCTGAGGTAGTAGTCGCCGCGCTCTGGCCGGATCGTCTTGCTCTCCAGGTAGCGCGCGTACCCGCCGCCCTTGGCGGCGCCGATGCTGGCTGCGGTCATCACACCCCCTACAGACCACGACCACGCCGAGGCGGCCAACGAATTGCACAGTGCTCGCTAAGCCCCGGCTGGGGCCTGCATCTACGGATGAAAAGTCAAGGGTTTGCGCGAGCATTTCTTCGGGACTGCTGAGGGTGTTGCTCGGCACTTGAGGGTGCGTTCAGGAGGCACAGCGATGGCACAGCGCTCGGAGGGTCGTGCATATGGTCTGTGCTGGCTTTTTTGCTGTGCCGGGGCGTGTCGTGACGCAGGGGTGAGCATCGGCGGCGGGGTCGCGCTGGATGCTTCGAAGTGCGATGATTTGTGGGTGGTGCGGGTGACTGACGTGAGCGAAGCGCAGGCGTCAGGGGCTTGTGGCCTGCCGCGCGGCTTTGCCCTTCGAGGGCTTGTTGGATGCGCGCCCCGGTGTCGCGCCCGCACCACCCTTTGGTGCTGTTGTGCGCCAGTCGTCGACCAGGCGCCGGTAGGCGAGCTCGGCCTGTTGTTGTAGTGCGCGCTCGGCCGCACGCTGGCTGCTGGTCGGGCTCACGGGCGGCCCGCCGTGACGGCGTGGCAGCGGTGGAGCGCCGGCGAGGAGTTCCAGGCGACGCGTCTTCTGGCGGGTCAGCGACGGCCGCGCGAACGCGTAGTCCTGATCCTTTGTGAGGAGGTGCCAGCAGAGCACGACGAGCTTGCGTGCGACGGCGACCGCGGCGATCTGAGCGCCGCGGCGGGCACGGACGCGCTCGCCGAATGCCTTGAGTGGGCCCGGGCTGCGGATCGAGATCCATGCGGCCTCGACCAGCATCGAGCGGGCCTGTGGGTCTCCTCGCTTTGAGATGTGCCCATAGCGCGCCGGCTCTGACCCGGACTGGCGGACCTTCGGGTCCAGGCCCAAGTACGCGACGAGCTGCCCGGGGCTCTGGAAGCGGGTGATGTCCCCGATCGCCGCGATCACTGCCGCCGCGGTCCCGACGTCGACCCCGGGGATCGTCAGCAGCCGCTGAAACCCGGGGAACGCGAGGGCCTGCTGGGCGATCCGCTGGTCAAGTCCGGTGATCTCGCCGCCCAGGAAATCGATGTGGCGCAGGCAGCTCCTCACCGTCTCCGTCTCCTCCTCGGGTAGTTGCTGCTCGAGCAGCCACACGCGTCCTTTCTTGCCGAAGAGGTCGCTCACCGGGGGACGGCCGATCAGACACCTTGCGAGGACCGCGTGCACCTCGTTCTTCACCCGCGTGCGTGCCCGCACCAGGCCCGCCCGGCGAGCGACACGCCGCCGCAAAGCAGACGTCGCCTCGTCGGGCACCCACACGGCTTTGAGCATCCCGGCCGAGAGAAGCTTTGCGAGCATCGCCGCGTCGAAACGGTCGGACTTCACACGCGCGTGGGAGATCGCACGCGTCTCCGCCGCGTTGCACACCACCACCCGCCCAACCGAGCCCTCGCCCAGTAGCCGCGCGATCATCATCGCGCCGCAGCTGGCCTCCAACACCACCTGGTCATCACTCTTCAGGCCGGCCGCGAACTCCCGGATCGCCTCCGGGGTACTCGCAATCCGTCCCACGCGCGAGACCCGGCCGCCCTCGGCGACCGCGACCTCGCAGAAATCGAGGTGAACATCCAAACCAAAAAACCGCACGAGAACCATCTCCCTTTCACGAACTTGACATATGAGATGGAAGGCACCGCGGGCAGCGACAACTACGGATACGGGCTCTCAGCCCAACCGGGTGAGTCGCAGGGGCGGCCATCTAGTCATTGACGGGCTCGCAGCCCAAATGCACGGCGGCCTGCCCACAAGCGTCCTTCCCACAAGGCCCCTGTCCCGGTCAAACGACCCTACGAACACGACCGGACAGCAGCCCACCCCGTATTTCATACCCGTAGTCTGTTCGGGCTTGGTGCTGTACGCCGAGCGCGGCGAAGCCGGAGGCGAGCGGCGCAGGCCGAAGGGTCTGCGAAGGCCGCCGCGAAGCGGCTGGCCGTGCTGGCTGCGGCGAAGCCAGCAGTCCAGCGAGCAGGCCCGTAGGCCGTAGGCGTGCAGTGCCGGGGTCGATTAGAGAGCCGACCGCAGGGAGGCTCGGTTACAGCGAGCGAAGCTCGCGTGGGTATCTGAAGGCTGTTGTCGGACCGCGCCGTCGGCGGTCGTCGGCGCGTGGGGATGGCGTCGCAGCCGGAGGCTGACGAGGGCGGGCGCGAGCCCGCGCGAGACGAATCCGGCGAGCGAAGTCGGGGACATCAGCGAGGGGCGCGTGCTATCACCGTGGCCCATGCCGAGGGTCACGTTCAACATCGGAGAGGCGTTCCCGGCGAGCGAGCCGGTGGCGCGCTTCGTCACGGTGCTGGCAATGGTCAGCAACGACGCGAATCGCTCCATTGACGAACTGATCGCAGTGGATGACGCCGAGCACTCCCCGGATGCAGGAGCGCGAAAGATGATGCTGTTCCGCCAGCAGGCCGCGTTCTTCTTCGAGGCTGCGAAGTTCATCACCAACGCAAACCGGCACGCGCCAGAGGTCCGCGAGTTCATCGCCGGGCTGCCGCAGGAGGCGCAGGACGAGTACGCGCAGGTCGTGGGAGGCATCGACCCCAAGTCCCCCCACTACATAGGCGACTGGCTGGGCGAGCATCGAAATGTCACGTTCCACTACTCCGAGGTACACCCCGAGAAGGCCGCGCACGGCGACGAGGAGATCACGCTGGCGCTGACGGAAGCAGCAGAGCTACCGGGCACCGTCCACTTTGACGAGGAGATGGGCAGCGTCCGCTTCTGGTTCGCGGATGAGGTCGTGGCGCAATGGCTACCTCCTGACGAGGAGAAGCCGCCCACGATCATCGCCTTGCGCGAGGCACTGATGGCGCTGGTCCGCTTCACGCAGCGTGCCTTCGCGGCCTACCGGGCCGCCCGTCCCGTGGGCACGTTCACCGAACGGACCTGACAGCATCGCTACACCACGCGATCAGCCGAGTTCGATTTCGTGGGGACTGCCGCAAAGACCCTCGCGGACGATGAGCGCGAGCGTTTTGCTGTGAATCCAGGGCGTCGGCTCGGTCTCGCCTCCCTCTGGCTTCAAGCCGATGCGGCGCGCGAGCCAGCTCGTCTCTCCGCTGACGTTCCCGCGGCCGTCGCGCTTGACCCGACCGCAGCGCATCGCGATCTCGCTGTAGCTCATCTCGCCACGCGCGACCTTGCGTTGGACGGCTTCGCGCAGGCCACGGTTCAGCAGGGTCGAGCTCTCGTCCAGCCGCTCAAGCTCGCGCGCAGTCCGCACACCGAAGGGCGGTCCTCCCCACCTTCGGGGGCAGCGAGGGCGTTGATGGTGAGGCTGCGCGCCGGCTCGTAATCCTCAAGCGCGCCGATGACCTCGCGTAGCGTGAGGACGGCGAAGTCCTCCTCGGCGTCGTGGTGGCGAGTGCGCGTCCAGCGCAGCGCCCGGCACCGCTCGCCGTCGGAGACGGTGCGGATGAGGTAGGAGTCGCCATTGGGGTCCAGAAGCGGCGCGTCCGACGGTGGCGGCGCTGCCCTCGGAGCTGGTTGCGAAAGGATCGGCGGGCGCATCTCCAGGTCTTGCAAAGTGACTCGGCGGCAGCGACCGCGCGTGTCGTCGGCGAGGTACATCTCGCACAGGAGGTGCGCGTTCTCGGACGGCTCGTCGGCGGCCAGGTGCGCGATCAGGCGTGCGTCGGCGTGTGTCCATGCGAGCCGGTCAATGACGAGCGTGCTCCCGCCCGCGCCGCGCACGGTGACGAGCTCGCGTGCCTCACCGCTCTCGGGATCGGCGTAGCGGCCAAGACGAGCGCGATGCTGCTGGGCGGGTTGGCTGACCTGGGGGTCGGGTGCCGTGAGGGTGTTCATCACTCTCCTTTGGGTCGCCGGCCCGCCGGGATGCGGGCCGTGTCCCGATCTCGCTGCACGCGCAGCGTGCGATGATTGGGAGGACACGGCCGCAGCCGCTATGCAGTTGCTTCGCCTGACTCGATGTGGCCTTCGGGAGCGAGGCGGTAGCCGATGCTCCGCACGTTGGGGACCAGTCCCTCCGCCCCTGCGCGTGCGAGGGCACGTCGCAAACGGGAGGCGTGCGAGTGCAGGGTGCGCGTGGCGCCAGTGGAGGGATAGCCCCACACGTCGCGCATCAGTTCCTCTTGGGTGTAGACGCGGTGAGGGTGGCGCGCAAGGTGAGCGAGCAGCGCGTACTCCATCCGGCGCAGTGGGACCACAACTGAGCCGACGGTCGCCCGGCACGCCAGGGTGTCGATTTCGAGCGCGCCGAACTGGATCACGTCGGTACGGTCGATCGTGCCCCGTCGGAGGAGTGATCCGACGCGAGCCAACAGCTCTGCGTATTCCCAAGGGGTTCGGAGTACGTCATCGGCGCCGGCGCTGAAAGCGCGCAGCGTCTCGGCGACATCCTCGCTTGTTGTCACCCAAAGGACACGGATGTCGGGGTTGACGTGCGGGCCGAGCTCGTCCCCTCGCAGTGAGCGCAGGACGCCGAGGCTCGTGGCCTGGTCTTGGGTGGGACCGAAGATGATGAGGTCCGTGTCGTCTGCGCAACGGGTCTTGATGACTCCCGTGTCCTCGGCACGACGTAGCTGAAAGCCGTCGAGAATCAGCTCCTCGGTGAGCGCGTCGTTGCGCCGTCCCTCGCCGATGAGCAGCAGCGTTGCAGCCGTGGCGTTCATCACGATCCTCCGATCAGCAGTGACCCCGCCCGGCGCGGGGCCGTGGAGCCCGGCTCCGGCACGCCCTCCGGGCGTGCCACGATGGAGAGGGCGTCGGCCCCGGCCAGCCCACTTCCGGCCGGGGGTCGATCGGTGCTCGTGGATCGGAGCGCGCTAGGCATCTGCGCTCAGCCGCTCAAGCTCGTGCCGGACGATGCTGCTTGCCATTGGGATCGCGTCCAGCTTGTGCGCCTGCTCGATGTAGTCGGCGACGAGTGCCTTCAGCGCCGAGTAGCCGTCCTGCTCCAGTTCGCGCTCCACGAGGTAGGAGCGTCCATCGCCCGCGGCGGGCCGGTCGGTGATCCGAACGCCGCCGTTGATCCGCTGCCCGTAGATAACGCGCTCGCCGCTGCTGATGCTGTAGCGCCCGAGCTCTGTGCGCTCTCCGATCCGTCGAGGCTCGGTGTCGCAGAGACGATCATCGACCGGCGCCGCGCTCCAGCTGGCGGTTGACCCGTAGCCGGACACCTCATCGTCCGCTACCGCCGTGGCGTAGACAAGGCTGCGCTCGTCGGCCTCGACTCTCACGGGAAGGTCGGTGTGACCTGAGCCCTTGAGTTGGAGTAGGCGCTCGATTTCACTGCTGGCCTGGCGGCGCGTCTTGGGATAGGTGAAACTCGTGCCGGTCTGCTCTGCGAGTGATTTCAGAAAGTTAATCTGCCGGTTGGTGGGACAGATGTTGCCTGTCGATGGGCTCATTGTGTCTCCTGTTGGTCGGGGTTGAGCACGCCCCGGCCTGAGCGGGCCGGCGAGGCGGGTCAAGCCCTGTCCCGTCAGGGATCGCCGTAGGCGACGCGCAGCGCAGGGCTTTACGCGCCGTAGAGCCGGTTTGCTGGCCTTAAGGGGTGCGCTCGATCCCGGCCGGACTGGAGGGGAGCCTGTTGACATCGCCCTGCCGTCCCTTCCGGTTCACCCGCCGACCCTTGCCGCGCGAGTGTCCAAGACATCCTGTGACAATTCCTCCGCGTCTGTGAGGTTGTCTTGGAGAAAGTAACCGTGAGCACTGAACGATTCACGGCAGTTCTCGCAGCGTGAAGGCATCTGGTCACGTTGGATGGGCTGTACGTGCCCGCAGCTCATACAAACTAGGTTTGTGTGAACGCACATATTTGAGAGTTGCCTTTCGTGTCGTGGCAGCCGCTCGGCTGCGGCGCCAGTGGCAGCCGGACCCGCGCCCCGTAGGGGTGCGATCATTTCGGCTGCTGGCGCCAAGGGGATTCGTGGTGTTAATGAACGTCGAGCTGAGCGAGGAGACGATCGCGCCAGCGCACCGCATAGCGGACGCAGCTGGAGCAATGCCGGTGCCGGCAGGACGGCAGTGGAGGGTCGTAGCGTGCCTGTAGTGACCAGGCGGTCGAGTCGGCCGAGGCCAGCGCCTCGGCGCAGCCGGCGAGTCCGCGCGTCTTCACGCCGAAGGCGTGCAGCGTGAAGCCTCTCATCGCGAGCGCCCACAAGATGTCCTCGACCTCTCGGCTGCCCTGGCGGGAGCAGATCGAGCCGACGCCGACTCGCCGCTCATCGGCGAGGTCGATCCCTTCGGCGGCGTAGAGGGCGGCGCAGCGCTCGTAGTCCGTTAGGCGCCAGCCTTGAAGGACTGGGGCAAAGTGAAGGTCGGGTGCGCGCTGGCGGAGCTCAACGAAGTTGGCGACGGTGCGCCGCTGATGCTCCTTGACCGTGAGACCCGTGCGCGCGAGCGTCGCGGGCTCACACATCCAGTCCATCGAGAAGGCGAACTCCAGCCGGCCGATCTCCTGCGCATAACGCCGGGTCGCCTCGATGTACTGATCGACGCTTGTCTGCCAGCGGCCGTGAAGTCCCAGCTCGGAGAAGCCACCGGAGTCGAGCGCCCAGCCGGCCGCCGCGCGCGGCAAGCTCGCACGACGCGCCAGGCGTCGGTGCGAGATAAACAGAGGCCCGAGTCCGAGTCCGAGCCAGCTCGTTTCGTGCGTTCCGAGGTAGAACTTCATCGGTCAGGGCACCCGAGCGCTTTCGCTCACGCTGCGAGCGCGAGCCAGTTCTGCCGGTCTGACTCGCTCGCGTTCGCCAACCGCACCAACACATCGCCGTGGCAGGGCCGCGGCGCACACCAACAGCCGAGCACCATCCCGCGCAGCTCATCGAGCGAGGACATCAGCGCGTCGTTTTCGCGCAGCCAACTTTCGTACAGCGCGATGCACTCGCCGCGCGCGCCGTGTGTGCCCACCACGAACGGGTTGCCCCACTTCGAGGGGCGCCCGATGTAAACGTGGTGGCGCTCGCACTTGCAATGCACCGCGCGTGGCGTGCCGAGCTTCACATGCGCTGGGACGAACAGACCGCTGTTTCGCCTTGAGTACCTATTCACCGCTTCTCCTTTGGGTCGTGGTTGAGCACGCCCCGGCCTGAGCGGGCCGGCGAGGCGGGTCAAGCCCTGTCCCGTAGGGATCGCCGTAGGCGACGCGCAGCGCAGGGCTTTACGCGCCGTAGAGCCGGTTTGCTGGCCTTAAGGGGTGCGCTTCGCCGCGACCCCGAGAAGCGGCAGTGGACTCACCAGGCCCAGCGGTCTGCTCGTCAATCACGCAGACTGAAGTGAAGCTCGCGCCAATTGCGAATGTGACAGACGCAACCGTTGGCTGCGCGAAATCGTGAGCCGCCCTCGTAGGTGAATGTGCGATGTACCTCGGCGTTGGTGAACGTGAGCGGATCGGCGAACACGACGCTCTGACCCTTGCGTGGAAGTGGTGTTGCCAGGCGGGTGCGGCAGCGCTCGCGCCACTCGCGCGCGTGGTCGTTGCTCGGCGTGCTGAGCAGGTCGAGGATGCGCGCGGGGCAACGATTCTCGGCAGGTCCCATGTCCTCGCTGACGGGCTTGGTGTAGAGGATGCCTTTCTCGCGCTCGGTGAGCAGCACGAGGCCGAATACTCCATCGCCTTTGCGCGCGCGCACGGCGGCGTAGACGACCTTGCCGTAGCGAACGGTGTCGAGGACTCGCGCGGCGAAGTCCGCGCCAAGGTCGAACTCGATCGCGGCGCGCGCGGTGAACGGACCTTCAAGTTGTCCAGCAGTCCAGCCCATGATGCCTCCCGTGGGATTCGCGGCCCGCCCCGACGGCGGGCCTTTGCCCCTCCCCTGCACGCCTTGGGCGTGCGACCATCGGGGAGGCAAGGCACCGCCGCCGGTACGGAGTCATGCCGCTATGCCGTGGCCGGAACCTGCTCCTCCTCGGACTGGCTGGCGTCCTCGGTGTCGGCCTCGCGCTGCTCCTGGGCGTCGCGCAGCCTGCCGGTCTCGGGATGGAACTCACCCCACACGAGGTCAGCGTCGGCGATGGCCTGGTCGAGCTCGTCGCCGTCCAGCTGGTCGAGCCGGTCGCTGACTCCATCGAGCCGGCCGAGGGCCTGTGCGATCTCGCTCTCGCGGCGGGCGTTCTCCTCGTCCTGTGCGATCCGCTCGGTGAGGATGTCATCGAGCGCCGGGACCTGGCCCTCCTTGATGCGCTCCCTGACGATCGCGTTCAGGTCGCGCTCGGCTGCTGCGGCCAGCGGCCCGTTGAAGTGCAGCGTGTAGTAGCTGCGCTGCTGCGTGGCGATGGCCTGCTCATCGACCAACGATGCGAGCGCGATCAGCGTCAGCGCCCGGCCGGCGATGTCGCCCGCCGACTGAGCGTCGGCCAGATAGCGGTTCGCCCGCTCGTGCGCCTCCTGCGCCTCCAGGTAGACCGTCTTGGTGCTCTCGCCCTGCGAGGTCTGGCTGATCCAGCCGGGCAACGCAAGCCGAGCGCCGCGTGCCGCGATCCCCCGCAGCTCGCCGCTGAGGTTCACCGAGGCAAGGATGCGCAGCACCCGCTCATCGACCTTGATCTTCGGCAGGTACTTGAACACGAGCAGTCCGATCGCTTCGTTGAAGCTGGTCGCCTTCTCGCGCTTTTCCTCCTGCTCTCTACGCTGGGCCTTGGCTTCCTCCTTGATGCGCGCCTCGCGCTCCTCGGCGGTCTCCGTCCCGGCGCTCTCGCCGTCGGAGCCTGCCTCGGGAGCACCTGACGGCGGCTGCGCGGCGCTGCGCATCCGCTCGGCGTCGCGTTCGGCCTTGATCCTGGCGCGGACCGCCTTGAGGCTGAGAGCGATGAAGTCCTCGGCGAGCGCGTCCCCGACATCCTGGCCGACGATCAGCTGCGACCACCGCCCGATCTCGTGAACGGCCTTGAGCCGGCGGGCGTGCTCGACCACTTCGGGTGTGAACGACACCGTTTCGAGCTCGCGGCCGGTTGCCTTCTCGTAGGCGATCAGGTTTTTTGCCGCCTTCTCGCCGAGGGTGAACATCTCGATCGGGTAGCGGCGGTTGGACTGGAACAGCCCCGCCGGCAGCGGGTCGGTGTGGAGTACGCCGAGCGACAGTGCCTCGTTGGCGAACTCGCTCCAGCTGGGCGCCTCGTCGCCGTCCTCGGCGTTGAGCACCGCCGCGACGGCGTTGCGCGCAAGCTCCTCGTGGATCTTGCAGAGCTCCGCGAGCGCCTTCACGGCCAGCAGCGGGATCGTCTCCGCAGCGACGAGCCTGCTCAGGGTGTCCGGCAGGGCGAGGATCGTCAGGTGATCCCTGATCCGCCGTTCGCGGGAGCTGCGCTTGGCCTTCCCGCCCAAGCGCTCGGCGACGCCGCGGACGTTCAGCCCGCAGTCGAGCATCGCCTTGTAACCCTGCGCTCGCTGGAGCGGATTCAGTTCGCTGCGGACCTCGTTCTCGATCATCGCGTCCGTCAGCAGCTCCAACCGCTCGGCCTCGTCGCCCGAGCCGGCGGGCAGCACCTTCGCGGGGATTTCGGTGAGCTCTGCCTTTGTGGCTGCGCGGTAACGACGCTCACCCGCGATGAGGAGGTAGTTCTCACCGTCGGTCGAACGCACGAGCACCGGCTGAAGGCAGCCCCGCTCGCGCATCGTCTCGACCATCGCGTCCAGCTCGGCGTCGATGATCTCACCACGCGGGTTGAAGTCCTCCTGCACGGTGATCTGCGCGAGTGGAATGTGACGCAGATCGGCGCGGCCGTGCGCGCCGTTGGTGTTGTGGGTAGTGCTTCCGGCGGCCATGTGGCCCTCCTTTTTCACACAGGGCTCCCCCCAGCGGGGAGCCGACCCCGACCAACCCGCACGCGCAGCGTGCGAAAATCGGAAGGGGCCGGCTCGCGCTGCGCCAGTTGGCCGCAGGCGCTACTTCAATTCGGCCAGCGCGGCTTTCAGTCCTCGACGCGCTCTAGCTGCTCAAAGGCGTCGTCGGGCACGTCGATCACGGTGTCGTACTCCAGCGCCTTGAGGTGTTCGAGAACAACCCCGATGTGCTCGTAGACGCACTCCCTCACCTTGTCCTGCGGGTTGAGGTTTTGGTGCTCGTGATCGTCCGTCGCCATGATGGGGTGCAGGCCGGGAGGCCCAAGCGTGAGATGAGCGACATGGGTCGGCACGCCCTTGTGCCCCATGAAGACCGACGTGAGCTCAAACGCGAGCTTCGGTTCGGGCAGCGTCGTTGCGATCACGAGCGCGCGTGGGCCGACCCGAGCACAGATCGTCTCGCTCTCGACCCGGCGGCCGTCGAGCTTGACTTCGAGCGCGATCGTGCGTTGCGTGCTCACGGCCCGCTACGGTAGCGCGCGCCTGCGTCAGCCGTGAGGCCGACCGTTTCGAGCTCGCGACGGCCGGCGAGACCGTAGGCGGTCAGTATTCGGCGGCGATGACGCCGTGCTCGATGGTGTGAGCGCCCGTGGGACGGTAGGCCGGACCTCGGCTGTGGTGGAGCCAGTTGATGATCTCTTGCGGCGGCGGGAAGTGGCGCAGAACGTCAACGTCGATCCAGCGATACCCGCAGCGCTCGCACTCGAAATAGCCGGGGCATGGTTCGGTGGGTACGTGGCGGTGGCCGTCGTGGGGTTCGTTGGAGCGCTGTGGCATTTGATCCTCCTGGTAGATCGTCTTCTCGCATCGGGCGAGACGATCGGCTCAGCAGGCCGAAGGGCCTCGGCCGCGCCGTAGCGAAGCGGAGGCGCACATAAGGCCGGGCCGCGGAGCGGTGCCCGATCGCGAAGCGCGGGAAGACGGTCAGACAGAGAGGAGCTGCTTGTGCTCGAACGAGGCCCCGACGGTGACGATCGCGCGCCGGACCGCCGCCGGATGGGCGAAGCACAAGGGCATTGGAGGGCGAGGTCTAGGCGAGCCCGAACGTGGACGCGAGACGGCGGCGGAGCTCAAGGAAGTCCTTGCCGCGGGTGGCGAGGCCCCACATGCCGGCGGCGAAGTCGAAGATCGTCCCGCCCTTCCGACACGCGCGGTGCTTGTCGTGGCGGCCGTAGCAGTAGAAGGTGCCATCGGGGTAGAGCTGGAGGCTCGGGCTGGTGTCTGCGTGGAACGGGCAGAGAATCTTGCCCGCCCGGTTGGGCGTCGTGTTCGCCAGCACGCGGACGTACTCGGCGGCGGGGATCGCCAGCAGCGCAAGGTCGAGTGGTGTGCGGCCCGAGCTGCGCGGCCTTGGCCGCGCGGGCCCGGTGGCCGCAGGGAGCGGATCGGCGGGTAGGCCGTTCGTGAGCTCGGCGAGGGTGTAGCGGGCGGTCGGCCTGAACGCGAGGAGTTTGACGGGACGCGGCGGGTCGTGCTTGTAGTTGAAGGTGTCTGGCGGGCGCAGGATGCGCGCGATGTCGATGCAGCCGAGCTCGCCGCCGACCGCGAGCGCGAGCCGTCGGTTGGCGCTCTCGACCTGGGCGTTGGTTGCCCGCCGGGCTAGTCGCCAGTAGAGGTGTACGTGGTCGGGCGAGCCGGAGGCGACCTCCATCGTCGGCGGGTGGGCGAATTGCGCGAGGTTCTGCTGCGCGCCGGGGTCGTCGCACTCGATGTAGAGCAGGCGCGAGCCGCTGATCGCGTTCTTGCCGCCGTCGGTAGGACGGTCGCGCAGCGCGACGCCCACGTACACGTCGGCCTTCGATGCCATGCCGATGATCCGCCGCGCCGCGCCGGTCGTCGCGTCAGCGGCGAAAAATCTCCGGTCCATCCGGCCGCGCGGCGTGGGCCAGCGCAGCTCCAAGAACTGTTCCAGCCGAGGGTCCTCGGCCAGTGTGCGCAGGTAGACGAGCAGGTCCCTGGTGGGACGCCGGGACGGCGTATCGCTCATGGTCAGAAGTCCGTTTGAGCCCTGGTGGTCCGCGCCCCAGCGGGGCGCGGACCGGGCTCGCTCGGTGGCTAGGCGGCCACCGGCTCCCGCTCGTCGGCGGCGGACTCCTCGGACTCCTCCTCGCTGCGGGGAGTCAGGAACTCGACCGTGTTGGCGACCACGCTGTAGCTGTGGCGCTTGCCGTTGTCGGTCTCCCACTCGGCGTACTCGATGCGTCCATCGACGCCGACCTTCGAGCCCTTGCTGAGATAGCGGCTGCACGCCTCGCCGTTGGCGCCGTAGGCGCTCACGTCGATGTAGCCGACCTCGCCGCTGCGACCCATGCCGTTGACGGCGAGACGCATCTCGCAGACGCTCGTGCCGCTCGGCAGGGCGCGCAGCTCGGGGTCACGGGTCAGACGGCCGGTGCCGATGAACTTGTTGATGTTGCGCTGAGCCATTTCGGTTTCCTCCTGTTGTGGTGGTGGTGCTAGTTACGCCGCCCAAAAACGACGCCGACCGGCGCGCGGAACCGGAGCCCGTCAGGGCGCAGGGGAACCCCCCTTGTGGGGGTTGAAGCGCTAGTCCGGCGGCGTCGAAAATGGGGCAAGTAACGACGCCCACCGACCACGAGGAACCCGTGAACAGGTGGAGCCGCGCAACTTCTCGGCGCCTGCCTTCATCCGTGGCCTCTCGCGGTCTGTAGAGCATCGTCGGCGTCTGCTGTGCCTCTGTCCGCGAGCGGTCGCCCGCGGCTTTCTCGGTTACTGAGCCCCAGCGCCGGCGACCGGCCAACGACTTCGCAAAAGGGCCTTGGTGGGCGACGAAGGACCCGTTGCGCCGGGCTGCTCAAAATTGTTGGCCGCTTCGCCCCGTGGCTGGTCAGTAGGGGGCAATGGAGCACACAGATGCCTTCGGCCCGACTTCGCTCGGGTGCTCTGACCGGCTGTCGGCGGCGGGGTCTCGATGAGGGTCCACGCGGTAGGACACCGCCCGCTCGCGAGGCTCGCGATCTGCCTGGCGGGGATCGTGCTGCTCGCGCTGACGCTCAGCGGCTCGCTGGGGTGGTGCTGGACGCAGACGGCTTCGCTACTTGAACTGAACGGTCCGATGCGCCTGCCGCTCGGCGACGCCGCGCGCGCGATGTGGCACCTGCTGATCCGTGGAGGCTGGCACTCTCCGGCGAGCGCGTTCCCGACGCGCGGGGAGCGCTCGGCGGCGCCTGCCTTGTGGGCGTATGGGCTCACCGGCGGCTGCTTCGTCGTGGTCGTGATCCGTGGGGGCCTTGGCCTGCACCGCAAGACTCGGACGTGGCGGGCAGGGTCGCCGCTCGGCAAGGAGCAGCGGACCGTCGCGCGTCGCGCGGTCGATCGCGGATGGGTGCGGCAGCGCACTTGGGCGGTCCCCGCCGATCTGCGTCGTCTATGGGTGCCCGGCCCCGTCTCGGGGCGGCCGTACCTGGGGGTGATCGGCAAGGTGCCGGCGCGCACGCTCGCGGCCGAGCTTGAGGTGCAGCCGATGGTCGTGGCGCCGCCGCGCGCCGGGAAGTCCAGCGGCTTCGTCGTTCCTTGGCTGCTCGACCACGACGGGCCGGCCCTCGTGTTGAGCACGAAGCGCGACATCTATGACGCGACCGCGCCCTACCGTCGTGGCCTCGGCCGCGTGTGGGTCTATGACCCGTTCGGGGACCGCGCGAGCGCCGGCTTCACGCCGCTCGTGCCGGCGAGGACGTGGGCTGGTGCGATCCGCGCCGGCGAGGCGTTGGCGAGCGCGGCGCACCCCGACCAGGCGAACGCTGCGAACGAGTTTTGGGACAAGGAGGCCGCGGCGATGCTGGCGCCGCTGCTGCACGCCGCGGCGCTTGCCCGCGACGGCATGGACGAGCTCGTGCGGTGGCTGGATGCCCGCGATTTCCAGAGCGCGGTGAGCGTGCTCCAGGGCTCGGGTGCCGTGGCGGCAGCCGAGCAGCTTGAGGGTGTCGGCCGCCGCGATGAGCGCAACCGCGAGACAACGGTGATGAGCGCCTTGAACCTGCTGCGCGCCTACCGCTACCCGCAGGTCGCGGCGTGCGCGCGCAACGACCTGACGCCGGAGCGGTTCTTGGACGGAGCCGCGAACACGATCTACGTCGTGGCTGCCGGCCACGACCAGGAAGCGTTGCGGCCGGTGATCCTCGCGCTCGTCGCCGCGATGTATGAGGCGGCGATCGTCAAGGCCCGCGGGCACGGCGCGCTTGACCCGCGCCTGTTCATCCTCATGGACGAGGCGGCGAACATCGCGCCGCTGCGCAACCTCGCGGCGTGGCTCTCCCAATGCGGAGACCACGGCATCGTCATCGCGACGATCTGGCAGTCGATCGCGCAGATTGACCAGCGCTACGGCCGCGCCGCACGCGACGCGATCTGCGCGGCATCAACCGCCCAGGTGTTCTTGCCGCCCCTGGTGGAGCCGACGAGCACCGGGTATCTGTCCGAGCTGCTGGGCGAGGAGCCGGTCGCCAACGCATCGACCTCGACCGGGCTCTCGCGGCACACCCTGAGCATCGGCCATCAGAAGGCCGGTCCCTCGCCGTGGCTGCGCCAGATCGGTCGCGGGCGGGCGATCCTCGTCTACCGGGACCTGCCGCCCGCGATCGTCCGCGCGCCCGGATGGTTCGAGGACCCCCGGTTCGCGCACTACGCGCGGCTGCTGGCTTCGCGGTATGGAGCGCGTTCGCTGGGACGCGCTCCACGCCCGCATGAGTGCTCGGGCAGGAAACGCCTGCGAGGGCCGGAGCTGCGATGAGCGATTCGTTGGCCGCTAGCGCGGGGTGCGGGTCAACAACCCCGATGAACGACAGAACCGCAGCTGCGTCTCAAGCGGGCGAGCGCACGGCAAAGCCGCGGCGCGGCGGCCCTTCCGGGCGGCAGGTGGTCGGCGATTACGTGGGGCAGCACGCCTCCGACGCCGCCCAGGCTGTGCGGCGAGCCGGGCTGCGCCCCGGTCTCGATCGGTCCTTCGGATGCGCGCCCGAGCTCGTCGGGCAGGTCGTTGAGCAGGAGCCGACCGCGGGCAGCGACTTGGCGCGCAACGGCCTGGTCACGCTGTACGTCGCTGCTCCCGGCGTGGCCGAGATAGCGGCCGAGGAGCATCCTGCGCCGGCATCGTCCCCGGTGCCGGCCGCGCTCGATGCCCCCGACGAGGATGCACTGTCCTCCGCGGAGCCTCGCCGCCGGCGTAAGCCGGGGCGAGCGACGCGAGCACCGCAGGTCTTTGGCGCTGCTCCAGCGCCGGTCGCCCCCGGCGGCAGGCGCTCGAGCGGAGCCCGAGCGCAGGACGCCGAGACCGCGAGCGAGGCGGAATCGGACACCGAGCCCGCCTGTGCGCCTGCGTGGCCCAGCGAGGAGGAGCCACGCGAGGAGGTTGGCGACGAGGGGGCCGGCGACCAGCTCACGGAGGAGTTCGTGGTGCATGTAGATGACCTGTTCGCCGGGCGTGAACGGCCGGCGTGGCGGCGGGTCTACCCGCGTCGCGGGCTCCGCGTGCAGTTGGCGGGACATCCGTGGCTGGTCGGGATCGTCGGCGTAATGCTCGCGGCGTGGGTGGTGGTCGGCGTCGCGGCTGCCCTTGCAGGCCATTCGCCGAGCGCTCATCACGCCAGCGCGCCCCGCGCGATCGTCAAGCACACCGCAGCGCGCCTGATCGACTCGGAGAAGCCGTCGCCGTCGAGGCGCCCGGCGGTCCATCGCGCCGGCCACGCGACCGGGCCGCGCCACCGGCGCGCAGCGCCCGTGGCCGCTGCGCGCCCTGCTCGGACTGCGCCGGTCCGCAGTGTCCCGGCAGCGCCGCAGAGCGCGCCGGTGGCTCCAGCGCACGCCGCGCCAGCTCCCGTGACTCTGCCGCCTGCGCCGGCGGCGGAACACGCCAGAGGGGGGCTGTTCTCCCCGTGAGGTTTGGCAATCAACAACAAAGGAGGTGGGGCCAATGATGGCGCTCACGCTCAGGCGGGCGCAGGCCCGTCGTCTCGGAAGGACGGCGCAGCTCGCCGCGGCGATCTGCGCCTTGATCGGACTGCTGATGGGCGTCGTGATCCTCGGGGCGCTCCCCGATGGACACGTTCACGCCCTGAACGCTGCGGGCGCTTTCAAGGGCGGCGAAATCGAAGGCGTCGCGAAGCTGGTCGAAAAGCTCAAGGGCAACATCGTGTGGCTCGGCGGCACGGCGATGGGCCTGGTGGTCGCGGTCGTCGGGATCATGTTCATGGCCGGTCATTCGAGGGCACACGATCTGGCGATCAAGACGCTGGTCGGGCTCGCGATCCTCGGGTCGATCAGCGGGATCGTGGCCTAGCCGGGGGCCTGGTCATGGATCGCCGCTTGGTATGGAGACTGCCCGCCGCGACGACGGCCGCGCTCGTCGGTGTCCTTGTGCTCGCGCCGGCTGCGTCAGCCGCGAACGGCGCTCCGGTCGTGCCACTCGCCTTCCTCGGGATCGAACTTCCCTCGCTGCACAGCATCATCGAAGGGATCGCCAAGGGGTTTTTCGGGGCGCTCGCGCACGCGCTCGTCCCGAGCTGGCTCACGCATGGGACCGTGGCGACGATTCAGCATCTCGTCGCACTGCCGGACCCGGCGACATGGACACACGTCGGCCAGTTGCAGGCTGACATGGTGTGGCTGGGCGCATCGCTGATGCCGGTCACGCTCGCGATCGGGACCGTGCGCTACTGGCTGGTGGGGTTGACCGGCGCGGCGCACCCGGCCGGCGCCTTGGGGCGATGCGTATGGGTGACATTCGTGCTCGTCGCCTACCGCTGGTTCGTGGAGCAGGTGGTCGCGATCACGAACACCCTGACTCACGCGATCCTCGGATTCCCCGTTGTCGCCAGCGGCCTTCAGCGAATCATCGGCGTGCTGTTCGGCGGCGCGCTGCTGGCGGGGGCCGGCGGCGTCTTTGGTGCGTTCCTGGTGATCGTCGGCGTGCTGTTCGCCGCGGGCCTGTTCGCGGTGCAAGTCCTGTTGACGGTCCTGCTGGCGCTGCTGATCGTCGCCGGTCCGCCTCTGATCGCGCTCTCGGCGATCCCCGAGCTTTCGCATCTGGCGCGCACCTGGGCGCACGCGCTCATGGCGATCACGCTCGTCCCGCTCGGCTGGACCGTGCTGTTCGCCACTGCTGGGGCGCTGTGCCTGGACGCCACGAGCTTCACCGGGGGCGCCGGGGGTGTGCCGGGCCACATCGCGGCGGCGTTCGCTGGGCTCATCACGTTTGCAATCGCGGTGAAGCTACCGCTGATGCTGCTCGGCGAGCTGCGTCATCTGTTCGGCTCTGCCTTGTCCGGGGGTGGCGGCGGAGGCTCGTCGGGGCAAAGCACGATGCCTGGCGCCGAGCGGGTGAAGGCCGCGCACGCGCGGCTGCGCAGCGCCGCCTTCGAGGGCGTCCCCTCGCTAGGGCGCAGCGCGGGACGGGCGGCCGGCGCTTTGGGCGCCCCAGCCGGAGGCCCGCTCGGCGCAGCACGGCGCGGCCTGGCCGGGGCTGCGCGCCGCAGCGGCATCCTGCCCGGCGCCGCGGCCGGCGCAGCTGGAGGCGCGCTTGCCGGGAAGGCCGCCCGGCGTGGCGCGGCGCAGAGTGCCCGGCGCGGTGTCCGCGAGCGACTGCGCAATGCGGGCGCGGTCATTGCCAGCGCGCCGAGAGACGCCCGCGCCGCGATGGCGGCGAGCGCGCGCAAGGCTGGCCGGACGCCGAGCGGCGGCGCGCGCGCGGCGGGACGTGGGCCGAGGGCCACCGGCGCGGGCACGAGTACAGGGAAAACCCCGGCGAGCGTTGCCGCCGGATCGGTGCGTGGTCGTAGCTCAAGCCAGGGGCCGGCGCGAGCGCCGTCCCCGCGGACGCAGACGCCCGTAGGGCGCTCGCCGAGCCCGCGCGGCGCCCCGGCGGCGCCGAACCCGGCTGGAGGCGCACACCCTGGACGCAAGGTCACGACGAGCGCGCAGCGCGAAGCGGCCGGCGGCAGACGGCCGCCCAGCCGCGCGCCGAAAGCGCCTGCGCCCCCGCCTGCGCCAGCTCGTGCGCAACGGCCGGCGAAACGTAAACCGCGACCGCGGAGCGGGTCGTGATCCACCGCACCTTCCGCTCGCTCGATCAGGCGCCGAAGCTGGTCGGCTTCACGCTGCGCCAATGGGCCGTCCTGATCGCGGGCGCGAGCGTGGTCCTCGGCCTCGTCTATCTCGCGCACCTGCCGACCAAGCCGGCGATCACGCTCTGCGTTTTCTTCGTCGGGCTTCCGGCGGCGCTGACCTACGTCTCTGAGAGCGGCGGCCTGCAACTCGGCGCGCTGCTGCGCGATATGTGCCGCTGGCGCTTCAGCCAACACGCTCTGCCGGCGACGCCAGCCGGGTACTCGGGCGCCCGCGGAATCCTCGTTCTCGCACAGGCGGAGGAGCCCGCCGGCGAGACTCGCGGCCAGGTCGCCGACCCAGCGCTTGAGGAGCTGCTGTCCGAGGAGCGCTGGGGCGTATGAGACGGGAGCGATGCGCCGCCGACCTGCTCGGTGTCGCTGCGATCGGCGAGGACGGGCTGCTCGTGCGGGAGGACGGCGAGTACGTGCGCTATCTGGAGGTCGGCTCGGTCAACCCGCTCGTCATGGATCAAGCCGAGGGCGAGCGCGTCTCCGCCGCGTTTGGTCAGCTCGCCGCGCGGCTGCCCGATCGTCAGTCCCTCCAACTCTACGTGCAGGGCACTCCGCTGGAGTTGGAGGACATTCTCGCGGAGGAGACCCACCGCTGCGAGCAGGCCGCGGGCGCAGCCGAGGACATCGGCGAGGGCGAGCACGCTACCGCGATCCGCCGGCTAGGAATCGCCCAGGAGCAGTCGATCCGCGCGACGGCGCTGAACGTCGCGCCGCTGACACTGCGCTATCTCGTGATCTGCCCCTGGCGGCCGGCGGGCCGCCCGCTGCTTTCAGGGGGCGCCTCGCGCCGGGGGCTGCGGGTGAAGGCGAGCGTTCACGAGCGCGCGATGCGCGACTCGCTGCGGCACGCCGAAGGCGTCCGCTCAGACCTTGAAGCGATGGGAGTCCCGGCCCGGCCGCTCGATGGCCGGGAAGTGCTCGACCTGCTGCACGGAAGGTTCGATCCCGACGCGCGGCGAGCGGGCGAGCTGCCCGCGAGCTTCATGTGCCCGGAGGTCATTGCCTCCCCGCTCGCGGGCGAGGACGCCGAGGACGCGAGCGCTCGCGCGAGCGCCCTGGCGAGCGCGGTCTGCACCGCCGAGCTGGGTCTGTCCGAGCGCAGCCATGTGAGGATCGGCGGCTCTGCGGAGGAGGTCTTCTACGTCTCGCTCGCACCTGAGCAGACGTGGCTCGGATGGCTGCTTCACATGATGCAGGCCCCGCGCCCGTTCACCCTCAGCGTGCATATCCAGGCGACGGAGCGCTACCGCGAGCGAATGGCGCAGAAGCGCCGCTACCGCCGCATCCACGGTGTAAACCGTGGCGTCGAGCAGCGTGGACGCCCACTCGATCCCGACGCGCGGGTACAGGAGGAGGAGGCCGCCGAGCTCAACGACGAGCTCGCCACGAGCGCGGGCGCGGGCATCTACCGCGTCAGCATCTACGGCTCGCTGCTGGAGTCAGGGCCGGCGCCGGACACCGAGACCCTGCACGAGCTCTGCCAGGCGGCCGGGCGGGAGGTCACGATGGCCTGCGACGCGCGGATCGGGCATGGCCTGTTCGCGCAAGGCGCGCTGTGGCGCTCGACGCTGCCGCTCGGGCGCGACGTGGCAAGGCGGCGGCGCAAGTACGTCAGCCGCAACGTCGGGGACACCTTCCCGCTGTGCGGGACGAGCTGCGGGAGCCCCGAGGGCATCCCGCTCGGCTACGCGCTGCCCGGCCGCACCTTGGAGCGCCTGGACCCGTTCGACCCGGCGCATCCCAATCACCTGCTGCTGGTGAACGGCATGAGCGGGGCCGGCAAGACGATGGCCGCGATCATCCTCTTGATCCGCGCGCTCGCACAGGGAGCGAGTGGCTTCATCATCGACCGGGCAGGTCACTTCGACTTCCTGTGCAGTCTGATCCCCGGTGCCGCGTCGCTTGAGATCGGTGGCGACGCGCACGCGATCAACTCGTGGGATGTCGATGACCCCGCGCGGGTAGGCGCGGAGAAGATCGACTACTTGCTGGCGCTGCACGCGCTACTGCTCGGCGAGCACCACGCCGGCCGGGACTCCTACGGCCTGACGGACCTTGAGGCGAACCTGCTCGGCCTGGCAATCGCCGAGGTCTATGCGCGCTGCGCGCTGACGGGCGAGGAACCGCGCGAGCTGCTGTTGCAGGAGGAGCTTGAGCGCCGCTATCACCACGAGCGCGGCGAGGGGTCGGTCGGGATCGCCGAGGCGCTGCGCAACCTCTCGATGAGGCTGAACAACTACATCGGCGACGGCCCCTACGCCTACCTCGCCGACCGGCCGACGACGATCCCCGCCGGGGCGCCGCTGGTCGTATTCGACACCAGGAGCATCCCCGACGCGAAGGCCGCGGCGGCGCTGTTCGTCATCTGCGAGCACGTCAAGAGCAGGATCGCGCGCACCCGCACCCTGCATCTCTCCGGCGGCGGCCCCAAGCACGCCTGGGGCGGCAAGAGCTTTCTCGTGGTCGATGAGGCGTGGAAGCTGATCGAGCGCCCGGCGACCGGCCGCTGGTTCAACGAGTTCGTCCGGCGCAGCCGCCACTACGCCTTGTGGCTCATCGCGATCAGCCAGCAGCTATCGGACTTCGACAACGAGTACGGCCGCGCGCTGTTGGCGAACGCGGCGATGCGCCTGTTCCTGCGCCAAGAGACGCGCGAGCTGACCTACGTCAAGGGCGCGCTGAAGCTGACCGATGAGGCGATCGACGCCATATCGACGCTCAAGACGGTCCGCGGCGCGTTCTCCACCGCCTACCTGATGAACGGCACGCGCGGCGAGGGCACGTTGCAGATCGGCGTCGGGCCGCTTGAGTATTGGATCGCGAGCTCAGACCCCGCCCGCGACGAGCCCGTGCGCCGGCACGCGCTCCGCGAGACCCAGCAGCAGGGTTGGCCCGCGCTGAAGCTGCTGGTCAACGATGAGTGGCAGGCAGCCGCCGCGAGTGAATTGGAGGTGGCGGCGTAGTGCAGGTCCAGGTCGCGATCGAGCTGCTGCGCAACCGCAATGTCAGGACCGCCCTGCTGGTCGGAGTGTTCCTACTCGTCTCGCTGCCCGTGCTCGTGGCCGCCGCCGTCGTCGGCCTGTTCGCACATGAAACGGAAGTGGCCTGCCGCGGCGCCGGCGCTCCCGGCGCGGTGAACACGCCGGCCGGCGGCGGGCCGATCGCCGCGGGCCTGTACGCGGCGCCGCTGGAGCTGCGGCCCGGCCGCTGGTATGAAGTCGGCGCGACCGCCTACGGCGGGCCGGGCGACTCCGCCAGCGACT
Organism: uncultured Solirubrobacterales bacterium; assembly: GCA_963744535.1. GTDB lineage: Bacteria > Actinomycetota > Thermoleophilia > Solirubrobacterales > Solirubrobacteraceae > Palsa-744. The sequence goes on along the minus strand of CAVUTW010000004.1, from coordinate 107,234 downwards.
ACGGGTCGATCCCCAACCCCGGCGAGTCATACCTGCCGGCGCACCCCGCGAGCTTCGCCGAGCTCTCGGTTCTCAGCTCGAACCCGGCGAACGGCGGGTCGTTCACTTTTCAGGATGCCGATGCGCTGAGCAACCTCGCCTACCTGACCCAACTGCGGGTCATGCACGCCGGCCGTGAGGCGATCCTGGCAAAGCGCGACACCGGCTACGGACAAGGCCCCGGCCAGTTCATCAGCAACGGGCAGCCTTACCGGCTCGACGTGTGGTGGCAGACGGCGCGTGCGCTCGGGATCTCCAAGAGTCCTGTGCGGGTGCAGCTCGCGCCGCGCACCGGCGCGGGAGCGACACTCGAAGCACTGCCGGAATCCAGCGAAGCGGGCGGAGCTGGTCTCGCGGCGAGCGCGTGCGCAGGGGCCGAAGGCGCTGGCAGCATCCCGCTCCCGCTGACGGCCGGCACGCAGACGAAGATTCTGCCGAGCGGCCTGGCCGCTGCCGGCGAAGAAGCGCCGGCGAAGGTGAAGGCGATGGTGGCCGCAGGCAACCGCCTTTTCGGTACGAGCTACCTGTATGGCGGCGCGCACGGCACGCCGCTCAGCCAGCTACAGCCAGCGTATGACTGCTCCTCGGCGGTCTCCTACGTCCTGCACGGCGGCGGAGTGTTCGGTGCATACGCCGAGGACTCGACCGAACTTGAGTCCTACGGCGAACCCGGCCCCGGCCGCTACGTCTCGATCTACGCCAACGCGGGCCACGCCTTCATGTACGTGGGCGGGTTGCGCTTGGACACCGTTGAAGCGCCCGCCTACGACAGCGGCCCCAACTCGGGCAAGCCCGGTCCTCGCTGGCGCGTCTCTGCATCCGTCCCCAGCTGGGCGACCTGGACCGTCCGTCACCCACCGGGCCTATGACGAGCGCCAGCATCAGAAGCCTCCTGCCGCTCGCGCTGATGGCGAGCGTCGCGCTGGCGGGATGCACCAACCCCGACGCGCCCACCGCGAGCACGAGCGGGCCGGCGAGCTCGTCGCCGCAGAACGCTGGCGAGCCACCGGCGCCGACGCCACCGTCCGCGAGCACGCAGGCGCCGCTCGATGTCCAGGCGACGCCGAACAAGGCCATCGCGGCGTTCGCCGAGCTGTATGTCAACTGGACATACCGCACGCTCGGCGAACATCAGCGGACCCTCGCCGCGATGTCGGTCGGCGCGGCGCGTCTCTCGGAGAAGCAGGCCGCGGCGAGCAGTCGGGGCGACACGACGATCGCCCGCGGGCACATCTACAACCGCGGCCAGATAGTCAGCATCGCCCGCGACCTCACCGCCGCGGATTCGTGGGTGATCGTCACCCGCGAGCAGACCGGCGGGGACTCCCAATACGAAGGGCTGCCCGCTGCCTACCACGTCACCATCGCGCAGCTCGCCGGCGTCCCCGGCGGCTACGCCGTCGAGCAATGGCTACCGCAGGGCTGACCCGAGCAGCGCACCGCTGGCGGCTGCCGGTCGGCCTGCGCTCGGCGTGGCTGTGGGCCTACGCCGCGATCTGGATGGCGACGCTCGGCTCCGCCGCGCTGGTCGCGCTACTCGGCGCGAGGGCTGGAGCGCCCGTCCGGCGACTACTCGGACTGCGCCTTGAGCCCAACCCTGCCCCGCAGCTCGGTCACGTCCTCGCTCTGGCGGCTCACAACCTCCCGGTCGCCTCCTGGCCGCTGCTGCTCGGCGTCCTCGGCGCGCATCACCACCGCCTCGGCCAGAAGATCGCGGACACCGTTCTGCTGGCGTGCATCTTGGTCAACACCCTGCCGGTGGGCGCAGCGCTCGGCGCCTACGGCGCACCGCTGCTGCCCTACATCCCTCAGCTGCCGATCGAGTGGGCCGGTCTCGCGCTCGGCGCAAGCGCCTGGCTGCTCCAACGCCGCCGCGCGCTCACGGTGCCCGAAGGTCTCGCGCTGCTGGCGCTGACCGCCTGCGTGCTGCTCTGCGCTGCCGTGATCGAGACCGTCGCGGTGCCGCACCAATGAGACCGCGAGCTAACACGCCGATGCTGGATGAGTTTGACCCCGCAGAACGACGACGCGCGCAGCAAAAGTTGCGAGTAAATTGTTGTGTGCGGAACCGTTCAGTCCTGTCGCCGAGTTTCGGTGTAACTCAGGTCTGAGGGGAGAGATCGGAATGGATGTTCGAGCTCAGCGATCAGGGAAGGAGCACGCAAGCGAACGCCGGTCGCTGACGGGAGTTTTGCGCCCGCGCCCCGGACATGGGTATGACTCGGACTGGATCGGGCAAGTCCTCGGCGAATGGCAAGCTCAGGAGGTCCGGGCTGCGCGCAACTTTCCCGAGTGCCGCGGGCTGAACACCGAGCAGCTGGAGGACATCTACCAGGAGACGACTGAGGCGCTGCTGCGCCGCCCGTATCAGTCGGAGGAGCATCTGCGCAATGCCCTACGGATGGGCCTCAAGCACCGAGCGCTGAACCTGCACCGCGACGAACGCCGGCGCGGGCAAATCCTCGCGCGCAGCGCTCCGGGCATGTACCTGATGGCCGAGGCCCGCGAGGGCCAGAACGCCCCCGAGCTCGCCGCGCTCGGCCATCAGGACCGCTTGATCGTCTCCGAGTTCCTGACCGAGCTGACCGAAGTCGAGCAGCGCGTCTTTGGATGGCTCGTCGAGGGGTTGCAGTACCGCGCCATCGCGTCAATCGAGGGGATCGAGGTCAACGTCGCACGCAACGCCTCTCGGTCGTGCGAGCGAAAGCGCGAGCGCTTCCAACTGCTCTACGACACCGGGCGACTGTGCGGCTTTCGCTCAGCGACGATCCATGCCCTCCAGAGCGGCGAGGCGACAAGTGAGCAGCTTGCGGAGCGCGCGTTTGCGCACCTTGAGAGCTGCGCGCACTGCCGCGCCGAGCACAAGACGAACGCGAGACGCCTGCGGCGCAGCTTCCAGGGCCAGGCCGCGGCGCTGCTCCCCGGCCCGCTTGTCGGTCATCTCGGCTGGTTCACCCGAGCGAAGATGCTGCTGCACCGCGTCATGCCAGACGGTGTGCCGGCCGGGCCAGGCACCGTGCGCGAACGTGCGGCGGCGCTCATCGCCGGTGGCGGCGCGGCGGCGAAGGTCGCCGCGGCAGGCGTGGCGACAGTAGCCGTGATCGCCGGCGGGACGATCGCGACCCATGTGCTCGAACACGGGCCACGGACTCGCCCTCACCATCTCGCTTCGCGACCGAGCGGATCGGCGCGACAGACCCTCACGACTCCCATCTTTCCCCCGCCCGCGTCCGCAGTCGGGCAGGCCATCGAAGCCACGCCGCATCGCGGGCATGGTCGGCGCCGGAGCGGGCACCGCACCGCGCCCGGCCGGGTCCTTGCGAGCGTTCATCGAGCGAGGTCCAGCCAATCGGGACGGCAACGTGAACCGGGAGGCTTCGCCTACCTCGGCGTCCCCACGTCAGCGCCGTCCACGCCCGAATCGGCGCGGACGCCCGAAGCGCACACGGCCAGTCAGGGCGGAGGTCCGTTCAGCCCATGAATGAGCTCGCGAAAGGTTGTTGGCCGGTCTCCGGCCTTCGCGTTCACAGACCACAGAAGCCCCACCAGAAGGGGGCCTGAAAAGGGATGGACGCGACGATGAACGAGCAGCACATAAACCACACCAAGATCGCCCTGCTCCTTGCCTGCGCGCTCGCGCTGATCGCTGGCGCTGGATGGCTGGGCACGAGCAGCGCCTACGCGGGGAACTGGATGGAGGTCTCCTGCGTGAACCCGAATCAATCGGCGGCGCCGAGCGAAGGGTGGTCGAGCTTCGCCGCAGGAGGCGGGTACGGGTCGAACAACAGCACGAGCTGTGGACCTGGCAGCCCCATGTTCGCGATCCTCAGCACGGACGCCGCCGTAGGCGTCGGGTCGGCCGAGACCCTTCAGTACACCCCGCCCGGCGGCTCAAAGCTGATCGGCGGCTCCGTTGACGTGAGTCTCTATGCCGACGGTGGCGGCTACAACGCCTCGGGCACGGCGGTCGCCTACACCCCGAACTACGCCTACGACGGCTCGGATGTGTTCTTCCAGTGCGCCTCCGGTCTACCGCCTTGCGCGAATGGCACCTACGACTTCGCGGGCGTGCTCGGGATTCCCGGCGGGCGCGGCGGGAACTTCTACCTCAGCGCTGGATGCGGAGGACATGAAGGCTACGCCTGCAACAGCGGTGGCAGCGAAGGTGCCTGGTCGCTCGTGCGGCTGTGGTGGGCGAACTTCCTGCTCTCCAACGAAGCGACGCCGAGCGCCAGCGGCGTGAGCGGGACGCTCCTGAGCCCCGACGCGAGCGGTACACAGGAACTCACCTTCAATGCGACAGACCCCGGCGGCCCCGGTGTCTATCTCGTGGCCGTTCAGATCGACGGGAAAGCCGTCTACTCGGGCACGCCGAACAACAACGGCGGCAAGTGCGTGGCGGTGGGCTCCAGCGGCGGGGCGCTGATGTTCGATCACAGCCAGCCTTGCCCGGCAAGCGAGTCGGTTGATCTACCGATCAACACGAGCACCCTTCCCAACGGTCAGCACACCTTGAAGCTCGTTGTGCAGGACGCAGCGGGCAACTCCGCGGTCGTCTACGACGGCACGATCACGACCAAGCAGCCGTCGAACGGATCACTCGGCGCACTGCCCGGCCCCGGCACCGCGAGCTCGACTCCGCCAGCGGTCCCGAACGGGATCGCCGCGAGCAGAACGGCACATCTGCATCTTGGGATACGGGCGAGGATCACTCGGAGCTACGCGCATCGCAAGGTGCGACTCACCGGGCGCCTGCTCAGCGAGCAGGGCCAGCCGATCGGCGGCGCAGCTCTCGAAGTGCTGCAACAGGTCAGTGGCTCGCCGACGGCCACGGTGATCGCGCACGCAAAGACCCGCGCGAACGGGACGTTTGCAGCGATCGCTCCTGGTGGACCCACGCGCACGATCGAGGTCGCCTACCGAGCGTTCTCCACAGACGCCAGCTATGCCGCGCTGGCAAAGGTTCAGGAGTCAGTCAGCGCGGGCTTGCGGCTCAACATCACCCCGCGCCGCACGAGCCCCGAAGGCACGATCACACTCAGCGGCCGGGTGTTCGGCCCGGTCCCCCCACAGGGCGTTGTGGTCGAGCTGCTTGTCCACTACCGAGGACGTTGGGAGCCATTCCGCGATCCGCGCACAGACTCGCGCGGGCGCTTTCAGGTCGTCTACCAATTCCAAGGCGGCGTCGGCAGATTCCCGTTCCGGGCGCTGGTCTTTGGGGGCCAGACCGAGTTTCCCTTCGTCCACGGTGAAAGTAGGTCAGTCGATGTCACCACAAACTGACATGCAGCTGGCCGTCACTCACCGAAATGGAGGCTCGCCCTGGCGCCCGCCGCTCATCTGTCTTGCGTTGATCCTGATAGCGGGTGGCGCTTTCGCGTCGAGCGCTCGGGCGGGCACTTGGACGCTCGTGTCGTGTATGCAGCCTGACGGTCGGCCTGCCCCGACCGAAGGGTGGAGCACGAGCGCAACGGGCGCAGTCGGGCCGTACAGTGGCGACACGAACACCTGCCAGCAAGGGGGCAGCCTCGGGGCTGTCACCAGCGGCGAAGCGCCCCAGCACCCCTACGAAGGACCCGAGTGGGTCTTCACCGCGCCGGCCGGCTCCACGATCGCGGGCGGGAGCGTGACGGCGACGTTGACCTCCCCACACGGCCAGGCGTGGCTCAGCACGCCCAACGCGACCTACGACTCCGCCGACGTGTTGGCGAACTGCCAATACAACCTTGCCTGCGGCGGGGGCGGCACTCTCAGCGGGACTTTCCCGATCACGCATCCGGGCGGAACGAACCTGTACGCAACCGCTGTGTGCGTAGGCCCGTATGAAGGCGCGACGAGTTGTCCGGCCAGCGGCGGGCTCGACGCGGGCATCTATCTGAGCAGCGCCGACATTGCACTTTCAAACGGTGCGACGCCCGCCGCGAGCGGGCTCGGAGGGACGCTCCTGAACCCGAACGCTCAGGGCACACAGGAACTCACTTTCAACGCGAGCGATCCGGGCGGCCCAGGCGTCTATCTCACCACGGCGCAGATCGACGGGAAAACGGTCTACTCGGGCACGCCGAACAACAACGAAGGCAAGTGTGCCCCGGTCGGCTCCAGCGGCGGCGCGCTGATGTTCGACTACAGGCAGCCATGCCGGACGAGTGAGTCGGTTGACCTACCGATCAACACGACTGCACTCGCCGACGGGCAGCACACCTTGAAGGTGACGATCGAGGACGCCGCAGAGAACACAAGCGTCGTGTACGACGGCACGATCACGACCAAGCAGCCGTCGAACGGATCGCTCGGCGCACTGCCCGGCTCTGGCATGGGCGGCGCGAGCTTGGGACTTTCCGTTGGAGTGGGTGCCCCGAACGGGACCAACGCGAGCGAGGCGGCGCAGCTGCGCCTCGGCGTGCGACAGAGGGTCACTCGGACTTTCACCCACCGCGCGCTGCGGCTGACGGGGCGCCTGCTCGATGCTCAGGGACACCCAATTGCCGGAGCGGCGTTGGACGTGACCGAGCAGGTAGCGGGCAGTAGGCGGACTCAAGTAGTTGCACACACTCGCACGGGCGCCGATGGCTCGTTCATTGCTCGCGTAGCAGCGGGGCCATCGCGACTGATCGAGGTCGCCTACCGTGCGTTCTCCGCAGACGCCGGGTACTCGGCGCAGGCGAAGATCGAGGAGTCAGTGCGTGCAGGTGTGCGGCTCGTCATCACTCCACGACGAACGAGCTCGGAAGGCACGATCACACTCAGCGGCCAAGTGCTCGGTCCAGTCCCGAGGCAGGGTGTCATTGTCGATCTGCTCGTGCATTACCGCGGACGCTGGGAGCCATTTCGCACTCCGAGGACCGACGCGGCCGGGCACTTCGATGTGAGCTACCAATTTCAAGGCGCGCTCGGGCGCTTCCCGTTCCGCGCCGAAGTGCCAAGCAGCCAGGCGGATTTCTCGTTTGCCCGCGGAGTGAGCGAGGTGGTCAATGTCTCCACAGACTGATCCCAGCCCGCCGCAGACCGAGAGGCGCCTTGAGCCGGTCAGGAGTCTCCTCCGTTTGGAGCGGCTGCGGACCTTGCTCGTCGCTCGCCTCGTGTTGATGACTGTCGTGGCGAGCATTGCACTAGCGCTTCAGACGAGTGCGGTCAGCGCAAATCAGATGACTGTGTTTACCTGCCATGACCCTTCCGGCGCGGCTGTCGGGCATGACGGGTGGACAACGCAGCGAACCGGCGACCTCAACATGACGTTGGCGGACACCTGTGCCGGATCGAATCAAGGCGCCTTGGTCCTCGATCTCGGCGCGAACGGTGCTGGGTACGGCAACGGCGCTGGGGTGGATTGGGTGTTCACCGCGCCTTCTTGGGCCTCGATCGCCAGCTACACAATCCAGATCGCCGACAGCTATGCGATCCCGAGCACGGGCGGCGGCTCCGGGCAGGTGTTCGTCAACGCCTCCGACGAGAGCGATCCGAACTACGACTACCGCAACCTCGGACGCGCCGGCCTGGGCGCCACGACGATCGCCCGAACACCGCCTACTCGTGTCAGCTCGATCGTTGTCAACGCCTCCTGCGACGGGCAGGACGGTCCATGCGCTGCGGGAGTCGAGGTCTCCCACGTCGATGTGTCCGCTGCGTCGCTCGTGCTCGATGACTTCTCCGCCCCGACCGTCAGCGCGATCAGCGGCGGCTTGGTCGGTGGGACAACAATCAAAGGCACCAGCGAAGTCACCTTCAACGCGGCCGACGAAGGACCGGGCGTCTACAGCGCGTGGTTGGTTGTAGACGGGCGGGTGGAGCCCGCGGTGCTACTGAACTCGAACAACGGGCTCTGCCAGAACCTCGGGCAGACGAGCAACGGGACTCGCTCCTTTGCGCATCCTGAACCGTGTGCCAAATCAACCAGCAGCAGCGTGAGCCTCGACACGACGGGGCTGCCTGATGGGCAGCACACGCTCAAGCTGGTGGTTGACGATGCCGCCGGCGACGCGACGACGGCGTATGTCGGCACGTTCACAACCAAGAACGCGGGGAACGGAAGTCTCGGTGTGCTCCCCGGCCCCGGAGCCGCAGGCTCGGGCCTGTCCGTTGGAGTCGGCGCCCCGAACGGAAGCGGAGCCAGCGAGACCGCGCAGATACGCCTCGGCTTGAAGGGAGCGATCACGCGCTCCTTCCGCCACCGGGCGCTGCGCATGAGCGGGCGCCTGATTGACTCGCAGGGACGCTCGATCGGAGGCGCGGCGCTCGACGTGTTGCAGCAGGTGGTGGGCTCTCCGGCGCTCAAGCTGGTCGGCCACGCCAAGACGCTCGCCAACGGAACATTCGTGGCGAAAGTGCCCGCGGGACCTTCGCGTACAGTCGAGGTCGCCTACCGCGCGTTCTCCGCAGACCCCGGCTACGCGGCCGTGGCAAAGGTCAGGGAGTCCGTGAGCGCAGGCGTGCAACTCAGCGTGAGCCCGGACAGAACGGGGCCAGAAGGCACAATCACGCTCAGCGGCAAGGTCGCGGGACCGATCCCCCGGCAGGGCGCGATCGTAGACCTGCTGGTGCATTACCGTGGCCGCTGGGAGCCGTTCAGGACGCCGCGGACTAACAGCCACGGCCGCTTCCGCGTGGCCTATCACTTCGAGGGCGGCATCGGCCGCTTTCCGTTCCGGGCCGAAGTCCCTGCGGGCCAGACAGGGTTTCCGTTCGGCACCGGCAACAGTCGGGTGGTAGATGTCAGCACAAACTAAGGTGATTCGGCGTGCGTCGCTGATGTTCCGGCGTAGCCGGAGCTACATCTGCGCGCCATGTCTCGTGCTCATCTTGCTCCCGGCTGCGGCCAGCGCCGAGTCAGGCGTCACCACCCAAGCGATTGCCGATAACGGAGCTTTCCTTCCTTACGCCCCGCCACCGGCGCAGCTCGCGGGTCTTTGCCTCGTTGATACGGGTGTGAATCTCAACGCGGACACTGAAGGCGTCGTGGTGGAACGAATAGCGCTCGACGGCGGCACAGGGGAAGACGTGTCCTCGACCATGCACGGGACAGTCCTCGCCATGATGGCGGGAGCGCCCGCAAATGGCTGGGGCATGGTCGGTACGGCTGCCCGAGCGGTCCAGATCGTTTCAGTGCGAATCCTTGAGCCAGGGAAAACGACATTTCCCTTCAGCGCATACGCAACGGGAATCGACGCTTGCCTACGGGTGCGCTCGCACTACAACGTGCGTGTCATTAATCTCTCACTTGGCACTTCTGAATCCCCATCGGGCCGGGATTACGAAATGCTAGGCAACGCAGTTCAAGAAGCCAGCGATTACGGTGTTGCGATTGTCGCAGCCGCCGGCAACGATGACGGAGGCGCCGTGGAGTACCCCGCCGCGCACCCTGGAGTGCTATCGGTCGGCGCTACTGACACACAGGGCGGCGGCTTTTGTTCCTTTTCCAACCGCGGCGAAGGGCTGCGACTGCTCGCGCCCGGCTGCGATCTCGATGGCGCGGACCCTGTAACCGGCGCTCCGAACTACAACTATTGGCAGGGCACGAGCGAGGCATCCGCGATTGCTGCGGCGGCACTCGACGCGCTTGACTCCTATCAGCCGGGCTTGTCGCCCGAAACGGCCGAGAAGGACCTGACGGAAGCCAACAAAGGGGTGCTCGACATCGCCCAGACCTTCCGCAACGCGGGCCTTGGAGCGATCGTGACGGCCGGCGAAGCGGCCGAGCCAGGAGCGCAGCCAAACGCGACCGCGGGATCGTCTGCCCAGCCGATGACACCATTGGCCTCAATGACGCACCCATTCGCACGCCCGCGGGTCCGACTGAAGCGAGTCAAGCACCGACTCGTCCTCGCGCTTTCGGGACGCCCCGGCGAAGCTCATGTGCAAGTGCGCTACCTGGGCCACCGAGGACATTCGCGCCAGCTTCATGTGCTGCGCACGCTTCACGGCGTCTTTGCGAGCCTCACGCTCCCAACTTCCGGCGTTGTCGAGGTATCCGTGCGCTATACCGACCCCTACGACGTGGAACGAGCGAGCCAGTGGACGACACTTCGCCTACCAGCATCAGCGAGCAGCGCGGGAAAGGACCGGCACGGACGTTGAGATTGTCGAGCACGACGATCGGAGTCCTGCTTGCCGTCGTAGCCTGGGCTTCTCCGGCCCCGGCGCTTGCCGCCGGTAGCTATCAGGTGAGCTCCTGCAACTTCGCGCCGGAAGCGGCCAACAACTCTTGGACCTGGGCGACGAACGATCCATCACACTACGCCGAGCACGTTAACTGTCCCGATCGTCTCGGCTCTGGAGGCAACGCAGATCAGGAAGGTGGCCTATCGACAACCGACGCGCTCGGGCTCTCAAGTGGCGCTGCGCCGGGAACTAGCGGAGGCTGGACCTTCACGGCGCCAGCAGGTACGTCGATCACCGGGATTACCTACGAACGCTTCATCGGACATCAGTTCGATGGGTTCAACGATTGGTCCCCGGCTCTGCGCGCTGATGGGACAATCGTGCCGGGCGAAACCTGCCTGGACACTGTGGAAAACGGCGAGACATGCTCCGTTGGCAGTCCGCCCGGTGAGGGCGGCGAACCAGCGATGGTCACAGGTCTTTCGGTGAACGAGCTGTCGGTTGGGCTTGTATGCCAGGCACCTTCGGGCGACGAATGTGTGACAGGCGCAACCGAACACAAAACGTGGGCCGCGATGTATGGCGCGACGGTCACACTTTCTGATCCAACGCCGCCCACTCTCGGGGCGCCTTCTGGCGCTCTGTGGGGACCGGGCGAAGCGAGCGGGTTTCACAAGGGCGTCGAAAGTGTCTCTGTGTCAGCGGAAGATGTCGGAGGCGGCGTAGCGAGCATCATCCTGGCCGCCGACGGGCGGCCAGTCGAGACCTACACCGCGCCGTGCAATTTCACGTTCGCTAGGCCCTGCCCACCATCGACAGGAACGCAGACCTTGACGTTGCCGACGACTGCGGTTTCAGATGGGACGCACACCTTGACGCTCATCGCCACTGACGCAGCGGGGAATCAGTCGGCGGTGGCCTCCACGCAGATCACGGTCGATAACGGTGCGCCGCCGCCGCCGACTGGACTCGCGGCTACGCCTACGCAGACCGGCGGCTCCACGTTCACGGTGACATGGGCCAATCCGTCAGGGCAGGTGGCACCGATCGCTGCGGCGACGTATCAGTTTTGCCCGGTGAGCGGGCCGGGCGCGTGTAGCGCTCCGACTGCGGCGCCGGCGGGAGGGCCGGCGACGGTCACGGTGCCCGGCCCTGGACGTTGGAGCCTCGCCGTTTGGCTGACCAACGCTGCGGGCAACGGCAGCTCTGCCAATGCGGCGCATACCACGCTCACAGTCCCGACCGGCAACTCTGGTGGTGGTCATGGCACGACGCCCAAGGCGACGATCCGTGTCAGCGAGGCGCTACGCGGACGTGAGTTGGTGGTGCATGTGAGCGGACCGGCGACAGGGAGGGTCCGCGTGAGCTTCACGGGCCGGCTGCGTGGGCGCACAGTCGCCTCGGCAGCAAAGACGATCGCTCTCAAGCGCGGGAAGCTGACGGCGATCTTCAAGCTGGGTCCGAGGACTGCGGCGCGCGCTCTGATCCGCGTCAGTGCGAAGCTCGATCACGAGCTCGCGGCCACAAGCACGCTCCACCGTCACGCATCACATAGCCGTTCTCATTAGATCAGTCTGCGAGCCCGAGCGCTTCGCGCATTGAATCTATGACGGCACGGTCCTTGGGGCGGCCGGCGGTGGCCTTGGAGTGCAGGATCGTCTCGGCCGATGCGACCGGCACGACGATGCCGGTTCCGGGCACGGTCTCCGGGGTGGCGGTGACAATAATCTCGTCGTAGCCGCTGGTGCCGTCGGGCATGAGGACAACATCGAAGTCGCCGTGGCGTGTGGTGAAGGTGATCGAGACCTGATTGCGGAAGGTGCGCGCGTCGATGCCGTCCGGTGGTCGGAAGCCCTCGGGATAGCGCGCAGGGTCTACGCGAAAGCCGGCGTCGAGTTCTTCTACGGCGGCGGCCAGCCGTGTGAGATTGCCCTCGGAGCGCTCGGGTGTCACGTCGATGTCGTCGGTCGGTTCCGGCCAGCCGCGTGCCTGGGCGGCGGCGCCACCGATCACGACGTAGCGCACCTGATGGCGCTCAAGGGCCGCGAGAATGGCCTGGCGGCCCTCGTCTATCGAGTGGTCGTCTGTCATGTCGTTGCCGGTGTCCTTTCCGCCGTGTGGCGCTGGTGTGTCTCAAGGGTTGCCCATAGAGCCGGGACCGAAGCGCGAGCGCCGGCATCCGGGGATGCCTCGGCGATGCGGATGAGGTCGAGCAGCGACGCGACTCTGACAGACGTGCTCGGGGCGATCTGCATGGTCTCGGCGTCGCGCGCGAGGTCGCGGTAGCCGCGCGTGCCGGGCGGCAGCGGCGTGACGCGCAGCTCCCCGCCGGTGGGCAGTGTCCAGCGCTCCGTCTGCGCTGTCCCTTCGGCGCTCGGCTGGGCATCGAGGCGACGGGCGGTCTGCTCGATGCGACGCAGCGCGGTTTCCGCTGGTACTACGTGCAGCGTTCGGGCTCCGAGCATGACCGGCGAGCCGTGCAGGGCGGCGGCGACATCGCCGATCACGACGAAACGCGCTTGTCCGGCCAGCTCGGCGAGGGCGCCGATCGGGTCAAAGCCCTCTGTGGCCCATGCGGGTGTCAGGCGCCTTACGCGCTCTGCTGGGTCGAGTCGCAGCTGCCGAGCGATCTGCGCGTCGTAGGAGTCGTCGTAGCGCGCGATGCCGACGGTGAGCTCAAGGCCGCAGGCCCGCAACGCTTCGATGACGCTCTCAAGCGGCGGGTGCTGCTGCCCGGTCTCCCAGCGGGCGATAGTTGACTGCGGGCGCCCCAGGCGCCCGGCGAGCTCGTCCTGAGAGAGCCCTGCGCGCCTGCGCCCGGTGACAAGTAGATCAGAACTACGCATAGCAAGATTATAGCGGAAGTAGCATAAAACGACGTGAGGCCCGGCGAGCCCTTTGCCCGCCGGGCCGTGGCGTCTCAGGCAGCCGCGACCAGCTCCAAGGCACGGGTCTTCTCGGCTCCGTCATCGAGCGCGCGGGCAAACCGCTGAGCGCTTGAGCGCAGCGGGCGAATCCAGTCGCCGTACTCCACGATCGCGTTCACCGCCGCCCACTTGGAGCCAGGCGCGTTGCCCTGCGTCTCACCGCGCAGGAACAGCTCCGCGATCCGGTCCTTGGTCTGCTGGCGCGAGCTACGCGCACGGCTGCCCATCGAGTCGTCGGTCCCGTTCGGGTAGAGCTCATCGAGGACCGCGCGCAGCTGGCGCTCGGTGCAGCGTTCGGTGGCGAGCTCGTCCCCGAAGCGCTTGAACTGCTCGTAGTAGTTGATCGAGAGGTCCAGCACCCGCCGCGCCTCGTGGACGCGCTGCGTGACCGCTTCGGTGTGGCGGATCGAGAACTTCTGCCGCGCGCTGCGGAGCCCCCAATTGAGCGTGTTCTGGCAGACGACACGGACCGGAGTGGTCGCTGCGATCACCGCCGTCGAGCCGTCGTGGCTGTTCATCAGCAGCACGTAGGGCCGTACCGGGTCGCCTCCGACCTCGACGTGCTCGGGCAGCGTGGCGAGAACCCATACACGGCGCCCGCCGTGCAGGCTGCCGGCCGTCTCGAAGTTGATCGAGCTGCCGAGCAGCTGGTCGATGAAGGCGAACGCTTCGTGGTTCTGCACGATGCGGTAACGCTCACCGACGATCCCCAGCACCTCACGGGTGTCCTGGCGGACGGTCGCGTAGTAGCCGGGAATCTCCTCGCAACGCGGAATCCACCACTCGGCGTCCGGCATCTCGCCGCGGTCGATCGCGATGGGCTCCTTCGCCACGTCCCAGCCGAGTCCCGACGCCTCGATCGCCTCGCCGACGGTCGCCGGCGGCCGGTCGAGTACGGCACCGAGCCCGTGCCAGGGTGTGTCACGCACGGAGAACATCGAGTCTGAGTCTGTGAGTCCAGCGGACATGCTGCCGCCCTCCTTTTGGATGGGTGGTCCCGCCCGGTGCGGGGCCTGTCGCAGCCCTGGCCGCATCCCCGGAGGGGATGCAACACTGGCCGGGCAAGCGGGCTCCCGCACCGGAGGACCGACGTGCTCCGGCTTACGAGTGCTCGTACTCGACCTCTGGCTCGCTGCTTCCATCGAGGCGAGTCCACGAGAAGGAACCGCGCAGGTTCGGCGGCATCTGCTCGTGCGAGTCGATGCCCTCAACCCAATCCTCCTCGTTGTTCTTCCAGTAGAAGAAGGCGATCTCGTCGGTCCTGCGGTCGCGCTCCTCACGAGTCGCGAACTCCTCGATGTCGATGTCGCCTTCCACATCCACCGCGAGCTCCGTCTCGCCGCGGTGGTAGACGACGACATACGGCCAGCTGCCGAGGTCCCAGCCGTTGAGTCCCCAATTCGCGATTGCCTCCCATCCGAGACGGCGTGCGAACTCCATCCGGTCGTAGCCTTCGTCTCCGGGCCAGCGGGTGCGCGTAGGCATAGCGCCCTCCTTTGGATATGGGTGGCCCCACCCGATGCGGGGCCGGTCGCAGCCACGGCCGCATCCCCGGAGGGGGTGCGAGAATGGCCGGGCAAGCCGGCTCCCGCACGGACTGTCGGCTAGCTTGGGCGGACCGACCCTTATGCAGCTGCTCTAAGCGAATAGGCTCTCGGAGTCGTGAGGCTGAAACGCCGACAGCCGCAGGAGAAGTGGACTCCAATCGAGGTCATGACTGACGTCGAGTTGGCTTTCTATGGCGACGCTGACCAGCGCTACGTGCGCTCCGCCGCAGTCGTTCGATACGCATACGAGCGTCTTCCGAACGAGACGCTGAAGGCTTGGAAAGCAGACGCAGAGTCGGAACACCCCGGCCGCGGTATGCCTTCGCACGGAGTATTCAAGTTCGACTTCGGCGAGGACGACAGATTTGCGCTCTACATGGAGCACGACACATCAGCCGTGATACGCGAAATCGAGGTGGCGTTTGACCTAGACGAAGCGAGCACAGCAGCTCGTGGTTGGGTGGGCGAGTCACATACCAAATGCCATTTCATGAACATCCCAGGCGTGTATCAGGCTGCTCTCATTGAGGCGGTTACGGGGGTTGCTCGCTTCTGGAACGAGATAGAGATGAGCTGGTGGTTTCCTGGTGACGGCCCATACGTCCCGTTTAAGAAGTATCCGCCCCCGCTCAATGAGCCCGACGGCTTTGTATTGATGCCGCGTGAGGTAGGACATGCAAGCCATCGCGCCTTCCTGATGAGCCCTACACAGGAGAGCGAGCTTCGCTCCAAGTCATTCCTAAGCAGGCACACGCGATGACGCAAGAGCTCCGCTGCCGATGGACCGACAACTCGCTCGAAAGCACACATTCCGCTCTGACTAGACCTTACCCCAGGCGCAGCATCTAGGAGAACAGATGTTCCGCAAAGCAAAACATGGAGTAATGGATGCGCGTCGCGACCTCCGGCGACTTACCCCAGCCGAGCGCGACTTGGCACTCGACTGGTTTGAGGTCGTTGAGTTTCGCATGAAGACTTTTTCGCTCCCCTCTCGCCTGAGTGCTGCGATTGAGTTCATGGTGCTCAAGGCGGTGCTTGGACTTGACCTTGATGATCCGCGCGCTGTTCCAGCCAGCATCGCGGTCAACATGGGGTATGCGTCCCGTTTGGTGATCTTCGAGTCCCTTGACGATCTAGACCCCTGGGCGGACCACGAGCTAGACGAGCTCGTTATCAGAGACGCCTCCGGCGAGATCGACTTCGAGCGGTACGAACAGGACGAGGGGCAATTGGTAGGTCTCTACCGATACGTCGGCTCATATGGGACTGACCAAGAGAAGTTTGAGGCAATCCCTGGATGCCCGCCCTCCGTATGGCCGGGTCTAACATCGCTTGCCGCGACAAGTCTGCACGCGAACATGGAGAGTCAGCGGAAGGGCAGCATCCGCGCCCTGCCGGCGGAGCATATCGGCGGCTTGATGCGCCTCGGCTACGTTCTGCGTTGCGTGGACGAAGCATTGGACGAGTCTCCTCAAACCTCCAACTAGAAGCGATGCCCTATGTGTGACGGGCGCAGCCGAAAGACATCAAGTCATTGGGCCAGTCCGGGAAGCCCGTTGAGCCTTGATCGCCGACATCAGCGCCTCGGCTATCCGCTTGCCCCGCTTCTGGAAGCCCAGCTCGCGCATAGTCTCCGTCAACAATTGATCCTCAGTGCGCAGCAGTGTGTCGGACTGAACCCAGGCGACGACCGCACATAGTTGGGCGTGACTGTACTCGTTGATTTTCAGGCCGTAGGGTACAGGCGGCCGTGGGGCTCGGAGAGGGGCTACGGACTCGCCGTTGGGAGTGCGCAGTGGCTTCGTGCCGTCAGACGCATGAGGTGGACCGTCGGCGCGTTCGACGGCGCTGGCATAGGCGGCAAGAGTCCGCTCGATCTCGGCTTGCTTGTCTCGAAACCAGTCGCCCGACCAAATGCGATGGAACTGCCACCCAAGACGTTCAAGGTGATCTTGACGGAGGCGGTCGCGATCACGGGCAGTGGGCGACGAGTGGTAGCTGGCACCGTCACATTCGATCGCCAAAACCATCCGTCCCGGCTGCTCAGGATGCTTGGCAACATAGTCAATGAGGTAGCCCGAGCAACCGTACTGAGCGACGACTTTGATGCCGGCGGTTTCCAGGCTATCTCGAACATCGACCTCGAAAGGGTTGAGCGCCGGCTTGTCCAACGCCGCATCTCCGAGCTTGCTACCGCGACTCGCCGCGTATTGCAAATAGAGACGCAGCAGCTTTACACCCTCAGCGGATGAGCCCTCCGGGTCCATATCTGATGCGTCGAACGACGAAACCAGGGTAAGACGGTTCTTTGCGCGAGTGACGGCCACGTTCAGTCGCCGCTCGCCGCCCTGCTGGTTCAAGGGGCCAAATCTATAGAGCAAGCGACCATCGGCGTTCTTGCCGTACCCGATCGAGAGGATAATTGCGTCCCGCTCGTCGCCCTGGACACGCTCAAGGTTCTTGACAAAGAACTTCTCCTCTTGGCTCTCGTCAAAGAACTCCTCAAGATCGGGCTGGGAAGCAAGCTCGCGTCGCAGCGCTTCGTCGATGCGGTCGGCGTGCTTGACGCCCATCGCAATCACACCCAGGCTCTCCTCGGGACGCTCCGCGGCGTGTTCAAGGATTAGACGTACCACGCGATGAACCTCGGCGGACGCACTTTCCTCGGACCCGACCTCGCCAGCCTCGAAGGGTACGAGGTGATGACGCAAGCACTCATCGCCACTGATGCCGGGGAACGTGGTCAACTGGCGATCGTAGACGTAGACATTGGAGAAGGCGATCAGGCGCTCGTCGCGGCTGCGATAGTGCCACTGCAAGGTCCTGGCGCGCAGAAAGCCACCCAGGGCGTCAAGGATCGACTCAAAGTCGGCGCCGACCGTCATATCACCGACGGTCACGTCTTGGGCGGTGTCGTCCGCTGCCGAAAAGAAGCTGGTCGGCGGAAGCTGGCGATCGTCTCCGGCAACTACCACCCGCTTACCGCGCAGAATGGCAGGAACGGCGTCGGCGGGTCTAATCTGGCTGGCCTCGTCAAAGACGACGACATCAAAGTATTGCTCGTCGGACGGCAGCAGTTGGCTGACAACCAAGGGACTCATAGCCCAACAAGGCTTCAGTGCAGTTAGCACCTTCGGCGCGATCGAAAAGAGCTGCCGAATTGGCAGATGGCGACGCTTGAGGCCGGCTTGGTATTGGATGAGCTGCGCTTCCTCCTTACATTCGTCCTGAACACGCACGGCCTCCTCGGCACAAAGCCGCCGCACGCGCTCGGCGGTCGTCTCGATGTGTTCGGCATCCCCGATACGGAACTCCTCCACGCTGCGGCGGTGCTCCTCGCCGTTAAACGCTCCTACGCGCGGATCGGCAAGAGCGACAGCCTCAAGAATCGACATCAGCCAGGCATAAGCGAACATCCGCAAGGCAAGGTCTACGCCCACTTGGCGGTCATCCAGCGCAGAGAGAAAGTCGTCGAGATGGCGCTCACTGAGAGCGGAGCGCAGGTGGTGGAGGTCGGGCAGGGTGGTTAGTGTGCCCTGATCGTTGAGGAGGCCGCTCAGCAGGTCAGTTAGATTCTCGGCGGATTGGTCGAGAAGGTCCGGCCGGTCCAGCCAGCGCCCGAGCTCGTTGACCTCCGTTTGGAACTGCTCGAACTGCGCAGCGGCGGCGCCGAGATCGTCGGGCATCCTGGGTGCCCCTGGCTGTTGGCAGAGTTTTCCCCAGGCATCCCGTATCCCCTTCGCCGTCGTGACGTGTTTATGGAGTTCTCCCGGTGACAGCTTCTTGCCGCTGCGGAGATGGCTGCGGACGACTTTTCGCGCGCGGCGAAAGTCCCCCGACGCGATCGTCTTAGTCGCGCGGCGGGTCGTGCCCTCGGCGAGTGGCAAAAGCACGGTGACTAGCTCATCAAGAGGTTCGTCGTAGATATCTTGGTCGAAGACCTCACCCTCATTGGCGATCTGCTGCCAGAGCGCGATCAGGTCGCCCCAACCGCTCACGGTCTCGGGTCGCACTGTCCCGCTCTGTGTCGCCGCAGCACCGAGCGTGCGCGAGGCGTTTGGCAGAGTTTCTTGAGCGAGCCGACCGACGAGATCCCAGGCCGCGCTTGCCTGGTCGCCGCTATGAATCTTCGACTTCGACCACGGCTGCCCGCTGCGGACAAGCGTGAGGCCGCCCTTGGCAATGTAAGAGCGCAGATCGTCGCGTGCTTTGCGGTAGCTCTCCGCGTCGAGTTGCTTGAGAGTTTCGCCACGGAAGCGCACTGTTATATGCGCCGCCGATTCAATTCCCATCACTGCCGCACGGGCATCGTAGACACTTACCCCCCAAGGGTCGCGCACGGCGTGGATCGCTTGTGCGTAATCATTCAGTCGCTCACGGCGGTTCTCGACGAGCTGCTGGCTGGTTTCGTGGTTCGGACGCGGAATACTGCGATTTCCGTCGAGTGTTCTCGCCAAGCCTTGAGCGAGCTTGCGGCGGGAGCCTGTGCCGCCGTGTAGGTCGAGCACGAGATCGTCGAGGCCCCGCTGCTCTAGGCGCTTGAGAACAGCGTCGATTGCGGCACGCTTCTCAGCAACAAAAAGAACCTTCTTGTGCCGGGCTAGGAGGGTGGCAATCAGGTTAGCGATGGTCTGACTCTTTCCCGTGCCAGGCGGCCCGCGGACGATCAAGTCTTGACCTGCGACCACGGCGTTGATGACGTAGTTCTGGCTCGCGTCAGCATCGAGAACAAGGAACTCATCAGCAAGCGGGATGTAGTTCGGGTCCGTGGCATCGACTTTTGCCTCCCGGTCGCGCAACGTCGCTTGTGCTTCCTTGTCCCCCGCTATTGCAGCGATCAACTCGTGCTCGATCATTGCGTCGAGCGATGTCTCTAGGTCGTTGACCATAGGCAGCTTCGCATAGGAGAACGTCCCGAGGACGATGCGCGGCGAGGTGGAGAAACCCGGAACGCCGGCGGCTCTCTCGGCCAGCCAGGCGTTGACGGCAATCAGCTCTTGGGGCGTGTCAATTGCGCCCTCGATGTCAACTTGGTCCAAGAGTTCATCGAGATCGAGTTTGCACTCAAAATCGGTGGCGAGGAGGTGGAGCAGCGTTGGATTGACCTCCAGTTCGCCGACCAGCGATAGGTCGAACTCATCCTGCGAGGCGCCTCTAGGGACGAGGCGGGCCGGACAGAGCAGGATCGGCGCCTGCGGTGTGGCGCCGCCACGCTGATTGGTCCACGTCGCCATACCGCACGCGATATAGAGGGTCTGGAGACCGCGCTCCTCGAAGTGTTCCTCGGCCTTGTTCCGCACCGTGCGGGCACGTCGGGCAGCATCCGCACGCACGTCCTCGTCCGGGAACAGGCGCGAGAGCGATACGACCTTGCCGGCAAGCACGTCCTCCACCCGCTCAGGAACCGCATCGCTGAGATCGAGCGTTCCACGCTTGAGGTCGCGATAGTAGAGGAGGTTGTTGCGTCCGCTGAGGTCTACGAGTTGGCCCGTCCAGACCTCGACCTGTTTGCGAAGCAGGCGAGCCCGCTCGCGCTCCGCCTCGCCGCCGACCTCACCGACGCTCGTGTCTTCAGATAGCTCCATCGTGTACCGGCTCAGCTTGTCGCGGTCTGCGAGATCGGGGCGTAGCTCTTGATCGGGGCCTCGCCCATACCGACGACGGCTCCTCGCTCTCTCGTTGCCCAGGCGTTTTGATGCCGGAAGGCTATCGAGGCAGCGCCAGCTCGGACGTACCCGAGCGGTCGGCTTGTCTCAAGAAGCCGACTTTCGATGCTCCGTCTCGGTGTAGATGCGCTGGACCTCGCGGAGCCACTTGGCGGGAATCTCCTCCTCCAACCGCTCAAGGAACGTCACAGTCACGTCGGCGTTCACGGGCCGGAGCGGGATGACGTTCTCGGGCAGGCTGTCGGGATCGAGCGCCCGCGTGATCTGATTCGCGAGCTCCGGCCGGGGCGCGTAGGCCATGTACTGTTCGGTCGTGTTCATGCGCTTGTGCCGCATGAGCGCCTGAATCGTCCTCACGTCTACGCCCTTGGCGGCCAGGCTCGTGCCGAACGAGTGGCGCAGGTTATACATCTTGATCGGCTTCAATCCGGCTTCCTGCTGAGCGACCTTGAACGCCTTGCGCAGCGGGCGCTCGGACAGTGGCAGCTCCGGCTCGAACTCACAAGCGAACACGAAGTCCTCATCGCTGGTCGCGTAGCCCCGCTGCTTGAGCTTCGCCAGAGCACGAGCCAACCTGGGCGTCATGGGAATGGCCTCGGATTCCCCGGTCTTGGTCGTGTCGAGCTCGCCTAGCACCCAATTGTCGTAGGGCCGGAGCACGCCGGCCTGGAAGTCAACGGCGCCCCACTTCATGCCAAGGGCCTCGCCGGGAAGGCGTAGACCGGCGTGGCCGCCGCAGAGCCAGAAGGCTTCCTCCAAGACACCGGGGGCGTGCCCCATGAGACGGCCAACCTCGTCGGTGTCGTAGAAGTCCTCGCGGCGCAAGATGCGTTCGCGCTCCTCGCGCTTGTTGGCCCGCTTGACCTCGGCGAGCGGGTTCACGTCGAGCCAGCGCTTGCGCACGGCGTAGTCGAAGGCGGCAGAGAGGACATCGCGGTACTCGTTGCGGGTCTGTGCGGCGGCGGGTTCCACGAGCATCCACACCTTCGTTTTGCGACGAGCGATGATCCAGTCCTCGGCTTCGAGGGCCTTGGCCTTCGCGAACGTCACGCATTTGGGACGCTGGGCGTTTAGCGGCACCACGCGGTAGGCGCCACGGCGCCGGTGCTTCCAGGTGCCCGGCATTTCGTCGGCGAGCTGCACGGCCTCGTCCTTGGTGGCGACCTCGATCGCCTGACTGCCGGGCGGCTGCGCCGTCCAGCGTGCGACCTCGACCCGGCGGACCTCCTTGCCTTCGGCGCGGGCCTTCTTCGCCGCCTTCTCGCCGCGCACCCGGTAGCACTTGAAGTCATCGAAGTAGGCACGCAGACGGCCGTCGGCGAAGTCGCGGAGCGGCGTGTCGGCGCCGAGGTCGCGGTACATGCGCTCGGTCATGGCGTTGTAGCCGGCGAGCGTCGAGCGCTTGAGACCCTTGTCGCGTTCGCGCTCGGCGATCGAGCCGTGGAGGGCGTCTGCGAGCGTGGCCTGCTGCTCGTCGGTATCGGGGAGCTCGACTGCGGCCTCCAGCTCGCGCAGGATCGTGTCGAGTTGCTTCTCCGCGTCCCTTGGCGTCAGGTGCTCGGGCGTCGGGCGGGGTCCGTTGCCTGCCCGCCAGATGATCGCTCCCCGCGGCGACCTTCGACCTGAGTCGCGGACGTGCGCCGGGCCGAGCCGTCGTCCGCCGCGCTCGCCATTCTGGTCGTACCAGAAGGCCCAATAGGACCGGCCGCCGCCTTTCTTGTCTGGCTTGACCTGTAGGTGCCCCGTGGGGCGAGATACGCCGCTCATGTTGCTGTAGACCTCCATCGGATCGAACCGGCCAGTGAAGTTCGATCCGAGAGGCAGATTTCTCTAGGATTTCTAGAGAGGGCCGCGCCCAGGCTGAAATAGGGCCTGTATCTACGGCGAAAACCCGCTAACTACTTGCCGCGGAAAAAGTAGGGGTGTTGGTGGCTTGTTCCGTCCGGTGTGATCGTCAGAATGTCCTGCAAATGAGTGGGTTTCTGGTTGAAGGGGGTCGGTATGTTGATGTTGTCGGCGGGGCAGGCGGAGTCGTTGTGGGACGAGGCTTTGCCGGTCGAGGTAAGGGAGTTGCCGGAGGATCTGGCGGCGTTGGATTTGTTGCTCTCGGATCCTGGGTTGTTTGGGCCGGTCGTGGAGCGCTTTCGACGGGAGGTAATCGAGCAGAAGCGGGCGGTGTTGACGGATGGTCGCCCGACGATCGCGATGGAGACGTTCATTCGATTGATGGTGCTCAAGACGCGCTATCGGTGGGGGTATCGGTCGCTGGTGGCGGAGGTCTCCGATTCGATTCACTTGCGGCGGTTCTGCCGGATCTCTTTGTGCGAGCGGGTGCCGGACGAGTCAACGGTCCGCAAGCTTGCCCGCAGGATCGGGCCCGAGACGGTCTCAGAGCTGACGCGCACGCTGATCGCCAGGACGATGCGCGAGAAGCGTTTTCGTCCGCGTGCGGTGCGGATCGACTCGACTGTCGTCGAGGCGGATGTGAAGTATCCGACCGATGCGGGGTTGGCCTCGCATGGGGTGCGTGCGCTGGCGAGGGAGAGTCGCAAGTTGGCGCAGCGGATCGGCGAGAGCAAACGGCGGGTGCGGGATCGCTCACAAGCGATGGGCCGCCGGTTGCGGGGGATCACGCGCACGATCCGGGCTCGCTCAGGGGAAGCGAAAGCGCAGGTGCTCAAGCTCACGGCGCAGACCGGCGAGCTGTTGCGGCGTTCGGTGCGCGAGGCCAGGCGGCTCCTGACGCTCGCGCGGACCAAGGCGCGTGGCCGTGGCGCGAAGGCGAAGCTCAGGGCGGCGACCAAGCTCGAGCAGCTCGTGGATCGTTGCGAGAAGGTCGCCTCCCAGATCACGAAGCGTGTGCAGGGCGAACCGATCCGCGAGCGGATAGTGTCGCTCACAGACCCGGATGCCCGCCCGATCCGCAAGGGCAAGCTGGGCAAGCCGAACGAGTTTGGGTATGTGACCCAGCTCGCGGAGGTGACCGAGAACACCAAGCGCGGCGCGCGAGGACTGATCCTGCCGGCGTCGACCGCGCCGGGCAACCCGACCGAGAATACGCTGCTCCCAGGCACGATCGCCGAGCTCAAACGGCTTCAGATCTCCCCGCGGGAGCTGGCCCTCGACGGTGGGTTCATGCCCGGCCCGACGAACGACGCACTCAAAGATCTCACACCAGAGCGAGTGTTCATCTCCGGCCGCCAGGAACGAGGCTCCAGACGCACCAATCGACGGTTGCAGCGCTACCGAACAGGCGAGGAGGGCCGGATCAGCCACCTCAAGCGCCGCTACGGGATGGGCCGCAGCCGCCTGAAGGGCACCGAAGGCCAAGAGATCTGGACCGAGTGGGGAATCCTCGCCTATAACGCCGACACGCTCGCCGTCCGAGCCCGATGAAACACTCCAAACGCTCCTAACCAGAGCACCACTCATTCACGAACGGCCGCGCCCTCAACAAGCGCGGCCGTTCGTCATCACAGAGACTTTTTCCGCGGCAAGTAACTAGAGCCAAATCAAGGTGGAGGCACGCGAATCATAATCCGCGTGTCGGGGGTTCGAGTCCCTCCTCCGGCATGGCTTGATCCTCTGTGGTAAAGCCATTTCTTGTGCCTCGAAGTTAGGCAAATGGCAGCGTGGGCAACAGAATGGGCAACACGAGGTTTTCCGGGGCCGCCCCGCGAGCGGTCGCTTGCAGTGCCATCGGGACGGCGAGCGCGCACCCAACCGGGCCGCCCTGTTCTGGCTGCCATCTCACCGGTATCAACGAGAGTCACCACGTCATCGGGGAGCGGATGCTCCGGCTGGCCGCTTTGGCAGCTCGGGGCGAGATCCTTATACGAACTCGACGCCGTGGCGGCGGAGCCAGACGTGGGCGCTCTCGATCAATCCTGGGAGCGCTTCGCGTAGGCGCTCAACGCCATCGCGGACCTCCTCGGCGTCAACATCCGGGGAGGCGTGCTCGAGGCGGCCCTCAAGGACATAGACCTCGTTCAGGAAGGCGGCTTGATCTTTGGTCAGGCCGCCGTCGGCGACGACGGCGTCGAAGACCTGGCCGGCATGGGGGCGGCGGTGTGGAAGCAAGCCAATCAGGCGTGATCCAGCGCTGGCCTTGAGAATCTCGACATAGGCGTTGAGCACGGCGGAATGATCCCCGGTGACGACCATCGTTCGGTTGGCGTCATAGGGCTCGGCAGATTCAAAGGCGCTCCTCCACTCGGCCGGGTCGAGCCGGCCGCCGAAGTTCTCCTCGATCGCGAGGTCGAGTGCCTTGCGATGCTTGCTGATGGTCTGAAAGAAGCGAGCAAGCCGGGCCTGCTCGGCCGCGTACGCGTTGCGGCCGAGCTTCTCGGGCGGGTCTTCGCTCACCCGGTCAGCTCCCTGATTACGTGGGCCGCGCCGGCCATCTGGCGGCTATGGGACCGGCGAGCGCGAGCGCGGATGACTGAGCGGCGCTCGTTTAGCTGTTCCCACTGCCCGTGGCGATCTATTAGGACACGCCCCTCATCAAGCACACGATCCAGTAGTAGCGGCGCCTGTGCCTCCACACGCGCCAGGTGAGCGATATCTGCCCGGCGGCCGCTGACGCGCTCCAGGTGAACAGCAAGCTCGAAATACGCCGAGAGACGATCGTCGGCGAGGGAGAGCAGCACGTCAAGATCTGAGTCCGAGTCCTCATCGCCTCGTGCCAGCGAGCCGTAGAGCACAGCCAGACGAACGCCGTGCTTGGGCAGCAGCGCCCCGCGAAGCTCGGAGAGCAGCGGCCAGTGGGTGCGAAGATAGTTGCGCTCACCGGACGCAAACTGCAAACCGCGCGATCCATCTCGGCTGGCGCGGAGAGTGCCCTGAGAGGCAGCCTGGCGCAACGTACGCTCCTCGACAGCCAGATCGGCCGCCAGCTCTTGGATTGCGCCCATAGCGGAGAGGCTACTACGGGCATCGGTGTTCGGGCACCGTTTTAAGCCCTCAGTCGCCGACCCGCCTCGACTGAAGGCGGACTATTTGCACTTCTGCGGCTTACAAGCAGTGCGCTTGCACTTCGAACTGGCGTCCACCGTGATCCAGGTGTCGGCTGGCGGCTCCCCAAACGCATCGCGGTAATGCTCGATCGTCTCGGCATACGCGTCGTTAAGCGCCTGAGCATCCTCCTCCCCGCGCATTCCGAAATACGGAAAGTGATCCAGATAGCTGCCGAAGATAGCCTCGCAATCCTCCCGATAAGCGGCCGTGTCAAGGATGTGCTGATGCCACATCTCATCCACGATCTTGCAGGGAACGACATCGGTGTCCGGGTACGCAAGATGCAGAGCGAGAAACTTTCGATACTCGCGCTCCATCAGATCGATATGCGCAAGTTCGTAGCCCCTGTCCTCATCGGAGTCGGCTAGCTTCATCCTGACATTCGACAGGTCAAGCACTCTGTCGAGGTGCTCAAGCGCAGCCTCGGCGGTGGGAACAGCGGGAGCTGAGACGCTCATAGAAGACTCCTTCGATTTGTCTGCCGACTCCCATACGACGCACGCCTGGTGTTCGCTAGGGAGACGAACCTGTTCATCGGCCGATGCGTAGACTAGCCGATTTGTGTCCAGATCTGGAGCTACCGTCCGGCCTGAGGACGACGGGCGTGTGCCCTTGAGACAGAGCACACTGGTTGGAGATGATGAGGTGGGTCAGCGCTGCGAGCGCAGCGGTTGCGTCGCTATGCGCCTCGCCGAGAGCTATTGCATTGAGCACGTCAGCGAAGACGAACTCGCCGCCGCCGTCGAGCGGTGGCAGTCCGGCAAGTCACTCGATGCCCGCAAAGCAAGCATCAGTAGCAAATGCCTGCTTGGTGCACTCGCGGACATCGAGATCGAGCCGCAATCCAATGAGCAAACTCGGCTGCGGCCCGGGTTCTACGGAACGATGCATTTCGAGGACGCCATTCTCAACGGGAGGGCCGACTTCACAGGTTTGAGCTTCCCAGGTCCAGTTTTCTTTGACGGCGCAAAGTTTTTGGGTCCAGCGGACTTCAGCAAGACAACATTTGCCCAACACGCCGACTTCGACCACGTTACGTTCGTCGGTGCAGCCGACTTCACAGACGCAATCTTCAATGACCATGCCGGCTTTGAAGGTGCGAGCTTCCAGAGTTCGGCGACGTTCAACGCGGCGAAGTTCAGAAGCTACGTGGATTTTGACGCCGCGCGCTTCGCGCAGGGCGCGGCCGTGCGGGGGGCAACATTCCAGCTCGCTCGACAGCTCGGCCCATTCATGGTGGCCCGCAAGCTGGAGTTGGATGAGTCCGTCTTCAGCGAGCGTGTGATGATCGAGGCGACCGCAGAGGCAGTGACAGCCCGGGCCACTCGCTTTGCGGATGGCGTGCGGCTGTCGGTAGAAGATGCGCAAGTCGACCTGGACCGTGCCGACTTCGGGCGCGCATCGACGCTCGCCCGCCTGGGGGAAGGCGGGACACAACCCACGCTTGTCACACTGTGTGGCGCACAGGTCGCCCGCCTGTCGATCTCGGGGTTCGATCTTCGGCAGTGCCGGTTCTTCGGCGCCCACGGTTTGGAGTCGCTGAACATCGAGCCGAGTTGCAGATGGCTCCACACGCCGAGCGACTGGCGTTGCATCGACCGGGAGATGATCGCTGAGGAGCACGACTATTGGCGATGTCGTAAGGAACGTGGGCCTCTCGCCCGGGGCAGAGCAGGCTCATGGCTAGGGGTGCAGTGGAGAGACCCCAACCCGGACCGACAGAGGCAAGCCGACACAGACAGGGTGCTTGATCCGGGGCAACTCGCCGGGCTATACCGCGCGCTTCGCCAGGCACGGGAAGACAGCAAGGATCAGGCCGGCGCAGCAGATCTCTACTACGGCGAGATGGAGATGCGGCGTCGGACGCCGATGCCAAGAAAGCGAGGTCGTCTGCGTGCCTGGGCCGACAAGCTCGTGATCGGCGGGTACTGGCTGCTCGCGGGATATGGCTTGCGCGCAAGCAGGGCGGTCGCGGCGCTGGCCATAATGATCCTACTCGCCTCGGCGCCGCTCGCTCTGTGGGGTTTTCATCCGCCAAGAGCGTACCTTCGGGCTGCACTGTTTGCCGCCCAGAACAGTCTGACGTTGGTCCATCCGCCCGAAGCAGATCTGTCCGTGTCCGGGAAAATCATCCAGGTTCTCGTCAGGCTCGCAGGTCCGGCGCTTGTCGGGCTGGCGATTCTTTCGCTACGCAGCCGGATCAAGCGGTAGACGGCCGAGTCTATTGCGCGCGGCGCGGGCGCACATCGTGCGGACACGGAGGCGAAGCCGACGCCTCCGGCGCACGTAGCGGCGGCCACCCGGGCCGCGGCAACCACCGCCGCTCGAGGTGCCCGTAGTCCTCGCGCGCCCTCGACCACCGACTCGCGCGTCCCTCGATGCTGCTTTTCGTTCGTGTTGCGTCCCGGGATCAACGAGCCCACTCGTCTGGCGGGGCGCCGGGCTGCCACGCGCGTGTGACGCCGCCGCCCTCTTTGGCGAAGTTCTCGGCTGTAGTCGCCGAGCTGCACGTGGAAGGCCAGCTCGTGCCTTGGGTCGTCTGCCACTTGGTCGATCCAGTCGCGCCATACGACGAGCGCGCACAGTGTCTCGACGTGCGATGAGTCCTCCCACCAGCCGTCTTTCAGGTGGGCCAGCTCCCGCGGATAGCGGCCGTAGAGAGGGTGTCGCGGAAAGGGTGGCGGGCGGGCTGGTGAGGTTGTCCCGTAGCTCGTAGAAGTTTGTAGGTGGCGGTCCTTCCGCCTCGTCCGGTCCCGTTGGGACTGTGGCGAGTGCGAAGTCATCCACCGAGACGAAGGGACCGCCATGAAGACCGTAGAGCAGGAGCAGGTCGGGAGCGCTTTGCTGGGGCTTCCAGCGAGTGTGCAGGACGCGTTGGGGGAGCTGGCCGGTGCGGCGAAGGAGGGGCTGTTGGCGCTCAGCGTGGGTGTCGGCCTCGGGGTGTTGGGCGAGATGATGGAGGCCGAGCTCGATGAGGTCGTCGGCACGAAGTACGCCCGGATCTCAGAGCGCACCGCGGTCCGTCATGGCCACGAGGACGGCGAGGTCACCCTTGGTGGGCGGCGGGTCGCGGTGAAGCGTCCGCGTGCCAGGAGCGCCGATGGCGAGCAGGAGGTGCCGCTGGCGACGTATGAGTATTTCGCTGACCGTGACCCCTTGACGCGGGTGGTGTTGGAGCAGATGCTCGCCGGGGTCAGCACCAGGCGCTTCTCACGAACTCGTGAGCCGGTTGGTGAGAAAGTGGCCGTGAGTGAGCGCTCGGCGTCGAAGTCAGCGGTCAGCCGAGAGTTCATCGGCCGCGCCCGTGAGCACCTGGACGCCCTGATGAGCCGAGACCTCGCAGACGTGCGCCTCGCGGCGTTGATGGTCGACGGGATCGAGCTGAAGGGGCGCTGCTGCATTGTCGCGCTCGGCGTCAGCACCGACGGCGTGAAGCTTCCGCTTGGTTTGTGGGATGGCTCCACGGAGAACAAGACCGTCACAGCGCATCTCCTCGCCGACCTCGTTGGCCGGGGCCTGGATGTCGAGCAGGGCATCCTCGTCGTCTTGGACGGGTCAAAGGCGCTCCGGTCAGCCGTCGATGAGGTCTTCGGTCCAGTACCGGTGCAGCGCTGTATCCGTCACAAGGAAAGAAATGTGCTGGAGCACCTCCCCGAGCGCGACCGACCCGCGGTGAAGGCGCGCCTGCGGCGCGCATGGGCGAGCGATAACCACACGCTCGCGCTGGAAGGTCTGCAGGCCCTCGCCGGTGAACTGGAGCGCTCCCATCCCGGAGCGGCCGCGTCCCTGAACGAGGGGCTGGAGGAGACCCTGACGCTCACACGCCTGGGAATCCGCGGACGGCTGAAGAAGACCTTGGCGTCAACGAACCCGATCGAGTCGATGATCGAGATCATCCGCCGCACCTCCCGCAACGTCAAGCGCTGGCAGTCCGGCGATATGTGTCTGCGCTGGACCGCCGCCGGGATGCTCGAGGCCGAGACCCAGTTCCGTAAGGTCGTCGGCTACACAGACCTCGCGAAGCTCGCCGTCGCCGTCGAACGCGACCTCGCCACCCGCCGCGCGCCCATTCACACCACCACCCACGACGAGGCGCTCACACCCGCCACCATGTAACCATCACACCAGCCGCCACCAGAAACTTCTACGGCGAACGGGAGTGCGCCCAGAGTTGGAGGTCGATGATGAGATCGTGATCTGACATAAGCTCGTCGTTGCCTGCCGGGGTAGGTCCGGTCCGGGTAGCTGCCAGGAGGCCCGGTAGCAGGCTGCCGGCTTCGCGTGGAAACGTGCGGGGTCGAAGCGCAGCGTCAAGCATCCTTTGGGGGTGTGCGACCGAGCGGTCCGCAGCATTAAGCGAAGCCTGCCGCGTCGTGAGCGTGTATCAGGGAGAGCCGAGCCTCGTCCCGTTTGGTGAAGGCCATGGAAGGGGTGTAGATCCTGGATTCGCAGCCCCGAAGAACTCCCCGGCGTAGAGGGCGTGGAACGTTCGGATGGTGATGGCGGGAACTGGGGAGGCCCTCCCCGGCCCGGCCGTGTCTGCGGAAGATCGAGGCGGCTGGAGCGTCGCGGCTTATAACCGGCGTGAGTCGGGAAGTGGCCGGGTGCCGGGAGGGCGTCGGAGGCGGCCGTAGTACCGCTTGAGCCGTGCGAACAACATAACCGCCGGTGAGGGAAGGGCCGCTGCTTCGTTCACGCGTCACGCGCAAGGAAAGGCCGGTGAGTGCCACATCGTGGCTAGGACCACCAGGCAGGATCAAGTCCGAGAACTGCAGCGAGCGCTTTACCGGGCGGCCAAGGTCGACCCCAAGCGAAGGTTTCACGCGCTCTATGACAAGGTCTACCGCAGGGATGTTTTGGAGCGTGCGTGGGAGCTGGTCCGCGCCAATAGGGGCGCGGCTGGCATCGACCGACAGACCATCGCCGACGTCGAGGAGTACGGCATCGCCAAGCTGCTCGACGAGCTGACCGAGGACCTGAGGAACGGGCGTTGGCGTCCGCTTCCCGCGCGCCGGGTGTTCATTGCGAAGCCCGGTCGCGAGGAGCTTCGTCCGCTCTCGATCCCGTCGGTTCGCGATCGTGTCGTGCAGGCGGCTGCAAAGATCGTCATTGAGCCGATCTTCGAGGCCGATTTCATGCCGTGTTCGTTCGGGTTTCGCCCGAAGCGCTCGGCGCACGACGCGCTCCAGGTGCTTGTTGATGAGTCCTGGAAGGGCAGGCTATGGGTGCTGGAGTCGGATGTTGCCAACTGTTTCGAGGCGATTCCGCATTCCGGGTTGATGTCGACGATCGAGGAACGGATCTCGGATCGACACGTCCTCAAGCTGCTGCGCGCGATGCTGCGAGCAGGGGTGCTGCAGGACGGGTCGGTCCGCCGCAGCGACGCTGGTACCCCTCAGGGCGGGGTGATCTCGCCCGTCCTATGCAACGTCTACTTGAACCGGCTCGACCGGCAGTGGGCGAAGCGTGGGCGTGGGGTACTGGTCCGCTACGCGGACGATCTACTGGCGATGTGCAAGACGCGCAGGGAGGCCGAGGACGCCCGTGAGGCGCTCACGGCCATCCTGGCCGAGATGGGCTTGGAGCCCAAGCAGGCCAAGACCCGGATCGTGCGCCTGACTGAAGGTGGTGAGGGCCTGGACTTCCTCGGCTTTCATCACCGTTGGGTGCGCTCCCGGGACGCGCGGTTCAAGCACGTTGCGTTTCTCGCTCGTTGGCCCTCACGGCAGGCGATGCAGCATGCTCGCGACCGGGTGCGAGAGCTCACCGGCCGCGATCGTCTGCGCTGGCCGATCGAGTAGGTCGTTGGGGATCTCAACCGATTCCTGCGTGGCTGGGCGGGCTACTTCCGCTACGGCAACTCGACCGTTCAGTTCGACCAGATCATCCGCCACGCGGATCGCCGCCTCGCGCTGCTGATCGCCCACCGCTATCAGCAGCCCTGGCGCCATGGCCGGCAGGTACTGAACTCCCGGCCTGACCGCTACGGCCTGATCACCCTCAACGGAACCATCGCCGCGCCACGACCAAACCGACCGTGGCGCCAGGGAGCCGAATGCCGACGGTGAAGAACGTCGGTGAGCCGTGTGCGGGAGAACCGCATGCACGGTTCGATGGGGGCGGGAGGAGACCAAGCCAGTCGGGCTCACATAGCCACGCGGCCCAGGCGCCTCTCGCCTACCCGACCAACCTCCTCGCCTCAGCGATACATGACTACATCGAGGTCTGGCACACCCGCCGCAGGCACTCCGCGCTCGGGATGCGCGCCCCACCGAGATCGAACAAGCATGGGCCGCTCGCGGCGGCGCCCGGCTGCAGTCCCTTCCACTCGCCTACGGCGAGCTCCAGGAACAGCAGCCGGCAACACCCCTAACCTCCAACCCGGCCCATCGACCCTGAACAACAACCAAACCAACCGAGTTCAGCAAACCGACTCCACCAAAGCCGGGGCAGATCATGATCTCCGTGAAACACAGGGCGGCTCAGTATTGAGTTGGCAACACAGTTTTGCTTGTCGTGAGCGACTCTCGAAATCGCCAGCGCTGAGAGTTTTGCTGGAACACTGTCGGAAACAGACCACGTCCGAACCGCGCCCACTTGATCTCTCGCCCGGCTGGGACCGTGTGACGTTAGGATCAGGCAGATGAGCTCGGTGGGTGATGCGGCAGGTCTGTCTGCAAGCCGCACTCAGACGCTGTTCGGCCGGGTGATGGCGCTCGTCGCGCTGACGGTCGGGTTCGCGACGTTGGGGGCGTACCTGGGCCGGAACTTGGGCGGTGCCGGGTGGTTCGTGGCGTGGTTGATTGCGCTTGGCTGCCTGGTCGGGCTGAACGTTGCAAGTGCACGCGGGAACCACAGCCTTGCGTTGGCGCTGCTGCTTGCGTTCGGCCTGCTGATGGGCGTGAGTGTGGCTAGCACCCTCAATTACTACTCCGAAACCGATCCGACCGCAGTCCGCCAGGCATTCGGGGCAACCGCGCTGTTCGTGGGTGGCCTGGGCTCCGTCGGTTACGCCATCCGTCGCGACCTGTCCTTCCTATACCGAGCGTTGTTCTGGCTGCTGCTGGTGCTCGTCGCCGCCGGCATCGTTCTGATCTTCGTTCGTATACCCGCCGCTTATACTGTCTACGCGCTGGCCGGGCTTGCGATCTTCGGCCTCTACACCGTCGTGGACTTCAACCGGTTGCGCCACGCCGGGACGGACGAGGCGATCCCCTTGGCAGCCGGGATCTTCCTGGATGTCCTGAATATCTTCCTGCTCTTCCTGCGGCTGTTCTCGCGCTCGTCCTAGCCAGCAAACTTCCGGCTATCGAGGCGTTCGACTTCGAGTCCCGCCGGCGTCCGACGGTTAGTTCGCCTCGTTCGTCTACGGGCGGCGGCGGATGCGGGCGGGACGCGAAGCGGGAGATGCGATCGAGACCGACTAGGCTACTTGCCGCGGAAAAAGTAGGGGTGTTGGTGGCTTGTTCCGTCCGGTGTGATCGTCAGAATGTCCTGCAAATGAGTGGGTTTCTGGTTGAAGGGGGTCGGTATGTTGATGTTGTCGGCGGGGCAGGCGGAGTCGTTGTGGGACGAGGCTTTGCCGGTCGAGGTAAGGGAGTTGCCGGAGGATCTGGCGGCGTTGGATTTGTTGCTCTCGGATCCTGGGTTGTTTGGGCCGGTCGTGGAGCGCTTTCGACGGGAGGTAATCGAGCAGAAGCGGGCGGTGTTGACGGATGGTCGCCCGACGATCGCGATGGAGACGTTCATTCGATTGATGGTGCTCAAGACGCGCTATCGGTGGGGGTATCGGTCGCTGGTGGCGGAGGTCTCCGATTCGATTCACTTGCGGCGGTTCTGCCGGATCTCTTTGTGCGAGCGGGTGCCGGACGAGTCAACGGTCCGCAAGCTTGCCCGCAGGATCGGGCCCGAGACGGTCTCAGAGCTGACGCGCACGCTGATCGCCAGGACGATGCGCGAGAAGCGTTTTCGTCCGCGTGCGGTGCGGATCGACTCGACTGTCGTCGAGGCGGATGTGAGTATCCGACCGATGCGGGGTTGGCCTCGCATGGGGTGCGTGCGCTGGCGAGGGAGAGTCGCAAGTTGGCGCAGCGGATCGGCGAGAGCAAACGGCGGGTGCGGGATCGCTCACAAGCGATGGGCCGCCGGTTGCGGGGGATCACGCGCACGATCCGGGCTCGCTCAGGGGAAGCGAAAGCGCAGGTGCTCAAGCTCACGGCGCAGACCGGCGAGCTGTTGCGGCGTTCGGTGCGCGAGGCCAGGCGGCTCCTGACGCTCGCGCGGACCAAGGCGCGTGGCCGTGGCGCGAAGGCGAAGCTCAGGGCGGCGACCAAGCTCGAGCAGCTCGTGGATCGTTGCGAGAAGGTCGCCTCCCAGATCACGAAGCGTGTGCAGGGCGAACCGATCCGCGAGCGGATAGTGTCGCTCACAGACCCGGATGCCCGCCCGATCCGCAAGGGCAAGCTGGGCAAGCCGAACGAGTTTGGGTATGTGACCCAGCTCGCGGAGGTGACCGAGAACACCAAGCGCGGCGCGCGAGGACTGATCCTGCCGGCGTCGACCGCGCCGGGCAACCCGACCGAGAATACGCTGCTCCCAGGCACGATCGCCGAGCTCAAACGGCTTCAGATCTCCCCGCGGGAGCTGGCCCTCGACGGTGGGTTCATGCCCGGCCCGACGAACGACGCACTCAAAGATCTCACACCAGAGCGAGTGTTCATCTCCGGCCGCCAGGAACGAGGCTCCAGACGCACCAATCGACGGTTGCAGCGCTACCGAACAGGCGAGGAGGGCCGGATCAGCCACCTCAAGCGCCGCTACGGGATGGGCCGCAGCCGCCTGAAGGGCACCGAAGGCCAAGAGATCTGGACCGAGTGGGGAATCCTCGCCTATAACGCCGACACGCTCGCCGTCCGAGCCCGGTGAAACACTCCAAACGCTCCTAACCAGAGCACCACTCATTCACGAACGGCCGCGCCCTCAACAAGCGCGGCCGTTCGTCATCACAGAGACTTTTTCCGCGGCAAGTAGGCTAGGTGATGGCGGAAGTCTCGGGTAAGGATGGCGGATGGCCGACAAGCGTCAAAAGAGGGTGGCCGAGTTCATTGAGCCGTTCCGGGTCAAGCCCGGTGCGAAGGTGACCCTCGCCAAGGACTTCGACCCAGCCTTCAAGGGGGGCGTGAAGAAGAAGCAGGAGGGTCTCGCCCTGCTCGCCGAGGGGGTGCGGCTGCTGTCGGAGTACCAGGCTCGGCTTGCGGCTCAGGATACGTGGGGGGTGCTGGTGGTCTTGCAGGCGTTGGATGCGGCCGGCAAGGACGGGACGATCCGCCACGTGATGAGTGGGGTGAACCCGCAAGGTGTCGGCGTGCATAGCTTCAAGGTGCCCTCGGCGGAGGAGCTCGACCACGACTTCCTCTGGCGTTACGCGCGGCGCCTCCCTGCTCGTGGCGAGATCGGCATTTTCAATCGCTCTCATTACGAGGAGGTGCTTGTGGTGCGGGTGCATCCGGAGAACCTCGATCGCCAGAAGCTGCCGAAGGCGGCGAAGAGGGGTGATGTGTGGCGCCGGCGCTATCGGGAGATCAACGACTGGGAGCGCTATCTCACCGATAACGGTTTCCGGATCGTCAAGTTGTTCTTGAACATCTCCAAGGAGGAGCAGCGCGCCCGTTTTCTGCGCCGGATCGATCTTCCCGACCATAACTGGAAGTTCTCCGCGGCCGACGTCAGGGAGCGCGAGTGCTGGGATGAGTACCAGCGGGCATTCTCCGAGACCCTCTCCAACACGAGCACGGAGTGGGCTCCGTGGTACGTGATCCCGGCGGACCGCAAGTGGTTTGCCCGGATCGGCGCCGCGGCTGTGCTGGTGCACACGCTGATGGAGATCGACCCTCGCTTTCCCCCCGTCACCGACCAACAGCGCCAGGCGCTGCTCGAGATCAGGCAGCGCCTCGAGGAGCAGGCACCCGAGGGGGCCGCCCCTGACCCCTTCGAACAGGAGCGCCAAGACTCAAAGGACGAGCCCCGGCGCGATGGTCACCGGGACCGACACGGGTCGCCCACGCCAAGCCGGCCAGGAGTCAAACCAGGGCGGTGACGATGGCGACGGCCGCCAACCGGCGTACCGGCCAGCCTGCTCCCACGGAGGACTGGTGGCGCCTTCCCCCCGGGGAGGTTGGTGCGCGACTGGCCGTCGATCCCGCGGTGGGGCTCTCCCTCGAGCGGGCCGCTGAGCTGCTCGATCGGCAGGGCCCCAACGCCCTGCCGGTGGAGAGTCCGGTGCCGGGCTGGCGGCGGTTGGGTCGGCAGTACCGGAGCTACATGCAGATGATCCTGGTCGGGGCGGCGATCGTGTCGTTGGCGATCAAGGAGTGGAGCACGGGGGTGCTGCTGATCTTGATCACAGTGGTCAACGCTGTCGTGAGCCTGCGCCAGGAGGGCAAGGCCGAGAGTGCGATGAACGCTCTCAAGGCGATGGTGAAAGCGACCGCGCGGGTCCGTCGTGACGGCTCCGAGGCCGAGATTGCGGCCGAGGAGGTGGTCGTCGGCGACGTCGTTCTGCTTGCGGCCGGAGACGAGGTGCCCGCGGACGGACGGATCGTCGAGGCGAGCTCGTTGCAGATCGACGAGTCCGCGCTGACCGGTGAGAGCGTGCCTGCGTTCAAGGGAGTCGAAGCGGCGGTGGGCGTCGATCTCGCTCCGGGTGACCAGACCGGTATGGCGTTCATGCATACGCCGGTCACGCACGGCAGCGCCGTGATGATCGTGACCGCGACGGGTAGCGACACGCAGGTCGGGAAGATCGCGGGCATACTGGCGAGCACAGCTCGCGAGCAGACGCCGCTGACGAAGCAGTTGAACACGCTGACCCTGTGGATCGCCGCGGCGGCCGGGTTCACGATGGTGGTCATGTTCGTGCTCGGGGCGCAGCGCGACCTGTCAGCGACGGTTGTGTTCACGAGCGCGGTCGCGCTTGCGATTGCCGCCATCCCGGAGGCGATGCCGACGGTGTTGCAGGTGATTCTGTCGCTCGGCGCAGCGGATCTGGCTAGGCACGGGGCGGTTTTGACGGACTTGGCGTCGGTCGAGACGCTCGGTTCTACCTCGGCGATCAACTCCGATAAGACCGGGACGCTGACGATGAACCAGATGACCGCGATCGAGGTGGTCAGCCCAACAGACCGCTATACGATCTCCGGAAGCGGCTACGAGCTGCAGGGCAGGATCCAACATGCGGCCGGGTCCTCGGACACGATCGACGGCGCGATCCTGCCTTACGTCGTCGCCAGCGACGCCGCGCTCGTGGGCGGCAAGGTCGTGGGCGATCCGACCGAGGGAGCGCTGCTCGTGCTCGCCCACAAGGCGGGTCTCGATATCGATACGACGCGGGAGCGCTACCCGCGCCTGGCGACGCTGCCGTTCGACCCCACCTACAAGCTGATGGCTGCCTTCACGAAGACCTCAGACGCCTCGGGCAAGGAAGTTGTCCGTTGCTTCGTCAAGGGCGCGGCGCCGGCGGTGATGAGTCACGCCGCGAGCGCGCTCTGCGCCGGCCAGAGCATCCCCTGGGACGCGGATCTACGCGCCCGCGCGGAAGCGAACGTCACCCGCATGGAGGGACAGGGACTACGCGTGATGGCCGGCGCCTTTCGCGATCTGGACCCGGTGTCGTTCGACTCCGAAGGCGATCTGCTGGACTACGTGACCGACCTGGAGCTGACGAGTCTCGTCGGCATGGTCGACCCGCCGCGCGCGGAGTCCAAGCAGTCAATCGAAAGCGCCCAGCGCGCACACATCCGGGTGCGGATGGTGACCGGGGATGACGTGATCACCGGCGCGGCGATCGCTAAGCAGCTGGGAATCGAGGGCGAGGCGATCCTTGGCGCGGAGTTTGCCGCGCTCGACGAGTCGGAGCGGGGGTCTCGAATCGAGCAGATCGGCGTCGTGGGTCGGGTCGCGCCCGAGCATAAGGTCCTGCTCGTGGACACGCTGAAGCAGCGGGGCGAGGTCGTGGCGATGACCGGCGATGGCGTCAACGATGCGCCCTCGATCAAGGCCGCTCACATCGGGATCGCGATGGGCAGCGGCACAGAGGTCGCCAAGAACGCCGGGCGCATGATCCTCACCGACGACAACTTCGCCACCATCGTGCACGCGGTTGAGCAGGGACGCAAGCTCTACGACAACCTGACCAAGTACGTCCGCTTCGTGCTCATCTCGCTCGTCGCGTTCGTCCTCACATTCCTGGGTGCGACATTGCTGAATATCGCCGCCGGCCAGCCGTTCACCCCCGCGCAGGTCCTCTGGATCCACTTCTTCATCGGCGCGCCATTCGGCGTCGCGCTCGGACTAGAGGCTTGATGCGGGTTGGCGTGCTGGGCAGGATGCTGGGGCTGAGCTGAGAAGAGGGTCTCCAGCTTTGCAACCTCGTGATTGGAGCACGAGATGTGCGCTTCGCTGGAGACCCTCGTTATTGCAGCCTACGTGTTCGCCGACTCGTTGCGGTTTCCTCGCCCAGGCCCTGCTGGCAAGGTGACTGATACCGAGCTGGTCGCGCTGGCAGTCGCGCAGGCCGCGACGGGCATCTGTTCAGACCGCCAGTTCCTGGGCGTGATCGGCCGGCTGCTCCCCGGGTTCTTTCCCGAGTTGCCAGGCCAGTCGCAGTACAACCGCAGGCTCAGACGGCTCACACCGTGGATCACGACGGTACAGATGATGGTCGCGGAGCTGATCGCTGATGGCGAGGTGCGGCTGGTCGATGGCACGCTGATCGCGTGCGCCAACTACCCCCGGTTGCGCGTCACTCAGCGAGTTCGCCGGGCACGCCAGCTACGGATACTGCCCTTCCAAGAGCCTGTTCGTGTGGGGGATGCGCCTCGTGCTGATCAGCGACGCTAAGGGCGTCCCCGTCGGCTATGACCTCACCGGCCCCAAGACCGGCCAAGAGCGCGAGTGTGCCCTGGAGCTCGCCGCTGCGCACGCCGGCAGCGTGCTCTATGCCGACAAGGGATTCTGGGGCAAGGAGTACCGCGACTGCATGGAACTCATCAACGTCCATCTCGTCACACCCGAGCGCCACCGTCCTGGACCACGGCCCGCCGGCGAGATCCTCAAGACACGCGTACGCCTGGTCATCGAGAGCGTGTTCTCCAACCTCAAGCGTCAGATGCGCATGGAAGATCATCTCGCCAAGACGCTCCCCGGGCTCATACAACGCATCGCGCAACGCCTCCTCGCGCTCACCCTCGGCATGCACCTCAACCTGCTCACCGGCCGCCCACCACGAGCCCTCTCCGCCTACGACGGACGATAAACCCGCATCAAGCCTCTAGATGAGCAGACGCCGGGACTTATGGGCCGCCGCCCGCGGCCGAGCACCGAGTCGATCATGACCGCCGGCGTCAAGCTCACCGCCGGGCTCGTCGGCCTCTATACGGCGATCTGCCTCGATGCGCTGATCCACTTCGGCAAGGCCCATTATGCAAGCACCGTCATCGGGTCATCGATCGGACTGACCGCGTTCGCTCTGATGCTCGTCGTCGCGGCGTACGAGAGTCGCAGCACCTTGGGCTCGACGTTGACGAGCGATGCATTCGACAACTCCCGTATGAATTGGACCGCGCTGGTGGAGATCGCGCTCGCGGTGCTCGTCACGCAGATGGACACTTTCAACAGGCTGCTGGGCACGAGACCTCTCACCGCCGGCCAGTTCGGGCTGGCTCTTGCTGCCGCCGTGCTGCTGCTCGGGCTGTGGGAGCTCGGCAAGCTGATCGCGCGCCGCCAGGCATCAGGGTCGCCGCGGGCGATCCGGCGCACGGTCGCCTGATTGGATCTCCTCGAGCGCGGCCTCGAGCGTCGGGTAGAAGTGTTCGCGGTCGAGGGTCTCCAGCAGGCCGTAGCGCAACGTGAGATCCTGGAGGCGGCTGCGCATCTCCGCGAACGCCATGTGCACTCCTGCGGTGTTGAGCTCGTTGTCGAGCTGCTCGAGCATCTCGGCGGCGGTGACATCGACGTCGGTGACGGCCTCGCACTGGATGACCACCCATTCGGGCCGGTGGTCATGCACGAGGTGGCGGATCTGCTGGCGGAACGAGCCGGCGTTGGCGAAGAACAGCGGGGCCTCCCAGCGGTACACGACGACGCCTGGGATCTGCTGGGCGTCTGGATGCGTGTCGATGTCGTGCCACCCTTCGATGCCCTCGACCGTGCCGAGGACGGCTCCGTGTGGCCACCAGTTGCGGCGAAAGAACAGCAGGATCGCCAAGGTGACGGCGACGACGATCCCCTCTAGCACGCCGAGCAGCATCACGCCGGCTGTGGCGACGAGGGACACCGCGAAGGCGCTCCTGCGTACACGCAGGTAGCGGCGCAAGAGGCCCAGGTCCATCAGCGATAGCGCGGCGACGATTACGACCGCGGCGAGCGCGGCCTGCGGAAGGTCGGCGAGCAGCGAGTTGAGAAACAGCAGCAGCGCCACGACCAACGCTGCACCCACAACACCGGTGAGCTGACTCTTGGCTCCCGACTGTTCGGCCACCGCGGTCCTCGAGCCGCTGGTCGACACGGCGAAGCCCTGGAAGAACCCGGCGGCGATGTTCGCGGCGCCCATGCCGATCATCTCCTGGTTGGGCTCGACCTCTTCACCCCGCCGGGCCGCGAAGCTCGTTGCGGTGGCGATCGTGTCGGTCAAAGACACGAGCGTGATACCCAGGGCCGCGATCAGCAGGGGAACAACGTCGCTCGCGGTGGTCCAGGGCAATGTCGGCGCGGGAATTCCCTGCGGGAGAGCGCCGACCGTTGCCACGCCTTGGTCCGCGAGTCCCAACACCGCCGACACGACGGTGGCCCCCACCACCCCGACGAGTATCGCCGGCAGCCTATGGGTGATGCGAGGGAGCACCAGTAGCAGGACCAGCACGGCGACGCCGACGACGAGCGTCGTCGTTTGCGTCTGGTCGAGGTTCTCGACGAATGCGCGGAGCTCCGCCAGGAACGAGTCCGCATCTGTAGAGAAGCCGAACAGCTTCGGCAGCTGTCCGACGATGATCGTGATGGCGAGACCGTTCATGTATCCGACCTGGACCTCCTTTGACAGGAGGTCGGCTACGAACCCGAGCTTCCCGAGTCCGAGCCCGATCTCGGTGAGCCCTACCAGCACCGCCAGCATCCCAGCCAGGGCGATCGCAGTGGCGGGATCTCTCGTCACCAGCAACGGCGTGATGGCGGCCAGGATCAGCGGCGAGATAGAAGAGTCTGGTCCGAGCACGAGCACCCGCGAAGGGCCCAACACCGCGTAGCCGAGGAGGCAGGCGATGGTCGTGTATAGGCCGGTGACCGCCGGAAGCCCGGCCAGCTCGGCATAGGCCATGCCCTGCGGAACGAGGATCGCGGCCAGCACCGCACCAGCGACCAGGTCCGCTCGCAGCCACGCACGCTGATACGTGCGGAGGACGCGAACGCCCGGCACCCAGTGTTCGACCCGGGTTGAGTTCGAAGGGGTCACGGACCGGCCTGCTCCCGCCCGGCAGCTCCTCGTCGATGGACCCACCGCGGCACGCGCTTGGCGAGAATGCCCTGCAGCTGTTGCGCGACCCGACTCCTCACTTGACCGAGGCCTCCCGCATGCAGCGCGCGACGAACACCGCCCAGCTTGTCCCGAGGAGAACGCCGGCGAGGACGTCCCCCGGATAGTGCACGCCCAGGTAGACGCGTGAGAGGGCAACCGCAAGCACGAGCACCAGCGCCAGCCCGGCGGCCACTCGGGTAATCAGCGGCGCGACCCCCGCCGCCGCCAGCGCCAGCACGAGCGAGAACCAGAACGCGCTCGCCTGCGTGGAATGTCCCGAAGGAAAGCTCGAGCCGGTCACCGTCTGCAGGTGCTCGACGGGGGGCCGTGGTCGGGACACGAGCAGCTTGACGACGTCCGAGAGCAGCATCGCGCCGGCAAGGCTCAGAGCCACCGCGAAGGCCTCCCGGCGCAGACCCGCCCGGGCGAGTAGCAGACAGCAGACCAGGGCGAGCGGGACCAGCACAAATGCGCTGCCCGCCCAGGTCACCGCTCGCGCCGCGGCGGTCAGGCCGGCCGAGCGCTCACCGGCGACGTCGCTCACCACGTCCAGCCCACCTGACCCGACCAGCGCGGTCACGAGCGCTCCAGTCATCCAGCCGACAAGCACGAAGACGACCAGGCCGAGCGCCAGACGTGCCGCGGGAAGCCTCACCTGCCGGCAGCCACCCGCAGCAGCGCGCCGAGGTTGTCCGCGGTCAGCGCCGCGGCGCGGGCGCCAGGCGCGAAGCCGACCGCGCGGGGTAGCCGCACCCGCAGTGCGCCTGGCATGGACGCGAAGCGCAACGGAGGCTGTAGCACGAGCGCCTCGCCGTCGAGTCCGACCTCCACGGGACCCCCGGAGCGGACTTCGAACTCCAGGGTGCGCCACGACACCAGGCCGGAAAAACGCCCCACCTGGCCAACCATCTCGACCGCGACGAGCTTTGACACATCCGCGGTAGTGCGTACCCTCGCGGCCACGACGCCGAGCAGGCCCGTGTCGAGCCGCGCGCGCGTGCCGGCACCGGCCAGGCTCGTCAGCTGATATGGGTTGTTGGAGACGAGCACGAGCGGCGCGTCGTCGCAGAGGCTCCCGTCCGGCGCGGTGAACTCGAGATCGATCGGCTCGGCGTCGGGTCCGAGCAGGCCAGGCAGCATGCGCGTCCACGTCTCGAGCTTGGCGTCGCGATAGGCGTCGGACTGGACGACCTTCGCGTAGACACCGAGTGACGCGTTGTTGACGAACACGCGGTCGTTGACCCGCGCGAGATCGATGCGCCGCTCGACGGCATCCGTGAAAGCGTCCAGCGCGCCCACGACATCGTCGCGGTCCAGGCCAAGGTCGAGGGCGAAGTGGTTGCGCGTCCCCGCGGGAACACAGACGTAGGCGACCTCGCGCCGCGCGGCAACAGTCGCCACGAGCGCCTGCGAGCCGTCGCCCCCGGCCATCCCCACCACCTGCGCGCCGCGCTCGATGGCGCCTTCAGCGAGCTCGAGCAGGTCATCACCGCCCTGCAGCACGATCGGCTCGACACCTCGCCGCCGAGCTTCAGCAGTGAGGTCGAAGCGCTCGGCCTTCCCACCGCCCGACTTCAGGTTGATGATCAGCACGGCCGCGCCGGCGGCGCCCACCGGCACGAGCGCCACAGTCTGCCCGTGAACCGCCGCCTCCCCCGTCCGCCCCAGCGCATAGCGGGCAGCCAAGCCGAACACGGCGAGCAACAGGAGCAGCCCAACCAGTACCAGCACGCCCTGCCAGTGAGTCGCCAACACCACGATCAGGCCGGCGCCGGCGAGCCCCGCGAGCGCCGCGCCGGCAGCTCGCCTGGGACCGCGACGGGTCAGGGCGAACCAGATGGCGGCACTCACAACTACCACGAGCCCCACCGCGAGCGCAGCGATCGCGAGGTCACCCGCCAGCGCAACCGCGGCCACGATCGCCATCACAACCGGCGTGAGGAGCGCCACGACCGCAGCGATGCGAGGCCGCAATGACCGCCGCGCCGCAGGGCCCTCCGGAGACGCGGGGGTCGCCTGCACGATCAGCCCATCTTCTCAAGATCCGGACGTGGTGTCATGCGGCGGACCTGTCGTCGAAAGACCGCTCGATCTTCGCCACGGCGCTGGTCTCTCCTAGCCGGATGGACTTCACGGGGACGGTCCGGCTCGCATCGTGGACGGTGCGGTCCTCGTAAGGGCCACCACCCCCACACACATGACGGTGAACGCGAGCACGCTGCCGGTGATCGCCGCCGGACCGCGCGAGTAGCGCTCCTGGAAGAGCCAAACGCTGAGGATGACGCTCACCGTGGGATCCACTATCACCAGCAGTGGCTGGGACACGCTGAGGGGACCGACGTGAAGGGCTGCCTGCACCAGGACGATGCCGGCGGCCCCACCGGCGGCCAATGCGTAGACCTGCCAGTCGGTGAACAACGCGGGCACGCCCGATTCGGTCAGGGTCTCGGTGGCCGTCTTGATGAACGTGGCCACGAGCGCCCACACGATGGCGGCTGCCGCAGCGTAGAGGGCGGCCCTACGTCTCGGTGACCCCCAGCGAGCCGCTAGTGCCATGAGGACCGCCGCGCCACCGAACGCTGTGAGCGCACCGGTCCATGCGTGAGCGGTGGGTGTGGGAGTGCCGCCCTGTGGCTGGTCGATGACCACGAAGGCAGCCAGTCCAACGCATGTGAGTGCAGCCGAACCCCACGCGGCGGAACGAATCGACTGGCCTATCCAAACCTTCCGCAACAGCAGACCGAAGACCAGCTCGGTCACG
The DNA here is from genome assembly GCA_963744535.1 of uncultured Solirubrobacterales bacterium. Lineage (GTDB taxonomy): Bacteria > Actinomycetota > Thermoleophilia > Solirubrobacterales > Solirubrobacteraceae > Palsa-744. The sequence continues at coordinate 63,618 of CAVUTW010000004.1, read as the reverse complement.
AGCAGCGCCTGCACTACCGACAGCTGACCGTTCCTCAGAGCCACAGCCTGAAAGACGAACGCCCCGAGTGCGGCCGCCCAGCCGAAGAGCCACAGCGGGCTGCGAATGAGATAGGCGACGAGTCGCAGGCCCGACGCCTTGCCTACCTGGCCCCTCGTGCTCGCGATGTGCTGCGTCGCCACGTACAGCGCGTTTGAGAACGCTGCGCACAAAGCGAAGATCGCGCTCACCGGGCGGCGCTCCCGACTGCCAAGTCGCCAGTGGCACAGGGGAACCCGGTTGGTGTCTGCGGGCAGGCGCTCATCGACTGCGATCCGCGGGTAGTGATCCATCTCCACGAAAGCAAGGTGGAAGGATGATCCTCCACCGCGATCGCATCATCCAGCGCACGCTCGACCAGGGCGGGGCGGGCGAAGCTCGTTCGCCAGCGGTGGGCATCGCGACTCGCCCGGGCGCTTCTCGGCCCCGATGTGGGAGACTCTGGCCTCCGGTAACGATCGACGGCCTGTCATGTCGCTACGCGCTACGATGCTTGCTCGCCGCCCGGCATCACAAGGACCAAGCTGAGATGCCCCACGAAGCGGTCTCGTTCGCACTTGCCGCGTCGATCTACCCGCCTGCGCTCGCGGCCGTAATCGCGCTCGGCAGAGGTGTCGAGGTGCGACTTCGTGTGGCCCTGTTCGTGATCGCGGCCTACTGCACGGTGCTCGTAACCGGAGCGCTCATGCTGTTCCTGTTCGACGAACTGGGCGCGACGCGCAAGCAGGTGATTACTCCGACCGCGGGGCTGTTTGTCGCCGGGGGTTTGGTGTTGCTGTTTGTGGCGACTCGCCTGCGACACGCTCCCCGACGCACATCGCCGCAACATACGGGCCCGTCGCGAATCGATCGATACCTTCAGAGCCGCTGGCTGGTAGTCGTGCTCGGCGTGGTCCTGTACGTGGTTCCCTCGCCGATCTTCGCGGGTGGGGTGAGGGCCATCGCCGATACGAACGTCTCGGCCGGCCAGGAGCTGGCCTACCTCGCGCAGATGCTGCTGATCATGCTCTGGCTGATCGAGTTGCCGATGCTGATGTTGATCGCCTTTCCGAGATACTCCGCGGGCGCCTTGGAGCGGGTCAACGCATGGTTCACCACTCACGGGCGCAGGCTGCTAGTTCTCGCAAGCGGCGGCCTCGGCGTCTACCTCATCATCATCGGCGTGGTCGAGCTAGCGGCGTGACGGCTGCCTAGGTTAGCGCGTGGTGATTGCGCTAAGGCGCGACGGCGGTGCTCTTCGGGTCGACCAGGATCTTTGCGTGGGTCTCGGGATCTCTGAGCGCCTCGAAGGCTCCGTCGACGCCGTCGAGTCCCACGGTGCCGGTGACAAGAGGCCCGGGGTTCACCTTTCCCTCGGCGAGCATGTGAAGCGTGTCGCGGAACTCGACGGGGGTGTAACCGAGGACGAAACGCAGGTCGATTTCCTTGTTGATCGCCATCGCCGGCCTGATCTTGTCCGTACCCATACACACGCCGACGACGACCACGCGGGAGAACAGAGGCGCACTCGCGATCACCTGGTCGAGCACCCCGGGCACGCCCACGCATTCGAAGATCACGGGGCTCTTGGGCTTGGCCACGCCGAGCGCTTCGGCCGCGCGCCAGGTGTGATGCCAGGGAATCGGCAGCCGCTGCATTTTGCCCAGACCGTCAACCGCGAGGTCGAGGGCGGCGGGAACCGCGGTGAGGTGCCCGTGCTTCTCGGCTGAGGCGTGGGGCGATTCGTGTGCTGGGTCGACGACGACGTCAGCGCCGCTTGCCCTCGCCAACGCGCGACGCCCCGCGGAGAAGTCGCTCGCGATGACGGTGCGCACGCCGTGTGCCTTGAGCATGCAGATCACCGACAGGCCGATCGGCCCGCAGCCGATGACGACCGCGACGGTGCGCTTCTTGACCTCACCTCGGCGCACAGCGTGCCAGCCGACAGCCATCGGCTCGGTCAGCACGGCGACTCCGGGCGCGAGGCCATTGGGTACGGGAACGGTGAGAGACTCCTGCACGAGCATCCGCTCTGCATAGGCACCGGGCGCCGCCACCGACAGGCCGGTGGCGTGGATGTCCTTCCCGACACGCAGCAGAGGCAACGAGACCACCGGCGTCCCCGTCGGCACCGACCGCCGACAGGAGGGGCCATGTTCGACGATCTCACCGCAGAACTCGTGCCCCATGACGACGTCCTGGTTGGAGCGCATGAAGTCCGCATAGCCGGTCTCCAGAGCCACGTCTGCCATCTCGTTGCAGTGATGGCGAGCATGAAGGTCTGATCCGCAGATGCCACAGCGAAGGACATCGATCAATACCTGCCCCCTTTCGGGGGCGGGCGTCGGCAGATCGACGACCGTCAACTGGCCTTCTTTACAGTTAACGGCCTTCATCGGGCACCCGCGACGATCGATCCTGCGAGCACCCGCAAGAGCTCGACCCAGCCCGACCCGGGAAGGTCGCGCTTGACGGCACGCGCCTGGGACTCTGCAAGCGTTAGACGGGTCATCGTGAGAACGCGTAGTCGTCGAGGTCGAAGCGGGCGCTGCGCCAGGCCGCCTCGAGCGAGAGGCTGGGCCGGAACGGCGCGTCGCCGCGTTTGTCGAAGTAGTAGCTGTTTGCGTTCGAGCAGGCGCCCCGGAAGAAGACCTGGTTGTGGCGGCGCCCGAGCATCGACTCGAAGTACCGACGGTTGGCCTCGGGCGTGATCTCCACGCGCGTGGCGCCTTCGCTGTGCGCCCGCTTCAGGCAGCGCACGATGTGGCGCATCTGGGTCTCGATCAGACCGAAGTAGGACTGGCCGTTGAACCCGTAGGGACCGAGGATCGAGAAGGAGTTCGGAAAGCCGGGGACGCTCACGCCCTCATAAGCCTGCAGCCGGTTGTCATCCCACCACTCCTCGAGGTCAACACCACCCGCGCCCAGCATCTCGAATGCCGGCAGGTTCCCGGAGTCGAACACCTTGAACCCGGTTGCAAGGACGAGCACGTCGAGAGGATGCTCGACCCCGTCGCTCGTGCGAATGCCTGTCTCGGTGATTGCCTCAATGGAGGTGGTTTCGAGCAGCACGTTCTCCCGGTTGAAGACGGGGATGTACTCATTGGAGAAGCTCGGGCGCTTGCACCCGAGGGAGTACTTAGGCGTGAGCTTCTCGCGCACGACGGGATCCTTGACCTCGCGGAGCATTTTGCGAGCGGTGGCTTCGCCGCGGGCGGTGAGGCTCGGGAACTGGCCGGCGAAGTGGGCGGCGAGCACGAAGGTGACCTCCACGAAGGCCTGACTGGCCCAGCGTGTGGCGAGCTCGGCGCCGGGCACCGAGCGCAGTGCCCGGCGCACGCGCGGGCTCATCGGGGCGTCGAGCTTGGGTAGGCACCAAATGGGAGTGCGCTGGAAGACGGTGACCTGCTCGACTTCAGGGGCGACCGCGGGGATGAGCTGGATCGCCGAGGCACCCGTGCCGATCACCCCGACGCGCTTGCCGCGCAGGTCGACCGAGTGATCCCAGCGCGCCGTGTGCATGGTCGTGCCAGCGAAGGAGTCGAGGCCCTCGATCTCGGGCGGTTTGGGCTGGCTGAATACGCCTGTCGCGCCGACCACGTATCGCGCGGTGATCTGCTCGCCGTTCGCGGTCTGGATGTGCCACGCGTGGGCGTCTTCGTCGAACCTCGCTCCGACCACCTTGGTGTTCAGCTGGATGCGATCGCGCACCCCGTACTTGTCCACGCAGTGCTCCGCGTAGGCCTTGAGCTCCGTCCCCGGCGCGTACACGCGCGACCAGTCGCTGCGCTTCTCGAAGGAGAACTGGTAGCTGAAGGACGGGATGTCGACCGCTATCCCCGGGTAGGTGTTCCAGTGCCAGGCACCTCCGACACCGTCCCCGGCCTCGAGCACGACGAAGTCGCGGAAGCCGGCCTGGTCGAGCTTGATCGCCGCCCCGATGCCCGAGAAGCCGGCACCGATCACGATGACCTCGTGGTCCATTGCGATATCCGAAGTATCCATATATGCTCAAGGTATCGAGAACGCTCGCCGAGCGCCGCGGCGGCGCCGGCCATGAGCGCCCACCTGGAAGGGCCGCGGTAGTTTCCGCTCACGCGTATCTCCCGACCACGATTGAAGGACCCCGGGGGTCTCAGCCGCCTTACGGCGGATCATCGGGTCGAGCAGCTCGCGGCGCAGGTTTACGCCGCTGGGCGCGACGCGCTCAGGGCATGGTTCGATCCAGCCCCAGCGAGTCCAGATGCGCGCGTGGGCGCGCAGTCCCCCGGCCTCTTCGATCGCTTCCAGCAGACCCAGCCGTTCGAGCGTTGGCACCGCGGAAGACTGGGTGAAGTGACTGCAGATCCGCTTGAACGCAGCCGCATCCGGCCGCTGCTCCACGAGCGCTACGCGCACGCCCGCCGTAATTTCGACCAGGCCGGGGCGATTCTCTGGAGGTGGGCTACCCGAGCGATTGACCCAGACCCCCCGCAGTCCCGCGGCGATAGCGCCATCCACATCTCGCGCGAGGCTGTCTCCGACCATGACGGTGTGTTCGCGGTCAGATCCGAGCAGCGAGAGGGCGTGCTCGAAGATCGAAGGCTCGGGCTTGCCGACGCCGAACTCACCCGAGATAACAACGACCTCGAAATAAGCAGCCACCCGACCGAAGTCCGGGATGACCGATGGGCCGTTGGTTCCGCAGATACGATCCGGACCATGCCGGTCGATCTTCCTGTCGGCGAGCCGCTGAATTGGACCGTGGCGCAGCCACCCGAGCGCACAGAGTTGCGAGGCTCGCGCGTCCTGTTGCGCCCGATCGACGCCGAGGGAGATGCGGGGCCGCTGTATGCGGTTTCGCACCCACCGACGGCGATCCGACTGTATGGACATACCTGCCCGACGGTCATTATGAGAGCGCCGAGCAATTGCGCCAGACGCTCAGCTGGGCGGAGACCTCGAGCGATCCTCTCTACTTTCGCGCTCGTGCATCTCGCCGACGAGCGCCCGCTCGGCTTGGCGTCGTACTTGCGCATCACCCCAGGGTTCATGTTCGAGGGCGTGTTCCGCAAGCATCAGATCGTCAAGGGCCGCAACCGCGACACCGCCTGGTACGCGATCACCGACGATAAGTGGCCGGGAATCCGCGCCTGCATTCAGGCTTGGCTCTTGCCCGAGGACTTCGACAGCGACGGCCGGCAGATCCGTTCCCTGGGCGAACCAACCGCACGGGCACATGTCTGAGGGGCGAGTGGTGACTCGTCTCGTGTTCCGCAGCGCGACCGACCGGGACATCGAGCAAGTGCTCGCGTTGTGGAACGCGGCGGGGAGCGCTGAGACTGTGACCGACACGCGCGAGGGCGTGCTCGGCCTGCTCAGCGCTGATCCCGAGGCCCTGCTCGTCGCGGAGTCAGATGGCGGTGAGATCGTTGGGTCGTTGATCGCCTCGTGGGATGGGTGGCGCGGCAGCTTCTACCGGCTTGCCGTTCATCCCGAGCAGCGACGACGGGGGATAGCGACCGCCTTACTGCGTGAGGGTGAGCGCCTTCTACTGGCACGCGGCGCCGCCAGGCTCACAGCGATAGTCACCGACGACGATCCCGACGCGATGAGCTTCTGGGCGGCGACGGGATACGAGCGCCAGCAGAGCCGAGCCCGGTTCGTGCGCAACGCCGAGTGATCCGCTGGGAAGCGTGGGCGTGCCCGCGGCAAGATCGTCCCAGTGATCGACCGTCCTGCGCGCCGGATCAGGGCAGCTCTGCCTTGACAAGCCGCAGCCCCACGTCGAGCGTGTCAAGCGTGCGTAGGTGTCCGTAGCGGCGGTCCCACTCGCCGCCTGACTCCAGACCACCGACTCCAAGAAAACCGGGGCAGATCAGTCTCAGCCGCGAGCTCTCGCTGCAAGTCGCCCCAGCCTAGAAGCGCCTGCCCGGCCAGGCCGAGGCACCGGTCTGTGCGGTGGACCGGCAACCTTACCCATCCTCCACCGGCCGTCGGTGGCGGCGGGCGGCCTTTCCGAACATCAGAGCCGACCTGCTGGCTCGCGTCGCCCATGCGGTGTTTGCGTAGGGCGAGAAGCAGCGCCTGCTCTACGCCGGCACTGGTGGCGCAGCCTTCGGTGCGCCCCGATCTGGGCCTCCCTTCGGCGGCGGTCGGCGCTACTGTCCAGGCCAGAAAGGGATGATTTGCTCCAGCGGCCGAGGTCGCAAATAGGATCCGCTGCACGCTCACGACCAGCCCAGGACGATCGCGCTGGCAGACTTCTGGGTGTGCTTACTCTCTTTGGTGCCTGCGCTGTGACGTTCATGGTCCCGATGCACGCGCACTCGAAGGAGACCTGACCGTGCCCTCGGCCACCTATGAACCCATAGAGGGCCATCTGCACCGTCACGGCGAGCAGCGCCACGCCCACCCACATGCTGGACCTCACGAACATCACTCTCATCACAGCCATGAGCACCCGCGCGAGGGTCACAGCGAGCACGAGCACGGTCACTCTCACGGGCTGGTCGACGAGAGCATCAAGCGCTCGCGCGAGGGCGTTCGGGCGGTCGCGCTCGCGCTCACCGTCCTCGGCGTAACGGCCGCCGCCCAGGCGGTTGTGTTCGCGCTCAGCGGAAGTCTCGCGCTGCTGGCCGACCTGATCCATAACGGCGGGGACGCACTGACCGCGATTCCGCTTGGGATCGCGTTCGCGCTGCGCTCCCCGCGTGGCGAGCGCCTAGCCGGCTTGGCGGTCGTGGCGACGATCTTCATCTCGGCGTGCGTTGCCGCTTATGAGTCGATCTTGCGCCTGATCCATCCGTCCACGCCCGGCCACCTACTCGCTCTCGCGCTCGCCGGGATCGTCGGGTTCGCTGGCAACTGGCTCGCAGCGCTGGTACGCAGCCGCGCCGGGCGGCGGCTGGCAAGCCCCGCGCTGATCGCAGACGGCGATCATGCGCGCGTCGACGCATATGTCTCGCTGGCCGTCATCGGCAGCGCCGTCGCGATAGTCGCTGGCGCTCCGATCCTCGACCCTGTCATCGGCCTCGGGATGACCGTCGTGATTCTGCGCATCACGCGCGAGAGCTGGCACACGGTACGCGGACACCCGCACCACTAAACGTGCGCGGCGCGACGTCACAAACACATGGCGCCGGCGACCCTGCGCGTCGGGCTGGGCTGGTTCAGGCGTGTACGACAATCCTGCGGGTAACCGTCACCGCAGCGCCATGTACGGGCGTTAGCGTGATCTTTACCGTCAACGTCAGGCGCCTGTGATGGCGCAGCGCGGCCTTGCCCTTGGCGCTCATGGGCAGCGAGAATGTGAGTCTGCCCGCATGCAGCGAGGAACGCAGAGACTTGCCGGCAGGAGCAGCGGCGCCCTTGGTGAGCAGCTCGATCTGAAGCTGGCCTCCAGAGCCGGCCGAGGACACGACTAGAGACCCATGCACGACTCCGCTGTGCTGAGCGGATACCAGCTTGAGCGACCCAAACAGCGGGCCGGAAGCAGGTTCGGTCTTTGCTTGCTCAGAAGGCGGTGAGCTGGAGGTTGTGGCCGTGGGATTGCCGACGGTAGGGATCGGCGTTGGTGAAGGTTCTTTCGCGGGAGGTTCTTTGGTTGGTTCTTTGGCCGGAGGAGACATCGTTTTGAAGCTGTGGTCCAGACCTTCGGCAGGGCCCTGTTTGTTTTTCGCGACGAGCCGGAAGTGGTATTCCGTGCCGGGGGTCAAGCCTTTGAGCGTGGCAGAGACACCCTGATTGCCTCCGCTCGCCGAGGCGGTCGCTTTTTCTGTCGTCTGACCGTAGCCGGTGCCGGTTCCGTATTCGAAGAAGTATTCAGTCGCTTCGCCTCCGGGATCGACCGTGCCTTTGAGGGTGGCTTCGGTTTCTTTGAACCCTTCGGCGGCGAGCGTTGTGGCGGTCGGCGCAGTTACCGCACGGGTCGTAAACGTCTGTGTCGTGGCGCCCGCCACGGCTTTCCCTCCATAGGTTGCGACCAGAAGGAAGTGATAGGTCATGCCCGGCTGCAGACTCGTCACCTGGGCCGACACGGAGTGGGTCGTGAAGTCGGCCGCGCTCAGCCTAGCGGTAGGGGTTGACTGTTGACCGGTCACACCCGGACCTTCATATTCGAAGTGGTATTCGACGGTGTTTCCTTCGGGATTGATGCTGCCGTTGAGCATCGCTTCCGTCTGGGTTTCGCCGCTCGCAGGAGTCGTTGCGTCCGTGGGCGTGCCTTCAACCACGACTTCGTATTCGGTGTAGTTGGCGTCGCCGTATCCGGTGTTCTCATTATTGAAGAGGGTCGAGCTTACGAACTTGTACGCCCCGGGCTGGTTGAATTCACACTCGCCTTCCCAGTCGGTCATTTCGCTTGTAGGCACGCCGATGCAGGCCGGCGGAGAGCCCATCCATACAACGGCCGCCTTGGTGGTCGCGTCGTGGTCGGCAAACTTGACTTCGCCGCCGGCGGCGATTTTGACCTCGAGCGCGGGCGAGCTCGAGCCGGGGGTTGCCCAGCACGGCCAGTTGGGGTCGACGCAGTTTTGGTTGACTTCGAGCTTTACTTCCGAGGCGTTGGCCAACGCCGGGGGGACGGCAGTCGCCGCTCCCAGCAGAGCAACAAAGGCAAAAAGCAACAGCGTGCGCGATCTCACGGTCTCAGCCGCCTTTCTCTCGTCATCCCACAATCCCGGTGCCGGAGCATCTGCCTCTTACAGGCCCCCGACTGGTGCCGATCCCGCCCGATGCCCATGACCGAGGACCGCGTTGCCGCTCACGCATGCAGGGTCACGGATCTGGTGACGCTCGTCGCTTCCCCGCCCGCTGGGGTGAGCGTGATCTTCACCTTCAACGCCAAGTGATGGTGGCGTGTGAGCGCTCGCCTTGCCTTGGTGTTGAGCTTCACAGAGAAGGACCGTTGACCAGCGCTAACAGAAGCGCTCACGAATCGCCCGACCACCTGCGTAGCGTGCCCGGCCTTCGCCAGGGACGCGGTAGTGGCGATGAGGTCTACCTCTAGGCGGTCTCCGGCGCCGGTCTTTGATACCTCCAGAGAGCCCTTGACGGCGCTACCCCTTTGGCTTGAGCTGATTCTCGGAGCACCGGATAGCGGCGATCCCGTCGGGCTTTCGCCGGCTGGGGCGGGACCCGATGTGGTGGTGCCCGGGGGCGATCCGCCTTTTGAGCTGCCTTCGCCGGTGGTGCCGGTGGAGGGCGCGGTGGCCGAACCTTCGACAATGACTTCGTATTTGGTGTATTCAGGCCAAAGGGTGGAACTTTCGAACTTGTAGGTGCCCGGCGTTGCGAACGTACACTTTCCTTCCCAGCCTGTCTTCGGCGACGCCGGTGCGACGGGCACGGCCGATTCGCACGTCGGTGCGGTGCCGGTCCAGGCGATGTTCGCAGCGGTCTTGCTGTCGGCAAAGGTGACCGAGCCGCCGCTTGCGATCGTGACCTTCGCGGCCGGCTGGCTCGACCCCGAAGTCGCCCAGCACGGCCAATCAGGCTCGACGCAGTTTTCGTTGACTTCGAGCTTTGCTTCAGATGGACTGGCAGCGAGCGCGGGCAGCACGGCTACCGCCGCTCCCAGCAACGCAGTGAGAGCGAAAAGCAAAAGCGTGCGCGGCCTCATTGTGAACCCACCTTTCTCGTGCTGGATGTCCATATGGCGACCGCTGGGCGCCGTGCGGAGCACAGCGGCATCCCGGCCGTCATCCCCTAAAGACTCCCGCGCGCTGAGATCCTTCCCACTGCGTTTGCTGTCTGCTGTGCGTACCCCTCGGGCGGCTACAGTCGCAGTGCGGGATCGACGATGGCGTGATCGCCCGGCGCGGTGGCGTGTCCTACCGGCTGCTCACCGAGAACGGCGCCGCGGTCGTGGCATGGCTGCGTGACGGCCACCCGTGCGTGGTATCAGGCCGCGATGTCTCCGGCGCCACGCTGCTACGGCTGGCCGGCTGGAGCGATCACGACGCGACCGCCTCCTGAGCGCGCATGGGCCACCGGCCTGGTAGCACACGTCGCCGCCTGCATGAAGACACGCTCAGGCGGGCTGCCACAGCTCGATCCGATTGCCCTCGGGATCGGTGACCCAGCCGAATCGACCGACACCCTCCATGTCCTGCGTCTCTTCAGCCACGTCCGCTCCCTTGGCGCGCAGTTGTGCGAGCAGCGCCTCCAGGTCGCGGACCCGGAAGTTGATCATCACCTGCTGGGCACGGGACCCGAAGTAGTCGGTCTCGGACTCGAACGTCGCGAACACCGTTGGCCCGGCTTCCTGACGCCACAGGCCGTTCTCATCGGTCTCAAGGCCTAGACAATCGCGATACCACACGCCCAGGGCCACCGGGTCGGCGGCACGGATGAAGTATCCACCGATTCCAAGCACACGCTCCATGTCGCCATCATGCCACGTCGGCGACCCGAGGCGGTTGCACACCATCACCCGCCAGGCCGGCGTCAGGGAATGCGCGAGCTTCGGTGTGCGGTTTAGCTTCCTAGCGCGAGCGCGAGGTGCACAACGGTGAAGATCGCGTATCCCAGGCCGAGCAGGTGGCGAAACCAGTTGACGCCGTGTAGGAGCTCCTCGTAAGCCCATATCCCAAATGCCAGGAAGGAGATCGCGGCGAGATAGGCGTGGCCTGGGCTCTGCGTGCGCGCAGCCGCGACACCGGCGAGGAACGCGATGATGAGTGGCGCGTTGGGAAATTGCACGATCGGGAAGCTCCTGGGCCATCCGAGCCGGGTCAGACGCTTGAACCCGAGCCATAGCCCGCGCGGGCTCAAACCCCGCGGCGGGTCTGTGTCAGGTCTAGTTGCCGTTGGGAGACGGTGCGATCTCACCGCGGCCTGCCTGTTGGAGGTCGGCCGGTAGCGGCGCGTCGGCGGCGCGGGCGAGGACGGTCAGGCCGATGCGCCAGCGGATGATCGCAGCGCGCTGGGCTGCCTGCGTGTTGGGCAGGTTGCTGAGTTGGTCGTCGGCGAGCCCGGCAACGAGCGCGCTCAGGTAGGCGTCCTCGTACACGTAGGTGTTGGCGTAAGGGCCGTTGAGAGTACGTAGCTGGGCGGTGGGCGGATCGACTGCCGCGATATCGACCGCGTAGGCCGCAAACCGCCGCTCTAGCTGGCCCATGCGCCGGGCGGCCTCGCTGGGCGTGATGCGTCGATCGTGGAATGCCTCGAGGATCGGGTCGGCCCCTTCCAGGAGCTTGTTCACCGCGAGCCTGATCGGCTCGACCTCACCCATATAACGCTCGATTGCTGCCCCCCCAGCACGTTGCGTGCTGGCCGAGGTCCCGGTTTGGCTGCCGCATCCGCCGAGCGCGACCGCGCACAAACAACTGGCGGCCAGCGCGTGGGTGCGGGGTGTCATACCCGCGAGCGCTGCGCCGCGCATCCGCGGGAGGTCTCAGTAGCTGTAGCCGCCGCCGCTTGAGCCTTCACCGCTTGAGCCAGCGCCGCTTGACTTTTCCGGTTCCGCTGAGCTGCTTGTGCTCGACGGGGTGCTGCTGGAGCTGGTCGTGACGGCGCTCCAGGTGCCTACGTCTTTGATGCCCTGGCCCTTGGTTTCACCAGGCTGCCGGTCTCCAGTGAACGTGTAGAGCGGCGTGCCCTTGTAGGTGACCTGCATTGTCCCTTCGGGACGCTTCACTGTCCCGAGCGAGCCCACTTCCCCGCTCGGTTCGCTGCCTGCGGACGCGATCAGCGGGTGCCACACGCCCAGGCAGGCCGTACTGGTGCAGATGAACTTGCCGTTGACCTCGCCGCTGAGGTGGTACAGCGTCATGCCCTGGCTGTCCACCAGGATCGTGCCGAGTGAACTGGAGGCGCTCTTAACGACGACAGCACTTGACGAGCTGCTGCTCGTCTGCGCAGCGGGCTGTGTGCTGGCCGTCGAGCTGGTCGTGCTGCTGGACGAGCCGCTGCCGCACGCGGCGAGCAGGAGGGACGCGGCGAGTGCCGGTATGGACAGCTTCAGTAGATGGCGCATGTGTTCGCTCCTATGGATAAGTCGGGGCACCGCCTGTCGCGTGAGCCTCCTGTACTTGGAGAGACTCCGCGCAGGCGTATTCCCTTCCAGCGGGACGGTCTCAGTTCGTCGTGATGACCTTGCCGGGCGTTGGAGCGAGCCGTCCAGCTCCGTGCTCTGGCTCCTCCGGCTGGGGTAGCTCGGAGTTGACCTGACCGCGTAGCGCAGGATTGCGCCCGCCGCGATGAGGAAGATGGAGCTGCCGATGTTCATGGGCTTGGCTTACTCGCCCGGTGGGATCGAAAACCTGTTCGGTGGGATCGAAAACCTGCCTCGGGTCAGCGCTTCTTGTTCTCGACCGCTCGTTGCAGCTGCGCCTTATTCATGCGGGAGCGGCCTTTGACGCCGAGGCCGCGGGCCTCCTGGTAGAGCTGTTCGCGGGTGCGTCCGCGTGGCCCCGGTTTGCCGGAGCGAAGGCCACCGCGCCGGCCGGAGGAAATGTCGCTCGTCGATGTGCGAGAGCTGGTTTTGGATTCGCCGCTGCGGGCGCGCTCCTTGTTGACGGTGCGCGCCGCGATCTCCTCGGCGCGTTTGAGCGAGGCGCCCTGTTGACGCTCGCTGTCCTTGATGTGCTCGTACTGACGCTCGCGCTTGCTGCCTTTTCTCACGCCCCGGGGCGGCATTGCTTTTACCTCCGATCAACTGCTGGTCTTTCAAGGTCGCGCGCAGGGCCGACCGCACCCGCTGCCTCGCCGCGGATATCGGCTCTGAGCCGATCCTCACGGCTGCCTCCTCGGGTGCGCTCAGGTCAACTGGCGTTGGGGTTCTCCTACCCGAACTGCCCAGGATCAATCGCGTCGAGCAGGTCGCCGTCCTGCGATCGTTTCGCGCTGGCGGCCGTAGTCGGTCGGGTAGGTGCGGCGCTCATCGGCAGCTGGTCGAATCTGACGCCGGGTAGGGCGTGCCGCACCCCTTAGCCCATCGGCGTGCCGCACCCCCTTCGCCCATCGTAGTTAGGGTGACCTAAGTTATGGTATTGTCCGCGCCGTCATACCCGAGTTGTGCAGTCGGATTTCTCTACCAGGAGGTCAAGCTTGCGTACCGCAGCGCAATGCCGACGGTTGGTCGCTGTCGCGACGGCGATGATGCTCGTCGTACTGTTCGTCGCCTGCGGATCCTCCTCCAAGCTCGCACCCTCCAGCGCGTACGTCCAAAAGCAGGCCTGCAAGGAGGTTGAAGCGGCGCTCAGCGACGGTCCCGACCCGGAAGCGGACCCGGTCGGCCATGCGCAGGCGCAGATCCTGCCGCTGCGCGAGATCCACACCGCTGACGAGACCCTGCATCGGGCGGTCGACACACTGGCCGCCGCGTATCGGGCCTTCTCCTCCACCCACGGTGCAAGTCAAGCCAAGAGCGCCGTCAGCACGGCGAGCAAGACGGTCGAACATCTCTGCCCGGGAATCGAATCGTGACCCCCACCGAGGAGCTGAGACATCCGTGATTGGAACACGTCGCATCGCTTCGCTCGCGATGGTGCTCGCGCTCACAGCCTGGCTGCTGGCCGGCTGTGGCAGCTCATCCTCGTCGGGATCGGGGCAGTCGATCACCTTGTACAACGGCCAGCACGTGCAGACGACCGAGTCGTTGGTTGAAAGCTTTGAAAAGCAGACGGGGATTGAGGTGAATGTTCGCAACGACGACGAGGACACCCTTGCGGATGAGATCGTGACCGAGGGCTCCAACTCGCCAGCGGACGTCGTCTATACCGAGAACTCGCCCGCGCTCGAGTATCTGCAGGACAAGGGCCTGCTCGCCCCGGTCGAGCAATCGACACTGGCTCACACCCCGAGTAAGTGGAACTCACCGCAGGGCGACTGGCTCGGCGTCTCAGCAAGGGTCAGTGTGTTGATCTACAACCCGAGCATGATCGGCGCGAGCGAACTGCCGAGTAGCGTCACGGAACTGGCCGATCCGAAGTACAGCGGCAAGCTGGCGTTTGCGGCAGGGGAGACCGATTTCCAACCGATCGTCACATCCTACGCTCACACCTACGGTGAAGCGGCTGCACTGAAGTGGCTGGAAGCGATCAGGTCGAATGCGGGGAGCCATGTCTACCCAGACAACGAGACGATCGCGGATGAGGTCAACCGTGGCGCAGTCGCGTTCGGAGTCGTCAACCAGTATTACTGGTATCGGATGCGGGCGGAGCTCGGCGCGTCGAACGTATCGTCGAAGATCGCCTACTTCGCGCCCCGAGACCCCGGCTATGTGCTTGACATATCGAGCGCTGGGATTCTGAAGTCCTCCAAGCACAAGGCCGACGCGCAGAAGTTCCTCGCGTTCCTCGTCTCGAGGCAGGGTCAGGAAATCATCGCGCATTCGATCAGCTTCGAGTACCCGATCGCCTCCAGTGTCAGCACCGCCGCGCCGGAGACCCCATTCGATCAGCTGCAGCCCAACCCGATCACGATTCCCGAGCTCGGAGACGGGTCGACCGCGATCGCGCTGCTACGCAAGGCAGGGCTTCTATGAGACGCCACGCCGAACCGGGCCGTTTCTGATGAGCGTCGCGCCGGCGCCAGCCGTCGATGAAGACCCACCGACGGCGACACACCACGGCGGAGTCGTCGCGGCCCGCCGGGCTTCCCCGCCCTGGGTGCTCCTCACGCTCAGCTTGGCGGTTGCCGTCGTACTCGTGGCACCGCTGTGCTTTCTGCTGATCGAGGCACACGGCGCGGGCACCTCGACGATCGTGAGCCTGATCTTCCGGTCGTTGACGGCGACCCTGTTGTGGAACACCGTGAGGTTGACCGTGGTGGTGACGGTTCTGTGTGCGGTGATCGGGATCGCGGCGGCGTGGTTCATCGAGCGGACCGACCTGCCGGGCCGCAGAGTGTGGGCTGTGCTCGTGGTGGTGCCACTGGCGATCCCGGACTTCGTGGTGAGCTTTGGCTGGGCATCGCTGAGCACGTGGGTGCAGGGGTTCCGCGGCGCGGTGCTCGTGATGACCCTTGCGATCTATCCGCTGGTGTACCTGCCGGTCGCCGCGAGCTTCCGCAACGCCGATCCCGGCCAGGAGGAGGTCGCGCGCAGCCTCGGCGCCGGACGCCTGAGCACGTTCTGGCGGATCACCCTCGGACAGGCCCGCACTGCGATCCTCGGCGGCTGCCTGCTCGTCACGCTTGTGCTGCTCGCCGAGTACGGGGCGTTTGAGATCCTCGGCTACCAGACCTTCACCACCGAGATCTTCACCGAGTTCAACGTCTCCTTCAACGTACCGACCGCCTCGGCACTCTCGCTCGTACTCGTCCTGCTCAGCCTGCTCGTCCTCTCTGGAGAGGGGCTGGCAAGGGGTCGTGGTCGCGTGAGTCGCTCGGGGCCACTCGCGCAGCGCGTCGGAGCACGCCACCGATTGGGCCGTGCGAGGATGCCGGTGCTCGCCGGCTTCGTGTCGCTGGTGGCCCTCGCGCTCGGTGTCCCGGTCGGTGCGAGCGTCTACTGGATCCTCAAGGCGGGACACGCCTATCTCACCGGCGTCTCACTTGTGGACGCCGCGTGGCACACCGCGCTCTACAGCGCAGCAGCCGCCGCCCTGGCCACCGTCATGGCGCTGCCCGTGGCGCTGCTTGCCGTCCGTCACCGGGGACGCCCGTATCAGCTGCTGGAGCGCAGCACCTACTTGGTGCTCGCGATGCCGGGCCTTGTGATTGCGCTCGCGTTCTCCTACTTCACCGAGCGCTACGCCAACGGGTTTCTCTACCAGAGCGCGCCGCTGCTGATCCTCGCCTACGCGATCCTGTTCTTCCCACTCGCCCTGGTCGGCGTGCGCGCATCCGTCATGCAAGCACCGCCCGGCCTTGAAGAGGTCGCCCGCTCACTCGGGCAGCGCCGTCTTGCAGTGCTGTGGCGAGTGACGCTGCCGCTGATCGCCCCGGGCCTCGCGGCTGCGTTCTGCCTCGTGTTCCTCTCGGCGGTGACCGAGCTGACCGCCACGCTGATCCTGATCCCGACCGGCGTGCAGACGCTCGCGACCCAGTTCTGGGCCTACCAGCAGAACCTCGCCTACGGCCAAGCCGCCCCATTTGCGCTCACGATCATCGCGATCGCCGCCCTGCCCAGCTATGTGCTCGGTCGTTTCTTCGACAGGCTCCCGTCCAGGGCGCCCATCGCCACGTGAACAGCCTGCAGATCAGCCAGCTGTACAAGTGCTTCGGGACCCACTCTGTCCTCGCCGACCTGGATCTCGACGTGCCAGCCGGCTCCCTCACAGCCATTCTCGGACCGTCCGGCAGTGGCAAGACCACGCTGCTGCGGCTGCTGGCCGGCTTCGAGACGCTCGACTGCGGCACCATCAGGATCGGTGAGCAGGTCATCGACGCCGCGGGCACACACGTTCACCCGGAGCATCGCAAGATCGGCTACGTGCCACAGGAGGGGGGCCTCTTTCCCCATCTCACCGTCGAGGCGAACGTCGCCTTCGGACTCTCCCGCGCGGCACGACGCCAAGGCGTGGCCAATCTGCTGGACATGGTGGGGCTGGGCGAGCTGGCGCGCCGCTACCCCCACCAGCTCTCCGGCGGCCAGCAGCAGCGCGTCGCGCTGGCCCGGGCGCTCGCCATCAAACCGGAGATCGTGCTGCTGGACGAGCCATTCGCGTCACTGGACGCCCACCAGCGCTCGAGCGTCCGCGAGGACGTCGGGAGAATCCTGCGCGAATCGTCGGCTACGACGTTGCTGGTCACCCACGATCAGGACGAGGCGCTCTCGCTCGCCGACCTCGTCGCTGTCCTGCGCAACGGCAAGATCGCCCAGTGTGCTCCACCGCAGGAGCTCTACACGTGGCCGGTCGATGACGAGTTGGCACGCTTCATCGGGGAAGCCAATGTGATCGCCGGCGTCCTCGACGGCATGCTTGTCGACACGCCACTCGGCAAGCTCACGGCTCAGTGGCGCGACAAGCCGTTGCCGAGCGGCTCACCGGTGAGGGTCCTGATCCGCCCCGAGCAGATCGAGATGACCGCCGCCGACGGCGAGGAGGGTCTGGTGGGGCAGATCGTGCGCTGCGGCTACCACGGGCACGACGCCGTGCTCCACGTGCAGATCGACGAGGCGCACGGCGAGCGGCAGCTGACCGTGCGCACCGCGGGCGAGGTGCCGCCGGCGCCCGGCTCGAATGTCAAGCTCAGCGCGCGCGGTCCCGTGCTCGTCTGGGCCGCCCCGTCCACCAACGGGCATCCGTAGGGCGACCCTCGGAGCGAGGGCGATTGGTCCTGGCGATGCGTCGTCCGGTGGCGGTGCGACTCGCGATCGGTGGATTCAGGCTCAGGCGTGCACGACGACGCCGCGGGTGACGCAGCGCGACCTTGCCCTTGACGCTCAGCGGCACGGAGAAGGACACGCTACCCGCCTTCGGCGACGAGCGCATCAGCTGCCCGACACGCACCTGCTTCAAGCATGCGTGGTCTCAAAACCGTGCGCGGTCTCATCGTACGACCACGCTTCTCGTGAGGGTCATAGCCGCGCCGTGCTTGGGCGTGAGCACGATCTTCACGGTCAGCGCCAGCTTGTGATGATAGCGCAGCGCGCGCTTGGCCTGCGCGTCGAGCGAGATCGTGAAGGACACCGTGCCGGCCGGCGCCGAGGAGCGGACGAACCGCCCGACACGGGCGCTGCCTCCTCGCTTGACCTTGGCCAACGAGGCGCCCTGGGCGAGCAGTTCGATTTCCAGGCGTGCCCCACCCTCAGCGGCGGGGATCTGGACCGTCCCATGCACGGCGTCACCATGCTGGGCTTTCGCAAGCGCGAGTGTCGCGGGATTGCCCCCGCCCGGCGGGGGAGGCACTTCCAGCGAGCCGGACGTAGTGGGCGTGGAGGCAACGCCGCCATAGGGCTGGGTGGGGGGCGTAGCCGTCGGCGTCGTCGTAGGGGTCGGTGTGGTTGTCGTCGGCATCGTCGTGGTCGGCGTAGTCGTGGTGGGGGTCGTCGTCGTTGGGGTGGTCGTTGTCGTTGTGGTGGACGTGGTGCCGCCGCCCCCGGATTTTTCGACGATCACCTTGTATTTGGTGTAGTTGGTGCTGCCGTCGTTGAACAGGCCTGTGCTTTCGAATTCGTATTCACCGGCGGTAGCGAAAGTGCAGGTGCCGCTCCAGTCGGTTTTCGTCGGCGGTGCTTCCACCACTCCTGTGCAGGTCGGCGCGGCGCCCTTCCAGACCACGTCGGTGAGCGCTTTGGAGTCGTTGTCTTCGAAGGAGATCGTGCCGCCCTGGGCGATCTTGAACGGCGCCACTTCACTCACGGCGACATTACTTTCGGGGTTCCCTTGGGGGTTCCAGCAGGGCCAGTTGGGGAGGTAGCAGTTCTGGGCGACTTCGAGCTTCACTGCGGATGGTGCGGGCGAGCCGGTAGCGAGCGCGGGCACGATCGCAATAGCAGCTCCGAGCACGGCTGCTATGGGTAGATAACGCTTACGCAGCTTCACAATCTCAGCCCACCTCTCCAGTCGAGTACCCAGTCAGTCTCGTGCTCGTCCAAAGCAGCCGATGCACGCTCTAACAACCCAAGACTCCGGTCCAGCGTGATCCTTCCCGCAAGACAGGCCGCGGGAATGAGAGGCTGCCCACCGGAGTCTCCTCTAGTGGAGGAGCACCATGACTGAGATGTCCCATATCGAGGACGAGCAACGGCGCATCGCCGAGCTGTTGCGCTCCTTCGACGTGCCAGCGCCGGAGTCGCTGCACCGTCGGATCGAGTCGTTGGTGGCCTTACACCAGAATCAATTCGCGCCGCGCTCTCCCCGTCGGGGCGCGCGTCGATGGCGTGATCGTCTGGCGCGGCGGCGTCACCTAGCGGCTGCTCAGCGAGAACGGCGCTGCGGTGGTGACATGGCTGCGTGAGGGCCACCTGTGCGTGGTATCCGGCCGCGGCGTCTCCAGCGCCACGCTGCTACGGTTGGCGAGCTGGAGCGATCACGACGCGACCGTCTCCTGAGCGTGCACGACCGTCGGCTTGACGGTGGCGAGGAGGATCGAAACCACGCCCGTGCTCGGGAAGGTTCGCGGCGTGGCGGTGTCTATAGGTAGAGATGACAGTCACGCGCCCGAGCACCCGACATTTGGAGGAATAATGAAGCGAGCTTATGTTTTCTTGTCCGTCGCCTTGGCAAGCGCGGCGAGCGCCGCGACGGTCGCGAGCGCGCAGAGGAGCCTCCCGGCCGCGCGCTCAAGCCGGGCTGCCACAGTGCAGCTACGTCATACGAATCTCGGCAGCATCCTCGTCAGCAGCTCGGGCCGCACGCTGTACGAGTTCACGAGGGACCACGCCAAGAAGAACAGCTGCGCGGCGATCAAGGGATGCTCAGCAGTATGGCCGTCGCTGAAGGCAAGCGGTCGCCCGACAGCCGGCCCGGGCGTCAAGGCTTCGCTTCTGTCCACGACCAGCGGCAATCAGGTTACCTACGCCGGTCACCCGCTCTACACCTACAGCGGCGATAGCGGTCCAGCGGAAACTGCCTACGTTGGCGCCAAAACGTTCGGCGGCACGTGGTACGCGATCAACGCCTCCGGAGGCACGGTCAAGTAGCTCTGGCGCTGAAGCCCGGCGCCAGTGTGCTGCTCAGGCGCCGGGCCAGCCCCGTGGTCGGTATTGATCGGCGTCTTAGCCATGGGCGTTGCCTGCGCTGACGCCCCGCAACGCCCAGAGCTCTCGGCGAACCGCACGCCCTCTCAGTGCAACAGGTTCAGCGTGTTTTCGCCGTCGTCGACGAAGTAGATGCCTTTGTTTTCTGGGGCTATGACCAGGCCGAACAGCGACCCCGCGCCAGTCTTCTTGTCGGCGGTCTGCACGGCGACCTGCTGGCCGGCGGGTGTAGTTTCGACCATGTTGCCGTCGCCACCGTTGCTCGTGATGATGTTGCCGTTCGGTGCGAGCACCATGCCGAGCGGTTCCTCGAGGTGGCCGCCTTCGGTGAGGACCGTGCCGCCTTTCGCGGCGGGCGCAGTGCGCGTCGTCGCTTCGGAGATTGCGAGGATCTTGTTGTCCTCGGTAGAGGCCACATACAGCGTCCCGTTGGAGGCGAGTGCGAGTCCAGTCGGGCCGAGCACGAGCGCTTCCGCTGAATCGATCCAGGGGATGCCGTTGGCGATCACCGTTTCGCTCAGCACCTTCGGCGTCTGGTGTTCGCCGGATTCCAGTTCGATCCGCAGCACGGTCGAGTTGTCGATCGTGTGGATGCCCTTGGTGGCACCGCCGTTGAGTGCGTTGCTGATGAACAGTGTGGTCTTGGAGCCTTCGCTCTTAGCGGTCGAGTCCCAGGGTCCCTGGATGTTGTTGCTGGCGATCGTCTCGACCGCCTTACCTTCGCTGTCGAGCACGATCAGGCAGCCGTACTTGGCGGTCGCTGACTTGCCGTTGGTCGTTGGCAGACTGCCCACGACCACATAGCCGCCCGGCAGGATGTTCAGCGCCGTGGTCAGCCCGACGCCGCCTGGGCAGGGGCCGGGAAGCGTCTTGGCATCGATCGTCGCAAACGGCGAGACCTTCCCGGCGGGCGAGACCTGCACGATCGTCGTGCCGGTGCCCTGACCGTTCTCCTTTGCGCTTTCCTTGGCGTTGAAGTTGCTGACCAGCAGTTCATCGGCGCGCAGCTTGCCGATGCTGCTTGGCACGAGCACAATGCCGTAGGGGTTGATGTCACCGTTGGGTGGGACCGTGGAACCGAGCGTGCTCGGGGTGGCGAAGTTCGCCAGGTAGGCGGTTGGTGTCGATGTTGCGCTCGCGATGGTGCTGGTACTGGCCAAGGGTGTCGAGGTGCTGGCGCTGTTGGAGCTGCCACAGCCAGCGACAACGAGTGCTGCGCCGACGAGGGCAAGGATTGAGAATCTAGGCACTGGCGACCACTCCTGTTGTTCGAGATCGGGGGAAGACGGCTGCAGGGCGGCGGCCAGTGCATAGCCGCATCGCACGCTGTCCCGATTGACTCCGGCACGACGGAATTTCTTCCCGGCGAGCTTTCAATCTTTTCCGCGCTTGCGCGGCCGTCCGCTCTGGCCTCCTCAGAGCCGCCAGCGCCTACATGCCGCGAGGAGTCGAGCAACAGTCGCCGGCCTCGATGCTGGCGGAGACCTCAGCCACTTAGGCTCTGCCGATGGTGCAGCCCGCCGGCAGCGAGCAGGTGGTCGTGCAGCGACGGACGACGCTCGTGTCGATCGCCGCGGCTGGCCTGTTGGTGATCCTCAAGCTCGGCGTGGGCTCGATAGCGGGCAGCCTGGCGTTGATCTCGGCTGGGATCGAGTCAAGCGGAGATGTCCTTGCCGCGGTCCTGACGTTCTTCGCGGTGCGGCTGGGCAGCCAGCCCGCGGACCCTGAGCACCCCTATGGGCACGGCCGCGCCGAGAACCTCGGGGCGCTCGGCGAGGCCGGCATCCTGCTGGCAGGCGGGCTGGTTGTGGCGGTCGAGGCGATCAGACACCTGATCGGTCCCAGCGGCGCGCCTGACACCCATTGGTATGTGTTCGTGGTCATCGCGATCGCGCTGGCGGTGGACCTCGCTCGCACGGTCATCTCCTTGCACACCGCACGGCGCTACGGAAGCCCCGCCCTGCGCGCAAACGGGTTGCACTTCGCCGGGGACATGGCTGGCTCGGTGGCTGTTCTGGTCGGCTTGCTGCTCGTGCGCGCCGGGTTCGCTCAAGGCGACGCGAGCGCCGCGCTCGTCATCGCCGCGATCATTCTCGCCACCGCGGCACGGCTGATCGCGGATAACGCAAACGTGCTGATGGACCGCACACCGGCCGAGGCCAGAGAGGCAGCCGAGCGCGCGCTCGCGCGCCTGGAACCCGACATCGAACTGGTGCGGCTGCGCCTACGCGAGTCTGCCGGACGCTACTTCGCGGACGTCATCGCCGCCGTCGCGCCCGGGGCGGCGGTGGTCGAGGGCCACCAGGCCGCGAACCTGATCGAGGCGGCGATCGAGACCGAGCTGCCCGGCAGCGATGTCGTCGTCCACGTCGAGCCTCGCCGCAGCGGTCTGGACCTCCGCGACCGAGTGCTCGCGATCACGCTGGCCGAGCCGCTGGTCAAGGAAGTACACGACATCATGATCTTCGAGAGTGGGGGATCGGCCAGCGTCTCCCTGCATCTGAAGTTCCCCGCCGATCTCACCCTGCAGGCGGCGCTCACGGTCGCTGAGCGCATCGAGCAGGCGATCCGCGCTCGCCCCGGCGTCAGCGACGTACAGACACATCTGGAGCCCCTGGAGCGCCCGCTGAGCGCCAGTCCGGCCACCACGAGCGTGGACCTCGACGCGCTACGCGATATCAAGCGCATAGTCCTTGAGCGAACGGGCAGAGAGCCGCGCGGGGCGAAGCTGCTTCGCACCGAGGCCGGACGTGTCATCTTCCTCACGCTTGGCGTCGGCGCCGAGGCCTCCCTGGTCGATGCCCACCAGCTGGGCAGCGAGCTCGAGGAGGAGTTGCGCCTACGGGTCCCCGACATCGCCGATGTCGTCGTCCACACCGCAACCTAAGGACTCACGGTAAGGGCGCTCGCCAACGGGTCGCGGCCATCCCAGCTGCCCTGCGCGGCGTAGGGGCGGAAGCGTATGAAGGCGGACTCGTGGTGGAACGGTTGCGCGCTGTGCGCCCGCACGGCCTCGATGTGTCGAGGGTCTGCGTGGCCGCGCGCGTACGCGCGCATCGCGGCGGTGTTGCGCCACAGCGAGAAGGTTGCCACCAGGCTTGGCGGCCGCGCGAACCCGGTGGAGGCGAGCAGCGCCGGATCGCCGACCGCGAGCTCCTCGGCCGCTGCGCTGGCTCGCAGGAAGCGAAGCGTTTGCGTGAGCCGCAGGCGCCCGAGCGTGAGCACCGCCGCGGGCTCTTCGTCGTCCATGGGCTGCTCTTCCTTGGGAAGACCTTGAAGCTTTGCCCATCCGCCCGTCACTCGAGTGGGCTGCAGGCGCACGTGCCAGCCTCCCGCGAGCCGGGCCGCGAGTGGATGGTTGGCGAGGAATTGCTCGAGCGCCTCATCGTGCTCCCATGCGGCCATGAGCACGACGCGGCCGGGTCGCGGGGCTGGCAACAGACGACCGCTCAGCGGAGCCGCGATCGCGATCTCGGCGTAGCGCAGACCCGGCACCCTGTCTGTGGCAGGCCGCGCG
This sequence comes from uncultured Solirubrobacterales bacterium, assembly GCA_963744535.1. GTDB lineage: Bacteria > Actinomycetota > Thermoleophilia > Solirubrobacterales > Solirubrobacteraceae > Palsa-744. Next base: position 40,510 of record CAVUTW010000004.1, on the reverse strand, counting down.
CGCAGAAGGCCCAGGGAGTGCGAGCCGACGTCGGCGATGTGAAAGGAGGCAATCACGGGGATGGGGGACAGGGGAGGGGGAAGGAAGGACGAGGGGACGAGGGGACGAGGGGACGAGGGGACGAGGGGACGAGGGGACGAGGGGACGAGGGGACGAGGGGACGAGGGGACGAGGGGACGAGGGGACGAGGGGACGAGGGGACGAGGGGACGAGGGGACGAGGTCTACACGTTACCATATAGTACACCCAATGGTAACTTCTCGTCGCGGCGGCTCGTTCGACCGTTCTGCCGCTTCTCCCGACGGTCCTTCGGCCTCGCGCCACCGTCCTTCTGGTGCGCCCGATCGTTCCTCTCCTTCCCCCTCGCACCGGCTGCCCGCCCGCGAGCGACGTGCGCTGATCGAGGATGCCGCGGCACGCCTCTTCGCCGAGCGCGGCTACGGCACCACCACCGTCGCCGACATCGTTGCCGCGGCGGGCGTGAGCAAGCCGATGCTCTACCGCCACTTCGAGTCCAAGCAGGATCTGCAGATGAAGCTGCTCGCGCGCCGCCGGGACGAGCTCGCCGCCGCGCCGCTGGATGCCTTCCTCAACGAGCCGGGCGACCCCGACCAGCGACTGCCCGCGATGATCGATGCGTGGTTTGCCCATGTCGAGCAACACCCCCACACATCAAAGAACCTGTTTCGGGACGCAACCGGCGATCCGGAGATCGAGGCGCTCCAGCGTGAGCTGCGACGGCAGCAGCGAGCCGCCGACGTCGCGCTGCTGCGGGAGTTCGCTCCACAGCTTCCCGAGGCCGAGCTCGAGCCGCTGGGGGAGATCATCCGCAGCGCGCTCACCGGCCTGGCGCTCTGGTGGCTCGAGCACCCGGACACCCCCCGCGCCGTGGTCGTCGCCGCGGTGCTGCGCACGACGCGGGGCGTCTTGTCGACGGCCGGCTGAGGTCGGCCTTTGCCTTTGGCAGTGGGTCAGTGTGAGCGCGGACCGTCTTGCGTTCTCTCTGAAATACCTGCTTAGGTATAGCGATAGTATTTATGGGTAGCGCGGGGGTTGTCTATAAAAATTCAGAAGCCGATAGCAATTGCGCACGGCTTTTGATTTTTTTATTCAACACCCCGCCCTATTGCGATAGCTATACAGCCCTCTCTGCCCCCAAATCGATCCCACGACCAGCCCTCTGGATCCACGACCAGCCCTCTCTACTCCCAAACCGATCCCACTACCGAGCTCTCTCGACCGAAACTGACCCACTACCCGGACTTTTGCGTCCCGATCGGCTGAGGGCCGGTCGTTTGTGTTCGTTGGGGTTTGGGCCCGACCCGAATAAAATGCATGATCTCGATAGGATCAATGAGGATTAGGGATAGGAGGGATTGGAGGGTCGGGCCACCGCCAACGTACGTGGCCAGGCTACTCTGGCAGGGCGTTCGTAGAGTTGCGACAGACATCTTGGCGCCGCCGCGATTGAGGCGCATGGCGGCGACGGCGCGAATCGAAACCAACCAGTGTGGACTGAAAGGAAGCAAACATGGCATTGCAGCTCGGCGACACAGCACCAGATTTCGAGGCCGACACCACCGAGGGCCGCATCAAATTCCATGACTGGATCGGCGACTCGTGGGCGGTGTTGTTCTCCCACCCGAAGGACTTCACGCCTGTGTGCACCACGGAGCTCGGCTACATGGCCAACGCCAAGCCCGAGTTCGACAGCCGTGGCGTAAAGATCATCGGTCTCTCGGTTGACCCGCTCGACCGGCACGGGGAGTGGGCCCGCGACATCGAGGAGACCCAGGGCACGGCCCCCAACTACCCGATCATCAGCGACGCGGACTTCAACGTCTCCAAGCTCTACGGAATGCTCCCCGCGAGCACCTCCGGCGACCCGCTCGCGCGCACGCCCGCCGACAATCAGACGGTGCGCAACGTGTTCGTGATCGGCCCCGACAAGAAGGTCAAGCTGATCCTCATCTACCCGATGACCACCGGCCGCAACTTCGACGAGGTGCTGCGGGTGATCGACTCGCTGCAGCTGACCGCCTCCCACAAGGTGGCGACACCAGTCAACTGGCAGCCGGGGGAGGACGTGATCATCTCGGGATCGGTGTCCGACGAGGAGGCGAAAGCCGCCTACCCCGACGGCTGGAAGACGCCCAAGCCCTACATCCGCATCGTGCCCCAGCCGCACTGAGCGCCACCGGCCGTGGGCGATGCTCTTCAAGCAGATCACCCACGACGACCTCGGCTGCGCCTCCTACCTGATTGGCGACGAGCGGGCCGGGGTCGCCGCCGTCGTCGATCCGCGCTTTGAGATCGACGAGTACCTCGAGCTTGCCCGCTACCGGGGGGTCACGATCGAGCACGTGCTCGAGACCCACAACCACGCCGACCACGTCTCGGGGCACGGGCGCCTGGTGGCTGCCACGGGGGCTCGCATCCACGTCCACCGCCTGGCCGACCCCGCTTACGAGCACGAGCCCTTCGAGGATGGGTGGGAGCTGCAATTGGGGTCGCTCACGGTGCGCGCCCTGCACACCCCCGGACACCGCCCGGAGCACACCGCCTTCCTGCTGATCGACACCACCCGTGGCGGCGATCCATGGGCGGTGCTGAGCGGCGACAGCCTGTTCGTGGGCGACGTCGCCCGCACCGACCTCGCCGTCGAGCAGGCAGAGGGGGCTCGCCAGATCTTCCGCTCGGTGCGCGAGCGGCTGCTCACGCTCCCCGACGACTGCGAGCTCTGGCCTGCGCACCTCGGGGGCTCGATGTGCGGAGGGCCGGGCATGGACATGAAGATCTGCTCGACCGTCGGCTACGAGAGGCACCACAACCCGACGCTCGCGATCGCGGAGGAGGAGGAGTTCGTTGCGCAGGCCCTCGCCAAGCTGGGTCCGCAGCCACCCAACTTCGAGAAGATCGTGGCGCTCAACCGCGGCCCACTGCTCACCAGCGGAGTCGAGGTGCCCGCGCTCTACCCCCACCAGGTGCAGCTCAAGCGCGACGAGGGTGCACTGCTGGTGGACGTCCGCACCGACCTGCAGTTCGACGATGTCCACATCCACGGCTCGATCTGCATGCCGTCGTTCAGCTCCGGGTTTGGCTCCAAGCTCGCGTGGCTGGCCGACCACGATCGGGAGATCGTGTTCATCGGGCGCGACGACGCCGACGGGCGGCGGGCCGCCAAGCTGGCGTTGTCGGTGGGGGTCCGCAACGTCGCTGGTCTGTTGGCGGGAGGTATGACCAACTGGCGCCAGGAACGGCACGCCGTGACTCAGACCGAGCGGTTGGCTGCCGCCGACCTCCTCGACCGACTCGCGCAAGAGCCCGAGCTGCAGCTGCTCGACGTCCGGGAGCTGCGCGAGTGGAATGCCGGCCATGTGCCAGGGTCGGTGTTCACGCCGTGGCACGACATCGCAGGGATCCCTCGGGGATTGGATCCCGCCCTCACGATCGCCGTGATCTGTGCCGCAGGGGTGCGCGCGGCGACTGCCGCCAGCCTGCTTACGCATCACGGTGCGAGGCATGTCATCCACGTGATCGACGGTGGCGTGCCCCTGCTGGCTCAGAACGGCTTGAGACTGGAGTCAAGCGCCGGGCGTCGGGCCTAGTCCAGGACTCCTGAAGGGCGAGGATTTTGCACCCGACGAGCTGCCCGTGGCAGCGCTTCGAAGGCGCGGGCTGACACGCCGTAGCCGGCCGTGTTTGCGTTGGCGGCGCGCGGGTAGCCTGTACAGACAGGGCCTTTCCACCGTGCGGCTGTAAAAGGGAAGGAGACAGGAGCTTGCAGGCTGAGGCTGGCGGTGTCGGACGGGCGGGCCTGCGCGGCTTCTGGGCCTCCCTGGATCGGGGGCAGAAGCGAACGCTGTTAATGATGATTGCCGTCGTAGCGGCGCTGCACGCGGTTGGATTTCTGGCGCTGACCGCGCTCGTCGCACCGAAGCGCTACTCGCTGGGCGGCGCTGGGGTCTTCACGATCGGAATTGGGGTGACTGCATATACGCTCGGTCTGCGCCACGCTTTCGACGCCGATCACATCTCCGCAATCGACAACACGACGCGCAAGCTGATGTCCGAAGGCAAGCGACCTCTCAGCGTTGGCTTCTGGTTCTCGCTTGGGCACTCGACGATCGTGTTCGTTCTCGCATTCCTGCTGGCGATCGGGGTCAGGTCGCTCTCGGGCCCGGTCAAGCACGAGAACTCCAGCCTGCACCAGGTGACCAACTACATTGGCACCGGCATCTCCGGCGCCTTCCTCTACCTCATCGCAGCGCTGAACGTCGTCATCCTGGTTGGGATCATCAAGGTCTTTCGCGAGATGCGCAGCGGCCAGTACGACGAGGAGCAACTCGAGGACCATCTGCAAAAGCGCGGGTTCATGAACCGCCTGTTCGGCGGTCTGGTCAAGACGGTCGCCAAGCCGCAACAGATGTACCCGGTTGGCGCGCTGTTCGGCCTCGGTTTCGATACAGCGAGCGAGGTCGCGCTGCTCGTAATCGCCGGTAGCGCCGGCGCCGCTGGGCTGCCGTGGTACGCGATCCTCTGCCTACCCGTCCTGTTCGCCGCGGGAATGAGCCTGATGGACACGATCGACGGGTCGTTCATGAACTTCGCCTACGGTTGGGCGTTCTCCAAGCCGGTCCGCAAGGTCTTCTACAACCTCACGATCACCGGCCTGTCGGTTGCGATCGCGCTTGTGATCGGCACTATCGAGGTCGGCGGCCTGGCAGCCTCGGAGCTCAACCTCTCCGGCCCGTTCTGGAACTGGTTTGAGACCATCAACATCAACTTCCTCGGGTTCGTAATCCTCGGCATGTTCCTTGCGACATGGCTGATTGCCCTTTCGGTATGGCGTTTCGCTCACATCGAGGAGAGGTGGACGAGCGACAGCCAGCAGACGCCACGCGCAAGCCTTTGAGCTCACATGGCCGCGGCCGCGATCGCCGCCTGACCATAGGAGATCGCCCCGTCGTTGGGCGGTAGGCATTCAGGGGTGAGCACACGGAGCCCGGCGCCTTGCAGGCCCGCGCAGACGCTCTCCAGCAGCAGTCGGTTCTGGAACACCCCCCCGGCCAGCACCGCGAGCGAGAGCTCTTCCTCCGCGGCGAGTTCGACGCACGCACGCACGGTCGCCGCTGCGAGTCCGCGGTGAAAGCGTGCCGAGGCGATCGCCGCAGACGCACCCGCGTCCAGGTCCGCGACCAGCGCGAGGATCGCTGGGCGCGGGTCGAGCTGCCCCTCCGTATAGGGAATCTCGTACGTGCCCAGCTCGCTCGGGTCCGCGAGTGCCTCCAGCTCGATCGCCGCCTGGCCCTCATAGGTCACCTCGGAGCGCACGCCGCAGATCGCGGCGACAGCGTCGCACAGCCGCCCCATGCTGGTCGTGATCGGTGCCGCCATTCCCTGCTCGGCGATGCTCGCCACCGCCGTCCACCGCTCAGCGTCCACCCGGTCGAGGAGGCCCACCGGAATCGCTGGCCGGGGATCGCCTGTCGCCTGCGCCAGCCACGCGCACGCCATCCGCCATGGCTCGCAGACCGCCCGGTCTGCGCCGGGCAGACGCACCGGGCGTAGGTGCCCAACACGCTCGAAGCTCTCGAGGCCACCGACGAGGAGCTCCCCACCCCACACGGTTGCATTGCTGCCATAGCCGCTGCCGTCGTAGATGGCGCCCACCGCCGGGCCGCTCTCTCCGTGCTCGGCCAGCACCGCCGCCAGATGGGCGTGGTGGTGCTGCACGCCGAGGAGCTCCACCCCAGCCCTTTCCAGAGCGTAGGCGCTCGAGAGGTAGTCGGGGTGCAGGTCGTGGGCGACGATCTCCGGCGCCACCGCGAACAGCTCTTCGAAGTGGGCGACCCCCGCGCGGAAGGAGCGCAGGGTCTCCCAGTTGCGTAGGTCCCCGATGTGGTGGCTCACCCACGCGTGGCGTGCACGCGCCACGCAGAACGTGCTCTTCAGCTCCGCCCCGCACGCAAGCACCGGGCGGTGCGCCCGCAGCGACAGCCGCAGGGCACCGGGGACCAGGCCACGCGAGCGCCGCACGGGCAACACCTGCCGGTGGCGCCCGCAGCGCACCACGCGTGCGACCGAGTCGTCGGTACGGGTGTGGATCGGGCGGTTGTGCACGAGGAACGCATCCGCGATCGCGGATAGGCGCTCGAGTGCGTCCGCGTCCTGATAGGCGATCGGCTCGTCTGAGAGGTTGCCGCTCGTCATCACCAGCGCCACCGAGCCGCCGAGATCGTCGAGCAGCAGGTGGTGCAGCGGCGTGTACGCGAGCATCAGTCCGAGATCCGGCGCGCGCGGGGCGACTCCCTCCGCGACCGGCCCATCCGCGCGGCGCGCCGCGAGCACGATCGGTCGCGCCGGATCCTCCAGCAGCGCGGCCTCGTACTCGTCGATGTGCACGAGCCTTCGCGCGACCGCGAGGTCGGCGACCATCAGCGCGAACGGCCGCTCCTCGCGATGCTTGCGCGCGCGCAGCGCGCTCACCGCCTGCTCGTCGTCGGCTCTGCACGCGAGGTGGTAGCCGCCAAGGCCCTTCACGGCGACGATTGCGCCCCCCGCGAGCAGCCGCGCTGCGCGAGCGACGGCATCCCCGGCGGCGGTTTCGCCGGCACTGCTTACGTCCGCTCCGCCCTCCGCCGAGATCTCCCGCCCGCCGGCGTCGAGCAACCGCGCCCGCGGTCCGCACACCGGGCACGCGTTCGGCTGGGCGTGGAAGCGGCGGTTGCCGGGATCCTCGTACTCGGCCAGGCACTTCGCGCACATCCGAAAGCCGGCCATCGTCGTCAGCCGCCGGTCGTAGGGGACGCCGCGCACGATCGTGAAGCGCGGGCCGCAGTTGGTGCAGTTGACGAACGGATAGCGGTAGCGGCGGTCGGCGGGGTCGCGAAGCTCCGCGAGGCAGTCCGCGCACGTGGCGGTGTCGGGTGCGATCATCGCGTCGCGGGCGCCCGCGTTGGCGCTGGGCGCGATTACGAAGCCGTGCTCATCCTCGTGTGTGTCTCGCGGCTCGGCGCTGACACGCTCGACGATCGCCATCGGGGGAGCTTCGGCGGGTAGGCGCTCGAGGAACGCCTCGACGGCCTCGCGCGCCCCCTCGACCTCGAGCTCGACACCCTGCTCGTCGTTGCGCACCCAACCTCCCAGCCGCAGCTCGTCGGCCAGGCGATAGACGTATGGGCGAAAGCCGACACCCTGCACCGTTCCGTCGACCCGCGCTCGCGCGCGCACACGCGACTGCTCGACGTGGGCTCCAGGCGTCTCGCTCACCTCGGGCTCTCCAAGAGCTCGCGCAGCACGTGCCACGCGCTCGCCTGTGCCTCCTGGATGCGCGGGATGTGCTCCGAGCGGGTGACGATCGCGTGGTCGGCGAGACGCTCAGCCGCGATCTGGCCGCCGTCGTAGCCGACGAACGCGAGCGTCAGCATCCCGATCCGCCGTGCCTGCGCCAGGGCAGCGAGCACGTTGCGCGAGCCGCCGCTGGTGGAGAACACGAGCAGCGCATCCCCGGCGCGACCATGGGCGATGACCTGACGCGAGAAGATCGAGTCCACGCCCACGTCGTTGGCGATCGCGGTGAGGATGCCCGTGTCTTCGGTGAGGTCGATCGCCGCCCACGACCGCCACCCCGCCGGGGGCCAGCGCAGGTCCGCGACCGCGTCCATGGCGTCGGTGGCCGAACCGCCGTTGCCCACCGCGAGCACGCGCCCGCCGCACTCCAGCCGCGAGCGCAGCTCCGCCGCGGCGGAGCGCAGCTCCCCCTCCGCCTCTTCGAGCGTCTGCGCGCGCAGCGCCGAGATCTCCGCGGCCTTCGCGAGCACCGACGCGCGCACGTCCGCCACGACCGTCTCGAGGTCATCCTCCCGCTCTCCCAGGAACGGGTAGAGAAAGCTGGACGCGCCCGCGTCGTGCACCGCGCGTTCGGCCCGTCCCGCGAGCAGGCCGCGGTGCTCGAAGAAGACGTGCACGAGCTCCCACAGCACGTGATAGAGGGTCTCGACGAGCTCCTGTGCGATGAACGGGTCCTCGGCCGCCAACGGGACATCCACCGCGGGGGGGACGTTGACGGCGTGCGGGGCGTCGACCGGGGGCGGGGGGCTGGCTTCCGGGGAGGGAACCTCCCGCGCGGCCGACGATATGGGCACGAGCTCCCACTCGGCGCCCACGCGCGAGGCCGCGAGCGTCAGGCAGCCGCGCTCGCGCGCGATCCGCAGCGCAGCGGCCGTTTCGGCGTCATCCCCAAAGGCCAGTGCGATGTCCTCGGCCTCGACGAGCAACTCCAGCTGCCTCACCAGCGGCCCCCCCTCGGGGCACAGCGCGAGGGCGGGCAGTGCGCGCTTGCCCACGATCACGGGATGCACGAACTCGACCGCCACGTGGCGCGCGTCCGAGCGCGCCACCGGATCGGCGCCGAACGCGACCAGCCGGCCCCCGCGCGCGAAGCGCTCGGCCATTCGGTGACACAGCCGCGCGATCCGCTCGGCCTCGGCGTCGAAGAACGTCCCGCACGCCGCCCGCCGGCGCTCCGCGGCAGCGGCGGCGAAGACAAGCGTCTCGGTCACACCGTGGCGTGGGCGCGTATGCGGCTGAGCAGCCAGTCGCGGAAGGCGTCCACGCCCTCCCCGGTTCGCGCGCTCGTGAGGATCTGATCGATCCCGGGATGCACCTTCTCGAGGTTTGCGAGCAGGATGTCGAGGTCGGCGTCGACGTGGTCGAGCAGGTCGATCTTGTTGACGACCGCGAGCTCGCACGCGCGGAACATGAGCGGGTACTTCAGCGGCTTGTCCTCGCCCTCGGCGACCGAGCACACCATCGCCCGCACATCCTCGCCGACGCGGAACTCGGCGGGACAGACGAGGTTGCCGACGTTCTCGATGATCAGCAGATCGATCTCCTCGAGCGGGATCGAGTCGAGCGCCGAGCGCACCATGTTGGCGTCGAGGTGGCACTCGCCGCCGAAGCCGCCCGCGGTGTTCAGTTGTACGACCGGCACGTGCAGCGAGGCCAGCCGCTCGGCGTCGAGCGAGCCCTCGACGTCGCCCTCGAGCACGGCGACGCGCACCTCGCCGGTGTCGGCGAGCACCCGCTCGAGCAGCGCCGTCTTGCCCGCGCCGGGGGCGCTCATCAGGTTCACCACCGTGACCCCCGCGCGGTCGAAGTCCTCGCGGTTGGCCCTGGCGATCGTGTTGTTGGCGTCGAGCGCATCCTCGACGACTCTCACTTTGACCCGGTGCATGGCTACATCGACCTGATTTTCAGGTAGCGCTGAATCTCGGGCAGCTGCTTGGCCGCCACCGCTCCCACGGCGGCCAGCAGCGCCAGCAGCAGCCCCGCCTGCGTCGAGCGGTTGATCGTGATGTCGCTCATGACGGCGATGCCTCTCTTTCCTTCGGGGTTGTCAGATCTGCGAGCAGGCTCTCCACGAGCTCCACCGCGCGATCGAGCGACGCGCGCACGGGCTCGGTCAGCTCGGCGAGGATCCGCTCGTCCTCCGCGCTCATCCGTGTCTGCGGCTCGCAGCCCACGACCAGCGTGCGTGGCAGCGACTGCGCTCCGAGCGTCCGCGCGAGCGCCAGCACCTTCACCGGGTCCATGCCGTGGGCGTCCACCGTCAGCTCGACGTCGTCAAGGTCCGGCTCGATCACATACAACGTCCCCGGGGCCTCGCCGCGGGGCGTCGCGTCGAGGAACACGACCGCGTCGTAGCCGTCCTGCATCGCGTAGGCGAGGTCCATCCCGCGGATGCCGAAGTCGACGATGTCGACGCCGCGTGCCGGCGCGCGCTCGGACAGGCGCCCCGCGAGCGCCACCCCCCAGCCGTCGTCGCCGAGGAACACGTTGCCGATCCCCGCCACCAGCACGCGCCGTCGCGGCGGCGCACGCGGCGCCTCCCGTGGGTCGAGCGGTTGCACCTCCGTGGGGTCGAAGAAGAAGCGATGCCCGGGGCGGCGGATCGCGCCGAGGTCCTCGCCGGGATCGTCCTCGACGGTGACCGCGAGCTGGATGCGTCCCTCGTAGTCCTCGAGTACCTCCCGCACGGTGCCCACGCGCCCGTCGAGCGCCACCTCGAAGATGTCGCCTCCCGTCTGGCGCGGCGCCAAGCGCACCACGCTGCCGGCGCGGACCGCCACGCCGTCGACCGCGACGAAGTCAGTTCCGCGGCGCTCGAGCTCCTCCCACGGGGGACGCTCCTCGATCATCGCGGGCGCACCATCCCGAGGTCGCGCACAGCTCCGTTGAGGCGCATGATCTGCTCCTCGCTCAACGCCTCAGTGCGCTCGAGGATCTCGCGGGCACGAGGATCGCTGTCGCGCATGTCCCGGCGCTCTTCATCGGTCATCGAGAGGATGTTCAGCACGAGCATCTGGTCGATCTCGCCCGAGTCGAACAGGTCTCCCGGGCTCTCCGGCGCGATCTCCGGGTGGTCGGGGAGGATGATCGCCGAGGCGAGCATCGTGCCGCGCTCGCGCGGTTCCCCGACGAGCACCGGCCACACGCCGACGTTCTCGCAGAGCTCGGCCGCGGCACGCATTTGTGGGGGCGGGTCGATGCATGAGACCCAGGCGCCGCCGTGCGCGCGCAGTACCAGGTGCGCCGAGCAGAACGTCTGGCGCAGCGCGTCCTCGCGCCCGTCTCCGCGCCACGAGGTCGTATTGAGCAGCCGCGCCGTCACGCGCCAGAGCCCCGGGCGCAGCTCCTCGCGTGCGAGCGACAGCTCTCCCTCGAGCGCACGCCACGAGCGCAGGATCGCGCCACCGGAGATCTGCTGGACACGCTCGCCGGCCCGCACCCTGATCGGGCCGGGTGCCAGCTCCCGCTCGATCGCCTCCTCCCAGGACACCCAGCGCTCCCCGTCGGACAGCATCTCCTCGACCGGCTCCTGATGACCCGTGCGCGGGTCGACGCGCATGACCTGGCGCCTGACCACGTGCAGAAAGCGCACCCGCGCTTCGATCCGGACGTCCTCGTCTCCCTCGAGCAGCACCTGCGCCTGGATCGAGGACCAGTCCTCCCACCGCGGCGGGTAGACGCCGCCGAACGTGAAGCGCTGCTGGTTCTTCAGCGCCGACTTGCGATACGGCCACAGCATGTAGCCCTCGTAGAGGACCGCGTCGGCGATCCGTCGCAGGACATCGGCCTGTCTGTCGGCGCCCATGCCTACTGCGCCCCCAATAGACGCTCGACCGCGTCCTCCAGCGTCCGCAGGCCGTGCGCGGCTTTGTACGCGCGCAGGCGGTCGAACGTGGGTCGATCCACCCGCAGCCAGGCGGCCCGCGGGAAATGCCGGTCCATCGCCTCACGCCAGACGCTTACCGGCAGCCGGTACTCGGCCTCCCGCTCCCAGGAGATCCGCGCTGTCTGCAGCATCCCGTTCGCGCCCGCGTAGAAGACGGAGCCGGAGAACAGGAATTCGAGCGGCACCTCCCCCTGCTCCAGCGCCGAGAGGTAGCTCGAGGCGTTGACCTCGAGGTCATACGAGCAGGCCACCGGCAGCACGACCTCGGTGGCGTCGGTGAACGGCGCCACGACGAGCGTCGTGCGCGTCCAGAGCAGCGTCCGCAGCGTCGTGCCCCAGCGCTCTGGCGTGCCGAACAGCTCGACGAGCCACGCCTGCTCGGCTTGTCCGTAAGAGCGTCGGCGCGCGGCGATCTGGATCTGCGTGTCGAGCAGCACCGAGCGCACCGCTCCGCCGCCCTCACGTGCCACAGCCAGCGCGAAGTTGAGCGTTGGCACGGCCGAGTAGCGCTCGGCCTCGACGCCCGTGACCGCGAACGACAGATCCGGCGCCGCATCCGCGGGCACACCGATCGGCTGGGGGATGGCGGACACCTTCCTGCCCTATGCCGGGGACAGGTTGGGCATCGTGGGGTCGACCGGTTCGGTGCTCGCGACGCCGGTCGAGCGCCACCTGTCCGAGGTGCCGTCGGCCTTGTGCCCCCTCATCTTCTCGTAGTTGCCGCAGGAGTTGCCCTGGGCGATGCCCTTGACGTGCGTAGGTTGGTCGATCCCGCCCTGAGCGGGGCCGACGCTCAACTTGCTCATGCCGATCTCCTCCTTCCTGTCGCGCTGCGTGCGCGACGGTTCAGCTCCTCGAAGAAGCCATCGATCTCTCGCCACACCTCGCTGCCGCCGCCGAATCCCCGCCAGCGCGTACGGATCAGCCCCACAAGCGAGTAGCAGTCGTCCAGCGGCACCAGCCATTGCCGGCGCGCCCCGCCCACGCGGTTGACGAGCAGCGCCTCCACATCCGTCTCGAGCTCTGCCAGCAGCGGGTTCTCGACCTCGAGCTCCCGCCAGGCGTCCAGCGCGAGCTGGGACTCGGTGGGGCCCATCGGGCCGGGGTAGTAGGCGAGCACCCGCCCGGCCTCGCTGGAGTAAAAGAAGAACGCCATCTCGACGGGGATGCGCAGCTCCTCCCAAACCTGCTCGCTCATCGCGAAGCCCTCCAGGCGCAGCCGTCGCTCGGGGATCAGCTTGTAGCGCCCGCCTCCGGCCCCGTCGCGGTCGAACAGCAGCGAGCATGGCCGGCACGTGCACGCGAGCTCGCGCGAGCTCAGCTCGAGCATGTGGCGATGTGCCCGCTCGAGCGGCGCGCCGCAGAGCTCGCAGCGCTCCTCGGCATCCGCCGACCGACGCTCGGCCGGGGCTCCCGCGGGTTGCGTCGCGCTCGCCGGACCCCCGCGCCGGCTTGCCAGACGCGCCAGCCGCGGTGCACGCGAGATCTGCGCCGGCGTGCTCACCGGGCCGAGCCGATCTCGATCCTCAGCAGCTGTCCCGCGGCGCCCGCGGCGTGCGGCGCGGGGCAGGGGCCGGGCGCGACCTTCAGGGTGGGCAGCGCGAGCCCGGCCGGCTCGGCGGGGGCGTCCTCCTCGGCGCGCACCTCGCTCACGTCGGGCGCAGCCTTGAAGATCGCCTCCTCGACCGCGAGCTTCAGCGTCACGGCAGAGGAGGGGCAGCCCGAGCAGCTGCCCTGCAGCCGCACGCGCGCGATGCCGTCCTCGACGGCGACGAGCTCGACGGCGCCACCGTGGGATTCGAGGTAGGGCAGCACACTCGCGAGCGCGCCCCGCACGCGCTCCGCGATGGGCACCGGGTGCAGGCCGTGCAGCAGCAGCAGGTGCGCCACGAGCTCGTCGTCGGTCAACTGTTCGGCGAGCACACCATCCCCGTCGTGCGCGGCGAGCACCTCGACGATCCGCCCGAGACCCTCGCCGTAGAGCTCGAGCAGCGCTCCCAGCACCTCCGTCGCCAACCCGCGCGCGGCGGGGTCGGGGAGGCGCTCGAGCGCCTCCAGCAATCCCTCGACCCGCGCGATCTGCTCCCGGGCGCCGTCGTCCGCCCGGGGGAGTCGATCGAGCTGTGCGGTGTCGTCCATCGCGCTCTCCTAGCCGTGTGCGCCGAACATCGGGGAGTGCACCTGCTCGAGCGTCCTGCCTTTGCCCAGGTACATGTGCACGCCGCACGGCAGGCACGGGTCGAACGAGCGGACCGCGCGCATGATGTCGATCCCGCGGAAGCTCTCCTGGGAGCCCTCCTCGAAGATCGGCTGGCCCGTGACCGCGTCCTCGTAGGGCCCCGGCGTCCCGTATGAATCGGTCGGCGAGCCGTTCCAGGGCGTCGGCGGGTAGGGGTGGTAGTTGGCGATCTTGCCCTCGCGGATCACGAGGTGGTGGGAGAGCACGCCGCGCACCGCCTCGTGGAAGCCACAGCCGATCGCCTCCTCGGGGACGTCGAAGTCCTCGAAGACCTTTGTGCGCCCCGAGCGCAGCTCGGTCATCGCGCGGTCGAGGAAGTGCATCGCCATCGCCGCCGAGTAGGCGACGAAGTAGATGCGGGCGCGGTCGCGCTCGATCGCGTTGGACCACTGCGGCACTTTCCACTCGAGCGTCTGCTCGGGCGTGTTGGGCGTCTTGGGGAGGTTGATCAGGACGCTGTTGCCCGTCGCCTTGACGTAGGGCGTGTCGACCTTGTCGGCCAGCGCGGTCGCCCACAGCCGCGCGAGCGCGCCGCCGCCGGTGTCCAACGCGAGGTGCTCGCCGGTGCGCTTGTCCAACCAGCGCGGACTCATCACCCATGAGTAGTTGCCGCCTTCGAGGTCGCGTTTCTGGGGCTTGGGGATCGTCGTCTGATTCCACGGATGGCGCTTGTCGACGGGGTTGCCGAGCGGGTCGCGCTGCACGAAGGTCTCCTCGTTGGTCCAGTCCTGGTAGTAGGAGGAGCCCAGCAGGATGCGGATGCCGAGGTTGATGTCGACGAGGTTCGTGGTGATGAGCTCGCCGTCGACGACGACGCCGGGGGTGACGAACATCTCGTTGCCCCAGCTCTCCATGTGGCGGTAGTCGTAGTCGACGTAGTCGGGGTTGTTCCATGCTCCCCAGCAGCCCAGCAGGATCCGCCGGCGCCCGACCTCCTCATAGCCCGGCAGTGCCTGGTAGAAGAAGTCGAACACGTCGTCGTTCATCGCGACGGCCGACTTGATGAAGTCAAAGCAGCGCAGCAGCCGCGAGAGGTAGTCGGTGAACAGGGTGGGCGTGGCGACCGTGCCCACGCCGCCGGGGTAGATCGTCGAGGGGTGCACATGGCGTCCCTCCATCAGGCAGATCATCTCCCGCCCGATGCGGCTCATGTGCAGGGCCTGCTTGTAGGTCTCGCCGGTGAACGGGTTGTAGGAGCGCATGATGTCGGCGATCGTGCGGTAACCGTGGATGTTTGCTCCGGGCGCCTCGGTTTTTTCGGCCTGCTCCCACACCTTCGGGTTCGTCGCGCGCACCATCTGCTCGCAGAAGTCCACGAACACGAGGTTGTCCTGGAAGATGATGTGGTCGAAGATGTACTCGGCGGCCTCGCCGAGGTTGACGATCCACTCACCCAGCGGCGGCGGCTTCACCCCGTATGCCATCTGCTGCGCGTAGCAGGAGCAGACGGCGTGGTTGTCGCCGCAGATGCCACAGATGCGGCTGGTGATGAAGTGCGCGTCGCGCGGGTCCTTGCCCTTCATGAACACCGAGTAGCCCCGGAACATGGAGGAGGTCGATTTGCAGGTGGCGACTTCGCGGTTCTCGAAGTCGATCTTCGTGTAGATCCCGAGGTTCCCGACGATACGGGTGATCGGGTCCCACGACATGTCCACGAGCTTGCCGGACTCGGGCTTGACGGTCTCTCTGGTGGCGGCCATGATGTCTGTCACCCTCCTTTACTGGTTGCCCCACCGGGGGCGGTAGCCGGTGGTGAGCTCGGGTTGGTTGTGCCGCCACTTGGTCTCCCTGTTCATGGTCGTGTTCGTGATCGAGCGCAGCCGGCGCATCACGGGTCCGTAGAGCGTGGTCACGCCCGAGGAGATGCCGCCCCCGGGAGGGGCGTCCATAAACGGCATGAACCTGTCGGGGAAGCCCGGCATCGTGCAGCCGATGCAGATGCCGCCCACGTTCGGGCAGCCGCCGACCCCGTTCATCCATCCACGCTTGGGCACGTTGCAGTTGACGACCGGGCCCCAGCAGCCGATCTTCACCTGGCACTTGGGCGAGTTGTAGTCCTTGGCGAAGTCGCCCTGCTCGTAGTAGCCGGCGCGATCGCAGCCCTCGTGCACGGTCTTGCCGAAGATCCACTGCGGGCGCAACGCGTCGTCCAGCGGGATCGTCGGAGCGAGGCCCGCCGCCTGGTAGAGCAGCCAGACGAGCGTCTCCATGAAGTTCTCCGGCTGTACGGGGCACCCGGGGACGTTGACGATCGGCAGGCCGCCGGCGGAGCGGAAGTCCCAGCCGAGGTAGTCGGCCAGGCCCATGCAGCCGGTGGGGTTGCCGGCCATCGCGTGGATGCCACCGTAGGCGGCGCAGGTGCCGATCGCGACGACCCCCCACGCTTTGGGTGCGAGCCGGTCGAGCCAGTAGTTGAGGTTCAGCGGCTCGCCGGTTGCCTCGTCGTTGCCGAAGGACGTCCAGTAGCCCTCGCCGTTGATGTTCTCGTTGGGGATCGAGCCCTCGATCACGAGCACGTACGGCGCGTCCAGTTCGTCGCGCACGGCCTGACGGTAGGGCAGCAGGAACTCCTCGCCGCCAAGCGTCGGCGAGAGCACTTTGTTGTGCAGGTGAACCTTGGGCAGCCCAGGGATCGCGCCGAGCAGCACGTCCTCGATCGAAGGCTGGCCGGCGGCGGTGATCGAGACCGAGTCGCCGTCGCAGCTCATGCCCTCGGAGATCCACAGGATGTGCACCTCCTCGACACCAGACGGCTTTGCTTCAAACGTGGCTGCCATGACCGATCCTTTCGTTCGTCAGCATTTCCTCCTCGAGCTCCAGCACATCGACCGAGAGCTCCTCACCCGCCAGCACTTCCACATCGCACCCTCCGCACCGCGCGCAGCACAGCGGGAAGTCCTCCATCACGCTCTCCGCGCCGCACTGGCGGCAGCGCCCGGATGCGGGGACGTGCTCGATCGCGAGCTCGGCCCCGTCGAGCAAGGTGCCCTGCGTGACCAGCCCGAAGGCGAACACGAGCGAGTCGGGCACGACCTGGCGCAGGTGGCCCACCCGCATCTCGACCTTGCTCACCCGCCGCCCGTCCGCGTGACGCGTGGCGACCTCGGCGACGGCCTGCGCGATCGAGAGCTCGTGCATCAGCAGATCCTCGGCAGCGGGTCGCCGACGAGCTGGTCCATCACGCGCCTGCCGCCGAAGGCCGTCTCGACGAGCACCATCCCGGGCGGCTCGGTCTTGACCTCGCCGATCTCAGCGGCAAGCTCCCCCTCGGGCAGCGCGCGCAGAGCGGCGAGTGCCGTGTCGGCGTGCTCGGGTCGCACGAACGCGACGAACTTGCCCTCGTTGGCCACGTACATGGGGTCGATGCCGAGCAGCTCCGCGGCGCCCGCGACGGCGGCCTGCACGGGCACGGCGGCCTCGCGCACGACGATCGCCACGCCGGAGGCACGCGCGAGCTCGTTGAGCACCGAGGCGACGCCCCCGCGGGTGGCGTCGCGCAGGCAGTGAAGCTCGGGGCCGACGGCGTCGAGCAGTGCGTCGACGGCCCGCCACAGCGGGCGGGTGTCGGATTGGATGTCGGCGTCGAGGCCGAGCTCGCCGCGGGCGAGCATGATCGCGGTGCCGTGCTCGCCGATCGAGCCGGAGACGAGGATCCTGTCCCCGGGCTCGAGCAGGTTGGGTGCCAGGCGTGCGCGCGGGTCGCGCCGCCCGAGCCCGGTCGTGCAGACGTACATGCCGTCGGCGTGGCCGCGTTCGACGACCTTCGTGTCGCCGGCGACGATCTCGACGTGCGCCTCGCGCGCGGCGCCGGCGATCGCCTCGATCTCGGCGCGCAGCTCCTGCGCGGGCAGGCCCTCCTCGAGCACCAACGACAGCGTCAACGCCAGCGGCCTGGCTCCCGCCATCGCGAGGTCGTTGACGGTCCCGTTGACGGCGAGCTCGCCGATCGATCCTCCGGGGAAGCGCAGCGGCTTCACCACGAACGAATCGGTCGTCATCTCGAGCTCCACCCCGTCGACGTTGAGCGCGCCGGCGTCGGCGAGCGCTTCGAGCGCGGGCGAGGCGAGCGCGGGCACGAACAGGCCCTCGATGAGGGAGGTCGTGGCCTTGCCTCCGGCCCCGTGTGACATCGTGATGTGAGAGTCGCGGAACTTCGGCCGCTTGGCGCGCGCCGTCTCGATGATGCCGAGAATCTTCGACTCGCGGTCGGAGACCAGCTCGGCCATCATGCGACCTCCCGCTCACGGGCGAAGCGCCCGTAGTTGTAGTAGGCGGCGCAGGCGCCCTCCGGGGACACCATGCACGTTCCGATCGGCCGCTCGGGCGTGCAGGCGGTGCCGAACACCTTGCACTCCCACGGCTTGATCACGCCCTTGAGCACCTCGCCGCACTGGCAGGCCTTGGGGTCGGCGACGCGGACGCCGGGCACGGAGAAGCGCAGCTCGGCGTCCCAGTCGGCGTAGGCGTCGGACAGCCGCAGTGCGCTCTGGGAGATGAAGCCCAGGCCGCGCCACTCGAAGTGCGGGCGCAACGCGAATACCTCGCTCATGATCTCCAGTGCTCGCAGGTTGCCCTCCCAGGGGACGACGCGGGCGTACTGGTTCTCGACCTCGCTGCGGCCATCGGTGAGCTGGCGCAGGATCATCAGCACCGACTGCAACAGGTCGAGCGGCTCGAAGCCGGAGATCACGACGGGCTTGCCGTACTGCGCGGGCAGGAACTGGAACGGCCGCGCGCCGACGATCGTGGCAACGTGGCCGGGGCCGATGAAGCCGTCGAGGCGCAGGTCGGGCGACTCCAGCAGCGCGCGCAGCGGCGGCACGATCGTGACGTGCGAGCACATCACGGAGAAGTTGCGCACGCCCTCCGTCTTGGCGCGGCGCAGCGTCAACGCGGTGGAGGGCGCGGTCGTCTCGAAGCCGATCGCGAAGAACACCACCTCGCGCGCGGGGTTCTGCTTGGCGATTCGCAGCGCGTCAAGCGGCGAGTAGACGATGCGCACGTCGGCGCCCAGCGCCTTGGCGTCGAGCAGGCTCTGTGCGGAGCCGGGCACGCGCACCATGTCGCCGAAGCAGGTGAAGATCATGCCGGGCTCGCGGGCGAGGGCGATGCCGTCGTCGACGCGTCCCATCGGGATCACGCACACGGGGCAGCCGGGCCCGTGGACGAGCTCCACGTTATCGGGCAGCAGGTCGTCGACGCCGTACTTGTAGATCGCGTGGGTGTGCCCGCCGCACACCTCCATGATCTTGTAGTGGCGGTCGGGGTCGGCCATCGCGAGGATCTCCCCGGCGAGCGCCCGGCCGAGCTCGGCGTTGCGGAACTCGTCGACGAACCTCACGTCGTGCGCTCCTCTCCGGCGGCCGGCGCGAGGTCCCCTCGTGCGGCGCGCGAGAGGGCGGTGCCGGCGTGGACGAGCAGCCATTCGCCCGTTTCGACGGGCGCGACCAGTGCGATCTCAACCGTTTCGCGCCCATCGCCGTCGGCCGCACACAGGTTGCCGTCGGCTGCACACAGCGCGAGTCCGCGCTCGCGATCGATCTCGACGACCCGCATCGGGGTCGCCACGTCGCCGCACGTGATGCACCCGTGATCGGCGACGCACTCGCTCATGCCGGTCGCCCACTCACGTGAGGAACCGGGCAGTGGGCGGAGGCAGGGGGCGCCGCAGCTCGTGAGCACCGTTCATTCGATCGCGCTCGCCTTCAGCTCCTCGAGCTCCCGCTCATACTCGACACCCATCTCCTCGAGCAGTGCGAGCGTCGCGCGCGCCTCCTCCTGATCGATCTTCGACAGCGCGAAGCCCACATGGATCAGCACCCAGTCGCCGGGGACGGCCGACGCGCCATCGACATCGAGCAGACCGATGTTGGCGGTACGGCGCACGCCCGCGACATCCACCGCGGCCAGGCGATTCACCTCGTCCACCACATCTACGATCTGACCTGGAATCGCTAGACACACATGGGTCTCCCTCGTTGGGAAAGCCTGTCGTCGATACTCCTATAGGGCTCATACCCAGTTCGGCACAGGGTCTAACCTCGGCTCATTGGGTCGCCGTCTGCTTGTTACCTGATCGATCTTTGGCACCGTGGCGACTCTTGCGGCATGTGTAGTGCTGGGGCTGGTCATCCGCTGGGGGTCCCGGAATACGCCGCGAGGCGGTCTCAAGCGGGGATGGCTTTTGCTCGATGCCGAGGTGTGGAGCATGATCAAGAGATGCCGCCGGTGGTGTGGTGGGCGAGTCAGCGGGTCCGTCTTGCGGTGCTGCTGGTGTGCCTGGGTGCGGCGATCGTCTTGTTGTTGGGCACGAGGACAAGCCTCCTGGGTGCGGTTGGGATTGATGGGGGTGCAAGCGCGGAGGAACGGGCTGGGAGTGCGCTGGGAGCTTCGATGGGATGCGTTGCCCATCGGTTGCCCACGCCCGCCGACGCCGACCTTGACGAGCTGGTCGCACTGCGCGCCGGCGTGTTGGCGGTGTTCGAGTCCTCTGATGGCCGCTGGTATGCCGGGGGCATCCCGACTCCTGAAGACATGTGGTCAGACGACCTGCCGCTGCGGGTGCGCTCGTCGCGTTTGGCAGATGGGCTGTGGCCGGCGGGGTATGAGATGCGCTGGTGGACGCGTGATTACAATGTGGGAGCAGACGCATTGATGTTCAGGGAATCGCGCCAGGCGCACGAGTTCTTCGAGGAGGCAGCGAGCACCCACTGCCATCGCGCTGGCATCGTGTGGCCGGCGTTCTCGCCGCCCCATGCCCGCGACCTAACTTGGGTCAATCCCGACGATGCACGGCAGACCGATGTGTTCCTGTTACGTGGACGGCGCGTCTACCGTGTCGCCGCCGTGCGTTTACGAGACGCTCCTGCAGAGACCACGCAAAGCGAACGGCGTGCAGACGCGAGGTTCACCGACGCTCTGGCGTGCGCTCTACCCGGCGCGGGGTGCACCCAGCCTCGGGGCGGCGACGTGGTTCATTCCCCGTAGTAGGGCGTGGCGAGGAGACGTGCACCGACCAAGGCGTGGAAGAGGTGGGGCGAGATGTAGACCTCCACAAGCGCCGCAACAACCAGCACGGGTATCGCGACGGCAACCGTCACGAGCGTCGCTGCGAGCAGCTGGTCCCACTCACCGCGGCGGCTGGCCATGATCCATGCGGCGAGCGGGAGGAACAGCGCCATCAGCTCGGGCACGGCATGGGGCAGAACAGCGAGCAGGAGCAGTGCCGCGGGCACGTGGAGCTCGTGCGAGAAGGCGGCGAGCCGGTCGCCGAGCAGGTAGGCCTGGGCGGACAGGGAGAATGTGGTCGCGCACACGACGAACGCGATCGCGATTCGCCCTCCGTGTTCGTGCACCCAACGCGAAACGCCGTCGTGGGATTCGGCCTGGAGCGGCAGCGAGCTGCCGGCGATGAAGCCGGCCACGCACGCCATCGCGTGTAGGGCCAGCACGAGCAGGTTGTGGCCGAGGATGCCCGGGACGTCCGCGAGGTTGCCGATGGCGAACGGTGGTTCGGCCGGGATCGTTTCGGCGCTGGCGCTCGAAAGCGCGGAGACGATCAGCACTGCGGCCAGCAACCCCAGCGCAGCGACCGCGGCGCCGGCGGCCCAGCGGCGCAAGATCCTCCATCGCCCCTGCCGCCAGGCGCGCAGCGTGCTGCGCGTCCGGCGCACACCGTGCGTGAAGGCGTAGGCAGAGGCGTCCACCCACTCCTGATCGGCACATACCTCGGCCCGGCTGAGCCAGCACAGGGCAAGAGCGTTCATATTACGGGCATCAACAGGTCGGTCGGCAAGGATCGCGACCTCGGCACGAAGCTGAAAACCCAAGAAGAGGTGGTCACCACAGCCGAGTTGCACAAATTGCCCGATTCGGGCAGCTGGTGAGCACCCTCCGGACAACATTCACGTATGGCTGTTGGGGAGGTCCCTAAGTCGTTTGTCCAACACCTCTGCAAATGCTTGGTAGAGGGAGCATTCTTGCTTCCTTCGACGGCGCGCCAGATGCGCCGCAAGTGTGTAGACGCGAAATGTGAATCTACCACCGCACGCTCGCCAACGAGCGACGACTGAGTCAGGAGACTGTTGAAATGCGACCGCTTCAAGCTCTCAGAAATTCACTGCATCACGGTGCATCGGACGATCACATCGTCCACTCGCAGGCCATCGAACTATCCGCTCGGGGCGACTCGAACCGGACGGCTGGCCGCCATGACGCGCAGGTGCTCGCAAGGCGTACCGTGCCCGCCGACCCATACGCGGTGTGGCTGGAGCGGCGCGAAGCGGATCGCGAACGAGAAGCACGCTGTCTGAACCCCCGCGATGCTTGGGAGGACCTGCGGAGTCAAAGCTTCTGTGCGGTCGGGCGCAGCTAAAGGGCTTGGCCGCATCCAAGGGCTCTCGGCCGTTCAGGCCGGCAGTCGGCGGAGCCAGGCTCGGAGCCGATCGCCGACAGCGCTCCCCGTTTGACAAGAAGCGACATGCGAGCTACGTTGAGTTGTCATAACGGGCGGGGCGGCGGTTGGCCGCAGCTGAGATGGACCGACTGCCCGGTGCCGCTCGCGGTGGACCCAAACCACGCTCGAGGAGGCACGCGATGGCTACTGTCAGGTTCCGTTCCCACCTTCGACTCGGCCGGCGCCGGTCGACGCTGCTGGTCGTCCTTTCCGTGGTGCTCGTCGTCGCCGCGCTCACGGCCGGCTCCGCTGGGGCACGGGGGCTGGGGGGCCCGTCGCGGCCGGGCTTCAGGCCGCCGGTGGCCACCTCCTACCTGGCGCTCGGGGATTCGCTGGCGTTTGGCTACTCGGAGGCGAAGTTCGACAGCCTCTACCCTGACGAGAACCCCGCCGACTTCGAAACCGGCTACGTCAACGACTTCGCCGACGTGCTCAAAATCTTCGATCCCGGCCTGCGGATCGTCAACGACGGCTGCCCGGGGGAGACCACCGAATCATTCATCAAAGGCCCCTGCCCATACGTGGCGGAGGGCTTCCCGCTGCACCACCCGTACGTCGGCGGGCCCGACTCCCCGCAGCTCGCCGACGCGCTCGCCTACCTGCAAGCGCACCCGGGGCGCGTCAACCCGATCACGATCGACATCGGCGCCAACGATGCGCTGGGGCTGATCGAGACGACGTGCAAACTGGAAGCGGCCTGCATCGCCGCCGGGGCGCCCGCGGTGTTCGCGAAGATCGGCGCCAACCTCGGCCTGATCCTCGGCGAGCTGCGGGCCGCCGCGCCGCACGCTCAGATCGTTGTGCTCGGCCTCTACAACCCCTTTGGGGAAACGATCGCCGGCGGCAATGCGCTGACCGCGGATCTCAACGAAGTCGAGGCGAAAATCGCAGCCGGGGTGGGGGCCCGCTTTGCCGACCCGCTGCCGTTCTTCAACCCGCCGGGGGCGCTCGAAGCGCCGACGATCTGCCTGCTCACCAACATGTGCACGCCGCTCGTGGACATCCACCCGACCGACCTCGGCTACAAGGTGCTCGGCGGTCTGGTGCTGCAGCAGTACGTGCTCGGCCTGGGGGCGGGTGGGCACTCATTCCCGCGGGGGCCGTTCGGCAACTTCCACGTCGGACCGTGGCGGCTGCCGTGAGCGCCAGCGGCCTGTCAGGAGCGGTGTAGGCCAGTCTTCCAGGCTCTCCTCACGCCGCCGCGCGCTCGGCTTGTAGCGGCCGCTCGCGCGCGGCGGCGGCCTCTTCGAGGATCCGCAGCATCGCCGAGGCGGCGGGGATCAGGCGGGTACTCGAGCCGACCTTTCCGGGCAGCGCCGCGATCACGCTGCGCACCGGCGGGTGGGGGGAGAGGGCCCGCACCACGATGTCCTCGCGGTGGGGGTGCGCCAGCGCGAGCTCGGGGATCAGCGCCACCCCGACGCCGGCCGCCACCAACCCGTGGACGGTCTGGTAGTCGTCGCTCTCAAACGCCACGTTGGGCTCGAACCCGGCCGCGTGGCAGCAGCGCACCACATGGCGCGCACACGGGCTCGCCTGTGAGGTCTGCACCCATGCCTCGCCGCGCAGCTCCTCCAGGCGCAGCGAGCGCTTGCCGGCCAGCCGGTGACCGCGGGGGAGGGCGAGGTACAGCGGGTCCCGCAGCAGCTCCACTCGCTTGAGCCCCTCGCTCTGGCGCTCCTCGAACTCAAACAGCAGCGCGAGATCGAACTCGCCGATGCGCAGCCGGGGGGCAATCTCCTGCGGCTCGCCCTCGGCTAGCGTCAGCTCCACCTCGGGGTAGGCACCGCGGAACGCGGCGATCGCCACCGGCATCAGCGTGGCGCCCGCGGTCGGGAACGACGCCATCCTCAGTTGCCCTCCGCGCAGGCCCGCCAGCGCCGCCAGCTCCTCCTCGGCGGCCTCCAGGAGGGCGAGGATCCCATCGGTGTGCTCGACCAGCGTGCGCCCGGCGCCGGTCAGGCGCACCCCGCGGGGCAGGCGTTCCAGCAGCGTCAGCCCGGTCTCGGCCTCGAGTGCCGCGATCTGCTGCGAGATAGCCGACTGGGTGTAGGAGAGCGACTCCGCCGCGGCCGAGAACGAGCCACGCTGGGCAACCTCACTGAGTACGCGAAGACGGCTGACATTAAGCATAAGCACAGCTTATCGTACTTATAAAAAGAATCACTTGTGATGATGGCAGGAAGGTGTCACGCTGAAAGCGAAATGGGCCGACAGATCGAAAAGCGCGAGTAGGCCGGGGTGCCGGCCACGGTTCGTCGAAGCCGATCCATTCCTCTGCCAAAACTTTTTTTCCACCACCACTTTTTTCCACCACCACTAGAACCAGGAGCCACGGCCATGTCTGCCACCAAGATCATCGTTTCCTACGACGGCACCAACAACGAGGACGACGCGATCGCCCTCGGTCGCGTGTTCGCGCGCGCCGGCGCGGAGGTGGCGCTCGCGTACGTGCGTCACACCCAGGAGCCCGAGCCCGAGCGCGAGGTGCTCGCCGAGCGCGAGGCCGAGGCGCTGCTGCAGCGCGGCGTCGAGCTGCTCGGGGCGCCTGCCGCGGTCCACGTCGTCGCCGACCGCTCGACCCCTGAGGGGCTGCGCGCGCTCGCTGAGCGTGAGGGCGCCGACGCGATCGTGTTCTGCTCGGACTCCCATACGGCTCCGCGGCACGTGACCGTCGGCAATTCCGCTCAGCGCCTGCTCGACGGCGGTCGCTTCGCGATCGCGATCGCCTCGGCCGGCCTCGCCGACGCCGAGGGCGAGCCGGTGCAGCGGATCGCCGTCACCGAGGATCCCACTGATCCCAGCGCTCAGACCACTGCGAATGCGCTTGCCCAGGCTCTCGGGGCGAGCGTCTCGCCCGCCGCCAGAGGCCACGACGCCGACCTGCTGGTGCTCGGCTCCCGGCCGGAGGCCGGCCAGGGCCAGGTCGCGCTCAGCGCTGCCACGCTCAGCCTCGTCGAGGACGACGCCGGTGCCGTACTGGTCGTGCCCCGTGGTGTGGCGCTCTCCTTTGGTGTTGCCGCCACGCTCAGCGCGTAGAGCGCTTTTAGCCTCAGCAGCACTGACTGGCCCTTCCCGCGCACGGCGCCGGTAAGACGGGTCAGCGCTGCGGCTGGCACCACCGGTGGCCCTTCTCTGCAGCCCACGCCGGCAAGGCGGGTTGCAGCGAGAAGGGCCACTGGCGTGCGCCGGCGAATGGTGCGTCCATCGGTGCGTTCGCGCCGTTCGTGCCGCGTGGCCGATTCGAAGCGCGGGCGATGTAAATAACTCCAATCGCTCGGCTTAAGTCAATGACCCTCGTAACCGATGATGCCTCTCGAGGCGCCATGTCGGCATTACCACGCCACAACGACGATGCTCTGGACTGGGTGCAGCGCATCCACGCCGCGCTCGAGCACGACCGCTTCGTGCTCTACGAGCAGCCGCTGCTGGAGCTCTGCAGCGGCGCCGTGGCGCGTCACGAGATCCTGCTGCGGATGGTGGCCGAGGACGGCGAGCACATCGCTCCGATGGCCTTCCTCCCCACGGCCGAGCAGGCGGGCCTCGTGCAGGCGATCGACGCCTGGGTGATCCGCCACGCGATCGATCTGATCGCTCGCCAGGCGCGCCGCGGCCAGCGCCTGCAGCTGGACGTCAACATCTCCGGGGCCTCCGTCACCGACCCCGAGCTGCTCGCGGTGATCGAGCGCGAGCTGGCGCTCGCTGAGATCGACCCCACCTGTCTGATCTTCGAGATCACCGAGACCGCCGCGATCGAGGACATCGCGCTTGCGCGGCAGTTCGCGTTGCGCCTCGGCGAGCTGGGCTGCGGCTTTGCGCTGGACGACTTCGGCGCGGGGTTTGGATCGTTCTTCTACCTCAAACACATCCCCTTCGACACGCTCAAGATCGACGGCGAGTTCATCCGCGGGTTGGCGCACTGCGAGCGCGACCAGATCATGGTCAAGGCGATCGCGCGCGTCGCACGCGACCTCGGCACCGAAACCGTTGCTGAGTTTGTGACCGACGACATCACCCGCGAGCTGGTGCACAGCTACGGCGTGCACTACGCGCAGGGTTACGGCGTCGGGCGCCCCCGTCCGATCACGGCCACCTGGCCCGGCGCGTTCGCCAAGCCGCTCGCCCCGGGATCTGTCCTCGCCGGGCCTGCCGTGGCCGGGTCTGCCCTCGCCGAGCCCGCCCTCGCCGAGCCCGCTCTCAGCGAGCCCGCCGCCGAGCGCTCCAGCGCCCACGTGCATAGTGCGCCAGCGCCTGCGTGAAGTCCGCGCCGACGCCGACCAGGTGGCCGACCGGCCCGGTCCACCACCATCCCTCCGCTCGCCGTAGTGCTCTCATCGAGCGGCACGGTATCGTGCCGGGCACGTCAGCCCGCGAGCCCCCGGGGCCGAACGCCGTCGCCCATGCCCAGCACCCTTACGACGACCGTCACCGAGTTGCCCGAATCGCGCGTGCGCGTGCAGGTCAAGGTGCCGCCCGAGGAGCTCGAGCGGCGTGTGGAGGGCAAGGCACGTGAGCTGGGCGGCAAACTGAAGCTCCCCGGCTTTCGCCGCGGCAAGGTGCCCGCGCCGCTGGTGATCCAGCGCGTCGGGCGCGAGGCCGTGCTCGAGGAAGCCGTACGCGACACGCTCTCCGCCTGGTACGTGGATGCTCTGGATGACACCGGGATCGTGCCCGTCGGCGACCCCGACGTGGACCTCGGCGAGTTGCCCCCACGCGGGGAGAGCCTCGAGTTCTCCTTCGAGATCGGCGTGCTCCCCCGCGCCACGCTCGGGGAGTACCGGGGTCTGGAGGTCGGCCGCGCCGAGCCCGCAGTGCAGGAGGATCAGAT
Source organism: uncultured Solirubrobacterales bacterium (assembly GCA_963744535.1). Taxonomy (GTDB): domain Bacteria; phylum Actinomycetota; class Thermoleophilia; order Solirubrobacterales; family Solirubrobacteraceae; genus Palsa-744. Next base: position 13,749 of record CAVUTW010000004.1, on the reverse strand, counting down.
CCAGCGCGAACTCGACGGGCTGCGCGAGCGCCTCGGGCGCCTGGAGACCGTTGCGCGGGCGGCCGCCGAGGGCGACTTCGTGGTGATCGACTACACCGGTGCGCTGGTGGGGGAGTCAGGGGCGCATGAGCCGTTCGCCGGCGGCGAGGGGCGCGACCAGCTCGTGGAGCTGGGGTCGGGCAATCTGATCGAAGGCTTCGAGCGGGAGCTGACGGGCGCCTCGGCAGGGGAGAGCCGCACGCTGGAGCTCACCTTCCCCGCCGACTACGAGCGCGAGGATCTCGCCGGCCGCGACGTTTCCTTCGAGGTGACGGTCAAGGAGGTCAAGCGACGGCAGCTCCCCGAGGTCGACGACGACCTGGCGATCGACAGCGGCTTCGACACGCTCGAGGATCTGCGCGAGGACATCCGCGCGCGCCTGCTGGAGGCCGAGGAGCGACGGATCGCGGAGGAGTTCCGCACCGCCGCGCTCGACGCCGCGGTCGATCGAGCGCAGGTGCAGGTGCCCGAAGCGCTGATTGAGGCGCGGGGGCGGGAGATGTGGGAGCGCGTTCTGCACACGCTCTCCCACCGGGGGATCACGCGCGAGGCCTACCTGCAGCTCACCGGTCGCGACGAGCAGGAGATCCTCGCCGAGAACGCGCCCGCCGCCGAGCGCGCGCTGCGCCGCGAGGCGGTGCTCACCGCGGTGGTGGAGGCCGAGCACATCGAGCCCGGCGAGGAGGAGCTGCTGGAGGCGCTGCGCCCCGCTGCCGAGCGCGAGCAGCTGCCCGTCGAGCAGGTGCTTGCGCGCCTGCGCGACGCCGGGCGCGTGGAGGAGATCCGCGAGGATCTCGCCGCACGGGGCGCGATCGACCTGATCGCCTCCACCGCCGTGCCGATCGCGCTCGAGCAGGCTCGTGCGCGCGAGCAGCTGTGGACGCCCGAGAAGGAACGCGCCGAGCGCGTTCGCGAGGAACAGGTCGGGGAGGCCTCACAGGAGCACACCCACGGCGAGCAGGGACGGCAGGAGGTGGGAGGACTGTGGACACCGGATCGGTAGCCTTCCCCGCCACCCGGCCACGCCGGCCCGCTAGCCTTGATGGAGGATATCCAAGCGGCGCAGGCGGGTACCGTGGATATCGACGTTGCCGGTGGAGGAATCCCGTAGGCGAAGCGAAATGAAGCGAGGACGATGAGCCCACAAGTTTTGACGGGAGGGGGGCAGGCCCCCCTCCCGACCACCCCCCAAAGCGATCGCAGGCAAGAACGATGAGCCCATTGGTGCCAATGGTCGTCGAGCAGACCTCCCGGGGGGAGCGCGCTTTCGACATCTACAGCCGTCTGCTCAACGAGCGGATCATCTTCCTCGGCACCCCCGTGGACGACCAGATCGCCAACCTCGTGGTCGCCCAGCTGCTGCACCTGGAGTCCGAGGACCCCGAGAAGGACGTCTCGGTGTACATCAACACGCCCGGCGGCTCGGTCTACGCGGGGCTTGCGATCTACGACACGATGCAGTTCATCAAGCCCGACGTGCAGACCATCTGCGTGGGAATCGCGATGTCGATGGGCGCGCTGCTGCTGGCGGGCGGCGCGCACGGCAAGCGCATGGCGCTGCCCAACGCGAAGATCCTGATCCACCAGGTCTCCTCCAGCTTCCAGGGCCAGGCCACCGACATCGAGATCCACGCCAAAGAGATCATCGACGTGCGCCACCGCCTCGATGAGATCATCGCCAAGCACACCGGCAAAGCGCTCGAGCAGGTCAGCAACGACACCGAGCGCGACTACTTCATGAGCTCCGATGAGGCTCGTGAGTACGGGATCATCGACCGCGTTATCTCCGAGCACTAGGTTCGAGCACACGGCTCAGGGAAGAGATCGCAATGGCCCGCCCCACCGATTCCAACGAGCAACTCCTCTGCAGCTTCTGCGGCAAGTCCCAGCGGCAGGTCAAGAAGCTGATCGCCGGCCCCGGCGTGTACATCTGCGACGAGTGCATCGACCTCTGCAACGAGATCATCGACGAGGAGCTCGCGCCCACGCCGATGTTCGATCTCGAGAAACTCCCCACCCCGCGGGAGATCTACAAGGTGCTCGACGAGTACGTGATCGGCCAGGAGACCTCCAAGCGCACGCTGTCCGTCGCGGTCTACAACCACTACAAGCGCGTGCAGATGATGCAGACCGGCGACTCCGACGTGGAGCTGCAGAAGTCCAACATCCTGCTGCTCGGTCCCACCGGGTGCGGCAAGACGCTGCTCGCGCAGACGCTCGCGCGGATTCTCAACGTGCCGTTCGCGATCGCCGACGCCACCGCGCTCACCGAGGCCGGGTATGTCGGGGAGGACGTCGAGAACATCCTGCTGAAGCTGATCCAGGCCGCCGACTACGACGTCAAGAAGGCCGAGACCGGGATCATCTACATCGACGAGGTCGACAAGATCGCGCGCAAGGCCGACAACCCCTCGATCACGCGCGACGTCTCCGGCGAGGGTGTGCAGCAGGCGCTGCTGAAGATCCTCGAGGGCACGCAGGCCTCGGTGCCGCCCCAGGGTGGGCGCAAGCATCCCCACCAGGAGTTCCTCACGATCGACACCACCAACGTGCTGTTCGTGTGCGGCGGGGCGTTCGCCAACCTCGACAAAGTGATCGAGAAGCGCATCGGCCACAAGGGCGTCGGCTTCGGCTCGGTGATCGACGCCCCCGCCGATCACGACACCGGTGAGGTGTTCGAGAAGTGCCTGCCCGAGGATCTGATCGAGTACGGGCTGATCCCCGAGTTCATCGGCCGCCTGCCGGTGATGAGCGCCGTGCACCAGCTCTCGCGCGAGGACCTCGTCTCGATCCTCGTCGAGCCGCGCAACGCGCTGGTGAAGCAGTTCCAGCGCTTCTTCTCCTTCGATGACATCGAGCTGGTGTTCGCCGAGGACTCGCTGAAGGCGGTGGCCGAGCGGGCGCTGGAGCGCAACACCGGCGCGCGCGGTCTGCGCTCGATCATCGAGGAGATCCTGCTGGAGGTCCAGTTCGAGCTTCCCTCCCGCCGCGACGTCAAGAAGTGCGTTGTCACGCGCGAGACCGTGGAGCAGGGCCGTCCTCCGACACTGGTCACCGAGGCCGCCCCGGAGGAGGCTCCTGCGGCCGAGGTCAAACCACGCACGCGGCGTCTGCGCGAGGAGTCGGCGTAGTTCCGTCCTGCGATAGTATGTACAGACGCGTGGGGGTTGTGATAAAAAATTCAGAGGCCGGTAGCAATTGTTATACGGCCTTTGAAAAGTTGAACACACACCCCACGCCCATCGGACCCTGGCTTGCGCGGGCGCGAGGGCTGACCGTCCATGCATGACGAGTTCCGTGTACAGGTCCGCACGCGGGTGCCCGGCAAAGTGCTCGAGGCGCTGAAGGCCATCCAGGTCGCCGACGACGCCCGCCACGAACTGCCGCGGCTGGCGATCACACACGAGGGCGACCACGTCTTCCTGTATGCCGATTCCGCCGACGCCGCGACGCACGCCCGCGACGTGGTGGAGCGGGCGATGGCACAGCACTCGATCGCCGGCGAGGCAAGCATCATGCGCTGGCACCCGCTGGAGGAGCGCTGGGAGGACGCCTCGGCGCCGCTGCCTGCCACGGAGACCGAGCGCGCCGCTGAGCACAGCCGCCTGGAGGAGCTCGAGACCGAGGAGTCGCTGCAGGCCCACCACGCCGAGTGGGAGGTGCGCATCACGCTGCCCACCCACCACGACGCGCGCTCCTTCGCCGAGCGCCTGCGCAGCGAGGGGATCCCGACCAAGCAGCTCTGGCGCCACCTGCTGGTTGGCGCCAACGACGAGGACAACGCGGCCGCGCTGGCAGCGCGCCTACGCACCGAGGCTCCGGCAGGCAGCGAGATCACGGCGGAGGGCAACGGCCTGGAGTACTGGCAGCTGCTGCACCCCTACGCCTACCTTGGCGGGATCGCCAACTGAGAGCTTCTGTTCTGGCCAGCACATGTGCTGGCCAGCCCACCGGCGCATGCGCCGGTGGGGGTAGGTCGCATGCGACCTACCCCGGGGCAGTGCATGCACTGCCCCGCCAGTTGGCGCATGCGCCAACTGCACAGCGCTTGCAAGGTGCGTGCACTGTCCCGCGTACACTCACCCTCCCATGAGCGAACGTTCGGAGGATCTGGAGAGCAGAACCCGCTTCGAGCCTGCGGAGGCCGAGCCGCGGATCGGTGCGCGCTGGCTTGAGAGCGGGCTGTTTCACCCCGCGCCCGAGGGCGAGGCCGCCGAGAACTACTCGATCGCGATCCCCCCGCCCAACGTCACCGGCTCGCTGCACATGGGCCATGCGCTCAACGGCTCGATCCAGGACGTGCTGATCCGCTACCACCGGATGAGTGGCCCGCCCACCCGGCGCACGAAGTGGATCCTCGGCACCGACCACGCCGGCATCGCCACGCAGGCGCAGGTCGAGAAGGCGCTGCGCGCCGAGGGCCTCACCCGCCAGGAGCTCGGGCGCGAGGAGTTCGTGCGCCGCGTGTGGGAGTGGCGCGAGCACTACGGGCACACGATCGTCGAGCAGTTCAAGCGCCTCGGCGCCTCCTGCGACTATTCCGAAGAGCGCTTCACGCTCGACGAGGGCTACCACCGCGCGGTGGTGGCGGTGTTCGTCGCGCTCTATGAGCAGGGGCTCATCTACCGCGACCGCTACATCGTCAACTGGGACCCCGGCAGCCACTCGGCGATCTCCGACCTCGAGGTGGAGGAGCGCCGCGAGCGCGACACGCTGTACTCCATCCGCTACGACCTCGAGGGCGGGGGTTCGGTGACGATCGCCACCGTGCGCCCGGAGACGATGCTGGGCGACACCGCCGTGGCGGTGCACCCCGAGGACGAGCGCTACCGCGAGCTCGTGGGGCGCCTCGCGATCCTGCCGCTCGTCGGGCGCCACCTGCCGATCATCGCCGACGAGTACGTGAAGATGGAGTTCGGCACCGGCCAGCTGAAGGTCACCCCCGCGCACGACCCCAACGACTTCGAGATCGGCCGCCGCCACGAGCTCGACCAGGTGTCGGTGATCGGCGAGGACGGGCGCCTCACCTCCGAGGCGGGCGAGCGCTTCGCCGGGCTCACCGTGATGGAGGCGCGTGCGGCGGTGGTGGCAACGCTGCGCGAGGAAGGGCGGATCGTGGGGGAGGAGGAGTACGAGCACGAAGTGCCCTACTCCCACCGCTCCGGCCAGCGGATCGAGCCGCTGATCTCGCTGCAGTGGTTCATGCGCATGGACGAGCTCGCCGCGCCCGCCATCGACGCCGTGCGCGAGAGCCGCGTGCGGATTGTCCCCGACAACCACCGCCGCGTGTACCTCGACTGGATGGAGAACATCCGTCCGTGGTGCATCTCCCGGCAGCTGTGGTGGGGGCACCGGCTGCCGGTGTACTACTGCGCCACCTGCGGTCACATCCACGTCGCCGCCGATGCCCCCGAGCACTGCGGAGCGTGTGGGGGGGAGCTGCGCCAGGACGAGGACGTGCTCGACACCTGGTTCTCCTCGGCGCTGTGGCCGTTCGCCACGCTGGGGTGGCCTGAGGAGACCCCGCAGCTGCGCGCCTTCTACCCCACGGCGGTGCTCTCCACCGCGCGCGACATCCTCTTCCTGTGGGTAGCGCGGATGATCATGATGGGGTTGCGCTTCACCGGGGAGGTGCCGTTCGCGGACGTGTACATCCACTCCGTGATCCAGGCGCCCGAAGGGCGGCGCATGTCGAAGTCGCTCGGCACCGGCATCGACCCGCTCGACGAGATCGACCGCCACGGCGCCGACGCCGTGCGCTTCGGCCTGCTGGCGATGTCCTCCTCGCAGGACGTGCGCTACTCCGCCGAGAAGGTCCGCCAGGGACAGGCGCTCGCCAACAAGCTGTTCAACGCCACGCGCTTCGCGCTGTTGCGGATCGCCGCGTTGCCAGGGGTGGAGCTCGCTGAGATCGAGCCGGCGCCGCGGCCCACCACGATCGAGGATCGCTGGATCCTCTCGCGCCTGCAGGAGATCCTCGCCGACACCGCCGCGCGGATCGAGGACTACGACTTCTCCCACGCCGCCCTGGGGCTGTACGACTTCGTCTACGCCGAGCTGTGCGACTGGTACCTGGAGATCGTCAAGCCGCGGCTTACCGAAGCCGGGAGACACTCGCCTCCGACCGATTCGGGAGACACTCGCTGCGCTCGCATCCCCGAATCGACCAGCATCCCCGTTTCGGCCAGCGAGGGTGAGCCCGATCGCGATTTGGTCGCCACGCTGCTGCACATCCTGCGCCAGACAGTGGCGCTTGCCCACCCAGTGATCCCGTTCGTCACCGAGGAGCTGTGGTCGTATCTCGATCATTCAGGTGAGCTGCTCGCGGGCAGCCCCTACCCGCGAGCCGATACCTCCCTGATCGACCGCGACGCCGAGATCGAGCTGGAGCGCGCGATCGAGGCAGTCACGCTCATTCGCGGCTGGCGCAACAGCGTCAATGCCCCACCGGGAGCGATCGTCGACGCTCGGATCGAGGCCAACGGGTACGAGTCCACAGCAGGGATCCTTGCGACCCTCGCACGTTTGCGGCTCGACGTTGATGCGTCTGCCGCATCGGTGGCGTCGATCACCGTGCCGTGTGGCACCGTCGAGGTGCTCTCCACAGAGGGCCTGGATCTCGCCGCGACCGAGCGACGGCGCGCGGCCGCGCGGGCGAAGCTCGAGGAAGAGATCGCCCGCGTCGAGAGCAAGCTCGCCAACGCCGGCTTCGTGCAGCGCGCCCCGGCGGAGGTGGTCGAGGGCGAGCGCGCCAAGCTGGCCCGCCTGCGCGGTGAGCTGGAGGCGCTGTGAGCGAGTCCTGGAGCGGCGAGCGCGCCGAGCGTCACCTGCGCTCGCTGGAGCTGTTCGGGATGCGCTTCGGCCTCGACCGGATGCGGCGCATGATGACCGTGCTGGGCTCCCCGCAGCGACGCTTTCGCTCGGTGCACGTGGTGGGCACCAACGGGAAGACATCCACCACGCGGATGATCGCGGCGATCCTCGAGCGCCACGGGCTGCGCACCGGCGCCTACTTATCCCCGCATCTGATCTCCTACGCCGAACGGGTGCAGGTTGCCGAGCGCGACCTCGAGAGCTCCGCCTTCGCGGCCGCCGTCGCGCGCGCGGCGTGGGCGGCGGAGCGCGTCAACCGCACGCTCGCCGAGGACGACCACGTCACCCAGTTCGAGCTGCTCACCGCCGCCGCCTTCTGGGTGCTCGCCGAGCGCGAGGTCGAGGTCGCGGTGGTAGAGGCCGGCCTCGGCGGCCGCTACGACGCCACGGCGGTGGTGGAGTCCCCCGTAACGGTGCTCACCAACGTCGGTCTCGAGCACACCCGTTGGCTGGGTCCGACGGTGCGCGACATCGCCACGGAGAAGCTCGCGGTGGTGCGCCCGGGCGGAACGCTGGCGCTCGGCGCCGACCTGCACCCCGAGGCGCTCGCCGTCGCCCGTACGGTCGCGGGCGAGGCGCGTGCGCGGATCGTGCGGGTCTCGCCCGAGGAGCCTGCCGCCCGGCCCCCCGCCTCCGTCTCCGCGACAGCTCTCGCCTCGAGCGCCACGCCCGCACCGTCCACGGTGCCCGCCTTCCAACGGCGCAACTTCGCCCTCGCGCGCGTCGCGGCCGAGGCGTATCTGGCGGACGCCGGCATCGCCGTACGCGAGCAGGCCGTACGAGAGGCGGCGCTCGCGGTGGACGTGCCCGGGCGCATGCAGATCGTGGCCGACAACCCGCTGACGGTGCTCGACGGGGCCCACAACCCCGATGCGGCGAGGGCTCTGGTGGAGTCGCTGCCGGCGCTAGCCGATTTGGGAATGCGAGCGGAGCGAGTGTCTCCCCAATCGGTCGCGGGCCGGCAGCTTGCGGATCCGGCTGGGCGTCGGCCGACGGATGTGATGGAGGGGGGATTTCATCCTCAGCTGGCGCTGGTTATGGGCGTGCTCGAGGACAAGGACGCCGCGAGCATGCTGGCGGCGCTGCTGCCGCTGTGCGCGCGGGCGTGGTTCACCGCCCCGCCCAGCGCGCGCGCCCTCTCGCCGGCGGCGCTGCAGTCGCTGGCCCGTCAGCAGGGCTTCGAGCAGGCAACCTGCGAGTCCCACCCGCGGCGGGCGTTCGAGCAGGCGCGGGCGTGGGCTCGCACGCAACCCACCGCCACAGCGGTGCTGGCGACCGGCTCGGTCTACCTGGTCGGCGACCTGCTGGCGTGGCTTGCCGACGGCGAGACGGTCCGTGGCAGTGCGCCCACAAGCGACGTGGCGAGGAGGCGGGCATGAACGACGACGGCCCGTCGGTGCTCGCGATGGTCGGCGTCGTGGCGTTGATCGTGGCGCTCGTGATCCTGCTGTTCTTCGCCGCGGGTTACGTGGTGGGCCGGGTGCTTCTGTGAGCCCGCGTTGACGTTTGCCGTGCAAATGGCCGAAACTTCCGCGAGAATGTCTAAACTCGGCACCCCCATGACCCGGCCGGGAAACTCCTGAGCACTGAGGGATCGATGCTGCCGCTCGCATACTTCGGAATCGAAAGCAACGCCTTCACCACGGCGGTTGACCTCCTGATCGTGGTCGGGGTGGTCATCTACCTCGCGCTGATCTACTGGACCTACGCCGACGCACGGCGGCGGATCGCCGATCCGATGCTGATCGGCTGTGCGACCGCGGCCGCCCTGTTCCCGTTCGTGGGCACGCTCGTGTACATCATCCTGCGCCCACCGGAGTACCTGGAGGACGTGCAGGAGCGCGAACTGGAGATCCAGGCGGCCGAAGCGCGGCTCAACGGGCTCGAGCGCACGCTCTGCCCGCACTGCGACTACCCGGTCGAGCGGGACTTCATCCGCTGCCCCAGCTGCCTGCGCAAGCTCAAGGAGCGCTGCGTCAGCTGCTCCAAGCCGCTCGACCGCGCGTGGACCATCTGCCCTTACTGCGAGACGGAGGTTCCACCGGAGGCCTCGCCTCGTCGTCGCACCCGCCGGCGTGCGGCCGCGGCCGCCGAGTCGCCTCCGGAGGGCGGGGAGCTGGCCATGACCTCCTCTGAGGAGCTTCCCACCGTCGCTGCTCCCGAGCCTGCTTCGCGGGGCTCTGGCCGTGCCGGCCCGGGCGGGCGGGCCCCTGTTGCTCGCGCTCGGCCCGGGGCTGGGCCCAGCGAAGACCTCATTTAGCGCTACGACGCATCTCCCGCGTTTTTCTAGAGATCGATCCTCGACCGAAAAGGACCCCATGGACCGTACCTTGATCCTTGTGAAGCCGGATGCCTTTGCCCGCTCGCTTACTGGCGAGATCATTGCTCGCTTCGAGCGAAAGGGACTGCGCCTCGTTGCTTTGCGGCATATGACGCTTGAGCGTGAGCTTGCTGAACGGCACTATGCCGAGCATGCCGAGCGGCCCTTCTTTGGGGAGCTTGTGGAGTTCATCACCTCGGGGCCTCTGGTGGCCATGGTGCTCGAGGGGGTCGAGGCGGTTCGGGCTGCTCGGCAGGCGATTGGGGCTACCAATCCTCTCGAGGCTGCGCCTGGCTCTATTCGGGGGGACTTTGCGGTTGAGACTGGGCGCAACATGGTTCATGGGTCGGATTCTTTGGAGTCTGCTGCTCGTGAGGCCTCGCTGTTCTTTCCTGAGCTTTCTTCCTGATCTTCCTTTCTTTTTGAGGGAGGGGGGCCAGGCCCCCCTCCCTCGCCTCCCCCCCTGTGGGAGGGGGCTTGGCCCCCTCCCACGCCCTCCCCCTGCACTGGTTGCTGCGGGGGCCGGGTCGTGTTGGGATGTCGAGGCGCCATTACCGTCGGTGGACGACCGAATGAGGTGACGATGACCCGACACACAGACGGCGAAATCGAGGGGCCGCGAGGCGAGGTTCGTACATGCTCGATCCTGCGGACCGATCCGAGCACGCGATCGCCGTACCCAGCCGAGCAGGGGTTCCGCAGTTTTTCATCACGCAGTTGTCCTTCAGGCTCCTGGAGAGTCGTGTGCTGGCGGTCGCCGGGTAGGAAACACGCTCGGAATCTTTTTTTGCCCATTTCGCGTTCTTTCTGCGTGGGGCGCCGCGGAAACCGCCCGGACTTTGCCATACTACGGTTCTGAGGCACTATTGAAAACGGCCTTGGGATGTGGTATACGCGCGAAACTTAGACTGAACTGGAGAGCATGATGACCAGCATCGGATTTGGAGGGGGGGAGGTTATCCAGGTAGACTTGTCGCTTGGGGAGGTTCGCGATCTGCTCCAAGATGCTCTTGGGAAGCGCCATATGGCCGAGTTCAAGGCCCAGAACGGCGAGATCGTCCTGATCAACCCGGAGCAGGTCAAGGTCCTGCAGAACTCTTCGGGCGGTCCTGAGCAGTTCCCCCGCCAGCCGGACGAGCTGGCGACCCAGGCATAGCGTCCTCGACGCGCCTGGCGGGCATCACCCCGTCCTTGGACGGCATCACGCCGTCCCGCGGGGGCAGGTAGCCAATCTTCGGCGGCGCCGAGCCCGTGATCAACGATTCGCTCACGGTCATGGTCTTCGTATAGCCGATAGTCCTCTCGGCCGATGCAGCAATGCCTCCGTCGCCCGAGGCGCCAATGCGGAGCTTCGTCACGCTGAGAGCTTGCAGGATGGCGAGTACCAGCAGAACCACGCCAGCTAGTGGGTTCCCCGGCAACGTTTGCCGGGTTGGGTAGCGAGGGGTGATGGCGCTGGTGGCGAAGTCCTGTGGTCGAGATCGATACTCGACCGGGAGGGGCTATGGCCGCCAGGGTGCAGTTGCGGGAGATCACCAACGAGGAGGGCAACCGGCTGTTTCGGATCGTGCGGCGCACGTCCGGATCGGTTGTGACGTGGCGCCGCGCACAGATCGTGCTGCTCTCCGCGCAGGGCATGTCGCCGCCGAAGATCAGCGAGGTCGTGTTCACCGACTCGGACACAGTCCGGGATGTGATCCACAACTTCAACGTCGACGGGTTCGATGCTCTCTACCCGCGGTACCGCGGCGGGCGGCCGCAGACGTTCACGCTGCCAAAGCGCCAAGAGATCAAGCGGATCGCGCTGGCCGACCCCCAGGACCTCGACCAGCCGTTTGCGACTTGGAGCCTGTCCAAGCTCGCGGATTATCTGGTCGCCGAGGGGGTGGTCACGGACATCTCTCACGAGGGGCTGCGTCAGCTCCTTCGCGAGGAGAACGTCCGCTTTCAAGCCGTGAGAACGTGGAAGCGCTCGACTGACCCAGCTTTCAAGGCCAAGCACGACCGGATCGTCGAGCTCTACGAGATGGCCGAGGCCAGCGAGGCGGTCGTGATCTGCCTCGATGAGTTCGGGCCGCTAAATTTGCAGCCCCAGCCTGGCGGCCGTGGCTGGGCGCCCCGCGCCAAGCCCAAGCGGATACGCGCGACCTACACCCGCCCGCACGGTGTCAGGCACCTGATCTCCGCCTACGACGTCGGTGCCGACCGGCTCTACGGGCACATCAAGAAGCGCAAGGACCGCGCGCACTTTCTGGAGTTCTGCCGCTACATCCGCTCGCTCTACCCGGCCGAGACGCGCCTGCACTTCATCCTCGACAACTTCAGCCCCCACCACGGCAAGAAGATGCGCGCATGGGCCGCGCTGAACAACATCGAGCTGGCGTACACCCCGCACTACGCCTCCTGGCTGAACAGGATCGAGGCGCAGTTCCGCGCGCTGCGGTACTTCACGCTCGCCGGCACCGACCACCCCGACCACTCCACCCAAGCCCGCCTCATTCGCCGATACATCCACTGGCGCAACCGCAACACCGACAACCCCCGGCTAAAACGACTCATCAACACGGCAAACGTTGCCTGACACCCCACTAGTCGAGAAGCTCACCGACGCTGACGTGGAGCACAGGCTCGGCGATCAGATCCGCTCACGCGAGAGCGAGCGCTACAGCGAAATGATCGGCGAAGTCGAAGCCGTCAACCAAGCCAGCGAGCTACTCAGCGACCTACGCGACCGCGGCCACACGGTCATCCTCGCAAGCTCCGCCAAGAAGCCCGAGATCGAGCACTACATCGACCTGCTCGGCGCGCGCCAGCTCGCCCACGGATGGACGAGCGCCAGCGACGTGCAAGCGACCAAGCCCCAGCCCGACCTCGTGAACGCTGCCCTGGAATGCGCGGACGCGCAACCAGAGCAGGCGGTGATGATCGGCGACACACCCTGGGACGTCCAAGCAGCCCAGCGCGCCGGCGTGCAAACGCTCTCGGTGATGACCGGCGGCTTCTCAAAAGAAGAGTTGTGCGAAGCAGGCGCCATCGATGTCTACGAGTCGGTTGCTGAGCTGCGCTCCTCACTCGAGCAGACAGTCCTGCGGAGCAAGCCATCCAGATCGTGAGCATCTCGCTCACTGGCGCACGCGAACGGTTCAGGCACGGTCGCTGGCATCCGCGAGCAACTCCAGTACCGCCTTCTCGACGCGAGCACGGACTCTCGCTTTGCCAAGATCCGGGCCAGCGCGACCGATTGCCGCAGCGATCGTCACCCCGGCCTGAAAACGGTCGATCACCCTCGGGTCCACATATGACGCACGACACACCGCGGGCGTATTACCCAAATACGCCGCAACCGTCTTGATTGCCTGTTTGACCTCCCGCTCACGCGCGGCTTTTCCTTTCACCTCCTCTGCGCCTGCCAGCGCGACCGCGGCGAGCACCGTCGCGTTCCAAGTACGAAAGTCCTTGGCGGTGAACTCCCCACCCAAGCACTGCTTCAGGTAGGCGTTCACCTCCTCGGCGGTCAGGTCCCTCCAGCCGTTGCTCGCGCGGTAGGCCAGCAACTGCGAGCCGGTGCGCCGCCGCTTCAAGGCCCCGACCATCACCAGCGCCTCGGGGTCGGCGATCGCCTGCACCCGCCGCTGCCCAGACTTCGCGGGGAAGTCGAAGATCACCTCACGCTCCTCGACGGTCACATGCTCGCGCAGCATCGTCGTCAACCCATAGGACTCGTTGCGCTCCGCGTAGTCCTCCGAGCCGATACGAAAGAACCCCAGATCAAGCAGCCGCACCGCCAACGCGAGCACCCGCCGCTCGGTCAACTGCCCCACCTCGACCCGCCGCTCGCCGCTCGGGAGCTGCAGGTCGCGAGCCACACGACGACGCAGCCGTGGCAGCGCCGCACCGAAGGCGATCATCGAGTCGAACTTCCGGCGGTCGCGGTGAGCCCGCCAACGCTCGTGGTAGAGGTACTGCTTGCGGCCAGCGGCGTCGACCCCAGTGGCTTGCAGGTGCCCAAGCGGGTCCATGCACACCCACACCTCCCGCCACGCAGGCGGGATCACGAGCTCCGCGATCCGCTCCAGCACCTCGGGGTCATCGACGCGCCCCCCGTCGGGGTCGAGGTACTCGAAGCCACGGCCGCGTGCCCGGCGCACAATGCCCGGCGCCGCACAGTTACTACGCCTCAAGCGTGCGATCTCACCCCTCCAAGCATCATCCCGGCCATACCCGGTGCTCTACGATACAACCACCACAGCAGCGGGCCGCCCCGGCTCTACATGGTTCGCGCCGGCACGATCGGGTAGCTCTCAAAGGCAGCCTCGATCGCCTCGATCCGGGCGCGTAAGGAAAGGAGCACGAGATGGCCACCGATGCACTATGGCGAATCGCGATACGGCTCCCGCACCCAGCCAAACCTACGAGCCTGCGCCTCGAGCTGATGAGCAACGAGGACCTCGACCACTGGCTCGAGGAACGCCACTCGACCTGACCCGCCGCACCAGCCGGCCTTCCGCCCGGCCGTG